>NZ_CM195525.1:1470000-2275000 GCF_043194675.2 Xanthobacter lutulentifluminis | reverse complement strand
GTGCCCGGCGCCCGCTGCCGTGGTGCGGATGCGGCGCCCGAATCCCACCTCCCGCCCCTTGGGGTTGCGGCGCACCTGCCCGCCGGCGGCGACCGTGAGAAGCTGCAGGCCCCAGCAACTGCCAAAAACCGGAACCTCGGTGGTGAACGCGGTGCGGATCAGGTCGATCTGCTGCGTGATCTCGACGCCGCCATTGTAGATGTTGAGCGAGGAGCCGGTGATGGCGATGCCGTCATACCCCTCAAGCCCACCCGCATCGGGGAGATTTGCGCCCGCATCGGCGGGGTAGCAGATGTCGACCGTCACCTGGCCCGGGAACAGCTCGCGCAGCAGCTGCGCATAACCCTCGCTCGCCGCCTGCCCGCCGAATGCGACCTGACGGGCGCGGGCTTCGGCAGTATTTCCTTCGAGAACAAGGAGGCGGGCAGCGGGCATGATGGTCCTGCGCGGGATAAGAGTGCAACGCACACAAGCATAAGCTGATTTTTGACGAAACCGAGAACGCGGCGCCGCAATTGGCTCATGCGGCGCGGTTTCGCGCCTCCATCACCAGGAGGTAGATGCCGGATGCGATGACGATGCCGGCCCCGCCGAGCGTCCACAGGCTGGGCATCTGGCCGAACACCAGCCAGCCCAGCGCGATCATGCTGAGGATCTGGGTGTAGATATAAGGGGCGAGCGTCGCCGCAGGCGCGCGCTTGTGGGCAAGAATCAGGAGGAAATGGCCGAAGCCGGCGATGATGCCGAGGCTGAGCATGCTGGCGAACACCAGCGGCTCGTGGGGCGTTTCCCACACGAAGGGGAGCGGCAGCGAGGCCGCGACCGAGCCCACCAGCGAGGAATAGAACAGCGTCGTCTGGCTCGAATCCGTGCGGGCCAGCATGCGGGTGGAAATGGCATAGAGCGCGTAGGTGGCCGCCGCGCCGACGCTGAGGATGGCCGCGGGGTGAATGCCGCCGGCGCCGGGACGCACCACCAGCAGGATGCCGGCGAAGCCGACCAGGATAGCCAGCCAGCGCTGCAGCCCCACGTGCTCGCCCAGGATCGGCCCCGCGAACAGGGCGACGAAGAACGGCACCGAGAACATGATGGAGACGGTCTGGTCCAGCTGCAGGAACTGGAGCGCCGTGAAGTTCAGCGCCGTCGTCAGGAACAGCATGGCCGAGCGGCCGACCTGCAGCAGCGGGCGGCTGGTGCGCAGCAGGCCGGGCACGGTCCACGGGTTGAATACGAGCAGCGAGCAGGCGAAGTGGACGACATAGCGCGCCCACACCACCACGAACACATTGATGTGTCCGGTCAGCCACTTGGCCATGGTGTCGGTGATCGCGAAGGTCACCACCGCCACGCACATCAGCGCGATGCCGGTGAAGGGAGCGTGCGCCGGGGATGACTTCAGCTCGGCCGGCGCGCGCATGGGTCTGTCTCAGTAGGTGGCGCGTCCGCCGGAGAGGTCGAAGGCGGCGCCGGTGGTGAACGAGCAATCGGACGACGCCGCGAAGGCGATGGTGGCCGCCACCTCCTCGACCGTGACGAATCGCCCGCGGGGGATCTTGGACAGCATATAGTCGATATGCTGCTGGCTCATCTGGTCGAAGATGGCGGTGCGCGCCGCGGCGGGGGTCACGCAGTTCACCGAGATGTCCTGGCCGGCGAGCTCCTTGGCCAGCGACTTGGTGAGCGCGATCACGCCCGCCTTGGAGGCGGAATAGGCGGAGGCGTTGGGGTTGCCCTCCTTGCCCGCCACCGAGGCCACGTTGACGATGCGCCCGTAGCCCTGCGCGATCATGTGCGGCACCACGGCGCGGCAGCACAGGAACGGGCCGTTGAGGTTGATGGCGAGCACCTGTTGCCACGCCTCTTCCGGATACTCCCACAAGGGCATGTTCGGCCCGGAGATGCCGGCGTTGTTGACGAGGATGTCCACCCGTCCGTGGGCGGCGACCACCTCGGCGACGGCGCGCTCCACGTCGGCGCGCTGCGTCACGTCGGCGGCGAGCGGCATCACCCGGTCGCGGCCGAGCTCGTCGGCGGTCGCCCCGGCGAGGCCGGCGTCGCGGTCGATGATGGCGACGGCGCGGGCCCCGGAGACGAGAAAGCGCTCGACCACGGCGCGGCCGATGCCCTGCGCTCCGCCGGTGACGATGGCGACGCGGCCCTCAAGATCAATGGCGTTCGGCATGTTTCCCCCATGTGGCGCCGGATCGGGCCGGCTTGTGATCGAGATCGCCTCGGGATGCGTTCCGGCGCGACCGCGTGCGGCCTCCCGGGTGGCAGCCGGAGGCGGCTCCGACAGCGCATTTTAATCGTTTGAATCAGGCATAGCGCCTTGCTGCCTCCGGGGGAAGGGGAGAAGCCGTGCGTGAAGGGCAGAAGCGTGCGCCGTGGCATGCGCCGCCGGCAGGGAAAGGCTCAGCTGTCGTCCTCGTCGTCCGCCACGTCGCCCTCGTCGTCGAGGCCGCCGTCGGCGCCGAGCCGCTGGGCGAGGTTCTTCTCCACCTTGCGCAGCAGCTTGCGCAGGCGCTTGCGCTCCTTGCTGTCGAGGCCGGCCACCATCTCCGCCTCCAGCTGGTCCCACACGCCGTCGATGGAGGCGCTGCGCTCACGCCCGGCGGCGGTGAGGAACACGCGCACGAGCCGGCCGTCGCCGTCGGTGGCGCGACGTTCCACCAGCCCTTGGCTGGTGAGGCGGGCGATGGTCTTGGAGGCGGTGGGCGGGCGCACCCTGAGCGCGGCGGCGAGATCGCCCATGGTGCGGCCGTCCTGCTCGCTCAGCAGCTTGAGCACCGCTTCCTGCCCGGGAAACAGCCCGAGCGTGGCCAGCAGCCGCGCCGACAGCGCCTTCTGCAGGCGCGCGGTGTGGGTGAGCCTGTAGCCGATGCTCTTCTGAACCGGATCCTTCATGGTCTTTCCCCCGCCCCGGCGCCGCCAGAGGATGCTCCGGGCGCGCCTACTTATCCACGTGCCGGCTTACAATTTTGCGAAGGTCCGGCCCGAGCGGCACGGAAAAGCGCAGGCATGGCCGCCGGTGCCATTCCAGCAGCTCCGAAACGGCGGGACGCGCCGTGAACCGATGCCGTTATCGTTCGCCGGCACGGGGCCGTGTCGCGCGAAAGTGCGCGTCGCCGCCCCCGCCCCGCCGCCGGGCGCTTGACAGGGCGGCCGGCTGGCCGCTTGGTTCCGCGCATGACTTCACCCGTCCCCACGGACGTGGCCCCGCCCGCCCCAGCCGGGGCATCCGCCGCCCAGGCGCGGCGCGAGGCCGACGATCCGCATTCCCCGGTGGTCCGGTTCGGACCCAAGAGACCGCTCCACCTCGACGCGGGGGTCGAGCTTGCGAACCTGCAGATCGCCTACCAGACCTATGGCGAGCCCAACGCCGCGCGCTCCAACGCCATTCTGGTGTGCCACGCCCTGACCGGCGACCAGCACGCCGCCAGCCTCAATCCGGTCACCGGCAAGCCGGGCTGGTGGGAGACCATGGTCGGTCCCGGCAAGCCCATCGACACGGACCGGTTCTTCGTCATCTGCTCCAACGTGCTCGGCGGCTGCATGGGCACCACCGGGCCGTCCTCAACCAATCCGGCGACCGGGCGGCCGTACGGGCTCGACATGCCGCTCGTCACCATTCCCGACATGGTGAACGCGCAGGCGATGCTGCTCGACCACCTCGGCATCGACAAGCTGCTCTGCGTGGCCGGCGGCTCCATGGGCGGCATGCAGGTGCTGCAATGGGCGGCCGCCTATCCCGAGCGGGTGTTCTCGGCCCTGCCGATCGCCACGGGCGCGCGTCATTCGGCGCAGAACATCGCCTTCCACGAGGTGGGCCGGCAGGCGGTGATGGCCGATCCCGACTGGCGTTCCGGCCATTATCTGGCGGAGGGCGTGACGCCCCATCGCGGGCTTGCGGTGGCGCGCATGGCGGCGCACATCACCTACATGTCGGACCAGTCGCTGCACAACAAGTTCGGCCGGCGCCTGCAGAACCGCGAGATGCCCACCTTCGGCTTCGATGCCGACTTCCAGGTGGAAAGCTATCTGCGCCACCAGGGCGAATCGTTCGTGCAGCGGTTCGACGCCAATTCCTATCTCTACGTGACCCGGGCCATGGATTACTTCGACCTCGCGGCGGACCACGGCGGCGTCCTGGCCAACGCGTTCCGCGGCTCCAAGACGCGGTTCTGCGTGGTGTCCTTCACCTCGGACTGGCTGTTCCCCACCCAGGATTCCCGCGCCATCGTGCATGCGCTGAACGCGTCGGGGGCCAGCGTCTCCTTCACCGAGATCGACAGCGACAAGGGCCACGACGCCTTCCTGCTCGAGGAGCCGGAGCTGTTCGCCATCGCCCGCGGCTTCCTCGACAGCGCGGCGCGGGCCATCGGCCTGCCGGCGGCAAGGCGGGACTGACCATGGCGCTCCGGGAACCGGTTCTGGACGAGGGCGCTGTGCGCCGGCTGGGCGGCCGCGTCGACCTGCTCGTGGTGGCGGAGATGGTGGCGCCGGGCTCGCGCGTGCTCGACGTGGGCTCGGGCGAGGGCGAGCTCCTGGATCTGCTCGCCACCACCCGCGGCTGCGATGCCCGCGGCATCGAGCTTTCGCGCGAGGGGGTGAATGCGGGTGTGGCGCGCGGTCTCGCGGTGATCCAGGGCGATGCCGACGTGGACCTCGCCCATTATCCCGACGACGCGTTCGACTATGTGATCCTGTCGCAGACGCTGCAGGCGACGCGCCGCCCGCGCTGGGTGCTGGAGCAGATGCTGCGCATCGGCCGGCACGCGGTGGTGTCGTTCCCCAATTTCGGCCACTGGCGCTCGCGGCTCGACCTTCTGGTGAACGGGCGCATGCCGGTGACCGACAACATGCCCATCTCCTGGTACGAGACGCCCAACATCCACTTCTGCACCATCCGCGACTTCGTGGCGCTGGCTGAGCTTCTGGATGCCAAGATCGAGAAGGCGGTGGCGCTGGATTCGTCCGGCCACCGGGTGCGCGTGAACATGCCGTGGTGGGTCTGGAACCTGCTGGGCGAGCAGGCCGTGTTCCGGCTGACGCGCAAGTCGTGACGGGAGGGGGCGAGCGCCGCCCCCGTCGTCGAGGATCCCGGGCGCCCGCCCTCAGACCTCCGCCACCGCGCCGGTCGCCAGCGCCACCTCGTGCTTCATGGCGACGATGGTCTCCTCATAGTCGCTGGCGCCGAAGATGGCGCTGCCGGCCACGAAGGTGTCCGCCCCAGCGCGGGCGATGGCGCCGATGTTGTCCACCTTCACCCCGCCGTCGATCTCAAGGCGGATGTCGCGGCCGAGATCGTCGATGCGGGCGCGGATGGCGCGCAGCTTGTCGAGGGCGGAGGGAATGAACGCCTGTCCGCCGAAGCCGGGGTTCACCGACATCACCAGCACCAGGTCGAGGGTATCGAGCGTGTAGTCCAGCACGCTGAGCGGCGTCGCCGGGTTCAGCACCAGCCCGGCCTTCACGCCCTTGGAGCGGATGAGCTGGATGGAGCGGTCCACGTGCTCGCTCGCCTCCGGGTGGAAGGAGATGAGGTCGGCGCCGGCGGCGGCGAAGGCCTCGATCATGCCGTCCACCGGCTTCACCATCAGGTGCACGTCCACGAACGCCTTGGTCTTCTTGCGCAGCGACTGGAGCACCAGCGGGCCGATGGTGAGGTTGGGGACGTAATGGTTGTCCATTACGTCGAAGTGGATCCACTCGGCCCCACCGGCCAGCACCGCCTCGACCTCGGCGCCGAGGCGGGTGAAGTCGGCGGACAGGATCGACGGGGCGATGATGGAATGGGCGCGGGGCATGGGTCCCTCCTGAAGCTCCGGCGCGCCACGCGCGCGTCGCATGATGGCTTCGCCCGGGGCGGTGCGCGGCCCCGGGCGGTCGTGCTCTCCTATAAGGCGCGCGGGGCCGCCCCGGCTAGAGCGCGCGCCGATCCGGTCACGTCGCGGCCGGCCCGAAAGAGGGCGCGCCGGCGCCCTCGCCTCAATGCACCACCTGCCGGAGGGAGCCGGCGGCGTAACGGCGCGCCATGTCGTCCAGCTCCACGGGGCGCACCTTTTCCGCCTGCCCGGCCGCGCCGAATGCCTCGAAACGGGCGATGCAGACCTTCTTCGCCTCCTCCATGGCGGCGGCGAGGAACTTGCGCGGGTCGAATTCCGCGCGGCGGGTGGCCGCCACGCGGCGCATGCCGGCCGTCATGGCGAGGCGGATGTCGGTGTCGATGTTCACCTTGCGCACGCCGTAGCGGATGCCTTCCTGGATCTCCTCCACCGGCACGCCGTAGGTTTCCTTGATG
The DNA here is from genome assembly GCF_043194675.2 of Xanthobacter lutulentifluminis. Classification (NCBI taxonomy): domain Bacteria; kingdom Pseudomonadati; phylum Pseudomonadota; class Alphaproteobacteria; order Hyphomicrobiales; family Xanthobacteraceae; genus Xanthobacter; species Xanthobacter lutulentifluminis. Next base: position 2,268,699 of record NZ_CM195525.1, on the reverse strand, counting down.
TCGCCGCCGTGGGTGCGGATCTCCTCCAGCAGCTCCTGCGGCACCGAGGAGGAGCCGTGCATCACCAGATGGGTGGTGGGGATGCGCTGGTGGATGGCCTTGATGCGGTCGATGGCGAGGATGTCGCCGGTGGGCTTGCGGGTGAACTTGTAGGCGCCGTGGGAGGTGCCGATGGCGATGGCCAGCGCATCGCACTGGGTCGCCCTCACGAACTGCGCCGCCTCGTCCGGATCGGTCAGCAGGCGGGAATGGTCGAGCGCCTCCTCGGCGCCGTGGCCGTCCTCGGCCTCGCCCTTGCCGGTCTCCAGCGAGCCGAGGCAGCCGAGCTCGCCCTCCACCGACACGCCCACCGCGTGGGCCAGCTCCACCACGTGGGCGGTGACGGTGACGTTGTAGTCGTAGTCCGCCGGCGTCTTGCCGTCCTCCTTCAGGGAGCCGTCCATCATCACCGAGGAGAAGCCGGAGCGGATCGCGCCCATGCACACGGCGGGGGAGGCGCCGTGGTCCTGGTGCATCACCACCGGGATCTCGGGATAGGCCTCCACCGCCGCGGCGATGAGGTGGCGCAGGAACGGCTCGCCGGCATATTTGCGCGCGCCCGCCGAGCCCTGGAGGATCACCGGCGACGACGTGGCGCGGGCCGCGTCCATGATCGCCTTGACCTGCTCCATGTTGTTCACGTTGAAGGCCGGCAGGCCATAGGAATGCTCTGCCGCGTGGTCCAGCAGCTGGCGCATGGAAACAAGGGCCATGGTCGTCTCCTCTCTGGTCGTTCTGTCGTTCAACGGGCGCGTGGTGCTCGCAGGCGGGCGAGCCTTCCTCACCCCAGCGCGCGGCGCACGGTTTCGGCCACGGCCTCGGCGGTGAAGCCGAACAGGGGCCACAGGTCCTTTTCCGGTGCCGATTCGCCGAAGCGGTCGATGCCCACCACGCCGATGCCATCGGCCCGGGTGGCGCAGAGGCCGCGCCAGCCTCGGGTGACGCCGGCTTCCACCGCCACCACCGGCACGCCCCTGGGCAGGAGCGCCGCGCGCTCGGTCTCGGTCAGGGCCTCGAAGCGCTCGCGGCAGGGCATGGAGACGAGGCGGGTGGCGATCCCCGCCGTGTCGAGCAGTTCCGCCGCCTCGCCGGCCAGCTTCACCTCCGAGCCGGTGGCCACCAGCACGGCGCGCGGGGCGCCCTCGCTCTCGCGCAGCACATAGGCCCCGCCCGCGATCGCCTCGATCTGCGCCGGCGTGCGCGGCCAGAACGGCAGGTTCTGGCGCGAGAGGATCAGCGCGCTCGGCCCGTCGGTGCGGGCGAGGGCGGCGCGCCAGGCTTCCAGCGTCTCCAGCGTGTCGGCGGGGCGCCAGACCTGAAGGTTCGGGATGAGGCGCAGGCTCTCCACATGCTCCACCGGCTGGTGGGTGGGGCCGTCCTCGCCGAGCCCGATGGAATCGTGGGTGAGCACATAGATCACCCGCTGGCCCATGAGCGCGCTCATGCGGATGGCGTTGCGGGCATAGTCCGAGAACACGAGGAAGGTGGCCACGAACGGAATGAAGCCGCCGTGCAGCGCGATGCCGTTGGCGATGGCCGACATGCCGAACTCGCGCACGCCATAGAGGATCTGGTTGCCGGCCGCATCGCGCGTCACCGGCACCGAGCCGGGATAGGTGGTGAGGTTGGAGTGGGCGAGATCCGCCGAGCCGCCAAGCAATTCGGGCACGGCGGGCGCGACCGCCGCCAGCGCCTGCTGGCTGGCCTTGCGGGTGGCAACCGTCTCGGCCTTGGCAAGCACCGCATCGCGCGCCGCGGAATAGGTGGCGTCGAACGCGGGGGAGAGGGTGCCCGCGAGGCGGCGGCGCAGCTCTTCCGCCTCGGCCGGATAGGCCCGCGCATAGGCGGCCATGCGGGCTTCCCACGCCTGCTGGCGGGCGGCGCCGGCCTTGCGGGCATCCCACTGGGCATGGACCTCCGCCGGCACCTCGAACGGGGCATGCTCCCAGCCCATGGCGGCGCGGGCGCGGGCGATCTCCTCCTTGCCGAGAGGGGCGCCGTGGGTGTCCTGGTGGCCCTGCTTGGTGGGCGCGCCGCGGCCGATCACCGTGCGGCAGCAGACGAGGGCGGGGCGGTCCGGATCGGCGAGCGCCGCCTCGATGGCGGCGCGCAGGGCCGAGGGGTCGTGGCCGTCCACGTCTTTGAGCACCTGCCAGCCATAGGAGGCGAAGCGCGCCGGCGTGTCGTCGGCGAACCACTCCTCCACCTTGCCGTCGATGGAGATGCCGTTGTCGTCCCAGAAGGCGACGAGCTTGCCGAGCCTCAGCCGGCCGGCCAGCGAGCACGCCTCGTGGCTGATGCCTTCCATCATGCAGCCGTCGCCGAGGAAGACGAAGGTGCGATGGTCGACGACGGTGAGGCCCGGCCGGTTGAACTGGGCGGCCAGGGTCTTTTCCGCCAGCGCCATGCCGACCGCATTGGCGAGGCCCTGTCCGAGCGGGCCGGTGGTGGTCTCGACACCCGGCGTCATGCCGTATTCGGGATGGCCGGGGGTGCGGGCATGGAGCTGGCGGAAGCGCTTCAGCTCGCTGATCGGCAAATCGTAGCCGGTCAGGTGCAACAGTGCGTAGAGCAGCATGGAGCCGTGCCCGTTGGAGAGCACGAAGCGGTCGCGGTCGGGCCACGCCGGGTCGGCGGGATTGTGCCGCAGCACCTCGCGCCAGAGCACGGCGGTGATCTCCGCCATGCCCAGCGGCGCGCCGGGATGGCCGGACTTCGCCTGCTCCACCGCATCCATGGCGAGGGCGCGCACCGCCGCCGTCACCGGCCAGCCGAGGGCGCCCGGGGTGCGGTCCACGGCGGGCGCCGGTGCGTCCGCCTCGGGATGGGCGATGATGACAGTGGCGTTTGCCGTGGCGGGCATGGGTGTCTCCCTTTCCTGTGGCGTCGGCAGTGCCGTCCGGGGGCGGCACCGGGCCTGAATCCTGGGCGCGCAAACCGGGCGCATCCTTTCGTTCGGGCGCGCGTCGGGGCGCGCCCGTCTGTGTCCCGCGGGGCGGGCGATCCGTTCGTGTGCCGGTTGCGCGGTGGGCGGGGGAGGGCGGCGCCACGCATCCCTGGGGCAGGGATGAGCCGTCCTCCCCCGCGCCCCTTCCCCCGGCGCGGGGAAGGGAGCCGCGCGCCGCCGCGCCTCAGCCGGCGCGGCGCTTCCTGTCCATCAGCTTCATGATGAGCGGGGTCAGAAGCAGCTGCATGGCGAGATCCTGCTTGTTGCCCGGGATGACGATGGAATTCGCCCGCGACATGAAGCTGTTGTGGATCATCGACAACAGGTAGGGAAAATCGATGCCGTGCGGGTCGCGGAAGCGGATGACGACCATGGATTCGTCCGGCGTCGGGATCCAGCGCGCGACGAACGGGTTGGAGGTGTCCACCGTGGGCACGCGCTGGAAGTTGATGTCGGTTTCCGTGAACTGCGGGCAGATGTAGCGCACGTAATCGGGCATGCGGCGCAGGATGGTGTCGGTCACATCCTCGGTTGAATAGCCGCGGGTGGCCTTGTCGCGGTGGATCTTCTGGATCCACTCGAGGTTGATCACCGGCACCACGCCGATCTTCAGGTCCGCATGCTGGGCGAGGTTCAGCTCGTCGGTGACGACGGCGCCGTGCAGGCCCTCGTAGAACAGAAGGTCGGTGCCCGCCTCCACGTCCTCCCAGTCGGTGAAGCGGCCGGGCTCGGCGCCGTAGAGCTTGGCCTCGGCGGCGTCATGCACATAGTGGCGGAACCGGCCGGAGCCGGTGGCGCCATAGTCCCTGAACAGCTGGCCGAGGTCCTCCAGCCGGTTGGTGTCCGGCGAGAAATGGCTGAAATGCTTGTTGCCCTCGGCCGCCTCGGCGGCCATCAGCTCGCGCATCTCGTAGCGGTCGTAGCGGTGGAAGCTGTCGCCCTCGATGAAGGCGGCCTTGACCTTCTCGCGATAGAAGATCTGCTCGAAGGTCCGCTTCACGGAGGTCGTCCCGGCGCCCGACGATCCGGTGACGACGATGATGGGGTGCTTGATGGACATGGGGGCTCACGGTCCGATGGTCAGAGGGCGCCGGTTCAGATGAATAGCCCGCGGCGGGCGAACAGGGGCGAGCGCTCGCCGTGGCCGCTGGGCTCCAGGTGATAGCGGCTCACCCGCGCCACCTCGTCCCGCGCGCCGAAGATGAAGGGCACGCGCTGGTGGAGTGCGGTGGCGGCAAGGTCGAGGATGGGCGCGCGCCCGTCGCAGGCGGAGCCGCCCGCCTGCTCCATCAGGAAGGCGACCGGGAAGGCCTCGTAGAGCAGGCGCAGGCGGCCCGAGGCATAGCCCTTCCGGCCGTCGCCCGGATACAGATAGATGCCGCCCCGGCGGAAGATGCGGTGGGCGTCCGCCACCATGGAGGCGACCCAGCGCATGTTGAAATCGCGCTCGCGCGGGCCTTTGCGGCCGGCGAGACAGTCGTCCACATAGTCCCGCACCGGCGCGTCCCAGTGGTGGTAGTTGGACATGTTGATGGCGAATTCCGCCGCCCCCTCGGGCACCCGCACGGCGGCGTCCACGAGGCGGAACGTGCCTTCCGCGTCGAGAGCGAAATGCCAGGTGCCGGCGCCCACCGTCAGCATCAGCGCGGTATGGGGGCCGAACAGCACGTAGCCGGCGGCGAGCATCGCCCGCCCGTTCTGCAGGAAGGCGGAGGGGCTTGCCGCATCCATCCCGGCGGGGCGGGGGAAGACGGCGAAGATGGTGCCGACCGAGATATCGGTGTCGATGTTGGACGAGCCGTCCAGCGGGTCCATGGCCACCAGCAGCGGCGCGTCGGCATCGATGAGCACCGCCGCCTCGCTCTCCTCGGAGGCGACGGCGGCCACCGGCGCGCGGGTGAGCGCGGCGATGATGAGGTCGTTGGCGATCACATCCAGCGCCTTCTGGCCCTCGCCTGCCTCCCCGGAGGAGAGGGTGCGGCCGAGGTCGCCGCCGAGCGGTCCCTCGGCGATGCGCCGGCCGAGCGCCACGCAGCCTTCGGCCAGCGCCGAGACGGTGGCGGCGACGGCGCGGCGGGCGGTATCCTCCCCCGCCCATTCGTCGAGCGCGCAGGCGAGGGTGATGCGCGGGGCGGCGCGGTGATCGGCGGTCTGCTCCAGCATGGCAGGTCTCCCTGAGGGTGTCCTCCGCGCGGCCCGTTCGGCGGGCCGTCATCGGTCTTGTCGGCGTGATCTGGTATGGCGCGGCGCCTATCCGGCGCGCGCGGGGGCGTCGATGCCGCCGGAAAATACCCGGCTGGCCCGCACGTCGGCCTCGGTGAGGGTGGCCAGCGCCGCGCGGTCGGCCTTGCCGCCCGCCTCGAACAGCCGCAGCGACTGGCGCAGGCGCATGCGGTCGAAGGCGTTCCGGACCGAGCGGGCGTTGGCGAAATTGGGTTGCGTGCGGCGGGCGGCGACATATTCCGCCAGCGCCGTCTCGGCCGCCGGGCTGAAGGCATAGTCCGCGTCCGCCGCCATGCGCCGGGCGATCTCCACCAGCTCCGTGTCCTCGTAGTCCGGAAAGTCGATGTGGTGGGCGATGCGCGAGCGGAAGCCGGGATTGCTCTCGAAGAAGCGGTCCATGCGGTCCTTGTAGCCGGCGAGGATCACGACCAGGTCGTCGCGCTGGTTCTCCATCACCTGGAGCAGGATCTCGATCGCCTCCTGCCCGTAGTCCCGCTCGTTCTCCGGGCGGTACAGGTAGTAGGCCTCGTCGATGAAGAGGACGCCGCCCATGGCTTTCTTGAGTATCTCTTTGGTCTTGGGAGCCGTGTGGCCGATATACTGGCCCACGAGATCGTCGCGTGTCACCGAGACGAGATGTCCCCGGCGCACATAGCCCAACTGGTGGAGGATGCGCGCCATCTTCAGCGCCACCGTTGTCTTGCCGGTGCCGGGGTTGCCGGTAAAGGTCATGTGCAGCGTCGGCGCGCCGGAGGTCAGGCCGAGCCTTTCGCGGGCGCGGCCGATGACGAGATGGGCGGCGATCTCGCGGATGCGGCGCTTCACCGGCTTCAAGCCGATCAGCCCGGCGTCGAGATCGTCCAGGAAGGCGGGAACCTCGCTGTCGCGGAAGAGAGCGCCGAGGTCGAGCGTGCCCGGCGCGGCCTCTGCCGGCACCGCGGCGGACGAAGCGGAAGGGACAACATCGAGCATGACCCGAACCTCGGCGAAGTGGCGCGGTGGGAACGGTCCGCGCTGGTGACTGGAAGGGGCGGCGGCGCTCTGCCTTACGGATAGAGAACGCGTTATCCGATCATCTCGCGATGCGAGCTGGTCGGCGCGTGCTCAGAGCGCCGCGGCCCCGCGATGGCGGATGGCGTAGCGCTGGGTGCGGCCCGGCCCCTCGGTGCGGTCGAGCACGAAGCCCGGCTCGTGCGCCGGCCGCTGGACGATGAAGGAGAGGCGCACCGTCTCCCACCCGCGGGTGGAATCGAAGGCGTTGATCCGCACGTAGTGCTCGGGATTGGCGGCCCGGCAGGCCACCACCTCGCCGAACACGCCGGCGGCGTCGCGCAGGTCGAACATGGGGGCGCCCCACATCTCCCAGAAGGTGTTGCGCGGGTGCGGGTCGTCCGCATGCTCGATGGAGACCGCCCAGCCCTGTTCCAGCGCGTACTGGATCTGGGCCTTCACCTGCGCGTCGGTCAGGTCGGGCAGGAAGGAGAAGGTGCCTTGGGTGATGCGCATGTCTCTTCTCCTCAGGCGACGGACGCGGTGGGCACGTAATCGGACGTGTCGGTGGAGGCGTAGTTGAAGGTCACCTCGCCCCAGGTATCGAGCGCCGCGCGCAGCGGCTGACACCAGCGTGCGGCGTCGATGAGGATTTCCGGCCCTTCCTTGGCGATGTCGCGCCCCTCGTTGCGGGCGAGCACCATGGCTTCCAGCGCGACGCGGTTGGCGGTGGCGCCGGCCTGGATGCCGTCCGGATGGCCGATGGTGCCGCCGCCGAACTGCAGCACCACGTCGTCGCCGAACAGGTCGAGGAGCTGGTGCATCTGGCCGGCGTGGATGCCGCCGGAGGCCACCGGCATCACCTTCCTGAGGCCGGCCCAGTCCTGGTCGAAGAACAGGCCGCGCGGCAGGTCGGTCTTCGTCACCATGTCCCGGCAGACGTTGTAGTAGCCCTGCACGGTCATAGGGTCGCCCTCCAGCTTGCCGACGGCGGTGCCGGCATGCAGGTGATCGACGCCGGCGAGGCGCAGCCACTTGGCGATGACGCGGAACGAGATGCCGTGCGTCTTCTGGCGCGTGTAGGTGCCATGCCCCGCACGGTGCATGTGCAGGATCATGTCGTTCTCGCGCGCCCAGTTGGAGATGGACTGGATGGCGGTCCAGCCGACGATGAGATCCACCATCACGATGTTGGAGCCGAGCTCCTTCGCGAACTCACCGCGGCGGTACATCTCCTCCATGGTGCCGGCGGTGATGTTGAGGTAATGCCCCTTCACCTCGCCGGTCTCGGCCTGCGCCTTGTTGACGGCCTCCATGCAGTACAGGAAGCGGTCGCGCCAGTGCATGAAGGGCTGCGAGTTGATGTTCTCGTCGTCCTTCACGAAGTCGAGGCCGCCCTTGAGCGCCTCGTAGACCACGCGGCCGTAGTTCTTGCCGGAGAGGCCGAGCTTGGGCTTGGTGGTGGCGCCCAGCAGCGGGCGGCCGAACTTGTCGAGGCGCTCGCGCTCCACCACGATGCCGGTGGGCGGGCCGCGGAAGGTCTTCACATAGGCCACCGGCAGGCGCATGTCCTCGAGCCGGCAGGCCTTCAGCGGCTTGAACGAGAAGACGTTGCCGATGATGGACGCGGTGAGGTTGGCGATGGAGCCTTCCTCGAACAGCGCCAGATCATAGGCCACGTAGCAGAAATACTGCCCCGGCTGGCCCGGCACCGGCTCCACCTTGTAGGCCTTGGCGCGGTAGAGGTCGGCGGCGGTGAGGCGGTCGGTCCACACCACGGTCCAGGTGGCGGTGGAGCTCTCGCCGGCGACCGCGGCGGCGGCCTCCACAGGGTCCACGCCCTCCTGCGGGGTGACGCGGAACAGCGCGAGGACATCGGTGTCCTTCGGCTGGTAGTCGCCGTCCCAATAGCCCATCTGGGCATATTTCAGCACGCCTGCGGCGTACCTCTTCTTCGCATCCCGAATCTGCCCGATGGCGGCGTCGGCTCCCATGATGGCGGCCCTCCTGTGTCGTTGGAGGGAGCTTGCCGCGGGGGCTGGATTAGGTAAATTTGAATGATATGAAGTTGTAGTTCAGGAAATTTGAAATGGCGCCCCACTGGACCCTCAAGCAGCTGCGCCTCGTGGCCAGCGCCGCGGCCTCGGGCTCCTTCGCCAAGGCCGCGCAGGAACTGGGTTTGAGCCCGCCGGCGGTGACCGCCCAGATGAAGGGGCTGGAGGAGCAGATCGGTGTGCCGGTGTTCGAGCGGGTCGATGGCCGCCTGCGACCGACCGCCGCTGGCCGGGAGTTGCTGCTGGCCCAGCAGCGCATCGCCCATGCGCTCGAGGAGGCCGAGCGCGCGGTGGCGGCGCTGAAAAGCCCCGGGCGCGGATCGGTGGTGGTGGGCGTGGTGTCTACCGCCAAGTATTTCGCGCCGATGGCGCTGGCCGCCTTCCGCGCCCGCAAACCCGAGATCGAGCTGAAGCTCATCATCGGCAACCGGGAGGAGATCATCGCCGGCATGGTGAGCCTCGATTTCGACGTGGCCATCATGGGACGCCCCCCGCCGCACCTGGAGGCGGAGACCGAGCTGATCGGCGATCATCCCCACGTGGTGATCGCCCCGCCCGGCCATCCGCTGCTGCGCCGGCGGCGCGTCACCGCCGATGACCTCACCCGCGAGGCGCTGCTGGTGCGCGAGCCCGGCTCCGGCACCCGCATCCTCATGGAGCGGATGTTCGAGGAGGCCGGCCTGCCCGTCCCCGCCTTCGCCATGGAGATCGGCTCCAACGAGACCATCAAGCAGGCGGTGATGGCGGGGCTGGGGCTCTCCTTCATCTCCGCCCACACGGTGGCGGCGGAGATCGCCGACGGGCGCCTCGCCCTCGTCGGGGTGGAAGGGCTGCCGCTGGTGCGCCAGTGGCTGGTGGTGCGGGCGCGGGACAAGCGCCTGCTGCCTGCCGGCCGCGCGCTGCTGGAGTTCCTCGCCCGCGAGGGCGGCCGCTTCCTGCCGCAGATGCCGGGCGGCGAGGGCGGGCGCTGCTACCTGCCCGAGGCCCGCACCTAGGGCATTTCTCCGGTTCACGGGGGCGGGGAAATGCTCCAGCCTTTGCGGTAACGCGCCTTCTTCACGCGAACCGGTATCCACCTCGCTCGAAAACGCTTCGGGACAGGGTGTCAGGCGGCCGGCGCGGCCAACTGGAAGGGCTCGCCCGTCTCCACCAGGGTCTTGAGCCGGGACAGGCCTTCCGGCCAGCCATGCACCACGGCTTTGGAGGTGGCTGTCTCCCCGTCGAAATCGTCGTGGGTGAGCGTCAACTTGCAAGCATCGGCGCCGATGGGCGCGATCTCCCAGGTGACCCTCGATGGCCGATCCGCCGCCACGTCCGGCGCCCACTGGGCCTGGAAGGAGAGGACGAGGCGACGCGGCGGCTCCATCTCGAGGATGGTGCAGGCGATCACCTGCCGGTCGCCCATGAAATAGGCCCGCGCGCCGCCGATCCGCCATTCAGTCCGGCTGGTCATGTTGAAGTGTTCATAGAGAGGCGTCTTGGCGTCGTCCGTCAGCACGTCCCAAAGGGCTTGCGGCGGTGCCTTGATGAAGAGTTCGTAAACATGTTTCGGCGCGGCGTTGCTCATAGGGCTACCTTCCAAAAGAAGCTTCAGGCCCGTCATTGCCGCCACGTGCGGCGCGGCATAGCGGGAAATCCAGCGGTCCGCGACGAGCTGGATGGGGGCCGGGTTGAGATAATGGTGCTTTTCGCGCCCGACCTTTCGGGACAGGACGAGGTGCGCCTCCTCCAGCACCTTGAGGTGCTTCATCACCCCGAAACGGGTGAGTGCGGTGTGCGGCTTCAGCGTCTGCTCCAGCTCGTAGAGTGTCCGGCCATCCCGCTCCCGCAGCAGATCGAGGACCATTCGCCGGACGGGGTGGGACAGGGCGGCGAAAACAGCATCCATGTCGCAATTATGTTTCTAATTAGTCACGTGTCAATATGGTCACCTGTTTCGGAAAATGAAGCGCCGCGCTCCTGAAGAGAGCGCGGCGCGTCGATCCGTTGGGGACGGTGGCGTAGCTAGCTAGCCCTTGGCCGGCGCCTTCTTGCGGAAGACGGACCTGATGTTGTCCCACAATTCGATCTTCACCCCGTTCTTCTTCATGATGGCCGCCTGCTGCGCCACCGACAGGGTGTTGTTCCAGGCCCAGTAGATCACGAGGCCGGCGGCGAAGTGCGCCAGCATGAAGGTGAAGATGATCGGCATATAGTTGAAGATCATCTGCTGGGTCGGGTCCGGCGGGGCCGGGTTCAGCTTCATCTGCACCCACATGGTCACGCCCATGATGAGCGGCCAGGCGCCGAGCATCAGGTAGGCGCCGAGCACCGGCACCGAGGACGGATCCCACGGGATGAGCCCGAACAGGTTGAACACGGTGGTCGGGTCGGGCGCGGAGAGGTCGCGGATCCAGCCGAAGAAGGGCGCGTGCCGCATCTCGATGGTCACGAACAGCACCTTGTAGAGGGCGAAGAACACCGGGATCTGGATCAGGATGGGCAGGCATCCCGCCACCGGATTGATCTTCTCCTTCTTGTACAGCTCCATCAGCGCCTGCTGCTGCTTCACCTTGTCGTCGGCGTAGCGATCGCGGATGGCGGTCACCTCCGGCTGCACCGCCTTCATCTTCGCCATGGAGGCGTACGACTTGTTGGCGAGCGGGAAGAAGATGCCCTTCAGCAGCACCGTGACGACCAGGATGGCGACGCCGAAATTGCCGACGACGCGGTAGATCCAGTCGATCACGAGGAACAGCGGCTTGGTGATGAAATAGAACCAGCCCCAGTCGATCAGCCGGTCGAAGCGGTCGATCTTGTAGGTGGAGGCATAGCCGTCCACCACCTGCACCACCTTGGCGCCGGCGAACAGCTGGCCGGAGGCGGACACCGTGCCGCCCGGCTCCGCGGTGAGGGGCGCTGCCAGATAGTCGGTCTGGAAGGTGGGGGTGCCGTTCACGATGGAGGTGGAGAACTTGGCGTCCACCTTCACGCTCTGGTCGGGGATGACGGTGGCGGCCCAGTACTTGTCGGTGATGCCGAGCCAGCCGCCGGTGGAGGAGAAGGTGAGGGGCTTCTCCTTGTCCATCTTGGCGTAGGTGACTTCTTGCAGGCCGTTGTCGCCGAGCACGCCGATCAGGCCCTCATGCAGGATGTAGAAGCCGGCCACATGCGGGATGCCGTGGCGCGACACCAGCGCGTAGGGATAGAGCGTGACAGCGGCGCCGCCCTTGTTCTCCACCTCATCCTTGACCGCGAACATGTAGTGGTCGTCGACGCTGAGGGTGCGGCGGAACAGGAGGCCCGCGCCGTTGTCCCAGGTGAGGACGAGCGGGGTCTTCTCGGTCAGCGTGGCGCCGGGCGCGCTGGTCCAGACGGTGTCGGGGCCGGGCGTCTTCACGCCGACGCCGGCGGCCGCGGTCCAGCCGAACTCCGCATAGAACGGATTGGGCGCGCCGGACGGCGAGAGCAGCACGATGTTCGGGCTCTTGGGGTCGACCGTCTCGTGGTACTCGCGCAGCAGCAGGTCGTCCACGCGGCCGCCCTTGAGCGAGATCGAGCCCTTGAGGCGCTGGGTGTCGATGGCGGCGCGCGGCACCAGGGCGAGGGCTTCCTCGCGGGTCAGTGCGCGCCCGGGTGCGGCGCCCGCGCCCTGCGGCACCGCGCCGGGGCTCGCCGGAGTGGCGGAGGTCGCCGCGGGGGAGTTCGGCTGCGCCTGCTGGGCGATGCGCTGCTGCTCGGCGGCCTGGCGCTGGCGTTCGGCCTGGGGAATGCCGAAGAAATACTGCCAGCCGATGAGGATCGCCATGGACAGACCAATGGCGATGAACATGTTGCGGTTGTCACTCATGCCGGAGGGCCTCCGTCGGCGGGCGTCGGCTTCATATCGTCGGATCGGGGCGCGCCGGTGGCACCGGAACGCGCGTCAGGGACCTCGGTCCGCTTTGGACCGGGCCCCTTTTGCCCTGTTTTCATGTCGTCCGGACGTCCGGGTCCGGATCGGCCCGCCGGCCCGGGCTTGCGTCCCGGGGTCGCGAGCTTGCGCACGGCGCGCTCCATCTCGCGCACCAGCGCGTCGAAGGGCGTGCGGAGCGCGGCTTCCCGCGCGACGAGCACATAATCGTAGCCGGGCCGCCCGGCGGCAGGCAGCGCATCGCGCGCCGCCTCGCGCAGGCGACGGCGGATGCGGTTGCGCACGACCGAATTGCCGGTCTTCTTGGTCACGGTGAAGCCGACACGTATGTCCCCGGCATCGCCGCGATCGCGGCCCTGCATCAGGAACGATGCCGTGCCGGCCCGTTCGGCCTTGGCGGCGGCGAGAAAGTCACGGCGCTTGCGGAGGCGATCCAAAACGGCAGCTCCGCGAAACATCCACCTCTCAGGCGGACAGGCGCTTGCGGCCGTGGCTGCGGCGGGCGGCGACGATCTTGCGGCCGTTGCGGGTCGCCATGCGCGCACGGAAGCCGTGGCGGCGCTTGCGCACGAGCTTGCTGGGTTGATAGGTGCGCTTCACGGGTCAATTCTCCGGATATCTTGCGTGGCTTGAGCGCACGGACCCCAGCAGCGATGCTGCGCCGGCGTCGACCGCCGGTGCCCGCTCGCGCGGCTCGTGAAACGAGGTCGAAGCGAGTAAAGAGGGCTAGGCTCCGGCCGCCGCAGCCGCCTGAGTTCGGGGTGGGCTTATAGGGGCGCGACGGGCCGGCGTCAATCGTTCCGCGCTCACCGCCGCGGCGCACCGATGCCGCCTAGTGGGGGCGACCTGCCATTCCGGCCCATGCGTCCTGCGCGCGCGCCCCCTTGCGCCGACCCTTGACCTTGGCTTTGCTGGCCGCCGGAGCGGACCGGCAACCGGCGCCCGAGGGGAACGCAGATCCATGAGCCTGCTGCGCGTCTATGCCCGCACCATCAGCCTTCTCGGTCCGGAAGCGCGGCTCGGCGCCGTGCTGGCGGTGTCGAACCTCACCCTCGCCGTGGCCCAGTTCGCCGAGCCCATCCTGTTCGGCCGCATCGTCGATACGCTCGCCGCCGCCCAGGCATCGACCCGCCTGCCGACCTTCCATGACCTCACGCCCCTGCTGGCGGCGTGGGTGGGCTTCGGCCTGTTCAACATCGGCGCCGGGGTGCTGATCTCTCTCCATGCCGACCGGCTCTCCCACCGCCGCCGCCTCGGCGTGCTGGCCCAGTATTTCGAGCATGTCCTCCAATTGCCGCTGAGCTTCCATGGCGAGACCCACTCCGGCCGCCTGCTCAAGGTGATGCTGGAGGGCGTGGATTCCCTGTGGGGCTTGTGGCTGTCGTTCTTCCGCGAGGATTGCGCCGCCATCCTCTCGCTGGTGATCCTGGTGCCGGTGGGCCTGTGGCTCAACTGGCGCCTCGGCCTGGTGCTGATCGTGCTGATGGCGGTGTTCGGGGTGGTGACGGGCTACGTCATCCGCCGCACCGAATCCATGCAGCGGGAAGTGGAAGAGTACAATTCCGACCTCGCCGAGCAGACCTCGGATGCGCTCGGCAACGTGGCCGTCATCCAGAGCTATACCCGCACCGAGGCGGAAGTCTCCGGCCTGCGCGACACGGTGAACCGGGTGCTGGCGGTGCAGATCCCGGTCTTGTCCTGGTGGGCGATGGTCTCCATGGCCACCAAGGCCGCGACCACTCTCACCATCCTCGCCATCCTGCTCATCGGCACCTGGCTGTACCTGCATGGCCTCGCCGCCATCGGCGACATCGTCACCTACGTGGCCTTCGCCAACATGCTGATCGGCCGGCTCGACCATACGGTGAGCTTCTTCAACCGGCTGATGATGTCCGCCCCGCAGCTCGCCCAGTTCTTCGAGGTGCTGGACACGGTGGGCGCGGTGCGCGACCGGCCGGGCGCGAAGGCGCTGCCGCCCGTGAAGGGCGACGTGGTGTTCGACGACGTGTCGTTCTCCTACGACGGCAAGCGCCCCGCGGTGGAGGACGTCTCGCTTCACGCCGCTCCCGGCCAGACCTTCGCTTTCGTGGGCACCACCGGCGCCGGCAAGTCCACCGCCCTCGCCCTTCTGCACCGGGTGTTCGATCCCCAGTCCGGCTCCATCCGCATCGACGGCACGGACATCCGCGACGCCACCCTTTCCTCCCTGCGCCATGCCATCGGCGTGGTGTTCCAGGAGCCGCTGCTGTTCAACCGCTCCATCGAGGACAATCTGCGGGTCGGCAAGCCCGATGCCACCGAGGCCGAGCTGCGCGAGGCGCTGGCCCGGGCGCAGGCGCTGGAGCTGGTGGAGCGCAATCCCCTCGGCCTCAAGGCGGTGGTGGGCGAGCGCGGCCGCGCCCTTTCCGGCGGCGAGCGCCAGCGCCTGTCCATCGCCCGCGCGCTGCTGAAGAACCCGCCGATCCTCATCCTCGACGAGGCGACCAGCGCCCTCGACGCCGCCACCGAGGCCAAGGTGCAGGCCGCCCTCGACGAGGTGATGAAGGGCCGCACCACCTTCGTCATCGCCCACCGGCTCGCCACCGTGCGCAATGCCGACCGCATCCTGGTGTTCGAGCGCGGGCGCGTGGCGGAAGCCGGCAGCTTCGACGAGCTGGTGGCGCAGGGCGGCCGCTTTGCGGAGCTTGCCCGCGCCCAGTTCATGACCGGACCGGGGACGGCGGACCGCCCGCTGGTGGAGACCTGAGGCGCGCCGGCCTGCGGTCGAGCCCAAGATTTCGCGCGCCGACGCTTCCGGCGTCCGCGACTACGGCAAGATTGTGGCAATTATAACCGGACATCTGCCGCCGTAGCGCAGCCTTCAGCGGTGCATTTCGCCTTTTCCGGGCAAGCGAAAGCGGGTATTGAAGGGGTCAATACAGCAAGCGACCTTCACCACGGATACGGGAGCCCATCGGTTGGCGCGCACGACATCCAGACCTGCCGCCCCCGCGACTTTCCTCGGTCTCGCGGCTGCGGTGCTCGGCCTTGCCATCGCGCAGCCCGCGGCGGCCAATCCCGTTCTTCTGGTGGAAGCCGACACCGGCCGCGTGCTGGAGCAGAAGGAAGCCGGCCGGCCCTGGCATCCCGCCTCGGTCACCAAGCTGATGACCATCTACGTGGCGCTCAACGCGGTGAAGAACGGGCGCGTCACCCTGGACACACCCCTCACCGTCTCGGCCGCCGCCGCGTCCCAGCAGCCCTCCAAGATGGGCTTCAAGCCGGGCACGGTGGTCACCCTCGACAACGCCATGAAGATGGTTTTGGTGAAGTCCGCCAACGACATGGCCTGGGTGGTGGGCGAGGGCGTCGCCGGCTCCATGCCCGCCTTCGTGGCGGAGATGAACGCCACCGCCGCCCATCTCGGCATGAACGGCACCCATTTCGAGAATCCCAACGGCCTGCCGGACCCGGACCAGATCACCACCGCCCGCGACCTCGCCATCCTGGCGCGGGCCATCATCTACCATTTCCCCGAGCACGAGGCCCTGTTCCGCATCCCGGCCATCAAGATCGGCAAGGCGGTGCTGCGCAACTACAACCGCCTGATCGACCGCTATCCCGGCGCCGACGGCATGAAGACCGGCTTCGTCTGCGGCTCCGGCTACAATCTCGTCGCCACCGCCACCCGCGGCAACAAGCGCCTCATCGCCGTGATCATGGGCGCCCGCTCGGGCACCGCCCGCACCGAGCAGGCGGCGCTGATGTTCGAGAAGGGCTTCCAGTCATCCTGGGGTGTGTTCGGGGCGGCGCAGCCGCTCCTGTCCAACATCTCCAACACCGGCGGCCCGGCCTACGACATGAAGGCCGAGGTCTGCGGCGGCAAGCGCGCGGCGACCGCCTCCGAGGCGGACGACGAGCCCGATCCCAACGCCAGCGCCGGTTTCGCCTTCGCCGCGCCGACCCTGCCCAAGTCCGGCGCCGAGCTGCTGCAGACCCTGCCGCCCTCCATGCCGCCGGTCGTGGTGTATGTGGGCACGCGCAGCGCCCCGCAGGATCTGTCCACGGCCTATGCCGAGGACGAGAAGCCGAAGAAGAAGCCGGGCGCCACCAAGCAGGCGGCCAAGCCCGCTGGTACCAAGCCGGGGTCCGGCACCGAGACCGCCTCGGCTGGCGAGGGCAAGCCGGCTGCCAAGCCGAAGCCGGCGACGGCCTCCGCCTCGGCGACGTCCGGCACCGCCGCCAAGCCGAAGCCGGCCGCAGACGGCGCCAGCCAGAAGAAGCAGGTGCAGCCCGCGACGCCGGTCACCGCCGGCACGGTGCCCGCACCCAAGCCGAAGCCGAAGCCCAAGCCGGCGGACGATCCCGCCGCCGCGCCGGCTCCCAAGCCCGCCACCTAAACCTGCCACCTGAGGCGTCGCGCCCCCCGCCCCGGCCGGTCGGAGGGAGTGCTGCCGCCCGTCCGGCTCCGCCCGCGAGGGCCTCGCGTCGGCCTCGGCGGCAGTGTCGGCGGTGGCTCTTGGGGCGGCCCTCAGGTCTGCCCCCCCGCTCCGCCGCCTTCGGTGCCTGCGCACCTGCCGGGAGACCGGCATTTTCCGAATGGTACCCAGCTGGAAGGCACAGGGCCCGGCGCGGGAGCGGTTGATCCTTGAGGCCGGGGACGGGCGCCGGCTCCCCTGGGCGCAGACATGCCCCCGGCCGGCGCCTGATCCCCCGCCTTCGGTCCCGCACCGCAGCTGCGCCGGGAAGACGACGCCTGTCGCGCCGGCTTCAGGCGCGCCGGCCGGGCAAGTCCGGCAGCACGCACCCGCGCCGTCCCCCGCCCGACATCCGGCACCCACACCCGGCCCGCCCCTTGACCCTGCGCGCCGGGAGCGGGAAGGGAGGGAGAGACCGCCGTCCGGAGACATCCCCATGCAGGGCAGCCCGCCCGACCCGCAGACTGCCCCGAGCGCCGCGCCCGGCTCCGCGCCCGAGGCGCCGGCCCGGCGCGGCCCGCCGGAGCCCATTCCCGTCACCGTGCTCACCGGCTTCCTCGGCGCCGGCAAGACCACGCTGCTGAACGCGCTTCTGGCCGATCCGGCGCTGGCGGACACGGCCGTGCTCATCAACGAGTTCGGCGAGGTGGGCCTCGACCACCTGTTCGTGCGGCCGGTGGAGGAGGGCATCGTCATGCTCTCGTCCGGCTGCCTGTGCTGCACCGTGCGCGGCGATCTGGTCGCGGCGCTGGAAGACCTCCTGCGCGGCCGTGACAACAACCGCCTGCCGCCCTTCGCCCGCGTCATCATCGAGACCACGGGCCTCGCCGATCCCGCGCCCGTCATCCACACGCTGATGACCCATCCCTATCTCGGTCTGCGCTACCGGCTCGACGGCATCGTCTGCGTGGTCGACGCGGTGAACGCCGACGCCACCCTCGACGCCCACGAGGAGGCGGTGAAGCAGGCGGCTGTGGCCGACCGGCTGGTGCTCACCAAGACCGACCTTCTCGCCACGCCGGACCAGCGCGCGAGCCTCGCGGGGCTGAAGGCGCGCCTTGCCCGCCTCGCGCCGGCGGCCCGGCAGCTGGATGCCGCGGCCGGCGAGGCGAACGGCGCCGGCGTGCTGGGCGCCGGCCTGTTCGATCCTGCGACCCGCACGCCCGATGTGGCCCGCTGGCTCGCGGCCGAGGCGGTGGCGGCGGCCGAGGGGGACGGCGCGCCCTCCGACCCCAACCGCCACGACGCGCGCATCCGCGCCTTCACGCTCGCCACCGACGCGGCCATTCCCGCCGCCACGCTCGACCTGTTCCTGGAGCTGCTGCGGGCCACCCACGGCGGCAACGTGCTGCGCATGAAGGGCATCGTGAAGCTGGCGGAGGAACCGGACGCGCCGGTGGTGCTGCACGGGGTGCAGCATGTGATGCATCCGCCCGCGCGCCTCCCCGCCTGGCCGGACGACGACCACCGCACCCGCCTCGTCATGATCGTGCGCGACCTCGACCCGAAGGTGATCGCCCGTCTCTTCAACGCCTTCCTCGGCGTGCCCGAGGTGGATGCGCCGGACCGCGCCGCCCTCACCGACAATCCCCTCGCGCCTCCGGGACTGATGCGATGACCCCCGTTCCCCCGACGCCGCAGGATGTCCTCGCCTTCTGGCTCGCGGCCGAGGAGAAATGGTTCGGCGGCGGGCCGGCCTTCGATGCGGAGGTGCGCGCCGCCTTGCTGCCGGCCCACGAGGCGGCCGCCGCCGGCGCGCTCGACGGCTGGCGCGACAGCGTCTTGGGCGCGCTCGCCTGGATCATCCTGATGGATCAGGTGCCGCGCAATGTGTTCCGCGGCACGCCCGCCGCCTTCGCCGGCGATGCCCGTGCGCTCGACGCGGCCGAGGCGGCGGTGGCGCGCGGCTTCGACCAGGCGCCGGGCATCCCGCCCGCGCTGCGCACCTTCTATTACCTGCCGTTCATGCATGCGGAGGATGCGGCCGCGCAGGCGCGCTGCCTCGTGCTCTACGAGGCGCTGGGGCACGCGGAGGGCATCGCCTACGCCCGCATCCACAAGGAAGCCATCGACCGGTTCGGCCGCTTTCCGCACCGCAACGTCATCCTCGGCCGGGATACCACCGCCGAGGAGCAGGCCTATCTGGACGCGGGCGGCTTCAGCGGCTGAGGGCGAGCCGCGCCAGCATGCCGTGGGCAGCGGCGCGACCGGTGGCCAAGCAGGCCTGCAGCAGGTAGCCGCCGGTCGGGGCCTCCCAGTCCAGCATCTCGCCGGCCACGAACACCGGCGGCAAGGCTGGAGGCAGGCCCGAGAGCGCGTAATCGGCGCCGATGGCGTCCCAGCCGATGCCGCCGGCCGAGGAGATGGCGCGCTCCAGCCCCTGATGGCCGGTGACCGTGAGCGGCACGGCCTTGATGCGCCGGGCGAGGGCCTGGGGATCATTCCGTCCGGGGGAGGTTCCGTCCGCCTCCCGCAGCAGGCCGGCCCCCACCGGGGAGAGCCCCGCCGCCTTGCGCAGCAGGGTGGAGAGCGAGGCGCTGGCCGGCCCTTCGGCGAGCCTGCGCGCCATCGCCGCGGCGTCGAGATCCGGCCGCAGGTCGATGGCGAGCGTCACGGGTCCATCGGCGAGTGCGTCGCGCAGGGCGCCGGAGAGGGCATAGATGGCGCCGCCCTCCAGCCCGGCGGTGGTGACGATGGCTTCGCCGCGCACGGTGCGCCCGCCGAACGCCAGGGCGATGCGCTTCAGCGGCGTGCCGGCAAAGCGGGTGCGGAACACGTCCGACCACGGGATGACCACGCCCATGTTGGCGGGCGCGAGGTCGGCCACCGGCACGCCGAGGCCGCGCAGCAGCGGCACCCAGCCGCCGTCCGCCCCGAGCCGGGGCCAGGAGGCGCCGCCGAGGGCGAGCAGCACCGCATCCACCGGCACGGATTGCTCCCCCGCAGGCGTCGCGAGGCGCAGCGCGCCGTCCGGGGCGAAGCCGGTGAAGGCGTGGCGCGGGCGGAAGGTGACGCCCTGCGCCCCCAGCCGGGCGAGCCACGCCCGCAGCAGGGGCGAGGCCTTGAAGCTCCGGGGGAACACCCGCCCGCTCGATCCGGTGAAGGTCTCTTCCCCCAGCCCCGCCGCCCAGGCGCGCAGGGCCTCCGGCGGGAACGCCTCGATGGCGGGGGCGAGCCGGCCGGCGGCGGCGCCGTAGCGGGCGAGGAAGGCGGGCAGAGGCTCGGAATGGGTGAGGTTGAGACCGCCGCGCCCGGCCATCAGGAACTTGCGGGCGGCGGACGGCATGCGGTCGTAGATGGCCACGCGCGCTCCGGCGGCGGAGAGCACCTCGGCGGCCGCAAGCCCCGCCGGTCCGGCGCCGATGATGGCGACGCGGGGCGCCGAGGCTAGCGGAGGCGCGAAGGCGCCGGAGGCCGTGGACACGGGCAAACGCCCTCCCTTCGGGACAGGATCCGGTGCGGATGAGAGCGCGATCCGGTGCGATTCTTCAATCCGGATGGTGGACGAGGCCATCGGGCCCGGCGTGCACCTCTCCCCGGTGCGTCAGGCCGGGGGAGACTTCGGGCCCGCCGAAACGAAACGCGCCGGTCGGCTTGCGGAGCAAACGGACCGGCGCGGGTTTCGGCGGATGCGCAAGGCGCGGCAATCGGCGACGCGCGATCACCCGGAAGGAGAGGGACGGACCGGCGGAGCCGGCCCGCGCCTGCCTCAGATGGTCTGGTTGTACTCGCCCACCTCGGGGTGGGTGCGCAGCACGCTGTCCACTTCCTTGAACATCTCGCGCATGCGGGCCTCGGAGACCGGGCTCTCCACCACCACCACCAGCTCGGGCTTGTTGGAGGAGGCGCGCACCAGGCCCCAGGAACCGTCCTCGCAGGTGACGCGCACGCCGTTCACCGTCACGAGGTCGCGGATCTTCTGGCCGGTGACGAGCGCGCCCTCGGCGGCGAGCTTCTCGTAATGCTTCACCACGTCGGCGACGATGCCGTACTTGGCCTCGTCGGCGCAGTGGGGCGACATGGTGGGCGAGGACCAGGTCTTGGGCAGCGCCTCGCGCAGCTCGGAGAGCTTCTTGCCGGGGTTGCGGTCCATCATGTCGAGCACGGCGATGGCCGAGACGAGGCCGTCGTCATAGCCGCGGCCCACCGGCTTGTTGAAGAAGTAATGGCCGCTCTTCTCGAAGCCGACGAGGGCGCCGGTCTCGTTCACCCGGCGCTTCATGTAGGAGTGGCCGGTCTTCCAGTAGTCCGCCTTCACGCCGAGCTTGATGAGCTCGGGATCGGTGGCGAACAGGCCGGTGGACTTCACGTCCACCACGAAGGTGGGCTCGGGATAGATCTTGGCGAGGTCGCGGGCGAGCATCACGCCCATCTTGTCGGCGAAGATCTCCTCGCCGAGGTCGTCCACCACGCCGCAGCGGTCGCCGTCGCCGTCGAAGCCGAGCGCGAGGTCCGCCTTGTGCTCCAGCACCGCGTCCCGCATGGCATGGAGCATCTCCATGTCCTCGGGGTTCGGGTTGTACTTGGGGAAGGTGTGGTCGAGCTCGCAGTCGAGCGGGATCACCTCGGCGCCCAGCGCCTCGAGGATGCGCGGGGCGAAGGCGCCGGCGGTGCCGTTGCCGCAGGCGGCGATCACCTTGATGGGGTGCTTCAGCTTCGGCCGGTCGGTGAGGTCCTTGATGTAGACCTCGGGGAAATTCTCCACGAACACGTAGGAGCCGCCGCCCTTCAGGTCGAACTTCGCGCCGAGCACGATCTCCTTCAGGCGGGTCATCTCGTCCGGCCCGAAGGTGAGGGGGCGGTTGACGCCCATCTTCACGCCGGTCCAGCCGTTGTCGTTGTGGGAGGCGGTGACCATGGCGACCGCCGGCACGTCGAGGGCGAACTGGGCGAAATAGGCCATGGGCGACATGGCGAGGCCGATGTCGTGCACCTTGATGCCGGCGGCCATCAGGCCGGACACCAGTGCCAGCTTGATGGACGAGGAATAGGAGCGGAAGTCGTGGCCGGTCACGAGCTCGGGCTTCACCCCCATCTCGTGCATCAGCGTGCCGAGGCCCATGCCCAGCGCCTGCACGCCCATGAGGTTGATTTCCTTCTGGAACAACCAGCGGGCGTCATATTCCCGGAAGCCGGTCGGCTTCACCATGGGCTCGGATTCGTAAGCGTAGGTGTTGGGAGTGAGGACCGGCTTGGGGGTGGGGAACATCAGGACAGCTCCTCGGCCGAGATTTCGCAGGTGCGAGATAACATGGAATCGTGACTGGACGAACGGCAAAGCCGGCGTTGCAGTTGCGCGAGACGGGAAAAAAGTTGGAAAAAGAGGTACGTCAGTAAATATTGCAGGCTGCAATCGACATCTTGTCCGTCGGCGGCGCCGGGCAGGGCACGCGGCGGCGGTTGCGGTGTTCGCGGCAGTGCAACATCGCCGCGCAACGGAGGGAGGGCCCCCGCGGAACCCTCCCGTTCCCGTCAGGCCCGCAGCGTGGCGCCGGTCTTCTTCGTCACCTCGGCGACGATGCGGCCGGCCACCTCCTCGATGTCCTTGTCGGTGAGGGTGCGCTCGCGCGGCTGGAGGGTGACCTCCACCGCCACCGACTTCTTGTCGGGGTCGATGCCCTTGCCCTCATAGACGTCGAACACGCCGACGCCGGCCACCAGCTTCTTGTCCGCGCCCTGGGCCGCCTTGAGGATGTCGGCCGCCTTCACCTCGCGGCCCACCAGGAAGGCGAAGTCGCGCTTCACCGCCTGGAACGGCGACAGGTCGAGCGCCAGCTTCACCCGCGTCGGGCGGGCCTTGGGCTCGGGGATCTTGTCGAGGACGATCTCGAACGCCACCAGTGGGCCTTCCACGTCCAGC
Source organism: Xanthobacter lutulentifluminis (assembly GCF_043194675.2). Classification (NCBI taxonomy): domain Bacteria; kingdom Pseudomonadati; phylum Pseudomonadota; class Alphaproteobacteria; order Hyphomicrobiales; family Xanthobacteraceae; genus Xanthobacter; species Xanthobacter lutulentifluminis. The sequence goes on along the minus strand of NZ_CM195525.1, from coordinate 2,246,237 downwards.
GCCTCCAGCACGGCGGGATGGATCTCGCCGAAATGGGCCATGGCGTTGGGGCCGAGCCGCAGCGTGCCGGAGCGGCCGGGGTGGTACCAGCCCGGCGCGTCGGCGGTCACCTGCAGGTTCGCCACCGGCGCGTTGCAGGCGGCGAGCGCGGCGAAGGCATCGGCCTTGGCGTCGAACACGTCCACGGAGGCCGCATTGCCGGCCCAGTGGCGGCCGGCGCCGGCTGGCTTGGCGGTGCCGCGGCGGATGCCGGAGGCGGCCTGCCGCTGGCCGGTGGGCGTGTCGTCGAGGAAGATCTGGCCCACCTCGAACAGCGCCACGTCGGCGAACCCGCGCGCGGCATTGGCGCCGGCGGCCTTGATGAGGCCGGGCAGCAGGCTGGGGCGCATGTCGGAGAGGTCGGCCGCGATGGGGTTGGACAGCGCCAGCTGCGGCGCGCCGCCGCCGAACATCACCGCCGCCTCGCGGGGCAGGAACGACCAGGTGACTGCCTCCACCATGCCGCGCGCCGCCAGCGACCGGCGGGCCTTGCGGCTGCGGATCTGGAGCGGGGTCAGCACCGCCTTGCGGGCGTCAGCGCCGCGCGGCAGCTCGGTGGCGGGCACGCGCTCCAGCCCGAGGATGCGCACCACCTCCTCCACGAGGTCGGCCTTGCCCTCGATGTCGCCGCGCCAGGAGGGCGGCACCACCGCGAGCACCGGCGCGCTGCCGGAGACGGCGAAGCCGAGCTTCTCCAGCACGTCGCGGATCTCCGCCTCGGAGGCGTCGAGCCCGGTCAGGCGCTTCACCTCGGTGAGCGGGAAAGCAATGGTGCGGGTGGTGTCGGGAATGGCGCCCGCCAGCACCATCTCGGACGCCTCGCCGCCGCACATCTCCATGATGAGATGGGTGGCGAGGTCGAGGCCGGGCAGGGTGAACGCCGGGTCCACGCCGCGCTCGAAGCGGAAGCGGGCGTCGGAATTGATGCCGAGCCGGCGCCCGGTCTGGGCGATGTTGATGGGGTCCCAGAGCGCCGATTCGATCACTACGTCGGTGGTCGCCTCGTCGCAGCCGGACTCCTCGCCGCCCATGATGCCGGCGAGGCTCTCCACGCCCCTGTCGTCGGCGATGACGCACATGCCCTCGTCGAGCGTGTAGGTCTTGCCGTCGAGCGCGAGCAGCGTCTCGCCGCCCTTGGCGCGGCGCACCACGAGGTTGCCCGTCACCTTCTTCAGGTCGAACACGTGGAGCGGGCGGTTGCGGTCGAACGTCATGAAATTGGTGACGTCCACCAGCGCGTTGATGGGGCGAAGCCCGATGGCACGCAGGCGGTCCTGCAGCCACTGGGGGGAGGGGCTGTTCTTCACGCCCTTCACCACCCGAAGCGCGAAGGCCGGGCAGAGCGGGGCGGCGGCGCCGAACTCTAGCGTCACGGAGAGCGGCGCGGGGAAGGTGCCCTCCACCGGCTTCACGCGCGGGGCCATCAGCTCGCCGAGGCCGGCGGCGGCAAGGTCGCGGGCGACGCCGGAGACGCCGAGGCAGTCGGCGCGGTTGGGCGTCACGGCGATCTCGATCACCGGATCGTTCAGGCCCAGCACCTCGGCGAAGGGCGCGCCCACGGGGGCGTCGGCCGGCAGCTCGATGATGCCGTCGTGCTCCTCCGACAGGCCCATCTCGCGGGCCGAGCAGAGCATGCCGCGGCTTTCCACGTCGCGGATCTTGCCGATCTTCAGCTCCAGCCCCGAGGTGGGGATGACCGTGCCGGGCGCGGCGAACACGGTCTTCAGGCCGGCGCGGGCGTTCGGCGCGCCACACACCACCTGGATGGGGTCGCCCGGTCCTCCCTTTCCATCGCCGATCGACACGGTGCAGACGCGCAGCTTGTCGGCGTTGGGGTGCTTCTCGGCGGTCAGCACCTCGCCCACCACGAAGGGCGCGAGCTGCTTGGCCTTGTCCTCCACCCCCTCGACCTCCAGGCCGATGAGGGAGAGGCGCTCCACGATCTCGTCGAACGAGGCGGTGGGCTCGAGGTGGTCCTTGAGCCAGGAGAAGGTGAATTTCATTTGGACCTCAGCGTGCCAAGATCAATCGAACGACCCACCCGACAATGAAAGCTAGAGCCAGCCAAGTGACGGTGATTTTCCCTCTTCGGAAAATCAAAGCCCATGTTTCATTTCGGTCACGGATGAGGTCGTCAATCTTCTCTTCGATTCGATAGACCGCTTGTTCAACTTGTTGAAGCCTGTGATCCAGTTCATCGATGTCCTGTCCAGTCGCTCCTGTTCGGGAGCGACGGAGGAGCGGATCAAACCTGTCGTCAGGCTCTTCCATCGGTTGGCTCCTTACGCGCTCAGGCCGCCCGCGAGGGTGGGGAAGTCGAGCGGGCGGAAGCCGTAGTGGGAGAGCCAGCGCACGTCGGCCTCGAAGAAGGCTCTGAGGTCGCTCATGCCGTACTTCAGCATGGCGATGCGGTCGATGCCCATGCCCCAGGCGAAGCCCTGGTATTCGTCCGGGTCGAGCCCGCAGTTCCTGAGCACGTTGGGGTGCACCATCCCGCAGCCGAGGATCTCCAGCCAGTCATTGCCCTCGCCGAAGCGGATCTCGCCGGGGCGGGAGCGATCGCACTGGATGTCCACTTCCATGGACGGCTCGGTGAAGGGGAAGAAGGAGGGGCGGAAGCGCATCTTCACGCCCTCCACCTCGAAGAAGGACTTGCAGAACTCTTCCAGGATCCACTTCAGGTGGCCGAGGTGCGCGCCCTTGTCGATCACCAGCCCCTCCACCTGGTGGAACATGGGGGTGTGGGTCTGGTCGCTGTCGCAGCGATAGGTGCGGCCGGGGCAGATGACGCGGATGGGCGGCTTTTGCGCCTGCATGGTGCGCACCTGCACCGGGGAGGTGTGGGTGCGCAGCACCTTGCGCTCGCCGTCCGCGCCGGGGGGCAGGAAGAAGGTGTCGTGCATCTCCCGCGCCGGATGGCCGGCGGGGAAGTTGAGGGCGGTGAAGTTGTGGAAGTCGTCCTCGATATCGGGACCTTCCGCCACCGAGAAGCCCATGTCGGCGAAGATGGCGGTCAGCTCCTCCATCACCTGCGCGATGGGGTGGACGCGCCCGGTCTCGGCGGCGGCCTCGCGCACGGGCAGGGTGACGTCCACCGTCTCGGTGGCGAGGCGGGCTTCGAGCGCGGCGGTCTTCAGCGCGGCCTTGCGGTGGGTGAGGAGGCCGGACACCCGGTCGCGCAGGCCGTTGATGACGGGTCCCATCACCTTGCGCTCGTCCGGGCTCATGGCGCCGAGCGACTTCAGGAGCTCGGACACGGACCCCTTCTTGCCGAGGGCGGAGACGCGCACCTGCTCCAGCGCGGCCTCGTCGCCGGCGCGCAGGATGGCGCTCGCGATGTCTTGCTCCAGGGCCTCGATGGCGCTCTGGTCAGTCACGGCGGTGTCGGACATGGGAATTTCCCGGAAAGTCAGGTGGTCGCGGGGCCGGGTCGTCCCGGGCCCAGGCGTTCGCGCCGCTTATAGAGGAGGCGCGCCCAAAGGCAAAAGCCCCGGACGGATGATCCGCACGGGGCTTTGGCAGGTCTCGGAAAGACGGGAGGGAAGGCTGGCGCCCGCCCGCCTCAGGTGAGAGCGGGAGGTCCGTGCCTGTGCCGCTCTCAGGCGAGAGCGGAAGGTCCTTGCCTGGGCAGCTCTCAGGCGAGAGCGGCCTTGGCCTTCTCCACCAGGGCCTTGAACGCGTCGGGCTCGTGGATAGCGATATCCGAGAGCACCTTGCGATCCACCTCGATCCCGGCCTTGCCGAGACCATCGATAAATCGCGAATAGGTCAGGTCGAGATCGAGCGCGCGCACGCCGGCGTTGATGCGCTGGATCCAGAGCGCACGGAAATTGCGCTTCTTCACCTTGCGATCGCGGTAGGCATACTGCATCGACCGTTCGACGGCCGACTTCGCAGCGCGGATGGTATTCTTGCGACGGCCGTAAAAGCCCTTGGCGGCTTTGAAGACCTTCTTGTGCTTGGCGTGGGAGGTAACGCCACGTTTCACGCGGGCCATGGGAAAGCTCCTTCAGATCCTGTGCGGTAGCGTCAGCCGTTCGGCAGGAACGACTTGCGGATGATCCGTCCGTCGCACTCGGCGAGGATGGTCGTGCCGCGCTGGTTGCGGATCTGGTTGTTGGTCCGCTTGATCATGCCATGGCGCTTGCCGGCCTGACCCGCGATCACTTTACCCGTACCCGTCAGGCGGAAGCGCTTCTTGGCTCCCGACTTGGTCTTCATCTTGGGCATTTGGCTCTCCGTGGCATGGCTTCGCCGGCCCTTGCGGGCGGCAAACGCTCAGCCTCTTGTTGCTGTTGAGCGGTATGAGCCAGCGCGGCAGCCCTTTTTCGCCGGCCGGCTCGAAGGCCGAAGTCGTTACAGGAGAGCCGGCATAAAGGCAAGGCCCGCGGCTGCGGCGGGGCCTTGGCGGCGGCCGCTCGCGCGAACGGGTCGCCGCGCGCATGCGGCGACCCTTCGTGCCGGCGTCACGGGCAGGGATACTGCATCCCGTCATAGCCGGTGTAGGTTCCCGTCGCCGGATTGTAGGAGCGGTACCGCTGCGCGCACTCGGCGACGGAATCGCTGCCGCCCGCGTTCGCCGCCGCCGCGCCTGCCGCCGCGCCGATGGCGAGGCCGGCGATGCCTGCCGCCACCCAGGCGCCGGTGTTGTTGCGATAGTACCAGCCGCCGTTGCGCCAGTAGGGCTGGCCCCAGCGCGCGTGCCAGGCGGGAGCCGGCGGCCGCACGCCCGGGCGTCCGTAGCCCGGACGTCCATAGCCCGGGCGCGCATAGCCGGGACGGGCCGGGCCGTGCCGGGGGCCGCTCCACCCCTTGGGGGCCGGTCGTGCCCCGTGGCGCATCTGCACCCGCTCCGGCGCCGCCCCATGGATCGCCAGCGGGGCGACGCCGGTGGCGGGCCCCTGGGCCGCGGCGGGCCGCGTCCCCGCCAGTTCCGCCATGCCGATACTGGAGAGGATGAGGGCGGCGGAGGTGAGGCTCGCGGTCATCCACCGGATGGATCTGGGCATCATGTCAGGCATTCCGGACTCCTTCTTCTGGACCCGGACAACGACTGCCGCTGCGTCAGGGATGCCTCGTGTCACGCAGGCGTGAAGGCGTGCGCCGCAGCGTCGGGCGGTGGGCACGAGTTCGCCGCTTTCCGGCCGCAACTGCCGTTGCGTCCGTGAAAGATTCGACACAAATCTCGCTGAAGATCGAACGTGTTGAGGGAGTGAACATCATGTTCGGTAGGAAAGGTGTGGCCTTGTTGGCCGCCGCTGCCATCGCCGGGAGCATGCTCTCGTTCTCCGGGGCCCCCGCGCGCGCTCAGGCGCTGCGCCTGGGCCTCGCCGATCCGGGCGCGCTGAAGTCTGCTGCGAGCGTGGACCAGGTGGCCTATCGGGGATATCGCGGCGGTGTCTACCGCGGCGGCGCGGTGCGGGTCGGCGGCCCGCGCTTCTATGGCGGCGGCGCGCGCATGGTGGGGCCTCGTTATGCGGGTCCGCGCTATGCAGCCGGCTTCCGTCCCGGCTATCGCCCGGGCTGGGTGGGTCCCGCTCGCCCGGGTTGGGTGGGGCCGGCGCGCCCGGGCTGGGTGGGTCCCGGCTGGGGCAATCCCGGCTGGCGTCCGCCGCCGGGCGCGTGGGGTCCGGGGCCGTGGCGTCCGGGCTGGGGCTGGTATCGTCCCGGCTGGGGCTGGGGCTACTACAACAACACCGGCGCCTGGGTCGCGCTGGGCGTCGCCAGCGCGGTGGCGGTGGGCGCGGCTGCTGCCGCGGCAAACGCGGCGCCGGTCTATGACGATGCGGTGGCCTACTGCATGCAGCGTTTCCGCTCGTACAATCCGGCGACCGGCACCTATACCGGCTACGACGGCTTCCAGCACCCCTGCCCGTGACCGGGCGGGAAGGCCCGCTCCCCCGGGGCGGGCCCGACTGGCGCGAGACATGAAAAAGGCCCGGGACGCATCCCGGGCCTTTTTTCGTGCCGATGGCTTCGGACAGACCCTGTTGCCGCTCAGCGCGGGGCGAGGATCATGATCATCTGCCGGCCTTCCAGCATGGGCTCGGCCTCCACCTTGGCGATGGTGGCGACGTCTTCCTTCAGCTTCTGCAGCAGCTTGAAGCCGATGTCCTGGTGCGCCATCTCGCGGCCGCGGAAGCGCAGGGTGACCTTCACCTTGTCGCCTTCCTCGAAGAAGCGGAGCATGGACTTCATCTTCACGTCGTAGTCGTGCGTGTCGATGCCGGGCCGGAGCTTGATCTCCTTGACCTCGACCACCTTCTGCTTCTTGCGCGCCTCGCTGGCCTTCTTCTGGTTCTGGTACTTGAAGCGGCCGTAATCGAGGATCTTGCACACCGGCGGCGCGGAGTTGGGAGAGATCTCCACGAGGTCGAGGCCGGCCTCCTGCGCCAGGGCGAGCGCGTCACGGATGGCGACCACGCCGCGGTTCTGACCGTCCTGGTCGATCAGCTGGACTTCACGGATGCGGATTTCCTCGTTGACGCGCGGACCATCCTTCTCCGGCGCGACGGGTCTCATGGGGCGGCGAATGGCTTCAGTCTCCTCAGAAATTACGACATACCGCGCAAGGCGAAGAGGCCGCGGCGCCGGCTCCTGCCGTCGTCTACGCGACCCGCCTTTCAGGGTAGGCTGGAAAGATCGTGACAAACGGTCGTAAAGTCAATGACCCATGAGGATTCGCGCGCGTTGCCGCAGGGCGCCGCGGCGGGGTCCGTCGGCGGGGCGGGCCACAGTTCGGCCGCCTTCCTTTCGCATCAGACGTCAGACCGCCGCAACGCGGCTTCCTCACGCGGGCAACCGCCGCTTCGCCGGCCACGGACGCACCGAATGATCAAGCCTCGTCTCGCCTTCCTCTCCGCCGGTCCGGCGCGGCTCCTCTGCGCCGGCGCCCTCGTCGCCGGGCTGGGCGCCCCGGCCCTCGCCGACGGCAAGCTCAACGCCAAATATTCGCTGACGGTGGGCGGGGTCGAGCTCGGCCGCGGGTCCATCGCGGTGGCGGCGGGGGATGCGAGCTACGAGATTTCCGGCACCGCCCGCGTCACCGGCGTGCTCCGCGCCGTCTCCTCCGGCAAGGGGGTGGCGGCCTCGCGCGGCGCGTTCGCCTCCGGCAAGATGGTGCCGCGCCTCTATGCCATGAACGCGGAAGCCGACGGCAAGGAGGAGAGCGCCCGCATCGCCATGGCCTCCGGCGCGGTCAAGGAGATGGACGTGGAGCCGGCGCTGAAGCCGGCCCCGGACCGCGTGCCCGTCACCGACGACGTGCTGCAGAACATCATCGATCCCATGTCCGGCGCCTTCGTCTACGTGCCCGGAACGGCGGATCTCCTCTCGTCCGCCGCCTGCGAACGCTCGATCCCGGTGTTCGACGGCCGCCAGCGCTACGACATCTCCCTGTCCTACCTGCGCACCGAGGCGGTGAAGGCGGAAGGCTATGCCGGCAAGGCCGTGGTCTGCGCCGTGCGCTATGCCCCGATCGCCGGCCATCGCCCCAGCCGCTACACGGTCAAGTACCTGATGGAAAGCCGCGACATGTTCGTGTGGCTGGTGCCCATCGCCGGCACGCGGCTGCTGGCGCCGTTCAAGGTGTCGGTGGCGACGCTGATCGGCACCGCCGTGCTGCAGGCCTCCGCCTTCGAGACGCAGGCGACCGGCGGCCCGGTTCCGGTGAGCGCGCCGCGTCCTTAGATCATTGTCCTGAATCCGCTACCGCCGCCCACGAGCCCCCAGATGTCGTAGGGGGAGAAGCGGGAACGCGGCCGGCCGTGCGATTCGATCGCGATTCGTTCGGGGCCTGTTCGCCCGGCTTTCGGTCCGGTGTCCCACGGCAGCGCTCGCGCCGCGTTGACACCCGCCCCGGCTGAGGTGTTCCCTGACGGGGCGTGAGTTGTTCACGCGCGAGGACATCATGGCGAAACGCAGCAAGGATGCGCACAAGGACCACGTGACGGCGCCGAGGAGCGCCACCACCCTGGCAGAGGCCAAGGCCTGGATGGCCAGCCGGGGCATCACCGAGATCGAGTGCACCGTCCCCGACCTTGCGGGTGTCGCGCGCGGCAAGATCATGCCCGCGTCCAAGTTCTTCTCCTCGCCCGTGATGAACCTGCCGCTGTCGGTCTTCTTCCAGACCATCTCCGGCGAATATCCCGATTACGAGGGCCTCGTGGATTCGGTGGTCGCCGACAGCGACCTCGTGCTGGAGCCCGATTTCACCACCCTGTGCTCGGTGCCGTGGGCGCAGGACCCCACCGCCCAGGTGATCCACGATGCCTATCACCGCGACGGCCGCCCGGTGGAGCTGGCGCCCCGGCAGGTGCTGCGCCACGTCATCTCGCTCTACGAGAAGAAGGGCTGGAAGCCGGTGGTGGCGCCGGAGATCGAATTCTATCTGGTCGAGCCCAACACCGATCCCGACTACCCGCTGAAGCCGCCGGTGGGCCGCTCCGGCCGGCCGGAGATCGGCCGCCAGTCCTATTCCATCCAGGCGGTGAACGAGTTCGATGCCCTGTTCGAGGACATCTACGACTACTCGGAAGCCCAGGGCCTGGAGATCGACACGCTGATCCACGAGGACGGCGCCGCGCAGATGGAGATCAACCTGCGCCACGGCGATCCGCTGGCGCTGGCCGATCAGGTGTTCCTGTTCAAGCGGACCATCCGCGAGGCGGCGCTCGCCCACAAGATCTACGCCACCTTCATGGCCAAGCCCATCGCCAACGAGCCGGGCAGCGCCATGCACATCCACCAGTCGGTGATCAACACCGCGACCGGGCGCAACCTGTTCTCCGACGAGGACGGCGACCCGACGCCGGAGTTCTTCTCCTTCATCGCCGGCCACCAGAAGTACCTGCCGTCGGTCATGTGCGTGATGGCGCCCTATGTGAACTCCTATCGGCGCCTCACCCGCGATTCCATGGCCCCCATCAATCTCCAGTGGGGCTACGACAACCGCACCGCCGGGCTGCGCGTGCCGCCCTCCACCCCGGAGGCGCGGCGCCTCGAGAACCGGGTGCCGTCCTCGGACGCCAACCCCTATCTCGTCATCGCCGCCTCGCTCGCCTGCGGCTATCTCGGCCTCACCGAGAACCTGCGCGCCACCGAGCCGCTGGAAGGCGATGCCAAGAACCTCGACTTCGACCTGCCGCGCGGCCTCCTGGAGGCGGTGGCGGCGTTCCAGGACAGCGAGCCCCTGGCCGAGGTGCTGGGCAAGAGGTTCGTCGCCGCCTTTGCGGCAGTGAAGCAGGCGGAGTTCGAGACCTTCATGCGGGTCATCTCTCCGTGGGAGCGGGAATATCTTCTCCTCAACGTCTGACGCGCCGCGGCCGGCAGAACAGGAGGAAGCTATGGCGCACGCACCCGCGCGGCCCGACGCCACGGGCCATCCCGCGTCCTGGTACGCGGCGAGCGCCCATCCCATGCCCGCCTTCCCCCCGCTCAAGGGGGAGGCGCGGGCCGATGTCTGCGTCATCGGCGCCGGCTACACCGGCCTGTCCGCGGCGCTGCATCTGGCCGAGGCCGGATACCGCGTCGTGGTGCTGGAGGCGCAGCGCGTCGGCTCCGGCGCGTCCGGGCGCAACGGCGGGCAGGTGCATTCCGGCCAGCGCCGCACCCAGGACGAGCTCGAGAAGGCCATGGGGCCGGACGATGCGCGCAAGCTCTGGGATCTCGCCGAGGAGGCGAAGGTGCTGCTGGCGGATCTCATCGCCCGCCACGCCATTGCCTGCGACTACCGCAAGGGCCTGATCCACGCCGACCACAAGCCGGGCTATGTGCGCCACAGCCATGACTACGTGCGCCTGCTGCGCGAGCGCTACGGCTACACCGCCGCCGCGCCGCTGGATCGCGAGGAGCTGCGCGCGCTGGTGGGGACGGACGCCTATTACGGCGGCATGATCGACCACGAGGCCGGCCACCTGCATCCGCTCAACCTCGCCCTCGGGCTCGCGCGCGCCGCCACCGGGGCGGGGGCGATCATCCACGAAGGCACCCGCGCCACGGCGGTGCGGGAGGAGCAGGGCGTGGTGGTCTCCACCGACACCGGTGGCACCGTGCGCGCCGAATTCCTGCTGGAATGCGGCAACGGCCTCATGGACGGGCTCGACCGGCGGGTGGACGCCCATGTCATGCCCATGTGCAACTACATCGTCGCCACCGAGCCGCTGGGCGAGCGGGCGCGCGGCATCATCGCCAATGACGCGGCGGTGGCCGACAGCCGGTTCGTGATCGACTATTTCCGCCTGAGCGCGGACGGGCGGCTGCTGTTCGGCGGCGGGGAGAGCTACCGGCGCGGCCTGCGTGACGACGTGGCGTCCTTCGTGCGGCCCTACATGCTGCGCATCTTCCCGCAGCTCGCGGACGTGCGGCTCGATTATGCCTGGGGCGGGGTGCTGGCCATCACCCTCACCCGCATGCCGTTCGTGCGGCGCCTGTCGGACAAGGTGCTGGTCTCCGCCGGCTACAGCGGGCAGGGCGTGCTGCTGGCGCCGCTGTTCGGCAAGATCCTCGCCGAGGCGGTGCGCGGCCAGCTGGGGCGGTTCGATCTCCTCGGCCGGTTCCCGGTGCCGCCGTTCCCCGGCGGCACGCTGCTGCGCTACCCGCTGCAGGTGGCGGGCCTCACCTATTTCGCCCTGCGCGACCGCCTCTAGGGCGGTCCGCGCCCGCTCCGGGCCGTGCCGTCCGGCCTCGGCTGTGCGCGAGGCCGCGGGGGTGGCGGACGGCCCGCGCCCGCGCTGCCCTCAGTTCAGCCCGCCGAGCCGGCGCGCCTCGGCCAGCGCCTTCAGGCATCCGGCCTCGTCGCCGGCGGCCTGCAGGTTCATGGCCTGGCTGAGCGCGCCATAGGCGCCGCTGTCCGGAGCGGTCAGCCCCGCGGCGGCCAGCGAGCCGGGGGTCGGCTGCCGGTCGTCCTGCGCGCCGATGCTCTGGGCCTCGGATGGCGGCTTCTTCGGCGCCGGCACCGACGCCTTCAGCTGCTGCTGCACGGTGACGATCTGCTCCAGGCAGGCCTGGGCGCTGGCCGGCGTCGCCCCGGCGCATAGCGCCAGCGCGGCCGCGACGGCGCCACTCTTGAGCAGGGGGGAAAGGCGGAAGCGGGACACACCGATCGCGACCATGCGGACCTCGAGGGATGACGGGGGCGGGGGCGCCGCCTGCGGTGCGGGAGCATAATGGCCCCCGCGCCGCCTTGCCATCCGCCTCGCGCAAAAGCGCGGGGGCTGGCCTCGCGCTTCCGGCAAGGGGGCGGACGATGCCGCCGCGGCCCCGGCTCAGTGGCCGCCCGCCGCCGCCCGCCGCCGGCGGGCCATCATGTTCAGGCCCTCGATGGCCGCCGAGAAGCCCATGGCGGCATAGACATAGCCCTTGGGCACGTGGGCGCCGAAGCCTTCCGCGATCAGCGTCATGCCGATCATGATGAGGAAGCCCAGCGCCAGCATCACCACCGTGGGGTTGGCCTCGATGAAGCGAGCCAGAGGATCGGCGGCGAGCAGCATGCAGGTCACCGCCGCGATCACCGCGATGATCATGATGGGGATGTGCTCGGTCATGCCGACGGCGGTGATGATGCTGTCGATGGAGAACACCAGGTCCAGCATCAGGATCTGCGCGATGGCCGCAGTGAAGCCGATGGTGACCCTGGCCTCCTTCACGTCCTCGCTGTGGGTGCGCGGGTCCACGTTGTGATGGATCTCGGTGGTGGCCTTCCACACCAGGAACAGGCCGCCGGCGATGAGGATGATATCGCGCCAGGAGAAGCCCTGCCCGAAGACCTCGAAGATGGGCGTCGTCAGCTTCACGATGATGGCGATGGTGCCGAGCAGCGCGAGCCGCATGATGAGCGCGAGGCCGATGCCGATGCGCCGCGCCTTGGTGCGGTACTGCGGCGGCAGCTTGTTGGTGAGGATGGAGATGAAGATCAGGTTGTCGATGCCGAGCACCACTTCCATGGCCACCAGCGTGACCAGGGCCACCCAGGCCGCGGGATCGGCAGCGAGCGCGAGGAGGTAGTCCATCTCAGAGAGCACCTTGGGGCAAAGAGGTTGCGGAAGGGGAGAAGGCGGTGGGCGCGGCGGCCGGCGCGTAGACGCGCAGCGCCGCCGGGCGGATTGTGAAAGACGCGGGCGTGAACGTCACCAGCTCTCCGTCGGTGTTCACCGGGCGCGGACGGCTGGTGCGCACCACCACCGCCGTGGTGCGGAAGGCGCGCACGTCGCCCCACTCCCCCTGGGTGCCCCGGCGCAGCGCCGGCAGCAGCGCCAGCAGGCGCCACCAGTGGTCCACCTCCAGGCTGTAGAAATCCAGCTTGCCGTCGTCGGCGGTGGCGGTGGCCTCCACCGTCATGCCGCCGCCGTAGTGGCGTCCGTTGCCCACCGAGACCTGCAGGGTGCGCACGGTCTCCACCGTGCCGTCATGCTCGATGAAGGCGGTGAACAGGCGCGACTGGAGGAGGAGGCGCGCCGCCACCACCGCATATCCGAGCACGCCGAACCGGCGCTTCGCCTCGCGCGTGAGGCCGGCGGCGAGATCGGCCGAGAAGCCGATGCTGGCCACGTTGAGGAAGGGATGGCCGTTGACCTCGCCGAGATCCAACGCCCTCGGCGCGCCGGTGACGATCAGGTCGGCCGCGGCCACGGGATCGGCTGGCAGGGAAAGGGTGCGCGCGAAATCGTTGGCGGTGCCGAGCGGGATGACGCCGAGCGGCAGCTGCGTGTCGTAGAGCCCGGAGGCGGCGGCGTTGAGCGTGCCGTCGCCGCCGCCCAGCACGATGAGGTCGGCCTCCTGCGCCCGGGCGCGGATGGTGTCCGAGACGGCGGCGGGGCCGGGCCAGGGCACGTCGATCAGGTCGATGCCGGCCTCGAGGCGGGTGCGGATGGCGGCGAGGGGCAGGTTTCCCTGGCGCGCGCCGGGATTCACCATCAGCAGCGCGCGGCGGCGGCTCGTGGGTCGTTGCTGCGTCATGACGCTAAGGGGTGGATCATGGGCCTCGGTTCCCGTGGGGTGCTGAGCACGCGGAGATCCGACATCGCGCAAGCGGAGGCTGCGCCAGAGGGGCCCGGATCTGACGGGTAAGGTAAGGCGGGTTGCCGCTACGCCAAGCAGGTGTGGCGCAATGTCGCAGAAGGGCGAGGGGCGGCGGAGGTTCGCGGCGCGCCGGGCCGCTGAAACGGAGAGAGGGAGGAGAGCGGGGGCGTTGCTCTCCTCCCTCAGCCCGACCGCCAAGCGGGTTGCGGAACCGTTTGGCGGAACGAACCGTTCAGTTCGATGAGCAAGAAATAGCCGAGGGCGGGGCGTCTGGCAAGGCCGAACTGAACGGTTCGGTCAGAAATTTTCGAGCGGCGCGTCCCGCGTCCCCGCGACGCGCGAAATCGTGTGGTGGCGGAACGGTGGCTTGCGGGCGCGAGGGCCTGCCTGCGCCTATCAGGCACTTGCGCCGCCGGGGGGAACGCGCACAGAAAGACCGGGGGGCTGGCGAGACAGGACTGATGAGCGCACTGGAGCAGGCAGGCATCACGACCGGAGCGGGCGCGTCGCGCGAGACCGCAGGCGCCGGGCAGGACCCGGAGAAGCGCAGCCAGATCCTCGCCGGCGCCCGGGAAGTGTTCTTCCAGCGCGGCTACGACGCCGCGAGCATGGGCGACATCGCGCGCGCCGCCGGGGTCTCCAAGGGCACGCTCTACGTCTATTTCGAGAACAAGGAAGACCTGTTCGCCGGCCTCGTCACCAGCGAATGCGCCGAGACCGCCGAGCGCCTGTTCCTCATCGATCTGGCGGAGGAGGACGTGGAGCGCGCCCTCACCGAGCTCGGCCGCTCGTTCGTGCAGGCCATCCTGCGGCCGAGCAGCATCGCCCTGCTGCGCACGGTGATCGCCATCTCCGGCAAGTTCCCCGATATCGGCCGCCGCTTCTTCGAGGCCGGCCCGTGCGAGGGCGTGAGCCGCCTGTCCGCCTTCCTGCGGGTGAAGGTGGCGGCCGGCGTGCTCGACATCGACGACGTGGAGCAGGCAGCGAGCCAGTTCCTGACCCTGTGCAAGGACGGCGTGACCATCCCCGCGCTGGTAGGCGCGCCCGCGTCTCCGGCGCCGGCCGCGGTGGAGAAGTCCGTGCGCGGGGCCGTGCGCGTCTTCATGCGGGCCTATGGCGCTGCGCGCTGCTCCGGCATCCGGTGAGCGCCGCACGGTTCAGCCCCCGTCCGCCGGAACGGTGAGCCGGCCCTCGGCATCGAACGGGAAGAAGGGATTGTGCGCCACTTCCCACAGGTGGCCGTCGGGATCGGCGAAATAGCCGCTGGTGCCGCCCCAGAACGCCTTCTGTGCCGGCTTCACCACCCGTCCGCCTGCCGCCTGCGCGCGGGCGATGACCTCGGACACCCCCTCGGCCGTGCCGACATTGCAGGCCAGCGTGAGGCCGGGGAACGGCTGGGGCGGTGCTTCGGGCAGGGTCGCATCCGCGGCGAGGCGCCCGCGCGGAAACAGGCTCAGCATCACGTGCCCGGCCAGGAAGAAGGCGACGCTTTCGGTTCCGGCGCGGCGCTCCAGCCCCATGGCCTCATAGAAGGCGATGGCGCGGGCGAGGTCGTCCACGCCGAGGGTCACGAGGTGCAGGGCGAAGGCGGGAGCGGGAGGCGGGATCACTGGCATGGCTGGCCTCAGTCGAACAGGTCGAGCTGGACGCCGGCGGGCTTGGGCCGCCGGAAATGGGCGGTGGTGAGCTTCAGGCCGCGCCCGGTGAGCCCGAGCCGCGTGGCGGCGATCTCGAACCGGCGGCCGACCGTCCAGGCGTATGGGCCGTCCCCGCGCATCCTCTTGCCGAAGCTGGCGTCGTAGTCCTTGCCGCCGTGCATCTGGCGGATCAGGTTCAGCACGTGGCGCGCCTTGTCCGGGAAGTTGGCCACCAGCCATTCGCGGAACAGGTCGGCGATCTCCAGCGGCAGGCGCAGCATCACGTAGCCGGCCTCGCTGGCGCCGGCCGCCTTGGCGGCGTCGAGGATGCGCTCCACCTCCATGTCGTTGAGGGCGGGAATGAGCGGCGCGGTCAGCACCGCCGTGGGAATGCCCGCGTCGGCGAGCCGGCGGATGGTGCCGAGGCGCACGTGGGGGCTGGCCGCCCGCGGCTCCATGGTGCGGGCGAGGTGCGGATCGAGCGTCGTCACCGAGATCGCCACCTTCACGAGGCCGCGCTCGGCCATGGGGGCGAGGATGTCGATGTCGCGCGCCACCAGCGCCGACTTGGTGACGATGCCCACCGGATGGCCGAAATCCGCCAGCACCTCGAGGAGGCGCCGGGTCAGCGCGTAGCGCCGCTCGATCGGCTGGTAAGGGTCGGTGTTGGTGCCCATGGCGATGACGCGCGGCTGGTAGGATGGATGCGACAGCTCGCGCGCCAGCAGCTCCGGCGCGTCCGGCTTCACGAACAGCCGGGTCTCGAAATCGAGGCCGGCGGAGAGGCCGTGATAGGCATGGGTCGGCCGGGCGAAGCAGTAGATGCAGCCGTGCTCGCAGCCGCGATAGGCGTTGATGGAGCGGTCGAACCCCACGTCCGGCGACTGGTTGCGGGTGATGACGGTGCGCGCCCGCTCCTCGGTCACCTCGGTGCGCAGCGGCGGCAGCTCCTCCAGGCTCTGCCAGCCGTCGTCGAACAGCACCCGCGCGGCCGGCTCGAAACGGCCGGTGGCGTTGGAGACCGCCCCGCGCCCGCGCCGGCGGTCCGCATCCACGCCCGTGCCCAGCTCCGCGTCGGGACCCGGGGCGACGGGCGGCGCCTCGGCCGCCTTTCGCGTTGCCGCCCGTTCCTCGGCCAGCCGGCCGAGGATGCGGTCGGCCTTCCGGCCGGCGGCGGCATAGGGCGCGGCGCGGGGCTTGCCGGCGGCAACCGGGCTCGTCCCCGGGGCGGGCGCGGCATCGCCGGGCGGGCGGCGCCGGGTGCGGGAAGGGCGGGAATCGGTGTCGGGGCGCATGGGAAAAAAGGTAGCACCCGCCATAGAACAAAACAAGAACACGCGGCAATCGTGGAAATCTTTTCCGCGGTGCGTCAAGGCTTGTGCCGATTCAAGGGCTTCAGCGCGGTCTCCCATCTGGCATATTGTACGCCAGGGGCCAGTTGCCAGAGTTTCGCATCTCCGGTAAAGGCCAATTGAAACGCTGGAGCAGGGGGAAAAGATGGCTGAACACGCCACGACCGAATACGCCATCGCCGATGGCAACGATTACGTCGAGCACGAGCGCACCTACGCCGTTTTCACCGCCCTGACCAAATGGGGCGCGATCGCGGTCGCCGTCATCCTCGTCCTTATGTGGATCTTCCTCCTCTGACCCCCTGACGGGCCGGAGCATCGGAGACAATTCAGATGAAAATCGCTGTCCCCGCCGAGGTTGATCTCGGCGAGCCGCGGGTCGCTGCGACCCCGGATACGGTGAAGCGTCTCGTGGGCCTCGGGGCCAGCGTGGCGGTGGAAACGGGCGCCGGCCTCAGGTCCGGCATTCTCGATGCGGACTTTGTCGCCGCCGGGGCCACCATCGCGACGACCGCCTTCGACACCCTCAGCGGCGCCGATGTGGTACTGAAGGTGCGCCGTCCGACGGAAGCCGAACTTTCGTCGTACAAGCCGGGCGCGCTGGTGCTGGCCATCCTCGACCCCTACGGCAATGACGACGCGCTCGCGGCACTCGCCCGCGCCGGCGTCGCCTCCTTCGCCATGGAGCTGATGCCCCGCATCACCCGCGCGCAGGTGATGGACGTGCTGTCCTCGCAGGCGAACCTTGCCGGCTACCGCGCCGTCATCGACGCCGCTGCCGAGTTCAACCGCGCCCTGCCGCAGATGATGACCGCCGCCGGCACCGTGCCCGCCGCGCGCATCTTCGTGATGGGCGCCGGCGTCGCCGGCCTGCAGGCCATCGCCACCGCCCGCCGCCTCGGCGGCATCGTGACCGCCACCGACGTGCGCCCCGCCGCCAAGGAGCAGGTCGCCTCGCTCGGCGCCAAGTTCGTCGCGGTGGAGGACGAGGAGTTCAAGCAGGCGGAAACCGCCGCCGGCTACGCCAAGCCCATGTCCGCCGAGTATCAGGCCAAGCAGGCCGCGCTCGTCGCCGACCACATCAAGAAGCAGGACATCGTCATCACCACCGCCCTGATCCCGGGCCGGCCCGCGCCGCGCCTCATCACGGCGGAAATGGTGGCCTCCATGAAGCCCGGCTCGGTGATCGTCGACCTCGCGGTCGAGCGGGGCGGCAACGTGGAAGGCGCGGTGCCCGGCCAGGTGGTGTGGGTGGGCAACGTGAAGATCGTCGGCCACCTCAACGTGCCCGGCCGCCTCGCCGCCTCCTCCTCGCCGCTGTACGCGAAGAACCTGTTCAACTTCTTCGAGACGATGGTGGACAAGGCCTCCAAGTCCCTCGCCGTGAAGTGGGACGACGAGCTGGTGAAGGCCACGCTCATCACCCGTGACGGCGCCGTCGTGCATCCCAACTTCGCACCCAAGACTGAGGGAGCGGCCTGATGAATCCCGTCACTGCCCAAGCCGCGGCGGACGCCGCCGCTCAAGCCCGCGCCATGGCCGAAACGGCCCGCCAGGCGGCCGAAGCCGCCCAGCACTATGCCGACCAGGCCGGCGCCGCCATCGGCGGCGTGGCCCATGCCGCCACCGGCGGGGCCATCGACCCGTTCGTGTTCCGCCTCGCCATCTTCGTGCTCGCGGTGTTCGTGGGCTACTACGTGGTGTGGTCGGTCACCCCGGCGCTGCACACCCCGCTCATGAGCGTCACCAACGCCATCTCGTCGGTGATCGTGGTGGGCGCGCTGCTCGCGGTGGGCGTGACCACCGTGGGCGATTCCAGCCACGCCTGGGGCGCGCGCATCTTCGGCTTCATCGCCCTCATCTTTGCATCGGTGAACATCTTCGGCGGGTTCCTCGTGACCAGCCGCATGCTCGCCATGTACTCCAAGAAGAAGTGAGGCGGGGATCATGAACGCGAACCTCGCCGCCCTGCTCTATCTCGTTGCAGGCATTCTCTTCATCCTGGCCCTGCGCGGCCTCTCCCACCCCACCACCTCGCGGCAGGGCAACCTGTTCGGCATGGTGGGCATGGGCATCGCCATCTTGACCACCCTCGCCCTGTCGCCGCCGTCCGACGGCATCGGCTGGGTGCTGGTGCTCGCCGGCATCGCCATCGGCGGTGGCGTGGGCGCGGTGGTGGCCAAGCGCATCCCCATGACGGCGATGCCGCAGCTCGTCGCCGCCTTCCACTCGCTCGTCGGCCTCGCCGCCGTGCTGGTGGCTGCGGCCGCGCTCTATGCGCCGCGCGCCTTCGGCATCGGCGATCCCGGCCACCTGCACGGGGCCAGCCTCGTGGAGATGTCGCTGGGCGTGGCCATCGGCGCCATCACCTTCACCGGCTCGATCATCGCCTTCGCCAAGCTCAACGGCAACATGAGCGGCAAGCCGATCATGCTGCCGGCGCGCCACCTCATCAACGCCGGCCTCGCCATCCTGCTGCTGATCCTGATCGTCGCCTTCGTGCTCACCGGCTCGATCACGCTGTTCTGGATCATCACGCTGCTGGCGCTCATCCTCGGCGGCCTGCTCATCATCCCCATCGGCGGCGCGGACATGCCGGTCGTGGTGTCGATGCTGAACTCCTACTCGGGCTGGGCGGCGGCCGGCATCGGCTTCACCCTCGGTAACACCGCGCTCATCATCACCGGCGCGCTGGTGGGCTCCTCGGGCGCCATCCTGTCCTACATCATGTGCAAGGGCATGAACCGCTCCTTCATCTCCGTCATCCTCGGCGGCTTCGGCGGTGACGCCGCGGCGGCCGGCGGCGGCGGCCAGGCGGAAGCCCGCCCGGTGAAGCAGGGCTCGGCGGACGACGCCGCCTACATCATGAAGAACGCCGAGAAGGTCATCATCGTGCCCGGCTACGGCATGGCGGTGGCCCAGGCCCAGCACGCGCTGCGCGAGATGACCGACCTTCTCAAGGAGGAGGGCGTCGAGGTGAAGTTCGCCATCCATCCGGTGGCGGGCCGCATGCCGGGCCACATGAACGTGCTGCTCGCCGAGGCCCAGGTGCCGTACGACGAGGTGTTCGAGCTCGAGGACATCAACTCCGAGTTCGCGCAGGCCGACGTCGCCTTCGTCATCGGCGCCAACGACGTGACCAACCCTGCGGCCAAGACCGATCCGCAGTCGCCGATCTTCGGCATGCCGATCCTCGACGTGGAGAAGGCCAAGACCGTTCTCTTCATCAAGCGCGGCATGGCGGCGGGCTACGCCGGCGTCGAGAACGAGCTGTTCTTCAAGGACAACACCATGATGCTCTTCGGCGACGCCAAGAAGGTGACCGAGGAAGTGGTGAAGGCCTTCGGCCACTGATCCGGACCGGGCGGGCCCGCACGGCCCGCCCCGCCCATCGCGGGCATTTTTCCAAGGAGCCGCCGGCATCCGCCGTGCGGCTCTTTGCCATTTTGGCGCAAGCTGCCCGTGCTCTTGCTTGACGCAGTACCACTTCTTAAGCAGAAGCGGTTACGGTCGCGCCCGGGATGGCGGTTCGTCCGGCTTGCGGGGAATGGGGGGCATGACACGTTGGACCCACGGGCTCGTCAATCGGCTCGTCCTCCTGTGTGATCTTCTCATGGCAGCCCTTGCCGGCATCGTCGCGCATGGGCGGTGGGATTTCCTGTCGTGGAGCCAGATCACCATCCTCTGGGTGGTCGGCGCGTTCGCCTTCGTGCAGATTCTGCAGACCGGCCGCGGTTACCGCGTGGAGCACTACGTGCGGCCGTTACGCCAGCTGGGTCACCTTGCCGTTGCCGGCGTGCCGGCGGGCGCCCTCGTCGCCATCTGCTACTACGCGCTGATTCCCATAGGCGACACCAATCTGTGGGCGGTGCTGGGCTGGGGCTTCATCACCGCGGTGGCGCTGGTGTTCGGCCGCCTCGTGCTGGTGCGCATCGGCATGGCGCTGGTGAAGACCCACGGCGTCCTGCGCCGCAACGTGGTGCTCATCGGCGACCCGGACCTCGCGCGCGACCTGATCCGCCGCTACCGCGACGAGGAAGGCGCCGACGGCCTGCTCACCTTCGTCGCCCTGTTCGATGACGGCTACATGCCCGGCGAGATGACGCCGCCGCCGGTGGCGCCCTATGGCGTGCCCCTGCGCGGCGGCCTGCGCGACCTGCTGGAGTTCGTGAAGCACAATCCGGTGGATACGGTGGTCATCACCAAGAGCTGGGATGATCCGGCCGCCATCAGCGCCATCGCCAACCAGATGTACCAGATCGCCGCCGACGTGATCGTCGAGCTCGATCAGGACCGCTTCATGCTGAACTACGCCAACCTCACCCGCCTCGCCGGGGAGCCGGCGCTGCAGGTG
This sequence comes from Xanthobacter lutulentifluminis, assembly GCF_043194675.2. NCBI lineage: Bacteria > Pseudomonadati > Pseudomonadota > Alphaproteobacteria > Hyphomicrobiales > Xanthobacteraceae > Xanthobacter > Xanthobacter lutulentifluminis. The sequence continues at coordinate 2,225,838 of NZ_CM195525.1, read as the reverse complement.
CAGCAGCAGCCCCTGAAGGGCTCGCTGGGCCTCCTGAAGGGGGTCGAGGACTATGTGGTGGCGACGCTGGGCCTGATCCTGGTGGCGCCGGTGCTGCTGCTGGCGGCCATCGCCATCAAGCTCGACTCCCCCGGGCCGATCCTGTTCCGCCAGCCCCGCGTCGGGCTGAACAACAAGGTCTTCCCCTGCTTCAAGCTGCGCACCATGCGCGTGGACCCCGCCGACGACGGCTCGCGCGGGACCACGCGGGACGACCCGCGAATCACCCGCGTGGGCGCCTTCCTGCGCTCCACCTCCATCGACGAGCTGCCCCAGCTCCTCAACGTGCTGAGGGGCGAGATGTCGGTGGTGGGGCCGCGGCCGCACGTGCCCAACATGCAGGTGGCCACCAACGTGCGCTACGAGGCCATCCGCCAGTACGTGGCCCGCTATCGCATGAAGCCCGGCATCACCGGCTGGGCCCAGATCAACGGCATGCGCGGCGGCATCAACACCCTCGAGAAGGCCGAGCGCGGCGTCGAGCTCGACCTCTTCTACATCGAGCACTGGTCCATATGGTTCGACATCAGAATCATGCTGCTCACCGTCACCAAGGGCATGGCCGGGCCGGCCGTGTTCTGAGCGCGCTGGCAGCGCTGGCGCTGGGGGTGATGCTGGCCGCCGCGCCCGGCGCCGCGCGGGCGGACGGGCCGCGGCCGTTCCTCGCCTATCTCGCCTCCTGGTCGGAGGTGGCCACCGACAAGCCGGACGACACCGTTCTGGCGCGGCTGCCGGGCTATCTCTCCCACGTCGCCCTCGGCTTCGTGAAGCCGGACCTCGTCTATTCCGGCGACCTCGACCTGTCGCGCACCGGGCTCGGGCTGCCCTATCCGGGCACGGTGCTGAAGGGCGCCATCGCCCGGCTCAAGGCGCGTCATCCCGATACGAAGGTGCTGCTGGCGGTGGGAGGCTGGGGCTTCTTCGGCTGGGATGCCCGCAATTTCGAGGCGCTCGCCCGGCTGGTCCGCGACCTTGGCGCCGATGGCGTGGACCTCGACTATGAGACCGCCGATTCGGGCTGCGCCCGCACGCCGGACGGGCGCATCGCCTGCCGCGACGATGCCCGGTCCATCGCCGTTCTGAAGGATCTGCGCACGGCGCTGCCCCGGCCGCTGGTGGTGACGCTGGCCGGCTGGAGCGTCGGCGCCTATGGCGAGGGCCGGTTCGCCGCCTCGGAGCCGCGGTTCGGTCCGTTCGTGGGCATGATGCGCGCCATGCTGAAGTCGCCGGTGGCGCAGGGGCTCGATCTCGTGTCGGTCATGTCGTACGACGCCGGGCCCGCCTACCGGCCGGAGGAGGCTTTCCGCGCCTACCGCAGCCTGTGGTCCGGCCCGCTGGCGCTGGGCATCCAGGTGATGCCGTCCGAATCGGGCGGGCCGCGCTTCACGGTGGATCGCACGGTGCGGCTGCTGACGCAGGCCATGGCGGACCCGAAGGCCGGCGCCATGCTCTATGGCATCGGGCTGGTGCCGCCCGGACCTCCGGGGCCCGACAATCCCGATTACCGCTCGCTCGCCCTTGCCATCTGCGTCACGCTCGGCTTGTCCGGCTGCGACGAGGCCATGCCCTGAGGTCGGCTCAGCCGGCGGCGGGCACGCCTGCGGCCGGCGCCGGTGCCACCGCGCGGGCGAAGGCGAGCAGGTCGCCGCCCGGGAACAGGTGGCCGGCAATTCCCGCCGCCCGCGCCGCCTCCATGTCCGAGGGCTGATCGCCGATCATCAGGCTCGCCGCCGCATCCACCGGCCAGTGCGCCATGAGATCGAGCAGCATGCCCGGCGCCGGCTTGCGCCACGGGTGCGCCGCCCGATAGGCGGGGACCACGGCCTCCGGATGGAACGGGCAGTAGCGCCAGTCGTCCACGTGGGCGCCGATGGCGTCGAGCTGCTGCGCCATCCAGCCGTGCAGGGCGGCCACGTCCGCCTCGGCGTAATAGCCGCGCGCCACGCCCGACTGGTTGGTGACCACGAACACCAGATGGCCAAGCGCGTTGAAGTGGCGCACCGCCTCGCGCGCGCCCTCGATCCAGCGGAAATCGGCGGGGGCGTGGACATAGCCCGCATCCACGTTCAGCACCCCGTCGCGGTCGAGGAAGACGGCGGGGCGGGGCGCGGGTGAGCCGCTCAAGGTGCTTCTCCTGTCATCGCCGGAGAAGGATAGAGAACGCCCCGGCGCGCGACCAGCCCGGCCGCGCGGCCCGGAGCACGGGCCCGCGCTCGGGCGGTTGCGCACGTCGTTCAACCCGCTTGCCTGCAGATTGCATGAGCTTCGTTGCCTTCGCCGGCGCCTCTGGTATGACCATGTATTGACGGCGTTACCCGCGCACCCGTGACGCATCGGGCGCCGACGGAAGGTGCGCGTGCAGACACAGCTGAAATCCTTCCTTGAACACAGGATGCCATGGGTCTTCGCCCGGCTGTGCCGGTGGGTGGATGCGCGGGCAGCGCGCGACCCGCGCAGCGACCTGCGCCTGCTGCCGCTGCTGGTGGAGCCGGGCGAGACGGTGTGCGACATCGGCGCCAATCGCGGGCTCTTCGTCTACTGGCTGCTGAAGGGCGGCGCCCGGGTGCTGGCGTTCGAGCCCAATCCCCGCCTCACGCGCATCCTGCGCCTGCGCTTTCCGGCGGAGATCGCGGCCGGCACGCTGACCCTGTTCGAGACCGCGCTCGACGCCGTTCCCGGCGAGGCGACGCTGCATGTCCCGCGCGACCACTCGCCCCTCGCCACCATCGACGGCCACCTCGCCCATGCCGTGGGCGGCGCCATGGACGAGGTGCGGGTGCCGCTCGCCCGGCTGGATGATCTGGTCACCGGGCCGGTCGATTTCATCAAGCTGGACGTGGAAGGCCACGAGCTGAAGGTGCTGGAAGGCGCCCGCCACCTCATCACGGAACACCAGCCGAGCCTGCTGGTGGAAGCCGAGGAGCGCCACCGCCCCGGCGCGGTGGCGGCGGTGCGCGCCCTGCTGGAGCCGCTCGGCTATCAGGGCTTCTTCCGGCTGGACGGGCGCCTTGAGCCCATCGCCGCCTTCGACCCGGCGCGCCACCAGCCCGCATCGGCGGTGGGGCCGGACGGCATCAACCCGCGTGACGACGCGGTCTATGTGCTCAACTTCGTGTTTGCCGCGCGCCCCGCCGTGGTGGAGCGCCTCGCGGCCTGGCGCGCGTAGCCGCGCCGCATCACGCCCCGAGCGCGGCGCCGCGCTCGCGCATCAGCCGGCCTTCCGGATGCAGGGCGATATAGTTGCCGAAGGCGGTCGGCCGCGTGGCCAGCGGCTTCAGAGCCCCGTCGTCCAGCAGCTGGAAGAAGCGATAGCCGAGGCCGGACAGGGTGTTCCACGCGGCCGCAGGGTCGCCGCCGTCCTTGAGCAGGGTGGGGCAGTTCATCTCGAAGATGACGCTCGGGTGATGGGTGGCTAGGGTCTGCGCCCCGCCCTTGATCACGCGGTCCTCCGCGCCCTCCACGTCCACCTTCAGGCAGTCGATGCGCGACAGGCCGAGGTCGGCCATGAGGTGGTCGAGGGTGGTGATCTCCACCTCCTCGCTCTCGGTGCTGGTGCCGTCGTTGATCAGCGAGAACGCCTGCGGGTCGTCGCCGAGGGGATTGTGGAACAGCACCGCCTTGCCGAGCGCGTCGGAGATGGCCTTGGGCACGATGGTGACATTGCGGAAGCCGTTGAGGGCGAGGTTGTCGGCCAGCTGGCCGCGCGCCGCGACGCCGGGCTCGCAGGAGACCACGCGCTCCGCATAGGCGGCGGCCTTCAGGGTGAACAGGCCGATGTTGGCGCCCACGTCCACGAACACGTCGCCCGGACGCAGGAAGGTCTCCAGATAGCGCACCTCCGGCTCCACCTTGTCGCGCAGCAGGTACACGCTGGTGGTGGTGAAGCGCAGGTCCGGCGGCAGCTTCAGGCGCGCGCCGCCGGGGGTGATCTCGGCCACCGGGCTGCGGCCGAGGGCCACGTGCAGGGCGAGCGACACCGCCCGGCCGGTGACGGCCAGCGGCGCCTCGCGGAAGGCCGGTTCGTTCACGAGCTTCTTCACCCGGCGCAACATGTCACTGTCCTCTGATCGCTGAAGTCCGATGGAGTGCTCGACCCCGATGCATTCCCGCACGTCCGCCCGGCGGCCGGGCGGCTTTTCCCGGCAGCACGCGCGGCGCGCCCCAAGATTGGAATAGACCGCCGGCGCAGCCATTCGGCAAGGCTCACGGCGGCTCCGGCCCCTGCGACACGAGCGCGGGGGCCGCGGGCGACGCCCGATGCGGGGGCTGAGGCCGGGGGTGTCCTGCGCGTCGTCATGGCGTCGCTGCCCGGGGCGGGCGGGCGGTCATCACCCGCAGCAGCGGGCGCTCGACGGCCAGATGCACCGCGACCGCTCCGAGAATGGCCGCGCCCACCGCTGTGGCGCCGAACGCCAGCCAGGTGGCGAGCTCTCCCGCCGGCGCGAGCCGGGCGAAGATCTGGCCCACGGCGGAGAGAATCATGCCGTGCACGAGATAGAGGGCATAGGAGGCATCCCCCAGCAGCACGAGCGGGCCGATTGCGGCGACCGGCCGCTCCCGTTCCAGCACCAGCGCGCCCGCCACCACCATGGCGGCCGGCACGCCCCAGCGGATCACCCGGTCGGCCCCGGGAACGCCGCCCTGCACCAGCAGGGAGACGAGCCCCGCCGCCATCAGCACGTAGCCCCAGCCGCGCGCCGGAGCCGGCCCCTTGAGGTACCAGACCCCGAGGGCGAGGCCGAACACGAACTCCAGCATGATGGGCGAGGTGTAGAAGGCGAGGAACGCGCCCTTCTCCGGCGCCGCGAGGCCAAGCCCGGCCAGCGCCGCCAGCAGCATCGCGACGGCGACCACGCGCCCGCGCTGCGGCAGCAGCAGGGCCGCGCCCCAGACGAGATAGAAGAACATCTCGTAGTTCAGCGTCCATCCCGGAACCACCAGCGGCTCCAGCGTGCCGAGCACGGGGTGGCGCGCCGGCAGGAACAGGTAGGAGGCAAGGATGTGCCAGGCGTCCGCCTGCCCGCTCTTCACCAGCTGCGGCGCCGCCAGCAGCAAGGCGAGGGTGGCGGTGGTGACGATCCAGTAGAGCGGCACGATGCGCACGATGCGCTTCAGGTAGAAGTCGCCGGGCCGGATGGCCGGATTGCGCGTGGTGACCAGCATCAGGAAGCCGCTGAGCACGAAGAAGATGTCGACGCCCGCCGCGCCCGACTGGGGCCAGGGCGCGGTGAGCCCCAGCCGCTGCAGCGGCGCGCCGAGGTGGAACACCACCACCATCAGGCTGGCCAGCGCGCGCAGATACTGGAGCGAGACGAGCATCGGGCCTCCGCGCCGGGCGCTCAGGTGAGACGGCCCGGCAGGCGTGCCCGGCCGAAGGTGATGCGCGGCCCCCGCGGGCGTGGCGCGGGAGCTGGCGCCGGCGCGACCGTGCGGCAGCGATGGAGATAGACCGACAGCGCCATCACCACCCCGAGCTCGCCGGGGGTGAACACCACCGAATATACGGCCGAGCTCACGATCAGGTACAGCACATAGTCGCCGAGGGCGAGGGCGAACGGATCGGCGCTGCCGCGCGTCGCCCGCATCACCCACACGAGGCACCAGCCGTAGAGCGCGGCCAGCAGGCTCGCGCCGACCACGCCATACTCGAAGATGACGCCGATCCAGCCCAGATCGGCGATGAAGAACTGCTCGTTACCGAAGATGTCGTTGAGGGTGACGGTGCTGAAGCGCGTGGTGGCGCCCACCCCGAACAGCCAGCGCAGCGGATCGTCGCCGAGGAAGGCGAAGGCGAGGGCGGAGGAGTTCTGGCGCACCGACAGCGAGGCGCCGAGCGTGTCCTCCACGTTGGCCGAGGGCCCGCCGGGAACAAGCCCCAGCTTGCGCGCCACCAGCACGAGGCCGGCCGCCACCGCGATCATCCCGAGGCCGATGGCCATGCGGCGCAGGCGCGGCGGCAGCGACATCACCATGCCGAACGCCACCACCACCAGCGCCGCGGCGATGGCGGCGCGCTGCTTGTAGATGAGCAGCATGGGCAGGAAGGCGAGGGCGATGCCTGCGCCGTAGACCACATTGCGCTTCAGCACGCTGGCGCGGGCCAGGAAGAACACCAGGATCATGCCGAAGAACATGGGCATGTAGACGCGGTAGCCGCGCTCGGTGTCGAACAGCAGCAGCTTGCTGTCGGCCGGGTTGTCCGCATACCAGGAGGTGGGCGCGACGGCGTAGATCAGCACCATCAGCACGTAGGTCGCCGCGCCGAAGCCCAGCACCGCCGTGCGGATGCTCGCCGGCGGCACCGCCAGCAGGGCCAGCATGGCCGACAGGCTGAAGTAGAAGGTGAAGGGCCACGCCTTCACGGTGGTGGTCAGCGCATCCACGAAGCCGTTGCCCAGCTGGATCATGGACACCAGCGGCGTGAAGCCGAGCACATAGGCCAGCACCACCAGATACATGCCGCCCGCCGGCAGGCGCAGCCGGATCATGCCGTAGAGCGCCAGCGGCATGGTGAGGAAGGGCCACGCCTTGGACAGCAGGTAGGGCGGGGGATATTCGTTCAGATAGTAGAAGACCTGCGCGAACAGGGGCAGCGAGGCCACCAGCGCCGCCTTGGCGAACAGCCGGGCGGCGTCGTGCACCCCCGGCAGCGGCACGCCGGTGGCGCTGCGGCGCAGGGGCATCACCACCCGCCGCGCCGGCGGGCGCTGGGGGAGCTGCCCCGGCGCGCTCACGACCGGTCCGGCCGGCCCGGCGCCGTGTCGCGCGCCATGCCGAAGGCGGCGGGATCGCGCTTGGCCTGCGCGGCCACGAGGAAGATGGGTAGCGAATCCACGAACACCCGCTGGATGTGCGTGCTCGGGCTCTGGACCAGCCGGTAGAGCCATTCGAGCCCGAGCCGCCGGAACGCGGGGCTGGCGCGCTGCACGAGGCCGGTGAGGAAGTTGAGCGCGCTGCCCACGCACAGGCCGGTGCCCACGGCGCGGCCGCGCCGGGCGATCATGGCGGCGAGATATTCGGAACGCGGCGCCCCCACCACCAGGAACACGTAGCGCGCCGGGTGCTCCTCCACGAAGCGGATGGCCGCCTCCACCGCCGCCGGGTCGTCGATGAAGCCCATGGGCGGCACGTGCAGGTGGATGGTGGAAAGCCCGTACCGCGCGGCGAGCCGGTCGCGCATGTCCTGCGAGCCGCCGATGATGGTGATGGGATCGTCAGGGCGGATCACGTGCTCGAACAGCTCGATGGTCAGGTCGCTGCCCGGGCACAGGGGAATGTCGAGGCCGAACGCCTTCTCCGCCAGCCAGTGCGGCACCGAGCCGTCCAGCGTGTTGAGGCCGGCGTCGGCGATCGCCTCGGCGAGGCGGGTGTCCTTCAGCCGGTTGAGCCGCACCAGGTGCGAGGCGTTGGAGGTGATGATGTAGCTGAACGGCGTGCCGAACGGCCGCGCCTCGATCAGCCGCGCGGTGCCGCCCACGTCGAGGCAGGCGAACGGCACGTTGAGGAACGTCTGCGTCCGGTAGGCGGGGGCGGAGTGGGGCTCGGCGAGCATCTTGGCTCCGGGCGTTCTGGTCCTGGTCGGTGGTGTCCCGTGTCCGGGGTGTCCTGTCGGTGGCCCCAACACGGCCGATGGCGTGCGCGGTCGCCCGTTCCTCCGCGCTACTGGAGGAAGGAGGAGCCGCCGCCGCCGGTCTGCGAGTAGGAGCCGATCGTATAGCTGAACTGCCGCTGGAACGGCACCACCTTGTTGATGAACTGGTCGATCCAGAGATTGACCTCGGCGATGGACGAGCGCGGCACGTAGATGATGTCGCCGGTCACCAGCGGCACGTCGTTGGCGTCGAATCCGGTCTCGATCACCTCGCGCACGTTGATGAGCCGCAGCATGGGCTCGTTGTTCGGCCCGCGCCGGATGAGCGCCACCTGCCCGGTGCGGGCCTCGTCGGTGAAGCCGCCCGCCAGCAGGATGCCCTGCAGCACGCTGGTGCCCATGTCGGCGAGCTTGTACGCCCCCGGCCGCGAGACCGTGCCGCCCACATAGACCCGCGCCGAGACCGCCTCCTCCAGCGAGACGACCACCTTCTGGTCGGCCAGCTCGCGCCGCGATTCGCGGCGGATGTATTCCTGCACGCCGGTGAGGGTGGAGCCCTCCACGCGGATCTGCCCGATGGCGCGCGGCGCGATGGACCCGTCGGGGCTGACGGTGAGGTCCTCGTCCATGTCGCGGGTCAGGAAATACTTGATCTTGACCTTGTCGCCCGGGCCGAGCCGGTAGCTCGGGATCTGGTCGTTCCACGGCTTGAAGCGCTGCAGCGTGGTTTCGGTGAAGCGCAGCTCGTGGCCGGTGGTGAACGGCTCGGTTCCCGTGTTCTGCGAGGTGGCGATGGCGGCGCAGCCGTTGAGCGCGAGCGCGAGGCAGGCGGCCAGCACGCCGGTGCGCCGCAGGGCGGCCCGGGACAGGCCGCGCACGGAACGGTGTCCCGGCGCCGGGTCGCGAGCGGTGTCAACCACGCCGCACTCTGGCAAGACCATCGACCAACTCCCGCTGCGCATTCCATCGGGGCCCCGGCGGCCCGCCCGCCGGAGCGGCCGGGCCGCCCTGCGGACGAAGGCGGCGAAACCTCCGAACGTGGTAAAGCCACCCTAAAGGCGCATGGTTAACGATGGCTTAGTCGCGGTGCCGGGGAACCGTGGATCGCGCGCGGCGTTCGGCGGAGGCCACAAAACACAGCGGGCCGCCGGCGTGGTAGCGCGGCGGCCCGTCGAGGATGTGCGTGCGGGGAGGCCGGCCGTCTCAGGCGCGGCGATAGAGCCAGTGCGGCAGGTAATAGCGCCGGCCGAGGAACAGCAGGCCGATCAGCAGGCCGCCGCTCTCCACCACCGAATCACGCAGGCGCAGGGCGGCCGGCTTGCGGGTGCGCTCCGCCTGCATCGCGAGGATGTTGCCGTCGGCCAGCTGGCAGAAGCGCTGGGTCACCAGCGAGGCGCCCGGCAGATCGGACGAGATCACGACGCAATCGAACGCGCCCTTCAGCTCCGCCATCATCAGCTCGGCCTCGGCGATGGGCAGGCGGATGTCGAGCAGCGGCGAGCGGGCGGCATCCGGCGTGCTCACCCACAGCAGCGGCACGGGCGTTCCCGCCACGGCGATGCCGCCGCGCACCTCGACGGCGCCCGCGGTGAGCGGAGCCGGCGCGGTGGAGGAGAGGTCCACCAGCAGGGTCCGGAGCTGGCGGTGGGCGGCGAATTCCTCCGCCAGCCGGCGGGTGAACCACGGCAGGCTGTCGTCGGCTTCGGGCGCGAGGAAATGCATCACCCGCAGCGGCTCGTCGTCGATCCTCGTGTCGAGCAGCAGCGTCGCGCAGCTGCCGATCGCTTCTTCCGCACCGCTGCCGTCGGCCGCCTCGGCCCCCTCGTCGAGCACCGCGAGGGTGGGCAGGCCGAGACCGCGCTCGGCCTCGCTCGGCATGATGAAGGAGGTGCGCAGGGTGGAGGCGATGGCTCCGGCCGCGCCGCCGAACAGCAGCGCCGCGAACAGGCCGCCGCCGATGAGCGGCAGCACCAGCGAGCGCTTGGTCACCGCAGATCCGGCGCCCTGCACCACCCGGACCGCCGACTGGCGGGACTGGGCCGCCGCCTCCTCGAGGCCTGCCGCCACCGCGCGGCGCTCGTATTCCTTGAAGCCCTCGCTCAGCGAATCCCGCTTGCGATTGAGCTCGATCAGCGGCGTCTCGGCGCCGCGCAGCATGGCGAGGCGCTCCTCGGCGACCCGCTGCTGCTCCACCAGCTCGCCCTTCTGGCGCGACAGGGCATCCTGCTCCACCTTCAGGCTCAGGATCATGTTCTGCAGGTAGTTGACCTGCGGGTTGCGGACGGCACGATCGGTGAAATAGCGCCGGTCCGCGCGGGTCTTGATCTTCGCCCTGACGGTGGCGATCTGCTTGTCCAGCTCGCGGATGAGCGGGCTGCCGGCGGCGTACTGGCTGGCCACGCGGTCGCGCTCCAGCAGCAGCTTGGTCAGGGTGTTGCCGTCCTCGTCACCGGGCAGGGCGTCGGTCTTCTCGGTGAAGTCGAACACCGAATCGGGGAGGGCGGAGAGCTGGCGCTCGGCCTCGCCCAGCTGGGCGGTCACCGCCACCTCGCGCTCGGCGATCTGCCGCCGGCGCTGCAGGATGCTGTCCACCTGGTTGGCGGCGAGGATGGCGTCCTGGCTGAAATCGATGATGCCGGCCTTCGCCTTCAGCTGCTCGATCTCGCGGTCCACCCCCGTCAGGTCCTTCTGGAAGCGGGCGACCTCCAGCTGCAGGATCTTCGCGGTGGGGTTCTCGAACAGGCGGCGGCGGGCGGCGAGATAATTCTTCACCAGCGCGTCGGCCGCCTCCACCGCCACCTCCCGGTCAGGATTGGTGACGCTGACGCGGATGATGTTGGAGCCGGACTGGACCGAGGCGCGCACCGTGCCCTGGAAGCGCTCCACCGCCTTGTCCATCAGGTCCTGGTCGGAGCTGAACAGGCGGGTGATGGCGGCGAGGCGGCCGGGCGGGAACAGGCGGTCGATGCCGATCTGCTCGACGGTGGCGCGGGCGACGTCCGCGCTCTCGATGATCTGCACCTCCGATTCGACCTGCTTCAGCCCCTCGATGCTGAGCACCGCCGGTCCGCTGTCGGTGACGTTCTGCGCGCTGGAGACCTCGCGGCTGACGATCACCATCAGCAGGCTGGAGGCGGTGTATTCGGTGCGGCTCACCACCGCCGCGCCCAGCGCGATGACCAGCGGCAGCAGGCCGGCGATCAGCACGATGCGGATGTGGTAGAAGGCGGCGATCAGGAAGTCGCGCAGCGTGAAGCCGGCGCCTGTGGCCGGCGCGGTGTCCGCGAGGCTCTCGCCGGCGCCTGGCTGCGCCGCCTGCGGCATCAACATGCGTCCCCCTGCTTCGTCCGCGGCGCGGCCGTCCGGCGATAAGGTCATGGTGTCGTCACCCGTGGCCTGCCGCAGGCCGGCCCCGAAGGTTCCCTGCAAAAGTGCAGCGGCGCCATTACTTTGCGGTTAACGGAGGGTTTGCGCCCCCCGCTCAGAAGGCCTGCGGCATCAGCCGGCGTACCGCCAGGCTCGCGCCGATCGCGAGCTGGGCCGCGAACACGGCGGTGGCGATCGCCGCGCCGATCATGCCGAAGGGCGGGATGAGCAGCACGCACAGCACAACGCACACCGCCGTCTGGCCGATGGTGAGCCAGCGCAGCGTGCCGCCGTGGCCGGCCATGGCGAGCACGATCTCCTGACAGGGCAGCAGGCAGTAGACCAGCTGGCCGAGGCCCAGGATGATCAGCGCGGTGGAGGCGATCTCGAAGCCCGGCCCCACCAGATGCAGCACCTGCGCGGGAAACAGCACCATCACCGCCACCATGGGCACGCCCAGCGCCGCCACCGCGAGCCGGACCCGCCGGTTCAGGTGGCGCAGCTCGGCGAGCTGGCCCTGCCGGTGGCGGGCGGCGAAGGAGGGCGCCGCGACGCTGCCGATGGAGGTGCTCACCACCCAGATCAGCATGGAGATGCGGTTCGCCACGCTGAAGGCGCCCACCTGCGAGGGCAGGCCGAAGGTGGCGAGCAGCAGCACCGGCAGCGAGGGAAGAAGGATCTGCACGATCTCCACCAGCGACAGCGGCAGCGCGGTGCGCCACAGGGCGGGCAGGGGCTCGGCCGGCACCCCGGCCGCGGCGTGGTCCCGGAACTGGCCGCGCACGCGCAGCAGCAGGGCGAGGCCCACCACCGTCGCCGCCATGTTCGCCGCCGCCAGCGCGTAGAGCATGCCGTCGAGGGAATGGACCCCCGCCACCACCGCGCCGAGGGTCAGGATCGGCCACAGTCCGTTCTGCACCAGCTGCCCGGCCGCGCCGCGGTGGAAGCCGATGAGGGCGTTGCCGATGAAGTAGCACAGCGCCTGGGGCAGGATGACCAGCGCCGACAGCAGCAGCGGACGCTCGGCCTCCGGGTCGCGGAACACATAGGTGGCGAGCGGCCCGGCCAGCGCCGCCGTGACGATGGAGACCGCAAGGCCGAGGGCCAGCACCGCCGCGCCGCCCGTCAGCAGGGCGTGGCGTGCCGCCCGGCCCTGGCCCACCGCCAGCTCGGCCGCCAGATGGCGCACCACCGCCCGTTCGAAGCCGCCGCGCGAGACCGTGGCCAGCACCCCGACCACGGTGAGGCAGAGGAAGAAATAGCCGGAATCATGCACGCCCAGCGCCCGCGCGCCGATCATGTAGAGGCCGAGCTTGCCCACCAGCTCCAGCCCGCGCGCCATCATGGCTGCGGCGTAGGTGCCGTAGGTGCGGACGAGGGTGAGGAGGGAGCCGGACGGCGTCGTGCTCACGGGTGGCTCCGGCGGGGGCGGCGCGCGGGGCGCATGTGGCACCTGAGCCCTGATGCTTCCACGCCTCGCATTCCTTCGTCCCGCGGCGCGCCGCGCCTTCCCGCTGATCGCGAGGGGGTGATTCCCCCGCCGCCGATCCGGCACTATGAGGGAGCATTAGTGCGCGCGCGGCGCGGAGGGAAGCGGACGGGCCGGGGGACGTGTCGATTTTGCTCCGGCCGCCGTTCATGGTCCCGGACGCATGCTTTCGCCGGCCCGCGCGCCGGGGCACCATGGACGCGGGATTGGTCCCGGGCGGGGCCGGGTCGGCAGTGGCCGGCGGCTTGAGGCGGACATCCCCTGGAAAGGGCGACGGGAGGAAGCGGGCGTGAGCGCGGTCGGTGGAGGCGGAGGAGAGGGCGGCGGTGCCGCCGGGCGCTGGCGCCTGCGGGCCCGTCCGTCGGCCGCAGGGGTTGCGCTGCTGGCGCTGGGCATCCTGGCCGCGGCCGGCACCGCGCCCGCGCAGGCGCAGCTTTCGCCCATGCAGAGCCTCGGCGAGCTGCCTGCCCTGCCGCCCATCGATCCCGACGTGGACCCCTATCCGTTCGATCCGTTCCTGATCCTGCGCACCTACCTGCGCGACCGGTTGCCGGCGGGCTGGTGGGCGCGCGATCCGGTGTTCGGCGCCGGGGTGTTCTCGGTGGTGGTGAACATTCCCGAGAGCTGGAAGGGCAATCCCACCTCGGCCATGCTGCGCCTGTGCCCGGAGCCGCGCAGCAAGCTGTGGGATCGGATCTCGGTGATCGAACTGAGGCCGTTCTACCGCAAGAGCCCGTGGGCGCCGGCGGTGTGCCGGCGCTAGCCGGCGCGGCCCTCAGACCTCGTCGCGCAGGGAGCGGTGGGTATGGACCGGAGCCGCCGGCGCCAGATGCCGCCCGGACGTGCGCTCGAAGCCGAACAGCGTCGCGAGGATCACGAAGGCGAAGAACACGATGCTGCTGGCGGTGGTCAGCGTGAGCACCGAGCTGCCGATGAGCGTGAACATCTCGGACGGATAGGCGATGGCCGCCCACAAAAGGCCGACGACGAGCACCGCCGGCAACAGAACGCGCGAGATAGGCATGTCTGCTCCTCCGGCAGGTCTTCGCATCAAGGTTAAGACGCTAACACGGAATGCGGGATGTTGAGAAGCGCTGCACGCGGCGCAGTGCGATCGTGTGGTGTCGGCGGCCGCACGCGGTGGCCGGAACCGCCGGGCAAGGGCCCGAAAGCAAAGGGACCGCCGCGCCGGGTGGCGGGCGGTCCCTGAACCGGACGGAAGGTGGCGTGCGTCAGATCTGGCGCTCGACCATCATCTTCTTGATCTCGGCGATGGCCTTGGCCGGGTTCAGGCTCTTCGGGCACGCCTGGGCGCAGTTCATGATGGTGTGGCAGCGATACAGCCGGAAGGGGTCTTCCAGGTTGTCGAGGCGCGGGCCGGTGCGCTCGTCGCGGCTGTCCTTCAGCCAGCGGGTGGCCTGCAGCAGGGCCGCCGGGCCGAGGTAGCGGTCGCCGTTCCACCAGTAGCTCGGGCAGGAGGTGGAGCAGCAGGCGCACAGGATGCACTCGTAGAGGCCGTCCAGCTTCTCGCGGTCGTCCTTGGACTGGCGCCATTCCTTCTCGGGGGCGGCGGTGTCCGTCTGCAGCCAGGGCTCGATGGAGGCGTGCTGCGCATAGAAGCGGGTGAGGTCGGGAATGAGGTCCTTCACCACCGGCATGTGCGGCAGCGGATAGACGTTCACCACGCCCTTCACCAGCACCTCGTCCATGCCCTTGGTGCAGGCGAGCGTGTTGGTGCCGCCGATGTTCATGGCGCACGAACCACACACGCCCTCGCGGCAGGAGCGGCGGAAGGTGAGGGTCGGGTCGATCTTGTTCTTGATGTAGATGAGGCCGTCCAGAACCATCGGCCCGCAGTCCTCGCGATCGACATAATAGGTGTCGATGCGCGGGTTGCGGCCGTCATCCGGGTTCCAGCGGTAGATGCGGAACTCGGTCAGCTTCTTGGCGCCCTGGGGCTTCGGCCAGACCTTGCCGGGCGTGATCTGGGAGTTCTTCGGAAGGGTGAATTCAGCCATGGGACGTCCTGGAACGCTGGAGCGGGAACCGCCCGCAGGATTTCTGGCCATGGCCGCGCACGGTGGGCACCCCTGGTGCGTCCCGCGCGCGGTCGATTAAGGCTCAGTACACGCGCTTCTTGGGCTCGATGTACTGGATGTCGTTGGACAGCGTGTAGGTGTGCACCGGACGGTCGTCGAGGCGCACGGTGCCGGCCGAGGTGTCGAAATAGGCCAGCGTGTGCTTCATCCAGTTCACGTCGTCGCGCTCGGGGAAGTCCTCGCGCGCATGGGCGCCGCGGCTTTCCTGGCGGTTCGCCGCGCTCTCCATGGTGACGATGGCCTGCGAGATGAGGTTCTCGAATTCCAGCGTCTCGATGAGGTCGGAGTTCCACACCAGCGAGCGGTCGGTGACACCGATGTCGCTCGAGGCCTTGAACACGTCGTGGATGAGCTTGCGGCCCTCCTCGAGCACCTCGCCGGTGCGGAAGACGGCGCAGTTGTTCTGCATCACCTTCTGCATGGAGAGGCGCAGCTCGGCGGTGGGGGTGCCGCCCGAGGCGTAGCGGAACTTGTCGAGGCGGCCGAGGGCCAGCTCGGCGCTGTTCTCCGGCAGGGGCCGGTGCTTCTCGCCGGGCTTCACCAGCTCGGCGGCGCGCAGGCCGGCGGCGCGGCCGAACACCACGAGGTCGATCAGCGAGTTGGAGCCGAGGCGGTTGGCGCCGTGCACCGAGACGCAGGCCGCCTCGCCGATGGCCATCAGGCCGGGCACCACCTTGTCCGGGTCGCCCTGGCTCTTGTCCAGGACCTCGCCGTAATAGTTCGTGGGGATGCCGCCCATGTTGTAGTGCACGGTCGGGATCACCGGGATCGGCTCGCGGGTCACGTCCACGCCGGCGAAGATCTTCGCGCTCTCCGAAATGCCGGGCAGGCGCTCGTGGAGGATGGCGGGGTCGAGGTGGTCGAGGTGCAGGAAGATATGGTCCTTCGCCTTGCCGACGCCGCGGCCCTCGCGGATCTCCATGGTCATGGAGCGCGAGACCACGTCGCGGGAGGCGAGGTCCTTGGCCGAGGGGGCATAGCGCTCCATGAAGCGCTCGCCCTCGGAGTTGGTCAGGTAGCCGCCCTCGCCGCGCGAGCCCTCGGTGATGAGGCAGCCCGAGCCGTAGATGCCGGTGGGGTGGAACTGCACGAACTCCATGTCCTGCAGGGGCAGGCCGGCGCGCAGCACCATGCCGCCGCCGTCGCCGGTGCAGGTATGGGCCGAGGTGGCGGAGAAGTAGGCGCGGCCGTAGCCGCCGGTGGCGAGCACGGTGAGGTGCGCGCGGAAGCGGTGGATGGTGCCGTCGTCGAGCTTGATGGCCACCACGCCGCGGCAGCGGCCTTCCTCATCCATGATGAGGTCGATGGCGAAATACTCGATGAAGAACTCGGCCTGATGCTTCAGCGCCGCCCCGTAGAGCGTGTGCAGCATGGCGTGGCCGGTGCGGTCCGCCGCGGCGCAGGTGCGCTGGGCGGTGCCCTTGCCGAAATGGGTGGTCATGCCGCCGAACGGGCGCTGGTAGATCTTGCCGTCCTCGGTGCGGGAGAACGGGACGCCCCAGTGCTCCAGCTCGTAGACGGCGGCCGGCGCGTTGCGCACGAGATATTCGATGGCGTCCTGGTCGCCCAGCCAGTCCGACCCCTTGACGGTGTCGTACATGTGCCATTCCCACTTGTCGTCGCCCATGTTGCCGAGCGAGGCGGCGACGCCGCCCTGGGCGGCCACGGTGTGGGAGCGGGTGGGGAACACCTTGGTGATGCAGGCGGTGCGCAGGCCCGCCTCCGAGCAGCCCACCACGGCGCGCAGGCCCGCGCCGCCGGCGCCGACCACGAGCACGTCGTAGGTGTGATCCTCGATGGGGTAGGCGGCGCCGTTGATGCCGGGCGCGGCGGCCCCGTTGGTCGCGGTATCGGCCATGTGTCAGCCTCCCAGGCTGATCTTGAGCACGGCGAAGGCGCCGGCGAGGGCAATGGCGATGGAGAAGAAGGTGTTGGCCACGATCAGCAGCACCTTCGGGCCCTCCGCGTGGACGTAGTCCTCGATCACCACCTGCATGCCGATGCGCATGTGCGTCGTCACCGACAGCAGCGTGAGAAGCAGGATCACCGAGACCAGCGGATTGCCGAGGACGGCGCGGGTCTGCGCGTAGCCCTGGCCGGCGAGGCAGATGACGATGCCGATGAAGGCGATCATCAGCACCAGGTTGGCGAGGCCGGTCACGCGCTGCTTGAAGAAGTGGTCGGTGCCGGACTTGGCGGCGCCGAGACCGCGCACGCGGCCGAGCGGCGTGCGCATGGGGGAATGGCCGTGGGAGGGGCTGCTCATGTCGGTCTCCTCACTTCACCGCAAGGCCGATGATCCAGAGGATCACCGTGAGGCCGATCGAGCCGGCGAGGGTCGCCTGCGCCAGGAGCAGGCGCTCCTTCGGGCCGAAGCCGTGGATGAAGTCCCAGATGAAGTGACGGATGCCGCCGAGCGCATGGTGCAGCAGCGCCCAGGTGTAGCCGAACAGCACGATGAGGCCGATCGGCGAGCCGGCGACCGCGCGGAACGTGTCGAAAGCAGCGGGCGAGGTGGCGGCGGCCAGCAGCCACCAGACGAGGATCGCCGTTCCGAAATAGAGACCGATGCCGGTGATGCGGTGCACAATGGACATCACCATCGTGAACAGCGGCCGGTAGATCTGCAGGTGGGGCGAAAGGGGGCGATCAATGCGCTGAGGGCTGTCGGCCATGGGCCTCCTCCAAAAAATCGACCGATCAGGTATCTCAATCGTCGTCACTTCGCAACGATTCCAAAGCACCTTGGCGGGCTTTAAAGCGGCTTACGGTCGGCGCCGCAATTGGATGATCGTTGCATGCGGCCTGCGCGCGCGGTGGGTTGCTGCAGCGCGGTCGCCCGGCGACATGCGGGCCGGTGCCGACGCAAACGAAAACGGCGCCGGAAAACCGGCGCCGTCTTGCGTGTCTTTTTCTGGCAGAACCGATCAGAAGCGATAGGTCACGCCCGTGCCGAAGATCCAGGGGTTCAGGTCGGCACCGCCGAGGACGGTGGCGCCGCCGGCCGTGGTCAGGGTGAAGCTCGGCTCCAGGAAGATCTTCTTCACGTCGACGTTGAAGCCCCAGTGGCGGTCGATCATGAAGTCGAAGCCGGCCTGGAGGGCGAGGCCCCACGCGTCATGCACGTCGATGGACGAGAACAGCAGCGGGTTGCTGGTGCTCTGGCTGAAGAAGGTGGTGTAGTTCACGCCGGCGCCGATGTACGGCTTGAACGCGCCGAAGTCGGTGAAGTGATACTGCAGCGTGAGGGTGGGGGGCAGCAGCCACACCTTGCCGACCTGGCCGAGGCCGGTGATGGTGCCCGCGCCGTTGATGTCGTGCGGGGTCACGCCGAGGATGAGCTCGGCCGCGATGTTCTTGGTGAAGTAGTAGGTGATGTCGAGCTCGGGCACCACCGAGTCGGAATAGGTGAGGCTGGAGCCGGGAATGCCGACCACCGAGCCGCCGTCTTCCGGCATCACGTACAGGGCGCGCACGCGGATCTGCCACGGAGACAGGGGCTCTTCCACCGCCGGCGCCTTGTAGACGGGGGTGGACAGATCGGCAGCCATCGCGCTGCCGGCCGTGAGGGCCGCGATACCCGCAGCCAGAATGGCACCCAGACCGAACTTCTTCATTTGCCCCGCTCCCGCGACTTCAAATTTCCGAGATATATTGCAGCAGAGTCATGGCTTCCGCCGACAGCCAAAAGTTTGATTCATGTCAAAAAGGCGGCTGAGGTTAGGGAACTGTGGCGCTGCGGCCACAGCCTTGCCGCGGCCTTGCCCTAATGTGCCGCCATGGGAAGGGCGCTCCGCGAAACGCAAAAACCCTGTCGCCGGAAGGATTTGTTGACGCATGCCAAGCTCGGGCGCGGCCACTCTGCCGCTCAGGCGCCATTCCGGAGGCGCGCGGCGGATTCCCGGGCCCCGGCCGGGGGATTGTGTCGCTGCCGCAACGGCATGGCGCGCGATGGGTGTAATCGGGCTCCTGCTCGCGCTGATTCTGCCCGCCGCTCCCGCGCGGGCGGCGCAGGTTCGGGACCTGCGGATCGAGGCCGGCGGCGAGAACCGGCGGGCGACGATCGTCACGCCCGAGGGGGTGCTGCCCGGTCCTGCCCCGGTGGTGATCGCTCTGCACGGGGCGGCGCAGACCCCGGAGAGCTTCCGCGCCTATTTCGGCCTCGACGCCGCCGCCGCTGCCCATGGCTTCATCGCCGTCTATCCCGAGGGCGAGGGGCGGGTGTGGAACGACGGGCGCCCGGCCGCCATGCGGCTGAAGGCGGTGCTGCGCCCGGGCGACGACGTGGCGTTCCTGGTCGCCCTGGTCCGGCGGCTCGTGGCCGACGGCATCGCCGATCCCGGCCGCATCTACCTGACCGGCATCTCCAACGGCGGCTTCATGGTGCAGCGCATGGCCTGCGAGCACGCCGAGCTGTTCGCCGCCTATTCCTCCATCATGGCCACGGCCCCCGCGAACTACCGGGAGGAGTGCCAGCCGGCGCGGCCGGTGCCGATCCAGTTCATCCACGGCACGGCGGATTCGGTCATCGCCTATGCCGGCTTCTGGACCCCGGTCGGCGCGACGCTCTCGGCTCCGGACAGCGCCAAGCTGTTCGCGCGGCTCAATGCGTGCGGTGCGGCGGAAACCCGCGCGCTGCCCGATCTCGACACCACCGACGGCACCACCGCCGAGCTGCGCCGCTGGGACGGGTGCCGCGACAATGCGGCGGTGGAGCTCATCACCATCGAGCGCGGCGGCCACCAGTCGCCGGCGCGGGTGGAGACGAAGCCGGACCTCGCCACGCCCTTCCTCGGCCTGCGCAGCGGCGATATCGATTCGGGCGAGGAGGTGTGGCGCTTCGTCTCGGCCTTCGGCGGCGCCGGGCGCGGCCAGCCGACGGCGGGGCCGGTGCCCCTGCCGCCGCCCTCGCCGTTGCGCGGCGCCCGGGCGTCGGGCGCCGCTCGGGCCCCCGATCAGCGCGGGATCAGCACCCAGTAGTCGAGATCGAGGATCACGCTCGGGTCGTATTCCTCGCCGCTCTTGTAGGGGAAGTCGGCGGTGGCGCGGTCCTTGGTGGCGACCGTGCGCAGGCGCAGCGCGCCCACGTCCTCGCGGCCGGGCAGGGGCTGGGCATCCAGCACCTCGCTCCAGGCATGGACGGTGAGGCCCGCGAACAGCGGTGCCACGTGGCGCCCGCCGTTGATGGCCGCCACGTGGAATGCATTGGCAAGGCCGTTGAAGGACAGCGCCCGCGCGATCGAGATCACGTGCCCGCCATAGATGAGCCGGCGGCCGAAGCGGCCCTGGCCCTCGGTGAACTGGTTGAAGTGGACCTTCGCCGTGTTCTGGTAGAGGCGCGTGGCGATCATGTGCTCGGCCTCCTCCACGGTCATGCCGTCCACATGGTCGATGCGCTCGCCCACCTGATAGTCGCCGAAGCGGGCGGTGGAGCCGGAGAGGTCGTCACGCCAGCCCTCGATGTCCAAGAGCGGCACGGCGTTGCCCAGGGTGTCGGGCGCGAGGGCGGCGGGCAGCTTGGGGACCACCGGCTCGGGCGCGGGCACGGAGAAGTCGGCCTTGCGCACCATCACCCAGCGCACATAGTCCAGCACCTCGACGCCGTCCTGGTTGAAGCCGACCGAGCGCACGTAGACCACGCCGCTCTGGCCGTTGGAATTCTCCCTCAGGCCGATCACCTCGGACACCGCGGTGAGGGTGTCGCCGGGGAAAACGGGGGCGAGGAAGCGGCCGCCGGCGTAGCCGAGATTGGCCACCGCATTCAGCGAGATGTCGGGGACGGTCTTGCCGAACACCACGTGGAACACCAGCAGGTCGTCCACCGGCGCGCGCGGATAGCCGATCGCCTGGGCGAACGTGTCGGCCGACTGCACCGCGAAACGGGTGCCGTAAAGGGCGCTGTAGAGGCTCACGTCGCCTTCCGTGACGGTGCGCGGCGTGGCGTGGCGGATCACCTGGCCCACGCTGAAGTCCTCGAAGAAATTGCCCCGGTTGGTCTTGCTCATTCTCTCTCCCCCAGCTGCGCCGCCATGTTGCAGAGCAGCGGCATGGGACGCAACACTCGACGCGACACCGGCGCGACGTGCTTGACGCGGCGGTCTCCTTGGTCCTCATGGATGGGTATGATGGGGCGCGCGGCGCCGCCATGCGACGAAGGGGGGCAGGGGTGTCGGGGTCCGCGAGCCAGAAGCTGTCGTTCCAGGCCATGATCTTCACGGCCTGCCTGTTTCCCTTCTACATCCTGGCGGCGACGCTCACCAATTCGGCGGCCATCCTCACCGACCTGCTCGCCACCTCGTTCGACCTGACGGCGCTCACCGCCTGCTGGCTGGTGCTGCGGCTGGCGCACAACGCCAATTCCGGGCGCTATGCCTACGGCCTCGGCAAGCTCGAGAACCTCGCCGAGCTGATGATCGCGCTGCTGCAGACGCTGCTGGCCTTCATCGCCGGCTCCAACGCCATCATGCGCATCATCCATCCGGAAGGGGTGAGCGGCGCCGAGTTCGGCCTGTTCGTGACGGCGGCGGCGGTGATCGGCAACGTGGTGCTGAACCGCAAGGCCACCCGCCTCGCCCGAGAGACCCGCTCGCCGGTGCTGGCGGCGCAGGCGCGGGTGCACCTCGTGTCGGCCATCTCCTCCGGCTCGGTGTTCATCGTCACCGTGATCCTGTCGATCTTCAACGACGTGTACTGGATGTTCTACCTCGACCCGATGGCCTCGTTCGTGGTCATCGGCTTCATGGTCTACAACATCTTCGCCATGCTCTCGAACTCGGTGGCCTCGCTGCTCGACCAGGCGATCGACGAGGCCGGCCAGCTGCGCATCCTGCGGGTGCTCACCAGCCATTTCGACGATTTCGACGAGCTGGGCGACATCCGCACCCGGCAGTTCGGCGGCAAGATGTTCGTGGAGCTGCACCTCGGCTTCGAGGGCGACTGGACGGTGGCGCACACCCGCACCGTGGTGGCCGGGCTGGTGGAGGCGGTGAAGCGGGAGTTCCGCGAGGCCGGCGACGACGTGGACGTCGCCATCGTGCTCATTCCCGCCCACGCGCCGCAGGTCGCCCCGGCAGCGGCGACCGCCTGATCCGGCCCGCCCCCGCGCGGTGGCGGGCTTCGGGGCGGCCGCGCGCGGATGCTTCAGTGCTCGGAGAGCACCACTGCGTCCGACCACTCGCCCTCCACCTCCTTCACGATGGCCTGGCCGCAGATCACGCGGCCCTGCACCGAATCGAAGGTGAGGGTGGGGGCGCCGTGCAGCTGCCAGCCCCGGTTGAGGGCGGCGGACACGCGCTTGCAGAAGGCCGCGTCGTCGGGGCCGGTGAGATAGCGATAGAGCTTCATGGCGGGTCCTGAAGGATGCCGGCGGGTCAGATCCGCGCGCCGGCGCGCCGGGCCGCCGCGTCGCGCTTGTCCTGGAAGGCCTGGGTGGAAGCGCGCACCTCGTCCACCAGCCGCGGGTCCTCGCGGTCGCGCGGCGGGAAGGCGGGGGCGGGCTGGTACTCGATGGCGAGGGCGATGCGCCGCGCCTCCTCCTCCCCCGCCACCTCGGCGGCGATGGCGAGCGCGAGATCGAGGCCGGAGGACACCCCGGCGCCGGTGATGCGGTTGCGGTCCACCACCACCCGCTCCTCCACCGGGATGGCGCCGAGATGGGCCAGCTGCGGCAGAGAGAGCCAGTGGCAGGTGGCGCGATAGCCCTGCAGCAGCCCGGCCGCGCCCAGCAGGAGCGAGCCGGTGCAGACCGAGGTGACGTAACGCGCCTGCACCGCCATGCGGCGCAGGAAATCCAGCGTCGGCCCGTCCTCCATCAGCTCCAGCTGGCCGGGCCCGCCGGGCACGAACAGCAGGTGGCAGCCTGCCACCTCGTCGAAGGTGGTGGTGGCCATGATGGAGAGGCCGGCCACGTCCTCCACCGGCTTGCGCCGGCTCTTGGCCACGATCTCGATCTTCGCCCCGGGAATGCGGGCGAACACCTCGAACGGGCCGGTGAGGTCGAGCTGCGTCATGCGCGGGAAGGCGAGCATGGCGATGTGGAAGGGCGTGGCCATAAGGAAGAGCCTCGGGACGGGAGGACCGTGGGCGCGACGGCCCGGCAGCCGCGTCAGGCGCGGGCGGCGATGGCGTCGGCGACGGCCACCGTGCGCTTGGCCATCTCCGCGTGCAACAGCTCCACCATCCGCCCGTCGAGGGTGATGACGCCCTTGCCGGCATTCTCCGGCAGCGCGAACGCGGCGATGATGGCGCGGGCGCGCGCCACCTCGGCCTCCGGCGGGGAGAACAGGGTGTTGCACGGCTCGATCTGGCTGGGGTGGATCAGCGTCTTGCCGTCCATGCCGAAGGACACGCCCTGGAGGCATTCCTCCTTGAAGCCGTCGAGGTCCTGGAACTGGTTCCACACGCCGTCCAGCACGTCCACGCCGAACGCGCTGCCGGCGGCCACCACCAGCTGCAGCCACGCCACCATGGGCGCGCGGCCGGGCACGAGGGCGGCGCGCGTCTCCTTGGCGAGGTCGTTGGTGCCGAGCACGAACACCGCAAGGCGCGTCAGCGGGTCCTGGGCGGAGGCGGCGATGGCCCTGATGTCGAGGATGGCGAGGGGGGTCTCGATCATGGCCCAGACCCGCGTGGTCTGCGGCACGCCCAGCGCCTCCAGACGCCGGCCGACGGTGACCAGCTGCTCCACGCTCTGCACCTTCGGCAGGAGGATGGCGTCGGGCGCGGCTGAGGCGGCGGCGTCGAGGTCGTCGGAGCCCCATGGCGTGTCGAGGCCGTTGATGCGGATCACCACCTCGCGCGGGCCGAAGCCGCCGGCCTTCACCGTCTCAACGATACGGGCGCGGGCCTCCACCTTGGCGTCGGGGGCGACCGCGTCCTCGAGGTCGAGAATCACGCCGTCCGCCGGCAGGGTGCGGGCCTTTTCCAGCGCGCGGGCGTTGGAGCCGGGCATGTAGAGGACGCTGCGGCGCGGACGGATGGTCATGGCGGTTCCTTTGCTCGGCGATGCGGTCCCGTCCGCATCGTCCCCGCCCGAATCGGTAAAGCGCCGCCTGCGCTTTGAAAAGGGGGCGCGCTGCATTGCGGCATCCGACGAAGGCCTCAGAGCGGTGCTCCGGCCGTGCCGATGTGCCGCGCGAGGCGGGATGAAACCGCTTCAGTGCGGGGCGTTGGCCTCGCCGCCAGGCGGCGGCCAGGAGAAATCGTCGGCGCGGCCGCGCAGCGGCGGCGGTGCGACCCCGTCCTTCAGCACCCGGGCGGAGGCTTTCGCGCTGGTGGAGACGGCCACCGGATCGGGCGCCTTGGCCGGCGCGCCGGCCAGGGAGACCGCGCGGTCGCCGGAGGGAGCGGTGGCATCGGGCGCCGACGGCGCCTTGCCCGGCTCCTCCAGCATCCGGTTGATGTCCTTCTGCACGAAGAACGCCAGCTTGCGGCCACCGGCCCGCGTGAAGCGCACGCCATCGCTGAGCCGCAGGCGGCGACGCTGGCCATCCACCGCCGGGCCGTTGGCGAGGAATTTTCCGTCCTCGTCCACGAAGCCGTCCCAGACATTGGCGAAGGCGAGGCCGGCCCGCGCCGCGCGGGTGCGCAGCACCTCGTTCAGGCGGGCATAGTCGTCGGACAGCGTACCGTTCGCCACCGGCGCCACGCCCACCACGATGACGCGGCCGGCCTTGTCGCGAACGGCGGCGAGCACATCGTCGACCCGTTTGCCGTAGAGCTCGATCCACCGTTCCGTCAGCGGCTGGGCGGAGGTGTCCCCGTCCTTGATGGGCTGGAGATCGTCCGAGCCGAGGGCGATGACCGTGACCGTGGGGCGGCCGGCGGCAATGGCGTCGGGCGCGCGCACCACCCAGTCCACCGGCGTCGGCAGATAGCCGCTCTCGTCCACCGTGTTCTCGACGATGGCGATGCGGGCCCTGTCCGGCACGTAGGCGTCGGCGAGGCCCTGGGCGAGCTGCGCGGCGAGGCGGTCGCCGATGACCAGCACGAACTGGTTGGGCGCGGAGCGCTTGCCCTGCACGGCCGCGTCGGCCGAGCCGTAGACGATGCCTTCGGGTTCCGGCGGCGCCTGGCGCTTGGGTTGCGGCGGCGGGACCAGAACCTCCGGCTGCGGCTGGAACGGCCACCAGCCGGAATTGCGGTTGGGCGCCGGCGGCCGGGGCTGGGCCCGGGGAACATCGGCCGGCGGCCGGAAGATGGAGAAGAAATCCCCCTGTGCGGCCGCCGGGCGACCGGCATCGGCGAACAGGGCAGCGCCCAGGACCGCAAGCAGGATCAGGAGGCCGCGCCAGGGCGCACGCCCGGGACAGCCGGCGGCGGTCCGGCGGGTGCGATCCGGCGCCCGGGGGGCGCGAGCAAGGGGGGCCATCTGCCTCATGCCCTAGCAATGAACCAGGCCGCCGGCCGTTTCAAGGCGCAGCGCGGCATGGGCGTGTGGTCCAAGGCAGGGGAGCCGGTCTGCCCGCCGGACATAAGGGGCGGTTTTCGCGCACGGCGGATGCGGTCCGGCGGCAACCGCCGGGTCGCCCCTCAGCGCGCAGGCATGGGGAGCGCGGCGGCCGGGCAGCAGGCGCCGATGGGTGGCAGGCAGCGGCGCAGCGGCCCGCCGGCTGCGCGAACCGCACGGGTCGGGCCACGCCGGCGCGTCGGCGGTCTGGTGAACCCGTCCGTCCGCGGCCTGCTGCAAAGGCATCGAATGCGGTGCCCGGGCTCGATCGGTGGCGTGCGGGGATGGGGACGCCGGGCGGGGTCGCCTCCCGCGGTGTGCCCGCCGGAAAAAGAAAGAGGCCGCCCCGAAGGCGGCCTTTGCTCTGTCTCGCCACTGATGCTTGGGGCCCGTGCGTGTGGGCCGGCCCCGGCGATCAGTTCAGCTTGGACTTCACCTCGCCGATGGCATGGGAGATCAGCCGGTCCCCGGCATCGCCGCGGGCGGCGGAGCCCAGCAGGGCCTCGGCGGCCTTGGCGGCGGCGTCGGCGGCGATCGCCTTCACGTCGGCAACGGCCTGGTGCTCGGCCTGGGCGATCTTCTCTTCCGCCATCTTGGTGCGGCGGGTCACGAAATCCTCGAGCTTGGCCTTGGCCTCGGCGGCGAGGCGCTCGGCTTCCGCCTTGGCGGCGGTGACGATGGACTCGGCCTCGGCCTCCGCCTCGCGCTGCTTGCGCTTGAACTCGGCCACCAGCTTCTGCGCCTCCTCCTTGAGGCGGCGGGCCTCTTCCAGCTCGGCGGAGATGCGCTGGCCGCGGGTGTCGAGGGCGGCGGCGATGGCGCGGTGCGCGCCCACATAGATCAGGATGCCCACGAAGACCACGAAGGCGATGGCGACCCAGAGTTCGGCAAGACTCATCTCATTCATCGCAGGGTCCTCGGATCCGTCGGCGGCCTTCCGGCCTCGTCAAGGGGCGGCGCCCCGGTCGGAACATCCAGATGCCGCGGCCGCTGCCTACCGGCGCGCCGCGGCGGAAACAGAATGGCGGCGCCAGATGCGCCGCCGGACGGGCCTCAGGCCGCGTCCTTGCTGGCGAGGGCGCCGTCCACCGCGGTCTCCACCTCGGACGAGGCGGGGCTCGTGCCGATCAGGGTCGAGACGATGGCGTGGGTGGCGTCCACGGCGATGCCCCGCACATGGGTGAGGGCCTCGGTCTTGGTGGAGGCGATGCGCCCTTCCGCGGCGGCGAGCTTGGCGGAGAGGTCCGCCTCCAGCGCCTTGCGGTTGGCGTCCGAATCGGCCGCCAGGCGGTTGCGGGTATCACCCGCGATGGTGTTGGCCTTGGCGCGGGCCTCGGCGAGGGCCTTCTCGTAGGAGGCCTGGGCGGCCTCGCTGTCGGCCTTGTGCTTCGCCGCTTCCTCGAGGTCGTCGGCGATGCGGTCGTGGCGCTCCTCCAGGATGCGGCCGATGCGCGGCAGCGCGACCCGGCTCATCAGGAGGTACAGCAGCCCGAAGCTCAGGACGAGCCACAGGAGCTGGGAAGCGAAAGTGGTCCCATCGAAGGGCGGGAAGTGGCTCTTTTTCCCGTGGCCGGCATCCGCCTGGCCCTCGGCCGCGCCATGGGCGGCGGGAGCCGCGTCATGGGTGCCCTGACCATGGTTGCCCGGGGCCGCCTGGGCGACCTTCGCCGCCGGAGCAGCGGGATCGCTCGCCGCCGAGAGGGGAGCGCCCCAGAGGACCGCACCCGTCAGCGCCAGCGCGACAGTCATTTTCCACGACTTCATCATGGCTTGCCCGCCTTCGCACCTGAACCTTGGCTGTCACAGCCGCCCGGGCGCGGACGCCCGGGGACCTCGGTCGTCCGGGCGATCAGGCCACGAACAGCAGGACGAGGGCGACGACGAGCGCGAAGATGCCGAGACCTTCCGCGAGCGCCGCGCCGATGAACGCGCGGGCGAACTGGCCGTCGGAGGCCGACGGGTTGCGCAGGGCGCCGGAGAGGAAGTTGCCGAAGATGTTGCCGACGCCGATGGCGGCCAGACCCATGCCGAGGGCGGCGAGACCGGCACCAATGTACTTACCAGCTGCGGGATCCATGGGACTGCTCCTTGAGAAAGGTTGTGATGGCTGGAACCGTACGTTGCGAGACCCTGGCCTCAGTGGCCGGGGTGGATCGCATCGTTGAGGTAGATGGAGGTGAGCACCGCGAAGACGTACGCCTGCAGCACCGCCACCAGAAGCTCGAGCGCGGTGAGCGCCACGATCATGAGGAATGGCAGGGTGGCGCCGAACCAGCCCAGCACGCCGGCCGAGGCGAGGCCCACCACGAAGAAGGCGAACACCTTGAGCGCGATATGTCCCGCCAGCATGTTGGCGAACAGACGCAGCGACAGGCTGATCGGACGGGAGAGGAAGGACACCACCTCGATCACCACCAGGAACGGCAGCAGGAAGGCCGGCACGCCCGACGGCACGAACAGGTGCAGGAAGTGGGTGCCGTGCTTGACGAAGCCGTAGATGATCACGGTGCCGATCACCAGCAGCGCCAGCGCGGCGGTGACGATCAGGTGGGCGGTGACGGTGAAGGTGTAGGGGATGAGCCCCACCAGGTTCGCCACCAGCACGAACATGAACAGCGAGAACACCAGCGGGAAGAAGACCATGCCTTCGCTGCCCGCCGAATCACGCACCATCTTGGCGATGAACTCGTAGCTCATCTCCGCCGCCGACTGCGCCCGCCCGGGCACCAGCGTGCGGCCGCGCGTGGCGTAGGTGAGGAAGAAGAAGATGATCGCCACGATGGCGAACATGAAAAAGGCGGCGTTCGTGAACGAGAACTGGACGTTGCTGAACGTCAGCAGGTCCACGTAGCGCTTGATCTCGAACTGGTGGATCGGATCGACGACCATCCGAGCACGCCCCCTGTCAAACGCGGCCAAGCCGCTGATCCAAAGTCACGGCCCGAGGGCCGGCGAAGTCCTGCCCGGCCGCGCCCGCAAGGCGGCGGCCCTGAAACCTGCGCGGCGCCTGCCGCTCCCGACCCAGCTGCGGCGGCTGCCGCGCTCGGGTCCTCTGCGGCCGAAGCCGCGATCCTGCCCCATGTCCCGCCGCGCCGGCCTGCGGCGGATCACCCCGCCCCGCGCCGGCGCCCGTCAGGAGCCGCCCTTGCCGCGGTTCCGGCCTTCGCCGGAGGCCCGCAGCATGTTCATCACGCCGGCAGCGAAGCCGACCAGCGTGAACACGATCAGCCCCCAGGGCGTGATCGACAGAAGGCGGTCGATGCCATAGCCGATGAGCGAGCCCACCAGAACGCCCGACACGAATTCCGCACCCAGCCGGAAGGCCAGCGCCACGCCCGATTTGGACGAGGTGTCGCGCCCTTTGGCGGCAGGCTCCTCGCCCTTCGAGCGGATGGTGCCCAACGACGTGTTGAGCCGCTCCAGCCTCGCGGAAAGCTCGGTGTCGCTGGGCCGGGAGCCTTCCGCCCGGTTCGGTCCTTGGCTGCCCCCATTATGGGTGTCGTCAGGTCCGGACATGGCGCAAACCCCGGCTCCGGTGAAGGGCGGGAGCCCTCCTCCTCGAAACCGCGGCGCACCATAGTTGCGTCAAAATTGGGTGTCAAGGCGCGCGGCACTGGCCTTAAGTCTATGCAAGAATTGAATAAAAATGTGACTGCGACATCGTGCTTCGCCGCAATTGGCGGCCACCTTACCCACAGGCGGCAAACCGGCTGGTGCCGGGATAGGCCGCTAGACCGCTTCGCGCAGCCGTTCCGCGCCCTGAAGATCCACCGAGACGAGGCGTGAGACGCCCCGTTCGGCCATGGTCACGCCGAACAGCCGGTTCTGGTGCGCCATGGTGATCGGGTTGTGGGTGATGGTGAGGAAGCGCGTGTCGGTCAGCCGTGTCATCTCCTCCAGCAGGGTGCAGAATCGCTCCACGTTGGCGTCGTCGAGCGGCGCGTCCACCTCGTCGAGCACGCAGATGGGCGCGGGATTGGTGAGGAACACGGCGAAGATCAGCGCCATGGCGGTCAACGCCTGCTCGCCGCCGGAAAGCAGCGAGAGCGTCTGCGGCTTCTTGCCCGGGGGCTTGGCGATGATGTCGAGGCCGGCCTCCAGCGGGTCCTCCGCCTCGGTCAGCACCAATTGGGCCTCGCCGCCGCCGAACAGGGTGTCGAACAGCTTCTTGAAGTGGGCGTCCACCACCACGAACGAGGCCTGAAGCCGTTCGCGCGCCTCGCGATTCAGGCTCTGGATGGCGCCGCGCAGGCGCTTGATGGCCTCCACCAGGTCGTCGCGCTCCGAGACCAGCTTGGTGTGCTGGCCCTCGGCCTCCTCCAGCTCCACGTCGGCACGCAGGTTGACCGCGCCGAGCCGGTCGCGGTCGCGCTTGGCCCGCTCCAGCGTCGCCTCGATGGCGGATACATCGGGCGGCGGCGCGTCGGCGGGAAGGCCGGCCTGCTCGCGGGCAAGGTCCGGCGGGCCGTCCAGCACGTCGGCGATCTCGCGCTGCAGGTCGTCGCGACGCTGGCGGGCGGCTTCAAGGCGGGCGTCGGCGCGGGCGGCCTCGGCCCTGGCGCCGGACATGGCCTCCAGCGCCTCGCGGGCGGCGCGGTCGGAGCTGGCGAGCGCGGCCTCGCCTTCGGCCAGCCGGTCGGCGGCGGCACGGCGGGCGGCCTCGGCCTCCTCCAGCGCGGTCATGAGCGCGCGGCGGCGGCGGATGAATTCGGACGGGGCTTCCTCGATCTCCTCCAGCTCGGCCCGGGCTTCGGCCTCGCGCGCGGCCACCGCCGCCAGCCGGTCGCCGGCGCCGCCTGCGCGCAGCCGCCAGGAGCGCTCCTCGCCGACGATGGCCTCCATGCGGCGCATGCGGGCGGTGGCGTCGCGGCGCAGGGCATCGAGCCGGCCGCGGGCTTCGGAGAGGGCGGCGCGGCGCTCGGCGGTCTCGGCGCGGGCGCGGGCGAGGTCCGCCTCCAGCACCTGCGGGGTATCGAGCGCCAGCAACTGGGCCTGCGCCTCCTCCTGCGCCGCCTCGCCTTCCTCGCGCACGGCGGCGAGGCGGGTGCGGGCCTCGGCGAGGGCGGAGAGGCGGGCGAGGTGCTGGGCGGCGCGGCGCTCGGCCGCCTCCAGCATCATGCGGCTCGCCTCGGCGGCGCGCTGGCAGGTGCGGCGGGCCTCGCGGGCGGTGGACTCGGCCTCGGCGGCGCGGCGCAGGGCGCTCTCGCGGCCGGCGAGGGTCGCGCGGACTTCCTCCAGATGCGCCTCGGCGACGGCCGCCTCCGCCTCGATGTCCGCCAGCCGGTTGCGCTCGGCGAGGCGGCGGGCGGCGGCGGTGGGAGCATCGGCGGCGGCGGTCACCCCATCCCAGCGCCACAGGTCGCCCTGAAGCGACACGAGGCGCTGGCCGGTGGCGAGGCGGCGGGACAGATCGGGCCCCGCCTCGCGCGCGACGATGCCCACCTGAGCGAGGCGCCGGGCCAGCGCCGGCACGCCGGAGACGAAACGGGACAAGGGCTCGGCGCCCGGCGGCAGCGGCGGGTCGGCGGGATCGGCCGCGGCGCCGGCCCAGCGGGCGGAGGCGGCGGCGTCCACCGGCAGGTCGAGGTCGTCGCCCAGCGCGGCGCCCAGCGCCGTCTCGTAGCCCTTGGTCACCTGCAGCAGGTCGGCCACCGGCGGGAAGCGGTGATCGGTGGATTGCAGCAGCTTGGCGAGGGTGCGGGCCTCGGCATCGAGCCGGCTGAAGCGGGATTGCGCCTCGGACAGGGCGGGTCGCAGGTCCTCCATGGCGCGGCGGGCGGCGGCGTGATCGGCCTCGGCGGCGGCGCTCGCCTCCTCGGCCTCGGCGAGGGCATCGCGGGCGGCCTCGGCCTCCATGCGGATGCCTTCCAGCGCCTCGGTGCCGGCCTGCTGCTTCAGCCGCGCCTCTTCCGCCTCCACCGAGGCGCGCTCGGCGGCGTTGCGCACCAGGCGATCGCGAATCTCGCGCGTTTCCTTCTCCAGCGAGGCGCGCCGCGCGCCGAGATCGGCGAAATCGGCGGTCTTCTCTTCCAGCGCCCGCTCGGCCTCCTCCAGATGGGTGGCGGCCTCCTCCAGGCGGTCGGCGGCGATGGCTTCCTGCTCGGCCGCCTCTTCCTGCTCGAAACGCAGGGTCTCGGCCTCGGCGGCGAGGCGCTCCAGCACGCCGCCGGCGTCGGCGGAGAGGGCGCGCTCGCGCTCGGTGTCCTGCGCCAGCTGGGCAAGGCGGCGCTCCAGCTCGCCCTTGCGGGCGGAGAGGCGGGTCTCCTCGGCGTCGAGCTCGGCGCGGGCGTGGACGAGGCGCTGCAGGGCGGCGGCGGCCTCCGCCTCCTTCTGGCGCAGCGGCGGCAAGGCGTGGGCGGCGAGCGCCTGCAGGCGGGCGGCCTCAGCCTGGATGCGGGTGTGCTCGGCGCCGTCGCGGCGGCTCGCCTCCACCGCCCGCTCGGCCTCGGCGAGGGCGCGCGTCACCTCGCTCCAGCGCAGCCAGAGCAGGGTGGCCTCGCACTGGCGGATCTCGGCGGCGACGGCGCGATAGCGCACGGTCTGGCGCGACTGGCGGCGCAGGCTCTCCACCTGCGTGCCCAGCTGGGTGATGACGTCCTCCAGCCGCAGCAAATTCTGCTCGGCGGCCTTCAGGCGCGTCTCGGCCTCGTGGCGGCGGGCGTGCAGGCCGGCGACGCCGGCGGCCTCCTCCAGGATGCGGCGGCGGGCGTTGGGCTTGGCGCCGACGATCTCGCCGATCTGCCCCTGCCGCACCAGCGCCGGCGAGCGGGCACCGGTGGAGGCATCGGCGAACAGCAGGTTGACGTCGCGGGCGCGCACGTCCTTGCCGTTGATGCGGTAGCTCGATCCCGACCCGCGCTCGATGCGGCGCACCACCTCCAGCTGCTCCCACTCGTTGAAGGTGGCGGGGGCGGTGCGGTCGGAATTGTCGAGGTGCAGAGCCACCTCGGCGGTGTTGCGCGAGGGGCGGCCGGTGGTGCCGGCGAAGATCACGTCGTCCATGTCCTGGGCGCGCATGGCCTTGTGCGAGCTTTCGCCCATCACCCAGCGCAGCGCTTCCACGAGGTTGGACTTGCCGCAGCCGTTCGGGCCCACCACGCCGGTCAGCCCCGGCTCGATCACGAGATCGGTCGGCTCGACGAAGGTCTTGAAGCCGACGAGCCGCAGGCGGTCGAACTTCATCAGGTCGCGGCGGGGTTGGCCGGCAGGCCGGCGTGAAGGATCATCGGTGCGGTGTGACAGCCTTGGCGGTTCCGGTCAAATCAGCCTGCTCCCCCGCGCCTGTCCGCGCAAGGCATGGCGGCGCAACGATCCACAGCGCGCCGGGCGGCTCCGCGCGGGTCTTTCGGTTGGATTGCGATCATGGGTTGCAGCGCCGTGCGCCTTACCTTCCGGCCGCGAAAGCGGTAGAAGGCGCCACACCGATTGCAAGCGCGCGGCGGACGCCCATCTATGGGCTGACCGCCCGGACGACGCGCCGGGCGTCGGGTTTTCGGGGATCTGGACAGATGCTGTTGAACCAGGCGGGCGCCACGGGCGCGGGAGCGGGCAACGGGGCGGCCGGTGGCGGTGACATCATCGACACCACCACCCAGACCTTCATGGCCGACGTGATGGAGGAATCCCGGCGCCGCCCGGTGCTGGTGGACTTCTGGGCGCCCTGGTGCGGCCCGTGCAAGACCCTCGGCCCGGTGCTGGAGAAGGTGGTGGCCGCCGCCAAGGGCAAGGTGCGCCTCGCCAAACTGAACATCGACGCCGACCCGGTCATCCCCGGCAAGCTCGGCATCCAGTCCGTGCCCACGGTCTACGCCTTCGTGAACGGCCAGCCCGTGGACGGCTTCATGGGCGCCCTGCCCGAGGGGCAGGTGAAGGCGTTCGTGGAGCGGCTGATCGGCCCGGCCGAGGCCGGCCTCGAGGAGGCGCTCGCCGCCGCCGAGGGCGCGCTGGCCGAGGGCGACCTCACCGCCGCCGCCGAGATCTTCGCCGGCGTGCTGGGCGAGGAGCCGGACAATCTGAAGGCCCTGACCGGCCTCATCCGCACCCAGGTGGCCGCCGGCGCCCTCGACCAGGCCAAGGCGCTTTTGGCGCAGGTGCCGGCCGACAAGCAGGCCGACAGCCTGGTGGCCGCCGCCCGCGCCGCGCTGGAGGTGGCCGAGCAGGCCGCCGCCCTCGGCGACCTCACCACCCTTCAGGCCAAGGTGGACATCGACCCCACCGACCATCAGGCCCGCTTCGATCTCGCCCTTGCGCTCAACGCCCGGGGCCGGCGCGAGCAGGCGCTCATCCATTTGCTCGACATCGTCAAGCGTGACCGCTCGTGGAACGAGGACGGCGCCCGCAAGCAGCTCGTCCAGCTGTTCGAGGCCTGGGGGCCGACCGATCCGCTCACCCTCACCGGCCGTAAGAAGCTGTCGGCGATCATGTTCGCCTGAGGACCTTTGTCGTGGCTGCCAACCGCTCGTATTTGTCGCCGGCGGATATCCCGCCGGTGATCCCGGTGTTCCCGCTCTCCGGCGCGCTGCTGCTGCCGCGCGCGGAGCTGCCGCTGAACATCTTCGAGCCGCGCTACCTGGCCATGGTGGATGCGGCGCTGGGCGGTCCGCGGCTGATCGGCATGGTGCAGCCCGACGAGAACGCGCCCTCGGATGCGCGCGGGCCGGGCGTGTTCAGGGTGGGGTGTGTCGGCCGCCTCACCCAGTTCAGCGAGACCGGGGACGGGCGCTATCTCATCACGCTCACCGGCGTGTGCCGGTTCAATGTGGTGGAAGAAGTGGCGGCAACCACGCCCTATCGCCAGTTCCAGGTGGATACCGCACCCTTCCGGCGGGATTTCGAGGCTTCCTCCGGCGAGGCGGAGGTGGATCGTCAGGCGGTGCTCGCCGCGCTCGCCGCCTTCCTCGACGCCAACAAGCTGGAGGCGGACTGGGACGGCATCCGCCAGGCCGGAACCGAGACGCTGGTGAACGCCCTGTCGGTGATGTCGCCCTATGGCGCGCTGGAGAAGCAGGCGCTCTTGGAGGCCGACAGCCTGAAGGCGCGGGCCGACATGCTGGTGGCCATCACCCAGATGATGCTGGCCCGCATGCCGGGCGACGGCGAGGGCTCGCTGCAATAAGCCCGCGAAGGCCTGCGCCGACGGCCCGGCTACGGCTCCTCGGCGAAGCGGACGCGCCCGGCGGGCGTCAGGGTGCGCGCATCATAGGTGCGGATTTCCACGGTTCCGCCTATATCCAGCGTCAGCACCACCAGGTCGCCCGAGACGCCGGCGGCGAGAATTTTCGCGCCCTTGGGCAAAACGGCGGTCATCTCGCCGGTGGTCACGGGCTTGGCGCGGAGCATGCGGTAGCCGATGACGCCGAACACCGCCGCCACCCCCAGCACCATGACCAGCATGGACACGCTGGAAAAGCGCCGGAACTTGCGGATCAGATTCTCCTGCTCCGGGGTCAGCGGCTCTTCGGGCGTGTCGGCGGGGGGCGGTCGAAGGAACATGGAGGGGCCGGAGCTCCTGAAGGGTCACGGATGAACACGACGCTGAACACGGCCGCGGACGGCCTCGACGAGCTCGACGAGGACACGCTGGTCCTCACGGTCGAGGCCGGGGCGGAGGATGCGGGCGAGCGGCTCGACCGCGTGCTCGCGCGCCGTCTGGCCGCGCAGGTGCCCGACCTCAGCCGCACCCGCATCCAGCGTCTGGTTGCGGAGGGGCAGGTCTCCGTCGGCGGGCGAGTGGTAGGGGACGCGGCCGGCCGGGTCAATGCCGGCGAGGTCTACACCCTGCTGCTGCCGCCTCCCGAGCCCGCAGCGCCGGTGCCGGAGGACCTTCCGCTCGTGGTGGTCTACGAGGATGCCCACCTGATCGTCATCGACAAGCCGGCCGGCATGGTGGTGCATCCCGCGCCCGGCCATGCCACCGGCACGCTGGTGAACGCGCTGCTGCACCATTGCGGCGACAGCCTTTCCGGCATCGGCGGGGTGCGGCGGCCGGGCATCGTGCATCGCATCGACAAGGACACTTCCGGCCTTCTGGTGGTGGCCAAGTCCGATGCCGCCCACAAGGGCCTTGCCGCCCAGTTCGCCGACCATGGCCGCACCGGTCCGCTGGAGCGGGCGTATCGCGCCTTCGTCTGGGGCGTGCCGGAACATCGCGGTACCGTCGATGCGCCCATCGACCGCCACGCCACCCATCGCCAGAAGATGGCGGTGCGCGCCACCGGTCGCCACGCCATCACCCACTGGGAGGTGCTGGAGCACTATGACGGGCGCGGGCGTGACGGGGTCGCGAGCCTGCTGGAATGCCGGCTGGAGACCGGCCGCACCCACCAGATCCGCGTCCACATGGCCCATGCGGGCCATCCGCTGCTGGGCGACGAGGTCTACGGCCAGGGCTTCCGCACCAAGGAGACGCTGCTTCCCGGCCCCGCCCGTGCCCGCCTCGCCGGCCTGAAACGGCAGGCGTTGCACGCGGCCCGTCTCGGCTTTGCGCACCCGGTTACCGGGGAAACGCTGCTGTTCGACAGCGACCTGCCGGCGGATCTGAAAGACCTGGCGGCGGCGCTGGGCGACATTACCGGCGCGTAATTCTCTCGCGTCGACGTGAGCGGATGAAACCTATCGGCGTTCCGTTCGTATCTGTATCATTGAGTGTTGCGGCGGGCGTCATGCGGCCGCAGTGGTGGTCGCCCGCATGGGGACCGCGGGGAAAGGGAGGCCTTACGATGGCCCAGTCCAAGTCCATGCCCGTCCCGTCTGCCGAAGGCGGGCTTTCGCGGTATCTCGAGGAGATCCGGCGGTTTCCCATGCTGGAGCCGCAAGAGGAATATATGCTCGCGAAGAGCTGGCGCGAGCACGGCGACCGAGATGCCGCTCACAAGCTGGTGACGAGCCATCTGCGCCTCGTGGCGAAGATCGCCATGGGCTACCGCGGCTACGGGCTTCCCATCTCCGAGGTCATCTCCGAGGGCAACGTGGGCCTCATGCAGGCGGTGAAGCGGTTCGAGCCCGAGAAGGGCTTCCGCCTCGCCACTTATGCCATGTGGTGGATCCGCGCCTCCATCCAGGAATACATCCTGCGCTCGTGGAGCCTCGTGAAGATGGGCACCACGGCCGCGCAGAAGAAGCTGTTCTTCAACCTGCGCAAGGCCAAGAGCCAGATTTCCGCGCTGGAGGAGGGCGACCTGCGCCCCGATCAGGTGCAGCAGATCGCCACCAAGCTCGGCGTGAGCGAGCAGGACGTGGTGGACATGAACCGCCGCCTGTCCGGCGACGCCTCCCTCAACGCCCCCATCCGCGAGGATTCGGAAGGCGGCGAGTGGCAGGACTGGCTGGTGGACGAGCGGCTCGACCAGGAAGAGCAGCTCGCCGAGAGCCAGCAGCTGGACAACCGCCGCTCGGCCCTCTCCGGCGCGCTCTCGGTGCTCAACGACCGCGAGCGCCGCATCTTCGAGGCGCGCCGCCTCACCGACGACCCCATGACGCTGGAGGACCTCGCAGCCGAGTTCGGCGTCTCCCGCGAGCGGGTGCGGCAGATCGAGGTGCGGGCCTTCGAGAAGGTGCAGAAGGCGGTGATGGACCGCGTCCGCCAGATCGAGGCGCCGAAGGCCGAGGCGGTCGGCGCCTGAGAGGGCCCCCCCCCGGGGGGCCGGTCTGCGGGCTTCAGGTCGTTGACACCGCAATGTGCTGATGCAGCGCCTCCCTGGGGAGGCGCTGTTTTCAATCGATGCTCTGGCCGGCGATCAGGACGGCCAGGAACGCGAACGATATGATCGCGACCAGGGCAAGCAGCCCGCCCAGCACCAGCCGGTCCGCGCGCGCAGACTCTGCCGCACGGGCGGCTTCGTTGGGGGCGGCGGGAGGGGCGACGACGTCCGCTCCATGCGTCCCGCTTCCACGGCTCGCATCGTCATGCGTTTCGTGCCGCTGCGCCGCTATCGTCTTGTCCGCCATATCATTACCTTGGGGAATGAAAGATATACGCTGCCCGATGGCGGTCTGCTTCGATGCCTGCCGCCATTGCCGGATTGATGACAACTGATTTGGTTCTTTCCGCTTTTTCAATCGCCGGATGCTTTGACGTAAGGTCGTATCGGGCAGTGCATTTGGATCAGGACTGAATTTCTGCCGCTGAAATCAGAGTGTTAATTTACACGGATGTGCGGATGGCTTTCCGTAATCTGGGGGTAAGGCCGGGCGCTGACGCGCGTCACGCAGCGGTCTGTGACCCATGGGAAGACGGCGGAGGCGCAAATGTCGCGGCCTCGCGAGGGGTGCCGCTATAAAAACATCTTCAAGAACAGGGCTCTGCTTGAGGCGGCCAACGGGTTTCGGATGCCATCCCCGCCTTCCCTGCGCTAAGAGCACGCAGGTCCGTCTGTTCCGTTGAGCGTGGAAAGCGGCTAGTCAAAGCTGCGCCAAGGCAGGGTCCGCGTTGCGGTCGATACTGTATTCGCGCGCCGATCGTGCCTTCTTCCCACGCAGGGGAAACCCGTCACATGGCCAGCGTCTGCACCAGCGGGGTCGACACCGGATTTGTCGCCCTGGGTCCCGCCAAGATCGCGCTTCTCGGCGTGGTCCAGGGGATCACCGAGCTTCTGCCCATCTCCTCCACCGCGCACATGCGGATCGTGCCGGCCTTCCTCGGCTGGCCCGATCCGGGCTCGGCCTTCTCCGCGGCCATGCAGCTCGCCGCGCTGGTCGCCGTGGTCAGCTATTTCCGGCAGGACCTGCGCGAGCTGGCCTGCGGAACGCTCTCGGCCGTGCGGGCGGGGGATTATCGCGCCCATGCTCCGCGCGTGGTGCTCGGCATCATTCTCGGCACGATTCCCATCGTCATCGCCGGCCTGCTCCTCAAGACGAAGCTGAACGCCTGCGGCTCGTCCCTGCGTGAATTGTGGGTCATCGGCGCGGCGAGCCTCGTCATGGGGCTCCTGCTGGCGGTGGCCGAGCTCGTCAGCCGCCATGCGCGCAGCTTCAGCCAGATCGGCATCATCGATGCGCTGATCGTCGGCGTCGCCCAGGTGGGCGCCCTCATCCCGGGCGTGTCGCGCTCGGGCTCGACGCTGACAGCCGCCATGTTCCTCGGCCTCAAGCGCGAGGATGCTGCCCGGTTCTCCTTCCTGCTCGGCCTGCCCGCCATCTTCGCCGCGGGCGTGAAGGAGCTGCTGGAGCTCCATCACGCGGGCCTCGACGCCGAAGGCTGGACCGTGCTCGCCATCGGGCTGGCCACGGCCTCCCTTTCCGCTTTCGTGGCGATCTGGGGCCTGATGAAGGTGATGGAGAAGCTCTCCGCCTGGCCGTTCGTGATCTACCGGATGCTGATGGGGGCCTTCCTGCTGTTCGCGGTCTATACCGGTCTCATGTCCTGAGGCCGGTGCCGCGCGGCCGTGAACGGCTGCTCCCCGCGCGGTCGCCCGGGGTCAGGCGCCGTGGTTGAGGGGGGAGTTCCGCCCCTCGCCGCGCGCCACGTGGATCATCATCAGCTCGCCCACATTCTCCGGCGTCAGCAGGCCGACGAGGCGGCCCGTGCCGTCCACCACGCCCACGGCCGGGGCCTGGGCGGTGGTGATGAGCTTCAGCGCCGCATCGAGCTTGGAGCGGGCGTCCACGGTGGGGATGTCCGCCTGCATCACCTCGATCACGGGGGTCTGCGGCCCCTGCTCCTTCAGGGCGCGGATCATGGCGTCGCGGGTCAGCACGCCGCGCAGCCGGCCGCCGCCGTCCACCACCGGGAACTCCTTCTGGGTGGAGCGGATCAGCGCCTCGACGGCGTCATCCACGGTGGATTGCGGGCCGAGGTGCTCGAAATGGGTGATCATGGCGTCGGCCACGATGTGCCCGCGCGAAGCCTCGCGCAGCTGCACCTGCCCGGCCTCGCCGGAGGCGGCGAGGAACACGAACACGCCGATGATCATCAGCATGGGGTTGGTGAAGATGCCGAGCAGGCCGAGGCCGATGGCGAGGCCCTGGCCGATGGAGGCGGCGGTGGCGGTGGCGCGGGCAAAGCCCATGTTCATGGCCAGCAGCGCGCGCAGCACCCGCCCGCCGTCCATGGGAAAGGCGGGGATGAGGTTGAACAGCACCAGGAAGATGTTGGCCCCGGCGAGCTTCACCAGCATGGAGGTGCGCGGGTCCTCGATCTTGGCGAGGTCCTCGGGCTTGATGTCGGTGCCGTTGAGGGTGAGGCTGAGCACGATCAGCAGCGCGAGCGCGATCACCACGTTCACCAGCGGCCCGGCGATGGCCACCACCAGCTCCTGCGAGGGCTTCTCGGGGATGCGCTCGAGGTTGGCGATGCCGCCGAACGGCCACAGCGTGATGTCCGGCGTCTTCACCCCGTAGTGGCGGGCGGCGAACACATGCCCCAGCTCGTGCAGCAGCACGCAGCCGAACAGCAGCGCCACGAACAGCACGCCCTCCCACGCCGCCTGCGACCCGCCGGAGCGGTAATAGGCCGCCCAGATCCAGACCAGGAACAGCAGGAACGTGACGTGGATGCGGATGGCGGTCTCGCCGATCCGGCCGATGGTGAGGGACCAGGGCATGGACGGTCTCCGTGGGTCTGCGCCACACATAGCGCCCCCTGACGCGAGCGCAATGCGGGGGTGCCTGTCTTGATAGTAAGGGCAACTTACTATATCTGTCCCTTATCATGATGACGTCTGCCCCCGTCTCCCCCGCCCAGCGCGGCTCCGCCCGCGAGCCCGCCCTCGGTTTCGTGCTGGTCGAGGCGGCGCGCCTCTATCGCGCCCGCATCGACCGCGCCTTCGAGCAGGCCGGCCTCGGCCTCACCGCCGGCGAGGCCCGCACGCTTGCCTATGTGAACGCCCATCCCGGCCTCAGGCAGGGCGCGCTGGCCGAGAAGATGAACGTGGAGCCCATGACGCTGGTGGGCTTCCTCGACCGGCTGGAGGCCGCCGGTGTGGTGGCCCGCGAGGCCGACCCCACCGACCGGCGCGCCAAGATCGTGGCGCTCACCCCCGCCTCCGCGCCTTATCTCGAAGGCATCGCCGACACCGCGGCCGCCACCCGGCGTGAGGCCACCTGCGGCCTGTCGGCGGACGAGCAGGAGATCCTGCGCGGCCTGCTGCTGCGGCTGCGCGACAACCTCGCGCGCGAGCACCGCGCCCGGGACGAGAAGTGAGGCCCGCCATGCACGGCTCCGCCTCCGCGCCGGTTTCGCCTGCCGCGCCCGCCACCCCCGCCACCCCTGCCTCCTCCGCGCCGGGGCCGCTGATGACCGAGCGGGAGGTGGCCGTCATCGGCGGGCTGATGGTCATGCTCGGGCCCATCAGCCTGTCCATGTACACGCCGGCCCTGCCCACGCTGGTGACGGCCTTCGGCACCTCCATCGCCACCGTGAAGCTCACCCTCACGGTGTTCTTCCTCGGCTTCGCCTTCTCGCAGCTGGCCTGCGGGCCGCTCTCGGACGCCTTCGGCCGGCGGCCGGTGGCGCTGGGCTTCTTCGGCATCTATCTGGTGGGCAGCGTGGTGGCCATGCTGGCCCCCGGCGTCGGCTTGCTCATCGCCGGCCGGGCGCTCCAGGGCATCGGCTGCGCCGCCGGCATCGCCCTGTCGCGCGCGCTGGTGCGCGACCAGTACACCGGGCAGGCCTCGGCACGGATCATGAACCTCATCGGGACGCTTCTGGCCATCGGGCCGGCGGTGTCGCCCACGCTCGGGGGCATCCTGCTCGGCGTCGCCAGCTGGCACGTGATCTTCGTGGTGATGGCGGCCTATGGCCTGGTGCTGGTCGCCGTGCTGGCGCTGCGCGTGCCGGAGACCAACCGGGCGCCCGACCGGGCCCACGCCTCGCCGCGCGGCATCGCCCGCAACTACCGGCGGCTGCTCACCGACCGCGCCTTCATGCGCCCGGCGCTGACGGCGGGGTGCGGCCTCGGCGGCATCTACACCCTCTCGGCCCTGCTGCCCTTCATCCTGATCGAGCGCGTGGGGCTTTCGCCCACCGGCTTCGGCTTCGCCATGGTGCTGCAGACCGGGGCGTTCATGACCGGCACGCTCATCGCCCGGCCGCTGCTCAAGCGCCACAGCGCCCAGAGCCTTGTCGCCCCCGGACTGGCGCTGGTGGCGGCCGGCGCCGCCGGGCTCGCGCTCTCGCCCCAGCTGCTGCCGCTGTCCACCGCCAGCGTCATGCTGCCCATCTCCCTGTGGGCCTGCGGTATCGCCCTGATGCTGCCGGGCTGCACCACCTCCGCGCTCGCGGGCGTGGCGCCCATCGCCGGAGCGGCCTCGGCGCTGATGGGCTTCCTGCAGATCGGCAGCGGCTTCCTCGGCACCTCGCTCGCGGTGCTGTTTCCCTCGCCGCTGGTGGCGATGATGGTGCTGCTGCCCGGTTTCGCCGTCACCGCGGTCGGCGCCCACGTGCTGCTGGCGCCGCGGCGGCAGATGGCGCCGGCGCCGGTGACGGCGGTCGACGCCACCGACCTCGAGCTCGCCGCCGATCCGCTGGGCGTGGTGGGCGCGGCCGGCGACGAGATCGAGGCCGGCACTTACGCGGACACCGCCACCCGCAGGCCGTGATTCAGGCGCCGCATGCCCCGGCGCGCCATGGTGCCCGGAGCGGCAGTTGACCCACCCGACGCAGCCGTGATGATGGCGGCCCCGCTATAGCGGGACATTGGGGGGACCACATGCGATTCGCAGGACTAGTTCTGGCGGCGCTGCTCGCGCTCGCCGGCGGGCAGGCGCGCGCCCAGACCGTCAGCTATGCCCAGGCTGCCGGCCTTCTGGCGCAGCATTGCGGCGACGACATCATGAAGCTCTGCCGGGGGCTCAATCTCGGCAACGGGGCGATCCACGACTGCCTCGCGACCAATTCGGGCCGCTTGTCCGCGGCCTGCGCCGCCAACCACGCCTCCATCCGCGAGATGACCGAGGCCCGTGCCGTTGCGCAGAAGCAGGTCTACCAGGTCTGCAACCGCGACGCCGCCCAGTTCTGCCCCGGCCTCGTGCCGGGCGACGGCAACATCGTCTCCTGCCTGCTGGAGGCGTCGAAGGTGGTGAGCGCCACGTGCACCGCTGCGCTGGTCAACGCCGGCTACAATCAGCAGTGAGGGGAGGGCGAGACATGTCCACGTTCCGATTTGCCGCCCGCCGGCGCCTCGCTCCGGTGCTCGCCTGCGCCGCGTTCGCCTGCGCCTCCTCGATGCTCGGCGGGGCCCCCGCCGCGGCCCAGGCGTTCACCCCCAACAGCCAGATCGTCCAGGGCCTGCAAAGCGCCATCGACGACGTGCCGCAGGTCTCCGCCGAGTCCCTGCGCGGGCTCGCCCTGGCGCACATGCAGTATTCCGGCCCGCCGGAAAGCCGCCCGCCGCTCGCGGTCCAGCTCGACAAGCTGGCGCAGATCAATGTGGAGATCGAGTTCGACCTGAACTCCGCCATGATCAAGCCGGCGTCCTACCGCACCCTCGGCTCCATCGCCGATGCCATGCACAATCCGGTGCTGCTGGGCTACCGCTTCCTCGTGGTGGGCAACACCGACGCCACCGGCACGCGCGAGCACAACCTGACGCTCAGCCAGCAGCGGGCGGATGCGGTGGCCAATGCCCTCACCACCACCTTCCGGGTGGATCCCCGCCGGGTCGAGGCGGTGGGTGTCGGCGAGGAATCCCTGCAGGACCCCAAGCATCCCGACGCGGCCATCAACCGGCGGGTCCAGATCTTCAACGTCGGCCGCGCCGGACCGCTCGCCCCGCAATAGGCGGACCTCGTCCAGACAGAAACGCCGCCGCCCGGAGCCGGGCGGCGGCGTTTTTCCTTTCAGCCGGTCGTGACCCGGGCCGGCCGGGGGTGCCGCGCCGGTCCGGATCGCCGGAACCTGTGGCGGGTCAGCCCTTGCGGCCGCGGCCGCGGACCGGAGCGGCCTTGGCCGGAGCAGACTTCGCCGGAGCCTTGGCGACGGCGGGGGCCGACTTCTTCACCTCGGCCACCCGGGCGGTCTTGGCGGCCGGCGCCTTGGGCTTGGCGGGAGCCTTGGGCGCAGCCTTCGGAGCTGCCTTCGCCGGCGCCTTGGCCGGGGCGGGGGTCTCGACCTTCACCGCGGCCTCGGCCTTGGCGGCGGGCTTGCGCGCGGGCGCCTTCGCCGGAGCGGCCTTGCTCGCAGTCTTGGCGGCCGGCTTGGCGGCGACCTTGGCCGCAGTCTCGGCCTTCGCCTCGGCGGGCTTCACCTCGGCCGGGGCCGGTGCGGCAGCGGACGTCGCGGCGGCCTTCACCGCAGCCTTGGGCGCGGTCTTGCTCGCGGCCTGGGCAGCCGGCTTGGTAGTCGCCTTGGTAGTCGTCTTGGCCGGGGCCTTCGGCGCCGGCTTCGCGGCCGGCTTGGTCTCGGGCTTGGCTTCGGTCTTGGCCTTGGCTTCGGTCTTGGCCGGCGCGGGCTCCGCCTTGGGAGCCGGCTTGGCAGCCGCGGCCTTCGCAGGGGCAGCCTTGCCGGTGGCGGCCTTCACCGCGGTGGAGCCCTTGGCGGCAGCGGCCTTGGGAGCCGCAGCCTTCGGAGCCGCGGCCTTCGGAGCCGCAGTCTTGGCCGGGGCAGCGGCCTTGGCGGGGACGGCGGCCTTCACCGCCACAGGCTTCACCGCCGCAGGCCTGGCAGCCGCCTTGGTGGCGGGGGCCTTCGCGGCCTTCGTTGCCGGCGCCTTGGCGGCGGCCTTCACCTTGTCGGGGGCCTGGGTGAGCGCGGAGCCGGCCAGGGCCCGGATCTCGTCGTGGGTGAGGCTGCCGGGCTCCTTCAGGGCCTTGGCGGCGATGCGGCTCACCTCGTTGCTCGTCACTTCCGGCTTCTTGGCCATGACTCTTCTCCGAATTCGACGCGCCGGCGCGGAACTCCAAGTCGAATCACGACGTTCGCCAGCGTTTGATCCTTCACCCGGGAAGTTTTGCGGAATGGTTAACGCCTTCTGCGCGGCGGCGGCGCCGAGGATGTCACACCGGCGTCGGCGGTGCCCTCTAGAATGCCGAATCGTCGCGGGGGCGGAGGGAGGCCGGGCACGTCCCGGCCGAGGAGATGCGATGTCTATGAACGGGCGGCCGACCGTGCTGTTCCTGTGCCCTGACAACGGCGGACCGAGCCTGCTGGCCGAGGCGCTGGCGTTCGAGGCCCATCCGGACCTGCGCGCCTTCAGCGCCGCGGCGCTGGTGCCGGGC
This sequence comes from Xanthobacter lutulentifluminis, assembly GCF_043194675.2. Taxonomy (NCBI): domain Bacteria; kingdom Pseudomonadati; phylum Pseudomonadota; class Alphaproteobacteria; order Hyphomicrobiales; family Xanthobacteraceae; genus Xanthobacter; species Xanthobacter lutulentifluminis. The sequence goes on along the minus strand of NZ_CM195525.1, from coordinate 2,181,655 downwards.
CTCGTGGACCCCGCGCTCATCGCCTGCCTGGGCGGCGCGGGGCTGCGGAGCGACGGGCTCGCGCCGAAGCCGGCGCAGCTGTTCGCCCTGTCCGGCGCCCCGCGGCTCGATGCGGTGGTGGCGCTGGGCGAGGAGGCGCGCCGGGCGATGCGGCGCCTCGCCTTCATCGGGCCGGTGCGCAGCGAGACCTGGCAGATCCCCGAGGTGCCCCGCACCGCGCCACCGGGAGAGCGGCGCGCGGCCTATGACCGGCTCCTGACCGATCTCGGCGCCGCCCTGGCGAGCCTGGAACGGCGCATCGCCTTCCGCCTGTCGGGGGTGGCGGCGTAGGGCTTGCCCCCGCCGCCGGCCCGTTCAGCCGGCGATCCTGCCGCCGAGCTCGTCCTCGATATGGATGCGGATGATCTCCTCGAACGAGCTCTCCGCCTTGAAGCCGAGCTCCGTCGCGCGGGCGGCGTCGAACCTGCGCGGCCAGCCGGCGACGATGCCCTCGATCACCGGATCCGGCGCCTTCCGGATGCGCGCCACCGCCGTGTCGCCGGCCACCTTGCGCAGCGCCTCGATCTGCTCGCCCACGGTCACGGCAAGGCCGGGCATGGTGAGGTTGCGGCGCGGGCCCACCGTCGCGCCGTCGATGGTGGCGGCATGGATCAGGAAGCCCACCGCCGAACGTGGCGAGGCGTGCCAGTGCATCACGTCTTCCGACACGGGCAGGACAGCGTCCTGCCCGGCCAGAGGCTCGCGGATGATGCCGGAGAAGAAGCCGGAGGCCGCCTTGTTCGGCAGGCCGGGACGCACGCAGATGGTAGGCAGGCGGATGCCGATGCCGTCCAGGAAGCCGCGCCGCGTGTAGTCCGCCAGCAGCAGCTCGCCCATGGCCTTCTGCGTGCCGTAGGAGGTGAGCGGCGTGTGGAAATACTCGTCCGGGATCGCCTCCGGGAACGGCGCGCCGAACACCGCGATGGACGAGGTGAAGACGAGCCGGGGAACATAGCCCTCGATCACGCGCACGGCGTCCAGCAGGTGGCGCGTGCCGTCGAGGTTGATGCGGTAGCCCTTGTCGAAATCCGCCTCCGCCTCGCCCGAGACGATGGCGGCGAGGTGGAAGATGACGTCCGGCCTTTCCGCCACCAGCGCCTCCGCCTCGCCGGGCACGGAGAGGTCAGAGACGCGGGTATCGATGGGAAACGGCGCCTCGGGCGGCTTCGGGGCCACCACGTCGTGGGCGGTGAGGCGGGTGATGGGCTTGCCGCCCAGGCGGCCGTCGCGGGAAAGGCGTTCGATGAGCTTGCGGCCCACCATGCCGGCGCCGCCGATGACGAGAATATGCATGTGGTTCCTCCCGCCGCCGCTCAGAGCGCCCAGCCGCCGTCGATGATGTGGATCTGCCCCGTGGTGAAGGCGCTTTCGTCGGACGCGAGATAGAGCGCGAGCGCCGCGATCTCCTCCGCCGTGCCGAGCCGGCCCATGGGCTGGCGGCCGACGAAGTCCGCGCGCACGTCGTCCAGCGAGCGCCCGGTCTGGCCAGCCACCGCGGCGATGCGCTCGTCGAGCGAGGGCGACTGGATGGTGCCGGGGCAGATGGCGTTGGCGCGCACCCCCTTGAGGATGAAATCCGCCGCCACCTGCTTGGTGAGGCCGATCACCGCCGCCTTGGTGGTCCCGTAGACATAGCGGTTGGGCACGCCGCGGATGGAGGAGGCGGCGGAAGCCACGTTGACGACCGAGCCGCCGCCCTTCGCCAGCATCCCCGGCAGGAAGGCCGAGAGCGTGCGGTGCATGGACTTCACGTTGAGGTCGAAGGAGAAATCCCAGTCCGCCTCGGTGGTGTCGAAGATGTTGCCCTGGTGGACGTAGCCGGCGGCGTTCACCAGCACGTCGAGGGCAGGCAGCGCCTGCGCCAGCGCGTTCACCGCGGCAGTGGAGCGCACATCAAGGGCGCGGGCCTGAACGCCGGAAAGCCCGTCGAGCTTTCCCGCATCGAGATCGGTGGCGATCACCTGCGCGCCCTCGCGCACGAACGCCTCCGCGATCGCGCGGCCGATGCCCTGTCCCGCCGCCGTCACCAGCGCGGTCTTGCCTTGAAGTCGTCCTGCCATGGCGTTCCTCTTCCTTCCTTGCGGGTCGCGTCAGAGCGCGGCCCGGATGTCGTCCAGCCGCCGGCGCTGGTGCCCGTCTGGGTCGAAATTGGATGGGTCGAGCCACGCCTCGAACGCCGCCTTGGCGCGCGGCCATTCGGTGTCGAGCATGGCGTACCAGGCGGTGTCCCGGTTGCGGCCCTTGACGATCATGTGCTGGCGGAACAGCCCCTCGAAGCTGAAGCCAAGCCGCTCGGCGGCCCGGCGCGAGGGGGCGTTCAGGGCGTTGCACTTCCATTCGTAGCGGCGGAAGCCGAGATCCTCGAACGCATGGCGGGCCATGAGGTACATGGCCTCCGTCGCCCCCGGCGTGCGCTGGAGCGGCGGGGTGTAGAGGATGTTGCCGACCTCGATCACCCGATGCGCCGGCTCGATGCGCATGTAGGTGGCATGGCCGACCGGGCGGCCGCCGGCGGTCTCCTCGATGGCGAGGAGCAGCGGGTCCGCCCTGGTGGCGGCCTCGGCGTAGGCGCGGGCGAAGGCGGCTTCATCCGGGAACGGCGGCGGGAACAGGTAGGCCCACAGGGCCTCCTTCTCCGCCCCGTGGGACAGGGCGAACAGCCCGGCCGCGTGTCGTTCGACATCGAACGGCACGAGGCGGACGTGCCGCCCTTCCAGGGTCACGGGCGAGGGCGCCCGCGCGGGGCCGCCCTCCACCGGTGCGCCGACGGGTACGCCGGGCGCCGCCTCTTCGCTCATGATGTCTGCTCAGTGGTTGTCGCGGGGAACGCCCATGGTCTGGGCGACCCGCTGGTACTTCACCGCTGGCTTCAGCACCATGCCTTCGTCGAACTGGGCCACCATGGAGCGCTGGATCTCCTGCCACGGGGTCTGGCTGGCGGGCATGGGGAAGCCGCCGTGGCCCTGCAGGTCGGCGCGGCGCTGGGCCAATTCCTCCGGCGGGATGAGGATGTCGGCGGTGCAGGTGTTGAGGTCGATGCGCACCCGGTCGCCGGTCCTCAGCAGCGCGAGGCCGCCGCCGGCCGCCGCTTCCGGCGAGGCATTGAGGATGGAGGGCGAGCCCGAGGTGCCGGACTGCCGGCCGTCGCCGATGCACGGCAGGGCATGGATGCCCTTCTTGATGAGGGCGGCCGGCGGCTGCATGTTCACCACCTCGGCGCCGCCGGGATAGCCCAGCGGCCCGGTGCCGCGGATGAACAGCAGGGTGTATTCGTCGATGCCCAGTGACGGGTCGTCGATGCGGTGGTGGTAGTCCTCCGGCCCCTCGAACACCACGGCGCGGCCCTCGAAGGCCTCCGGGTCCCTGGGGTTGGAGAGGAAGCGCTGGCGGAACTCCTCGGAGATCACCGAGGTCTTCATCACCGCGTTGTCGAACAAATTGCCGTGCAGGACGATGAAGCCGGCATCCTCCTTCAGTGGCGCGTCATAGGCCTTGATGACCTCGCGGTCCCAGGAGAGCTTGCCGGTGCAGTTCTCGCCCATGGTGCGCCCGTTCACGGTCAGCGCGCCCTCGTGGATCTTGCCCTTCGCGATCAGCTCCGCCACCACCGCCGGCACGCCGCCGGCGCGGTGGAATTCCTCGCCGAGATACTCGCCGGCGGGCTGGAGGTTCACCAGCAGCGGGATCTTGTGGCCCACCGCCTGCCAGTCGTCCACGTTCAGCGGCACGCCCACGTGGCGGGCGATGGCATTGAGGTGGATGGGCGCGTTTGTGGAGCCGCCGATGGCGGAATTCACGCGGATGGCGTTCTCGAACGCCTCGCGGGTGAGGATGTCGGAGGGCTTCAGGTCCTCCCACACCATGTCCACGATGCGCTTGCCGGTGTCGTAGGCGATCTGGCCGCGCTCGCGGTAGGGGGCGGGAATGGCGGCGCAGCCGGGCAGCGACATGCCCAGGGCCTCGGCCAGCGCGTTCATGGTGGAGGCGGTGCCCATGGTGTTGCAGTGGCCCACCGAGGGGGCTGAGGACGCCACCACGTCCATGAACTCGTCATAGTCGATCTCGCCGGCGGCGAAGCGCTCGCGGTTCTTCCACACCACGGTGCCGGAACCGGTGCGCTCGCCCTTCCACCAGCCGTTCAGCATCGGCCCGCCCGAGAGCACGATGGCCGGGATGTTCACGGTGGCGGCGGCCATGATGCAGGCGGGGGTGGTCTTGTCGCAGCCGGTGGTCAGCACCACGCCGTCGAGCGGATAGCCGTAGAGGATCTCGACCAGCCCGAGATAGGCGAGGTTGCGGTCGAGCGCCGCGGTGGGGCGCTTGCCGGTCTCCTGGATGGGGTGGACCGGGAACTCGAACGGCACGCCGCCCATGGCCTCGATGCCGTCGCGCACGCGCTTGGCGAGGTCGAGGTGATGGCGGTTGCAGGGGGAGAGGTCGGAGCCGGTCTGGGCGATGCCGATGATGGGCTTGCCGGACTGCAGCTCCTCGCGGGTGAGGCCGAAATTCAGGTAGCGCTCGAGATAGAGCGCGGTCATGCCGGGGTTGTCGGGATTGTCGAACCAGAGCTGCGACCTGAGCTTGAGACCGTGCTTCTCGGGCTGCTCGCCTTGACCGGACATGAACCACTCCCCTCTCGACGGGCATCCGGCGATCCGCCGCCGCCGGATTTTAATCGATTTGATCGGCGGGATTTATGCGCCCCGCCGCGCCGGAAATCAATCGGGATCGATGCGGTTCGAAAACCGGCGGGCGGCCTCTTACCCCTCCGCCTGCGCCGTCATCCGGCGGACGGACGCTCCCTCCCAGGCGGCGACCACCAGCAGGGCGACGGTGGCGGCGGCCCCGAGCCCCAGCGGGCTGAAGAAGCCGGAAAGCGGGACCAGCGCGACGAGCAGGGCGATCCCGACCAGATGGGACAGCGGGATGCGGCCGAGCAGGGGATATTTGAACAGGCCGCAGCCGAGCACGTAGATCGCCGGACCGCCGACGATGGCGGTCGCCGTCGCCGTGGAGACCTCTCCGCCGGGGTGGGCGAGGATCAGCTCGTCGGAGACGGCGCAGCCGATGATGCCGACGACGATGATCTGGTGGATGTAGGTGTAGTTGAGCCGGGCCATGTGCCCGGTCTCGCCCGCGTGGGCGAAGCGTGCGCCGGCGCGCTCGGAGCCGGTGTCGAAATAGATCCACCACATGGCGACGGTCCCGACGAAGGCGGTGACGAAGGCAGCGACGTTGTGGAGCGTCCAGGCGAGGTCGGCGGCGGTGGCGCCGGTGACCAGGATGGATTCGCCCAGCGCGATGATGATGAAGAGCGCGCAGCGTTCCGCCATGTGCCCGCCCTCCACGCGCCATTCCGCCGCCTTCGAGGCGCCGAGCCCCGGCACGAAGAAGCCGGTCGCCGGCGCGAGGCTCTCCAGCGCCACCGCCGCCGCCCAGAGCCCCAGCCGCAGGCCGTCGTGCGCCAGGGCTCCGGCGATCCACAGCGCCGCGGCCAGCGCCTGCCAGCACAGGATGCGCCTGAAGTTCAGGGCCTGGGCGGGATCGTGGCGGCCCACGGCCCAGATGGTGAAGGCCGAGCGCCCGGTCTGGAACGTGGCATAGGCGAGCGCGAAGGGGAGCGCGCCCTCGTGGAACGCCTTCGGCAGGGTGGCGGAAAGCACGAGCCCGACCAGCATCAGCACCAGCAGCATGAGCCGTACCGGCTTGCGCTCGGGATCGAGCCAGTTGGTGACCCATGCGGTGTCGATCCACGCCCACCAGACCGCGATGAAGAGGATGAGCGTCTGCAGCAGCCCGGTGAGGGAGAGATCGTGCAGGAGGTGGTGCGACAGCTGGGTGATGGCGAAGACGAAGACGAGATCGAAGAACAGCTCGACGAAGGTGACCCGGTGGTGCCCGTGCTCCGACGCCCGCCGCAGAAGGAACTGGTTCGCGCTCCGGCCCATCTCGTGTCCCCCATGCCTCGACGGCAGGATGCGTCGCCGGTGCCCGGATGCGCAAGGCGCCGCACGCGCTTCCCTCGCCGGTCCCTGCCCGAGGGTTTGCGGCGGCTCGAAAACCGGCTAATCGAAGGAGCGCATCGCTGCGGCGTCATCGCGCGCGGGCGGCCGTGGCGTGCGACGGCAGCGCGCGGCGACGAAGCATGCCGCCGCCGTTTCCCGACGCGGGCCTGCGCCCGCCCCGCTGACAGCCGCCGGCGCGCGGTTCCGAGAGGTGCGATGGCCATCTTCCGCCCTAGCCCGCAGCAGCAGCCCATCCGGCAGGCGGGGCCTGTCCGGCTGGCCGGCGTGGAGGTGACCCGGGGCGGACGCGCGGTGTTCTCCGGCCTCAGCCTGACCCTGGCCGAGCGCCGCATCGGCCTCGTCGGCGACAACGGTTCCGGCAAGTCCACGCTGCTGCGCCTCATCAACGGGCTCGTGCTGCCGGATGCGGGCAGCGTCACCGTGGGCGACCTCGACAGCCGGCGCGACCGGCGTCGCCTGCCGGCCCAGGTGGGCTTCGTGTTCCAGAACGTGGATCACCAGATCATCTTCCCCACCGTGCGCGAGGAAGTGGCGTTCGGCCCCATCGCGCAGGGCGTGCCCAAGGCCGAGGCCAACGCCGCCGCCGAGCGTCTGCTGGCCCGTCACGGCTGCGCCGGCTGGGGCGAGCGGGCGGTGGCCGATCTCTCCGAGGGCCAGAAGCAGCTGGTCTGCATCCTTGCCGCGCTGGCGGCGGGCCCGCGCGTGCTGCTGCTGGACGAGCCCTTCTCCGCCCTCGACCTTTCCGCCCGCCTCGCCTTCGCGGCGCGGCTCGCCGCCCTCGACCTGCAGGTGGTGATGGCGAGCCACGACCTGCACCTGTTCGACGGCTTCGACCGGGTGCTGTGGCTGAAGGGCGGCATGGTGGCCGCCGACGGCACGCCCGGAGAGGTCATCCCCCTCTATGAGGCCGACGCGAAGGCCCGCGCCGCCGCTGCGGTGGAGGAGGCCCGCCGGCTCGGCGCGGCCGCCCAGGAGCAGACGCCCCCCGGCGCCGCCGCGGCGAACACCGGGCGTCGGCGCATCGCCGCCGGGGAGCCGGGCGCGTGATCGCCGGCTACCTGCCCGGCCACAGCCTGCTGCACCGGACCCCGGCGGGCGTGAAGCTGATCGCGCTCGCGCTGCTGTCCATCCTCATCCTGCCGCTCACCGATCCGATCATCCTCGCGCTGGTGCTGGCGGCGGTGCTCATCGTCTATGCCTCCTTCGGCAGGCGCGGGCTCGATCGCATCCTGGAGTGGCGGAGCCTGCTGCCGCTGCTCGCCATCATCTTCGCGCTGCAGATCTGGGCGGCATCGCCTGCGATCGCGGTGGCGAGCGTGCTGCGGATCGCCGTCATGGTGCTGATCGCCGATCTCGTCACCCTCTCCACCCGCCTGCAGGACATGATGGACGCCCTCGCCGTGCCCCTGCGCCCGCTGGCGCGGCTGGGGCTCGATCCCGAGCGCCTGTCGCTGGCGGTGGCGCTGGTGCTGCGCTTCGTGCCGGTGCTGCTCGCCAGCTGGCGCGGGCGCGAGGAAGCCTGGCGCGCCCGCAGCCCCCGCCGGCCGGGCCTCGTGCTCATCGGCGCCTTCTTCTCCGGCGCGCTCGCCACCGCCGATCAGGTGGCCGAGGCGCTCGATGCCCGGGGCTTTGCCGCCCCGCCCCCCGAAACGCCCGAACCGTGAGGACCATCATGGACACCCGCACCCTCGTCCGCATCGCATTGGTGGCCGCCCTCATCGGCGCCCTCGGCTTCGTGCCGCCGCTGTACATGCCGCTCGCCGCCGGCGTGCCCATCACCGCCCAGAGCCTCGGCGTGATGCTGGCCGGCCTGCTGCTCGGCGCGCGCGGGGGGGCAGCCGCGGTGGCGCTGTTCGCCTTCGTGGTGCTGCTGGGCGCGCCGCTTCTGTCGGGCGGCCGTGGCGGGCTCGGCATCCTCGCCGGGCCGTCGGCGGGCTTCTTCATCGGCTACATCGCCGGCGCCTATGCGGTGGGCTTCCTCGCCGAGCGGCTGGCTCCGCGCCTGCCGGCCTTCGCCGCCGCCTTCGTGGCAGCCGTGGTGGGCGGCATCGGGGTGGTCTACCTGTTCGGCATCCCGGTGCTGGCCATGGTGGCCGGCATCGGCCTGTCCAAGGCGCTCATCGGCTCGGCCGTGTTCCTGCCGGGCGACCTCCTCAAGGCGGTGGGCGCCACGGTGCTCGCCACCACCGTGCTGCGCAACTGGTCCATCGCGGCCCAGCCCCGTCCGTGAGCATCACGCGGAACCTCGCCCGCCACGCTGCCGCGCGGCCGGACGCCCCGGCCCTCACCTGCGAGGGCGAGATCCTCACCTATGGCGCGCTCGCGACGCTGGTGGCGCGCTGCGCCGGCCGCTTCGCCGCCGCGCCGGCCGGGGGCATCGCGCTGGACCTGCCCAACGGCGCGGCGCTGGCGGTGCTGTTCCTCGCTGCCGCCCATGCCGGGCGGGAGGGGCAGGTGATGGATACCGCATGGCCGGCCCCCCTGCGGGCGCAGATGCTCGCCCGCATGGCGCCCGGCCTGCTCGTGAGCTGCGGGGCGGATGGCGGTGTGCGTGTTCCGAGGGAGCAGGGCATGGCCGGGCTCGCCGAGGCCGTCGGCGCCGGGCAGGCCGCCGCGTTGCCGCTGCCGGATGGCGCCCTGCCGTTCTATGTGGGCTTCACCTCCGGCTCCACCGGCGTGCCCAAGGGCTACCGTCGCGCCCATGCCTCCTGGACCGAGAGCTTCGACGCGGACACCCGCGAGTTCGGCATCGGCCCGGCGGACGTGGTGCTGGCGCCGGGCGCGCTCACCCATTCCCTGTTCCTTTATGCGCTGGCGCGGGGCATCGACGCCGGCGCCCACGTGATCCTCTCGCGCGCCTTCCGCCCCCGCGCGGTGGCCGATCTTGCCCGCCGCCACCGCGCCAGCGTGCTCTACGGCGTGCCGACGCAGCTGGCGCTGCTGCTCGAGCATCTGGACGCGGAGGACGCGACGCTGGACAGCGTGCGGCTGGTGCTGTGCTCGGGCGCCAAATGGCCGGCCGGGCGCAAGGCGCTGCTGGCGCGGCACCTGCCGGGGGCGGGGTTCGCCGAGTTCTACGGCGCCTCCGAGCTCTCCTTCATCACCGTCGCCAAGGCACACGAGCAGGTGCCGGAGGGCTCGGTGGGCCGCGCCTTCGACCGCGTGCGCCTCGCCATCCGCGACCGCGCCGGCCGCCGCCTGCCCGCCGGCCGCACGGGCCTCGTGTTCGTGGAAAGCCCGTTCCTCTTCACCGGCTATGCCACCGGGGAGAGCGACGACCTGCTGCGCCACGGGCCGGAACTGAGCGTCGGCGACATGGGGCGGCTGGACGAGGACGGCTTCCTGTTCCTCGCCGGCCGCGCCAAGCGCATGATCGTCACCTCCGGCAAGAACCTCTATCCGGAGGAGGTGGAGCGGGTGCTGGAGCTGCATCCGGCGGTGGAGACGGCGGCGGTGCTCGGCGTGCCGGACGGCAAGCGCGGCGAGCGGCTGGTGGCCTTCCTCGCTCTCTCGGAGGAGGGCGCGGCCACCCGCGCCGAGCTGACCGCATGGCTGCGCCCGCGCCTGCCCCTGTTCAAGGTGCCGCGCCTGTATGCGCGGGTCGCCGACTGGCCGCTCACCGCATCCGGCAAGACCGATTTTGCCGCCATCGCCCGGCTGTGGCCGGGCGGCTGCGAGCCTCTGGCGTGAGCGCCGTCGCGCTCCACGCTGCCCGCCGCTCGGCGGTGGTGCCGCGCGGCGGGGCGTTCCGCGACGTGGAGCCGGCGCTGCTCGCCGCCCCGCTCATCGCGCCGCTCCTCGCCGATGCCGGCATCGGCCCCGGGGCGGTGGACGAGGTGATCCTTGGCAATGCCCTCTCCGGCGGCGGCAATGTCGCTCGCGTCGCGGCGCTGGCCGCCGGCCTGCCGCAGGACGTGCCGGCGCTGACCCTCGACACCCAATGCTGTTCCGGCCTCGATGCCATCCGCCTCGGCGCCGCGCGGATCGCCGCCGGGGAGGCGCGCTATGTGATCGCCGGCGGGGTGGAGAGCTTCAGCCGCGCGCCTTTGCGCGCCCATCGCCCGCATGGCCGGGACGAGGCGCCGCGCTTCTATCGCCAGCCGGCCTTCACCCCCTGGCCGGAGCGCGAGCCGGAGCTGGCCGCCGCCGCCGCCGAGCTGGCGCGCCGGCATGGCCTTGCCCGCGCCGCGCAGGAGGCCTTCGCAGTGGAGAGCCACCGGCGGGCGCGCGCGTTTCCGCTCCCGCCGGGGGAGATCGTGCCGGTGGCCGGCGCGGCTGATGACCCGTTCGCGCGGGATCTTTCCGTGCGGCTGCTCGCCCGGCTGCCGGTGCTGGCGGGCGATGCCGCGCACGGCGTCACCGCCGCCACCACCGCGGTGGTGGCGGATGCGGCGGCGCTGGTGCTGCTGGGGCCGGCAGGGGAGGGCGGGGCGCGCATCCTCGGCGCGCTCGCGCGCGGCGGCGATCCGCTGATGCCGGCGCTGGCCCCGGTGGAGGCCATCGGCGCGCTGTGCGACCGTCTGGGCCTGTCCGCCGGCGACCTCGAACACGTGGAGCTGATGGAAGCCTATGCCGCGCAGGCCCTCGCCACCATCGCGCTGGCCGGTCTCGACCCGGAGCGGGTGAATGCGGGCGGCGGCGCGCTCGCCCGCGGCCATCCCATCGGCGCCTCGGGGGCGGTTCTGGCGGTGCGCGCCTTCCACCGGCTGCGGGCTTCCGGCGGGCGCGCGCTCATCGCCATCGCCGGCGCGGGTGGCATTGCGAGCGCCATGGTCCTATCTGTTGGGGGGTGATGCTGCCCCTCGGGGGGCGCAGATCGCCGAACCATGCGAGGTGGACCCGCGATGGACACGCGAACCGGGCCTTCGGCGCCGCCCCCGGCGGATATCCCGGCCGGCGATCCGCCCCCGGCCGTTCCCGGCGGCGCGGGCGCCCGGCTGCTGGCGGCGCTGGAGGGCGTGCTCGAGACCCTCAAGCAGGCGGCGGCCGATCCCGATCCGGTGGAGATGGTCCACGACGCCCGCAAGGCCATGAAGGAATATCGCGCGCTGCTGCGCCTCGTGCCGGGCACGCGGGCTCAGGAGGCGCGTCGCCACACGGCGGAGGTGGCGCGCGGCCTGTCCGGCGCGCGCGACCGGGCGGCGGCGGCCGAGGCGCTGGATATTCTGGAGGCCGGCGGACTGCTGATCGCCTGCGATGCCGGTGATGCGCGCACCGCCGTCGGCACCGACACGCCCGAGCCGGGCGAGGCCGGTGCCCACCGGGCGGCGCTGGGCGGCTTCCTGACCGAGGCCCGGGCCGCGCTGGCGGGGGATCTCGGTGCCGATGCGGCGGCGACCGACGTGGGGGAGGGGCTGCGCAGGGCCTATCGCAAGGCGCGCCGCGCCGCGCTCGACACCCCCGAGCACCTGCACGAGGCGCGCAAGGGCGTGGTGGTCCACCGCTACCAGATGAGCTTCCTGCACAGCGCCTTCGGCCGGGGCGGCAAGCGCGCCCGCAAGGCGCAGCGCCTGCGCGATGTCCTCGGCGCCCATCAGGACATCGAGATCCTCCGGCCCATGCTCCATGCCGCCGAACCGCCGCTTTCCGAGGGCGCGCGGGAGCGGCTGGACCTGGCCATGGCGCGGGCGCAGAAGCGGCTGCGGAAGAAGGCGCGGCGGGCGCATGGCGCGCTGTTCCGGCGGCGGCCGGGCCGGTTCCTCTCCCGCTACCGCAAGGCGCTGGCGCGTGATTGACCCGCATCATGGCGCGGCCGGCCGAGGCACGGATGCTGTCAGGTCGAATGCCGAGACGGCAGCGCCATGAAACGGCCCCGAGGCGGCGGCAGGACAGGAGCCACGCCGTGTGCCGCGCTGCCCGACGACGAACCTGAAGAGACCGGTCCATGCCCCGAGAGAACCGTCTTCCGCCCGCAAATGTCGCTGCCCCGGCCTCCGGCACGCCGGCCGGGTCCGCCGCCGCGGCGCCTCCTGCTCCGTCCGGCGCCCCCGCTCCGGCAGCCGCTCCCCCCGCCGCGGGGGCGCGGCCGGCCATGGATTTCACCCAGCTGCCGCATCCCGGGCGGGTGATGGCGGAGGTGTGGGCCCGCATCGCCTGCCACGACGATGAGGATTTCGAGGGCGGGGCCGGCCCCGAAGCCCTGCAGGCGGTGAACCGGGCGACGGCGGCGTTCATGGCGCGCGCCACGGGCGGCTTCTCCCCGGCGGCGCTGGCGCTCGCGTACATGGACTGGGCCATGCACCTGTCCATGGCGCCCGGCAAGCAGGCCGAGCTGGCGGTGAAGGCGTGGCGCAAGGCCGCCCGCTTCGGCGCCTATGCCATCGCCTCCACCTTCGACCGCAATTTCCCCAACTGCATCGGCCCGCTGCCCGGCGACGACCGGTTCAGCGCGCCGGTGTGGCAGGACTGGCCGTTCCGCTTCTGGTATCAGGCCTTCCTGCTGAACCAGCAGTGGTGGCACAACGCCACCCACGGCGTGCCGGGCACCGCGCCCCACCATGAGGCTGTGGTGGCGTTCGCGGCGCGGCAGATGCTGGACATGTTCTCGCCCTCCAACGCGCCCTTCACCAATCCGGAGGTGATCCGCCGGGCGCGGGAGACCGGTGGCGCCAATTTCATGAACGGCGCGCGCAACCTCATGGAGGATCTGGCGCGCAAGGCCGCGGGCCAGCCGCGCGCCGGCACCGAGGCGTTCGTGCCCGGCGAGACCGTCGCCGTTACCCCCGGCGAGGTGATCTTCCGCAACCACCTCATCGAGGTGATCCAGTATCGCGCCGCCACCGCAAGCGTGGCGGCCGAGCCGGTGCTGATCGTCCCGGCCTGGATCATGAAGTATTATATCCTTGATCTGTCGCCGGAAAATTCGCTGGTGCGGTATCTGGTGTCGAAGGGCCACACGGTATTCTGCATCTCTTGGCGCAACGTGACGCAGGAGGACCGGCACCTCGGCTTCGACGACTATCGCCGCGAGGGCGTGATGGCCGCGCTCGACGCGGTGAATGCCATCGTGCCCGGCCAGAAGACCCATGCGGTCGGCTATTGCCTCGGCGGCACGCTGCTCTCCATCGCCGCCGCCGCCATGGCCCGCGCCGGCGACGACCGGCTCGCCTCCGTCACCCTGTTCGCGGCGCAGACCGACTTCACCGAGCCGGGCGAGCTGCAGCTGTTCGTGGACCCGAGCGAGCTCTACACGCTCGAAAGCATGATGTGGGACCAGGGCTATCTCTCCGCCGGGCAGATGGCCGGCGCGTTCGAGATGCTGCGTTCCAACGATCTCGTGTGGTCGCGCGTGGTGCACGAATACCTGATGGGCGAGCGCCCGGCCATGAACGACCTGATGGCCTGGAACGCCGATGCCACCCGCATGCCCGCCCGCATGCACTCGGAATACCTGCGCCGCCTGTTCCTCGACAACGACCTCGCCGCCGGGCGTTATGCGGTGGAGGGGCGGCCGGTGTCGCTCCTCGACGTCAGGGTGCCGCTGTTCGTGGTGGGGACGGAGCGCGACCACGTGGCGCCGTGGCGCTCGGTCTACAAGATCCACCAGCTCACCGACACCGACGTCACCTTCGTGCTCACCTCCGGCGGGCACAATGCCGGCATCGTCAGCGAGCCGGGCCACAAGCACCGCCACTATCGCCTGCATGAGACGAAGCACGGCGAGCTGCATCTCAGCCCCGACGAATGGGTGGAGGCGACCCCGCCTTCCGAGGGCTCGTGGTGGCCGGCGTGGGAGGCGTGGCTGTCGGCCCGTTCCGGCGGCCCCGCCAGCCTGCCGACGCTGGGCGGCCCGGGCTATCCCGTCCTCGGTCCGGCGCCCGGCACCTATGTGATGCAGCGCTGAGGCGATCGCTCCGCCTGCTCAGGGCACCAGCACCGCCGCCCCCTTCAGCCGGCCATGGCGCAGGTCGTCCAGCGCCGTGTTCGCCTCGGCGAGGGGGTAGGGCGTGACGTGGGTGGTGATGCCGGCCTTCGGCGCCAGCGCCAGGAATTCGTGGGCGTCGGCGCGCGTCAGGTTGGCCACCGACAGGATCTTCCGCTCCTCCCACAGCCAGCGGTAGGGAAAGGCGGGGATGTCGCTCATGTGGATGCCGCCGCACACCACGCGGCCGCCCTTGCGCACCGCGCGCAGGGCCTGCGGCACCAGCTCGCCCGCCGGGGCGAAGATCAGCGCGGCGTCCAGCGGCTCGGGCGCGGGCTGGTCGGAGGGGCCGGCATAGACGGCGCCCATCTCGCGGGCGAAGTCTTGCGCCGCCGTGTCGCCGGGGCGGGTGAAGGCGTGGATCTCGCGGCCCTGCCAGCGCGCCACCTGGGCGATGATGTGGGCCGCCGCGCCGAAGCCGTAGAGGCCGATGCGCTTGCCCTCGCCCGCCATCTTCAGCGTGCGCCAGCCGATGAGCCCGGCGCACAGCAGCGGGGCGAGCGCGATGTCCTCCCCGGTCTCGCCCAAGGGGTAGACGAACTGCGCGTCCGCCACCGCGTGGGAGGCGAAGCCGCCGTCGCGGGTGCAGCCCGTGAAGTCCGGCGCATCGCAGAGGTTCTCCTCGGCGGCGGCGCAATAGGGGCAGGTGCCGCAGGCGTGGCCGAGCCAGCCCACCCCGACCCGCTCGCCGGCCTGAAGATGCGTCACGCCCGCGCCGAGCGCGCTCACCCTGCCGACGATCTCGTGGCCGGGCACGATGGGCAGGCGGGTCTGGGGCAGTTCGCCGTCCACCACGTGCAGGTCGGTGCGGCAGACGCCGCAGGCGGTGACCTCGATCACCACCTCGCCGGGGCCGGGGCTGGGATCGGGCCGTTCCTCCCGGACCAGCCGCTCCCCGGCCTGCTTCAGGACCATGGCGTACATGGCGCTCCCCCATCGGGTTCGAGACACGGGGCATCATGCCGGCGGGCGCGCGCCGGCGCCATGATCGTTCGCAAGGCGGATCGCCGGCTCGGGCAGCCGGCGCCGCTCAGCTGCCGCCGATGAAGATGCCCGCCGCCAGCACCAGCGCGCCGCCCAGCACCACCTGGAAGACCGAGCGCCAGAACGGCGTTTCCATGTAGCGGTTCTGGATGAAGGCGATGGCCCACAGCTCCACGAACACGACGATGATGGCGATGATCGTCGCCGTCCAGAAGTCGGGGATGATGTAGGGCAAGGCGTGGCCGAGGCCGCCGACCGCGGTCATCACGCCCGAGGCGATGCCGCGCTTGAGGGGCGAGCCGCGGCCGGAGATGACGCCGTCGTCGTGCACCGCCTCGGTGAAGCCCATGGAGATGCCCGCGCCCACGGCGGCGGCGAGGCCCACCAGCAGGGTGGTGTGGGAATTCTCGGTGGCGAAGGCGGTGGCGAAGATGGGGGCGAGGGTGGAGACCGAGCCGTCCATCAGCCCGGCGAGGCCCGGCTGCACCCAGGTGAGCACGAACTGGCGGCGCGCCTTCTCGTCCTCCTCCGCCTTCTTGTCGGCGGGCAGGAAGCGGTCGGCGAGGGTGCCGGCGATCTCCTCGTGCTGCAGCTCGGTGCGGTAGAGGTCTTCCAGCAGCTTGCGGGTGCCGGCATCCTTGGTCTTCTTCTGCGCCTGCAGGTAGAAGCCGGCGGATTCGTCCTCCATCCGCCCCACCTCGGCGCGGATGCGCTCGATGCCGAGGCTGCACACGTACCAGACCGGGCGGCGATTGTAGTAGCCGGCGATGCTCTCGCGGCGGATCAGCGGAATATGGGAGCCGAACCGGCGCTCGTACTCGCGGGAGAGGCTGGTGGCATGGCCGCGCTCCTGCGCCGCCATGCTCTCGAACACCTTGGCCGTGTCGGGATAATCGTTGCGCAGGGTCTCGGCATAGTCCGAATAGGTGCGCGCATCGTCCTCCTCGGACGAGATGGCGAGGGCGAGGATTTCCTGTTCGGACAGGTCGGCGAAGCGGCGGCGGCCGGGCAGGAAGGGCAGCATCCCGGGTGACTCCAAATTAGAACTTCTCTAATCTGTTATGGCGAGGCTTCCGGCTGGAGGCAATGCGACGTGTTGCGCGAGGGAATGACGAGCATGCGGGCGCCGGGCGGATGGTGAGGGAACAGCCCGCGCGTGATCGCTTCCTGCTGCTGGCCGCAGCCGTGGTTCCCCTCGTGGCGGGGCTGGGCCTGCTCGTCGGCGGGCGGCCGGACGGGGCGCAGATCGCCTTCGCCGCCGGAACCATTCCCGTCCTCGCCATGCTCGTGGTGGATATCGCGCAGGCGCTGCGCGCGGGCCGTTTCGGGCTCGATCTGCTCGCCGCATTGTCCATGGCCACGGCGCTGGCCTTCGGCGAGCCGCTGGCCGGCAACGTGGTTGCCCTCATGTATGCCGGCGGCCAGCAGCTGGAGCGCTTCGCCGAGGGGCGCGCCCGCCGCGAGATGACCGCGCTCGCCGCCCGCGCCCCCCGCTCCGCCATGCGGCGGGAGAATGGGGCGCTGGTGGAGGTGCCCATCGGCCTGCTCGCGGCCGGCGACTGCGTTCTCGTGCGCCATGGCGATACGGTGCCGGCCGATGGCCGGGTGGATGGTGGGCCGGCGCTGCTCGACCAGTCCTCCCTCACCGGCGAGGCTGTGGCGGTGGCCTGCCCGGCGGGGGCCGAGGTGCCGTCCGGCGCGGTCAACGTGGGTCCGGCCTTTGACCTCGTCGTGCTGCGCGCCGCGGACGAGAGCACCTATGCCGCCATCGTGCGGCTGGTGGAGGCGGCGGCGGCCAGCCGCGCGCCCATGGTGCGCCTCGCCGATCGCTACGCGCTGGTATTCCTACTGGTGTCGCTGGCGCTGGCGGTGGGGGCGGCGGTGCTCTCCGGCGATCCGCGGCGGGCGCTGGCGGTGCTGGTGGTGGCGACGCCCTGCCCGCTCATCCTCGCCGTGCCGGTGGCGCTCATGGCGGGTCTGTCCCGCGCCGCGAAGCGCGGCGTGCTGGTGAAGAGCGCCGGCGCGCTGGAGAAGCTCGCCGGCGTACGCGCCCTCGTCATCGACAAGACCGGCACCCTTACCCACGGCCGCGCCGAGCTGGCGGAGGTGCGCGTGGCGCCCGGCTTCACGCCCGACGAGGTGCTGCGCCTCGCCGCCGCGCTCGATCAGGCCTCGGGCCATGTGGTGGCGGCGGCGCTGGTGGATGCGGCCCGCGCGCGCGGGCTCAGCCTGCCGCCGCCCGTTGGCGTCGAGGAGGAGGGCGGCGTCGGCTTGACCGGCATGGTGGAGGGCCGGCGGCTGGTGGTGGGCGGCTCGTCCTTCGTGGCCGCGCGGGCCGATGGCGATCCCTTCGCCCTGCGCGCCGACCTGCCGCCGGCGAGCGCCGTGGTGGCCGTGGCGGTGGACGGGCAGGTGGCGGGACTGCTCATCCTTTCCGACCGCGTGCGCGACGATGCGGCCGCCATGCTCGGCGCGCTCAGGGCCGGCGGCGTCACCCACATCGCCCTCGCCTCGGGCGACCGGGCCGAGGCGGTGGAGGCGCTGGCGCGGGGCCTCGGGCTCGATGCCTGGGCGGGCGACCTGCCGCCGGGGGGCAAGGTGTCCCACGTGGCGGAGGCCCATGCGCGTCTCGGCGCCGGCACGGTGATGATGGTCGGCGACGGGGTGAACGACGCCCCCGCCCTCGCCGCCGCCGACGTGGGGGTGGCCATGGGCGCGCGCGGTGCCGCGGCCTCGGCCGAGGTGGCGGACGTGGTGCTGCTGGTGGATCGCCTCGACCGGCTGGCCGAGGCCATGGCCATCGCCCGCCGTGCCCTCGCCATCGCCCGGCAGAGCGTGTTCGCCGGCATCGGCCTGTCGCTGGCGGGCATGGTCGTGGCTGCCCTCGGCTATCTCGAGCCGGTGCAGGGCGCGCTGCTGCAGGAGGCCATCGACGTGGCGGTGATCCTCAACGCCTTGCGCGTGCTGCTGCCGGGGCAGGGGGAGCCGCGAAGATAGGGCGGCGGCCTCAGTGGCTCCGAAGCGAAGCGGGCTGGCATCCTGGCGGTTCGTTACTCCGGACCGGCCGGGAGACGCATTGCGGAACGGGGACGGTGGTCACGATCCGCCTGTCCGACAGGGTTGGCGCCGGGGCGAAGGCGGGCGCGCCTGCGCATCGCCGGTAGAATCGCGCGGTGCATGTGTTCGCGCTCTATGGCCGCACCGGCGGATGGGTCATCCGGGGCCTGCGCCGTTCGGGATCACCGCGCCAGCTTCCCGCGGGGGGTGACGACCCGGCAATCCCCCATCCCCCGCTCTCGTCGGTCGCCCGACCGGCAGAGGACGCGGGACTTGTGTGATGGCCGGGCGTGCCGACGCGTACGGTCGTATTCTGCCGCAACGCTCGAGGCGTCCTGCCCTCCCCGGTCTCTGGCGCAGGCTGCATGGAAGGGCGCCGCCAGCCGGCAGGGATCGCCTGCGCCGGGGCGGGCGGATGTCGGGCGCGCCGGCCCCAAACGAAACCGGCCGCCCGTGGGGGCGGCCGGTTCAATGTGCGCAATGCGCGCGGCGCCTACTCGGAGATCTTCCGGGCGCGGCTGCCGAGCGTCCGCAGGCGCAGGGCGTTGAGCTTGATGAAGCCGGCGGCGTCGCGGTGGTCGTAGGCGACCGCGCCTTCCTCGAAGGTGACCAGCTCCTGGTTGTAGAGCGAGTAGGGGCTCGTGCGGCCGATGACGGTGGCGTTGCCCTTGTAGAGCTTCACCGTCACCTCGCCGGTCACATAGGCCTGCGAGTGGTCGATGGCCGCCTGCAGCATCTCGCGCTCGGGCGAGAACCAGAAGCCGTTGTAGATGAGCTCCGCATAGCGCGGCATCAGCTCGTCCTTGAGGTGGGCGGCGCCGCGGTCGAGGGTGATGCTCTCGATGCCGCGATGGGCGGCGAGCAGGATGGTGCCGCCGGGGGTCTCGTAGACGCCGCGCGACTTCATGCCGACGAAGCGGTTCTCGACGAGGTCGAGCCGGCCGATGCCGTTGGCCTTGCCCAGCTCGTTGAGCTTCGTGAGCAGGGTGGCGGGGGAGAGCGCCTCGCCGTTGATGGCCACCGCATCGCCCTTGTCGAAGGCGATGGTGATGAGGGTGGGCTCGTCCGGGGCCGCCTCGGGGGAGATGGTGCGCTGGTAGACGTATTCCGGCGCGTCCTCGGCCGGGTCTTCCAGCACCTTGCCCTCGGAGGAGGAGTGCAGCAGGTTCGCGTCCACCGAGAACGGGGCCTCGCCGCGCTTGTCCTTGGCGATCGGGATCTGGTGCTGCTCGGCGAACTCCAGCAGACGGGTGCGGGAGGTCAGGTCCCACTCGCGCCAGGGGGCGATGACGGTGATTTCCGGCTCCAGCGCATAATAGCCGAGCTCGAAGCGCACCTGGTCGTTGCCCTTGCCGGTGGCGCCGTGGGAGACCGCGTCCGCGCCCATCTTGCGGGCGATCTCGATCTGCTTCTTGGCGATCAGCGGCCGGGCGATGGAGGTGCCCAGCAGGTACAGCCCCTCATAGACCGCATTGGCGCGGAACATGGGGAACACGTAGTCGCGCACGAATTCCTCGCGCACGTCCTCGATGAAGATGTTCTCGTCCTTGATGCCGAGCAGCTGCGCCTTCTTGCGCGCCGGCTCCAGCTCCTCCCCCTGCCCGAGGTCGGCGGTGAAGGTGATGACCTCGCAGTTGTAGGTGGTCTGGAGCCACTTCAGGATCACGGAGGTATCGAGGCCACCGGAATAGGCCAGCACCACCTTCTTCACGTCACGCGCCATCACGTCTCTCGGGATTTCTAAGGGGAAGGACAGGCGCGCGGACTATAGGCCCGCGTCGCGCCGTGGCAAGTAGCGGCCGCCGGCGCGCGAAACCCCGCGCCAGGCCAGCCGGAACAGGAAGGCCGCCGCCCGGAAGGAGCCGTGCGCCAGCGCCCGAAGGCCGAGCCCGACACGCCCGATGGCGCGCTCCACGTCCGCGTCGGAGGGCGGGCGGGCGCGGTCGTAGAGGAAATAGCGGGTGACAACCACCAGCAGCACCACCAGCACGCCGGAGAACACCACGTCGGTGAAGAAGTGTCCGCCGAAGGCGATGCGCAGGCCGCCGGCGACGCTGGCGAACGTCACCGCCGCCACCATGGCCACGGCGCCCGCCGGGCCGGGGATGAGGCTCGCTGGCGCGGTCATCCAGAAGCCGAGCGCGCCCTCGCCGGAGACGAAGGAGCAGTTGCCGGGGCAGTTGCCGTCGGTCTCGTACCAGGACTTGAAGGCGTCCTTGCCGCCGAAGGTGTCCACGTGGACCGGGCGCGGCCGCCCCCATTCCTGCTTCAGGATGCCGTTGACGATGAGGCCCGGCCCGATCGCCATGGTGAAGGCGAGCAGCACCGCGGCGCGGGCCGGCATGAGCATGCGCCCGCGCGGGAACATCAGCTTCAGCACGATGGCGGCGAAGGCCGGGGCGGCGATGGCCCAGGGGATCCAGTTGGCGAGGTTGCGCGCGGTCTTGGCCCACGACGCGCCGGCGAGCGCGAAGTTGCGGCGCGAGGCATCCCAGAACATGGCGGAGATGGCCATGTCCCACTCAGGGAACACGGTGAACAGGATGGCCACGGCCGCCCCGATCACCAGCGCGAAGAACAATACCCACTTCAAGGCGTCACCCGGCCCCCGCCGCCCTTGATCCAGCTCCTTGCGGGAGGGCCATGCCCCGCCGCAGATTACGGGTGCGATGTACAGGCAGGACGCGCCCATGGCCAGCGGCACCCTCGATTTCTATTACGAGTTCGCCTCGCCCTATTCCTATCTGGCGGCCTGCCGCATCGCGGCGCTGGCCGAGCTTGCGGATGTCGAGGTGGCGTGGAAGCCGTTCCTGCTCGGCCCCATCTTCGCGGCGCAGGGCTATGCGAGCTCGCCGTTCAACGCCTATCCCATCAAGGGCGCGCACATGTGGCGGGACCTGGAGCGCCTCGCCATCGCCGCGCGGCTGCCGCCGGTGGTGCGGCCGGACCCCTTCCCCGCCAACGGCCTCTTGGCGGCGCGGGTGGCGATCTGCCTCAACGACGCCTGCCGCCCCGCCTTCACCCGGGCGCTGTATCGCGCCGAATTCGTCCAGGGTCGCGATATCGCGGATCGAGATACCATCCGGCAGGTGCTGGCCGGCCTCGGCCATTTCTGCGACGCGGTGATCGAGGAGGCCGAGCGCCCGGAGAACAAGGAGCGCCTGAAGCGCCAGACCGAGGCCGCCAGCGCGGCGGGCGTGTTCGGGGCGCCGAGCTTCGTGACCGCCGACGGCGAGCTGTTCTGGGGCAACGACCGGCTGGAGATGGCCCTCGACCACGCCCGGACACTCGCCCGCGCCGCCTGATCCCGCTCCGTCCCGCCGCAGGGCGGCGGCGGCGATATGCCCGCCGCGCGCGGGCGACCTGTGGCGCGCCCCCTGTCGCTTTGTGGCGCCGCTCTGATATATGCGCGTCACATTCCCAGCCACCGAGGGCTCCATGGCGAACGTCACTGCTTTTCCGGACAAGGCCACCATCGCCGAGCAGACCGCGCGGATGCTGCTCGAGGTGGAGGCGGTGCGCTTTTCCTCCGGCGAGCCGTTCATCTTCACCTCGGGCTGGGCGAGCCCGGTCTACATCGACTGCCGCCGCCTCATCTCCTTCCCGCGGGTGCGCCAGACGCTGGTGGATTTCGGCATCTCCACCATCTACCGCGAGATCGGCTACGAGCAGTTCGATTCCGTCGCCGGCGGCGAGACGGCGGGCATCCCGTTCGCGGCCTGGGTGTCCGACCGGCTGATGCTGCCCATGCAGTATGTGCGCAAGAAGCCCAAGGGCTTCGGCCGCAACGCCCAGATCGAGGGCCACCTCGCCCCCGGCCAGCGCGTTCTGCTGGTGGAGGACCTGACCACCGACGGCAAGAGCAAGGTGACCTTCGTCAATGCCCTGCGCGAGGCGGGGGCCGAGTGCTCGCACTGCTTCGTGTTCTTCTATTACGACATCTTCGCCGAGGCCGCGGGCATCTTCGACAACGCCGGCCTGAGCCTGCATCGCCTCGCCACCTGGTGGGACGTGCTGGCGGCGGTGAAGACCATGAACCGCTTCGAATCCGCGCAGATCGCCCAGATCGAGGCGTTCCTGCATGATCCGCACAGCTGGTCGAAGGCTCACGGCGGCACCGCCGTCACCGGCGAGTGACGGACGGGATGGACCTCTACGCCGTCCTTCGGACGTTCTACCGCTTCGTCACGCCGGAGCAGGCCCACGGTCTTGCCATCCGCGCGCTGCGGAGCGGGCTGACGCCCAACCTTGCGGGCACGGACGATCCGGTGCTCGCCACCCGCGTGTGGGACATCGGCTTTCCCAACCCGATCGGGCTGGCGGCCGGCTTCGACAAGCATTGCGAGGTGCCGGACGCCCTGTTCCGCCTCGGCTTCGGCTTCGTGGAGGCGGGCACCGTCACGCCCCGGCCGCAGCCCGGCAACCCCCTGCCGCGCCTGTTCCGGCTGGATGAGGACGAGGCGGTCATCAACCGCTTCGGCTTCAACAGCGAGGGGCTGGCGCCGTTCGTCTACCGCCTCGGCAAGCGCCGCTCGGCGGGGGCGACCGGCATCGTCGGCGCCAACGTGGGGAAGAACAAGGAGAGCGAGGACGCGCTGGAGGATTATGCCGCCGGCGTCTCGGCCACCTGCCGCCTCGCCGACTACATCGTCTGCAACATCTCCTCGCCCAACACCCCCGGCCTGCGTGCGCTGCAGGCGCGCGCGGAGATGGAGACGCTGCTCGCCCACGTCATCTCGGTGCGCAACGCCTCCATTCCCGATCCCGTCGGGCGCCCGCCGCTGCTGGTGAAGGTGGCCCCCGACCTCGACGACGCGGGGCTGGCCGACGTGGCCGAGGCGGCGCTCGGAACCGGGGTGGACGGCATTATCATGGGCAACACCACCCTGTCGCGCCCGGACAGCCTGAAGAGCCGCTACCGCGGCGAGACCGGCGGCCTCTCCGGCAAGCCGCTCATGGCCCTGTCGACCGAGCGCCTCGCCGTCCTGCACCGGCTGGTGGGGCAGCGCCTGCCGCTGGTGGGAGCGGGCGGTGTCGCCTCGGGCGCCGACGCCTATGCCAAGATCCGCGCCGGCGCGAGCCTGGTGCAGCTTTACTCGGCGCTGGTGTTCCACGGGCCGGGCCTCGTCGCCCGCATCAAGACGGATCTCGCCGCCCGCCTGAAGGCGGACGGTTTCGCGAGCGTGGCGGACGCGGTGGGCGTGGACGCGCGCTGAGCGCGTCCTTTCGCCGGCTCAGGACTGGCGCTGGACCAGCAGGTCGCGGATCTCGGTCAGCAGGACCTCGGTCCTGGAGGGCGCGGCCGGCGGCTTGTCGGCCTCGGCCCGGCGCAGGGCGTTGATGGCGCGCACCACCAGGAACAGCACCGCCGCGACGATGATGAAGTTGATGGCGATGGTGATGAATGAGCCATACGCCAGTACCGCTCCCTGCTTCTTGGCGTCGGCGAGGTTGTCCGCCGTGACCGCCGAGGAGAGGGGCACGAAGTAGTTCGAGAAGTCGAGGCCGCCCGTGACCGCGCCGATCACCGGCATGAACACGTCGCCCACCAGCGAGGTGACGATGTTGCCGAACGCGGCGCCGATGATGACGCCGACGGCCAGGTCCACCACGTTGCCCTTGACCGCGAACTCCCTGAACTCCTTCAAGATCGGCATATCCGTCTCCTGGCTGGTGGCGGGTCGCGCGCTGCGTCGCGCGGGGCGAGTGTGCACCGGCCCGGCCGGCTCCGCCACCGCAGCGTGAGGTCGCCGGCCCGCGCCGCCTCCGGCCGCAACGAGCCATGTGGGTGCCGTGACGCTTTCATGACTTTGAGCGCGCCCCTGCCTATGTTAGGGAGTGCCGCCGCCGGACAGCGGGGGCGGGCCTCCGGGCTCTTCGGCAACGACCCGCAGGGCACGGCTCTCCGGGCAGAATGGCGACACTGGCGAGAATGGCGGACCGGCAGACCAGCTTCGAATATGAGGATCTCCTCGCTTGCGGACGCGGCGAGCTGTTCGGGCCGGGGAACGCGCAGCTGCCGCTGCCGCCCATGCTGATGTTCGACCGCATCACCGAGATTTCCGAGGAGGGGGGCGAGTTCGGCAAGGGCTTCATGCGCGCCGAGCTCGACGTGAACCCGGACCTCTGGTTCTTCGCCTGCCACTTCAAGGGCGACCCGGTGATGCCGGGCTGCCTCGGCCTCGACGCCATGTGGCAGCTCGTGGGCTTCTACCTGGGCTGGCTCGGCTCCAGGGGCCGCGGCCGCGCGCTGGGGCTGGGTGAGCTGAAGTTCTCCGGGCAGGTGCTGCCGGGGATCAAGAAGGTGGTTTACGGGATCGAGTTCAAGCGCGTCATGCGCTCCAAGCTCGTGCTCGGCATCGCCGACGGCTGGCTGGCCGCCGACGGTGAGGTGATCTACCGGGCCAAGGATCTGAAGGTTGGCCTGTTCCAGGCCGAGACGGCACCCGGCGCCTGACAAGGCGCCGCCACGTTTCGTGGCGATAGTGGTGCTTTCCAATGGGGATTTGACATGCGGCGCGTCGTCGTCACCGGGATGGGCATCGTCTCGTCCATCGGCAACTCCACGCAGGAGGTGCTCGCCAGCCTGCGCGAGGCCAAGAGCGGCATTTCCTTCGCCGAGGATTACGCCAGGCTCGGCTTCCGCTGCCAGGTGCAGGGTGCTCCCACCCTGAACGCCGAGGACGTGGTGGACCGCCGCGCCATGCGCTTCCACGGTGGCGGCACCGCTTGGAACCACGTGGCCATGGAGCAGGCCATCCGCGATTCGGGCCTGGAGGCCGACGAGGTCTCCAACCCGCGCACCGGCATCATCATGGGCTCGGGCGGCCCGTCCACCCGCACCCTGGTGGAGGCGGCCGACATCGCCCGCTCGAAGGGTCCCAAGCGCATCGGCCCGTTCGCGGTGCCGAAGGCCATGAGCTCCACCGCCTCGGCCACGCTCGCGACCTGGTTCAAGATCAAGGGCGTGAACTATTCCATCTCGTCCGCCTGCGCGACCTCCAACCACTGCATCGGCAATGCCTACGAGCAGATCCAGTGGGGCAAGCAGGACGTGGTGTTCGCCGGCGGCTGCGAGGAGCTGGACTGGTCGCTCTCCATGCTGTTCGACGCCATGGGCGCCATGTCCGCCAAGTACAACGGCACGCCGCAGAAGGCCTCCCGCGCCTATGACGTGAACCGCGACGGCTTCGTCATCGCCGGCGGCGCGGGCGTGCTGGTGCTGGAAGAGCTGGAGCATGCCAAGGCGCGCGGCGCCAAGATCTACGCCGAGATCGCCGGCTACGGCGCCACCTCCGACGGCTACGACATGGTGGCCCCCTCGGGCGAGGGCGCGGAGCGCTGCATGCGCCTCGCCATGTCCACGGTGAACGTGCCGGTGGACTACATCAACCCGCACGCCACCTCGACCCCCGCCGGCGATCCGCCGGAGATCGAGGCCATCCGCAAGGTGTTCGGCACCGGCGAGAAGTGCCCGCCCATCTCGGCCACCAAGTCGCTGACCGGCCACTCGCTCGGCGCCACCGGCGTGCAGGAGGCCATCTACAGCCTCCTCATGATGCAGAACGGCTTCATCTGCGAGAGCGCCAACATCGAGGAGCTCGACCCGGTGTTCGCCGACATGCCCATCGTGCGCGAGCGTCGGGACAACGTGACCCTCGGGGCCGTGCTGTCCAATTCGTTCGGCTTCGGCGGCACCAACGCGTCCCTCGTCTTCAAGCACGTGGACGCCTGAGGCCGGTCCGCCGGTCAGGCTTGGTCATCAAAGGTGATGGGCGGCCCCGTGCCGCCCCGTGGCGCCGCCGGTGGCGGTCTGCTATCGGCGTTTCAGGCGCGAGAGGGTAAGGCATGCAGGACCTGATGAAAGGCAAGCGGGGCCTGGTGATGGGGGTCGCCAACGACCATTCCATCGCCTGGGGCATCGCCAGGGCTCTGGCCGGGCAGGGTGCGGAGCTGGCCTTCACCTATCAGGGCGATGCGGTGGCCAAGCGGGTGAAGCCGCTGGCGGAAAGCCTCGGCTCCTCAATCCTCCTGCCGTGCGACGTGGAAGACCTCGCCAGCGTGGACGCGGTGTTCGCGGCGCTGAAGGCACAGTGGGGCTCCATCGATTTCCTGGTCCATGCGGTGGCCTTCTCCGACAAGTCGGAGCTGAAGGGCCGCTATGCCGACACCAGCCGCGAGAATTTCTCGCGCACCATGGTCATCTCCTGCTTCTCCTTCACCGAGGTGGCCAAGCGCGCCGCCGAGCTGATGCCCAACGGCGGCTCGCTGGTGACGCTCACCTATGGCGGCTCCACGCGGGTGATGCCGAACTACAACGTGATGGGCGTGGCCAAGGCGGCGCTGGAGGCCTCCGTGCGCTATCTGGCGGCCGACTACGGCCCCGCCGGCATCCGCGTGAACGCCATCTCCGCCGGCCCGGTGCGCACGCTGGCGGGCGCCGGCATCGCCGATGCCCGGCTGATGTTCAACTACCAGAAGCGCCACGCGCCCCTGCGTCGTACTGTCAGCATCGAGGAGGTGGGCGGCTCGGCCCTCTATCTTCTCTCCGAGCTGTCGGGCGGCGTCACCGGCGAGGTGCATTTCGTCGATTCCGGCTACAACATCATGTCCATGCCCCATCCGGACGTGCTGAAGCAGCAGGAAGACGCAGAGGCCAAGCTCGCCGCCGATTCCCCGGTGAAGGCCGCCGAGTAGGGCGGGCGCCCCACCGCGCCCTGGCGCAGACGGGGTCGCGCTCCACCGGCTCGCATCGCGTTCGCCGCGGTGCCGGCCCGCGCCGCGGCGGCCCCGGAATGTGCGGCTGCTGCCGCTGCGTCGTGCCGGATTCTCCTTTACCTTCCGCACCGAACCGGCTGGTATCGCGCCCGCCCCATACCGCGCGGGCCGGCGAGCATGCCGGCCGCCGGGCGGACCGGGCCGGGGGAGGACAATGGATTCACTGCTGGTCGCCGCGCTCGTCTTCGTCTGCCTGTTCGGCGGCGCGCTGCTCGGCATGTGGAGCGCGCGCAAGCTCAAGGAAGACCATCTCTCCAAGGAGACGCAGGAGGCGGTGAAGCTGGGGGTGGGCATGGTGGCGGCCATGTCGTCGCTGATCCTCGGCCTCATGACGGCCTCGGTGAAGGGCAATTTCGACACCACCGCCAAGGACGTGCAGCAGTACGCCACCTATCTCATCACGCTCGACGCCGCCCTGCGCCACTTCGGGCCGGAGGCGGACGGCGCCCGCGCCGCTCTCACCGACTACACCCGCAACGCGCTGCAGGAGACCTGGCCCGAGCCCGGCAGCCCGGCCCATGTGGCGAGCGATGCCTCCGAGCTGAAGCTGATGCGCGTCGGCACCATGCTGCGCCAGCTCCAGCCCGCGACCGCCGATCAGACCGAGCTGAAATCCGAGGCGCTGGACCGCTATCGCTCCCTGTCGGCGCTGCGCTGGGTGCTGATCGAGGAGAGCGCGGCGCAGGTGCCCCCCATCTTCATCGTCGTGCTGATCGTCTGGCTCACCTTCATCTTCATGAGCTTCGGCCTGTTCTCGCCCATCAATACCGTGTCGGTGGTGGTGTTCCTGCTGTGCGCGCTCTCGCTCGGCGGCGCGCTGTTCCTGATCCTGGAGATGAGCACGCCGTTTGCCGGCATCATCGTGGTGCCGCCGGACGGCATGCAGAAGGCCCTCGCCCACATGGTGCAATGAGCCGCGCGACACCGTGCGTGGGGATGGCGGCCCGGTGATGTTGCGCTGCGGCGACGCAGGGGCTAGAGCGTCGGGCACGCGGGCCCGGGCAGCAGGGACCGGACGCCCACCGTGCATGTCCGGGGGCTCCCGCCGGTAAGTTTCGGACAGCAGAGGAGACGGGCATGGGCCGCAAGACGCTGTGGGTGGCGGCCACGAGCGTGCTCGTGGGCATCATCGTCCTCGGCCTGAAGACCCTCGCCTGGTGGGTCACCGGGTCGGTGGCGCTGCTCTCCGACGCGCTGGAGAGCATCATCAACGTGGCCGCATCGGCGGCGGCGCTGATCGCGCTGCAGGTCTCGGCCCGTCCGGCCGACGACAACCACCAGTACGGTCACCACAAGGCGGAATATCTCTCGGCGGTGCTCGAGGGGGTGCTGGTGGTGGTGGCCGCGCTCACCATCCTGCGCGAGGCCTATTACGGCTTCCTCGATCCGCGCCTGCCCGACCAGCCGCTGCAGGGCATGCTGCTGAACGGCGCGGCCACCGTCATCAATGCCGTGTGGTGCGTGGTGCTGCTGCGCGTGGGCAAGGCCTGGCGCTCGCCGGCGCTGGTGGCCGACGGGCGGCATATCCTCACCGACGTGGTCACCTCCGGCGGCGTGCTGGCCGGCTTCGTGCTGGTGCCCATTACAGGCTGGCCGCAGCTCGACCCGCTGCTGGCGGCGCTCGTGGCGCTCAACGTGCTGTGGACCGGCTGGAGCCTGATGAAGGAATCGGTCGGCGGCCTGATGGACGCCGCGCCCCCGCCCGACGTGGTGGCGCGCATCCGCGAGCTGGTCTCGCTGCATGCCGCCGGCGCCATCGAGGCGCACGACCTGCGCACCCGGCACGCCGGGCGCATCACCTTCGTGGAGTTCCACCTGGTGGTGCCGGGCGACATGACCGTCGCCGCCGCCCACGACATCTGCGACCGCATCGAGAAT
Source organism: Xanthobacter lutulentifluminis (assembly GCF_043194675.2). Lineage (NCBI taxonomy): Bacteria > Pseudomonadati > Pseudomonadota > Alphaproteobacteria > Hyphomicrobiales > Xanthobacteraceae > Xanthobacter > Xanthobacter lutulentifluminis. The sequence goes on along the minus strand of NZ_CM195525.1, from coordinate 2,152,972 downwards.
GCGTTCGAGAAGGACATGGACGACGCGGTCATCACCATCCACGTGGAGCCGGAAGGCGAGGCCAAGCACCGCGGCGTTGTGGTGCTCTGAGCCGCCGCGCGGCCACGCCGCGTCTTCCCTTAGGCTTGCAGCCATTGGCGTTGCAACCGCGAGTTCCATCTCCCATAGTGCTCGGCTACAGCTTGGGAATGGCGGTGATGCCATGCCGGATGCGGATGATCTCGCCGCGCTCATCGACCTGATCTATGAGGCTGCGGTCGTGCCCGAGAAATGGCCGCACCTTCTCGGGCGGCTGTCGCAGCGGATGGACGGCTCGGGCGGCATCCTCTTCACCGCGGGCTCGAGCGGCACCGCGTGGACCGCCTCCCCCGACATCTGGCCCGTGTTCGACGAGTTCCTGCGCGATGGCTGGCACGCCATCAATCCGCGCCCGCAGCGGCTCGGCCGGCTGAACCATCCCGGCTTCGTGCGCGACAGCGATCACTTCACGCCGGAGGAGATCGCCGCGGACCCGGTCTACCAGAACTTCTATTTCAAGCGCGGCCTGGGCTGGGCGATGGGCACCATGCTGCAGGTGCCGAGCGGCGATGCGCTCGTCTTCTCCTTCGAGCGGGCGTTCGCCCGCGGCGTCGTCGAGATGGAGCACGTCCATTTCTTCGACCAGCTGCGCCCCCACCTCGCCCGCGCGGCGCTGCTGGGCGCGCATTTCGGGCTGGTGCGCGCCAAGGCCATGGCGGAGGCGCTGGCCCAGTCCGGCCTGCCGGCGGCGGTGCTGCGGGGCCGGGGGCGGCTCTATGCCACCAACGCGCTGTTCGACGCGCTCATGCCCGGTCTGGTGCAGGATGGTCCGTCCCGGCTGCAGGTGTCGTCCCAGGCCGCCGACCGGCTGTTCGCCGAGGCGGCGGCCTCGATCCAGTCGGGGGGCGCCGGGCGGAGGGTCTATTCGATTCCGGTGCCGGCGGATGGCGCGGGCCGTGCGCCCGCCATCCTCCACCTGCTGCCGGTGCGCAGGGAGGCATATGACGTGCTCAACAGCGCCAGCGCGCTGCTCATCGTCACCAGCGTCGACCGCAGCACGGTGCCCACGGCGGAAGTGGTGGCGGGGCTGTTCGACCTCACTCCCGCCGAGGCGCGGGTGGCGCGGCGCATCGCCGAGGGGGCGACGGTGGATGCCATCGCCATCGAGCACGGCCTCTCCCGCGAGACGGTGCGGACCCATCTCAAGCAGACCTTCGCCAAGGTGGGCGTGACACGGCAGGCGGAGCTTGCGGCCCTCCTCGGAGGGCTGGCGCTGCTGCCGCCGGGATGAGCCGATCCCGCCCGCCGGCCGCCCGCGTCACGCCCCCTTGGGCCGGAAGGCGGCGCACACCGCGGGATCGGTCTCGATGCGGCGGGCGCCGATCAGGTCGAGGCAATAGGGAATGGCGGGGAACACCGCGCCGAGACACACCGCGATGGAAGCCGGCTTGCCCGGCAGGTTGACGACGAGGGTACGGCCGCGCACGCCGGCCTCCTGCCGCGACAGGATGGCGGTGGGCACCTCGTTCAGGCTGATGCGCCGCATCTGCTCGCCGAAGCCGGCGAGCGGCTTCTCGATCACCGCCGCCATGGCCTCGGGCGTCAGGTCGCGCGGGGAGGGGCCGGTGCCCCCGGTGGTGCAGACGAGATCGAGCCCGGCCGTGTCGCACATGTCGACGAGCGTGTCGCGCACGCTCTCGAAGCCGTCGGGGATGACACGGTAGTCCGCGGTCCAGGGGCTGGTGATGGCCCGCCGGAGCCAGGCCTCGATGGCCGGGCCGGACAGATCCTCGTAGCCGCCGGAGGAGGCGCGGTCGGAGATGGTGAGGATGCCGATGCGGGCGGGGCTGATGCTGGGGGAGGTCATGGCGTGTCCTGTGGCGGATCGGCCGGCGCGGGCCTTCCGCCCTGTGCTCGCGCGGGCGCGCGGCGAATGCAAGGGCTGCCGCGCCGGGCGGGGCGCCGGGCGGCAAGTGAACGCGGCGGGTGAACGTGGCGGGTGAACGCGCAGTTGAGAGCTGCGAGCGGGCGGGGCAGGGGTGCTGGTGCGCGGGGGCGGGACTTGCCGGCGGGGACTTGCCGGCGCGGCGCGTTTCCGGTTGCGCATAGCCGGCAAAGCGGTATTCATGCCGATACAGGTCGGCCGGATCGCCCCCGGCCTCCGTCCCATCGACCCCGCGCCCGGGCAGCCGCCGCATGTCGGATTTTCTCACCACGCGAGAGCTGGCGTCCCTGCTGCGGGTGAAGGAGCGCAAGGTCTACGACCTCGTGGCGGCCGGCGGCCTGCCGGTGCGCAGGGTGACGGGCAAGCTGCTGTTTCCCCGCCGCGACATCGAGGACTGGATCGCCGCGTCGGCCGGTCCCGGGGAATGCGCGCGGGAGGCGGTGCCGGTGATGGCCTCTGCCGCCGCCAGCCCGCCGCCGCTGGTGATGGCGGGCGGGCACGATCCGCTCCTTGAATGGGCGCTGCGCGAGAGCCGCTCCGGTATCGCCGCGCTGCTCGACGGCGCGCTGGACGGGCTTGATCGCGCCGGGCGGGGAGAGTGCCTCGCGGTCGGGCTGCACGTGCCGGAGCCGGACGGCTGGAACACCGGCGCCGTGGCCGGGCGCTTCGGCGGCCGGCCGTGGGTGCTGCTGGAATGGGCGCGACGGGCGCGGGGCATCATCTTCCGGCGCGAGCTCGGCCGCCGGCCCCAGCGCCTGGTCGATCTCAGGGGCCTCAGGTTCCAGCGGCGCCAGGCCGAGGCGGCGAGCGAGATGGTGCTCGACCAGCTGCTGGCCGACGAAGGCCTGACCCGCGCCGACCTGACTCTGGTGGCGACCATCGAGCGCTCGGAGACCGACCTCGCCCACGCCATCGCCGGCGGCCGGGCGGATGTGGGGCTCGGCATCGAGGCGGCTGCGCGCCAGCACAATCTCGGCTTCGTGCCGCTGACGCACGAGCGGTTCGACCTGCTGGTGTGGCGCAAGGCCTATTTCGATCCGCCGTTCCAGAAGCTGATGGCGTTCTGCCGCCAGCCCGCCTTCGCCGCCCGTGCCGCCGATCTCGGCGGCTACGACGTGTCCGGCTTCGGCACGGTCCATTTCAACGGCGACTGACGGGCCGCGCCCCACCGGGGCGGGGCGCGGCCGAAGCGTCAGTCCACCGCGACGATCACGTCCGACGACTTGACGATGGCGGTGGCCGTGCCGCCCACTTTCAGGCCCAGGTCGTCCACCGCCTCGTTGGTGATGGAAGCGGTCACTTTCAGGCCGTTGACGTCGAGCACCACATGGGCGGTGGTGGTGCCCTTCTTCACGTCCACGATGGTGCCGGTGAAGGCGTTGCGCGCTGAGACCTTCATGGGACTGTCCTTTCCGATCCCCGCCGCGACCGGCCGCCGCGGGTGCGGCCTGGCGCGGGGCTTCGCAAGGCGCCGGGTGCGCCCGCGTCCGGAGGATAGGCCCAATCCTGTGTCGATCCCAATATAGGAAGAGCCTCGAGCCGCTGCCCGGCCGACCCGCTCAGGCGACCCCGTCCAGCGGCGGCACGTCCAGCGCGCGGAAGATGGCGCAGCGGCGGAACACCTCGATGGTCGGCTCCGCCTGCTTGCGCGCGCAGAACTTCGCCACCAGCTTGGCGAGGCCCTTGATGTCGCGGCCGGAGGTGTCGGGGAACATGGTCACCAGCGTGCCGATGAGCTGGTCCGACAGGTCGAGGCCGAACTGCTCCGCCATCACCCGCCAGATCTTGCGCCGGTCGTCCGGGCCGGGCGCGTGATACTTGATGAGGGCGATGCAGCGCGAGACGATGGCCTCGTCGATGTCGTCCACCCGGTTGGTGGTGAGGAACAGGAGGCCGTTGAAGTATTCGAGCACGCGCAGGAACACGCCGACCACCGCGTTCATGGTCAGATTGTCCTGCCGGCGCTTGATGTAGACGTCGGCCTCGTCGATCAGCATCACCGCGCCCCAGCGCTGGGCGCGGGTGAGCGCGTCCTTCAGCGCCTGCTCCATGTGGGCGACATCGAGGCCGAGCTGGCCGGAGTGCACCCGGTAGAGCGGGCGCTGGATGATCTCGGAATAGACCTCGGCGGTGAGCGTCTTGCCGACGCCGGGCGGGCCCGCGCAGAGCACGGTGGTGCCGCCGGACTTGCCGGCCACCACGTCGTCCATCAGCGTGTTCATCTCCGCCGTGAGGATGTCGATCAGGTCGGTCTGCTCGGGCGGCAGCACCAGCTTCTGCTTGAGCTCGGGGTGGTATTGGTAAGGTTTGACGTCGTCCACATGCACCCACACATGGTGGTGCAGCTCCAGATGGAACATCAGGATCAACGGGTGGATGGGCATGTCGGTGAAGGCGCCCTTCGGAATGCTGTCCTTCGCCGTCCGCAGGGCCTCGTCCACCGCCATGTGGAAGAGGTTCTGCTTGTCCGCCTTCTTCACGATCTTGTCGAGGAAGAAGCCGGAGGTCTCGTTGCCGAGCGTGCGCTCGCCCAGCAGTTCCTCGTCATTGACGAGCCGCGCCTCGCTGCCGGACGAGGACAGCACGATCACCGACTTGCGCGCCCAGTCGGTGTCGCGGCGGTTGGCGGTAGGGTCCTCGGCGAAGATGCCGGTGCCGGTGCCGGAGAACTGCTGGCCATAGCGGGCGCGCCAGTCGAAATAGCGCGCCATCTGCGCATCGAAGGAAGCGAGCAGGCCCTCGTCCTCCATCAGCCAGCCCTTGGCCGCGAGCGTGCCGGGAATGGTCAGCCCGCGCAGGTCCTTGGAGCGGATGAGCAGGTTCTCCACGTGGGTGCGGCCGCGGTTGTTGGCCTTCAGCTCCACGATGAGGCGACCGGCTTCCTCCTCGCCCGGCGGGGTGTAGTCGAGCCGGGTGATGAGATAGGGCTCGGGCTTGCCGCCGGGGTTCATGCGGAACAGCCAGCCGCGCAGGCAGCTCTTGACGAAATAGAGCGCCAGCGCGCCGGCCAGATCCTCCAGCTCGTCCGGGCCGAAGCGCTGCCCCGCGTCGCGGAACACGCCGACCAGGTTGGCAAGCTGCTCCTCCTGCCCGCGGATGGTGGTGCCGCCGGCCTTCAGAACCAGCTCGTGCAGATGGGCGAGCTCGTCCGGGGAGAGCACGTCGAGCCCCACCTCCATCCGGCTCGACAGGCGCGGCTGGGCCAAGAGATGGGCCCGGTCCGGAAAGGCATCGACCAGGGATTCGACGACCAGACGCTCGACGATCAGCTTCATGACGCGCCTCACAGCGACGCGCGATGTCGGGCCTGCGACACTCTTGGAGCACCTGCGACAGCCCGGGGCACCGGCGGAAGGGTTCTACCGGGCGTAGCAAGATCAGGGCCGGCGCCGGCGGCAGCCGGGAAAAAGGCGCGCGGGGGCCTCAGCCCAGCCAGATGCCGAGCAGGGAGATGGCGATGATCCAGAGCGCCACATTGCCCCAGAAGGCGCGCTTGGCCTCGGCCTTGCCGATGCCTTCCAGCGAGCCGGGGGAGAGGGCGAGGCCGTCGCGGGTGGCGGCGTCCAGCTGCTCCATCACCCGCGCGGTGCGGGTGAGCAGGCCGGGAAGGGTGGTGGCGAAATGGCCCATCTCCGACAGGCCGGCCCCGGCGCGCTGCAGCTGGCCGGACGGCCCGAGATTGGCGGCGATCCAGTCCTCCACCACGGGGGCGGCGGTCGTCCACATGTCGAGCTGGGGATCGAGCGAGCGGGCGACGCCCTCCACCACCACCATGGTCTTCTGCAAGAGCAGCAGCTCGGGGCGCGTCTGCATGTCGAACAGAGCGGTGACCTCCAGCAGCAGCGCCAGCAGGCGGGCCATGGAGATCTGGTCGGCGGTGCGCGAGTGGATGGGCTCACCGATGGCGCGGATGGCGAGGGCGAAGTCGTCTACCGAATGGTGCATGGGCACGTAGCCGGCCTCGAAATGCACCTCGGCCGTGCGGCGCCAGTTGCGGGTGATGAAGCCGTAGAGGATCTCCGCGAGGAAGCGGCGCTCCTTCAGGCCGAGCCGGCCCATGATGCCGCAATCCACCACCACCAGCCGGCCCTGCGCGTCCACGAACAGGTTGCCGGGGTGCATGTCGGCGTGGAAGAAGCCGTCGCGCATGGCCTGCTGCAGGAAGGACTGCATGACGATGCGCGCGATCTCCTTCAGGTCGTGCCCGGCGGCGAGAAGGCCGGCGCGATCGGAGAGCTTGATGCCGTCGATCCACTCGGTGGTCAGCACCTCGCGGCCGGAGCGGTTCCAGTCCACCCGCGGCACATGGACCTCGGGGTCCTCGCGGGTGTTCTCGGCAAGCTCCGCATAGGCGGCGGCCTCGAGCCTCAGGTCCATCTCCATGGAGACGGAGCGGGCGAGGGTGTCCACCACGCTTTGCAGCTTCAGGCGCCGGGCCTCGGCGAAATGCTCCTCGGCGAAGCGGGCGATGCGGCGGAAGGTGCCCATGTCGGACGCAAAGCGCCGGTCCACGCCCGGGCGCAGGATCTTCACCGCCACCGCCGCGACCGAGCCGTCCGCCTCGCGCGCCTCGGCCTTGTGCACCTCGGCGATGGAGGCGGCGGCGACCGCCGGCCCGAACACGGCGAACACCTCGCCGACCGGCCGCTCGAACGCGTCGGCGACGGTCTGCTCCGCCACGTCCTGGCCGAAGGCAGGCATCTGGTCCTGCAGCACCTCCAGGTCGCGGGCGACCGAGGCGCCCACCACGTCCGGACGGGTGGCGAGGAACTGGCCGAGCTTCACATAGGACGGTCCCAGCCGGGACAGTGCCGCGGAGAAGCGCGCGCGGCGGGTGCCGGCGTCCTTCCGCGCGATGAGGCGGGCGATGCGCAGCAGCGGGCGCGCCAGCGGCGGGGCGGCGGCGGGCGACATGAGCGAGAGCACGCCCTCGCGGGAGAGCACGTAACCGGCGCGGGCGAGCCGCGCGGCATCGGCGGCGAGCAGGAAGATCATGGGCGGCGTCCGCGAATGCGTTCGGTGGGGCCGGGGGCCGTGCGGTCGGGCGCGGGCCGGTCCGGCAACGGCAGGGCCCGAAAGGACAGGTCCTGCAAAGGCAGTTCCGGCGTGGGCAGTTCCGGCGTGGGCAGTTCCGGCGTGGGCAGGTCACGCGTGGGCAGGTCACGCGGGCGCAGGCCAGGCGAGGGGCGGGCGGCTGCGGCCATCCCCGCCCGCGCCGGCCCCGCGGGGCGCGCCATCAGATGCGCCAGCCCCAGTGCAGAGCGACCACGCCGCCGGTCATGCGCGTGAAGTCCACGCGGGCGAACCCGGCCTCCCGCATCATCTGGGCGAAGGTCTCGGCCGGCGGGAAGCGGCGGATGGATTCCACCAGGTACTGGTAGGGCTCCGCATCGCCCGCCACGCGCTTGCCGATCTCGGGGATCACGCGGAAGGAGAAGGTGTCGTAGATCTTGTCCAGAAGCGGCACGTCCACCTTGGAGAATTCCAGCACGAAGGCGCGGCCGCCGGGCTTCAGCACGCGGCGCATCTGTTTGAGCGCCAGCGGGATGCGCGGCACGTTGCGGATGCCGAAGGCGATGGTGACGGCATCGAACGAGGCATCCGGGAAGGGCAGGTCCTCGGCGTTGGCCTCGGTGAAGGTGACCTTTTCGGAAAGCCCGCGCTTCTCCGCGCGCTCGCGGCCCACGGCCAGCATGTCGGTGTTGATGTCGGCGACGGTGGCCCTTGTGCCGGAGCCGCCGGCGCCCACCACGCGGAACGCCACGTCGCCGGTGCCGCCGGCGAGGTCGAGCAGCGCGAACGGGCGGGTGCCCTGGGGCGGGCGCACCTTGGAGACCAGCGCGTCCTTCCAGGCCCGGTGCAGGCCGCCGGACATGAGGTCGTTCATGATGTCGTAGCGGCGGGCGACCTTGTGGAACACGTCGTCCACCAGAGACTGCTTCTCGGCCAGCGGCACGGTGCGGTAGCCGAAATGGGTCTCGGCGCGGGTCTGGCCCGTCGCGGGTTCGGAAGTCGTCGGGTCCGTGATCGGGTCCGTCATGGGTTCTGGGGGCCGCGCGCTGTTGGTCTCGGCCGGGACCTTATCGGATGATGCATGCCGGCGCCATAAAGCCGGCGTCGCATGGTGGGCAGCTATGGCGGGACGCCTGGGCGGGCCCCGCCGTGGGCCGCCGGATCAGCGGCCGCGGGGCTCGGGATCGGCCTTGCCGGTGCGGGCGGAGGCGCGCATCAGGTCGGTCACGTCGAACTCGAGCCCGTCGGCGGTGTAGCGCGGGTCCGGCCCGGTCCCCGTTCCCTTGTTGCCCTTCGCAGTGTTCTTGGTCGCGTCCTTCGTGCCGCGCAGAGGAAGGCCGAGGGAAAGAGCAAGACGCCGCTTGCGCGCGGCGATTTCTTTCCGCAGCGGGAAGACGGGAACGTTGATCGTGATCGTCATAGCCACGCTCCAAAAGTATATCGCGCATTCAAGTCGAGATGGATGTGTTACAAATATTAACGAATTCGTAACACATCCCTCTGGCGAGGGCGTGCTTCTATGGCACGCGTCCATAACGATGCCTGAAGGCGGCGTTTATTGGGCGTTCATGGGGATGAACGGGGGCTTAACCGGGAAGCTTCCGGCCTGTGGCAAAAAGGCAGCGCTTGAGCTGGCTAAAGGCCTATTCCGCGGCCGAGCGGGCGAGCCGCCAGTGGGCGAGCAGGGCCCGCAGCGCCGCCGGCTTCAGCGGCTTGTTGAGGATCTCCATGTCGGCCGCGCGGGCCGCGTCGCGCACCTTCTTGGAGCGGTCGGCGGTGATGAGCACGGCCGGCAATGTCCCCAGTTTCCACCTCAGCGACATGACCGCCTCGATGCCGTGGCCGCCGTCCAGATGATAGTCCACCAGCGCCACGTCGGGCTTGGCGCGGCTCTGGCGCACCGCCTCCACGGCGCCGGCTGCGCTGGGGGCGGTGATGACGGCGCAGCCCCAGCCGGTGAGCAGCGTGCGCATGCCCTCGAGGATGGCCGGCTCGTTGTCGATGGCGAGGATGGTGAGCCCGTCCAGCGGCGCGCCGCCGCGGGTGGGGGCGACCATCGCCTGCGGCTCCTCCGGCATGGAGACCGCCACCGGCAGCTCCACCGTGAACACCGTGCCCTTGCCGAGCTTGGACCGGAGGCTCACGCGGTGCTCCAGCACACGGGCGATGCGCTCCACGATCGACAGGCCGAGCCCGAGGCCGCGCGCCACCTTCGCTCCCTGGTCGAGCCGCTGGAACTCCTGGAACACCAGCTTGTGCTTCGAGCGCGGGATGCCGACGCCGGTGTCGTGGACCTCGATGCGCAGCCGCCCGCCCGCCCGCCGGCACCCCACCAGGATGCGCCCGCGCGGGGTGTATTTCACCGCGTTGGAGACGAGGTTCTGCAGCAGCCGGCGCAGCAACCGGCGGTCTGACCGGACCGCCAGCGTGGTAGGCACGAAGGTGAGGCGCAGGGCCTTCTCCTGCGCCAGGGGGGCGAATTCCATCTCCAGCTGGCGGAACACGTCGGCGATGCGGAACGGGGCGAACTCCGGCCGCATCACCCCGCTGTCGAGCCGGGAGATGTCGAGCAGGGCGGAGAGGATCTCCTCCACCGATTCCAGCGAGGCATCCACATTGCCGGCGAGGCGCTCCTCCTCCGGCCCCCGGGCGCGCTCCACCATGGCGGTGACGTAGAGGCGGGCGGCGTTCAGCGGCTGGAGAATGTCGTGGCTGGCGGCTGCGAGGAAGCGCGTTTTCGAGACGTTGGCTTCCTCGGCGTCGCCCTTGGCCAGCTGCAGCGCCTCGTTCAGCCGTTCGAGCTCCTCGGTGCGCTCGCGCACCCGGCGCTCCAGCGTCTCGTTGGAGCGCTCCAGCGCCAGGGCGGCCTCCACGCTGGCGGTGATGTCGGTGAAGGTGACGGCGATGCCGCCGTCCGGCATGGGGTCGGAGCGCGCCTCGATCACCGCGCCGCGCTGGTGCAGGCGCTCGGAGAAGTCGGGGCGGGGGCGGGCATAGCGGATGATGCGCTCGCCGATCTCGCCGTCGTCCTCGCCCGGCGCGGCGGAGAGGATGTCGGCCAAAGGCGCGCCCACGGCGTAGCAGTCGGCCGGCAGGTCGAGCATCTGGCCGAACTGGCGGTTCCAGCAGACGAGGTGCAGGTCGCGGTCGAACACGGCGATGCCCTGCCGCACATGGTCGATGGCGCTCTGCAGCAGCTCGCGATTGTACTGGATGGCGGCGGAGGCATCGTCGAGCAGCTTCAGCGCCGCCTTGGTGGAGACCGTGCGCTTGCGCAGCAGCAGCGACAGCACGATACGGGCGGAGGCCGCGCCGACCGCCGACGCCAGCAGATGCTCGGCATGGCGCACGAGGCCGGCGTCGGCCTCACGGCGGGGATCGAGCGCGAAGCCCTGCTGGCGGGCGTAGCTTTCGAATGCGGCGCGCGCCCGCTCGGGGCCGAGATAGCGCTCCACAGTCGTGATCAGCTCGCCGAGGGTGATGGAGGAGCGCCAGCGCAAAAACGCCTGCCGCGCCTGCGTCCGCTCCCCGCTGCCGGCGAACAGCCGCGCCTGCACCGCCTCGATCTGGCTCGGCTTGGTGAAGAACGACACGAGGATGAGCACCACCGTGTTGACCACCAGGCTCCAGGTGACGCCGTGGGCGAGCGGGCTCGCTGAGAGGCCCAGCAGGGCGGTGGGCTTCAGAACGGCGAGCCCGAACGGGCCGTTCTCCACGATCGAGCTGGAGATGAAGCCGGCGTCCGCGAGGCTCGGCACCAGCATGGTGTAGGCCCACAGGACGGTGCCCGAGAGGATGCCGGCGATGGCGCCCTTGGCGGTGGCGCGCTGCCACATGAGCCCGGCGGCGAACGCCGGCCCCACCTGGGCGATGGCGGCGAAGGAGAACAGGCCGATCTGCGCCAGCTGGATGTCGCCGATGGTGCGGTAATAAAGGTAGGCCAGCAGCACGATGGCGAAGATGGACACCCGCCGGATCATCAGCAGCAGGTTCATCATGTCGTCGCGTGGCCCGCCCTCGGCGGCGGCGGCGCGCCGGCGCAGCAGCAGCGGCATGACCAGATCGTTGGAGAACATGATGGCGATGGCCACGCACTCCACGATCACCATGGCGGTGGCGGCCGACAGACCGCCCACGAACGCCAGCAGCGCAAGGGTGTCGAACCCCGCCGCCAGCGGTACCGCCAGCACGTAGACGTCGCTGTCCACGAGGTGCAGCGGGAACAGCGTCATCCCCGCGAGCGCCAGCGGCACCACGAACAGGTTGATGAGCACGAGGTAGAGCGGGAACAGCCAGCGGGCGCGGCGGATCTCGCTCTCGCCCTTGTTCTCCACCACCGCCACATGGAACTGGCGCGGCAGCAGCATGAAGGCGCCGCCGGACAGGATCGTCATGGCGAGCCAGTTCTCCAGCGAGAAGCCGTGCTCGAACGGCTCCGTCACCCCCGCCTCGCGCGCCGCGTGCCAGAGCTGGCCGGGCCCGTCGAAGATGATGAAGGTGACGAGCAGGCCCACCGCCAGGAAGGCCGCCAGCTTCACCAGCGATTCCGTGGCGATGGCGAGCATCAGCCCGTCCTGGTGCTCGGTGGCGTCGGTGTGGCGGGTGCCGAACAGGATGGCGAAGGCGGCCATGGCGCAGGCGACGAACAGGGCGAGGTCGCCCACCACGGTCGAGCCCTCGCCGCCGCCGGTGAGATGTCCGAGCATGGCCACCAGCGAGGCCGAGACCGCCTTCAGCTGCAGGGCGATGTACGGCACGGCGGCGACGATGGCGACCACCGTCACCAGCGCGGCGATGCCCTGGTTCTTGCCGTAGCGCGCCGCGATGAAGTCGGCGATGGAGGTGATGTTGTTGGCCTTGGCGAGCCGCACCACCCGCAGGAAGAAGGGCGCGCCCACCGTCATCAGGATGATCGGGCCGAGGTAGATGGTGAGGAAGTCGAAGCCTTGGGTGGTGGCAAGGCCGACCGAGCCGAAGAAGGTCCAGGAGGTGCAGTAGACCGCCAGCGACAGGGAATAGATCATCGGCCGCGGCGAGCGGCGGTCCTGCGCCGGGCGCAGCCGGTCGCCGTAGCTCGCGATGGCGAACAGGAAGCCGATATAGGCCAGCGCTGAGAAGATGACGACCGAGGCCTGAAGCATGTCTCCCGTCCGGCGGCGCGGGCCGTCCCGCCGCACGTTCTTCTTGTGCTTGGCGCGACCTCACCACTTCGCCGGCGCATTGTCCAGCGGGGGAAATCAGCCGCCCGCAGGTTCGCCGGCGGGCCCGAGGAAGAAGTCCACGGCCAGCCCCACCACCGGCGGCTGCCAGGCGTGGGGGCCGTTGTATTCCATGTAGGTCACGTCGTAGCCGGCCTCCTTCAGCAGGGCGGAATGCGCCCGCCCGCTGCGGGCGACGGGGATCTGCTCGTCATTCACCCCGTGGGAGATGAACACCCGCGGCGCCCCCTCCTGCCGGTGCACCGACATGAAGCCGGCCGAGGAGACGATGAGGTGGGTGACGAAGTGCCCGTTGGTGAGGCCGAGGGAGAGGGCATAGCTCCCCCCGTCCGAGTGGCCCGCGAAGCAGATGCGCGCGGGGTCTATGGCAAAGCGCGCCGCCACCGCCGCAAGCCCCGCCTCCAGCCGCTCCCGGTCCGGCCCGTTGCCGGCGATCACGATGTCCCAGGTGGGGAAGGTGGATTGCGGCACCATCAGCAGGAAGCCGCGCCGCGCCGCGTGGGTGGACATCATGGGCAGGATCCTGTCGGCGCTGCCGCCGCCGCCATGGAACAGCACCATCAGCGGGGTCGGGCTGCCGGGGTCGATGCCGTCCGGCACCACCAGCACCGTGTCGCGCGTCTCGGCGAGGCCAAGGTCGTGCCGGCCCGGCGGCAGGGGCGGCAGGGTGGGCGCGGCCGGCGCGAAGGTGACATGGCCGGCGAGATGGGGATCGAGCATGACCTTGGCCCGTGTGCGTCAGGGGCTCTGGTGTACCGTATTCCGAATGCGCTCGGAAAGGGCCGAGGTCACCCGCGCGCGCCGGTCTCGATCGCCTCGCGCAGGCGCACTACCTCGCGCATGAGCCGCACCGCCTCGGCCGGCTCCAGCCCGGTGGCGCCAAGGATGCAGCCGGGGATGCGCCGCGCCTTCTCCTTCAGGGCGGAGCCGGCCGCGGTCAGGCGCACCCGCACCACCCGCTCGTCGGCGGCGTCGCGGCTGCGGGTGACGAGGCCGAGGCCCTCCAGGCGCTTGATGAGCGGCGTCAGCGTGCTGGATTCCAGGCCGAGCTTCTGGCCGATGCCACCCACCGCCTGGCCGTCCTCCTCCCACAGGGCGACCATGACCAGATATTGCGGATAGGTCAGGCCGAGCTCGTCCAGCAGCGGCTTGTAGAGGCGCGTGAAGGCGTGGCTGGCCGAATAGAAGGCGAAGCACAGCAGGTCCGCGACGGGCGGAAGCTCGGGCAGGCCGGCGGCGGGGTCGCCAGCGGCAGGGGGGTGGGGCTGATCGGTCATGATGACGCTCGTGAGTTGGCTTTAGAATAAATCGCACACGATTGAATCGCAACCGCTTGACGGCCGCGGCCGGCTGGGCTAATTAAAGATCGTACACGATTTAATCGCGTCGACTAAATCAGATCGGCGCATGAGGAGCAGGTCCCATGTCCGTGAATGTTCTCTACAGCACCACTGCCCGCGCCACCGGCGGCCGCGACGGCCGCTCCGGCACCCTTGACGGCGCCGTGGACGTGAAGCTCGTCACGCCCAAGGAGCTGGGCGGCGGTGGCGGCGAGGGTGTGAACCCCGAGCAGCTGTTCGCCACCGGCTATGCCGCGTGCTTCCTCGGCGCCATGAAGTTCGTGGCTTCGCAGGGCGGCAGCGCGAAGGTGCCGGCGGATGCCACCGTCAGCGCCACCGTGGGCATCGGCCCGCGCTCGGAAGGCGGTTTCGGCCTGGAGATCGCCCTTGAGATCGCCCTGCCCGGCGTGGAGCGCGCAGCGGCCGAGGAGCTGGTGGCCAAGGCCCACCAGGTGTGCCCCTACTCCAACGCCACCCGCAACAACATCGACGTGAAGCTCACGGTCGTCTGAGCGACGCAGCCTTTCCCTGCCCCGAAGGGACCGGACGGGCCGCCCCGGCTTCTTGCAGCCGGGGCGGCCCTTCTGCGTTCGGGGAGCCGGCGCGCCTCAGTTAGCGGCGCTGCGCAGGGCCATCTTCTCGCGGCGGCGCTGGACCGAGGAGGGGATGTTCATGCCCTCCCGGTACTTGGCGACAGTGCGGCGGGCGATGTCGATGCCGTCGTCCTTCAGCTTCTGCACCAGCGTGTCGTCGGACAGCACGTCGTCGGCGCTCTCCGCCTCGATCAGCGTCTTGATGCGGTGGCGCACCGATTCCGCGGAGTGCGCCTCGCCGCCGCCGGAGGCGGAGATGGCGGAGGAGAAGAAGAACTTCATCTCCACCACGCCGCGTGGGGTCGAGATGTACTTGTTGGACGTGACGCGCGAGACGGTGGATTCGTGCATGCCGATGGCGTCCGCCACCGTGCGCAGGTTCAGGGGCCTGAGGTAGCGCACGCCGTGCAGCAGGAAGGCGTCCTGCTGGCGCACGATCTCGCTCGCCACCTTCAGGATGGTGCGCGCCCGCTGGTCCAGCGAGCGGGTCAGCCAGCTGGCGCTCTGCAGGCAGTCGGCGAGGAAGCTCTTCTCCTCCTGCGAGCGGGCGTGCTTGACCACCGTGGCGTGGTAGGTCTGGTTCACCAGCACCCGCGGCAGGGTCTCGGAATTCAGCTCCACCAGCCAGGTGCCGTCGGCGCCGGGGCGCACATAGACGTCCGGCACCAGCGGGTGGACCACGCCGGACCCGAAGGCGAGGCCGGGCTTGGGATCGAGCCGGCGGATCTCGCCGATCATGTCGGCAAGGTCCTCGTTGTCCACGCCGCAGATGCGCTTGAGCGCGTTGCGGTCATGCCGGGCCAGCAGCTCCAGGTTCGCCACCAGCGCCTGCATGGCGGGGTCGAACCGGTCGCGCTCGCGCAGCTGGATGGCGAGGCACTCGGCGAGATTGCGCGCGCCGACGCCCGAGGGCTCGAAGGTCTGGATCAGCTTCAGCACGTCCTCGACCTCGGCGCGCGGCACGCCGAGCTGCTCGGCCAGAAGGTCGAGGTCGCCGGTGAAATAGCCGGTCTCGTCGATGAGGCCGATGAGATTGACGCCGATGAGCCGCCGCGCGGCATCGCTCACCGCCACCGAGAGCTGCGCCTCCAGATGGTCGGCAAGGGTCGTCTCGGCGGTCAGGAAGGCTTCGGGGTTGTAGTCCTCGCCGCGCTCGCCGCCGCCCCATTCGCCCGAGCTGGGGGAGGGGCTGGTGCTGCCGGCGCCCGCCGCGCCGCGGTCGGAGGGGGCATCATCGGGAAAGACGTTGCCGAGATCGGTGTCGAGCCGGCTCTCCATGGCTGCCCGGCTCGGCTCCATGTCGCCTTCCATCCAGTCGCCGGAAGGGGCCGGTTCGTGGCTCGCAGCCTCGGCCGCGCCGCGCTCGGCCGCCTCGGAGGGGGTCTCCCCCGTGCCCTCGGCGCCATCGCCCTCGCTGATCCGCTCCAGCAGCGGATTGCGTTCCAGCTCGGCCTCCACGTAGGCCACCAGCTCCATGTTGGAGAGCTGCAGCAGCTTGATGGCCTGCATCAGCTGCGGCGTCATCACCAGCGACTGGCTCTGCCGGAACTCCAGCTTGGGGCTCATCGCCATGGCGGAAGCCTCCGCCGGCGGGGGAGGAGGCGCGCCGTCACAGCCGGAACTCCTCGCCGAGGTAGAGGCGCCGCACGTCGGGGCTGGAGACGATGGATTCGGGATCGCCCTCCATCAGCACCGAGCCGGAATGGATGATGTAGGCCCGGTCGATCAGGCCCAGAGTCTCGCGCACGTTGTGGTCGGTGATGAGCACGCCGATGCCGCGCGAGGTGAGGTGGCGCACCAGCGCCTGGATGTCGCCCACCGCGATGGGGTCGATGCCGGCGAACGGCTCGTCCAGCAGCATGAAGGAGGGCCGGCTCGCCAGCGCGCGGGCGATCTCGAGCCGCCGCCGCTCGCCGCCCGACAGCGCGATGGACGGCGACTTGCGCACGTGGGTGATCTTGAACTCCTCGAGCAGCGCCTCGCATTCCTCGCGGCGGCGGGCGCGGTTCTTCTCCGTCACCTCCAGCACGCCGAGGATGTTGTCCTCCACCGAGAGGCCGCGGAAGATCGAGGCTTCCTGCGGCAGGTAGCCGACGCCGAGGCGGGCGCGGCGGTACATGGGCATGGGGGTGATGTCGTGGCTGTCGAGCTCGATGCGCCCGGCATCGGCCTTCACGAGGCCGGTCACCATGTAGAAGCAGGTGGTCTTGCCGGCGCCGTTGGGGCCGAGCAGGCCCACCGCCTCGCCGCGCCGCACATTCAGGCTCACGTCGCGCACCACCTGCCGGCCGCCATAGCTCTTGGCGAGGCCGAAGGCGGCGAGGGCGCTGGTGGAATCAAAGGGCGCGGGACCGCCGTCGTCGAACAGGCCGTGACCGGCCTCCGCGAAGGCCTCGTCCATGTCCCAGCGGTCGTCGTAGCCGGCGTCGGCCCGCCCGTCCCACTCCGGCCCGCCCGCCGTGCCGCTGCCGTTCGCGCGGGACCGACCCGTCCCGGATGCCCCGGGCCTGGACTTCGCAGGCTTCGACTTGCCGAAGATGGACAGGACGTTCAACGCGACCTCCGGAAACCGGCCCCCCAACTTGCGAAAATCTAGAACGTCCGCGCGGGCGATGCAACGCATCCATGCAAGATGCGGGCCGCAACCGGAGCGGGTAGTGCCCCGGCTGTCACGGGATTGAATTCACGGGGCTTTCGATCCGGCGGCGGCAACGGCGCGCGGCCCGGTTGTCTCCCGTGGGGGAAGCGCGACGTTGTCGCGTCGGCTTTCGCCGGCGCGCGTCAGCGCTTGGGGGCCTGCCCGCCGCCGGGCGGGGCCTGGTCCTTGAGGCTGCCCGGAACGATCAGGCTTTCCACCCGGCCGCCCTCGAAGCGCGACACGCCGGAGATCAGGTCCACCACCAGCTTCTGGCCGCGGATGACGTTGGGGCCCTGCGTCAGCACCACCGGCTTGCCCACGAGGGTCACGGTGTTGCTCTTCATCTCGAAGGTGCCGCTGTCGCCGGTGGCGGTCTGCTCCTTGGTCTTCACCAGCACGCCGCCGGTGGCTTCGAGCTTTTTGATCTGGCCCTTCTGCGCCGGCTCGACGCCCTTCTGCTCGCCGCCGGACTGCTGGCCCACCGAGCCCTCGTAGAACACGGCGAGATCCTTGGAGCGCAGGGTGGTGTCGCCCTGGGTCACCAGCACGTTGCCGGAGAAGACGGCCACCTTGTCCTTGTCGCGCACCTCGAGGGAATCGGCGTTGATCCGGACCGGCTGGTCGCGGTTGCGGGCGAAGCCCTGCAGCGCGTTCGGCACGTTGTTCGCCGTCTGCGCCGCGGCGGGGACGCCGCAGGCGAGCAGGCCGAGCGCCGCGACGGCGATCAGCTGCGCGGCGCGCGCGCGGGCGGGGCGGTGGTCGGGAACGCGGATCATGGGGCCACCGGGCGTCGCGGGGGGAGGGGAGCGGGCGTCGCGGTCGCCACCGGGGCGGCGGGCGCCGCAACCGGCGCGGCAGGCGCCGAGGCATCGGCCAGCGGCCGCGGGGCGGCCTCGCCGGCGCCCTTCTGGCCCGGCAGGTTGGTCAGGCGGAAGTCCAGCTGCACGTTGCCCTTGAACACGGCGCGCGAGCCGCGGTCCAGCACCTGCAGGCGGTCCGCGACCAGCTTGCCGTCGAGATAGGTGAAGGTCACCGGGTGGTCGCTGACGATGGTGCCGGCCCTCACATCCACGTCGGCATCCTGCAGATGCCCGCCATAGCCGCCGTTCATGGCGAGATCCACCCCGTCGCCGAGGGTGATGAACTGCTTCTTCGTGTCGAAGCTGCCGACCTTGGCCAGCACGCTGGCCCAGCCCTTGTCGGCGAGCTCCAGCCGCGCCTCGATGTCGGTCAGGTCGATCACGTCCGGCCGGGTCAGGTCCTGGCTGGCGGTGCGGGCGGTGACCTTGTAGCCGCGGTTGTCGTCGGTGAAGCCCGAGAGCTTGGGCAGCTCCATGGTCAGGCGCGAGCCGGACAGGGAGAGATGGCCGATGTCGAACGGCAGCTCGATGGACAGCTTCAGCCGGGACAGGATGGACACGGCGCCGATGGCCACCACCGCCAGCACGATGGAGAGCGGCAAGAGGCGCTTGATCCAGCGCACGCGCGCGCTGTGCCGGCGGGCGCTGGAGAAGTCCGGCGCCGACGGCGGGCTGAAGGCTGCGGCCTCGCGCCGGTCGAGGGCGTCCCCCTGATCGAAGTCGTGTGGCGGCACGTGTCGGTTCATGACCCTGTTCCGGCGGCGGGCCAACCCCGCTTGCGCCCTGCTGCGTCCGCGCCTGCGGACCGCGAGCGCGTCGCCCCACGCGCCCGGCCAAAGTGTCCGAAATGCTGCCGCGGTGCAAGAGCCGCACCTAAAGCCTTGCGGCAGCAGGGTTCCTTGCGTCGCCCGGCTCAGGAGTGGGCGAAGATGTCTTCCTCGGCCCAGCCCGACAGGTCGAGCGCGGCGCGGGCCGGCAGGAAGGCGAAGCAGGCCGCGGCGAGCCCGGTGCGGCCTTCCCGCGCCAGCATCTCCTCCAGCCGCGCCTTCAGGGCGTGGAGGTGCAGCACGTCCGAGGCGGCGTAGGCGAGCTGGGCGTCGGAGAGGTCGGCCGCCCCCCAGTCCGAGCTCTGCTGCTGCTTGGAGATGTCCACGTTGAGCAGCTCGCGCAGCAGGTCCTTCAGGCCATGGCGGTCGGTGTAGGTGCGCACCAGCCGGGAGGCGATCTTGGAGCACCACACCGGCTGCGGCATCACCTGGAAGGTGTGCTGGAGCACCGCGATGTCGAACCGGCCGAAGTGGAACAGCTTGGTGATGGCCGGGTCGGCGAGGAGGCGCGTCAGGTTGGGCGCGGTCTTGCTGCTGGCGCCCTGCGGGATCTGCACCAGGTCGGCGGTGCCGTCGCCGTTGGACAGCTGCACCAGGCACAGCCGGTCGCGGAACGGGTTGAGACCCATGGTCTCGGTGTCGATGGCCACCACGGGCGCGGCCACGAAATCGGCGGGAAGGTCGCCGCGGTGCAGGCGGATCGTCATCTGGATGTCTTCAATCTTTCAGGATTGGAGCGGCTTTTAGCCGAGCGCGCCCGGCCTGTCGATGGCCGCCGCCGCGCGCGCCGTGCTACAGCTGGGCCGTCAAGGCTGAATCAAGGGGGGAAGCATGAAGCGTAATATCGTGGTCGCGGGCGCGATGGGCCTGCTTCTCGCGCTGGGGTTGTTCGTGAGCGCGGGGGAGGCCATGGCGCGCGCGGTGCCGCCCGGCTCCTATCTCGCCAGCTGCACGCGGGTGGAGTTCCGCGACTTCATGCTGGGCGCGTACTGCCGCACCATCAACGGCGCCTGGCAGCCGACCCGGCTCAACACCCTCACCTGCGCGCCCGGCAGCGACATTTCCAACCGCAACGGCATGCTGACCTGCCCGGTGCGGCCCATCCTCCAGCCGCCGCACGGCTCCTACCTGCGCAGCTGCCGCAATGCGGTCCTCGGCGTCGCCGGTGTCCTGCGCGCCCAGTGCCAGCGCATCAACGGCAGCTGGGTGTCCGCCACGCTGAACATGCGGGCCTGCCAGAACTATCGCGACATCGCCAACGTCAACGGCCGGCTGTACTGCAACTGATCGGGCCGGCGCCGCACATGGAAAGGGGGCGCATCGCGCCCCCTTTTTTATTGGCCGTGCGTGCGAGACGCCTCAGCGCCGCAGCGCCTTCACGTCGCGCACCGCGCCGCGGGCGGCGGAGGTGGTGAGCGCCGCGTAGGCCTGGAGGGCCTGGGAGACGACGCGCTTGCGGTCCGCGGGCTTCCAGGCGGCATCGCCCTTGGCCTCCATGGCGGCGCGGCGCTCGGCCAGCACCTCGTCGGACACCGCCACGCGGATGATGCGGCCCGGGATGTCGATCTCGATGGTGTCGCCCTCTTCCACCAGGCCGATGGCCCCGCCTTCCGCCGCTTCCGGCGAGACGTGGCCGATGGACAGGCCCGAGGAGCCGCCCGAGAAGCGGCCGTCGGTGACCAGCGCGCACGCCTTCCCGAGGCCCTTCGACTTCAGGTAGGAGGTGGGGTACAGCATCTCCTGCATGCCCGGCCCGCCGCGCGGACCCTCGTAGCGGATCAGCACCACGTCGCCCGGCTGGATCCGCCCGGTGGAGAGGATGGCCTCCACCGCCGCGTCCTGGCTTTCGAAGATGCGGGCCTTGCCGGTGAACTTCAGGATGCTCTCGTCCACGCCGGCCGTCTTCACGATGCAGCCGTCGAGCGCGATGTTGCCGTAGAGCACGGCGAGGCCGCCGTCCTTGGAATAGGCGTGCGCGACATCGCGGATCACGCCGTTCTGCCGGTCGAGGTCGAGGTCGTCCCAGCGGCGGGACTGGCTGAAGGCCACCTGGGTGGGCACCCCGCCGGGGGCGGCGCGGAAGAAGGTGCGCACGGTTTCGCTGTTGGTGCGCGTCACGTCCCAGCGGTCGAGGGCATCGCCCAGCGTGGCGGAATGCACCGTCGGCAGGTCGGTGTGGATGAGGCCGCCGCGCTCCAGCTGGCCGAGGATGGCCATGATGCCACCGGCGCGGTGGACGTCCTCCATATGGATGTTGGCGACCGCGGGCGCGACCTTGCACAGCACCGGCACCTTGCGGGAGAGGCGGTCGATGTCGGCCATGGTGAAGGGCACCTCGCCCTCGTTGGCGGCGGCGAGCAGGTGCAGCACCGTGTTGGTGGAGCCGCCCATGGAGATGTCCAGCGTCATGGCGTTCTCGAACGCCTTGAACGAGGCGATGGTGCGCGGCAGCACGCTCGCGTCGTCCTGCTCATAGTAGCGGCGGGCGAGATCCACGATCAGGTGGCCGGCCTCCACGAACAGGCGCTCGCGGTCGGCATGGGTGGCGAGGGTGGAACCATTGCCCGGCAGCGCGAGGCCCAGCGCCTCGGTCAGGCAGTTCATGGAGTTGGCCGTGAACATGCCCGAGCACGAGCCGCAGGTGGGGCAGGCGGAGCGCTCCATCACCGTCACGTCGGCGTCGGAGACCTTGTCGTCGGCCGCCGCGATCATGGCGTCGATCAGGTCCACCTTCTTCTCGCCGGTGGAGAGCAGCACCTTGCCGGCCTCCATGGGCCCGCCCGAGACGAACACCGCCGGGATGTTGAGGCGCATGGCGGCCATCAGCATGCCGGGGGTGATCTTGTCGCAGTTGGAGATGCACACCATGGCATCCGCGCAATGCGCGTTGACCATGTATTCCACGCTGTCGGCGATGATCTCGCGCGAGGGCAGCGAATAGAGCATGCCGTCATGGCCCATGGCGATGCCGTCATCCACCGCGATGGTATTGAACTCCTTGGCGACGCCGCCGGCCTTCTCGATCTCGCGGGCCACCAGCTGGCCGAGGTCCTTCAGGTGCACGTGCCCCGGCACGAACTGGGTGAAGGAATTCACCACCGCGATGATCGGCTTGCCGAAGTCCCCGTCCTTCATGCCGGTGGCGCGCCACAGGCCGCGGGCGCCGGCCATGTTGCGGCCGTGGGTGGAGGTGCGGGAGCGGTACTGGGGCATGTCCTCTCTTGCCTCTTGTCTTGTCGCTTGCGGTTTTTCTCGCTTGCGTCTTCTGGCGCGTGAACGCGGCGCGGCCATGGCGGCGGCGGGCGAAATCCGCCGGTCGTCTTAGAGCGCCGCGCGGCTTCGCGAAAGCCTTTTCCGGCAAAAGCCTATCACGGCTCGGGGCGCGGCGGTCCGCACACGTGCGCGACGGGGGCGCCGGCCCCCGCATTTGCCGGCGCGGCGAACTCGGCTATGTCCGGCTCCCGGCCGCGCCGCGCGGAAGGGCAGGACGGCCGCGCACGGCGGCGAGCATGAGGAACCAGGGCATGGACGGCGAGGCGTTCCGCCACTTCGCGCACACGGCGGCGGACTGGGCGGCCGATTACCGCGCCGGGCTCAGGGAGCGGCCGGTGCGGGCCTCCGGCGATCCGGGCGACATCCGCGCGCAATTGCCAACCGCCGCGCCCGAGGCGGCCGAGCCCTTGGCCGACATCTTCGCCGATTTCGAGCGCATCCTGGTGCCGGGCATGACCCATTGGCAGCACCCGCGCTTCTTCGCCTATTTCCCGGCCAATGCCAGCCCGGCGAGCGTATTGGCTGAATTCCTCTCCTCCGCCATCGGCGCCCAGTGCCTGCTGTGGCAGACCTCGCCCGCCGCCACCGAGCTGGAGCAGGTGGCGCTGGACTGGCTGCGCCAGGCGGTGGGCCTGCCGGAGGGCTTTGCCGCCGTCATCCAGGATTCCGCCTCCTCCGCCACGCTGTGCGCCTTCCTGACCATGCGCGAGCGGGCGCTGGGCTTCACCGGCAACCGCACCGGGCTTTCCGGCCGCCCGCAGCTGCGGGTCTACGCCTCGGGGGAGGTGCACAGCTCCATCGACCGGGCGGCGTGGTTCAGCGGCATCGGCGAGGACAATCTCGTGCGCATCCCGGTG
This sequence comes from Xanthobacter lutulentifluminis, assembly GCF_043194675.2. Taxonomy (NCBI): domain Bacteria; kingdom Pseudomonadati; phylum Pseudomonadota; class Alphaproteobacteria; order Hyphomicrobiales; family Xanthobacteraceae; genus Xanthobacter; species Xanthobacter lutulentifluminis. Next base: position 2,130,389 of record NZ_CM195525.1, on the reverse strand, counting down.
GCAGGTCCGCTCCGCGCCATGGTGCCGGAGGCGCTGGATGCCGCCATCCGCGCCGATCTGGCCGCCGGCCTCGTGCCCGCCGGCGTGGTCGCCTGCGTGGGCGGCACCAGCACCGGCGCCATGGACGACGTGGGCGCGGTGGTGGATGTGGCCCACCGGCACGGCCTGTTCGTGCATGTGGATGCCGCCTGGGCCGGCGCGGCCATGATCTGCCCCGAGTTCCGGCCCTTGTGGGCGGGAGCGGAGCGGGCGGACAGCATCGTGCTGAACCCGCACAAGTGGCTCGGCGTGCAGTTCGACTGCTCGGCCCATTTCATCCGCAACGTGGACGACCACCTGCGCACGCTCGCGCTCCAGCCGGAATATCTGAAGACCCACGGCAAGGATGACATCGTCAATTTCAACGAGTGGACCATCCAGCTCGGCCGGCGGTTCCGGGCGCTGAAGCTGTGGTTCGTGCTGCGCGCCCACGGGCTGGAGGGGTTGCGCGGCATGATCCGCGATCACGTGCGCTGGGCCGGGGCGCTCGCTGCGCGCCTTGCCGCCGAGCCCGGCTTCAGCCTGGCGAGCGGGCCGGTGCTCTCGCTCTTCTCCTTCCGCCACGATCCCGGCGACGGGCGGGATCTGGACGCGCACATGCTGGCGCTGCTGCAATCCATCAACGACGGCGGGCAGATCTACCTGACGCCGACACGGGTGGACGGCGGCCTCGCCATCCGTTTCCAGGCCGGGGCCATGGACACCACCGAGGCGGACGTGATGGCCGCCTTCGACATCATCCGCGACGCGGCCCGCGCGCTGGGCTGACCGGGGCGGCAGGGAGCGCCTGCGTCTGCTGACGGGCGGATGCCGGCACAGGCCCCGGTCGTCGCATCAGCCCCCGGCGACGCGGGACAGGGCGACAGTCGCGGCTGCCGCCGCATCGCTCGGCCGCAGCCGGACCGGCACCTCCGCGTGACGGGCGCGCCGCGCCGCTGCCTGCCGCGAAGTGCCGTCCGACCGGGGCGGGGCGTTCACGTCTCCGGCGGCCTCGAAGGCCCCGGTGGCGCGTGCCAGGCGCGCAGGGGCGCGCGGGCGCGGCCCTCGGCCGATCGGGCCAGCCCGTAGTGGGTGGCGAGGCGGTCGAGGGCGAGGCCGAGCACCACCTTGGCGGTGCGCGCGGGCCAGCCGCGCTCGCGCTCCACCGTCTCCAGCCCCTTCAGGAAGCAGCACACGTCCAGCAGGACGCCCGACAATTCCGGCCCCACCGCCGCCAGCGCGCGCGAGACCCGCAGCTTGGCGGCCAGCACCATGTCCGAGAACCCCTCCGGAGACCCGCCGCCCGAGACCTCGCTCCAGCGGCTGGTGACGCGGGGGGTGAGGGCGGCGCGGGTGAAATCCGCCCTGAGCCGCTCGCCGGCGGTCAGCTGGGTCGCGTCCACCATTGGCCGGCCATCCCGGCCGGCGCGGCGGGCGAGCCAGACGAGGGGGCTCTCGGCCGGGTCGAAGCCGGGCGCCTCGGCGGTGGCGGGCGTCGGGCGGACGGAGGCCGGGTCCGCCGCTGCGGCGCTGCCTTGCGGACGGGTCCGTGACGGCCGCCGGATACTGCCCTCCAGCCCCTGCCGAGGCCGCTCGCGCCTCTCCGCTCCGGTGCGCACGGGGCGGCCGCGAGCGGATCGGGCGGATCTGGTGGCGCCCGTCGCGCCTCCATCCACGGCGGCCGCCGGGTCAACCTGTCCGTCCGCCGGCCGGGTGGAACCGCGTTCGGGCAGGCGGGGAGTGGCCGCCGCGCTGCCATCTCCCGCCCGCGGCGGAGCATCGGAGCCGGCGGGCGGGGCGGTGACGGGGAGGGCCGGCGCCATGGCGGGATCGTGGGGGGTCGCGCTCATTGCCCGGACGCCCAGCGCAGGCTGGCCTCCATCTGCGCCACCTGCCGGTCGAAGGCGGGATCGTCCCGCAGGTCCTCGATGCGCCGGCAGGCGTGGGCGACGGTGGAGCGATCGCGCCCGAACGCCTCGGCGACGCCGGACTGGGGCAGGCCGAGCCCCACATGCGCAAGATACATGGCGAGCTGGCGCGCCAGAGCCACCCGGGCGGTGGACCGCTGGCGCCCCACGATCCGCTCCACCCCGAGCCCCGCTCCGGCGGCCACGATGGCGGCCGCGAGCCGGCACGCGCCGCTCTCAGGCCCCGGGGATCGCCTGCGCGCTGCGGGGGCAGGGCCGGAAGCCGGCAGCAGGGGATCGCGACAATCGGGCAGCGGATGAGACATTGCACCCTCACGTTGTAGGTAAAAATTCCTACAACGATCTTGCGCATGTGCAAGGCGGGGTGAATAGATCATCCCCGACGCCGGTGCGGGCATCAGGTTGCCAATGCTTTGCCATACAGGATTCCGCGCCGGTTCCGTCCGATGGCGCGCCGGGTCAATCTAGGAATTTATCCACGATGCGCGAGCCTCCCCCAGCATGGTCGCGATCGGGGAGGCGCGGACATGCAGGGTGCGGGGCGGGTAGGGGGGCGGATGCGGGCCTTCACCAGCGAGGATGCCGAGGCGCGGGTGGCGCGGCATGTGAAGGGGCTGGGGGTGGTCCTGTCGCGGCCGGAGGCGCTGGCACGGGCGCTTCGGGCCGTGCGGAAGGCGGCGGTCCGGGGCGGGCCGGGCTATGATCCGGCCTATCACGCCGCGCTGCTGCGTCTGGAGCGCGCGGGGCGGACACGGAATGGCTCCATGGCCGCGCGAGCGGACCCGTTCCCTGCCGGGACCCGCCCGTTCCGGGCGCCCGGGAAGGTGCAGGACGATGGCGCCCCGCGGCTTTCGCCGTCAGGGCGCCCTTCGGGTCACAGGCCCTCGAACAGGGCCGTGGAGAGGTAGCGCTCGGCAAACGAGGGCACGATGACGACGATGGTCTTGCCGGCCATGTCGTCGCGCACCGCCACCTCCAGCGCCGCCGCCACGGCCGCGCCCGAGGAGATGCCGCCGGGAATGCCCTCGTAGCGCGCGAGCGCGCGGGCGGTGTCGAAGGCGGTCTGGTTGCCCACCGTCACCACCTCGTCGATGATGGCGCGGTCCAGCACCTCCGGCACGAAGCCGGCGCCGATGCCCTGGATCTTGTGCGGGCCGGGAGGGCCGCCGGACAGCACCGGGGAATCCTCCGGCTCCACCGCGATCATCTTCAGCGAGGCCTTGCGCGGCTTCAGCACCTGGCCGATGCCGGTGATGGTGCCGCCGGTGCCGACGCCGGACACCACCGCGTCCACCTTGCCGTCGGTGTCGTTCCAGATCTCCTCCGCCGTGGTGCGGCGGTGGACTTCCGGGTTCGCCTTGTTCTTGAACTGCTGCGGCATCACCGCCTTGGGCAGCTCGGCGATGAGCTGCTCGGCCTTGGCCACCGCGCCCTTCATGCCGAGGTTGGCGGGGGTGAGCACCAGCTCGGCGCCGAGCAGCGCCAGCATCTTGCGGCGCTCCACCGACATGCTCTCCGGCATCACCAGAATGAGCCTGAGGCCGCGGGCGGCGGCGACGAAGGCCAGCGCGATGCCGGTGTTGCCGGAGGTGGGCTCCACCAGAACCGTGTCCTGGTCCAGCACGCCGGCCTTCTCCATGGCGTCGATCATGGCGACGCCGATGCGGTCCTTGACGCTGGCGATGGGGTTGAAGAACTCCAGCTTGGCGAGGATCTCGGCCTTGGCGCCACGCAGCTCGGCGAGCCGGTTCAGCCGCACCAGCGGGGTGTTGCCGATGGTCTCGGTGATCGAATCATACACGCGGCCGCGTCCCGGCCGCGGCAGGGCGGCGGGCACGATCTTGGCGGGTTCTGCCATGAGCTGTCTCCTCGGGTGTCGGTGGGCGAGCCGCGCGCGGGCGCGGGGCCGTCAGAGTGTGAAATTCAGAGCGCGAAATTCAGACGGCAAAATTCAGATGGCGAAATCGATGCGCTCGTGTTCCGAGCCGTGGCCCTTGGTGTCGGCGCTGCGGCAGAGGTCCTCGAGGGTCACGGCGTCGAGCGCGGTGTCGAACGTGGTCTCGGCGGCGGCCACGGCGGGCTGCACCACCTCGATCACCAGCGGAGGCAGGATGATCTCCTTCTCCTCCTCGGCTCCCTCCACCACCCGCACGATCTCGGCGACGGAGACGCGCCGGCGCTCGCGCGCCAGCTCGTAGCCGCCGCGCGGGCCGCGCACGCCCTTCAGCACGCCGGCATGGACCAGCGCCTGGAGCACCGGCTCCAGCCGGCGGGGCGGCAGGCCATGGCGGGCGGCGAGCGCCTTGGCGGCAACGGGCGCGCCGCGCGCGTGAACGGCGACGTCCACCACTGCGGCGATGGCGAGAAGGCTCTTGTCGGATAAACGCGGCATGAGGCTGGACTACTTCTTAAAAACCGGAGCTCCGAGGCCTGTGGAACCAAAACCACCGGAACCGCGTGCAGTTTCGCCTAAATCTCCGATTTCTTCCAGCATTATCTGGGAGACGGGCGCAACCACCAACTGGGCGATGCGCATTCCCCGGCTGGCCACGAACGGCTCCGAGCCGTGATTGATGAGCAATACCAACACTTCGCCGCGATAATCCCAATCCACCGTGCCGGGCGAATTCAGCACCGTGACGCCGTGGTTGCGGGCCAGTCCCGAGCGCGGGCGCACCTGCCCCTCGAAGCCGGGGGGCAGGCCGAGGGCGAAGCCGGTGGGAATGGCGGCCCGCCCGCCCGGGGGCAGGGTGAGGGGGGCGTCGGCGGGCAGCGCGCAGACGAGGTCGAGGCCGGCGGCCCCTTCGGTGGCGTAGGCCGGCAGCGGCAGGTCGGCGGCGTGGGGCAGGCGGCGGATCGCGACCACGGGGCGGCTCATCGCGCATCCCCCGCGAGCTCGGCGGCGATGCGGGCGACAAGGCGGCGCGCCACCTCGGCCTTGGAGGCGGATGGCCAGTCCTCCACGCCGGCGGCGCTGACCAGATGCACCGCATTGGTGTCGCCGCCCATGATGCCGGTCTGCGGCGACACGTCGTTGGCGACGATGAAGTCGCAGCCCTTGCGCAGGCGCTTGTCGCGGGCGTGGGCCACCACGTCCTGCGTCTCGGCGGCGAACCCCACCACGAGGCGCGGCCGCAGGGTGCCGTGGCGCGAGACGGTGGCGAGGATGTCCGGATTCTCCACCAGATGCAGCTCCGGCGTGCCGTCGGCGCCCTTCTTGATCTTCTGGTCGGAGGCGTCGGCCACCCGCCAGTCGGCCACCGCGGCGGCGAACACGCCCACGTCGGCGGGCAGGTTCTCTTCCACCGCCGCCAGCATCTCGCGCGCGGTCTCCACGTGGACCACCTTCACGCCCTTGGGGTCCGGCGCCTCGGCCGGGCCGGAGATGAGCACGACGTCGGCCCCGGCGGCGCGGGCGGCGGCGGCGATGGCGTGGCCCTGCTTGCCGGAGGAGCGGTTGGCGATGTAGCGCACCGGGTCGATGGGCTCGTGGGTGGGGCCGGAGGTGACCAGCACCCGGCGCCCGCGCAGCAGCGCCGCGTCGGCGGTGGCGAAATGGGCCTCGATGGCGGCGAGGATCTCCATGGGCTCGGCCATGCGCCCTGCGCCGAACTCGTCCCGCTCGGCCATGGCGCCGGAATTGGGACCGACCGTCATGATGCCGTCGGCCCTGAGCTGGGCGACATTGCGCCGGGTGGCGGGATGCGACCACATGCGCGGGTTCATGGCCGGGGCCACCAGCACCGGCTTGTCGGTGGCGATGAGGGCCGTGGTGGCGAGATCGTCGGCGAAGCCGTGCGCCATCTTCGCCAGCAGGTCGGCGGTGGCCGGCGCCACCACCAGCAGGTCCGCCTCCCGAGAGAGGCGGATATGGCCGATGTCGTGCTCGGCGGTGAGGTCGAACAGGTCGCAGAACACCCGCTCGCCGGTAATGGCGCCCACCGACAAAGGCGTGACGAACTCGCGCGCGGCCGGCGTCATCACCACGCGCACGCGCACGCCCCGCTCTTTCAGCCGCCGGATCAGCTCCAGGCACTTGTAGGCGGCGATGCCGCCGCCGATGAGGAGGAGGATGCGCTTGTCGTTCAGCATCGGCGGTTCCCGCGCGGTCTGGTCCCGCCGTCGCGGCGCCGGCCGCCGCGCCCGGCCGGGGCCGTCATGAACGCCATATAGCCCGCCCCGGCGAAGGTGGCGAGGCGCATCGGCCGGAGCCCTTTCCCGGCGCGCGGCGGCGCGACATATGGCGCAAGCGCCGCCGTCGCTCTAGAATCGCCTCATGAGCGGCACGTATCGCGAAAGCGGACCGGCAGATCCGGCGGATGGCACGGACGGGGTACGGCTGACCGCCATCGGCGGGGAATTCGTAGACCCCGCCGAGGAAGCGCTGTTCCGCACGAGCCGCCTCGCCGAGTCGCGCCGGCACGCGCGCATCGTGTTCGCCGCGTCGGTGATCCTGAATTCCCTGTTCCTGCTCAGCGACTGGCGGTTCGCCGGCACGCCGCATTTCGTCGTCGCCGTGGCCGCCCGGTTCGTGGTGATCGCCCTGTCGCTGGCCTGCCTCGTGGCGGTCCAGTTCGCCCACACCCCCCGGCGGGCCGACGCGGTCTACATGGTGTGGCAGTGGGGCACGGCGGCGGCCGTCTCGGTGCTCGTGACCTCGCAGAGCGACCTCGCCCTGTTCGTGGTCATGCTGCTGCCCACCATTCTCTATCTGGCGGTGCCGCTGCCGTTCGCGTTTCTGGTGGCCGGCGGCATCGGCGCCAGCGTGATGCTGTGCGCCGCCTATCTCGGCGAGGGCGCCCCCCTGCAGTTCATGGCCGGCCTGGGGCTCGCGGTGGCGACGCTGAACGTCACGCTGATGGTGGTGGTGGGCCGGGCCAACCGCATGGAGCGGCATTTCTGGAGCGCCGCCCGCGCCGCGCAGGACGTGAGCGACCGGCTGAAAGCCAGCGAGGACACGCTGGAGAAGACCTTCGAGGCGGTGCCGCTGCCTCTCGTGGTGGCGCGGCTGGATGACGGCCGGCACGTGAAGTCCAACGCCGCCGCCCGCCGCTTCTACGGGGCGCGGCTGGAGGATGTGCCGCGGAACCTGTGTGAGGTGTGCCTTTCCCCCGAGGCGGCGGCCACCTTCCTCGGCCGGCTGCGGACGGAAGGCTCGGTGACGGATTTTGAGACCTCGGTGATCCTCGGCGACGGCAGCGAGCGGCAGGTGGTTGCCGCTGCGGCAGCCATCCCGCTGCCGCCTGCGCCGCATTTCGTTGCCGCCCTGGTGGACGTGACCGAGCGGCGCGCCGCCGAGCAGCGGGCGCGCTACGCCGCCGCCCACGATGCCCTCACCGGCCTGCCCAACCGCGCCGCCTTCCACGAACGGCTCAGCGAGGCGCTGGCGACGCGGCGGCCGGGGCAGGGCATCTGCCTGATGCTGATCGATCTCGACGGGCTGAAGGATATCAACGACACCCTCGGCCACGACGCCGGCGACGCCGCGCTGATGGAGACCGCGCACCGGCTCGACGCGCTGCTGGACCGGCAGGGCATCCTCGCCCGGCTCGGCGGCGACGAGTTCGTGGCCGTGGTGCAGGGGGAGGACCCTTTGGCGGTGGGCCGGCGCCTCGCCCAGAACATCCTCGCCGAGCTGCGCCGGCCGATCCTGCATGCCGGCCGCCATTTCGCGACGCGCGCCAGCATCGGCCTCGCCTCCTGCCCGGAGCACGACTGCGCCTATGGCGAGCTGATGAAGGACGCCGACCTCGCGCTCTATGCCGCCAAGCAGCAGGGGCGCAACCGCATGGTGGTCTACGCTCCGGCCATGCGGCAGGCGGTGCTGGAGCGGGTGGCGCTCAACCGCGCCATCCGCGCCGCGCTGGTGGAAGACCAGATCGTGCCCTACTACCAGCCCAAGGTGTCGTTCGCGACCGGGCGGATCGAGGGCGTCGAGGCGCTGGTGCGCTGGCGCCGGACGCCGCACAGCGTGCTGTCACCGTCCTCGTTCGAAGGCGCTCTGACCGACCCGGAACTGGCCGTGCTCATCGGCGAGCGCATGGTGCGGCGGGTGGCCACAGACGTGCGCGGCTGGATCGAGGCCGGGCACCCGTGCGGGCGCATCGCCATCAACCTGGCGCCGGCCCAGTTCACCCACCGCGACCTCGCGGCCACCCTGCTGCGCCAGTTCCACGCCGCCGGGGTGGACCCCTCCCGCTTCGACGTGGAGATCACCGAGACGGTGTTCCTCGGCCGCAGCTCGGATCACGTGGCGCCGATCCTCGACGAGCTCTACCAGGCCGGCGTGCGCATCGCCCTCGACGACTTCGGCACCGGCTATGCCGGCCTCATTCATCTGAAGCAGCTGCCCATCGACACCATCAAGATCGACCAGAGCTTCGTGAAGGACATCGAGCGCGATGCGTTCGACACCGCCATCGTGTGCGCGGTGATCGAGCTCGGCAGCAAGCTCGGCATGCATGTGGTGGCGGAGGGGCTGGAGACCGCCGGGCAGGCGCGCTTCCTGAAGGAGCAGGGCTGCGATCTCGCGCAGGGGTTCTTCTTCTTCCGCCCGCTCGACGCGACCGAGATGGCGCAGGTGCTGCGCGGCGAGACCGACGATGTCGCTGCCGCCCGTCTCGCCCGCCTCCACGAGGCCTGAACCGGCCCGCGAACCGGCCAGCGGCAGGGGCGCCGCGCGTTCATGTGCGAAAAGATGCGGCAGTGCAGCGTCGATAGATTTCGCAGCGCGAAACGTTTTTGCCGGCGCAGCACTGTTTTCGTTCATAAACCGACAGCGGGGGCGTGTCTGACCCGTCAACCATGACAACATTTGGCGTTAAAACGGACATTGTTCGAAAACTGCCCAAGGGTGAAGCAAGTTTTGCCCGCAGCTTAGGCACGACATCGGAATCAAACTAAATCAAAGTGTCGCTAATCATACAAAATGGCAGGGGACGGAGAGCCTGGGGTGACGGAGACAGCACCATGGTTCAGAACGAAGCGTTGCAAGTCGAACGGGAGCAGCCCCGAGCTCATGTTCCCCTCGTTTCCCTGAGCGATGTCGCGCTGACCGGGATCTACGAAATCTCGAAGATCCTGACCGCGCCGAACCGCCTTGAGACCACCCTGTCGAGCGTGGTCAACCTGCTGTCGTCTTTCATGCAGATGCGCCATGGCGTGATCTCGCTGCTCGAGGACGACGGAATTCCCGACATCACTGTCGGCGCCGGCTGGAACGAGGGCACGGATGCGCGTTATCGCGCCCGCCTGCCGGAGAAGGCCATCGGCCAGGTCATCGCCACGGCGGTGCCGCTGATCGCCGAGAACGTTGCCTCCCATCCCGCCTTCAGCGCCGCAGACGCCGCCGCGCTGGGCGCCTCGGAAGAATCGCGCGTGTCCTTCATCGGCGTGCCGATCCGCGTGGCCTCGCGCGTCATCGGCACCCTCACCATCGACCGCGTGTGGGACGGGCGCTCCGTCTTCCGGCTCGATTCGGACGTGCGCTTCCTCACCATGGTCGCCAACCTCATCGGCCAGACGGTGCAGCTGCACCGCGTCGTCTCGCGGGATCGCGAGCGGCTGATGGCCGAGAGCGGGCGCCTGCAGAAGGAGCTGCTGGAGCTCAAGCCGCATGGTCGCGAGCGCAAGCGCGTCTATGTGGACGGCATCGTCGGCGAGAGCCGCGAGATCCGCGCGCTGCTCGAGAAGATCATGATCGTCGCCAAGTCCCATTCGCCGGTGCTGCTGCGCGGCGAATCGGGCACCGGCAAGGAGCTGATCGCCAAGGCGATCCACGAGCTCTCGCCGCGCGCGAAGGGCCCCTTCATCAAGCTCAACTGCGCCGCGCTGCCCGAATCGGTGCTGGAGAGCGAGCTGTTCGGCCACGAGAAGGGCGCCTTCACCGGTGCCGTGGGCGCGCGCAAGGGCCGCTTCGAGCTGGCCGACAAGGGCACGCTGTTCCTCGACGAGATCGGCGAGATCTCCCCCGCCTTCCAGGCCAAGCTGCTGCGCGTGCTGCAGGAGCAGGAGTTCGAGCGCGTCGGCGGCTCCCACACCCTCAAGGTGAACGTGCGCGTCGTGGCCGCCACCAACCGGAACCTGGAAGAGGCGGTGGCCAAGAACGAGTTCCGCGCCGACCTCTACTACCGCATCAGCGTCATTCCGGTGATCGTGCCCTCCCTGCGTGACCGCCGCGGCGACATTCCGCTCCTCGCCAACGAGTTCCTCGAGCGCTTCAACCGCGAGAACGGGCGCGACCTCGCGTTCGATCCCGACGCCATGGAAGTGCTGATGGGCTGCGGCTTCCCCGGCAACGTGCGAGAGTTGGAGAACTGCGTCCAGCGCACCGCTACCCTCGCCCAGGGCGGCGCCATCGTCGGCGACGACTTCGCCTGCCGCCACAACGAGTGCCTCTCGGCCTTGCTGTGGCGCAACCCGGCGGAGGGCGCCACGCGCCGGCCCATGGACATTCCCCTGCCGGTGGTGAGCGGCGGCGGACCGGTGGCGGCCGAGCCTGCCAACTCCAACGTGGTCACCCGCCTGCCGCTGCCGGCGTTGCCGGCCTCCACCCCGCCGGCGCCGGTGCGCCCCAGCGCGGCGGAGGAAGAGCTGTCCGAGCGGGAGCGGCTGGTGGACGCCATGGAGCGCGCCGGCTGGGTGCAGGCCAAGGCCGCCCGCCTGCTCGGCCTCACCCCGCGCCAGATCGGCTATGCCCTGAAGAAGCACGACGTGGAGATCAAGCGCTTCTGATCGCCTCCCCGTCCTCCGTCCGACCTTCCTGCGACTGCCCGGCCCATGTGCCGGGCAGTTTGCGTTCCGGCCCCGCGCGCACCCGCCCTGCGCGCATCTGCCCCTCGCTCCCATGCCCGCCGCGGCCTCCGTCGCCGGCCGTGCGGACGCGCCCGCGCCCGAAGCCGGTCCTCGCGGCCCCCGGTGTTGGCCGCCGGTCGCGACACGATACCTGTCGCACTTGTGACACTCTGTCGGGGGCGCGACAGCGGACATCCCGCGAGCCGTGAATAATAAACATTCAAAATCAAATAGTTAAAAGGTGGCACGCGGCTTGAAAGGGCAGTCTGCCTGCCAATCTGCACAGCGCGGAGCTAGCCCATGGCCTACAAGATCGTTGCGTCCCAGTGCACCGTTTGCGGCGCTTGCGAGTTCGAGTGCCCGAACGCCGCCATCAGCCTCAAGCGGGACATGTATGTGATCGACCCCAACAAGTGCACCGAGTGCGAGGGGAGCTTCGACACCCCCCAGTGCGCCGTCGTGTGCCCGGTGGAAAAGACCTGCATTCCCGCCTGATGGCGTGAGGCAGGCCGCGCGCCGGCCGCCGCGACGGGCGGCCGGGCGGGCGGATCAGGCGGGCGGGGTGACGGCGGCAGGCTCTGCCTCCCTCCCCGCGCCTGAGGACCGGCAGGGGGCGGCTTTCGCCCGTGTCGGAAGCAGAAGGTGGCGGCGCCGGAAGGCCGCGCGAATGTTGATTGGAGGGACAAATGGCGGCCGTACAGGACACAGTCGATCAGGTTCGCTCCATCGACGTCGATCAGTACAAATACGGCTTCGAGACCCAGATCGAATCCGAGAAGGCGCCGAAGGGCCTTTCGGAGGAGGTCATCCGCTACATCTCCGCCAAGAAGGAGGAGCCGGAGTGGATGCTGCAGTGGCGGCTTGAGGCCTACAGCCGCTGGCTCACCATGCCGGAGCCGGAGTGGGCGCGGGTCAACTACCCGCCCATCGACTACCAGGACCTCTACTATTATTCCCAGCCGAAGAAGTTCAAGGCTCCGAAGTCCCTCGACGAGGTGGATCCGGAGATCTTGAAGACCTACGAGAAGCTGGGCATTCCGCTGCGCGAGCAGGAGATCCTGGCCGGCGTCGAGATCCCCGAGGGCGAGCGGCCGAAGATCGCGGTGGACGCGGTGTTCGACAGCGTCTCGGTGGCCACCACCTTCAAGGAGGAGCTGAAGGCGGCCGGCGTCATCTTCATGCCCATCTCCGAGGCGCTGCGCGAGCACCCCGACCTCGTGAAGCAGTATCTCGGCACGGTGGTGCCGGCGACGGACAATTATTTCGCCACGCTCAACCAGGCGGTGTTCTCGGACGGATCGTTCGTCTACATCCCGCCGGGCGTGCGCTGCCCGATGGAGCTGTCCACCTACTTCCGCATCAATGAGAAGAACACGGGCCAGTTCGAGCGCACCCTCATCATCGCCGACAAGGGCTCCTACGTCTCCTATCTCGAAGGCTGCACCGCGCCCATGCGCGACGAGAACCAGCTGCACGCTGCCGTGGTGGAGCTGGTCGCCCTCGACGATGCCGAGATCAAGTATTCGACGGTGCAGAACTGGTACCCCGGCGACGCCGAGGGCAAGGGCGGCATCTACAATTTCGTCACCAAGCGCGGCGACTGCCGGGGCCGGAACTCCAAGATTTCCTGGACCCAGGTGGAGACCGGCTCCGCCATCACCTGGAAGTATCCGAGCTGCGTGCTGCGCGGCGAGGGCTCTTCCGGAGAGTTCTATTCCATCGCCATCTCCAATGGCCGCCAGCAGGTGGACTCTGGCACCAAGATGATCCACCTCGGCAAGAACACCACGAGCCGGATCATCTCCAAGGGCATCTCCGCCGGCAAGTCCAACAATACCTATCGCGGCCTCGTCTCCGCCCATCGCAAGGCCGATGGCGCGCGCAATTTCACCAACTGCGACTCTCTCCTCATCGGCGACCAGTGCGGCGCGCATACCGTGCCCTACATCGAGGCGAAGAACCCCACCGCGCAGTTCGAGCACGAGGCCACCACCTCGAAGATCTCAGAGGACATGCTGTTCTACTGCATGCAGCGCGGCCTCTCGCAGGAAGATGCCGTCGCCCTCGTGGTGAACGGCTTCGTGCGCGACGTGCTCCAGCAGCTTCCCATGGAGTTCGCCGTGGAGGCGCAGAAGCTCATTTCCATCAGCCTGGAGGGCAGCGTCGGCTGACGCGCCCCCTTCGATATCGCCCCCATCGCCCGGCAACACGGACCAGAGGACCTCAACATGGCTCCCCTTCTCGAAATCAAGGACCTCCATGCCGAGATCGCCGGGGGTCGCAAGATCATCGACGGCATGAACCTCACCATCAATCCGGGCGAGGTGCACGCGATCATGGGGCCGAACGGCGCCGGCAAGTCGACGCTGTCCTACGTGCTCTCGGGCAAGCCGGGCTACGAGATCACCGGCGGCGAGGTGATCTTCCGCGGCGTGGACCTGCTCTCCCTCTCGCCCGACCAGCGGGCGGCGCAGGGCCTGTTCCTGTGCTTCCAGTATCCGCTGGAGATCCCCGGCGTCTCCAACATGGCGTTCCTGCACACGGCGGTGAACAGCCAGCGCAAGGCGCGCGGCGAGCCCGAGCTCACCTCGCCGGAGCTGGTGCGCAAGGTGCGCGAGCTGGGCAAGACCCTCGGCATCACTCCCGAGATGCTGAAGCGCCCGGTGAACGTGGGCTTCTCCGGCGGTGAGAAGAAGCGCAACGAGACCCTGCAGATGGCCCTTCTGGAGCCCTATCTCGCGGTGCTGGACGAGGCGGATTCCGGCCTCGACATCGACGCGCTGAAGGTGGTCTCGCAGGGCGTGAACGCGCTGCGCTCGCCGGAACGCTCCATGCTGGTCATCACCCACTACCAGCGCCTGCTCGATTACATCGTGCCGGACGTGGTGCACGTGTTCAACGCCGGCCGCATCGTCCACACCGGCGGCAAGGAGCTGGCGCTGGAGCTGGAAGCCACCGGCTACGCGCAGTACCAGAACGAGGCCGCGTGATCTGATGGCCGCCTCCGCCCCGACCCCCCTGCGCCCCGCTCCGGTGCGTCCCCAGAAGACCGGCGCCGAGATCGCGCTTGCCGACACGTTCTCCGCCGTCCGCGCCGCGCTGCCGGGCGGGCCGGAGGTGGCGGCCCGCCGCTCGGCCGCATTCGACACCTTCGCCGATGCGGGCCTGCCGCATCGCCGGGTGGAGTCCTGGCGCTATACCGACCTGCGCGCGCTGATGCGCGATGCGAAGCCCCTCGCCGCGCCGCCGGACGCGGAAGCGAAGGCTGCCGCCGCCGGTGCCGGCGCGCTGCTGGCGGGTGTTGGCGCCCGCCGCCTCGTGATCGTCAACGGCGCCTTCGTGCCGGAGCTTTCGGACCTCGCGGCGCTCGAGCCGGGCCTGTCCATCCGCGCCATGGCGGAGGCGCTCGCCACCGGCGATGCGCTGGTGGCCAGCCAGCTCGGCCAGACCATCGCCTCCGACGATGCCGTGCTGGCCCTCAACTCCGCGCTCATGGGCGACGGGGTGGTGATCCATGTGGCGCCGGGCGCCACCATCGCGCGTCCGGTGGAGCTGGTGTTCGTCACCACCGGCGCCGAGGCCGTGGCCACCTTCACCCGCTCGCTGGTGGTGGTGGAGGACGGCGCCAGCGCGACCTTCATCGAGACCCACGAAGGCCCCGCCGGGGTTGCCTACCAGGTCAACACGGCGCTGGAGATGGTGGTGGGCGCGGATGCGCAGGTCGAGCGCATCAAGGTCACCGCCGAGGGCGCGGACGCGGTGCATCTCGCCACCCTGCTGGCGCGCGTGGATGCGCGGGCGCGCTTCTCCAACACCTTCTTCACCACCGGCGGCGCCGTGGTGCGCAACCAGCTGCTGATCCACCTCGCCGGCGAGGGCATCAACGCGCACATGGGCGGCGTCAGCCTGCTCGGCGGCAAGCAGCATGCCGACACCATGCTCTCCGTCGACCACGCAGGGCCGGCATGCGAAAGCCGCGAGTCCTTCCGCGCGGTGCTGGACGGGTCCTCGCAGGATATCTTCCAGGGCAAGATCGCCGTGCGCCAGGCGGCGCAGAAGACCGATGCGCGGATGCTGAGCCGCGCGCTCCTGCTGACCCCGACGGCCGAGGCCTGCAACAAGCCGGAGCTGGAGATCTTCGCCGACGACGTGCAATGCGGCCACGGCTGCACCACCGGCACCCTCGACCAGCAGCTGAAGTTCTACCTGATGGCCCGCGGCATTCCCGCCAAGACGGCGGAGGCGTTGCTGATCCAGGCCTTCGTCGGCGAGGTGGTGGACGCCATCGGCAACGAGGCGGTGCGCGAGGCGCTCACGCAGGCCACCCAGTCCTGGCTGATGGGCCGGGAGTGAACGGGATGCTGCCTCTTCCCCCGCTCCATCCCGCCGTCTCCAACGGCAGCTACGATGTCCTGAAGGTGCGCGAGGATTTCCCGATCCTCGACCTGAAGGTGAACGGCAAGCCGCTGGTCTATCTCGACAACGGCGCCTCGGCCCAGAAGCCGAAGGCGGTGCTGGACCGCATCCAGCAGGTCTACACCTCCGAATATGCCAACGTGCATCGTGGCCTGCATTATCTGGCCAACGCCGCGACCGAGGCCTATGAGGGCGGCCGCGCGCGGGTGCAGCGCTTCCTGAACGCGGCGCGGCCGGAAGAGATCATCTTCACCCGCAGCGCCACCGAGGCCATCAACCTCGTCGCCGCCACCTTCGGCAAGAGCCGGATCAAGGAAGGCGACGAGATCGTCCTCTCCATCATGGAGCACCACGCCAACATCGTGCCGTGGCACTTCCTGCGCGAGAGCCAGGGCGCGGTGCTCAAGTGGGCGCCGGTGGACGACGAGGGCAACTTCCTGATGGAGGAGTTCGAGAAGCTCCTCACCGATCGCACCAAGCTGGTCGCCATCACCCAGATGTCCAACGTTCTGGGCACCACCGTTCCGGTGAAGGAGGTGGCGAAGATCGCGCATGCGCGTGGCATCCCGGTGCTGGTGGATGGCTCGCAGGGCGCGGTGCATCTCGACGTGGACGTGCAGGATCTCGACTGCGACTTCTACATCATCACCGGTCACAAGCTCTATGGGCCCACCGGCATCGGCGCGCTCTATGGCAAATATGAGCTGCTGGAGACCATGCCGCCCTTCAACGGCGGCGGGGAGATGATCCGCGAGGTGCGTCAGGACAGCGTCACCTATGGCGACCCGCCCCACCGCTTCGAGGCCGGCACGCCGGCCATCGTGCAGGCGGCGGGCCTCGGCGCCGCGCTGGACTACATCGAGTCCATCGGCAAGGCCCGCATCCGCGCCCATGAGGCGGAGCTGACGCGCTATGCCCAGGAGCGGCTCGGGGAATTGAATTCCGTGCGCATCATCGGCACGGCGAAGGACAAGGGCGCCATCATCTCGTTCGAGATCAAGGGCGCCCACGCCCATGACTTCGCGACGCTGATCGACAATGACGGCATCGCCGTGCGGGCCGGCACCCATTGCGCCATGCCGCTGATGGAGCGCTTCGGCGTCTCCGCCACCTGCCGGGCCTCGTTCGGCCTCTACAACACGCGCGAGGAGGTGGACCGCTTCGTCGCGGCGCTGGGCAAGGCGCAGGAGCTGATCGGCTGAGCGAGAGAGCCTCCGCGGGTGTGATGTGAAGGCCGGCCCCCCGTGGCCGGCCTTTGTCGTTTCGGGGTGCGGCCGGCGGCCGGAAGGCGTTGCGTCGGGCATGCGACAGGCGCCCGGGCTGTCCGCGATTGTCGGCTTTTCACCAGCACCCGGGCCCCACTCCCAGTGTCCTGTTTCAAACAGCCCTAAACTGGCATGTCGCGGCGCAGAACCGAATGTCGGGTTCGGAACACGCCTCCGGACTATTACTTAGTCTCCACAAGCCATTATAAAATAACAATAAATCGACGGCCTGGCCGCTGGCACACTCGTTGCAAAACTGGTTTCGGGCGAGAGGTTGCTGGCTGTGTGGGCCCTTTGAAAGGCCACGTCCGCATCCGCGCCGGATTGCAATGTCCAGCGAGTGCCCGGGCCGGGGCACGCCGCACCCGGACAGGACGAAAGTCGGCCGAAGGTTCTAAGGAGAGCAAGATGGCTTCGCTGCGACAGATCGCGTTTTACGGCAAGGGTGGCATCGGCAAGTCGACGACGTCGCAGAACACGCTGGCGGCCCTGACCGAGCTTGGTCAGCGCATCCTGATCGTGGGCTGCGATCCCAAGGCGGATTCGACCCGCCTGATCCTGCACGCCAAGGCGCAGGACACCATCCTGTCGCTGGCCGCGAACGCGGGCTCGGTGGAAGACCTCGAGCTCGAGGACGTGATGAAGGTCGGCTACAACGACATCCGTTGCGTTGAGTCCGGTGGTCCGGAGCCGGGCGTGGGCTGCGCCGGCCGCGGCGTGATCACCTCGATCAACTTCCTCGAGGAGAACGGCGCGTACGAGGACATCGACTATGTGTCCTACGACGTGCTGGGCGACGTGGTGTGCGGCGGGTTCGCCATGCCGATCCGCGAGAACAAGGCGCAGGAGATCTACATCGTCATGTCCGGCGAGATGATGGCCATGTATGCGGCCAACAACATCTCGAAGGGCATCCTGAAGTATGCGAACTCCGGCGGCGTGCGCCTGGGCGGGCTGGTGTGCAACGAGCGCCAGACCGACAAGGAGTACGAGCTGGCGGAGTCGCTGGCGAAGAAGCTGGGCACCCAGCTGATCTACTTCGTGCCGCGCGACAACATCGTGCAGCACGCCGAGCTGCGCCGCATGACGGTGATCGAGTATGCGCCCGATTCGGCGCAGGCCCAGCATTACCGGAACCTGGCGTCCAAGGTGCACAACAACTCGGGCAACGGCATCATCCCGACCCCGATCACCATGGACGAGCTGGAAGACCTGCTAATGGAGCACGGCATCATGAAGGCCGTGGACGAGAGCATCGTCGGCAAGACCGCCGCCGAACTCGCCGCCGGCTGACGCCAGCGCCCCGGCCGGTCCGAATTGCCGGGCCGGCCGGCTACACGGCACATTTCAACGAGAGCGAGATTTCAAAATGAGCTTGGCCCAACCGCAAAGCGTTGCTGAAATCAAGGCGCGCAACAAGGAGCTCATCGCCGAGGTCCTCAAGGTCTATCCCGAGAAGACCGCGAAGCGCCGCGCGAAGCACCTCAACGTCCACGAAGCCGGCAAGTCCGACTGCGGCGTGAAGTCCAACATCAAGTCCATCCCGGGCGTGATGACCATCCGTGGCTGCGCCTACGCCGGCTCCAAGGGCGTGGTGTGGGGTCCGATCAAGGACATGATCCACATCTCCCACGGCCCGGTGGGCTGCGGCCAGTATTCCTGGGCCGCCCGCCGCAACTACTACATCGGCACGACTGGCATCGACACCTTCGTGACGATGCAGTTCACGTCGGACTTCCAGGAGAAGGACATCGTCTTCGGCGGCGACAAGAAGCTCGCCAAGATCATGGACGAGATCCAGGAACTGTTCCCGCTGAACAACGGCATCACCGTCCAGTCCGAGTGCCCGATCGGCCTCATCGGCGACGACATCGAGGCCGTGTCCAAGGTCAAGTCGAAGGAATACGACGGCAAGACCATCGTGCCGGTGCGCTGCGAAGGCTTCCGTGGCGTGTCCCAGTCGCTGGGCCACCACATCGCCAACGACGCCATCCGGGACTGGGTCTTCGACAAGCTCGACCCGAACAAGGCCCCCCTGTTCGAGCCGTCGCCGTATGACGTCGCCATCATCGGCGACTACAACATCGGCGGCGACGCCTGGTCCTCCCGTATCCTCCTCGAGGAGATGGGCCTGCGCGTGATCGCCCAGTGGTCGGGCGACGGCTCGCTCGCCGAGCTGGAGAACACCCCCAAGGCGAAGCTGAACGTTCTCCACTGCTACCGCTCCATGAACTACATCTCCCGCCACATGGAAGAGAAGTTCGGGATCCCGTGGTGCGAGTACAACTTCTTCGGCCCCTCGAAGATCGCCGAGTCGCTGCGCAAGATCGCCGGCTACTTCGACGACAAGATCAAGGAAGGCGCCGAGCGCGTCATCGCCAAGTACCAGCCGCTCATGGACGCGGTGATCGCCAAGTATCGTCCGCGCCTCGAGGGCAAGACCGTCATGCTGTACGTGGGCGGCCTGCGTCCCCGTCACGTGATCGGCGCGTACGAAGACCTGGGCATGGAAGTGGTGGGCACCGGTTACGAGTTCGCCCACAACGACGATTACCAGCGCACCGCCCAGCACTACGTCAAGGATGGCACGATCATCTATGACGACGTGACCGGCTACGAGTTCGAGAAGTTCGTCGAGAAGATCCAGCCGGATCTGGTCGGCTCGGGCATCAAGGAAAAGTACGTCTTCCAGAAGATGGGCGTGCCGTTCCGCCAGATGCACTCCTGGGACTACTCGGGCCCGTATCACGGCTACGACGGCTTCGCCATCTTCGCCCGCGACATGGACATGGCCATCAACTCCCCCATCTGGAAGATGACCAGGGCTCCGTGGAAGAAGGCTCCCGAGCAGCCCAACCTGCTCGCGGCCGAGTGAGCGCCTGAGCGTGATGCCCCTCCCCGTTTCGGGGAGGGGCGATCGGCCGGCATGATTTTTTGACCCACATTTTCAGGGGTTCGAGATGCCACAGAATGCAGACAACGTGCTCGATCACTTCGAGCTGTTCCGCGGTCCCGAGTACCAGCAGATGCTGGCCAACAAGAAGAAGCTGTTCGAGAACCCCCGCGATCCCGCCGAAGTCGAGCGTATTCGCGAGTGGGCCAAGACTCCTGAGTACAAGGAGCTGAACTTCGCCCGCGAAGCCCTCACCGTGAACCCCGCCAAGGCCTGCCAGCCGCTCGGCGCGGTGTTCGCCGCCGTGGGCTTCGAGGAGACCATCCCGTTCGTGCACGGCTCGCAGGGCTGCGTGGCGTACTACCGCTCGCACTTCTCGCGCCACTTCAAGGAGCCCAGCTCCTGCGTGTCCTCCTCCATGACGGAAGACGCGGCGGTGTTCGGCGGCCTCAACAACATGATTGACGGCCTCGCCAACACCTACAACATGTACAAGCCGAAGATGATCGCCGTCTCCACCACCTGCATGGCGGAAGTCATCGGCGACGACCTGAACGCCTTCATCAAGACGGCGAAGGAAAAGGGCTCGGTTCCGCAGGAATACGACGTTCCCTTCGCCCACACCCCGGCCTTCGTCGGCAGCCACATCACCGGCTACGACAACGCCGTGAAGGGCATCCTCGAGCACTTCTGGGACGGCAAGGCCGGCACTGCCCCGAAGATCGAGCGCGTGCCCAACGAGAAGATCAACTTCCTCGGCGGCTTCGACGGCTACACCGTCGGCAACCTGCGCGAGATCAAGCGCATCTTCGGCCTGATGGGCGTCGACTACACCATCCTCGGCGACAATTCCGACGTGTGGGACACCCCCACCGACGGCGAGTTCCGCATGTATGACGGCGGCACCACGCTGGAAGAGGCGGCCAACGCCGTCCACGCCAAGGCCACCATTTCCATGCAGGAATACTGCACCGAGAAGACGCTCCCCTTCATCGCCAACCACGGCCATGAAGTCGTCGCCTTCAACCATCCGGTCGGCGTGACGTCCACCGACGCGTTCCTGATGGCCGTCTCCCGCATCACCGGCAAGGAGATCCCCGAGGAGCTCTCCCGCGAGCGCGGCCGCCTGGTGGACGCCATCGCCGATAGCAACGCCCACATCCACGGCAAGAAGTTCGCCATCTACGGCGATCCGGACCTGTGCCTCGGCCTCGCCGCGTTCCTGCTGGAGCTGGGCGCCGAGCCGACCCACATCCTCGCCACCAACGGCGGCCCGAAGTGGGCGGCCAAGGTGCAGGCGCTGCTGGACTCCTCGCCGTTCGGCCAGAACTGCAAGGTCTACCCGAACCGCGACCTGTGGCACATGCGCTCCCTGCTCTTCACGGAGCCGGTGGACTTCCTGATCGGCAACACCTACGGCAAGTATCTCGAGCGCGACACGGGCACCCCGCTGATCCGCATCGGCTTCCCGGTGTTCGACCGCCACCACCACCACCGCCGTCCGGTGTGGGGCTATCAGGGCGCCATGAACGTCCTGATCACCATCCTCGACAAGATCTTCGACACCATCGACCAGAACACCATCGTTCCGGCCAAGACCGACTACTCCTTCGACATCATCCGTTGATCGACTAGCTCCCACGCGATCCGGCCCGGGGCCCCACCCGGGCCGGACGCTCACAAGGAGCTGCCCCGCTCCCCAGCCGACGCGATCCCTGCACAGCCCGCATGCCGAGGAGAGATCCATGAGCTCGCTTTCCAGCACGATCCAGCAAGTGTTCAACGAGCCCGGCTGCACGAAGAACCAGAACAAGTCCGAGGCGGAGAAGAAGAAGGGGTGCACCAAGCAGCTCCAGCCCGGCGGCGCCGCCGGCGGCTGCGCGTTCGACGGCGCGAAGATCGCGCTGCAGCCGCTGACCGACGTCGCGCACCTG
Organism: Xanthobacter lutulentifluminis; assembly: GCF_043194675.2. Classification (NCBI taxonomy): domain Bacteria; kingdom Pseudomonadati; phylum Pseudomonadota; class Alphaproteobacteria; order Hyphomicrobiales; family Xanthobacteraceae; genus Xanthobacter; species Xanthobacter lutulentifluminis. The sequence goes on along the minus strand of NZ_CM195525.1, from coordinate 2,109,142 downwards.
GTGCATGGCCCCATTGCCTGCGAGGGCAACAGCTGGGACAACCGTGGCGCGCGCTCGTCCGGCTCGCAGATCTGGCGCACCGGCTTCACCACCGACATCAACGAGACCGACGTGGTGTTCGGCGGCGAGAAGCGCCTGTTCAAGTCCATCAAGGAAATCATCGAGAAGTACGACCCGCCGGCCGTCTTCGTCTATCAGACCTGCGTGCCCGCCATGATCGGCGACGACATCGACGCGGTCTGCAAGGCGGCGAAGGCGAAGTTCGGCAAGCCGGTGATTCCGATCAACTCGCCCGGCTTCGTGGGTCCGAAGAACCTCGGCAACAAGCTCGCCGGCGAGGCCATCCTCGAGCATGTCATCGGCACCGAGGAGCCGGAATATACGACGCCTTACGACATCAACATCATCGGCGAATACAATCTCTCCGGCGAGCTGTGGCAGGTGAAGCCGCTGCTGGACGAGCTGGGCATCCGCGTCCTCGCCTGCATCTCCGGCGACGGGCGCTACAAGGACGTCGCCTCCTCCCATCGCGCCAAGGCGGCGATGATGGTGTGCTCCAAGGCCATGATCAACGTGGCCCGCAAGATGGAGGAGCGCTACGACATCCCCTTCTTCGAGGGCTCCTTCTACGGCATCCAGGATTCGTCCGACTCCCTGCGCGAGATCGCCCGCATGCTCATCGAGCGCGGCGCGGATCCGGAGCTGATGGAGCGCACCGAGGCGCTCATCGCCCGCGAGGAGGCGAAGGCCTGGGAAGCCATCGCCAAGTACAAGGACAGGTTCAAGGGCAAGAAGGTCCTGCTCATCACCGGCGGCGTGAAGTCGTGGTCGGTGGTTGCGGCGCTTCAGGAGGCAGGCCTCGATCTGGTGGGTACCTCGGTGAAGAAGTCCACCAAGGAAGACAAGGACCGCATCAAGGAGCTCATGGGGCAGGACGCCCACATGATCGAGGACATGACGCCGCGCGAAATGTACAAGATGCTGAAGGACGCGAAGGCGGACATCATGCTCTCCGGCGGCCGCTCGCAGTTCATCGCGCTGAAGGCCTCCATGCCCTGGCTCGACATCAACCAGGAGCGCCACCACGCCTACATGGGCTACATCGGCATGGTGAAGCTGGTGGAGGAGATCGACAAGGCGCTCTACAACCCCATCTGGGAGCAGGTGCGCAGGCCCGCGCCGTGGGACAACCCCGCCAACTCCTGGCAGAACCGCGCCATCGCGGAGATGGAGGCCGAGGCCGCCGCGCTGGCGGCCGATCCGGTCGCAGCGGAGAAGGCACGCCGGGCCAAGAAGATCTGCAATTGCAAGAGCGTGGACCTTGGCACCATCGAGGACGCCATCGCCGCGCACGCGCTCACGACGGTCGGGGGTGTGAAGACCCATACGGGCGCATCGGGGGGCTGCGGCGCCTGCTCGGGTCGTATCGAGGAGATCTTCGAGGCGCTGGGCGTGGCAGAGCCGGCGCCCGCCGATCCCGTGCTGGCGGAGGCCGCGCGCCGGGCCCGGAAGGTCTGCAACTGCAAGAGCGTCACCGTCGGCGCCATCGAGGATGCCGTCGCCGCCGGCGCGTCCAACCTCGCCGAGGTGAAGGCGCGCACCGAGGCCGCCACGGGCTGCGGCAAGTGCGGTGAGCGCATCGAGGACATGCTGGACGAGCTTGTCGCCCCGCTCGGCACCCCCGCCACCCTCGCGGCCGCGGAATAGGAGGCGGACATGGCGAAGGTCGTCCAGGGCAAGAAGAGCTGCGCGGTCAATCCGCTGAAGATGAGCCAGCCCATCGGCGGCGCGCTCGCCTTCATGGGCCTGCGCGGCTGCATGCCGCTGCTGCACGGCTCGCAGGGGTGCACCTCGTTCGGCCTGGTGCTGTTCGTGCGGCACTTCAAGGAAGCGATCCCGCTCCAGACCACCGCCATGAGCGAGGTCGCCACCGTGCTCGGCGGGCTGGAGAATGTCGAGCAGGCGGTGCTGAACATCTACAACCGCACCAAGCCCGAGATCATCGGCATCTGCTCCACCGGCGTCACCGAGACCAAGGGCGACGACGTGGAAGGCTACATCAAGCTGATCCGCGCCAAGTATCCGCAGCTCGCCGACTTCCCCATGGTCTATGTGTCCACGCCGGACTTCAAGGACGCCTTCCAGGACGGCTGGGAGAAGACGGTCGCGCGCATCGTCGAGGTGCTGGTGAAGACGCCGCCGGCGGACGTGGTGCGCGATGCCCGGCGCGTGAACGTGCTGCCGGGCTCGCACCTCACCCCGGGCGATCTCGATGAGCTGCGCACCATCATGGAGGATTTCGGGCTCGAGGCCTCCTTCCTGCCCGACCTCGCCGGCTCCCTCGACGGCCACATCCCGGACGACTTCACCCCCACCACCATCGGTGGCATCGGCGTGGACGAGGTGGCCAGGATGGGCGAGGCGGCCTGGACCATCGCCATCGGCGCGCAGATGAAGACCGCCGCCGAGGCCATGCAGAAGAAGGCCGGTGTGCCCTACCGCCTGTTCGAGCGGCTGTGCGGGCTGGCGCCGAACGACGAATTCTTCATGTTCCTGTCGGAAATCTCCGGCCGCGAAGTGCCGCGCAAGTATCGCCGCCAGCGCGGCCAGCTGGTGGATGCCATGCTGGATGCGCACTTCCACCTGGGTGGCCGCCGCCTCGCCATCGGCGCGGAGCCGGACCTGCTCTTCGACGTCGGCTCTGCCCTGCACGAGATGGGGACGAAGATCGTCGCGGCCGTCACCACCACCCAGTCCCCCGTGTTCGAGGCGCTTCCGGCGGACGAGGTGCTGATCGGCGATCTGGAAGACCTGGAGACGCTGGCGAAGGAGCGCGGCTGCGACCTGCTGCTGACCCACTCCCACGGCCGTCAGGCGGCGGCGCGGCTCAACATCCCGTTCCACCGCATCGGCATTCCCATGTTCGACCGCATCGGCGCCGCGCATCGCATGTCGGTGGGCTATCGCGGCACCCGCGAGCTCATCTTCACCCTCGCGAACCTGTGCATCGCCGACCATGAGGCGAACCACGAGGTCACCCCCGACACCTGGGCGAACCCGTGGGACGGCGACGGCCACGCGCACCCCGGCTCCCACGGCGCTTCCAGCGCGGCCCACCACTAGCAGGAGGCGAGACTTGCCATGAAAGTCGCATTCGCAACCCAGGACCTCAAAAGGGTCGATGCCCATTTCGGCTGGGCCAAGAACATCGCCATCTACGAGGTGGGCCCGCAGGGCAGCCACTTCCTCGAGGCGGTCGAGTTCGACGGCGACCTGAAGGAAGACGGCAACGAGGACAAGCTCGCCCCCAAGATCGAGGCGATCAAGGATTGCGCCATCCTCTATGTGGCGGCCATCGGCGGCTCCGGCGCGGCGCGCGTGGTGGCCAACAACATCCACCCCATGAAGGTGAACCAGCCCGAGGAGATTTCCGATCTCATCGGCAAGCTGGAAGTGGTGCTCAAGGGCAATCCGCCGCCGTGGCTGCGCAAGGTCATGGCCAAGGGCCAGGAGCGCTCCTTCGATTTCGACGACGAGTGAGGAACCACCATGGCTGAAGCTGAAGTCATCGAACCGGCGGCGGCGGCTGATGCCCCGTTCGTCAAGGAACTCATCAAGGTCTGGCGCGCCCAGGACACCCACGGCGCGTGGGAGGGCAAGAAGGACCTCGACCTGATCGAGCCCTACATCGTCGACAAGGAGGCGCGCCGCGCGCTGCCGATCATCGGCGATCCCGACCCGGAGACCATCTGGCGCCTGGAACTGTTCTTCAACGCTGTCTGCCTGCTCGTGGAGAAGGAGACGCGGGTGATGATCACCCCCATGCTCAAGATGAGCCACGAGGGCTTTGGCCGCATGGTGCTCATCGGCGGGCGGCTGATCGTCGTCAACAAGCAGCTGCGCGACGTCCATCGCTTCGGCTTCGACAATCTCGGCAAGCTCGCCGAGGAAGGCGCCAAGTTCGTCTCCCAGGGCGTGGAGATGATCCGCAAGTTCCCCGAAGTGGCCAATTACTGAAGGAGCGGGTCAATCATGAGCGACGTGGAAGCACTGAAGGCCGAGCTCAAGAAGCTCTCCGCCAAGGCCACACAGGCGAAGATGGACCTCCACGATCTGTCCGAGGAGCTTCCCATCAACTGGGAGCAGATCATGGATGTCGCCAAGAAGGCGCACAACGCCTTCGCCGAGCTGGAAAAGAAGCGCGCGGACCTGAAGGCGCTCGAGACGGCCTGATTGCGGCCGTCCGCCCCTGTCCGCCTGAACCTGGAAGGCATTTTTGAGATGTCGAACGAAACGCGAGATGGTCGAGCCTGGCAGCCAGACTACTTGCTCGATATTGACAAGGGCAAGTGCATCGGCTGCGGCCGCTGCTTCAAGGTGTGCGGCCGCGACGTGATGACCTTGAAGGGCATCAACGAGGACGGCGACATCGTCGCTCTCGACGACGACGAGGACGATGAGGTCGAGAAGAAGGTGATGGTCATGAACGACCAGGGCGCCTGCATCGGTTGCGGTGCGTGCGCCCGGGTCTGCCCGGCCAATTGCCAGATTCACAGCCTGAAGGCGGCGGCCTGATCGGGGCAGCCGCAGCCGAAACCTGTCCGGGGAGGGAGCGATGATCGCGGAAGAAGTCTATGACTGGCTGATCGCGTCATCCACCTCCTCGGCCGGCGATCCGTTCGACGTGCATGTGGCGGCCTCGATCGTCGCCGTCGCGTTCGCCGAGGCGGAGGAGGACGGGCGCGACCGGCTGGACGGTCTCGGCCTCGATCGCGACGCCTTCCTCGATCTAGCCGCCATCCTGTTCCCCGCCGCGGCGCCGATCCTCGCCCACCAGGTGGACGCGCGCGCCATCGCCATCGAGCCGGAAGAGCAGTCGGTGCGCGACATTCTCGGCATCTATTCGTCCGACGCCGGGCGGCTGCAGACCCATTTCATCGCCATGGTGGCCCGGCGCTGCCAGTCGCCCCACCATCTGTGGCAGGACCTCGGCCTGCGCAGCCGGGCGGAGCTGCGCACGCTGATGACGCGCCGGTTCGCGCCGCTGGCCCGCAAGAACAGCCAGGACATGAAGTGGAAGAAGTTCCTCTACCGCATGATCTGCGGTGCCGAGGGCTTCAGCTTGTGCGCGGCGCCGGTGTGCTCGGACTGTGACGAGTTCCACGTCTGCTTCGGCGCCGAGGACGGGGAATCCCGCCTCGCCCGCGCCCGCAGCTTCGGCGCCGCCAACGGAAACATGCCGGGCGACACGGATCTGCCGGCGGCGGCGGAATAGGCGGCCGGGGCCGGTCTCTTGCTGCGGGCTTGCGTCACCCCGTGCGGGGTGATGTGCGAAGTCTGCCTGAGGGGGGCGGAGGTGGGCGCGCGCCGCTTATCTCCGTCAGCAACGAGACCCTGAGGCGCTCCGGACGGATCGTACGCCGCAGACAAGCGCAGACCAGGCACGGTGCCGGGTGGAACCACGCGCTGTCCGCCGCACGACCGCTGTGGCGCGCGCGGTGACCTTTATCGATGCTGCAAGAAGGTAAAGGCCGCCATGAGGCCTGTTGGCCGGGGCGCGCGACGAACGGGGAGGGCCCCCGAGTTCCCGTCTTGAATTCGAGCCGCCAGATCGCGCCGACCAAACCCGATCGCCTTTACAAGACGGATCAAACGGCCCGCTCATGCCGCCGGGCTGGGACCCGGAGGCGGTACCCGGGCCAAGTGCGTGTGCGGAAAAGGGGGAGGGTCGGGCCCCCGGCGCCCCTTCCGCCGATGCCGAGGCCCGGCGCAGGGCGGTCATGCGCCGGCCCCCGCCGACCGGCATGGGCCGCGCCGGGGAGCGCCCCTGCGCAGGCCTCGCCTGCTTATTCGATGCCTTCCGAGCGCGCCCGCCACATCATGGCGATGCGGAACCGCTCGTTGATGGCGGCCGGGCTGGCGAGGATCTCGGCCTCGGCCATCTTGAAGGCCTCTTCCACCTTGTCCGCCTCGACCTGCGTGAGGGTGACGCGGCCGGCGATGTGGGATGCCTCGGGATGAAGCTCCCAGATCTTGCGGCGGTTCGGGTGCAGCTTCACCTCGGTGAGGTCGAACGCCTCCAGCTGCCCGTCCAGCAGGATGGCGAGGCCGGAAACCTCGAGCTTGCGCCCGTCCCCAGTGGTCTTGATGAGCGTGGTTGCCATTGGTTTCACCCGTCTTGAGCTGCGAGCCAACTGTAGCCGCCCTGGTCCCAGAGCTGCGCCAGCACCTGATCCGAACCCCAGTCCGGAAACTGCGCCTTCACCGTCTCGTAATCATCGCGGAACCGGTCCGCGTCCTCCCCGCCCATGTCCGCCACCAGCCCGTCGGGCTTGAAGCGGAGCACGAAGCGCGTGCCGTCCGAGGCGGCGTGGAGGACGTAGTCGGTGCCGTCGCTGACGAGGGGCAGTTCGTCCGCCATGGCCGTCTCCGTTCCGCTCAGGCCGCCACGGCCGGGGTATCGTCGGCGAGGCCCCATTCGGCCCAGGAGCCGTCGTAGAGCGCCGCCGTGCGGTTGCCGAGGATGAACAGCGCCAGCAGCACCACCGCCGAGATGGTGCCGGAGGCGCAGGTGGCCACCACCGGTTTCGCGATGTCGATGCCGGCGGCGGAAAAGCGCGCGGCCAGCGCCTCGGGCGCGATCATCTCGCCCGTCTCCTCGACGATGAGGTCGCCCCACGGCAGGTTGATCGAACCGGGGATGTGGCCCTTCTTCTTCACCGGGAAGACATCATCCTGGCTGCCGGCGAACTTCGCCGGGCCGCGCGCGTCGATCACCTGCTCGGCCTTGGTGCCGATATTGGCGATCATCTGCGACAGGTCGCGCACCAGCGCCGGAACGGGCGCGGCGGAGAAGGTCGCGGGCTCGGGGCGCACCGGCGCCATCTCGGCTTCCCGCTTCTCCTTGGTCCACTTGCCGTAGCCGCCGTCCAGCACGGCCACGTCCTCATATCCGAAGGCGCGGAACATCCACCACACCCGTGCCGCGGCCGAGCCGCCGCACAGGCGGTCGTAGACCACCACCTTGTCGCCCGTGGCGACGCCCAGCAGCCCGACCTTCTTGGCGAATTCCGCCGCGGAGGGGAGCATGTGGGGCAGGGGGCTGGTCTTGTCCGCCACGTTGTCGATGTCGAAATGCACCGAGCCTGGCAAATGCCGGCCGCGATACTGGGTGCGGCCATCCATGTTGGTGCTCGCGTGCAGCCAGGTGCAGTCCAGCACCTTCAGGTCCGCCGCGCCGAGATGCTCGGCCAGCCACTCGGTGCTCACGAGAGGTCCGGGCAAGGTGGTGGACATGGCGCTCAGGTCTCCTGTCACGGTTCGCACAACGGTCTGAAGGACGAAGCGGCGGGCGGCGATGGCTGCCCGCCGGGGCTTGCCGGGCGGGCTCAGCGCACCTTGGGCAGGGCGTAGCCGGGGCGGGGGTGGGCGTCGTAATAGTCCACGCGCTCCGGCCAGCCGCCCTCGGGGTTGAAGCTGAACTTGGTCACGCGCACCGGCGCGCCGTTGGAGCAGGACACCTCGGCGAGCTTGATCTCGCGCGGGCCCGGGCCCACGGAGAAATCAGCCACCACCTTGCCGTCGGCCGCAACGGCGCGGGCGAAGCCGGGGGTGCCCACATCGGTGGCGTTGACGGAGGCGGCGACGAAGTTCGGCACCTCGGAGCCGTCCTCGGACGGGGTGTTGAAGGCGGGCGTCGCGAAGGTGAAGGCGACGAGCTTGCCGCTGCGGTCGACCGCATGGTCGGCGCTCACGGGCCGGGCCACCGAATAGATGGTCAGGGTGCCGCCAGCCAGCAGCTCCTTGATCTCATCCAGGGTGCGGGAGGCGAATTCCGACGCGACGATCATGTCAATCTCCAGGGGGCAATCGGGAAGGGATGAACGATGCCCCTGGCGGAACAAGTTTCGTGCCAGTTGATCCGGTTTCCGGCCCCGCGATCGCAAAGCCTTGCGGGACAAGGAAAGGCCTGCGCGCCGGCCGGCGCTCGCGCCCGGGGGAAGGCCGACCAAGGCGTGTCGCAAACATGCCCCGGCGCGCTGCAAACCCGACGCGGGGTGGGTGGGCGTGCGGCGCAAACCCCAGCAAATGCGCGGGAGAGGCCGCGCCCTCCGCGCTGTGCCCGAATCTTGCAAGGGCTCCAAAGAACGCGACAGGCGGGGGAGTTCTGCCATGCTGGACACGGCGATCATCGGCGGCGGGCTATGTGGCCTCGCCCTCGCGCGCCAGCTGAAATCGGAGGGGCGGGACATTGCCCTGTTCGAGGCGCGGGCGCGGCTCGGCGGGCGCATCCTGTCGGCGGTGTCATCGACCACCGGTGATGCGGTGGACCTCGGGCCCACCTGGTTCTGGCCCGACACCCAGCCGCTGATGACGGCCTTCCTGCCGGCCCTCGGCCTCGCGAGCTTCGCCCAGCATGACGAGGGCGCGGTGCTGATCCTCGATCAGGCGGACAAGACGCCCGGCGGCGCGGAGCGGCAGGTGCATGGCGGGGCGCGACGGGTCGCCGGCGGCATGGCGCGGCTGGTGTCCGCATTGGCCGACACCCTCGCGGAAGATGAAATCCGCCTGCGCCACGTGCTCCACAAGGTGGAGGACAAGGGCGACCATGTGGTGCTCACCTTCCGCGTGGATGACGCGCTGGTCGCGCTGGAGGCGCGCCATGCGGTGATCGCCCTGCCGCCGCGGCTCGTGGTCGAGACCGTGCGCTTCGTGCCCGAGCTTTCCGCGCCGGTGCGCGACGCCATGGCTGCCGCGCCCACCTGGATGGCGGCGCAGGCGAAGGTGACGGTGGCCTATGCGACACCGTTCTGGCGGCTCGCCGGCCAGTCCGGCAATGCCTTCGCCACCCATGAGCAGGCGGTGGTCGGCGAGATCTTCGACGCCTGCGACGCCACCGGCACGCGCGCGGCGCTGGGCGGCTTCCTCGCCTTCCCGCCCGAGCTCAGGGAAGATTTCGCCGTGGGCCTGCCCATGCTCATCGACAGCCAGATGGTGCAGCTGTTCGGCAGCGCGGCCGACGGCGGCGAGCAGCTCTACCAGGACTGGGCGCAGGAGCCCTTCACCTGCTCCGCGCTCGACCGCGCCGAGCCCGTGCGTGAGCATGTGGCCTTCGCCAATCCGCTGCTGCGCCGCGCCCTGTGGGACGGGCGGCTGCATCTGGGCGGATCGGAGACTGCGGCGCAGGGCGCCGGCTATCTGGAGGGCGCGCTGGAGGCGGCGCGGCGCATCTCCCGCGATCTCGCCCGCGCCCGCGGCGCGGACGATGCGCCGGCGGACGACCTGCCGGTGAACGCGGCGAGCCTCGCGCGCTTCGGCGCCTGGGTGTCTGCGCAGGGCGATGCGGCGTTCGAATCCTATCGCGTGCGCCTCAACCGCGCGCTCGCAAGCCAGCAGCGCGAGCAATTGACCCAGATCGCCATGCTCGGCGCCATCGAGGACGTGTACGATCGCGCGGTGGATCTTCTCGACACGCTGCCCTTCGAGATGGAGGGCGTGCCGGTTGAGAAGGGTCGCTCGGCGCTGATGGGCGATGTGCAGGCGCCGTTCCGCGACTTCATCCAGACGCTTCTGGACGACGTGCTGGCCTTCAACCGCACCTCCTGCGCGCTGTCGAATTTCCCGGGCGAGCACCGCCCGTCCCGCGACTATGTGCAGACCATGCTGCGCGACGTCGCGGCCGCCTGGCGCGAGTTCTGCCTCGCCGCCAACCGCCGCCTCCTGGCCAAGGCCGAGGCCGGCTCCTCTCCCCGTGGCCCGGGTGGCCCGCTCCTGACGAGTGCATCGTGAACGAGGACAAGATGGAACCGAGCATCGCCGACGACGAAGCCGCGCCGCAGGGCGGGATCGCCTACGTCATCTGTTCCATGAGCGACATTCCGAGCCAGCGGGCGCGGGGCTTCCAGCTCATGCAGGTGGCGGAGGACGGCACCGAGCAGCCGTTCAACATCGTGGTGGTGCGGTGGGGGCGGCAGGTGTTCGGCTATCTGAACGTCTGCCCCCACGACAAGGTGAACCTCGACTGGGAGCGCAACCAGTTCCTGGACCCCAACGGCATCCGCCTCATGTGCGGCAAGCACGGCGCCCTGTTCGAGCTCGGCACCGGCGTCTGCCTCGACGGGCCCTGCAAGGGCAAGAGCCTGACGCCGGTGGCGCTTTCCGTCATCGACAACGACATCTGCGTCACCGGCGTCACCCTCGCCGAGGAAGAGGATGACGACGAGGACGAGGCGGAAATCACCTCCTGCTCCGACGAGGGCGGCGGCGTCTGATCCGGCTGCGTGGCGGGGGTGCGCGGCGGGTTGGCGGGGAGCCCCCGCCAGCGGCCGGCGCGCCCGGACGGACCTGCCAGGCGGAACAGCCAACGGCGTCACGTGGGGCATTACGTGGCGCATTCCGGCGAGCCTATGCGGGCGCCGGCTCGGCGCCAGGCCTTCTCCTGCCGCGAGGCCTCTCGCGAAGCGGTCTTGCACGGACCCGCCATCCCTCTCGGGGTGCGCGCATGCCGGTCCTGAAGCGGCCGTGCGGGCATATTCGGCGTGGCAATGCCGCCCGATCCCGGCCACTCGGCGGCGTATGGAGAAGCCCGGCGGCGCTGGCCTCCGCGCGCAAACCCCTCCGCGCGCCGACCTCGGCCATGAAGCATCGAGGTTCTGCCGGCGGCGCCGGCCGGCGCCGCCATTTCCTGCCCCATATACCCTGACGACGCGACCGGTGCCCGCCCCTGCCGGTCCCCGCCTGGGAGACCGGCAGACACGGCGCAACGGCGGAGCGAAGGTGTCAGACCGGACGGTTGGCGTTGCGGTTCTTCACCGGCTCCATCAGGGAGACGCCCTTCTCGTAGGTGATGACCTCGAAGTCCTCGTGCCAGCCGAGAGCGGCATCGAGCACCACGTCGGTCTTGCCGCCGGTGTCCATCTTCTTGATGTCGTTCTTGTCGATGCTCAGGAGGTCGGTCATTTCCTTCCACACGGTCGATTCATCGCAGGGCAGGACATAGAAGGTCTTGCCGCCGTGGGTGACGCGATACTTCGCCAGCAGGTCGATGTTGTTGCAGAACAGGAAGTACTTGCCGTCCGGCGCCAGCGCGTCGCCGAGCACGTCCACCACATCGGAGAGGAAGGCGAAGTTCTGCAGGTAGCCGGCCATCACCGGGATGGTGGCCTTGCCGTCCTCGGCGCAGGTGATCACCTGCTCCATGGTGTACTCCGGAGGACGCTTCTCGTCGGCCACCTGTTGCTGGAACTTCAGCGCGATGTCGCCACGGAAATCGAAGCGGCCGGGCTTGGTGGGCTGCTTGAGCACGGCATTCAGCAGGCGCCCCTCTTTGTCCAGCCGGCCCAGGGGGGTGTTGTCGATCGTGGTCATCAAAGGTCTCCGGTTCAGCTCTTGACGTGTCAGGACGGTATTCGACGGGCGCGCGCGAACGACCGCGGGGCGCCAACGGGCCGTGCGCCGCCGGGCGTCCGTCCGCCGCGCCACCCGCGCCAGGGGCAGGCGAGGCGCCTCATGCAAGCCCTTTGCCGGTTGGCGCAAAGAAACGTGCGCCGGCGGTGGACGCGACAATCGGCCTCTCCCGGCCGCGCCGGACAGACGCGGCGAGCGGCCGCAAAGCCGCGCAAACCCGGCCGCCCCGCGTCCCTCGTCCAAGCGCCGGCGGCACGCCCACGGGCGCCCACACCCGCCGCGGCGGCGCATTGCGCCTTGTCCGGAATCGGACACGCGTCGCAAAGGCAACAGCTGGATTTCGGAAAATGGAGCGAAATCAGTTCGTTGCTGTCTGGCACGCGGTTTGCGAGGTCGCCGGCAGAGCAGTCTTTCGAGCGAAGGTCGAGCGATGATCAATTTGACCGACAGCGCACTGAGTGCGGTCCGCGACGCCATCCTTGGCGCCGACCAGCCTGTCAGCGGGCTGCGCATCATGGTCGAGACCGGCGGCTGCGCGGGCTACCAGTACAAGATGGGCCTCGTGAGCGATTGCGAGCCCGACGACACGGTGGTCGAGCGCGAGGGCGTGAAGGTGTTCGTGGACAACAAGAGCCACGAGCTGCTCGCCGGCACGGTGATCGACTTCGTGGTCGCCATCGAGGGCTCGGGCTTCACCTTCGAGAACCCGAACGCAACCTCCAGCTGCTCCTGCGGCAAGTCCTTCGGCTGACGGCCGGACGCATCCTGAACCCCCATTCGAGACGAGGACAGAGCGATGTTGGCCGAGACCGAAGCTGAGGCCCCGCTGAGCCGCGAAGCCCGCCGCGAGGCGATCATCCGCGAGGTGATCGAGGAGATCCGCCCCAACCTGAAGCGCGACGGCGGCGATTGCGAGCTGGTGGAGATCGACGGCACCAAGGTGATGGTGAAGATGACCGGCGCCTGCGTGTTCTGCAAGCTGGCGAGCGAGACCATCGAGGGCATCCAGTCCAAGATCGTCGAGCGCCTGGGCGAGCTGATCCGCCTCGTGCCGGTGGCCGGCGCGCAGAACAAGCCGCTGGTGAGCCTGAAGGGCGCCGGCGCGCCGTCCGCGCCCAAGCCCATGATGTCCAAGCCGATCCTGCCCGTGGCCCCGACCCCCGCCGAGTGACGGCGGGGGAACGTTCGACCTGGAGGGCTGCCCCGTGCCGCCGGTCTATCTCGACAACAACGCCACCACGCGGACCGACCCGGCCGTGGTCGAGGCCATGCTGCCGTTCTTCAGCGAGCACTTCGGCAACGCCTCGTCCACCCACGCCTTCGGCGAGCATGTGGGCGAGGCGGTGAAGGCCGCGCGCAAGCAGCTCCAGGCGCTGCTGGGGGCGGCGTTCGACCACGAGATCGTCTTCACTTCCGGCGGGACGGAGGCGGACAATGCCGCCATCCTCTCCGCGCTGGAGACGCAGGAGGGGCGCGACGAGATCGTCACCACCGCGGTGGAGCACCAGGCGATCCTCGCCCTCGTGGGGCATCTGGAGAAGACGCGCGGCATCACCGTCCATCGCATCGGCGTCGACCGGCAGGGCCGGCTGGACATGGACGCGTATGTCCGCGCCCTGTCGCCCAAGACCGCCATCGCCTCCGTGATGTGGGCGAACAACGAGACCGGCACGCTGTTTCCCGTCGCCGAGCTCGCCGAGATGGCGCATGGCGTCGGCGCGCTGTTCCACACCGATGCGGTGCAGGCGGTGGGCAAGGTGCCCATGGACCTGAAGGCCACCGCCATCGACATGCTCTCGCTCTCCGGCCACAAGCTGCACGGGCCCAAGGGCATCGGCGCGCTCTATGTGCGCAAGGGCGTGAAGTTCCGCCCGTTCGTGCGCGGCGGTCACCAGGAGCGCGGCCGGCGCGGCGGCACGGAGAATGTGCCGGCCATCGTCGGCCTCGGCGCCGCAGCCGATCTGGCGCGCATCCACATGGAGGACGAGCAGACCCGCGTGCGCGCCCTGCGCGACCGGCTGGAGCAGGGCATCCTGCAGCGGGTCAGCCATGTGCTGCTGAACGGGGACGGGCCCAACCGCCTGCCCAACACCGCCAACGTGGCGTTCGAGTATCTCGACGGCGAGGCGGTGCTGCACAATCTGAACAAGGCGGGCATCGCCGCTTCCACCGGCTCGGCCTGCACCTCCGGCTCCACCGAGCCGTCGCACGTGCTGCGCGCCATGGACCTGCCGGCGAGCGCCCTGCACGGCGCCCTGCGCCTGTCGCTCTCGCGCGAGAACACGGGCGCGGACGTGGATCGCGTGCTGGAGGCGCTGCCCGACATCGTCGCCCGCCTGCGCGCCATGTCCCCGGCCTGGCTGGGACGCCCCGGTGCCGGCGAGGCTGCAGGGATGCCGGCGGCAAGCCATGCGTGAGGCCGGGATCGGCGACAGCGGCATGTTCGGGATCCGCCATGCCTGAAGGCGCGTGTCGCAGACCGGACGGCCGCTGCTTCCGGTCGCGCTCCCGTTCCTGCCCGACGCCGGCCCGCGCGGCCGCCGGGCATCCATCAACGCCCCCGGGGCGGTGGCCAGGCCGGCGCCGATACGGGTCACAGCGGCGCGTTCGGCCTGACCTGAGGAGTTGATCTTATGAAAGTCATGATCCGCCGTTCCCCGGAGATAGGCCTGTCTATCTACGTCCCCAAGAAGGACCTGGAGGAACCCATCGTCGAGTCCGAGCACGAGACCCTGTGGGGCGGCTGGATCAAGATCGCCAACGGCTGGGTGCTCGAGCTGCCGCAGATGGCGGAGGGCACGACCCTCCCCATCACCGTGAACGCGAAGAAGCGCGGCGAGGAGGAGTAGACCAAATGAACATTTCCGTCGCCAATACCGAGACGCTGAAGCTCGCCGACGCCGAGGCCGTCCTGAAGGACGTGGCGACGGAACTCGTCGCGGGGAAGGCCGTGCCCTATCTGGGGCCCGGCCTCCTCAGCCTCGGGGCGCCCGCCATCCCGGTCACGCCGGAGGATCTCTCGGCCTTCTTCGGCACCAAGGTTGCGCTGCCCAAGCGCGCCAAGGGCAATGTGTGGGCTGCCGCCCAGCACATCGAAAGCATGAAGCACCGCTCCACCGTCTCGGCGCTGATGGCCGAGGCGTTCGCGCCGGCGGTGGCGCCGTTGCCGCTGCACACCTACCTCGCCGGTCTGAAGCTGCCGATGATCGTCGACACCTGGTATGACGGCGCCATGCGCACCGCGCTCGCCGGCACCACCGGCTGGGGCGAGGTGCAGGGCATCACCCGCGCCGGCATCGGCGAGGACCGCTGGTACCGCTTCTACGACGCCAACGGCGCCGAGAGTGACAAGGCCACCGCCGAAGGGTGGGCCACGGTGCTCTACAAGCCGCATGGCTCGGTCGCCCCGGCGAAGAACTGGCTGATCTCCGACGCGGACTATGTGGAGGTCCTGACCGAGATCGACATCCAGACGCCGATCCCGGACGTGGTGAAGAACCGCCGCACCGAGCGCTCGTTCCTGTTCCTCGGCTGCCGGTTCCATGACCAGCTGCTGCGCACCTACGCGCGGCAGGTCATCAAGCGCTCGCGCACGCCGCACTTCGCCATCGTCGACGAGACGGCGCTGACGCGGAACGAGCTGCGGTTCCTGCTGGGCCACGGCATCACGCCCATCGCCATGCCGCTGCAGAAGGCCATCGACATCGTCATGTCGGCCGGCGCCGCCTGACGCCGACCATCACCCCGCGTGGAATTGGGAGAGCATGCCCCGTGGCATGCTCTCTTCTTTTTTGCCCTTCAGGCTGTTGGGCGCGCGCATTGATCGAGATCAACATTCGCGCGGTATTTCAGCCAAAGCGGCCGGACAGCATGTAACTTTTCCAACATGTCTGGCCGGGCGTTCCTGGATGTTGGCAAGCCGACAGCTTTGCGACAGTCCTTAGTAGATTGAAAAACAATCAAAAAATCGGCGTCTTCACGCTGGCACGCCAGTTGCTCCTGATCTTGCCAAGGATTTTTGGGGATCCTGCTGGAAGCGAGGAGCAGTTCCATGCACGCGTCTACACAGCACGAAGCAACCGCCGAAGCCGCCGTCGGGCTGACCGACAAGCTCTCCGACATCATGCAGGCCAAGGCCGAGCACCAGGGCTGCGGCACCTCGGGCGGCTCCGGCAAGGCGAGCTGCGGCTCGTCCGCCGGCCAGGGCGACCTGCCCACCGAGATCTGGGAGAAGGTGAAGAACCATCCCTGCTATTCCGAAGAAGCGCACCACCACTATGCGCGCATGCACGTTGCCGTCGCCCCGGCGTGCAACATCCAGTGCAACTACTGCAATCGCAAGTATGACTGCGCCAACGAGAGCCGCCCCGGCGTGGTCTCGGAGAAGCTGACGCCCGAGCAGGCGGCGAAGAAGGTGCTGGCGGTGGCCTCCACCATCCCGCAGATGACCGTGCTCGGCATCGCCGGCCCGGGCGACCCGCTCGCCAACCCCGAGAAGACCTTCAAGACTTTCGAGCTGATCTCCAAGACTGCCCCGGACATCAAGCTCTGCCTGTCCACCAACGGCCTTGCCCTGCCGGATCACGTGGACACCATCGCCGGCTACAACGTTGACCACGTGACCATCACCATCAACATGGTGGACCCCGAGGTGGGCGCGAAGATCTATCCCTGGGTGTTCTGGAAGCACAAGCGCTACACCGGCTACGAGGCGGCCAAGCTGCTCACCGACCGGCAGCTGCTCGGCCTCGAGATGCTCACCGAGCGCGGCATCCTGTGCAAGGTGAACTCGGTGATGATCCCCGGCGTCAACGACAAGCACCTTGTCGAGGTGAACCGGGCGGTGAAGTCGCGCGGCGCCTTCCTGCACAACATCATGCCCCTCATCTCCGCGCCCGAGCACGGCACGGTGTTCGGCCTCAACGGCCAGCGCGGCCCGACCGCCCAGGAGCTCAAGGCGCTCCAGGACGAGTGCGAGGGCGAGATGAACATGATGCGCCACTGCCGCCAGTGCCGCGCCGACGCGGTGGGCCTGCTGGGCGAGGACCGCTCCGCCGAGTTCACCACCGACAAGATCATGGCCATGGAGGTCAATTACGACCTCGACAGCCGCAAGGCCTACCAGGCCCTCGTCGAGGAGGAGCGCGTGGCCAAGGTGGCGGCCAAGCAGGAGGAGATGGAGGCTCTCGCCGGCGAGCAGAGCGACATCAAGCTGCTGGTCGCCGTCGCCACCAAGGGCTCGGGCCTCATCAACGAGCACTTCGGCCACGCCAAGGAGTTCCAGGTCTACGAGTTGTCCACCGCGGGCGCCAAGTTCGTCGGCCATCGCCGCGTCGACCTGTACTGCCAGGGCGGCTACGGCGACGAGGACAGCCTGGAGACCGTGATCCGCGCCATCAACGACTGCCATGCGGTGTTCGTGGCCAAGATCGGCGGCTGCCCGAAGTCGGACCTGCAGAAGGCCGGCATCGATCCCGTGGACCAGTACGCCCACGAGTTCATCGAGAAGTCCGCCATCACCTGGTTCAAGGACTATCTCGGCAAGGTGAAGAGCGGCGAGCTCGTCCACGCCGAGCGTGGCGACGCCGAGATCCGCCAGGGCGCGCTCATCAGCGCGGCCTGAGCGGCAGACAGGATCGAGGGGGAGCATCCCATGACTTTGAAAATCGTCGCGTCCCAGTGCACGAGCTGCTCGGCCTGCGAGCCGGAATGTCCCAACGTGGCCATCTTCGAGAAGAACGGAACGTTCGTGATCGACCCGAAGAAGTGCACCGAGTGCATCGGCCACTTCGACGTGCCGCAGTGCGCCGCCGTCTGCCCGGTGGACGACACCTGCGTCATCGACACGTCCTATCCCCGCTATCAGCCCACCGCCTGAGGAGAGCTGCGATGAACTTCACCATGACCCGCTCCGCCGCGCGCTTCATGCGGATGATGATCATGGCGGACGGTGGTCCGGGCGCCGGTTTCCGGATGCACCTGACCCCCGGCGGATGCTCCGGCCTCAATGCCGACATCTCCGTGCTGCCGGAGCCCCAGCCCGGCGACGCGGTGGTGGAGAAGGACGGCGTGAAGCTGTTCCTCCCGGCCGAAAGCCGCCTGCTGCTCGATGGCGTGACCATCGACTTCACCGACACCGCCGCCAAGACCGGGCTCGTGTTCCACGATCCCAAGGCGACGACCTGCTCGTCGCACGCGCACTGAGCCCTGGCGCCGGGGCCTCGTGCCCCGGCGCTGCGGCGTCCGGCCCGCGTCCGGGGCGCCGTTCGATGGAAGACAAGGGGATGGGACATGACGGGATCGCACGCCACGGGCGAGCCGGATTTCCTCACCCCCGAGGCGCTCCTGGCGAGCGCCGTGATGGGGGGAGGCCTGCCGGAGGATGCGCAGCATCACCTCTGGGAAGCCGGCCTTTCCTATCAGCAGGACGAGGTGGCGGAAGCGCATTTGCGGCAGGCGGAGGCCATCGCCCCCGGCCATGCGGCGGTGCTCATCGGTCTCTACCGCTTCTACTTCTACAAGGGCCGCCTGCGGGAATGCCTGGAGGTGGCCTGCCAGTGCCTGGCGAAGGCGCAGCGCGAGACCAACCTGCCGGCCGACTGGCGCGACGTGAGACGCGAGGATGCGGACTTCTCGCGCTACGACCGCCTGATGCCGCGCTTCTTCCTGTTCACGCTGAAAGGCTACGCCTACCTCAACATGCGCCTCGGCGCGCTGGAGGAGGGGCGGGCCGCGGTACTGAAGCTGCTGGAGCTGGACCCCGCCGACAAGATCGGCGCGCGGCTCCTGCTCGATGTGCTCAACAGGGCAGGGCAGGACGATGATGACTGATGACGACATCGACGAGGCCAAGAACTGGCTCGGTGAAGACATCGACTGCTCCACCTGCGCCCACAGCGCGGATTTGCTGCCGGCCGGCAAGTGCCAGCTGCGCCGCGCCTGCGTGAACGACCGCTACGCCCGGCGCATCGACCGCTTCTTCAACTGGAATCCCGCGCTCGCCAATTCCTACGTGGGGCACGAGCATTTCGAGGTGCGGGCGATCGCGGCCAAGCACGCCGACGTCTTCTTCCTGCGCCCGCTGCTGACGGACCCGGAGGAGACGGTGCGCTGGAACGCGGCGCGGCGGCTGCCCAAGCGCATGATCCTGCCGCTGCGCACCGATCCCCACCGCGAGGTGCGCATCCGCATCGTCTCGCTGCTGGAGGATGCCGACCTCACGCCCATGATGGCGGACGAGGATTATTACGTCCGCCTCGTGGTGGCGCGCCGTATCGCCCCGCCGCTGCTCGGGCGGCTGATGGACGACCCGGAGGCGGAGGTGCGCCGCGTGGTGGCCCAGCGCCTGCCGGCGGAATGGCTGCTGCGCATGGCCTCCGACCCGAGCGCCTCGGTGCGCCTGGAGGTGGCCCAGCGCCTCGCGCCGGATCTGCTCTCAGCGCTGGTGTCCGATCCCGACTGGCGGGTGCGCTACGAGGTGGCGAGCCGCATCGCCCCCGCCCAGGTGGCGCGGCTGGCCGATGACGACGACGACTTCGTGCGCGAGGTGGCCCAGGCCCGGCTGAAGGCCGGCGGGGAACTCTTGAGGGAGATGCCGCTATGAGCAACATCGTCCGCGACAGTGATGTGGTGGAAATCTCCGAGCCGCCGTACTTCAACTTCGGTGAGAAGGTGAAGGCCAAGCGCGTCATCCGCAATGACGGCACCTATGCCGGCAAGGAGATCGGCGAGATCCTCGCGAAGAAGGGCGAGATTGGCTACGTGGTCTCCATCGGCACCTTCCTGCAGCAGTTCTACATCTACGGCGTCGAGTTCACCGAGAGCGGAAACCGCGTGGGCATGAAGCGCAAGGAGCTGGAGCCCGCCACCCCGCGCGAGGAAGAAGACATTCCCCTGCCCCCTGTTCCCGGAGCGTAGTCATCATGTTCGATCCGCGTCTTCCCAAGTATCAGTGGGGCCAGAAGGTCGTCACTCTCATCGACCTCTACAACGACGGCTCCTATCCGGACGTGCCCGCCGAGGCGCTGCTGGTGGGCACCGGGGCCACCGGCGAGATCGTGCAGGTGGGCACCCACACCGACACCAACACGCCCATCTATCTGATCGAATTCTCGGAGCGGCTGGTGGTCGGCTGCCTCGAGGAGGAAATCTCCCCGGCGTGATGCGCGCCGCGGCGCTCCCGCGGCCCTTCGGCGTGCCATCCCGCGAGAGAGACGATGAGGCTGCCCGCTCATCCGAACGACCTCGACAAGAAGCGCATCGAGCGCGCCATCGCGGCGCGCAAGCGCTATCGCTATGTCACGCCCCGGGTGCTGAAGACCGAGGGCGGCTACCTGATCGAAAGCGCGTGCTGCTCGCGCAACGTCGACAAGGACGGGGGCGTGGTGGACATCGCGCTCGTGCTGTTCGATCCCTCCGACGGGCGCTGGCTGGTCCACCGCAAGGATCACCGCGCCGGTACCTGGGAGCTGGACAGCACCCACGGCCGGCTGGCCGACGCGCTCGCGCTCATCAACGACGATGAGGACCGCCGGTTTTGGCAATGATCCTGCATGGCATCCGTCAAGGCGCGCCGCGAGGGCCGTCTTGTCAGATCTTCGGCAAGGGAGAGTAAGGTTATGGCCCTGAGCGACAGCGATCTCGCCGCCATCGAGAAGGTGCTCACCGCCGAAGACGCGACCACGCCCGTCTTCGCCGAGCTGCGCCGGCTCTTTCCGACGCTCTCCTGGACCCAGTGCGACGCCACCGACGTGACCGAGGAGCCGTTCCGCGTCGTCTCGCGCTACGACATCCACCTGCTCGACGCCGCCGACCATTGCGCGCACATCACCACCGATCCCGCGCGCGCCACCGGCGTCATTCTCGCCCGGCGGAGCGCATGATGGACGAGCTCGACCTCGTGGACGACATGGGTGTGGAGGGCGGCCCCGCGGGCGCGCCCGGCGGCACCGAGATCCTCCTGTCGGATCCCGACATCACCGTCGCCGAGCTGGAGGCGGTCAACCTCGCCCTGCAGGCGCCGCGCCTGTCGAGCGGCCCGGTGGTCGAGACCTTCGAGGCCGAGTTCGCGGCCTATGTGGGTCGCAAATATGCGGTGGCGGTGCCGAGCGGCACCATGGGCCTGCTCTACGTGCTCAAGGCCTACGGCATCGGCCACGGCGACGAGGTGATCGCCTCGCCCTATTCGTTCCGCGAGACGGTGCATGCCATCTCGCTCGCCGGCGCGCGGCCGGTGTTCGCGGACATCGACTAC
This sequence comes from Xanthobacter lutulentifluminis, assembly GCF_043194675.2. NCBI lineage: Bacteria > Pseudomonadati > Pseudomonadota > Alphaproteobacteria > Hyphomicrobiales > Xanthobacteraceae > Xanthobacter > Xanthobacter lutulentifluminis. Next base: position 2,088,483 of record NZ_CM195525.1, on the reverse strand, counting down.
TGGGCCGGGACGCTCGTGCCGGCCAAGGCGGAGGCCAAGATCACCGACCGCACCCGCGCCATCGTCGCGGGCAACACCAACGGCCATCCGGCCCCCTGGACCGCGTTCCGCGACATCGCCCGCGCCCGCCGGCTGATCCTGATCGAGGATTCCACCGAGGCCATCGGCTCGCGCTACAAGGACCAGCTGGTGGGTTCGTTCGGCGACACGTCGGTGTTCGATTTCTCACAGCCCGGCCCGCTGGTGTGCGGCGAGGGCGGCATGGTGGTGACCGACGACATCAATGTCGCGGTGGCGCTGCGCCGGTTCCGCGCGCACCGGCCGGACGAGCGCTCCTCCGTCGTGGTCTCCATGAGCGCGCCCTACCAGGGCGCCATGAGCGACGTCACCGCCGCGCTCGGCCTCGCCCAGCTGCGGCGCGTGGAGGAGATCCTTGAGCGCCGGCGGCTGGTGGAGCAGATCTACCGCATGTACGTGCAGTCGTTCGAGGGCATCAAGGATCCCTTCATCGCGCCGGACGTGACGGAGGTGAACTGGTTCCTCTACGTGGTGCATCTCGGCACGCGCTTCTCCAAGTCGAGCCGCGATTCCATCGTCGAGGACCTGAAGGTGGAGAAGGTGGAGGGGGCGGCCTACAGCAATCCGCTCCACCTGCAGCGCCACTACTTCGACCTCGGCTATCGCCGGGGCGACTTCCTGGTGACGGAGAAGGTGGCGGACCGCGCGGTGGCCCTGCCGTTCCACACCCATCTCTCGGAAGACCAGATCGAGTTCATCGTCGCAACGATGAAGGATGCCTCGATCAACGTGGGGGCGGGTGCCGCCATCTACTGAAGGCAAACAAGATTGCAGCCCAAACAAGACGTTTGAAACGACAGGAGCATTTGATGTCCACGGTTACCCTCAAGGTCCTCCCCTTCGACAAGTCCATCGAGGTGTCGGAGGGCACGAACCTCCTCGACGCCCTGATCCAGGTGGCGCCGGTCCTCGCCGACAAGCAGAAGTCGGACAAGGACGGCAGCGCCTCGCACGTGTTCATCCAGGAAGGGCGCAAGGGCCTTTCGAAGACCTCGCGCGAGGAGAACGAGCTGCTGGACGCCATCGTCGGCGTCGGCTCCAAGTCCCGTCTCGCCAAGCTGGTCACCGTGCTGGGCACCGAGAACGTGACCGTGGAAGTGCTGGGCGAGTTCTCCGGCGTCTGAGCGCGGGTCAAGGTTCCGGCCGGCGCTGTCCGGCCGGATGCCGCGGATCGGGACGATGCCCGGCCCTGTCCGTTCGAGCTTTTCGAGAGCCGCCGCCTGCGGGCCACCGCTGACCTGAGCGTCAGCTGACCTGAGCGTCACATGCGGGCCGATCCGATCCGGGCGGCAAAGACAGAACCATCCCGCCGCCTGAGGCAACGGGATGGGAGGGGGCCCCTCTCGGGAGGGAGGGAGGCATCTTTTGGTTTTTCAACGCCCGCCGCGAGAAGGGGGATGGGGATCTGCCGGCTCGCGACGGGGTCAAACTGGAGAGAGCACCATGGACAACAAGGTCGTGATTCACGCGCGTTTCGCGCCCAACGGCACGGTCGTCGAGATCAGCGAGCGTCCCGAGGGCATGGACCCGCAGGTCTGGTTCAACTTCCTCGCCTACCGCGCGGCGGATGCCTATCAGACTCTCGCCGGCGGTCGTGGCGTCTTCCGTCTCGATCGCGCCTCCGTGGACGCGCTGCGTTCGGAATCGGCCTCGGCTGCTGCCTGATCGGCATGGGTGGATTGAAGCCGGGCGATTGGCCGGGCGCAATCCGGTCAACTACGTAAAACCTCCGTCCCATGCGGCCCGGCCGCTGCCGGGCGTCAGCGCCAGACGGTGGTGACAAGAATGAAAATGGCCCGCGCCGAAACGGCCGGGCCATTTTTGCTGGCGCGCATCCGCGCTGGCGCGTGGTCGCCTCAGGCCACGGGCAGCGCGATGCCCTTCGTCTCGAGCATCGCGGTGAGCTCGCCAGCCTGGAACATCTCGCGGACGATGTCGCAACCGCCGACGAATTCGCCCTTGATGTAGAGCTGCGGGATGGTCGGCCAGTTGGAATAGGCCTTCACGCCCTCGCGCACCGCATCGTCCTGCAGCACATCCACCGCGCGGTAGGGCACGCCGAGCTGCCCCAGCACCTGCACCACCGAGGCGGAAAACCCGCAGCGCGGCGCGGCCGGCACGCCCTTCATGAACAGGACCACGTCGCTGGATTCGATGATGTCTTCGATACGTTCCGCCGAGCCGGCCATGAATCAACTCCACACTGAAAGAACAGATGAAAGAAAAACGGTGTCGGAAGGTCAGGCCGGAACGATGGTTTCCAGCTTCAGGGCGTGCAGCACGCCGCCCATGTTCCCCTTCAGCGCGGCATAGACCATCTGGTGCTGCTGCACCCGGCTCTTGCCGCGGAAGGCGGGGGATGTGATCCGTGCGGCGTAGTGGTCGCCGTCGCCGGCGAGGTCGATGATGACGACCTGAGAATCGGGAAGCGCCTCTTTCACGAGGCGCTCGATTTCCTCTGCGGACATGGCCATGGCGCTGTCTCCTTCTGCGGCGCGCTCCATGCAAGGTCGAAACCAGATGGCGCGGGGCCGGGCCCGGACCGCAGCGCCCGGGGAGGCGGGGGCGATCCTGTCGCAAACGCGACAGCGGTGTGCGGGTGTTGCACCGAACCGTTCACGCCCGGCGCGCCCGGCGGGCGTGCAGCGGTCAAACCACCGCAAATCCGGTCGCAGCCTGCATCGGTTCCAATCGGCCCGCCTCTTGCTTGCATCAGGAGCGAACGAAGCGAGACCGGGACAATGAGCGATTTTGAGCAGCAGGGCCGGGGCGGCGGCTTCGCCACCATACTCGGCACCAACGAGATCGCCTCGGCCGTCGCCGTCGAGCTCCACCGCAAGGGATACGGCGTCGTGCTCTCGCACGATCCGATGCCGCCGGTCATCCGCCGCAAGATGGCGTTCCACGACGCCCTCTACGAGGACGATGTCCAGGTGGACGGGATCCGGGCGATCCGGGCCGATACCGGCATCGCCATCCGCGCCGGCCTCGCGCGCGGGGAGGTGCTGGTGACGCACCTCGGCCTGCTCGATCTCATCGTGCTCGGCGCCATCGACCTGCTGGTGGACGCGCGCATGAACAAGTACCAGGCGACGCCCGACCTGCGGCGCCTCGGCCGGATCACCATCGGCCTCGGGCCGGGCTTCAGCGGCGGCGACAATTGCGATCTCGCCATCGAGACGCGCCCCGGCAAGGAAGGGCAGATTCTCCAGCACGGTCCCACCGATCCCGCGGACGGCGTCGCCCGCCAGCTGGGCAGCGCGGCGGCCGAGCGCTTCGTGCATTCCGAGGTGCCGGGCCGCTGGCATACCGCCATCGAGATCGGCACCCGCGTCTTCAAGGACTTCCACATCGGCTACCTCGGCAACGATTCCATCCGCGCGCCGTTCGACGGTGTCGTGCGCGGCGTGGTCCGCGACGGCACCGAGGTGCCTGCGGGCGTGAAGCTGCTGGAGATCGATCCACGTGGCCGCGGCGCCGACTGGACCGGGCTCGACGCCCGCGCCCATGTCATCGCCAAGGCGGTGAGCCGGGCGCTGACCTTCCGCAGCGCCCGGCCCGCCGAGACGCCCTCCATCACGCCCACCTGGTGAAGCGCCGCGCCTGCGCCTTTCGCCGCCCCACGACTGGCCGATGCGATGATCAATCTTCTGCCCGACGCCGACGTCATCAATTTCGGCGAGGTCTCCGATGCCGTGAACGCGCTGCTGCAGCAGGGCGTCATCGCCTATCGCCGCGATCGCGGACAGGCCGATGCGCTGTTCCGCAAGGCGCTCGCCATCTCGCCCGGCGAGCTGCCGGTCTATTTCTGCCTGTACAAGATCCACACCTACCAGGGAAACCTGGACGAGGCGCAGGCCGCCGCCGAGAGCGGGCTGCACGAGGCCGCGACGCAGGCCGGGTGGGACACCGACTGGCGGCGCTGGGAGCCGCAGGACATCCTGCCCGAGGGGCCCGGCCGGTTCGCGCTCTACACCCTGAAGGCGCTCGCCTTCATCCACCTGCGGCAGGACCGGCCGGAGGCCGCGGCGGAGAAGCTGGCGGCGCTGCGCGTGCTCGATCCGTCCGGCGCCGTCGGCTGGCCGGTGGTGGCGGCGCTGGCGGAAGGGCTCGCGTGAGGCGGGCGATGGGTCGCATCCCCGATGGCGTGCCGCTTGGCATCGCGCTTGCTATCTGGAAGGGGACGAGGGGGCAGGAGGCATTGGGCACATGACACAGCCGACAGACCACGGCCTTGCCGCTGCGACCACGATGATCTTCCATGGTGAAGTGCGGAACCTGGAGGAATTCGCGGACGACGAGGCGACCTTGATGGAGGCGATCATCACGGCGCTGCGCACCGTGACCGATCCCGAAATTCCCGTGAACATCTATGATCTTGGCCTCATCTACCGCATCGAGGTGAAGGATGAGGGCGTGGTGGAGATCGACATGACTCTCACCGCCCCCGGATGCCCGGTCGCCGGGCAGATGCTGGGCTGGGTGCAGGAGGCGGTGGGCGTGGTGCCCGGTGTCGCCACCGTGCAGATGAAGCTGGTGTTCGACCCGCCATGGGACAAGTCGCGCATGAGCGACGAGGTTCAGCTGGAGCTGGGCCTGTTGTGAGAAACGCGCGCCGGGGCGGTTGCCCGGCGCGTTCCTCTTGGCCCCCCGCCGGCGTCACGCCGGCACGGCCTGCGCCGCGCCAAGGGTGGCGGGATTGTAGCCTTCCTCCCGCAGCACCCGCACCACCGCCGGCCGGGCGAGCATGCGCCGGTAGTGCGCGGCGAGATTGGGCGGCAGCGTCATGCCGGTCTTGTCGGCCCAGAATTCCACGTAGAACAGCACCGGATCGGCCACGCTGAACGCGCCGGCCACATGTTCGCGGCCTTCCAGGGCCTTGTCGATGATGGCGAATCCGCGCTCGACGATGTCGCGCCCCAGGGTTTCCACGCGCGGCCGGTCCTGCGGCGCGGCGGCGAAGGTGGGCGTGGTGAAGATGCGCGCGAAGCCCTGCCCGTGGATGGTGGCCGTCACGTGCACCATGGTCTCCAGCGCACGCGTCTCGGCCTCCGCCTCGGCCGGCCAGAGCCGCCCCCGTCCGCGATGGCGCCCCAGCCAGTGGGCGATGGAGACCACCTCGGTCAGCGCGGTGCCGTCCGGCCGCACCAGGGCGGGAATGGTGGACTTGGGATTGATGGCCACATAATCCGGCTTGAACTGGTCGCCCGCCGGCAGGTTGACGATGTGGGCCTCGAAGATCTCGTCCAGCTCTTCCAGGATGATGTGGATCCCGGTGGAGCAGGAACCGGGGGTCATGTACAATTTCATCGCGGCCATGGTCGTCCTCGGTGCCGTGTCGGGCGGGGCGCCGGACACGCTTGGTCCGGCACGCTTGGTCCGGCACGCTTCATGCAAATATCGGGGCAGTCGGGCCGAGCGCCGGGCCGCAGCCGCCATCCCGCGGCTGTGGTGCGGCGGGTTCCGACAGTCTGTTCCATTTGCGACAGGAACCGGCGGCCATGGCGCGCCGGCGGGGAGCGGGTCCGGAATGTCTGGCGACGAAATGCACGTGTATGCCATCTGCGAGGCGGACGACATCGATCCGGGCGAGGCGAAGGCGTTCGACCTCTCCCGCCTCACGCCGGAGGGCGAGGCGCGCCCGTTCCGCATCGTCGTGGTGCGCACCGGGGCGCGCGAGTTCACCGGCTACGTCAACGCCTGTCCGCACCAGGGCACCTGGCTGAACATCGGCGGCGGCGAGTTCTTCAACAAGGACGGCACCCGCCTGCGCTGCGGCCGCCACGGCGCGCAGTTCGACGTGGACACCGGCGCCTGCGTCGAGGGCCCGTGCGAGGGTGAGCATCTGGAGCCGGTGGCGATCGCGCTGGTGGGCGACGACGTGTGCCTGTGCGGGGTCCAGCTGCAGGAAGAGGAGGAGCGCCCGTTCCCCTATGACGATCTCGACGAGACCATGGAGATCATGATCTCCCCCGATTGAGGGCGGGTCGCCACGCGGATCGGTACGGGAGGAGACAAGCTGATGACCGGAGAGGCCGCGCAGGCGGTGGAACGTGCGGACGCGGATGCGCAGGTCCGCTTCTATGTGACCTACACGGGCGTGCGCATGCCGTTCCGGCTGGTGGAGCTCATCCCCGGCGAGCAGCTCACCCACCGCAATACCTTCATCCGCGCCTATTTCGACGCGGCGGGGCTGCTGACGGGCTTTGACAAGATGGTCTATGGAGAGATCGAGCTCGCCCATCGCTACGCCTATCACGGCAACGGCGCCCTGTGCCGGGCCGAGGTGACCATGGACGAGGAGACGGTGGTGCTGGCCTTTGACGAGGCGGGCGCCCCCCTGGGCCCGGCGTGACCGGCGGCGCGGCAAGGCAAGCGGAGGATCGCGGCGATGACGGTGGCGCAGCTTCTGGAGGCGCTCGGCGCGATGCCGCCGGACGCCGTGGTGCTGATGGAGGCGGACGGAGGCCTCTCGCTGGTCTCGGCGCTGGATTTTGTGGAGGCCTCGGGCGCCGGGGCGCCGGCGGAGGTCATCCTCCTGCCCAACATGGACGAATAGGCGCGCGTCGCCTGCGCCGCGCCGGCGGCAACATTGCGCGAGGTGGGACATGTCTGAGGAAACCGCGACGGTGACGATGTTCGAGCGGCTGGGCGGCGCGGTGGTGATCGACCGGCTGGTGGAGGCGTTCTACGCCCGCATGGACACGCTGCCGGAAGCCGAAGGCATCCGCGACATGCATGCCCCCGACCTCGGCTCCACCAAGGCGGTGCTGAAGCGCTACCTGACCGAATGGACCGGCGGGCCGAAGCTCTATTCGGTGGAGCGCGGTCATCCGCGCCTGCGCCAGCGCCACATGGGCTTTCCCATCGGCAACGCCGAGCGCGACGCCTGGCTGCTGTGCATGCGCGGCGCGCTGGACGAGACGGTGGCGGACGTCGCCGCGCGGGACGAGATCTATGGCGCCATGGCCAAGCTCGCCGACTGGATGCGCAACACCGCCGGCAATCCCCACGACACGATGGGCCACGCCGCCCGGCCGTGAGATGGGGCAATGGCCGCGGCCGGCGTCGTCGCTACAGCGGTATTCCGAAGAAATGCTCGTCCTCCCCGCCCCAGGCCTGGTGCAGGGCGAGGGCGCTGCGCCAGCGGGCGAGCTCTTCCTCGGAGGCGGTGCGGTGGGTGATCTTGCCGTCCGGCTGGTCCCCCAGCAGGTAGCTGCGGGCGTTGCGCAGGAAGCGGTTGAGGTCCTTGGTGTCGTTCGGCCGAACGACACAGCGGGGGGCCTCGTCGATGAGAATCGTCGTCGGGACCATCGCCGAATCTCCATATAAAGGCTGTGTGATGCGGCGCCGGCCGCCCTGAAAGCACCGGCGCCCGAGACCGGGCCGCGGCGGGCCCGGTCAGCAGCGGCTCAGAAGCCGTCCGCCTTCCTGCCCCAGGGATGGGAGCCGGGCACGAGCTCGGCCTTGATGCCGGCCTTCGCCACATCGGCCATGGTCTTGTAGTAGGTGCCCTCGTGCACCAGCGTCCCGGTCTTGGTGGTCACGGCCACGTATTTGGCAACCCGGTCGGTCTCGCACAGATAGCCGCCGCCGGGATCCGCCACGCTGCGGGCGTTGCCGTCCCAGTCGATGAAGACCCCTTCGCTGCTCGACATGTCCTGCTCCAGCTGCTTGCGCGGCGCCGGGCATCCCGGCCGGCCGCCGGAGGTCCGGTCGGGCCGATGCGCGGGGGCGCCGCTTCCGCCGGGATCACGCAAGGTTCTTGCCACGGCGCCGAGGCCGCGCAGCCGCGCAGCCGCGCGGGACGGCCCGAGGCCCGCAGCTGTCCCGGTGTCGGGCATCGCACAGGCGCGGGCGGCGCGCGTGGGCTTCGCGACAGCCGTGTCGGGTGTGGACGGTCAGTCGGCCGCGTCGTCGGGCCGGGCCTGGATCTCGGCGAGCGCCGCATCGACGATGGCGCGGCAGGCGCGCAGCCGCAGGTATTCGGCCTCGCTGATGCTCACGGTGCTGGTGTCCGGCGCGTCGTCCGCCGGCGGGCGGGCGGCGAGGGCTGCCTCGAAGATGGTGCGCTCCAGCTGGTAGATGCGCTCGCTGGCGCGCTCGAGATAGGGCAGGGGATTGGCGCGGACGTTCTGCTCGTGCAGGGCGTCGAGGCTGAGGAGGTCGCGGAAGCGCTTCTCCTTGCGCTTGCGGCCAGCGCCGAAATCGTGCTCGATCACGCTCATCCGGTGTCTCCTGCGCAAGGGCGTGCCGCCTCCCGCGGGATGCGCCACGCCCTCCGGTCCTGTCGTCAGGCCCGTCAGTTCATGGGCGGGCCCAAGTCGTCGCCTTCCGGCTTCTTCTTGCCCTTCTTCTCGGTCTTGGCCTGGGCATAGGCCCCGGCATTCTTCATCTGCGCCGGAGGCGCGCCAACCACATATTGCGCCATCCAGCCGAGGGTGCGCGAGCGGGCGGTCTCGGCGACGGTCGCATCGAAGGCCGGGCTGGCGGGGAAATCGAAGCCGCGCGCGGCGCCGGGATAGGAGAAGGCCGAGACGTCCGGCCGGCGGGCGCGGAACTGGATGCGCTCCTCGTCGGGCACGGCGGCGTCGGCCTCGGCGAAATGGATGAGCGTGGGGATGCGGCGCTTCTCGCTTGCCGCGTCGCCAAGGCCCTCGGCGTGATAGCCGACCGCGCAGGCGAGGCCCTTCACGCGGTTTCCGGCGAGATAGGCGAGAAAGCCGCCCCACGAATAGCCCACCAGCGCCACCTTGCCTGCGGGGCGGAGCGTCTCCACCGTCGCCGCGATGGCTTCCAGCGGCCAGTCGGTTCCCACCTCGGCGGAGAGGGCGCGGCCCTCCTCGGCGGCGGCGGGCGCGAGCTCGACGCCCGGCCGGACCTTGTCGAACAGGGCCGGGGCAACCGCCACATAGCCGGCCGCGGCATAGCCATCGGCGATGGCACGGATGTCGGCGGTGACGCCGAAGATGTCCTGCAGGATGACGACGGCGCCCTTGGGCGCGCCGTCCGGGTCGGCCCGGTAGGCGGAAAAGGTCACGTCGCTTGCTGTGATTTCGATCATGGCATCCTCGGGGTTCCCGAGCGTCTCAGGGGGGCAGCGACGCTCGTCTTGCCAATGCTCAACGCACTGGCCATGCAGGAGCGATGCCATGGACCGGCATCGCCCCGGAACCTTCGGGGACGGGGCAGACGGAACCGCGCCCCGGACTGCGCGGATCGTGCCGTCAGGCGCTGGCGAGGCGGGCGCGGGCGAGCTCGGCGATGGGCTCCACCGCATCCTCGGCCAGTCGCGCGAGGAAGCGCGGGGCGATGCGCTCGGCGACGGCGAAGCGCACGCGCATGTCCTCGTCGGCGGCCATGGAGGCGAGCCGTTCCGGGTCCAGATGCTCTGCCACGGTGAGGCGCACCAGCGGGTCGGGATCACGCGCCATGCGCGCCAGCGGCAGCTGGGGCAGGCGGCGGGCCACCGCGCGGCGCACCTCCGGCTCGGCATCGTGCATCAGATAGACCAGCGCATCCGGCGGGGCGCGGCGGGCGGCGGCGATGCGCACCTCATAGGCCTCGTCGGACAGGAACGGGATGAGGTCCGCCCCCTCCAGCCGCTGGGCGACGGCGATGCGCACGCGCGGATCGGGATCGAGCCGCATGTCCCGCACGCGGGCCAGCGGCAGGCGCTGGGCCACCGCCATGCGCACGTCCGGCTCCGGATCGTCCTTCAGCCGGCCGATGAGGAAGACGCTGGCATGGCGGGCGGCGAGGGTGCGCACCTCGAAATAGGGATGGTCGAGATAGCGCTCGGCCAGCGCCGCATTGCCGGAGAAGAAGCGATCGATGCGCTTGCGGCGGCGGTCGGCGACGCAGACCTTGCCAAGATCGCAGCGCCCCTCGGCCTTGATGTCCTCGTGCGGACAATCCTGGCAGCGCAGGGGGCGGCCCTGCCAGTCGAGGGCCTCGATGGGGAATTCCGGCTCTTCGGCCTGTTGTGCGGACATGCGCAATCCTCCTGGCCCGAATGTAGGGCCGAAGGCGTGGCAGTTCCAGATGGAGCGGCGACGGCGGTCGCGCCGACGGCCGGCCGGGGTGCGGAGGTATCCACGCCCCGGCCTGTCGCGTCAGCCGAACTTGAACAGCACGCCGTAGCCACCGCGCGGATAGTTCCACTCGATGTCGCCGGAGGGCTCGCCGATGATGCGGCAGGTGCCGCACTCCACGCAGCCGTCGGCGGTGATCTCCACCTGCCCCTTGTCGTTCAGCTCGTAGCAGCGGGCGGGGCAGGCCGTCAGCAGCGCCTTGAGCGGAGCGGAGGGGGTGGAGTGGGGGCGGACCTTGATATGGGCGCGGCCGGCGTCCACCAGGTAGCGGTTCTGGAAGAGCTTGTCCTCGACGCGAACGGCGGGATCGGTGCTGGCCATGGGGAACTCCCGTGGGATGAAGGGGCGGCGGGCGGGCCCTGCCGCGAGGTTGAGGGCAATGCGGACCGGGGCACGCCCGGTCCAGTCCGGTGCCGGCGCGGGCCGGCTCAGCGCCACGCGCGAGCGAGGCGGAAGGCGTCGCCGAACAGGCCGGCCCAGGAGCGGGCGGAGGTGAAGGACTTCACCGTCAGCTTCTCCTTGTCCTTCTTGGGCGTGCCATCCACGCGCAGGAAGTTCTCCATGGCCTTGTTCACGAGCTGCGGGTAGGTGAGGAAGAAGTTCTGCGACTGGACATGCAGCAGCTTCGGCATGTCCTTGTACTTCTTCAGGTCCTTGATGACGAAGCTCTCGTCCAGCATCTTCTTGTAGAGCGAGAGGTTGGACGCCGTCATCGGCTCCTTGCGGGACTTCACCTGGAAGATGGCCTCGCCGGCGATGCGCCCGGAGGTCATCGCAAGGTTGGAGCCCTCGCGGTGGATGGCGTTGTTGAGCTGGGCGGCATCGCCCACCACCACCCAGCCGTCGCCGAACAGCTGCGGAATGGACTTGAAGCCGCCCTCGGGAATGAGGTGGGCGGCGTATTCCTTGACCTCGGAGCCCTCGATGAGCGGGGCGACCGAGGGGTGGCGCTTGAACTTCTCGAGCAGCTGGTACGGCGACTCGCCGGAGTTCTGGAAGTCCGACACCAGGCAGCCGAGGCCGAGCGAGATGCACTCGCGGTTGGTGTAGATGAAGCCCATGCCGGTCATCCCCTTGGAGATGGTCCCGGCGGCCTCGATCACCACGCCCTCATTGCCCTTGAGGTTGAAGCGCTGCTCGATCACCTCCTGCGGCAGGAAGTGCATTTCCTTCACCGCCAGCGCCACCTCGGTGGGCTTGGGGATCTTGCGCAGGCCGGCGCGGGTGCCGAGCAGGCCGGTGACGCCTTCCGCCAGCACCACCACGTCCGCATGGATCTGGCCGCCGCCGCGATCGGTCTTCACGCCGATCACCTTGCCGTAGGCGTCCTGCACCAGCTCGGTCACCGTGGTCTCGCAGACGGTGAGGGCGCCGGCCTCCTGCACCTTCTTGTTGAACCACTTGTCGAACTGGGCGCGGATGATGGTGTAGCGGTTCGGCTTCTCCTCGTTGAAGTCGTCGGACCGATACTGCAGGCCGGTGTGCGAGTTCTCGCTCATCATCCAGAAGCGCTGCTCGATGAGATGGCGCTCGAGGGGGGCGTCCTCGCGGAAATCGGGGACGATCTTCTCCAGCATCTCGGCATAGAGAATAGCGCCCTGCACGTTCTTGGAGCCGGAATATTCACCGCGCTCCAGCTGCAGCACCTTCAGGCCGCGCGTGGCCATGGTATAGGCCGCCGCGTTGCCGGCCATGCCGGCGCCGACCACGATCGCGTCGAACTTTTCGTCGATCATCGGACTGGATCCTTCAGCTGGCGAGCTTGTCGCGCGAGTGGGCGGAAAGGCGCTTGTCGAACGCCTCGGTGAGGGCCGGCAGGAAGCGGATGGCGTCGGTGACGATGCCGACGTGGGCGAAGTCGAAGATGGGCGCGTTCTTGTCGGTGTTGATGGCGACGATCAGGTCCGCCCCCTCGACACCGACACGATGCTGGATCGCGCCGGAGATGCCGGCGGCGATGTAGAGCTTGGGACGGATGGTCTTGCCGGTCTGGCCGATCTGGCGGTCGGAGGTGACCCAGCCCTTCTGCACCAGCGGGCGCGAGCAGCCGTATTCGGCGCCCATGACGGCGGCGAGATTCTTCACCAGCTGGAAGTTCTCCGGCGAGCCGAGGCCCATGCCGCCCGCCACCACCACGTCCGCATAGGCGAGGTTCGACTTGTTGGAATCACGATCCGGAATGAAGTTCAGGATCTTGGTGATGATGTCGACCTCGCCGAGGCCGAGCTTGTGCTCCACCACCCGGCCGATGGGCTTGGCGACGCGCTCGGGCATGGACATCACGCGCGGACGGACGGTCGCCATCTGCGGGCGGTAGTTCAGCGTGTAGATGGTGCACAGGAGAGAGCCTCCGAAGGTCGGGCGGGTCGCGGCGAGCGAGCCGTCGGCGTCCACGTCGAGCTCGGTGGAGTCGGCGGTGAGGCCGGTGAGCAGCGTCGTCGCAACGGCGCCGGCGAGGTCGCGGCCGAGGGTGGTGGCGCCCAGCAGCAGGATTTCCGGCTTGTAGGTGTTGACGAGGTCCGTCATCGCGGCCGTGTAGGCCTCGTTGCGGTAGTCGGCGAGCACCGGATCGGCCGCCACATAGGCGAGGTCCGCGCCGTAGCAGAAGGATTCAGCCACCGCCTCGCGCACCGTCTCGCCCTCGGCGCCGAGCACCACGGCGGCGAGCTCCACGCCGAGCTTGTCGGCGAGCTTGCGCCCTTCGCCCATGAGCTCCCACGAGACGGGATGGACCTGGCCGCGCTCCTGCTCGACGAACACCCAGACGTGCTTGTACGCCTTGAAGTGTTCCGGGAGCTCCTTCTTGGTCGCAGCGCGTCCGCTTGCGGCGGGGGCTGGAGTGTTCTTCGGCTCGCTCATGATGGTCGGCTCTCTTTGACTTGCGGTGGAGGCCGTCAGTAGCCGCGCGCGAGCGCGGTCAGGTCGGCTTCAAGGCTGGGCTGGCGGGCAAAGACTTCCGCGATCAGGCTCTCGGCGAGGTTTCCGCCTTCGGACGCCTCGAGGAACTTGGCCTTCTCGGCGCGGGCGCTGGGCGCGAACACGCGCTTGACGATGGTGGGCGAGCCCTTCAGGCCGCACTTGCTCATGTCCTGCACGCCGGCGTCCTTGGCGTTCCACTTGACGATCTCCGCGCGGGCGGCGCGCAGGGCGTCCACCATGGTGCCGCGACGGATCTCGTTGGTGGCCTCGAGCATGGCGACGAGGCACGGCAGCTGGGTCTTCAGCACCTGCGTGCCGCCCTCGGCCCGGCGCTCGAGCGTGATGGTCTTGCCGGCGGGATCGAGCTCCGCCACCTTCGCCACATAGGTGATCTGCAGCAGGCCGAGGCGCTTGGCGATGCCGGGGCCGACCTGGGCGGTGTCGCCGTCGATGGTCTGCTTGCCGGTGAAGACGATGTCCGGCGCGCCATAGGTCTCGCCGATCTTGCTGATGGCGGTGGCCAGCGCGAACGAGGTGGCGAGCGTGTCGGAGCCGGCGAAGAAGCGGTCCGTCAGCAGGATGGCGCGGTCGGCGCCGTAGGTCAGCGCCTTGCGCAGGGAGTCCTCGGCGGACGGCGGGCCCATGGTGAGCACCGTCACCTCGCCGCCGAACTGGTCGCGCAGCCTCATGGCTTCTTCGAGCGCGAACAGGTCGTACGGGTTGATGATGGTCGGCACGCCCTGCCGCATGATGGTGTTCGTCACCGGGTGGACGCGGATCTGCGCCGAATCCGGGACCTGTTTGATGCAGACGACGATATGCATTGATGTGCTCCGAGCCCTTCAAGGCGCTCCCGAAGACTATCTAGCAAGCGCCGTACCAAGCCTGCGCGGCTTGAAAATCATTCGCGTCTGCAAAGGTTTGCGATGAATTGTCGGGAATCGGCGAATGGGGGTGGACGAGACGTTGGCGCAGGGCTGCGAATTCTTGTCAGGAACGCGACAGCTATCGCGTGGCCCCATTCGCGGGATCTATCGCAGCGCTGCGGGACGTCGCGATCCCGACGCATCCGCGCGCGCCGGCAGACGCGTGGCCACCGGCGGCGTCGCGGGTGCGACACGCCCCGCAGGCGCGTCGCGGGCGAGGGCGGGCAGTCCTGCAAAAGCAAAAGGTCCCCCGCCCGGAGGCGGAGGACCTGATCGCTTGAGAAGTCTCAAGATAAGGTGTGTGAAAAGGCGTATCGAAAAGATAACGCCGGGCCGCTCTGAAATATCCGCGGCAAGCCGCGTGGCCTGGCGTCCGTGCGGCGGACCGGCCGGAGCCGGTCCGCCCTGAGGCGTCAGCCGGCGGCGAGCTCGGCGGCGGTCTTGCCGACCTGGGTCTCGTCGATGGTCTTCATGATGCCGTGCTCCATCAGCAGATCCTCGAGCTCGTCCATCGTGATGGGGGTCGGGATGATGCCGTTGCCGGAGTTGTTGTGAACCTTCGTCGCAAGGTTCCGGTAGTGCTGGGCCTGCGCCGAATCCGGCGCATACTCGATCACCGTCATGCGGCGCAGCTCCGCGTGCTGCACGATGTTGTCGCGCGGCACGAAGTAGATCAGCTGGGTGCCCAGCTTCTTCGCCAGCGACTCCGCCAGCTCATACTCCTTGTCGGTCTGGCGCTCGTTGCACACCAGCCCGCCCAGGCGCACGCCGCCGGAGTTCGCATACTTCAGGATTCCCTTGGAGATGTTGTTGGCCGCATACATGGCCATCATCTCGCCGGACATGACGATGTAGATCTCCTGCGCCTTGTTCTCGCGGATCGGCATGGCGAACCCGCCGCACACCACGTCGCCCAGCACGTCGTAGGACACGTAGTCGATGTCCTCGTACGCGCCGTTCTCCTCAAGGAAGTTGATCGAGGTGATCACGCCGCGGCCGGCGCAGCCCACGCCCGGCTCCGGACCGCCGGACTCAACGCAGCGGATGTCGTTGTAGCCGACCTTCATCACGTCCTCGAGCTCCAGGTCTTCCACGGAGCCCGCGTTCGCGGCCAGCGACAGGATGGTGTCCTGCGCCTTGGCGTGCAGGATCAGGCGGGTCGAATCCGCCTTGGGATCGCAGCCCACGATCAGGATGCGCTGACCAAGCTCGGTCAGGGCCGCCAGCGTGTTCTGCGACGTCGTCGACTTGCCGATGCCACCCTTGCCGTAAAACGCGATCTGTCGCAGCGAAGCCATCTTGCTCTCCTTCAAACTGTTCAGAAGACCACCGCGCAAATGGCGCGAGGCCGTTTCTCTCGTCGCAATATTCGTCGGAAACGCCCCGCGGGTTACGGGAAGGAGCGCATCGCTGGCAGTCGGCCTAGGCGTGCACTCAGCCCTCACTCGCTGTTGCGCCATGACAGGAGCAACCGCCGTGCCAGTCGCGTGGATCGCCCGCAAACCGTTGATCTGCATCAAGTCGGGCCGGCGGAGGTCCGCTCCTGCCAGCTGTGTCGAACCCGACAGCGCGTCGCGCCATGTCGCAATCGCAACAAAGCCGGGCGCCGCCGCACGGCCGTCGCGGCGCCATCGCTGGTGCGGATGCGACAGGAACGGAACTTGCTTGAAGCCAAACAGGTGCGGCGCGCGCGGGCGCCGTCACGTGCCGCGGGCAGATGGAGCGAGGGCAAGATGCAGATCGGCGTTGAGACTTCCAAGGCGGTGGACGAGCGGCGCGTGTTCGTTGTGGACGAGGACGAGATCACCCGCGCCGCGCTCCAGTTCATGCTCCATGACGAGATCGAGACCCACGAGCTCGCCACCCCCGAGGAAGCCTACGAGAAGGGTGTCGGCTGGCTGGCGCCGCACGTGGTGCTGCTTGGCGTCTCCTGGCTGAAGACGCGGGGCGATGCCCTGATCGGCGAGATCAAGGCCCGTTTCCCGGGCGTGCGCATCCTCATCGTCTGCGACAAGGCCGACGAGGCCATCGCGGTGGGCGGCATGAAGGCCGGCGCCCATGGCGCGGTGGTGAAGCCGCTGACGCTGGAGGGCGTGCGCAAGAAGGTGGATACGGTGCTCGGCCGCGGCGGCGCGGTGCCGCTCGTCCAGCTCTCCGTGCTGAAGTAGGTCGGCCGTGGCCACCGTCACCTTCTACGAGAAGCCGGGCTGCGGCACCAATGCCCGGCAGAAGCTCGCTTTGGCCAATGCCGGCCACACCCTGGTGGTGAAGAGCCTGCTGACCGAGCCCTGGACCGCCGAGCGCCTCATCGGCTTCTTCGGCGCGACGCCGGTGGCGAGCTGGTTCAACCCGGCCGCGCCGAAGGTGAAATCGGGCGAGGTGAAGCCGGAGGCCGCCACGGCGGATGAGGCCATCGCGCTCATGCTGGCCGAGCCGCTGCTGATCCGCCGCCCGCTGGTGGAGGTGGACGGCGCGCGCTGCGCCGGTTTCGACCGTGAGCCGGTGACCTCGCTGCTGGGGCCGGCGCCCGCCGGCGCCGCGCCGCTGGAGGGCTGCTCCCATCCCGGCGAGGCCAATCCCTGTCCGGCGCCCGCTGCGGCGCAGGCGTCCTGATCGCAGGTGTCCTGAGCCATGAACGCGCCGCTGCCCCCCGCGCATCCGTCGGATCTGGCCATCGCCTACCACGAGCGCACCAAGCACAGCCTGAAGGGCTATGCCGCCGGGCCGGAAACCCTCGACTGGGACGACCAGCCGAATCCGTTCCGCGTGTTCGCCGGCGCGCCGCGGCTTGCCCTGCCGCTCGCGGCGGAGGGGCTCGCGGTGTCCTGGCGGGACGCGATGACCCCCGGCGCCGTGCCGCCGGCGCCGCTCGATCTGGCGGGCGTGGCGCTGCTGCTGGAGCTTTCGTTCGGCCTCGCCGCGTGGAAGCAGTACGGGCCGGATCGCTGGGCGCTGCGCTGCGCCCCCTCCAGCGGCAACCTGCACCCCACCGAAGCCTATGTGCTGGCTCAGGGCGTCGCCGGCGTGCCGGACGGGGTGCATCACTATCTCAGCCGCGACCATGCGCTGGAGCAGCGGCAGGCGCCGCCCCGCGCGACGGTGGCGGTGGCCTCCGCGTCCGGCTTCGCGATCGAGGCGCAGTTCCCGCGCTCCGCGGGGCCGGCGCAGCTTTATCTCGCCCTCTCCTCCATCCATTGGCGCGAGGCGTGGAAATACGGCGAGCGGGCGTTCCGCTACTGCCAGCTCGATCTCGGCCACGCGCTGGGCGCGGTGCGCACCGCCGCCGCCTGCCTCGGATGGACGGCGCAGCTCGTGCCGAACGTCACCGGCGCGGCGATCGCCGCATTGTGCGGCCTCGACCGGCCGCAGGACTTCGGCGCGGCCGAGCCTGAAGACCCCGACATGCTGATCGCCATCGCGGGCGCGCCCCTTGCTGCGCCTGCCCCGGCGCGCGACGGCTGGAGGGGTGTCGCCAATGTGCTGGACCGCCGGCCGCTCTACCGCTGGCCGGTGATCGGGCAGGTCGGGGCGGCGACCCGCGCGACCGGCACCGCTGCCCCCGCGCCTGAGCCCGAGCCGGCAGCGCCGCTTCCGCCCCGCGCCTCGGGCGCCGAGGCGCCTGCGGCGGGCCTCATCCTCGGCCGGCGCAGCGCCCAGCGCTTCACGGCGAAGGACAGCGCCATGCCGCGCGCGGTCTTCCTCGACATGATGGACGCGCTCCTGCCGCGCCCCGCGCCGCCGTTCGACGCATCCGGGCTCGTCCCGCGCATCCACCCGCTGGTGTTCGTCCACCGGGTGGAAGGGCTTGCGCCCGGTCTTTATGCCCTGCCGCGCCGGGAGGGCATCGTGCCGGCCCTGAAGGCCGCGCTGCGCTCCGATTTCACCTGGGAGCGGCCGGAAGGCTGCCCCGACCACATCCCCCTCGCGCGGCTGGCGGAGACCGATTGCCGCGGCATCGCCCGCACCCTGTGCTGCCACCAGGCCATCGCCAGCGACGGCAGCTTCGCCCTCGCGCTGCTGGCGGAGTTCGAGAGCGAGGTGGCGGCTGATCCCTGGCGCTACCGGCGGCTCCACTGGGAGGCCGGTCTCTTGGGGCAGGTGCTCTATCTGGAAGCCGAGGCGGCTGGCTTCCGCGGCACCGGCATCGGCTGCTTCTTCGACGACGACCTGCACCGGCTGGTGGGGCTCGAGGGGCGGGCGTTCCAGTCCATCTACCATTTCACCGTGGGGCGTCCCGTTCCCGACACCCGCATCGTGACCGAGCCGGCCTATCCCGGCCGCTCCGCCTGACCGTCCGGAGGATCTGATGAGACAGCGCATCCCCTATCGCTGCATCGGGGTGGAGGAGGCGGGCGCCATGGTGGCGGCGGGCGCGGCCCTGCTGCTCGACGTGCGCGACGCCGCGACCTTCGCCGCCGGCCACGTGGCGGGCGCGCGCAACATCGCCTTCACCAACCTCGGCGACATCATCGGCACCACGCCAAAGACGCAGCCGGTGCTGATCTATTGCTACCACGGCCACGCCAGTCGCGAGTATGCGCAGGCCCTCTCCGATTTCGGCTTCGCCGATGTGGTGAGCCTCGACGGGGGCTATGAGGCGTGGCGCAGCTTCGAGAGCGCGCGGGCGCCGGCGGGAAGCGCGGACGAGGCGCTCTCGCGCTGGCTGGTCAGCCTCGGCTTTCCGGCGGACGGGGTGAATGCCACCGTGGAGAACGGCATGACGCCGCTGATGAAGGCGTGCCGGGAGGGCCTCGCCGACATAGTGGCGCGCCTGATCGCCGCCGGGGCCGTGCTCGACGCGCGCAACGCGGATGGCAACACCGCCCTGTGGCTCGCCTGCGTCGGCAATCATCTCGGCATCATCGACGCGCTGGTGGACGCGGGCATCGATATCGACAACCGCAACGACAATGGCGCCTCCTCGCTGATGTACGCGGCCTCCGCCGGCAAGGCGGACGTGGTGGAGCGCCTTCTGGCGCGCGGGGCCGATCCCCGCCCGGAAACGCTGGACGGCTTCTCCGCCCTCGACCTCGCCTCCACCGTGGAGTGCCTGCGGCTGCTGCGCGCGGCGACCAAGGGACCCGCGCGGCAGACGGCGCCGGCGTGAGGACGCCGGCTTGAGGGCGCCGGCGTGAGGACGCTTTGTCCCGTGGACGCTTCCGCCCGGCACCTCTAAGCCTCCAGCTGTATCCGGACCGGAACAGGGGCGCGGCATGACCTACAGATGGTGGACGCAGGCGAGCGTGGATGCCCTCCTCGCCGAGGACGCGCCCTATGGCGATCTGACCACTGAAAGCCTCGGCCTGACGGCGCGACGGGCGCGGCTTTCCATGTCCATGCGCGCGGACGCCACCCTGTGTGGCGTCGAGCTGGCGCAGGAGCTGTTCCGCACCGCCGGTGCGCCCGCCGACATCACCGCCGCCAGCGGTGCGCGCGTGCCCGCGGGCGAGACCTTCCTGATGGCCGAGGGTGAGGCCGGGCCGATCTTCCGCGCCTGGAAGGTGGCGCAGACGCTGGTGGAGTACCTCACCGGCATTTCCACCCTCACCGCCGGCATCGTCGCGGCCGCCCGCGCGGTCAATCCGGACGTGGCGGTGGTGACCACCCGCAAGACGCTGCCGGGCGCGAAGGCGCAGATGATCGCCGCCATCCGCGCCGGCGGTGCCTTTCCGCACCGGCTCGGCCTGTCGGAAACGCTGCTGCTGTTTCCCGAGCACCAGGCGTTCTTGTCCGGCGGCGCCGCCGCCGGGGTGGAGGCGCTGCGCCGCGCCGCTCCGGAAAAGAAGGTGGTCGTGGAGGTGAAGACGCTGGAGGAGGTGGCGCACGTGCTCGCGGCGCGGCCGGACGTGCTCCAGTGCGAGAAGATGACGCCGGAGGAGATCGCCGCCGCCGCCCGCCTGGTGGCGGAGCGCGCGCCGCAGACCAAGGTGGCCGCGGCCGGTGGCGTCAACCTGTCCAACGCGGCCGCCTATGCCGCCGCCGGAGCGCACGTGCTGGTGACCTCCGCGCCCTACTGGGCCAAGCCCGCCGACGTGAAGGTGGTGATCACCCCTGCCTGACCCCGTGGCGAGGGGAGGCTCGCCACGCCGGGCCTACGTAGTTTTACGTAACAACATCAGCGTCTTTTCTGTCGCAAACCTGTCGAAGCCGGCACGCCATCTGCCCCTGTCGCGTTCGCGACATGTCGTGCCGTGAAAATATTCGATCTGCACCAATAGTTTAGGCGAGTGGCACGCGGCTTGCGAAGTCCTTGGCGAAGGCGCGCGGCCCGCCGCCTGATCGCAAGGCGGGTCCGGGCGCGGCGGTGGCGCTCATTCGTCTCCCGTCTCCGGGCGGGGGCAGATCGGAAGGGACCCATGCTCGCGAAGTCACCATCGGCCATTCCGGGGCGCGCCGGTCGCGGTACCGCAGGCGCGATGCCGGCCCGCACGGTCTTCCTCAATGACACCACCCTGCGGGATGGAGAGCAGGCGCCCGGCGTCGCCTTCACCCGCAAGGAGAAGATCGAGATCGCCGAGGCGCTGGCCGCCGCCGGCGTGCCGGAGATCGAGGCCGGCACCCCTGCCATGGGCGACGAGGAGATCGAGACGCTGCGCTCCATCGTCTCGCTCAAGCTGCCGCTGCGCGTCGCCGCCTGGTGCCGCATGGGCGAGGAGGACCTGTTCGCCGCGGTGTCCGCCGGGGTGAGCTACGTCAATCTCTCCATCCCCACCTCCGACCGTCAGCTGAAGGGCAAGCTGAACCGCGACCGGGACTGGGCGCTCGGCAACGTACGCCACGTGGTGACGCTGGCGACCAAGCTCGGCTTCACCGTCGCGGTCGGCTGCGAGGACGCGTCCCGCGCCGATCCCGACTTCCTGTGCGCCGTCGCCGAGGCGGCCAGGGAGTCCGGCGCGTTCCGCCTGCGCCTCGCCGACACGCTGGGCGTGCTCGATCCCTTCTCCGCCTATGCGCTGGTGCGCCGGGTGGCGAGCGCGACCGATCTCGAACTCGAGTTCCATGCCCATGACGACCTGGGCCTCGCCACCGCCAACACCATCGCCGCGGTGGCCGGCGGCGCGCGCCATGCCAGCGTCACCGTGGCCGGGCTCGGCGAGCGCGCGGGCAATGCGCCGCTGGAGGAAGTGGCGATCGCCCTGCGCCAGACCGCGCGGGCGGAGACCGGCCTCGATCCCCAAGCCCTGCGTCCGCTCGCGCAGCGGGTGATGGAGGCGGCCGGCCGCGCCATGCCGCGCAACAAGGCCATCGTCGGCGAGGACGTCTTCACCCACGAATCCGGCATCCATGTCTCCGGCCTGCTGAAGGATCGCGGCACCTACGAGGCGCTGGCGCCCGAGGTGCTGGGCCGGGCGCACCGGGTGGTGCTGGGCAAGCATTCGGGCCTCGCCGCCATCCTGAAGGCGCTGGCCGAGGAGGGGCTCGCGGTGGACGAGATGCGCGGCCGCGCCATCCTCGCCCGCGTGCGGGACTTCGCCACGCGCACCAAGCAATCGGTCTCGCCGGAGGTGCTGCGGCGCTTCTACGAGGACAGCTTCACCGAGGACGCGCTGAAGCGGCGCCATGCGGCAGTGATGGGAGCCTGATCCATGATCATGGGAAGCCCGAAGTGGCACGGCAGCGACGTTCCCCTGGCCTCCGCGGCTCCGGCCGAGGCCGCCGGCCCGGCGCCGGCCTCGGTGTGGGCGCTGATCCGCGAGGACATCGCCTGCGTGAAGTCGCGCGATCCCGCCGCGCGCAACACGGTGGAGATCGTGCTCACCTATCCCGGCGTGCACGCGGTGATCTGGCACCGGCTGGCGAGCCGGCTGTGGCGGCGGGGCGTCAAGTTCCCGGCCCGCTTCCTGTCCTGGCTCGGCCGGTTCCTGACCAACGTGGACATCCATCCCGGCGCCACCATCGGCCGGCGCTTCTTCATCGATCACGGCGCCTGCGTGGTGATCGGCGAGACCGCCGAGGTGGGCGATGACGTGACGCTCTATCACGGCGTCACCCTGGGCGGCACCTCGTGGACCGCCGGCAAGCGCCATCCCACCCTGCGCGACGGCGTGCTGGTGGGGGCGGGCGCCAAGATCCTCGGGCCCATCACGGTCGGCGCGGGCTGCCGCATCGGCGCCAATTCCGTGGTGATCGAGGACGTGCCCCCGGCCATGACGGTGGTCGGCATTCCCGGCCGGGTGGTGAAGCCCATGGCCGATCGCCGCCGCCTCGGCGACGGACGCATCGACCTCGAGCACCACCTGATGCCGGACCCGGTGGGCGAGGCCATCGTCTCGCTGCTGGACCGCATCGAGTTCCTGGAGGCCCGCCTCGCCCACCTGCAGAGCGAGCGCCCGCGCAGCCGCGGCGCCACCGCCGACGAGGCGGCCTGAAGGCCGCGCAACCCGAGGCAATGGAGACAACCATGTCCATCATCGAGAAGCTGAAATCCCTGCACAGCGCCGAGGAATTCTTCGATGTGCTCGGCGTGGAGTACCAGCCCGAGGTGCTGCAGGTGCTGCGCCTGCACATCCTGCGGCGCATGGGCCAGTACCTCGTCTCGGCCGAGTTCGAGGGCAAGAGCGAAGAGGAAATCTTCGAGGCCACCCGCTCCATGCTGGCGCAGGCCTATGCCGATTTCATCAAGTCCAATCCCATGGCGGAGCGCGTGTTCAAGGTGCTGAAGGAGCACGATCCGAACCGTCCGCCGGCGCCCGGTCCCAAGCCCGCGTTCGTCTCCCTCACGTCCCTGACGACGGGAAGCTGACGCCGCTTGCCCCCTGTCGCCCGGTTCCGCCGCCCGCCCGCGGCAGAGCCCTGCGGCCCGACTTTCCTGCCGGAGGAGATTTCATCCCCCGGCGGCTGCCCTCTCCCCGCTGATTGTTTGTTGAACTGATCGACATTTCATTCATTGCTTCATCCGGCTGGTCGCTCGGCCGCATGCGGGGAGAGGGCAGATTTCTTTCGGGGGCGGCCGGCGCCCCGCGGGCCCGGCATCGCCCGGCGTGGACCCCGCCTTTCGCCCGCGCCGCCGGCCCTGCCCGGCACCACCCCACCACACGCCCTGCTTCCGTTGCGACATGCCGCATCCGGCACCCCTGATGCGCAGCGTGCCGCACCCGCCTGTCTTGAAGCCGTGATCCTTTGCCGGTGAGATACCATCGCCGCGCCACAGGAAGGCCGGCGGTTGCAGCCAGGAGGCGACCATGGCCCAGATGGAACACAGCGCGTCCGGGGCAGGCGCCATCGGCGTGTATCCGCCGGAGGACGCCACGCATCCGGGGCATCGCCATACCTGCGTGGTGTGTGGACGCGCCTTCGCCCGCAGCCAGCTGGTGCCGCTGGCGCTCCTGCGCGCGCCGCTGGCCGAGTTCATCCGCGAGACCCGGCCCGACCTTCCCGCCGACAGCTTCGTCTGCCATGGCGACCTCGCCGACCTCAGGGCCGAGTTCGTCGCCCACCTGCTGGAGAAGGAGCGGGGCGAGCTGTCGAGCCTCGAGATGGAGGTGGTGGAGAGCCTCGCCGCCCACGAGACCCTCGCCGAGGATGTGGAGCGTTCGTTCGAGGCCCGCCGCACCTTCGGCGACCGGATGGCGGACGGCCTCGCCAGCTTCGGTGGCAGCTGGGGCTTCATCGGCCTGTTTGCCGGCTTCCTGCTGGCCTGGATCGTGTTCAACCTCGCCGTGATGGGGCGCGCCCAGTTCGATCCCTACCCCTTCATCCTGCTCAACCTGGTATTGTCCTGCCTCGCGGCGATACAGGCGCCGGTCATCATGATGAGCCAGAAGCGGCTGGAGGCGCGCGACCGCCTGCGGGCGGAGAACGACTTCAAGATCAACCTGAAGGCCGAGCTGGAGATCCGCCACCTGCACGAGAAGCTGGACCATCTGCTGACCCAGCAATGGGAGCGTCTCGCCCAGATCCAGGAGATCCAGATCGACCTGCTGGAGGCGATCGGCGAGCGAAGACGGTAATATGATATGTCCATTCTGCGGGATGGTTTTCCGCAGGGTGCAAATGATCGTCGGGCTGCGGTCGGCCGAACCGTTTTACCTGCCAAAATGCGGCCATCTCACACTATTTGTGCAGCGCGGCCGGCTTGAACCCCCGGGCGGATGGGAGTAGTCAAGCGCCGCTCGTAGTCCTGCGACGGCCCTCCCGCGGGTCCGGACGCCGGCCGGTTTCGGGGACAAGGTATGGCCCGCAGCAAGATCGCCCTCATCGGGGCCGGCCAGATCGGCGGCACGCTCGCCCTTCTCGCCGGGCTGAAGGAGCTGGGCGACATCGTGCTGTTCGACGTGGCCGACGGCGTGCCCGAGGGCAAGGCGCTGGACCTGGCGCAGCTCTCCCCGGTCGCCGGCTTCGACGCCGCCATCTTCGGCGCCTCCAGCTATGACGCCATTGCCGGCGCCGACGTGGTGATCGTCACCGCCGGCGTTCCGCGCAAGCCGGGCATGAGCCGCGACGACCTCCTCGCCATCAACCTCAAGGTGATGGAGCAGGTGGGCGCCGGCATCCGCAAGTATGCGCCTGACGCTTTCGTCATCTGCATCACCAATCCGCTCGATGCCATGGTCTGGGCGCTCCAGCGCTCCAGCGGCCTGCCGCCCGAGAAGGTGGTGGGCATGGCCGGCGTGCTGGATTCGGCGCGCTTCCGCTATTTCCTCGCCGAGGAGTTCGGCGTCTCGGTGGAGGACGTGACCGCCTTCGTCATGGGCGGGCACGGCGACACCATGGTGCCGCTGGTGCGGTACTCCACGGTGGGCGGCATCCCGGTGCCGGACCTCATCCGCATGGGCTGGACCACCGAGGAGCGCATCGCCGACATCGTCCAGCGCACCCGCGACGGCGGCGCGGAGATCGTCAACCTGCTGAAGACCGGCTCGGCCTTCTATGCGCCGGCCGCCTCGGCCATCGCCATGGCCGAGAGCTACCTGAGGGACAAGCGCCGCATCCTGCCCGTCGCCGCACGGCTCGACGGGGAATACGGCCTGCGGGACATCTACCTGGGCGTGCCGGCCGTGATCGGCGCGCGCGGCGTGGAGCGGATCGTCGAGGTCGACCTCGACCGGTCCGAGCGCGCCATGTTTGAAAGATCGGTCGCCGCCGTCGAAGGACTGGTGGAGGCCTGCGTGAAGATCGCACCCGGCCTCGGGAAGTGATCTCGATAGCGACGGCGCGCCGGCTGGTGCGCCGTTTTCATGCCGGCACGTACCGGCGAGGTGAAGGAGACGAGTGCTCCCCTTCCGGGGGCTGCAGGGCGCGGCGCAGGTTCTGAACCGGCGCGATGTCAGGCAGGTCCCCTCTGCGGTGGATGCGGTTCGGGTGCAGGGGTCGCGCGGCTTCGCGGGGCCCGGTCCGGCCGGGGCGGGGGAGGGGCGTTTCGCAACCCTGAGGGACGCAGAGATGAATATTCACGAGTACCAGGCCAAGGCGCTCCTGAAGAAATACGGTGCGCCGGTCTCGCGCGGCGTGCCCGTGCTCAAGGTCGAGGAAGCCGAGGCTGCCGCCAAGGAGCTGGGCGGTCCGCTCTGGGTCGTGAAGTCCCAGATCCATGCCGGCGGTCGCGGCAAGGGCAAGTTCAAGGAAGCCGCTGCCGGCGAGAAGGGCGGCGTGCGCCTCGCCAAGTCCATCGAGGAGGTGAAGGAATTCGTCTCCCAGATGCTCGGCAACACCCTCGTGACCGTGCAGACCGGCCCCGCCGGCAAGCAGGTGAACCGCCTGTACCTCGAGGACGGCTCCGACATCGAGAAGGAATTCTACCTCTCGCTGCTGGTGGACCGCGAGACCTCGCGCGTCGCCTTCGTCGTGTCCACCGAGGGTGGCATGGACATCGAGGAAGTGGCTCACAAGACCCCTGAGAAGATCATCACCTTCTCGGTGGATCCGGTGTCCGGCGTGGAAGGCTTCCACGGCCGCAAGGTGGCCAAGGCCCTCGGCCTCACCGGCGACCTCGCCAAGCAGGCGGGCAAGCTGACCGAGGTGCTCTACACCGCCTTCACCGCCACCGACATGGCCATGCTCGAGATCAACCCGCTGATCGTCACCAAGGACGGCCAGCTGCGCGTGCTCGACGCCAAGGTGTCGTTCGATTCCAACTCCCTGTTCCGCCACCCCGAGCTCTCCGAGCTGCGCGACCTGACGGAAGAGGACGAGAAGGAGATCGAGGCGTCCAAGTACGACCTCGCCTACATCGCCCTCGACGGCACCATCGGCTGCATGGTCAACGGCGCCGGCCTTGCCATGGCGACCCTCGACATCATCCAGCTGTACGGCGAGAGCCCGGCCAACTTCCTCGACGTGGGCGGCGGCGCCAACGAGGAGAAGGTGACCGCGGCGTTCAAGATCATCACCGCGGATCCCAACGTGAAGGGCATCCTCGTGAACATCTTCGGCGGCATCATGAAGTGCGACGTCATCGCCAACGGCGTGCTGGCGGCGGTGAAGGCGGTGGGGCTCCAGGTGCCCCTCGTGGTGCGCCTCGAGGGCACCAATGTGGAAGAAGGCAAGAAGATCATCCGCGAGAGCGGTCTGAACGTGATCCCTGCCGACGATCTGGACGATGCGGCGCAGAAGATCGTGGCCGCCGTGAAGAAGGATGCCGCGTGATGTCCGTGCTCATCGACGTCAACACCAAGGTCATCACCCAGGGCTTCACCGGCAAGAACGGCACGTTCCACGCCCAGCAGGCAATCGCCTACGGCACCAAGATGGTCGGCGGCACCTCCCCCGGCAAGGGCGGCACCACCCACCTCGGCCTGCCGGTGTTCGACACCGTGCTGGAAGCCAAGGAGGCCACCGGCGCCGACGCCTCGGTGATCTACGTGCCGCCTCCGGGCGCGGCGGACGCCATCCTGGAAGCCATCGACGCGGAGATCCCGCTCATCGTCTGCATCACCGAGGGCATCCCGGTGCTGGACATGGTGAAGGTGAAGCGGGCGCTGTCGGGCTCCAAGTCGCGGCTCGTCGGCCCCAACTGCCCCGGCATCGTCACCGCCGGCCAGTCGAAGATCGGCATCATGCCGGCGAACATCTTCAAGACCGGCTCGGTGGGCGTGGTCTCGCGCTCCGGCACGCTGACCTATGAGGCGGTGTTCCAGACCACCCAGGAAGGCCTCGGCCAGACCTCGGCGGTGGGCATCGGCGGCGACCCGGTGAAGGGCACCGAGTTCATCGACGTGCTGGAGCTGTTCCTGGCCGACCCGAAGACCGAATCGATCATCATGATCGGCGAGATCGGCGGCTCGGCGGAGGAGGACGCGGCGCAGTTCATCGCCGACGAGGCGAAGAAGGGCCGCAAGAAGCCGATGGTGGGCTTCATCGCCGGCCGCACGGCGCCTCCCGGCCGCCGCATGGGCCATGCGGGCGCCATCATCTCCGGCGGCAAGGGCGGCGCCGAGGACAAGATCGCGGCCATGGAGGCGGCGGGCATCCGCGTGTCTCCCTCCCCCGCGCGCCTCGGCAAGACCCTCGTCGAAGTGCTCAAGGGCTGAGCGGACGGCGCCCCTCTCCTTTCGTAGGGGGAGGGGCGGCCGCCAAATCGGCACATTCCGCGCAATTTCGCCATGAAATTCGGCGACTGGCGAGCGCGGTTCGGGTATGCGCCGCCACGCCCTACCGGACGTGGGCGGCGCATCCCATCTCATGGTTGTCGAGCACCGTTGCCGAAGGCCGCCACGAGCCTCGCAGCGGTGAAAGGGCGCCCGGCACCGCCGGACGCCGGATTTGTGGCAGACGAGCGGTCTTCGGGGCTTCAATTTCCTCGCGAAATGCGCTGAAGGAAAGAGAGGCGCCATCGACCATCCGGGAAGAAGCCCATGTCGCGCGCGGAACAGAACGACCTTTTCCTGAATACCTCCTTCCTCTATGGCGCCAATGCCGCCTGGATCGAGGATCTCTACGCCCGCTACGAGGCCGACCCGAGCGCGGTGACGCCCGAGTGGCAGAATTTCTTCGCCGCGCTGAAGGATGATCCCAATCAGGTCGTCCAGAACGCCCGCGGCGCCTCCTGGAAGAAGCCGAACTGGCCGGTGCACGCCAATGGCGAGCTGGTCTCGGCCATGGACGGCCAGTGGATCGAGGTCGAGAAGGCCATCGGCGAGAAGGTGAAGGCCAAGGCGCAGAAGGCCGGCGTCGAGTTCTCCGCCACCGAGGTGCAGCAGGCCACGCGCGACAGCGTCAAGGCGCTGATGATGATCCGCGCCTACCGCATGCGTGGCCATCTGCATGCCAACCTCGACCCGCTCGGTCTGACGCCCCCCCGCGAGGCGCCCGAGCTTGATCCGGCCTCCTACGGCTTCTACGAGGCCGACCTCGACCGCAAGATCTTCATCGACCACGTGCTGGGCATGGAGTTCGCCACCGTCCGCCAGATGGTGACGATCCTGCGCCGCACCTACTGCTCGTCGGTGGGCGTCGAGTTCATGCACATCTCCTCGCCCGAGGAGAAGGCCTGGATCCAGGAGCGCATCGAGGGTCCCGACAAGGAGGTGACCTTCACCCGCGAGGGCAAGCGCGCCATCCTCAACAAGCTGGTGGAGGCCGAGGGCTTCGAGAAGTTCCTCGACGTCAAGTACACCGGCACCAAGCGCTTCGGCCTCGACGGCGGCGAGAGCCTGATCCCGGCGCTGGAGCAGATCATCAAGCGCGGCGGCAACCTCGGTCTGAAGGAGATCGTGCTGGGCATGGCCCACCGCGGCCGCCTCAACGTGCTGACCCAGGTGATGGGCAAGCCGCACCGCGCGCTGTTCCACGAGTTCAAGGGCGGCTCCTGGGCCCCCGACGACGTGGAAGGCTCGGGCGACGTGAAGTACCACCTCGGCGCCTCGTCCGACCGCGAGTTCGACCACAACAAGGTCCACCTCTCGCTGACCGCCAACCCGTCCCACCTCGAGATCGTCGATCCCGTGGTGCTCGGCAAGGTGCGCGCCAAGCAGGACCAGTGGGGCGACACCGAGCGCGTGAAGGTGCTCCCGCTGATCCTCCACGGCGACGCCGCCTTCGCCGGCCAGGGCGTGGTGGCCGAGTGCCTCGGCCTCTCCGGCCTGAAGGGCCACCGCACCGGCGGCTCGGTGCACTTCATCATCAACAACCAGATCGGCTTCACTACCAATCCGCGCTACTCGCGCTCCTCGCCGTATCCGTCGGACGTGGCGAAGATGATCGAGGCGCCGATCTTCCACTGCAACGGCGACGACCCGGAATCGGTGGTGTTCTGCGCCAAGGTGGCGATCGAGTTCCGCCAGCGCTTCCACAAGCCGGTGGTCATCGACATGTTCTGCTACCGTCGCTTCGGCCACAACGAGGGCGACGAGCCGGCGTTCACCCAGCCGAAGATGTACAAGGTGATCCGCCAGCACCCGAGCGTGCTCGAGCTCTACACCAAGAAGCTCGAGAGCGAGAACGTGGTGACCGCCGGCGAGGTGGACACCATGCGCAACGCCTGGCGCGAGCGCCTGGAGGCCGAGCACGAGGCCGGCCAGGCCTACAAGCCCAACAAGGCGGACTGGCTGGACGGCCGCTGGGCCGGCTTCAAGGCGGCGCAGGAGGATGACGATCCGCGCCGCGGCAACACCGGCGTCGCGGTCGACACCCTGAAGGCCATCGGCGAGAAGATCACCGCCGTGCCGGAGGGCTTCAAGGTCCACCGCACCATCCAGCGCTTCCTCGACAACCGCAAGAAGGCGATCGAGGACGGCGTCGGCATCGACTGGGCGACCGGCGAGGCGCTGGCCTTCTGCTCGCTGATGCTGGAAGGCCACCCGGTCCGCCTGTCGGGCCAGGACGTGGAGCGCGGCACCTTCTCGCAGCGCCATTCGGTGCTGCTCGACCAGGATACCGAGGCCCGCTACAAGCCCTACAACCACCTCTCCGAGACCCAGGCCAAGTACGAGGTCATCAACTCGATGCTCTCGGAGGAGGCGGTGCTCGGCTTCGAGTATGGCTACACCCTCTCCGAGCCCAACACGCTGGTGCTCTGGGAGGCGCAGTTCGGCGATTTCGCCAACGGCGCGCAGGTGGTGTTCGACCAGTTCATCTCCTCGGGCGAGCGCAAGTGGCTGCGCATGTCCGGCCTCGTCTGCCTGCTGCCGCACGGCTATGAGGGCCAGGGTCCGGAGCACTCCTCCGCCCGCCTCGAGCGCTACCTGCAGCTCTGCGCCGAGGACAACATGCAGGTGGCCAACGTCACCACCCCGGCCAACTACTTCCACATCCTGCGCCGGCAGATGAACCGGGAGTTCCGCAAGCCGCTTGTGCTGATGACGCCCAAGTCGCTGCTGCGTCACAAGCGGGCGGTGTCCAGCCTGTCGGAGCTGGTGGCCGGCACCTCGTTCCATCGCGTGCTGTGGGACGATGCCCAGTCGCATCCCGACCAGAACGCCATCAAGCTGGTGGCGGACGACAAGGTGCGGCGCGTCGTGCTGTGCTCGGGCAAGGTCTATTACGACCTGCTGGAGGAGCGCGAGAAGCGCGGCGTCAACGACGTCTACCTGATGCGCGTGGAGCAGCTCTATCCGTTCCCGCTCAAGACGCTGGTGCAGGAGATCGGCCGCTTCAAGAACGCCGAGGTGGTCTGGTGCCAGGAAGAGCCGAAGAACCAGGGGTCCTGGTCGTTCGTGCAGCCCTACCTGGAGTGGGTGCTGGAGCAGGCCGGCGGCGCCGCCCGGCGGCCGCGTTACGCGGGCCGTCCGGCCTCCGCGGCCACGGCCACCGGGCTCATGTCGAAGCACCTGGCCCAGCTCAAGGCCTTCCTCGACGAAGCCCTCGGCTGATCCAGGAGAGACACGGCCGTGGCCCACTTCCTCCTGCGCCTCGAACCGCCGCGCGCCAGCTTCCCGCAGGATGCGACCGCGGCGGAGATGGACGCGATGGCCGCCCACGGCGCCTACTGGCAGGGCCAGGCCGATCTCGGCCTCGCCCTCGCGGTAGGCCCGGTGGCGGACCCGTCGGGCATCTGGGGCATGGCGCTGGTGGAGGTGGCGGACGAGGCTGAAGCGACCAGCCTCACCGCGGACGATCCCGTCATCCGGGCGGACCTGGGCTTCGCCTATCGTGTGATGCCCATTCTGTCGCTCATCCAGGCCCGGGCGCACCGTCCGGGCCGAGCCCAAAATTAAGGGAGGCCCCTGAAGGGGGCGAACGCAATGACGACCGAGATCCGCGTGCCCACCCTGGGCGAGTCCGTTACCGAGGCCACCATCGGCAAGTGGTTCAAGAAGCCCGGCGAGGCCGTGAAGGCCGACGAGCCCATCGTGGAGCTCGAGACCGACAAGGTCACGGTCGAGGTGCCCGCCCCGGCGTCCGGCGTCCTGTCGGAGATCATCGCCAAGGACGGTGACACCGTGGGTGTCGGCGCGCTCCTCGGCGCCATCGCCGCCGGCGAGGGTGCCGCCGCGGCCCCGGCCGCCGCTGCCGCGCCTGCTCCCGCCGCCGCTCCGGCGCCCGCGCCTGCCGCTGCTCCCGCCGCCCCCGTGGCCGGTGGCGCCAACGGCCCGGCCGTGGCCCGCCTCGCCGCCGAGAGCGGTGTCAGCCCCGCCGGTGTCGCCGGCTCCGGCAAGGACGGCCGCGTCACCAAGGGGGACATGCTGGCCGCCATCGCCGCCGGCGCCTCCGCCGCTCCGGCCCCGGTCGCCGTCCGCGCGCCCTCCGCGCCGGTGGACGCCGCCCGCGAGGAGCGGGTGAAGATGACCAAGCTGCGCCAGACCATCGCGCGCCGCCTGAAGGACGCCCAGAACACCGCCGCCATGCTCACCACGTTCAACGACGTGGACATGACCGCGGTGATGAGCCTGCGTAGCCAGTTCAAGGATGCGTTCGAGAAGAAGCACGGCACCAAGCTCGGCTTCATGGGCTTCTTCACCAAGGCGGTGATCGCGGCGCTGAAGGATCTTCCGGCGGTCAACGCCGAGATCGACGGCCAGGACATCGTCTACAAGAACTACTACAACATCGGCATCGCGGTGGGCACCGAGAAGGGCCTCGTGGTCCCGGTGGTGCGTGACGCCGACCAGCTCTCCGTCTCCGACATCGAGAAGCAGATCGCCGGCTTCGGCAAGAAGGCGCGCGACGGCAAGCTCGGCATCGATGAGATGCAGGGCGGCACCTTCACCATCACCAACGGCGGCATCTACGGCTCGCTGATGTCCACCCCCATCCTCAACGCGCCGCAGTCGGGCATCCTCGGCATGCACCGCATCGAGGAGCGCCCGGTGGTGGTCAAGGGTCAGATCGTGATCCGCCCGATGATGTACCTCGCCCTCTCCTACGACCACCGCATCGTCGATGGCCGCGAGGCCGTGACCTTCCTGGTGCGCGTGAAGGAAACCCTGGAAGATCCCGCGCGCCTCGTGCTGGATCTGTGAGGATCTGAGGGGGAGCCCGAAGGCTCCCCCTTTGCCTGTCTGCCGGTTCCCGCCGGCACCTCTTTCCGGGCTGAAGGCAGCCCACATCACCTCGATTGGAGCCGGTCGGCCGGTATCGTGACGGATGCGGTCCGGGTTGCGGACAGCGGCTTTGGTTGAGGTCTGGAGACTTTATCGATGTCCTACGATCTCATCGTCATCGGCACCGGCCCCGGCGGCTATGTGTGCGCCATCCGCGCGGCCCAGCTCGGCCTCAAGGTCGCGGTGGTGGAGAAGCGCGGCACCCATGGCGGCACCTGCCTGAACGTGGGCTGCATCCCGTCCAAGGCGCTGCTCTACGCCTCCGAGCTGTTCGAGGAGGCGGGCCACAAGTTCGCCGAGATGGGCATCGGCGTGCCTGCGCCCAAGCTCGACCTGCCCGCCATGCTCGCCTTCAAGGACAAGGGCGTGGACGGCAACGTCAAGGGCGTCGAGTTCCTGCTGAAGAAGAACAAGATCGACGTCTACATGGGCGCCGGCAAGATCCTCGGCACCGGCAAGGTGGAAGTCACCCTGAACGCCGACGGCAAGGTCGAGGTGCTGGAGACGAAGAACATCGTCATCGCCACCGGCTCGGACGTCGCTCCGCTGCCGGGCGTCGCCATCGACGAGGAGCGCATCGTCTCCTCCACCGGCGCGCTGAAGCTGCCCAAGGTTCCGGGCAAGCTGGTGGTGGTCGGCGCGGGCGTCATCGGCCTCGAGCTCGGCTCGGTGTGGCGGCGCCTCGGCGCCCAGGTCACCGTGGTGGAATTCCTCGACCGCATCCTGCCCGGCATGGACGGCGAGGTGGCCAAGAGCTTCCAGCGCATCCTCGACAAGCAGGGCTTCGCCTTCAAGCTGGGCACCAAGGTCACCGGCGTCGACACCAAGGGCAAGACCCTGAAGGTGTCGGTGGAGCCGGCCGCCGGCGGCGCCGCTGAGGTGATCGAGGCCGACGTGGTGCTGGTCGCCATCGGCCGCATTCCCTACACCGCCGGCCTCGGGCTGGAGGAGGCGGGCGTCGCCAAGGACGCGCGCGGCCGCGTGGTCACCGACCACCACTTCGCCACCAACGTGCCGGGCATCTACGCCATCGGCGACGTGATCGTGGGCCCGATGCTCGCCCACAAGGCCGAGGACGAGGGCGTGGCGCTGGCGGAGCTGCTGGCTGGCAAGGCCGGGCACGTGAACTACGACGTGATCCCGGGCGTGGTCTACACCTTCCCGGAGGTCGCCTCGGTGGGCAAGACCGAGGAAGAGCTGAAGGCCGCGGGCATCGCCTACAAGGTCGGCAAGTTCCCCTTCACCGCCAACGGCCGCACCAAGGTGAACAACACCACGGACGGCTTCGTGAAGATCCTCGCCGACGCCGCCACCGACAAGGTGCTGGGCGCCCACATCATCGGCCCCGAGGCCGGCGAGATGATCCACGAGGCGGCGGTGCTGATGGAGTTCGGCGGCTCGTCCGAGGACCTCGCCCGCACCTGCCACGCCCACCCCACCCGCTCCGAGGCGGTAAAGGAGGCGGCCATGGCCGTGGAGAAGCGCGCCATCCACATGTGATGGCCGGTCCGGCCCGCGCGGCCGGACGCCTTCGGGAGATCACTTCGGGACACGCGCCGGCCGTGCAGGCCGGCGTGGGGCCTTCTGGGGCCTTCATGTGAGCTTGGCGCAACGCGCCGATCTGGCAAAAAAGAAGCCCCCGACCACGGGTCGGGGGCGTCGGAGGTCCCGATGTCCACGCGGGGGATGCGCCGGCTTGCCGCCACACTCCGCGCCCGGATGTCCGGAACACCGGCATTGAGCCACGCCGCCGCGCCGGCGGGAAGCGGCTCCATCGCTTCCTCTCATCACGATCGCGCGCACCCTTGAGCGGGGCCGCAGCGCCGCGCCGTATCGGCGGCATCTTGGTGCCGTGACGGGCGCGGGGCTTTGCCGGACTGTTCCGCGCGGCGGCGGGTCATCGCAGCGGCCGCGCCCGTGCGTGCGCCCCCGGAGGCGGCGTGCGTTCTGTGATGCCCGCACGGGCCGCGGCGGGCCAATGCGCTCCGCCACGCCACCGGGCCTGGAAATCCTCCCATCCCGTCGGGGTCTCCCGGCTGAGCCTCGGCTCGCCGGGCGTGGATGCTCCGCCTCGCCCTCAGAGGTAGGTCACGGCCTCGATCCGCCAGCCGTCCGGGTCCATCAGGAAGGCGGCGAAATAGCCGGGGCCATACTGCGGCCGCAGGCCGGGCGCGCCATGGTCGCTGCCGCCTGTCGCGAGCCCTGCCGCGTGGAAGGCCGCCACCGCCGCGGCGTCCGGCGCGCAGAAGGCGATATGGGTGCCCGCGGGCGGCGCCACCGGCCCCTCGCGAAGCTGCACCCAGAACGGGGCCGCACCTGGCGCCCCCTCCGGCGCCGGCAGCGTGCCGGGCGGTCCCCAGCAGGCGGAGGCGCCTTCCGGCTCGTCATAATCGGCCACGCGCACCAGGCCGAGCGGCGCCAGCACCGCATCATAGAAGCGGACGGCGCGGGCGAGGTCCACGGTGGTCACCGACAGGTGCTCGATCACGGGGCGGACCGGCGTTGGTGGCGGGGTCATGGGCGCACCTCGGGTTGGAAAACGGGGGCGCGCTCGACCTGTTGGGATCGCTCGCCCGTGGCGTGGCGCAGGATACGTGATCCCGGCCGGCGATGCCGCTCCCTGCCGCGAGGGCTCGGGCCGGCTCAGCCCGGCTCCCGTGTCCCGGCAGGGCGCGGCAGGCTGGCGCGCGGGTGGGCGGCGCGATAGGCCGCCATGAGGGCGGCAGCGTCCACCTGCGTGTAGATCTGCGTGGTGGAGAGGGAGGCGTGCCCCAGCAGTTCCTGGATGGCGCGGATCTCGCCGCCGCGCGAGAGCAGGTGGGTGGCGAAGGAATGGCGCAGCGCATGGGGCGTGGCGCTGTCCGGCAGGCCGAGCGCGCCGCGCATCCGCTCGACCGCCAGCTGCACGATGCGCGGGGAGAGCGGCCCGCCCTTCGCCCCGCGGAACAGCGGGCCCTCCGCCGGCAGGGCGTGCGGGCACAGGGCACGATACTCGGCGATGGCGGCGCGCACCGGGGCGATCAGCGGCACCATGCGCGTCTTGCGGCCCTTGCCGGTGACGGTGATCTGCTCCGCATCGGCCGGAACGTCGCGGGGAGAGAGGCCAAGGGCCTCCGAGATGCGCAGGCCGGCGCCGTACAGCAGGGAGATGACCGCGGCGTCGCGCGCCAGCACCCACGGCTCGCGCGCCTCGCCGGCCCGGCTGGCGGGGTCGGTCATGGCGCGCGCGGCGGCGATGGGCAGCGGCTTGGGCAGGCCGGCGGGCACCTTGGGCGCCCGCACGGCGGCGAGCGCGCCCATCCTGCCGAGGCCCTCGCGCTCCAGATGGCGGCCGAACGAACGCGCCGCCGCCAGCAGCCGGACCAGCGTGCGCGGGGCGACGCCTTCGGCCCGGCGGGAGGCGAGAACCGCGCGCACGTCCGCCGGGGTGAGCGCCGCGAGGTCGGCAAGATCGGGCCGGCGGCCGAGATGGTCGGTGAGGCGCAGGTTCACCACCGCCAGATCGCGGGCATAGGCCTCCAGCGTCTTGGCCGAGAGCCGCCGCTCATGGGCGAGCCGCGCCAGCCAGGCGTCGGCGGCAGCCGCCACCTGTGGCGCGGTGGCTGCGCGCAGGGCGTGGGCGGCGCGGGCCGCCCGGTCGTCATCGCTCATGGCCATGGTCGCGCTCCCATCGGCAATGCCCCGCTCCATATGGGGCAGGGCGCCTTCAGGAATCCTGAACGCCGCCTCTTGAACGGCAGATATATCGAACGATATAGTGTTCGTAACATATCGTACGACATATCGCAGGAGGCGATCCATGTTCGGATGCTGGAAAGACCGGAACGAGATGCATCACGCGGCCGGCGCCGGCCGGGGCGATTGGGGCGGCGCGCGGGGCGGTGGCGGTGGCGGACGCGGCGGGCGCGGCGGCGGCGACATGTTCCGCATGGGCCGCATGTGGGCGCAGGGCGACCTAAAGCTGCTCGCCCTCGCGCTCATCGCCGAGCAGCCGCGCCACGGCTACGAGATCATCAAGCTGATCGAGGAGAAGACCGCCGGCTGGTATTCCCCCAGCCCCGGGGTGGTCTATCCCACCCTCACCTTCCTGGAGGAGGCGGGCTATGTGACCGCCGAGGCCGAGGGGTCCAAGAAGCGCTACGCCATCACCGAGGACGGCCGCGTCTATCTGTCGGAAAACCGCGATCTGGCGGATGCCATCCTCGGCCGTCTCGCGCAGGTGGGCGAGAAGATGGGCCGGGTGCGCCGCTGGATGGGGTGGGGCGAGGCCGGCTCCGAGGCCGGGAACGATCTGCCGCGCCTCGTTGAGGCCGCGCTCGAGAACCTGCGCGAGACCAGCCAGCAGAAGCTGGAGGCGAACCGCGGGGCCGAGACGCGCATCGTCGAGATCCTCGCCCGCGCCGCCGCGGATATCCGCGAGGCCTGATCGCGCACCCCCGCCCGGCGCCCCTTGGCGGCCCGGGCGGGGCGCCCGCCGTGCGCGCCCCTGCCGGTCTCGACGCATGTCGGCTTCGTCACAGCGTCGGCGGCGCCCTGCCGGCTCCGTCTGGCGGATGGCCGGGGACAGGTGCTCGCGGTCCCCCGGGCCCTGCCGTCCTTCCGGAACGCCTATCGCACCTCGCGCGGCACAGGCGCCTCCCTCCGCATCGCGCGGCGATCGTGCCGCCTGCCGTGCGCCGTCCATTCACGCGCGCTGACCCCGCGCGCGTTCCGCCGGGGTCGGGCGCTCCGGTCCGGGCGAAGCGTCCGGTCCGCATCCATGCGCCGCCGCTCCCTCGTCGCCGCTCGTTCTCCGGTGCCCTGCGGGCAACCTCCCGGCCACCGGCGATGCGCGCTGCCTGCCCGGTCGACGATCGTGCGACCGCGCGCTCGCGCTCTCCTCCCTCTCTGCCTCCCTTCGGAGCGGGCCGCGTCCGAGACCTGCAAGCGGCAGACGCCACCGATCCGGCCAGACATGGCGCGCGGGCGGCCCTCGCACGGGGCACGATCGGGCAGCCCCGAGCTGCCCGATCGGCGGGCGGTCTGCCCCTCGCCGAACGCGCCCGCCGCCCGAAGGATGAGACCAATGATGTATAAAACATCATAAATAATGCTTCAAATCTGACTTAGCATGTGCTACATAGGAGAAATCACGCTCAGGATACCTTCGCTTGGTGCCGTCCGCGTCATGATCACCGCCGCCCAGCTGCGCGCCGCGCGCGCCCTTCTCGGCCTCGACCAGCGAGGGCTCGCGGCCTTGTCCGGCCTGTCGCTGCCCACCATCCAGCGGATGGAGGCGAGCGACGGCGTCATTCGCGGCAATGTGGATTCGCTCGTGAAGCTCGTGGGCGCGCTGGAGGCGTCGGGCATCGAGCTGATCGCCGAGGGTGCCGTCAGCGATGGCGGCGGTCGCGGCGTCCGGCTGCGCGAGATCCCGCGGCCCCCGGTGCCGGAGGACTGAGCCGTGCCCGAGGCGCCGCTGTCCTCCCAGCTTCCCCTTGGCCTGGCCCTGGTCCTGCTCGCCGGGGCCATCGTCGCGCAGCTCATCGTGGCGGCGCTGGGAGCGGTGACGGCCCGCGGTCGTCTCGGACGGCCGCTGGTCTATGGCGCGAGCGGGGTGATCGCGCTCGCCGCCGGCCTCGTTGCGCTCGCCGCCATCCCCGGCGAGCCGCAGGGGCTGGTGCTGCCGCTCGGCGTGCCGTGGATCGGCCTGCGGCTGCGGCTCGATGCGCTTTCCGCCGTGTTCCTCGCCGTCATCAATCTCGGCGGCGCGGCGGCCTGCCTCTACGGCCTCGGCTACGGCCGGCACGAGCACGCGCCCGGCCGCGTGCTGCCCTTCTTCCCCGCGTTCCTCGCCGGCATGAACGCGGTGCCTCTGGCGGACGATGCGTTCGGCTTTCTCTTCGGCTGGGAATTCATGTCCCTCGCCTCGTTCGCGCTTGTGGTGGCGCACGATCGCGAGCCGCAGAACGTGCGGGCGGGCTATGTCTATCTCGTCATGGCGGCGTTCGGCACGCTGGCGCTGATGCTGGTGTTCACCCTGCTCGCGTCCGGCTCCGGCGGGGGTCTCGCCTTCGATGCCATGCGCGCCAGCCCGCCGGAAGGCGCGGCCGCCGCGCTGGTGCTGGCGCTGGCGCTGATGGGCGCCGGGTCCAAGGCCGGCCTCGTGCCGCTGCACGTGTGGCTGCCGCTCGCCCATCCCGCCGCGCCGAGCCACGTCTCCGCGCTCATGAGCGCGGTGATGACCAAGGTGGCGGTCTACGGCTTCGTGCGCATCGTGTTCGACCTGCTCGGCGCACCCGACTGGTGGTGGGGCATCCCGGTGCTGGCCGCGGGGGCCATCGCGGCGGTCATGGGCGTGCTGCAGGCGCTGCTGCAGGACGACATCAAGCGCGTGCTCGCCTACAGCACCATCGAGAACATCGGCCTCATCTTCGTCGGCCTCGGCCTCGCGCTCGCCTTCTCCGCCAACGGGTTTCCGGGCGCGGCGGCGCTGGCGCTCACCGCCGCGCTGTTCCATGTGTTCAATCATGCGGCCATGAAGAGCCTGCTGTTCTTCGGCGCCGGCGCGGTGCTCACCGCCACCGGCACGCGGCGGATGGATGCGCTCGGCGGGCTGTTGAAGCGGATGCCGGTGACCGGCCTTGCCATGCTGGTGGGCGCGGCCGCCATCTCGGCCCTGCCGCCGCTGAACGGCTTTGCCTCCGAATGGCTGGTGTTCCAGGCCATCCTGCTCAGCCCGGACCTGCCGGTGTGGGGCCTGAAGCTGCTGGTGCCGGCGGCGGGAGCGCTGCTCGCCCTGGCGGCGGCGCTGGCGGCCGCCTGCTTCGTGCGGCTCTACGGCATCGTGTTCCTCGGCCGGCCGCGCACCGCAGCCGCCGCCAGCGCGCAGGAGGTGGACGGCGCCTCCCGCGCCGCCATGGTGCTTCTGGTCGGCGTGTGCGTGCTGGCCGGGGTGCTGCCCGGCTTCGTCATCGACACGCTCCAGCCGGCGGTGGCCTCCCTCGTCGGCGCGCGGATGCCGCCGCAGAGCGGGGTGGCCTGGCTCTCCATCATCCCGGTGGCGGAGAGCCGCAGCTCCTACAACGGCCTGCTGGTGCTGGCGTTCATCGCCCTGTCGGCGCTGCTGGCTGCCGCCGCCATCCACCGCCTCGCCTCCCGCGCGGTGCGCCGCGCCCCGGCCTGGGACTGCGGCTTTCCGGACCCGAGCCCGGCGACGCAATATTCCGCCTCGTCCTTCGCCCAGCCCATCCGCCGGGTGTTCGCCCGACGCCTGTTCGCCGCGCGCGAGCAGGTGGAGATGCCGCCTCCCGGCGATCTCTCCCCCGCGCGGCTCACGCTCACAGAGCGTGATCCGGCCTGGGCCTTCCTGTTCACGCCGCTGGCCCGCGCGGTGGAAGCCGTCGCCGAGCGGGCGAACCGGGTGCAATATCTCACCATCCGCCAGTATCTCGCGCTGGTCTTCGGCGCGCTGGTGCTGCTGCTCGCGGTGCTCGCCCTATGGACCTGACGGTGGATCTCCTCGTCCAGGGCGGGCAGATGCTCCTCGTCCTGGCCCTCGCCCCGCTGCTCACCGGCGTGGTGCGCAAGGCGAAGGCGCGCCTTCTGCGCCGGCGCGGGGCGAGCGTGCTCCAGCCCTATCGCGATCTCGCCCGCCTCCTGCGCAAGGAGGCGGTGGTGGGGGCGGACACCTCGCCCTTGTTCCGCGCGGTGCCCTATCTCGTGTTCGCGGCCACCTGGGTGGCGGCGGCGCTGGTGCCCACCTTCGCCACCGGCCTCGTCTTCTCCTGGACCGCCGACCTCATCGCCATCACCGCCTTGCTGGGCAGCGCGCGCTTCTTCCTGGCGCTGGCCGGCATGGACAGCGGGACCAGCTTCGGCGGCATCGGATCGAGCCGGGAGATGATGATCTCCACCCTCGCCGAGCCGGCCATGATCATGATCGTGTTCACGCTGGCGCTGGTGGCGCGCTCCACCCAGCTCTCCACGGTCGCGGCCGTGTTCCAGTCCGGCGTGGGGCTGCGCGTGTCGCTGGCGCTGGCACTGGTGTCTCTGCTGATGGTGGCGGTGGCCGAGAACGGGCGCATCCCGGTGGACAATCCCGCCACCCATCTGGAGCTGACCATGGTGCACGAGGCCATGGTGCTGGAATATTCCGGCCGCCACCTCGCGCTCATCGAGCTGTCCGCCCACCTGCGGCTGCTGCTGTTCCTGTCGCTGGTGGCCTGCGTGTTCACGCCCTGGGGCATCGCTCCGCCCGGCGCCGGGGTGGCCGGCTTCGCGGTGGGGGCGGCGAGCTATCTCGCCAAGCTCGGGGCCGGCGCGCTGCTGCTCGCGGTGTTCGAGACCTCGATTGCCAAGATGCGCGTGTTCCGCGTGCCGGATTTCCTCGGCGCCGCGCTGATGCTCGGGCTGCTGGCGACGCTCCTCCTCTTCGTGTCGCGGATCCTTTAGCCATGGAGCGCGCCCTCTCCCCCGCCCTGCTGTTCGATGTGGCGCACCTGCTCGCCGGGGCGCTGGTGCTGGTGAGCTTCCTGCTGCTCTACCAGGACCGGCTCTACGCGCTCTTGAACGTGTTCGCCCTGCACGCGGTGGTGCTCGCCGCCTCGGTGGCGTGGCAGGCGTTCGCGCAGGATGCGCCGCACCTCTACGTCACGGCGCTGATCGCGCTGGTGTTCAAGGCGCTGGTGATCCCGGTGGCGCTGCACCGGATGGTGGCCCGGCTCGGCATCCACCGGCAGGTGGAGACGGTGGTCTCCATCGGCCCCACCATGCTGGCCGGCATCGCGCTGGTGGCGTTGTCCATGGTGGTGATGCTCAAGGCCACCGCCGCCGCCGATGCCCTTGCCCGCGAGGATCTCGCCTTCGCCCTCTCGGTGGTGCTGCTCGGCCTGCTGATGATGGTGACGCGGCGCAATGCGGTGAGCCAGGTGGTGGGCTTCATGTCGCTGGAGAACGGGCTCATCCTCGCCGCCGCCGGGGCGCGTGGCATGCCGCTGGTGGTGGAGATATCCGTCGCCTTCTCGGTGCTCATCGCCTTCATCGTCATCGGCATCTTCCTGTTCCGCATCCGTGAGCGGTTCGACACCGTGGACGTGGACACCCTCGACCGCTTCCGGGGAGGGCAGGCATGACCGGCGCGCCGCTCCTCGCCGGGCTGGTGCCGGCGCTCTCCGCCGCCGCGGCGGTGGTGCTGGTGCTGCTGCCGGCATGGCGCCTCGCCGCCACGCTGAACGTTGCGGCCTCGGCCGGCGTCTTCGGCTGCGCGCTCGCCCTTGCCGCCGCGCCGCGCGGGGCCGGGCCGCTCTTGATCGCCGACGACCTCAACGTGCTGTTCGTGGTGCTGAACAGCTTCGTCGCTCTCACCACCAGCCTGTTCAGCGCCCGCTACGTGGCCCATGAGCTGACCACCGGGCGGCTCACGGCGGCCAACCTGCGCTTCTACCACGCCGGCTTCCAGGTGCTGCTGGGGGCGATGAACCTCGCGCTCGTCTCCAACAATCTCGGGGTGATGTGGGTGGCCATCGAGGTGGCGACGCTCTCCAGCGTGGTCATGGTGGGGCTCTACCGCACCGAGGCGGCCATGGAGGCGGCGTGGAAGTATTTCATGCTGGGCAGCGTCGGCATCGCGCTCGCCCTGTTCGGCACCATCCTCGTCTACATGGCCGCCCAGCCGGTGGTGGGCGAGGGGCCGGACGGCATGATCTGGTCCGTGCTGATGACGCACGCGGGCGATCTCGACCCGGCGCTGCTCAACGTCGCCTTCGTGTTCCTGCTGCTGGGCTACGGCACCAAGGTGGGCCTCGTGCCGCTGCAGGCGTGGCTGCCCGATGCCCATGCCGAGGGGCCGA
Source organism: Xanthobacter lutulentifluminis (assembly GCF_043194675.2). Taxonomy (NCBI): domain Bacteria; kingdom Pseudomonadati; phylum Pseudomonadota; class Alphaproteobacteria; order Hyphomicrobiales; family Xanthobacteraceae; genus Xanthobacter; species Xanthobacter lutulentifluminis. Next base: position 2,046,217 of record NZ_CM195525.1, on the reverse strand, counting down.
CGCCGGTCTCCGCCATCCTCTCCGGCCTGCTGCTGAACGTGGCGCTCTTGGCGGTGCTGCGGTTCAAGCTGCTGCTGGTGGCCCATCCCGGCGCCATCGCCCCGGGGCCGCTGATGATGGCCATGGGCCTTGCCTCGCTGCTGCTGGCCGGCGTGGTGCTCTACCGGCGGCGGGACATCAAGCGCCTGTTCGCCTATTCCTCCATCGAGCACATGGGCCTCATCGCCTTCGCCTTCGGGCTGGGCGGGCCGCTCGCCAGTTTCGCCGGCCTGCTGCACGTGGCCATGCACAGCCTCGGCAAGTCCGCCGTGTTCTTCGCGGTGGGCAGCGCCTGCCAGGCGAAGGGCACGCAGCGCCTCGCCGACATCCGCGGCCTCACCACCTCCGATCCGGCGCTGGGCTGGGGGCTGGTGGCGGCGGTTCTGGCCGTGGCCGGCCTGCCGCCGGGCGGCATGTTCCTGAGCGAGTTCCTGCTGGTGGGCGCCACCTTCGGCCGGATGCCGCTGCTCGCCGTGCCTCTGGTGGCGGGGCTGCTGCTGGCGTTCGGCGGCCTGCTGCTGAAGTTGTCGGGCATCGCCTTCGGGGCGCCGCCGGACCCGGTGCCGGGTGCCACCCCGGCGCGGGGAAGCGCGCTGGCCCTGTGGCTGCCGCTCGGGCTCCATCTGGCGCTGGTGCTGGTGGCCGGCCTCTATCTGCCCCCGCCGCTGGTGGACTGGCTCCGCCAGGTGGCGGCGTTTCTCGGCTAGGAGCAGGCCATGGAGCGCTTCCGACAGCTCGTCGCCCGCGGCCGGACCGGCCACTGCCGCCCCTGGCCGCGCGCCGAAGTCAGCGCGGCGGAATGGGAGGGTCTCATCGCCCTGCTCGCCGCCGGCGATCTCTCCCTCGCCGGCCTGTGGGGCGTGGGTGGGTCCCAAGGCGCGCGGGTGGATCTGGCGCTGCTCGATCCCTCGGGTGGCGGGCTGGCCGTTGCGAGCCTTGCCGCGCCCGACGGCACCTTTCCCTCGGTGGCGCGGCACCATGCGCCGGCCGCCCGGCCGGAGCGCGCGGCCTGCGACCTGTTCGGCCTCGTGGCCGAGGGCGCGCCTGATCCGCGCCCCTGGCTCGACCACGGCCGCTGGGGCGTCAACCATCCGCTCGGCGCCGCCGCCCCCGCGCCGGCGGACGGCGTCAGCTATCCCTTCCTCCCGGCGGAGGGGGACGGACTGCACCAGATCCCGGTCGGTCCGGTCCATGCCGGCATCATCGAGCCCGGCCATTTCCGCTTTTCCTGCCACGGCGAGACGGTGGTGCGGCTGGAGGAGCGGCTCGGATATGTCCACAAGGGCGTCGAGGGGCTGATGGCCGGCGCCGACCTTGCCCGCGCGGCCCGGCTCGCCGGGCGCATCTGTGGCGACAGCACGGTGGCCTATGCGCTCGCCTTCGCCCGCGCGACCGAGGCGGCGCTGGGCGTTGCCGTGCCCGAGCGCGCCCATGCGCTGCGCGGCGTGATGGCAGAGCTGGAGCGCCTCGCCAACCACCTCGGCGACATCGGCGCCATCTGCAACGACGCCGCCTTCGCATTGATGCTGGCCCATTGCGGCGTGTTGCGCGAGCGGGTGCTCCGCGTCGCCGCCCACGCCTTCGGCCACCGCCTGATGATGGACAAGGTGGTGCCGGGCGGTGTCGCGGCCGATCTCGCGCCCGAGGGCGCAACGGCCATCCGCGCGCTGGTGGCGCAGGTGCGCGCCGCCTTCCCGGCGCTGGTGGAGCTCTACGACAACACCGCCTCCCTGCAGGATCGCACGGTGGGCACGGGCATGGTGGCTGCCGGGCATGTCTGCCGCTTCGCCGCCGGCGGCTTCGTCGGCCGGGCCTCGGGCCGCGCCTTCGATGCCCGGCGGAGTCTGCCCTATCCGCCCTACGACCGGCTGCCGTTCGAGGTGGCGCTGCGCACCGAGGGCGATGTGAACGCCCGCATCTGGGTGCGCATCCGCGAGGTGGAGGAGAGCCTCGGCCTCATCGTCCGCCTGCTCGACACGCTGCCGGTCGGTCCGGTGGCGGCGGAGGTGCCCGGGGGGACCGGCGAGGGGCAACCCGGCGAAGGACTTGCGGTGGTGGAGGGCTTCCGCGGCGACGTGCTCGCCTTCGTGGCGCTGGGGCCGGACGGGCGGGTGACGCGCGCCCACCTGCGCGATCCCTCCTGGTTCCAGTGGCCGCTGCTGGAGGTCGCCATCGAGGGCAACATCGTCGCCGATTTTCCCTTGTGCAACAAATCCTTCAACTGCTCCTACTCGGGCGTGGATCTCTAGGGGCCGGCCATGCGCAAGCTGCTGCTGAAGGGGCTCTTGCCCCCGCTCACCGAAGCCGGCCCGGATGCGGGCAAGGTGGAGGCGCTGGCGCGCGAGCTGGACGCGGCCTCCCGCGCCCGGCTCGGCCGCAGCCTTTCCATCCGCGCGGTGGATGCGGGCTCGTGCAACGGCTGCGAGCTGGAGATGCACGCGCTGGGCAATGCCTTCTACGACCTGGAGCGCTTCGGGCTCAGGTTCGTCGCCTCGCCGCGCCATGCGGACGTGCTGATGGTGACCGGGCCGGTGGCGAAGAACATGGCGGAGGCGCTGAAGCGCACCTACGACGCCACCCCCGCCCCGAAATGGGTGGTGGCGGTGGGTGATTGCGCCATCAGCGGCGGCGTCTTCGCCGGCAGCTATGCCGTCGCGGGCGGCGCCGAGGCCATCGTGCCGGTGGACCTGAAGATCCCCGGCTGTCCGCCGACGCCGCTGGACCTCCTCACGGGGCTGCTCGCGCTGGTGAGCGCCCCGTCGCGCTGACGCTTCCGACGCCGGCAGAGGCCGGCCGACGCGGCCGACGCCGCAGGCCCGGGGGAAGCGGGCCTGCGGGCACGCGCATGGCTGTCGGACCTCCGTTGCTGACCAGATGGGAGAACAAAAAGGCCGGGGACGGCCATGACAGGCTCCGGGCGAGGCGACCGCCCGGGTTGGCAGCCCGTCCGCGCCCCGCGCGCGAACGCCGTCCCCGGCTCACTGCCCCCGGGAGGGCAAGGAGCACGCCCCTGCGGGCGAAAGTCCCGCCGGCCGGGTTGGGCCGGCGGTGATGCGGTGCCCGGAGGCTGGCCTCAGAAGAAGCCGAGCTTCTTCGGCGAGTAGCTCACCAGCAGGTTCTTGGTCTGCTGGTAGTGGTCGAGCATCATCTTGTGGGTCTCGCGGCCGATGCCGGACTGCTTGTAGCCGCCGAAGGCCGCGTGGGCGGGATAGGCGTGGTAGCAGTTGGTCCACACCCGGCCCGCCTCGATGGCGCGGCCCATGCGGTAGGCGCGCGAGCCGTCGCGGGTCCACACGCCGGCGCCGAGGCCGAACAGCGTGTCATTGGCGATGGAGAGGGCCTCGTCCTCGTCCTTGAAGGTGGTCACGGACACCACAGGGCCGAAGATCTCCTCCTGGAAGATGCGCATGTTGTTCTTGCCGAGGAACACGGTGGGCTTCACGTAGAAGCCTTCCGAGAGATCGCCCTCCAGCACGTTGCGCTCGCCGCCGGCGAGCACCTGCGCGCCCTCGGCCCGGCCGATGTCGATGTAGCTGAGGATCTTGTGCAGCTGCTCCGAGGAGGCCTGCGCGCCGATCATGGTGGAGGGATCGAGCGGCGAGCCCTGCTTGATGGCGGCGACGCGGGCCAGCGCCTTCTCCATGAACTTGTCGAAGATGTTCTCCTGCACCAGAGCGCGGCTGGGACAGGTGCACACCTCGCCCTGGTTGAGGGCGAACATGACGAAGCCCTCCACCGCCTTGTCGAGGAAGTCGTCGTCCTCGGCGGCCACGTCGCCGAAGAAGATGTTCGGCGACTTGCCGCCCAGCTCCAGCGTGACCGGAATGAGGTTCTGCGAGGCATAGCCCATGATGAGCCGGCCGGTGCCGGTCTCGCCGGTGAAGGCGATCTTGGCGATGCGGGTGGAGGAAGCGAGCGGCTTGCCGGCCTCCAGGCCGAAGCCGTTGACGATGTTCAGCACGCCGGGGGGCAGCAGGTCGGCGATCAGCTCGGCGAACACGAGGATGCCGGCCGGGGTCTGCTCGGCGGGCTTCAGCACCACGCAATTGCCCGCCGCCAGCGCCGGCGCCAGCTTCCACGCCGCCATCAGGATCGGGAAGTTCCACGGGATGATCTGGCCGACCACGCCGAGGGGCTCGTGGTAGTGGTAGGCGATGGTGTCGTGGTCGATCTCGGAGAGCGCGCCTTCCTGCGAGCGCACGCAGGCGGCGAAATAGCGGAAGTGGTCGATGGCGAGCGGGATGTCGGCGGCGGTGGTCTCGCGGATGGGCTTGCCGTTGTCCCAGGTCTCGGCGCGGGCGAGCAGGTCGAGGTTCGCCTCCATGCGGTCGGCGATCTTCAGCAGCACGCCGGAGCGCTCGGCGGCCGAGGTGCGGCCCCAGGCCTTGCGGGCGGCGTGGGCGGCGTCGAGCGCGCGCTCGATGTCATGCTCGTCGGAGCGGGCGACCTCGCAGATCACCTTGCCGGTGATGGGGGAGATGTTCTCGAAATAGCGGCCGTTCACCGGCTCGACGAAGGTGCCGTTGATGAAGTTGCCGTAGCGCGCCTTGAAGGGCGACACGTGCTGGCCGGGCATGAAGGCGGGAATGTTCATTGTTTCCTCCCGTTGCGGGTGACAGGGAGGTTTGCAGAGGTCGTGCCAGCTCTTGCGGTGCGCCGCCACAAGTTTATTTGCAGCGCGGCAAGATGCTGGTAGCCAAGAGCTTTGAAGGATCGCCGGAAGCCTCGATCCGGAGCCGGCTGGACGCCGGTCGAATATTCGTGCGAGACTGACGCGATAAAGAACAAGAGCTGCGACACCTGTCGCAGGACGCGACAGCGTCGCAGGGAGAGAGCCAGGCGAGGGAGGAAGATGCCCGTCGAGCCGTCGCGCGCCCCGCCGGAGGCGATCCTTTCCGCCCGGCGCCGTTTCTTCTCGGGTGCCCCCGTGGCCGAGGACGCGCTGGCGCAGCCGATCCTGCGCTCGTGGACGCGCTGCGCCGCGCGCGGGCTGCCGTTCGCGGGCGTGCCGCGGGCCGAGCCGCTGACCGAGCGTGAGCTTGCCGCCCAGCGCGAGCGCCATGAGGCGCTGCGCCGGCTGTGCCGCCCTGCTTTGGAGCCGCTGCATGCCGCCGCCCGCGCCGCCGACAGCATCGTCATCCTCACCGATCCCGACGGCCTCGTGCTCGATACCGTCGGCAGCGTGGATTTCGCCGACCGCGCGGCAAAGGTGGCGCTGCGCCCCGGCGTCAGCTGGAGCGAGGCCGCCACCGGCACCAACGCCATCGGCACCGCGCTGGTGGAGCGGCGGGCGGTGGAGGTGCGCGGCGCCGAGCATTATGCGGAGGCCCACGGCATCCTCACCTGCGCCGCCGCGCCCATCCATGATCCGTTCGGCGCGCTGGTGGGGCTGATCGACCTGTCCGGGCCGGCGGCGGCGGAGCAACTGCACGCGCTGGCGCTGGTGGAACTGGCGGTGGAGCAGGTGGAGCACCGCATGTTCGAGGGCGCCTTTCCCGGCGGCAACCTGGTGCGGTTCCACGCCGACCCGAGCTTCCTCGGCACAGTGCGCGAGGGCATCCTCGTATTCGACGAATATCGCCTCGTCGCCGCCAACCGGCCCGGCCTCGCTTTGCTGGGCCTCGGCTGGGACGCGCTGACGGCGCGCCGCTTCGGCGACCTGTTCGAGGGCAGCCTCGGCCGGCCGGGGGAGGCGCGCCGGGTGCGCACCAGCCGTGGCGACATGGTGATGCGCCTTGAGCGGCAGGGCGCGCCTGCGGTTCCCGCCCGGAGCCCCGCACGCGCCGTCATCCCCGCCGCCCCCGTGCGGGAGGAGGCTGCCGCGCCGCGCCCGGTGGTGGCGGACGGGCCGTGCTTCGATCCCGCCAGCGAGAAGGACCTCGGCCGCGCCATCCGCCTGATGACGGCGGGGGTGCCGGTGCTGATCCAGGGCGAGACCGGGGTCGGCAAGGAGGTGTTCGCGCGGCAGATGCACCGGCGCGGCCCGCGCGCCGGTCAGCCGTTCGCCGCCGTGAACTGCGCCGCCCTGCCGGAGGGGCTCATCGAATCCGAGCTGTTCGGCTACGAGGAAGGCGCCTTCACCGGGGCGCGCCGGGCCGGCTTCAAGGGCGTGCTGCGCGAGGCGGACGGGGGCGTGCTGTTCCTCGATGAGATCGGCGACATGCCGCTGTCGCTCCAGAGCCGACTGCTGCGCGTGCTGCAGGAGCGGGAGGTGACGCCGCTGGGCGGCGGGCGCGCGGTGCCGGTGGACTTCGCCCTCGTCTGCGCCTCCCACCGCGATCTCAAGGGGCTGGTGGAGCAGGGGGCATTCCGCGCCGACCTGTATTTCCGCATCGCCCAGTACACCGTTGCGTTGCCCACCGTCCGCAGCCTCGCCGACCGGGAGGCGCTGGTGGACCGGCTGTGGGTCCAGACCGGTGCCGGCACGGCCGAGGTTCCGGTGCTGTCGACCGAATGTCGTGCGGCCCTCGCGGCCCATGACTGGCCGGGCAATTTCCGCCAACTGGTGGGCGTGCTGCGGGTGCTGCAGGCGCTGGCCGAGCCGGGCGAGCGGGTCGACGTGGATGCCCTTCCCGCCGACATCCGCCCCGCCGTGCCCCTGCCGGCGCGCGCCGTCGCCGCGCTGCCGATGACGGGAGGCGACCTCGGCACGGTCACGCGCGCGGCCATGGATGCCGCGCTCGCCGCCTGCGGCGGCAATGTCTCCGAGGCTGCCCGCCGCCTCGGCATCCACCGCTCGACGCTCCACCGCCACCTCGCCGCCCGCGCGCCGCGGGGGCATTGACGGACGGACATGCCGCGTCCCGGCGGCAGCGCGCTCCGCCCGCGGCGCCGGTGCGGTGGTGGCCGCCCTCCGCCTGGCCGCAGGCCCCTGTGGCCGCTCACCTGAAGGGTCGGCCGCCTTGCTGCTCACCCAGGGGCACGGGTGCGCAGGCCCAGGACGACCAGCCGGATGACGTCCAAGGCGGCAGCGCGTTCCGCCCGCGGCTCCGGTGAGGTGGAGGCCGCCCGCCGCCTCGCCGCAGGCCCCTGTGGCCGCTCACCTGGAGGGTCGGCCGCCTTGCTGCTTACGCTGGGGCACAGGTGCCCAGGCCCCGGGCGACCAACCGGATGACGTCGAAGGCGGCAGCGCGCTCCGCCCGCGGCGCCGGTGTGGTGGAGGCCACCTGCCGCCTGGCCGCAGGCCCCTGTGGCCGCTCACCTGAAGGGTCGGCCGCCTTGCTGCTCACCCAGGGGCACGGGTCCGCAGGCCCAGGACGACCAGCCGGATGACGTCCAAGGCGGCAGCGCGTTCCGCCCGCGGCGCCGATGTGGTGGAGGCCGCCTGTCGCATCGGCATCCGCTGCCGTCCGCTTTCACCGTCATCGTGCTGCACGCGGCTTGCGCGGACTTTCAAAGCGACGGTCCCGGCAGGCGAAGCGCCGTCCGGGGGCGGTGCGGCAGTGGCGGCGTTCGACCTGCCGGCGCACGTTGCGCTTGACCGCCGATGCGTGCCGGCTCCGGGCGTGTCGCCTGCCGACATGACGCCGTATGTGCGGCCGAGGGCGCCATTCCCCGACCCAGGCTCGGCACGCAACCTGCGCGCCCGGAACCGCCCGCTGCGGGCGTTGCGTGGCCTGCGCGGGGCTGAGCAGGCGCCGCGGCCCGTCGTTCCGGCCGCGAGGGCGCGGCGCCAGTCCGTTGGCCGGGCGCTTTGCAGCCGCGCGCAGCGCTCCCGCAGCGCCGCTCGTGCGCCCGAGCTCTTGCTGAGGCGGAAAGCCGCCCGCCTAGCCGGCCCGGCGGGCGACCTCGGCGGCGGTCATCATCTCCTGCAGCGCCGGCAGCACGATCTCCCGCATCCGGCGGCCGTAGAACAGGCTGAAATGGCCGGCGTTCTCCAGCACCAGATGGCGGCGCAGGTTGGCCGGCACATTGGGGCACAGGTCGTGGGCGGCCTCGGTCTGGGTGGGGGCGGCGATGTCGTCGTCGGCGCCTTCCACGGTCAGCAGCGCGGTCTCGGCGAGGGCCGCCCCCCGCACCGGATGCCCGCCCACCGCCAGCGTGCCGTGCGCAAGGGCGTTCTCGCGGAACACGGTGGCGACGTTCTCCATGAAGAACTCGGCCGCCACGTCCATCATGCTCCAGCACAGCCGGGCGAGGGGGAAGCGCAGCGGGTCGGCGCCCTCGTCGAAGGCGAGGCGGAACGGCAGCTCGCCGCCGGAGATGGACTGGCGCCACAGGTAGAGGGCGAACGCATCGATCTGCCGCCACGCCGGGAACACGCGGCGGCCGGCGCCGGCATAGGCCGAAGGCACGGTTTCGATCACCTGCTGCTCCAGCGCCGCCAGCGAGCGCTGCTGCAGCACGGTCCACAGGCGGGTGGGATTGCGGGAGGGATCGATGGGGCCGCCCATGAGGCTGAGGCTCGCCACCGGCATGCCCGCATCCGCCAGCAGGCAGGCGGCGGCAAAGGCGGGCAACGCCCCCTGGCAGACGCCGACCACATGCACGGCGCCCCCCTCCGCGCCCAGCGCCCGCGCCATCTGCGCCGTTTCCATGCAGTTCTCGGCGAAGCCGAAACGGCCGGCGGCGAGCGGCACGTAGCGGGCGTTCGGCCAATCGGTGACGCCCACGGTGCCGGCGGTGCCGAGCAGGGCCAGCACCAGGTCGCGCATCAGCGCCGGATAGGCGCCGGCGATGGGCGCCACCACCAGCACCCGGCGCCCGGGGGCGCCGCCGCCGGAGAAGGTGCGCAGGCGGGCGAAGGGCAGGCGCGCGGCGATCTGGTCCGCCACCGCCGGGCCGCCGCCCGGAAGGCGCCGGCCGGCGAGGCCGAAATCCTGGAAGGCACCCTCGTCCGGGCGCTCGCTGTCGGCGGGCACCCCTGAAACGAAGGGGCGCAGGTCGTCGAGCCACATGGAACGAGGCCGCCCTCCGCGCGTCGCGGCACCGGCCATCGGGGCGAACGCCTTGGCATCATACCCGAACCGGGCCGGCGCACCATGCCTCCGGATGTCGCCCCAGGGGGAAGAAAAACAAACGGTATCAGAGGGATGCGGCGGCGCGGGCGGCCTGGTCGTAATGGCCGGAAAGGGTGCGCAGCAGGGCGGCGATCTCCGACAGCTTGGCCGGCGCGATGCCGGTGGCCACCACCGCATTGGTGAGCAGGGCCTCGCGCACCTCCCGGTAGCGCGTGCAGGCGGCGCGCCCGGTCTCGGTGGCCGAGAGCGTCTTCTCCTTGCCCCGCCGGCCGGAGGTGACGAGGCCGAGCCCCTCCAGCTTCTTGGCGGCGTAGGTGACGAGGTGGGTGTCCTCCACGTCGAGCACGAGGCACAGGTCGGCGATGGTCTTGGGCCGGTCGCGATGCACCACGTGGTGCAGGATCAGCACGTCGAGGGCCGAGAGGTCCGGCACGCCGGCCGCCGCCATGCAGCGGACCATCCAGCGGCCGTAGGCGTGGGTGAGCATGTTCAGCCCGAACTCGAGCTCGGAAAGCGCCGGCAGCGCCCCGTCGGCGAGGTGGGCGGAGGAGACGATGGCGGGCGCGCGGGTCGGCGCCGTCTCGGAAGCCGGCGCCGCGTGCGGGGGCCTGGTCCTGGAATCGCGGGCGGTCACGGCGTCCTCGCGGGCGGTGGGTGGCGGACGGGCGGGGCAGGCAGGGCGCGGGCGGCGCGCAGGGCGTCGCCCGGCCGGATCTCACTTCTTGTAGGCGTCGACGATGGCCTTGCCGTCCGCGCCGGCCTTGGCGAGCCAGGCGTCGGTGAGGGTGGCGCCGATCTTCTCGAAGCCGGCCTTCAGCTCGGGGCTCGGCGGGGCGACGTTGGTGCCCTTGGCCGCAAGCTGCTCGTAATACCACTTGGTCTTTTCCTCGGAGGCCTTCCAGCCGCGCGCCTCGGCGGCCGCGGCGGCCTTCAGCACCGCCTCCTGGGTGGGCTTGTCGAGGGCGTCGAAGGCAGCCTTGTTCACGAACACCGCATTCTTCGGCAGCCAGGCCTGGATGTCGTAGAAATAGGGAATGCTCTCCCAGATCTTCACGTCATAGCCGGTGGCGCCGGAGGTGATGAGCGCGGTGACGACGCCGGTCGCCAGCGCCTGCGCCAGCTCGGCCTGCTGCACGGTGACGGACTGGGCGCCCACCGCCTCGCCGATGCGCGAGGTGCCGGCATTGTAGGCCCGCCACTTGGCGCCCTTCAGGTCGTCCACCTTGGCTACCGGCGTCTTGGAGAACAGGCCCTGCGGCGGCCACGGCACCGCATAGAGCAGCATCAGGCCCTGGGCGGCGAGCTTCTTCTCCACCGCGGGGCGCGACGCCTTCCACAGCTTCTCGGCCTCGGCATAGGAGGTGGCGAGGAAGGGCACCACGTCGATGCCGAACACCGGGTCCTCGTTCTCGTGCAGCGACAGCAGCACCTCGCCGGCCTGCACCTGGCCGGTGGCGACGGCGCGCTTGATCTCCGGCGCCTTGAACAGCACCGCGTTGGGCTGGAGCGTGATGGCGAGCTTGCCGCCGGACAGGGCGTCCGCGTCCTTGGCGAACTGGGCGAGGTTCTCGGTGTGGAAATTGTCCGGCGGATAGGCCGAGGCGAGGTTCCACTTGGTCTGCGCCGCGGCCGGCGCGGCCGCCGCCAGGGCGGCGATGCCGGCGGCCAGAAGGGCCGGGGCGAGGGTGCGGAAGGGGGCCATTTGGGGTCTCTCTCTGGTTGGAGGTGGACGTCTCGACCGTCGCAGGTCCGCTCAGCCCGCCGGGAACACCCAGCGCGGCAGCACCAGGGCGATCTCGGGGAAGGTGGTGATGATGATGACCGCGATGTTCAGGAGAATGAAGAAGGGAAAGGCCGCCTTGGCCACGGAGAACGTGTCGCGCCCGCTCATGTTCTGCAGCACGAACAGGTTGAAGCCCACCGGCGGGGTGATCTGCGCCATCTCCACGTGGATGACGAGATAGACGCCGAACCACACGAGGTCGAAGCCCGCCTGCTTCACCATGGGCAGCACGATGACCGCGGTGAGCACGATCATGGAGATGCCGTCCACGAGGCAGCCGAGGATGATGTACATCACCGTCAGGGCGAGGGCGAGCTTGCCGGGGGTGAGGTTCAGCCCCTGCACCCACTCCGCCAGCGCCATGGGGATGCCGGTGTAGGCCATGGCGGCGGTGGTGAAGGCGGCGCCGGCCACGATCAGCATGATCATGCAGCTCAGCCGGGTGGCGCTCATCAGGCTTTCGATCAGCGTCTTCCAGGTGAGCGTGCCGCTCCACCACGCCAGCGCCAGCGCGCCGGTGACGCCCCAGGCGGCGCATTCGGTGGCGGTGGCGATGCCCAGCACCAGCGACAGGAACACCGCCGCGATGAGGAGCAGGCACGGCAGCAGCTTCGCCGACTGGCGCAGCTTCTCCGCGAACGGCATGGGCGGGTCACGCGGCGGCGTGCGGCCGGGATTGAGCAGCGACCACAGGATGATGTAGCCGCTGTAGAGGCCCATCACCAGCAGCCCCGGCAGGAAGCCCGCGAGGAATACCTGCAGCACGGAGACGTTGGCGGTCACCGCATAGACCACCATGGGAATGGACGGCGGAATGAGCAGGCCGAGCGTGCCCGAGCCCGCCAGCGAGCCGAGGCTCATGCCCTTGTCGTAGCCGCGCTTGTCCAGCTCCGGCAAAGCGATCTTGCCGATGGTGGCGCAGGTGGCGGCCGAGGAGCCGGACACCGCCGCGAAGATGCCGCAGCCCACCACGTTCACATGCAGCAGCCGCCCCGGCAGCCATTGCAGCCATGGGGCGAGGCCGCGGAACATCTCTTCCGACAATCGGGTGCGGAACAGGATCTCGCCCATCCAGATGAACAGCGGCAAGGCGGCGAGCGTCCAGGAGGCGCTGGCGCTCCATACCGTGGTGGCCAGCACCTGGCCGATGGGCACCGGCGTGGTGAGCACCATGGCGAGCAGGCCCACGAGGCCGAGGCCGAGCGCGATCCACACGCCCGAGGCGAGGATGCCGATGAGGAAGAGGAGGAGGATCAGCGACAGCTGGATCAGGTCGAGGTGCGGCATCACACGCCTCCCCCGGACGCGATGCGCTCCACCAGCTCGTCGGGCGAGGTCACCGGCTCCTTCTCGTAGCGGGGGCGGTGGCCCTGCGCCACGTGGACGAATTCGTCCACCATGGCGATCAGCAGGATGGCGAGGCCGGCGGCATAGCCGGTCTGGGGGATCCACAGCGGCACCGCCACCACGCCCTGCGAGATGTCGTTGAAGCGCCAGGAATCATAGGTGAGCTGCACCGCGTTCCAGGTGAAATAGCCGAGGAAGGCGATGGCCACCGTGAGCGCGAACAGCTCCGCGGCCTGCCGCCTGCGCCCGTGGAGCCGCTCCAGCAGCAGGCCGACGCGGATCATCTCGCCGTACTTGAACGTGTGGGCGAGGCCCAGGAACGACATGGCGACCATGGACCAGGCGGCGAAGTCGTCGCCGGAGGGGATGTTGACGCCCAGCTGCCGCCCGACGGACAGGCCCATCATCAGGGCGAAGATGAGCACCAGGAAGCCGGCGGCCGCGATGCCGGACAACAGATAGAGGCCATCGAGGAGGCGGCGGATCATCGCGGCGCTCCCGGCCGCCGCCGGCCGTCCGGCCCGGCAAACCCGGTCGTCTCCGCTCGATGGCGGAATTCTTCGCTGGTCATCGTAATCCCTCTGGAACCGGGCGCCCCGTTTCCGGCCGCCGAAACTCAGGCCGGCTTAGGGTGCTCTCTGGAGGGATGTTCCCTCGGTCGCAACACTTCGTCAACAAATTGTTGACGTTTTATCGCCTGCATGACTTCACTATCCGCGGACGGGATTCCGGGGCCCGCGCATCCGGCGCGGGGCTGCCGGCCGCCGGTCACGGGACGCTGGTCCAGGATGCCGGTCCTGCCCTCGGGCAGGTACCAAAGCAGGAACCCTGCCAGCCCAGCCGGCCTTACATTCAGACGGGGATTGGTTCCGATGTCGAGCGACCAGGTGACGACGAGCGCGAACGCTGCCGGAAGGGGCGCCTGGGAGTTCTGGATCGACCGCGGCGGCACCTTCACCGACATTGTGGGGCAGGGGCCGGACGGCCGCCTCGTCGCCCACAAGGTGCTGTCCGAGAACCCCGAGGCCTATCGCGACGCGGCGGTGCACGGCATCCGCGAGATCCTCGGCCTCAAGACCGGCGCGCCGATCCCTCCGGGGCTGGTGTCTGCCGTCAAGATGGGCACAACGGTCGCCACCAATGCCCTTCTGGAGCGCAAGGGCGAGCGCACCCTGCTCGTCACCACCCGCGGCTTCAAGGATGCGCTGCGCATCGGCTACCAGGCGCGGCCCAAGATCTTCGCCAAGAAGATCGTCCTGCCGGACATGCTGTTCGAGCAGGTGCTGGAAGTGGACGAGCGCGTGCGCGCCGACGGCACGGTGGAACAGGCGCCCGACCCTGCCGCCGTCCGTGCCTCCCTCGAGCAGGCGAAGGCCGAGGGCATCGCCGCCGTCGCCATCGCCTTCATGCACGGCTACCGCTATCCCGCGCACGAGCAGCAGGTGGCGGCGCTGGCGCGCCAGATCGGCTTTCCGCAGGTCTCCGTCTCCCACGAGGTGTCCCCGCTGATCAAGCTGGTGGGGCGCGGCGACACCACGGTGGCGGACGCCTATCTCTCCCCCATCCTGCGCCGCTACGTGCAGCAGGTCTCCGGCGAGCTGTCGGCCGGCGCAGATCCGGACGCCGCCGGCGCGGATGCCGCGCGGCTCATGTTCATGATGTCCTCGGGCGGGCTCACCGCCGCCGACCTGTTCCAGGGCAAGGACGCGCTGCTGTCCGGGCCCGCCGGCGGCGTGGTGGGCGCGGCCGAGACGGGCGCGCTCGCCGGCTTCGACCGCATCATCGGCTTCGACATGGGCGGCACCTCCACCGATGTCTGCCATTACGACGGCGAGCTGGAGACGGCGTTCGACACCGAGGTGGCCGGCGTGCGCATCCGCGCGCCCATGATGCGCATCCACACGGTGGCGGCGGGCGGCGGCTCCATCCTGCATTATGACGGCGCGCGCTTCCGCGTCGGCCCCGACAGCGCCGGCGCCAACCCCGGCCCCGCCTGCTACCGGCGCGGCGGCCCGCTGGCGGTGACCGACGCCAATGTGATGCTGGGCAAGCTGATCCCCGACTTCTTCCCGAAGATCTTCGGCCCGGCGCAGGACCAGCCGCTCGATGCCGAGGTGGTGCGCGCCCGTTTTGCGGAACTGGCGGCCGAGATCGGCGGCGGGCGCACCCCCGAGGAGGTGGCGGACGGCTTCGTCACCATCGCGGTGGAGAACATGGCCAACGCCATCAAGAAGATCTCGGTGGAGCGCGGCTATGACGTGACGCGCTATGCCCTCAACTGCTTTGGCGGCGCCGGTGGCCAGCATGCCTGCCTCGTGGCCGATGCGCTGGGCATGACCAAGGTGCTGCTGCATCCCTTCTCGGGCCTCCTCTCCGCCTACGGCATGGGCCTCGCGTCCGTGCGGGCCCAGCGCACGCGGGCGGTGGGGGAGGAACTGACGGCGGATCTCCTCGCCCCGCTCGGGGCCCAGCGTGACGGGCTGGCGGAGGAAGCCCGCGCGGAGCTGTCGGGCCAGGGGGTGGAGGCGGCCACAGTCGAGGCGCGCGTGCACCTGCGCTACGCCGGCACCGACACCGCCTTGCCGGTGACGCTGGCCGACCTTCCCGCCATGACCGCCGAGTTCGAGGCGCGGCACCGCGCCCAGTTCGGCTTCGTCTCCCCCGGCAAGCCGGTGGTGGCGGAGGCCATCGAGGTCACCGCCTCGGGCGGCGGCGCCGGCATCGTCGAGGCCGAGGAGGCGTGCATCGCGGGCACCCCCGCCGAGACCCGCCGCGCCCGCTTCTTCGCCCGCGGCGAATGGAATGACGCCCCGGTGGTGCTGCGGGCCGATTTCCGCCCCGGCATGACCCTGCAGGGCCCGGCCATCGTCATCGAGCCCAACCAGACGGTGGTGGTCGAGATGGGCTGGCGGGCCGAGGTCTCCGCGCGCAACCATCTGGTGCTCGCCCGCACCGAGGTCCTTGCCCGCGCCGGAGCGGTGGGCACCAAGGCCGATCCGGTGATGCTGGAGGTGTTCAACAACCTGTTCATGTCCATCGCCGAGCAGATGGGCGTGACGCTGCAGAACACCGCCTATTCCGTGAACATCAAGGAGCGGCTGGACTTCTCCTGCGCCGTCTTCTCGGCCGAGGGCGATCTCGTCGCCAACGCCCCGCACATGCCGGTGCACCTCGGCTCCATGGACCGCTCGGTGGAGACGGTGATCCGCGAGAATGCCGGCGCCATCCGCCCCGGCGACGTGTTCGCGCTGAACGCCCCCTATAATGGCGGCACCCATCTGCCGGACATCACCGTGGTGACGCCGGTGTTCGACGCCTCGGGCGGGCGCATCCTGTTCTGGGTGGCCTCGCGCGGGCACCATGCGGACGTGGGCGGCGTTGCTCCCGGCTCCATGAGCCCGCTCGCCACCCACATCGAGGAGGAAGGCGTCTACATCGACAACTTCAAGCTGGTGGATCAGGGGCGCTTCCGCGAGGAAGAGCTGGTGGAGCTCCTCACCTCCGCCCGCTATCCGGCACGCAACCCGGTGCAGAACGTCGCCGACCTGAAGGCCCAGATCGCCGCCAACGAGAAGGGCGTGCGCGAGCTGATGAAGATGATCGACGCGTTCGGGCTCGACGTGGTCGAGGCCTATATGGGCCACGTGCAGGACAATGCCGCCGAGAGCGTGCGCCGCGTGCTCGACCGCCTCGATGATTGCGCCTTCGCCTATGAGATGGACCAGGGCACGGTGATCCGCGTGCGCATTTCCGTGGACAAGGAGAAGCGCGAGGCGACCGTGGACTTCACCGGCACCTCGCCGCAGCAGCCCAACAACTTCAATGCCCCCGCCCCGGTGACGCGGGCCGCCGTGCTCTATGTGTTCCGGGTGATGGTGGAGGACGAGATCCCCATGAACGCGGGGTGCCTGAGGCCCATCCGCATCGTGGTGCCGGAAGGCTCCATGCTGGCGCCGGTCTATCCGGCGGCGGTGGTGGCGGGCAATGTAGAGACCTCGCAGGCGGTCACCAACGCCCTGTTCGGCGCGCTCAAGGCCATGTCCGCCTCGCAGGGCACCATGAACAACCTGACCTTCGGCAACGACACCTACCAGTATTACGAGACCATCTGCTCCGGCTCGCCGGCCGGTCCCGGCTTCGACGGCACCGACGGCGTGCACGTGCACATGACCAACTCCCGCCTCACCGATCCGGAAGTGCTGGAGACGCGCTTTCCCGTGCTGCTGGAGGATTTCCACATCCGCCCCGGCTCGGGCGGGCGGGGGCGCTGGCATGCGGGGGCGGGCACCTACCGCCGCATCCGCTTCCTGGAGCGGATGGAGTGCGCGCTGCTCTCCTCCCACCGGCGGGTGCATCCCTTCGGCCTCGAGGGGGGCGAGCCCGGGGCGCTGGGCGAGGGCTTCGTGCGGCGCGCGGACGGCACCACCGAGGTGCTGCTCGGCTGCGACCAGAAGGTGATGGAGGCCGGCGAGGCGGTGATCATCGTCACCCCCACCGGCGGCGGCTTCGGCAATCCGGCCGAGCGGGACTGAGGCCACCCGTAAACGAAAACGCCCCGCCAGAGCGGGGCGTGTGTCGTGGCCGGCACCCCGCGGAGGGGCCGGCCGTCCGGGCAGGTGATCAGTAGGACGGCGCGCCGCTCTTCTCGACGCGGATGGTGTCGGCCACGCGCACGATGCGCAGGGTCGCCGCCTCGCGGCCGGCGGCGGCGGGAACCGAAACCACCTGCTGCTGGCCGGGCTGGAGGCTGGACGACACCCGCAGGATGGCGGGGGTGGCGCTCTCCGCGCCTGCGGCGTCGACGGTGGTCACCACCTCGTAGCCCTGGGCGCCGCGCACCCAGTAGGTGACAGCGGAGGCGTTTCCGCCGAGCTTGGTGACGATGGCCTGCTTCTCGGCGACGCCGGCATCGCCGGCGCTGGCGGAAACGGTGAGCGCCGCGGCGCCGGCGGTGATGAGGCCGGCGGTGGCGGCCAGGGCAAGAACGGTCTTCATGTGAGCCTCGCGGGGATGCGCGCGGCGTCCGCCGAGCGGGCGCGCGCCTTTGGCTCCAACTTAATGCTAATGTTGCGCTGCACAAGGGGAGAATGGTGCGGCGCGGTATCCTGCCGCAAGGACACGGTATTCGGGTCAGGTGGCGGTGAACATAAACACCGAGCGGTGGCGGTATGTCCCCCCCGGGTCGAGCCGGACGGAGGGAAAATCCGGCCGGTTGGGGCTGTCCGGCCAGGCCTGCGGCTCGAGGCAGAATGCGTCCGACTGGCGCGGCGCGAGGCCGCCCTTGCCCGGCACGCGGCCGTCCAGCGAGTTGCCGGAATAGAACTGCACGCCCGGCTGGTCGGTGAGCAGCGCCATCACCCGGCCGGATGCGGGATGGACAACCCGCGCGGCAAGGCGCGGCTCGGCGGCGGTGCCGGTGCCGAGGCAGTAGGTGTGGTCGTAGCCGCGCGCCCGCAGCAGCTGGGGATGATCGGCGCGGATGCGCGCGCCGATGGTCCGGGGAGCGGTGAAGTCGAACGGCGTGCCGGCCACCGGCGCCGGCCCGCCCTCCGGCACCAGCGCGTCCGACACCGGCAGGTAGCTGGCGGCGGCGATGGTCAGCTCGTGGTCCAGCACGTCGCGGCCGGAGGTGGCGCCGGCGAGGTTGAAATAGCCGTGGTGGGTGAGGCAGGTGACCGTGGGCGCGTCGGTCTCGGCCTCGAAGGTGACGGAGAACCCCACCGCCCCGTCTTCGCCCGTCTCGATCGCATAGGTGACACGGGCGTGGAGCGTGCCGGGAAAGCCGGCGTCGCCGTCCGGGCTGACGAGGGCGAGGGTCACGGCCGGCGCTGGGTGCTCGGTCACCGTTTCGATGGACCACAGCCGCCGGTCGAAGCCGTCCGGGCCGCCGTGCAGGCAGTTCGTGCCGTCGTTGGCGGGCACGGCGATGCGGCGGCCGTCGAGCATGAAGCCGCCGCCGCCGATGCGGTTGGCATAGCGCCCCACGGTGGCGCCGAAGCAGGCGCGGTGGGCAAGATAGGGGGCGAGCGTGTCGTGCCCCAGCACCACGTCGGCGAGGGCGCCAGACCGGTCGGGCACATGCAGCGCCTGCACCGCCGCGCCGAAGCCGATCACCGCCAGCGCGAAGCCGTGCGGACCGGTGAGGCGCACCAGCGGCACCGGTGTGCCGTCCGGCAGGGCACCGAAGGTCTCAACCGTTACGGCGCCGGGCGTCGTGCGAGCCGCCGTCGCGCGCGCCGCTGCCTCGTCTCCCGTGGCCATGGCCTCCGCCTCCCCCGGCCGTCGTCGCGCGGTTGCCTCTGCGTGGTTGTCTCCGCGTGGTTGTCTCCGCGCGGTTGTCGTCGCGCCTGCGCGCCTGCGCCTGCCGAGCCTTACAGCCGGCGCAGGCTGACCTCCACCACCTCGTGCGCGCCCGCCTTGCGCAGGATGAGGTCGGCGCGCTGCCGGGTGGGCAGCACGTTGTCCTGCAGGTTCGGCAGGTTGATGCGCCGCCAGATGGAGAGCGCGGTCTGCCGCGCCTCCTCCTCGGTGAGGCGCGAGTAGCGGTGGAAGTAGGACAGCGGGTCCAGGAACGCGGTGGAGCGCAGGCGCATGAAGCGCTCCACGTACCAGCGTTCGATCACGTCCTCGTCGCCATCGATGTAGACGGAGAAGTCGAAGAAGTCGGAGACGAACGGAATGGCCTTGCCGTCCTTGGGGGGACGGGTGGTCTGCAGCACGTTCAGCCCCTCGACGATGAGGATGTCCGGCCGGTCGATCTCCACATACTGGTCGGGCATCACGTCGTAGAAGAAGTGCGAGTAGAGCGGCGCCCGCACCGGCCGGCGCCCGGCCTTGATGTCGGTGAGGAAGCGCAGCAGCAGCGCGACGTCGTAGCTTTCCGGGAAGCCCTTCTTCTCCATCAGCCCCTCGCGCTCGAGGATGGCGTTGGGCAGAAGGAAGCCGTCGGTGGTCACGAGGTCCACCTTGGGGGTGTTGGGCCAGCGGGCGAGCAGCGCCTGAAGCACGCGCGCGGTGGTGGACTTGCCCACCGCCACCGAGCCCGCGACCCCGATGATGTAGGGCATCTTGCCCTCGCCGGGCTCGATCTCGCGCGTGTCGAGGAAGTGGCTCATGGCGCGGAACAGCTTCTGCGTTGCCGCCACGTAGAGCGAGAGCAGGCGCGAGAGCGGGAGGTAGATCTCCTCCACCTCCTTCATGGAGAGGTGGACGCCGAGGCCCTCCAGCCGCGTGATCTCGTCCGGACGCAGCGTCATGGGCGTGTCGCGCCGCAGCTGCGCCCATTCGGTGCGCGAGAAGGTGCGGTAGGGCGAGAGGCCGGGGTCGACGGGCCGATCCATGGATGCCCTCCCTCAGCCGTGCTGCCGCGACGCCTTTTCCGCCAGACCGGACTGGCCGGTGCGGCGGGCGAGCTCGGCATGGATGTCCTTCAGCTCGATGCCGCGCGCCCTGAGCACGACGAGGAGATGATAGAGCAGGTCGCTGGCTTCCGAGACCACGGCCTCGCGGTCGCCGGAGACGGCGGCGATCACCGTCTCCACCGCCTCCTCGCCCAGCTTCTGCGCGCATTTGCCCACGCCCTTTTCGAGCAGCGAGCGGGTGTAGGAAGAGCCCGCGTCGGCCGTGGCGCGCTGCGCCACGATGGCTTCGAGGTCGGCGAGGGTGAAGCTGTCGCTCATGCGGTCGGCCCCGGATCCGAGGGCTGGAGGAGAGGGAAGGGGAGGCCGCGCCGCGCCATGGCGCTAGACGTCGAGGCGCACCGGCAGGCCCGCCGCCGCGAGGCAGTCCTTGGCCTCGCGGATGGTGTAGGTGCCGAAGTGGAAGATGGACGCCGCCAGCACCGCCGAGGCGCCGCCCTCGCGCACGCCGTCCACCATGTGGTCGAGGGTGCCGACCCCGCCGGAGGCGATCACCGGCACGTGCACCGCGTCGGACACCGCGCGGGTCAGGGCGCAGTCGAAGCCCTCGCCGGTGCCGTCGCGGTCCATGGAGGTGAGCAGGATCTCGCCGGCGCCGAGGTCCACCACCTCGCGGGCGTAGTCGATGGCGTCGATGCCGGTGGGCTTGCGCCCGCCGTGGGTGAAGATCTCCCAGCGGTCGGCCTCGCCCGGCAGGTTCACGCGCTTGGCGTCGATGGCCACCACGATGCACTGCTCGCCGAACTTCTCGGCCGCCTCGCCCACGAAGGCGCGGCGGTTCACGGCGGCGGTGTTGATGGAGACCTTGTCGGCGCCGGCATGCAGCAGGGTGCGCACGTCGTCCACGGTGCGCACGCCGCCGCCGACGGTGAGCGGCATGAAGCACTGCTCGGCGGTGCGGCGCACCACGTCGAGGATGGTGCCGCGGTTCTCGTGGCTGGCGGTGATGTCGAGGAAGGTGAGCTCGTCGGCCCCGGCGGCGTCATAGGCGCGCGCGGCCTCCACCGGATCACCGGCGTCGCGCAGGTCCACGAACTGGACGCCTTTCACCACGCGGCCGTCCTTCACGTCGAGACAGGGGATGACGCGGACCTTGAGCATGGCACACCTATCGTCCGGCCACCAGCGCCAGCGCCTCGCGCGGATCTAGCCTTCCGTCGTAGAGGGCGCGGCCGGTGATGGCGCCCTCCAGCTTGGCCGCGCGCGGCGCGAGCAGGCCCTCGATGTCGGCGATGGAGGCAAGGCCGCCGGAGGCGATCACCGGCAGGGAGACCGCCTCGGCCAGCGCCACGGTGGCGTCGAGGTTGAGCCCCTTCAGCAGGCCGTCGCGGGCGATGTCGGTGTAGATGATGGCGGAGACGCCGGCATCCTCGAAGCGCCTGGCGATGTCCTCGGCCGCAAGGTCGGAGGTCTCGGCCCAGCCTTCCACGGCCACCCGGCCGTCGCGGGCGTCGAGGCCCACGGCGACGCGGCCGGGATGGGCCTTCGCCGCCTCCTTCACGAACGCCGGGTCGCGCACCGCGGCAGTGCCGAGGATGACGCGGGTCACGCCCTTCTCCAGCCAGCCTTCCACGGTGCGCATGTCGCGGATGCCGCCGCCGAGCTGCACCGGGATGGAGACGGTTTCCAGGATGCGCTCCACCGCCGCCGCGTTGACCGGCTTGCCGGCGAAGGCGCCGTCCAGGTCCACGAGGTGCAGGTAGCGGAAGCCGAGGGTTTCGAACTCGGCCGCCTGGGCGGCGGGGTCGCGGTTGAACACGGTGGCCCGCGCCATGTCGCCCTGTTCGAGGCGCACGGCGAGGCCGTCCTTGAGATCGATGGCCGGAAAGAGGATCACGGATGCCACTTCAAGAAATTGCCGAGGAGCGCGAGGCCGAGGGTCTGGCTCTTCTCGGGGTGGAACTGGGTGCCGGCCACGTTGTCGCGCGCCACCATGGCGGTGATGGTGCCGCCATAGTCGGTGGTGGCCACGAGGTCGAGCCCGTCGGCCGGCTTGAGGTGATAGGAGTGGACGAAATAGGCGTGGAGCCCGCCTTCCCCGGTGGGGATGCCGGCGAGGAGCGGGTGCTCGCGCGCCGTCTGCAGCGTGTTCCAGCCCATGTGGGGGATCTTGAGGGTGGGGTCCGCGGGGGTGATGCGGTCCACCTCGCCGCGGATCCAGCCGAGGCCGTCCGTCACGCCGTGCTCGAGCCCGCGCTCGGCGAGCAGCTGCAGGCCGACGCAGATGCCGAGGAAGGGGCGCCCGCGCGCCTTCACCGCCTCGGTCATGGCCTCCACCATGCCGGGCACGGCATCGAGGCCGGCGCGGCAGTCGGCGAAGGCGCCGACGCCGGGCAGCACCACGCGGTCGGCGGTGCGCACCACCTCCGGGTCGCTGGTGACGACCACGGTCTGCGCGCCGGCATCGCGGGCGATGGCCGCGGCGGCGCGCTCCATGGCCTTGGCGGCCGAGTGCAGGTTGCCGGAATTATAGTCGATGATCGCGACCGTCACGCCGTCACACTCCCGGAAAGGCGCCGATGACGCCCGGCTGTCCGCCGGGCAGCGCGGCCGCGGAGAGGCCCGCGCGACGGATCGGCGGCAAGGCGGCGGGCACGCGCGGGCCGCTCCAGCCGGAGAAGAAGCGGATCTCCGCCTCGTCCCGGTCGCGGCCGGCCACCACCGCCGCCTCGGCGAAGCCCTTGCGCGCCAGCTTGCGCAGGCGCAGGGCCGGCAGCTCGAAGGCGAGCAGGATGTGGAAGCCGATCATCACCACGTCGGTGACGGCCGGCGAAAGCCCGGCGAAGGCCTCGGCCAGCTGCAGCAGCACCGCCACGGCCACATAGGCGGCGAGCGGCAGCCACAGGCGGAACCGCGCCAGCACCAGCGGCGCGAGGAACAGCGTCGCCCAGGAGAACTTCTCCCGCACGAACGCCACGCGGCCGGCGGCGGCCTCGATGGTGTCGCCCGGCTCCTCGCGGGTCAGGACCGTCCAGATGCCCATGGTCCGGCTCCTCAGCTTCCCAGCGCGCCCTTGGTGGAGGGGATCTCCCCCGCCGCCGCGGCGTCCACGGCGACCGCCTGGCGCAGCACCCGCGCGAGGCCCTTGAAGCAGCTTTCGGCGATATGGTGCGCGTTGATGCCGTACAGCGTCTCCACGTGCAGGGTCACGCCGGCGCTGGAAGCGAACGCCTGGAAGAACTCGCGCACCAGCTCGGTGTCGAATTCGCCGATCTTGGGCACGGCGAACTCGGTGCGGAACACCAGGAACGGCCGGCCGGAAATGTCGAGGGCGACGCGGGTCAGCGTCTCGTCCATGGGCAGATGCACGTCGGCGTAGCGGGTGATGCCGCGCATGTCGCCCAGCGCCTTCCGCACCGCCTGGCCGAGCACGATGCCGACGTCCTCGGTGGTGTGGTGGAAATCCACATGGAGGTCGCCGTCCGCCTTCACCTCGAGGTCGAAGCGGGCGTGCCGGGCGAGCAGGTCCAGCATGTGGTCCAGGAAGCCGATGCCGGTGGAGATGGCAGCCTTGCCCGTGCCGTCGAGATCGACGGTGAGGGCAATCTTCGTCTCCTTGGTCTCGCGGACGATGTGGGCCTTGCGCATGGAACTCCTCCAAGGCCGCGGGTTCTATCAGCAACCTCGCTGCGACGCCATATGGCGATGAGATGACACGGCACAATCCCCGCGCGCCATCCCCCCCGCGCCATAGCCCCGCGCGCGATGCGCGAGGTAGGGAGCGGGATGGCGCGCGGGGCTATGGCGCGGGGGGGCGGTCGCGCCTCTCGCGGCGCCGCGGCAAGTGTGGCATAGCTCACGCTGCAATACGGGGAGCGCCGATGCCCACGACGCACAACGACGGTCTGGAACTCGCCTACAACGTGAGCGGGGAGGGGCCGCCGCTGCTCATCATCTCCGGGCTGTCGGCCGAGCGCTCCTTCTGGGCGCTGGCCCGGCCGCTGCTGGCCGGCTTCACCCTGATCGAGTTCGACAACCGCGACATCGGCAAGAGCGCGCGGGCGAAGGGGCCCTACACCACCGCCGACATGGCGCGCGACGCGCTGGCGGTGCTGGACGCGGCGGGCTTTCCGAAGGCCCATGTGCTCGGCCATTCGCTCGGCGGCGCCATCGCCCAGGAGCTGACCCTCATGGCGCCGCAGCGGGTGGACCGGCTGGTGCTCTCCAACACCTTCGCCCGCAACGACCTCTACACCAGCGAGATCTACCGCCTGCTGCGCGAGCTGAGGCTCCAGCTGGACAATGAGCTGACCTTCGGCGCCGCGCTCACCACCTTCGTGCTGGGCATGCGCACGCTGAAGAAGGTGCCGCTGTTTGCTGCGGTGCAGCAATCCCTCGATGCCGGCCTCTACCAGGAGAAGGACGCCTTCCTGCGCCAGCTCGACGCCTGCGGGGCGGCGGACACGCTGGCGCGGCTCGGCCGCATTTCCGCGCCCACGCTGGTGATCTATTGCGACGACGACCGGCTGTTCTCGCCCGCCATGGTGCGCGAGGTGGCGGACGGCATCTCCGGCGCGGTGCTGGACGAGATCATCGACAGCGGGCACTGCCCCATGGTGGAGGCGCCGGAGAATTTCGCCACCTCCGTGCGCGGCTTCCTGAAGGGGGCCTGACAAGGCCCCCGATCTCGCGGCGAGTTGCGTTGGCGCCGGAACGGCCTAAGTAAGGTCGGAATCGGAGCCATCCATGCAGCAGCATTCCCCGGATACCATCTACGGCACCACCATCGTCACCGTCCGCAAGGGCAACCGCGTCGCCATCGCCGGCGATGGGCAGGTGACGCTGGGTCAGACCGTGCTGAAGGCCAATGCCCGCAAGGTGCGCCGGCTCGGCCGCGGGGATGTGATCGGCGGATTTGCCGGCGCCACCGCCGACGCCTTCACCCTGTTCGAACGGCTGGAGGCGAAGCTGGAGCAGTATCCCGGCCAGCTGCAGCGCGCCGCCGTGGAGCTCGCCAAGGACTGGCGCACCGACCGTTACCTGCGCCGGCTGGAGGCCATGATGATCGTGGCCGACGCCTCGGTCTCCCTGGTGCTCACCGGCACCGGCGACGTGCTGGAGCCGGAGGCGGGCGTCGCCGGCATCGGCTCGGGCGGCATGTTCGCGCTGGCCGCGGCCCGCGCCCTGCTCGACCGCGAGGAGGACCCGGAGGCCATCGTCCGCCGCTCGCTGGAGATCGCCGCCGACATCTGCGTCTACACCAACCGCAACATCGTCGTGGAGACCATCGGCGCCTGAGCGCCGCCCCGGCGCCCGTCACGGACGCCCGCCGCCGCGCAGCCCCGTTCCCGAAAGATCTTCTTCCATGAGCGACTTTTCCCCCCGCGAGATCGTCTCCGAGCTCGATCGCCACATCGTCGGCCAGGCCAAGGCCAAGCGCGCGGTGGCCATCGCCCTGCGCAACCGCTGGCGCCGCCAGCAGCTGGACGACAAGCTGCGCGAGGAGGTGCTGCCCAAGAACATCCTGATGATCGGCCCCACCGGCGTCGGCAAGACCGAGATTTCCCGCCGCCTCGCGCGGCTGGCCGGCGCGCCGTTCCTGAAGGTGGAGGCCACCAAGTTCACCGAGGTGGGCTACGTGGGCCGCGACGTGGAGCAGATCGTCCGCGATCTCGTGGAGGTGGGCATCGGCCTCGTGCGCGAGGCCAAGCGCCGCGACGTTCAGGCGAAGGCCCATCTCGCCGCCGAGGGCCGGGTGCTCGACGCGCTCGTCGGCGCCACCGCCTCGCCCGCCACCCGCGACGCGTTCAGGAAGCGCCTGCGCGCGGGCGAGCTGGACGACAAGGAAGTGGAGATCGAGCTGCAGGGCGGCACCCAGGGCATGCCCATGTTCGAGATCCCCGGCATGCCGGGCGCGCAGATGGGCGCGGTCTCGCTGGGCGACATGCTGGGCAAGGCGTTCGGCGGCCGCTCCAAGCCGCGCCGGGTGACGGTGAAGGAAGCGCACCCCCTCCTCCTCACCGAGGAGGCGGACAAGCTGATCGACCAGGACGTCATCACCCAGGAAGCCATCCACGCGGTGGAGAACAACGGCATCGTCTTCCTCGACGAGATCGACAAGATCGCCGGGCGCGAGGGCCGCTCCGGTGCCGACGTCTCCCGCGAGGGCGTGCAGCGCGACCTGCTGCCGCTCATCGAGGGCACCACCGTCTCCACCAAGCACGGGCCGGTGAAGACGGACCATATCCTCTTCATCGCCTCCGGCGCGTTCCACGTCTCCAAGCCCTCGGACCTGCTGCCGGAGCTGCAGGGCCGCCTGCCCATCCGGGTCGAGCTGGAGGCGCTGACCCGCGCCGATTTCGTGCGCATCCTCACCGAGACCGAGGCGAGCCTCGTCAAGCAGTCGGTGGCGCTGATGGCGACCGAGGGAGTGACGCTGGAGGTGACGCCGGACGCGGTGGAGGCCATCGCCGATGCCGCGGTGGAGGTGAACTCCAACGTGGAGAACATCGGCGCCCGCCGGCTTCAGACCGTGATCGAGCGGGTGCTGGACGACCTGTCCTTCTCCGCGCCCGACCGCTCGGGCGAGAACGTGGTGGTGGACCGGGAGTATGTGCGCTCGCGCGTCGCCGACCTCGCCGCCAACGCCGACCTCAGCCGCTTCATCCTGTGACGGGGCGGCGGGCGCGCGCCGTCAGGAGAGGCGGCGCATGTCCTGCCAGGCGAGCTTCTTGCGGTAGAGGGTGGAGGGGCTGAGATCCAGCGCCGCCGCGGCGAGGGCGATATTGCCGTCGAAGGCGGAGATGGCGGCCTCGATGATGCGCCGCTCCACCACCGCGAACGGTTCCACCCGGCCGACGAAGCCGGCCAGAAGATCCGCGCCGGCGAGGAGCTGGGGCGCGGGAACGGCGGCCTCCACCTGGGCCGGGGGCTCGGGCTCGGCGAGCAGCGCGGGGTCGAGCACCCCGCCGTCGGCGAGGATCACGGCCCGCCGCATCAGGTTCTGCAATTCCCGCACATTGCCCGGAAACGGCCGCGCCGCGAGCGCGCGGGCGGACTCGGCGCCGAGCCGGGGAACCGGGCGTCCCTCCTCCCCGGCGAACCGGGCGAGGAAGGCCTCCGAGAGGAGGTAGAGGTCGTCGCCGCGATCGCGCAGCGGCGGAACCGTGAGGTTGAGCACGTTGAGCCGGTAGAAAAGGTCCTCGCGCAGGCGGCCGGCGCGCACGTCCTCGGCGGGATCGCGGCTGGTGGCGCAGACGATCCGCACGTCGCTGCGCCGCTCATCGCTCTCGCCGGCCCGCCGGAACCGGCCGGCCTCCAGGAAATGCAGCAGCTTGGCCTGGGTGCCGAGATCGAGCTCGGCCACCTCGTCCAGCACCAGCGTGCCGCCGTGGGCGCGTTCGACGGCGCCGGGGCCGGTCTGGCCGAATACCGCCTGCTCCATCAGCTCGGCCGGGATGGCGGCGCAATTGAGGGTGTTGAACGGCCCCTCGTGGCGGGGCGAGGCGGCATGGAGCGCCGCCGCCGCCAGGTTCTTGCCGGTGCCGCCCTCGCCGGTGATGAAGACCGGCACATGGGAGGCGGCCAGCCGCTCGATCTGGCTGTAGAGGCCGCGCATGGGCGCCGAGCGTCCGAGGAAGCCGCAGAAATCTCCGTTGCGGGGCAGCTGGGGCCGGCCGCCGCGCCGCCGCCGCTCCGGCCGCCGGGCCGGGGTAGAGGCGAGCAGGCGATCGACGATGTCCTCGGGACGCAGCGGCTTGAGCACCACGTCGTCCGCGCCGGCCCGCATGGCGGTAACCGCATCGGCCACCGAGGCATCGGCGGCCAGCGCGATCACCAGCGTGCCGGTGAAGCCCGAGGCGCGCAGACGTTGCGTCTCCTCCTCCGGCTGGTCGGTGGACAGGAGGATGGCGGCGCAGCGCGCGCCGGCCTCCACCGCCGCGTTCAGATGGTCGGCCTCCATCACCTGGAGCGCCTCGCGACGCGCCAGTGCCGCGCGCATGAGGCGGCGCACGTCCGCGTCTGGGTCGCAGATCAGGACGCTGGTGCGCCGGTCGGTCGGGGAGGGCGAGGGGTATACCGTCATCGCCTGCGTCGGAAGGAGGGAAACACGCCGGGAGCGAATCTCGCGCACCCGGGTAAACGAAACCCTTATGGCTGCACACGGATTTGTATTTTACCCGCGCGGCGGCTTGGCCGCTACCGCCTCACGCGAGAGTCCGGCGGATTCTAGCGCGGCGAGGGCCTTGGCCGCCAGCGGGTCGGCCGGAAGCAGGGCGTGCACCAGCCGGCGCACGCCCTGCTCGCCGTCCGGCATGCGGCGCACGAGGCCGGCCACCACCTCGCGCTCCTCGCTGGTGCGGCCGAGGGCGTGGAGCGACAGGGCGAGGGCGAGCTTGCCCTCGATGGCGGAATGGAGCGTCAGCTGCGGCACCAGCGCCTGGGCCGAGGGCAGGTCGTCGCGCATGAAGGCGGCGACGGCCAGGAAGGCATCCTGCCGGCCGGTGCGCACCGCGCCCTCGCGGCGGGCCCGGTGCAGCAGGGCCTCGCCCTCCTCCACCCGTCCCGCGCCGATCAGCACGGTCGCGATCGATGCGGCGACGTCGTAATCGAGCGGGTTGAGCCGGAGCGCCTTCTCGGCGGTGACGAGAGCATCCTCGGTCTCGCCGGCATAGAGCTGCACCAGCGCCAGCGTGCGGGCGGCATAGGCGCTGGCCGGCGCGAGCTCGGCCGAGCGCTCGGCCCCGTCCAGCACCTCCTCCAGCTCGGCGAGGGTGGGCAGCGGCGTGTCGTCGTGGATGGTGGCGTACAGCTGCGTGGAGGCGCGCACCGCATGGCCGAGCGCGAAGTCCGGGTCGCGCCGGGTCAGCTCGGCGAGGCAGGCCAGCACCTGGGGCAGGCGCGGCCCGGCATTGTCGCGCAGGTAGCTGTGGGCCTGGGCCATGCAGCCGAAGCCGGATTCCGGCGCCTTGGCCAGCGCCCGGGCCCGCGCCCGCACCGGGATGATGCCGTAGGGCTCCATCACCGCCACTGCGGTGTCGTGCACCACGCGCCGCTCGCTCTCCGCAAGGGCGCTGCCCTGGGCGAGGCCGTCGAGGGTGGCGGACCAGACGATGGAGCTGTCGCAGCGGTCGGTCAGGCGGGCCACCAGCGAGAAGGTGCCGTCCGGCCTGCCCTCCGCCAGCCCCGACAGGGAGAAGACCGAGCGCGACTGCGGCCCGCTGCAGGCGTCGGCCACGGCCGATTCGGGCGCGCGGGAGCCGGCCGCCTTCACCTCGACGAAGTCGAAGCGGGCGAAGGCATCGCGCATCTGCTCCTCGATGGCGCGCAGCTCGGCGGCGGGCGGGGCGCCATCGCCGGAGGCCTCGAACGGGCGCACCTCCACGATCGGCAGGCGGATGGCGTCGGACGCGGCCCCCTCGCCGCCCGGGCGCAGCGCGCCGATGCGCGGGGCGACGAGAGCCGTGCCGGCGACGAGGATCAGCGCCAGGGCTGCGCCGGCCATGCCGGCCCGGCTGCGCCAGCCCCCGCCGCGCGGGCGAGGCGCCGCGGGCGTGGTCGCGGGCGGTGCCGCCGGCTCGGGCGGCTCGGCGCCGGGCGCCGCCTCCGGCCCGGCTTCGGCCCGGCGCAGGAAGCGGGGCACGTAGCCGCCCTTGGGAATGTCGATGAGCAGGGGATCGTCGGTGCCGGTGGTGGCGTAATAGCGCTCCAGCGCCCGGCGCAGGCGCGTCGCCTCCACCCGCACGATGGGATCGGACTGGGGATCGAAGGACGGCGGGCGGCCCAGCGCCTCCACGGCGATGGTGTAGCCCTTGATCTCCTCGGCACGGCCGTCGAGCGTGGCCTCCACCACATAGCGCAGGAAGGCGGCGAGGCGCAGGGAAGTAGTGAAGTCCGGCGCGGCGAGCACGCGATCCAGCGCCGCGCGGATCTCGTCCTCGGCTGGCGCACGCGCGTCCGCATCCCCCGGCGGAGCGGCCTCCGCTGGGGCCGGCGCGACGAGGTCGGTGAGCACGTCCTCGTCGCTCGCGCCTGCGGTCTTCTCTACCAAAATACCATCCTTACGCTCAGTCACGATCTTTGTGGTTCAGAAGCCATGCGCGCGCAAGGGAGGAGCCTCCCGGAGGCGGTGTTCCCAGCGCTCGCACACGCTGCTAGCTTCCCCACCGACGCGGCCGAAGAATGGCAGCCGGAAGGCGCCGGCGGCCCGTGGGAGAGGTTCCATCATGGCTCTGGATGATTTGGTTACCGAAGGCGCTGGCGTTGTCCCGAACGATCTGGACGCCTTCTGGATGCCGTTCACCTCCAACCGTTCGTTCAAGAAGCGGCCGCGGCTCGTCTCCCGCGCCAAGGACATGTATTATTACACGCCGGAAGGCCGCGCGATCCTCGATGGCTGCGCCGGCCTGTGGTGCGTGAACCCCGGTCACAATCGCGAGCCCATCGTCGAGGCGATCCGCACCGCCGCCACCGAGCTCGATTTCGGCCCCACCTTCCAGTACGGCCACCCGCAGGCGTTCCGCCTCGCCAGCCGCATCGCCGACCTTGCCCCCGGCGATCTCGATCATGTGTTCTTCTGCAACTCGGGATCGGAGGCGGTGGATACCGCGCTCAAGATCGCGCTCGCCTACCAGCAGACCATCGGTTCCGGCACCCGTACCCGTCTGATCGGTCGCGAGCGTGGTTATCACGGCGTCGGCTTCGGCGGCATCTCGGTGGGCGGCATGGTCGCCAACCGCCGCAACTTCGGCACCCTGCTGACCGGCGTCGACCACCTGCCGGCCACCTACGACCGCAAGGAGCAGGCGTTCACCAAGGGCGAGCCGGAATATGGCGCGCACTTCGCCGACGAGCTGGAGCGCATCGTCGGCCTGCACGACGCCTCCACCATCGCCGCGGTGATCGTGGAGCCCATGGGCGGCTCCACCGGCGTGCTGCCGGCGCCGAAGGGCTATCTCAAGCGCCTGCGCGAGATCTGCGACAAGTACGGCATCCTGCTGATCTTCGACGAGGTCATCACCGGCTTCGGCCGTCTCGGCCACGCCTTCGCCGCCGAGCGCTACGGCGTGGTGCCGGACATGATCACCTTCGCCAAGGGCGTCACCGCCGGCGCCGTGCCCATGGGCGGCGTGCTGGTGCGCAAGCACATCCACGACGCCTTCATGAAGGGGCCGGACCACGTGGTGGAGCTGTTCCACGGCTACACCTACTCGGCCCATCCGCTGGCCTGCGCCGCCGGCCTCGCGACCCTCGACCTCTACGCCCGGGAATACATCTTCACCCATGCCAAGGCGCTCGAGCCCTTCTTTGCCGACGCCATCATGAGCCTGAAGGACAAGCCCAACGTGCTCGACATCCGCACCGTGGGCATCACCGGCGCGGTGGACCTCGCGCCGAAGGACGGAACCCCGGGCCTGCGCGGCTACCAGGCGCTGGAGCGGGCGTTCCACGAGGAGGGGCTGATGATGCGCACCTCCGGCGACACGCTGGTGGTGACGCCGCCGCTCATCATCTCCAAGGACCAGGTGGGCGAGCTGGTGGACAAGCTCGGCCGCGTCATCGAGAAGGTGGCCTGAGGGCCAGCGCGCCCGGCGACCTGCGCCGGGCGCGCGCTGTTTCCCCCGCTTCCGGTGTCGCCGGACGCTGAAGCCCGGCCGGTCAGCGCAACGGGACCGCGTTCACAACCGTCCCGTCAGCGCCAGGATGGCCTTCACAGCCGTCCTGTCAGCGCCAGGACGGCCCTCACAATCGTCCTGTCAGCGCCAGGACGATGACGACGATGAGCAGCACGCCCACGATGCCGCCGGGCCCGTAGCCCCATCCCGAGCTGTAGCCCCACGTCGGCAGCGCGCCGACCAGCAGCAGCACCAGGATGATGATGAGGATCGTGGACATGGGCGGCCTCCCGTTCGGTGAGGCGGCGCCTCCGCCTCTCGCTCCGGTCAACGCGCCGCCCTGCGGCCGGTTCCTGCCGCAGGGCTTGCGCTGCCGGCCCCCGCGCCGCGCCCAGCCGCCTCAGAGCGGAGCCGTGGCCGCGGCGAGCCAGTCCCGCGCGTCCGCTTCCAGCTCGGCGCCGACGGTGGCCGCCACCTGCCGGTGATAGGCATCCACCTGCTCCCGCTCGGTGGAGTCGAGCAGGTCGAGATCGATCAGCCGCCGGTCATAGGGCACGAGGGTCAGCGTCTCGAAGCCGAGGCAGGGCTTGAGCGCCTCCTCCACCGCGCGCGGCTCCACCAGGATCAGGTTCTCGATGCGGATGCCGTAGGCCCCGGTGCGGTAGAAGCCGGGCTCGTTGGAGAGGATCATCCCCGCGCCGAGCGCCAGATGCCCCAGCTGGGAGATGCGCGCCGGCCCCTCGTGGACCGAGAGGCCCGCGCCCACGCCGTGGCCGGTGCCGTGGTCGAAATCGAGCCCCGCCGCCCACAGGAACTGCCGTGCCAAAGGATCGAGCTGGGCGCCGGTGATGCCCTGCGGGAACACGGCGCGGGTGAGGGCCAGATGCCCCTTCAGCACCAGCGTGTAGTGCCGGCGCATCTGCAGCGTGGGCACGCCCACGGCCAGCGTGCGGGTGATGTCGGTGGTGCCGTCCGGATACTGGGCGCCGGAATCGATCAGGAACAACTCGCCGGGCCGGATCGCCCGATTGGTCCGGCGCGTCACGCGGTAATGCACGATGGCGCCGTTCTCCCCCGCTCCGGCGATGGTGGGGAAGGAGATGTCCGTGAGGTTGCCGGACCGGCGGCGGAAGGTCTCCAGCGCCTCCACCGCCTCGATCTCCGTGAGGTGGCCGCGCGGTGCCTCCCGGTCGAACCAGGCGAGGAAGCGGCACAGCGCCACCCCGTCCCGCACATGGGCGGCGCGCATGCCGGCGATCTCCGCCGGGTTCTTCGACGCCTTGAGCAGGGCGATGGCGTCCGCGCCCTTGTCCACGGTGCCGCCTGCCGCCTCGATCAGCCCGGCGAGCCGTACCGGCGCAGTTGCCTGATCGATGCGCACGCGCCGCCCCTTGGCGAAGGCGGAGAGCATGCGGTCGAGGTCGCCGGTGCCGTGCAGCCGGGCGTGGCCGGCGAGCGCGGCGCGCACCTCGTGCGACAGCTTCATGGGCTCGAGGAAGAGGTCCGGCTCGCCCTCGCGCGGCACGATGCACCAGGCGAGCGGCAGCGGCGTGTGCGCCACGTCGCCACCGCGCATGTTGAACAGCCACGCGGCGCCGTGCGGATCGGAGATCAGTGCCCCGTCGAGCTTCGCCTCGGCGAGCTTCTCCTGTACCCGCCGCAGCTTGGCGGCGGTGTCCTCGCCGGCGACGGAGAGGTCCAGCAGCCGCACCGGCGCGCGGGGCGGGGCGGGCCGATCGGGCCAGATGGCATCGAACGGGTCCGCCTCCAGCGGCGCAAGGATGCCGCCGGCCGCCCCCACCGCCTTGGCGAGGCGGTCGCGCGCGTCGAGCGTGGTGCGCCAGGGGTCGTAGGCGAGGCGCGCCCCGCGCGGCAGGTTGGCCTCGATCCACTGCTCCGGCCGCATCTGCGACAGGGGCACGACGGTGAAGGCCGCTTCATCCACCTGCGCGGGCGCCTGCAGGGTGTAGCGCCCGTCCACGAACAGCGCGGCCGCGCCCGGCAGCACCACGCAGGTGCCGGCCGAGCCGGTGAAGCCGGTGAGGAACGCGAGCCGCTCCTCGCGGGGGGGCACGTATTCGTTCTGGTGGGCGTCGGCGCGCGGCACCACGTAGCCATCGAAGCCATGCCGCGCCAGCTCCGCCCGCAGCGCGCCCAGCCGGGCGGGGCCGGCGGCGCCGTCGGCGAGGTCGTCGAAGCTCTGGAACACGGCCTTGAAGGCGCCGGGAGACGTGTGGTGCACGGACATGACGGGGCGGGTCCTGCGGGCGGGTCCTTGCGGCGCGAGCCCCGTGCGGGGCGGCCGGTCGCGGAGAATGAAGCTCACCCGACCATAGGAGCCTCGCCGGGACGTCGCAACGCGGTGGGTATTTCCGCCATGGCCCTTGATGCCGGCCGGCCCGTGCGATTATGGTCGCCCGGCGCGCGGGCGTAGTTCAGTGGTAGAACGACAGCTTCCCAAGCTGTATGTCGTGGGTTCGATTCCCATCGCCCGCTCCAATTTCGCGAGCCGTGACGAGAGCTTGCCGGTCTGCCGCGGAGCCGTGCGTTCCCCGCGTCGCCGATCACATTTCCCATGGTTGCTTTGCGCGTGTTGCGACGAGCCTACCGAGGCTCGGCACCCTTCCGGCTTGTCCCGATGGTCCCCCCGCACGGATCGCACCGTCGTGGAACTCCGCGAATGACCGGCGGCGAACCGGATCGCCTCCATGTCGGCGCCCGCCTCGGCGGCGTCGGAGATGCCGCCCGCGCATCCATGGTCCAGGGTCTGTCCGGCACCGAGCCGCACGGGCGATGATCCGCCACGCGCGCACCGGTGTGTTCAGCGTCAGGCAGGCCGGCGATTCCGTCCACGATGACGGGGCCGCCTTTGCGGTCAGGTGAATCCGGCGCAGGCGTCCGCTCGCGAGCGGGGTCGGCTTGAGATCGCGACTGCCCGTATTGGTGGTCGCCGGTCGCACGCTTTGCCGCAGGAATGGTCACTCCGCGTCGATTGTTCCATCGCTGAGCCCAACGCGGATCACGCGGGCCGCGGGCGCCGCGAAGATCCGGAGTTCGGGTCCGCGCCCGCGCACCGGCGCATGCGCCATCCCCGGCCGCACGCCGCCTGACCCGGTCCGGACTGCGACCAAGGAAGGGGGGCATGAAATTTGCTGTGAAGCTCGGCAATACGTCCGCAAGCGGCGTAGAATGCGTGCGAGCCGACCCGCCGGGGGACCGTCCTCGGGCGGAAACGGGGGGCGCGCCGGGGGGAATCGGTCGCCGGAGGGTCGTCGCCTCAGAGGATCGTCAATCATGCGCATTCTCGTACTCGGCAGCGGCGTTGTTGGAACCGCTTCCGCCTATTACCTGTCGAAGGCCGGACACGAGGTCACGGTGATCGACCGCCAGCCGGCGGCCGGGATGGAGACCTCGTTCGCCAACGCGGGACAGGTGTCCCCGGGCTATTCGGCGCCCTGGGCCGGCCCCGGCATCCCGGTGAAGGCGGTGAAATGGCTGCTGATGCACCACCGTCCGCTGGTGGTGTGGCCGAGCCTTGATTCGCGCCTTTACTTCTGGCTGGCGCGCATGCTCGCCAACTGCACCGAGGAGGCCTACCGCCGCAACAAGGCGCGCATGGTGCGCCTCGCCGAATACAGCCGTGACGCGCTCGACGCCCTGCGCACCGAGACCGGTATCACCTATGACGAGCGCACGCTCGGCACGCTGCAATTGTTTCGCACCCAGAAGCAGCTGGACCATGTCCACGCCGATACCGAGGTGCTCGACCAGTACAAGGTGCGCTACGAGCTGCTCGACCCGGCCGGCTGCATCCGCGCCGAGCCGGCGCTGGCGCGGGTGCGGAGCAAGTTCGTGGGCGGCCTGCGCCTGCCCGGCGACGAGACCGGCGACGCCCATCTCTTCACCCAGCGCCTCGCCGCCATCTGCGCCGGCATGGGCGTCACCTTCCGCCATGGCGTGAGCGTGGAGAGCCTGCGCCACGAGGGCGGACGTGTCACCGGCGTCGCTCTGGCGGGGGGCGAGGTGCTGGAGGCCGACGTCTATGTGGCGGCCATGGGCAGCTACACGCCGGCCCTCGTGGCGCCGCTCGGCATCCGCCTGCCGGTGTATCCGGTGAAGGGCTATTCCCTCACCTTGCCCATCGTCGATCCGGACGCCGCGCCCCGCTCCACGGTGATGGACGAGACCTACAAGGTGGCCATCACGCGCCTCGGCGAGCGCATCCGCGTGGGCGGAACGGCGGAGCTGGCGGGCTTCGACCTCACCCTGCGCGCGCCGCGCCGGGAGACGCTGGCCCATTCCGTCGGCGACCTGTTCCCCGCCGGCGGCGACCTCTCCCAGGCGACCTTCTGGACCGGCCTGCGCCCCATGACGCCGGACGGCACGCCCATCGTCGGCCCGACCCGCTTCGCCAACCTCTACACCAACACCGGCCACGGCACGCTGGGATGGACCATGGCCTGCGGCTCCGGCCGCGTGCTCGCCGACATCATCGGCGGCCGCACGCCGGAGATTGACAGCGAGGACCTCTCCCTCGCCCGCTACGCCGAGGCGGCCTGATCCCGCCTGCGGGCCCGGCGCCTAAGCTCAGGCGCGGAAGTTCAGGCGCGAAGGGGACGGCACGGGCCGTCCCCTCACTCCGGCCAGGGCGCGCGCGCCGGCCAGCCGAAACGGGCGGCGAGGGCGTCGAGCAGCGCATCGACGATGGCCTCGCCGTCGGCGCCATTGGTCATCACCACCGCGCCCTGCCCGGTATCGGGCACGGCGAGAAGCGCCAAGCGGAAGCCGGCAAGGCTGCTACGCCTGATCCGTCATCTCAAGCCAGTCGAATGCCCTCGAGCCATGGCGGCAGGCGAAGCTGGTGTTGATCAGCCAGAAGACCAAGCTCGCTGAGGCGATCCGCTACGCCCTCTCGCGCTGGGAGGGCCTTAATCGAAGCAGGCGAGAGGTATGCTGTGGCGATCTCGATCGCGCGCAATTGGTTGGTGGAGAGAGGCATTGAGGTCGGGCTGCAAACCGTCCGCGATGCCTAACACAGAAGGGTGCAGAAAGCGCCAAGGTAGATAAAATCTGATTTATTTACCCTTCAAGTTCAATGAAATATACGACGCAAAGAAGCATCGCGTCTCCAGCTTCCATTGATGGGGACAAGCCCCCCATTTGCCGACCTATCACAGGGAACGCCTCCGAGGTGCAACGCGATAGCTGTATGGAGCTATCTCCTCAACCGTCACCGTATCCCCCGCACGAACGCCATGTCGTTCGAAGAATTCGCGGATCCACCCGCGCTTGCGGAAGAACCTTTTGGTGCCATCGAGATCGGTCATCACAGCCGTGCCTCCACCCCAGTCGACGGCAATTTCACGCGATGCTGCCGATGCGCGGTTCGACCCACCGATTGCGTCGGCCGGGAACTTCTCGAAGAATCCCCGAAGATAGATGTGGCTGTTGTCGATGTTGCCTTGAGTGATTTCAGTTGTACCAATGTGGTAACCAGTTCGCCCATGCGAGATCGGGGCCAATGGCATCGCAGCAGCTGCGGGCTCAGGCACTCCCGCCAAATCGTCGGTGGCGTCGATCAGTTTGCAGGTCTCATCGCTCACGCTTTCGACCAGGCTATGACTAGCCGGATCTTGCGCGCGAACGGGTTGAGCGCCCTCGGCGTGGAGGACGACTTCAGCTGCTGCACGAGCATCCTCGCCGGCATCGTGATGATCGAACATTAGGCCAAGATACTGCTTGAGCCTGGCCAGGCCGTGGCCGCCGTTACTCCGCAATTCGGGCCAAGCGGTGCGTGCGACGTGAACGCTGTCGCGCCAATCCCACGGCGGGATAGGCAAGCCGTTGTTTCCACAAGCGGCGGCAACCGCACTGCGATCAAAACCCGAGTGCTGATAGACGGTCGCCCCTGACAGCGCATCGCGAAGGACAGCCAGCGCCTCGGCAAAAGTTGGGGCACCCAGAACAGTGCGGGCGTTGATCCCGTGCAGGTAGGTGAAGACCCAGCGATCCACCTGCGGATCGACATAAGTCACCCAGGTCTCGATGGAATTGTCAGGACGCACACAAGCAACGCCGATCTGGCAAATACTGCCGCGGTCGTTGTTCGCCGTCTCGACGTCCAGCGCGAAGAAACGGAACGGGCCCTTGGGAAAGGGTGTGACACGGGTCTGCCGGATGGGTGCGGTCTTCGGTGCCGTTGCCGCTACGGGACAGGCCTTCGAGGTTAGGAAGCGAAGGCGTTGCCGTTCGATGGCGTCCAGTTCGTGGGCGCCCCACCCAAGGCGGTACAACGTGGCTTCGACTAGATCGGCGGGTTCTTCGTAAGACTGCATTCGGCGCCGGTTCCAGGCAATCGCGTGATCGGGCGCGAGGGCAAGCACCTCTGCCTCCAGCCGTCCGATATCCGCAAGGTCAGGCAGGGGGAGCCAGACAGCACGGCAGTGATCGACGACGAATTCGTTGCGCAGTGCCTTTGCGATGTCACCATCGGCCTTGGTCAGCGCATCCTTGCGATCTCGCCACATCCGGCCGGCATTGTACATCTGCGAAAAGTAATGGCTCATGCCTTCCGAACCGGTCCGGTGGCGCTGGTGGATGCGCTCGTAAAACGTTTGATCGGGCGAGCTGGTCGAGCCGATGTAACGGAGCTCGCCAAGGTGATCGACGAGGCCATAAAGACCGCGCGCATCACGCGGCGCCTGAATGGTCGGGCGAGGTACCGCTTCGAGAAGGGCGGACAGCAGGTCTTCGGCCGCGAAACGCATAGTCAGAATCCGGACGAGTTGAAACTGAGCGGTCGGCAATAAGCTGCTTTGGCCACGCAGCCAGCGCCAACCGACCGGATGGGACGGTAAAAGGGGAAAGTGCGTTTGTCATCAGCAACTTCGCGCAACACCCCGAAGCCATACGAACCATCACGCCGCCCGTGTCGTGTCTCCATCTGTATCGGACGAGCTGGAACCGGCGGAACCCGGGTACAGCGTGATCTCGTCAGTTCGCGAACGCCTCCGGACGCACCGGGACATTGACGGCTTTTCCGTATTTTTTCCGTACGGAACGTCAATCAGGGAGAAGTTTCGCGCTAGGCCATTGAAAAGAATGGCGCTCCCAAGGGGACTCGAACCCCTGTTTTCGCCGTGAGAGGGAGAAATCATGGGCATCTGCGGACTAAGGTGGATCCCGATGGATTGCTTAATCACAATATGTTAAGCCGTATCCGTTCGCGGGAATCCGCTGACGTTCGTCTCCGCTTACTCCCCAAAATCTTCCCATTCTTCCCATGGCCCGCACCGTCCGAGATACAGCCCTCGAAACCCGCACCGCGCGAGCACGACTTGCCGTCCGGGGCGAGCCCTATTGGAAGCAGCTTGATGGCGGGCTCGCTCTCGGCTACCGGCGAAAGAAGAGCGGCGGCAGCTGGCTGGCCCGGCGATGGGACGGTGAGCGCAAGCGCTACACGGAGCATGCGCTCGGCTCGACGGACGACGTGCAGGATGCGGATGGCGCGGCGCATCTGTCCTTCAGCCAGGCCCAGGCAGTGGCCCGCACCTGGTACCAGGAAGAGGAGCGCCGTGCGCTTGGGCTCTCCGCCAGCGCGGGTCCCTACACCGTGGGCGACGCCTGCGACGACTACATCGCCCATTATGTGGGCAAGGGCGGCCGATCGGAATATGCCACCCGCCGGGTCATCGAGATCCACATCCGTCCATCGCTCGGCGGTGTGGAACTGGCGAAGCTGACCACGCGCCGCATCCGGGATTGGCATCGGAGCATCGCCACCGCCCCCAGGATGGTCCGCACCAAAAACACCGCCAAGGAACGGGCCACACGGGAGGTGGATCATAACGACACGGATGCGGTGCGCTCGCGACGCGCCACCGCCAATCGCATTCTCACAGTGTTGAAGGCTGCCCTGAACCACGCTTGGCACGAACGGCACATCAGCAGTGACGAAGCGTGGCGCGCAGTGAAGCCCTTCGCGGCGGTGGACGCGCCGGTGATCCGCTATCTGAAGCCCGCCGAATGCACGCGGCTGGTGAACGCCTGCGCGGAGCCACTTCGTTCGTTGGTGCGCGGGGCACTGCTGACTGGTGCGCGGTACAGCGAGCTGGCCCGCCTGAAGGTTGTGGACATTGATCTTGATGCTCGCACGGTCGCAGTGCGGGAGGCGAAAGGGGGCAAGCCCCGTCACATCGTCCTGACCGACGAAGCCACGGCGCTGTTCCGCAGCCTGATCCATGGCCTGGACGGGAGTGCGCTGGTTTTCGCGCGCAACGACGGCGGGCCCTGGAAGCCGGCGCAGCAGACACGGCCGCTGGCGGAGGCCTGCGCTGCGGCGAAGATCGTGCCGGCCATCGGCTTTCATGTGCTCCGCCACACCCATGCCAGCACTTTGGCCATGGCCGGGGTACCCATGGGTGTGATCGCCGCGCAACTCGGGCATGCGGACACGCGCATCACCGAGAAGCACTACGCCCACCTCGCGCCGTCCTATGTGGCTGACACCATCCGAGCCGCCTTTCCGAAGCTGGGCATCGTGCCGGAGAGCAATGTGAAGGAGTTGGCAGCGAAGAAGGGGTGACGCTTGGTGGCCGGAACGAAGGACCACCTCTCTTCGTCACTCGCCCGGCTCTGCGCGAACTTGCTCCAGAATGCCGATTGCGTCGAACCCAATGGCCTCGGAGAGTGCTAGATACTCGATGACGTCGATGCGCCGTTCGTTGCGTTCGATGTCTGCGATGTAGGACTGCGGCCGGCCGAGTTTTGCCGCGACCGCCGCCTGTGACAGCCCAGCCGCCTTGCGCGCCTCAAT
Organism: Xanthobacter lutulentifluminis; assembly: GCF_043194675.2. Taxonomy (NCBI): domain Bacteria; kingdom Pseudomonadati; phylum Pseudomonadota; class Alphaproteobacteria; order Hyphomicrobiales; family Xanthobacteraceae; genus Xanthobacter; species Xanthobacter lutulentifluminis. The sequence continues at coordinate 2,006,300 of NZ_CM195525.1, read as the reverse complement.
CATGAGTTCGCGCAGTTTGGCGTAACGGGGCTGACGAAGGTCGCGCGGCAATTCCGGCATCCGCAGGAGGAAGCGGACGCCGAAATAATCGGCTTTTCAGATAATCGAGATTTCAGATAGAATCTCGCATTGCCGGGCTCATGCTTCGCCAATAGGTTGCATCGCTGGGTGGTGCCTTGCTCCTGTGGCGGTCACCGGATAATTGCGGGCTTACGTCATGCGTTTCGACAAGGTACGGGCGTCGCTTGAACTCGCATTGGATCTGGCCGCTTCATCCACCGGCCTCAGTCTGGAAGAGATCAGCGCTCGGCACGGCGTATCCCGAAGCACGGCGGAGCGCATGCGCAATCTCGTCGCCGATATGTTCGGCCCTTTGGAGCGCGTCCACGACGGCAAGATCGTCCGCTTCCGGCTTTCAAATCTGCCCAAGGGGGTTCAGTTCATCGCCACGCCCACGGCCGAGGAATTGGCGGAGTTGCGGAACCTCGCCCAAGCCATGCAGGCGCGGGACCCGGCGCGGGCGAGCTTGTTGGACAGCCTCTCCCGGAAGATCAGCGCCGGCCTGCGCGCGGCAGACCGCCGTCGCCTTGAGGCGGACGTCGAACTGCATCTGGAAACCGAGGTCTGGGCTCATACACCGGGGCCGGCACAGCTCTGCAAGCCCGAGGTCCTGAAGGCGATCCGGCATGCCATCCTGGCCGCCGGGTTGCTCGAAATCCGGTATCGAAAGGTCGGGGACGAAACATCGCGGAGCTATCGGGCTGTCCCCTATGGGCTGATCTTCGGGCGGTCCCACTATCTGGTGGTGGGCTTTCCCGATAACGACCAGCCCCACCAGCTCCGGCTGGACCGCATCGACGCCGTTGCTGAACTGGAGGAGCGGGCGAGCCGCCCTGAGGGCTTCAGCCTGCGCGCCTATGCGGAACGCTCATTCGGCTTCTTTCAGGAAGAGCCGGAGCCCATCGAACTGGTGTTTGACCCGTCGATTGCACCGGAGTTCAGGGACCAGTCCCTGCATCCCGATCAGCGGATGGAAATGCTGGCGGACGGCAGCCTGCGCGTCACCTTCGAGGCTGGAGGTTTCACGGAGCTCGCACAATTCCTGACCCCTTACGTGAATATGGTGAAGGTGATGAAGCCGGAGCGGCTGAGGGGGCTGATGGGCGCGGCGCCAATGGAGCCGGGCCAACCCTGATCGGCTCTGGTCCGGTCTCCGATCCAGCTGAGTTCACGATCAAGGGGAGCGCGTCATGCGCCGTATGGTCTTTCTAATGGGGCTTCTGGCCTCGATATTGCTCACGAACGCGGCCTTCTTTTTGTGGCCGAGCCCGGGCTACGCCCTGAACCGACAGCTGGAGCCGATCCAGCCGGGGCTCTATTCATCGGGGCAGGACGGTGGCTGCGATGACCCGGACAGCAAGGACCGGATGCTCATCACCAAGTCCGAGATCCATCTCTACGAGACCCACTGCCGCTTCCGCCGCATCTCCGCGCAGGGCTATTTCTACGAGATAGACACCGATTGCGAAGCCGAGGGAGAACGGGGAAGCATCAAGTTCGAGATTGCCCCGCTTTATCTCGGCACCCTCGCTGTCCAGCTGAGAAAGGGCGGCCTGATATCGGCGACCGGCGACCCCATCCTCTACCGCCTGTGCGCCGTGCCTCAGCACAGCCCGAAGGCCGACAACTACCGCTGAAGCAAGGAGGCCAGACCATGACGGCACATGTGACCGAGCCCGCCCAAGCCCCGGATGAGGTGCGGGAGAACGGGGCTGAGCCTTCAGCGGCGTGCGTGGGCATCTTCTGGTTCGTCATGCGTGGCGGCCGGCCGGAACTCGCCTCCTGCAAGACGCCGTGGCAGGAGGCGGAGGACTACGGAGACTTCAAGACCGAGCCCACGGCCCACTATGAGTTCTGGCCGACCCTGCAACGCCGACTCAAGGTTATCGGAGAATACGAGGATTGGCCGCGTGGTCGCGTGGTCTACAACGTGCGAGACGACCGCTTTACGGTCTATATCGACCGGCAGCTTGCCGGCGCCCCCTTCAAGGCCCATCTACTGGCCCACTTCGCCCTGCCTGCGGACAAGACCACGTTCGCCTTCGACGCCCATTACAGCGGCGCGAAGTTCAAGGTGAAGGGGCGTCCCTGACGTCCCGCCCGCCCCGGCACATCTCACTGTTCCAGCCGGTTGAGCGCTCTCCATCACATTGGAAAGAGGGCGCTTTCACCGGCCGGTTCTGTCAACAGACGGCCTCGCGTGAGGGCCATGGGGTGTAGCTCACGGGAGCCCTGTAGCAGGGGACGCGTGAGCCATCGTGTTCGGTTAGGCCGAGCTTGTCGGCAGGGTAGCAGCCGGCGTCCTTGCGAATTTTGCAGCAGGGGCGAAAGCTGCCGAGGCAGACTACAACCTGATGTCTCCTGGATTGCCGCGGGCCAGGATCTCGATGTCTTTGAAATGCTCGGCATTATCCGTCAGCAATTTCTTCCATGCACCATCGCGCTGGTCCTTGTCGAACCCGTAGACGATCAGGCGCACGTCGGGCGGCGACGACAGCGTTAGTGCCGCCCCATCAACCACCCTGCGGACGGCCGGCGCGATAGAACGCACGCCGCCGCTCATCGTTTCAATAGCAGCGAGGTTGCGGGCGATCACGCCGTAGGAGTCGATCACGTTCGGGGCCTGGGCGGTCAGGACGGTCCTGTAATTCTCGATCTGCCGAACCACATTCTTTTCGCCCGACGCGCGCAGCTCCGTATTGCCCAGGACTTTGGCCTCCCAGAACACCAGTTTCACGCCATCGCCCGTTTCGTTGAACGTCGCGATGTCGATACGTGGCACGCTGTGGCTGCCGGCCTCGGCGGGGAAGGCGATCTCCACATCCACCACATGAGGGTTGGCATTGACGATGGCCTGCACGCCTTCCTTCTCGTCCCCTGCGAACAGGCTCGCAGCCCGCTTGAGCTTGCCCAGTGTCTCCCCCGGCACATAGGTGCGGGTGTGGGCATCGAGGTCATCCACAGCGAAAGCGCCGGTCTCGCCGTCCAGCGCGATCTGGCCGGAAAGGTCAGGATCGAGAAGGTACTTCGGATGGGTCGTGGCGACGATGCGGTCGTGCTTCATCTCCACCTTGAAGATGGACTGGCCGCGCCAGTAGACGTTGAGATAGTCGTCCCGCACGCCGATGACGAGGCTCTTGTCGTGGAGGACATCCCGCCACCAGCTATCCTTGGTCGCAAGCTCCGCAAGGGCCTCGATCATGCCGCTCTTGCGGATGCCACGCTTGAACCCAGCCATTCAGACCTCCCACCATTCACCGTCGTGCCGCACGACGACGTTCTCGAACAAGGATGGAAACCGGTCCGCCTCGAAGGTGTGGATCGGCACGAGGGCGCGCGGCGAGATGGCCGCGGCGAGCCGCTTCAGATCGGGGATGGAGGCGTGGCCCGACGTATGGATGACCTCGAAGCCGACGCCGTGCGCCTTCAGCATCGCGAGAAGCGCGGCGGTCTTCTCATCCTTCAGATAGCCGGCCCATTGCGACCAGATGGCATGGGCGCCCGAAAGGCATCCGGCTTTCACCAGATCGTCGAGCAGGCTTGCCCGGAACAGCAGCACGTATCGCTCAGGATGCGCAGCAAGGTCTTCCGGATAAAGGCGACCGCTCTTGTGCCGCTCGATCAGGTCGAAGCGCTCGGCCTTCTTCACCTTGACCCGCTGGTGCCACGGGGTGAACAAGGCCACCTCCGGCCAGGACGTCTGGGGAATGCTGTCCCTGCCCGTCGCGTGCAGCATCTCGGCGGCATAGAGATCGACCACCAGCGTGCGCCCGCTGCGCTTCGCCGCGCGGAAGATGGAGACCACCCGGTCGATGTTCTGGGCCGATGCGGCTATCAATGCCATGCCGGGCGTGCGGCGGATAACGTCCGTCAGAGCGGCCTCGATCTCGGTCTCGGTGGGAAAGCGCGCATCTTCATCCAGCCGTCCGAGGCTCGATCCCTCCATCAGCATCACGTCGATGCCCCCGGGCGGCCGGCTCACCAGCCGCTCGAATAGCGCGCCCTTGCGGCCGTGGCTGCGGATGTCGCCCGAATAGAAGAGGCGCCGCCCACCCGCTTCTACTGTCAGCGCATAGGCATCGAACGCTGAGTGGTCGACCAGATGCGGCGTGAGTGTGAACGGGCCGATACACAGCGGCTGGCCATCCGCGAGGTGTCCGGCCGCCGCGATGGCCGGCAGGTCGCGAATGAAGAAGGCGGAGGCGTTCAGAACACGTTCGGTAGCGGCGCCCAGGAAGATAGGCAACCCTGCATGAGCCCGCCCGAGCAATCCCCAATGGTCGCGATGACCATGGGAGATCACGACGCCGAGCAGCGACGGGTCCGGCTCCGAGAAGCCGGGTACAGGCGGAAGCATGGCTTCATCATTGGCATCGCCATCCAGAGGCAAGCCGCAGTCGAGCAGGAGGCGTTGCCCCTGCGCTTCCAGCTCGATCACGGAGCCGCCGATCTGCTTCGTCCCGCGATGGATACGCGCCCGCATGCTTCCCCCCATCCACCGGACACGAACCTCGGCAAATCGCCGCCGTCCGCTCCAGGCAGATCGCGGTCGAGCGCTACCACGCCGCTACGTCAAATCCGGATGCAGGAGGCGACGGGCGCCAAGCGGAGCCGTGGACGGCGATCTTGTCGATGTTCGTCCGGCCCTTGCCGAGCGGTCGAGGGATGGCGAATGCGAGCACCCGCACTCAGCCTTGGCGGACGCGCTGTGTTCCCAGCGCCTATCCAGGACCCTACGAGATGATTGTCTGGATGCCGTTATCGGGTGACGGCCAATGCTGCCGCAGCTCCGGCCGGCCCCCGACGGCCTGCTTTAGCCCGACGGCCAAGCCTCCGCGTAGAGGCTCCGCCCAGTTGCTTCGAAGCCCCAGCAAAAAAATCGCGACCGCGATGAGTCATGCGCGAAGCCGCCTCTATATCGCCAGAGCAAACTTCAAATGGAGGCTGAATATGGCAGAAGAAAACGGGCATGGCGCCTTCTCAATTCTGCAGTTTTGTAAGTGGGCCGGGATTGGCCGGTCACTAGCCTACAAGGAAATCGAATCCGGACAGCTGAAGATCAAGAAGGTCGGCCGCCGCACTCTGGTCACCATGGATGCAGCTCGGGACTGGCTTAGTGGGCTGTCGGATGGGGCGGGCTGATGGAGCGGCGATCGAATATTGGACACAGTTCAAGAGCGGAGATGGATAAATAATGACCAAACCACCAAAAGAATACTATGAGTATGTCGGTTCTCCAACGGACCATCTGACATCGCCCGGATACGAATTTGATCAATACATGAGGGGTTTAAAAATTGAATACACTTTCGTCAATCTCGAATGGGCCAAGATCGGTAACATAACCTATTATTTTCGCGCCGGATTGATTGTGGTCGGTGATGGCGAGCCTGAACCCGAGAGGGGACTCGACGCCTTGCTTGCGCTGCTGGGGCGCAGTCGGTCTGAGGTCAAGTTCCCACTCAATCCTTATATACCGCCGGCGCTCGCGGGCGTTATCAAACCCTGAACGGAAAAACGCGAGGGTCCGCTTGATAGAGCCGCTGCCGACTACGTTCGGTAGCGGCTCTTTTCGTTCGCGCTCGACGAATGGGTCCGGAAAATCAAACGCGACGCAGGTCATTGGTGTTCAGGCTGCACCTCGCGCACAATATCGCGATACCCCCCTTCGATCACCGATCGATCCACCCACCATCCACCCACCATCCACCCACCATCCACCCACCAACATCTGCATGACCACCAGCACTCCCTCTAGCCCCCAGCACCAATGCCCCCCTAGGCCCAATGCTGAGCAGGAGCGGGCTAAAGGAGAAAACCATGCCTAAGACCACCATCCAAACTGATGCCCCACTCCCCGATGACCCGCCCAAAATGGTGCAGGCCATCGACCGCCTCAACAGCCTCGGGATCACGTTCGAGCGCAAGACCCTGTACCAGCTCAAGATTGACCAGTGGAATTTCTACCCCGGCCGGGGGACCATTGTTCGTGATGGCGGCTTGCCCGAGCAGGACCGTGGCCTGGAGGCCCTCCTGAGCCGTCTGTTTCCTTCCCAGTCGGTAGGGGCGGGCTCAAAAAATCGCGCACAGCCAAAATGTGCCATTTAACTCATTGTTTTCATACAATTCTTTGTCGCGCGCCTCTGTTGCTCGGGAAATGGAGCACTCCATTATCCAACGCCGGAAAATGGAGTGCTCCCAGACGTGTGCTCACCCCTCAGTCGTCGCTCAGTTGGACGATAACTTCCCCCCTATCCACTCGGCCCCTCTCAAACTCCCAGTCGCTATAGCGGTTTGGCTCGCTAATGTTGGTAATAGAATGCTTTGGCGTGTAGCTCGCGTCCCTGCGGGCCTTATGTCCGAGTGATCGCGCGATCCGGACACGTTGAAGCTCAACGTATCCGGTTTCCCGTCGCCAAACGCCAGCGAGCGAATTGGCGTCTGGCTTACCGAATTGCTTATCGCGCTTCGTCAGCGATGGATCTAGCCCCTTCACACAATACTTGAACCATTGCCACTGGCTCTTGACGTTGCTTTGCTTGTGGAGCCTGATGTGAAACAGCCGACCTGTAGTCGTGCCCTGCACGATTTCTAGCTCGATGTTCTTAATCCAGCGCCGGAAGGCAGCTTGGAGGCTGTCTGGAACATGAAGCCCGATATGATTGTGATAGCCAATCTTACGGTCGTTCTCAAAAACAGCATAATAGTAAGCTGGATAACGTCTCTGGACCATGAATTTCCGAAATCGGTCCATAAGCACGTTGTAAGCCCGATTCACGTCTGTAGGCGATGATATGCCAGCCAACTTCCAGGAAATAGTCAGCTCTATATTAAGAATGGAGCCCTTATAGTTTGCGAAGCAGATCGCATCATACAGATCAAATACCTGATAGCGCCGAATGTAGCGGCTACCTTCGCGCGATCGGGCAGGGGGGTCATTGGCTTCGGCGAGCTGGGCCACAGGCATCAACGGAATGGCCGGCTGTTCACACAACCATTGCCAGTCGAAGCCAGGCGGCAGAGTTATCGTCCTGACGGATAGAAGGGAGCGGGGAAGATAGGTCGTCATCAAGCGCCTCAGAGGTAACTAGAGAAGGCGCCGGAAAAAGCCGGCCTCTAATATAGCGTTTTGCACCCCGAAACACGTTGAATTGGAGGTGTGTTAAATCGCCGCACTCTCGCGGGAATTTATGTCACCGGACGTGAAAATGGTGACAAAATGGGCGATATATCAGATAGTTATGGGCAAGTTAACGCGACCTTGCCCGTGGTTCCTAGAGATATTTTACGTCGGTTTCATGTGGACGAGCCTGGCGACACACGATTTGCATGCTGCGCGCGCTTGCTCCAGTCGACTTGGCGTGAAATGCGCGGAATGAAGCCGGGGCTGCATCGATCCCGGAGTGGCAGTCAGCGTGTTCTCGGAAGTCGTCTCAGCGAAGTGGATGCCAAACAGGGCCGTAATTTCCTGACGCCGGACATCGCCCGGCTGGCGCGCCGTGCCGTAGCCTATCGAGAATACGGCGCCCTCATCGATGAGCCGCGCCTGTGGGAGAATCTCCTGTCGAGCCAGCCGCTCACCTTCAACCTGTTCGCACTGTGCCTGGTGGATGAGGAACGCCGCCATCGCCTCTTCGAGCGCCTCTTCCCCGGCTTCTTCGCGAAGGTGGAGAAGCTGGCCTTCGAGCACTCGCCGGGGCGTGGTGACCCGCGCTATCTCGGTGACTACACCGCCTTCGACCTCTTCGTGAGCGGTACCGGCCCGGACGGTCGGCCCGCCTTCATCGCCATCGAGGTCAAGTATTCCGAGGATATGCGACAGCCGGGACGGAGCGGGTCTGCCCGGTATCGGGAACTCACCCGTGCCTGCGCTCTTCATCTCGATCCTGAGGCGCCGAGCCTTTTTACCGGTCACCTCGCCCAACTCACCGCCGAGCATCTTCTGGCCGCTCTGATCCGGGAGCAGTGGGGGCAGGGTGCCCATGGCCTGTTCGTCACGATCGCACCTGCCGCCAACCGGGAAGCTTGGTATGCCGTGGAACTTTACCGCTCCATGCTCGACCGTCGGCCTGACGGGGTATCCTTCATGGCGATTGCCCTGGAGGATGTGATCGCGGCCGTTAGTGAAGCGGGTGACCCCGACCTCTCCGCGCGCCTGCATGCGCGGTACACGGACTTCTCGCCGGTTCATCGTCTCATTGACGACTGGCAGCCCTTCACCGAGGACTGATTGGGCTGACGCAGGTCCGCTCTGTTGGGCGCGGAAGCGGACCTGCCTTGACGATCCACGTTCGTTCATACATCTGTACATACGAAAGGAGCCGTCGCCATGGTCGCACTCAAGCTTGGAAGGATCGGCAATTCGGTCGGCGCCGTGCTGCCCAAGGAGGTCCTGGCGCGCCTCAAGGTGGAGCAGGGCGACACGCTCTATCTGACCGAGACGCCGGACGGCTATCACCTCACCCCGTACGAGCCCGAGTTCGAGGCGCAGATGGAGGAAGCCCGCAAGATCATGAAGAAGCGCCGCAATGTGCTCCGTGAGCTGGCGAAGTGAGCGAGCCGAACGTGCGGCAGGAACCGCGCTGGGTGACAAAGGCCGTGGTGCTCGCCGTTCATGACGCCCAGCTCGCGGAGCATGGCGGCGGCCGGGGCGTGCGCGACGGGGGGTTACTGGAAACGGCCCTTGATCGCCCGAAGAACCACTACCACTACCTGCAACAGGACGAAGCCGGCCAAGAGCGGATTTCCGCCTCCGACGCGGCGGCCCTGGCTGCTGCCTACGCCTACGGGATCGCTAAGAACCATCCCTTCGTGGACGGCAATAAGCGAACCTCTTTCGTGGTGTGCGAGTTGTTCCTCGCCCTCAACGGGTACGATCTGACCATGGACGATGCCGCAGCGGTGACGACATGGTTGGCGCTGGCGGCGAGCGAGTTGACCGAAGACGAACTCGCAAGAAGAATAGAGACGGCGCTGAACATAGCGTGACATCCTGTTCAGCTAACGCGACGGTTACCCTGAACAGGTGTCCAGTGTTTTGACGCAGACGATATTTCTATATGAGTTGAGCCGACGCGCTTCTGCCCGGCAGTGTCTCATGCCCGGCCTGGGTCGCTCCGTCTCAAGACCAACAACAGTCCTCTCTCTTCCCTTCTATCCTCGTCCAGCGAATATCATCGTTGGGTCTTCTCTCGACCTTCTGCATAAAGCCACCCAGGCCGGGGTGAGGCGCTCTTCTCATGCGAGAGGTCGCCTCATGTTCCCGCACGTTTCCTCAGCCCACCCGCGTCCGCTGCTCGTCCGGCACCGCCGTCTTATCAAGGCACCGTCGGAAGCAATCATCGGAGCGTGGTGCGATCCGGCTCTCTTCACCTCGCTCGACACGACCGAGCCCCACATGGACGTCACGTTCAGCATCGACCCGGCGGCCACGCACCGGGCCAGCATCACGCTCGGCACCCCCCACGGCGATACCCAGGAACGCCTGCCCCTCTGCGTCAGCTATCAACCTGCGGACTCGGGCAGCGAACAATATGTCGCCGGTCCCGTTGACGACCCGGACGCAATACGCCTCAGCCTGACGCTGTCACCGACCCTTCATCTCGTTGCAGGCGCCGACAACGGGCTGTCCACCCCGAGGACCTTCTGCAGTCTTTCGTTCGGCGCCGTGGAGAGCGTCATCTCTCCGCGATGGGCGGCGATGCGGTTCCTGGTGGACGCGCTACCGTTGTTGGCCGAAGGATTGACGGGCCGAAGCCGTGTCGGGTGACGGCGATGAGCGCTACGTTTTCGCTCTAACGATCCGATGAAAAAGCTGCACTTGAAGCACTGTTCACAACAGAAAGTCCTTTGGGTGAAGGCAATCTATATGCTGGCGCACAGCTTTAGCCCCAGTCAATAGCGATTGCCTCGGCTTGGCGAACAACCAAGTCGACCGCAGCCTTTTGAAGGTCTGGTGGATAGCCATAACGAGCGAGCAGCTTCCGCACCTCAATTCGCATCTTGGCGCGAACACCTTCTTTCCGGGTCCAGTCTATGGTCGCCGATGCACGGATAGTCTCCACTAAGAGCTTTGCCAGCGTGCGCAACGTATCATGAGCCATCAATTCTCGCGCTGATCCATTTTCAGCCAGCGCCTCATAGAAAGCGACTTCTTCTTGAGACAAGCCTAATTGAGTCGCCCGCACTACATGGGCCCTTATATCATTTGCGAGCGCGATCAACTCCTCAATGACCTGCACACTATCAACAGCACGGTTATGGTATTTGCGGAGCGCCTCGTCCAAGCGCTCGCTCAACTTCTGAGACTGGACGATGTTGGTCCGAGCGTTGGCCTTGATCTCATCGGCGAGCAGGCGGCGCAGAGTCTCAACAGCGAGGTTCTTCTGCTTGGTGCCGCGCACCTCGGCAAGAAATTCGTCTGAGAAGATGGAGAGGTCCGGTTGCTCCAGCCCTGCGGACTTGAACACGTCAAGGATACCGTCCGCCATCACTGCCCTCGACAGCAGCTGTCGGATGTCGCGCTCCACCGTAGCGCGACTCCGTCCCGCGCCCGTTGTGTACTTCGCCAAATTTGCCCGCAGCGCCACGACCATTGCAATCTCGTGCGCGCGCTCCTTGACCCGGTCGTCGCCCGCGCTGATCGCATAGGCCACTTCCAGCTTGAACCCCGTCTCGATAAACCCGTCACGCCTGCCAGTTGCCAGCAAGTGTTCGAGGCATTGCTTGAGGATCGTCAGGCGTATGGTTGGTGGTGCAGAGAAAAAATTCTTCCATTCAACGCCATCCAGCAGAGCCAAGGCACTTTCAAGCAATGTGAGTGTTTGACGCGCAGCTTCATCGGGGTCCATGCGCACTTGGTCACGGTCGCCTTGGGTATATTTTTCAAGAGCCGCCTTCAATTCGGCGCCGATCCCGAGATAGTCGACCACTAACCCACCAGGCTTGTCACCCCAAACCCTGTTGACACGCGCAATCGCCTGCATAAGGCCGTGCCCACGCATCGGCTTGTCAATGTACAATGTGTGAAGGGATGGCGCGTCGAACCCGGTCAGCCACATGTCACGAACGATCACGAGATTGAAGCCGGACGACGGGTCCTTGAACCGGGTCGCCATTGCCTCCAGCCGGGTCTTGGTGCGCAAGTGGGGCTGCAGCGGTTGGGGATCGTCCGCACGGTTGCCTGTAATTACCACCTTCATGAGGCCCGACTTGTCGTCGCTGGTGTCGGCTGAAACCCAAGCGGGTCGGAGCTTGGCGATCTCGTCATAGAGCATCACAGCGACACGGCGGCTGATCGTCACGATCATTCCCTTGCCACCTGCCATGGCATCGCGCCGCGTGTCGAAGTGCTCCACCACATCAGCGGCGATCTGGGCGACGCGCTCAGGTGCGCCCACCACCTCCTCGAAACGTGCCAGCTTGCCCTTGATGCGCTCCACGGCAGCATCATCACCTTCAGCCAATTCCTCAGCCAGCGCATCAAGCTGCGCGCGTTCGTCGTCATCTAGGGCTAGGTGCAGACGGGCAAGTCGAGCTGTGTAATGGATCGGGACCGTTGCGTTGTCCTGGACGGCACGGGTCATGTCGTAGGTATCGATGACGTCCCCGAACGTACCGTATGTATCGCGGTCCCGCTCCTCGATTGGCGTGCCTGTGAAGCCTACGACTGTGGCTTGAGGGAGTGCTTGCCTGAGATAGTCAGCAAATCCCACAGCCTCTCGCACGCCGCCGTCTAGCTCCACGTAGCGCTTCTTGAAGCCGTATTGTGTGCGGTGCGCCTCGTCGGCGATGACAATTACATTGCTGCGGTCGGTGAGGAGGGGGTGCGAGCCGTCCTCGCCCCTGAAGCGCTGAATGGTCGTGAAGACCAGACCGCCGATATCGACTGCAAGCAAGCGGCGCATCTCTTCCGAAGTCTCTGCCTGCATTGGCGTCATGCGAAGGGCTGCGCCATGATCTGCGAACGTGCCGAAGAGTTGGTCGTCGAGGTCGTTGCGGTCGGTGACGAGTACGATGGTGGGATTCTTCAGCGCCTTAGCAAGCTGGAGCTGCCGCACGAAGAACAGCATGGTCAACGACTTCCCCGAGCCCTGCGTATGCCAGACGACGCCGCCCTTACGGCTGCCGGACTGGGTCGCGGCTAGTGTCGAAGCGAGTGCCTTCCGCACCGCATGGAATTGGTGATAGGCGGCGAGCTTCTTGGACTTGACCGTCCCGTCCTTGATCTCAAAAGCGATGAAGTCGCAAATCAGCTCGATAAAGCGCTCGGGCGCGAACACGCCACGAATCAGAACTTCAAGTTCAGAGCGCCCAGTGTCATCAATGTCCACACCGTCAATCGTCCTCCATGGAACGAAGCGGTCCAGTTGAGCTGTCAGTGACCCGATGCGAGCGTTGCTGCCGTCGCTGATGACAAGCACCTGGTTGGTGCGCATCAGCTCCGGTGCCCTCGTCTTGTAAGTCGTCAACTGGCTGTGAGCCTTCTCCAGTGTTGCGGAGGCGTCCGATGGGCTCTTTAACTCCAGAACCGCTACCGGCAGGCCGTTGATGAACGCAGTGACGTCCGCGCGAACCGTGCCCTTCTCGCCCTTCACGATGAATTGGTTGGCAACCAGCAGCCGGTTGGCCCCTGGGCTTTCCTGATCGATGATCTTGATACCAATGGTGCGCGTCGTCCCCTTCTCGTTCACCTCGACCGGCACGCCGCTGACGAGGAACGGGTGGAACAGGCGGTTGTTCTCGATAAGGTCCTGACTCTGTGACGCCTTGATCTTGAGCACTGCCGAATTGACCATGTCGGCGGTTGCCTCGGGATTAAGGGAGGCAATGGCGCTGCGCAGTTCAGGTTCGAGGATCGCTTCGCGGTAGTCCGCTCGCGCACCCATAGAGCCATCCGGTGCGAGATAGTCACCTGGTACGCTCCGCCAACCAAGCAATTCGAACCACGAGAGCGCCGCCAACTCGACGGCTTCCTCGGCCAGTTCCATGCGTGGGCTGTCTGGGGGGGTAGGGTAGGTGTCGCTCATGTGCCCTCCGGTCGACCGAGCACGAAGCGGGCGCGCTCGCGCCGGAGCATTTCGTAGGGGCTGATGCAGGACACAGTCAGCCCAATGCAGGCGTTGGGTATCTTGATCTTGCGCACTGTGTCCGCTGGCACCTCATGCGTAACCACAGTGCAGCGGTGCGCGAGAGCGTGGGAGACCAGCCAGTAATCAGCAACCTGTAGAAAGGTTGCGATGGCTGCGCGCTCGTAGGCCTGCGCTGTTGCCCAAGCACTCACGCGCCCGAGCGCAGGGACAACCGAATCGTCAGGTGGCAGGAAGAAGGCGTCGCCCCGTGCCCTCGCCCAGTCGGCAAGGTCATCGCTACCTGCAACCAATTCGTCGGAGACCTTGTCGATACTGCCGACCAACCCCGCCGCGTTCTGGGCAATGAGCCATTCCCAGAAGGCTGGGCAGAAGTCGAAGCCATAGTGCAGGTTGCGTGCTTGGATGAAAATGTTGGTGTCCAGCAGGTAGCGCATCAAAGCATCGCCCCCAGCTCACGACCGATCGTGTTGAAGGTCTCGGTTTTAGCGACACCCAACATGCGGAAGGCGTCACGATAGAGGGTCTGGCCCTCCAGCGTGCTCTCGACCAGCGCACGAGCGAAGCGTTTGCCGACGCGGGACAGGGTTGTTCGGTAGAAGTCGCCGCCACCGGACCCTGCGGCTTCGGCCAATGCGCGGAGACGTTCACGCTCCATGGCCCATACCTGCCCGAAGGCATCACGCGTGATGACGCCTGCATCAAGAAGCCGCCGCAAAATCACTAGCGTGCTGACCTTGAACTGTCGCGCAAGACGCTGCATTGCGGCATCGATGGCTTCGCCGGGCTGCACGGCCAACCGGAAGGCAGCCAGCGGCACCAGGAGTTCGGCTGCCACCGCGTTGCACCAGACCTCTTCCCGGCGATGTCCATTCAGGGTGGCGGCAGTCGCATCGGACAGCGCAGACGCCCCAAGCCAGAGGTGGGCCAGTTCGTGCGCGAGGGTGAACATCTGGCCCGACTTGCTGTCCGCCCCATTGATGAAGATAAGTGGCGCGTGACGGTCAGCCAGCGCGAACCCCCGGAACTCCTGCGGGTCAAGCGCACGGTGGGTGTTGGACAGAACGATGCCGCTGACCATCACCAGCACGCCGAGTTTCTCAGCCTGCCCGATGAAGAGGCGCAGTGCCTCCTCCCATGTCCGACAAGCAGCCCGGGCGGAAAGGTCGAAGCCGAGACGTTGCGCCATCGCCGCCGCGACCTCCTCGGGGCGCTGGTCAAGCGTGGCGCTGGCCACGAAGTCGGCCTCCGGCATCCGGCTGGTAAGGGAGAACTCGCGATACCATCCCTGCCGCTCCTGACAGGCATAAAGCATGTCGATCAGGTTCGGGCTGGCGCGGCGCACGCCTCGCCCGTCATGGGTTCGGAAGTCTGGGATCGGCAGCGGCTCGTCCGGGGGGCTGGGGAGAAACAGGTAGCCCACCGGCACATGCACGGCGCGGGCGAAGTCCTCCAGCTGCTTCAGCGTGGGCCTGATGTCTCCCGCTTCCCAGTCCGGGAGCTTGGGGAAGCGCCCCGTCAATTCGTCAGCCGCCATCACTCCGGCGCGCTCACGCGCCCAGCGCAACAATTCTGGTCTGACGGCGACACGCGTCATGCAGCGGCCTCCTCATCCGCATCTTTGCCTTCGTCTCGTTCAGCCTCCCAGTCGAGACGCGCCGCATCGTAGGTGGTCTCGTCGAGGCGGAACAGCACATAGCTAGCGTCGAAGGTCGCGCCTGCGATCTCGATCGCGTCGTACTCGTCATCGAGATAGGCGTTGAAGGCGCCGTGCTCGTTGTAGCTGGGCTTGTCCCCAGCTGCTCCGTCCGGGGCGGTACGGCTCCAGGCGACATCAAATAGGAACGCAACGAGGCTGTCGCAAAGGCCGCCAAGCATAAGCGCGTGCTGGCGTTGGAGGGTGCCCCAGTCAAGCGATCCACCATGGCGCATGTTGGGGATGTTGCTTAGTTCCGCGAGGGCATGAGCTGCGCCGTTGATGCTACCCAGCAGCCGGGTGATGGTCTCGTTGATCTTCACAGCCTCGGGGTGATCCGCGACCGAGAAGTCCATGGTGTTCAACAGCGTGCGCGTGCGCTGATGGAACTGTTCGTCCTTGCCGAAGGTGATGCCAAGATGCAGGCCGATGGTGGCGTGCGCGGCCTCGAACAGGGTGCGGACGCTCTGGAGGCAGAAGGCGGGTTGGCTCTCGATGCTGCGCTCCAGCGCCTCGATATGGATGCGCAGGGGCTCGGCCCGGTCAGGGTGGGCGTCGATGAGCGCGCGCAGCATCTGGAGCGTGTAGGGCATGCCTCAGGCCGCCTCCACGTCCTTGTCGGCGTCCTTGATGCGGAGTTCGCCGGAGATGAGCTTCGGCAGCAGGGTGTCGCGGAGGGCGCGCAATGCCGCTGCTTCTTCCACAAGGCTGAGAATGCGCTCGTAGATGGGCTGAACGAAACGCTCGAAGGCAGAAATGACCTCGTCGCTACCGTGGACGATCTTTGCTGTTTGAAGTGTCGTGGTGGTGATGGTGTCGAACACAGAGCCATGGGCGCCATGCACCAACTCTGCGACCAGCGCCGAGAATGTGCAGGCAAGCCAAAACGGCCTTCCCGCCTCCGAGTGAAGCGCATAGCAGGTTTGGTTCATGGCCATCTCGCGCCCGAACAGACAGTGCCGTCCCGTCGTTGCACCGCGCGCCACAACAACTGTTGACAGGGCAGGCACCATGCGAGTGGCGCTTTCTTCTACCCCGCGACGCGTAATCGTGCGTTCGGTGACTGTAAGAAACCGGTCAGCGCACTGGCTGACGTCCTTCGCACTGGCCCACAGAATAGGCCCGCCCCAGTATGTCGGCTCATCGGTCTTCGGAGTGCCGCCAGATATGAGACGCGCATGGTCGAGAAGCGATGCCTTGCTCCACCCCTCCGGTAGGCCGTCCTCGCCGAAGCTGTCGGGAAACAGGTCGGCGGTGGCGGCGGGGAGGCCGGGGTCTCGGCCCTCGGCCTTGGCGCGGACAGGGTCGAAATCCACGAACCAGCTCTTGAACAGAGCCCGCGCCATCTCCTCCAGCGTCGCCGCCATGCGCCGGTTCAGCTCGATCTTGTCGTCGAGGGTCCACAGAAGGTCTGCGATCGCCCTTTGTATCCCAAGCGAAGGACAAGGGACCAAGAACTGCCGCAGCGAGGTCAAGGGTTGACCAATACCCGGTGTTCCCACCTGTGACGCAAAGCGCATGATTTCTGCGCGTCCAGCATCGGATTTAAGGTAGTACATCAAAAATCGAGGGTCTGCTTTCGAAGCGTCAATCGTCGCCTTCATGAAGCTGGTTGACATGAAGTAGCGATCACGATCTCCTGGCACGAGTGCGACCTCGCCGATTGCACCTCGGTGCGGGAATACAAGGTCACCTTGGCGCACCACGCATCGCGGCATCGCGTCGGCAAAGGCGTCAGGGATAAACACCCAATCGCCTTTGAGTTCGCGACTGCCTCCAAGGTTCGCGCCCCTGATCACTGGCACGCCGAAGCTGGCGTACTCGTCTGCCTTCATCGCAGAACCAAAAGGGCCGATGGCCACTGCACCTTCGTGGTCAGCGGTCAGTGTTCCTAAAGGAACGGCCTGCCACTCACCAGCCATGGCCGACCCCCGCAAGCGCCTTGCGTATGCACTCGTCCAGCTTCGCACCCTCGGCCATCTGTTCCTGCAGAGCCTTAGTGAGCCGCGTCATCTTGACGTCGAAGCCCTCCTCGTCCTCCTCCGTTGCTTCAGTGCCGACATAACGCCCGGGCGTGAGCACGTAGCCCTGCGCCGCCACCTCCTGAAGCGTGGCGGACTTGGCGAAGCCGGGCACGTCCTGATAGTGCCCGCCGTCCTCTCGCCACGCATGATAGGTGTCGGCGATCTTGTCGATATCGTTGCCTTCGCCCTCGCTGGTCAGTTCCTTCAATGTGCGCGAGACCATGGTGCCGAGGCCCCGCGCATCGATAAACAGGATTTCGTTCGTCCGGTCGCGCAATTTCTTGTCGCGCGAGAGGCCGTTCGACTTGTCGCGGGTGAGGAACCAGAGGCAGACAGGTATCTGAGTGGTTGAGAAGAGCTGGCCCGGCAGCGCCACGATGCAATCGACGAGGCCGGGGTAATGGATTTGCCGCCCGCCCTCGCCAACCGTGATGCCCTCGATCAGTGCGCGGCGTATCTCACCCTCGCCGGACTGCTGGCTGGAGAGCGAGCCGTTTGCCAGCACCACGCCGGCGTAGCCATCCGGCGCGAGGTGGTAGATGATGTGCTGGAGCCATGCGAAGTTGGCGTTGCCCGCCGGCGGCACGCCATAGCGCCAGCGCGCGTCACCCTTCAGCTTGTCGCCGCCCCAGTCGCTGTCGTTGAAGGGCGGATTGGCAAGGACATACTTCGCCATCAGGCCCTTGTGCAGGTCCTCGTGGAAGGTGTCGGCCCACTTGGAGCCAAGGTTCGCCTCGATGCCTCGAATGGCGAGGTTCATCTTGGCGAGCCTCCAAGTGGTGGCGTTGCTCTCCTGCCCATAGACGGCGATCTGGTCTCGCGCCTTTTTGGGGTCGACGTGCTTTCCGGCGTGCTCCTCCACGAAGCGCTCCGACTGCACGAACATTCCGCCCGACCCGCAGCAGGGATCGTAAACGCGGCCCTTGAACGGCTCTAGCATGGCGACCAGCAGCTTCACCACGCAGCCCGCCGTGTAATACTGCCCTCCGCGCTTGCCTTCCAACTTGGCGAACTCGCCGAGGAAGTATTCATAGACGCGGCCCAGCATGTCCTGTCCGTGATGCGCATCCTCGAACTTGATGTCCGAAAATAGTTTCAGCACCTCGCCTAGCTTGGTCTGATCCAGCTCCTGCCGAGCGTAGTTCTTGGTGAGTACGCCCTTGAGCGTGGGATTCTCATCCTCGATGGCGATCATGGCCTGATCGACCAATTCGCCGATGGTCGGCTTGGTGCTGGTGGCGTTCTCCTTCAGGAAGGTCCAGCGCGCCCGCTCCGGCACGAAGAAGATCCCTTCACTGATGATAAGGTCGCGGGCGGCGTCCGGATCGTCGAGCAGTGACGCCTCTTCCGGGTTCGCCTTGACCTCAGCGATACGGGCATCGAAGCGGTCGGAAATATACTTCAGGAAGATCAGGCCGAGTGCGACGTGTTTATATTCGGCGGCATCCATGTTGCCGCGCAGCTTGTCGGCCGATGCGAACAGCGTTGCACCTATCGAAGGGCCGGGCTTTATGGCCTTTGCTGCACCATTCTTGCTCCCCGGCTTTCTCCCTCGTGGCACGACGCACTCCCCCCGATCTTGAATTTCCCATCCATCGGACTTTTCCGTCATGGATGGTTAATGTCGTCTTGTGAGGCAAGGAGAAAGTAGCCCGATCGACCAATTTCCAAGGCACTGGCAGCCGCAACATCGCCACACGATGGCAGGCGGCGAAAGCGCTCAGCACCCCGCAATCTTCCGCTTCCAGGTCGGATAGCAAAATGGGCTACGCATACCGAGGAGCGGAGGGCTCCCACTGAGAATCCCATGGGGCGACGTTCGCCCCATCGCCGACTCGCCAAATCCCGCCAAAATCCGCCTGCGTCCGCCGACGCATACTCCCCAAATTCTTCCCAGAAACACAAAAGCCCCGCATCGGGCGGGGCTAAGCCATTGAAAAGAATGGCGCTCCCAAGGGGACTCGAACCCCTGTTTTCGCCGTGAGAGGGCGACGTCCTAGACCGCTAGACGATGGGAGCATCTCGCGGAGAGGCGCCTCTATAGCGGCGAATTCGGCGGAGTTCAAGCGGGTTCGACATCAACGCGCGCCAAAGATGGCACTGCCCACACGAACGTGGGTCGCGCCCTGGCGGATGGCGGTGGGAAAGTCCGCGCTCATGCCCATGGAAAGGGCGTAAAGCCCGTTGCGCGCAGCGATTTTCGCCAGCAGGGCGAAATGCGGGTCGGGCACGTCGCCGGCCGGGGGAATGCACATCAGGCCGGCCAGCTCGAGCCCGTGCACGTTCCGACATTCGGCGATGAAGTCGTCCGCCGATTCGGGAAGCACCCCGGCCTTCTGCGGCTCGGCGCCGGTGTTGACCTGGACGAACAGGCGCGGCCGGCGCCCCTGCCGGGCCATCTCCTCGGCGAGGGCGGCGGCGATGCGCGGACGGTCGACGGTGTGGATCACGTCGAACAGGGCCACCGCCTCCTTCGCCTTGTTGGACTGGAGCGGGCCGATCAGGTGCAGTTCCAGGTCGAGGCCGGGATGGGCGGCACGCAGGCCGGGCCACTTGTCGCGGGCCTCCTGCACCCGGTTCTCGCCGAACACCCGCTGGCCGGCGGCGATGGCGGGGGCGATCTCGGCGGCGGGAAAGGTCTTGGAGACGGCCACCAGCGTGACCGCGGCGGGATCGCGCCCGCTGTCGCGGCAGGCGGTGGCGATCTCGGCCCGCACCTCGGCCAGCCGGCGGGCGACGGCCTGCGCGGGGGCGTCCGTGCCGGCAGTGTCCGTGCCGGGGGTGTGCGCGCTCATGTCCTCTCCCCTTCGCTGCTGCGGCGGCCGCTGCCGCCGGGACCAGCACATGGACCGATCTCCCCTTCCGATCAAGAAGGGGCTAAAACACAAAAAAGCACCTCCCCTGCGGAGGAGGTCGCGGGGGGGACGACCGGCCATGGCGGAGGGGACGGGCGCAGACGCGGCAGTCGCGACGCGACGTCGCGCGAGCCTGCGCCTGCGTATCATGTTCCTGATCTGCGTGGTGGCGGTGCCGCTCTCCGCCGAGCGGCTGCTGGCGCTGATGGCGCACCGCCACGAGCAGGTGCTCGCCGTGGAGGACGATGTGCGCGATCTCGCCCGGCGCGCCACCCTCGCCCAGGCGGAGGGGCTGACGCGGGCGCGCACGGTGCTGGACGTGGTGGCCCGCCAGTCGGCGCACCTTTTGGCCGACCGCGGGAACTGCAACCTGTTCCTCGGCCGGCTGGCAGACGAGGTGGCGGGCATCCAGGGCGTGTTCATCGCCACCGCCGGGGGCGAGGTGGCCTGTGCCCACGCGCCGCTCGCCATCGGCATGAACATCGCGGACAAGCCCTATTTCCACGAGGCGCTCGCCAGCAACGAGCCGGTGCTGACGGCGCTGCAGATGTCCCGCGTCAGCGGCCGCAATGCCATCTACCTGCTGCGCGGCGAGCACGCGGGGCCGGGCCCGGGCGCCGCCGTGACGGGGGTGGTGCTGGACCTGCAATGGCTGTCGCGCATCGCGGCCGGCAGCGCGGTGGAGGCCGGCGGCGTGCTGGACGTGGTGGGCGAGGGCGGCGCGGTGCTGGTGCGCTATCCCTACGCCGCCGACATCGTGGAGCATCGCTTTCCCGATCATCCCCTCACGCTGGCCATGTCCGCCGCACCGGAAGGCGTGGCGACCACCATCGGCTTCGACGGCAAGGAGCGCATCTTCGCCTTCAGCCGGTTCGAGGGCGCCGACATGCGGCTGGCCGTGGGCGTGGATGCGGCGCGCGTGCTCGATCCCATCGACCGCAAGATCCAGACCACCGCGCTGGCCCATCTGGTCGCGTTCGCCTTCTTCCTGCTGCTGGCCTGGCTGCTGTCGGAGCGGATCGTGATCGCGCCGCTCACACGGCTCACGCGGGCGGTGACGGCGGTGGGCCGGGGCGAGGCCGACCATGTGCGCGACGACGGCGTGCGCGAGCTCTCGCCGCTGGTGCATGCCTTCAACGAGATGGCCCGCCGGCTCTCCCTGCGCAATTCCGAGCTGCGCACCATGAACGGGCGGCTCGCCTCCCTCGCCCGCACCGACGGCCTCACCGGGCTCGCCAACCGGCGTACCTTCGACGTGCAGTTCTCGCAGGACTGGGTGCGCGCCCGCGGCGAGGCGGCGCCGCTGACGCTGGTGATGCTCGACGTGGACCATTTCAAGGCGTTCAACGATACCCGCGGCCACCTGTCCGGCGACGATGCGCTGCGCTCGGTGGCGCGCATGCTCTCCGCCGCCGCCGCGGGCACGACCCATCTCGTCGCGCGCTACGGCGGCGAGGAATTCATCGTGCTGCTGACCGGGGTGGGCCTGGAGCAGGGCGTGGCGTTCGCCGAGGACGTGCGGCGCCTGCTCGCCGATCTGGCCATCCCGCATCCGGCGGCGCCGAGCCGGCGCATCTCGGCCAGCTTCGGCGTCGCCAGCATGGTGCCGACCCAGGAAGGCAGCCCCGACGCGCTGGTGGCGGTGGCCGATGCGGCGCTGTACGAGGCCAAGCGCTCCGGCCGCGACCGGGTGGTCGCCCACGGCGAGCGCGCCCCGACCTCCGCCGGCCCGCGCTGAGATCCGCGCGGTGGCGCCCGGCCTGCGCTCCTTGGTCCCGGCGGTACAGCGCCCTTGGGGAAGCCCCCGAGCCGGCGCGGAGCGGTCCGCTGGCCGGCAGGCATGGGCGGGAACGGGCATTGCAGGAAAGTGCCGCCACAAGGCCGCGGCACCGGCCTCCGGCTTGGCGGGACCGCCCGGGGGGCCGGGGCGGGCCGCTGCGGCCTGCTGGCGGCTGCCTCCGCAGCCATGCCGGACCGGAGGCCGATCGAGGCAGAGGCCGGCGCGCCGACGCCAGCGCGCCGCTCAGCCAGAACCTCGCACAGCCCGCGCCCCGCCTAACTCAGCCCCGCCTAGCTCAGGCGCAGCTCAACCCGTGCCCGCTCAACCCATGCGGCGGATGGAGCGCAGCGCGCTGCCGGCGGCGGCGATGCGGGCGATGGCTCCGGCGCGGGGCTCGCGCGCCACCGCCATGTGGAAGGCGTTGGCGTGCAGGATGGTGTCCGCATCCTCGGCGATGGCCACGTGGCCCGGCCAGAACAGCAGATCGCCCCGGCGCAGCGGCGCATCGAGGGGAACCGGCGTGCCGAGCCCCGCTTCCTGCATGTCGCTGTCGCGCGGGGCCGCGACGCCGGTGGCGGCGAGCGCCGTCTGCACCAGCCCGGAGCAGTCGAGCCCGAGGCTGGAGCGCCCGCCCCACAGGTAGGGCACGCCGAGGAAGCGCCCCGCCTCGGCGACGAAATCCGTCGCCCGCTCGCCCGCCTCGGCCAGATGCACCGCCGGCACGAAACCGTCCGGCGTCACCGCGAAGGCGCCGGTGAGCTCCCGCACCACCACCGCCGAGCCGAGCACCAGCGCCTCGCGCGGCGGCAGCTTGATGTCGGGGCCGGGGAAGACGAACGTGCGCAGCGCGCGCACCCGGTGGGTGGGGGCCGGGCCCGGCGGCACCAGCGCGTCGGTGGGCATGTAGCCCACATAGCGGTCGCCCGCGAGCTGGACCCAGGACCAGCCCTCCGGATCATCCTCGAACACGCGCACCTGCTCGCCGAACAGGGCCTCGGTATCGAGCGGGGCATCGCCCGCCGGGCGACGGCGCAGCGGCGCGACCGGCACGGCGACGCGGCGCTGCGTGCCCGCCACGAAGCGGGCGGCCTCCACCTGCCCGCGCAGGCTTTCCGCGGCAAGGTCGGGACGCGCCGGGGTCAGGCGCGGATCGAGGGAGGTGGGATCGGGCATGGGGGTGTCCGGGTCAGCCGAGGCGCTCGGCGATGAGCGCGTCGAGGGCGCGGATGGTCTGCGCCTCGCCGCCCTCGGGGCGGCCGGGCCGGGCGCTGGGGTTCCAGGCGAACAGGTCGAGATGCAGCCAGGAACGGGCCGCGCTCACGAACTTGTCGAGGAACAGCGCCGCCGTGATGGCCCCGGCGAAGGCGCCGGAGGAGACGTTGTTGGTGTCGGCGATCTTCGAATCGAGCATCCCCGCATAGGGCGCCCACAAGGGCAGGCGCCACAGCGGGTCCGCCTCCACCATGGCATGGCGGGCGAGGTCGGCGGCCAGCTCCTCGTCGTGGGTGAAGGCGGCCGGCAATTGCGGCCCCAGCGCCACCCGCGCGGCGCCGGTGAGGGTGGCGAAATCGATCACGAGGTCCGGCTTGTCCTCGTCCGCCAGCGCCAGCGCGTCGGCCAGCACGAGCCGGCCCTCGGCGTCGGTGTTGCCGATCTCCACCGAGAGGCCCTTGCGGCTGGCGAGGATGTCGCCGGGGCGGAAGGCGTCGCCGGAGACGGAGTTCTCCACCGCCGGGATCAGCACGCGCAGGTCGATCTTCGCCCCGCGCGCCAGCAGCAGGTGGGCGAGGCCCAGCGCATTGGCCGCCCCGCCCATGTCCTTCTTCATCAGGAGCATGGCGGCGGACGGCTTGAGGTCCAGACCGCCGGTGTCGAAGCACACGCCCTTGCCCACCAGCGTCACCTTGGGGTGCGACGGATCGCCGGCGCGGATCTCGATGAGGCGCGGCGCGCGGGCGGCGGCGCGGCCCACCGCATGGATCATCGGGAAATTGCCGGCGAGCAGCGCATCGCCCACCACCGAGCGGAAGCGCGCGCCATGGCGGGCGGCAAGGGTGCGGGCGGCATCCTCCAGCTCGGCCGGGCCGAGGTCGCTGGTGGGGGTGTTGACGAGGTCGCGGGTGAGGGTGACGGCCTCCACCGTACGGATCAGCGCCGCGGCGTCCACGCCTTCCGGCGGCACCAGCTTCACGTCGCGGGCGGGGGCGGACTTGTAGCGGGTGAAGCGATAGGCGCCGAGCGCGAAGGCGAGCGCGGCGAGGCGCGGGCTCGCCACCTCCCCCTCCAGCCGCCAGGTGCCCGCGGGCAGCAGCCCCGGCAGCGCGCCGGTGGCGAACGCATCCGCCCGCGCCCCGGCGGCGACGCCGAACAGCGCGCCCAAGAGCCCGCCGTCCGGCCCCGGCACCAGCAGCAGCTTGCCCGCCTCTCCCTTGAAGCTGGCGGCCTCGGCGAATCGCCGCGCGCCCTCGGGCAGGGGGGCGGCGGCGAAGGTGTCGCGGCTGACGCACCACACCGGCAGGCTGAGGGAGGAGGCGGGGGCGAGGCAATCGGACATGCACACTCTCCTTGCGCCGGCCGGCGGCCTTGCTGCGGCGGCGCATGCAACGGAACGCGGAGCACGCACCGGCCGCATCGCAGGCGGAGGGCAGGGCGTTCTCCCGACTTCGGGCGCAGGCCGCGTCATCAAGCGGGATCGCGGCGGCCCGATCGGAAATGGTCTTGCCCAGCTATAGCGCTTTCCCGCGCGGCGGGCACGGCCGCAGGTCAACTCTGCGCGACCGGACGGAGCGGCAGGGCGGCAGAGCGGCAGAGTGAAGCGGCGGGCGCCGCCGCTCAGCCGCCGCCGATGAGGCTGGAGAAGGGGTGCAGCGCCAGACCCGCGCCGGCGAGGGCGACGCCGTAGGGCAGGCTCGGCGCGGCGCCGCGCCGGCGCGCCAGCAGCGCGAGGCCGAGCGCCAGCGCGCCACCCAGCAGCCCGCACACCAGCACGAACAGCGGCACCTGCGTCGGGTCCACCCACAGCATGAGCGCTCCGGCGAGCTTGGCATCGCCGGCGCCCACGAGGTTTTCCGCGAACAGGGAGAAGCCGGCCGCCGTGACCGCGCCGGAGACCACCAGCCGCGCCGCGAGGTCCGGCAGCGGCGTCATCACCGCCAGAACGGCGAAGCCGGCGACGAGGCACACGATGACGGCGTTGGGAATGATGCGGCGGCCGAGATCCGTGCCGATGCACGCGCACAATGCGGTCGGGTAGAGGCCCAGGAGAAGGAAGTCGGCCACCGGCATGGAACGCGCGCGCCCGCTCAGTTGCCCGCGGCCGCCGAGGAGGCCTGCAGGCGCGCGAAGGTGGCGGCGATCTGCACCAGCACGGTCACGATGGCGATGGAGAGGCCGGCGGCGATGAGGCCGTATTCGAGGGCGGTGGAGCCCTCCTCCTCCCTGATGAAGCGCGCGAGCAAAAGCTTCATGGCTGACGATCCGATGGGCGGCGGCACACGCGCCGCAGTGGGGCCGACGCTAGGGTCCGCCCCTTGCGGGGAAGTAAAGAACCGCCCGCCGCGCCCCCGCCGTCCGGTCCGCGCTGCGCTGAAGGTTAACGCTCCGCTCCTTCGGCCGGCCTTTGACCCGGCGCGCCGATGGCGGCACTCTGCCGGCAGGAGGTGGCCCCCATGACCTTCACGCCCGGCCCCGATCCCGTTCCCGGACATGCCCAGAGCTGCGACGCCGTCGAGACGGTGATCGTCCCCCGCGCCCGCGACATCGGCGGCATGGAGGTCGGCCGCGTGCTGCCCTCCGAGCACGGGCAGATGATCGGCCCCTTCATCTTCTTCGACCGCATGGGCCCGGTGCGCTTCTCCGCCCATCAGGCCGAGGACGTGCGCCCGCACCCCCACATCGGCCTCGCCACGGTGACCTACCTGTTCGAGGGCAGCATGATCCACCGCGACAGCCTCGGCAGCGAGCGGGTGATCGAGCCCGGCGCGGTGAACCTGATGACGGCGGGGCGCGGCATCGTCCATTCCGAGCGGCACGACGCCACCGTGAAGGCGCGCGGCGGCCCGCTCAACGGCATCCAGAGCTGGATCGCCCTGCCGAAATCCCATGAGGAGACCGCCCCCGCCTTCGTCCACGCCGGCACCGATGAGCTGCCGGAGGTGCGCGACGGCGGCATCGGCGCCCGCGTCATCCTCGGCAGCGCCTTCGGGGCGACGGCGCCGGTGGCGCTCGCCTCTCCCGCCACCTATGCGGAGGTGACGCTTTCCGCCGGCGCCTCATTCCCGGTGGACCCGACCCACGAGGACCGGGCGCTGTTTCCCGTCGAGGGGACGGTGGAGGTGGAAGGCGTCGCGTTCGAGCCGGGGCGCATGCTGGTGCTGCGGCGGGGCATCACCGCCACGGTCAAGGCGCTCACCCCGGCGCGGGTGATGCTGCTGGGCGGCGAGCCGCTGGAAGGCCCGCGCTACATCTGGTGGAACTTCGTCTCCTCCGAGCTCGACCGGCTGGAGGCGGCCAAGGCGGCCTGGCGGGCGGGACGGTTCGACCTGATCCCCATGGATCACGACGAGTTCATCCCGCTGCCCGCCGACGGTCCCGGCCGGCCCCGCCCGCAGATGCCGCGCTAGCAGCTCTCCGGCGCAAGGCGCCGCACGCGCGAGGCTGCGACGGCCCGGAGCGCTCGGCCCGTTGGCTCAGCCCGGCTTGCGCTCGCAATCGGGCCGGTGGCGGGTGACGGCGGGCGGGTCGCTGGCGGGGAAGGTTTCCTCCAGCGCCTCGTCCAGACGGTCGGAGGCATCGAGGCGGCAGGACACATCTCCGGAGGACGCGTCTCCGGCGGCCTGCGCCGGCTCCCGCGCGCAGTCCGGCTGGAGGCCGGGCGTGAGGGATGGCGGATCGCTGGCCGGAAAGGAGTCCTCCAGCGCCTCGTCGAGCCGGTCCGACTGGGCGATGCGGCAGACGGTGTCGGCGGGCGCCTCCGCAGACGCCGCCGCTGGGGCCGCCGGCGCGGCCGCCCGGGGACTGCGGCTCACGGCCGGCGGATCGCTCGCGGGGAAGGATTCTTCCAGCGCCTCGTCGAGGCGCGCCTCCAGGGCGGGCTCGGGTGCGGCGGGCGCGCCACCGGTCCTGGAGCGGGTGGTCGAGATGGTCGAGGCGGTCACGGCATCCTCCCTGTCCGGCGCGAAACATCCGATGCGTCGGACAATAACGCTGGCATGGCGGCCTGCGTTCCCGCTCAGCCCGCGTCATCCTCGCCGGCGAGGCGCCGCGCCTGCCGGTGGAGGCCGGACACCAGCGCCGCCAGCGCCTCCGGCCGGGCGGAGGGAATGGCGGCGGCCAGCGCCTCCAGCAGGAACACGTCCACCAGCGGCCGGCCGGGAACGGCCGGTGCCCGCTCGGCATAGGCGCTCACGAGGGAGCGCTCGGCGCGGGCGCGGAAGGCGTCGGCGAGCTCGCTCCTGAGCGCCGGCGCCTCCGGGGCGGCGGCGGTCTCCCCGCCGCCAAGGCCGGCGAGGGCGATCTCCACCGACGCGGCCAGCGCCGCCACGTCGCGCCACACGCTGTTGCGGGCGGCGCCATCCTCCCCCGGCAGGCCGCCGAGGGCGCCGACGAACACCGCGTCGCCGGCCGTGACCAGCACATGGCCGAGATCGCACCGCCCATGGATGCGCGCGAGCGGAACCGCATCGGCGAGCCGCGCGGCGAGGGCGGCCTTCAGGCTGCCGTCCGGCTGGGCGAGCGCGGCGATGTCGGCGAGGCGGGCGGCGGTGGCGGCGTCGGTCTCGCGCGCGCCGGCCGCCTCGAGCGCGCGGGCCAGCGCCGCCTCCACCCGCGCCCGCCAGCGCCCGGCCGCTGCGGCGGGCGTCTCGGGCGCCGGCATCTGCGGATCGGCGAGGGCGCCATGCAGCTCGGCGAGGCGCCGGCCCACGTTGCGCAGCAGCGGCATGACGCCGGCCACCTCCTCCTCGAACCGCTGGTGCGCGCCCTCCATGGTGCCGGCGGCGGCGTCCAGCGCGCGCTGCACCTGCGCCATCACCCATTCGGCGGCGCTCCCCTGGTTGCGCACATAGCCATAGACCAGCGCCACCGCCGCGCGCCGGCCGGCGGCATCGGTGCGGGCGACGGCGCCGAGCAGCGGCGGGGCATGGGGAAAGCCGAGCGCGGTGAGCCGGCGCGCCGTGCGCTCCTCGCACATGGGGCCGAACGCCATGTGGCGGAACAGCTTCACCGCCACCTGCTCGGTCACCACGAGGCTGCCGGCGGGCTCGTCCGCCTGCACCAGATCGGCCGGGGTGCCACGCTCCACGCTCACCCCCTCGAGCCGCGCGGTAGGCGCGAACACGATGGCGCCGCCGTCGGGCAGGGGCACCTGCGCCCCTTCGCGCAGCGCCCGCACCACGCCGGCGGCGAGCCCGTCCAGCACCGCCGCATCGGTGAGGAAGCCGACGCGCCGGCCCTGCCGCACCCGCGTCAGCGCCAACTGCTCGGCCACCGCCGGCGGGTGCTGGTCCTCGAAGGCGATGCACAGGGGCATGAGATAGCGCTCGGTCGTGCCGCCGATATCCGCCTCGATCTCGGCGAGCGCCACCTCCCGCTCGGTGCCCGGCAGGCGCATGTCCCAGCCGAGGCGGACGGCGCGGATCTCGTCCGCCTGCCCCTCGAACCACCGGCGGCGGGCGAGATAGGCGGGCAGCACCTCCTGCTCCAGCGTGGCGCGGTAGGGCTCGGCGAGGGCGGCCATCACCCCGTCGCGCACCACCAGCGTCATGAATTCCGGCAGCGCCTCCGGCGGCGGATTGCGCCACGCCGGTTCCTGCGCCGAGGCGGACAGGCGGAAGGCGTAGAAGCCGTAGGGCGGCAGGGTCAGCACCAGCGGCGCGCGGGAGAGCGCGGCGAGCGCGGTGCCGCTCACCAGGTCCACCGGCACGCGCCGCTCGAAGCCGGCAAGGTCCAGCTCCACCGACTGGAGGGTGTGGGCGAGATTGGCGACGCACAGCACCGCCTCCTCCTCATGCTCGCGCAGATAGGCGAGCACCCGCCGGTTCTGCGGGAACAGCAGGCGGAACGTGCCGCGCCCGAACGCCGCCGTCTGCCGCCGCACGGCGAGGAAGCGGCGGGTCCAGTTGAGCAGGGAATAGGCGTCGCGCTGCTGCGCCTCCACGTTGACGGCGGCGAACCCGTAGAGCGGGTCCTGGATCGCCGGCAGCACCAGCTTTTCCGGATCGGCGCGGGAGAAGCCGCCGTTGCGGTCCGGCGACCACTGCATGGGGGTGCGCACGCCGTCGCGGTCGCCGAGGTGGATGTTGTCGCCCATGCCGAGCTCGTCGCCGTAATAGATGACGGGCGTGCCGGGCAGGGTCAGCAGCAGCGAGCTCATCAGCTCCATGCGCCGGCGGTCGCGCTCCAGCAGCGGGGCGAGGCGGCGGCGGATGCCGAGATTGATGCGCGCCCGCCGGTCGGCGGCATAGACGCTCCACAGATAGTCGCGCTCGGCGTCGGTGACGGTCTCCAGCGTCAGCTCGTCGTGATTGCGCAGGAAGATGGCCCACTGGCAGGTGGCCGGGATCTCCGGCGTCTGGCGCAGGATGTCGGTGATGGGAAAGCGGTCCTCCCGCGCGATCGCCATGTACATGCGCGGCATGAGCGGGAAGTGGAACGCCATGTGGCATTCGTCCGCCGCCTGCCCGAAATACTGCTGGGTATCCTCGGGCCAGAGGTTGGCCTCGGCCAGCAGCATGCGGCCGGAATAGTGGGCGTCGAGATGGGCGCGGATGCGCTTCAGGATGGCGTGGGTCTCCGGCAGGTTGGCGCAATCGGTGCCCTCGCGCTCGACGAGGTAGGGCACCGCGTCGAGCCTCAGCCCGTCGACCCCGAGGTCGAGCCAGAAGCGCATGACGGAGAGCACGCGCTCCAGCACCTCGGGATTGTCGAAGTTGAGGTCCGGCTGGTGGGCGTAGAAGCGGTGCCAGTAGAACTGGCCGGCCACCTCGTCGAAGGTCCAGTTGGACTTCTCCACGTCGCAGAACACGATCGGGACGCCGGGATAGCCCCTGTCGTCGTCGGCCCACACGTAGAGATCCCGCTCCGGGCTGCCCTTGGGCGCGCGGCGGGCGGCCTGGAACCACGGGTGCTGGTCGGAGGTGTGGTTGATGACCAGCTCGGTGATGACGCGCAGGCCCCGCGCGTGCGCCTCGGCGATGAAGCGCCGCGCCTCGTCCATGGTGCCGTAGTCCGGCGACACGCCCTCGTAGAGCGCGATGTCGTAGCCGTCGTCGCGGCGGGGCGAGGGATAGAAGGGCAGGAGCCAGACCGCGGTGGCGCCGAGATCGGCGATGTAGTCGAGCTTCGAGATGAGGCCGCGGAAATCGCCGATGCCGTCGTCATTGGCATCGAAGAACGATTTCACGTGCAGCTGGTAGATGATCGCGTCCTTGTACCAGAGCGGGTCATCGCCGGCGGTGACGGGCTCAGGCATCGCGGCGCCTCCCCGCCGGGAAACGGGCGCGGATGACCTCGTGCGGAATGACCTCGTGCGGAATGACCTCGGGCGGGAGGGCGTCGAGGCGCGGATGCGGCAGGCGTCCGGAAGGCGATTGGTGGGGCACGGGCATCCCTGGTCCGTTGCGGGGCAGGCGCTAAGGCCACGCTGCTGCAACGCCGCACCGCCGGGCAGGTTCCTCCGGCGCCGTTTCCCGCAGGACAGCTTCCCGGCGCGCCCGAGGGGCGGACGGGGCTTAGGGCAGCCGGACGGCGCGCGGGGGAACGCCGTCCGGCTGGCGCTTCCGGCGGGATCCGGCCGGCGGGGCGCGGGACAGTGATGGCCCGCCCGGCACCCCCGCCGCATCCCGAAAATGGAGGAGGCGGACGCGGGAAGCTTTTTCTCGCGGATTTTTTTCGCGTGGGCCGGAACCGGACGCGTCGCCGCGCGTTTTCACGGTTGAGCGGACTTCGGGAGCCTCCGGCCCGCTCGTTCCTGTCATGCGTCCGCGGCGCACCGAGCGCAGCCAGTCGTGCCGTCCCCCATATGCGGGGCGCGCCGATCCTCCTGCGCTGACAGAACACCAACAAGCAGCCCCCCGCGCTGCATCACACCCATGGAGGACCGAACATGTTCGAAGCTGCCCGTCGTCCCCTCAAGGTCTGCGTTGATGGCTCCTGCATCGTGGTGCGCTCGCTCGACGACGCCATCGGCTTCGTGCGCGCGCTGCCGGTCCGCGAACATGCCGGAATGCTGCTCGACCAGATGGAGGCGGCCCGCCTGCCCGAACTGCAGCGTCGCGCCTGGGTGGCCTTCGAGACGTTCGCCGATGCCATGAAGCTGATGCCGGAAGCCCAGCGCCGGCTGATGTGACACCTCGCCCCGCCCTTGGGGGCGGGGCTTACCCCTGCTTCCGGCCGGCGTTCCGCCGGCCCGTGCCGCCCTTGGGGCGGGGCTTTCCCCTGCTTTCGGGCGGCGGTCCGCCGGCCGGACCTGCCGCTCCCGCCGGCGCGGCGCCCATGCAGCTTCGGAATGGGGGGCGGGCGCTGGGCGCAGTTGGCTCATGCTGCAATGCAGCATATCGTGGCGCATCGGAACCTGCCCCCGGTGCCCCCATGACCGCCGATGTTTCGCCCGCGCCGGTGCCCCCGGCCTCGGGCAATCCCCGCCTGCCCCTGCTCGCCCTCGGCGCCGCCGCCTTCGGCATCGGCACCACCGAATTCGTCATCATGGGCCTCCTGCCGCAGGTGGCCGGAGACCTTCGCGTCAGCATCCCGGACGCCGGCCTGCTGGTGACGGCCTATGCCCTGTCCGTCACCTTCGGATCGCCCTTCCTCGCCATCGCCACGGCGCGGATGGACCGCCGCCGCGCGCTGATGCTGCTCATGGGCGTGTTCATCCTCGGCAACCTCCTGTGCGCGCTCGCCCCCTCCTACTGGCTGCTGATGGGCGCGCGGGTGCTGACCGCGCTGTGCCACGGCGCCTTCTTCGGCCTCGGCGCGGTGGTGGCGGCCTCCATCGTGCTGCCCGGGCGCAAGGCGCAGGCCATCTCCATGATGTTCGCCGGCCTCACCCTCGCCAACGTGCTGGGCGTGCCCGCGGGCACCGCGCTGGGCGAGGCCATGGGCTGGCGCAGCACCTTCTACGTGGTGGTGCTGATCGGCATCGCCGCCGCCGCCGCGCTCGCCCTGTTCCTGCCGCGCCGGCTGCCGCTTCCCCGCGTCAGCCTCGCCCAGGAGGCGCGCTCGCTGGTCAGCCGGCAGGTGGTGCTGGCCATGCTCATCTCGATCCTGTCGTCGGCCAGCCTGTTCAGCGTCTTCACCTACATCGCCCCGCTGCTGGGCGAGGTGACGGGCATGACCACCCACGGCGTGACGGGGATGCTGCTGTTGTTCGGCGTCGGCCTCACGCTCGGCAACGTGCTGGGCGGACGGCTGGCCGACTGGCGGCTGATGCCCTCGGTGATCGCGGTGATCGCCTTCATCATCCCGCTCTTGTGCCTGTTCGCCTTCGCCAGCCGGGCGGTGGTGCCGGCGGCCGTCACCCTGTTCGTGTGGGGCGTGGCGGCGTTCGCGCTGATCGCGCCGCTGCAGCTGCGGGTGGTGAACGAGGCGGCGCAGGCGCCGAGCCTCGCCTCGACGCTCAATCAGGGCGCCTTCAATTTCGGCAACGCCATCGGCGCCTGGGCGGGCGGCCTCGCGCTGACGGCGGGCGTCGCCTACGACCGCCTGCCCTTCATGGGCGCGGCCATCGCGGCGGCGGCGCTGGCGCTGGCCGTTGCCTCCCATCTCATGGACCTCGCGGCGCGGCGCACCGCTGCCACGCCGGAGCCGGCCCGCCCCTGAGGCCGGCCGTTCGCCGCTCAGGCTCAGAACGCTCGGGCTCAGAAGCGTTCCGGCACCCGGTGGCGGGCGTAGTCCGCCTCCTGGTAGCCGTGCGGCTTCTGGCGCTTGGGCAGCACGATCTTCTCGCGCGGCACCGCCTCGTAGGGAATGCGCGAGAGCAGGTGGGAGATGATGTTCAGCCGCGCCCGCTTCTTGTCGTCCGAATGGGCGACGAACCACGGCGCCCACTGGGTGTCGGTGGCCTCGAACATCTCGTCCCGCGCCCGCGCGTAGTCGTACCAGCGGGAGTAGGATTCCAGATCCATGGGCGAGAGCTTCCAGACCTTGCGCGGATCGTCGATGCGGCTCTCCATGCGCCGCGTCTGCTCCTCCTCGGAGACCTCCAGCCAGTATTTCAGCAGGATGACCCCCGATTCGACGATCGCCTTCTCGACGAACGGGGTGGTGGAGAGGAACTTCCGCGCCTGCTCGTCGGAGCAGAAGCCCATCACCCGCTCCACGCCCGCCCGGTTGTACCAGGAGCGGTCGAAGATGATGATCTCCCCCGCTGCCGGCAGGTGCGGCACGTAGCGCTGGATGAACATCTGCGACTTCTCGCGCTCGGTGGGCGGCGGCAGCGCCACCACGCGGAAGATGCGCGGGCTCACGCGCTCCATGATGGCCTTGATGACGCCGCCCTTTCCGGCGCCGTCGCGGCCCTCGAAGATCACGCAGACCTTCGCGCCGGTGGCCTTGGTCCAGAGCTGGAGCTTGACCAGCTCGGCATGCAGCTCCTTGAGCGCGCGCTCGTAGGCCTTGCGCTTCAGCGGCTCGGCTGCGTCGTCGGTGTCGTCGTGCGCCATGGCGTCCTCCCTCGGTCGCGACCGCGCGCCGCCTCGTTCGGGGCGGCTTGGCGTCCGGACGGCGCCGGCTGGCGCGGCCCGGTTGCGCGGTCCTGCTGCGCGATCCCGGTGTGTGGTTCCGGTGCGCTGTCCTGCTGCGGCGTCGTCTTCCACTCCCCCACGCGGGACCAGGCCCGCGCGGTCTCGGGGCCGGGCGGCGGCCCTGTCAGGCCCAGCTCAGGAAAAAGCCCACGTCGCCCGGCATGCCGTTCGGCCAGTCCACGATCAGCGCCTTGAGCTTGTAGTGGGCCTGCCGCAGGTGGTCGCGCCACAGCTCGAACGCCTGGCGCGGACGCCCGGTGAGGGTGTCGGGCCAGCCGTCCTCGGCATTGTTGATGGCGCGGCCCTTGTCGGTGCACAGCGTGTTGGGAAAGCGCATGACCATGATCTCGGTCTCCCCGCGCTGGGCAGCGAGGCGGATCTTGGTCTGCAGGTTCTGGATCAGCTCGTGCAGCCGCTCGGGCGTGAGGTCCATGGGCTGCGACAGGGTCTTCACCAGCTCGGCGCGGGCCTGGTCGGCGCGGTCCATGGCGGCGATCTCCTTGGAGAGCTTCGCCTTCTCGATCTCCTGCATGTAGGCGCGCAGGTCCTCCGCGCTCATGAACGCCTCGTCGCCGAGAGTCGCATGCTTGTCGTTGGAAGCAGTCGTTTCCGACATGGGTGTCTCCTTGCCTCGCAGCCCATCTAGGGCGTGGACTCATAAGCTCTGAGCCATATGCGGGTTGAGGCGATGAGGACGGCTGCGAGGAAGTTTCGCGCGAGCTTGTCGAAGCGCGTGGCGATGCGTCGGAAGTGTTTGAGCTTGCAGAAGAAGCGCTCGATCTGGTTGCGCTGGCGGTAGATCGCCGGGTCGACGGAGCGCTGGACCTTGCGGTCCTTCTGGGTCGGGATGTGGGCGCACCCGCCGTGGTCGGCGACCAGGTCGACGATGGCTTTGGCGTCATAGCCGCGGTCGGCGACGAGCGCCGGGGCCGGCGGAACACCTTCCAGCAGCGCGGCGACCGCCGCCTTGTCGGAGGCCTGGCCGGCGGAGAGCACGATCCTCAGCGGCAGGCCGTCCTGGTTCACCAGGGCGTTGATCTTGGTGCTCAGTCCTCCACGAGACCGGCCGATGGCGTGATCCGGGCCCCCTTTTTTCCGCCGGCAGCGTGCTGGTGGGCGCGGATGATGGAGCTGTCGATCAGGTGCAGGGATTGGGGCGAGGCGGCCGCCAGCGCCTCGAAGACCTTCAGCCACACGCCCGCCTTCGCCCAACGGTTGTAGCGGTTGTAGACCGTGGTGTGCGGGCCGTAGCGCGCGGGCAGGTCGCGCCAGGGCGAGCCGGTCCGCAGCACGTAGAAGATCCCGTTGATCACCCGTCGATCGTCCACGCGGGCGACCCCGCGCGGCTTGTTCGGCAACAGCGGCGCGACCAACCGCCATTCCCCTTCGCTCAAATCGTAACGCGCCATCCAAAGGCTCCTCCCGGGAACCTTGAATCAGCGACGCCAGCATTCCGCAACCTTTATGGGTTCAGAACCTAACGCGAGCGACACGGACAGTTGCAACGCCTCGCCCCGCCCGGCCTTGTCCAATATCAACACCTTCCTGATCCGCGGGGAAAGCGGAAGCCGTACCGAAACGGAACGGGGCGGGCTCGGGGCAATCCGCCGCACGCAAAAAAAAGCCGGCGCGGCCAAGGCCGGCGCCGGCTTTCACTACCTGCGGGAAGCGGACGGCTCAGAGGCCCGCGAACACCGGCGCGGGAATGCGGAAGAAGCCGCGGCCGTTAGCCAGGGTGCGGTAATAGGGCGAGGCCGCCGTGTAGAGGCGCTCGAACCAGGCCTTCGCGCTCACGCCCTCGGGCTGGCGGTCGATGGTGAAGACCTCGGCGTTGGGATTGAACCGGACGTGGATGAGCACATCGGCGGGGGCTTCGGCGGTCTGGGCAACGTCACTCATCGCATGTCTCCTCTGGAAGGCATCAAGAAATCACGGGCGGCTCCCTCTCCCGGCCCCGGCCATCCGGCCGGCGCGACAGCCGCCCCGAAACGCGGCGGCTGCGATGCACGCCCCGCCCCGCACACGGGCAGAGGGCGCACCAGGGTGGAAACCCGTCACCGGCTAAAGGCTAGGGAAGGCTGAACGCCCATTCCTTGATCGCGATCAAAAAATGAGCTTTCAACGGGCAAATGCTTGCGCGGCAAGCTTTCGCGCCGGTGAGGAGGGCGACAGAACCGTTCTTCTGGCGCGCGGCGGTGTTTCGATCCACGTCCCGGCGCAGCCGGCGCGCCATCGCCACCCTGGTCGCCTCGGCCCGTGCGGCCGGGTGGCGGAAGCATCTGGACCGTCCCGCCAGCTCGCTGAGCGACCTCTGCCTGCCGCCGGCCGGACAGCAGCTGAGGACGCCGGACCTTGCGGAATTGCCGCCGGGTCCGGCCGCCCACGGCAGGATCGCCGCCCGCGCCGCCATCCAGTGCCTGCCCAGCAAGGGGCGCGCGCTGATGAGCTTAGGAACCCGTTTCACAGTGTCGCAGGCGGACCCGGCCCGCAGGCGCGCGGCGCAGGATGCGCCCGAACGCCATGTGCCGGCCGCGCGCAGTCCCGGCCGGCGCCGGATCACCGTCTGTTCGCTCCCCGATGCCGCCGACCGCGCCGGACGCCGGTTCGAGGTGGAGGGCCGCCTCGATCTCGATGCCCTGCGCGCCGGCGGGCTGCTGCCCCCCGCCCCCACGGGGCGGCCGCTGGCCTGCATCTGCGGTACGCCAGACTTCATCACCGCCAGGCGGGACGGGCTGGCGCGATGGGGCCTGCCGCGGTTCGACATCTTCACCGAGGCCTTCTCCGTCGCCACCGAGATGCCGCCGCAGCTGGAGCCGCGCCGCGTGAGCATCGCCGGCAGCGGCCGGTCGTTCGTGTGGACGCCGCAGTCCGGATCGCTGCTCGATGCGGCCGAGGCGGCGGGCAT
Source organism: Xanthobacter lutulentifluminis (assembly GCF_043194675.2). NCBI lineage: Bacteria > Pseudomonadati > Pseudomonadota > Alphaproteobacteria > Hyphomicrobiales > Xanthobacteraceae > Xanthobacter > Xanthobacter lutulentifluminis. The sequence goes on along the minus strand of NZ_CM195525.1, from coordinate 1,970,151 downwards.
CGCCTTGCGCAGCGGGTGCCGCGTGGGGCAATGCGAAAGCTGCGCCGTCACGCTGCTCGATGGGCAGGTCGCCCGTCTCGTGCCGGTGGAGGCGCAAGCCGGCGCCTGCCTCGCCCGCCAGGCGGTGCCGCTCACCGATCTGACGTTCGCGCCATGATGCCGCCGGCGTCGCGGATTACCCCCCGGGCATTCACCGGCGTGCCCGCCCCATGACAGGAGACCGACCATGACCAACGAGACCTCTTCCCGCCGCGCCGTGCTGCGCCTCGCCACCCTCGCCGCCGGGATCACCGCGGTGGCGGCTTCCGCCGGCGGCGCGCAGGCCTATCAGGGCAACATGGAGCGGGCCATCGGCGAGCTCGAGACCGCCCTGCGCTCGCTGCGCGAAGCCACCCCGGACAAGGGCGGCCACCGCGAGCGGGCCATGGAGCTGATCCGCCAGGCCATGAACGAGGTGCAGGCCGGCATCGACTATGCCGCCCGCAAGTTCGGCGACTGAGCGCGAAAGCCGCCGCGCGATGCCCATTCCGCCCGCTTCGCTGATCCGGCGCATCACGGCGCCAGCGCTGGCCTGCCTGCTTGCGCTGGCGGCCCTCGGGCCGGGACTGCCGGCTCGCGCGCAGGACGCCTTCTACGTCGCCGGGCCGGATCAGCTGCCCGGCCCGCCCGGCAGCATCATCCGCGACGCGCCCATGGCGGTGGTCCCGTTCGGGGCCACCGCCCGGCGCGTGCTCTACCGCTCCACCGGGCCGGACGGGGCGTCCATCGCGGTGTCCGGCGTGGTCATCATCCCGGATCAGGTGCAGGCCGGCGCGGGGCGTCCGGTCATCGCCTGGGCCCATCCGACCACCGGCATCGTGCCGCGCTGCGCGCCCTCGCTGGCGCATTTCCTCTACCAGCAGATCGCCGGCCTGCGGACCTTCATCGACCGCGGCTACATCGTTGCCGCCACCGATTATCCGGGGCTCGGCACGGCCGGCCCCCATCCCTTCCTGGTGGGGGAGAGCGAGGGGCGGGCGGTGCTCGACATGGCCCGCGCCGCGCAGGCGCTGGCCGGCACGGCGGCCGGGCGGCAGGTGGCGCTGTGGGGCCATTCTCAGGGCGGGCAGGCGGTGCTGTTCGCGGCGGCGGCCGCCCCCAGATACGCGCCGGAGCTGGACATCGCGGGGGTTGCCGCGGCCGCTCCCGCTACCGATCTCGCCCAGCTGCTGCGCGACGACCTCGGCACGCCGGGCGGCGACAATCTTGCCGCCATGACCCTGTGGTCGTGGGCGCAGGTCTACGGCGCGCCGGTCGCGGACGTCATCGATCCGCCCGCTCTGGGCGTGATGGACGCGCTGGCCCGCATCTGCCTTGAATCGCCCATCGACATCTGGCCGCGCCAACGCCTCGGCGCGGCGCTCACGCGCGGTTTCCTGCGCGATCCGGGCTTCATCGCGCGGGAGCCGTGGCGTGGCCTGCTTGCGCGCAACACGCCCGGGCTGCTGCCGCGCACCCTGCCGGTGTTCCTCGCGCAGGGAACGGCCGACGCGACGGTTCGCCCGCCGGTGACCCTCGCCTATGCCCGCCGGCTGTGCGCGGCCGGCAGCCGCCTTGCCTTCCTGCCCCTGCCGGGCGTCGGCCACGGCCTCGCCGCCAACGACGCGGTGCCCGCCCTCGACGCCTGGCTCGCCGGGCGCTTCGCCGGCCGGCCCGCGCCCGACGACTGCGACGCCCTCGGCCCGCGGTAGCTGTTCAGCCCCCGGGGTCAAGGGGTCTGGCCGGCGGGTGCAGCGCCCATCCCCTGCGGATGGCTGCATATGGCGTGAGGCCGCGTGGGATCCTCGGGGGCTTGGCGCAGGTGTCGGCGTCGAGGAGCGCGGCGAGGTGATCGTGAAGCTGCCGGTCGATCTCGTAGCGATCGCGCCGCCCGGACGGCGTGCGTGGCCGTCGCGCTGCCATGGCGCATCTGGCCCATGGTGCCACCGGGAAGGCGGGACCCGCTTCGCTGCCTCCTCCACACTGCGGGAGTGAGCATCTAAGCCTGCAGCGGGAGGCCGAGGCTGCGCATCTTCGCATAGAGGTTGCTGCGGGAGAGGCCGAGACGCAGCGCGGCTTCGCGCTTGTTGCCCCGGGCCTCGCGGAGGGCGTCGGCGATCATGGATTGCTCGAGGCGCGCCACCGCGGTGGCGAGATCCCCGGTGGCGCGGGCCGGCTGGGGGCCGCTCGCGTCCGGGACCGGATCGAGCGCCTCGGCCACGTGCGCCGCCTCGATCCGCGGGCCCTCCGTGCGCGCGTAGATCTGCTCGATGACGTTGGCGAGCTCGCGCACGTTGCCGGGCCAGTTGTGGCCGGCGAGCCGGGCGAGGGCGGCCGCGGCCAGCGGGCGCGGCGCCACGCCGAATGCGGCCGCGGTCTGCTCCGAGAACTGCGCGGCGAGCAGCTCCAGGTCGCCGGCCCGCTCGCGCAGCGGCGGCAGCCGGATGGAGAGCACGTTGAGCCGGTAGTACAGGTCCTGCCGGAAGCTGCCGGCGCGCACCATGTCGGCGAGCGGCCGGCTGGTGGCGGCGATGATGCGCACGTCCACCCGGGCGAGCTGGTTGGAGCCGATCGGCTCCACCTCGCCATCCTGCAGGGCGCGCAGCAGCTTGGACTGCAGGGCGAGGGGCATGTCGCCGATCTCGTCGAGGAACAGGGTGCCGCCGTGGGCGATCTGGAACTTGCCCGGCCGCGCCTGTCGCGCCGCGCCGGTGAAGGCGCCGGGCGCGACGCCGAAGAATTCGGCCTCCAGCAGGTTTTCCGGCACGGCCGCCACGTTGATGGCGACGAACGGGCGGCTGACCCGGCTCGAGGCCCAGTGGACGGCGTGGGCCGCCATCTCCTTGCCGGTGCCCGTCTCGCCCAGCAGCAGCACCGGGGATTTCACCTCTCCGGCCCGGCGCAGCAGCCGGCCGACCTCCCGCATGGCCGGGCTCGCGCCGATGATCTGCTCGGCGGTGTAGCGGGCGGCGCGCCGTGCGCCGAGCGCCTGCTCCATGTGCGCGAGCCGGCTCTGCAGCTGCTGGATGCGCTCGGCGATGGGCCGCAGGTAGGGAATGCTGTTCTTGAGGGCGAAGGCGATGGCGCCGATCACCTCGCCGGTCTCGTCGCGCATGGGCAGGCGGGTGACGAGCAGCCAGCGCTCGCCGTACTGGATGATGTCGAGCGGGTGGGGCCGGCCCGTCTCCACCACCTCGCGCATGCGGCTGTGGGGGATGACGCGCTCGATGTCCTGGCCCACCACGCTCGCGAGCTCCGGATTGCCGAGCAGGGCGAGCTGGCCCTCGCTGAACCACACGATCCGGGAGTCGCGATCCACCAGGGTCGCGCCCTCGATCATCTCCTCCACCATGGCCAGCAGGGCGCGGGCCGCGGCGAAGCGGTCGTCGGCGAACGTGTGCATGGTCTCCATCCCGGTCTGGTGTCACTTTTTCGGACACCTGCTGTCAGCCTAGAGGACACGGCCCCGGGTGGCGAGGGGCATTGGCGTTGCGGGCATTCCGCCGGGCCGGGACCATCGCGCCGGTGCCGCGGGTGTCCCGAAAGCTGGAGGCGGCTGCGGAGCGCAAAACCGGACGCAGATATTAAGCCTTTGGAGAAAAACGGATTTGTTCCCATGGCGGGGGCTGGCACAGGGCTTGCGATGCTTCGCGCACAATCAGCCCGCGCTCCCCCGCCGCCCGGCGCGGGCGGGGAGGCGATGCGCAGGGCCATAAGCAGTGAGGGGAAATGCCGCCGCGCAGGATCGCCGTCATCGGTGCCGGCCTGATGGGCCATGGGATTGCACAGGCCTTCGCAGCCGCCGGTCACCCGGTTTCCATATTCGAGGCGGACGCGGCACGCCGGTCAGGCATCGTCGAGCGCATCCGGGCCAACCTGCGCCTCGTGGGCGGCGAGGAGGCGGCGGCCGACCTGGTGCGCCCGCACGATGCGCTCGCCGCGTGCGTGGGCGATGCCGACGTGGTCATCGAGGCGGTGCCGGAAGACCTCGGCCTCAAGCAGCGGGTGTTCGCCGAGATCGAGGCGGCGGCGCCGGCGCATGCGCTGCTGGGCAGCAACACCTCGGTCATTCCCATCACCCGCATCATGTCCGGCCTGCGCCTGCGCCACCGCGCCATGGGCACCCACTGGTGGAACCCGCCGTACCAGATCCCGCTGGTGGAGGTGGTCCAGGCCGACGACAGCGGCTCCGCCGAGATCGCCGACATGATGGGCCTGCTCGAAGCCATCGGGAAGAAGCCGGTCCACGTGCGCCGGGACGTGCCGGGCTTCATCGGCAACCGCCTGCAGCACGCCATGTGGCGCGAGGCCATCGCCCTGGTGGCCGGCGGCGTCTGCGATGCGGCCACGGTGGACACGGTGGTGAAGGAGAGCTTCGGGCGCCGCCTCGCCGTGCTCGGGCCGCTGGAGAATGCCGATCTGGTCGGCACCGATCTGGTGCTGCAGGTGCACGGCTATGTCCTGCCCGATCTCGACCGGACGCCGGGGCCCCAGCCGCTGCTCGCGGAGCTGGTGGCCGCCGGACGCCTCGGCATGAAGACCGGCCACGGCTTCCGCGACTGGACCGAGGCGCAGGCGGAGGCGGTGCGCACCGCCCTCGCGCGCCACCTCGGCAGCCTCGACGCCGACCGCTGAGCGCCGCCCCCATTTCCCTTGCCGGACACAAGAAAAGAGGAGACTGCCCCATGGCGTTGGCGCCGAAGAAGGTCATCATCAGCTGCGCGCTGACCGGTTCCATCCACACGCCGACCATGTCGGACGCGCTGCCCATCACCCCCGACGAGATGGTGGCGCAGGGCCTCGCCGCGGCGGAAGCCGGCGCCGCCATCCTGCACCTGCACGCCCGCGACCCGCGGGACGGCCGGCCGACGCCGGACGCGGCGGTCTATCGCCAGTTCCTGCCGCGGCTGAAGCAGGGCACCGACGCGGTGCTGAACATCACCACCGGCGGCTCGCTCAACATGAGCGTGGAGGAGCGCCTCTCCGCCCCGCTCTCCTTCGCGCCCGAGATGTGCTCCCTCAACATGGGCTCCATGAATTTCGGCATCTTCCCCGCCGCCGACCGCTTCAAGGAATGGAAGCACGACTGGGAAGAGCCCTATCTGCGCGCCACGGACGATTTCATCTTCCGCAATACGTTCCGGGATATCGCCTACATCCTGGAAAAGCTGGGCGAGGGGTGCGGCACGCGGTTCGAGTTCGAGTGCTATGACGTGGGCCACCTCTACAACCTCGCCCACTTCCTCGACCGCGGGCTGGTGAAGCCGCCGCTGTTCATCCAGACCATCTTCGGCATTCTCGGCGGCATCGGCGCCGAGCCGCGCAATCTCGCCTTCATGCGCGAGACGGCGGATCACCTGTTCGGCGATGCCTACCAATGGTCCGTGCTTGCCGCCGGGCGCCACCAGATGCCGTTCGTCACCATGGCCGGCCTGATGGGCGGCAACGTGCGCGTGGGGCTGGAGGACAGCCTCTACATCGCCAAGGGCAAGCTCGCCTCCAGCAATGCGGAGCAGGTGGCGAAGATCCGCCGCGTGCTCGAGGACATGTCGCTGGAGATCGCCACCCCGGCGGAAGCGCGGGCCATGCTCGGCCTCAAGGGCGCGGACCTCGTCGCCTTCTGATCATCTCCAGCGAGGAACCGCCAAATGCAAGGACGCAACGCCATCGTCACCGGCTCGACCTCGGGCATCGGGCTTGCCATCGCCCGGGCGCTCGCCGGGGCCGGCTGCAACGTGATGCTCAACGGCTTCGGCGATCCGGCCGCGATCGAGGACATCCGCGCCGGCATCGCCGCCGATGCCGGCACCACCATCGGCTATCTCGCCGCCGACATGAGCCGGCCGGAAGAGGTGCGGGCCCTGGTGGCCGGCGCCACCGCGCGGCTCGGACCCGTCGACATCCTCGTGAACAATGCCGGGATCCAGCACGTATCGGCGCTGGCGGCGTTTCCGGACGAGCAGTGGGACCTGCTGCTGGCCGTCAACCTCTCGGCGGCCTTCCATGCCAGCAAGGCGGTGATCGGCGGCATGACGGCGCGCGGCTTCGGCCGCATTGTCAACGTCGCCTCGGTGCTGGGCCTCGTGGGCGCCCCGCACAAGGCCGCCTACGTGGCCAGCAAGCACGGCCTCGTCGGCCTCACCAAGTCCATCGCCATCGAGGTGGCGGCGAGCGGGGTGACCTGCAACGCCGTGTGCCCCGGCTTCGTCATGACGCCCATCATCGAGATGCAGATCGCCGGCCAGGCGAAGGCCACCGGCCTGCCGCCAGAGGAGGTCGTGCGCCGGGTGTTCCTCGACAACCAGCCGCTGGGGCGGGCGGTGACGCCGGAGGAGATCGCCGGCGCCGTCACCTTCCTGTGCTCGCCGGCCGGGGCCGGCCTCACCGGCACCGCGCTCGCCGTGGACGGCGGCTACGTCGCGCACTGACGCATTTGCGCCGGGCTTCGGGCCCGGCGCCAGCCAGACAGAACAATCGGGAGAGAAGCATGAAGGGATTCGTCCTCGCCGCGATGCAGGCCGTCCTGCTGGGCGCCACCGCCGCCGGGCTTGCGGCGCCCGCCGCGGCGCAGATGTCCGACAACAGGATCCGGATCGGCGTCCTCTCGGACCTTGCCGGCGTCTATTCGGACATCAACGGCGAGGGCTCCGCCATGGCGGCGCGCCTCGCCGCCGCGGAGTTCGGCAACGCCATCCGCGGCGTGCCCGTGGAGATCATCGTCGGCGACCACCAGAACAAGGCCGACATCGCCGCCAGCCTCGCCCGCAAGTGGATCGACACCGAGCAGGTGGACGTGATCGCGGACGTGCCCAACTCGGCGGCGGCGCTGGCGGTGCAGGACATCACCCGCGAGCGCCGGCGCATCTTCCTCATGTCCGGGCCGGGCTCGGTGGATCTCACCGGCAAGGCGTGCAGCCCCTACGGCTTCATGTGGACCTGGGACACCCACGCGGTGGCCGCCTCCACCGCCCGCGCGCTGGTGAAGAAGGGCGACACCAGCTGGTTCTTCATCACCGCCGACTACACCTTCGGCCATTCCCTGCAGGAGGAGGCCAGCAAGACGGTGCAGGCGCTGGGCGGCGCCGTGAAGGGCGACGTGCGGGTGCCGCTCGGCACCTCGGACTTCTCCTCGTTCCTGCTGCGGGCGCAGGCCTCGGGCGCGAAGGTGGTGGCGCTCGCCAACGCGGGCGGCGACACCATCAACTCGGTGAAGCAGGCCAACGAGTTCGGCCTGCCGCAGGGCGGCCAGACGCTGGCGGGCCTGCTGCTGAACATCAACGACATCCACGCCTTGACGCTGCCGGTGGCGCAGGGCCTCACCCTGTCCAACTCCTTCTACTGGGACATGGACGAGGGCACCCGCGCCTGGTCGAGGAAGTTCGAGGAGAAGACCGGCCGCAAGCCGTCCATGAACCAGGCCGGGGTCTATTCGGCCGTGCGGCACTATCTGCAGGCGGTGAACGACCTCGGCACCGACGATGCCGACAAGGTGGCCGCCCGGATGCGCGCGACGCCCGTCAACGACATGATGATGAAGAACGTCGCCATCGGCGCCAACGGCCGCGTGTTCAACAACATGTACCTGTTCAAGGTGAAGACGCCGGCCGAATCCAAGGGGCCGTGGGACTACCTGACCCTGCTGGAGACCATCCCCGGCGCGCAGGCCTATATCGCCGAGAAGGAGAGCGGCTGCCCGCTGGTGAAGTAGACGCCGCGCCGCGGGCGGGCCGCGGCCTGCGCGCCCCCCCCTGCCTCCCCTCCGCAGGTGCGGGGCGGCGCGCCGGGAGTGGCCGCAGGCCGCCTTCGCCTCGCTCTCTAGGCCGGCCGGGCGCGGGCGAGCAGGCGGCGGGCGGCCTCGATGTGGGGGCGGTCGATCATCCGCCCGTCGAGGCGGAAGGCGGACGCGCCGCTGTCCTGCGCCAGCGCCAGCACCCGGCGGGCCCAGGCGAGGCTGTCCGCATCGGGCGTGAATGCCGCCTGCAGCGGCGCGATCTGGGCCGGATGGATGGCGAGCTTGCCGCGAAAGCCGAGATCGGCGGCGAGCCGCGCATCCGCCGCGATCGCGTCGACGGCCTCGATGCGGGTGTCCACGCCGTCGATGGCGTCGATGCCGGCGGCGGTGGCGACCATGAGGCAGAACTCCTGCGCGAGGCGGGAGAGCCGCTCCGCCGCCTGCGGCGCCTGCCCGTGCTGGGCGCGGCCGATGTCGGCGGAGAGATCCTCGATGCCCCAGCAATAGCCGCGCAGGCGGGGATGACCGCGCCCGAGGTCCGCTCCGGTGAGCAGCGCGGCGGCGGTCTCGGTGACGATGCCGATCAGGCCGACGGCGCCGGCCGGCAGGCCGTCCCGCGCCTCCAGCGCGTCGAGGGCGTGGGCGAGCGGCGCCAGGCGGTCGAGCGAGGACAGCTTGGGCACCACCAGCCCGGCGATCCGGCCGAGCGGAAGCGCCACCAGCTCGCGCAGCGCCCGGGCGGGCTCGGTGGCGTTGAGGCGCACCCAGTAGCGGGCCGACGCGGTCTCGCCTGCCGCCCTCAGGAAGGCGCAGGTGAGGTCGAGCGCCGCGTCCTTGGCGTCCGGAGACACCGAGTCCTCGAGATCGAGGATGATGGCGTCGGCGGGGCCCTGGGCCGCCTTCTCCATCTTGCGCGGCGCGTCGCCGGGAACGAACAGGTAGGCGCGCGCGCTCATGCCGCCTGGCCCTGCGGACGGCGGTGCATGAGCGCGTGGCGCCGGCAGGAGGCCACTTCCACCCCGTCCTGGTTGAAGGCCGCGTGGCGGAATTCCACGATGCCGGCGCCGGGGCGCGACTGGCTCTCGCGCACGGAGAGCACCGTGGTCTCGACGCGGATGGTGTCGCCCTGGAACAGCGGCCTGGGGAAGCGCACGTCGTTCATGCCGAGGTTGGCCACCGTGGTGCCGAGGGTGGTGTCCGCCACCGAGATGCCGATCATCACCCCGAGCGTGAACAGGCTGTTCACCAGCGGCTGGCCGAACTCCGTGCCGGCGGCGAAGTGGCGGTCGATGTGCAGCGGCTGCGGGTTCATGGTGAGGCAGCTGAAGCTGATGTTGTCGTATTCGGTCACCGTGCGGGTGATGGCGTGCGCGAAGACATCGCCGACGCTGAATTCCTCGAAGTATCGCCCGGCCACATTGTCCTCCTGGAGCTTGCGTTTGTTGCCCGTCATCCCGCCGAGATGCCGCCGTTCACGCTCACCACCTGAGCGGTGATGCGCGCCGCCTCCGGTCCGGCGAGGAAGGCGATCAGCGCGGCCACGTCGTCCGGCTCCGGCAGGCCGAGGTGCGCCATGGCGGTGGCCTTCTCGAACAGGCGGGCGCTGAAGCCGTCGGCCGTCACCCGGGCGTGGGTCTGCGTGTCCACCACGAGGGAGGGCGTCACCACGTTGACGCGGATGCCGTTGCGCTTCGCCTCCATGGCGAGGGTGCGCGAGAACATGGCGATGCCGGCCATGGCGCCGCCGATCACCGCCTCGCCGGGGGTGGGGACCTTACCGGCGTCGGAGGCGACGTTGACGATGGCGCCGCCCGTGCCCATCAGGGGCAGGGCGAGCCGGCAGCAATAGAGCGTCGACAGCATCCAGTGCCGCACGACGCCGTCGATCTGGGCGAGGTCCGTGTCCTTGAGCAGCCGGGGCACGAAGTCCCCGCCGGCCGCATTCACAAGAACGGCGAGCCGGCCGTCGCCGAGCCCGGCGGCCGCCTCCAGCGCCGCCTGCGCGCCCTCGGGCTGCGAGACGTCGGCCGCCACGAGGCGCACCTCGGCGCCGGGGCAGGCATCCCGCACCCGTGCCAGGGCGGCGGCGCCGCGCTCGGGGTTGCGGCCGTTGATCACCACGGCGTGCCCGCGCGCGGCGAGGCGGATGGCGGTGGCAAGGCCGATGCCGGAGGTGCCGCCGGTGACGAGGGCCGCACCGGGACGGGCGGGGGCTTCCATGGGCGGCTCCGTGCGGGCCTGGGCGTTCGGCATCGTCATGCGGGCTCGGGCTCCGGCTCGATCACCAGCAGCAGCTGGCCGTTCTGCACCGCCTCGCCGGGCCGGCAGCCGATCTCGGCGACCGTGCCGGCCGCGCCGGCTGCGAGCGACATGAATAGCTTCATGGATTCCAGCACCACCAGCTCGGCGCCGGCCTCCACCCGGTCGCCCACCGCGACCTTCACCTCGCTCACGACCCCGGGCATGGGCGAGCGCAGCGCGCCGGAGCCGCCGGACGCCGCGCCCGCGCCGGACGCCGCCTCCGCTACCGAGCGCACGTCGAGCACGTGCATGACGCCCTCAAGCAGGAGGTGGATGCGCGATCCCTCCCGGTGAAGGACCGCGCGCGTGACCGTGCCGCCGCTCTCGATCTCCAGCGCGGCGCCGTGATCGCGGACGGCGAGCGTCAGGACGCCCTCCGCATCGCGCACGCTGCGGGCGCCGGTGGCGTCCTGCACGACGCTCACCTGTTCCGGCGCGCCGCCGGCTGGCGTCGCCTCCAGATGGGTCTCGGCGGCAAGGCCGGCCGGACCGAGCAGGCGGAAGCCGGACAGCTCCGTCCAGGCATCGGCGAGACGCGGCGCGGGAGGGGCGGTCGCGACCAGCACCGCCGCAACGGCGCGGGCGAGGCGCAGGTTCCCCTGCGCCGGCTGCCAGCCGTCCGGAAACGTCTCCTCGATGAAGCGCGTCGTCGCACGCCCCTCGGCGAAGGCCGGGGCGTCGAGGCAGTCGGCGAGGAAGGGCAGGGTGGTGGCCGGACCCATGATGGCGTAACGGCGCAGCGCTCCGGCAAGGCGGGCGCGCGCCGCCTCGCGGTCCGGGCCCGACGCGATCACCTTGGCCACCATGGAATCGTAGAACTGGGTCACCGCGCTGCCGGCGGCGATGCCGCTGTCCACCCGCACGCCGGCGGGCTCGCGATAGGCGAGGATGGGCCCGATGTCCGGGCGGAACCCCGCCTCGGCCCGCTCGGTGGTCACCCGCGCCTCGATGGCGTGGCCGCGCGCGATGATCTCGTCCTGGCGGAGCGGCAGCGGCTCGCCGGCGGCGATGCGCAGCTGCCATTCCACGAGGTCGAGGCCGGTGATGAACTCGGTCACCGGATGCTCCACCTGCAGGCGGGTGTTCATCTCCAGGAACCAGGGCTCGTCCTGCCCGTCCTCCAGGATGAACTCCACCGTGCCGAGATTGTCGTAGCCGATGGCGCGGGCGAGGGCGACGCCGCGCTCCAGCAGCTTCGCCCGCACCTGCGGATCGAGGTTCGGCGCGGGCGCCTCCTCGACGAGCTTCTGGTTGTTGCGCTGGATGGAGCAGTCGCGTTCGAACAGGTGGACCACGTGGCCGTGCCGGTCGCCGGCCACCTGCACCTCGAGGTGGCGCGGGCGCAGCACCAGCTTCTCGATCAGGAGGGAGGGGTCGCCGAAGGCGGCCTCCGCCTCGCGCCGGGCGAGCTGGATGGCGGGCAGCAGTTCGGCCTCGGCGGTGACGCGGCGCATGCCCTTGCCGCCGCCGCCGGCGGAGGCCTTCACCATCACCGGCAGGCCGATGGCCAGCGCCTCGGCGGCGAGCCGCGCGTCCGACTGGTCGTCGCCCATGTAGCCGGGCACGCTCGGCACTCCCGCCTCGGCGGCGATGCGCTTGGAGCCGATCTTCGGCCCCATGGCGGCGATGGCGGCGGCGGACGGCCCCACGAAGGCGATGCCGGCGGCCGCGCAGGCCGCGGCCAGCTCGGGCTTCTCCGACAGGAAGCCGTAGCCGGGGTGGATCGCCGCCGCCCCCGTGCGGGCCGCCGCCGCCATGAGGGCGTCGAGGCTCAGGTAGCTGTCGCGGGCCGGCGCCGGGCCGATCCGCACCGCCTCGTCCGCCGCCCGGACGTGGCAGGCGTCGCGGTCGGCATCCGAATAGACCGCGATCGTGCGGATGCCGAGGGCGCGGCAGCTGCGCATGATGCGGACGGCGATCTCGCCGCGATTGGCGATCAGGACACTCTCGAACATCGGGTCACATCCGGTAGACGGGGCTTTGCGCCGGCAGCGCGGTCTCGCGGGCGGCGAGGGCGAGGCAGAGGCCGATGACGTCCCGCGTCTGGGCGGGCTCGATGATGCCGTCGTCCCACAGGCGGGCGGTGGCGTAATAGGGCGTGCTCTGCTCCTCGAACTGGGCGCGGGTGGCCCGGTCGAGCGCGGCGATCTCCGCCTCCCCGGCGCCGCCGCGCGTCAGGCTCGCCCGGCGCAGCTCGGTGACCACCGTGGCGGCCACGTCCGGGCTCATGGTGGCGATGCGCGCGTTGGGCCAGGAGAACAGGAAGCGGGGCTGGAAGCCGCGCCCGCACATGCCGTAGTTGCCGGCGCCGTACGAGCCGCCGATGATGACGGTGTAGCGTGGCACCCGCGCGTTGCAGACCGCGTAGACGAGCTTGGCCGAATGCTTGGCGATGCCGCCGCGCTCGGCGTCGGTGCCCACCATGAAGCCGGTGATGTTCTGCAGGAACAGGAGCGGGATGCCGCGCTGGTCGCACAGCTCGATGAAGTGGGCGCCCTTCAGCGCGGATTCGGAGAACAGCACGCCGTTGTTGGCGATGATGCCCACCGGCTCGCCGTGGATCCAGGCGAACCCGCACACCAGCGTGGAGCCGTAGGCCGGCTTGAACTCCTGGAACTCGCTGTCGTCCACCATGCGGGCGATGACCTCGCGCACGTCGAACGGGCGCTTCAGGTCCACGCCGACGATGCCGGGGATCTCCGCCGGGTCGAGGCGTGGCGGCCGCGGCGGGCGGCGCCGTCCGGTTTCGGGCACGGGCCGGCCGAGGGCGCCGACGATGTCGCGCACCTTGGCCAGCGCCTCCAGTTCGCTGCCGGCGAGATAGTCGCTGACGCCGGACACCTGGGTGTGCATCTCGGCGCCGCCGAGGGTTTCCCCGTCCACGATCTCGTTGATGGCGGCCTTCACGATGGGCGGCCCGCCGAGATGGATGCGCCCGGTGCCGCGCACCATCACCACCTCGTCGGACAGGGCGGGAATATAGGCGCCGCCGGCGGTGCAGCCGCCGAACACGGCGGAGATCTGCGGCAGGCCGGCCGCCGACATCCGGCACTGCTGGTAGAAGGCGCCGCCGAAATGGTCCTTGTCCGGGAACACCCGGTCCTGCTCGGGCAGGAAGGCGCCGCCGCAATCCACCAGATAGATGCACGGCAGGTGGTTCTCGAAGGCGATCTCCTGCGCCCGCAGGTGCTTCTTCACGGTCTCGTGGAAGAAGGAGCCGCCTTTTACCGTGGCGTCGTTGGCGATGATCATGCACGGCACGCCCGCCACCATGCCGACGCCGGTGACGATGCCCGCGCCCGGCACCTCGCCGCCATAGAGCCCCCACGCGGCAAGCGGGGAGAGCTCCAGGAACGGCGAGAGCGGGTCCACCAGATGATCGATGCGCCGGCGCACCGGGATCTTGCCCCGCTCCTCGTGGCGAAGGCGCAGCCGCTCGCCGCCGCCTTCCGCCACCAGCCGGTGCCGCTCCCGCAAGGTGGCGAGGAGATCGCCGTAGAGGATCGCGTTCTCGTCGAACGCGGCTCCCCGTTGCACCGAACTTTCGATCACCGGCATGTCGTCAGGCTCCAGGATACCGAGGGGGCGGGCGCCCGGCCGGAGCCGGGCGGACGCTCACTTCACCAGCGGGCAGGGGCTTTCGCTGAGGGGGCGCGCGGCGTCCGCGGCGGGGATCTCGCGCACCAGCCTGTAGTAGTCGTAGGGCTTCTTCGATTCGGCCGGGCTCTTCACCTCGAACAGGTAGTAAGGCCGCAGCACCCGGCCATCCGCGCGCACCTCGGCCGAGGGCAGGATGGGGTCGGACACCTTCAGCTCGCGCATCTTGGCGGCCACCTTGTCGGCATCGTCGGTGCCGGCGGCCTGGATCGCCTTCAGGTAATGGGTGACGGCGCTGTAGACGCCGGCATGGACCATGGTGGGCATCCGCCCGCCCATGCGCTCGCCGAACCGCTTCGACCAGGCGCGGGTGCCGTCGTTGAGGTCCCAGTAGAAGCTCTCGGTGAGGTTCAGGCCCTGGGAGACATCGAGGCCGAGGGAGTGGATGTCGGACAGGAAGATCAGCATGGCCGCGAGCTTCTGCCCGCCGCGGGTGATGCCGAATTCCGACGCGCCCTTGATGGCGTTGATGGTGTCGTTGCCGGCGTTGGCGAGGCCGACCACCCTGGCTTTCGAGGCCTGCGCCTGAAGCAGGAACGAGGAGAAGTCCGTGGTGCCCTGCGGATGGCGCACGCTGCCCAGCACCTTGCCGCCGCTCTCGCCGATATAGCGCTTGGCGTCGGCCTCCATGGCGGTGCCGAAGGCGTAGTCGGCGGTGATGAAGAACCAGGTGTTGCCGCCCGACTTGGTGACCGCCGAGGCGGTGCCTTTGGCGAGCGCGACGCTGTCGAAGGTCCATTGCGTGCCATAGGGCGAGCAGGCCTTGCCGGTGAGGTCCGAGGTGCCGGCCGAGGAGAACAGGACGATGCGCTTGCGCTGGCGCGCCACGTCCTGCACCGCCAGCGCCACCGAGGAGACCGGCACGTCGACGATGGCGTCCACGTTCTCCACGTCGTACCAGCGGGCGGCGGTGGTGGAACCGACGTCCGGCTTGTTCTGGTGATCGGCGAAGATCACCTCGATCGGCTTGCCCAGTACCTTGCCGCCGAAATCCTCCACCGCCATGCGCGCGGCCACGACCGACCCCTGGCCGGACAGATCCGAATAGATTCCGGACTGGTCGTTGAGGACGCCAAGCTTGACCACATCACCGGAAACCTGCGCCGACGCGGCTGCAGGCATGCAAAGCGCGCCCAACAGGGCGACGAGATGCCGTCTGGACATGAAAACTTCCTCCCGCGTGGATTGCGTCGTCGTTGTCGGCTTGCCGCCGCTCTGCGAACGCGATATGCCTAACAAGCGTTAGGAAGACAATCAAGGAAAAATGCTCATGACGCTTGTCGGGCGCAGTTACGGGGAGGTCTGCGCGAATTTCCGCTGGGAGATTCCGCCTGCCTACAACATCGCGGAGGCGGTCTGCGACCGCCATGTGGGCGCCGGCAAGGTGGCGCTGGTGTTCGAGACCGAGAGCGGCATCGGCGAGATGACGTTCGAGCAGCTGCAGGAGCGCTCCTGCCGGCTCGCCAACGCCCTGACGGCGCTGGGGCTCGGGCGCGGCGACCGCATGGGCATCCTGCTGCCGCAGTGCCCGGAGACGGTGATCGCGCACCTCGCGGCCTACCGCATCGGCGCCGTCGCGCTGCCGCTCTTCACCCTGTTCGGCCCGGAAGCCATCGAGTACCGGCTGAATGATTCGGGGGCGAAGGTGGTGGTCTCCAACGCCGCCGGCATCGAGAAGCTGCTCGGCATCGCCGACAAGCTGACCGCCGGCCCGCGTCTCGTCTCCATCGATCCGCCGCCGGCGGGCGGCGTCGCGGCGTGGGACGATCTGCTCGCCCGCGCCTCCGACCGGCACGCGCGCGTCGCCACCGCGGCGGAGGACCCGGCGATCATCGTCTACACGTCGGGCACCACCGGGAACCCCAAGGGCGTGCTCTACGCCCACCGCACCCTGCTCGGCCACATGCCGGGGGTGGAGCTGCCGCACGATTTCTTCCCCCAGCCCGGCGACCGCATGTGGACCCCGGCGGACTGGGCCTGGGCCGGAGGGCTCATGGACGTGCTGCTGCCCTCCCTGTTCCACGGCGTGCCGGTGCTGGCCAAGCGCCTGCAGAAGTTCGACCCGGAGGAGGCGTTCGCGCTCATCGGCCGGCACGGCATCCGCAACGCCTTCATGCCGCCCACCGCGCTCAAGATGATGCGGCAGGTGGCGCGACCGAACGAGCGGTTCGCCTATTCCATGCGCAGCATCGCCAGCGGCGGCGAGCGCCTCGGGGAGGAGATGCTGGAGTGGGGCCGCGCCACCTTCGGCTTCACCATGAACGAGTTCTACGGCCAGACCGAAGCCAACCTGACGGTGGCCAACTGCGCCTCCATCATGCCCATGAAGGACGGCTCCATGGGCCGTCCCGTCCCCGGCCACGTGCTGGAGGTGATCGACGACGACGGCAATCCCGTCCCGCCCGGCGAGACCGGCACCATCGCGGTGAAGGCGCCGGACCCGGTGTTCTTCCTGCGCTACTGGAACCGCCCCGAGGCGACGCAGGAGAAGTTCCGCAACGGCTGGCTGCTGACCGGCGACACCGGCCACCGCGACGAGGAGGGCTATTTCTGGTTCCACGCCAGAAATGACGACGTGATCATCTCCGGCGGCTACCGCATCGGTCCCACCGAGATCGAGGATTGCCTGATGAAGCATCCCGCCGTGGCCATGGTCGCGGTCATCGGGGTGCCGGACACCGTGCGCGGCGAGGTGGTGAAGGCCTTCATCGTCCCGCGCGACGACATCGCCGTGGACGCGGCGCTGGAGGAGGACGTGAAGGGCTATGTGAAGGCCCGCCTGTCCGCCCACGAATATCCGCGGCAGATCGAGTTCCGCCGGTCGCTGCCCATGACCATCACCGGCAAGATCCGCCGCAAGGACCTGCGCGACGAGACGGAGGCGGCGCAATGACCGCTCCCGCCCTGAGCCTCTCCGCCCTGGAGCTTTCCTGGCCGCGTCGGGGTGTCGCGCTGGTGCGCCTCACCCGCGAGCGGGAGATGAACACGCTCAGCCTGCCGCTGATCGCCGAGCTGGGGCAGGCCATCGACGCCGCGCTCGACGGGCGCGCCCGGGTGCTGGTCATCACCGGCACCGGCCGCGCCTTCTGCTGCGGCGCGCACCTGAAGTACTTCGCCGGGCCGGACGCCATCTTCCGCGAGCGCTTCGAGACCCGCGACCGCTACTTCGAGCCCATCGCCCGCCTGTTCGACCGCATCGAGGCCATCGGCATCCCGGTCATCGCCGCGGTCAACGGCTTCGCCATGGGCGGCGGCTTCGAGCTGGCGCTCGCGTGCGACTTCCGCATCCTCGCGGACACCGCGCGCGTGGGCCTGCCGGAAGCCCGGCTCGGCGCCACGCCCGGCGCCGGCGGGGTGCAGAAGCTCGCCCGCCACATCGGCCGCGGCAAGGCGCTGGAGTGGATCCTCCTCGCCCGCCACGTGGAGGCGGCGGAAGCGGCGGCGCTGGGCCTCGCCTACCGGGTCGTCCCGGCCGGGCAGGTGGAGGCGGAGAGCCTCGCCCTCGCCGCCACGCTGATGGACCTCAGCCCGCTGGCGCTCGCCCAGTGCAAGGCCTCGGTCCATCTCGCGGGCGACGTCGACCTGCGCAGCGCACGCCGCTACGGCGTGGAGGCGCTGTCGGCCCTCGTGGACAGCGCCGACTGGCGCGAGGGCATGGCGGCATTCGTGGAGAAGCGGGCGCCGGCTTTCGCGCCCCGGAGCGGGGAGCAGGACTGATGGGGCGCGTGTTCGGGGAATTCCATGTGGGCCAGCGTTTCGTGACGCCCGGCCGCACCATCACCGAGGCCGACATCGTCGCCTATGCGGGCCTGACCGGCGACTACAATCCGGTCCACTGCAACGAGGAGTTCGCGCGCGAAACGCCGTTCGGCAGCCGCGTCGCCCATGGCCCCATGGGGGTGGGGCTGGCGTTCGGCCTCGCCGCGCGGATCGACCTCATCGACGGCACGGTGGTGGCGCTGCTGGGCGTCACCTGGGACTTCAAGGCCCCCATGCGGCCCGGCTCCACCATCCGCGCCGAGATCACCGTGACCGAGACCCGCGACGTGCGCGAGCCCTCCCAGGGGCTGGTGGCGCTCGCCTTCAGTCTGCTTGATCAGGACGACAGACTTGTGCAAACCGGATCGGCGCGTCTGCTGATGCGCCGCAGCCGGCCCGTCCATGCCAGATGGGGCGAGCTGCCACCCGATGGGCAGGACCTGAAGAGCGGCGGATGAGCGAGACACCCGGAGACGCAGGTCGGCGCAAGGCCCGGAGATCCGTGCGGAAGCCGGATCTGCCCGCGCCCGAGCCGGCCCCCTCTCCGGTTGTCGGGGCGGCGCGCCAGATCCTCGACGCCACCGCCCGCCTGCTGCGCGAGAAGGGCTACGAGGCCACCACCGTGCGGGCCATCGCCCAGGCGGTGGGCATCAAGGCGGGCAGCATCTACCACCATTACCCCTCGAAGGAGGTCATCGTTCAGCAGGTGGTGAACGAGGGCGTCCGCGTGGTGCACGAGGCGGTGGAGCTGGAGCTGGCCGCCCTGCCGGCCGGCGCCGGCCCGGGCGCGCGGCTGGAGGCGGCGATCCGCGGGCACCTGCTCTCCTCGCTGCAATATTCCGATTACACCTCGGCCAGCATCCGCGCCTTCTCCTTCCTGCCGGAAGGCGTGCGCGAGGCCTGCCGCAAGGCCCGGCGTGACTATGAGGAGGTCTGGCGCACCATCGTCGCCGATGCCGCCCGCGCCGGCCTGTTGCCGCACGACGCCTCGGAGGACGCGGTGCGGCTGCTGCTGCTCGGAGCGGTGAACTGGGCCGGGGAGTGGTACCGCCCCGGCGGCCGGCTCGACATCGGCAAGATCGCTGCGGATTTCGCCGCCACCGTCTTCCACCCGCGGGCCCGCTGACGGGGCGCGCCTCGTGCGCCTCGTAGCGCTGGCGGCGAGGCCGTGGCCCCGGACCCGCCCTGATCGCGCCCGCAGTACCGTCGCGGGTGGCGCTGTCGCGGCGGTGCGGCGAGCTGCGGCCGGTAAGCCGTCGTGGTCGGCGGTGGCGCCCGGCGGGGGGCCGCCCGGCCCCGACCACTTCCGGTTCGAGTTCCTCTGCCCGGCCCAGCCTGGCCGGCACCGCCGCGCTCCTGCCGGCCGCGTCCGGCGGCGGGGGCCGCAGCTGCCCGTCCGAGGCGTGCCGGACATCGGCCTTCCGCTGCCCGTCCGATCCGCGCCGGATCTTGCCGGCTGTAGTCGCACCGCCCGCTCGGCCGAGGCAAGCGTGCCGGCCCTGTTCGGCGCCGCCACCGGCGGCCTGCCCGCCTCCTCCGCATCGACACTTGGGTCCATCTCCCGACGCGAGCGTGGAGCCGTGAGACGCAGCGGCCGATGCACTGCGGTGGTCAGTGGGGGTGTCTGGGGGCTGGCCCCCGCCCCTTCGGGTCCGAGGCTCCAAGCCCGGTCGCGCCGGCCGTTTCCGTGCCGCGCGCCTGTCGGTCGCACGAAGCGCCCCGGGGGCCGCAGCTCTGCCCGTCCGATCCGCGCCGGATCTTGCCGGCTGCAGTCGCACCGCCCGCTCGGCCGAGGCGAGCGTGCCGGCCCTGTCCGGCGCCGCCATCGGCCTGCCACCACCTCCTCCGCATCGGCGCTTGGGCCCATCTCCCGGCGTGAGCCTGGAGCCGTGAGACGCATCGGCCGATGCAGCACGGCGGTCAGTGGGGGTGTCTGGGGGCTGGCCCCCGCCCCTTCGGGTCCGAGGCTCCAAGCCCGGTCGCGCCGGCCGTCTCCGTGCCGCGCGCCTGTCGGTCGCACGAAGCGCCCGGGGGGGGGGCGCAGCTGCTGCCCGTCCGATCCGCGCCGGATATTGCCGGACCCAGTCGCGCCGCCCGCTCGGCCGAGGCGAGCGTGCCGGCGCTGTCCGGGACCGCCACCGGCCTGCCACCGCCTCCTCTGCATCGGCGCTTGGGCCCATCTCCCGACGCGAGCCTGGAGCCGTGAGACGCAGCGGCCGATGCAGCACGGCGGGGGGTGTCTGGGGGCTGGCCCCCGCCCGTTCGGGTCCGAGGTCCCAAGCCCGGTCGCGCCGGCGGCAACGCGCCTCTGGATCTTCCGGGCCTCGGGCCGCCGCTTCGCGGGTTCATGAAGCTCCACCCGACGCCGGCCTGTCGGAGGTCGGCTGGGCAGGTCGAGGCCGGCACCGCCGGAAGTCCTGCGCGGCGGCGCGGTGGTGCGGTTTCGGGAGACGGGGGAGCGGCATCGACCGGCATGGGCCGGGCGCGCGGATGCGGCCCGGGCGGACGGCCGGCCGGTGCCGTGGCGTTCCGGAGGCACAGCCAGCAGCCGGTTCCGGCGCCGCCCGCGTCCTCAGTGGCTCGAATCGAGGTCTGCCGGGGCCGGCTGGGGGCGGCGGGGGGCGACGATGCTGCCGGCGGCGGGGCGGGCTGTCGGGGGCAGGTCGGCGCGGGAGCGCCCGTCCGGCCCGCGGGTGGCGATGGCGCCGGCGCTGCCCTCGCGCGCCGGCAGGGCCAGCACGGCCGAGGCGCGCCCGTTCTGCAGCAGCACGTCGCGCATCCCCACCGAGCGCAGCACCCAGCCCTCATGCGCCTCGCCGGGCCGCAGCCGCACCACCGAGCCGCTCGCGGGATCGAGGAAGATGCCGTAGCGGTCAGCGGTGCCCACCACCGTGCCCACCAGCGAGAAGCGCGGCTGCGCCGGCGCCGCCACGGCCACGGGCGCGGGCGGCGGGGGCGGCGCCTCGGGCGCTGCGGACGGACGCCGCGACGGGGAGAACAGCGGACGATCCCGGGTGGCGGAGAGGGTCTCGATCGCGATCGCCCAAAGCGGGTTCGCGGGCCGGCGCGTGTCGCTGCGCGCCGGCTCCGGGGCGGCGCCGTCGCCCGGTCCGGTCGCACGGATCTCAACGGCCGGTGGCGGCGGATCGGCCTCGCCGGCACGGGCGGCCGGCGCAGCCCAGGGCGCCGCCAGCTGGAGCGCCAGGGCCAGCGCAACGCACCGGGTGGTGCCCCGGCGGAGGTATGGATGCCTCATCGTGCCCCCTGCCATTGGCCGTACACCGTCAGCGTCGCCTGCACCCGATCGCCGCCGGCGGGGGCGACGCCGCTTCCCGGCGCCTGCACCACCAATTGGTCCACGAACAGGAAGGGCAGGCCCGCCTCCAGATCGTACAGCAGCTTCTGCAGGTCCGTCTGGGCCATGTCGAGGCTCACCCCCACGGCGATGAAGCCGGGGCCGTAGGGCGTGTTCTGCACCTCCAGCCGCGAGGAGGTGATCTGCCCGCCGAACCGCGCCACCGCGGCGGAGACGCGCTGCATCAGCGCGGCGCCGGCCACCGTCACGCTCGGCCCTTCGAGAAGCGGCGATCCGGTCCAGCCGGCGCCGGCGGCCTCCCCCGGGCGTGGCGGCGCCCGGCCTTCCAGCCGGTCCAGCAGCGCCTGCGCCTCCGCCACGGCAGCTCCGCGCGCCATGAGATCGCCTACCGTCCCGGCCGCGATCGCCAGCAGGAGCACGACGAGCCCCGCATAGGCGAGCCCCGCCAGCATCGGCCCGCGCGGGGGGAAGGATACAGCCGGTCTCATGGCCTCGCTCCGCGCATGACCGCTCCGGGCGTGACCGCTCCGGACATCGCCCGGGACGCTCGGCAGCTGCCGGAGGGCGCGGGAACCGCCCGGCGCCGATGGCGCACCGGACCCGACAGCGGGGCCGCGTTCCGCCCGGTGCCCCGGTTCTGCCAGCCCCGGGCAGAGGCCGCCGCCGCGCCGCTGCAGGGCCCGGCGGCCGCACACCGTTGCGCGCCGGCCGTGCCCCTTCCGGCGCCGCCTCGGGGAACCGCGTCATCCCGCGCGCGACCGCGCCGGCATAATGCGGGCCCCTTCCCGGCATCAGGACTGCGATGGGGCGCCCGAGGTGGAGCCGCTCCCGCCGTCGCCCGCAGTCTCTGCTCCCCACGCTCGCCACCACGCGCCGGCGGGCGCGTCGCTTGTCCCGATGCGTGCCCCGGCACCGGGCAGCCGCAAACGGGGCGGAAGCCGGCCCCCGGTGCGACGCTGGAGGCGGGGGAGGGGCTGAGGTGCCCCGGCGCCCGGCGGATTCGGCGACCGGGACGAGCCGGCCGGATATCGAGGGCGTGTCGGCGGCCAAGCCGGCGCCGCGCCAGTGTCCGCGGCGCCGACGTGCCGTCCTGCCGTCGGCAAGGGGCTGGGGCTCCGCGCCCGAGCACCCGCGCCGGACCCGACCGGACAGGCCGCGGCGAAGCGCGCCGGGAGAGGAAGGGCGCCATCACGGCAGGACCTCCATGGGCAGCGCGATGCGAGCCTCGATGTGGAATCGCTCGCCGCTTTCCCCCGGCTGGCGGGTGGTCGGCGCGACGAAGGTCGCCTCGCTGAAGGCCCGCGAGCGTTCCAGCAGGCCGATGAGGGCAGGCGCATCCGCCGAGACGCCGGTGATCTGCACCCGGTCGGCGTCCATCTGCATCTCGCTCAGGAAGGTATCGTCCGGCAGGACGCGGGAAAGCGCCTCCAGCACCAGAACCCCGGAGGGCACCTCGCGCTTGCGCTGCTCCAGCGCCCGCACGGCGGCGCCCTCCCGCCCCTGGCCCTCGCGACCGGCGGCGAGCACCCGGCGGCGGGCGGCGATCTGCGCCTCGATCTCCTCCCGCCCGGCGTCGAGCCGGGCGCCGGCGATCTCCCCCGCGAACAGGGCGAGAGTGGCAAGCACCGCAGCGCCGGCGAGCCCGCCGAGCAGCCCCTGCCGGATGCGGGCCGTGCCGGCGGGCGCCGCTGCCGCGTCGTCGAGCACGCGGATACGCCCGGCGCCTTCCTCCGGCCCCGGCGGCAGGGTCGAGACGCGCACCGAACGCGCGCCCAGCGCGCGCAGCGCCGCGACCGGCCCGGCAAGTCGGGCGCGGGCGGTGGCGGCAACCAGAAGGGCGATGCGCTCCTCCGCCGCCGGCTCCGGCGCGGCCCAGCCGAAGGCGGCATCCTGCGCGCTCCACGGCGTGAGGCGGTCGATCTGCGCCCGCACGATGCCGTCGAGAAAGGCGGTGGCGCCGCGTGGCAGCTCCAGCGTGCGGAACACGAAGCGGCCGGGATCGAGCACCAGCTCCACCGTGCGCCCGGCGATGGCGGACGCCACGTCCGGCGGCGGGCCCCCCGCATCGAGCCGGAACGGCGGCATCCCCGCCATGGCGAGGCGGCCGTCGGCGCCTTCGCGGATCTCCAGCATCGGCGCGCGGGACAGGCGGCCCATGGTCTCGGCAACGAGGGTCGCCACCGTGTCCATGAACACCGAGAAGGCGTCGAGCGCGCGGGTCGGCAGGGAGGCCCCGGCGCCGTGCTGTGCCGCGCTCATGGCCGGCCTCCCCGCGTCGGGGCCTCGGATGGCGGGGGCAAGGCGAAGTCCGCTCCCTCGCGCCAGGACAGCACCCGGTAGGGCGCGTCGCCGAAATCCCGCAGCAGGATCACCGCCTCTGCCGCCTGGCTGCGGCCGCTGTCGAAGCGGATGCGCACGGCGATCCTCTGGGCATCGCCCGCCGGCACGGCGAGCCGCGGCGGCGGCGCCCCGCCCTCGACGGTGGGGGCGGCGGCGCGCGCGGCGGCCTGAACCACGGGGTCGGCCTCGTCCACGTTCACCTCGGCGCGGCCGGAGAAGACGGTGAGATGTGGCAGCGCGCGCGCCACCAGCGCCGGCGGCAGGCCGGTGACGCGCCAGATCTCCTCCACATGCACGAAGGCGCCGCCGCGCGGGGTGTAGCCGAGCCCGCTTTGCCGGTAGAGATCGGCCTCCCGCGCCTCCGCCGGCCCGCTCGCCGGGGACCGGAAGGCGAGGATGCGCTCGGCCTGCTCGCGCGCCGCCTGCTCGCTGGCGCCCAGCGCGCCGAACAGGCCCGCCAGCAGCTCGCCCGGGGCGGCGTTGAGGTCGATGCGCGCCGCCTCGTCGCGGAACGTGGCGGTCACCTCGGCGCGGCCCATGCGGAAGGCGAGCGCGCCGTGGGTCGGACGCCGCTCGCGCGGCTCGGAGACGAGGCGCAGGGCGGCGAGCTCCACGGCCGCCGTCGCAAGTCCGCGCGCGGCCAGCGTTTCCTCCCGCACCGCCGCCCCCGCCGCCGTGGACGAGAGCCAGCCGGAGAACACCCCCGCGAATGCCGCCAGCGCCCCGAGGATCCACAACACCGCCACCAGCACGAAGCCCGCTTCCGCCCCGCGTCGCGCCTGGATGCGTGCAGGGCGTCGCGCCGGCCCGTGCCCCGGCCCCCGGCCCGGGCCAGGGGCCGCGCGTCCCGCAAGGTGCGGGGCGTTGGCGTGCGATGGGTCGGCGAGCGCTGGCGGGGCCGTCATGGCGCGCTGTGTCGGCGCGCTGTCGGGGATGAAAGCCGCGCACGCCAGCGCGCTCGGCGCGGCGACGCGTGCGGAGGCTCGGCCGGAGCGGTCGGCCAAGGCGCCGGCGCGTCGGGGCTTTGATGTCGCATGACGGGCCGTTGAGGCGCGATGCGTCGGCTCTTCGCCTGGGCGGGCTGGGGTGTGACGGACGGCCGGCGGTGAGACCGGGCGGCCGGGGCGGCGCGCCGGCGCGCCGAACGGGCAGGCGGGAGGGCAGCTTGCGGGTGGTCGGGTCACCGGAGGGGCAGGGAGCATTGGCTGGGCCATCGAACCGTACTGTCCCGGCGCGCCTTCCGGGTGGTCCGCGGCGTGAAGGGCGAGCGGTCGTGCGAACGGCGCGACGGGGCGGGGGGAGGCGGAGCCGGGGTGGAGGTGCCGGGCGTCGGCGCGCCAGATGGCGGGGAGCGCAGGCGCGGTGGCGGTGTGCATTGTCCGGAGGTGGCGCGTTGCGCGAGCCCGGGGAGCGGATGGTGCGGCCGCCGGGGCACGCGATGGGGTGCCGGCAGGACAGGGGCGCCAAGCCGGGACGCCGGCAGGCGGCTTCGGCTCGCTGAACGGGCGGGCTGGGCAGCACATTGCGAACGGCGCGACGGGGCGCAGGGGGGTGGAGCCGGGGCGGCGGTGCCGGGCGTCGGCGCGCCAGATGGCGGGGAGCGCTGGCGCAGTGGCTGTGTGCATTGTCCGGAGGTGGTGCGTTGCCCGAGCCCGGAGGCCGGATGGTGCGGCCGCCGGGGCACGCGATGGCGTGCCGGATAGTGCTGCCGCCGGGGCTCGCCGGGGCCTGCCGCCGGGATGCGGGCAGCGGGGCGGATCGCGGTCGGAGGCGTGTCGTGCGTCCTGGGACCGGGTGACGCCGGCCGGGTGCCGGTGGCGCGGGTTTGTCGGGGCAGCGGGGATGGCGGGGCGCGGTGCGCAATCCGGCGTGCCGACGCGGCAGCGTGCGGCCGGGCGGGCGGCGGCCATGGCCGGGCGGCGAAGCAACGAGCGCGGGAAGGTCCGGCGCGGGAACATCCGGACAGGGCTGGTCAGGGCCGGTTCCCTCATTGCGGGGCCTCCGGCGCGGCGGGTTCGGCGGCGGCGCTGGCGGCGCCGGTGGCGGGGCGGCCGCACAGCGGGCGGGTTTCATCGCCGACGCAGGGGGCGGGCAGCTCGGCGCGGATGGCGACGGCGGTCGAAGCCCCGAGCGTCCGCCCGGTCCGGGCATCGCGGACGACGATGCGCACCGCGCGGGGCAAGGCCTCGGCGTTGGTCCAGCTGTCGCGCCACACGCCGTCGCGGCCGGCGAACGAGAAGGTGGCGCCATAGGCGGCGTCCAGCACAGGCACGGGCGCGCCGAACGTCGGCAGCCCGTCGCGGGCGTCGCGCGGGACGAAAGGCGCCGCGGCGCGTGCGAGGCCGGTGCCGGCGAGGGGGGCAAGGCGCACCACCTCCAGACCCGGCCGGGCGGTGGGGCCGAGCGCGGTGCGCACGAAAATGATGGCCTCCGCCGTGCCGGTGAAGAGGGGGCGGCGCGTCTCGCGGCCAGCGGGCACGAACTCGGCGGCGGCGATGTCGGCGGTCGCGCGGTCCAGCGCCAGCCCCAGCAGGTCGGCATTCTGCACGCGTGACAGCCCGCGCTGCCAGCCCGGCAGCCAGCGGGCCGTCACCATGGCGATGGCCGAGAGGACGAGCCCGGTGAGCGTCAGCGCCACCAGCACCTCCACCAGGCTGAAGCCGGCGATGGCTCGCCGCCGCCTGCCCGCGCGGCCGGGCCCGTGCGGCCGGCGGGAGAGCCCCGGGGATGGGCGCCGGGCGAGGGTGGGGCGCACGAGGCGGGGGAGCGCCGGCGCCGGGACGAGGCATGAGCGCCCCACGCATGGAGGCGTCAGGCCGCTCTCGGCCACCGCGCACCACCCGTCGGCGAGGCTGCGGGGTGGGGGCAATGACATGATGGAGCCCACTTCCGAGGAGCTTGAGCGGCTCTCCCCAAATGGGCCTTCCGCCGGCGACGTGCCTTCGGCCGCCAATGGTCGCTTGCGGTCCATGGCCGAACCGATGGGGAAGCGCACGAGGCGGGGGAGCGCCGGTGCCGCGACGAGGCATGAACGCTCCACGAATGGAGGCGTCAGGACGTTCTCGGCCACCGCGCGCCGCCCATCGGCGAGGCTGCGGGGTGGGGCCACGGACATGGTGGAGCCCACTTCCGAGGAGCTTGAGCGGCTCTCCCCAAATGGGCCTTCCGCCGGCGAGGTGCCTTCGGCCGCCAATGGTCGCTTGCGGTCCATGACCGAACCGATGGGGAAGCGGACGAGGCGGGGGAGCGCCGGCGCCGGGACGAGGCATGAACCCTCCACACATGGAGGCGTCAGGACGTTCTCGGCTACCGCGCACCACCCGTCGGCGAGGCTGCGGGGTGGGGCCACGGACATGGTGGCGCGCGCACCTGAGGAGTTTGGGCCTCGCGCCGCGAGCGCGCCCGCGGCCGGCGATCCGCCTTCGACCGCCAATGGGCGCATGCGTTCGGCGGCCGAACCGAGGGCGGACAGGGAGAGGCGGAGGAGTGTCGGCACCTCGACGAGGTTCGATGTGCCGGCGAATGGCAGCGTCCGTCCGTCGGGAGATGCCACGCACCGCCCGTCGGCGAGACCGGGCGCCGGGGCCGGTGACATGGCGGTGCGCGCATCTGAGGAGCTTGAGCGGCTTTCCCCGAGCGCTCTCTCCGCCAATGGGCGCTTGCTTCCGGCGGCCGAACCGAGGGTGGACAGGGCGAGGCGGGGGAGGCTCACCACGCCCCTCGCATCGAACACGCCGCGGCCGGTACGCCTCCGGGCGAGGCTCCATGCCGCGCGCCACCGGAGCCAGCGCGGCCAAAGCCCGCACGACCCAGCCGGCAGGCGGGCCATGCCGGCGCGGCGGGCGAGCGCCGGTGTCTCCGCCGGCACGATGTGCGGCGGCATCGGGCGGGCCGGGAGGTGGCCGGGGGAGGCCGTCCGCGCCGGGGTCATTGCGCCACCACCGGCACGAGGCGCACGGTCTCCAGCAGCACCAGCGCTCCGGAGGGCGCGCGCACGCGGATCAGCACGTCGCGTGCGGCCCACTTTCCGCCCTCGGGCACGCCCGCCACCTCCATCGGGCGCACATCCATGCGCCAGCGCAGCTCGCCGATGGCGCCGTCGGTGCGGCCGGGGCGCAGCTCGGCGCGGGGCGGGATGCCGGTCTCCACCGCGGCCGCGGTCTGCAGGAGGCCGGTGCGCTCCTCCAGCGCCCGGGCCGCGCGCACGTTGGCCCCCGTCAGCCTTGCGACGGCGGCAAGGATGATGGCGGCGACGGCGAGCGCCACCAGCACCTCGATCAGGGTGAAGCCGGCGCGCCCGCGCCGTCGGAGCGCATGGCGCGGAGCGACCGGCCGGAAGGCAGGCTCAGGAGGCGCGGCGCGGGACAATCTCCACCCCTCCCGTCAGCCAGTTCACCCGCACCTCGTAGCCGGTGCCGCCGCGCGTCAGCCGAACCACCCCGCCGCACGACATGCCGGAGGGCAGGAAGGCGATGCGTCCCCCGGCGGGTGCGCCGTTGCAGAGCTGCGGCAGGACCGTCTCCATCCGCACGTCGGACGGCATCCGCAGCGCCCGCCCGCCGGCGCCGGAACGGATGCGGCCGGACGGGGCGTCGAGCTCGGTCGCCACCGGCACGGCCCGGCGCAGGGCGGCGGCGCGATCGGCCTTCAGCAGCGCGGCGAGCTCCACCGCGCGGGCCTCCAGTTGCGAGCGGGATGTGGCGAGCGGCAGGCGCGGCAGCGCCAGCGCCGCCAGCGCCGCCACGATGGCGAGCGCGCACACCATCTCCAGCAGGCTGAAGCCCGCCGCCCGTGCGCGGAGCGTGCCGCGCTCGCGCCTCACCGCGCCCAGCTCGTGATGTCGGCGGCGGTGCCGGTGCCGCCTTCCTGCCCGTCCGACCCGCGCGAGACGATGTCGTAGGGCCCGTGCTCGCCGGGGGCGCGATAGATGTAGGCCTTGCCCCAGGGGTCGAGCGGCAGGGTGCCGCCCTTCAGGTAGGGGCCGTTCCAGGTGCCCGCGCCGGCGGTGCGCTGGACCAGCGCGTTCAGCCCCTCGGCGGTGGAGGGATAGCGCCCGGTGTCGAGGTAGAACAGGTCGAGGGCGCTGGAGAAGCCCTGGATCTGGATGCGCGCCGTCTTCACCTTCGAGTCGCCGAGATAGTTGAGCACGCGCGGGCCCACCAGCGCGACGATGAGGCCGATGATGGTGATGACCACCAGCAGCTCCACCAGCGTGTAGCCGGCTTGCGCGCGACGGCGGTTGCGGCGGCGGAGGGCGGCGGAGCGGGCGGGGCCCGCGGCGAGACCAGTGTTCACGCTGTTCACCCGATGCTTTGGCTGACCGACAAAAGCGCGGTCATGACGGAAACGATCAGCCCGCCGACGACGACGCTGATGGTGACGATGGCGAGCGGCCCGATGATCGCGACCACGCGGGCGAGGGCGCGCTGCAGCTTCTCCTCGTAGAAATCGGCGATGCGGCCGGAGAGCATGGCGAGCTGGCCGGTCTCCTCGCCGAGGCGCAGCATGCGCACCGCCATGGGCGGCAGCGCCTCGCCGGCGGCGAAGGCCTCGGAGAGGCGCCCGCCTTGGCGCACCTTGTCCGAGGCGACGGCCCACACCGAGGCATCGTCGCCGGAGGCCATCACCTCGACGATGATGCGCAGCGCCGCGCTGAGCGTGACGCCGTTGCCGAGCAGGATGGAGAGGTTGCGGCAGAACACCGCCGAGCGGCGGAACTGCAGCACCGTGCGCACCAGCGGCAGGCGGGCGAGGGTGGCGAGGAGGCCGGCGCGCGCCGCCGGCCGCCGCAGCACCGCATAGCCCAGCACCGGCACCAGCGCGGCGCCCGCAGCCACCATGCCGGCGTGGGCCTGAAGCAGGTCGGAGAGGTCGAGCAGCAGCTCCACGGCCGGGTCGAGCTTGGCCCCCATGTCGCGCAGCACGCCGGAGAATTGCGGCAGCACGAACAGCAGGAAGAACACCAGAACACCGCCCGCGCCGATCAGGATGAAGGCGGGATATTGCAGCGCCTCCAGCAGCTTGCGGCGCAGCTGCTCGGCCCGCATTCGCTCCTCGGCGAGCAGCTCGAGGATGCGGTCCACCGTGCCGGAGGCCTCGCCCACCCGCACCAGCGCCACATAGACCGGGGGAAACAGCTTCGGCTGCGCCGCCAGCGCCTCGGCGAGGCTGTGGCCGGAGAGGATGTCGGCGCGGATGCGCGCGACGGCGGGCCGCATCCGCCCGAGATCGGCGTCGCCGGCGAGCAGCTCCAGCGCCTCGTCGAGCCGCGCGCCGGCGCGCAGCAGCAAGGCGAGGTCGCGGGTGAAGAGGGTGACGTCCGCCGCGCGCGGCCCGCGCCCCGGCAGCAGGCCGAAGCGGCCCCCCGGGGCGGCCTCGCGCGCCCGCATGGTCTCCACCGGCACGAGGCCGAGGAACTCGATGCGCTGGCGCACCTCCGCCTCGCTCGGCGCGGCGATCTGCCCGCTCACCATCTGGCCGGCCTGGGTGAGGGCCTTGTAGGTGAAGGTGGCCATGGCGGTCAGCGCACCGTCGTCACGCGCAGCACCTCGGCCGGGGAGGTGATGCCAGCCCGGCACTTGGCGATGCCGTCGTCCAGCATGGTGGTCATGCCGCCGGCGATGGCGGCGCGGTCCACCGCCGCCGCGCCGGCGTGGCGGTCGATCATCTCGCGGATCTCGTCGGTGAGGGTGAGGATCTCGAACACCCCCACCCGCCCGCGATAGCCCACCCCGCCGCAGCGCTCGCAGCCGCCGGGCTCGTGCACCGTCTCGCCCGGCGCGAGGCCGAGGGCAGAAAAGCGCGGGTCGTCGGTAATGTCGCGGGCGGAGAGCGTGCGCGGGCGCCGGCAGCGCTCGCACAGCTGGCGCACGAGGCGCTGGGCCACCACCGCCCGCAGGGTGGACTTGAGCAGGAAGCCCTCCACCCCGAGGTCGAGCAGGCGCGGCACCGAGGCGGCGGCCGTGTCGGTGTGGAGGGTGGTGAGCACCAGATGGCCGGTGAGGGCGGCGTGGACGGCGATGTGCGCCGTCTCGGGATCGCGCACCTCGCCCACCATGATGACGTCCGGGTCGTGGCGCAGGAAGGCGCGCAGGGCGGTGGCGAAGGTGAGCCCGATGGCCGGCTTCACCTGCGACTGGTAGATGCCGCGGATCTCGTACTCCACCGGGTCCTCGATGGTGAGGATCTTGCGGGTGGGCTCGTTCAGCGCCGAGAGGATGGTGGCGAGGGTGGTGGTCTTGCCGCTGCCGGTGGGGCCGGTCACCACCACCATGCCGTGAGGCAGGGCCATCAGCCGCGTCAGCGTCTCCCGGTCGTGGGCGGCGAGGCCGAGGCGGTCCATGGACAGCAGGCCCCGGTCGCGCGGCAGCAGGCGGATCACCGCCGCCTCGCCGTGCTGCATGGGCATGATGGCGACGCGCACGTCGATCTCGCCGCGCCCGAGCTTGAGGCGGGCGGCGCCGTCCTGCGGCAGGCGGCGCTCGGCGATGTCGAGGCCGGCGAGGATCTTGATGCGCGAGATGATGGCCTGCGGCAGCACGTCCGCCGGCGGGGTGACCGGGCGCAGCAGGCCGTCCACCCGCATGCGCACCTCGATGCCGGAGCGGAACGGGCCCACATGGATGTCGCTGGCGCGCAGCTCCATGGCCTTCTCGATCAGGTCGTTCACCGCCCGCACCACGGGCGCTCCGCTGGCGAGGTCGCGCAGGCTGTCGATGTCGTCCTCGGCGCGGGCGGGCGTGCCGGCCGAGGGCTCGCCGGGCGGCGCCTCGTCGCGGCCGAGGCGGTCGGCGAGGGCGGTGGCGATGTCCTCGAACGAGGCGACGGCGAGGCCCACGGGCTCGCCCAGCGTGATCTCCGCAGCCCGCAGCACGGAAGCGTCGGTGGGGTCCGCCACCGCGAGGCGCGCCGCGCCGTCGCCGCCGCGATAGGGCAGGACCGTGACCTCGCGCAGGAAGCGGGGGGAGAAGTGCCGCGCCAGGGAAGGCGCCGCCATCAGCTCCGGCAGAGCGATGCGCGGCAGGCGGAAGAAGGTGGCCACCGCGTCGGCGAAATCGCCGGCGGGGAGCTCGCTCTGCTCCCACAGGCGGCGCAGGGAGGGCGATGTCCCGGCCAAGGGGGTGGCGTCCGCCGGGAGCGCGTGGCCGCCGCGCGCCAGAAAGCTGATGAAGTCGCCGGCGGCGTCGGCCGTCATGCCCCGTGTCCCTGCATTCCCCGAAAGCACGGTCGGCTTCACACCCGATCCGCCCGCGCGGCCGCCGCCGAGCCCGGCCCCATCGAGCCCGGCCCCATCGAGCCCGGCCCTGTCGAGCCCGGCTCAACGCCACGGGACGCGCCGCGACACGCTGCTCGTGGTCGTGAAAATACGCACCGCGCCCGCATGGCGGGCCGGGAGGGCCGCATCATCGGCTTCGGCGATGAAAGTTTCACGGCAGCTTCATGACAGTCCTGCTACACCCTGCGGGAAGCTATTGATTGCAAAAGTGATGCGCCGGAAGCACAGGTGACCCTAATATTTCTGTCATATGCGCTCGATACTAGAGATTTACCGTCGTCATATCGGGGCGTCCACCTCGAACGGCTGTAGGTTGCAGAGGCATCGGGTGGATTGTGCGCATTGATCGGCCAAACCGGTTCGGCCCCCGACCGGGCAATCGTGCTTTGATGCGCGTCCTGCTGCCGGGCGCGCTGGCGCTCGTTCTGGCCATTCTGGCGTCGGCCTGCTCGTTCGTGCCGGACGACACGCGCCCGCCCACCGTGCTCGACCAGGTGCGCTCGCTCGATCTCCTGCCGCGCCAGAACAAGCCCGGCGGCGGCCCGCAGGACCTGCCGGATGATCGCCGCGCGGTGGAATATTTCGGCTCCAGCTCCGCCAGCGCGGTCTCGGATCGCACCGAGGTGGGCGTGGCCGGCCGCGTCTCCACCAGCGGCGGGGCGGACGGCTACGACCTGAATTTCGAGAACACGCCGGTCACCACCGTCGCCAAGGTGGTGCTGGGGGACATTCTGGGCATCGGCTATGTGATCGATCCGCGCCTGCAGGGCACGATCAGCCTCGCCTCCGCCCGTCCGGTGCCGAAGACCGAGCTGCTCTACGTGCTGGAATCGGCGCTCAAGGCCAACAACATCGCGATGATGCGCGATCCGGCCGGCTATCGGCTGGTGCCCCTCTCGGAAGCCGCCGGCGGCGGCACCGATGTGGGCACCTCGCGGCCCGAGCCCGGGTACGGCCTCTCGGTGGTGCCGCTGCGCTACGTCTCGGCCGAGGCGCTGATGCCGCTGCTCGACAGCTTCGCCACCAAGCCCGGCGTGGTGCGCGCCGACCCCGGCCGCAACCTGCTGCTGATCCAGGGCACCGCCGCCGAGCGGCAGGCGGCCATCTCCACCGCGCTGTCCTTCGACGCCGACTGGATGCGCGGCCAGTCCGTGGGCATCTATCCGGTGCGCAACAGCGCGCCGGAGCCGCTGGTCTCCGAGCTGGAGAGCCTGATGGATTCGGGCGAGGGCGGGCTCAGCCACAAGCTGGTCAAGTTCCAGGCCATCAACCGGCTCAACTCCATCCTCGTGGTGGCGAAGAAGCCCGAGCTGCTGCAGACCGCCTCCACCTGGATCAGCCGGCTCGACCGCGCCGACACCACGGTGGGCGTCAGGGTCTACCGCCTGCGCTACGGCGAGGCGCGGCAGACGGCGAAGGTGCTGAACGAGCTGTTCGTGGGCGGCAGCGCATCCGGTCTCGACCAGGCGGCGAGCCAGATCGCGCCGGGGGCCGGCGCCTCGGTCTCGGCCGGCGGGGGTGAGGGGGCGCCGTCCGGCGGCGGCGGGCTCTCGGTGCAGCAGCGGCTCGGCATCCAGCCGCAGAGCCAGAAGGACGGCTCCGGGCCGAAGCCGGCGGCAGGGGAAGAGGGCGCGGCCACAGCGGGCGGCGGCGGGGGTGGCGGTTCGGGCGCGCTCCCCGGCGTGCGCATCACCGCCGATGCCGTGAACAACTCCCTGCTCATCTTCGCCAGCCAGGAGAACTACCGCATCATCGAGCGCACCCTGCTCCAGCTCGACCAGCCGCAGATGCAGGTGGCCATCGAGGCCACGGTGGCCGAGGTGACGCTGAACGACGCGCTCGCCTATGGCGTGCAGTTCTATCTCACCTCCAAGGACCTCGGCCTCGGCCGCAACAACGGCTCGGCGCTGAACACGCTCTCGGGCGAGATCACCAACCAGGCCATCAACCGCGTGCTGCCCGGCTTCAACCTGCTGGTGGGCCGGGAGAACCAGCCCCGCGCCATCCTCGATGCCCTGCACACGGTGACCGACGTGAAGGTCCTGTCCAACCCCTCCGTCGTCGTTGTGGACAACCAGCGCGCCACCCTCCAGGTGGGCGACGAGGTGCCGGTCTCCACCGGCAGCGCCACTGTGCTCACCTCCTCCAACACGGTCGTGAACACCATCGAATACAAGAACACCGGCATCATCCTGCACGTGGTGCCGCGGGTGAACGTGAACGGGCAGGTGCGGCTCGACATCGAGCAGGAGATCAGCAACGTCGCCCCCTCCGAGACCACGGGCGGCGCGGCGGGGGCCTCCGGCGGCGCCACCACCACGCTCACGCCCACCGTCTCCCAGCGCAAGGTGAAGAGCACCATCGCCGTCACCAGCGGCCAGACGGTGCTGCTCGCCGGCCTCATCAGCGAGCGCCACAGCGGCGTGCGGCAGGGCGTGCCGGTGCTGGACCAGATCCCGGGCCTCGGCGATGCCTTCGCCCACACCAACGGCTCGGTGAAGCGCACCGAGCTCATCATCTTCATCCGTCCGCAGATCATCCGTGACAACGTGGACGCCCACGCGGTGGCCGAGGAGCTGCGCGCCAAGCTGCGCGGCACCGTCGGCACGCTGCCCGGCGGCCCGCAGGCGCCGGTGCTGAACCGATGAACGCGGCACGCGAGCGACGCCCTGCCGCGCCCCGAGCGGTGGACGGGCGCGCCGGGTGGTCCCCCTTGGAACAGCCGTGCCCCGGCGGCCGCGGGATCGCCGGTCCCGATGCCGCACTGCCGGTGCTGGCCCGGGACGCGGCGCCGGGGTGCGCAGGCTCCGCCGTCTCGTGTGCGCCGGAGGCGCCGGGCGCCGGAGTGCGTGGGGTGGAGGGATCCGCTGCCGCGTTGCCGGCATCCGAAGGGGGCTCCGGCCGCAATGGCCGGGTGGCCCGCGTGCCGTGGGAAACCATTCCGGCGGCGGCCGATGAGCCGGACGATCCTGCCGCCGTCCCGCTCCGGTCGCGTCCGCAGCCCGGCTCCCTGCTGTCGCGGCCGGGCCTGCCGCGCGGCGTCTCCGCTTCCGGCACGGCCGTGGCCCGGGCATGGGGCGTCGCAGGCACTGTCGAAGGTGCGGCGCTCGGCGCCCTCTGCCTCGCGGCCATGGGGGCGAGCCTTGCGGCAGCGCCGGGACTGGACGGAATGCTGGCGGCGGCGCTCGTCCCCGTCCTTGCCGCCATCGCCGTCATCGATGCGCGGCGCTTCCTGATCCCCGACGGGCTGAATGCTGCCGGGCTCGTGCTCGGGCTCGCCCATGCGGCGCTGGCGCCCGCCGCCCTCGACCTCGCCGCGCTCACCCTGCCGGGCGCTCTCGCCGGCATGGGCGGAGCGGCGGTGCGGGGCATGGCGCTCGCCGCCGTGTTCCTCGCCCTGCGCGCCGGCTTCGCGGCGGTGCGCGGGCGCGAGGGGCTGGGGCTCGGCGACGTCAAGCTCGCCGCCGTCGCCGGGGTGTGGCTGGAGGTGGAGACGATCCCGATCGCGGTGGAGATCGCCGCCGTCTCGGCGCTGGTCGCCCATGGCCTCGCGCTGCTGCTGCCGGGGCGGGCGCGGCGCCGGCTCCCGGCGTGGGGCGGGCGCCGCCCGTCGGCGCGCCTGCCGTTCGGCCTCTTCCTCGCGCCGGCCATCTGGATCGGCTGGCTGCTCGACCGCTGGCTCTCGGGAGGGCTGGGATGAAGGGGACGCGCATGACCTGTCCGGGCGGCATGAAGGCGCCGCGCGCCGGCCGGAGGGCGATGGCGGCGGCCGGCCTTGCCCTCGCGCTCGCTTTCGGGCCGCTCCCCGGCCATGCCGGGCAGCGCGACGCCACCGGCGCCTATGCTCTCTATGCGCGGGGCGACTATCAGGCCGCCGCCGCGCTGCTGGAGCCCCTCGCCTTCGCCGGCGATGCCAAGGCGCAGGGGCTGCTGGGCTTCCTCTATGAATACGGGCGCGGCGTGCCGCAGAGCTATGTGGCCGCCGCCAACTGGTACGCCAGCGCCGCCGACCAGGGCGAGGCGACGGCGCAATACCTGCTCGGCCTCGCCTACGACAAGGGCCACGGTGTGCCGAAGGACGTCATCTATTCGCAGAAATGGCTGATCCTCGCCGCCGCCCGCGCCGCCCGCCACGAGCGCGACGTCTACACCCGCGTGCGCGATGCGGTGGCGTCCAAGATGAGCCCGGCGCAGCTGGCGGTGGCGCAGCGGCTGGCGCTGGAATGGGTGCCGGCGCCGCCCCTGCCGGTGCGCTGAGGCTCAGAAGGAGAGGCCGCCGAACCAGGCGCCGAAATAGCCGGCGTAGAGCTCCGGCGCCTCGATGTTCATGCAATGGCCGACCCCCGGCACCGCCACGAAGCGGCAGTCCGGCATCACCGCCGCCATCTCCGTGAGGGTCGGCTCCTTGATGATGGTGTCCAGCATGCCCCAGACCACGAGGTGGGGATGGCGGATGTGCTCCATCTGCGCCTTCAGCGCGCCGCTCTGCGCCTCCTTCGTCAGCGTGTCCGGAGTGCCGAACCAGATGCCGTCGGAGACGGAGCACACCTGCTCGACGATGCGGTCGAACAGGCCGGCGCCGGCCCCCACGTCCGGGCGGAAGCGGGGCGGGCCGGAGGCGAGGCTTTCCGGCTCGAACAGCGTGGGGGCGGTAAGCGCCATGACGTAGCGGGTGAAGTCCCGGCTCGCCTTCATCTTGCCGAACAGGGCGATGTTCTCCGCCGTGAAGGCGAGGCCCTGCGGCCCCACCGGCGAGAGCGAGAACACCCGGCCGAACCGTTCCGGCTGCTTCAGCAGCATGCGGGTGGAGATGATGCCGCCGGTGGAATGGGTGGCGAGATGGCAGAACGAGACGCCGAGGGCGTCCAGCGCCGCCAGCATGTCGTCGGCGTGCTGGGCGATGGAATAATTGGAGAAGTCCGGCAGGGGGGCCGGCTTCTCGCTGTCGCCGCAGCCGCGCCAGTCCACGGCGATGGTGCGCACCCCGCGCGGGAAGTGCGGGGCGGCGCGCTCGATCCAGTCCTTGGAGGCGAGGTTGCCGTGGATGAAGAGGACGACGGTGTCGCCCTCTCCCCATTCGCGCC
This sequence comes from Xanthobacter lutulentifluminis, assembly GCF_043194675.2. NCBI lineage: Bacteria > Pseudomonadati > Pseudomonadota > Alphaproteobacteria > Hyphomicrobiales > Xanthobacteraceae > Xanthobacter > Xanthobacter lutulentifluminis. The sequence continues at coordinate 1,933,669 of NZ_CM195525.1, read as the reverse complement.
AGGCGAGGTTGACCTCGCCCACCTTCAGCAAGGGCATGGCCGCTCCTATTTGTTGAGCCCGGTGGGCGCGGCGGCGGTCGTGGCCTCGGCGGCGCCGGCGGCGGCCGGAGCGCCGTGGATCAGACGGTCCACCGTGGCCGGCGATCCCGTGGGCACGCGGCCGGTCTCCACGAAGTCCACCACATCCTCGGCGAACGCCACCGGCTCGTCGGTGTGGATGAAGTGGGCGGTGCCGGGATAGACCTTCAGCTGCACGTCGCGTCCGGCCGCGTTCATGCGGCGCATGAAGGGCAGGATGAGCTCCCGCGAGAGGTCGTTCAGTCCGTTGAAGGCATAGCCGGGGATGAACGGCTCCTTGTCGCCGAAGGCGAGGAAGATCGGGATCTTGATGTCCGTGAGCCGCTTGTAGAGGCTGTTCGGGTCCTTCTCCTGCAGCTCCGCCACCATGGCGTAGATGTCGAAGATGAACACGTCCACCCACTGCTGCAGCTCGCGCGGGTCACCCTTGATCATGCCGATGCGCTGGTCGGTGTGCAGGCGCGCATACTCGCTGTCGCGCAGGAAGTAGCCGTTACGCTGCGGCGAGGTCTTGCCGGTCACCGGATCGCGGGCGCGGAAGTGGAAGAAATCGTCGATCTGCTGGGCGGTCAGGTTCTTTTCCCGCTCGCGCAGTCCGGTCTGGTCCCAGGTCTTCTTCCAGGCGTCGAAATCGTGGGCATAGGCGGGGTCGAACAGGTCGAGCTTCTTGCCGGGGGCAACCGTGACCTCGCGCGGATATTCCTCGAGCCCGGCGGGCGCCTCCAGGATCAGCTTCGACACGGCATCGGGCCAGGTGAGGGCATAGCCCAGCACGATCTGGCCGCCCATGGAATGGCCGAGATAGGCCGCCTTCGGCACCTTGAGCTGGTTCACCACCACCTCGTGCACCACGTCGCGCATCTCCTGCATGGTGCGGGCGGGGCTCTTGTCGAGGTTGCCGGGGCCCGACATGCCGTAGTGCGGCAGGTCCACCGCGATCACCCGCAATCCGCGCTCCAGCGCGATGCGCATGATGTTGCCGTAGTGGCCACCGAACGCGCCCTTGCCGTGGATGATGACCAGCACGTCCGGGTCCTTCGCCGTGCCGGCGTATTCATCCATGTAGCCGATGTCCCACTCCACCCCGCGTGAGTCCTTGGCCTTGGTCTTCTTCACCGGGAACGGATAGGTGACGAAGCTGTTCCAGAACGACTTGTCCGGCGTGATGCTGGCCGCGACCGAAGGCGTGCGGTAGGTCTTGGCCACCAGCTCCTGGCTGCGGGTGCGGCGGGAGACGTCCGAGAGGAAGGCCGCCACGGTCGGGTCGAACTCGCGGTTCTTCAGGATGGAGAACACGCCATAGTGCGCCACCGGGCTCTTCTCGTGCACGAAGTCGGCGCCAGGCACCTTCTCCACCGTGCGCTTGGCGCGGTCGAAGGTGAGCCACTGGTCGTTCTCGATGTGCATCACCAGCGTGCGCGCCTTGATGCGGCCGAGCTGGTCGTTGATGTTGTAGGTCTCGCCGGCGCGGTTGCGCCACAAGAGGTCCACCGCGTCGAACAGCAGCGCGCGCTTGTTGACCGCGGCGCCGGCCTGCGGGGTGGGCGGGTTCCAGTAGAAGATGTCCGGCTGCACCTTGGCCCAGTCCTGCTGCGAGCGGAACTGGAAGTCGAAGCCGGTCATCAGCAGCACCGACCAGCCGAAGGCGACGCCCTGGTTGGGGTGCTTGTCCTTGGGCAGGTTGTAGTAGTTGCCGCCGGTGGCGCGCCACTGCGGATCGCTCTCGATGGCGGCGGACATGAGCTGGAAGGTCCAGTTGCCCACCGGGTCGCCGCCGTCCGACTGGCTGGTGCCCCCCACCGGCATCAGGCCGTTCATGAAATCCGGGTGCATCACGCCCCAGACATAGGTCTGGGTGGCGCCCATGGAGGCGCCGGTGATGAGCGCGGCGCGCGACACCTTCAGATGGTCGCGCAGCAGGCGATAGTTGGCCTGCACCATGTCCTGGTAGCTGTATTGCGGGAACTTCTGCCCCAGCCCGTCCGAGGGCTTGGAGGTGCCCCACAGGCCGAGCGCATCCACCAGCACCACGTAATATTGGTTGGTGTCGATGGCCTTGCCCGGGCCGATCACCGAGCCGCCGGACAGGGCCGTGCCCTCCACCCATTGGGCGTACATGTCGGTGGCGTCGCCGGAATAGAAGGAATTCACGATCACCGCATTAGTGATCTCCCCGGCGGCGTTGCGCACCGGGGTGCCGAGCTCGATGTAGGCGGTCTTCAGCGGGGCGGCGCCGAGGGATTCCAGCGTGGTGCCGCCCTCGCCGCCGAAGGCCCACTTGTCGGGGGCGGCGAGGTCATACGTGCCACCGATACGGAAGTTCTTGATGTCGTAGAACTTCTTGAGGTTGCAGAGCCGCTCCTGGGAGCATGAGGCGGTGATCGGCGCGGAGGCGGCGGTCTTGGCGGGCGCGGTCTGGGCCCCCGCCGCAAGCGGCAGGGCGAGGAGCGCGAGCCCGGTGGCGAGCGCGAGGGCGTGTCTCATGTTTCCTCCTGGGCGCCGATCTTCGGCCGGAGCGCCGGTGGCGGAAGAACATCACGGACCGGGCGCGATGGGAAGCTGGAACCCGGCCTTGGGCCGGGTTTGCCACTGCGTAAAATTCACGGCCGGGTTGAACGACCGGCGCCGGCCGGCTGATGAGCCGGCTTCGCAGGGCGGCATAATGGCGCGTCCTGCCAGCATGTTGCGCTGCGGTATCATGCGGCGGCGGCATTCCGGCCCCCGCAGCCCGTTCCGGCGTCATGCGCCGGTCACCAGCGGCGGGGAAAAAGCCGGCAGTGCATTCCTGCGACCCGGCGACCCGTTCATGAGCCAGATCATCGGCCTGTTTCCCACCCCCGTGATGCGCGTCGAGGGGGTGCTCTCCCCCGAGGCGGCGGCGCCGCTGGCGCAGGAGGCCGAGGCCGCGACCTCCCTCGCCAACGCCTATTCCGACCGCCTCGCCCACACCCCCGTCGGCGGCGCCGGGCAGGACCCGCTCCACGCTCGCATCGCCCCGCTCGTCGCCCCCCACGTGGCGGCGTTCGGGGAGGTGCTGTTCGGCGAGGCGCTGGCGTGGCAGGTCAAGGAGATCTGGATCAACGTGCTCGATCCCGGCGGGCACCAGGCCATCCACACCCATGCCAACAGCTTCATCTCCGGCGTGCTCTACCTGACCGCCGCGCACCCCTCCGCCAACATCGTGTTCCACAAGGCGCTGGGCGGAAACGGCTTCATCTTCGGCAACAGCAATCCGAACGCCCGCATCAACGCCTTCAACGGCGGCAAGTGGGCCATGCCGCAGACGCAGGCGGGCGATCTGGTGCTGTTTCCCAGCTACCTGCTGCACGAGGTGCCGGTGAACCGGGGCGAGCGGCGTGTTTCCATCGCCTTCAACGCCGTGCCCGACCGGCTCGACAATTTCGGCTACGCCATCCGCTTCGCGTGAGGGAAAACATGACGATGTACCAGATGCTTCCGGCCATCGCCCTTGTCGCCGGCCTGCTCACGACAGTCCCTGCCGCCGCGCAGTGCGCGTTCGACCAGTCCGTGCCCAACGCCAATGCCGTGCTGACCGAGGCGGAACCCTCGGTGAGCATCGATTTCACCGACGAGTTCGATCTGCGCGACGTGCGCGTGGTCAGCCTCGCCGACAGCTCGGTCTGGACCACGGACTGGGCCCCGGCCGGCGAGGTGCGCAGCACCCGGTTCCGCATCACCCGCCCGCTGCCGCCCGGCCGCTATCTCATTGAATGGAATGGCTATCTGCGCCGGCATTTCCATGCGGACGGCGGCTCCATCCCGTTCACCGTTGCGGCGGAGGGGGCGCCGCCGATGCCGGCGGAAGCGCCGCAAGAAGGCGCCGCGCCTCGGGTCGGGCCGGGTTCGCCCTATCGAGCGCTTCTAGGAGCCGGCGCGCCCCAGCCGGGTCGCTGACCGCCATCTGCCGCGCCATGGCGATCACCGGCAGGTAGGCCGGCTCGAAATCCGGGCTGGTGCGCACCAGCTCCACCAGCCTCGGCGCCAGGTCCGCAGCCACATTGCGCGGCCCCTGCATCCGCAGCGCGCGGGCGCCGAGCGCGAGATAGCCGTCGCGCGCGGCCCAGTAGGCGGCAAGGCGCTGGCCGGCCCGGACATCGGCGTCGGCATCGCCGGAGGCGGCGAGCAGGTCGGAGGGGCGGGGCGCGAGCGCCGCGAGCAGCGCCATAAGCCGCTCTGCGGGCGCCTGCGTGCCCGCATAGGCGAGGCGGGGGGCGAGCGCGGTGACGATCGGCCGGTCCTCGGTGTTGATCGGCCCGGCCCCGGCGAAGGCGGCGAGCGCGTCGGTGCCGCCGAGGAAGAGACCCGGCAGCGCCATGTCCCCGGCCAGATCGAGCGTGGCGAGACGCGCGGCGGCCGGGCTCGTCGCGACGCGGCGGCGCGCCCAGTCGGCCGGGTAGCGCGCGGGCGCGGCCCGGCCCACCAGCGCGATGAGTGGCGTCTCCACGCTGAACTGCGCGAGATAGGCGCTGGCATCCGGGAAGGTGGCGAGGAACGTGCGCACGATCACCTTCAGGGTGTCCATGTCCAGCTGGTGCAGCGGCAGCCACTGGCAGAACAGCCCGTCCGGCGCCAGCCGGTCGCGGATCGCCTCGAAATGCTCCAGCGCGTAGAGCGCGCCCGAGCCGTCCACGGACGGGTGGTAGAGGTCGGCGACGATCACGTCGTAGCGCCGGTCCGCCGCGCGCACGAAGCGCCGGGCGTCGGCCGCATGCACCGTGATGTCGGCGTTGCGCCCGAGCTGCGGCGCCGAGCGGGCGAACAGGGGGAAGGTCTCCACCACTTCCGGCACCAGCTCCACGCCTTCCGCCGCGAGGCCGGGATGATCGCCTGCCGCTGACAGGGTCGCTCCGGTGCCGAGGCCGAGGAACAGCGCGCTGTGGGGCCCAGGATGCAGCAGCAGCGGAATGTGCGCCTGCCGGTGGTCCGATCGCTCGGACGCGGTGCCGCCCATGCGGAAATGGTTGTTCACCTGCAGGTACTGGTCGCCGGCGGCGTTGCGCACCACGCTCACCGCCGCCATCACGCCGTCGCGGTGCCACACCATCTCGCCGCCGGGCGGGATGCGGACGAAGCGCAGCGAGACCGGGGCCAGCACCAGCCCCAGCGCGGCGGCGCCGACGATGGCGGCTCCGGCAAGCGCGCGGCGGCGCAGGTCCGGCAGCACCAGCAGGTAGCCGAGGCCGACGACGATGAAGGCCAGCTTCGCCCCCACCAGCGGCAGCAGCACCGGGCCGAACAGGATGGGTGCCAGCGCCGCGCCCAGCGTGTTGGCGGCCAGTGCGGGCCCGACCCCGCCGGCGCGGTCGCTCGCCTCCTGCGCCAGCTCGGTGAACAGCGCGCCCATGGCGATGGTGGGTGGCAGGAAGGCGGCGGCGGCGACGCCGAGCTCTGCGGCAAGCCGGCCTTCGAGCGTCGCCGGCAGCAGATTGCGCAAGCCTGCGAGGAGAGCGTCGGAAAGCCCCAGCAGCGTCGCGCCGGCAAGGCAGGCGAGCGCGGTGGCGATTGCCAGCGGCGTCGCCAGCCGGGCGCCCGGCACGCGCGCCGCGATGCGATTGCGCAGCATGGCACCCGCGGCGGTGCCGGCGAGATAGGCCGCCAGCAGCAAGGCGAAGGTGTAGATGGTGTTCTCGAGGATCTGCCCCAGCACCCGCACGGTCAGCACCTCGTAGCCGATGCCGAGCAGGCCGGTGAGGAACAGCACGGCCAGCAGGCGCGCGCCGGCGCGGCCGGTGGTCGAACGCGCGGCGACGACGGCCCGGCCGGGGGCCGGCCTTGCGGCCAGCATCAGCGCCGCGCAGGCGAAGTTGAGCGCGGCGCAGGCGGCGAGCGTCAGCGACAGGCCGAGCGCCGGCACCAGCAGGAAGGCGGTGGCAAGCGTGCCGGCGACAGCGCCCGCCGTGTTGGCGGCATAGACCCGCCCCACGGCCGCGCGGTCCGCCATGGCCGGCGCCAGAACCGCTTCCAGCGCCGGCAGGGTCGCGCCCATGGCCAGCGTCGCCGGCAGCAGCAGGATGAACGGCAGCGCGAATGCCACCATCCATTGCCGGCCGGCATCCGCATCCACCGGGACGAGGGCCGGCACCAGCTGGGCCGCAAGCGGCGCCAGCGGAATGAGGGCGAGCGCCCACAGGCCGATCACACCCTCCAGCGCCGCATACCAGACGGCTGGCCGGGCGCTGGCGGCGATGCGCCGGCCGAAGAGAAGGCTGCCGAGGGCGAGGCCGGCGAACAGGGCGCAGATGACCCCGAGCACGGCGACGATCTCGTGGCCCAGCGCCACCGCCAGCATGCGGGTCCAGACGATCTCGTAGCCGAGGCCGGCGAAACCGGAGAGGGCGGCGATGGCGGTGATGGCGCCGACGGCACCGCGCAGGGGCGTGACGGCCGGGGCCGCGCTGGCGTGGGACATGGTGGAACCCTGGAGGAGCCCTGGGACAGGCCCGGGCGGCCCGCCCGGCGGCGAACCCCTGAAACGGAAAGAGCCGGAGGCCGCACGGGCCCCCGGCGTGGTTGGTGCGAAGACGGGGATGGCCCGATAGGCCGCCCCGTTTCGAGCGCGGGCGGGGACGGGGCCGTTCAGGCCGGCCGCCCCGCCGCGGGCCTCACTTCTTCAGCGACACCGCGAGGGCGCCGTTGGTCTCCACCAGCAGCTTCGGCTGGTCGGAGACGCGGATGAAGATGGGGTTGGTGTAGAACCACAGGTCCGACCACGCAGCCACGTCGTAGCTGGAGATCTTGGCGCCGTCGCGCACCACCATGTGGGCGGGGCAGGCGGCGTCGGTGCACGGCACGTAGGGGCCCTGCGACACGTTCTCGGGATCCCAGTCGTTGAGCGGGTTGCCCTGGGCGTCGGTCTCGGCCGGGACGGACGGCGGCAGGTTGCTGCCGCGGGCCCGGACGTACATGTTGTGCTGCACGTTCGGGATGGTCACCACCATGGTCCGCTTCTGGCCGCTGGCGCTCCAGTTGGACGGGCTGAAGGTGGCGACGACGCCGGCCGAGGGGTTGGTGCCGCTGGTGTAGTTGGCACCGGTGGGCGCCACCACGCCGGAGACGTCACCCTTGATGAACTGCACCTGACGCAGGGTCGGGCGGTTCAGGGGCTCCTTGACGCCGATCTGCGCCAGGGAGGGGTTGTTGAAGCTGTAGGGCGAGTGGTTCGGCGCGGCGGACTGGTTCACCTCGAGGGTGAGCACCACCGAGCGGCCACGCGGCACCACCAGCGTCTGGCCCATCTTGGCCGTGCCGGCGGCGGCATAGCCGACCACCTGGGCCTTGTAGCTCAGCTCGCCGGTGATGAGGTCGCCCTGCACCGAGTAGGCGTTGCCGGAGCGCACGCCGTCCACCACCACCTGCGGGCGCAGCACGGTGCCGGCGGTCGCGCGCGGCAGGTACAGCTTCTGGTATTCGCCCGGGTAGAAGTCGTTGGTGGTGCTCGCCTCGTAGATGCTGAAGGCGCCGCGGTTGTGCCAGTCGGACGAGGCGTAGAAGAACCAGTTGCGGCCCTCGCCGAGCAGCGCGTCCCATACGCCGCCGATCTTGGCGGCGTAGATGCCGGTGCCGCCGAAGGTGGTCACGCCCACCGAATCACAGCCCGCGCCGCAGAAGCCGGCCCGGTATTCGCCGCGATTGTTGGAGGCCTGGTGGCCGGGCTGGCTCTCGAAGCCGACGGCGACGGTCGGGCCCGCGTTGTTGAAATCGCGGAAGTGCTCGATGTTGAAGCCGTTGTTGCCGTTCGGGTTGAACACGCCGGCGCGCTCCACGTGCGCGGGCACGTAATAGCTGTCGAGCGGATAGTTCTTCTGCAGCCACTGGACGCTGGGAACCGCCTTGTTCTTGTGGTTCGCGGTGCCGGAGCCGGACCCGGAGGCGTTGGCGACCTTGCCTTCCCAGGTGTGGGTGGGCGCGCCCTTGCTGAAGTCGGTGTCCGAGCGGTCGAACCGGTACTCGAACTCGGCCACCGCGCTGGCGTCACCGGTGTTGCCGGTGAAGTTCTGCGGCTTCTGGTTGCCGATGACGGTCATCGAGGTGTGCTCGTGGCCGGGCACGTTGGTCTCGATGCCGGCGTAGAGCATCGGCTTGTTGAGATCCTTCGCGAGGCGCGTGATCTCGGGATAGATGATGTCCTCGGCGCTCTGCCAGCGCCACATGGCGCGGTGGCCCTGCGAGGTGGCGGTGTCGCCCTTGATGACGAGGCCCTGCACCTGGTCGAAGAAGCGGCCCGAGCCGGTGGTGGAGCCGTCGCCCTCCGGATCGTCCACGCGGCAGTCGCGCGGGCTGGAGCCGCCGTGGTCGGCCGCGCCGAGCCACTCGAGGCCGTAGCTCTGCACGGCCTTCTTCACCATGGTCTCGACGGAGGAGCGTCCGTCGGAGCACGGCGTGTGGTTGTGGAAGTCGCCCGCCATGTAGCTGTCGGCGAACGCCGGCGTCACGTCCACGGTCGTCATCGCGCCCGCCACCGCCAGGACCGACGCCCCGGCGATCAGCTGATGCGTCAGCATTCCGCTCTTCATATCCCAACCCCTCAAGCTGATAAACGGATGTCCACAATCCGCTGGCGCTCTACTATCGGTGTTCTGTGACCACCTCCTGAAGCTTTGATGACGGCGGGGAAAGCTAGCCGAATAACAGTATTGGGTGTCCCGGCGTCAGCCTGCACGCGAGGGTTCCGTCCGGGCGGGCGCGGCTGTCATCAGCCCGACACCGGTGGCCGGCTAGGGGATGCGCCGCACCATGCAAGAGGCAGAACCCGGCTCCGTGGCGGGCCGGGCGGGGGACAGGTCGTGACGTCATCGGGCAATGAGCCGGCCGCCACCGCGGCCACCGCGGAGCAGGCCGGCGCAGCGCGCACGGCCGTCGGCTGGCTGCTGCGGCTGCTGCGGGAGCCGCTGATCCAGTTCATGCTGATGGGCGCCGCCATCTTCGCCGCCCACGCCGCGGTCACCCCGTCGGTCAGCAAGGAGAAGCTGATCGAGGTGTCGCCCGAGGTCCGCAAGTCCATCGTCGACGCCTTCCGCGGCGCCCACGAGGGCCGCGCGCCGGGGCCGGACGAGTATGCCAAGCTCGAGGACCTGTGGATCCTCAACGAGATCACCTTCCGCGAGGCGCTCGCGCAGGGCCTCGACAAGGGCGACGAGATGATTCGCGACCGCATCACCCACAAGATGCGCCTGCTCATCTTCGGCGGCGTCGAGGTGAAGGAGCCGACCCGGGCCGAGCTTTCCGCGTGGTACGAGAAGCGCCGCGCCGGCTACGACATTCCCGACCTCGTCAGCTTCATCGACGTGCCCTTCACCGGGCCGGATGCAGAGATGCAGAGCCGGCGGGTTCTGGAGCAGATCCTCGCCGGCGAGGAGCCGGAGGACGTGCGCCAGCGCGCCTACATCTTCGCCCAGCGCCCGCGCGCCTCGCTGGAGCCGTCTCTCGGCAAGCCGTTCGTCGACGCGCTGGTGGCGCTGCCCGCGGGCGAATGGCGGGTGGTGCAGGCCGCCGACGGCTGGCACGTGGTCCGGCTCGACACCTTCACCGCGGGCCGCGCCGTGGACCTCGACGAGGTGGGCTCGCAGGTCGCCCAGGCGTGGAAGGACGAGCGCCGCCGCGTGCTCGCCATCGCCGCCACGCGCGACCTCGGCAAGGCCTATGTGATCCGGCGGGACGAGCCATGAGCGAGCCGGTGCTGTCCGGCGCGGGGCTGGCCGGCCGCGTCGTGCTTCTCGTCGCCGCGTATTCGATCGCGGCGTGGTCTGCCGTGCGGACGAGACTGCCCGGTCGCTCGCGGCTGACCCGCGCGGTCGTCCGTGCGTTGACGGCGGCGACGCTGCTGGTTCCGCTCGCCGGCCTGCTGCCCGCGTCGCCGGCCGGCGCGCACGAGGCCACCATGGCGGTCATCACCCTGCGCGAGGTCGGGCCGGGCCGCTATATCGGCCAGTGGACCATGCCGCCCGTGGACCCGAGCCTGCAGCCGGTGTTCCCGCCGCACTGCCGCTGGGAGCAGCCGGAGCTCGACTGCGGCGAGCGCGGGCTCGCCGGCCGGCTGAGCTTCATGGGGCTCGGCACCCGCCAGTCGGTGGCGACCATCCGCGTGGTGCCGCGCGAGGGCCCGACCGAGACCTACACCGTCACCGCCGCCAAGCCGACCATGACCGCGGCGCGCGATCCCGGCACCGATCTCGCCGTGTGGCAGGATCTGGCGGAAACCTACGTAAACCTCGGCATCGACCATATCCTGCGGGGCATCGACCACCTGCTGTTCGTGCTCGGCCTGATCTGGCTGGTGAAGGGCGGATGGAAGCTGGTGAAGACCATCACCGCCTTCACCGTGGGCCACTCCATCTCCCTCGCGGCCGCGACGTTCGGCTGGGTGGGCGTGCCGGAGCGGCCGCTGAATGCGGCCATCGCCCTCAGCATCGTGTTCGTCGGCGTGGAGATCGTGAAGGCGCAGCGCGGCGAGCCCGGCCTGACGGTGCGCTATCCCTGGACCGTCGCCTTCGCCTTCGGCCTTTTGCATGGGCTGGGCTTCGCCACGGCGCTCACGGCGCTCGGCATCCCGCAGGCGACGCTGCCCATCGCCCTCCTGTTCTTCAACGTGGGCGTGGAGATCGGCCAGCTCCTGTTCGTGGCGGCGGTGCTCGCGCTCATGTGGGCGCACCGGCAGGCGCAGGCGCTGCTGCCGCGCTGGGGCGCGGCCATCCCCGCCTACGTCATCGGATCGGTCGCCTCCTTCTGGTTTCTCACGCGGATCTGACCCGCCGTCGCCAACAATTCAGGACGATTGAGATGAAACGCCACCTTCTTGGCAGCGCGCTGCCGCTCGGGCTCCTGCTTGCCGTCATTCCGCTCGCGCCCGCCCTCGCCCATACGGGGTCGGGGGTGGCGGTGGGCCTCGAGAGCGGCTTCCTCCACCCGCTCACCGGCCCTGATCATCTGATCGCCATGGTTGCCGTGGGCCTGTGGGGCGCGCAGCTGGGCAATCCGGCCATCTGGGTGCTGCCCATCACCTTCCCGCTGGTGATGGCGGTGGGCGGCCTTCTGGGCGTGCTGGGCGTGCCGCTGCCGTTCGTCGAGCCGGTGATCGCCATCTCCGGCATCGCGCTCGGCCTGATGGTGGCGATGGCGGCGCGGCCGCCGCTGTGGGTGGCGGCGTGCCTTGTCGGCCTGTTCGCCGTCTTTCACGGCTATGCCCACGGCCGCGAGCTGCCGGAGGCGGCCGACGCCATCGCCTTCGCGGTCGGCTTCGTGGTTGCGACCGGCCTTCTTCACCTCACCGGCATCCTCATCGGCGTGCTCGTGAAGTGGGAAGCGGGGGCGCGCGCGGTGCGCGTGTGCGGCGCCGCCATCGGCTGCCTCGGCTTCTATTTCCTCCTCGGCGCGGTGGGTGTGATCGAATGAGCGCGGGCTCCTTCCGGCGCGCGCTGGCGCGCCTGCCGGCGGCGACGGTGGCCCTCGCCGCCGCCTTCGCCTGCATCCCCGGCGTGGCCGAGGCGCATCTGGTGGAGACGCGCCTCGGGGATTTCTACGGCGGCGCGCTGCATCCCCTCACCGATCTGCAGCAGATCCTGCCGTGGATCGCTCTCGCCGCGCTCGCCGCCTTCCAGGGGCCGCAGCGCGCGCGCTGGGTCATTCTCGCCTTTCCAGTCGCGCTGGCCGTGGGCGGCGCTGCGTCGATGTCCTTCGCGGTGCCGGCGGCGGCGCAGATCGTCGGCCTCCTGCTGGTGGCGGTGACGGGGCTGGCGGTGGCGCTCGCCGCGCGCCTGCCGCTGGGTGTCTTGCTGGCGCTGACCGTTGTGACCGGCCTGCTGCACGGCGCCCAGAACGGCGCGGCCATGGGGCCCGGCACGGACAGGCTGCTGTTCCTCTCCGGCATGGCCACCTGCGGCTATGTGGTGATGACCCTCGCCACGGGGAGCGCCATCGCGTTCCTGCGCGGGGCCTCCTGGCGGCCGGTGGCGCTGCGCGCGGGCGGCAGCTGGGTGGCGGCCGTGGGCATCATGGTGCTGGGCCTGCACCTCGCGCTGCCGGGCGCCTGAGGGCGCTTCCGGCGGCGGCGCGGCCAGCGCGCCGGCGCTCGCAACCCGCCGCGCGGCTGGGCCCTGCAAGTTCGGCGGAGGCAACGCTGCCAGCGCGCTCTTGCCGCACCTGACGTGGGTCCGCCTTTGGGGCGGCTGCCCGGCGGCGCCGCGCCGCGTGCTTCATCCACCTGCCCGCTGGTCCAGAGCCGCGCCATGCCGCCTTGCGGCCGGGACCGCGCGGGTGCCCCATCAAGGCTCGTCTTCAGCCACGGCGCGACCCACGGCGGGCGGGCTGCGGACCGAGCTGCATCATGGCCCGCCCGATCGCCGCTGCCGCGTCCGTGGGCGGAGCAAAAAGAAAGCCCCGGCAGGCCGGGGCTTTTTGAGTTGCGCGCCGCGGGGCGCGATGCCCCGCGGCGGCGGCGATCAGAAGCGGTAGTTGATGCCGGCCTTCAGCACCTGCACGCTCTGCGCGAGCGTGGCGCTGTAGGGGTTGATGAAGGTGTTCGGCACGAAGTTGAAGGTCACCTGCTCGCTGCCGAAGTCCATGTAGTTGTATTCGACCTTGGCGGACCAGTTGTTCAGGAAGGCCCATTCCACGCCGGCGCCGGCGGTCCAGCCCCAGCGGGTCAGGTCGGTGGTGGCGCTGTAGTTCAGGAAGGGGAGGGCGATGTTGGTGCTGCCGGCGGTCTGGGAGGTGGTGGCCCAGGCGGCGCCGCCCTTGGCGTAGAGCAGCACGCGGTCGAACGCCACGCCGAGGCGGCCGGTGATGGTGCCGAGCGCGTCGATCTTGGACGAGCAGGGGTCGTTGCTCTGGATGCAGCTCGGCGCCACGCCGTTGAAGTAGGAGCCGGAGCCGGTGATGTTGGCCCAGGCGGCGTCCGCCTCGATGCCGAGGACGATGTTGTTGATCTGGTAGTTGTAGCCGATCTGGCCGCCGATCAGCCCGCCGTCGAGGTCATACTCGGCGTCCTGCAGGCTGAGCGTGCCCGGGTTGATCGGGTCGAAGGAATTGCTGAAGTTGTTCTGCGCCCAGCCGTAGCCGCCCTCGACGCCCACGTAGAAGCCGGTCCAGCTGAACGCGGCGGCCGCGGGGGCCTTGGTGATGGGCTTGGTGGCGAGGTCCGCCGCGTGAGCGGACGTGCCGGCGGACAGCGCGGCGAGAATGGTGGTGACAAGCAGCGACTTGCGCATTGGAGATCCCCGGCCCCGAATAAAACGGATGCCGGGTCTTACCTCACTTCCACTGTAATAAGTGTCTCCCTGCGGCAACAGGTGAGGGCGTCCGGACTGTCATACCGCAGACAAAAACGAGATATATATTGATGTCACTCGCCAGAATTTTTGCCGGAGAAGTATTCGCGTCGGCGTGTCTGGGCCCGCGTCTGTGTGCCGGATGCGTGCCGGGCGCCCGTCGCCGACCGGCTCAGCCCTCGGTGAAGCGGCGGAAGTTGCGCACCACCTCTTCATAGACGCCGCGCTTGAACGGGATGACGAGGTCGGTCACCGCGTCGAGGCTCTCCCAGCGCCAGTCCATGAACTCGGGCTTGTGGGCGCCGCCGCCGGGACGGGCGATGTCGATTTCGCCGTCCGCGCCGGTGAAGCGCAGGGCGAACCACTTCTGCGTCTGGCCGCGATACTTGCCCTTCCAGGCCTCGCCGGCGATGCGGCCGGGCAGGTCGTAGGAGAGCCAGTCCTCGATCTCGCCGAGCCGGGTCACCGAGCGGATCGACGTCTCCTCATAGAGCTCGCGCAGGGCGGCGGCGAAGGGCTCCTCGCCCTTGTCGATGCCGCCCTGGGGCAGCTGCCAGGAGTGCGTGGCGTCCACATGCTCGGGCCCGCCGATGCGGCGGCCGACGAACACCTTGCCGGCCCCGTTGAACACGCACAGGCCCACGCAGGGGCGGTAGGGGAGGTCGTGGTGCTTGCTCATGGGCGTGGTCCGCAGCTGAAGGATCTCGCCTCCTGATTGGCCTGCGCGGTGTCGCCGCGCAAGGCCCGGGAGGCGGGAATGGGGCGGGAGCGCCCGGCCGGGTCAATGCGCCGCGCGGCGGCTCGGCATGGCGGTCGAGCCCCAGGCCCGGATGGACACCCAGGTGCGCCGGTCGAGCTGGAAGCGGTCCACCGGGACCGAGGCGCCCAGCGCCCGCACCCGGGTGAGGCCGACGCCCGACCACTGGAAGCCGCACTTCTCGAGCACGCGGCGCGAGCCGGGATTGACCACGCGGGCCGAGCCGAGGAGGAGCGAGAGGTCGGTCTCGGAAAAGGCATAATCGATGACCGCGCGCACCGCCTCGGTGGCGATGCCGAGGCCCCAGAACGGCTCGCCGATCCAGTAGCCGATCTCCGGCGCCGGCTCGGGCGGGCGGCGGCCGAACGAGACCATGCCGGCGAAGGCCAGCGCGCCCTCGCGCTTGAGGAAGACGGCAAAGGTGGCGGCGTCGGGGATGGCGGCCAGCGTCTCGACGAAGGCATGGGCGTCGGACGGCCTGTAGGGAAACGGCAGGTTCGCGGTCATCTCCGCGATCTTGCGATTGTTGGCGAGCTCCGCGACGGCGGCAACGTCCTCGATTCGCGGCGCGCGGAGCACCAGCCGCTCGGTTTCGAGGACGGGGATACAGTTCTCTGCCAAGGGCGCGACGGAGGGCGTTTCACACAAGGTCATGGCGGGCTCCTCAAGGCTCAGGACAAACGAAAACCGGGGAGAGGGTTGTCCCGTCTCCCCGGCTCGTGTCTGAGCTTTGAAGGCCCGCTCAGGCGCCCACCGGGTCGACGAGACCGGCGGGATCCTGCATGTCGTCAGGTCTCGCCGTTTATTCGGCCGCCTCGGCGGCGGCGGGGGTCACGGATACGTAGGTGCGGTCGTTGGCTTTGGTCTGGAAGGACACCTTGCCTTCCACGAGCGCGAACAGGGTATGGTCCTTGCCCATGCCCACGTTGGTGCCGGGATGCCATTTGGTGCCGCGCTGGCGCACGATGATGTTGCCAGCCACCACGTCCTGGCCGCCGAAGCGCTTCACGCCAAGACGGCGACCATCGGAATCGCGACCGTTACGGGACGAGCCGCCTGCCTTTTTATGAGCCATTGTTGCTCTCCTCGTTCCTGATCAGGCGCCAGTGGCGGCCTCGGCCTTGGCGGTCTCGCCCAGGCCGGAAATCTCGGTGATGCGCACGACGGTGAGGTCGGCACGGAAGCCGCGCTTGCGGCGGGAATTCTGCCGGCGGCGCTTCTTGAAGGCGATCACCTTGTCGCCGCGGGTCTGCTCGACGATCTCGCCGGTGACGGTGGCGCCGTCCACGTGCGGGGCGCCGACGGCGACCTGCGAGGACGAGCCCAGCAGCAGCACCGGGAACGTGAAGATGGAGCCAACCTCGGCGTCGAGGTGGTCGATGGTGATCTCGTCGGCGGCGGCAACGCGATACTGCTTGCCGTTTGCCTTGATGACCGCGAACATTCTTGTCTCGCTTTCGTGTTCCGCCAGCCTCGAAGGGCGGGCTTCTTCCGGTCGGTCGGGGGATGCGGGCATCAGATACCCGCGCGAAGCGGACCCGATACACCAGGCATGCCGGCAAAGTCAATGTCGCCCGGGCCGGCGGCGCGGGGTGGAGCGGGTGCCGTGCCGCCTCCCGGCGCGCCTGTCGCCGCCTGCGCCGGCGGCGCGTGCGGGGTGCCGCTCGGGGAGGCAGATTCTGCGGCGCATTTTTCCTCAAGATGCCCCTTGCGTGGGCGGGTCGAATCCCCTACATCCCCGTTGCCCAAATTCGCACGTGCCTGTGGTCGCGTGTCGGTCGGTAGGATCTCCGGACAAGAGGCCGGAAAGCTGCCAGGACGATCGACAAGCCGGAGGGAACCGGCCCACCCCGCTCCTCAATGCGGGGGACGTGACTTGAAGCAACGACGTAAGGGCTTTTTTGGTCTCGGTCGCCCCTCCAAAGGGCGGCGTTACTGAAGAGGCACTACATCTTGCCGGCCGTGCGGAGCGGGATATCCCTCTCCAATCGTGCGCAGTTGTCTCGCCCCTGCTTCGGCTTGTCCGGATGCGGGCGCTTCGGCTGCCGTTCGGTCCGATGATGCGGCCGGGTTAGATGCCCGGCGAAGCGGGTACGGCCCGCAGGCGCGTCGGCGTGTCCACAACGCCGCGATCCTGCGCGCGCGTGCCCCGGCCAGCCCGCGTTTTGGGCTGCCGTCCCTGTCGTCGTGCTCCGGAATGCCCCCCGGCGCGCTTCACGAGGCTTCAGGTCACGGGGAGGACACCATGACCGATCGCATCCGCGAATTCCTGCGTACCCGACGTGAGGACGGCCCCTGCGTCGTCGTCGATCTCGATGTCGTGCGCCAGAATTACCAGACGTTCGCCCGCGCCCTGCCGGACACCCGCGTGTTCTACGCGGTGAAGGCCAACCCCGATGCCGCCATCCTGAAGGCGCTCGAGGAGCTCGGCTCGTCGTTCGACTGCGCCTCCACCGGCGAGATCGACATGGTGCTCGCCACCGGCGCGACCGCCGACCGCATCTCGTTCGGAAACACCATCAAGAAGGAGCGCGACATCGAGCGCGCCTACCGCGTGGGCGTGCGCCTGTTCGCGGTGGATTCCTACGAGGAGGTGGAGAAGATCGCCCGCGTGGCGCCGCGCGCCCGGGTGTTCTGCCGCATCCTGTGCGACGGCGCGGGCGCCGAATGGCCGCTCTCGCGCAAGTTCGGCTGCGAGCCGGAGATGGCCGCCGACGTGCTGGAGCACGCCCACCGCCTCGGCCTCGTGGCCCATGGCGTGTCCTTCCACGTGGGCTCCCAGCAGAAGAATGTGCACGCCTGGGATACGGCGCTCGCCTCGGCCGCGGCCATCTTCCGCGACTGCGCGCTGCGCGGCATCTCGCTGTCGATGGTGAACCTCGGCGGCGGCTTCCCCACGCGCTACCTGCAGGACGTGCCGGCGGCCCAGTCCTATGGCGAGGCGATCTTCTCCTCCCTGCGCAAGCACTTCGGCAACGCCATCCCGGAGACCATCATGGAGCCGGGCCGCGGCATGGTGGGCAACGCCGGCCTGATCGAGGCCGAGGTGGTGCTCATCTCCCGCAAGTCGGAGGCGGAAGCCCTGCGCTGGGTGTTCCTCGACATCGGCAAGTTCGGCGGCCTCGCCGAGACCATGGACGAGGCGATCCGCTACCCGTTCCGCACCCCGCGCGACGGCGACGACACCGCCCCGTGCGTGCTCGCCGGCCCGACCTGCGATTCGGCCGACGTGCTCTACGAGAAGACCCCGGTGGAGCTGCCGCTGTCGCTGTCCATCGGCGACAAGGTCATCATCGAGGCGTGCGGCGCCTATACCACCACCTATTCGGCGGTGGCGTTCAACGGCTTCCCGCCGCTGCGCTCGTATGTGATCTGAGGCGTTCGACGCCCTGGAGTCCGACCCGCGCGGCGTTTGAGCGAAGCCACGCGAGTTCTGCCCGCGCGGCGTCCGAGCGTTGATCCGCGACCCGGCCGCACAAGGTCCCCCCGGCACCGGCGATCCCGCCGTCCGGGGCCTGAGGAGGGGATTGTCCCCTCGTCTTCCGCACCCGTCCCCAGACCGGCTTTGAGCCTTGGCCGCCACGCGCGGCCGGGACGGGCTTCTTCACCTCTCAGCCTTGGCGCAGGAGCTGCCGATGACCGAGATCGTGCTGGAATCCGTGGAAGATATCGCCCCCCGCGAGGCCCTGCTGGACCTCTGCCTGGGGGAGCAGCGGCGCGCCAAGTCGTCGGAGCGCCTGCGGGAAGGTCGCCTGCCGGCGGACGGACTCGCGTTTTCCGCCCATGGGCCGGACGGGCGCCTCGTGGGCACCGTGCGGCTGTGGAACGTGGCGGCGGGGCCGGGCAAGCCGGCGCTGCTGCTCGGTCCGCTCGCGGTGCATCCGTGGTTCCAGGCCGGCGGGCTCGGGGCTAGGCTGATGCGCACGGCGCTTGCGGCAGCGCAGGCGCAGGGAAACGGCGCCGTAGTGCTGGTGGGTGACGCCGCCTATTACGAGCGCTTCGGCTTTTCCGCCCGCAAGACCTCCGGGCTCTGGATGCCTGGCCCCTACGATCGCGCCCGCCTGCTGGCGGTGGAGCTGGCGCCCGGCGCGCTCGACGGCGCCCGCGGCCTCATCAGCCCCACCGGCGCCCGCGTCGCGCAGCCTTCCCTTGCGGAGCTGGTGGCCGGCGAGCTGCGCCGCACCGCCTGAGACGAGCGCCCCGGCCGCATGCCGGCCGGGGCCTCTCCGGCGCGCGATCAGATCGCCTGACCGCCGGATACCTCGATGCGCTGGGCGGTGACCCAGCCGTTGCCCGGCCCCAGCAGGCTCGCGATCATCGGCCCGATATCGTCCGGCAGGCCGACGCGGCCGAGGGCGGTGATGGCGGCGATCTCGCGGTTGATCTGGGCATTGTCGCGCACCGCTCCGCCGCCGAAATCGGTCTCGATCGCGCCCGGGGCCACCGTGTTCACGCAGATGCCGCGCGGGCCCAGCTCCTTGGCGAGGTAGCGGGTGAGCACCTCCACGGCCCCCTTGGCGGCGGAATAGGCGGCATAGCCGGGCAGGGCGAAGCGGGTGAGGCCGGACGAGATGTTCACGATCCGCCCGCCGTCGGCGATCAGCGGCAGCAGCGCCTGGGTGAGGAAGAACACGCCCTTCACGTGCACGTCCATGAGCCGGTCGAACTGGACCTCGGTGGTGTCGGCGAACGCGGCGTAGTCGCCATGACCGGCATTGTTGACGAGGTGATCGAAGGTCTCGCGGCCGAAGCCGTCGCGCAGGGCCGCCTTGAGGCTGGCGGCGAAGGGCGGGAAGGCGGCGGTATCGCCGGTGTCCAGCTGCAGCGCCACGGCCTGTCGGCCCATTGCCTGAATCTCGCCCACCACCTCCGCCGCCTCGGCCGCGTTGGAGCGATAGGTGAGCGCCACATCGCCGCCCTGGCGCGCGACGGCGAGGGCGGTGTTGCGGCCGAGGCCTCGGCTGCCGCCGGTGATGAGGGTGATCGTGGTCATGTCCGTCTCCCGTGATCTGGTGGCGCCATATGGCACCGGTGGGGGCCGGCGGTGTTGCCGGAACCTCGCGAATGCTTGCCTGATCCTCCAGATGCCGGTGCAGACGCGCCGGCGATGGGTTAGGCTTGCCTTATGACTGCTCTTCTCGAGGCGGTGCGCCGCCACGTCCGCGCCGGGGGCGAGGCCCAGGGCCCTTCGCCCACCGCCATTCCCGGCCTGCAGACGGTCTGCGCCACCGCGCCGTCCGGTCTGCTGCATGCCATCTCGCGTCCGATGGTGTGCCTGGTGGTGCAGGGTGCCAAGCATGTCAGCATGGGCACGCAGGG
This sequence comes from Xanthobacter lutulentifluminis, assembly GCF_043194675.2. Taxonomy (NCBI): domain Bacteria; kingdom Pseudomonadati; phylum Pseudomonadota; class Alphaproteobacteria; order Hyphomicrobiales; family Xanthobacteraceae; genus Xanthobacter; species Xanthobacter lutulentifluminis. Next base: position 1,914,232 of record NZ_CM195525.1, on the reverse strand, counting down.
CTTCTCCTTCGCCGCGGGGGATTCCCTGCTCATCACGGCGGACGTGCCCATCGTCAGCCAGATCACCAAAGCGAGCCCGGCCGCGCCCTATCTCTCGCTGGTGCTGGAGCTGGACCCGGCCGTGATCGAGGAATTGTCGGCGCAGATGCGGCCTGATCCGGCCGGCGACCATGCCGCCGTGCGCGTCGATCCCACCGATGCGGAGGTGGAGGAGGCGGCGCTGCGCCTGATGCGGCTCCTCGACCGGCCGGCCAGCCTGCCGGTTCTACAGGCGCAGATGGTGCGGGAGATGCACTACTGGCTGCTCGCCGGGCGGCACGGATCGGCCATCCGTCGCCTCGGCTGGTCGGATGGTCATGCGCAGAAGGTGGCGAAGGCGGTGAACCTGCTGCGGACGGAATTCGCCCGTTCCATCCCGGTGGAGCGCCTCGCCGCGATGGCGGGCATGAGCCTGTCCGCCTTCCACCACCACTTCCGGGCCGCGACGTCCCTGTCGCCGCTCCAGTTCCAGAAGCAGCTGCGCCTGATCGAGGCGCGCCGGCTGATGGTGTCGGAAGGGGTCTCGGCGGCGAATGCGGCGTTCGCGGTGGGCTACGAGAGCGTGCCCCAGTTCACCCGCGAGTACGGGCGCATGTTCGGCCTCTCCCCCGTGCGGGACATCAAGGCCCTGCGCGCCGGCGCCCAGGCCGCGGCCTGACCCCGGGCGGAAAGGCTGCCCCCGCCGCCTCTGCGACGGCGGGGGCGGGACGCATCAGCGCACGATGATGTTCTTGAACTGCCAGGGGTCCTCGAGGTCGATGTCCTCGGGGAACAGCTTCTGCCGGCCCGTCAGCGGGGTCCAGTCGGTGTAGGTGCCGATCATCGGGCCGAGATAGGGCAGCTGCACTTCGAGGCAACGGCGGAAGTCCATCTCGTCCGCCTCGACGATGCCCGCCTCGGGGTTCTCCAGCGCCCACACCATGCCGGCGAGCACGGCCGAGGTCACCTGCAGGCCGGTGGCGTTCTGGTAGGGGGCGAGCTCGCGCGTCTCCTCGATGGAGAGCTGCGAGCCGAACCAGTAGGCGTTCTTCGCGTGGCCGTAGAGCAGCACGCCCAGCTCGTCGATGCCGTCGACGATCTCGTGCTCGTCGAGGATCTTCCACTTCTCCTGGAAGTGCCCGCCATTGCCGAACATCTCGTGCAGCGACAGCACCGCGTCGTTGGCCGGATGATAGGCATAGTGGCAGGTCGGGCGGTAGACCACCTCGTTGCCGTCGCGCACCGTCAGGTAGTCGGCGATGGAGATGGCCTCGTTGTGGGTCACGAGGAAGCCGTACTGGGCCTTGGGCGTGGGCGTCCAGGAGCGCACGCGGGTGGCGGCGCCGGGGGAGAGCAGGTAGATGGCCGCGCCGCAGCCGGCCTCATGGGTGCGCGCGTCCGGCGGCAGGGTCTTCTCGTGGGTGCCCCAGCCCAGCTCGGCCGGCTGCAGGCCCTCGGAGACGAAGCCCTCCACCGACCAGGTGTTCCAGAACTCGCCCATCACCTTGGGCTCGCGGGCGCGCTGGGTGTCGCGCTCGGCGATGTGGATGCCCTTCACGCCGACCGCGCGGGCGAGCTGCGCCCATTCCTCGCGGGAGGTGGGCTCGGGCCGGTCGAGGCCGGTGTCGTGGGCGACGTTCAGCAGCGCCTGCTTCACGAACCAGGACACCATGCCCGGATTGGCGCCGCAGGTGGATACGGCGGTGGGCCCGCCCGGATTGCGGCGGCGGGCGGCGAGCAGGCTCTCGCGCAGCGCATAGTTGGTGCGCGCGGCGGTGGGCATGGCCTCGTCGAAATAGAAGCCCTTCCACGGCTCGACGACGGTGTCGATGTAGAGCGCGCCGAGCTCGCGGCACAGCTCCATCACCGCCACCGAGGACACGTCCACGGAAAGGTTCACGCAGAAACCCTGGCCGCCGCCATTGGTGAGCAGGGGGGTGAGCAGGTCGCGGTAGCTCTCGGCGGTCACTTCCGCCTGGATGAAGCGGATGCCGCGGGCATCCAGCAGCTTGCGGTGCGTGTCCACCGGGTCGATGACCACCATGCGCTCAAGATCGAAATCGAAATGACGCTCGATCAGCGGCAGGGTGCCCCGGCCGATGGATCCGAAACCGATCATCACGATGGGGCCGTCGATCTTCGCGTGGACCGGCCAGTCGCTCATGGTGCACAACTCCTCGTCGGGCGCGGCGCGATCCGCGCTTCAGGGCGGCGCGCCGTGGCTTCATGGTCCCGGGCAGGGGCGCGCGGCCGGAATGCGCTGGGCATCGCGTCCTCGCCGCCGGCTCGGGGCAGGTGCCCGCCGGGGGCGGGCGGGGCACCATGGGAAAAGCGTGGCCGCGCGTCAACAAAAGACGCATGCGGAAGCCGGCAAACCAAATGCCTGCCGCGCTTTTTCAGCCGCGGCGGGTCTCGCGCGCCGGCATCCGGTCCACCCGCAGCAGGCCGGGGAACAGCCGGGTCCAGGCGAGGGCCACCAGAAGCGTGCCGATGCCGCCCAGCACCCCCGCGCCCACCGGGCCCAGCAGCGCGGCGGCCATGCCGGATTCGAACTCGCCCAGCTGGTTGGAGGTGCCGACGAACAGGGAGTTCACCGCGCTCACCCTCCCGCGCATCTCGTCCGGGGTGGAGAGCTGCACCAGCGAGGAGCGGATCACCACGCTCACATTGTCCGCCGCCCCCAGCACGAACAGGGCGCCGAGCGACAGGCCGAAGCTGCGCGACAGCGAGAACACGACGGTGGCGAGGCCGAATGCCGCAACGGCGGCGAACATCTTGGCTCCCACCCGCCGGTCGAGCGGCACCCGCGCCAGCACCACCGACATGAGCACCGCCCCCACGGCCGGCGCGGCGCGCAGGGCGCCGAGCCCTTCCGCGCCCACGTGCAGGATGTCGTGGGCGAAGATGGGCAGCAGCGCCGTCACCCCGCCGAGCAGCACCGCGAACAGGTCAAGCGAGATGGAGCCGAGCACCACCGGATGGGCGCGGATGAAGGCGAGCCCCTGCAGCAGCGTCCTCAGGCGCGGCCCGCCGCCCCCCGCGGCGCGCGTAGGCGCATGGACGTGGCGGATGGCGGCCATGGCGAGGGCCGCGCAGGCATAGCAGGCGGCGGCGCCGGCCAGCGGCACGGTCGGCCCGAGCACATAGGCGAAGCCGCCCGCCGCCGGGCCGGCGATGGTGGCCATCTGCATGGCGCTGGAGGAGACCGCCAGCGCGCGCGGCAGCACCGGCCCGGGCACGAGGCGCGGCAGCAGGGCGGCCATGGTGGGGTGCTCGAAGGCGCGGCAGGCGCCGATCATCGTCACCGCGGCGTAGATGGCGACGATGCCGGCCGCCTCGCGCGCGATGCCGAGGGCCAGCAGCGCCAGCGTGAAGGCGGCGAGCGCCTGGCACGCCAGCACGATGCGGCGGCGGTCGAGGGTATCGGCCGCGTGGCCGGCCAGCAGCGTCAGCAGCAGGATGGGCAGGAACTGCGCCAGCCCCACCAGCCCGAGCGCCACGGCGCTGCCGGTGAGGGCATAGATGAGCCAGCCCACCGCCACCCCCAGCATCTGGAAGGCGAGGGCGGAGGCGACCCGGCTGATCCAGAACAGCAGGAAGGCGGGATGGTCCCGCAGCCGGTCGGCGGCATGGGATGGGGATGCGGTCACGGGCGGTCACGAGCGGGGGGAGGGGCCCCGCTGCCTACCTGCGGCGCCGGGGGGCCGCAAGGCTTTCCCCTGCGGCGCCCGTCCCGCCGGCTCAGTCGCTGGCGAGAATGTGATTGCGGACGATGGGATAGACCTGTCCCGCCCATTTGCGGCCGGAGAAGACGCCGTAATGGCCGACGCCGGCCTGCATGTGGTGGCGCTTCTTGTGCGGCCTGAGGCCGGAGCAGATGTCCTGCGCCGCCATGGTCTGGCCGATGGAGCAGATATCGTCCCGCTCGCCCTCCACCGTCAGCAGCGCGGTCTTGCGGATGGCGTGGAAATCCACCGGCTCGCCGCGGAAGGTCAGCTCGCCCTTGGGCAGACGGTATTCCTGGAACACGTAGCGCACGGTCTCCAGGTAGAAGTCCGCCGAGAGGTCCAGCACGGCGAAATATTCGTCGTAGAAGGTCTTGGTGGCCTCGGCCTTCTCCTCGTCGCCCTCGGCGAGGGCGTTGTAGAGGTCGAAGTGCGCCCGGATGTGCCGGCCGAGGTTCATGCTGACGAAGGCGGTCAGCTGCATGAAGCCGGGATACACGCGGCGCCCGGCGCCGGCGAAGCCCTTGGGCACGGTGGTGATCAGGTTGCGCTCGAACCAGGAGATGGGCTTCGAGGTGGCGAGTTCGTTCACCTTGGTGGGGTTGCTGCGACAGTCGATGGGGCCGGCCATCAGCGTCATGGAGCTGGGAGCGGCCGGGTTCTTGGTCTGGGCCATCACCGCCGCGGCCACCAGCGACTGCACGCAGGGCTGGCAGACGGCGACCAGATGCGCGCCGGGTCCCATGATCTCGAGGAAGCGGATCACGTGGTCCACATAATCGTCGAAGGCGAACGGGCCGGCGTCCAGCGGCACGTCGCGGGCGTTGTGCCAGTCCGTGATGTAGACGTCATGATCCGGCAGCATCGTCTTCACGGTGTTGACGAGCAGCGTCGCGAAATGGCCGGAGAGGGGCGCCACCACCAGCACGCGGGGCTGGGGCACGTCCACGTCCTTCTTGAAGCGCAGCAGGGTGCCGAACGGCAGGACCGCGGTCTTTTCCTCGGTGACCTGCACCTCGCGGTTACCGACCTCCACCGAGCGGATGCCGAAATCGGGCCGGCCATGGCTGAGGCCGGCGCGCTCCACCAGCTCGTAGGCGGCGGCGAGGTGGCGCAGCCCGGCGTGGCCATAACCGTTGACGAGGGGGCCGGTGAGGGTCTGCCGTGCGAGCCCCGCCAGCAGGCGGATGGGCCCCATCAGGTCGGACTGGGTCTGGTACGCCCAATACATCATGGCTGCCCGTGACGAGAGACGCGGCCGCTGGGCCGCCGGGTGGAGGACTGGAGAGATGTCTGCAGCATGATGCCGTAAGGTCCTTTCGTTCCGCGTCCCCCGACAGCCGACGCCCCCCACGGACGGCGGAACCCGATAAGTAGTTGTCGCAGGCCCGGCTTTCCGCTTTGCAGCAGGCCCGAAGAATTGTACCTGTTATGGATATTGGAGCGGCGCGTGGTGCATTGCAACACGCATCCTTATGTAGAATGCGGGTGGCGCGTGTCGCCGACGGCATTTGCCGCCGGTGCAGGCACGCCCCGCCGGCTGGCGGGCGGCGTCACGGCCGCCGGAACGATATCCGAGGCGCAGGACAGGCATACGGACATCAGGCATGGCGACACTCACCATCTCCAGCAAGAACTACTCCTCATGGTCGCTGCGCGGCTGGCTCCTGTGCAAGATGGCCGGCCTCGTCTTCGACGAAGAGCGCGTCCCCCTCGACGACCCGGACATGAAGGCGGAGCTGCTGCTGCTGTCCCCGTCGTTCCTGGTGCCGCGCCTCGTCCATGAGGACGTGACCGTCTGGGATACCCTCGCCATCGCCGCCTTCCTCAACGAGATCTTCCCCCAGGCCGGCCTGCTTCCGGCCGACCGGGCCGTGCGCGCGCACTGCCTGTCCATCTCCGGCGAGATGCACCAGGGCTTCTCGAACCTGCGCTCCGCCCTGCCCATGAACATCCGCGCCCATTATCCCGACTTCAAGGTCTATGCCGGCGCTCAGGCCGACATCGACCGGATCGTCGCCATCTGGCGCGGCTGCTTCACCGCCCACGGCGGCCCGTTCCTGATGGGTCCGACGCCCACCCTGGCGGATGCCATGTACGCCCCCGTGTGCTCGCGCTTCACCACCTACGACGTGAAGCTCGACGCCGAGTGCGAGGCTTACCGCGCGCGCATCATGGGCCTGCCGCTGATGCAGGAATGGATCGGGGGCGCTCTCGCCGAGCCGGAGGAGCTGGAGGAGCTCGGCGCCGAGTTCTGAGCCGGTGACCTCTTCCCTGACCCTGCTGGTGGCGGGGGGCGCGATCCTGCTCCTCGCCGGCATGGTCAAGGGTCTCGTCGGCATGGGCCTGCCCACCGTGGGCATCGGCCTCCTGAGCCTGATGCTGCCGCCCGCCGAGGCGGCAGCCGTGCTGATCCTGCCCGCCGCCGTCACCAATGTCTGGCAGTACGCCACCGGCCCGAACCCGGTGGCGACCGCGCGCCGCTTCGGCTGGATGATGGCGGGCGTCGCCGCCGGGACGATCGCGGGTGGAATGCTGCTGGGCGGCCTCACCTCGCCGCTGGCGGTGCCGGCCCTCGGCGCGACCCTCCTTGCCTATGGCGCGCTTGGCCTGTCCGCCGTGCCGCTGCGCCTTCCCGCCGCGGCCGAGCGGCCCCTGTCACCGCTGATGGGCGTGCTCACCGGTCTGGTCACCGGCACCACCGGCGTGTCGGTGATGCCCTCCGCCCCCTACCTTCAGGCCCTCGGGCTGGGGCGCGACGAGCTGGTGCAGGCGCTGGGCCTGACGTTCACCGTCTCCACCTTCGCCCTGGCCGTCGTGCTGGCGGGGCCGGGCGCGGGCGGCACGGTGCTGGCCAATCCGGCGCTGGTGCTGGCTTCGGTGGCGGCACTCGCGCCAGCCTTCCTCGGCATGGAGATCGGCCGGCGGGTTCGCGGGGCGGTGTCTCCACAGGTGTTCCGCCGCGTCTTCTTCGCCGGCCTCGGCCTGCTCGGCGCCTACATGCTGGCGCGCGGCTTCCTCTGACCGGCGTGGAAGGTCCCGCCGCCAAAGGCGGGACGGGCGATCCGGTTCGCCGCCCTGCCGAGATGCCGCGACCGGCGCCTCACTCGGAGAGGCGGTGGATGTCGTGGACCACGATGCCGATGGAATCGTCCGGCTTCTTGAGCCAGTCGCCGCGACGCAGGGTCTTCACCGTGTCCTCGTAGCCGGTCTGCCAGTGCTCGCGCATGGAGGTGGCGGAGAACTCATAGTCCTTGGATTCCCGCTCGTAGGTCTTCTCCTGATAGATCAGGTGGCAGATGTTGACCGGGCCGGAGGCGCTGTAGTCGTCGATGAGGCCCTGGTCCTCGGGGGTGCGCAGCTGCTCGGGAATGCGCAGGAGCGTGTCGTAGAGCTTGGAGCGCAGCTCCTGCACCCGGCGGAACACGTCCGTGGTGTAGCGGGTGCGGCTGGAATAGGTGATGTCCTTCTGCCGCTCGCTCACGTCGAACATGTCGCGCGGGAGCGCGCCGCGGGCGCTGAACAGGTCCACCTGGAACACCAGCGCGCTGGGATGGTCCGGCTGGTCCAGCAGGAACTGGAGCGGGGTGTTGGAGACCACGCCGCCGTCCCAGTAATACTCGCCGTCGATCTTGATGGCCGGGAAGCCGGGCGGTAGCGCGCCGGAGGCCATCACATGCTCCGGCGCGATGGTGTGCTCCCGGTTGTCGAAATAGATGAAGTTGCCGGTGCGCACGTTCACCGCGCCCACCGAGAAGCGCTTCTCGCCGGAATTGATGCGGTCGAAGTCCACCAGGCGCAGCAGCGTCTCGCGCAGGGGCGAGGTGTCGTAGAACGAGGTGGCCCCGGCGGCGCCGGCGGGCATCAGCCACGGGTTGGGGAAGCGCGGCTTGAAGAAGCCGGGCTGGCCCTGAAGGATGGTGCGGCTGGCGGAGAGCTGGTTGCGCCACTGCCGGAAGACGTCGCCCTCCAGATCGAGCGGAAGGATCCGGTGCGAGGTGATGGTCTCCCAGAACTCCTTGAGGCGCGGCACCCGGTCCTGCGGGGCGTTGCCGGCGATGATGGCGGAGTTGATGGCGCCGATGGAGACGCCGGAAATCCAGTTGGGATCGCAGCCCACCTCGGAGAGCGCCTCATAGACGCCGGCCTGATAGGCCCCGAGCGCGCCGCCGCCCTGGAAGACCAGCGCGATGCGCTTGTACTCGTTGATCATGTCGCACAGGTTGTCAGGCAGATGGGTGGCGCGCACGGTCGTAAACCTCATCGCTGGGTTCTGGCCTGGCGGCCGGGCGGGAAGGCCCGGCGCCGGGAGGCGGACGGGGCGGACTGCGCCGCCCCCGGGCTCAGCCTTCGCCTTCCTTCATGTAGTCGAAGATCACCTCGCCCATGCCCAGGGTGAGGTCGGCGCGCAGGTGCAGCGCGGAGATCACCTCCAGCACCGGCAGCTGCGACACGTTGCACAGGGCGTGGGGGAACAGGCCGAGGGCGGCGGGGCCGGTCCAGGCTTCCTTGAGGGTGATGTCCTCCAGGAAGTAGCGCACCAGCTCGCAGATACGCGGCTTGGCGTCCACGTCCGGGATGATCTTGAGCAGGTAGTTCGGGGTGCGCAGCGCCGCCAGCACCTTCTCCTGGTCCACCGGCACGTGCTTGTAGCCCATGGTGGCGGAGGCGCAGAGCACGCTGCCGTAGTGCAGGGTGCCGACCAGCGTGTCGGTCTCCACCTGCAGCTTCGGCTTGGCGAACTTCTTGGGGAAGCCCCAGAGCTCGCGGCCGCCGGCGATGGGGGATTCGTCATCGAGGTACATGGCGTGGCAGTAGCCGCCCTCGACCCCGTTGAACCGCACCGGGATCACCTGTCCGGTCTCGGTATAGTCGCCGAAGCCGGTGGAATCCGGCATGCGGATGAACTCGTACTTCACGATCGGCTCGACGATCTCGAGCGGCTCGGGCACCACCTTGGCGAGCGCCTCGGGATCGGTGCGATAGGTGATGATGAGGAATTCGCGGTCGATGAAGCGGTAGGGGCCCGGCGGATAGGACGGGTTCACGAGGGGCATCGAATAGGCTGTGCGGCGAACGTCGGCGATCTTCATCGTCTGTCTCTCGTGCAGCAGGCCGCTTCGCACCTGCGAAGGGTGTGGTCACGTTAGGGCCTGCCGGCCCGCGTGAAAAGTCGGGCCTTTACCGGGACACGGCGCGGCTGCGGGCCTCTTCGCCCGCGCCGGTGACGCGAGGATGACGCCTCGTCTCCTGACGGCTTCAGAACGCCAGGAGCCCCGCCGCGCCGGTGGCGGTGGCGAAGGCCACCGCGCCGCCGGCCCCATGCCAGGCGATGGCGCTCGCGGCCGCGCCGTCGGGCGCGCGCAGCAGGATCTCGGCGCCATCGGTGATGCGCGCCATCATCACCATGCCGTCCTCGTAGCCGATGGCAACCACCGGGTCCTTGGGATGCGGCGCCACCACCGTCACCCGCGAGGTCGGGGAGGGGGCGAGCATGGCGGGCTGCTTGCCCATGGGCCCGTCCTTGGCCTGGAACGGCCACAGGATGGCCTCGCCCGAGCCGGAGGTGGCGAGCCACTTGCCGTCGGCGGTGAAGGCGAACGACTTCACCCGCGAGGGATAGCCGGTCATGCGCATGTGCGCGCCGTCCACCACCCGCCAGCCGTGCAGCGCCGGCTCCTGCATGGTGGAGACGAGGAAGCGGCCATCCGGGGAGAAGGTGACGCCGAGGTGCGAGCCCTTCCAGCCGAACAGCTCCGGCTTGGCGCCGGCGGCATTGGGGAACCACAGCGTCACGCCGCCGTAATGGGCGATGGCGAGCCGCAGCCCCTTGGGGGCGAAGGCGAGGCCGCCGACGGTGGACGCGACGTCGAGGCTCTTCTCCTCGCCCTTGGGGGGCAGGACCCAGGCGGTCTTGCCGGCCGAGTAGGCCAGCACGCCCTCGGGCGAGAGCGCCACGCGGTCGATCCAGCGGCCCTTGCGTTCGGCCAGCGTGCGCACGGTGCCGTCCGGGAGGGTCTCCGCGACCCGCCCGTCGTCGCCGCCGGTGACGATGCGGCGGCCGTCGCTGACGGTGGAGAGGACCGCGCCGTCGTGCGCCTGCGCGGTGGTGGTGCTGCCGCCGGTCAGGCCGCCGGCGAGGTGCACGCTGCCGTCCGCACCGACGAAGGCGGGCGTCGCGCCGAGGAAGGCGGCGGCCATGATCCCGGTGTCGAAGGCGAGCGGCTGGACCTTGCTGGTGAGGCTGGACGGGGCGGAGGACATGAGGGCGGCGATCCCGGTTGCGGCGTCGGCGCCCTCATAAGGCACCGAACGCCCGCGACCGCAAGCCGGCCCGCCGCAGGTCCGCCCCGCGCGCTGAGTGCGGGGCGGGGACCGGACCGTCCGGCGGCGGTCAGTTGCTGGCCTTCACCAGCGGGCAGCCGCCCTCGGCGAGCGGGCGGAACGCCTCGTCGCCGGGGATGACGCGGATGAGCTTGAGATAGTCCCACGGATACTGCTGCTCGGACGGCGCCTTCACCTGCAGCAGATAGAGGTCGTGGACCATGCGGCCGTCCTCGCGGATGCGCCCGCCGTGGGAGAAGAAGTCATCCACCGGCGTCGCCTTCATCTGCGCCACCACGGTGGCGGTATCGGTGGTGCCGGCGGCCTTCACCGCCTTCAGATAATGCAGGATGGACGAATAGGTGCCGGCCTGGCCCATGGTGGGCATCGCCTTGTGGCGCTCGTAGAAGCGCTTGGACCAGGCGCGGGTCTCGTCATTCAGGTCCCAGTAGAAGCCCTGGGTGAGGATGAGGCCCTGCGCCGTCTTCAGGCCGATGGCGTGGATGTCGGTGATGTGCAGGTAGAGGCCGGCCAGCTTCACGCCCGACTGGGGAATGCCGAACTCGTTGGCCTGCTTGATGGCGTTCACCTGGTCCGCGCCCGAGTTGGCGAAGGCGATCAGCTTGGCGCCGGCGCCCTGGGCCTGCAGCAGGTAGGAGGAGAAATCGGTGGTGCCCTGGGGGTGCTTCACCGCGCCCACCACCTTGCCGCCGCCCTTGGCCACGGCCGCCGCCGTGTCGCGCTCCAGCGCCGCGCCGAAGGCATAATCGGCGGTGATGAAGAACCACGGCCCGTCCTTGGCGAGCGAGGCGCCGGTGCCGGCGGCCAGCGCGTAGGTGTCGTAGGTCCAGTGGATGCCGGTGGGCGCGCAGGCCTTGCCGGTGAAGTCCGAGGAGCCGCCGGTGGAGGCGAGCACCAGCTTGTTCTTGCGCCGGCCGATCTCCTGCACCGCCAGAAGGACGGAGGAGGTGGGGATGTCGGCGATGACTTCCACATTGTCCTCGTCGATCCAGCGGTTCACCAGCGCCGAGCCGATGTCCGGCTTGTTCTGGTGGTCGCCGGCGATGATCTCGATGGGGCGGCCGAGCACGCTGCCGCCGAAATCCTCCACCGCCATCTGCGCCGCGATGACCGAGCCGGGGCCGGCCATGTCGGCATAGATGCCCGCCTGGTCGTTCAGCACGCCGATGCGCAGGGGCTTCTGGTCGGCCGCGGCGGCGGCGAGCGGAGCGGCCCAGGCGAGGAGGGCGGCAAGGAGCAAGGGGGCACGCATGAATGGGTCTCCGAAAATGTCGGCCTCCGGGTAATCAACAATTCCAAGTGATTCAATCAATAAAACGTCGCAGGGGTGTTGTTCAGATAAATTACGCCTGCGATGCGGAAATTGGAGCTTTGCCGCCACCCCGCATTCTGGCTTATGAGCGTCGGTCCGTTTCCACGCACGAGAACTGCCCTGTCCGACAGCCGTCCACCCGACCTTTCCAGCGCCGATCTGCCCGGGTTCGACCCGGCCAGGTTCGGCCCGCCGCTGCCCATCGATGCGGTGCTCGGCGACATCGCCCGCGCGCTTGCGGCCGGGCCGTGCGCGGTGCTGGTGGCGCCGCCGGGCGCGGGCAAGACGACGCGCGTGCCGCTGGCGCTGCTCGATGCGCCGTGGCGGCGGGAGGGGCGCAAGGACGGGCGCATCCTGGTGCTGGAGCCGCGCCGCCTCGCCGCCCGCGCCGCCGCCCGGCGCATGGCGCAGAGCCTCGGCGAGCGGGTGGGCGAGACGGTCGGCTATCGCACGCGCCTCGCCTCGGAGGTGTCCGCACGCACCCGCATCGAGGTGGTCACGGAGGGCATCTTCACCCGCATGGTGCTGGACGATCCGGAGCTGCCGGGCGTCGCCGCCGTGCTGTTCGACGAGTTCCACGAGCGCAGCCTCGATGCCGATCTCGGCCTTGCCCTCGCCCTCGATGCCCAGCGCGGGCTGCGCGAGGACCTGCGCCTGCTCGCCATGTCCGCCACCCTCGACGGCGCCCGCGTCGCTGCGCTGATGGGGACGGACGGCGCGCCGGCGCCGGTGGTGGAGAGCGAGGGCCGCGCCTTTCCGGTGGAGACCATCTATCTCGGCCGCGAGCCGCGGGTGCCGGTGGAGCGGCAGATGGCCGAGGCCATCCGCACCGCGCTCGCCCGCGAGGCCGGCTCGGTGCTGGCCTTCCTGCCCGGCGCGGCGGAGATCCGGCGCACCGAGGCGTTGCTGAACGAGCAGATCCGCGATCCGGCGGTGGAGGTGGTGCCGTTGTTCGGCGCGCTCGATGCAGCCGAGCAGGACCGCGCCGTGCTGCCCGCCCCGCCGGGCCGCCGCAAGGTGGTGCTGGCCACCTCCATCGCCGAGACATCGCTTACCATCGAGGGGGTGCGGGTGGTGGTGGATTGCGGCCTCGCCCGCGTGCCGCGCTTCGAGCCGGACGTGGGGCTGACGCGGCTCGAGACCGTGCGCGTCTCCCGCGCTGCCGCCGACCAGCGGCGCGGCCGGGCGGGGCGTACCGAGCCCGGCGTCTGCTACCGGCTGTGGGGGGAGGGGGAGACCGGCGCGCTGCCGGCCTTCGCCACGCCGGAGATCCTCTCCGCCGATCTCACCGGGCTGGTGCTGGACCTCGCCCGCGCCGGCATCCGCGAGCCGGCCTCGCTCGCTTTCCTCGATCCGCCGCCGGCGCCGGCGGTCAGCGAGGCGAAGGCGCTGCTGCGTCTGCTCGGCGCGCTCGACACCGCTGGCGCGGTGACGCCGCTCGGCGCCCGCATGGCGCGCCTGCCGCTGCCGCCGCGCCTCGCCCACATGGTGGCGGTGGGCGCCGATGCAGGTGCGGCCCAGCTTGCCGCCGAGATCGCCGCGCTGCTGGTGGAACGGGGGCTGGGCGGCGACGGCGTGGATCTGCTCCACCGTCTCGACGGCTTCCGCCGCGACCGCTCCCGCCGCGCCGAGGATGCCCGTCGCCTCGCCGCCCGCTGGGCGGACGCAGCCATGCGTGGGGTTGGACCGGGCAACGGTGCCCCCGAGGGCTCGGGTGTTGCGGGCGCCAAGGATGCCCCGGGCGCCAAGGATGCCTCGGGCGCGAAGACTGCTGCGGGCACAGGGCGCGCGCCGGTATCCAGGACCGTGCCGGGCGGAGACGGCGCGTTCTCGCCCGCCGCCCTGCTCGCCGCCGCATTCCCCGACCGGGTGGCCAGGGCGCGCGGCGACGGCACGCGCTTCCTGCTCGCCAACGGCCGCGGCGCGATGATGGACCCGGCCGCGGCGCTCGCCCGCGCACCGTTCCTTGCGGTGGCCGAGGCCGGAGGGCGGGCGGACGCCGCGCGCATCGGCCTCGCCGCCGCCCTCTCCGCAGAGGAGGTGGAGCGCCTGTTCGCCGCCGACATCACGAGCGGCATCGAGGTGGCCTTCGATCCGGAGGCGGCTGCGGTGCGGGCGCGGGAGGTGCGGCGGCTGAAGGCCATCGTTCTCGCCGCGAGCCCGCGCCCGGTGCCGGCCGGGGCCGAGACCGCCCGGGCGCTGGCGCGCGGCATCGCGGCGCTGGGCATCGAGCGGCTGCCGTTCAGCGCCGCCGCCGCCCAGTGGCGCGAGCGCGTCTCCTTCCTGCGCGCGGCGGAGGGCGACCCCTGGCCCGACCTGTCCGACGCGGCGCTGGCCGAGAGCGCGGAGGACTGGCTGGCGCCTTTCATCGAGGGAAAATCAGCGCTGGCGGAGGTGAGCGCGTCCAACGTGTCGGAGGCGCTGCACGCGCTGCTGCCCTATGCGCTCGCCGCGCGGCTGGAGGCGGAGGCGCCGACCCATTTCACCGCTCCCACCGGCTCGCGGCTGCCCATCGACTATGGCGCGGAAGGCGGGCCGCAGGTGCAGGTGCGGGTGCAGGAACTGTTCGGCCTCACCCGCCATCCCGCCATCGCGGGGGGGCGGGTGGCGCTGACACTGGCGCTGCTCTCCCCCGCGCACCGGCCGATCCAGGTGACGCGGGACCTGCCGCAGTTCTGGCAGGGCTCGTGGCGCGACGTGCGGGCCGAGATGCGCGGGCGCTATCCCAAGCATCCCTGGCCGGAAAACCCGGCCGAGGCGCCGCCCACCACCCGCGCCAAGCCGCGCGGGACGTGAACATAGCGCGGGGCGCCGGGTGGGGCGGCCCCGCGGTTCGATGAGCCCGCCTCAGCCGGGGCTCGCGTCGGCGGGGATCGGTCGGGGACGCCCGTCCTCGTCGATGGCGACGAAGGTGAAGACGGCCTCTGTCACCTTGGTGGTCTGCTCGCTGGCGCGGGCCCGGCGCCAGGCCTCCACCTCGATGCGCATGGAGGTGCGGCCCATCTTCACCACGCGGGCGAACAGGCTCACCTCGTCGCCCACCGCCACCGGGGAGAGGAAGCTCATGGCCTCCACCGCCACCGTGGCCGCGCGGCCACGCGAGCGGCGCGCCGCCACGTTGCCGGCGGCAAGGTCCATCTGCGACATGAGCCAGCCGCCGAAGATGTCGCCGTTGGGATTGGTGTCCGCCGGCATGGCGATGGTGCGGATCACCGGGATTCCGTCGGGCATCCGCGCTTCCTTGTCGTACATTCCTGCTCCTCCAGCCCCGGCTGAGCCGCGGGCCCCTCCCTTCGCATAGCAAAAAAATGCTCCGGCTCCGCCAAATTTGATCCATCTCAGAGAATCGGCCCGCAGGTGGTGCTTATCTCCCTCTTGTCCATGTCTTTTCGGGGCAGACAGGGCATGGATGACCGGCTCCGCCTTGCTGTGTGGGCGGAGCCGGTATCTCTTTTCAGCCGTCCCTATCCGGCGGGCGGCGCGTGATCTGCGGGTGGCCTGGCCCCGGCAGCGCGCATCTCGAAGGCTCGCCTAGTCGCGGAGGCCCTTGATGCGCATCAGGTTCCGGACCCCGTTTCATCTCCTGCTGAATCGCTCCCTCGGCGCCGTGTCGCGCCCAGGCCGCGCCGGTGCGCTGGCGGCTGCGCTCGCCGTGCTCGCCTCGAGCGCGGCGCCGGTCGCGGAGGCCTGCACCCGCGCCGTCTACCTCGGCTCGCAGGGCGTGGTCGTCACCGGACGCACCATGGACTGGGCGGAGGACATGCACACCAATCTGTGGGCGTTCCCCGCGGGCATTGCGCGCACCGGCGCGGCGGGCGCGAACACGCCGAAGTGGGTTTCGAAATACGGCAGCGTCATCGCCTCGGGCTATGACGTGGGCACCGCCGACGGCATGAACGAGAAGGGCCTCGTCGCCAACCTGCTCTATCTGGCCGAATCGGAATATGCGAAGCCGGACGGCAAGCCGGCCCTCTCCATCAGCCTGTGGGCGCAATACGTGCTCGACAATTTCGCCACCGTGGCCGAGGCGGTGGCGGGGCTGTCGGCCGAGCCGTTCGTGGTGGTGACCGCGGACCTGCCCAACGGCGCCGGCGCGCAGCTGCACCTCGCCATTTCCGATGCCTCCGGCGACAGCGCCATCTTCGAGTATCTCGGCGGCCGGCTGGTGGTGCATCACGGCCGGCAGTATCAGGTGATGACCAATTCCCCGGCGTACGACCAGCAGCTGGCGCTCAACGCCTACTGGGAGCAGATCGGCGGCACCGTGTTCCTGCCCGGCACCAACCGGGCGGCCGACCGCTTCGCCCGTGCGAGCTTCTTCATCAAGGCGATCCCGACCGAGGCGTCGCCGGCCATCATCACCGCCGTGCCGGACGGCACCTATGCCAACCAGGCGGTGGCGAGCGTCGCCAGCGTCATGCGCTCGGTCAGCGTGCCGCTGGGCCTGACCACCCCCGGCCAGCCGAACATCGCCTCCACCCTCTGGCGTACGGTGAGCGACCAGAAGGACCGCGTCTACTTCTTCGATTCCGCCACCAGCCCCAACAGCTTCTGGGTGCCGCTCTCGGGCCTCGACCTGAAGCCGGGCGCGCCGGTGCGCAAGTTGACGCTGACCGGCGGCAAGGTCTATTCGGGTGACGTCTCGGGCAAGTTCGAGCCGGCGACGCCCTTCACCTTCCTGCCGGTCAAGGTGGACTGAGCGGCGGCGCGGGGCGGCCGGCGCAGGCTCCGCGAGAGCCGGCCAGGGCATTGCTGCAGCGCACGAAATTGCCGCGGCGCCCGCGCTCCCCCCGCGCCGGATCGCCGCGCGTCGGCCTCGCCTCTTGATTGGTATCAATACAAGGAGCAAGGTGCCGCCATACATTATAACAGTGTGGAACTCCGGATGCGCCGGCGGTTCCGCCCACCGTGTGTAGCCGCCAAGTCGCCGCAGGGTCCGGAATGAACTACGACCACTTCTTCGCCGACGCCATCGACGCCCTGCGCAAGGAGCGCCGCTACCGTACCTTCGCCGAGATCGAGCGCGACGCCTCGCGCTTCCCGCGGGCGGTGTGGCACTCGCCCGGCGGCCCGCGCGACATCGTGGTGTGGTGCTCCAACGACTATCTCGGCATGGGTGCCCACCCCAAGGTGGTGGAGGCCATGTGCGCGGCCGCGCAGGCGCGCGGCGCCGGAGCCGGCGGCACCCGCAACATCTCCGGCAACAGCCATGAGATCGTGATGCTGGAGCGCGAGCTCGCCGATCTCCACGGCAAGGAGAGCGGCCTCGTCTTCACCTCCGGCTACATCTCCAATGCCACCGGCATCTCCACCATCATCAAGCTGATCCCGGATTGCGTGGTGATCTCCGACGAGCTCAACCACAATTCCATGATCGAGGGCGTGCGCCACGGCGGCCGGCAGAAGGCCATCTTCCGCCACAACGACCTCGGCCACCTGGAGGAGCTGCTGAAGGCCGCCGGTGACCGGCCGAAGCTGGTGGTGTTCGAGAGCGTCTATTCCATGGACGGCGACATCGCCCCCATTGGCGCCATCTGCGACCTCGCCGAGCGCTACGGCGCCATGACCTACCTGGACGAGGTCCATGCCGTGGGCATGTACGGCGACCGCGGCGCCGGCGTCGCCGAGCGCGACGGCGTGATGCATCGGGTGGACGTGATCGAGGGCACGCTCGGCAAGGCGTTCGGCGTGGTCGGCGGCTACATCACCGGCAAGCGCGTCATCATCGACGCGGTGCGCTCCTATGCGCCCGGCTTCATCTTCACCACCGCGCTGCCCCCGGCGGTCGCGGCCGCCGCCACCGCCTCGGTCAAGCATCTGAAGACCTCGCAGGCCGAGCGCGCCGGCCAGCGCGCCCAGGTGGCCAAGGTCAAGGCGGCGCTCGCCGCCGCCGGCCTGCCGCAGATGGAGACGCCCACCCACATCGTCCCGGTGATGGTGGGCGACGCCAAGGCCTGCAAGATGGCCTCGGACCTGCTCCTGGCCGAGTACGGCATCTACATCCAGCCCATCAACTACCCCACCGTGCCGCGTGGCACGGAACGTCTGCGCATCACCCCGACGCCCTTCCATGACGACGCGCTCATCGCCCACCTCGCCACCGCCCTGTCGGACGTGTGGGAGCGGCTGGAGCTGCCGTACGCGGACCGGGTTGCCGAGCGCACCGCCCTGCGCAGCACCGCGCTCGGCCCGGCGCCCATCCCGCTGCCGGTGGCTGGCGGCTGATCGCCCGACGCGACTGAGGCACCGTGCGCCCGCTGAGGGAGGCCGAGGCATCGGCCTTTCGCGACATCCGCTTCGTCCTGACCGACATGGACGAGACGCTCACCTTCCGGGGGCGTCTGTCCGCGCGCACCTATGATGCGCTCGATCGCCTGCAGCGCGGTGGCGTCGCTGTCGTGCCCGTCACCGCGGCGCCGGCCGGCTGGTGCGATCAGATGGCCCGCATGTGGCCGGTGGACGGGGTGATCGGCGAGAACGGCGGCTTCTTCTTCCGTCGCGCCGGCGGGCACAGCCTCGACCGGCTGTTCTGGCACGGCGAGGACGGACGCCGGGACGTCTTCCGCACCCTCGAGGCCATGGCGGCGCGGGTTGCGGCCCGGACCGGCGCGCAGCTCGCCGAGGATCAGCCCTTCCGTCTCACCAGCATCGCCTTCACGCAGCCCGAGACGCCGGAGGCGCGGGCCGCCCTCGTGGCGGCGCTGCGGGCCGAGGGGGCGGACGTCACCGTCAACAACCTGTGGGTGCTCGGCTGGCTCGGCGGCTACGACAAGCTCGCCATGGGCCGGCGCATCCTCGGCGATGCCTGCGGATTGTCCTGGGACCAGGCGCTCGAGCAGGTGCTGTACGTCGGCGACTCGGTGAACGACGCGCCCATGTTCGGCGCCTTCCGCCACACCGTGGGCGTCAGCACCGTCGTCCAGTATCGCGACGAGATCCCGGTGCTGCCCCGCTGGATCACCGAAGGTCCGGGCGGCGACGGCTTCGTGGAGGCGGCCGACGCCATCCTCGCAGCCCGCGCGGGCTGATCTGCGGACGCCGCGCCTAGCCGGGCGTGCCGATGGCCTTTCCGTCCGGCCCGAAGAAGGGGTGGGGTCCGGAGAAGGCGCCGATGAAGCTGCGGTGCGTGACCAGCCGCCCATCCGCGAACAGATGCAGCGACAGGCTCGGCGGCTCCATGTGGAAGCTGGGCGGCGCCGCGGGGTCGAGCGCGAGGCTCACCGAATGGGCGGGCGCCGGGGCGATGGTGGCGGCGACGCCGGCGAAGCTGGTGGTGACCGCGCGATGCACATGGCCGCAGGTGAAGCCCACCACCTGCGGATGGCGCCGCAGCACGGCCTCCAGCTCGGCGGCGTCGGCGAGGTTCTGCACATCCATGTGGCGGATGCCGGTGAGGAACGGCGGATGGTGGGCGGCCACCAGCGCCGGCCGATCGGGCGCGGCCTCGAGCGCGGCTTCGAGAAAGGCCAGCCCTTCGGCCCCGAGCATGCCGTGGGGGCGGCCGTAGACGGTGGAATCCAGCATCACCAGCCGCAGCGGGCCGTCCTCCACCACGTAGTTCACCCGCCCGCTTGCACAGCGCGCCGCGATCTCCGGGAAGGCGGCGAGCAGCCCGGCCGAGCTGTCGTGATTGCCCGGCACCGGATAGAGCGGCATGGGCAGAGCAGCCGTCAGCGCGCGGAAGCGGGCGAACTCGTGCGGATCGTCGAAGTCCGTCAGGTCGCCGGTGACGATCACCGCGTCGGGGCGCGGGTCGAGCGCCAGGATGTGGGCGACGGCGGCCTCCAGATGAATGGCCGTGTCCACCACATTGTAGGCGAGGGCGCCCGGTCGGCGGATGTGGGTGTCGGTGAGCTGCGCGATGAGCATGGCGATCAGACCAGCGTGATTCGGTCGGTGTCGAGGATGAGGCCCATGGCCGCGCCGGGGGCGAGGGCCTGCTCCGCCGGCGCCTCCACAACGATGCGCTGGCCCCCGGTATCCTTCAGAGTCACCTTCTGGCGCGGGCCGAGGAATTCCACCTGCGTCACCTCCAGCACCAGGGCGGCCTCGGCCGGGCTCGTGAGCCGCGCCGTCTCCGGCCGGAACAGGAGGCGGGCCTCGGCACGATCCGCCCCGGCGAGGCCGGCGGGAAGGGCGAGCACGCCGGCGGCGGTGTCGAAGCGCCCGGACTTCACCCGGCCGGCGAGCCGGTTGGTGATGCCCACGAAATCCGCGACGAAATCGTCGGCGGGGCGGAAATAGACGTCGCGCGGGGTGCCCGCCTGGGCGATGGCGCCGTTCTTCATCACCACCACCCGGTCGCCCAGCGCCAGCGCCTCGGCCTGATCGTGGGTGACATAGAGCGCGGTGATGGCGAGGCGCCGCAGCAGGGCGTCGATCTCGCCGCGCAGATGCTCGCGCAGGGCGGCGTCCAGCGCGGTGAGCGGCTCGTCCAGCAGCAGGGCGCGCGGGCGCACGGCAAGCGCGCGGGCGAGCGCGACGCGCTGGCGCTGGCCGCCGGAAAGCTGGTCGATGCGCCGCCCCGCCAGCGCGCCGATGCGCATCATCTCCAGCACGGCGGCCGCCTGCGCCTGCCGCTCGTCCCTGCCCATGCCGCGCACGCGCAGGCCGTAGGCCACGTTGTCGATGACGCTCATGTTGGGGAACAGGGCGTAGGACTGGAACACCATGCCCACGTTGCGCTTCTCGATGGGCAATGCGGTCACGTCCACCCCGTCGAACAGGATGCGGCCGCCCGCGTCGGGCGCCTCCAGCCCGGCGATGAGGCGCAGCAGGGTGGTCTTGCCGCAGCCGGAGGGGCCGAGAAGGACCACCGTTTCCCCGGCCTGCACCTGAAGATCGAGCGGCAGCAGGGCGCGGGTTCCGTCCGGATAGGTCTTGCCCACGCCGGCGACGGTGATGGCTGCGCCGGAGGGCGCGGTCGTGCGGTTCTCTGTGCTCACGGCGCCCTCCCGGGGCCGGCGCGGCCGAACAGCTGCAGGGCGACAAGCAAAGGCACGATCATGACGAAGAACACCAGCGTGTAGGCGCTCGCGATCTCGAGGCGCATGGAGGCGTAGCTGTCGGCAAGGCCCACCGGCAGCGTCTTGGTGAGGGGCGTGTGCAGCATCCAGGTGAGGTTGAACTCGCCGATGGAGAGGGTCACCACCATCAGCGCCCCGGCGAGGATGCCGCCGCGCGCATTGGGCACCACCACATGGAAGAAGCGCTGCAGCGGCGAGGCGCCGAGCGAGGCCGCGCCTTCCTCCAGCGTGCGCACGTCGATGGCGGCGAGCACCGCCATCACCGAGCGCAGCATGAAGGGCAGGGTGTAGAGCACATGCCCGGTGAGGATGAACAGCGGGCTCATGCGGAAGTCGCGCCAGCCGCCATAGGCGAGGATCAGCGCGAGGGCCAGCGCCAGGCCGGGGATGGCGACGGGCAGCGTCACCACCTCCTCCACCAGCCGGGTGAAGCGCGAGGGCCGCCGCGCCAGCGCCCAGGCCGCCGGCACGCCCAGCGCCAGGGTGACCGCGAGGGTGCCGAGTGCGATCATCACCGACAGCAGGATGGAGTCGGTATAGAGCGCCAGCACCTGCCGCACCCAGTCGAGGGTGAGGCCGGAGGACAGGCCGCGGAAATAATTGGCGGTGAAGCCGGCGAGGATGGAGGCGCCCGCCGGCACCATCAGGAAGGCGCAGGCGACGAGCGTCACCGCGAGCTGCAGCGCGAAGGTGAGGCGGTGGGGTGCGGATGCCGCGCGCATGGCCTCACCCCGCCGCCGCGACGCCGGAACCGGCGAGGTTGCGCGTCACCGCCAGCACCGCCCAGGTGATGAGGCCGAGGGCGATGGAAAGGGCCGCGGCCGTGGCGAAGTTCGCGTTGAGCGTGAACTCCGTGTAGATGGTCATGGCCAAGACGTCGATGCGGGTCGCCAGCGTGAAGGCGGTGCCGAACGCGCCCATGGCGGTGGCGAAGGCAATGGCGCCCGAGGCCATCAGCGCCGGGGCGATGCCGGGCAGCGTCACGTCGCGCAGCACCATGAGACGACCGGCGCCCAGCGAGCGCGCCGCCTCCTCCAGCGCCGGGTCCAGCTTCTCCACCGCCGCCATCAGGGTCACCAGCACGCGCGGCAGCGAGAAATAGACATAGCCCGCGAACAGGCCGGCCATGGAATAGGCGAACACCCACCGCCCCATGCCGAGCCCCATGGACAGGCTGGAGATGAGGCCCTGCCTCCCCGCCAGCAGGATGATCATGAAGCCCACCACCACGCCGGGAAACGCCAGCGGCAGGGTGAGCAGCGAGACGAGGATGGGGCGTCCGGGAAAGCGGTTGCGCGCCAGGAACAGCGCCACCACCGTGCCGATGGCGAGGGTCGCCGCCGTCACCGCCGCCGAGAGCAGCAGGGTGGCGATCAGGGTGGCGAGGTGGCGCGGATTGGTGAGGATGGCGAGATATTCCGCCATCCCGTTTGGCCCCGCGCCGGCCACCCCCACCAGCCGCACCAGCGGCAGCAGGAAGAAGGCCGCCACGAACAGCAGCAGCGGCACGAGGAACAGGCGGGCAAGGCGGTCGGCGCTGTGCATGGGGTCGGCCTGTGCTCCGGTTCCGGCATCATGCCGGCCTCGGCCGGTGGCATTGGAGGGCGCGCCGGCAACCGGCGCAAGGCGGGATGCGTCCCGTTCGGGCCGGGGCGCCGGCCGCGCCGTCGGGGCGGGCGGCCGGCGCCGGGCAGTCTTACTTCACGGTGTTGAGATAGGCCTCGGAGAAGCCCTTCTGGGCCGCCTCCATGCGGGCGTAGTCCACCGGCTTGGCGCGGGCGTAGTCAGCTGCGGGCAGGAAGCGGCTTTCCACCTCCGGCGGCAGGGCGACATTGCGGGCCGGGCGCAGATAGGCCTTGGCCCACATGGCCTGCCCCTTGTCGGACAGCACGTAGTCGAGGATCTTCTTGGCCGCCTCCGGATGCGGCGCGCCCTTCACCATGGTCATCACATAGGGCACCACCACCGTGCCCTCGCAGGGGATGACGAAGGCGAAGTCGCCCTTCTCCGAATACTTGGCCCGGTAGGCGTTGAAGTCATAGTCCAGCAGGATCGGGATCTCGCCGGAGACGACGCGGGCGTAGGAGGTCTGCTTGGGCACGATGGGCTGGTTGGCCTGCAGCTTCCTGAAATAGTCGAGGCCCGGCTTGAAGTCGTCGAGCGTGCCGCCCATGGCGCCGTTCACCGCCACCGCGCCCACATAGCCCACGAACGCGCTGGTGGGATCGAGGTAGCCCACGAGGCCCTTGTATTCGGGCTTCAAGAGGTCGGCCCAGCAGGCCGGCACCGGCGCGCCGCCCAGCGCTTCCTTGTTCACGAACAGGCCGAGCGTGCCCGAATGGATGGTGAACCAGTTGCCGTCCTTGTCTTTCAGGCCGGCGGGGATCTCCTCGAAGCCCTTGGGCTCGTAGGGCTGGGTGACGCCGGCGTCCTTGGCCTTGATGCCGAAGGTGACGCCCAGGTAGGCGACGTCCGCCACCGGGCTCGCCTTCTCGGCGATGATCTGGGTCAGCGACTGGCCGGAGTTCTTGTTGTCCTGCGGCACGTCGATGCCGAGATCGGCCTTGATGGCCTTCAGCATGGAGCCCCAGTCCGCCCATTCGGGCGGGCAGTTGTAGCAGATGGCATCGGCCGCGGCGGCGGGGCGGGCCGGCGCGACGGCGAGCGCCAGTGTCGCGACGGCGCTGGCGGCGAGGAATGCGGTCAGGGAGCGGCGCATGGCTTCGGCCTCATGGGTCGATGGGCTGGGGGGACGTGGAACGCGGAACATGGGCCTCGGGCGCGGCGGCAAGCGTGCCGCCGGGGCGCAGGGTGAAGGGCAGGCGCTCCACCTGGGGCGCGGCCGTCTCGGCGATAAGCGCGAACAGCAGCTCGACGGCGCGGGCGCCCATGTCGCGGGTGGGGGTGTCCACCGTGGCGAGGGTCGGGTTCATGGCGCGGCCCAGCGCGATACCGTCGAAGCCGGCGAGGGAGACATCGCCCGGCACGTCGAGCCCGAGGTCGCGCAGCGCGCCGGCCACGGAGAGGGCGAGCAGGTCGTTGGAGCACAGGGCGGCGGTCGGCCGCGCCTGGCCGGCGAACAGATCGGCGAGGGCGGCGGCATGGCCGGGGGTGTCGCCCAGATAATCCAGCTCCAGCGGGGCCTCCGGGGCAAGGCCGGCGGCCAGCATGGCGGCGCGATAGCCCTCGTGGCGGCGGCGGGAGCGGTCCGAGGTGGCGAAGCGGCCGGCGAGATAGGCGATGCGCCGGTGCCCTGCGGCGATCATGGCGCCGGTGAGGGCCGAGGTGGCGGCCGCGTTGTCGACGCAGACGGCGGCCCGGCCGGGCACCGTCGGCTCATTGTGGACCAGAACGTAGGGGATGCCCTCGGCGTCCAGGAGGTCGAGGGTGGGATTGTCGTCGGCATCGGCCACGGTGAGCAGCAGGCCGGCCACGTTCTGCGCCACCAGGGTCTGCACCAACTCGGCCTCGGCGCCGGGCTCGTAATCGGTGGCGGTGAGCAGCAGCACATGGCCGTGCGCGCGGGCGGCAGCCTGCATGCCGGCCACCGAGGCGGCGAACACCGGATTGGTGAGGCTGGGGATGACCACGCCGAGGGTGCGGGTGCGCAGCGTCTTCAGCGCGCGACCGATCTCGCTGGGGCGGAAGCCGAGCGCGTCGATGGCCGCGCGGACACGGGCTTCCACCTCGGCGCTGGTGGGGGCCGAGCGGTTGATGACGCGGCTCACCGTCGCGATGGAGCAGCCGGCTCGTTCGGCGACGGTCCTGATGGTGACGATGCGCGCCATGGCGGAGCCCCGCAACGGGAGGCCGAATGGAAGCTCGACCTGAAACCGTTTTCAAGAGGCATCATGACGATGCGCTGCAACAGCCGTATGACGGTGCGGGCGGCGTCCCGGAGGGGCACGGTATCGGGGAAATGTGCGCCGGCGGCGCCGGCAACGGGATGCCGGCAGGAGAGTGCCGGCAAAAGGGCGCCGCAGGTGCGGCGCCCGGAGCCTCAGCGGGTGGGGACGGGCTTCTCGCCGCGATAGTCGTAGAAGCCGCGCTGGGTCTTGCGGCCCAGCCAGCCGGCCTCGACATACTTCACCAGCAGCGGGCAGGGGCGGTACTTGGAATCGGCCAGCCCCTCGTGCAGCACCTGCATGATGGCGAGGCAGGTGTCGAGGCCGATGAAGTCGGCCAGCTGCAGCGGGCCCATGGGGTGGTTCGCGCCGAGCTTCATGGCCCGGTCGATGGCGTCCACGGAGCCGACGCCCTCATACAGGGTGTAGATGGCCTCGTTGATCATCGGCAGCAGGATGCGGTTGACGATGAAGGCCGGGAAGTCCTCGGCCACCGCATAGGTCTTGTGCAGGCGGGTGACGAACTGCTTCGAGCTTTCGAAGGTGTCGTCGTCGGTGGCGATGCCGCGCACCAGCTCCACCAGCTCCATCAGCGGCACCGGATTCATGAAGTGAATGCCGATGAAGCGCTCGGGCCGGTCGGTGGAGGCGGCGAGGCGGGTGATGGAGATGGACGAGGTGTTGGAGGCGAGCATGGCCTCCGGCTTCACCACCGTGCAGAGGTTGGCGAAGATCTTGCGCTTGACCTCCTCGCGCTCGGTGGCGGATTCGATCACGAGGTCGCAGTCCGCAAGGTCCTCGGTGCGCTCGGCCACGGCGATGCGGGAGAGGGCTTCCTGGCGGCCTTCCTCGGTCACCGAGCCCTTGGCCACCTGCTTGGCCATGTTGCCGTTGATGGTGGCGATGCCGGAGCGGATGCGATCGGCGTCCGCGTCGTGCAGCCACACGTCATAGCCGGCGAGGGCGCAGACGTGCGCGATGCCGTTTCCCATCTGGCCTGCGCCGATGACCCCGACCTTCTTGATCTCGAGCGGCATGTTTCTCTCGCTTCGCCTCGGACGCCGTCCCTCGACGGGGCGCCACACTATGCCCCGCGCGCGCGGCCCTGTCTTGGGAGTTCGGAACCGGATTCACCAGTCTTAAGTCGATGCCGGCAGGGCCGGATCGGTCCCCGTGCCGGGGCTGGCACAGGGTGCCGTCGCCGGCGGTTTTCCGCCGGCGACGTGTTTGGATCATCCCTTGATCTTGGCGACTTCGGCCTTGAGCTCTGGGACGGCCTGGAAGATGTCTGCGACGAGGCCGTAGTCGGCGACCTGGAAGATGGGGGCTTCCTCGTCCTTGTTGACGGCGACGATGACCTTGGAGTCCTTCATGCCGGCGAGGTGCTGGATGGCACCGGAGATTCCGAGCGCGATGTAGAGCTCGGGGGCCACCACCTTGCCGGTCTGGCCCACCTGCCAGTCGTTGGGGGCGTAGCCGGCGTCCACCGCCGCGCGCGAGGCGCCCACCGCCGCGCCGAGCGCATCGGCGAGCGGCTCGATCACCTCGGCGAACTTCTCCCGCGAGCCCACCGCGCGGCCGCCCGACACGATGATCTTGGCAGCGGTCAGCTCGGGACGGTCGGAGGCGGCGATGGCCTCCTCCACGAAGGTCGACACGCCGGGATCGGCCGCGGCCGCGACCGCCTCCACCGGGGCCGAGCCGCCCTCAGGCGTCGCGGCGAAGGACGCCGTGCGCACCGTGATGACCTTCTTCGGGTCGGAGGACTTCACCGTCTGGATGGCGTTGCCCGCATAGATGGGCCGCTCGAACGTGTCGGGCGCCGCCACCTTGATGATGTCGGACACCTGCATCACGTCGAGCAGGGCGGCCACGCGCGGCAGCACGTTCTTGGCGCTGGCGGTGGAGGGGCCGACGATGGCGTCGTAGCCGGGGGCCAGCGCCACGATCAGCGCCGCCAGCGGCTCGGCGAGGCGATGCGCATAGAGCGCGTCGTCGGCGAGGAGCACCTTCTCCACGCCCGAGAGCTTGGCCGCGGCCTCGGCCACCGCGCCGGCGCCCTGGCCGGCGACGAGGATGTGCACCGGGCCGCCGAGGGCGGCGGCAGCGGTCAGCGCCTTGGCGGTGACGCCGTTGAGCGCCGCATTGTCGTGTTCGGCGAGAAGCAAAGTCGCCATCAGATCACCCCCGCCTCATCCTTGAGCCTGGCCACCAGCTCGGAAACCGAGCCCACCTTCACGCCCGCCTTGCGGCCCGCCGGCTCCGCCGTCTTCAGCACGGCGAGGCGCGGGGCGACATCGACGCCGTAGTCGTCGGGCGTCTTCTCGGCGATGGGCTTCTTCTTGGCCTTCATGATGTTGGGCAGCGAGGCGTAGCGCGGCTCGTTGAGGCGCAGGTCGGTGGTGACCACCGCCGGGCCCTTGAGCGCCACCGTCTGCAGGCCGCCGTCGATCTCGCGGGTGATGGCGAAGCCGCCGTCGGCCACCTCCACCTTCGAGGCGAACGTGCCCTGCGGCCAGCCCAGGAGGGCGGCGAGCATCTGGCCGGTCTGGTTGCAGTCGTCGTCGATCGCCTGCTTGCCGAGGATGACGAGGCCGGGGGCCTCCTCGGCGATCACGCCCTTCAGGATCTTGGCCACCGCCAGCGGCTCCACCACCGCGTCGGTCTTCACCAGGATGCCGCGGTCGGCGCCCATGGCCAGCGCGGTGCGCAGCGTCTCGGAGGCCTGCGCCGGGCCGACGGACACCGCCACCACCTCGGTCGCCTTGCCCGCTTCCTTCAGCCGCAGCGCCTCTTCCACCGCGATCTCGTCGAACGGGTTCATCGACATCTTCACGTTCGCAAGCTCAACGCCCGAACCGTCCGACTTGACCCGCACCTTAACGTTGTAATCCACCACCCGCTTAACGGGCACCAGGATCTTCATAGAGGCGTGCTCCCCGTTCCCGAACCTGCTGCCGGCGTCCCGTCCGACGGGGCGGCAGCCATTCCATCCACGCAGTCCCTGCATTGCAGCATTTGATGCGGGCCGGCAACGTAGGAGGGGGCTGAAAGCGTGTCAACGCTCGCCCTTGCGTGCCACGTTCCGGCTCGGCACGCCGGACGGATCGCGATCGAGCAGCGCCACCCCGGGACGGCGCAGCACCGCCACCAGGACCGCTCCCGTCATGAACCCGCCCAGATGCGCCCACCAGGCGGTATCGCCGTCGCGGCTGGCGAGGATCTGCCACACCTGCAGCACGAACCAGGCGCCGATGACCCAGTAGGCCGGCACCCGCAGCGGGATCTTCATGAAGATGAGCGCCCACAGCCGGATGTTGGGGTGCAGCACCAGATAGGCCGCGATCACCCCCGCCACCGCGCCCGACGCCCCCACCAGCGGCGCCTCGGAGGCCGGATCGGCGAACACGTGGGCAAGCCCGGCGGCGAGGCCGCACAGCAGGTAGAACAGGATGAAGCGCACGTGCCCGAGCGCGTCCTCCACATTGTCGGCGAACACCCACAGGAAGGCCATGTTGCCGATCAGGTGCAGCCAGCCGCCGTGCAGGAACATGTAGGTGAGGAGGGTGAGCGTCGGCGGCACCCGCTCGAAGCCCGGCGGCAGCACCGCCTGGCCGCTGACCACCGCCGGAATGGTGCCGTAGCCGAGCACGCCGGCCTCGCTCACCGGCCCGAACGCGCCGCGCTCCACCACCAGGAAGACCAGCACGTTGATGGCCAGCAGCGCCCACGTGACGTAGGGGCGCCGCACATGCTCGAGCGGGTTGGCGTCGGCGATGGGAACGAACATGGCGGCGACATCCCCGGGGGTGGCACTCCACCACCTCCCGCACCGGAAGACTAGAGCAGGCTGCGGCCCGGCGGCAATGCGCCGGCGCCTTCAGCCCGATCCCGCGCGCCGCGTCAGCCCCGGCTGGCGCCCGGCACCCACAGCACGTCGTCGGCGCCGCGGGCGTTGGCATAGCGGCCGGCCACGAACAGCAGGTCCGACAGCCGGTTCACATACTGGATGGCCGGCTTGCCCACCGCTTCGCCCTCCTGGTGCGACAGCGCCACCATCGCCCGCTCGGCACGCCGGCAGATGGTGCGCGCGAGGTGCAGGTGGGCCGAGGCGGCGGTGCCGGCCGGCAGCACGAAGGAGGTGAGCGGCGACAGCTCGGCGTTGAGGGTGTCGATGTCCGCCTCCAGCCGCGTCACCTGCGCCGGAACCACCCGCAGGGCGGCGCCCTCCGCCTCGCCGGGAGCGGGCGGGACGCACAGGTCGGCGCCGAGATCGAACAGGTCGTTCTGCACGCGCATCAGCATGGCATCGAGCGCGGGCTCGCCGGCGAGATGCAGGCGGGCGACGCCGAGCGCGGCATTGGCCTCGTCCACCGCGCCGTAGGCTTCCACGCGCAGGTCGTACTTGGGCACCCGCGCGCCGGTGCCGAGCCCGGTGGTGCCGTCATCGCCGGTGCGCGTGTAGATCTTGTTCAGCTTCACCATGGCGCGCGTCACCGTCCCATGGCGAGAATGGTGATCATGACCAGCACCAGCGCCAGGAACTGGAACAGCACGCGCAGCTGCATCAGCCGCTGCGAGCGCTGCGGCGAGCCGCCCGAGGCGAAATTGAACAGGCCGAGGAACAGCACGCCCGCCACCAGGGCCAGCGCGACCGGGATGAAGAGATAGATGGACCAGTGAAGCATGGCAGCCTTCGTTTCGCCGTGCCGGTTCGCCCGCCTCAGTTGAGGGCGACGATCGCCGCATTGAGGGAAGAGGCGTAGCACACCCAGGCGAGATAGGGCACCAGCAGCCAGCCGGCGGGACGATCCACCCGGAAGGCCGCGCGCATGGCGAAGGCGAGCGTGACGACCAGCGCCAGCACGATGGCGAGCCCCGCCCGCGGCGCGTGCAGGCCGAAGAACACCGGTGACCAGATGGCGTTGAGCGCCAGCTGCGCCAGGAACAGGCCGATGGCGGAGCGCCGCTGCGGCGAGGGCGGCGCCCGGTCCCACAGCCGCCACAGCGCCAGCGCCATCAGGAGATAGAGCATCGTCCACGCCACCGGAAAGGCGGCGTCGGGCGGGGTCCAGTCCGGTTTGGCGAGGCCCCGGTACCAGCCGGGGATCGCCGGCGAGGTCACCGCCCCGCCGATGGCGGCCACCGCCGCCACCAGCGCGAGACAGGCAACGAGCCGCACCCGCCCCAGAGCGCAGGGCGAGCGGGCGAGGGACTGGATGAGCGACATGAAGGCCTCCGCTTTCGCATCCTTGTTCGAACGCGGATGGCCCGTGGATCGTTTCGCCCTCAGCTCAGGTCGCGATGTGGCGGCCGATCTCGTCCACCGGCAGCTTGACGAGATCCTTGGAGATTTCCCCGTCCACCAGCTGCCGGACCTTCTCGCTCAGCGCCTCGCGCAGGGTGCCCAGCGCGCGCGGCGGCGCCACCAGCAGGATGCGGCGGGGCGCCTCGCCGGCCTCCACCAGCGCCCCGAGCCGCTCGGCAAGGCGGCCGAGGAAGGCGGCCTCGGCCTGCGCGTGCAGGTCCGTCTCCTCCATGGCGCTGCGGGCGGTGGTGGCCGATTCGTGCACCCGCCCCGGCCGGTCGGTGCCCAGCTGGGCCGTCCCGGGGTGGGGCTCGGCGAAGCTCTCGATAACGCTCAGGCGCGGCGCCGGCGCGATGCCGGCATCCGCCAGAAGGATGGCCTTCGCGCCATCGCACACCACCACCAGACGGTTGGCCTTGTCGAGCTTGGTCATCATCGTCCTCCCTGTTCGTGAACGTGATCCCGCCCCTTCACATGGTATGGCCTTGAAGATTGTCACCCCGCCGGCGCCGCGCCTTGATCCGGCGCAGGTTCGGGATTGCGTCCCGGCGCCCGCGCCCGGACGATGCGACGTTGTGGCGGGCCGGCGCCCCTTGTCCCTGTCACGAGCGCGTGAGACGATTTTCTTTCAGGAACCCGGCCCCATGCGCGGGCCGTTCCATTCGGTGCATCCGGCACCGGAGGAGATGTGCCATGCCGTTTCTCGTCCGCTTTCTGGCGCGCCATGCCGCCATCGGCATCGGTGTGGCCACCCTGTTCGTCGCGCTGCTGGTCGCCTTCGACGTGGCGCGCCTTGGAACCCTGCTGTGGACCTCGCAGGACGGGCTGCTCGCCCTCATCGTCCTCACGCTCGCGCTGGGGGTCACCTTCGGCAGTGTGCAGATGGGCTTCGCCGTCATGCTTATGAGCGACACGGATGATGACAGCGGTGGCCGCAAGGTGCGCCTGAAGCGTCTCGTGCCCCGCTTCGCCCGCGTCCATGCCGGCCGGCATGGCGCCCGCATGTCGCACTGATCTTTCGCTGCAGTCAGGCAAGGGCCGAGGCGCGGGCGGCTCGATCCGCCCGGCGCCCCTCCTGTCGTGCTCCGGTCCGGCGCCCAGTCACCCATGCGCCGGTCGGCGCTCAGTCGCCTTTGCGCCGCATGGCCTCGGCGAGGGCCGCGCCGAACGCGCCCTGGCTCTGGCCGGCCTTGTCGCGGCCGGAACCGGGACGGCGGGCGTCGCCGGGACGGTTGTCGCCGGGGCGGGCGGCGTTCGGCCGTGGCTCCTGCGGCCGGCTGCCGGGGCGTGAACCCGCATCGTCCTTGCGCATGGAGAGGGCGATGCGCTTGCGCTTCACGTCCACCTCCAGCACGCGCACCTTCACCACGTCGCCGGCCTTGACCACCTCGTGCGGGTCCTTCACGAACCGGTCGGCCAGCGCCGAGACGTGGACCAGCCCGTCCTGGTGGACGCCGATGTCCACGAAGGCGCCGAAGGCCGCGACGTTGGTCACCGTGCCTTCGAGCACCATGCCGGGCTTGAGATCGCTCATCTCGTGGACGCCGTCCGCGAACGTGGCGGTCTTGAAGGCGGGGCGCGGGTCGCGGCCGGGCTTCTCCAGCTCGGTGAGGATGTCGCGCACGGTGGGCAGGCCGAAGCGCTCGTCCACGAAGGCGCGCGGGTCGAGCGCCTTCAGCGCCGCCGTGTCGCCCATGAGGGCGCGCACGTCGCGTCCGCAGGCGGCGACGATCTTCTTGGCCACCTCATAGGCTTCCGGATGCACCGCCGAGGCGTCCAGCGGCTCGGCCCCGTCCGGGATGCGCAGGAAGCCGGCGGAAAGCTCGAAGGTGCGCGGGCCGAGGCGGGCGACCTTCAGCAATTCCTTGCGGGTCCTGAACGCGCCCACCGAGTTGCGGTGCGCGACGATGGCCTCCGCCAGCGAGGCGCCGAGGCCGGACACGCGGGCGAGCAGCGAGGCGGACGCGGTGTTGAGGTCCACGCCCACCGCGTTCACCGCGTCCTCCACCACCGCGTCGAGCGCCTTGGCGAGGCGGGCCTGATCCACGTCGTGCTGGTACTGGCCGACGCCGATGGCCTTGGGCTCGATCTTCACCAGCTCCGCCAGCGGGTCCTGCAGGCGGCGGGCGATGGAGACGGCGCCGCGCAGGGAGACGTCGATGTCCGGCATCTCGGCGGCGGCGGTGGCCGAGGCGGAATAGACCGAGGCGCCGGCCTCGCTCACCACCACCTTGATGGGCTTCCGGCCCGACGCATCCGGCGGCAAGGCGGCGATGACGTCGGCGGCGAGCTTGTCGGTCTCGCGGCTCGCGGTGCCGTTGCCGATGGCGATCAGCTCCACATTGTGCCGGCGGATCAGCATCGCCAGTTCCGCCATGGCGCCCTGCACGTCGTTGCGCGGCTGGAAGGGATAGACGGTGCTCGTGGCGATCAGCTTGCCGGTGCCGTCCACCACCGCCACCTTCACGCCGGTGCGGATGCCGGGATCAAGCCCTATGGTCGCGCGCGAGCCGGCCGGGGCGGCGAGCAGCAGATCCTTGAGATTGCGGGCGAAGACGCGGATGGCCTCCTCTTCCGCCCGCTCGCGCATCTCGCCCATCAGCTCCACGGTGAGGTGGAGCGAGAGCTTCACCCGCCACGCCCAGCGGGCCACCTCCAGGAGGAAGCCGTCGGCCGGCGCGCCGTTGGCGAGGGGGATGTCATAGGCCTGCGCCACGATGCGCTCGGCCGGCTTCACCGGGGTGGTGGCGTCCTCGTCCACCACCAGGTCGAGGGTCAGCATCTCCTCGTTGCGCCCGCGCAGCATGGCGAGCACGCGGTGGCTCGGGGCGGTCGCCCACTTTTCCGAATGGTCGAAATAGTCGCGGAACTTGGCGCCGGCCTCCTCCTTGCCCTCGGCGACCTTCGCCTTGAGCACCGCGCCCGTCTTCATGTGCGCGCGCAGGCTGCCCACCAGCTCGGCATTCTCGGCGAAGGCCTCCACCAGAATATCGCGGGCGCCGTCGAGGGCCGCCTTGATGTCCGCCACCTGCTCGGTGAGGAAGGCCGCCGCGCGCTCGGCCGGGGCCACGGAGCGATCCGCCAGGATCGCGTCGGCAAGGGGCCCCAGGCCCTTTTCGCGGGCGATCTCCGCCTTGGTGCGGCGCTTGGGCTTGTAGGGGAGGTAGAGGTCCTCCAGCTCGGCCTTGGTGGTGGCCGCCTCGATCTTTCCGCGCAGCTCGTCGGAGAGCTTGCCCTGCCCGTCGATGGAGGTGAGCACGCTGGCGCGCCGGGCTTCCAGCTCGCGCAGATAGGAGAGGCGCTCTTCCAGCGTGCGCAGCTGGGT
Source organism: Xanthobacter lutulentifluminis (assembly GCF_043194675.2). Lineage (NCBI taxonomy): Bacteria > Pseudomonadati > Pseudomonadota > Alphaproteobacteria > Hyphomicrobiales > Xanthobacteraceae > Xanthobacter > Xanthobacter lutulentifluminis. The sequence goes on along the minus strand of NZ_CM195525.1, from coordinate 1,881,328 downwards.
GTCGTCGAGGCCGTCCGTCACCTCCTTGCGGTAGCGGGCGATGAACGGAACGGTGGCGCCTTCGTCGATGAGGGAGACGGCGGCCGTCACCTGCGCCGGGCGGGCGCCGATCTCGGCGGCGATGATGCGGGCGATGGCTTCGGCATTTCCCTGCGGTGCGGCGGCCATGGGGTCTCCTTCCGGTCCGGTCCCCCTGCGGGTCCGGGGGCACGCCCATAGCCGAGCAAGACGGCGCTGTCACGGCCGCAGGACGGCTTCTTGGCCGATCGTGGTTCCGCAGCGGTAGCTGGGGCCGGAACGCAGAACGCCCGGGCGGCCGTGGCGCGCCCGGGCGTTTGAAGGTCGATCAGACGAGGCCGGCGAGGAGGCCGACACCGGCCACCGCCACCGCCGCCCCGGCGCCGCGCACGAACTTCTCGCCGTGGGCCTCGCCGAAGCGGCCGATGGCCATGCCGAGGCCGAGGCCGGCGAGGTGGAGAAGCGCCGTCGCCGACATGAAGCCGAGGCCGTAGGCGAGGCCGGAGGCATCGGCCGGCATTTCCGCGCCATGGGCGTGGCCGTGGAAGATAGCGAAGAAGCCGACGATGGCCAAGGCGGCCGCCAGCGGCGCCTTCACGCCGAACGCCACCGCCGCGCCCAGCACCACCACCGAGAGGGCGATGCCCAGCTCCACGAACGGCACGTCGATGCCGGAAATGCCCAGCGCGCCGCCCACCGCCATCAGCGCGACGAAGGTGGCCGGCACGGCCCACAGGGCGCGGCCGCCCAGCTGGTAGGCGAAGATGCCCACGGTGACCATGGCGAGCAGGTGATCGAGCCCGCCCATGGGATGGGCGAAGCCGGCATTGAAGCCGTGCACTGCGCCGACGCCGGTATGGGCGAACGCCAGCTGCGGCAGGAGGGTCAGGGCGGCAGCGGCGCCGGCGGTGCGGAGGATGCGGTGCATGAGGGAACTCCCCGGTGTTGGAAGGTTTGGGTTATTCAGGGTTCAGCAGATGCGGGGCAGTTGATCGCCGACCAGCATGTCGACGATCCGCTCGCCCCCGAAACGTGTCTTCATCACCACCCGGCCCGGCCGGGTGGAGGTGATCTCGCCGATCAGGGCAGCCTCGCGCCCCAGCGGATGGGCGCGCAGGGCCGCCAGAGCCCCCGCAGCCTCCGCCGCCGGCACCACGGCGACGATCTTGCCCTCGTTGGCGAGATAGAGCGGGTCGAGCCCGAGGATCTCGCAGAAACCGGTCACCTCCGGCCGCATGGGCATCGCCAGCTCGTCGAGGCGCACGCCGACGCCCGATGCCTCCGCCAGCTCGTTCACCACCGCCGCGACGCCGCCGCGGGTGGCGTCGCGCATCATGCGGATGCCGGGGGCGGCGGCGATGAGGGTGTCGATGAGGCCGTTCAGCGGCGCGCAGTCGGAGAGGATGTCGGCGTCCAGCGCCAGGTCGCCGCGGGCGTTGAGGATGGCGGCGCCATGGTCGCCCAGAAGCCCGTTCACCAGCACCACGTCGCCGGGCCGCGCCTTGCCGATGCCCACGTCGAGGCCGGCCCGCACCACGCCGATGCCGGTGGTGGTCACGAACAGCTTGTCGCACGCGCCGCGCGCCACCACCTTGGTGTCGCCGGTGGAGATGGCGACGCCCGCTTCCCGCGCGGTCTGCGCCATGGAGCGGGCGATGCGCCGCAGCGTCTCCACGGCCAGCCCCTCCTCGATGATGACGGCGCAGGACAGCGCCACCGGCCGCGCCCCGCCCACCGCGAGGTCGTTCACCGTGCCGCACACGGCGAGCTTGCCGATGTCGCCGCCGGGGAACTCCAGCGGGTCCACCACGAAGCCGTCGGTGGTGAAGGCGAGGCGGTCGCCGTGCGCCATCAGGGCGGAAAGGTCGAAGCGGGCCTGATCTTCCGGCGCGGCGCGGCCGTCTCCGGAGAAGGCGGAGAGGAACACGTCGTCGATCAGGTCGCGCATGGCGCTGCCGCCGCCGCCGTGGGCGAGCGTCACCGTCTTGTGCGCCAGCGGGCGGCGCGCGGCGGAGGGGGGCGTGAAGGGGATGGTCATGCGGCTTCTCCCCGCATTCCGCCATACTGATAGTAAGCCGCGCAAGAACCTTCCGACGACACCATCAGCGCACCCAGCGGCGTCTCCGGCGTGCAGCCCTTGCCGAACTCGGGGCAGGCCCACGGCTTCATGGCGCCGGTGAGCACCTCGCCGCAGCGGCAGGAGGCGGGATCGGCCACCTTCACGTCCGGCACGGCGAAGCGCTTCTCCGCGTCGAAGGCGGCATAGGGCGCGGTCAGCCGCACGCCCGAGCCGGCGATGGAGCCGAGGCCGCGCCATTCGAACGTCTCGCGCGGCTCGTACACCTCCTGCACGGCCTTCAGCGCGGCGGGATTGCCGTGCTCCGGCACCACGCGGGCATACTGGTTCTCGATGCGCGCGTGCCCGGCCTCGATCTGCTGCAGCACCATCAGCAGCGACTGCAACAGGTCGATGGGCTCGAAGCCGGAGACCACCAGCGGCTTGCCGAACTCCTCGGCGATGAAGCGGTACGGCGACGTGCCGATCACCATGGAGACATGCCCCGGCCCGATGAAGCCGTCGATGCCGCTGTCCCCCGGCTCCAGCAGCGCGCGCAGCGTGGGGATGATGGTGATGTGGTTGCAGAACAGGGAGAAGTTGCCGACGCCCTCGCGCGCCGCCCGCTGCACGGTAAGGGCGGTGGAGGGCATGGTGGTCTCGAAGCCAAGGCCGAAGAACACCACCTCGCGGTCGGGGTTGCGCCGCGCGAGAGCGAGCGCATCAAGAGGCGAATAGACCATGCGCACGTCGGCGCCGTCGGCCTTGGCCTGCAGGAGGCTCTTCTTCGATCCCGGCACGCGCATGGCATCGCCGAAGGTGGCGAAGATCACCTCCGGCTGCTCGGCGATGGCGACGCAGTCGTCCACCCGGCCCATCGGCAGAACGCACACCGGGCAGCCGGGTCCGTGGACGAACTCCACCAGATCCGGCAGCAGGCCTTCGAGGCCGTAGCGGAAGATGGCGTGGGTGTGCCCGCCGCACACCTCCATGATGGAGAACGGCCGGTCGCGCCCGCGCTCCAGCCGGGAGGCGATGGCGCCGATCTCCTTCACCAGCGCGGCGGCGAGGACGGGGTCGCGGAATTCGTCCACATAGCGCATGTCCGTCCTCCTCAGGCGGTGGGGGTGGCGATCAGCTCAATGCTGCCGTTCGTGAGCGCGTCCATCTCGGCCTGCGCCTCGCCGATCTCGGTCAGCACCTTGAGGGTGGCGGCGGCCTCTTCCTCGTCGATGCGGCTCATGGCGAAGCCCACATGGACAAGCACCCACGCGCCGACGAGGTCGTCGAGCGGGGCGCCCGGCTCGGCGACGCACACCACGTCCACCGTGCGGCGGACGCCGGAGACGTCCACCACGCACAGCATGGCGTCCGCGTCGGCGACGGCGACGATCTGTCCGGGAATGCCGAGGCACATGGCGTTTCTCCTCAGTGCGATTGGCCGAAGGCGCCGCCACGGGAGATCCCGTAGCGGTCCAGCTTGGCGCGCAGCCCGACGCGCGAGAGGCCGAGCTCCTCCGCCGCGCGGCTCTTGTTCCAGCGGCAGCGCACCAGCGTCTCGGTGAGGATGGTGGCCTCCATGCGCTCGATGCGGTCCTTCAGCGGCCCGCCATCCGGCAGCGCGAGGTTCTCCGGGGCGCGGATCTCGGTCAACCGCGTCTCGGCCGCCGCCCGCACCACGTGGGGCGAGAGCAGGTCGGCGGAGAGCGTGTCGCGGGCGGCGAGGACCAGCATGCGCGTCACCTCGTTCTGCAGCTCGCGCACGTTGCCGGGCCAGTCATAGGCCTGCATGCAGGCCAGGGCCTCGTCGGTGAAGCCCTTCACCCTCTTGCCGTGCTGGGCGCTCAGCGCATCGAGGATGGCGCGCGCCAGCACCGCGATGTCGCCCCGCCGCTCGCGCAGGGCGGGCAGGGTCAGCACCATGGCGGACAGGCGGTAGTAGAGGTCCTCGCGGAAGCGGGCGCGTCCCACCTCGCCGAAAAGGTCGCGGTGGGTGGCGGCCAGCACGCGCACGTTGACGCGCTTGGATTCGTTCGACCCCACCGGGCGGATCTCGCCCTCCTGGAGGAAGCGCAGCAGCTTCACCTGGAAGGCGGGGGAGACGTCGCCGATCTCGTCGAGGAAGATGGTGCCGCCGTCCGCCTGGTCGAGCAGGCCGATGCGGGTCACGTGGGCGCCGGTGAACGAGCCCTTCTTGTGGCCGAACAGCTCGGATTCCAAGAGCTCGTCCGGGATCGCCCCGCAGTTGACGGCGAAGAACGGCCGGTCCGAGCGCAGGCTCGAATAATGGATGGCGCGGGCGATCAGCTCCTTGCCGGTGCCGGTCTCGCCGTGGATCAGCACCGGCACGTCGAAGGCCGCCACCTGCGCGGCGCGGGCGCACACGTCCGACAGGGGGCTGCCGGCGGCGCGGACCAGCGTGTCGAAGTGGAAATTGCGCTTCACCCGCGCCTCCAGCACGCCGAGGCGGGCCTCGGCGGTGGCGGTGGTGAGCTTCATCTCCAGATTGAGGCGCTCATGGTCGCGCTGCAGCTGGAACAGGTGCGCGGCGTTGCGGGCGGCGAGCAGCAGCTGGTCCGGGTGCCAGGGCTTGGCGATGAACTGGTAGATGCCGGCGTCGTTGATGGCGCCGATCATGTCCTGCGGCTCGGTATAGCCGGTGACGATGATGCGCAGGATGTCAGGCCAGCGCTCGCGCACTTCGGTCAGGAGCGCGACGCCCGAGGTGTGGGGCATGCGCTGGTCGCAGAAGATCACCTGGATCCACTCGTTCTCCAGGATGCGCCGCGCCTCCTCCGCGTCGAGCGCGGTGAAGACATCGAACTCCTCGTCCAGCACCCGCGCGATGACCTCCACCGAGCGCGGCTCGTCATCCACCACGAGGATGGCGGGGCGGCGGTTCATCGTGCGCTCCCCGCCGCGGCGCGCAGGGCGGCGGCCTCGGCCTCGCGGGCGGCGGCGAGGGTGTCGAGCCGGGCGGCGCGCGCCGTCTCCAGCCAGCCGATGAAGCGGGCGAGCCCCACCTCGCCGCGCGACGACACGCGCAGGATCTCGGCGGTCGGGTTCACCCGGCGGATGTTGGCCTCCAGCGCCGCCATGTCCGCGTCCACGTGCGGGGCAAGGTCCGCCTTGGTGATGAGGACGAGGTCCGCGCCCTCGAAGATGTCGGGATATTTCAGCGGCTTGTCGTCGCCTTCCGCCACCGAGATCAGGGTGATGCGGCGCGTCTCCCCGAGATCGAACGCGGCGGGGCAGACGAGGTTGCCCACGTTCTCGATGAACAGGATGCCGCCGGGCGGCAGCGGCAGCTTCTCCAGCGCATGACCCACCATGTGCGCATCGAGGTGGCAGCCCTTGCCGGTGTTGATCTGCACCGCGGGGGTGCCCACGGCGCGGATGCGCGCGGCGTCATTGTCGGTCTGCTGGTCGCCTTCGATGACGGCGGCGGGGATGCGGCCGGAAAGCGCCTTCAGCGTCTCCACGAGCAGCGTGGTCTTGCCGGCGCCGGGGCCGGAGAGGAGGTTCAGCGCCAGCACGCCGGCGGCATCGAGCCGGGCGCGGTTGCGGGCGGCGTAGTCGTCGTTCTTGGCGAGGATGGAGGTCTCGATCTCCACCATGCGCGCCTGCGACAGGCCCGGCGCATGGGCGTGGGCGGGGCCGGTGCCATAGTCGAGCCGGTCGCTGTGGTCGTGGCTGTGGGGGTGAGCGTGAGCGTGCCGGTGGGCGTGGTGGTCATGCCCATGGTCATGATGATGCCCGTGCCCGGCGCCGTGCGATCCGTCCTCCCCATGGGCGTGCGGATGGCTGTGGGTCGTGCCGTCCGCGTGCGTGTGGACATGCCCGTGGTCGCGCGCATGGGAATCCGCGTGCGCATGCCCGCCCGTCGCGTCGGAAATGGTGGCGCCGTCGCCGCTGCAGCCGCAGACCGTGCACATCACAACACCTCCAGGTCCTTGATCTTCATGTCGGTGCCGCCGTTGGGCACGAGGCGCTCCCCGCCGCAGCGCGGACAGGGGGCGAGGCGGTGGGCGAGCGGCACGGTGTCCGAGCAGTCGAAGCACCAGGCGGTGCCGTCCTCCTCCAGCACCACCAGCTCGGCGCCGTCGGCAAGCGATCCCCGGGTCACCACGTCGAAGCCGAAGCGCAGCGCCTCCACCTCGATGCCGGCGAACCGGCCGATGGCGAGGCGCACGCGTGTGACGCGGGAGAAGTTCTGCGTCTTCGCCGCTTCCTCCATGGCGGAGAGCAGGCTTTCGCACACGGCCATCTCATGCATGGGCAGCCTCCGGCGCAAGGGCGAGGGTGACGGGCACGCAGGGATTGATGGCCGAGACCAGCAGCGGCGCAAGCCACGCGGCGTCCGGCCCCGACGGCAGCGTCGCGAACGCCTGCTCCAGCAGGCCGCCGGGCGCGAGGTTCCAGGCGCTGGGGGAGAGGATGCGATAGGCGGCGACGCGCCCGCCCTCCACCCGTGCCCCATGCCCCAGCAGCCCCCGCGCCGCCGGCGCGATGCCGACGCCCACGGGCGCGGTGAAGCCGGTGCCTTCGGCCGGGGAGCCCGCGGCGGAGCGAGCGGTTCCGTCGGTGCCCGAGGCCAGCGCGGCGATGGCCAGGAGGCAATCCACCAGCCGCGCCAGCAGGCGCACGAACAGGCTCGCCCCCTCCTGCGCCAGCAGGGCGGCAAACAGCGGGCGGTGCGCGACCCGGCCGAGCGCGCCGCTCTCGCGCAGGGGAGATGGCGCGCAGCGCGCGGCGGCCATGACGGGCGGAACCGGCATCGTCCCGGCGCGGGAGGCTTCGGGAGCCATGCCGGTGTTGACCGCAGCAGGTATCTGTGCGCCGGCGCAGGAGGATGTCGGGTGCGGAGCGGGCGGCCGCAGTGCCGCCGCGACGTCCTCGATCGTCAGCTCCAGCAGGCGCGCGCGTCCGTGGGCGGGGTCCACCGCGCGCCGGATCGAGGCGAGCAGCCGCGCGGTGGCGGTCGGCGCCTCGGACAGCCAGTTCTCCAGCGCGGCGAGCGAGAAATCGCCGAGGTCGCCGGCATCCGCCACCAGGGCAGGGCCGAGTGCGGCCGCGGCGTCCGGCCGGGACAGCAGCGCCAGTGTCGCGCGCTCCGGCGCCGTGCCGAGCGCGGCCGGCCAGGTGTGGAGGATGGCAAGGGCGTGGTCGCGCATGGTCTCCCGCGCCATCGCGCGGGTGTCCGGCCGTCCCGGCAGGCCGAGCGCCGCGGATGCGGCGGCCGCATGGGCCGCGCCGCACAGGTTGAACACCAGAGGCACCAGCCGGGACGCTTCGTCCGCCGTGCGGCCCACGAGGGCCTGCGCGGGGTCCGGCCCGGTCTCGCGCGTGACCCGCCACGGCCCCTCGCGCCCGGCGGGGGCGACGATGAGGCTGCAGAGCGTGGCGGGGGCGTGGATCATGCCGCGCCGTCCTCGAGGGAGGCGGCGGCCTCGCGGCCGGCCGGGGCGCCGGCATTGGGGCCGAGCAGCAGGGCGCGGCGGGAGAGGGGGCCGGCAGTGCCCGGGCGGGCGGTCTGGTCCTCCGGCGCGGCGGCTTCAGCCTCGGCGGCGGCGCGGGCGGCGGCCTCCGCTTCCGCCCGGCGGCGGATCTCGCCGGTACGGGTGCCGTCCTCGCGGTTGGCGGGATCGAGCAGGCCAGGCAGCACCGCCTGCGCCGTCTCCACCGCCTGCAGCATGGAGGAGAAGTCGAACATGGGGGAGAACAGGGAGCAGGCCTTGTAGGGCCCCGTCTCCGGCCGGTTGGCGGCAAGGAATTCGTAGGTGCCGGACGGGAAGTCGATCAGTTCCCGTTCGCCGGTGCGCAGGGCGGACCAGTCCTCGCCCTCCGTCGGCAGGAGCACGATGTTCATGAACCACGGCGTCACCAGCACGCCGATGACGCGGTCCTCGTGGATGCCGAAGCCCACCGCCTTCACGCCGAGGCTCTCGTTGACGAAGGGCACGCCCTTCATCTTGCCGGCATGGATCTCGCGGAATGCCACCTCGAACCGGGCCGGGGCCTCGGCCAGCTGGCGGGCGAGGAACGGATCCGTCGCAGGGAGGGCGGCGGGCGGCGGAGCCAGCGCGGAGAGCTCGGGCGCGCCGCCGTCGAGCACCATGAACTGGTCGCGCGCGCCGTCGCACACCGGGCAGCGCCAGTGGTCGGGCAGGGCGGTGAACGGCGTGCCGGCCGGGATCTGCCACGTCTCGCACCCTTCGGCGGGGTCGTAGACATGCCAGCAGACCTTGCATTCGAGCCGCGCCGTCGGGGCAAGGCGGGCGCGATCGCCGAGGTAGGAGCCTTCGAAGAAGCTGTGTGCGGTAGCCATGGGAGCTCCTAGCGGATCGCCGCCAGCACCTCGGTGAGGCGCTCGGCGGAATCGGCGATGTCCTCGGCGGCGGCGCAGGCCACTTCCGGCACCTCGACGATCTCGATGGTGTCGAGGATCAGCATGTCCTGCGAATTGTAGAAGCGCACCCGCCAGACGCCGCGGGTGCCGGCGGCGTCGATGCGGCAGTTGCCGTAGCCGCGCGACAGCACGGTGGTGGCGCCCGGGCCGAGCCGCGCGTCCAGCATGGCGAGATCTTCCGGCGTGTGCGGCAGCAGCGACAGGTTGATGACGTGGGGCGGGTCGCCCGGCGTGCGGGTGCCGGCGCGGTGGGCGATCTCGGTGAGCAGCGCCGGGGCGTTGAAGATGCCGGGGGCGGGCGCATCGAGGGCGGTCAGGTCCGGCCCGGTCGCGGCGCCGAAGGCGCGCACCAGCGCTCCGCGCGGAAAGGCGCCCACCTCCAGCAGTCCCGCGCCGGCCGGCCCGCGCACGCGCCACACGCCGGCGAAGGTCGCTTCCTGGATCTCCACCGCGCGCGTCTCGCCGGCGCCGGCCACCTTCACCGCCACCTCGCCCTCGCCCATGGCCTCGTCCACCAGCGCGCGGTTGGCGTCGTCGAGATGGGCAAGGGAGACGGCGGTCGACGTGCCGGGTGTCCAGCCCTGAAGGGCGGCGATCACCTCCTCCAGCACGGCGAAGGCGGGCGCGAGGCGCGCCTTGTCCTCCACCTCGGGCAGATGCGCCTCGAACGTGCGCATGCCCGAGGGCAGGGGGAGATAGGCGAGGCCGTCCTCGTCGCCGCCGGTCTGGCTGCCGGGGCCGAAGCCGACCGGGGGCTGCGTGGCGAAGGGGGAGGAGGAAGACATGGGGGCAGCCTCAGTGGGTGACGGCGCGCGCGCGGATGAGGGCGCCGAGGCGCTCGAGATATTCGTCCCAGTCGCGCATGCGGGAGATGGCGCCCACCGGCTGGCCGGCACGCAGCACCACGATGGCGGGCAGGGCGAGGCTCATGCTCTCGCGCAGCGCGGCTTCGGCCTTGGGCCCGGCGACGGCGCCGCCGATGGCGGCCTCGCCGCCCAGCGCGCTGACCAGCTCCGGCAGCACCACGGCGATGTCTGGGCTTTCCAGATGCGCCTTGCCGTGGGCGGGCAGGAACAGGAAGTGGTCGCGCGCATCGAGGGTGGCCGCGTCGTCCACGGCTTCCAGATAGGGCCAGGCCCGCTCCACGAGCAGGCGGCGGACCAGCGGGTGCAGCTGGGCGCGGGAATCAGCCTCGGGCATCAGGCTTCCTTTCGGCCGGCGGCATAGGCCGCGGCGAGATGGGGCGGGAGAGAGGGCTCGCGGTCCACGAGGTCGGCGAAGGCGGTGTCGATGGTGGCCGCATCGGCGGTGCCGGCCATGATGGCGGCGACGCCGGAGAGGGCTTCGGCGATGAGGCGGGCTTCCCCCGCTTCCAGCAGACGGCGGGCCGTGCCCTGGAACACCAGCACATGGTCGCCGGCGGCGGCTTCAGGCACCAGCGCGAGATCGACGCGGGCGGGGGCATCGGCGCCGGTTTCCGGCACGCACAGGGCGAACGTGCCCTCCACCCGTTCGATGCGCATGGGCAGGCCGAGGCACATGGCTCAGCTCCGGGCCGCGGCGAGGACGCGCGGGTCGCCGATGCGGCAGGCGTCCTCCGCGCTGGGGCGCTGGGATTCATAGGCGTCGCGCGTCACCGCGGCGGTGATGAGGCCGCCGGCGCCGCGCGCCTCGGGGACGATGCCGAACTCGCGGTCGAGGATCTCCAGCACCATGCGCGCGGCCGGCTCCACCCTCGCCGCGATGGTGTCGGTGAGGCCGCCGCCGTAATCGTCCAGCAGCTCCGGCTGCACGCCCACCAGCACGATGCGGCCGGGCGTGTGGCCGCGCAGGGCGAGCAGGCCGAGGATTTCCTGGAAGCCGGTCTGGTGCAGGCTCACCTTGCGGGCGGCGAGCACGGCCGGCACTTCCGCATCGGTCCGCAGGTGCAGCGTGCCGGGGGCGGAGCCGAAGTCCACCGCATCGACGATGACCACCGCCTCGGCTTCCTCGAGATAGGGCAGGAGGTAGAGGCCCTGGGTGCCGCCGTCGAGCAGGGTGACGGTTTCGGGGAAGGTGTGGGCGGCGTCCAGCGCCTCCAGGACGCGGACCCCGAAGCCCTCGTCCGCCCACAGGATGTTGCCGATCCCCAGCACGAGGATGCGCGCACTCGTCCGTTCGCCGTCCATGCGACGCATCCCTCCCGGTTACGGCCTCCCACGACGGTCTGCCGCCGTCTGATTTCGAGCTTCTCCAATTCAAGGAGCGTGCCAGCGGCTTGCGGAGCCGGCCAAGATGTTGATTCGGCCTGCGTCGGATGCATGCGCCGGACACGCGTTCAATCGCGCCATCTGGAAAGATTGTGATCAGTTTTTCCACAAGATGAAAGTCTGAAATCCATATTCCGTATCGTGGGAGCCAATTCCGGGGCCGCGGCGCGGCGTGGGGCGCTGGCCCGCCATGCGCCTGTCGTATGGCAGTGCGGCAAAAACTCGCTCCGTCGCGCTGCATCGCAATGCTGGCCGCCCAAACGAAAAGGGCGCGGCCGAAGCCGCGCCCTCTCGTCTCGTGCCCCTCGGCGGCGGCGCCCGGCACTCAGTTCGGATCGTCGTCCCGGAAGGTGCGGTAGCCGTTGGTGATGGCCGAGACCATGGACTGGCGGGACATGATGTCCTCCCGGATCACCGAATAGACGTGGATGATGATGAACAGGATGATCACCCACATGCCGATGTGATGCAGCGTGTGCACCTGCATCGACCCGCCGAGCAGCGGGATCACCCAGCCGAACAGCCTGTCCTGCCACGAGCCGAGGCCCGTGCCCTCCGAATAGAGGGCGAAGCCGGTGACGATCATGAAGATCATTCCCAGCACCATCACGAAGAACAGGAACACCTGCGCCAGCGGATTGTGGCCCACGAACTTCAGCGGCCGGGGCTTGAGGAAGGCATACCACTGCACCTCGGTGAAGAAGCCCTTCCAGAAGCTCACCCGCCAGAACGGGAAGGTGAACAGCTCGCGGGAATACTTGTTGCCCACGAACGCCCACAGGATCCGGCCGATGAACGCCACCGCGAGGATGTAGCCCGCGGAGAAATGCACGAACCGGATCGTCCCCATCAGGTAATGGGCGCTCGCCTCGCCCGAGAGCGTCGGGAACGGCGAGCCGATGAAATAACCGGTCACGCACAAGACCAGGATGCACAGGGCGTTCACCCAGTGCCACAGGCGCACCGGCGCCTCATAGACATAGACGGTGGTCAGCTTCTTTCCACCGTTGGCAGCCGGGGCCGCGGCGGGCGCCGCCGGAGGGGCGGCGCCGGGAGTGAGGGAGGCGTCCGTCATGGCGCGCCCTCCCTCAGCGGACGGTGACACGCGCCAGCTCGGCCCCGTCATCGGACATGACGTGGGTGGAGCAGGCGAGGCACGGGTCGAAGGAGTGGAGGGTGCGCAGGATCTCCACCGGCTCCTCGGGGCGCTGCATGGGCGTGTTCATGAGCGAGGCCTCGAACGCGCCGATGTTGCCCTTGGGATCGCGCGGACCGCCGTTCCAGGTGGTGGGCACCACGCACTGGTAGTTCTCGATCCGCCCGTCCTTGATCTTGATCCAGTGGCCGAGGCCGCCGCGCGGCGCCGCCACGGTGCCGACGCCCTTGGCCTCCTTCGGCCAGGTGGCGGGGTCCCACTTCTCCATGTTGGCGGTGGAGGTGTCGCCGGCCTTGATGTTGGCGATGAGGTGGTCGAAGTCGTCCAGCATCATCTTGGCGCAGTAATGCGCCTCGAGCGCCCGGGCGAGGGTGCGGCCGATGGTGGTCGGCAGCGCCTGCTTGGCGGTGAGCTGGGTGCCCGCGAGGGTGTTGAACTGGCCGAGCGCCTCGTCCACCTGCCCCTTCACATAGTCGACGCCCTGGGCATAGGCGAGGATGTAGCGGGCGAGCGGGCCCACCTCCACCGCATTGCCCTTCCAGCGCGGCGCCTTGATCCACGAATACTTGGCGCCCTCGTCCACCTGCTGGATATCGGTGCGCGTGCCCTTGGCATTGGGGCCGAGCTCGTAGTGGGGGTCGGTGATGCCGTCCCACGGATGCAGGCCCTTGTCCTTGTCCGCATCGCCGTAGGTGTACCAGGAGTGCGCCACGAATTCCTGCACCTGCGCCGGGTCGCGCGGGTCGATGGGATGCACCTCGTTCCAGTTGCCGTTGAGGATGACGCCGCCGGGCAAGCGGTCGGTCTTCTTCTGGCCCTGGATGGCTTCGTAGTCGCCATAGTCCATGACGTTCTGGCCGGAGAGGCCGCCGCCATAGAGCCAGCCCTTGTAGAAAGACGCGATGGCGATCACGTCCGGCACATAGACGTTCTGCGAGAACTCGAAGGCCTCCTGAAGCTTCAGCTTGACGAAGTTCAGCCGCTCCATGTTGAGCGGGGCGCCGGCGGCCATGTCGCCGTTCATGTTGATGGCGCAGGGCACGCCGCCCACCAGATAGTTCGGATGCGGGTTCTTGCCGCCGAAGATGGTGTGGACCTTCACGATCTCGCGCTGGAAGTCGAGCGCTTCCAGATAGTGCGTCACCGCCAGGAGATCCGCTTCCGGCGGCAGCAGATAGGCCGGGTTGTCCCAGTAGCCGTTCTTGAAGATGCCGAGCTGCCCGCTCTCGACGAACTTCTTCAGCCGGTTCTGCACATCGCGGAAATAGCCGGGCGAGGACTTGGAGTGCGCCGAGATGGACTGCTGCAGCACCGAGGTCGCCTTCGGGTCCGCCTTGAGCGCGTTGACCGGGTTCACCCAGTCGAGCGCGTGCAGGTGGTAGAAGTGGACCACGTGATCGTGCCACTGCAGCACCTTGGCCATGATCTCGCGGATCAGGAAGGCGTTGTTGGGAATCTTGATCTGCAGCGCATCTTCCACCGCGCGCACGCTGGTGAGCGCGTGGCAGCCGGTGCACACGCCGCAGATGCGCTCCACGAAGGCCCAGGCGTCGCGCGGGTCGCGACCCTTCAGGATCACTTCCAGCCCGCGCCACATGGTGCCGGTGGAGACCGCGTTGCGGATGACGTTGTTGGAATCCACATTCACCTCGCAGCGCATGTGGCCTTCGATGCGGGTGACCGGATCGACGACGATGCGCTTGCCGGAGGTGTCGAGGGAAAAGCCGTTCGGCGTCTGGATGGTCACTTCTCGCCTCCCTCGGTGGTGGTCGGGCCCTTGGTCGCGCCGTCGGTGTGCTTGTGCTGGGCGCGCTTCAGCGCGCTGATGGCGGCGTGGGCCGCGACGCCCGCGCCCACCGCGCCGGCGGCGATCAGGCCCACCCGGTCGGCGTTCGATTCAATGCCGAAGCCCGAGCCCTTCAGGTCCGCGAGGCGCGCGTACCACGAGCCCTTGTCCCAGAAGCCGTCCTCCGAGCAGCCGATGCAGCCGTGGCCGGCCTGGATGGGGAAGGACACGCCGTCGTTCCAGCGCACGGTGGAGCAGGCGTTGTAGGTGGTCGGACCCTTGCAGCCCACCTTGTAGAGGCAATAGCCCTTGCGCGCGCCCTCGTCGTCGAAGCTCTCCACATACTGGCCGGCGTCGAAATGCGGCCGGCGATAGCATTTGTCGTGGATGCGCTGGGAATAGAACATCAGCGGCCGGCCCTGCCGGTCGAGCGCGGGGAGCTGGTCGAAGGTGAGCATGTAGGTGATGACGCCGGTCATCACCTCGGCGATGGGCGGGCAGCCCGGCACCTTGATGATGGGCTTGTCGAAGATCACCTCGTGCACCGGCGTCGCGCGCGTGGGATTGGGGCGCGCGGCCTGCACGCAGCCATAGGAGGCGCAGGAGCCCCAGGAGATGATGGCCTTCGCGTCCTTGGCCACCTTCTTCAGCTGGTCCACGAACGGCTTGCCGCCGATGATGCAATACATGCCATCCTCGTTCAGCGGCGGGTTTCCTTCCACCGCGAGGATGTAATTGCCTTTGTACTTCTCCATCACCTCGTCGAGGATGGCTTCCGCCTGGTGGCCGGCGGAGGCCATCAGCGTGTCGTCATAGTCGAGCGAGATCATGGAGAGGACGACATCCTTGGCCAAAGGATGGGCCGAGCGGATGAAGCTCTCCGAGCAGCAGGTGCACTCAAGGCCATGCAGCCACAGCACCGGGGTGCGCGGCTTGGTCTCCATGGCATGGGCGATCTTGGGCGCGAACTCCGGCCCGAGGCCGAGCGCCGCCGCCGTGAGCGAGCAGTATTTCAGGAACGAACGGCGGGTAATGCCCTGCCGCCGCATGACCTCATAGAACGTCTCGAGGGCCATAAAGGCGTCCCCCCTTGGCTGACTTGTCCTCCCCACCGGCGTCGAGGCCGGGGGATTGGGGGAGGGTTCAGCAAGGGGTGTGCCAGAGGGGGAGGGCGAGGGATTTCAGGGGTTTGGGTGCGGTGGCGGGGCGGCGGGGGTGGATGGGGGGTGAGCGGTTTGCGGGGTGGGGTGGAAAGGGGGTTATCGGGGGATGTGCTCTGAATCGAACCGCAAATAATGAGATCAAACAATTCTCAGCGTTGGTGAACCTAGGGGATGGCTAATTGCGTTGAAGAAGTATATCTTTTCAGCCTTTGGTAGTTTCTTGTGGATATCAGCCTTTCGCATTGCCACGTCAGATCCCGGCAACATGGAGATGGCCAAGCGGCGCCCGCCGACTGAGCGAAGTGCCGCAGAAATGTGGTTATCGCTATCTCCCAATCCATGACCGAAAATTACCATGGGCGAATGGTCATCACGAAATGTCGATAGCATGAACGATAAATAATCAGATCTGTAGATCGATGAAATCTTTTCTTCAGAGTGTCCCTCTGAAATAAAAAGTGGAAGCGCGTTTCTGTACGGAGTTGCAAATAAATCTAGGAGGTTTGCACCGTCTTCAGCTCGGCGCTTTAGGGTTCCTCCATTTACATCTCTGTAAAGGTGGAGTCCGCCGTGCAGGTAATGAATCTTCGTAACTTCCCCCCAGATATCAGTGTTATTGATATCAAACCGTTCGCTAAAAAAATAATCTTTGAAAAAGGCGGGGCGCCTCATAATTGACCAATATATTATAAGATCGTAATTTGTTGAGTATACGGAATTGTATTTTGATAATTCGCTTGAGATTGAATCAAGAACTGAAGCCTGAGCCGCTGCCCACGGGATATGCACGCTATGAACCGCAGATATCAGGGCGCCTCTAATGCTGTTATAGCGTTCATTTATATCTGAGGAGTCTCTGCCGAGTATGTCGGTTACGATTTTTGAAGTCCAGAGCGCATTTAAAATAATCTCGAAATTGTGCGTATCGAACTTAGAAAATAATGACTTGTCGATAGACGAAAATCCAGATGCATCAGCCGTTTCGAAAAGTGATTTATATGCAAATGAGGGCCAAATATTTTGGCTAAATCCATTACCGACAAGCAGTGATGGTCGCTCGAATTGATCTTTAATTGTGTCCCAATCGGATAGGGTGTCATCAATTTGCATGCTTGCTCTCTCCAGGGTGTGGCGAAGAATAATGCACACGTCCGATTGTGGGAAGTGTCCCCTTGATCCGACGCCTCCCCCTTGCATCCCACCCCTCCCCCTGCCATATAGCGCGTGGGAGGTTGGCGGTGGACGAGCCACTCGCCAACCGGGTCAGGTCCGGAAGGAAGCAGCCCCAACGAGCCCGGTCTCGGGTCTTCGTCCAGCCTCCCACCTCATCCTTGCAAGCGAAGGACAGGTGAAGCCCGCCGCGCCGTCATCGGCCCGGCGCCGGCAGGGGCGCGGCCACGCGCCGTCCCCGTCCGCCGTCCTCTCGTCCGTCCCCGCCCGCCACAAAGCGCCGCCGTCCCGTCGCAATCCCGTACGGATCGGCGCATAGATAGAGCCCCACCGTTCCAGGGAGGGTTCCATGTGGGTCGTCGTCGTCCTCGTCCTCAGCGCGCTCGCCGTTCCCGATGCGAATGTGAACCGCGAGACCACCTACCAGACCGAGGATGCCTGCAAGGCGGCGGTCGCGAAGAATGTGCCGGCGCGCCTCGATGCCAAGCACAAGGAGGCGTTCGCCCAGGGCTACCGCCGCTACGTGTGCATCCGCGTCCCCGCCGCCGAGGCCCCCAAGGCGGAAGCGCCCAAGGCCGACGCCCCCAAGGTGGATGCCCCGAAGGCCGATCCCTCCGCCGCCAAGCCGAAGTAGCCGCCCGCTTCCCGACCCGATGGCGGTACCGGAAGGTGCGTTGCCGGCCCGGCACAACCCACTTATCCTGTGTGCACGCCTAGGGGGCGGGATACGGGGGCGTTGGCGGTGCTGGGAGCGACGAGGGGCGGCGTGCGTGCGGGCGCGCCGGGAAAGGCTGCGCGACGCGGCCGGCCGGACGTGCGGCAGGCGCGATGGCTCGCGCACGTCGCGGTCATGCTGGCGCTGGCTCTGCCGGCGCTGGTCCAGACGGCCCCGGCCCGCGCGCAGGCGGTGGACGAGCCCGTCGTCGGGCCGTCCGACCTTATGTTCTGGCTGCCCGATCTGCCGGCGGTGGTGGAGCGCGGCGGCAACGCGCTGCTGGTCACCGGCTACGCTTGGCACAATCCGTCCTCCTACGGCCACAACAACGGCCTCAACGCCTGGAGCTGGGGCGGCGGCTATTCGCGCTGGTTCGACCATGCGGACGGCCGTTCCGACATGCTGTTCGCCATGGGCTTCTCCGACAGCAACCGGAACTTCCAGTTCGCCGGCGGCGTCGGGCATTTCTGGCAGGTGGCGCGGGTGGAGACGACCTCGGTGTCGCTCGGCTACGCCGCCGGCTTCACCGCCCGGCAGGACATCTGGAACGGCGCGCCCTTCCCCTTCCTCCTGCCGGTGCTGGACCTGCGCCTGCTGGACCGGCTGGACATCTACTTCACATACATCCCCCCGCTGCCCACCGACCAGCTGAACGGCAACAAGGGCAACGTGGCCTTCATGTTCCTCGGCCTGCGCTTCTGAGCCTTCCCCATCGGCGTGGACGTCGGGGATTTGCCCTGCGCGCCCATCGACGCGCCCGCGCGCGGTGCTATGTATGGGGCTGGCCATCAGGGCCGCGAAGGCGGGCGCATGAGCGACGAGCAGCGTATCGAGGGAGACGACGCGGGGGATGATCAGGGGCCCGGCCTCGATCTCGGCCTTGCGCCTTCGGCCCCGCCGCCCGCCGTCGCGCCGGCTCCGCAACAGGCGCCCGGCGCCTATCGGGTGCTCGCCCGCAAGTATCGCCCGCAGGATTTCACGGACCTGATCGGCCAGGAGGCCATGGTCCGCACGCTCTCCAACGCCTTCGCCTCCGGCCGCATCGCGCAGGCCTATATCCTCACCGGCGTGCGCGGCGTGGGCAAGACCACCACCGCCCGCATCCTCGCCCGCGCCCTCAACTACGAGCCCATGGACGGCGCGCCCGGCGGCCCCAGCCTGGACCTGTCGGTGCCCGGCAAGCATTGCCGCGACATCATCGAATCCCGCCATGTGGACGTGATGGAGATGGACGCGGCGTCCAACACCTCCATCAACGACATCCGCGAGATCATCGAGAGCGCGCGCTACCGGCCGGTGATGGCGCGCTACAAGGTGTACATCATCGACGAGGTGCACATGCTCTCCACGGCAGCCTTCAACGGGCTGCTGAAGACGCTGGAGGAGCCGCCGGAGCATGTGAAGTTCATCTTCGCCACCACCGAGATCCGCAAGGTGCCCGTCACCGTGCTCTCGCGCTGCCAGCGCTTCGACCTGCGGCGCGTGGAGGCCGGCGCGCTCGCCGCCCACCTCTCCGGCATCTGCGCCCGGGAAGGGGTGACCATCGAGCCGGAGGCGCTCTCCATCGTCGCCCGGGCGGCCGAAGGCTCGGTGCGCGACAGCCTCTCGCTGCTCGACCAGTCCATCGCCCATGGCGGCGGCCGGGTGAGCGCGGAAGAGGTCCGCCGCCTGCTCGGCCTCGCCGACAAGGGGCGGGTGATCGATCTGTTCGAGGCGCTGATGAAGGGCGAGATGGCCCGCGCGCTGGCCGAGTTCCGCGACCAGTATGACGCCGGCGCGGACCCGGCGGTGATCCTCACCGACCTTGCCGAGTTCTCCCATCTCGTCACCCGGCTGAAGATCATGCCCGATGCGGCGGACGACGCCGCGCTGGTGGAGGCCGAGCGCGTGCGCGGCAGCGAGATGGCGCAGGGCCTGTCCATGCGCGTGCTGGCCCGGGCGTGGCAGATGCTGACCAAGGGCATCGCCGAGGTGCAGCAGGCGGCCAAGCCCGCGCAGGCGGCCGAGATGGTGCTGGTGCGCCTCGGCTATGCCGCCGACCTGCCGACCCCGGACGAGGCGCTGCGCCGCCTGAAGGACGCGCCCCGCAGCGAGGCCGCGCCGCCTGCGCCGTCCGCGCCTTCGTCCGGCGGCGGCGGGCCGCGCCTTGCGCTCGCTCCGGCCCCGCGCCCTGCGGCCGCGCCCGCCATTGCCCGGCCCGCCGCGCCGCCGCAGCCGGCAGCATCGCCCGCCGTTGCCGCCGGCCCGCGCCTCGCCAGCCTCGCCGACGTGGCGGCGCTGGCCGCCAGCCGGCGCGACCTGTCGCTGAAGCATGGCATCGAGACCGCGCTGCGCCCGGTGCATGTGGAAGAGGGCCGCATCGAGGTGGCGCTCGTGCCCGGCGCTTCGGCAAACGTCATCCAGGACCTGTCACGCAAGCTGTCCGACTGGACCGGCCGGCGCTGGCTGGTCTCGCTGTCCTCCCAGGCCGGCGGGCCGACGCTGGCGGAGGAGCAGGCGGCGGTGAAGGCCGAGCGGGAGGAGGGCATCAAGGCCCACCCGCTGGTGGCGGCCGTGCTCGCCCGCTTTCCGGGCGCCGAGGTGGTGGACGTCCGCACCCGCGAGGAGGTCGCCATCGACGCCGAGGTGCTGGCCCCCTCCGAGGAGGATCTGAACGCCGGCCCCGGCGAGGGCGACGAGATCGAATACTAGGGCGCGATCGGATCGGATCGCCCCCATGCGGCGGGCGCGTGCTCCAGGGCGCGCGGCGCCGGTTCCATCGAACGCGAGGAAGGAGAGATCATGCGCGACCTCATGGGCATGATGAAGCAGGCCAAGGAGCTTCAGGAGCGCATGCAGCAGATGCAGGCGGAGCTGGAGACCACCGAGGTGGAGGGCGCCTCCGGCGGCGGCCTCGTCACCGTGCGCGTCACCGCCAAGGGCGACTGCAAGGCCGTGCGCATCGACCCCTCCCTCGCCAAGCCGGACGAGGTGGAGATCCTGGAGGATCTGGTGGTGGCCGCCCTCGGCGACGCCCGCGCCAAGGCCGAGCGGGTGATGCAGGAGAAGATGCAGGCCCTCACCGGCGGCCTCGCCCTGCCGCCGGGCATGAAGCTGTTCTGAGGGGGACGGGTTCAGGGGCGCCGGGGCGCAGCCGTGCTCCGGCCCTGCCACCACAGGGCGATCATCACCACCGGCACCAGGACGGTGAGGATGAGCAGCATGCCGAAATTGCCCGGCGCATGGTCCCCGGTCGTCAGCACCTGACGCACGTGGCCAATGGCAAGGCCGACATAGGTGAGGCAGGTGATCAGCACCACCGCCGCCTTGAAGTCGCGGCTCTGCCAGAACGACACCACCGCGACGATGCCCAGCGCGAGGTCGGCGATGCCGATCTCGTATTGGAACGGGCTTGGCTGCCAGCCGATGAAGGCGGCGGCGGTCTGGGGCAGAAAGACGTGGGTGGTGCCGGCCCAGATGCCCTGGAAGCCGACGCTGAGAAGCAGGATCCAGGAGAGATAGTGCTCGGCCGGCGCCCCGCTGCGGGAGAGGCTGGCAAACACGAGCGCCAGCACGAACAACAGCACCGGCACGTTGGTCAGAACCAGATGGATGGCGTCGGCGATCATGTCGGCCCCTCGCGGCGGCGGCATATGCCGTCGCACCCCTAAGGCCAAGGATAGGGCGCGGGCCGGAGCCACTGAAGCCGTTTCTGGGGCGGCTGCGCGGGGCCCGGGGGGCGGACATGAAAAAGGCGGCCCTGCGGCCGCCTTCCCCTGTCTTGCGAACTTGCTTGCGGGATCACACCCGTCGCAAAATCACTCCGCGGCGCCGGCCTCGTCACCCGCCGCGGCGGCCTTGGCGGCCTCGCGCTCGGCCTTGGCCTTGGCTTCCAGGTCCTCGCCGGTGGCCTGGTCGACCACCTTCATGGACAGGCGGGTCTTGCCGCGCTCGTCGAAGCCCATGAGCTTCACCTTGACCTTGTCGCCCTCCTTGACCACGTCGGACGGCTTCGCCACCCGCTCGTTGGCCATCTGGGAGACGTGGACGAGGCCGTCCTTGGAGCCGAAGAAGTTCACGAAGGCGCCGAAGTCGACCACCTTCACCACCGTGCCCTCATAGATCTGGCCCACTTCCGGCTCGGAAGCGATGGACTTGATCCAGTTGATGGCGGCCTTGATCGAGTCGCCGTTGGCGGACGCGATCTTGATGGTGCCGTCGTCCTCGATGTTGATCTTGGCGCCGGTCTTCTCGACGATCTCGCGGATCACCTTGCCGCCGGAGCCGATCACTTCGCGGATCTTGTCCACGGCGATCTTCATCACCTCGATGCGCGGGGCATGCTCGCCGAGCTCCGCGCGGGCGGTGGTGAGCGCCTTCGCCATTTCGCCGAGGATGTGGGTGCGGCCATCCTTCGCCTGGGCGAGGGCGACCTTCATGATCTCCTCGGTGATGCCGGCGATCTTGATGTCCATCTGGAGCGAGGTCACGCCCTGCTCGGTGCCGGCCACCTTGAAGTCCATGTCGCCGAGGTGGTCCTCGTCGCCGAGGATGTCGGACAGCACGGCGAACTTCTCACCCTCGAGGATGAGGCCCATGGCGATGCCCGCCACCGGACGGCGCAGCGGCACGCCCGCATCCATCAGCGCCAGCGAGGAGCCGCAGACGGTGGCCATGGAGGACGAGCCGTTGGACTCGAGGATCTCGGAGACCACGCGCAGGGTGTAGGGGAACTCGTGCTTGGCGGGCAGCATCGGGTGGATGGCGCGCCAGGCGAGCTTGCCGTGGCCGATCTCGCGGCGGCCGGGCGAGCCCATGCGGCCGGTCTCGCCCACGGAGAAGGGCGGGAAGTTGTAGTGCAGCAGGAAGTGCTCCTTGTAGGTGCCTTCCAGGCTGTCGATGAACTGCTCGTCCTCGCCGGTGCCCAGCGTGGCGACCACGAGGGCCTGCGTCTCGCCGCGGGTGAACAGGGCGGAGCCGTGGGCGCGCGGCAGGATGCCGACCTCGGACACGATCGGGCGCACGGTGCGCACGTCGCGGCCGTCGATGCGGATGCCGTCGTCGAGGATGTTCCAGCGCACGATGGAGGCTTCGAGCGCCTTGAACACCTCGGAGACGACCTGCGGGTTCGGCACCGGGTTGCCGCCGATGGCGAGCTCCTCGTAGTACTTCTTCACCTTGGACTTGGCGGCGCCGACGGCGGCGTAGCGGTCCTGCTTCTGCTTGATCTTGTAGGCGGCGCGCAGATCGTGCTCGGCGATCTCCTTCACCTTGGCCTCGATCTCGGAGACGTCCTGCGGCTGGAAGGCGCGGGGCTCCTTGGCGGCCTTCTCGGCCAGCTTGATGATAGCCTCGATCACCGGCTGGAAGTGGCGGTGGCCGAACATCACCGCGCCGAGCATGATCTCCTCGGGCAGCTCCTTGGCCTCGGACTCCACCATCAGCACGGCGTCGGAGGTGCCGGCGACCACCAGGTCGAGGGCGCTTTCCTTCACCTCGTCAACGGTGGGGTTCAGCACGTACTCGTGGTCGATGAAGCCGACGCGGGCGGCGCCCACCGGGCCCATGAAGGGAATGCCGGAGAGGGTCAGCGCGGCGGAGGCGGCGACCATGGAGACCACGTCCGGGTCATTCTCCAGGTCATGCGCCAGCACGGTGATGATCACCTGCGTGTCGCACTTGTAGCCGTCCGGGAACAGGGGGCGGATCGGGCGGTCGATGAGGCGGGAGACCAGCGTCTCCTTCTCGGAGGGACGGCCCTCGCGCTTGAAGTAGCCGCCGGGGATGCGGCCGGCGGCGTAGGTCTTCTCCTGATAGTTGACCGTCAGGGGGAAGAAGTCCTGGCCGGGCTTCGGCTCCTTGGCGGAGACGACGGTGGCCAGCACCTTGGTGTCGCCGTAGGTGGCGAGCACGGAGCCGTCCGCCTGGCGGGCCATCTTGCCGGTCTCGAGGGTGAGCGTGCGGCCGCCCCAGTCCAGCTCTTCGCGATGGATATCGAACATGCGTATGTCTTTCGGTTCAGGCGCGAAGGAGAGGAGCCATGAGCAAGACGGCCGGACGCGCCGCGCGAAGCCATACCCTCACGAGGGGGCTCCGACGGTAGCGTCCGGCGATCCTGCCATGACTCGTCCTTGGTGCGCGGTCTCGCAGCAGGCCCCATGCCCGCTGCGCCTGCCGGGCCGCCCGAAGCGGCCCGCGCGGCGCCCGCCCGGTGGGCAGGCGCCGGGGGAGAGCGTCAGCGACGGATGCCGAGACGCTCGATGAGGGACTTGTAGCGCCCTTCGTCCTTCTTCTTCAGATAGTCGAGAAGGCTGCGGCGCTGGGAGACGAGCTTGAGCAGCCCGCGGCGCGAGTGATTGTCCTTGTGATGGGACTTGAAGTGCTCGGTGAGGTTCACGATCCGCTCGGTGAGGATCGCCACCTGCACTTCCGGCGAACCGGTGTCGCCGTCCTTCGCGCCATAGTCCTTGATGAGCGCCTGCTTGCGCTCGGCAGTGATCGACATCGGTCTATCCTTTCAACGAGAGAGAACAAGCCCGCTCCCCACGGCCGCCTGTCAGCGGCTGCGGAGGCACCCCTTGAAGGCGACCCTTGAAGGAGCCTTGCGGGCCTTCGCTCGGCCGGGCCGGGATGTCGTCCAGCGCGGTCGAGGCGAAACACGGAAAGCGGCACCCGAAAGGGTACCGTCCGCGCGCCGGACTATAGAGGGTTTTCCCCGTGAAACCAGAGGAATGTTTCCATCCGCCGGGGCACCCGGAGCGGGTGCGGCGCGGCACGGGGCAGGCTGGCGCTGGCGGCCGGGCGGGGGACGGGGCGGGCGCGGGCCCGCCCCGTTCCGTCACTGCGGGCCGATGGTGGTCAGGTCCTGGAACCAGTGCTGGGCCTGCACGAAGCTCTTCACCTTGGGCGAGAGCGCGTGCGGGTTCACGTCGTGCACCACCCACACCAGCACCGCGTCGTCCACCACCTGCTCGTGCACCTTGGCGAGCAGCTCGTCCTGCTTGGCGGTGTCGAACGTGCGCTTGGCCTCGTCGATCAGCGCGTCCACCTTGGGGTTGCCGTAATAGCCCCAGTTCACGCCCACCGGCGCCACCTGCCGGCTGTCGAAGAAGCGGATGAGCGCATAGAGCGGGTCGGAGGTGACATAGGCGATGTTGTTGGAGGTGATGCCCTCGTTCATGGGGTCCTTCGCCCCCTTGCGCCAGGCGGTGTAGAGCGCCTCCAGCTCCACCACCTTGAACTCCACGTCGATGCCGATCTCCTTGAAGCTCGCCTGCAGGAACTCGTTCATGGGCAAAGACAGCATCTGCCCGGTGCCGCCGGCGGCGATGATGAAGGTGGTCTTGAGCGGCTTCTCGGGAGAATAGCCCGCCTCCTTCACCAGCTTCTTGGCCGCCTCGGGGTCGTACTTCAGGTCGAAGGAGGGCTTGCCGAACCACGGGCTGGTCTTGTCCACCTGCCCCTTGGCCGGCTGGGCGAGGCCGTTCATCAGCGCCACCACGCTCTCGCGGTCCACGGCCAGGTTCAGCGCCTTGCGCAGGCGGATGTCGGTCCAGGGCGAGCCGGGCAGCACCGACAGGTGGTAGTTCCACACGTGCGGCGTGACGTTGGTGACGATCTTCATGCCCGCGCCCTTCAGCTGGGGCACGGCATCCGGCGCCGGGGTCTCGATCAGGTCCACCTGACCGGCGAGCAGCGCGTTGGTGCGGGTGAGCGCCTCCGGCATGGGGATGAGGATCATCCGGTCGGTCTTGGGCAGGCGGGTCTTGTCCCAGTAGTCGGGGTTCTTCACCAGCTCCAGCCGCTCGCGCGGCACCAGCTTGTCCTGCTTGAACGGGCCGGTGCCGGAGGGGCTCTGGGCGAACTTGTCCCAGTCCTTGCCGAGCTTCTCGTACTGGGCCGGGCTGGAGACCAGGAACCACAGCATCTGGTACGGGAAGAAGCTGTCCACGTCCTTGGTGGTGATCTCGACCGTGTAGTCGTCCACCTTGCGCCAGGAGGCGATGGAGGGCAGGCGGGTCTTCACCTGCGCCGACTGGCGCTTGTCGAAGTGCGGGGCCTTCTCGTCCAGCACCTTGTCGAGGTTCCAGACCACCGCGTCGGCGCTGAAGTCCGAGCCGTCGTGGAACTTCACGCCCTTGCGCAAGGTGAACAGCCACTTCTTCGGGTCGGCGGGGTCCACCTTCCATTCGGTGGCGAGGCCGGGCACCAGCTTGCCGGGCCTCTCCGCCACGTTCATCTCCCAGGCGACCAGCGGGTCGTAGAGGGTGTAGCCGGTGAATTGATAGGCACCTGCACCGCGATCAGGCTGACCGGTGGTCTGCGGAATGTCCGCCATGGAGATGCCGTAGCGGATCACGCTTTCGGCGCGGGCAGGCGCCGCAGCCGTCAACGCCGCCAGAAACGCAGCGGCAAGCGTGTGTCGAAGTCCCGGTAAACGCAGCATGAAGCGGTCCTTCCGTGGAGAGCCCCCACAGGACATGACGCAAGAGGCATGCCGGATTGTATGCAATATGCGCAGGGGGCTTCCCCTGCGCGAGAGCCGCCCGCGCGGCTCGCCTGAAGCTCCGGCGGCCGCTCGCGGCCGGCCGGATCGGGGCGCGCGGGCCTCAGCGGCCGCTGCGGCGGGGCGGGCGGCCGGAAGGCTTGCCCCAGTTGAACACGCGGTGGGGGAAGATCTCCCCGTTCTCGCCGTCGCCGATGGCGATCAGCCCACCCTGGCAGAACACGGCCACATGGCCCTCCACCACCGGGGCGTCGCGCCCGCGCAGGATGACGCCCTGGCCGCAGCGCAGGCGGTGGGCATCCGGCGGGGTGACGGTGATGTGCGGGATCTCCTCCAGCGCCAGCGCCACCGGGTCGAGCGCGTCCATCAGCGCCTCCTCGCCGGCCTCGGCGCGCTCGCGCAGCTCGTCGAGGGGCACCAGGTCCTCCTCCAGGAACGGGCCGACGCAGGCGCGGCGCAGGGCCGAGACATGGCCGCGCGCGCCGAGCATGCGGCCGAGGTCGCGGGCGATGGCGCGCACGTACGTGCCCTTGCCGCACTCGGCCTCCAGCACCGCATGGTCGGCGTCGGGACGCTCCACGAGCTCGATGCGGAAGATGGTGACGGGGCGGGGCTGGAGCACCACCTCCTCGCCGTCGCGCGCGAGGTCATAGGCCCGCTCGCCGCCGATCTTGAGGGCGGAATAGGCCGGCGGCACCTGCATGATCTCGCCGCGGAAGGCGTCCAGCGCGGCCACGATCTCCGCATCCGAGGGGCGCTCATCGGCGGTGGCGACGGGCTTGCCCTCGGAATCATCCGTGTCGGTCTCGACGCCGAAGCGCACGGTGAAGCGGTAGGTCTTGCGGCCGTCCATCACGTAGGGAACGGTCTTGGTCGCCTCGCCGAAGGCGATGGGCAGGCAGCCGGAGGCCAGGGGGTCCAGCGTCCCCGCATGACCGGCCTTGCGGGCGCCGAAGATGCGTTTCACCACGCTCACCGCCTGGGTGGAGGTCATGCCGGTGGGCTTGTCCAGCAGCACCCAGCCGTCGAGGTCGCGCTTGGGCGCGCGCGGACGGTTGTCCTGCTCGCGCGAGGCGCGGGGGCCGCGGCCGGTCTCGCCGGTGGCGGCGGGCGCATCGGCGGACGCCGCGGACTCGGCGGGGGCGGGGATGGCTTCGGCCTGCGAGGCGGTCTCGGAGGCGATCTCTGCCGCGAGGTGGGCGGCAGCGTTGGCGGCGGTGGCGGTCATTCGTCGTCGGTCTCTTTGTCGGTCCGGATGTCGTCGGGCGCGGCGTCGGTCTCGAGGTCGCGCATCACCTCGGGCGAGCGCAGCAGCGCATCGATGTGGGCGCCCTCGTCGAACGAGGTGTCCTTGCGGAAGCGCAGCTCGGGCACGCTCTTGAGCTCCACCCGGCGGGCGACCTCGCCGCGCAGGCGGCGGGCATTGTCGGCCAGCGCCTTGATCACGGGGGTGATGTCCTTGCCGCCGAGCGGCATGACATAGCAGGTGGCGATCTTGAGGTCCGGCGACATGCGCACCTCGGGCACGGTGATGATGTGCCCGGCCAGCACCGGATCGATATGGTCGCCGCGCTGGAGCACTTCGGCGAGGGCGTGGCGCACCAGCTCGCCCACCCGCAGCATGCGCTGGGAGGGACCGGCTGACGGCGAGCCGTGTTGGGAACCGCGTGTCATGGCGCTTGTCCTTGTTCTATGGCTTGCCGACGCGCTGCACCACCTGGGCGCGGGCGTCGGCGCGGGCGCTGTCCGCCTCCACCTGCGCGTCGGCAAAGGTGAAGAAGCGCAGCATGTGCTCATGGTCCGCGAATGCTCTCAGGGGCACGATGATGGCCTCCTGAGGTGCCGTGACGAGGAACACATGGGCATCTGCGAGGGTCACGGCGAGGATCTCGTCCCAGCCGAATGAATTGGTCCGCCCGGCGTGGGTCACGCGCACCCCGGCGCGGCTCGCGACGACGCGGATCTCCCCGGGCGGCACCGTCGCGAGGCGCAGGGTGCGCGTCCGCACCACGCTCATGAAAATCGTGACGAAGCCGTAGAGCGCCGCCACCGCCACGAACAGGACGGCGAGGCGTATCCACTGGTTGCCGAGGCCCAGGGCCTGACCGGCCGCGGTATCCTCAAGGTAGCCCAGAAGCGCACCGAAGCCGATGAGCGGGGCGAGCAAGGCCAGCTTGGCCGCACCGCGCAGCTCCATCCGCCGGCCGAGAAAGGCGGCGATATCGGCGCGGGTGAGCCGATAGGCGAGATCGAACGGGCCGTCCGCGACGGTGGTGGTGGACATCGGTCCTGGCTGCTCCTGTGCCGACGGGGCGCGCGGCCCGCGGGCGAGATGGTCAATCCGAGCCGATTGGAAGATGCCGGCGGCCGGCGAAGGCGGGCGCGCCTGCCGGACGGGTGCATCGACAACGCGGGCGCCGATAGGGTCGCCCTCGGATCACGCCGCCATGCGCGGGCTCGGACCGCGCATGCGGATTCGGGCAGGGCGCACGCCGTGGCGTCGCCCTGCCCGAAGACCTGTCCTCACAGCGAGCGCTGGATCACCTCGACGCGGAAGCACTCGATGACGTCGCCCGCGCGCATGTCCTGGTAGTTCTCGAAGGACATGCCGCAGTCCTGGCCGGCCACGACGGTGTTCACCGCATCCTTGTAGCGGTTGAGCGTGGCAAGCTTGCCCTCGTGGATCACCACGTTGTCGCGGATCAGGCGCACGTGCTGACCCTTCTCCACGGTACCGTCGGTGACCTGGCAACCCGCCACCTTGCCCACCTTGGAGACCAGGAAGATCTCCTTGATGAGGGCGTTGCCCAGCATGGTCTCGCGGTTGATGGGCGCGAGCAGGCCGCTCATGGCCTTCTTCACGTCATCCACGAGGTCGTAGATGATGTTGTAGTAGCGGATCTCGATGCCCGCCCGCTCGGCCGCGTCGCGCGCTTCCTTGTTGGCGCGCACGTTGAAGGCGATGATCGCGGCGCCGGACGTTTCCGCCAGCGTCACGTCGCTCTCGTTGATGCCGCCCGCGCCGGAATGGATGATGCGGGCCTGCACCTCGTCGTTGCCGACCTTCTCCAGCGCGCCGATGATGGCTTCCACCGAGCCGGACACGTCGCCCTTGATGATGAGGGGGAATTCCTTCCGCCCCGTCGACTTCGCCTGGTTCATCATCTGCTCCAGGGAGCCACGGATGGTGGCGGAACGGGCCGCCGCCTTCTCGCGCTTCTGGCGCTGGCGATAGTCGGTGATCTCGCGGGCGCGGGCCTCGTTCTCCACCACGGCGAGGCGGTCGCCCGCCTCCGGGGTGCCGTTGAAGCCCAGCACTTCCACCGGGAAGGACGGACCCGCCGTTTCCACGTTGGCGCCGGTATCGGAGATGAGGGCGCGCACGCGGCCCCACTCGGCGCCCGCCACCACGATGTCGCCCACGTGCAGGGTGCCGCGCTGGACCAGGACGGTGGCCACCGGGCCCCGGCCGCGATCGAGCTTGGCTTCCACCACGGTGCCTTCGGCGTCGCGGTCGGGATTGGCGCGCAGGTCGAGCAGCTCCGACTGCAGGGCGATGGCCTCGAGCAGCTTGTCGAGGTTGAGCTGCTCCTTGGCGGAGACCTCCACCTCGAGCGTCTCGCCGCCCATGCTTTCCACCTGCACCTCGTGCTGGAGCAGCTCGGTGCGCACGCGCTCGGGCTTGGCGCCGGGCTTGTCGATCTTGTTGATGGCCACGATCAGCGGCACGCGCGCGGCGCGGGCGTGGTTGATGGCCTCCACCGTCTGGGGCATCACGCCGTCATCGGCCGCCACCACCAGCACCACGATGTCCGTCACCTTGGCGCCGCGGGCGCGCATGGCGGTGAAGGCGGCGTGGCCGGGGGTGTCGATGAAGGTGATCTTCGAGCCGGACGGCGCGGTCACCTGGTAGGCGCCGATGTGCTGGGTGATGCCGCCGGCCTCGCCGGACACGACGTTCGCCTTGCGGATCGCATCGAGCAGCGAGGTCTTGCCGTGGTCGACGTGGCCCATGATGGTCACGACGGCCGGGCGCGGCAGCAGGGTCTCGGGCTCGTCCGGGGTGTCGAACAGGCCTTCCTCGACGTCCGATTCCGACACGCGGCGCACCGTGTGGCCGAGGTCCTCGGCGATCAACTCGGCGGTGTCGGCGTCGATCACGTCGGTGATCTTCACCATCTGCCCCTGCTTCATCAGCAGGCGGATCACGTCCACCGCCCGCTCCGACATGCGGTTGGCGAACTCCTGGATGGTGATGGTCTCGGGCAGGATCACCTCGCGGGAGATCTTTTCCTTGCTCTCCTGCGCGCGGTGGCCGGTCATGCGCTGGGTGCGGCGGCGGAACGACGCCACCGAGCGCTGACGCTCCTCCTCGCCCGACTGGGCGGTGACGAGGGTCAGGCGGCCGCGCTGCTTCTCCTGGCCGGCGGGGGCGCGGGGCACCTTGACCGGGGCGACCGGGCGGGCGCCCGGGCCACGGCGCGCGGCGCGGCGCTCCTCGTCCTCCTCGGCGGCGGTGCCGGCGGGACGGGGGGTGAGCGGACGGGCGGCGGTGGCAGCGCCGGCGCCTGCGCCAGCGCCGGCGGGACGGGCAGCGCCGCCCTGGTCCTCGCCGAAGCGCTTGCGCGCCTCCTGCTCGGCCTTGCGCTTCTTGTCCTCTTCCTGGGCGCGGCGGGCCTCTTCCTCGCGCTTGCGGGCCTCGGCGGCCTCACGCTCGGCGCGTTCGGCACGCTCGCGCTCGGCGCGGCGGCGGGCTTCCTCCTCGGCGGCGCGGCGCTCCTCGGCCATGCGCGCCTCTTCGACGGCACGGACGCGGGCATCGGCCAGCGCGCTGGCGCGGGCGTTGCGCTCATCCTCGGTCAGGGTGCGCAGCACCACGCCGGAGCCGCCGGGACGCTGCTGCTGGCCGGGACGGCCGGCCGGGCCGCCGGGGCGACGCTCGGGCGCGCCGCCGCCGGAGCGGGGCTGCTGCTGGCCGGGACGGGCCGGGGTGCCGGGGCGCTGGCCCTGCGGCGCGGACGAGCCGGGACGGCCGGCGGGACCGGAACCGCGCGCGGGCTCGCCCTGGCGGGACGCGCCGGACGCCGGCTGGGACGGACGGGCCGGGGCCGCCGGGGCGGCAGCGCGCGGCTCGGGCGCCTTGGGGGCGGCCGGGGCCGGAGCCTGGGCGGCGGGGGCCTGGGGTGCCGGGGCCTGGGGTGCGGGGGCGGCAGCCGCAGCGGTCGGGGTGGCCACGGGCTGGGCCGCGGGCGCCTCGGCGGCAGGGGTCTGCGCCGCAGGAGCCTGGGCCGCAGGAGCCTCGGGCGCCTGGGCAGCCGGAGCCGCGGGCTCTGCGGCGGGCGCCGGCGCGGGTTCAGGCGCGGCAGCCGAAGCGGTGGGCTCGGGCGCCTTCGGGGCGACGGGTTCCACCGGCGCGCTCACGGGCGCGGCCGGGGCCTTGGCCTCGACCGGAGCGGGCGCCACGGGGGCCTTCGCCTGAGGCGCGGCAGCTGCGGGAGAAGACGGGGCGGCAGGCGCAGCCGGGCGCGGCGCGGCGGGCGCCGCTGCCGGCGCTGCGGGCGCGGCCTGTCCAGCCTCGCGACCCGGCTCGCCAGGAGCGATGACGCGGCGCTTCACCTTCTCCACCACGACCGCCTTCGAGCGGCCGTGGCTGAAGCTCTGGCGCACCATGCCCTGCTCCACCGGACGCTTCAGCGTGAGCGTCTTGCCGGGGGCGGGATGCAGCGTCTTGTCGCCGGGGGTCTTCGTGTCGTTCATTCCGTATCCGTTCCTTGCATCCGGCCGGGGTCATGCGGGAGATCAGCACCATGGCTCAAATCGTTGCCATGGCTGGGGTTTGGACCCTGCCCAGGCGCCTCGCCGGGGGACGAACCCGTCCGCCAGCGCAAAAGCCTGTGGCAGCGCTCCAGAAACCCTTTGGCCGTCGGATGCGCGAGCAGCGCCGCATGTACCACATTTGACCGCCCTAACGCCAAGTCCAATTCGATGCCGTTGAAGCAATCGACGATGGCCGGCGGGGCGAGCCCCGCCGCCTCGGCCTGGCGCACGAGGGCATTGAGCTTGCGCACCCCGTCCGGGCGCGCGTCAGCGGCGTGCACGAGAACGCGCACGTCGCCGGAGGCGAGGGCCGCCTCCACCTTCATTGCGCCCGTGACCACGCGGCCCGCCTTGTTGGCGAGGCTGAGCGCGCTGCGGGCGTCCTTGTCGAGCAGGGTGTCCACGAGATCGGCGAGGCCGGGGTCTGAGGACCCCTTGCCCTTGAAGGCGCGGCCGAAGGCCTTGCGCTTCAGCGCCGTCTCCAGGTCGGCGCGGGTGGCGTTCACCCACGCGCCGCGTCCGGGCAGCTTACGGGCGAGGTCCGGGACGATCCTGCCGTCCGGCCCCACCACGAAGCGCAGCATCTGCGACACCGGGGTGACCCGCCGCGTGGCGAGGCACAGGCGCGACAGGGGCGCCCGCGCCGAGCCGATGCTCCGCGGTCCCGTGTCCGTCTCGTCCTCGTCCAATGCGGTGAGCACTCCGGGTCATCTCCTTGTCTCAGGCTTCGTCGGCCGGGGCGTCGTCATCGCCCTCCGGTCCGGCATCAGCCTCGATCCAGCCGGCGGCCACGCGCGCCTGCATGATGAGGGCCTCGGCGTCCTCGCGGGAGAACTCGAAGCCGTCGAGCGCGCCGGCATGGCGGACGGTCTCGCCGTCCTTGCGCTCGGTCCAACCGATGAGGTCGTCGGTGGCGCAGCCGGCGAGGTCCTCGACGGTCTTGATGTCGTTCTCACCGAACGCCACCAGCATCTTGGAGGTGACGCCGGCGACCTCCTTCAGCTCGTCCGCCACGCCCAGCTCGGTGCGGCGGGCGTCGAGCGCCTCCTCCACGTCGGCGAGGTGCTTGTTGGCGCGGGCCTGCAGCTCGGCGGCGGTGTCCTCGTCGAAGCCCTCGATGGAGGCGAGCTCCTGCAGGGGCACGTAGGCGATCTCCTCCACCGAGGTGAAGCCCTCGGAGGTGAGCAGCTGGCCCATCATCTCGTCGAGATCGAGCGCCTCGGAGAACATCTTGGTGCGCTCGGCGAATTCCTTCTGCCGCCGCTCGCTCTCCTCCTGCTCGGTCATGATGTCGATGTCCCAGCCGGTGAGCTGGGTGGCGAGGCGCACGTTCTGGCCGCGGCGGCCGATGGCCAGCGACAGCTGGGCGTCGGGCACCACCACCTCGATGCGCTCGCGATCCTCGTCGAGCACCACCTTCACCACCTCGGCGGGGGCAAGCGCGTTGACGATGAAGGTCGCGATGTCCGGGTTCCAAGGGATGATGTCGATCTTCTCGCCCTGCAGCTCGTTCACCACCGCCTGCACGCGCGAGCCGCGCATGCCGACGCAGGCGCCGACCGGGTCCACCGACTGGTCGCGGGAGATGACGGCGATCTTCGCGCGCGAGCCGGGATCGCGGGCCACGGCCTTGATCTCGACGATGCCGTCGTAGATCTCCGGCACTTCCTGCGCGAACAGCTTGGCCATGAACTGGGGATGGGTGCGGGACAGGAAGATCTGCGGGCCGCGCGGCTCGCGGCGCACGTCGTAGACGTAGGCGCGGATGCGGTCGCCGGTCTTCACCGTCTCGCGGGGCAGCAGCTCGTCGCGGCGCAGGATGCCTTCGCCACGGCCGAGGTCCACCACCACGTTGCCGTACTCGACCCGCTTGACGAGGCCGTTCACCACGTCGCCGATGCGGTCCTTGTACTCGTCATACTGCCGGTCGCGCTCGGCCTCGCGCACCTTCTGCACGATGACCTGCTTGGCGCTCTGCGCGGCGATGCGGCCGAAGTCGAAGGGCGGCAGGGTGTCGGCGATGGTGTCGCCGACCTGCGCCGCCGGGTTGTGGCGGCGGGCGCCGTCCAGCGTGATCTCGGTGGCGGTGTTCTCGACGTCGTCCACCACCAGCAGGTGGCGGGCGAGACGCAGCTCGCCGGTGCGCGGGTTGATGTCCGCGTGGATGTCCGTCTCCTGGCCGTAGCGCGAGCGTGCGGCCTTGGCGATGGCATCCTCCATCGCCGCGATCACGATGCCGCGGTCGATGGACTTCTCCCGCGCGACGGCGTCGGCGATCTGCAGCAGTTCCAGCCGGTTTGCGCTGACGGCGACCATCAGTGCGTCTCCTTCGAGGATTTGGGCGAGGCCTTCTTTGAGGCCTTCGCGGGGGTCGTCGGAGCCGGCGTCGAGATGCCGGCCTTGGCCTTGGCGTTGGACTTGGCGCGCGGCTTGGCGGCGCCCTTGGGCTTCAGGCCGCGATGGGGCGCCCTGGACAGGTCGCGGGCTGGGCCGGGCCGGGCGGCTTCCGCCTCGGCGGCGAGATCGGCGAGGTCGGCGAGCTCGTCCTCGGCCTCGTCCTCCTCGCCCATGGCGCGCAGGGCGGCCTTGGCGCGGCGCAGGGCCTCGGTGATGAGCGCATCGGTGAGCACGAGGCGGGCCTCGCCCATGTCGGCCACGGGCAGCTCCACCACCTCCGGCTCGTCCTCGCGGGCGTCGGCGCGCTTCACGCGCGCCATGTCGCCCGCGGTGCCGAGCAGCAGGCCGCGATAGCGCTTGCGCCCGCCCACGGGCACGGTCATCTCCACCTTCACCTCGTGGCCCGACCAGCGGGCGAAGTCGGAGAGGCGCACCAGCGGCCGGTCGATGCCGGGGGAGGACATCTCCAGCCGGTAGGCGCTGGCGATGGGGTCCTCCACGTCGAGCACCGGCGAGAGGGCGCGCGAGGCGGCCTCGCAATCGTCGATGGACATG
The DNA here is from genome assembly GCF_043194675.2 of Xanthobacter lutulentifluminis. NCBI lineage: Bacteria > Pseudomonadati > Pseudomonadota > Alphaproteobacteria > Hyphomicrobiales > Xanthobacteraceae > Xanthobacter > Xanthobacter lutulentifluminis. The sequence goes on along the minus strand of NZ_CM195525.1, from coordinate 1,847,352 downwards.
GTGCCGTCGGGCCGCTCGGCCATGATCTGGACCGTGCCGCCGTCGCGGTTGGTCACCTTGACCCGCACAAGCCGATAGCCCAGCGCGCCGAGCACGCCGGAAGCGATGGCGGCCACGCGGGCGGCCACCCCGGTTTCGGTGATGAGGCGCGGCTCGTTCACATCGTCGAGCGCGGCTGGGATCTCGGTCATGTCCCTCCAGGACGGTGAGCGTCGAAGACTGGTCGCAAGGTCGGGCGCGCGGCGGTTCGGCACCGGCACCCGGATTGTTCGTATGCTCCACGCATCGGCAGCGAAGGCTCTGGATAAGCAGAAGCGGAGCGGGTCCCGGTGGGGGCCCACTCTCATCACCTTCGACTGCGATGGCGCTGAGGCATCCCCATGGGGGACGGCGCTAATATAGCCCGAAACGCCGAAGGTGCAAGCGCTTTGACGTCCCGGCCCGGATTCGGGGCGCGCCGCAATTGCGCCAAACAAACCCTGTTGAAGGGCGCCCCGTCCTGTCGCGCCCGCCGGATCATCCCGGGCCCGGACGAAAGCATGCCGCCCAGATCCGCGGTGTCCCACGTCTGAGGCGTCGCCCGGTGCGCGCTTCCGCCCGAACCGCTTGAGGCGGTGACGCGGGCCAAGGGCCGCAAGCCGATTTCCGATCGCCTTCCCCACGCGCAGCAAGTCGCCGCGTCGGCGCGGGGAAGCGAACCGCCGGGACGGACCTGTCCGTCCCGGCGGTCTATCCGTCACGCCAGCGCGTCGAGCTCGGCGTCGGTGAGCGCGCCCGGCACGATGGTGACGGGAATGGGAAAGCCGGCCGCGTGGCCGGCCGCGAGCCAGGCCACCAGCGGGCCCGGTCCCTCCTTCCCGGTGCCGGCCGCCAGCACCAGGATGGCCACGTCGCGATCCTCGTGGATGGTGGCGGCGATGGCGTCCGCCGGCGTCGCCTCGCGGATGACGGTCTCGGGCGTGATGCCCGCCACCTGCCGCGCCCGCGCGACATATTTGCCGAGGCGTGCCTCCATCTCCTCATGGGCTTCCGCGCGCATGAGGTCGGCGACGCCCAGCCACTGCTGGTTCACGCCCTCCAGCTCCAGCACCCCCAGCATCACCACGCCGCCGTCGGTGCCGGCCGCGCGCCGGCTGGCGTAATAGACGGCGCGGTCGCATTCGGGCGTGTCGTCCACCACCACCAGGAACTTGCGGCGATGGCCCGGCTCGCGGCTCAGGCGCGGGGCGACGGGGGTCATGGACGCGCGCCCGGGCAAAGGCGCGGTGCCGGACTGCGGGCGGGATGGCGCATGGCGGGGCTCCCCTTGGCGCGGGTCGGGCAGAGCGGCCATGCTGCCACGGCGGGGCCGGGGAGGGGGAGCGGAAAAATCGCGCCGCCCCCAGCCGCGCTCGGCCGCACGCCGCCTGCCCGGCGCCGGCGAAATGCTCTACAGACAGACCGGGATTCGCGCATCCACCGCGCCGGCAGGGAGAGCCTTCGTGACCACATCCACCGACACCATCGACCTCGGCCTCGCAGCCGCCCAGACCATCGTGGCCGGAGCCCTCGCCCATGCCCGGGGCAATGCCATGAACCCGCTGGCGGTCTGCGTGCTCGATGCGCGCGGCGCGCTGAAGGCGTTCGCGGCCGAGGACGGCACCAGCCTCAACCGTGGCGACATCGCCCGCGGCAAGGCCAATGGCGCGCTGGCGCTGGGCATGGGCTCGCGCTCGCTGTTCAAGCGGGCGAAGGAGCAGGCCTTCTTCATCGCCGCCGCCGCCACGACCATCGGCGGCTCGCTGGTGCCGGTGCCCGGCGGCGTGCTGGTGCGCACCGCCTCCGGACGCCTGATCGGCGTGGTGGGCATCTCCGGCGATACCTCGGACAATGACGAGGCCTGCGCCCTCGCCGGCATCGCGGCCGCGGGCCTCGCCGGCGATCCCGGCGCGGACTGACGCCTGAAACGACAGCGGCGGCCCTCGGGCCGCCGCGTCACGTGGGGAGGAGTGGTGCGCCCTCGGGCGAACGCGCCTCAGGCGATGCGCGCGGCTTCCTCGAAGTCGAGGCGCGGCAGGCGCGGCATCACCTTGGCGGGGTCGCCATGGCCGATGGCGGCGATGAAATTGGTCTTCACCGTGCCGCCGGGGAAGAATTCCGCATCCACCTTGGCCGCGTCGAAGCCGGACATGGGGCCGACATCCAGCCCCAGCGCCCGCGCCGCGAGGATCAGGTAGGCGCCCTGCAGCGAGGAGTTGCGGAAGGCGTGGGGCTCGATGGCCGCCGGATTGTTCACGAAGATGTCGCGGAAGCCCGGATTGTGCGGGAACACCTGCGGGATCTTGTCGTGGAAGGCGAGGTCATAGCCGATGATGGCGATCACCGGCGCGTCGAGCGACTTCACGTTGCCCGGCGAGAGGGCCGGGCGCAGGCGCTCCTTGCCCTCGGCGCTGGTGATGAAGACGAAGCGGGCCGGCTGGGTGTTGGCCGAGGTGGGGCCGAACTTCACCAGATCGTAGAGGGCGCGGATCTCCGCCTCGGTCACCGGCTGGTCGGTCCAGCCGTTCTGGGAGCGGGAGGCGAGGAAGAGGCGGTCGATGGCGGCCTGGTCGATCTTGGCGGTCATGGCATGTCCATTGGGAAGGCGCGGGCGGCGCGCGGATAGAAAAGGGCCATGCTCGACGTAGGCCGGCAGCGGCAGCGGTACAATGGCCCCGGCGTGCAAGCCGCGCTTGCATCCCTGCATGCGCACCGACCATCACGAACCCTGATCGATCCCCAACCGCAATTTATGGGCATTCGCGCGGCGAAGCCTCTATAACCCGGCCATCCCTCCGCCCGTCCGGAGCCGCCCAGGAATCCGCCCATGACGCCGCACGCCCTTCCCCTCGCCGTCGATGCCGGGACGGAAGATCCCTATCTGGAGCGGGTGCGCGATCATGTCCGCGCCCTGCCGGAGAGCGGCATCGTCGAGGTGATGAACTACGGCCGCTGCCGCCCGGGGATGATCCCGCTGTGGGCGGGCGAGGGCGACGTGCCCACCCCCGGCTTCATCTGCGAGGCGGCGGCCGCCGCCCTCCATGCGGGCGAGACCTTCTACACCTGGCAGCGCGGCCTGCCGGAGCTGCGCGCCGCTATCGCCCGCTACATGGCGGGCACCTACGCCATCCCCGAGAATCCGGACCGCTATTTCGTCACCGGCTCGGGCATGCAGGCCATCCACATCGCGCTCGCCATGGCGGTGGGGGCGGGGGATGAGGTCATCATTCCCTCCCCCTCCTGGCCCAATGCCGCCGCCGCCGCGCAGAAGGCAGGCGCGCGCCCGGTGTTCGTGCCCTTCACCTATGATTCCAACGGCTTCTCGCTGGACCACGACCGGCTCGCCGCGGCCATCACGCCGCGCACGCGCGCCATCTTCCTGAACACCCCGGCCAACCCCACCGGCTTCGTCGCCACCCGCGAGGATCTGGTGGCGGTGCTGGCGCTGGCCCGCCGCCACGGCCTGTGGATCATCGCCGACGAGATCTACGGCCGCTTCTATTACGGCGCCGCGCCGCGGGCGCCCTCCTTCCACGACGTGATGGAGGAGGACGACCACATCCTGTTCGTGCAGACCTTCTCCAAGAACTGGGCCATGACCGGCTGGCGCGTGGGATGGATCGAGGCGCATCCGCGCTTCGGCCAGATCATCGAAAATCTGATCCAGTATTCCACCTCCGGCGTCGCCGCCTTCATGCAGCGCGGCGCGGTGGCGGCGCTGGAGCAGGGGGAAGCGTTCGTGGCCGACCAGATCGCCCGCGCCCGCGCCGGCCGCGATCTCGTGGGCGATGCGCTCATCGGCACCGGGCGGGTGGATCTCGTGAAGCCGCCCGGCGCCTTCTATCTGTTCTTCCGCATCGACGGGCGCCCGGACGTGCGCAGCCTCGGCCTCACCCTGGTGGACGAGGCCAACGTGGGCCTTGCCCCCGGCACCGCCTTCGGGCCCGGCGGGGAGGGCTTCATGCGCCTGTGCTTCGCCCGTGGCGAGGCGCAGCTGGCCGAGGCGAGCCGGCGGCTGGTGGCCTGGCTCGAGGGACCCGGCGCCGCGTGACCGCCCTGTCGCTGCGCCTGAAGACCGCCGTCGCGGCGCTGGTGACGCTGGGCGCGGCGGGGCTCGGCGGCGGGGCCTTCGCCCTCGCCGGGCTGCCTGCCGCGTGGATCTCGGGCGCGCTGGTGGCCACCATCGGCCTCGCCCTCGCCGGGTTGAGGATGGAGGTGCCGGAATGGCTGCGCCTCGCCGCCTTCGTGGTGCTGGGCGCCTCCATGGGCACCGTGCTGTCGCCGGAGACGCTGGCTCGCGCCGCCACCTGGCCGGTGAGCATGGCCTGCCTCGGCGCCAGCGTGCTCGGCACCATGGCTGGCGCCACCGTCTTCCTCACGCGGGTGGCGGGATGGAGCCGGGAAACCGCCTTCTGGGCCTCCGCCCCCGGCGCCTTCGGCACGGTGATCGCCATGGCGGCCGACACTCCGGCCGACCTGCGCAAGGTGGCATTCGCCCAGACGCTGCGGCTGTTCCTGCTGGTGGCGGCGCTGCCCAACGTGCTGGGCGCGCTGGGCCTGAGCGGGGGAGGCGTGCCGCCGCCGCCCCATGTCTCCACCCCCGCCGAGGTCGCCCTGCTGCTGGCGGTCTGCGCCGGCGCCAGCCTTGCCGCCGCGCGGCTGCGCCTGCCGGGCGGGCTGATCCTCGGCGCGCTGGCGGGCAGCGCCCTGCTGCATGCCTCCGGCGCCTCGGATGCGGTGCTGCCGCCGGCGCTGCTGGTGCCGGCCTTCGTGGTGCTGGGCGCGAGCGTGGGGGTGCGCTTCGCCGGCACCACCTTCTCCGCCATCCGGGCCTATACGGTGGCCTCGCTCGGCGCCTTCGTGGTGGCGGTGGCCATCGCCACCGCATTCGCGCTCCTCGCCGCATGGCTGACCGGCGACGACACGGGCAAGCTCGTCACCGCCTTCGCCCCCGGCGCGCTGGAGGCCATGACGGCGCTGGGCTTCGCCATGGGCTACGACCCCGCCTTCATGAGCGCCCACCACCTGTTCCGCTTCGCCGGCCTGTCGGTGGCGCTGCCGGTTGCGGCTCGGCTGCTGTTCGCAGCCGCCGAAGAGGCGGATGAGGATACCGTTACGGAAGATGGGCACACGAAATAGTGTAGGGCTACCGCTCGCGCCCCTCTTGCACTGCAACATGGGCCTCTCCTAAGGACACCGGGCCCCGGCGGTCGGGGCGATGTGACGGAGGGGAACTTGCGTATCCTGGATGATCTCGCGCTTCTGGTCGGGCGCCTGTGCATGGCGGCGCTGTTCCTTCCGGCCGGCATCGGCAAGATCGACAACGTGGCCGGGTTCGCCGCCTCGCTGGCCGGAAAGGGCGTGCCCGCGCCGGAGCTGATGACCTATCTGACCATCCTGGTGGAAGTGGGCGGCGGCCTGCTGCTGATTCTCGGCCTGCTGCCGCGCATCACCGCCATCGTCCTGATCGGCTTCACCATCGTCGCCACCGCCACGTCGCATGTGTTCTGGACCATTCCGGACGCGGCGGCCGCGGCCGGCCAGCAGATCCATTTCGTCAAGAACGTGGGTCTCGTCGGCGGGCTGCTGTTCTACTTCGCCGCCGGCGCGGGCGCCTTCTCGGTGCCGTTCGGGCGCAAGGGCTGACGTCTCGGATCTGGCCGCGTCCGCCGCCCCGTGCGGTGGACCGGTCGGGCTCAGCCGGCCGAATCGGGCGCGGCGCCGTAGCGATGCAGGTCGGAGCCGTGGCGCCGCAGCCAGGCCTCCGCCTCCCGCCGGTGGGGGCAGACCTGCTCCACCAGCCGCCAGAAGCGCGGGCCGTGGTTCATCTCCAGCCGGTGGGCCACCTCGTGGGCCGCGAGATAATCGAGCACGAAGGGCGGCGCCATCACCAGCCGCCAGGAAAAGGAAAGATCGCCCCGCGCCGAGCACGAGCCCCAGCGGCTCGCCGTGTCGCGCAGGGTGAGGCGGCCGATGCTGACGCCGAGGGCCGCGGCATAACGGCGGACGGCTTCGGCAAGATCCTGCCGTGCGTCGCGCTTGAGGAAATCCTGAACCCGGCGCGCCACATGGGGCGCCTCCCCCGCCACGCAGAGCGTGGGCGTGCCGTCGGCGCCGGATGCGGTCCAGACCGTGCCGCGCGCGTCCGGGCAATGGGCAATGCGGTGAGGGATGCCGCGCACCGGCACCAGCGCGTCCGCGCCGAACGGCACGGGCTGGGGCAGGCGCACGAGCCGCACGCGCACCCATTCGCGGTGCCGCTCCACGAAATCGCGGGCAAAGCCGATGGGGACGTGGGGCGGGGCGGTGAGGGTGACGTCGCGCGCCGCGGCACGGACCCGGAGCGTCAGGCGCCGCGCCTGCGGATGCCGCCGCACGGTGACGCGCAGCGGTCCGTCATCGAGCAGGAGCTCGATCCATTCCGCCGCCCGGGGCGCGGGCGGCGTGCGGTCACGGCGGCGAAACAGCATGGGGCGACCGGGGCGAGGTTACCTCCATATCTTCACCGGAATTGCGCCGGCCTGCCAGTGCTAAGTGGGAGCAATCCGGGGATAAAAGGCAGTCACATTCTTGTTGAGAGCGAACACGTCCGGCTCCTCTTCGCCCGAAATGGGGGCCGGAGCGGGCCGGTCATCGCCCGCTGGCCGAGCAGCGCCGCGCGGAAACTCCTGGTTCAGGATGAAATCCGAGATGCGCGGCGCGATTTCCGAGCGGAAGCGCGAGCCGTTGAACACGCCATAGTGACCGACGCCCGGCTGCTCCCAGTGGGCGCGCTTGTCCTCGGGGATGTTCGGGCAGATCTTGTGCGCCGCCTTGGTCTGGCCGATGCCGGAGATGTCGTCCTTCTCGCCCTCCACCGTCATCAGCGCCACGCGGTGGATGGCCTCCGGCTTCACGAGCTGGGAATGGTGCAGGATCTCGCCCTTGGGCAGCGCGTGGGTGATGAACACGTTCTCCACGGTCTGCAGGTAGAAGTCGGCAGTCAGGTCCATCACGGCGAGGTATTCGTCGTAGAAGTCGCGATGCTTCTCGGCCGAATCGCCGTCGCCCTCCACCAGGTGGCGGAACAGGTCCCAGTGGGCCTGCAGGTGCCGGTCCAGGTTCATGGACATGAAGCCGTTCAGCTGCAGGAAGCCGGGATACACCTCGCGCATGGCGCCGGAGTGCGGCCACGGCACGGTGGTGATGACGTTGCGGCGGAACCACTCGATGCCGCGGTCCTTGGCCAGCGCGTTCACCGCCGTGGGCGCCTCGCGCGTGTCGATGGGGCCGCCCATGAGGATCATGGACTTGGGGACGAAGGGGTCCTCCTCCGCCTCCATGCGGGCCACCGCCATCATCACCGGCACGGCCGGCTGGCACACCGCCATCACGTGGCAGTCGCCGCCCATGCGATGGAAGATGGAGATGAGGTAGTCCACATAGTCCGACAGGTTGAACGAGCCTTCGGCCAGCGGCACCAGCTTGGCGTCGATCCAGTCGGTGACGTAGACGTCATGGGTGGGGAGCATGGCCTCCACGGTGCCGCGCAGCAGCGTGGCATGGTGGCCGGACACCGGCGCCACGATCAGCAGGCGCGGCTGGGGGCGGCGCGGGGGATGCTCGAACGCGCGCTCGAAATGCAGCAGGTTGCAGAAGGGACGCTGCCAGACGGTATTGACGTGCACCGGCACGTGCTGGCCGCCCACCGAGGTGTGGGTGATGCCCCAGTCGGGCTTGCCATAGCGGCGGGTGGTGCGCTCGAACAGCTCGCAGGCGGCCGCCATGGACTTGCCGAGCGTGGTGTGGGCCACCGGATTGATGGGGTTCTTCAGGAACATGCGGCCCGCGTCCGCCATGTGGCGGGACGGGTTGAGCGCGGCGTAGCCCATCTCGTACAGCCAGTAGAGCGGCGTCGAGAGGCCGATGTCGCCCTGGCGCTGCAGACGCGAGGCGCCCGCGAATTCACCGATTGCCATCTGCGCTCCTCACCATTAGTGCGCTCCATTACGTTCGCGCCTTGTGAAAACGTGGGCGCAGTCGCAGGTTTGGTCAATGCCGACAAAAGACATAGATGGCGCTTCCCGAGGCCCTATGGCCGTCATGTCACTCTTCCGTAAGGGAATGGCAGGCGGTAAGAAAGTATTCGGCAGGGGAGGAGACCGGTGAGCACCGCGTTTGTCACGCCCCCGCACGGGCGCTCGTTCGGCCTTCGGCTCGACACTATCATCCGCCTGCGCTGGCTGGCCGTGTCGGGCCAGATCGCGGCGCTGGTGGCGGTCAATCTCGGCCTGGGCTTTCCCCTGCCGCTGACGCCCTGCCTCGCGGTGGTGGGGCTTTCGGCGCTGGTGAACGTGCTGCTGCGGCTGAAGTATCCCGGCGCGCACCGGCTCGGCGATGCCGCCGCCGGCCCGCTGCTGGCCTATGACGTGCTGCAGCTGACCGCGCTGCTCTATCTCACCGGCGGGCTGAAGAACCCGTTCGTGCTGCTCTATCTGGCGCCGGTGATGATCTCGGCCACCGCGCTCTCCTGGAGCACGACGGTGCTGCTGGGCATCCTCGCCGTGGCCTGCGCCGGGGCGGTCGGCCTGTGGGCGCGGCCGCTGCCGTGGGCCGGGACCGACCTGCCGGTGCTGCCGGATCTCTATCTCGCCGGCATCTGGGTGTCGCTGACGGTGGCGGTGGGCTTCATCGGCCTGCATGCGTGGCGGGTGGCCGAGGAGGCGCGCGAGCTGGCGGACGCCCTCGCCGCCACCGAGCTGGTGCTGGCGCGCGAGCAGCACCTGTCCGCCATCGACGGCCTCGCCGCCGCCGCCGCGCACGAGCTGGGCACGCCGCTCTCCACCATCGCGCTGGTGGTGAAGGAGATGCAGCGCTCCATGGATGCCTCCAGCCCCTATGCCGAGGACGTGGCCCTGCTGCGCGATCAGGTGAACCGCTGCCGCGACATCCTGCAGACCCTCACCTCGCTGCAGGCCGGCGATGCCCCGTTCGACCGCATGCCGCTGGCGCTGCTGCTGGAGGAGGTGGTGGAGCCGCACCGCAATTTCGGCATCACCATCGACGTGGCGGTGAAGGAGGACCCGGACGCGCCGGTGATCGCGCGCAATCCGGGCCTGCTCTACGGCCTCGGCAATCTGGTGGAGAATGCGGTGGACTTCGCCGCCACCCGCGTGGACATCGCCGCCCAGTGGAGCCCCGCCGGCCTCGACATCGTGGTGGCGGACAACGGCCCCGGCTTCTCGCCGGAGGTCAGCGGCCGCATCGGCCAGCCCTACGTGACCTCCCGCGCGCGGGACCGGCAGGAGGGCGAGCTCGACCAGCAGGACGGGGAGAGCGGGCTCGGCCTCGGCTTCTTCATCGCCAAGACCCTGCTGGAGCGTACCGGCGCCACGCTGACGTTCCAGAACCGCTTCCCGCCCGAAACCGGGGCGGTTATCCGGATCCACTGGCCACGCAAGGCGTTGGCCATCGAGACGGATGGAGGCGCGACAAAGGGACGCGGATCGGATTAATCTCGGGGGCAGGTGACGTATGCAGTCAGAGGCCCTTGCGTTCATGACCGGCACGGCCGGAGCCCGCATTGTTGAGGAAGACGCGATGAATGAGACGACGCCGCCAGAAGCGGGGGATGACCGGTCGGTTCTGATCGTGGACGACGACCGTTCCTTCCTCCAGCGCCTCGCGCGGGCCATGGAAGCCCGCGGCTTCGAGGTGGCCACGGCGGAGACGGTGGCCGACGGCCTCGCCCGGGTGGAGGCGTCCGCGCCCGCCTATGCGGTGGTGGACATGCGGCTCGGCGACGGCACCGGCCTCGACGTCATCTCGGCGCTGAAGCGCCACCGCCCCGGCGCGCGGGCCATCGTGCTCACCGGCTACGGCAACATCGCCACGGCGGTGACGGCGGTGAAGCTCGGCGCGGTGGATTATCTCGCCAAGCCGGCCGACGCCGACGACGTGGTGGCGGCCCTGCTCGCCAATGCGGACCACAAGCCGACCCCGCCGGAGAACCCCATGTCCGCCGACCGGGTGCGGTGGGAGCATATCCAGCGCGTGTACGAATTGTGCGGCCGCAACGTCTCGGAGACCGCCCGCCGCCTCTCCATGCACCGCCGCACGCTCCAGCGCATCCTGGCCAAACGCGCGCCGCGGTAGCGGCTCGCGTTCACGGGGAAACCTCCGCGCGCCGCGGTAGCGGCTCGCGTTCAGGGGGAACCTCCCGCGCGCCGCGGTAGCGGCTCGCGTTCAGGGGAGAAGCCGCGCGTGGGGCCCGGACCAGCGTGGGCGCCGCGTGGTCGGAATCATCGTTACGCGCCGCGTCGATGGTCGGCGGCGCGGCATCTCGGCTTGTCCGCGCGGGTGTCGAAGTGGCGCGTCGCCGCGCGCGGAGCCGGCCGTGCGCGGGGCGTGGTCGGGCCGGCGCGGATGCACCGCGCTCAGGCGAGGCCGCGCAGCAGGTCCGGGTCGTAGAGCAGGCCGAGGCGGGTGGCGGCGGCGCGGGCGAAGCGCAGCGTCAGGGCCTTGCGCGTCGCTCCGGCCATGGGATGCAGCGGGGCCTCGCGCAGGCATTCCGCGCCGAACGCGTCCGCCACCAGCAGGCCGGCATCCTCCGGCAGGATCTCGAGCGGAAAATCCAGCGGCACGGCGAACAGCAGCCGGTCGCAGAAGGCGCGGTATTCCGGCCACTTGGCGTCGGCGCGGAAGTCCGCGACCGAGGACTTGATCTCGATGATGGTCACCTCGCCGCGGCCGGAGAGGGCGAGCACGTCCGCCCGCCGCCCCGAGACCAGCGAGAATTCCGGCACGGCCGCGAGCCCCACCTGGGCGAGATGGCGCAGGACACCTCTCTGCACGGCCCGGGCGGTGTCCGACTGGCGGCCGTCGGGCCGGGGATCGGGCAGCAGGTCCCTCACGGGGCGGCCCCGGCGGCGCTCTCGGCGGCCGGGGCGGGCGGGGCGAAGCCGCGCTTGATGGCGGCGTTGATCTCCCCGCCGAACACGAAGATGGTCGCGGTGAGATAGAGGAACACCAGCGCGATCATCACCGACGCGAGGCCGGCATAGGTGGTGACGTAATTGGCGGGGAACTCGGCGAGGTAGAAGCCGAACGCGGTGGCCGCCACCAGCCACAGCACCAGCGTCAGCAGGATGCCGGGCGCCACCTCGCCGAGCGTGCGCCGGCCGGCGGGCAGCCACAGGTGGGCCACCACCAGCGACACCACGAGGATGATGGAGGTGGCGCCGAAGCGGATCAGGGTGATGGCGCCGGCGAAGGGCTTCAGCGCCGGCAGCTGCGCCACCGCCGCCTGCCACAGCAGCGGCCCCAGCACCACCAGGAACGACAGGGCCAGCATGGAGACTGCCGCCAGCAGCACGTAGCCGATGGATTCGAGCCGCAGCCAGTACCAGCGGCGCATCTCCTTCACCCCGTAGGCGCGGTTGAGGCCGATGCGCAGGCTCTCGATGCCGTTGGAGGAGAAGTAGATGGCGAGCACCACGCCATAGGTGAGCACGTCGGTGCGCACCTGGTTCACCACGTTGTAGATCTCGCGGGAGATGGGGCCGGAGACCTGCTCGGGCCAGGTCTCGAGAATCAGCTGGATGGTCTCCGCCGCCAGCGGCCGCAGATCGAGGAAGCCGGCGAGCGCGGTCACGAAGATGAGGAAGGGAAACAGCGACATCAGCGCGGACAGCGCGATGTGGCTGGCGATGGCCCAGCCGTCATCGGCGGAAAAGGTCCACACCGCATCCATCATGATGTTGAACAGGCGCCGCAGCATGATCGCTCCGTTGTCCCGGGTGACATCGGGCTTTCCGGCCGGAATGGCAAGCACGCACCGCCGGGCGCAGGGCAGGCCGCCGCGGGGCGGTGTCGCGGCCGGGGCCTGCGCTCCGCCCGGGCGGGCCGTGAGCCGATCCCACGGACGGGAGGGCAGGGAAGCGGCGCGGGGAGGGAGAACGAGCAGGCTCGCTCCCTGTCACTCACCGGCCGCGGGCGGGAGCCCTTCCAGCCGCTGCCGGCGGGAGCGCAACCGCGCTCAGGAGATCGTCGCGCCCCGGAAGGTCCCTCCCATCCGGGCGCGGATGCCCCTGCCGCGGGAAGAGACGACCACCTGCTCGGCGATGAACTCGCTTCCGGGTGCGCGTGCCCATCTCCACGCGCCGGCGAAAGGGCGGATGCTCCACGGATCACGGCCGGTCTCCCGCCCTATCGCCGTCCCTTGGGCAACCTCCGGACGGTCGTGGCGCGCGCGGCTTCCCCGCGCCAGAGCAGGGCCGGGACGGCAAATGCCCGTGCCACTCGCCGTGGCTGAAGGCGGAAGCTGTTCCGTGCCACCGGGGCCGGCGAGGCCGGCCCGGCCACACTCGGGGCGGGCAGCCGCGCGTGCGCTGGCGGGGCGGCCGGCCTTGGGATAGGAACGGACGGCGGCTCCTCCCGCCGCGCCCAGCCTCCTTCCCCAGCGGAGCCATGCGCATGTCGCTGCCCGAACCCGCCCCTGCCGCTCCGCGCCTGTGGGACCGGCTGACGGCGCTCATCGCCCCTGCGCATTTCAAGCTGGGGCTGCGCGCCGCGCTCGCCGGACTGGTCGCCTACGTGGTGGGCTTCGGGCTCGACCTGCCGAACGCCTACTGGGCGGTGCTGACCGCGGTGCTGGTGGTGCAGGCGACCATCGGCGCCAGCCTCTCGGTGGCGTTGGACCGGGCGCTGGGCACGGTGGCGGGCGGCGTCATCGGCGTGCTGGCGGCAACCCTCGCCGGCGTGCGCGAGCCCTATCTCCTCATCGGCCTCGGCATCGCCCTGTTCCTCGCCTCCTCGCTGTCGGCGCGCTCGGCCAGCTTCAAGCTGGCGCCGCCCACGGTGGCCATCGTCATGCTGACGGACCCCGGCCATGTGGAGCCGTGGGTCTCGGGCCTGCACCGCATCATGGAGATCGGCGTCGGCGGGGTGATCGGCATGGCCTGCTCGCTGCTGATCCTGCCGGAGCGGGCGCTGCTGCGGCTGTTTCCCCATTGCGCCACCGCGCTGCGCATCTGCGGCCAGCTCACGGACATCGGCGGCGCCGGCATCCTTGGCCGGGGGGTGGACGCGGGCGCCATCGACCGGCTGAATTCCGGCGCGCGGGTCGCGCTCAGGGCCGCCGATGCCCGCATCACCGAGGCGCTGCGCGAGCAGGTGGGGCGCTTTTCCGGCACCGCCGATCCCGCTCCGGTGGTGCGCTCGTGCCGGCGGCTGTGGCATTCCGTCATCATCCTGCTGCGCTCGGCCGACCGGCCCATGGCGGCGACGGTGGCGGAGCGGTTCGGGCCGGCGGTGGATGCGGCGGTGACCGCGCTGTCGGCCCAGATGGGCGCCATGGCCGACCGGCTGGAGGGCGTGGCGGTAGCTGATTACAAGGCTCGCGCCGCTGCCGTCCGCGATGCGGTCGCCGCGCTGGAGGCCCAGGCCGAGCGGCTGAACGCGGAAGGCGGCCTGGAAGCCGCCGGCGCCGACACGCTCACCGCCGTGTTCACCGCCGTTTCCGCCTGCAACCACATGGCCGAGAACCTGGAAGACGTGGCCGCCCGCTTCGACGAGCTGCAGGCGGCGCTGCGGCTCTGAGCGCGCCGGGGGCCTGCCCGCGCGCGGCGCAGCATCGCCCGAAGGTCGGATCGACCGGGCCGGCGATTGCGTATTCAGTCCGTGCCGCGCCGGCGGGCGCCCCGGCCGTCGCCTGCCGCGCGATGCCGCATGCGCGGGCCCGTCCGGGCCGGCGCGCCGGCCGTAAACAGGCGTTGCCTTGCGCCGGTTCCGGGGGCAAGGATAAGCCAATTCTGCAACGCACAATCGGGGAACGACCTTCATGTCTGCCAGCGCCGCCCTCCAGCCCGTGGAAGCCGAGACCTTCGACGCCGTCGCGCTCGGCCGCGCCGCGACCGACAGCCTCGAGAAGCTGCTGGCCGAGGCCACCTCGCTGGTGAAGGCGAAGGTGACCGAGGGCGGCCGCATCTCCTCGGCGCTGCTGGAGAAGGAGCAGCGCGCCACCCACGGCCTCGCCTGGCTCGCAACCTACGTGTTCTCCGTGCGCGAGCTGGTGCATTACGCCGACCGCCTGACCGAGATGGGCAAGTTCGGCGACACCGAGAAGCTGATCGTCCAGATCGGCCTCGGCGAGTATGTGGCGCAGATCCTCGGCGGCATTCCCATGAGCCAGGGCGAGATCGTGCGCCTCGCCGACCTCTACGTGCCCGCCTCGACCGCCGCCGCGCTCGCCGCCGACCCGGCCATCGCCGCGCTGGCGGAGAAGGGCAACACCGCCGCCAGCCGCGCCGCCCTCGCCGACATCATCCGTGAGGCGCATCTGGCCGGCACCATCGGCGAGGCCGGCCTCGACGAGACCATGGAGGCGATGCGCACCGAGATGCACCGCTTCGTGGAGGCGGAGGTCGCCCCCCACGCCCACGAGTGGCACCTGAAGAACGAATACATCCCGCTGGAGATCATTTCCCAGCTGTCCGAGATGGGCGTGTTCGGCCTCACCATCCCGGAGGAGTTCGGCGGCCTCGGCCTGCCCAAGGAGGCCATGTGCGTGGTCACCGAGGAGCTCTCGCGCGGCTATATCGGCGTCGGCTCGCTCGGCACCCGCTCGGAGATCGCGGCCGAGCTCATCCTCGCCGGCGGCACGGATGACCAGAAGGCGCATTTCCTGCCCAAGATCGCCTCGGGCGAGATCCTGCCCACGGCCGTCTTCACCGAGCCCAACACCGGCTCCGACCTGGCCTCGCTCCGCACCCGCGCGGTGAAGGACGGCGACGTCTACAAGGTCAACGGCAACAAGACCTGGATCACCCATCCGGTCCGCGCCGACATCATGACCCTGCTGGTGCGCACCAATCCGGCCGAGCCCGGCTACAAGGGCCTCTCCATCCTCATCGGCGAGAAGCCGCGCGGCTCGGACGAGAACCCGTTCCCCGCCGAGGGCATGACCGGCGGCGAGATCGAGGTGCTCGGCTATCGCGGCATGAAGGAATACGAGATCGGCTTCGACGGCTTCACCGTGCCGGCCAAGAACCTGCTCGGCGGCGAGGAGGGGCAGGGCTTCAAGCAGCTCATGACCACGTTCGAGAGCGCCCGCATCCAGACCGCCGCCCGCGCCGTGGGCGTGGCCCAGGCCGCCATGGAGGTGGGCCTGAAGTATGCCGAGGAGCGCATCCAGTTCGGCAAGGCGCTCATCACCTTCCCCCGCGTCGCCGACAAGATCGTGATGATGGCGGTGGAGACCATGATCGCCCGCCAGATCACCTATTTCGCCGCCCGCGCCAAGGACGAGGGGCGTCGCACGGATCTGGAGGCCGGCATGGCCAAGCTGCTTGGCGCCCGCGTCGCCTGGGCGGCGGCGGACAATGCCCTGCAGATCCACGGCGGCAACGGCTTCGCGCTGGAATATCCGGTGTCGCGCCTTCTGTGCGACGCGCGCATCCTCAACATCTTCGAGGGCGCGGCGGAGATCCAGGCGCAGGTGATCGCCCGCCGCGTGCTCGACGGCGGCAACTGAGCCCGCGCGCCCCGGCCTGCGCCGGGGCATCCCACCGGGAGGCGTCGCCCCCCGCGTCGCCCATCCCGCCCGCACGGGCCGGGATGGGCCGCGGCGGCGGGGGCTTCCCGGGCGTCCCATCACCGAACCGGGGAGGAGGGCAAGTGCGCCTCCTCCAGCCCGGAGGGGCACATGAGCGCTGCGGTGGTCATCACCGATGCCGGTCCGGCGGACGAGGCGGCGTGGCGCCGGCTCTGGGCCGGCTACAATGCCTTCTACGAGGCGGACGTCGCGCCGCAGGTCACCGCCCGCACCTGGGCCCGCATCCTCGATCCCGCGTCGCCGATCTTCTGCCGCCTCGCGTGGCATGAGGGGGAGGCGGTGGGGTTCACCATCGGCGTGCTGCACGAGGGCACCTGGGTCACCGCGCCCATCTGCTATCTGGAAGACCTGTTCGTCGATCCCGCCCGGCGCGGGCTGGGGCTCGGCCGGGCGCTGATCGCGGATCTCGTCGCGCAGGGGCGGGAGGCCGGCTGGTCGCGCCTCTACTGGCACACCCGCGCCGACAACCCGGCCCGCAAGCTCTACGACACCTTCGTCGCGGCCGACGATTTCGTGCGCTACCGCATGGACCTGTGAGCGCGCACGGCGGCACCCGCCGCGCGCAGGGCCTCGAAGGTCGCAGGTCAGCCGAGCCGCGCGGCATTGTCCCGCGCGTAGGTCTCGAGCGAGCGGGGGGCGACGCCCGTCAACGTCTCCACATCGCCCGTGACACGGGCCGTCCAGCCCTCGCGGACGGGATGGAACAGCGAGGCGAGAAAGCGCGCATAGGCCTCGTCCACCCCCGCGCCGGTCAGGATGGCAACGAACGCATCGTCGCTCACCGGCGTGTAGGCGACGGGCTTGCCGGTGACCTGCGCGAGGAGGGCGGCGGCCGCGCCATAATCCAGCGCCTGCGGCCCCGTGAGGTTGAAGGCGCGGCCGTCGAAGCGGTCCGTGGTCAGGGCGGCGGCGGCGCTCGCGGCGATGTCGCGGGCGTCGATGAAGCTGGTCTTGCCCTGCGCCGCCGGCAGCGCGATCTGCCCGTGGTCGATGCCGGCCTTCCAGAAGGTGTGGAAATTGTCGGCGAACCAGTTGGGCCGCACGATCACGAACGCCGTGCCCGACCGCTCCAGCGCCAGCTCCGCCTGCCGGTAGGGGATGGCCTCGTCGGCGTCCACGCCGAGCGCGGTCATCAGCACCACCTTCACCTTGCGGGCGGCGGCGGCCTCGATCACCGGCAGCAGGCGGGCGAGCACGTCCACCGAGCCGGTGGGCGCGAGCACGAAGACGCGGTCCACGCCGTCGAAGGCGGCAGCGAAGCCGGAGGGGTCGTCGAGATCGAACGCGACGCCGGGCGCCCCCTCCACCGGCGCGCCGGAGCGCGAGGCGGCGCGCACCTGTTCGCCCTTGGCGAGGAGGGCGCGCACCAGCGGGCGGCCGACGTTGCCGTTGGCGGCCAATACGAGAATCCGACCGGACATGTTCATTCTCCTTCGTGCCGCGCGGCGGGGCAGGCGTGCCGCACCATCGCCGGGGGATAGGTATCTGTTGGAAACCATGTTCCGATCGGATACATACTGTGGCTGTGAACGGCCCGAAAGAGAGCACCTGAATCTCACATGGTCACGTCCAGGAAACCGCCCGTGGCGGCGGATACGGAAGGCGCGGCGGACTGCGCGTTCGTCTGGCCGTATGACGTCTACGAGGAGCGCTGCCCGACGCGGATGGTGCTCGACCGCATCGCCGACAAGTGGGCGCTGCTCATCCTCGACCGGCTGCGCGAGGGGCCGGTGCGCTTCAATCACCTGCGGCGGGACATCAAGGGCATCTCGCAGAAGGTGCTGTCGCAGACGCTGAAGAAGCTGGAGCGCGACGGGCTCGTCTCGCGGGCGGTCTTTCCCACCGTTCCGGTGACGGTGGAATACGCCCTGACCCCGCTCGGCCGCACGCTCACCGATGCGGTGGCCGCCATCGCCCACTGGGCGGAGCGGAACATGGACGAGGTGCTCGCCGCCCAGGCCGCCTACGACGCGCGCGGGGCTGCCGGCGCGCGCTGATCCCTCAGTCCTCCGCCTCCGGCTCGTCGCCGGGCACATATTCGAGGATGTCGCCCGGCTGGCAGGAGAGCACGTCGCAGATGCGCGCCAGCGTGTCGAAGCGCACGCCGCGCACCTTGCCGGATTTCAGCAGGGACACGTTCTGCTCGGTGATGCCGATGCGCTCGGCCAGCTCGCGCGAGCGCATCTTGCGGCGCGCGAGCATCACGTCGAGGTTGACGATGATGGGCATGTCGCAGCCTTAGCCTTCCCGCTCAGACGAAGCCCGCATTTTCTTCGGCGATGCGCGCCGCCTCGCGCATGACGGCGCCGATGCCGATCACCAGCAGCCCCACGATCACCGCCACCACGTCGTGGCTCGACACGGAAAGGGCGATGGCGCGCCCGCCCGGCCGGTTGCCGAGGGTCAGCGCGATGCTCAGCGCCGCGCCCACCAGCGGGCTGATGAGCCCCTGCAGCGCCACCGCCGCGCCGAAGCGCTCCAGGCGCAGCGCCAGCATGGGCGAGATGATCTCGCCCCGCCCGAAATCGCGGAAGATCTGGCGCACCTGCAGCAGCCCGTAGGCGAGGATGCCGAGCGGCACCGCCGAGATGACGAGGCCGGCGCACAGGCTCGCCCCGTCGAGCACCACGGCGTGCCCGACAAGGCCGATGCGCGGCACGATGATCTGCCCCACCAGCGTCGGCGACAGCCAGATGCCGAGGCCGGACGCCACCAGCAGCAGCACGATCACGAGGGTGGCCACGGACAGGATGCGGCCGAGCCGCACGATGCGGCGCAGGCGCGGGTCCAGCGGCTCGGCGGCGGCAGGCGAACGGGCAGGGACAGGGCGAGGCATGCAGAGGCTTTCCTTGACGCATTCAAATTTTATCGTAAAACAGCAAACATTCAACCTGAAATGAGATCATACATGCGTCTCGGTCGTTGCTTCGTCCGCCGCTTCCTGTCCCGGCTCCTGCTGGCGCTCGCCGTGCCGGCGCTGGCCTTGTCGGTCGGCGCCTGCTCGCACGTGCCCGTCGGCAGCCTGCCGCAGCTTGCGAGCCTTGATCTGGACACGGCGGACCTCTCGGTGCTGCGCGCCGCCGTCCGCGCGCCGAAGGAGATCGTCGCGGTGCCCGGCGGGGCGTTCGTCATCATGTCCTACTGGCGCCCGGGGGAGGAGGGCCGCAAGACCACCATCCAGGCCGCGCTGGAGGTGGAGGTCGACGCGAAGGCGCTCGCCGCGCTGAAGGAGGAGGAGCGCGAGGGCATGCGCATCACCGTGTTCCGCCTGACCGACGAAGGCCGGCGCAAGCTCGAGGCCGCCCGCAGCGAGGCGCTGGCCATCAAGTCCGAGGAGCTGGCGAAGGGCCGGCGGCTCGCCGGCTCGCTCGCCGTCTCCGCCGAGGGGTGCGTGCGCGGCACGCTGCCGTCGGGGCCGCTGCCGCTCAGCACCTACCTGCGGCTGAAGCCGGGCGGCAATTTCGTGCCGCTGATCCAGGACATGGACCTGCGCACCCTCCTCGCCCAGGCCGGCTCCGGCACGGATGCCATGAAGCCATGCGGAAGCTGAACCTTCCCGCGGGCTGATCCCGGTCGCTGATCCCGGTCAGCGCGCTCACGCCTGCGGATCGGGCGGGGGGATCTCCACCTCCGTCACCGCGTGGCCGGTGAGGCGGAAGAAGGCGCGCAGCGCGTCCGGGGGCAGCACGGTGGTGCGATCATTGGTGAGGGGATGGCACCCCACCGCCTCGGCCCGCATCAGCGCCGCATCGACGACGACGCGCACCTGCCGGCCGGCATCATTGGCGGCCGCCAGCAGCGTCACCGATCCCGGCGCCACGCCCAGCAGCTCCATCAGCGCCTCCGCCGAGCCGAACGAGAGCGAGCCGCGCGCCCCCAGCGGCCCCTTCAGCGCCTTGAGGCTGACCGGCGTATCCTCGGCGATGGTGACGAGGAAATAGGTCTTCTTCCCGTCGCGCAGGAACAGGTTCTTGGTGTGGGCGCCGGGAATGTCGCCGCGCAGCGCCTGCGACTGCGCCACCGTATGCACGGCCGGATGCGCGTAGGTGGTGGCCTCGATGCCGTTGGCGGCGAGGAAGGCGAGGAGGGCGTCGGGCGTGAGCGGCGGTGTGGCTGTCATGGTGCGTGGTGTCATGGCGGGCGGTGTCATGGCCGGGGTGTCATGGCCGGTGGTGCGGCGGCCGGCGTCGTGCGTGTCGGGATCGGCAGCGCGGGAGAGCGCCGGGCGGGCAAGGCATAGCCCCGCCGTGGCGGGGCCTGCAAGCACCTGCCGCGACGCGGTGCGCAAGCACCCGTTGCCGGGGACTGGCCCCGTGCCCTTGGCCGTCCCGGCCCCCCGAACGCGCCGATCCCCTCTATTCCCCGTCCCGCCTCCCCTCCGCCCGCCGGGAGGCGCGCCCTCGCGGTCATTGCGCCGCGCGAATGCAGCTTTGCCGCTTCGGGATCTTTCGCTTGCGCACAATTTCCCCGACACTGGCCCACGGTGCGGTGCGGCATGGGGAGTTCCGGGGGATGAAGAGCGCGGTCGTGTCCATGGAATCCTCAAGCAACGCAGACGTGAAGGACCAGCCGCTCCGCGACGACATCCGCCTGCTCGGCCGCATCCTCGGCGATACGGTGCGCGAGCAGGAGGGCGATGCGGTCTTCGATCTGGTGGAGCGGGTGCGCCAGACCTCGATCCGCTTCCATCGCGACGACGAGGAGGCCGCCCGCGAGGAGCTGGGCGCGCTCCTGGATGGCCTCTCCCCCGACCGCGCCGTCGATATCATCCGCGCCTTCAGCTATTTCTCGCACCTCGCCAACATCGCCGAGGACGAGCACCACATCCGGCGCAACCGCGCCCATGCCATCGCCGGCTCGGCCCCGCGCGCCGGCAGCCTCGCCTATTCCTTCGCCCGCGCGGCGGCGCAGGGCATCGACGCGCAGACCCTCGCCGGCTTCTTCTCCGGCGCGCGCATGAGCCCGGTGCTCACCGCCCATCCCACCGAGGTGCGCCGCAAGAGCACGCTGAACCGCGAGATGGAGATCGCCGCCCTGCTCGATCGCCGCGAGCGCGTGGTGCCCACCCCCGAGGAGCAGGCGCAGGACGAGGAGACGCTGCGCCGCGCCGTGCTCACCCTGTGGCAGACCGCCCTGTTGCGGCGGATCAAGCTGACGGTTCTGGACGAGGTGGCGAACGGCCTGTCCTATTACGACTACACCTTCCTCACCGAGCTGCCGCGCCTCTACTGCGCCATCGAGGACCAGCTCTCGCAGGACGGGGCGGAGGTGGCGCTGCCGTCCTTCCTGCGCATCGGCAGCTGGATCGGCGGCGACCGCGACGGCAATCCGTTCGTCACCGCCGAGGTGCTGCGCGAGGCCACCCGCCTGCACCGCGACCGCATCCTCGCCCATTACGAGGAACAGCTGCACCAGCTCGGGGCGGAGCTGTCCCTCGCGGCACGGCTGGTCACCGTCTCCGACGAGCTGGCCGAGCTCGCCGCGCGCTCGCCCGACCGCTCGCAGGAGCATCGCGAGGAGCCCTACCGGCTGGCGCTCGCCTATGTGCTCGGCCGGGTGCGGGCCACCGCCCGCCAGCTGCGGGAGGAGGAGCCGGAGGCGGGCGCCCTCGAGCCCTATGGTGCCGCCGCCGAGCTCGGCGCCGACCTCGACGTGATCAACGCCTCCCTGTGCGCCAACGGCTCGAAGGTGCTGGCGCGCGGGCGCCTGCGCCTGCTGCGGCGCGCGGTGGACTGCTTCGGCTTCCATCTCGCCTGCCTCGACCTCAGGCAGAATTCGGACGTGCACGAGCGCACGGTGGCCGAGCTGCTGGAACAGGCCATGCCCGGCACCGGCTATGCCGCCCTCGACGAGGAGGGCCGCATCGCGCTCCTCCTGCGCGAGCTGGCGAGCCCACGCCCGCTGGCCTCGCCCTTCCTCGCCTATTCGGACGAGACGCGCTCGGAGCTGGACATCCTGCGCAGCGCCGCCGAGGTGCATCGCGCGCTGGGGCGCGAGGCCATCCCCAACGCCATCATCTCCAAGGCCGAGGGCGTCTCCGACCTGCTGGAAGTGGCGCTGCTCCTGAAGGAGGTGGGCCTCGTCTCCGCCGAGGGGACGTCCGGGGTCAACATCATCCCGCTGTTCGAGACCATCCCGGACCTGAAGGCCTGCGCCAAGGTGATGGAACGGGCCTTCTCCATCCCCGCCTATCGCAAGCTGGTGGCGAGCCGTGGAGACGAGCAGGAGGTGATGCTCGGCTATTCGGACTCCAACAAGGACGGCGGCTTCGTCACCTCCGGCTGGGAATTGTACAAGGCGGAGATCGGCCTCATCGAGGTGTTCCGCGCCCACGGCGTGCGCCTGCGCCTGTTCCACGGCCGCGGCGGCTCGGTGGGCCGCGGCGGCGGGCCGAGCTACGACGCCATCCTCGCCCAGCCGGGCGGCGCGGTGAACGGGCAGATCCGCATCACCGAGCAGGGCGAGATCATCGCCTCCAAGTATTCGAACCCGGACGGCGGCCGGCGTAACCTTGAAATACTTGTCTCGGCGACGCTGGAAGCCTCCCTGCTCCAGCCCCAGCACAACGCGCCGCGCACCGAGTTCCTCACCGCCATGGAGGAGATTTCGGACACGGCGTTCGCCGCCTACCGCAACCTCGTCTACGAGACCGAGGGGTTCGAGGAGTATTTCTGGTCCTCCACCGTCATCAGCGAGATCGCGACCCTGAACATCGGCTCGCGCCCGGCCTCGCGGGCGAAGTCGCGGGCCATCACCTCGCTGCGGGCGATCCCGTGGGTGTTCTCCTGGGCCCAGTGCCGGCTGATGCTGCCGGCGTGGTACGGCTTCGGCGCCGCGGTGGAGGCGTTCGTGGAGCGGCGGCCGGATTACGGCCTGTCCTTCCTCAATGCCATGTACCGGGAGTGGCCGTTCTTCCGCACCCAGCTGTCCAACATGGACATGGTGCTGGCCAAGAGCTCGCTCGCCATCGCCTCGCGCTATGCCGAGCTGGTGCCGGACGAGGCGCTGCGCGTCGCCATCTTCGGCCGCATCCGCGCCGAGTACGAGCGCACGCTCACCCACCTCAACGCCATCATGGGGCAGGAGCGGCTGCTGGAGGGCAACGCGCTGCTCGACCGCTCCATCCGCAATCGCTTCCCCTACCTCGACCCGCTGAACCACCTGCAGGTCGAGCTGCTGCGCCGGCACCGCGCCAACCCCGGGGACGACAAGGTGCTGCACGGCATCCAATTGTCCATCAACGGCATCTCGGCGGGACTGCGCAACTCGGGCTGAGGGCGCGGGGTCTTCCCCCGCAGCCCCGTTCGCGCTCTAATCAAAACGATTAAAACGAAGCGGGAGCCGCCAGACGCGCGGCCAGCCGCCGGGCGCGCAAGGAGGAAAGCCGATGCCCCTCACCCTCGGCGTGATCGCCGACGACTACACCGGCGCGTCCGACCTCGCGAACACCCTCACCCGCGAGGGCGTGCGCACGGTGCAGACCATCGGCGTCCCGGACGATGCGCTCGCCCTGCCGGAGGCGGATGCGGTGGTGGTGTCGCTCAAGAGCCGCTCCATCCCCGCCGCCGAGGCGGTGGAGCAATCGCTTGCGGCGTGGCGCTGGATGGCGGCGCGCGGCGCCTCCCACATCCTGTTCAAGGTGTGCTCCACCTTCGATTCCACCGACGCCGGCAACATCGGCCCGGTCACCGATGCGCTGCGGGCGGCGACCGGCGCCGCCATCGTGCCGGTGACGCCGGCATTTCCGGAGACCGGGCGCACCGTCTACATGGGCCACCTGTTCGTGGGCGATGTGCCGCTGGATGAAAGCCCGCTGCGCCATCACCCCCTCAACCCCATGACCGATGCCGACCTGCGCCGCGTGCTGGCGCGCCAGAGCGACGGCCGGGTGGGGCTGGTGCCGCTGCGCACGGTGGTGGCGGGAGCCGGGGCCATCTCGGCGCGGCTCGACCAGCTGGCGGGCGAAGGGCGTACCGCCGCTATCGTGGATGCGGTGTTCGATCAGGATCTGGAGGCCATCGGCACGGCGGTGGCGCCGCTGCCGCTCTCCACCGGTGCCTCCGGGCTCGGGCTCGGGCTGGCGCGGGCGCTGGTGGCGGCAGGCCGGGTGCTGCGGCGCGCGGGCGCGGGGCCGGATCTGGTGCAGGGCATCGGCGGCCATGCAGCGGTGGTCGCGGGCAGCTGCTCGGCCGCGACGCTGGAGCAGATCGCGGCGGCGGAGCGGGACATGCCGGTGCTGCGGCTCGATGCCGGACGCCTCGTCACCCACGGCTCGGCCGAGGTCGCGGCGGCGCTCGACTGGGCGCGCGCCCACCTTCGCGACGGGCCGGTGCTGATCGCCGCGAGCGATGATCCGCAGAAGGTGGCGCAGGTGCAGGCGCAGTTCGGCCGGGTGGAGGCGGGCCGGGCGGTGGAGCATGCCACCGCGGCCATTTCCGAGGGGCTGGTGGTGGCCGGTGTCCGCCGCCTCGTGATCGCGGGCGGGGAGACTTCCGGGGCAAGCGTGGACCGCCTGCGCCTGCCCGCCTTCCTGGTGGGGCCGGAGATCGCGCCCGGCGTGCCGCTGCTGCGCACCGCAGGGCAGGCGGGCCCGCCCATGCTGCTGGCGCTGAAATCCGGCAATTTCGGCGGCCCGGATTTCTTCGCCCGTGCCCTCTCCATGATGGGCGAAATCTGACGGGCGGCTGCTGACGGGCGGGTGCCGAGCGCAGCCCGGCGGAACGCAAAAAAAGCCCGGCCTGGACGCTGGGGGGGCAAATGCGTCCGGGCCGGGCCTCTGCCGCGCCTTGGAAGCGCGGGTCCTTTCGCCGTGGTGCCCCCGGCCGCGCGGGCCGGGGTCGCCATCGGCGTGTCGCGTCAGTTCTGGGCGGGACCCCAGTGGGGGTTGGTGTCGTCGGTCTGGGTCGAAGCCGCCGGCGCGCGGTGCGCCGGGGTGCGGGCATTGCGCTCGTAGCTGGTGGCGGCGGCCCCGAACGGCAGCTCGGCCTGGTCGTCCAGCTGGCCGGCGGCCACCGCGTGCTGCTCCTTGTTCTGCGCCGTCACGTATTCGTCCGCGCGGGCGGCAGTCGTCGCAGCGGAGAGACCAGCCGCAAGCAGGGCGGCAGCAAGAATGTGAGTGCGGATCTTGGTATTCATGATGTTGACTCCTGTCCATCACACCAGTTTAGCGGTGGAGGAAGACGGCGCTCTGTGGCGCTTCGTCATGATTTCAATTTAGTCAGCCTTGTTGCACTTTCAAGTAACGAGCGCGTGTGCATCTACGTCTTCAAAATGTAATTGCATGAATGCAGGGCGAAGTGTGCATGCGTGCATGAGCGGCACGGGGAATTTTTCATCACTTCGGAGAGTCTATACTTGTCGAGATATGAGATCGTCTGGGCGTGAACACGCACGGGCGCGCCGCTCCCGCGGGGGAGGGCGCGCCCGGCATCCGTCGTGTCATTCGCCCGGCTGGGGCACCCCGGCCGCCGGCGCCACGTGGGTGCCGTGCTGGGTGAGGGGGCGGTTTCCGCTCAGCGCCCGCAGCATCACGTAGAACACCGGCGTCAGGAACAGGCCGAACACGGTCACGCCGATCATGCCCGCGAACACCGCGATGCCCATGGCCTGGCGCATCTCCGCGCCGGCGCCGATGGAGGTGACCAGCGGCACCACGCCCATGATGAAGGCGAGCGAGGTCATGAGGATCGGCCGCAGCCTGAGCCGGCTCGCCTCGATGGCGGCGGCAAGCGGCGTGCGCCCGGCGAACTCCAGCTCGCGCGCGAACTCCACGATCAGGATGGCGTTCTTGGCCGAGAGGCCCACCAGCACCACCAGGCCGATCTGGGTGAACACGTTGTTGTCACCGCCCGCCAGCCACACCCCGGTCATGGCCGCGAGCAGGCCCGTGGGCACGATCATGATGATGGCGAGCGGCAGGACGAGGCTCTCGTACTGCGCCGCCAGCACCAGGAAGACGAGCAGGATCGCCAGCGGGAACACCCACACCGCCGAGTTGCCGGCGAGGATGTCCTGATAGGTCAGCTCGGTCCATTCGAAGGAGAAGCCCTTGGGCAGGGTCTCCTTGGCGATGCGCTCCACCGCCTGCTGCGCCTCGCCCGAGGAGAAGCCGGGCGCGGCCCCGCCGTTCACGTCGGCCGAGAGGAAGCCGTTGTAGCGCATGGCCCGCTCCGGCCCCGCCGCCTGGCGCACCTTGAGCAGCGCCGAGAGCGGGATCATCTCGCCCGACTGCGAGCGCACCTTGAGGGTGCCGATGTCCTCCGCCCGGGCGCGGAACGGCGCATCCGCCTGCACCCGCACCGTGTAGGTGCGGCCGAAGGCGTTGAAGTCGTTCACATAGGCCGAGCCCAGATAGATCTGCATGGTCTCGAACACATCGGTGACCGCCACGCCCAGCTGGCGCGCCTTCACCCGGTCGATGTCGGCGAACAGCTGCGGCACGTTCACCTGATAGGAGGAGAACAGGCCGGCGAGCTCCGGCGCCTTCATGGCGGCGCCGAGGAACGCCTTGGTCGCCGCGTCGAGCGCCTCGTAGCCGAGGCCGGCGCGATCCTCGATCTGGAACTTGAACCCGCCGATGGTGCCGAGCCCCTGCACCGGCGGGGGCGGGAACATGGCGATCATCGCATCCGGGATCACCGAGAATTTCTTGTTGAGCTCCAAGGCGATGGCGTTACCTCCAAGGGCCGGGTCGCGGCGGTTCTCGAACTCGTCGAGACCGACGAAGACGATGCCCGAATTGGAGGAGTTCGTGAACCCGTTGATGCTGAGGCCCGGGAAGGCGATGGCCGACTTCACGCCCGGCTGGGCAAGCGCGATGTCGCTCATCCGGCGGATCACCTCCTCCGTCCGGTCGAGGGTGGCGCCGTCGGGAAGTTGAGCAAAACCAACAAGATACTGCTTGTCCTGCCCCGGCACGAAGCCGGGCGGCACGGCGCGGAACAGCACCCCGGTCATGGCCACCAGCACGAGGTAGAGGCCGAACATCACGATCCGCCGCGAGATCACCCGCCGCACGATCCCGCCATACACCTCCGAGCCCTTGCGGAAGGCCGTGTTGAAGCGGCGGAAGAACCAGCCGAGGCCGATGTCCATGATGCGGGTCAGAAGGTCCTTCGGCGCCCCGTGGCCCTTCAGCAGCAAGGCCGCGAGGGCGGGGGAAAGGGTGAGCGAGTTGATGGCGGAGATCACCGTGGAGATGGCGATGGTCAGCGCGAACTGCTTGTAGAACTGGCCCGTCAGGCCGCTGATGAAGGCGAGCGGCACGAACACCGCCACCAGCACCAGAGCGATGGCGATGATGGGGCCGGACACCTCCTGCATGGCCCGGTAGGTGGCCTCACGCGGCGAGAGCCCGGCCTCGATGTTGCGCTCCACGTTCTCCACCACGACGATGGCGTCATCCACCACGATGCCGATGGCGAGCACCAGCCCGAACAGGGTCAAGGCATTGATAGAGAAGCCGAACAGGTGCATCACCGCGAACGTGCCGACGATGGAGACCGGCACCGCGATGAGCGGGATGATGGACGCCCGCCAGGTCTGCAGGAAGATGATCACCACCAGCACCACGAGGGCGACCGCCTCGAGCAGCGTGTGGACCACGGCATCGATGGAGGCGCGCACGAACTGGGTGGTGTCGTAGACGATGGAGTAATCCACCCCCTCCGGCATGTTCTGCTTGATCTCCTCCATCACCCGGCGAGTGTCGTCGGCGATGCGGATGGCGTTGGAGCCGGGGGCCTGGAAGATCGGCACCGCCACGGCCTGGGTGTTGTTCAGCAACGAGCGCAGAGCGTATTCGGAGGCGCCGAGCTCGATGCGCGCGACGTCTTTCAGCAGCACGATTTCACCATTCGTGCCGCTCTTGACGACGATGTTGCCGAACTCCTCCTCGCTGGCGAGGCGGCCCTGCGCGTTCACCGAGAGCTGCAGGTCGAGGCCCTTCAGGCCCGGCGAGGCGCCGACCACGCCGGCGGCGGCCTGCACGTTCTGCGCCTGGATCTCCCGCACCACGTCGGTGGCGGAGAGCCCATGCTCGGCCACCTTCTGCGGATCGAGCCAGATGCGCATGGAATAGTCGCCGGCACCGAACAATTGCACCTGCCCGACGCCCTCGATACGGGCGAGGCGGTCCTTGACGTTCAAGACCGCATAGTTGCGCAGGTAGGTGGTGTCGTAGCGGTTGTTGGGGGAAATGAGGTGGACCACCATGGTGAGGTCCGGCGAGGACTTCACCGTGGTCACGCCAAGGCGCCGCACTTCTTCCGGCAGGCGCGGCTCTGCCTGGGAGATGCGGTTCTGCACCAGCTGCTGTGCCTTGTCCGGATCGGTGCCGAGGCGGAAGGTGACGGTCAGGGTCATGATGCCGTCGGTGGTCGCCTGGCTGGACATGTAGAGCATGTCCTCGACGCCGTTGATGGCCTCTTCCAGCGGGGTCGAGACCGTCTGCGCGATCACCTTGGGATTGGCGCCGGGATAGGTGGCGCGCACCACCACCTGCGGCGGCACCACCTCGGGATATTCGGAGATGGGCATGGCCGGGATGGCGATGAGGCCGGCCAGGAAGATCATGACCGAAAGGACGCCCGCGAAGATGGGGCGGTCGATGAAGAACTTGGACAGGTTCATGTGACCCTCCCCATGGGGGCGTCTGGATTGGGGCGGCGGGCCGGATCGCTCGGAAGCGGGCGCGCGCAAGGCTTCATCCCTGACGCGCTCGGGCGCAGGGCGGCGGCGGATCTATGGGTGAGGGGCGTCGGCGGACGTGGGGGCGATACGTCCGGCGAGCCCCTCACCCGCCCGCCCGAAAAGGGCGGGATCTCGAAGGGAGCGAACCGCTCCGGCCGGGCCGGGGCGGGAGGGGCGGGCTAGTTCGCCCGCGGCGCGGTCACCGCCTCGGTGACCCGCATGGGCACCGCCTCCGGCGTGACGACGGCGCCGGGCCTCACCCGGTGCAGGCCGTTGACGACGACGCGCTCGCCGGCGGAAAGACCGCTCGTCACCACGCGCAGGCCTTCAACCGGCGCGCCGAGGGTGACGGCACGCCACTCGGCCTTGTTGCCCTCGCCGACGACGAAGACGAACTTCTTGTCCTGGTCGGTGCCGACCGCCCGCTCGCTCACGAGCAGGGCCTTGCCGGCGCCGGGCTGGCCCATCTCCACCCGCGCGAACTGGCCCGGGAGGAGCCGCCCGTCCGGGTTGGCGAAGCGGGCGCGCACCCGCACGGTGCCGGTGCGCGCGTCCACCTGATTGTCCACCAGCTGCATCTCGCCGGAGATGGGCGCGCCGCCATCGGCGGTGGTCATGCGCACCGGGATGCGGTCGAGGTGGTCGGTCACGTCGCCGTTGCCGCTGAGCGAGGCAAGGGCGCGGCCGACCGTGCCCTCGTCGGCGCTGAAGCTGGCGTAGATGGGGTCAACGGAAACCAGCGTCGTCAGCACCGGCGCGCCGGGGCCGGCCGCCACCAGGTTGCCGACGGTGATCTCGGACTTGCCCACGCGGCCCGAGACGGGGGCGCGGATGCGTGTGTAGGAGAGGCTCAGCTTGGCCGAGGCGAGCTTGGCCTCGGTCGCGCGCAGGGTCGCCTCGGCGGCGCGGCGGGCGTTGACGCGCTCGTCCAGGTCGCGCTGGGAGACGGTGCGGGAGTTGAACAGGCGCTCGCCGCGCTCCAGCTCGTTGCGGGTGAGCTCGACGCGGGCCTGCGCGGCGGCCACCTGCGCGTCCGCTTCCTCCACCTCGGCCTCGAACGGCTCCGGATCGATGGAGACGAGGAGGTCGCCCTCCTTCACCAGCGCGCCTTCGCGGAAGTGGACGGCCTTCACGGCGCCGGCGACGCGCGAGCGCACCTCCACCCGCTCCACCGCCTCGAGGCGGCCCGAGAAGGTGTCGAACAGGCGGGCCTCGCGCGGCTCCACCGTCGCCACCGAGACGCTCACGGGCGCGGCGGCGCCGGCGGGCTTCTCGGCATGCGCGCCCTGCTGGGGGCCGCCGTAGAGCAGGACGAAGGCGGTGCCGGCCGCCACAGTGGCGACCAGCAGGGCGCCGCGCAGGCGGGTGAGCACCCCGCGGGGAGGCGCCTCCGGGCTGGGGGACAGGCGCGGACCGGGCGGCGTCTGCGCGGTTTCGGGGGGGCTGGCGGTCTGGAGGTCGGTCTCGGGAGCGGTCATTGGGGGCAGGTCCTGGATCGGGGCAGACAGGGCAATGGGTCAGGCGGCCGGCGCCGGCGCGCGCCGGCGGGGTCGCGTGGTCTCGAAGAAGCGGGCGAACACCGCGCGCAGGCCATCGGCCCAGCCGGTGCGGGGGGCCGGCGGACGCGCGACGCTGTCGGGCCAGCCGGTGGGGCCGTCGATGAGGTGCAGCTCGGCCGGAACGCCCGCATGGGCGAGCGCCTCGGCGTAGCGCACGCTCTCGTCGCGCAGGGGGCAGTCCTCGGCGCTCACCACCAGCGCGGGGGCAAGGCCCTGAAGGCGCGACGACTGGAGCGGCGCGGCATAGGGATGGGCCGCCTTGTCCGGCGAGCCCAGATAGCGTTGCCAGCCGTCGGCCCACTTGCAGCCGCAGCTGCCGGCCTCGGCCTCGCGCAGGGAATTGGTGGCGAGGCACGGGTCGAGCATGGGTGAGATCAGGATCTGCCCGGCAAGCGGCACGGACTGCTGGTCGCGCGCCATCATGGCGAGCCCCGCGGCGATGTTGCCGCCCGCCTCCTCGCCGGCCACGTACAGAGGCGCGCCGCGCCCGGCGAGCTCGGTGCGGCGGCGGTGCAGGGCCGCGAGCGCGCCCATGGCGGCGGTCAGCGCGTAAGGAAAGGGATTGGTGCAGGCCAGGGGATAGTCCAGCGAGACCACCACCGCGCCGGCCTGCGCCAGCAGCGTCGCCATGCAGGCGCCGCACTCCAGCGTGCCGCCGGTGAAAGCCCCGCCATGCAGGTGCAGCACCAGCGGCGCCGTCCCCTTCGCCGGCCGCGCGCCATAGACGCGCGCCGGCAGGGAGCCGGCTTCGGTCTCGATCAGCGTGTCGGGGCAGGGGGCGGACGTCACGGCGGACATGGGACTGAGCCTTGAAAGAGCGATGTCGCAGCTTGGGTGCGATGCGGCAACGATATTGATGTGCTTTGATGTGATAAACAGGTTCAATGTGATATCATTGTTCACCAATGTGAATAATGCTGCGTTTGATGGAGGGTCGTATGGACCAGCTTGCTGCAATGCGGGCGTTCGTGCGGGTGGTGGAGGCGGGCAGCTTCACGCGCGCGTCGGACCGCCTGGACATGCCCAAGGCCACATTGACCAAGCATATCCAGAGCCTTGAGACCCATTTGCGCACGCGCCTGCTGAACCGCACCACCCGTCGCGTCACGGTCACGCCCGACGGCGCGGCCTATTACGAGCGGGCGCTGGCCATCCTGAACGACATCGACGAGCTCGACGGCTCGCTGTCCTCGGCACAGGCGGCGCCGCGCGGGCACCTGCGGATCGACCTGTCGCCGTCGCTGGCGACGCAGGTGCTCATTCCCGAGCTGCCCGACTTCCTCGCCCGCTTCCCCGACATCTCGCTGGACGTGGGCTGCACCGACCGACCGGTGGATCTCCTGAGCGAGAACGTGGATTGCGTGATCCGCGTCGGCACCATCACCGATCCCGGCCTCGTCGCCCGGCGGGTCGGGGAGCTGCATTTCATGGCGGCGGCCGCGCCGTCCTATGTCGCCCGCCACGGCCTGCCCGCGCACCCGCGCGACTTCGAGCGCGACCATCGCATGGTGCGCTATTTCAGCGCCCAGACCGGACGCTATTACCCGTTCGAGTTCACCCGCGGCGAGGAGGTCATCGAGGTGATCGGTCGCGACGGCGTCGCCATCAACGAGGGCAACGCCTACATCGCCGCGGGTCTCGCCGGGCTCGGGGTCGTCCAGTCACCGCTGTTCCAGATCGAGCAGCATCTGGCCGCCGGACGGCTGGTGCCGGTGCTGACCGAATGGGAAGCGGGCTCCATGCCGATCCACGTGGTCTATCCGCCGAGCCGGCATCTCTCCAACCGCCTGCGCGTGTTCGTGGACTGGGTCGCGGAGCTGTTCGCCCGCGCCGACATCTCGCGCGCGCCGGTCCTGACGCGCTTCCTGCCGAGCGCCGCGCCCACGCCGGCTCAGTCGTCGGAATAGCGCTGCTCGGCCCAGGGGTCGCCGCGCATGTGGTAGCCGCGCTCCTCCCAGAATCCGGCCTTGTCGCGGGCGATGAACTCGATGCCCTTCAGCCACTTGGCGCTCTTCCAGAAGTAGAGATGCGGCACCACCAGCCGCGCCGGCCCGCCGTGCTCGCGGGTGAGCGGGGCGCCCTCCCACGCATGGGCGATCATGGCGTCTTCCGCCGCGAAGTCCTCCAGCAGCAGGTTGGTGGTGTAGCCGTCATAGGAATGCAGCATCACCGCCGCCACGTGGGGCGCGGGATTGACCATCGCCAGCAGGTCGCGGGTGGAGACGCCCTCGAACGCATTGTCGTAGCGCGACCAGGTGGTGACGCAGTGGATGTCCCGCACCATGCGGGTCTGCGGCAGGGCGCTGAAGGCGTCCCAGTCCAGCGACAGGGCATTCTCCACGGCGCCCGAGACGTCGAGGCGGAAGCGGTGCGGCGTCACCATGGGGGTGATGCCGAGATCCAGCACCGGCCAGTCCTTCACAAGATGCTGGCCCGGCGGCAAGCGCTCCGCCTCGGGCCGGGCGACCCGGCCGGTAAGGAAGCGGCCTTCCTGCGCCCAGCGCTGCTTGGTGGTGGTGAGCTTGGTGTCTGGCGGCGGGGTGTCGCCGCGGGTCGTGGGTTCGCTCATGGGGGGCAGCTCCAGTCGAGCGGGGAGAGCCATGATGGCACGGCATGGCGGCTGCGCAAACGCGCCCCGCGCTTGCCCTCGCGCCCTTGTTATGGGACAGGCACGGCCGAAACGTGCGGACGGGACAAGATGGACGCGGGCGAGACGGGCAGGGCGGGAACTGCGGGCTTCGAGGATCTGGTGCCGGCGCTGGCCGCGCGCCTGCCGGAGCTGCGCGGCAGCCTCACCGCCAATGCCTCCCTCGCCGACCTCACCTGGTTCCGCACCGGCGGGCCGGCGCAGGTGCTGTTCCTGCCGGCCGACGCGGACGATCTCGCCTATCTCCTGGCGGGGCTGCCGGCGGAGATTCCGGTCACGGTCATCGGCCTCGGCTCCAACCTCGTCGTGCGGGACGGCGGCGTGCCGGGGGTGGTGATCCGCCTCGGGCGTGGCTTCACGGATCTCGCCGTGGAAGGCTGCCGCATCACCGCCGGTGCCGGCGTGCCGGACGTGAAGGTGGCGCGCGCGGCGGCGGATGCGGGCATCGCCGGCTTTTCCTTCCTGCGCGGCATCCCCGGCGCCATCGGCGGCGCCCTGCGCATGAACGGCGGCGCCTATGGCGGGGAAACCAAGGACGTGCTGGTCGAGGCCGAGGCGGTGACGCGGGCCGGCGAGAAGGTCGTCTTCTCCAACGCCGGCATGGGCTTCACCTACCGCCATTGCGCGGTGCCGGCGGATGTCGTCTTCACCCGCGCGGTGTTCGAAGGGCGGCCGGGCGATCCCGCCGTCATCGCCGCCGAGATGGCGAAGATCACCGAGAGCCGGGAGGCGACCCAGCCCATCAAGAGCCGCACCGGCGGCTCCACCTTCAAGAACCCGCCCGGCACTAGCGCCTGGAAGCTGGTGGACGCGGCCGGCTGCCGCGGCCTCACCATCGGCCGTGCGCAGGTGTCTGAGCTGCACACCAACTTCCTCATCAACCTCGGCGGCGCCACGGCGGCGGAGATCGAGGGGCTCGGCGAGGAGGTGCGCCGGCGGGTGAAGGCGCAGAGCGGCATCGAGCTCGAATGGGAAATCAAGCGGATCGGCCTGCCCGCCGGCCCGCATTAGCAAAGGCGCAAGGCTCGCCCGCCATCTTGGTCGCAGGACGGGCGGGCGCAGCGATGCGACGCGCGCCGGCGCGCCCTTGTGGCCGCGCGCGTGAACAGAACGGGAATAGGCTCATGGCGAAACATGTGGCGGTGCTCATGGGCGGCTGGTCGTCCGAGCGCGAGGTCTCCCTGCGCTCCGGCGCCGCCTGCGCCGCGGCACTGGAAGGGGCGGGCTATCGCGTGACCCGCGTGGACGTGGGCCGCGACGTGGCCGAGGTGCTGGCGCGCGTGAAGCCGGACGTGGCATTCAACGTGCTGCACGGCTGCCCGGGCGAGGACGGCACCATCCAGGGCATCCTGGAAATCCTGCAGATCCCCTATTCCCACTCGGGCGTGCTCGCCTCGGCGCTGGCCATGGACAAGGCGCAGGCGCGAAACATGCTCGCTGCGGCCGGCGTTCCGGTGGCGAAGGGCGGGCTGGTGCAGCGCCTCGCCGCGGCCCGGGAGCACGTGCTGCCCCGGCCCTACGTGCTGAAGCCCAACGCCGGCGGCTCCAGCGTCGGCGTGTTCATCGTGCGCGAGGATCACGAGCATCCTCCACAGGAATTGCTGCGGGAGGACTGGACCCATGGCGAAGTCCTGCTTGCGGAAGAATTCATCGCCGGGCTCGAGCTGACCTGCGCGGTGATGGGCGATACTGCGCTGGGCGTGATCGAGATCGAGTCCACGCAGAAGTTTTACGATTACGAAAGCAAGTATGCGCCGGGCGGCTCGCGCCACATCCTTCCTGCCCGCATTTTACCTGAAATTTACCAACGGGTGCAGATGTTAAGCGTCACGGCGCACCGAGCACTCGGCTGCCGGGGGGTGTCGCGCAGCGACTTCCGGTTCGACCCTTCGAGAAGCGACGGCTTCGGCCTGGTCTGCCTCGAGGTGAACACCCAGCCCGGCATGACCGAGACGTCTCTGGTGCCAGAACTGGCGGCCCACGCGGGCATCTCATTCGGCGAGCTTGTGACATGGATGGTGGAGGACGCGTCGCTGGAGCGTTGAGACCCCACCGCGGCGCGGGGACGAGGGCGCCGAAGCGGCCTGACGGCGGGCCGCGTTCCGCCCCGGTGCCGCCGCCCGGCCGGCACAAGCGGCTGGCGATCGAGCCGCGGCCTGCAAGCCGGCTCCAGCTGCTGCTGCGCCGCCTGACCGTCCGCATGGCCGGCTCGCGCCTCGGCCGGCGCAGCGCCAGCCTCCTCACGGTCGCGGTCATCGGCGGTTTCACCGCCTACGGCACCGTGCTCGGTGGCCATGTGGAGGAAGCCAAGGGCATCGTGCTCGACGTGGCGGACGCCGCCGGCAACATCGCGGGCTTCAAGGTCAAGGAAGTCAACATCGCCGGGCACAACCACATGACCCCGGCGCAGATTCTGGATGCGGCGGGCATCAAGTCGTCCACCTCCATCCTGTTCCTGAACGCCGACGAGATGCGCGCGCGCCTGGAGCAGATGCCGTGGATCGCCTCGGCCACCGTGCGCAAGTTCTACCCCGACCGGATCGACATCTCGGTCGCCGAGCGGCAGGCCTTCGCCCTATGGCAGGTGAATGGCGAGCTGAAGGTGATCGCCCGCGACGGCATCCCCATCGCGCCCTATTCGGATGATCCGCGCTATGTGAGCCTGCCCATCGTGGTGGGCGAGGGGGCGGAGAAGCGGGTGGGCGACATCGTCGACGCCCTCGCCCGCCTGCCGACGCTGCGCGACCAGGTGCGCGCGGCGATCCTGGTCGCCGACCGGCGGTGGACGCTGAAGATGCGCAACGGCGTCGACGTGCGCCTGCCGGAGCAGGGCATGGACACCGCGCTGGTCGCGCTCATGGATCTCGACCGCGACAAGAAGATTCTCAGCCGCGACATCACCATCGTCGACCTGCGCCTGCCGGATCGCGTGGTGGTCCGGCTTTCCGATGCCGCCGCCGATGCCCGCGCCCAGATGCTGAAGGCGCGCGCCAAGGCAAAGAAGGGAGGCCCCGCATGAGGGGACGGCTCGCACAGGGCTTCGCGCCGAAGATGCGTCCGCTGCCGCCGAAGAAGAGCGGCATCGTGGGCGTGCTCGACATCGGCACCAGCAAGGTGGTGTGCGCCATCGCCCGGCTGAAGCCGCGCGGCGCCTCCGACGTGCTCACCCGCCGCACCCATGCCATCGACGTTCTGGGCATCGGCCACACCCGCGCCCACGGCATCAAGGGCGGCGCGGTGGTGGACATGGCCAAGGCGGAGCTCGCCATCCGCCAGGCGGTGGACATGGCCGAGCGCGCCTCCGGCGTGCAGATCGCCTCGGTGGTGGTGGGCGTCTCCGGCGGCCGGCTCGCCTCGCAGCACTATGAGGCAGCGGTGCGCCTCTCCGCTCCGGCGGTGGAGGAGTTCGACATCCGCCGCGTGCTGGAAGCCGCGTCCACCTATGCGGTCGGCGACGGCCGCGCCGTGATGCACGCGCTCCCCGTGGGCTATTCGCTGGACGGCCGGCGCGGCATCGGCGAGCCGTGCGGCATGCTGGGCCGCCAGCTCGGCGCCGACATGCATGTCATCACCGCCGACCTGACGGCGCTGAAGAATCTCGTGCTGTGCGTGGAGCGGTGCCACCTCTCCATCGAGGCCATGGTGGCGGCGCCCTATGCGGCGGCGCTCTCCTCGCTCACCGACGACGAGATGGAGCTGGGCGTCACCCTGATCGACATGGGCGCCGGCACCACCACCTTCTCCATCGTCGCCGGCGGCCACTGCCT
The DNA here is from genome assembly GCF_043194675.2 of Xanthobacter lutulentifluminis. Classification (NCBI taxonomy): domain Bacteria; kingdom Pseudomonadati; phylum Pseudomonadota; class Alphaproteobacteria; order Hyphomicrobiales; family Xanthobacteraceae; genus Xanthobacter; species Xanthobacter lutulentifluminis. Next base: position 1,811,079 of record NZ_CM195525.1, on the reverse strand, counting down.
CTATGTGGACGGCGTGGCGCTGGGCGGCCAGCACATCACCAACGACGTGGCCCGCGGCCTGCCCGCGCGCCTCAACGACGCCGAGCGCATGAAGGCGCTGCATGGCGCCGTGGTCGCGGTCTCCTCGGACGACCACGACATGCTCACCGTGCCCCCGCTCTCGGGGGATTCGCGCGATCAGCCGCACATGGTGCCGAAATCGCGCCTCGTCACCATCGTCCGCCCGCGGGCGGAGGAGATCGTCGAGCTGGTGCGCGACCGCCTGAAGGCCTCGGGCCACGCGGGCGATGCCGGCCGGCGCATCGTGCTCACCGGCGGCGCGGCGCAATTGCAGGGGCTTGCGGATCTCGTGGCGCGGATGATCGGGCCGCAGGTGCGCATCGGCCGCCCGCTGGGCGTCTCGCGCCTGCCGGAAGCCGCGCGCGGGGCGGCCTTCGCCGTCACCGCCGGGCTGCTGGTCTACCCGCAGGTGGCCGGGCTGGAGCACTTCGAGCCCCGCCGCCGGCAGGCGGTTGCCGGTGAGTCACCGACATATTTCGGCCGCGTGGGACGCTGGCTGAAGGACAGCTTTTAGACATGGTTAACGAAAGCTGCCGTAACAAAGAGGTCATCAAGGATTCGCGAGCGGCGGACAGGGCCGATCGGGACGGAGCAAAATCATGACGATCAACCTTCAGATGCCTGACATTCGTGAGCTTCGTCCCCGGATCACGGTGTTCGGCGTGGGCGGCGCCGGGGGCAACGCGGTTAACAACATGATCTCCTCGGGCCTGCATGGCGTGGAGTTCGTGGTGGCCAACACCGACGCGCAGGCCCTCGCCCTCACCAAGGCCGAGCGGGTGGTGCAGATGGGCGTGGCGGTGACCGAGGGACTCGGCGCCGGCTCCCAGCCCGAGGTCGGCCGCGCCGCCGCCGAGGAAGTCATCGACGAGATCCGCGATCACCTGTCCGGCTCGCACATGGTGTTCATCACCGCCGGCATGGGCGGCGGCACCGGCACCGGCGCCGCCCCCGTGGTGGCCCGCGCCGCCCGCGAGCTCGGCATCCTCACCGTGGGCGTGGTGACCAAGCCCTTCCACTTCGAGGGCGCCCGCCGCATGCGCGTCGCCGAGCACGGCATCAGCGAGCTGCAGAAGAGCGTCGACACCCTCATCGTCATCCCGAACCAGAACCTGTTCCGGGTCGCCAACGAGAAGACCACCTTCGCCGATGCCTTCGCCATGGCGGACCAGGTGCTCTACTCGGGCGTCGCCTGCATCACCGACCTGATGGTGAAGGAAGGCCTCATCAACCTCGACTTCGCCGACGTGCGCGCCGTGATGCGCGACATGGGCAAGGCGATGATGGGCACGGGCGAGGCCTCCGGCGACAAGCGCGCCCTGCAGGCGGCCGAAGCCGCCATCGCCAACCCGCTGCTGGACGAGACCTCCATGCGCGGCGCTGGCGGCCTGCTGATCTCCATCACCGGCGGCAAGGACATGACGCTGTTCGAGGTGGACGAGGCCGCGACCCGCATCCGCGAGGAAGTGGACCCCGACGCCAACATCATCCTCGGCGCCACCTTCGACGAGGTGCTGGACGGCATCATCCGCGTGTCCGTGGTGGCCACCGGCATCGACCCGGCCGTGATCCCGGAGCAGATCGCCCCGGTCGCCGACCGCTTCCCCGAGCTCGCCGGCCGCAAGATCTCCAACGCCGGCCGCGCCGCCGTCGAGGCCACCCGCGAGGCGCAGATCCGCTCTGCAACCGCCTCCATCTCGGTGGAGGACCTGATCGGCCTCGAGGACGCCCAGGCGTCCCAGATGGCCCCGGCCCAGCCGGCCCCGATGCAGCACGAGGCGCCCCGCGGCTACGCCCCCCAGGCGCCGCAGCCCGCGCCCCAGCAGGCTGATCGCGGCGTCGCCATCGACGACGTGACCATCCGCACCGCTGCCCCGAAGCAGCCCGCCTATTATGCCGAGCCGGAGCCCGCCGCCCCGCCCGCGCCCATGGTGGAGGACGAGTTCGCCCCCTACATCCCGCCGCAGAGCCAGCGTCCGCGCTCGCCGCGCATGCCCCGCGTGGACGAGCTGCCGCTGCCGGCGCAGAACCAGATCCGCGCCCAGCGTGGCGAGCCGCCGGTTGAGCAGCCCCAGCCGGACAAGAAGCGCATGACCCTCCTGCAGCGTCTCGCCCATGTGGGCCGTCGCGAGGAGGAGCCGGAGCCCGCGCGCCGCGAGCAGCCCTCCATGCGGGCGCCCGAGCGTCGTCCCGACCCCCGCGCCGAGGGCCGCGACGTGCGTCCGACCCTGCCGGGCCGTGCCGGCGAGCCGCCGGTGTCCGAGTTCGCCAAGCGTCCGCCCATGCGTCCGGCGGCCGAGGTTCCCTCCCGTCCGGGCCCCCACGCCCATGAGGACGACCAGCTGGAGATCCCGGCCTTCCTGCGTCGCCAGGCGAACTGATCTGCGGATCTGAACCCACATCGAAGGCGCGTCGGACCCCGGTCCGGCGCGCCTTCACATTTCAGGCGGCGATGGGGCGGGCGCGCGGCGCCTCCCCGCCGCAGGGATGCCGCGTCCATGACGGGCGGAATCTCCCGCCGATTCGTGTGCAATGCACGCGGAAGGGCCTCACGCGGGCTGTAACACACGCCGCCGGCCGGTCATGGTGAACGCCTGTAAACTATTGATAGTTAATCAGAAATTGAGCTGTTCACTTGGTAACAGAGGGTAAGCAAGCGTGATTTGGCGTCGCGTCGTGCGGCGACTAGGGTGCGTCCATCCACAAGGGTTCCACACGCTCCACGTTGACGGTTTGTTGGTACAACCGGGGCGAAAGTGGGATCGGAAGGTGAAGGTTTGAGGGATGGGACATGGCAGCCTCGCGGCGGCCAACCCTCCCCGAAGCGGGACGACACCGAAATGCAGACGACTCTGGCTCGCGAGATCACGCTGAAGGGTGCAGGGGTCCACGCCGCCGTCGAGGCGACCCTCACCCTGAAGCCGGCCTCCGCGGGCACGGGCATCGTCTTCATCCGTTCCTTCGCCGATCAGGCCCCCCGCAAGGCCACCGTCTCCCGCCAGTCGGTCCAGGCCACCGATCTTGCCACCGTGCTCGGCGACCGCTCGGGCGCCCTCGTGTCCACGGTGGAGCATCTGCTGGCGGCCTTCACCGGCCTCGGCATCGACAATGCGGTGGTGGAGATCGACGGCCCCGAGGTTCCGATCCTCGACGGCAGCGCCGCCGATTTCGTCGCCGCCATCGACGCCGCCGGCATCTCCGAGGTGCGCGGCAAGCGCAAGTATCTCAAGGTGCTGAAGCCGGTGCGCGTCGAGAACGGCGCCTCCTTCGGCGAGCTCCTGCCCTACGATGCCGGCTTCCGCCTCGAGGTGGAGATCGAGTTCGCCCACGACGCCATCGGCCGGCAGCGCTTCGCCGCCACCATGTCGCCGGCGGTGTTCCGCCGCGAGCTGGCCTCGGCCCGCACCTTCGGCTTCCTCAAGGACGTGGAGCGCCTGCGCGCCGCCGGTTATGCCCGCGGCGCGGCCCTGGAGAACACCGTCTGCCTCGATGACACCGGCGTGCTGAATGCCGACGGCCTGCGTTTCGGCGACGAGTTCGTGCGGCACAAGGCCCTCGACGCGGTGGGCGATCTCGCTCTCGCCGGCCTGCCGCTGCTGGCCCGCTACCGTTCCTTCCGCGGCGGCCACAAGCTGAATTTCCAGATGGTCGACGCGCTGCTCGCCGACCGCTCCAACTATGCCATCGTCGAGGCGCCGGCCCGTCCCGTGCGCGAGACCGTGGGTGCCGAGATCGGCGTTGCCGCTCCGGTCCCGGTGTTCGCGCCGGAGGTCTGATCCGCCGCATTTCCGAAGGTGAAGGCAGCGTCCGGCCCCGCCGGGCGCTGTTTTGTTTTCGGCAGATGCCGCAAGGCGTTGCGCGGACGACACGACCCGTGCTCGCGCGTGTCTTCGGCCCGGGGCGGCCACCCCTCCGCCACATTGCCGACTGAAAGCCCCGATACCGCAGAGCATCCGGCAGTTCCGGCCCCGCGATGCGGACGGGAACTGGCGGAGGCGCGGGGGGACCGGGCCGGCGGCCGTGCCGGGACGGGAGTGGGAGAGCGGGGCGGACGGCGGTATGGATCGCCGGATTTGCCTGCCGGCTATCCTCCGGTAAAAAGCGACGCCAACGGGCGGGACGGAAGCTGATCGTGATGCGATTCTTTGACGAGGCCCGGCGTGTGCGCGCCATGATGAGGGCGGGAGGGCTCGCCCTTCTGGTCGCCGGCACGGCGCTGCTCGCCGGCTGCGCGAGCGATAAGGACGACGTGCTGCCGCCCGACGAGCCGGCGGAAAAGATCTACAACGAGGGCCTGACCCTGCTGCGCCGGCAGGAGCCGGAGAAGGCGGCCAAGCGATTCGAGGACGTCGACCGCACCCATCCCTATTCGGAATGGGCCCGCAAGTCGCTCCTGATGACCACCTATTCCTATTTCGAGGCGGGCAAGTACGACGAGGCCATCGGCTCCGGCAAGCGCTACATCGCGCTGTACCCCGGCTCGCAGGATGCGGCCTACGCACAGTATCTCGTCGCCTCCTCGCTTTATGAAAACATTCCCGACGTCACCCGCGACCAGCGCAAGACGCGGCAGGCGCTCGATGCGCTCGAGGATGTGGTGCGCAAGTATCCGAACACGGAATATGCCGCCACGGCCAAGAAGAAGATCGAGGTTGCTCGCGACCAGCTCGCCGGCAAGGAGATGATCATCGGCCGCTACTATCTGGAGCAGCGCAACTACACGGGCGCCATCAACCGCTTCAAGATCGTGGTGACGCAATACCAGACCACCCGGCAGGTGGAAGAGGCGCTCTATCGCCTTGCGGAAGCCTATATGGCGCTCGGCGTGGTCAATGAGGCGCAGACCGCCGCCGCCGTGCTCGCCTATAACTTCCCCGACAGCTCGTGGTATAAGGACGCCTACAAGCTGGTTCAGTCCCGCGGGGCCGAACCGCAGGAGAACAAGGCGTCCTGGATCAGCCAGGCGTTCAAGAAGATGGGGCTTGGCTGACCGTCCATGCTGGCTGCGCTCTCGATCCGGGACATCGTCCTTATCGAGAAGCTCGATCTTACCCTGTCCGAGGGCCTCACCGTCCTCACGGGTGAGACGGGTGCGGGCAAGTCGATCCTCCTCGATGCCGTCTCCCTCGCCCTCGGCGGGCGGGGCGACGGAACGCTCGTGCGTCACGGCCGCCCCAAGGGGCAGGTGACCCTCACCTTCGATCTTCCGGCCGATCATCCGGCCCATGACCTGCTGGCGGCCGCCGAGCTGCCGGACGAGGGGCCGCTCGTCATCCGCCGCATCCAGATGGCGGACGGGCGCACCCGGGCCAGCATCAACGAGGAAGCCGTCAGCGTGCAGACGCTGCGCCAGATCGGCGCGAGCCTCGTCGAGCTGCACGGCCAGCACGACGACCGTGCGCTGGTGGACTCGGCCAGCCACCGCGCCCTGCTCGACGCTTTCGGCGGCCTCTCCGGCGATGCGGCGACGGTTGCCGGTTTATGGCGGACCTGGCGCGACGCCCTCAGTGCCGCCCGCGAGGAGCGCGCCCGGCTGGATGCCGCCGCCCGCGAGGCCGACTACACCCGCCACGCGGTCGAGGAGCTCACCGCGCTCGGCCCCGCGGCGGGCGAGGAGGCGACCCTCTCCGAGCGCCGCACCGGCATGATGCGTGCCGAGAAGATCGCGAGCGACCTCAGCGAGGCGCTCGACGCGGTTGCGGGCGGAAGCTCGCCCGTGCCCTCGCTGGCGGCGGCCGTCCGCCGTCTGGAGCGCCGGGCCGGCGAAGCGCAGGATCTGGTGCGCCCCGCGGTGGAGGCGATCGATCAGGCGCTGGATGCGCTGGAAAGCGCCCGCGCCCACCTGGAGACGGCGCTTTCCGACGCCGCGTTCGAGCCGGCGGAGCTGGAGCGCATCGAGGAGCGGCTGTTCGCCCTGCGCGCCGCCGCCCGCAAGTATGGCGTCGGCGTGGACGATCTGCCGGCGCAGGTGGAGAGGTTCACCGCCGAGCTGGAGCGCCTCGACCGCAGCGCCGCCACCCTCGCAGGCCTGGAGCAGACGGTGGCGCGGGCGGAAGCAGCCTATCGGAGCGCGGCGCGCGCGCTCTCCCGCGCGCGCGCCGCGACAGCCGCCGGGCTCGACACTGCCGTCTCCGCCGAGCTGCCGCCCCTGAAGCTGGAGCGCGCGGCCTTCATCACGCGCGTGACCGGAGAGGCCGATGCCGCCGGCCCCGACGGTTACGATACGGTCGAATTCTGGGTGCGCACCAATCCCGGCACGCGGCCCGGCCCTCTCATGAAGGTGGCGTCGGGCGGCGAGCTTTCGCGCTTCCTGCTGGCGCTCAAGGTGGTGCTGGCCGATCGCGGCTCGGCGCCCACCCTCATCTTCGACGAGATCGACACCGGAGTCGGCGGCGCTGTGGCCGATGCCATCGGCCAGCGGCTGGGGCGCCTTGCGGCGAAGGTGCAGGTGCTTTGCGTCACCCATGCGCCGCAGGTCGCCGCCCGGGCGCGCCACCACCTGCTCATCGCCAAGGCGTCCGAGACCGCCGAAGCCGGCGCGCCGGGACATGACGCCCCCGTCACCACCCGCGTCGCGCCCCTCACGGCCTCCACCCGGCGGGAGGAGATCGCCCGCATGCTGGCCGGCGCCACCGTCACCGCCGAGGCCCGCGCCGCCGCCGATCGCCTGCTGAAAGCCGCGCGCTGAGAAGCAGGCTCCTTCGGGCGGTGGAGCCATGGTCGCGCCGTCGCTCGCATTGAACGCGCGGCGCCTGCGCTCCGGGTGCCTTGTTGGCGGGGCAGTCCACCGCGCGCTCGCAGAGTTTAGGTCCGTCGGCGCTCTCCACCTCTTGCACGCCGCTCCCTTTGCACTCCACCCTGAGGCGAGGGCTGCCGTCCGGCCGGGTGGTAACGCCAGCGTACCGGCTCAGCCGTCGGCCGGCGGGACGCGGCACCGCGACCCCAGCCCGGATCACCGCGGCCTATTCCGCCTGAGGCTTGTCCCGGCGCAGGGATTTCACGGTGCCGCGCCGTTCCTTGGCCGCCAGCCTGCGTTCCTTCGAGGCGAGGGTGGGGCGGGTCGCACGGCGCACCGGCTGGACGATCGTGGCCGCCCGGATCAGCTCCACCAGCCGCTCCACCGCGTCCTCGCGATTGCGCTCCTGGGTGCGGAAGCGCTGCGCCTGGATGACGATGACACCGTCCTGGGTCATGCGCCGCCCGGCGAGCCGCGCGAGCCGGACCTTCACGCCCTCCGGCAGGCTTGGCGAGCGGGCCGCATCGAACCGCAGCTGCACCGCGCTCGCCACCTTGTTGACGTTCTGCCCGCCGGGGCCGGAGGCGCGCACGAAGGCGAACGCGATCTCGTCCTCGGCAATGGCGATGCGGTGGGTGATCTCGATCATGACGGCCCTTTCGGCCGGCAGCATAGGCGCGCCGGCCGCCCGGGAGCCAGCCGTCAGATGGCGTGGCGGTTGGCGGTGGGGCCGAAATGCTCCACGTAGCGCGGGCTCAGCACCGAGACCGGCAGCATGATGAGCACGTCGGTGGTGCCGAACTGGTGGTCCACCACGGCGCCGTCGCCGACGAACCCGCCGAGCCGCAGATAGCCCTTGATGAGCGGCGGCAGTGCCTGCAAGGCGGCCTTGGGCGTGATCTGCGCCTTCGGCATCCGGTCCATGGAGACGTAGCGCGGCTCGATCGCGCGGGCGCGCCACTCCTCGGGCGCCAGCGCGTTGTGGTGCAGGAAGGACAGGGGCAGGGCGAGCGCCTCGGGGTCGGTGCCCTCTAGGCTGGCGCAGCCGAACATCACGTCGATCTTGTTGCGCAGGATGTAGGTCCACACCCCGTGCCACAGCAGCTCGACGGTGCGCTTGTTGCGGTACGGCTTCAGCACGCAGGACCGGCCGAGCTCCAGGAACTTCAGGTCGGGATGGGCGGCGATGATGCCGCTCACGTCGAATTCGCCCTGGGTGTAGAAGCCGCCGTGACGCGCCGCCACGTCCTGCCGCAGCAGGCGGTAGGTGCCGACCACCTTGGGCTTGCGGCGGCCGAGCACGACCTTTCCGGCGTCGTGATCGAGCACGAGGATGTGGTCGCAGATGGCGTCGAAGCTGTCGACGTCGCGCCGCGCGAGCCGAAGGCCCGCGTCCGGGATCGCCGACATCTCCTCGTAGAAGACCTTGTAACGCAGCCGCTGGGCCCGTCGCACCTCCCGCGCCGTGCGGGCGAGGCGCACCTCAAGCGGACCGAGGCGGCCGAGCACCACTGCGTCCGGATCGGGCTGGAAGGCATCCTTGTGGCGGATGCCGGAATAGGCGCGGAAATCCGCCACCAGCTTCTGGGAGGCGGGGAGGGGCGCCTTGGTGCCCAGCGCACGCGGCGCCGTCCGCTCGAACAGCGGGGCGAGCTGCGCCGGCAGGCCGGCGGTGAAGATGCCCTCGCCCTTCCCCAGGCTCGCGGCGTCGCGCCGCGCTGGATCGCCGGAGAAGTCGCGGGCGATATCCTTGGCGAAATCGCGCGCGACATCCATGCCGCGGCCGAACAGCGCCGGCAGGCTGAAACCCGGATCGGATTGCCCCAAACGTTTCATGCAACGACCCCCTCCCCGGGCCGCCGCCTTCGGCGCGCGCGCCTCGACCGGCCTTCGGCGTCGACCGCGCGGACTGTTCCGCGCGTACAATCCAGATGCCGCCTGATGCCTCGCATCCCGGCCCGGGCAACCGGGCGGCCGGATATGAACGTCACCATCACCATAGATTTCCGACGCCCATGTGACAATGGCCGGCGCCCGCGATGGCTCCCCCCGGGACAGCGCCGGGCGAGCAGGCCTTGCGGCGCCCAGGCCTTTGATGCTAGCGCGATTCCGGTGCGGGCGCGGGCTCGCAGGGGGAACATCATGGGCGTGTTTCAGGGAATGCGGGCCGCGGTTCTCGCGGCGGGGATGATCATTGCCATGCCGGCGGTCGTGGCGGCGCAGCCGCGCCCGACGCCGGCCGAGGTGGACCAGGTGCTGGTGCAGGGGGTGGGGCAGGTGACCGTGCTCACCTACAAGGCGCAGTTCGTCTCCGCCGATCCGGCCACCCGGCGCATGGTCCTCGAGACGCCGGCCGGGCGCCGCTGGGCCGTTGTGGCACCGCCGCTGCTGGGCGACCTCAGCTACTTCCGCAATGGCGAGACGCTCATCATCCGCGTCGCGCCCGGCGAGGTCCTCGCCCTCGGCAAGGCGCACCAGGGACGGCCCGGCGAGGTGATGAAGGAGCTGGCGGTCAACGCCGGCCTGCCCGGCTGGCCGGAGGGCTTCGGCGTGCGTGAGGTCACGGTCACCACCATTTTCGTCGATATCAACAAGCAGGCTGGTACGGTCACCTTCGAGGGGCTGGACGGCGTGGTGCGCACGCTCAAGGCGTCGAACGACAAGGTTCTGGCCGACCTCCAGCAGGTCCAGCCGGGCGATCTCGCCCAGATCACCTATCTGGAAGGCCTTTCCGTCAACGCTGTGCGCTGAGGACGGCGCGGCGGGATGCACCGGCGTCCCGCCGCAATCCGGTGCCGCCAGCATTCTGGACCGTGGGTGGCCTCGGTCGTGAGGTTCGCCGCCGACGCCGTACCGAGCAAAAACAGCTGGCGCAGGGCGGTGAACCTGCCTGCGTCGGCCCCGGCACGGCCGGAGCCGATCCCGCAGGCACCTTCCCATGCGCTGCCTTTCCGGACCGGATTTTCCCCGAAGTGGCCGAGCAAGCGCTCGCTGTCTCGGTTGCCCCCGTGCTGAGTGTCGCGGCATCGTGGCCCCGCCAGATCCAGCCAATTCGCTCCGAGCGCAACCCAGCACGTGGGGTCATGCGGCGGCGCGCGGGCGCTCGATGGCGATCCGGTACGCCAGCGCTTCCGCCAGATGGCGGCGCCCGACCTGCTCCGCCCCGTCGAGGTCCGCCAGCGTGCGGGCAACCTTCATGACGCGGTGATAGCCACGCGCGCTCAGCCGCATGGCGTCCGCCGCATCGCGCAGGAGGGCGGCACCGGAGGCATCAGGCACGGCGACCTGGTCGAGCAACGCACCGGACGCGCTTGCATTGGTGCGCACGTCGGCCCGGCCCATGGCCGCATAGCGCTCGATCTGGATGTCGCGCGCCATGGCGACCCGCGCCGCCACCTCGCGGGAGCCCTCTGTCGGGACCGGGAGGACGAGGTCGGACGCCGCCACGGCGGGGACCTCCAGAAAGATGTCGATCCGGTCGAGGAACGGACCGGACAGGCGCGCCTGATACTCGTCCGCGCAGCGCGCGCCGCGCTTGCAGGTGAAGCCCGGCTCGCCCGCGCGCCCGCAACGACACGGGTTCATAGCGGCGATGAGCTGGAAGCGGGCGGGGTAGGTGACGCGGTGGTTGACCCGCGCGATCAGCACCTCCCCGGTCTCCAGCGGCTGACGCAGGGAATCCAAAACCTGGGGCGAGAACTCAGGCAACTCGTCCAGGAACAGGACTCCGTTGTGGGCAAGCGACACCTCCCCCGGGCGCGCCTTCGCGCCACCACCCACCATCGCTGCCATGCTGGCCGAGTGGTGCGGCGCCCGGAATGGCCTGCGATCCATCAGTGCGCCATCCTGAATGGCTCCCGCGACGGACGCGACCATGGAGACATCCAGCATTTCCGCCGGCGAAAGTGGGGGCAATATCGATGGAAGGCGTTGCGCCAGCATGGACTTGCCGGCGCCCGGAGGCCCGATGAACAGCAGATTGTGTCCGCCCGCGGCGGCGACCTCCAACGCGCGCTTTGCGGTCTCCTGACCCTTCACGTCCTTCAGGTCGAGCATGGCCCCTCCCGGCGCCTTCATGCGTGGCTCCGGCCGGCTCATTACCTGCCGGCCTGTCATGTGATTGGCGAGCTGGATCAGCGACTGTGGCGCCAGGATCTCCATATCCGGGCTCGCCCACGCGGCCTCGGCGCCGCATGCGGCGGGACAGATCAGCCCGTGTCCGCGGGCGTTCGCTCCGATGGCGGCCGGCAGGACCCCGGCGACTGCGGCGATGGCTCCGTCGAGCGCGAGCTCGCCCACCACGGTGAACCCGCCAAGCGCATCCGCGGGGATCGCGCCGATGGCGGCCATCAATCCAAGCGCGATGGGGAGATCATAATGCGAGCCCTCCTTCGGCAGATCCGCGGGGGCAAGGTTCACGGTGATGCGGCGGGCAGGGAGCGCGAGACCCGACGCGATCAGGGCTGCGCGCACCCGCTCTTTCGCCTCGCTCACGGCCTTGTCCGGCAGGCCCACGATGGTGAAGGCCGGCAGCCCGGCGGCGACGTGGACCTGAACGTCCACCGGGCGCGCGTCCACGCCCTCGAATGCGACCGTTGCAACCCGCTGGATCACCGTCCCGCTCCTGCCCACTGCCTTGCCACCTACGGTAGCGGTGGAGGACGGATGCCGCAAGAACGAAAGATGAACAATTTTCGCTGGACAGCTGCCGAAGGCTCGGTATCCTTTGTTGCGAACGGTGGAGGCGAGGATCATGACCGGGGCATCGGCGGGGCCGGCGCGCAGCCATGAGGCGCACGTTGCGGACATGTTCGGGCCGCAGGCCGCGGCCTATGTGGCGAGCGCCGTGCATGCCCGCGGCGCCGACCTCGAGGCGCTGGCGGCGCTGGTGGATGAGGTTCGTCCGCAGCGGCTGCTGGACCTCGGTTGCGGCGGGGGGCATGTGAGCTTCACGGCGGCTCCGTTTGCGGCGGAAGTCGTCGCCTACGACCTGTCCGCCGACATGCTCGGCGCCGTGGTCGCGGAGGCTGAGCGGCGCGGGCTGACGAACATCTCGACCGGGCTCGGCGTGGCCGAGCGGTTGCCCTTCGAGGACGCCAGCTTTGATTTCGTGGCGTCCCGCTTCAGCGCGCACCACTGGCGGGACGTGCCGACCGCGCTCGCCGAGGTGCGCCGCGTTCTCCCTGCCGGCGGACGGGCGGTGATGATCGACGTGATCGCGCCCGACTGGCCGGTGGCTGACAGTTTCCTGCAGACGATCGAGCTTCTGCGCGACCCCTCCCACGGGCGGGACTATCGCGAGGCGGAATGGGTCGATGCGGCGGAGACTGCGGGGCTGCGGGTGATGCGGACCGCGCGACGGCGGCTGTTCCTCGAGTTCGCCTCCTGGGTGGCGCGGATCCGGACTCCGGAGCTGCATGTGGCCGCCATTCGCTCCCTCATGGCGGGGGCCAGCCGCGATGTGGTGGAGCATTTCGAGATCGAGGCGGACGGCTCGTTCACGCTCGATACGCTGACGCTGGAGCTGGAGGCAGCATGAGGCGGGCTATTTTTTCTCGATCATGATCCGCCCCTGCCGGGTGATGAGGTCCCGCGCCTTGCGCGCGGCGAGATCGAGCAGGAATGGCAGCTCGACGCTGAGGTGGATGGCGTCGTCGGTGACATCCAGCGTCCCCTGTGCCGTCTGGCCCAGCGCGGCGATCCGGAAGGAGAGGTGGTCGTCCGTCCAGACCTCCTCGAGGATCGAAATGTGGCGCCCGAAACGCTCGCGCACGCCGGTCATGCCGGCCTGGAGGCGTCGTGTGGCTTCGACCTTGCCGAGCTTGTGGGGGATGGAGGTGGTGAAGGGCTGTCCCATGGGCGGTTCCGTTGCAAGGAGGGCAGCGCCGCGGCGGTGGCGGCGGATGGCCGGTGACCCGGTGTCATATGGGGTGTCGCGGTGACTTTCCGTCAATTGCGACGGTAGAGAACCGGGGCTCAAGTGGTGACTTGGGCGGGGGGGAATGGAGTTCCTTTGCCATGGCCTGCCGCAAACGGTGTGGCCGGGGGCGGCGGGGAGAGGGAGGTCGGTCGGTGTTCGCGCCGGCAGCGGTCCGCGAGGCAGCGGATGGGTCGGCGCCGCGAAGGGGGGATCGACATCGGGCAAGCCCGCCGGGTGGGGGCGGGCCGTTGCAGCGGTTCGGCGATCGCGCATAAGCGGCGTCGGGTGCGGCATCCCGAGAGAGGCGCAAACTCCGGGGCAAACAAGAGCTGCGGTGGCTCCATGCAGTGCCAGGCGGGGCCGGAAGGATGCGGACGCGAGCCACAAACGGGATCGTTCGCGCGCCGGACCGGCCGGCGCGCGGTGCCTCCTGAGCGATCATCCGGTCTCCGCGGCCCTGCCCGCGTCTGGGGGCACGGGCCGCATCGGGGATCAGGCCGCGCGTTTCGCCTCGATCCGGTCCCAGATCTGGGCGGCGATGTCGGGGCCGCCCAGCCGCTTGATGGCGCGCAGGCCGGTGGGGGAGGTGACATTGATCTCGGTGAGGTTGCCGTCAATCACGTCGATGCCCACGAAGATGAGCCCCATCCGCTTCAGCGACGGGCCGATGCGGGCGCAGATCTCCAGTTCCCGGTCGGTCAGGTCGGTGGGCCGGGCGGCGCCGCCGCGCACCATGTTGGAGCGCAGGTCCCCTTCGCTCGGCACGCGGTTGACGGCACCGGCCGCCTCCCCGTCCACGAGGATGATGCGCTTGTCCCCGTGCTTCACCTCAGGCAGGAAGCGCTGCACCACCCACGGCTCGCGGAAGGTGGCGGAGAACAGGTCGAACAGCGAGCCGAAGTTCAGGTCGTCCGCGGTCAGGCGGAACACCGCGGCACCGCCATTGCCGTACAGCGGCTTCATCACCACGTCGCCGAACTCGGCGCGGAAGGCCCGGATCTCGGCAAGGTCGCGGGTGATGAGGGTGGGCGGCATGAGTTCAGGGAACTCGGTGACGAAGATCTTCTCGGGCGCGTTGCGGACGTGGGCGGGGTCGTTCACCACGAGCGTGCCGGGATGAATCCGCTCCAGCAGGTGGGTGGCGGTGACATAGGCCATGTCGAACGGCGGGTCCTGCCGCATCAGCACCACGTCCATCTCGCCGAGCGCAATGCGCTGCTTCTCGCCGAGGGTGAAGTGGGCGCCGGCCTCGTCCTTCACCGTCAGCGGCTCGACCGTGGCGAACACCGTGCCGTCGCGCATGGCCATGCGGTCGGGTGTGTAGTGGAACAGGGCGTGGCCGCGCCGCTGGGCTTCCAGAAGCAGGGCGAAGGTGGAATCGCCCGCAATATTGATGGTGGCAATGTGGTCCATCTGGACCGCGACCTTCAGGGCCATGGCAATCTCCCGATGCCCCGCTGGGGCTTCGCCTTATCTATAGGCGCGGCGCGCGCCCCGCTACCTCGCTCAGGCCTCGGCCTCGAACGCGCCGGGCAGGTGTGCGGCGGCTCCGGAGGCCGCGAGCAGCACCACGTCGAAGCGCATGTTGAGGCCGGCCAGATCCGGATGGATCGCGAGAAACGCTTCCGCGGCGGCGGCGATCCGCCGTCGCTGGCGGGGCTGGAGCGAGAAGGCGGCATCGTCCAGACCTGCGCGGAGCTTGACCTCGCAGAACACCAGCAGGTCGTCCTGCCGCGCCACAAGGTCGAGCTCGCCGGCGCCGGTGCGCACGCGCCGCGCGAGAATGGCAAAGCCGTGCGCGGCGAGAAGGTCGGCCGCGCGCTCTTCAGCCGCAAGGCCACGCCGGTGGGCTGCGCGGCGGCGTTCCGTGCCGGTGTCAGTCATCGCCGGGCGGGGTGCGCTCGGTGAGGGCCAGCGCCCGGGCATAGACCTCGCGCTTGGGCCGCCCGGTGACGGCCGCGACGGCGGCCACAGCATCCTTGAGCGAGCGCTCGGCGAGCGCCCGGCGCAGGGCTTCGTCCACCGCATCGTCGCCGGCGGCCTCCTCGAGGGGCGGGCCAACAACCAGCACGATCTCGCCGCGCGGCGGCTCGATGCCTGCGTAATGGGCGGCAAGCGCCGGCAGGTCGCCGCGCCGCACCTCCTCGAACGCCTTGGTGAGCTCGCGGCACACGGCGGCGCGGCGGCCGCCGAGGCGCGCCGCGAGGTCGGCGAGGCTTTCGGCAAGGCGCGGCCCCGTCTCGTAGAACACGAGAGTCGCAGGCACGGACGCCAGTGCCGCGATGCGGTTGGCGCGCTGGCCGGCCTTCGGCGGCAGGAAGCCGTCGAACAGGAAGCAGTCCGTGGGCAGGCCGGCCGCCACCAGCGCCGCCAGCAGCGCCGAGGCCCCGGGCACCGGATGCACCACATGGCCGGCCTCGGCCGCCTCCACCACCAGCTTGAAGCCGGGGTCCGAGACCAGCGGCGTGCCGGCGTCCGAGATCAGCGCCAGCCGGTCGCCGGCGGCGAGGCGGGCCAGCAGCCTCGGCCGGGCGCTGGCGCCGTTGTGGTCGTGATAGGGAACGAGCGGCGTCTCGATGCCATAGCGCTCCAGCAGGCGGCGGGAGATGCGCGTGTCCTCGCAGGCGATCACATCGGCGCCGGCGAGCGTCTCCAGCGCGCGCAGCGTCACGTCCCCGAGGTTGCCGATGGGGGTCGCAACCACATGCAGGCCCGGCGCGAGCGGCGGAGCCGTGACGCGGGTTCCGGCGATGACGAACGCATGGGCGGAGGCGCGGGCGGCGGGCTGTTCGGACGCGGGGGGCGCGGAGCGGTGGGGACTGGTCATGCCTCACCTTAGCCCCGGCCGCGCCGGACGGGAACGGCGCTCGCCCTGCAGCAGGCGCAGATCTGGCGAGGTGACGCAGGCCGACAGCAGGGGCGAGCCTGCTGGACGATGCGTGGTCCTGGATTACGCAGCCGGGTGGCCGGCCGGAACGGGCCGCAACGGCCGCAGGGCGCCTCAAGCCGATGCGGCGCTTGCATGCTCCATGCGGCGCGCGGCGGCAATCACCGCCTGGCCGAAGGCGAGGCCGCCGTCGCCGGCGGGCACCTGGAGCGGCGCCAGCGCGCGCAGGCCCGCGGCTTCCAGCCGCCGCACGGTCGCCTCCAGCAGCAGCGCATTCTGGAACACGCCGCCGCCGAGCGCGACGGCGCCAACGCCTTCGGTCCGCGCGATCCTTGCCGCGACATCGCAGAAGGCCGCGGCGAGCCCGCCGTGGAAGGCCGCGGCCATATCCGCGACGGGCCGGCCGGCGGCAAGGTCCGCCATCATGGCGCGCCAGAGCGGAGCGGGGTCGATTTCCGTGAGGCCGTCCCCGCCCGGCCCGATCGCGAACGGGTAGGGGGCCGCCTCGGCGCCCAGCGCCGCGGCCTCGAGCGCCATGGCGGCCTCGCCCTCATGGCTCAGGCGGGCGGGCGCGAGGTCGAGAAGGCAGGCAGCGGCATCGAACAGCCGGCCGGCGGAGGAGGCGAGGGGCGCGTTGAGGCCGCGGTCGATCATGGCCCTCACGGTCGCCAGCGGCCGGTCCGCGAACAGCGGCGCGAGACGCGCCTCCCGGTCCACCGCGTCGCGTCCCAGCGCCCGGTCGAGATGGGCGGCGAGCACGCGCCACGGCTCGCGGCTCGCCACGTCGCCGCCGGCGAGGGGGATGGACGAGAGCCGGCCCGCGCGCCGGCTGCCCACATAATCGCAGACCAGCACCTCGGCGCCCCAGACCGTGCCGTCGTCCCCCAGCCCAAGCCCGTCGAGGGCGATGCCCACCACCGGCCCGTCGGCGCGGCGCCAGCCGTTCTCCGCCATGGCTGCGGCCATGTGGGCGTGGTGGTGCTGCACCTGCTCCAGCGGCAGCCCGCGCTCTTCCGCCAGCGCGATGCCGAGGCGGGTGGCGCGGTAGCCGGGGTGGGCATCCACCGCCACCACGGCCGGGCTGTGGGAGAAGATGGCGGTGAGGTCGGCGAGCGTCTCCTCGAAGGCGTCGCCGGTGGCCGGCTCGTCGAGGTCGCCGAGGTGATGGGAGAGGAGCGCCCGCGGGCCGTGGGTAAGGCAGACGGCGCTTTTCAGCTCGCCTCCCAGCGCCAGCGCGGGCGGGGCATCGGCGAAGTCTTCCGGCAAGGGGAGCGGCATGGGCGCAAGGCCGCGGCCGCGGCGCATCACCCGCAGGCGGCCAGCGGCGATGCGCGCCACGCTGTCGTCGAGCCGCCGGGCGATGGGGCGGTCGTGCATCAGGAAGGCGTCGACGATGCCGGCAAGCTCGGCGCGCGCGTCCGCATCGCGGAACACCTGCGGCGCGCTGGAGCGGTTGCCGGAGGTCATCACCAGCGGCGCGCCGACGGCGGCGACGAGCAGGTGGTGCAGCGGGGTGTAGGGCAGCATCAGGCCGAGATGGCGTTGTCCCGGCGCGACCCCGGGCGCGAGCGGCGCCTCCGGCAGGAGCGGCAGCAGCACGATGGGCGCGGAAGGATGCTCCAGGCCCGCGCGGGCGGTGGCATCGATGGCGCACAGGCGGGCGGCGGTTTCCATGTCCGCCATCACCGCGAGGGGCTTCGCCGGCCGGTGCTTGCGTGCGCGCAGGGTGGCGACCGCCTCGGCGTTTCCCGCGTCGCAGGCGATGTGGAAGCCGCCGATGCCCTTCACCGCAAGGATGGCTCCCGCCTTCAGCAGGCGGGCGGCGGTGGCGATGGCGTCTTCGCCGGGGGCGGTGTCGGCGCCCTCCAGCCACAGGCGCGGCCCGCACGCCGGGCAGGCGATGGGCTGGGCGTGGAACCGGCGGTCCGCCGGGTCGTCATATTCCGCGCGGCAGGCGGGGCAGAGGGCAAAGCCGGCCATTGTGGTGGCGGGCCGGTCGTAGGGCAGGCCGGTGACGATGGAGAAGCGCGGGCCGCAATCGGTGCAATTGGTGAAGGCGTAGCGGTGGCGGCGGCCGGACGGGTCGGCGATCTCGGCGCGGCAGGCCGGGCAGGTGGCCACGTCCGGCACCACGCCGACGCTGACCGCGCCGGCTCCGCTCTCGACGATGGCGAAACCCTCTGCCGGCACCGGCGCAGGACGGCGGACGATGCGCTCCACCCGCGCCAGCGGCGGCGCCTCGGCGGCGAGGGCGGCGGCGAAGGCGTCCAGCGCTGCCCGGTCGGCCCCGGCGCGCACCAGCACCCGGTCGCCGGCATTGCGCACGTCGCCGCGCACCCCGAGCCTTTGGGCGAGGCGCCAGACGAAGGGGCGGAAGCCCACCCCCTGCACGATGCCGGAGACCTCGATCTCCTCCCCTTCCAGCGGCAAAACCGGCGGCATGGGCTCAGTGCACCGTGCAGACCATGCAGGGGTCGAACGAGCGCACGATGTGCTGCACGCTCACCGGCGTCGTCTCCCCCTGTCGCACCGGCGCGCCCACCAGCGCGGTTTCCAGCGGGCCGGGCTGGCCCACGGCATCGCGCGGGGAGAAGTTCCAGGTGGTCGGGGCGATGATCTGGTAGCGGGCGATGCGGCCGCGCTCCACCACCATCCAGTGGCCGAGGGCGCCGCGCGCCGCCTCGGTCAGGCCGAAGGCGCGACCGGCGGCGGGCAGGTCGCCCTGCGCGCACCAGGGGGCGCCGGGCTGAAGCTCCCGCACCCAGCCTTCCATGGCGATCAGCGTGCGGGCCGTCTCCACCAGCCGGCCCACCACGCGGGAGCGCACGTTGGCGCCTTCCCGGGCGGCAAGGTCGCGGGCGAGCGGATGTCCCGCCACCACCTGCCGGGCGAAGGCGCCGGTCTCGTACGGGCGGCCGGCGAGGCGCGGGGCCTTGCACCAGGTGTAGCCGGTCTCGTCCAGGCCATCCGGCAGGGTGGAGCCCTCGAATGGATGGTGGGGCGCGGAACGCTCCTCCATGCGGGCGAAGCTGTGGTCCTCGGCGATGGCGTCCGGGTCGAGCCGCCCCGGTGCGCCGGCGAAGGTGCCTCCCGCATAGAGCCGGCCCTCGGCCTGCGGGTAGGCGCCGTAGGAGAGAAAGCGGTCGTGGGCGCGGCCGAGCGCGGCAAGGTCGAGGTCGGCGGCGATCTCCAGGAACAGGCGGAAGTCGCCCTCCGGCCCGGCGCGGCGCCAGTCTTCCAGTTCATCGGCGCTGGCGAGGGCGGCCACCTGTTCCAGCGGCGCGCCGTAGAGCCGCTCCTCCAGGTCCGCGCGCACGGCGCCAAGGGTCGCCTGAAGGCGCATGCGCTCGTGCTGGTCGGCACCCTTGGCGACGCCGCCGGGCTGCAATGCCAGCGTGTGCGGCCAGCGGCCGGCGAGCAGGCCCATCACGTGCAGCAGCGTGGCGCGGGTGGCGATCGCCCGGCGCACGCTCTCTCCCTGCGCCGCCTTGAAGCGCCGTGCCGCGGTCGCGAACCACGGCCGGTCCTCGTAGATGGCGCGGGCGAAGTCCGGCATGAAGAAGACATGGAAATGCGTGAGGTGGTCGGCCACGTTCTCGGTGGCGAGGATCAGGTTGGTGGCGATGCGACCGTTGTCGGTGGGCACGATGCCCTGAAGCTCCGCCAGCGCCAGCGCGGCGGCGTGGGACTGGGACACCGAGCAGATGCCGCAGATGCGCGGCGCGATCACCAGCGCATCGCGCGGGTCGCGCCCTTCCAGGATGCGCTCGAAGCCGCGGAACAGGGGGGAGGAGACGAACGCCTCGCGTACCGCGCCGTCCTCGACCTCGAGGCGCACCTCCAGATCGCCTTCCACCCGGTTGAACGGCCCCACCACAAGGCGCTTCGCGTCGCTGCTCATCGGGCGCTCATCGCTTGCGGATGTCCCGGACGGCGGGCGGGGTCACCACGTGGTCGGCGGTGGCGTTGCGGCGCAGGCGCTCGGGCGTGGCCGCCTTGGCCAGCGACGACAGGGCGATGAACCAGGCCTTCGGCATGTCGGTGGGCAGGCCCACGGGAATGCCGCCGATCTTGGGCGTCTCCAGGAACGGATGGCCCGGCTCCTCGAACTCGGGCGCGGTGCAGTTGATGCAGGCGTGGCCGCCGCGGGTGCAGGAGCCCTCGCCATTCCACAGGCGGGTGTTGCAGTCCGCGTGCGCCTGGGTGCCGAGGCAGCCGAGGTGCTCCATCATGCAGCCGAGGTCGCTCATCTTCTCGGCGCTGGCCTTGTACTCGTAATATTCGTTGCGCGGGCAGCCGTGGTGCACGAGGTGGTCGGCATAGAAGCGCGGGCGGCCATAGCGGTCCAGGTCGTCCTCCCGCATCAGGCCGGCGGCGAGCAGCATGAGCGTCTCGGTGACCCAGTTGGGATGGGTCGGGCAGCCGGCCACGTTCACCACCGGCAGGCCGGAGCGGGAGCGGAAATCGGCGCCCAGCGCGCCGCCCGGGCGCCGGCCGTCATATTGCAGGCCGCAGGCGTCGGCGGGATTGCTACCGGCCGCCGTCACCCCGCCATAGGCCGCGCAGGTGCCCACCGCCACCACGCTCTCGGCCACCTGCGCCAGCCGCCGCACCCATTCGATGGTGGGCGTGCCGGTGCCGGCGAGCAGATGGAAGCGCCCGGTGCCGTTGGGGCCGCGCAGCATCGCCCCTTCCACGCACAGGGCATCGAGCCGGATCTCGCCCGACAGCACCGCCTCGAAGATCGCCAGCGCCTCCGCGCCGGTCTCCTCCGAGAGGGTGGGGTGCCACAGGAAGCGGATGCCGGCGCTCGCGAGCGTGGCCGAGAGGTCCGGCGCCTCGGCGCACAGCAGCGACATGGTGCAGCCGCCGCAGCCGCCCGATTGCAGCCACAGCATGGTGAAGGGCGGATGCGCGCTCATGGCCGGCTTCCTTCGGGCGCGGCGGCGGGGAGCACCAGCGAGATCACCGCGCCGCCGCCGGGATGGTTGGCGGCCTCCAGGAAGCCGTCGTGCTCCTCGGCGATGCGGTAGCAGATGGACAGGCCGAGCCCGGTGCCCTTGCCCACCGGCTTGGTGGTGAAGAAGGGATCGAAGATGCGGTCGGCGATCTCGTCCGGGATGCCCGGGCCGCTGTCGCGCACCCGCAGCGCCACTTGCGGTCCGGCGGGGCCTTCCGCGCGCTCGCCGGTGATTTCCAGCTGCCGCACCGGCCGGCCCTCCATGGCGTCCACCGCGTTCTGCACCAGGTTCATCATGACCTGGTGGATGTGGCCGGGATGGCCCGCCACCTCCAGCCCCTCCGGCACCTCCATGCGGATGGCAAGGTCCGGCATCTGGGATTTCGCCACCCAGTCCACCGCCGAGCGGGCGACGCCGGCGAGGTCGAACAGCTCGCGCGCCTCGCGCCGGTCGGAGGAGAAGCGGCGCAGGTCGGCGACGATGTCGCGCACGCGCTCGGCGCCCTCCAGCATGCCGGCGAGGGTGGAGGGGATGTCGGCGAGGGTGCGGTCGATGCGCAGCTCCATGCGCGCCCGGGCGAGGGCTGTGGCATCGGTGCCGGCGTGGACGTGATCGAGGTAGGCGATCAGCCGCTCGGCATAGCGCTTCAGGGCGTGGGCATTGCCGTAGACGAAGGAGATGGGATTGTTCAGCTCATGCGCCACGCCGGCGACGAGGCGGCCCAGAGAGGCCATCTTCTCGGCGTGGACCAGCTGCTGCTGGGTGCGCTTGAGGTGCTCGTGGGCGCGGGCGAGGGCCTCATAGGCGGCGCGCAGCTCGCCGATGGGCCGGCCCACCAGCACGACGCCCACCGCCCGCCCGCGCGGATCGAACCTGAGCGCGCCGTTGACGGAGACCGCCTGCGGCCCGTCCGGCGTGGCGAGGGTGAATTCCCGGTCCGCCAGACGCTGGCGCCGCGCCATGGTGGCGAGCACGTCGGCGGCGGTGGTGGGGGAGGCGGGGTCCAGCAGATCCGCCAGCGGGCGGCCGGTGAGGGCATCGGCGCGCAGGCCGAACACCCGTTCCGCCGCAAGGTTCACCTGCTCCACCCGCCCGGTGAGGTCACAGGCCACCAGCACGTCGGTCATGGAGCCGAGCAGGCCGGCGATGAAGCCCTGCGCCTCCTCGAGCGCGACGTTCTTCTCCTCCAGCTCCACCTGCTGGCGGACGAGCTCGGCGTAGGTCTCGTCCATCTTGCGGATGACCGCGATCCACGCTTCCTCGGCGTCGGCGGCGCCGAAGTCCGGCGTCGCGCCGGGCCGGGGCAGCGCGGGGTCGGGAAGAAGGTCCTTGCCCTCGGGCACGGGCATCGGGCGTTGGTCCTGTGGCGTCGGCCGACGGAAGGCCGGACGGGGAGGTTAATCCCGCCCGCGCCGGGAGCGCAACGCCGTGCCCCTCAGCGCGATTCCACGCCGTCGCGCAGCGCCCGCAGCCGGTCGTAGAGATCGGGGAAGGCGTCGAGCCGGGTGATGCCCACCATGCGGATGTAGGCGGTGGGCCCGAAGCGGATCCACTGCACCACCTTCACCGGCGCATCGGTCTTCACGTCCACGGCGGTGGCCATCACCTCGAACCCGGCCTGCCCGCCGATGCGCTGCGGCTCCGCGCGCTCAAGGCGCAGGTCCTTCAGGCCCGGCAGGGTGGACATGGCGCGCAGGGCGAACTGGCGGCGCTCGTCGTCGCGCGGGGAGCCGCCGGCGACGCTGACCACGAACAGCGGCTGCTCGGCACCGTCGATCACGTCCTTGGGGCCGTCGGTGAGGATGACGGTGGTGCCGGCGATGGTCCGCACCGGGCGGAAGCCCGCGAGGTTGGCGAGCGCGAACGGCAGCGCGCCCACCTGGTCCTGCACCGAGCGCACGGCGATGCTGGCGAAGGCGGCGCGCACGGCCGCGTCGGGATAGGCGGCGGCCTCGGTCTCCGGCACCTGCAGGGTGAGGAGCCCGGTGACGTCGGCGGTGCCCATGAGCAGCACCCATTTGCGCACGGCCACCGGCCCGGCGCTCTGGGTGCCGGTGAGCAGCAGCGCCTTGCCACCCTTGAGCGGGAACGCCTCCCGCTTCTCCAGCGTGATGCCCTTGCCGGCGAGGGCCGCGTCGGTGAAGCCGGCATCGATCTGGTCGTATGCCTCGGCAGGCATGTCGACGATGAGCAGCGAGGCGTTGTGGGTGCGATCCTCGAAGCCAGCGAAGGCGGGGCTCTCCACCATGCCGGGCGGCGGCACGAGCCCGATGGCTGATCCGCGGGGGAAGACAGGCTCGGCGGCGCGGGCGGCGATGGAGGAGGCGAGGACCGAGGCGGCGAGAACGACGGCGGACAGCAACAGGCGCATGAAGCACTCCACGGGAAGCCGGCCGCCCCGCTGGCCGCGGCCTCCCCGATTTCGGGCCGAACGGCCTGCTTGCGGCGACATTCGGGCTTTTCTGTGGGATCCCGCTGGGTCCATGGCGGATCAGGCGGGGGTGACGCGGCGCAAGGTCAGGTTGAGGCGCCCGCCCTCCGCCAGCAGCGAGGAGGTGCCGGCGAGGATGCGGTCGATGCCGTGGAAGGCGAGCCGCCCCGGCCCGCCCAGCACCACGATATCCCCGGAGGCGAGGCGGACCGAACGGGTCGGCCCGCCGCGCGCCTCGCCGCCGACCCGGAACACGGCGGTGTCGCCGAGCGAGATGGACAGCACGGGCGCGGTGAGGTTCGCCTCGTCGCGGTCCTGGTGCAGGCCCATGCGGGCGTCCGCGCCATAATAGTTGACGAGGCAGGCCTCGGGCGGGGCGGCAGGGCCTGCATAAACGTCCCAGAGCCGCGCCAGCGACGGCGGCAGCGCCGGCCAGGGCGCGCGCGTCTGCGGATGGAACGGCTGGTAGCGGTAGCCGGTTGCGTCCGACACCCAGCCGAGCGGACCGCAATTGGTCATGCGCACCGAGAAGGGCTTGCCGGTGCGCGGCATGGTGGGGGCGAACAGCGGGGCGGCGGCGATGACCGCCCGCACCTCCGCGAGCAGCGCGGCCTGCGCTGCCCGATCCAGCGCCTCGCGGTACCAGAGGACGCCCGGGGCGATTTCCAGCCCGCCCGCGGCGTGTCCGCGTCCGGCATCCGGCCGGTGTTCCGAAGTCGTCGCCATCGCCCCGCCGCTCCGATCCTGGCCTTTTGAAGAAGAAATGTGCCGTCAAGCGCGGCATTCGCACGTCGGAAGCCGGGCTTTAATACGGAAGTAACCATATGTTACATCTGATCTTTCGACCAGATCGGAACAAATTGGCGCGCCACGATGTCTGGCTGGAGCTGGGGCACGAAGGAGATGTCGCCATGGTTCCCGTTTCCATGATTCCCGTACCGCCGTCGCGCCCCGGCCGCGCCCGTGCGGCGTCGCGCTCCGCCCGTCTCGTCCTGCGCCTCGGCCTTGCCGCTGCCGCCCTCGTGGCCGGCGCCGGCGTGGCTTCCGCGCAGGCGGTGGTGGCGGTTCCGGGCGGCTATGTGTTCTCCCCGGCCCAGCGCGCCTATGTGGAGGCCTATGTGGTGCGCCATCCCGTCCCGCCAGCGCCCATCCCGGGCGGCTATGTGGCGACCGTGGGCGGCTATGTGCCGGCGGGCGTGCCGCTGCGCACCTTCGACACCTACAACGACGGCTATGCCGATGCCGGCTACGGGGGCGGCTACGGATACGGCGGCGGCTATGGCGGCTACGGCTATGGCGCGCCCTATGGCGGAGCCTACGAGGGCGGCTATCCGGGCGGCTATCAGGGCGGCTATCCGGTGGGCGCGCAGGGCGGTTACGGCCTTGCCGGATACCGCTACGTGGTGATGCCGGGCAACACGGCGGCGGTGGTGGAGCCCACCACCCGCCGCATCATCCTCATCATCGAGTGAGGCACCGCGCGGCGCCGGCGGTTTGCCGCCGTGCGCCGCACGGGCGTTCCGGCCGGGCGCAGAGTGGTGCATAGTCCGCGCCGCCTCATTCGGCAGGAGACGCCATGGCACCGCACGGAAAGTTCTACTGGAACGAGCTTTTGACCGACGACGTGGAAAAGGCGAAGGCCTTTTACGAGGCCACGCTCGGCTGGAGCTTCGTGGCGATGCCCGCCGAGGGCGCCGGAACCTATTACGTGGCCATGCTGGGCGACGAGGCGGTGGCCGGCATGATGGACAAGACCGACATCCTGCCTCCCCACGTGCCGCCCCACTGGTTCAGCTATGTGAACGTCGATGACGTGGACGCGCGGCTGGAACGGCTGGAGGCCGCGGGCGGCACCGTCCTGAAGCCGGCGTTCGACGTGCCGGGCATCGGCCGCATCGCCATCGTCGCGGACGCCACCGGCGCGCCGCTGGGCTGGATGACCGCCGCCGACGCGTAGGCTGCTACGCTCCGAGGTCCAGCGCGCGGAGGCTGCGGACGCCGGCGGCGGCCATGTCCGCCTGCGCCCGGGCGAGGGAGCCGTCGAGGTCGATGGCGCGGCAGGCGTCCTCCACCACGAGGGTGGCAAAGCCGTGCCGCGCCGCATCCACCGCCGACCACGAGACGCAGAAGTCCAGCGCCAGCCCGGCGAGGTACACCGTGTCGATGCCCCGCTCGCGGAGGTATCCGGCAAGGCCCGTGGGGGTGGTGCGATCAGCCTCGTAGAAGGTGGAATAGCTGTCGATGTGCCGGTGATGGCCCTTGCGGACCACCAGCTGCGCGTGGGGCGCCTCCAGCCGGGCGGACAGGCGGGCGCCGATCGAGTCCTGCACGCAATGGACCGGCCACAGCACCTGCGGCCCATAGGGCAGGTCGATGCTCTCGAACGGCGCGCGGCCGGGATGGCTCTCGGCGAAGGAGACGTGGTCCGCCGGGTGCCAGTCCTGGGTGAGCACGACGTTGCGGAAGCCGGCGGCGAGGCGGTTGGCCACCGGCAGCACCTCATGGCCGTCCGGTACCGCCAGCGCGCCACCGGGAAGAAAGTCCACCTGCAGGTCCACCAGCACCAGGACGCTGCGATTGTCGGCGGGCAGGCCGGGCGTGGGGCTGGCGTTCGGGGCGTTCATGGAAGAACCTCGCGCCGGCGTGAAAAAGCGCCGCGGCGCCAGCTAGCACGCCTTGCAGGGCCAAATCACCCCCCCTATATCCGCCTCGATCGTCGTTCGCGACGAACCCCAATTCAATGGTAGGGGGCCGGCGGATCGGCTGCGGGAGGGGCCTGCGGCGATCCCCCGCGGGTGCCGAAAGGGCCCGGTCGGCCTGCCGGCAAGGAGCAAAACATATGGCCAAGATCATCGGTATCGACCTCGGCACCACCAATTCCTGCGTTGCGGTGATGGAGGGGTCTGCCCCGAAAGTCATCGAGAACGCGGAAGGCGCGCGCACCACGCCTTCCATCGTCGCCTTCACGGAGGACGGCGAGCGTCTCGTCGGCCAGCCTGCCAAGCGGCAGAGCGTCACCAATCCCGAGCGGACCTTCTTCGCGGTGAAGCGCCTCATCGGCCGCCGCTATGACGACCCGACCGTCGAGAAGGACAAGAAGCTCGTGCCCTATTCCATCGTGCGCGCCGACAACGGCGACGCTTGGGTGGAATCGGACGGCAAGAAGTATTCCCCCTCGCAGATCTCCGCCTTCATCCTGCAGAAGATGAAGGAGACGGCCGAGTCGTTCCTGGGCGAGAAGGTGGAGAAGGCGGTCATCACCGTCCCGGCCTACTTCAACGACGCCCAGCGCCAGGCCACCAAGGACGCCGGCAAGATCGCCGGCCTCGAGGTGCTGCGCATCATCAACGAGCCCACCGCGGCTGCGCTGGCGTACGGCCTCGACAAGAAGTCGGCCGGCACCATCGCGGTCTATGACCTCGGCGGCGGCACGTTCGACGTGTCGGTGCTGGAGATCGGCGACGGTGTGTTCGAGGTGAAGTCCACCAACGGCGACACCTTCCTCGGTGGCGAGGACTTCGACATGCGCCTCGTCGGCTACCTCGCCGACGAGTTCAAGAAGGAGCAGGGCATCGACCTGCGCAACGACAAGCTCGCCCTCCAGCGGCTCAAGGAAGCCGCCGAGAAGGCCAAGATCGAGCTGTCGTCGGCGACGCAGACCGAGATCAACCTGCCCTTCATCACGGCCGACGCTTCCGGCCCGAAGCATCTCACCATGAAGCTCACCCGCGCCAAGTTCGAGGCGCTGGTGGACGACCTCATCCAGCGGACCGTCGAGCCCTGCCGGCTCGCGCTGAAGGATGCCGGCCTCACCGCCGGGCAGATCGACGAGGTGGTCCTCGTCGGCGGTATGACCCGCATGCCCAAGGTGCAGGAAGTGGTGAAGCAGTTCTTCGGCAAGGAGCCCCACAAGGGCGTCAACCCGGACGAGGTGGTCGCCATCGGCGCCGCCATCCAGGCGGGCGTGCTCCAGGGCGACGTGAAGGACGTGCTGCTGCTCGACGTGACCCCGCTGTCGCTGGGCATCGAGACGCTGGGCGGCGTGTTCACCCGCCTCATCGACCGCAACACCACCATCCCGACCAAGAAGAGCCAGGTGTTCTCCACGGCTGAGGATGGCCAGACCGCGGTGACGATCCGCGTGTTCCAGGGCGAGCGCGAGATGGCGGCGGACAACAAGATCCTCGGCCAGTTCGACCTCATGGGCATTCCCCCGGCGCCCCGCGGCGTGCCGCAGGTGGAGGTGACCTTCGACATCGACGCTAACGGCATCGTGCAGGTCTCCGCCAAGGACAAGGGCACCGGCAAGGAGCAGCAGATCCGCATCCAGGCCTCGGGCGGTCTCAACGAGGCCGACATCGAGAAGATGGTGAAGGACGCCGAGGCCCACGCGGCCGAGGACAAGAAGCGCAAGGCTCTGGTGGAAGCCAAGAATCACGCCGAGGCCCTCGTCCACTCCACCGAGAAGGCCGTCGCCGAGCATGGCGACAAGGTCGGCGCGGCGGAGAAGGGGGCCATCGAGGCGGCGCTCGCCGACCTCAAGTCGACGCTGGAAGGCGATGACGTGGAGGCCATCACGGCCAAGACCAACGCCCTCGCCCAGGCCTCTCTCAAGCTCGGCGAGGCCATGTACGCGGCCCAGCAGGGCGGCGCGGAGCCCGGCGCGGCCAAGAAGGACGACGTGGTGGACGCCGAGTTCACCGAGGTCGACGACGACAAGAAGAAGTCGGCCTGATCTCACGGTAGCGACCGGCGGGCGGCAGCGTCCGCCGGTCTTTTTGCCCGACGCCACGGGCAGGATTTGATTCGTTCGGTTTCAGCCGCTATGCCCGGCCCGTCGCAGGCGCGGCGGAGTGGTCCCGGCAAGGCGCCGGGGGGCCGCAGACAGGCGAGGGCATGTCCGGGTGCGCGTTCCGGCCCGGTCCCCTTCCGCCGGAACGGCTGCCCATCGCCGGAAGGCCCGGGCCGCACCCTCCGTTCGCCGATCGACGCAGGCCCGGCATACCGGCCGGGCGGCAGGTGACAGTGACCGGTCAGAAAGACAGGTCCCGGCGGCCCCAGCGGCATTGACGCGGCAGGTGAAGACAGACGATGGCCAAGCGCGATTATTACGAAACCCTCGGCTGCGACCGCGGCGCCGACGAGACGGTGCTGAAGGCCTCCTACCGCAAGCTCGCCATGAAGTGGCATCCGGACCGCAACCAGGGCGATGCGGAAGCCGAGGTGATGTTCAAGGAGGTCAACGAGGCCTACGAGGTCTTGAAGGACCCTCAGAAGCGCGCCGCCTATGACCGCTTCGGCCATGCCGCGTTCGAGAACGGCGGCGGCGGCCCCGGCTTCGGCAATGATTTCGCCTCCTCCTTCGCCGACATCTTCGACGACCTGTTCGGCGGCGCCATGGGGCGCGGACGGGGCGGTGGCGGCCAGCAGCGGGGCCGTGGCGCGGACCTGCGCTACAACATGGACATCACGCTGGAAGAGGCCTTCACCGGCAAGGCCGCCCAGATCAAGATTCCCACCTCCGTCGCCTGCGAGGCCTGCAACGGCTCCGGCGCCAAGCCCGGCACCCAGCCCAAGGCCTGCCGCAGCTGCGGCGGCGCGGGCAAGATCCGCCATGCGCAGGGCTTCTTCACCCTTGAGCGCACCTGCCCCACCTGCCAGGGCCGCGGCTCGGTGATCGAGGACCCGTGCGGCGCCTGTGGCGGCGCGGGGCGGGTGACGCGCGAGCGCACCCTGTCCGTGCAGATCCCGCCCGGCGTGGAGGATGGTACCCGCATCCGCCTCGGCGGCGAGGGCGAGGCCGGCGTGCGCGGCGGACCGGCGGGCGACCTCTACATCTTCCTCTCCATCGAGCCGCACCCCTTCTTCCAGCGCGAGGGGGCGGACCTCTACTGCCGCGTTCCCATCTCCATGGTCACGGCGGCGCTCGGCGGGCAGGTCGAGGTGCCGACCATCGACGGCGACAAGACCAAGGTGAAGATCCCCGAGGGCACCCAGTCGCAGAAGCGCTTCCGCCTCTCCGGCAAGGGCATGCCCATCCTGCGCGCCCGCAACCACGGCGACATGTATGTGCAGGTGGTGGTGGAGACGCCGCAGAAGCTCACCAAGCGGCAGAAGGAGCTGCTGGCCGAGTTCGACAAGGAAAGCTCCGGCGAGACCCACCCCGAATCCGCCGGCTTCTTCGCCAAGGTGAAGGAGTTCTTCCAGGGCGCCGCCGGCGAAGGGGCGTAAGGGCCGTCAGGCGGCGGCGGATGCTGCCGCCGCCACGCAGCGGGCGATGCCCTCGCCATAGGGCGTCTTCGCCACCGGGCCGATCAGCGCCGTGAGCGCGCTGTCGTCGAACACGACCGGCTCGGTCATCAGGTAGTTCATCTCCACCAGCTCGCGCATCACCGGATCGAACAGGCCGGCGAGGCGCAGCATCGTCTTGCCCGCCACCATCAGCTTCGGCGCCCGGCCCGCGGCGGCGAAAGCGAGGCGTGCCGCTTCCCGGATGGTGATGGTGCCGGCCCCCGCCAGATTGAAGCTGCGGCCGAACGCGCCCTCGTGGGCGATCAGGTCGCGCACCACCGGCCCCACGTCCGGCACGAAGGCGAATTCGTGCGGGGTGTCCAGCGGACCGAGCACGGTGGCGCGCCGTCCGGTGGCCGCGGCCGTGAAGAGGTCCGAGAGCAGGCTGCGTTCCACGCCCGGCCCGTAGAAATCGGGCAGCCGCAGGATGGCGGCGGCGATGTGGCCGGCCGCATGGGCCTCCATCAAGACGTCCTCCTGCTCCCGGCGCAGAAGGCCCTTGCGGGTGTGCGGCGCGCGGGGATGGTCCGGCCCCACGCGCTCGGCCTGCGCCCGGCCGAACGGATAGGCGGTGCCGATCAGCAGCACCCGTTCCACCCCGCTCGCCCGCGCCGCCTCCAGCGTCCGCCGCATGAGCACGGGGTGCAGGTGGAACGCGTCGTAGGGCACGCCCACGAGATAGATCAGGGTGTCGAGGCCCCGGAATGCGCTCGCCATGCCGGCCACTGTATCCGGCGCCCAGACGCGCGGCGTCGCCAGCGGGTTGCCGCCGAACGCCGCCGCCAGTCCGGCCGCCGAGCGGGCGATGGGCGCGAAGGGCGTGGTGGAGGCGGAAAGGGCTGCGGCGATGCTCGCGCCCACGGCCCCGGTGGCGCCCACGAGGCCGATGCGGGGGGCAGTGGCGGCTTGAAGTGACGGTTGCATGGGAGAGAGAGGGGGCACTAGAGTTCTCCTGAACGGTGTTCACTGAACATCGTTCATAAACTGAACGTCGTTCATGTCAAGGGGAGCCGCCCGTGCCCTCAGCCGCCCCGCGCGCCCGCCGCAAGGAAGACGCCCGCGCCCGCATCCTCGCCGAGGCGCGGCGGATCGTGCTCGAGCAGGGGTTCGAGGCGCTGACCATGCGCCGAATCGCCGACGCCGCCGGCTATTCGGCCGGGGCGCTCTACCTGCATTTCGAGAATCGCGACGCCATCGCCCGCGAGCTGGGGGAGAGCGGCATGCGCGGGCTCCTGTCCGGCCTCGCCGCCGCCGCGGCCGCCACGCCGGAGCCGCTGGAGCGCCTGAACGCGCTGGCCCTGGCCTATGTCGCCTTCGCGCGCTCGGAGCCGGACACCTACCGCCTCATCTTCATGGAGGCGGGCTTCGCGGCCAGCGCCCTCGGCGGAAAGGACGAAGCGGGGGCTGCGGCATTTGCGCTCCTGTCGGGCGCCTTCACCGAGCTCGCGGCGGCCGGCCGGCTGCGGCCCGGGAGCGATCCCGGCATGGCCTGCCTGACCTTCTGGACCCTGCTGCACGGCACGGTCAGCCTCAAGCTCACCTGCTCCGCCTTTCTTTCGCCATCGGAGGAGGAACTCCTCGCTGCCGGCCTCGACAGCCTGCTCCACGGCGTGCTGCGCGAGCCCACGAAATCTTGACCCGTTCTGCTTTCCCGTCTAAGCGCCTGATATCCGATCCCCATCGGGCGCTCGAGGTGCCGTTGATGCTCCACTCCCACGACCAGCGCAGCCCGCTTCGCAAGCCCCTGCTCCCGCGGCCCCACCTCAAGGACGAGGTGCGCTTCCTCCAGTCGTGGTTCCAGAATCCGCTCAAGACCGGCGCGGTGGCGCCGTCGAGCCCGGCCCTCGCCAAGATGATGGCGAGCTATCTCGATCCGAAGATGGACGGCCCGGTGATCGAGCTCGGACCCGGCACCGGCCCGGTCACGAAGGCGCTGCTGCAGCGCGGCTTCGCGCCGGAGCGCCTGTTCCTGATCGAGTACAACCCCGAATTCTGCGCCCTGCTGCGCCTGCGCTATCCGGGCGTGACGGTGATCAACGGCGACGCCTACACCCTCGCCAAGACGCTGAAGGACCGCCTGCCCGGCAAGGCCGTGGGCACCATCTCCTCGCTGCCGCTGTTCACCATGCCCGAGAGCGAGCGCCACCGGATGGTGAACGAGGCGTTCGATCTGTCCCATCCCGGCATGCCGTTCGTGCAGTTCACCTATGCGGTGGTGTCGCCGGTGCCGCTGGTGGCTGGCGCCATCGAGGGCAAGCGCTCGCCGCGGGTGTGGATGAACATCCCGCCTGCGCGCGTCTGGGCCTATCGCCGGCCCTGAGAAGATCCGGCCGGGGCGCGCGCCCGGCCCGTGATGCCGGGGCCGCCGTGACCGAATTCCTGTATCTCACCCATCCGCAGGTTGCCGTGGACCCTGCGGTGCCCGTGCCTCGCTGGGGCCTCTCGGCCGCCGGCCGTGCCCGCGCGCGCGCCTTTGCCGCACAGCCGGGCCTCGCCGATTTCCGGCGCATCGTCTCCTCCACCGAGCAGAAGGCCATCGAGACCGCCGCCATCCTCGCCGATGCGCTGGGCCTCGCCGTGGAAGTGCGCGAGCGGATGGAGGAAAACGACCGCTCCGCAACGGGTTACCTGCCGGAAGCGGAATTCCAGAAGATGGCCGATGCCTTCTTCGCGCGGCCGCAGGAAAGCGTGCGCGGCTGGGAGCGGTCCGTGGACGCGCAGGCGCGCATCGTCGCCGCCATCGGGGCCGCGCTGGCCGGGGATGCGCGGCCGACGATCTTTGTGGGCCACGGCGGCGTCGGCACCTTGCTTCTGTGCCATCTGGCGGGCTACCCCATCTCCCGCGTCCACGATCAGCCGCCAGTGGGGGGCGGCTGCTGGTTCCGCGCCGGAGCGGGCCAGCCGCCCGATCGCTGGCGCACCATGGAGGAGGGCGCATGATGCCGATCACCCCGCAGGTCCGCGACCGCCTGATCGTGGCGCTCGACTTTCCCAACGTGGCGGCGGCCGAGGCGCTGGTCTGGCAGCTCGGCGACGTGGTGAGCTTCTACAAGATCGGCCTCGAGCTCTCCATCGCCGGCGGGCTCGACCTTGCCGCCGACCTGATCGGCGCCGGCAAGAAGGTGTTCCTCGACCTCAAGCTCCACGACATCGGCAACACGGTGGAGCGCGCCACCGCCGTGGCGGCCGAGCGGGGCATGCACATCCTCACCGTCCACGCCTACCCGCAGACCATGGCGGCCGCCGCCCGCGGCGCGGCGGGAAGCCCGCTGGAGGTGCTGGGCGTGACCGTGCTCACCTCCTATGACGATGCCGACCTTGCCACCGCCGGATACCGTGACGGGGTGACGGAAACCGTCCGCCTGCGCTCCGGGCAGGCGCGGGATGCCGGCATCGCCGGCGTGATCTGCGCGCCCACCGACGCGGCCATGGTGCGCGGCATCCTCGGCCCCGACCGGCGAGTGGTGACGCCCGGCGTGCGGCCGGCGGGGTCCGCCGTGGGCGACCAGAAGCGCATCGCCACCCCGGCCGAGGCCATCGCCGCCGGCGCCGACCGGATCGTCGTCGGCCGGCCCATCACGGCGGCGGAGGATCCTGTTGCAGCGGCCCAGGCCATCCTGTCCGAGCTGGCCGGCGCCTGAGGGACGGAGGGGGCGATGGCGAAGGGATACTGGTTCCTCAATCTCGATGTGGTGAACCCGGTGGACTACATCAGCTACCGGGACGCCAATGCTCGCTTCGCGGCCGATCACGGCCTGCGCTTCGTCATCCGTGGCGGGGACTTCGAGCATCTCGACGGCATCAAGCGCCATCGCAACGTGCTGGTGGAGCTGCCCTCCTACGAGGACGCCCTGCAGGTCTACGACGCGCCCGCATACCGGCCGGTGCGTCAGCTGCGCGGCTCCACCGCCATCGCCGACCTCGCGGCCGTCGAGGGGTATGAGGGGCCGCAGCCGTCCGCCGCCCCGCCGCCGGAGGGTACGAGCGATCGCCCGCGCGGCTACTGGATGGCCAAGGCGGACGTGTTCGATCCCGCCGGCTTCAAGGACTATCTCGCCGCCCGCGCCGAACCGCTGGCCGCCCACGGCGCCTGGCTGCTGGTGCACGGCGGCCGCCATCAGCTGCTGGAGGGGCTGGGGCGCAGCCTGTACGAGGTGGTGGCGTTCCGCGACGTCGAGACGGCGCGCGCGTGCTTCCACTCCCCCGCCTACCAGCGCGCGCTGGCGATCCGGCAGGCCTCGGCCACGGCCGACGGCGTGCTCGTCTCCGGCTTCACCGGGCACGAGGCCGCGCCCGCCTGACGGCGCGCGGCCCTGCCCTCGCAAGGACAAAGACCCGTGTCTGATCTGCGCATCGTCATCGCCGGGGCCGGCGGCCGCATGGGCCGCGCCCTCATCCGCGCCATCTCCGAGGCCGAGGGCCTCGTGCTGGCGGGGGCGCTGGAATATTCCGGCTCGGCTCACCTCGGCGAGGATGCCGGGCTCATGAGCGCCCTCAAGGCCAACGGGGTGCGCGTGGAGAGTGACGTCGACCCGCGGCTCGACGGCGCCGACGTGGTGATCGACTTCTCCACCCCCGCCGCCACCGTGCGCATGGCCACCCGCCTCGCCGGCACGGGGATCGCCCATGTCATCGGCACCACCGGCTTCTCCGCCGCCGACAATGCCGCCATCGCCGACGCCGCCGGCCGGACCGCCATCGTCAAGAGCGGCAACATGAGCCTCGGCGTGAACCTGCTCGCCGCGCTCACCCGCCGCGTGTCCGCCACCCTCGACGACAGCTTCGACATCGAGATCGTCGAGATGCACCACAACAAGAAGGTGGATGCCCCCTCCGGCACCGCGCTGCTGCTGGGCGAGGCCGCTGCAGCCGGGCGCGGGCGCGAGCTCGACGACTGCTCCGAGCGCGGCCGCGACGGCAATACCGGCGCCCGCAAGCCCGGCGCCATCGGCTTCGCCAGCCTGCGCGGCGGCTCGGTGGTGGGCGAGCACGTGGTGATCTTCGCCGGCCCGTCGGAGCGCATCGAGCTGGTCCACAAGGCCGAGGACCGCATGATCTTCGCCCATGGCGCGCTGACTGCCGCGCGCTGGGTGAAGGGCCGCGCGCCCGGCCTCTACTCCATGGCCGACGTGCTCGGCCTCAGCGATTTCTGAACCCGGAGGCTTTCCATGTCCGACCGTATCCTCGTCCTCGTCCGTCACGGGCAGAGCGAGTGGAACCTGAAGAACCTCTTCACCGGCTGGCGCGATCCCGACCTCACCGAGCAGGGCGTGGCCGAGGCGAAGCGCGCCGGCGCGCTGCTGAAGGCCGAGGGCCTGAAGTTCGACGTGGCCTTCACCTCCGCCCTCAGCCGCGCCCAGCGCACCCTCGGCCTGGTGCTGGGCGAGATGGGCCAGGAGGGCGTGAAGACCTTCAAGGACCAGGCGCTGAACGAGCGGGA
Organism: Xanthobacter lutulentifluminis; assembly: GCF_043194675.2. Classification (NCBI taxonomy): domain Bacteria; kingdom Pseudomonadati; phylum Pseudomonadota; class Alphaproteobacteria; order Hyphomicrobiales; family Xanthobacteraceae; genus Xanthobacter; species Xanthobacter lutulentifluminis. The sequence continues at coordinate 1,776,353 of NZ_CM195525.1, read as the reverse complement.
TTACGGCGACCTGTCCGGCCTCAACAAGGACGACGCCCGCGCCAAGTGGGGCGAGGAGCAGGTGCATGTGTGGCGCCGCTCCTACGACGTGCCCCCGCCCGGCGGCGAGAGCCTGCGTGACACGGTGGCCCGCACGCTGCCGTACTATGTGCAGGAGATCCTGCCCTGCGTGCTGCGCGGCGAGCACACCATCGTGGCCGCCCACGGCAACTCCCTGCGCGCGCTCATCATGACGCTCGAGAAGCTCTCGCCCGAGGGCATCATGAAGCGTGAGCTGAACACCGGCGCGCCCATCATCTACAAGCTGGCCGCCGATTCCACGGTGCTGGAGAAGCGCGACCTCGTGGCGTGACGCCGGAGCGTTCCCCGCTTCACCCAGGCGGGGAACGCTTCCCATGCTCGATGGCGCACGCGGCTGTGGCGCGCGTCTCTCCACCTTCGCCACGCAGGTGATGCGATGCGGAGCGCCGCGTCCGGCGCTCAGTGCGGCCGGGTGCCTGCCTGCACCGCGCGGGGAATGATCGCGCCGCGGTGCATGATGACCTCCGCGGCCAGCCGGTGGCCGGCCAGCGCCGCCGCCTCCGGCGCCGCCCCGCCAAGGCGCGCGGCGAGATAGCCGGCATTGAAGCTGTCGCCCGCGCCGGTGGTGTCCAGCGGTGTCAGCGCCCGTTCCACCGGCACGCTCACGGTGCGCCCGTCCGCATGGACCACGCAGCCGCCGGCGCCGGTCTTCACCACCACCTCGCTGACGCCATAGGTGGTGATGCGCTCGATGGTGGCGAGGGGCGAGGCATCGCCCCACAGGGCCGCCTCGTCCTCGAAGGTGGGCAGGGCCATGGAGGAGCGCTTCAGCGCCTCCGCGAACACGGTGCGGGCCCGCCCGAGGTCGCCGCCCCAGCCGCGCGGGCGGAAATTGCCGTCGAAGATGCGCCGCGCGCCCGCCGCTCCCGCCATCTCCAGCGTCGCCAGGAAGCGGCCGAGGCCCTGGTTGCTGTAGAGCGACAGGGTGATGCCGGAGAAATAGATGGCGCTGCCGCCCACCAGCGCCGCCGCCGCTTCCTGCCAGCCCTCGGCCTCGAACAGGGCGCGGGCGGGGGCGGTGTCGCGCCAATAGTGGAACGAGCGCTCACCGGCATCGTCGGTGGTGATGAGATAGAGGCCCGGCATTTTCCCGCGCGCCCGTTGCACGAGGCTCATGTCCACGCCCTCGGCGGTGCCGAGCGCGATGATCTGCTCGGAGAAGGCGTCATCGCCCAGCGCGGTGGCATAGGCCACCTCGACCCCCGCGCGCGCCAGATAGACCGCCGTATTGAACGTGTCGCCGCCGAAGGCGAGGCCGAAGCGCCCGTCCGCGCCGCGGGCCAGCTCCACCATCACCTCGCCCACGCAGATCACCCTCGACACGCACGCCTCCACCGCTCGCGCCGCCGTTCGGGCCATGCGCCGCGGGAGCCTAGAGCATTTTCAAGCGCAGTGGATACCGCCCCGCATCAGCAAAATGCGCAAACACAACAGTCTAGAGCGATCGCGTGCGCCGGTGCGCGCGGGCACGGTGCGCCCGGACATGGCGTGAGCTCATGGGCGCAGGGCTCCATCGCGAACGCGGGGACCGTCAGTCGACGGCGGGCGGCACCGCGTGGGTCCAGGTGCCGGAGCGGTCCTGTGGTCCCTGCGGCGCGCGCGCGTCGCCGGCCGGCGCGGAGGCGATGTAGCGGGCCCGCAATTCCCCGGCGCGGCGGGTGTTGGCGTCGATGAGGCACAAGGCGCGCTGCTCGAAGTTGCCGATGCCGCGCGGCCCCTCGAACGGGGCGACGCCCTGGCAGTCGAGGTTGCGGAACAGCAGGAAGCGGGATTGCGCCTCGTCTAGCATGGTCTTCCAGCGATTGCGCTGGGTGCCCTGCAGGTCGCCGCGCGCCTCGATGACCGAGAAGGCGTTGGTGAGAGCCGCCTCCATCGCCTGCTCGGAGGTGCGGGTCGCCTCGTAGAGGCAGCGGTTGTACTGCCCGCCGGTGATGCGATCGCGCGGGCAGGCGGGGATGCCCCGCCAGCGCTCCGGGCCCGATGGCGCGACAGCCCGGGCTGCCGGCGGCGCAACGAGCGCCGGTCCGGCGGTCGGCCGCCTGTCGGCCGCATCCGCTGCGGCGCGGGGCGCCGGCGGGCTCGCTGACGGGGCCTCCGCGGGCGTGTCGGGTTCCGGTGGGGGAAGGGCGGTGTCGTCGGTGCCTGGGGTCTCCGGCGCGACGGCCGTGCCGGAGGGCGCCGGATCGTGCGCAAGGGGCGCCATCAGCGCCACCGGCCGCTCCGGCGCGGAGGGCGGGGCGAGGCGCAGCGCCAGCAGCGGCACCACGGCGACGGCGATGAGGGCGAGCGCCAGCAGCCGCCCGCGAGCACGCCCACCCGCGTGCCGGTGCGGCTGCCGGCGCGCCGCCACGCCTCAGGCCACCTTGCGGTTGGCGGCGAGGAAATCACCCATGCGCCCGAGCGCGGCGGTGATGTTCTCACGGGAGTTGGCATAGGACAGGCGCAGGTAGCCCTCGCCATGGACGCCGAAATCCGGCCCGCCGATCACCGCCACGCCGGCCTCTTCCAGGAGCGCGCTGGCGAGCGCCTTGGCGGAGGTCCAGCCGGTGCCGGCGATGTTGGGGAAGGCGTAGAACGCGCCCTTGGGCGTCGCGCAGGAGACGCCGGGCAACGCGTTGAGCCCTTCCACCACCAGCCGGCGGCGGGCGTCGAACTCGGCGGTCATGGCTTCCACCGCATCCTGCGGGCCGTCCAGCGCGGCGATGCCGGCATATTGCGTGGCCGCGTTCACGCACGACCAGGCGTTCACCGCCAGCTTGCGCACCTGATCGTACAGCGGCTGCGGCCAGATGGAGTAGCCGAGCCGCCAGCCGGTCATGGCATAGGTCTTGGACCAGCCGTTGAGCAGGATCAGCCGGTCGCGGATCTCGGGATAGGTGAGCAGGGTGCGGTGCTCTTCCCCGTCGAACACGAAGCGGTCGTAGATCTCGTCCGACATCAGCGCGACGTGGGGATGGTCGGCGAGGCCCTTCACCAGCGCGTCGATCTCCGAGGCGGGCGTGACGCCGCCGGTGGGGTTGGCCGGCGAGTTGATGATGAGGAGCCGCGTGCGCGGCGTGATGAGCGAGAGCGTCTCCTCCGCCGAGAAGGCGAAGCCGTTCTCCTCGCGGATCGGCACCGGAACCGGGGTGGCGCCGGTGTGCTCGATCATGGAGCGGTAGATGGGAAAGCCGGGGTCGGGATAGAGGATCTCCACCCCCGGCTCGCCGAACAGGCGGATGGCCGCATACATGGTGACCTTGCCGCCGGGCACGATCATCACGAGGTCGGGGTCCACCTCCACGCCATAGCGGCGGTTGAGGTCACGGGTGACCGCCTCGCGCAGGGGCAGGATGCCGACGGAGGGCGTGTAGCCGTGCTGGCCGTCACGCAGCGCCTGGATCGCTGCCTCGACGATATGCTCGGGGGTGCGGAAATCCGGCTGGCCGATGCCCAGATTGATGATGGACCGCCCCTGCGCCGCGAGCGCCGTGGCCCGCGCCAGCACGGCGAACGCATTCTCCTCCCCGATGCGGTCGAAGGCCCGGACGGTGGTCAGCATGGCGAAGGCTCTCCCGTGGTGCCGGCCGGGCCGGACTGTTGCTTGCCGCCCTGCGAGGCGGAGTGGGCTGGATCGCTCCCCTGATGGGGGCGGGGTGTTCTGGATAGCACCGATGCGGGCCGGGAGGGGAGGGGCTGCGTCCACCCCGCCTCCGGCGCGGGCGCAGGAACGGCCAAGCTCGCGTTCCCCCGCCCGGGAGGATCGCATGGGTGCGGACGCGCAGAAGACGCAGCTGGCGATGGTGGCGGCGGAAGTGCCGCCGAGCGCCCGCCACTCCAATGATCCCGAGCGTTTCTTCAGCCGCATGGCGCGGCGCGAGAAGCGCGAACTGGGCGACCGCCTCGGTCTCGCCAGCTTCGGCATCAACCTCGCCGGCTGATGCCCGGCGGGGAATCGGCGCTGTTGCGCCGGCGCACGCGGCAGGACGAGGTCATCTGCATCCTCGAGGGCAGCCCACCCTCGTCACCGACACCGGCGAGGTGACGCCCGCGCCCGGCATGTGCGCGGGCTTCCCGGCCGGCGGGGTGGCGCATCAACCGGTGAACCGGACCGACGGCGCCGTCCTTTATCCGGAGATCGGCGACCGCACCCCGGGCGATGCCGCCACCCGCCCCCGCGATGACATCGCCGCCGCGCTGGGGCCGGGCGGCCAATGGATGTTCACGCGCAAGGACGGCACGCCCTGTCGACGGCCCGATGGCGAGGGGCGGTCCTGTGAGGGGTGTCGCATGTCTTCGGCGGGAAGGCGCGAGGGGCGCGGCACCCGACTGTGCGGGCAACGCCACCTTCGCCTTGCCAAGGCGGACAGGCTGGGCAATCGGGAGCGGGGACCGAGCCGGATCGAAATGCGGATCGGATCTTGCCTCGACGGCCTGTCCTGTGAACGCGTCGTGGCAGCCGCGGTCCGGAGCCTCCGGCCCGGCGGCACCGGGTGGTCACGCGGCAGCCACAGCCAGCCGGGCGCCATATCCCCGGGCCCGCGAACAGGCGTTGCCATAGCCGGATGGCGGCCGCAGGCGAGGGTGGGTCCGCCTACAGAACCTGCACGCCGATGGACTTGAACACCGCGAGCACAGGCCGTTCGGGCGCGATGGCGAGCTGCTGCACGGCGTCCGGCGTCAGCTGCGAGAGGAAGAGGGCATCGCCCGCTGTCACCTCGGCCATGGCCATCTTGCCGTCCGGCGTCGCGCGCACGGCCCGGACACGCCCCGGAATGATGTTGTTGGAGCTGATGTGCAGCGGCGCGTCGGTGGCCAGCGCCACCTCGTTGGCCGGCACGCGCACCCTGAGCCGGGTGCCGGGCGCGGCCTCCAGCAGCGGCACCCAGATGGTGACGCCGCCGGCGTCGAGCCGGGTGAGGCCGCGCGCGGCATCGTGGGCTGCCACGGTGGAGGCGATGACCGCCCCCGCCTGGCTGCCGGTCGCGAACGGCAGGTCGGCACGTGCCAGCACCTCGCCCACCGGCCCGTTGGCGGCCACCTTGCCCTTCTCCATCAGCACCAGCGTGTCGGCAAGCCGCGCTACTTCCTCGATGGAATGGGTCACCAGCAGGATCGGAATGTGCATCTCGTCGTGCAGGCGCTGCAGGAAGGGCAGGATCTCGCCCTTGCGCGCCGCGTCGAGGGCCGAGAGCGGCTCGTCCATCAGCAGCAGGCGCGGCTGGCGCAGCAGCGCCCGGCCGATCGCCACCCGCTGGCGCTCGCCGCCCGACAGCTTCTTCGGCCGGCGGTTGAGCAGATGGGCGATGCCGAGCAGCTCCACCGTCTGGTCGAAGTCCACCGGCCCGGCCTCCGCCCGGCGCATGCCGTAGCGCAGGTTGGAGGCCACCGTCATGTGCGGGAACAGGCGGCCGTCCTGGAACACCACGCCGATGCCGCGATCCGCCGGGTGGAGGTCCGAGAGCACGACGCCATCGAGCGCCACCCGCACCTCATCGGCCTTGAGCAGGCCGGCAACCGCCGACATGACGGTGGACTTGCCGCAGCCGGACGGCCCGAACAGGGCGACCACACCAGGCGTGGGCGCCGTGAACTCCACATCGGCGGTGAAGTTCGGAAACGTGTGCTTGAGCAGGACTTCGAGCGTCATGGCCGCAGCTTCTTTCCGACCCATTCGCCGAGCAGCAGCCCGGCCACCGCCAGCACCACCGAGATGAAGGCGAGCTTTGCCGCCGCCTCTTCGCCGCCCGGGGTCTGCAGGGCGGTGAAGATGGCCAGCGGCAGCGTCTGGGTCTGGCCCGGCACGTTGGAGGCGAAGGTGATGACCGCGCCGAACTCGCCCAGGCTCGCCGCATAGGCGGTGATGGCGCCCGAGACGACGCCCGGTGCCATCAGCGGCAGGGTGACGGTCAGGAAGGTGTCGAGGCTCTTGGCGCCGAGGGTGCTGGCGGCATCCTCGAGGCCGCGGTCCACCGTGTCGAGCGAGAGGCGGATGGCGCGGACCATCAGCGGGAATGTCATCACCGCGCATGCCAGGGCGGCGCCGGCGGCGGTGAAGACGAGGCGGATGCCGAACCAGTCGTTCAGCAGCTGGCCCACCGGCCCGCGGATGCCGAACACCACCAGCAGCATCCAGCCCACCACCACCGGCGGCAGCACCAGCGGCAGGTGGACGATGACGTTGATCACCTGCCGGAATGGCAGGCGGCGCCAGCGCAGCAGCAGCGAGACGAGGATGGCGAACGGCAGGCCGAGCGCCACCGCATTGCCGGCGACGACAAGGCTGAGGCGGACCGCCTGCCACTCTTCGGGACTGAGCTCGAATGTCATGCTCAGGGCGCCGTGAAGCCGAAGGACTGGTAGACCTTCATCGCCTCGGGGCCGACCAGGAACGCGAGCAGGGCACGGGCGGCCGGCGTGTCCTGCGCCTTCACGATGACGAACGGATAGGTGACCGGCTCGTGGGATTCCTTCGGGAACACGCCGACGATCTTCACCCGCGTGGAGACCGCCGCATCGGTCTCGTAGACGATGCCGAGCGGCGCCTCGCCGCGCTCCACCAGCAGCATGGCGGAACGCACGCTGTCGGCGCGCGCGAGGCGGTGGTTCAGCGTCTTCCACTGGCCCATCCAGGTCAGGGCCTGCTGGGCGTAGCGGCCCACCGGAACGTGCGCGGGATCGCCGGTGGCAAGCCGCCCGTTGCGGCCGAGCAGGGCGACGATGTCCGTCTTCCTGCCGATGTCCAGCTTGAGCGCGCTGTCCGTGGGCGCGATCAGCACCAGCCGGTTGCCGATGGGCGACACGCGGGTGGACTTCACCAGCAGCCCGCGCTCGATGCCCCAGTCGGCCCAGCGCTCGTCGGCGGAGATGAAGACGCTGGCGCGCCCGCCCTGGTCGATCTGCCGGATCAGGGTGGAAGACGCGGCGAGATTGAACTGCATGGGCGCGTTGCCGCGCGCCACCCACAATTCGTTCACCTGGCGCATCGCATCCGACATGCTGGCTGCGGCGAAGACGGTTTGGGTGGATGTGACGGGCGCGGCGGACGGAGCCGGCCGAACGTCCTCGGCGCGCGCCCATGCGGAAAGCGCCATTGTTGCGATGGCCGCGGCGGCCAGCAGCTTCGACCAGTTCATAGCTCCCCCAAAGCTATATCCAAACAGATATATGACGCTGGCAGATTTGACGGCGTGCCGCAAGCCGCCGTTCGTCGCTGTCCGGCCGCTCTCGCTGCGTCACCGCGAGAGCGGCTGAGCGAAGCCGGACCTTCGGGCCGGGCCCGTCGCGCGCCGTGGCGGAAGGCTTGCGCTCAGCCCGGGCGTGATCCTGTCGCGCGACGATGCGCGTGCCGCGCGTCCGTGATCGGCCGGGGCGCCTCGCGGTCGCGCGCAGCGCCCGCCGGGGTCATCGAGGAGGCGGAGAAGCGCGCGTGCTCGCCTGCGGGCGGTCGATGGCCGCGCCATCCAATGCGCCCGCCGCCGGGTGTCGAGCGTCCAGCCGGCGAATGTCCGGTGTGCGCGGCGCGCGGCCGTCGTTCCGGAGAGAAGCGCGGGCTGGGAATGCGGAGCGATGGCCCGTCCCGGCGGCCCGCACCTGCCGGAGCCGGGCTGGCAAAATCGATCCAGGCAACATCGCTACTGGCAGCATCGTTGGGAAAACGTCGTGTTCCACAAGATGTCTTGCGCGTGTCGGAGCGAGTTTCGGGCAGAAATTCACCGCGTCATCTGGCGTGATCTAAAATGACGCAGCGGCATTGCGCTTGACAATCGTGGCGCCGTTGGGCTCTCTCCCTGCCATGCTCCGATCCTCGGCATGGCACCTCTCCCGCTTCTGGTCACTGGCGCTCCGCCGGTTGATCGCGGCGTGCGTCGTGCTGGCCATCGGAGCGGCGCCTGTCGCCGCGGGGCTCACCCCCCATCATGTGGACGACCTGGACGGACCCGCCTTCGCCATGGCCGGAAGCGGGGTCGTGGCTGCCGCCGTCGCCAAGGATGGGGATGCCGGCGCCGCGAAGCATGTGGTGCCCGCCGCTGACCATGATTGCCATGGCTGCGCCGCCGTACTTCTCCCCTCGGCCTCGCAAACGCGGATTGCCGACGTGGTGGCCGTGCTGGAGGCCGCAAGCCCGGCGCTCGACACCGGTCGCGCCATACCCGCAGATCCTCGCCCCCCACGCGCCTGATCCACTCTGTTCGCGTGCCGATGCGCTGCATCGGCGCACCGCAATCAGAACCTGGATCAGACCATGTCCTCCCGTGCAAACGGGCAGGCTCTGGCGCTCGCGCTCGGGGCAGCCTTCGTGCTGCTGTCCGCGATGGCGAGCCGTGCCGAGAGCCCGCGCCCGCTAACGCTCACCAGCGCCCTCGCCAGCGCCCTCGCCGCCAATCCACGCCTCACCGCGGCGGAGCGGGACATCGGCATGGCCGCCGGCCGTGACCGGCAGGCCGCCGCCCTGCCGAACCCGAACCTGTCGCTCGAAGTGGACAATGCGTTGGGGTCCGGCCCCTATCAGGGCCTCGATCTCGCGGAGCAGACGCTCCAGATCAGCCAGCTGGTCGAGCTGGGCGGCAAGCGGGAGGCCCGGATGGCGGCCTCCGGCGCCGGGATCGGCATCGCCCGATGGGAACGCGAGGCCGTCCGGCTCCAGGTGATGGCGGAAACGACGGCGGCCTTTGCCGGTGTCCTCGGCGCGCAGCAGCGCGTCAACATCCTCCAGGCCCAGGCCGAGGCCATCGCCCGCCTCTCGCCGCTGCTCCAGCAGCGCGTGGAGGCGGGCGCCTCGTCACCGGCAGAAATCTCGCGGGCGCGCGTCGCCGCCGATTTCGCCCGCGTGGAGCGCGATCGCGCCAAGGCGGCCCTCGGCACGGCCCGGCGTGAGCTGGCGCTCCTCATGGGGCTGGGGGCGGCCACCTTCGGACGGGCCACCGGCAACTTCGTCCAGGTGGCGGCGCCGCCGGCCCTGGCGGGCCTGTTGAAGTCCGCGCAGGGCAACCCGCAGCTCACCCGCTTCACGGCGATCCAGGCGCAGCGCCGCGCGGAGCTGCGCTCGGCGGCGGCAAAGTCGGTGCCCGACGTCACTCTGGGCGTCGGCTACCGGCACTATAACGAGACCGCGGACAGCGGGATGATCGTCACCCTGTCGGTCCCCATCCCCCTCTTCGACCGGAACGAGGGGGGCATCAGCGAGGCCAGGGAATCCCTCCTCAAGGCGGAGGCGGAGGAGGCCATCGCCCGCAGCGCGCTGGTGTCCCAGCTCGGGCGCGCGCACGACCAGCTGAAGGCTGCCTATGACGAGGTGGCGCTTCTGCGCGGCAGCACCATTCCCGGCGCGCGCAGCGCCTACGAAGGCGTGGAGGCCGGCTATGGCCAGGGGCGCTACACGCTGCTGGAACTGCTCGACGCGCAATCGGCCCTGACCGACGCATCCCTGCGCGAGCTGGATGCCCTCGTCACCTACCACACCGCGCTCGCGACCATCGAAGGCCTCACCGGCCGGCCCGTCGCCTTTGCCAGGGGAAAATCCAAATGAGCCGCACGGCACGCCGCGACCTGGCGATGCTGCTCATCGGCGTGATGGCCGGAGCAGGTGCCTATTACAGCCTCACCGATCGCCCGCCCGCACTCTCCGGCAGCCATGCGGCCGAAGGCGGGAAGGGCGAGAAGGCGGGCGACGCGCACGGCGAAAGCCATGCCGAGGGGATGGTGGAGCTGGACGACGCCCGGCTCGCCGCCGCCGGCATCGGGCTGGAGACCGCCGGACCCGGCCAGCTGCGCCAGAAGCTGCGTCTGAACGGGCTGGTGCAGACCAACCAGGAGGCGGTCGTGCAGGTCACGCCGCGGTTCCCGGGGATCGTCCGGGACATCCGCAGGCGCATCGGCGACACGGTGGGCAAGGGCGACGTGCTCGCGGTCATCGAGAGCAACCAGTCGCTGACCACCTATGATCTCAGGGCGCCGATCGCCGGCACCGTCGTCGACCGGCAGGTGGCGCTGGGCGAGTACGCATCGGAGCAGAAGCCCGCGTTCGTGGTGGCGGATCTCGCCACCCTCTGGGTCGACCTCTCGGTCTACCGCCGCGATTTCACCAAGGTCCGCGTCGGCGACAAGGTCGCCATCGATCCCGACGACGGCGGTCCGGTGATCCCGGGCGATGTCGCCTATGTCTCACCCATCGGCTCGGCGGACACCCAGTCCGCGCTGGCACGGGTGGTGATCCCGAACGACGGCCTGCGGCTGCGGCCGGGCCTGTTCGCCACCGGCACCATCACGCTGGCGGAGAGGCCCGTGAACCTCGCGGTGCGGCTCTCCGCCGTGCAGGGCGTGGATGGGCGCACCGTCATCTTCGTGCGCAACGGCGATGCCTTCGAGCCGCGCGACGTGGAGCTGGGCGAGCGTGACGGCGAGTGGGTGGAGGTCGTGTTCGGCCTGATGCCCGGCGACGTCTATGCGGCCAAGAACAGCTTCGTGGTGAAGGCCGAGCTCGCCAAGGGGAGCGCCACCCATGAGCACTGATGCACCCGCGCGGGAAGCGCTCAGCCTCGTGACGGCTTTCATCCACCCCCATCTGGAGGCGCGGGTCATCCGCGCGCTGCACGACCTGCCCGAATTTCCCGGCTTCTCCGTCGCCGAGGCGCGGGGCCAGGGACGCGGCCGGGGCTTCGGCGGCACCTATGTGGCAAGCGAGCACGACCTCACCTACCAGCGGCACCTGCGCATGGAAATCGTCTGTCGCGCCGGTGCGGTGGAGGCGGTGATGCAGGCGGTCGCCGACGCCGGCTGGACCGGGCGCCGCGGCGACGGGGTGATCCTGGTGACGCCGGTCATCGACTTCGCGCGCATCCGCGAGCGCGGCGCCGCGACCGGCTCTGACGGGGAGGCGGCGCGATGATCGACGCCATCCTCGCCTTCTCCATCCGCCAGCGCTGGCTGGTGCTGCTGGTCTGCCTCGCGGTGGGGGCGTTCGGTGCCTTCAACTTCACGCGCCTGCCCATCGACGCGGTGCCGGACATCACCAATGTCCAGGTGCAGATCAACACCCAGGCGCCCGGCTTCTCGCCGCTGGAGGTGGAGCAGCGCATCACCTTCCCGATCGAGACCGCCATGGGCGGTCTGCCGGGGCTGCAATACACCCGCTCGCTGTCGCGCTACGGCCTGTCGCAGGTGACGGTGGTGTTCCGCGATGGCACCGACATCTATTTCGCCCGCCAGCTGGTGAACGAGCGCATCCAGCAGGCCCGGGAGCAGCTGCCGGCGGGCGTGGAGACCGCGCCTGGCCCCATCTCCACCGGCCTCGGCGAGATCTACATGTACACGGTGGAGGCCCGGCCCGGCGCCACCAGGCCCGATGGCACGGCCTATACGCCCACCGACCTGCGGACCATTCAGGACTGGATCATCAAGCCCCAGCTGCGCACCGTTCCGGGCGTGGTGGAGGTGAACACCATCGGCGGGTTCGAGCGGCAGTTCCATGTGCTGCCGGACCCGGCCCGGCTCATGGCCTACGGCATCTCGTTCCGCGAGGTGATGGCCGCGCTCGCCGCCAACAACGCCAACGTGGGCGCCGGCTACATCGAGCGCAACGGCGAGCAGTACCTCGTCCGCGCGCCGGGGCAGGTCGCCGACACCGGGGAGATCCGCGAGATCGTCATCGGCGCGCGGGGCGGCACGCCGGTCCGCATCGGCGACATCGCCGACGTGCGGGAAGGGCGCGAGCTGCGCACCGGCGCCGCCACCCTCAACGGCGAGGAGGTGGTGCTCGGCACCACCATGCTGCTGATCGGCGAGAACAGCCGCACCGTCGCGCAACGCGTGGCCGCGCGGCTTGAGGACATCTCCCGCTCCCTGCCGGAGGGCGTCGTGGCCCGCGCCGTCTACGACCGCGCCCACCTGGTGGAAGCCACCATCGCCACGGTGGAGAAGAACCTGCTGGAGGGCGCACTGTTCGTGGTGGTGGTGCTGTTCGTCCTGCTCGGCAATTTCCGGGCGGCGCTCGTCACCGCCTGCGTCATCCCGCTCTCCATGATGCTGACCATCACCGGCATGGTGGAGAACAAGGTCAGCGCCAACCTGATGAGCCTCGGCGCCATCGATTTCGGCATCATCATCGACGGCGCGGTCATCATCGTCGAGAACTGCCTGCGCCTGCTGGCGCAGGAGCAGCACCGGCGGGGCCGGCTGCTGACGCGCGCGGAGCGGTTCGAGACCATCCTCGACGGCGCGCGCGAGGTGATCCGGCCGAGCCTGTTCGGCACCCTCATCATCGCCGTGGTGTACCTGCCGGTGCTCACCCTCACCGGGGTCGAGGGCAGGATGTTCGCGCCCATGGCGATCACGGTGCTGATGGCGCTCGCCGCGGCAGCGCTGTTCTCCATGACGTTCGTGCCGGCGGCGGTGGCGCTGCTCGTCACCGGCAAGGTCTCGGAGCACGAGAACGTCATCATGCGCGCCGCGCGGCGCATCTACACCCCGCTGCTGGATGCCGCCATCCACTTCCGCGCGCTGGTGGCGCTGGGCGCGGCGGGGCTGGTGATCGCCTCCGGCATCGCGGCCGCCCGCATGGGCGGGGAGTTCATCCCGAGCCTCGACGAGGGCGACGCGGCCATCCAGGCGCTGCGCGTGCCCGGCACCAGCCTCACCCAGTCGCTGGACATGCAGCGGGCGCTGGAGACGGCGCTCCTGAAGGTGCCGGAGGTGAAGGACGTGTTCGCGCGCACCGGCACGGCCGAGGTGGCGACCGACCCGATGCCGCCCTCCATCTCCGACGGCTACGTGATGCTGAAGCCGCGCTCCGAGTGGGCCGATCCGGCGAAGCCAAAGAGCGCGGTGATGGAGGACATCGAGAAGGCCGCCGAGCAGGTCGCCGGCAGCAATTACGAGCTGTCCCAGCCGATTCAGCTGCGCTTCAACGAGCTGATCTCCGGCATCCGCTCCGATGTGGGCGTGAAGATCTTCGGCGACGACCTCGACGTGCTGCTGCAGGTGGCGGGGCAGGTGGAAGCGGTGATGCGCACCATCCCCGGCGCGGCCGACGTGAAGAGCGAGCAGGTCTCGGGCCTGCCGGTGCTCACGGTCGCGCTCAACCGGGCCGCCATGGCGCGCTACGGGGTGAGCATCGCGGACGTGCAGGAGCTGATCGGCATCGCCGTCGGGGGGCGCGAGGCCGGCGTGCTGTTCGAGGGAGACCGGCGCTTCGACATCGTCGTGCGGTTGCCGGAGGAGCTGCGCACCGACGTGGAAGCCCTCAGGGACCTGCCGGTTCCGCTGCCTCCCGCCGCCCGCGATCCGGATCGGCCGGTGCCGGCGGCCTGGGCCTCCGGCGGGCAGGCGCAGATGCGTTACGTGCCGCTTTCGGCCATCGCCACGCTCGCCGTCTCGCCCGGGCCGAACCAGATCAGCCGGGAGGACGGCAAGCGCCGCATCGTGGTCAGCGCCAACGTGCGCGAGCGCGACCTCGGCTCGTTCGTCACCGAGGCGCAGCGCCAGGTGGCGCAGAAGGTGAAGCTGCCGGAGGGCTACTGGATCGGCTGGGGCGGCCAGTTCGAGCAACTGGTCTCCGCCACCCAGCGCCTCGCCATCGTGGTGCCGGTCGCGCTGCTGCTGATCTTCCTGCTGCTGTTCATGAGCTTCGGCTCGGTGGCGGATGCGGCGCTCGTCTTCTCGGGCGTCCCGCTGGCGCTGACGGGCGGCATTGCGGCGCTGATGCTGCGCGGCCTGCCGCTGTCGATCAGCGCGGGCATCGGCTTCATCGCGCTGTCGGGCGTGGCGGTGCTGAACGGCCTCGTCATCATCGCCTTCATCCAGCGCCTGCGGGCCGAGGGGCACGACATGCTCGCCGCCGTCCGCGAAGGCGCGCTCACGCGCCTGAGGCCCGTGCTGATGACGGCGCTGGTGGCCTCGCTCGGCTTCGTGCCCATGGCGATGGCGACCGGACCGGGCGCGGAGGTGCAGCGCCCGCTCGCCACCGTGGTCATCGGCGGCATCGTCTCATCGACCATCCTCACCCTGCTCGTGCTCCCCGCGCTCTACGTGCTGTTCCGGCGCGAGAGCCGGCCGGCGCCCGCGCCGGAAGCCGCCCCCGTCCAGTCCTGACACCCCGAACGGAGATCTGCCGTGTTGAAGAGCCTCATCATCGCCGCCAGCCTGGCCTTTGCCGGCCCCGCCCTCGCCCAGCACGCCCATGGCCCCCAGAAGGGGCCGAACGGGGGCCTGATGGAGGACGTGGCGGGCGTGCATGCCGAACTCGTCGTCTCGGGCGAGACCCTGACCTTCCATGTGATCGACGAGGCCGGCAAGCCGATCGATGCCGTCGGCTTCTCCGGCTCGGCGATGGTGGTTTCCGGCGCCGAGCGCAAGACGGTCCAGCTCGTCGCCGCCGGACAGACGCTCGCCGGCAAGGCCCCCGTTCCCCTCGCCAAGGGCAGCGCCGTCACGCTGCTGATCAAGACTCCGGCAGGCAAGTCCGGCCAGGCGAAGTTCACAGCTCCCTGAGCGATCACGGAACGCGCGGCAGGCGCTCGGCAACGGGTAGCCCGGGCCCGGTCTCCTGGGAGCGAGGACCTCCCGGGGGGGCGCCCCGAAAGCCCCGGCGGCAAGCCGTGATGCCGCGGACGGTGCGCGCCGGGGCCGGCGCATGCCGCTCTTCTTGCATTCAACATGAACGACTTGAGATCTATTCATGAAGAGCTTTCCCCTCCCCGCTGCAGGCCTCCCGCTCGCCACGACCGGCATGGGCGCGGGCGCCCCCCGCGCGGCACGCCGGAGCGCCGCGCGGGCCCTGGCCATCGGCGCCGCGGCACTGGCGCTTCTCGTGGTGCCGGCGTCGGCCAGCGAACCGGTCCCCAAGGGCTATCGGGAAGCGCAGCGTCACCATTTTCGGGACGTCCAGCTCGGCGTGCGGCACCCCGCCGTGTCCGCGCCCGGTGCCGGCTCCGCCGTCGAGACGCCGCCGCCGCGCCAGACGCAACCGCAGGGCACGCCGCCCGCCACCGGTGCAGGCGGCAAATGAGCCGGCGCCCGGCGATAAAGTCCATGGTGAAGGCGATGAAACGGTCCGCGCGCGTCCTCCTCGTGTCGGCTCTCCTTCTGGCGGCCGCGGCCGAGGGAACCGCGATGGCGGCAACCGAGCCCGGCGCCGCCGCTTCCCCGACCGAGCTGCGCGCTCAGGCGACGGAGCACCTGAAGTTCCTTTATGCCATGTACTTCGCCATCCGCGGCTGCACCGAGGCTGCGGAAGAGCAGGGCGAGCCGCGCTTCAGGCCCACCGTAAGCTATGCCGAGGCCCAGAGCGTCCTGCGCGCGGCGGACGAGGCTGCCCGCGCCGTCGGCGTGGACGTGGACGCGGCGTGGCTGGAGATGAGCGCGGTCGGCCAGGCGGCCGGAGAGGCGCTGAAGACGCGGGGCGACGGCAACTTCCAGAAATGCCAGCAGAGCGGCATGTTCTTCCGCACCATTACCTCGCGTCTCCAGATGACCATAAGATCCATCAACGGGACGATACCCATCATCCGCAGAGATTATTGATCTGGCCGGCCGCGCCGGTGGCGGCGCTGCCGCTTCGGCCGGACGGAGCCGGATGCCTCGGCAGGAGAACAGGACCACGGCGGGTCGCCTCGCCACGGCTCCGGCAGGCGTTGCCCGACCCCGCCGCCCGGCTCGCGGCGGAGGCCGGGGTGGTCGAGCAAATTTGATGGATCGCGCGCCGTCGCCCAAGCCTGCCCGGGGGCTTCCGGCGGCAGGTCCCCGGTGTCGATCCGGTCGCCCCTGAACGGCCCTCGACACCGCACGGCGCAACGGCCCGCGCGGCCCGCGCCGGCGCGGTGCGCCGCCCCTTGAGCCCATTCTCCCGGCACCCGTTGTTTCCTCCGCCGCCGCGCCCGGCACCTTGCCATGGGCGGTTCGTTCAGACATTTTAGATCGATCGAACTAAAATGGAGTGCTGCCGGTCGCCATCGCGCCGCAGCCGGTAAGATGGAGACATCCGACATGGGGCTCGAGCAGCAGTTGGCCGCGTTCAAGGCCGAGTTCGCGCGTACGGCGCCGGCCGGGCGCGTGGCCCTGTATGAGGCGAAGATCGACGAGCTGCGGGCATCGTTCGCGCTGGAGACGGCCGTGGCCGTGGACGCGCAGGCGCCCGACTTCGAGCTCCCCGGCGCCGATGGCCGCCCGCTGGTGCTGAGCACCCTGCTGCAGTCGGGCCCGGTGGTCCTGACCTTCTACCGCGGCGGCTGGTGCCCCTACTGCAATCTTCAGCTGAAGGCGTATCAGGCGATCCTGCCGGACATCACCGCGCTCGGCGGCCGGCTCGTGGCGGTCTCGCCGCAGCTTCCGGACGGCTCGCTCGGCACTGCGGAGCGCAATGAGCTGACGTTCGATGTCGCCAGCGATGTGGGCAACGCGGTCGCGCGGCGGTACGGGCTCGTCTACCCGCTGGCGGAGGAGCTGCGCGCCGCGCTGCGGTCCAACAATAAGGCGCTGCCCGACATCAACGGCGACGAGAGCTGGGAATTACCGATCCCCGCGACCTATGTCATCGCCCGGGACGGACGGGTTGTCCTCGCCTTCCTCGATGTCGACTACCGCAGGCGGCTGGAACCCGAAGCCGTTCTGGCCGGTCTGCGGTCCGCGGCGGCCTGAGCCGTGCCGGACGGCGACGTCCCCGCAGTGCCGGCGACTTCGGAACGGCTCGCCCGAAGCTCCGGCCCGCGCCTTGCCGGCCTGTTCTGGGCGGCGCTCGCCGTCGCCATCTTCTCCGGGTGGTTCGTGATCACGCGCTTCAGTGTCACCCGGGAGCTGCGCATCTGGGACATCACCGCGCTGCGTTTCGGGATCGGCGCGCTGTTGCTGGCGCCGGTCCTCGTGCGGCGGCGGCGTGCGCTCCTGCGGTCGGCATGGCGCGAGGGGCTGCTGTTCGCCATGCTGTGGGGCCTGCCGTTCGTGCTTCTGGTCGCGCTCGGCCTCAGCCTGACATCGGCCGCCCAGGCGGCGTCGATCGCGCCGACCCTGATGCCGCTCTTCGCCGGCGTCTTCGCCTGGGCGTTCTTCGGCGAGCGCCAGGGCGCGCGGCGCTGGATCGGCTACGCCGCCATCTTCGCTGGCCTGTGTGCCCTCGTCGCTGCCGGCTCCGTGTCCCACGGCCCGCCGAGCCTCGCGGGGCTGGCGTCGCTGGCCGCGGCTGCAGCCATGTGGGCGATCTACACCCTCCTGTTCCGCAGGAGCGGCCTGTCGCCGATCGAGGCGGCGGCCCTGATCTGCTTCTGGTCGGCGCTGATCTTCCTGCCGGCCTATGTCGCGCTCGGCCTGAGCCAGTTCAGCCGCGCCTCGGCCGGGGAGGTCGCCCTGCAGGCGGTCTATCAGGGCGCGCTGATGAGCGGGGTCGCGATCATCACCTTCAACCGGGCGGTGACGCTGCTCGGCGCGGCCGCGGCGGCGGCGATCATCGCGCTGCTGCCGGCCGTCGCCACCGTCATCGCGATCCCGGTTCTGGGCGAGACGCCCTCCTCGGCCGAGTGGGTCGCGATCGCAGCCATCGTCAGCGGCGTGCTGCTGGCCAGCAGCCGGTCGGCCGTCCTGACGGGAGGACCTGCGCCGTCGTGAGGCGGGCGCGATCGCCGGCATCTCCGTCCGCCCCGGCCGTGCGCCCCGGCCGTGCGCACGCGGAGCGGGGGCAGTCGGCAGGAACCATCCCTTCTCGCGGGGGCATGACGCGCCGGCTGGTGCCGTGCCCGTCGCCCCCCTCCCAGCGCAAGGAAACACGGCAATGGAACTTCAAGACAAGCGCGTCCTCGTTACCGGCGGCTCGAGCGGCATCGGGCTCGCGATGGCCCGCCTCCTCGTCGCCTCGGGCGCGAGGGTGGCCATCAGCGGGCGGCGGCTCGACGCGGTGGCTGCGGCGGTGGCGGAGCTGACGTCCGCCGGCGGGCAAGCGTGGGGCATCGTCGCGGACGTGGGCGCCGCGGAAGGGCGCGCGAGGACGCTGGACGAGGCGCTGGCCGCGCTCGGCGGACTCGACATCCTCGTCAACAATGCGGGCGGTGTTCGCGCCGGTCGGCTCGAGGTCATCACGGAGGCGGAGATCGAGGCGATGGTCGCGGTGGACCTGCTGGCGCCGATCCTGCTCACTCGCGCGGCCCTACCGGCGCTGCGCGCCAGCGGCGACGCGACCGTCGTCAACGTGGCGTCGGGCATCGCTCTGATCGGGGCGCCGTTCTACGCGACCTATGCCGCGGTGAAGGCGGGCCTCGCGCGGTTCGGCGAGGCGCTGCGGCGCGAGCTCAAGGGTGAGGGCGTGCACGTGCTGACGGCCTACCCGGGCGGCACCGACACGCCGATGATGAAATCCAACCGGGCGGGGCCGGAGCTCGGCTTCGCCCGCGAGCCGGCGGCCGATGTCGCCGCCGCCATCGTCGAGGGCATCGCGGCGGGCGCCTTCGAGGTGGTCCGCGGCGGCGAGGCGCGGGCGATGATGATCGCGTTGAACCGGGACGACCCCGCCGCCGTGGACGCACGCTTCCTCGGGCTGAAGCCGGCGCTGGAAGAGGCGGTGAGGGACCACTCCGCGCTCTGACGTGGCAGGAGGGGCGCCGCCTCGCCTCTGCCCGGGAATGGCGCCGGTGCGATCCGCCGGCGCCGTGGCCGCTGAAGGTCCGGGGCGCGCCCTGGCAGCGGGCAGGCGCATGCCGTCGCGGGCGACCTTGTGGAGGGGCGGCGTTCCACCGCCTCGTCGGGGGACTTCCGGCGCGGCTGCTCCGGCCTGCGCCGTCAGGCGCCGCGGCCGATGCGGATGCCCGCGGCTTCCCGGTCGAAGGTGTCGGGCGTGACGCCGGCGGCGCGCAGCTCGTGCTTCTGCACCTTGCCGCTCGCCGTCTTCGGCAGCGCCTCCACCTGTCGCACGTAGCGCGGCACCATGTAGTGCGGGATGCCGTCGGCGAGGAAGCGGATCAGCTCCCCGGCATCGAGGCTCGCGCCCTCCACCGGCGTCACGACCACCAGCACCTCGTCCTCGCTGAAGGCGCTCGGGACGGCCACGGCGGCGCATTCCTTGACGGACGGATGGGAGCGCACCTCCGCCTCCAGCGCGAAGGAGGAGATGTTCTCGCCGCGCCGGCGGATCACGTCCTTGAGGCGGTCGACGAAGAAATAGGTCCCGTCGGCGGCGCGGCGGAAGCCGTCACCGGTGTGGAACCAGCCGTTGCGCATGGCCTCGGCGGTGGCGGCGGGATTGTTGTAATAGCCCTTCATCAGCGCCCACGGCCGGTGGGAGCGGATGACGAGCTCGCCGGTCGCGCCCTCGGGCGCCTCCATGTCGTTCTCGTCGACGATGCGCAGCTCGCACCAGGGGCGCGGACGGCCGGCGATGCCCTTCTCCGTCAGGCCCGGGCCGGCGTGGAGCGGGCTCGCGATCTCGGTCATGTTGTAGATGGTCCAGGCCTCCACGCCGAAGCGCTCGGCGAAGGCCGGCCCGTCCTCGCCGAACGGCGTGATGAAGGCGCGACGCAGCGGATGGTCGCGGTCGTCCGCGGCCGGCGGCGCCTTCAGCAGGAAGCTCGCCATCACGCCGAGCAGCAGCACGTAGGTGCAGCCGGTGTCGCGCACGGCGGGCCAGAAATCCTGGGTGCGGAATTCCCGCATCATGCCGATGGAGAGCCCCCGCGCGAGCTGGGCATAGACGTAGAGCGTGGAGCCGCAGTGGAAGATGGGGCCGCAGATCATGCAGCGCGCGTCGTCCGCCACCGCGAAGGCGTCGGGGCCCATGGTGTAGAGCTGGGTGTAGGACGACATCACGCCCTTCGGGTTCCCCGTGGTGCCCGAGGTGTACATGATGGCCTGGGTGTCCCAGGGCTCGATGGGGCGGTCGAGCTCCAGCGCGGCGGGCGGGTCGTCGTCCCTGTCCTCCAGCGCCGCGACGTCGAGGCCGGGAACCGGTTCCGGCGCTCCGCCCACGGTGAGGACGGCCGTGAGCTTGCCCGGCGCCACCTCGCGCAGGCGGGTCAGGAGGGCCGCCTCGGCGATCATCAGCGGGGCATCGGCGTCGTTCAGGATGTGCTCCAGCGGCCGGCCGCGGCTCGCGGTGTTGAGCGGCACGTAGACGGCGCCGAGATAGTTGATGGCGAACCACGTCGCCAGCAGCTCCGGCCCGTTGCCCATGAAGCAGAGCACATGCTGGCCCCGCCGGACGCCGTGACGGGCGAGGGTGCCGGCGCGCCGCCGCACCCGCGCGAGCGTCTCGGCATAGGTCCAGGTGGAGCTGGCGGCGGGCCCAGGCCAGAACTGCACGAACGGCGCTTGCGGGCGGTCTGCCGCGTGGCGCTCCAGCATGGCGCGCAGCACCGCATGCTCGCGCGACAGCGCCGCTTCCCGCTCGCCCATCCTCGTCCTCCCCGTCTTGGTCCGGCGCGTTCGCGACGCCGGTGGAGCCTGTTGCAAAGGCTCCACCCTTATGCAACATACTCAGTAGTATGTAAAGGACGGGCTGTTCCGGGGAGGGCCTGCGACGCCATGAAAATCGTGGAGATCGAACGGGACGGCGCCATCGCCGTGGTGCGCTACGACCGCGGTGGCAAGGCCAATGCGCTGAGCCTCGCCGCCATCGAGGCGCTGACCGCCGCCGCCGCCGAGTTGGAAGCGGACACGGCGGTGCGGGCCGTCGTGCTCGCCGGCACCCCGGACCGGTTCTCGGCGGGCGTGGACCTGAAGGACGACAGCCTCTGGCGGCCGGGCGACGACATTGCTGCGCGCCACCATGCCATGGCCGCCGGCGGGCGCATGTCCGAGCGCTGGCGCCGCCTGCCGCAGGCGGTGATCGCCGCGGTGGAGGGGCCGGCCATCGGCGGTGGCGGCATCCTGGCGCTCGCGGCCGATCTGCGGGTGATGGGGGAGGGGGCCTTCTTCCGCTTTCCCGAGGTGCACCTCGGCATGACCCTCGGCTGGGGCGGCCTGCCGCTGCTCGCGGCCCTCGTCGGGCCCGCCCGCGCCAAGCGGCTCCTGTTCTGCAACGAGACGGTGCCCGCCGCCGAGGCGGTGGCCATGGGCCTTGCCGACAGGATCGCCCCCCAGGGCGCCGCCCTCGACGTGGCGCGGGCATGGGCCGGCGAGATCGCGGCCTGTCCGCCGCTCGCGGTGGCCATGACCAAGCGCGCCCTCGACGCCGCTTCCGGCGGCAACTGGGCCGCCGCCTACGAGGCCGACCAGTTCCTGCTGTCCCGGCTGGTCGCCGAGGCGACCGGCTGAGCCCGGCATCCGCACACGGCAACGACGGCGGGCTCAAACCGCCGCGATTTCAAGCACCCAAGGGAGGAAATCTGATGAAGCGCGGATCTTTCGGCCGCGCCGCTCTGGCGGCGCTCGTCCTGTCGGGCGGCCCGGCGGCGGCGGAGACGTGGCGGCTCGGCGTGCTCACGGACATGTCGGGCATGAACGCGGACCTCGCCGGCCCCGGCTCGGTGGCCGCGGCGAAGATGGCGGTGGAGGATTTCGGCGGCAAGCTGCTCGGCCGCGACATCGAGGTCATCGTCGGCGACCACCAGAACAAGCCGGATGTGGGCGCCTCCCTCGCGCGCAGCTGGATCGACCAGCAGAACGTGAAGGCCATCATCGATGTCCCGACCTCCTCGGTGGCCATGGCCGTGCAGGAGGTGACGCGCAACACCGACACCGCCTTCCTCGTCTCCACCGCCGGGTCCTCGGAGCTGACGGGCAAGGCGTGCTCGCCCTCCACCGCCCACTGGACATGGGACACCTACGCGCTGGCCAACGGCACCGGCCGTGCCATCACCCAGGAGGGCAGCAGGAGCTGGTTCTTCATCACCGTGGACTACACCTTCGGCCATGCGCTGGAGAAGGACACGAGCGAGGCGGTGCGGGCGGCTGGCGGCACGGTCGTGGGCAGCGTGCGGCACCCGCGCGAGACCTCCGATTTTTCCTCCTACCTGCTGAAGGCGCAGGCCTCCGGCGCCAAGGTGGTGGCGCTCGCCAACTCCTCCGGCGACACCATGACCGCGCTGAAGCAGGCCAACGAGTTCGGCATCACCCAGGGCGGCCAGCGCATCGCCGGAATGCTCCTGTTCCTCACCGACGTGCACGCGGTCGGGCTCGATATCGCCAAGGGGCTGACCCTGACGACCGGCTTCTACTGGGACTATGACGACGCCACCCGCGCCTGGTCGCGGCGCTATGCGCAGCGCATGGGCGGGCGGATGCCGACCATGGTGCATGCTGGTGTCTATTCGGCTGTGTCGAACTTCCTGAAGGCGTCGCAGGCGGCCGGCACCGCCTCCGGATCGCAGGTGATGGCCAAGCTGCGCGAGGCGCCCATCGAGGATTTCTTTGCCCGCAACGCCTATCTGCGCAAGGACGGCCGTCTCGTCCACGACATGTATCTGGTCGAGGTGAAGGCGCCGAGCGAATCGAAGGGACCGTGGGACTATTACAAGGTCCTGCGCACCATCCCCGGCAAGGAGGCGTTCCGTCCCGTCGAGGAGAGCGCCTGCCCGCTGGTGAAGGGCTGAGCGGGCACGGGAGGTCGTCGCGGCCTCCCGGCCGTCACTGAAAGGAGGGCTCCGCAATGGGTCAGTCACAGCCGGGGGCCACGGGCTCCGGCCTCGCGATTCTCGCCGAGCGCGTGCGTCCGGAGTGGGTGGACTACAACGGCCACATGGGCGATTTCGCCTACGGCATCCTCTTCTCCGACGCCGCCACCGCCTACATGGAGCGCCTCGGGCTCGACGCGGACTATCGCGCGACGCAGGAGGCGACGCTCTACACCCTCGACAGCCGGATCGGCTACCTGCGCGAATGCCACGAGGGCACGGCGCTGTCGGTGGAGCTGGTGGTGCTGGCGGCGGATGCCAAGCGCATGCACATCCTCATGCGCCTCCGGGATGGAGACGGCGCCGAGCTCGCGCTGTGCGAGCAGGTGCTGATGCACGTGTCCCGGGCGTCCGGCGTGCCACGGTCGGCGCCCTTTCCGGACCACGCGCAGGCGCGTCTTCAGGCTGACGCGGCGGCCCATGCCGCGCTCCCGCGGCCGGACTGGCTGGAGAGGCGCATCGGGCTTCCGTCGCGGGGCTGATCCTACCCCAGGGAAGAGCCCGGCCGTTGCGCGGCCGGGCTGGAGGGCAGGTGGATGAGAGGGCGGGGCCTCGCGGTCCCCGCCGCGTCTAGGCGACCTCGAACAGGCCGGCGGCGCCCATGCCGCCGCCCACGCACATGGTGACCACGACGTAGCGCGCGCCGCGGCGGCGGCCCTCGATGAGGGCGTGACCTGTCATGCGCGCGCCGGACATGCCATAGGGATGGCCAATGGCTATGGCGCCGCCGTTCACGTTCAGCCGCTCGTCGGGGATGCCGAGGCGGTCGCGGCAGTAGAGGAGCTGGGCGGCGAAGGCCTCGTTCAGCTCCCACAGGCCGATGTCGTCCACGCTTAGGCCGTGGCGGGCCAGCAGCTTCGGCACGGCGAACACCGGGCCGATGCCCATTTCCTCCGGCGCGCAGCCCGCCACCGCCATGCCGCGATAGATGCCGAGCGGGGCCAGCCCGCGCCGTTCCGCCGCCTTCGCCTCCATGAGCACGCAGGCGGAGGCGCCGTCGGAGAGCTGGGAGGCGTTGCCTGCGGTCACGAACCGGCCTTCCGCCACCTCGATGCCGCCCTTGAACACCGGCTTCAGCGCCGCGAGTCCCTCGGCGGTGGTGTCGGCGCGGTTGCCCTCGTCGCGGGTGAGGCGCACCGCCTCGCGGCGGGTCTCGCCGGTGGCCCTGTCGGCGACGACCTTCACCGTGTCGAGGGGCGCGATCTCGTCGTCGAAGGCGCCGCGCTCCTGAGCCTGCGCGGTGCGGCGCTGCGACTGGAGGGCGCAGGCATCCTGCGCCTCGCGGGAGATGCCGTAGCGCGCGGCCACGATCTCGGCGGTCTCGATCATGCTCATGTAGGTCGCGGGCACATGGGCGTCGAGCCAGGCGTCGTGCCAGCGGAAGACGTTCATGCGCTCGTTCTGCACCAGGGAGACCTGCTCGACGCCCCCGCCCACGGCGATCTCCATGCCCTCGCCCACGATCTGCCGGGCGGCGATGGAGATGGCCATCAGGCCCGAGGCGCACTGGCGATCGACGCTCTGGCCGGGCACCTCCACCGGCAGGCCGGCCCTGAGCGCCGCGGTGCGGGCGATGTTCATGTGCGTCGTGCCCTGCTGCAGGGCGGCGCCGAGGACCACGTCCTCCACCTCCGCCCCCTCCACGCCGGCGCGGGCGAGCGCGCTGGCGACGGCATGGCCGGCGAGCGCGGGGGCGCTGGTGTCGTTGAACGCGCCGCGATAGGCCTTGGCGATGGGCGTGCGGGCGGTGGAGACGACGACGGCTTCCCTCATGGCGCGGGATCCTTCCGGGGGACGTGGAGGGTTTCGGCGAGCGCCCTCAGCGCGGGACCGAGCGGCTGCGGGCGGCTGCTCGTGCGGTCCACATAGACGTGCACGGTGCGCCCCACCGCGGCGGTGAGCGGTGCCCCGGCGCGGAACAGCCCGAAGCCCCAGGCAAGGCTGGAGTTGCCGATGCGCGTGACGCGCACGCCCACCTCCACCTCGTCGGGATAGCTCACCTCGGAGAAGTAGTCGCAACCGACGCTGGCGACGATGCCGATGGCCCCGGCCCCGGCGAGGTCGAGCGCGCCGGCCTCGATCAGCGCCCGGTTGAGGGCGCTGTCGAAGTATTCGAGATAGACGACGTTGTTCATGTGTCCGTAGCGGTCCACGTCGTTCCAGCGCGTCTGCATGACATACAGGCGCGGGAACGCCGTCCGCCCCTCGGGGGCGGGGCGAGGCTCGCTCATGGAAGGGCTCCCGTCAGGCCGCGGCGGCGGCAGCGGCCTTGGCGCGCGCGATGATGCGGTCCACGTGGGCGAGGCCGGCCCCGGTCTCGATCACGCTGTCCAGCCGCGCGAGGTCGGAGAAGGCGGCCGCCACCGCCTCGGGCGTGCGATTGCCCTGCGGCAGGAACACGCCCTCCGTCTCCACGATGGCCATGCGCGCCACCGTGCCGGCGCCCGCGAGCAGGGCGGTGCGGCTCGGCGCGGCCTCGCTCACGAGATAGAGGGCGGCGGGGGTGACGTTCTCGGGCGCGAGATGGGCCAGGGTCTCCGGGTCCATCATGTCGCCGGTCATGCGGGTGGCGGCCGTGGGCAGCACGGCGTTGACGCGGATGTCGTGCTTCTCGCCCTCGAAGTGCAGCACGTTCATGAGGCCGATCAGGCCGGCCTTGGCGGCACCGTAGTTGGACTGGCCGAAATTGCCGTAGACGCCGGAAGTGGAGGAGGTCATCAGCACGCGGCCGTATTTCTGCGCGCGCATGGTCTCCCACACCGCCTTGGTGGCATTGGCCGAGCCGAGCAGGTGCACGGCGACCACGGCGGCGAAATCCGCCATGTCCATCTTGGCGAAGGTGCGGTCGCGCAGGATGCCGGCGTTGTTGACGAGGATGTCGATGCGGCCGAACGCCTTCAGGGCCGCCGCCGCCATGGCTTCCATGTCGGTGGCGGAGGTGACGTTTCCGCCGTCGGCGAGCGCCTCGCCGCCTGCCTCGCGGATCTCGTCCACCACCGCCAGCGCCGCGGCGCTGGAGCCGCCGGTGCCGTCGCGGGCGCCACCGAAATCATTCACCACCACCTTCGCGCCGCGGCGGGCAAGCTCCAGCGCGTGAGCGCGGCCGAGCCCGCCGCCTGCGCCGGTGACGATGGCCACCCGCCCTTCGAACGAGATGCTCATGCCTTGTCTCCCTTGAGGATCAGAACCAGCCATTCGGCCGCAAGCGCCGGCTTGGCGGAGCCTTCGAGCTCCACGGCCGCGTCGAAGCGGATGAGGTGGCCGCCGGCCTTCAGCTCCTGCGCGGCCACGCGGAACACGCCGCGGATGCGACGTCCCACCGGCACCGGCGCGAGGAAGCGCACCTTGTCGAAGCCGTAGTTGATGCCCACCTCGCCGGGCCCCGGCAGGTCCATCACCTCGGCGCCGAGCTTCGACAGCAGCGAGAGCACCAGGAAGCCGTGGGCGATGGTGCCGCCGAAGGCGCTCTCGCGCGCCGCGCGCTCCGGGTCCACATGGATGAACTGATGGTCGCCGATGGCATCCGCGAACAGATCGACGAGGGGCTGGGTGACGTCCAGCCAGCCGCTCGCGAGGGGCGGGGCGCCGGGGGAGGGAATGGGGCGGCTGAAGGGTCGGCTCATGGGGCGTGTTCTGGCATATCCTGCAACGGCGCGCTTCCGGGACAAGGGGCCTCCGGAGCAACATACTCAGTAGTATGACGGCGCCGGCCGATTTGTCCAGCCACCTTCGCAGGCCTTGCGCGCGGGGCATGTTCGCGCCTTAGTGCAGCGGAATGCGCAAAGGACCGGGTCGGGGGCATGGCGGGCGAGCACAAACCGGAGATCAGGACCGACGGCACCGGCAATGCCGACATCCTGGAGGCGGCTGCCGCCTGTTTCATGGAGCAGGGCTTTTCCGCCACCAGCATCGACGACGTGGCGCGCCGGCTCGGCGCCACCAAGGGCCGCATCTACCACTATTATTCCTCGAAGACGGACCTGTTCTTCGACGTGCACCGCGAGGGCATGGATCGCCTGTTCGTCGCGGTGGAGGCGGCATCGGCAACGGACGGGCCGGCCGGGGAGCGCCTGACCCACATGTTGGAGGCGCACGCCCTCGCCTCCATGGAGAACCACACCTACATCGCGGTCGTGGTGCAGGGCGTGCACATGCATCGCATGGCCGCCACCACGCCGGCCCAGCGCCGCACCCTGGACGCGGTGATGGACATGCGCCGCCGCTACGAGCGGCTGTTCCGCAGCATGCTCGATGCCGCCATCGCGGACGGCAGCGCGGTCTCGGAGCAGCCGTCCCTCACCATCAAGGCCGTGCTCGGCGCCATCAACTGGATGTCGATCTGGTACCGCCCCAAGGCCGGCGAGACCGGTGCGGACCGCGCGGCGCTGGCCGAGCACATCGTGCGTCCGCTGCGCCTCGGCTTCGCGCCCCGCACCGGCGCGTGAGCGCCGGCGAGGGGTGCGCCGGCGATCGCCGGTCGGGACAGGGATCGAACCGGCGCCTCAGCCGTTGCCGGGCGGCCCGTCTCGGGTCAGGAGGCCGCGCCGTGCCAGGTTGCGCATGAGCGCGCCGGCGCCGAAGGTCCAGGGCTCGCAGGCATCGCAGGCCCGCACCCGGTTGACGAGGCGGCCAAGCTCCGCCGAGCCGATGGCGACGATGTCGCCATCCTTGTGCGTGAAGCCCTGGTCCGGCGCGTCGCGATCCTTGACCGGCGCGAACATGGTGCCGAGGAACAGGACGACGCCGTCCGGATACTGATGGGTCCGGCTGATCATCTGCCCGACGATGTCCGCCGGATCGCGGCTGATCCGGGCGATGGAGGAGCGATCCTCCAGCGTGAACCCGTCCTCGCCGGTGATGGACATCACGATGTCCATGCGCCGGACGCTGTCGAGATCGAACCCCGCCCCGAACAGCCGCACCAGCGGGCCGATGGCGCACGATGCGTTGTTGTCCTTGGCGCGGCCCAGCAGCAGCGCCGAGCGGCCTTCCACGTCCCGCAGGTTGACGTCATTGCCGAGCGTGGCGCCGACGATGCGCCCGTCCGAGGCCACCACCAGCACCGCCTCGGGCTCCGGATTGTTCCATGTCGACCTGGGATGGACGCCCGCATCCATGCCGGTGCCGACCGCGGACATGGGCGGCCCCTTGGTGAACAGCTCCGCATCCGGGCCGATGCCGACCTCCAGATACTGGCTCCAGGCGCCGTTGGCGATCAGCACCTCCTTGGCACGGCGCGCCTCCTGCGAGCCCGGGCGGATCGTCGCCAGATCCCGCCCGACGGCCTGCTGCAGCTCGGCCCGGATGGCTGCGGCCTCCGACGGATTGCCCCGCGCGCGTTCCTCGATCACGCGCTCGAGCAGGGAGGCGACGAAGGTGACGCCGGTGGCCTTGATCGCCTGGAGATCGATGGGCGCCAGCAGCCACGGGCGCGTGCGGTCGCGGCGCTCCGGCGGGGTGTTGGCGAGGAGGGCTTCGAACGGCCCGAGGTTCTCGCCCGAGGCCGCCGCCAGCGCGGCGGCGGGATCGTCGGTCTCGCACAGGTCGCGCATGGTCGGGAAGGCGGCGCTCACGTCGACGACGCCCTCTGGGCGGACCGCGACAACCGAGGGGCCGGCCACCTCCGGCCGGAACACCCGGCCGGCGAGAACCGCCCGGTCGGCATCGTCGGGCAGGCTTGCTGTGAGCGCGGCGGCGAAGTCGAGCCCGCTCAAGACACCGCCTCCGCGGCGACCGCGGGCGCAACGCGCGGCTCCCATTTCAGGATGTGCTCGGCCACGGCCACCGTCTCGCCGTGCTGGTTCACCACCTCGATGGACGACCGCGTGCGCAGGCGGTCGGCTTCGACCTCACGGATCGTGTAGGTCAGGGTCACCGTGTCGCCGATGAACACCGGCCTGATGAAGCGCACCCGGTCATAGCCGAGGGAGACGGGCGTCGAATCGATGCCCTTTTCCAGGCTCCGGTCGATCATCAGCGTCGAGCAGGTGGACATGTAGCCCACCATCAGCGCGCCATGGGCGATCCGCTTGCCGAAGGCCGAGGTGCGCATGAATTCCTCGTTCACGTGGTTGCCCGAGAAGTCACCCGTGATGCCGGCGAACAGATAGACGTCGCTTTCGGAGACGGTCTTGGCGAACCGGACCTGATCCCCGACTTCCGCATACATGGCCTTCATGCGACCTTTCCTTTCCTGTTCGCGTTGCTTTCGGCTGCGTGGACCACCTTGTCTTCCAGCAGCTTGTCGATTTCGGCGGCGGAGAAGCCGAGCGACTGGAGGATCTGCGCGCTCTGCTCGCCGAGCCCGGGCGGCAGGAGCCGGACCGGCGGAACCTCGCCGTTGAACTTCAGGGGGTGCTTGACCACGGTGGCCTCGCCGCCGCCGATCGGGATCTGCTCGAAGATCTGGTTGTGGATCACCTGCGGATCGGTCCGCAGCTCGTCGTAGGTCTGCACCCGCTCGCACCAGACGCCCTGCGCATCGAAAGCCGGGCCGAGATCCGCCCAGCGCCAGCCGGCCAGCTCCCGCGCCACCTCCGCCGCGATCCAGTCGCGCTCGGCATAGGGGTCCAGCGGCGCCAGGGCCGCGAGCGCGGCGCTGCCGAGGGCGTCGGCGAGGCGCTGCACCGGATTGAGCGATACCGCGACGGTCCCGTCGGCGATGCGGTAGACCCCGTAGGGCGCCTCGTGGAACCAGGTGACGAGATGGCCCTCGCGCTCGAAGCGCTCGTTCCCGTAGCCCCCGCTGTAGTAGAGGGTCAGCGCCTCGGTCTGCATGTCGATGCCGGCGTTGAACAGGCTTCCCTCGATGAAGGTGCCCTTGCCGGTCGCCAGCTTGTGGGCGTAGGCCGCGGCCACGCCCATGGCCAGCAGTGCCGCGCCGTGCTGGTCCACCGCCGCGCAGCCGATGCCGGTGGGCGCCGCCGCGCCGGTGGCGGCGATGAGGCCGGAGCGCGCCTGCACCAGCAGATCCTGCCCGGGCCGGTCACGGGCAGGCCCGCTGGAGCCGAAGCCGGTGGCCGAGGCATAGATGATGGCGGGATTGATGCGGGCCATGTCGTCATAGCCGAGCCCGAGGCGCTGCATCACGCCGGGGCGATAGTTCTCGATGACCGCATCGGCCGACGCGATGAGGCGCTCGAGCACGACCCGGGCCTCGGGGTGCTTCAGGTCGAGCGCGAGGCTGCGCTTGTTGCGGTTGGCCGAGACGAAGAACGCGCTGACGTCGCCGACGAAGGTGGAGGCGCCGGACCAGTGCCGCTCGAAGGCGCCCTTGATCGGCTCCACCTTGATCACGTCGGCGCCCATGTCGGCGAGATATTGCCCGGCGGCGGGCCCCTGCAGGTAGTGGCAGAAGCTGAGCACCCGCATTCCCTTCAGGAGCGCGGTCGCCTGCGCTGCGCGTTCGGTGTCCTCATGCTGCATCTCGTTACTCCCGTCGGCGCCGCGCATGTGGCGGGCGCCTGGCTTGGCCTGTCGGCGGTCGGTTCAGCGGGTGCCCAGCAATTGCCGGGAGATGATCAGGCGCTGGATCTGGCTGGTGCCCTCCCAGATCTCGTAGACGCGGATGTCCCGGAACATCCGCTCCACCGCGCTGTCGCGGGTGTACCCATAGGCCCCGTGGATCTGCAGCGCGTCGCTCACCACGCGGTTGGCCATCTGCGAGGCGAACAGCTTGGCCTCGGAGGCCTCGCGGATGATCGGCGCGCCCTGGTCCTTGAGCCGCGCCGCGCGGCGCACCATCAGGCGCGCGGCCTCGATGGTCATGGACATGTCCGCGAGGGTGAACTGGATGCTCTGGAAATCGGTGAGGGCCTGGCCGAACGCCTTGCGGTCGCGGGCATAGGCGAGCGCGTGCTCCATGGCGGCCCGGGCGATGCCGACCGATTGCGCCGCCATGCCGATGCGTCCCGAGCCGAGCGAGGTCAGCGCCCGCTTCAGGCCGTCGCCCGGAGCGGCCAGCACCCGGTCGTCCGGCACGAAGCAGTCGTCGAACACGAGCTCGCCGGTCGCGAGCCCGCGCACGCCCATGACCGGCGCCGCGGCGCCGCGGATGAAGCCTTCGGTGTCGGCGGTGGCGAGGAACATGCCGATGCCGCCGCGACCGAGGCTGCGGTCCACCGTGGCCACCACGATGGCGAGGTCGCAGTTGAGCGCGAAGGTGATGAACTGCTTTGCGCCGCTGATGCGATAGCCTCCCTCCACGCGACGGGCGGTGGTGCGCACGGCGGCGACGTCGGAGCCGGTGTCCGCCTCGGTCTGGGCGATGGCGCAGATGAGCTCGCCGGCCGCCATGCGCGGCAGGAAGGCGCGGCGCACCGCCTCGCTGCCGTTGGTCAGCAGCACGTCGCACATGAGCTTGCACACCATGTGCGCGTCCGCCACCGCGGCCGAGGCGGTCGCCAGCTCCTCCAGCACGAGGGACCAGGACACGGTGTCGGCTTCAGCGCCGCCGTACTGCGCCGGGAGCGTCATGCCCAGCAGGCCCAGCGCGCCCATCTGGCGATAGATGGCGGTCGGGAACGCGTCGCTCTGGTCGATGCCCGCGGCGGCGGGCGCCAGCACCTCGCGGGCAAAGCTGCGCGCGGTGTCCTGGATGAGGGATTGGTCTTCGGTAAGGTCCAGCATGATGAAAGGTCCGGCACCCTGGCCTGTTGGTGCGGCCGGCCGGCGAACAGGCCGGCGCTGCGCGGTGTTGCGGTCGATGTCCGGCCGCCGGGTGGGGCCGGGCATCGTCTCGTGGCCCGGCGTCACGCCGGCGCCGGCCGGAGGCCCGCAGGGGGCTCCCCCATCGGCCTTGTCCGCGGCCTCACTTGGTCTTGAGGGCGGCCTGCGCGTCCTTCAGCAGGGCATCGCCGTTGGGCACGGCGGTGAGCAGGCTCGGCCACACGCCGCGCGCCACCTGCTTGAAGGGCGCGAGATCGGGATAGATCAGCTCGACCTTCGCCTTCTTCATGCCCTCGACGCCTTCCGCATAGGTCTTCTTGTAGGCTTCGAGGGACGCCTTGGCGGCCTGCTTGGCGGCGCTGCGCACCAGCTCCTGCTGCTCCTTCGTCAGGGCGTCGAACCGCGCCTTGGAGAAGACGAGCAGCGACGGCATGTAGTGAATCTTGGTGAAATTGAAGAATTTCGTGACTTCGACGAACTTGTCCTGCACCACCTGCGCCGGATCGGCCTCGGCGCCGTCCACGACGCCGTTCTGCAGCGCGACGAACACTTCCGAATAGGCCATCGGCGTCGGCTGCGCTCCCAGCGCCTCATAGGTGCGGATGAAGCCAGGGCCCTGCAGCACGCGGATCTTCATGCCCTTGAAGTCCTCGACCTTGCGGATCGCCCGCGAGCCGAACACCGAGCGCTCGAACGAGGAAAGGAAGGTGAGGCCGACAAGGCCGCGGCTGTCGAGCTGCTTGAGCATCTGCTCGCCGAACGGCCCCTGCATCACCGTATTGGCCTGGTCGAGATCATCGAACAGGTAGGGCAGCGACAGGATGGAGTATTCCTGGACCGTATTCTCCAGCGGCGGCGCGGCGGTGATGAAGGCGGCGATGGCGCCGGTCCGGGCGCTCTGGATCATCTTGACCTCGCCGCCGAGCTGGCTCTGCGGAAAGATGTTGACAGTAATCGCGCCCTTGCTTCCCGCCTCGACCACTTCCTTGAACTTGAGGGCGGCCGCCTGATAGTGGCTGTCGGTGGTCAGCGTGTGGCCGACCTGTATTTCAACTGCGAGGGACGCGGTCGTTGCGGCGAGCGTGAGCCCCGCGCCGATGATGGCTGAACGCAGCAAGGTCTTCATTCGGAAATCCTCCCTTTTATTGTTGGGTGTTCTGCGGGCGTGGTTCGGACCCGCCCTATTTGAGAAGCGCGAGCGAAAGCACCGGCACGTAGGAAATGATGAGGATGTCGACGACGAGAACGCCGAGGAAGATCAGCAGCGGGCGGATCAGCTGATCGATCCGCAGCCCCGCGATCTCGCAGGCGACGAAGAGGTTGACGCCCACGGGCGGCGTCACCATGCCCACCGCGAGGTTCACCACCACGATCATGCCGAAGTGGATGGGGTCGATGCCGAAGTGGATCGCCACCGGTCCGAGGATCGGCGCCAGGATGATGATGGCCGCGAGGGTCTCCATGAACATGCCGACCACGAACAGCAGCAGGTTCACCAGAAGCAGGAAGGTGAAGGCGGAGCCGGAGACTTCCGAGATCCACGCGCCGATCTGCTGCGGCACCTGGTTGATGGTCAGCGCGAAGCCGAACGCCGAGGCGAAGGCGACGATGAACAGGATGCCCGCCGAGGCGAGGCCGGAGCGGATGAAGATCCGCCCGAGATCGGCGACGGCGATCTGCCGGTAGACGAACAGGCTGATCACGAGGGCGTAGAAGGCAGCCACCACCGCGGCCTCGGTGGGCGTGAAGGCGCCCGTGTAGATGCCGCCGAGGATGATCACCGGCATGAGCAAGGCGAGCGAGGCGTCCTTGGTCGCCACCGCGATGCCGCTGATCCACGCGACGGGCGTCATCGGGGTGATGCGGTCGTAGCCCTTGATGGCGCACACGATCAGCACCGTGCCGATCAGCGATCCGCCCACCACCAGCCCGGGAATGATGCCGGCGATGAAGAGCGAGGTGATGGAGAGGTTCATCACCAGCGCATAGATGATCATCGGCAGCGACGGCGGGATGATCACCCCGAGCTCGCCGGACGAGGCCACGATGGCGGTGGCGAAGGGCAGCGGATAGCCCTTCTTCTCCATGGCGGGGATGGTGGTGGAGCCGATCGCCGCCGTGGTGGCGGACGACGAGCCCGAGATGGTGGCGAAGATCATGCTGGTCAGCACCGCGGCGGCGCCAAGTCCGCCGCGCAGCCAGCCCACGAACGCGTTGGCAAGATTGACGAGCCGCTGCGAGATGCCGCCCGCCTGCATGATGTTGCCGGCGAGGATGAAGAAGGGCACGGCCATGAGGGAGAAGCTGTCGAGGCTCTCGAACGCCGCCTGGACGCCGGCGATGATCGGCATGCCCTTGGACCACAGGATGCCGAAGGAGATGAGGCCGATGGCAACCGCGATCGGCACCGAGATGAACAGCAGGACGATCAGGCTTCCGAGGATCTGGACCACGAGCATGGCGATCAGTCCCCCGCCAGTTCGGCGAGCTCGGCGGCGTCGGCCGCTTCCTCCGCGGGGTTGGCGATGCTGGCGACCAGGAAGCCCACCAGATTGAGGAGCGCGAGGATGCTGCCGACGGGCAAGGCTGCGGCCACCCAGGTCATGGGAATGCGCATCACCGGCGACAGCTCGATGGCGCTGAGGGCCATCCATTCCATCCCGGTCTCCACCAGCAGCACGAAGAACGCCATGGTGAGAACCATGCCGCCGATCCTGAGCGCCTTGCCGAAGGGGAGGACGATAGTGAGGATCTCGACGGCGATCAGCTTGGCATGCCGGCAGAGCACGCCGACGCCGATGAAGACGCACCAGACCACGAGGTAGCGCGCCAGTTCCTCGGTCCACGGCGCGGAGGCGATCAGGCCGAGCTTCGGCAGGACGAAGCGGACGCAGACCTGGATCAGCACGGCGCAGGTCGCGACCGCGAACAGCACCGCGACGATCCAGCAGGCCACGCGGTTGATCACGTCCAGTGATTGGAGAAAGAGCCGGTTCATCGAAACCCCCGGCTCAGGCGGCGCGCGACGTCTGGCCGGCAAGGCCGGCGCACGCGGACTCGATGACGGAAACGACCTGCGCGCGCTCGGCTCCGGAGAGCGGGAGCCGCGGGGTCCGGCACCATTCCGGCGCGCCGTACACGATGTGCTCGGCCAGCTTGATGTACTGCACGAGCTTCACGTGCGTATCGAGATGGAACGCCGGGGTCAGCAGCCGGTAGAGCGGGCGGGCGGCCTCGAGGTCACCGGCCCTGCAGCGCTCGAACAGCTCGACGCATTCCGCCGGCCAGGCGTTGGTCATGCCCGACACCCAGCCCACCGCCCCGAGGGCGACGCTTTCGAGGATCAGGTCGTCGACCCCGCAGAAGACGTCGAACCGGTCGCCATGGGCGTTGAACAGGTCCGTCACCCGGCGGATGTCGCCGGTCTCCTCCTTGATGGCCGCGATGGTCGGCACATCGGCGAGGCGGTCGAGGATCTCCGGCGTGACATCCACCCGGTAGGCGAGGGGATTGTTGTAGATCATGATCGGCAGGCCGGTGGCGGCGCCGATGGTGCGATACCAGTGGACGGTCTCGTCCGCGTCGGTGCGGTAGACGAGGCTCGGGAAGGCCATGAAACCCTCGGCGCCCCAGCTCTCCATGCGCCGCGCCGTCTCGCAGGCGGTGTCGAGCGTGATCTCCGCGAGGCCCGACAGGAGCGGGACGCGGCCTGCGACCACTTCCCGCGCGGCACGGATCACCTGCTCCTTCTCCGCCGGCGACAGCGAGGCGTTCTCGCCGAGCATGGGCAGGACGATCAGGCCGGAGACACCGCTGGCGAGGAGCCGCTCCATGGCGGCCTGGCTCGCCTCGATGTCGATGGAGCCGTCCCGCTTCATCTTGGTGGTGACTGCCGGAAACACGCCGGTCCAGGTCATCTCGTTCTCTCCCCGATATGGATGACGCATCGACAGCCCCCGCCCACACGCTTCGGCGCGCGTTCGTTGTCAGCGGGAGCCTCGGTTCCTGTGGCGCTGGCGACCGCTAGCGCGGGCGCGGCCTGGATTCCGCCCGGGAGAATGCGAGTGGGTGGCGTTGCATGGGGTTTCTCCCGACCGTCCTGAGCGCTTGCAGAGCTGGTGTCTGGACGCTGCTGTTTGTAAGCGCTTACAGTAAGGGTCAGCCGCGCGGGCTGTCAACGCCCGTGTGAGCCTGCCGCGCCGTTCTGTGGCGGAAGCCGACCGCCGATGGTAAAGGTCCGGGAGCGCTGCAACGCTGGCGGGATTGGCCGTGAAGGCGTTGGCGCGCCTGATTTGAGTGGGATCGACAGGGCATCGTGACCGAGAAGAAGAGAAAGGCGGTCATCGCCGATATCGCCGCCGCGGCGGGCGTTTCCACGGCGACGGTCTCGCGGGCGATCAATACGCCCGCGATGGTCCGGCCGGAGCTGCGCGCGCGCGTTCAGGAAGCCTTGCGGCAGCTCGGCTACGTGCCGGACGGCGCGGCCCGTGCGCTGGCCTCCCGGCGCAGCCGCTCCGTGGGCGTCCTGGTGCCGACCCTGAGCACCTCGATCTTCGCGCGGGGCGTCGAGGCGCTTCAGAACCGGCTGGCGGAGGCCGGCTACAGCCTGCTGGTGGCCAATTCCCAGTACGATCTCGACAAGGAGCTGATGGAGGCCCGCGTTCTCCTGGAACGCGGCGTCGACGGCCTCGTCCTCGTGGGCAACGAGCGGGTCTCGGAGGCGCGCGCGCTGCTGCGGCAGTCCGGGCTTCCCATCGTCGTCACCTATGTCAGCGACGGGGCCGACGGACTGCCGGCGGTCGGGATCGACAATTTCCGCCTGGCGTATGACCTCACGCGCTATCTCGTGGATCTCGGCCACCGGCGGTTCGGCGTGATCTCAAGCCCCTTCGCCGCCAACGACCGCATCCGCGCGCGCAGGCAGGGCATCCTGACCTGCCTCGACCATCGCAATGCGATGCCGGAGGCCAGCGCGCTGCTCGAGGTGCCCTACACCATGGAAAGCGGCCGGCAGGCGCTGCGCCGTGTCGTCGAGGCCTGCCCGCCGATGACCGCGCTGGTCTGCACCACCGATGTGCTGGCGATCGGCGCCATCGCCGAGGCCAAGGACCTCGGGCTCAGGGTTCCGGAGGACCTCTCCATCGCCGGGTTCGATGATCTGGAGTTCGCGAGCTATCTCGACCCGCCGCTGACCACCGTGCACGTCCCGACCGAGCAGATCGGGCTCCGCGCCGCCGAGCTGCTGCTAGGACTGATGCAGTCCCGCCCGGTGGAGAGCCGCACCGAGCTGGAGGGCGAGCTCGCGATCCGCCGCTCCACCGGCGCCCCCCGGCGCAGCGGGGAGCTGGCGCCCCGGCGCTGAGGCCGCATCGCGCCGGGACGGCGTCAGCGGTTGAACCGCGGCGGCCGCTTCTCGATGAAGGCGGCAAGGCCTTCGGCGAGATTGGCGCTGCCGTAAAGCGCTCCGAACGCCTCGGCCTCCCGGGTGTCGATATCGCCGGACGGCTGGGCCGCCGCCACGCAGGCCTTGGCAAGCTCAAGGGCATCCCCCGGCAGGGCGGCGATCTCGGCCGCGAGCGCGTCCACCCGGCGATCCAGCTCGGGCGGTTCCACCACCTCGTTGATGAGGCCGATGGCGAGGGCGCGTTCGGCCGGGATGAAACGGCCGGTGTAGATCAGCTCCCGCGCATGGACCGGCCCGATCTCGCGCACGAGCCGCTTCACGCCGCCGGCCACCGGCAGGGCGCCCAGCTTGATCTCGGGAAAGCCGAAGGTGGCCTCGGTGGAGGCGATCCTGAGGTCGCAGGCCAGCATCAGCTCGCCGCCGCCGCCGAGGGTCAGGCCGCCGATCTTGGCGATCACCACTTGCGGCAGGGCCGAGATCCTGTCGAGCAGATATTGCTCGAACCGGATCTTGGCGACGCCCCCGAGCTCCGTCGTGGGAAACTCGCGGATGTCGGAGCCCACCGAGAAGGCGCGGGGCCCTGCCGCCTCGATCACCACCACGCGCAGATCGCCCCGATGCCCGGCGGCGCAGGCCGCCTCGAACAACGCTTCGCGGACCGCAACGGTGAGGACGTTGAGGGGAGGATTGGCGATGGTGATGCGCCCCACGGGGCCTGACGCGGTGAGCGTCACGCCCTGGGACGCGAACAGGGGGGCGTCGGTCTCGGCCACGGCTCAGATGGTCCCGTAGGTGGGGCGGAAGCGGCCGGGCATGACGACCTGGCAGAGCGCTTCCACGAAATAGTAGTCGCCGAACAGCACCGCGGAATCCGGCCCGATGTCGTGGGGGCGGGAGTAGCATCCGTGCTTCAGCAGCCCGCGATGGCTGCCCTCCTGCGCCAGCGAGGTGCGGCACAGCCCCTCCAGCAGCCACAGCCCCTGGCCGCGGCGCAGGGCGGAGCGCTCGGCGTCGGCATCGAGGTCGGCCATCTTGAGCAGCGCATTGGCGACGATGGCGGAGGCGGCGGTGTCGCGCGGGCTGTCGGGAATGGCGGGATCGTCGAAATCATAGAACGCCACGGGATCGTCGCCGATGCGCGCGAGGAAATGGTCGGCGAGGGTGTTGGCGAGCTCGAGATAGTCCCGCCGCCCGGTGGCGGCGGCGGTATCGGCATAGCCAAGGATCGCCCAGCCCTGGCCGCGGGACCAGCAGGACTCATCGGCGTGGCCCTGGAAGGTGTAGCCGCGCGCCCGTGCGCCGGAGGGCAGGTCATACTGGACGGCGTGGTAGGTCGACTGGTCCGGCCGGATGAAGGCGCCGCGCGTCATGTCCGCATGGGCGACGGCGGCGAGGGCGTAGCTCGCATCCCCGGTGTGGCGCGAGGCCCAGTAGAGCAGCGCCAGGTTCGCCATGGTGTCGATGGCCGAGCTGCAGCGGGCGCGGGCATCGTCCAGCGGCCCCCAGGAGGAAAGGTAGGCGCCGCGATCGGTCATCACGGTGCGGCTGCGCAGGCGCTCCGCCGCCGCGAGGCCGATGGCGGCCAGGTCCGCATCGCCGGTGACGTGATGGAGCGGCACCGCGCTCGCATTGAAGATGAAGCCGATGTCGTGGGTGTTGGGATCGTCCGCCCGCTGCGCGACGAGGCGCATGCGTTCCTGGGCGATCGCGAGATGCCGGGGATCGCCGGTGTGGAGATGGGAGGCCAGCAGCAAGCCCACCCAGAAGCCGCAGAACCAGTTGCCGTGGCTCCAGCCCGAAGGGCCATAGCCGGCGGATTCCGAGGCGAGCATGGTCTGCCAGGAGCCGTCGGGGGCCGTGACATAGGGAAAGGCGACGCCGAGGCGGCCTTCGTCCTCCAGCAGCTTGGTGGCGAGAAGGTCGAGGGCGTTCCTGTAGAGGTCGATCTGAGCGTTTGTATGCGCTTTCATGTCTTGGCTCGTTCGGCTGGTCGCGGAGCGGCGTCTGAAGCTCCGGCAGAAATTGCGTTGTAATTATTGAATTTTATGACGATTGCGGATCGCGGAAGTCAAGCTGCCATCGCCGCCAATCGCTGTCAATGAATGTTGCAATCGCTTACATAAGGCGCGCCGTCATCCGCCCGCTGGCGGAGTTGTGCGCCCCGCGCGGCGCACGTCACGATGCAGGCGTGCTACCAACGCGCAGGCGCGCCCGGCCGACCGATGCCATCGGCCCCGGCGGCTGCGCCGACACGGACAGGAGAGCGATCGCGATGATGCGCACCTTCATGAATGCGGCCCTCGGCGTGGGCCTCCTCGTCGCGCTGGCCCAGCCGGCCGCCGCATTTCCGGTGCCGGCGAAGCCGCCGGCGGCGGCTGCC
Source organism: Xanthobacter lutulentifluminis (assembly GCF_043194675.2). NCBI lineage: Bacteria > Pseudomonadati > Pseudomonadota > Alphaproteobacteria > Hyphomicrobiales > Xanthobacteraceae > Xanthobacter > Xanthobacter lutulentifluminis. The sequence continues at coordinate 1,737,259 of NZ_CM195525.1, read as the reverse complement.
GCGGCAGAGGTGGTGCCGGTGGCCAATGGCTGCGGCTGGGGCTGGTATCGCGGGCCCGGCGGCGCCTGCCACCGCTACGGCCATGGGCCATTTCCGGGCGGCTATTTCGGCCCCTACGGGCACTCCTTCGCCCTCGATCACGGCTGCGGCGCGGGGCGCTATCGAGGGCCCTGGGGGGCCTGCCACCGGTTCGGCACCGGCCCCTATCCCGGCGGCTATTTCGGCCCCTACTACCGCTGAGCCTCTTCCAGTTTCCAGATCTCCGGAGACCGACATGAAGCACCTGACTTCCGCCGTGGCCGCGCCCCTGGTCGGCGCGCTGGCCGGCTGGCTGCTGCTCGCTGTTCCCGCGGCGCAGGCCCAGCCCGCGACCCCCGCCGCCGCCGAGCCCGACATCGTGGTGGTCTACACCGACGCCGATGCGAGGGCCGTCCTCAACGCCCGCATCGCGGCGCTGAAGACCGTGCTTGAGCTCACGCCCGAGCAGGACAAGCTCTGGGGGCCGGTGGAGGCGTCCATCCGCAAGATCGCGGCCGATTCCATGGCACGCGGCAAGGCCCGTTCGGAGGCCCAGCCGCCGGCCGACGTGTTCGACGTGCTCGGGCGCATCGCCGATGCGGAAGCGACCCGCGCCGCCGACCTGAAGGCCTTCGTCGAGGCGGCGCGGCCGCTCTTCACATCCCTGACCGATGCGCAGAAGGCCCGCATTCCGGCCTTCCTGGGCATGGCCGGCAGCGCCGATTCGCCGCTCTCGACCCGTTCCCTGTGGCTGTTCGAGGAAGAGGAGCGCTGAGGCTCGCGCGCCGGCCGCCGCCTCCGAAGTCCCGGCCTCAGGCGGCGCAGGTGGGGTGCGCCCGGCGCTGGGCGTGCAATTGCTCGATCGCCGCGACGAAGCGCTCGGCGGCCGGCGGCTCGGCCCGCAGGGCCTCTCCCATCCGGCGGGCGCTCGTGGCGAAGTCGGGTTCCCACAGCAGGCGGGCGATGGCGTCGGCGATGACCGGCGCCGCGCTCGCCGCGTCGAGCCGCAGGCCGACACCGTGATAGGCGACCCGCGCCGCATTCTCGTTCTGGTCGCGTCCCATGGGCAGGATCAGCAATGGCACGCCGTGCCGCAGCGCGCGAAGCGTCGTGCCGTGGCCGCCGTGGGTGATGACCAGGGCGGCATGGGGCAGGATCGCCTCGTGCGAGGCTGAATCGAGGACCCGCACATTGGGCGGGATCTGCGCGCCGAACCGCTCCAGCACGTTGCCGAGCGTCACGACGGCCTCGACCGGCAATTCGCCCAGAGCCGAGATGATGGTCTCCAGCGCGCCGGACTGGCCCTGGTCCGTGGTGCTGAACGACACCAGCACGAGCGGGCGCTCCGGTGGCGCCGCCACGGGCGCCGCGCCGCCGGCGATCCAGCTCGGCTCATCCAGCAGCGGCCCCACGTAGCGCACGTCCGGCGGAAGCGCGGCCGCGGGATAGTCGAAGGCCGGGCTCGTCGCCAGGAGGTGCAGGTCGGCGGCGCGCAATTGGTCGAGCACGCGGGCGAGCGGCTTTCGGCCCAGCGCCTGCCGGGCGGCGTTGAGGCCCGGCAGGAAGCCGTTCCACATCTCTTCAGCCCACGCCGCCACCGATCGGTCGCGCTCGTGGTCGGCCGCGGTCTCGGCCGGCAGGAAGCCGGGGCCGAACGGCGGATGTCCCGGCAGGGGGGAAATGGAGACGTTGGTGGAGAGGATGGCCGTCGGCAGCTGCGCCACCTCGCCCGCCAGCACGGACCCGAACAACAGGTCGCTCGCCACCAGGACATCGGTGGGCTGCACGGTCATCACCTCGATGAGGTCGCGCGCCTGGGCCTCGGAGGGGCCGACGAAGATGCGCTCGCACCAGGCCGCGAAGGCGGCGAAGGGATCGGCCAGCTCGGTATCCCGCACGAAGCAGCTCGCCGCGGAACGATCGGGGCGGTTCGGCGCGCGCTTCCAGCCCACGAAGCGGGCGCCCGCGGCGCGGGCATCGCCGGCGATGGAATCGTCGGCGACGACCGTCACCTCATGGCCGCGCGCGCAGAGCGCCGCGACGGCGGAAATCGTCGGCGGCACGTTGCCGCCGCCCTTCCATCCGGCCACGACGATGCGCAGCCGGCCCGCGAGAGCCGGTGTCGGTTCCATCTGATGTCTCCCCAAAATGCCGGCGATCGGGTGCCGGCGCCCGTCAATCCTCGCGGAGCAGCCGCTCCACGATCTCGCTCATCAGGCGCGCCGTGCGCTCGGCCGAATGGCCCTGCCGGCGCCGCATCAGGTGCCAGACCCAGACGTCCGTCGTCGCCAGCAGCTCGGCGAGAAGATCCTCCCGCCGGGTCCCCTCGCGCCGCTCCAGCCAGGGGCGGAACATGTCCTCGATCCATTCCCGATGGCCGCGCCGGCCCTGCTCCAGGACCGCGCCGAACTCGGGAATGCGGTCCTCCTGGTTCAGGGTCCGCACCACCAGATCGCCGCTGCGCTCATAATCGGTCATCAGCACGGCGATGATGCCGGCGACATCGGCGGGCCGGTCGCGCCAGCGCTGGGCGCGGATGGTGGTGTCCTGCTGCGCCGCCATGGCGCTCAGCACGCCCGCCTTGTTGCCGAACCGGCGGATCACCGTCTGCCGCGTGGTGCCGGCCGCGGCGGCGATCTCGTCCAGCGTCACCTCGTCGAACCAGCGGGTCTCCATCAGCGCGGCGAGCGCATCGACGATCTGCTTCTCGGTGTCGCGCACGGCAGTCTCCCGCGCCACCTGTCGATACGGCCGTGCCGCCATGGTCATCTCCAATTCGTGTTACACACAGTAACTCGAAATATCTCGATGTCAACGGGCCTCGTCGCGCGCCCCGCTTGACGGAACGTCGTCGCAGCGGCATGGCCTTTGCGGCCACGTTCCCGCTCCCACCATTTCGAGCCCAGGTCGATGAATCGTTTCCGGATCCGCCAACGCCTGCCCGGCCTCGCCGCCGCCTGCCTCGCCGCCATCTGTGTCCATGGCGGCGCCGGGGCGCAGGAGGGCCGCGCCTATCGGCCGGTCGCGGTGGAGGTGGGCGCGCAGGTGACGCCGCCGCCCGAGCTGGTGGCGACCGCCCGGCGGCTCCATGTGGCCGCCGGCGCGCGCGATGCGCAGGCGGTGGCCGCCCTGATCGCGCCCAAGGTGGCTGTCGTCACGTCCGGCCTCACGCCCGCCGTGCGTCGGCAGGTGGAGACCCTCGGGCCCTGGCCCGAGGGCGATGCGGCGCTCGCGGCCATCGGCGCCGCCTTCCTGGAGGGCGATGCGCCCCCGGCGGGGGCTGCCGGGCGGGAGGCTCAAGGCCTTGCGCAGGCTCTCGACACCATCGCGGCCGCGACGGAGCGGCCGGACTGGGGCCGGGATCCTCTGCTCAAAGGGGCGTACTGCACCTACCGCGGCCTGCGCTGGGACGCCGAGACCGCGGCGCGGATCGCCGAGGGCGCGCGCGGCCTGCATGTGCCCGCCGCCACGCCGGTCCATGCGGCGCCCGTCGCCGCCGGGGCGGCGTCGGTGCCGCCCATCGCCTCGCTGAAGCCCGGACTGATCTATTTCGAGGGTGAGATGGACGACCTTCCAGACGGCTGGCGCGCCGTGCGGCTGCCTTCGGGCCGGGTCGGCGCGGTGCGCGAGGCGGATGTGCGCGACACCGCCGCGCAGGGCCTGTGCTTCCTGCGCGGTCCGGACGGGCGCTGGCAGGTGTCCGCTTTCTCCACCGTGCTGTTGTGATTTCTTGGGGGATTCATGAACATCGCTGTCGAAGCCGCCCTGCGCGTGGTTGGCCTGTTCTATGTGATGAGTGGCGTGCTGGTGGTGCGCTCGCTGGCCGTGTCGGGAATGGCGGATGCCGCCTACACGGCCATCATGGGCACGCCGCCGCACCCGGCGGAGCGGGCCCGCGAGCTCTGGCTGGCGGCAAGCTCGGTGCTGATCGCGGCCGGCGGCTTGGCGCTGATCCTGCTGCTGGACCTTGCCGCCGTCCTGTTCATTCTCGGGGCGCTGCTGCAGATCGCCTATCTCGGCGTGATCGCGCCGCGCTATCTCGATCCCCATGATGCGCCGGATGCCGGCGGGCGGGCAAAGACGTGGAACGCCGCCATCGTGTATCTCGTGGCCACGGGCCTCGTGGTGCTGGCGGCGCTGGGCGGCGTGCTGCGCCCCTGGCACGATGCGCCGGTCTGGCTGCTCGGCGCGGCCGGCGTCGCCCTTGTCGCGGGCATCGGCTGGACGGTGTGGGCGATGCGGCTGCGCAAGTCGCTCGGGCAGGGCGAATAGCAGGCGCCGGGGCGCCGCCCTCAGCGCGGCTCGATCCTTTCCGCCTCGGCGTCGGCGAGGCCGACGAGCAGGTGACGGCCCTCCGGGTCGACGTGGAAGATGCCGTAGCGGGCCCGCGCGTAGAGGTCCCCGTGGCCTTCCTGGAACAGGAACGAATGGGGCTCGACGCGGACGCCGCTGCCGACCTCGCTGCGGGTGACCCGGAACGCCACCTCGCCCGGCCCGGCGGTGCCTGCGATGCGCCGGAAGCTGCCGATGCGGCGCGCATCGAGGGCGAGGATGACAGTCCCGGCCGGGGCGCCGAGATCGATCTTCTCGCGTTCCAGCCCATAGGCGAGGCGCATGTAGTCGCCTTGCATCAGCGAGCGCGGATCGACCGGCGCCAGCGGCAGCAGCACCACCTCGCCGGCGGTGCGCAGCGTCTCGAGGCCGCGCACGCTCCAGCCCAGAGCGGCCAGCACGCCGAGGCTGGCGAGCAGGAACAGCGCGCGTCGGATCGTCTGGCTCACGGCGTCTCCTCCCGGTCCCAGCCGGCGCGGGCGATGAGCGCCTGTCCGGCCAGCAGGAGGACCCCGCTGCCCACGAGCGTGGCGGATTTCTCGAGGAAGGTCATGTCGCGCCCGTAGTACCAGAGCACCAGGAAAGCGGGCAAAGCGAGGATGCCCGCTACCCGCAGCGGCGTGTCATGCAGCGCGTGGCCGACGATGAGCACCAGCATGGCGAAGCTGATGCCCGGCGCCCCGGCGAGGCCGAGCAGGACCGCCCCCGCCGCCGCGGCGAGGAGGGGCGGCCGGGCCAGCCGGTCGAGCCCGCCGGCCGCCCAGCCGATCACGCCCACGAGGGCGATGGTGAGCACCGCCTCCACCGGGCGCGGGTCCATGGGGCGACCGCTCGCCCAGGCCCCGGCGTCCTGTCCGGCGGCGAGGATGCAGACGATGGTGCCCATCAGGGCAAGCGCGGCAGTGCCGATGGGCCGCAGCGCCAGCGGCACGCGATGGGACAGCAGGAGCAGCCCGGCGATCGCCGTCGCCAGCGTGAACAGGGCGGTGAGCGCGAGGCCGGGATCGATCCCGTAGCTCCGGCGGGCGAGGATTTCCACGATGGCCGCCACCCCTGCCGCATAGGGGGAGAGCACCCGGTCCAGCGAGGTGGCGGACACCGGATAGGTCAGGGCGGTGACGGCGAGGATGGCGGCTGTGGGCACCCACGGCCGGTCCTCGCCCGCCAGCAGGATGACGCCGGCGACCGTCATCACCTTGCCCAGCGCGAGGGCGGTGAAGGCGGTCTGCGCGAGGGCATCCCGGCCCAGCCCTGCCGGCACGCGGGGCAGCGCGAGGGACAGGACGATGCCGGCGGCGATGAAGGCGAGCCCCCAGGCGAGCACGCCGCCCCCGTCCCGGAAGGAAATCAGGTCCGCGACCACCAGGAACGACAGGAAGAAGGCGGTGGCGAGCAGGGTGCCGACGGCCGTCAGGATCTTCAGGTGCAGCGGCGGGTGCTCTTCCCGGGCGTCGGCCCGCAGCGCCGTGACCACCGCCGCCTCCGCCTCCGGCTCGAGCGTGCCGGAGGCGCGCCAGGCGGAAAGGAGCGTTGCGGCGTCGATGGAGGGGCGTGTCGTCATCTGGTGCTTCACGGACGCGCCTCCAGGTGGCGGGAGGTGGCCCTGAGCCAGGCGACGGCGGCGGTGAACAGGGCGAGCGTGACGACGCCCATGATGAAATAGGTGCCCATGTCCCCCCGCCTGCCGTCGCCGACCAGGCTGCGGAACACGGCGAAGTCGGCGATGACGCAGACCGAGAGCGCAACCGCGGCCAGCATGGCGAGGTCGGGCAGGGGACCGCGGTAGACCGCGGCCATCGCGACGAGCACCACGACGATGGCGAGGATCGCGCCCCCTTCCGCCGGGCCGAAGCGGCCGAACGCCGCCAGCAGGATGATCGCCAGCTGGACCGTCGCGGCGAGGAGCGGCAGGCCGAGGAAGAACCGCGTCCATCGCGCCGCCGGCCAGGAGACGCCACGCGCCGCAAGCACCTCGCGGGCGATGAGCGCGGCGCCGAACAGAGCCATCAGGCTCAGGTTCCGGCCGCTGTGGAAGGCGGCATCGGCCGGCTGGGTCTGGTCCCACCAGGTGACGAGCGCGGTGGCGGCGACGGCGATCCACACTGCCCAGGTGGCGGCCGAGCCGGCGAGCAGCGTCCAGGCGAGGGCAAGGCCGGCCCAGGCGGCGAACAGGGTCCAGGCGTCCGCGCCGGTCTGGTAGATCTGGCCGGCCACCGCGAGGAACACGCCCACCAGGGTGACGGCGGCGGTGGACGCCACCTGCGAGCCGCGCCGGCCAAAGCCGAGCACCACCACCGCGAGGCAGGCCGCGGCCATCATCCCGGCGATCAGCCCGAGCCGCGTGAGGGGCGGGATGCGGTTCCAGTTGAAGGCGAAGAAATAGATGATGCCGCACAGCACCAGCGCCGCGCCAACCGTGCCCAGCAGCCGCCCGGCCCACAGCCCCCACCGGCGCGGCGGCTCGATCAGGGCGAGGGCCGCGTCGCGCGCCTCCGCCGGGATCAGCCCGCGCGCCGCCAGCCGGTCCACGGCGTGGCGATCCACCCGGATCCCCGCCAGCCCCTGCATCCCGTCGATGACGTTCCCGCTCATCCGTATTTGTCTCGTCTTGCCGCCACTTCCGGCTCGGCTAACCTCGCGCAGGATGCCACCGAGGTCCAATCATGATCCGAGCCGCCTGCGCCGCCCTCCTCGTGCTCGCCGCCGCGGCCCCCGCGGCGGCGCTGGAGTGCGCGCTCGACAAGGCAGTCTATACCCCGCTCGATGCCGACGACGACTGGAGCGCGCCGGAGGGCGTCGCCAACGCGTGGGAAATCACCCATCCCCTGAAGTCCGATGCCTCCGCCGACCGGCCATGGGTGCTGCGCCTCGCCGAGACGCGGCAGGGCCTCGCCGCCGAGTTCGGCATTGCCGATCCTCCGGGCTTCAGCGCCACCCACGTCTTCATGCGGGTCCCGCCGGGCGGCAAGGCGAAGGGGCTGGATGCCGGCAAGGCGCCGTCTTCGCTGCTCTATTATTTCGGCGATGACCTCAAGCGGGTGGACCCGCGTGGCGAGACGCCGCCCAAGGCGCCGCCGCTGGTGCAGCTGCCCGGCCTGTCCAAGGCCTTCTGGGCGTGGAAGCGCGACGGGCGCCGCTTCGTGCCGCCGGATGGCCTGTGGAAGCTGACCGCCTGCCGGCCCTGACCGCGCACCGGCCCGGGGCGGAGCCATTTTCACGCCCTATTTCAACAGCCTATACTCACCTAACTCAGGGGGAGGCCCGCCGGGGCATGGGGGGGTGACGGAGATATCGCCGGGATACCCGGAGCGACGGCATGCGGCACGCGGCCGCAGCCCATTCCGCACGGTGCGACGTCCCGCGCGGCAACGTCCCGCGCGCGGGCAGGGCGTCTTCGGCCTTCTGGCCGGGGCGCTGCTCGCGTTCGCGCTGGCGTGCCCGCATCCGGCGGCGGCGCGCAATCTGGCGCTGCTGGTGGGCGTCGCCGATTACGACGAGCCGAAGATCCGCCCCCTCGCCGGGCCGCGCAACGACGTGATCCTGCTGTGGCGCCATCTCTCTCGCCATGGCTTCGAGGCGGCCGACATCACCGTTCTGGCCGAGGGGCTGTCGCAGGCGCCGGACGTGCCGGTCCCCGCCGCCACGCCCACGCGCGCCGCGATCCTCGACGGCCTCGCCCGCCTCGCGCAGCGCGCCGGGCCGGGCGACACCGTGCTGTTCCATTTCTCCGGCCATGGCACGACGCAGCCCGAGGCAGCCCGTGCCGACGGCGCGCTTCCCGAGGCCGGCGGCCGCGACCAGGTGCTGCTGCCGCGCGATGCCGGGCTCTACGATCCCGCCGCGCGCACCATCCGCAACGCCATCGTGGACGATGAGCTGGGCGCCGCCCTCGACCGCATCCGCGCGCGGGGCGCCACCGTGTTCGTGGTGGTGGACGCCTGCCACGCCGGCACCGTCACCCGCTCGGCCGACGTGGCGCGCGGTGTCGATGCCGCCGCGCTCGGCACGCCGCCGACCGGGGAGGCGCCCTTGGCTGCCGCGGCTGTGCGCGCGCCATCCCGTCCGCCGCAGCGCGGCGCCATGCTGCGGGGTGCCGGCGCGCCGGCGCCGGTGGAGGCGGGGGCGCTGGTGGCCTTCTTCGCGGTGGATTCCTGGACCCCCGCCATCGAGCGGGCCTTTCCGGCGCCTGCGGCCGGCCTCGTCGCGAAGCCCGTCGCGGACGGGCCGACGCAGGCCACGTTCGGTGTGTTCACCTGGCACCTGCTGCGCGCGCTGGAAAGCGGGCGGGCGGCCACGTTCCGCGATCTCGCCCGAATGATCGCCCTCGACATGGCGGCGTCCGCGCAGCTTGCCCAGGCGCCGCTCCCGGTGTTCGAGGGCGATCTCGACCGGGGCCTGCCGGGTGCCGGCGCCAGCGGGCCCCGCCGCTTCGCGACCCGGCGTGAGGGCGCGGACCTGGTGATCGAGGCCGGCGCGCTGCAGGGCTTCGACGAGGGGACGGAAATCGCCGTGTTCGACGGTCCGCTGGCGGATGCGCGGGCGCTCGGCAGGGTGCGTCTGCCGGTGGCAGCGGCCGGGGAGAGCCGCGTGCCGCTGGCGGATCTGCCGTCTGGCATTGCCGCCGCGCGCGAGGTGCTGTGGGTGCAGATGGAGCGGCCCGGCGTCGCCTTCCGGTACCGCGTGGCGAATGTCGCGCCGGCCGAGGCGGCGCTGGCCATGGCCCGCGCGCTGGAGCCGCGCGAGGGGGCGCCGGCCATCGGCATCGAGCTGGTGCCGGCTGGCCAGCCGGCGGATCTCGCGCTCCATCTGGCGGACGGGCGGCTGTGGCTGGTGCCGGAGGGCGGCCGCCTCGTGACGGATACCCAGGCCTACGGCCGCAGCTTCTCGATCCCCGCCGGGGAGCCCGGCCGGCTGCGCGATGCGGTGTGGGCCTTCGCACGGGCGGCCAATCTGGTGCGTCTCGCCAGCGTCGCCGACATGGGCGCGGGCGCCGCTTCGGGCGACGTGGAGATTGGCCTCGAGCTGATCCGCGAGACCGATCCCGCGCAACTGGCCGATGCCCGGCGCGGCTGCGGACCGGCCGCCCGGCCCTCGGCGCCGCAGCCGGTGGACAGCGGGATGGCGGCGGCGCTCGTCCATTGCGACACGGCGCGCCTCACCATCACCAACCGCTCCGAGCGCGAGATCGACCTCGGCATCTTCCTCATCGATCCGTTGGGCGGCATCGAAGTGCCGGTGCGCGGCTGGCGGCAGAACGGCTGCATCGCCACGCTGCCGGCGCGTGCCTCCGGCCCGCTCGTGCTGCGCACGACATTGCGGACATGGGGCAAGGATGGCCCCGGCCAGATCGGGCTGCACCGCATCCTCGTCTTCGCCCTGCCGCGGTCCGGCGGCATCCCCCCGTCGCTCTGCCACCTGCTGCAGCGGGACGTCGCGACCGCCGCGGCCGGAGCCTTGCGCGGAGGGGCGGGACAACGCGGCTTCATCGACCTGCTGGGCCGGGCTGCGCTGGTGGAGCCGGGCCTGCGCGGCGCCAATCCGTTCGAGGCGGAGGACGGCGCTGCCGGCGGCGTGGTGGTGCGCCAGTTCAGCCTCGACCTGTTGCCCCCGGAGGCCGGCCGATGATGCGCCTGCTGCTCCGTCTGATGCTGCTGGCGGCATGCGCCCTCGGCCTTGCTCCGCTCCGTCCGCTCGCGGCGCAGGAGGCCGTGCCCGCGCCGGCGCAGCTGCGCGACGAGGCCTTCCAGGCGGCGCAGAAGGCCATGCTCACCTCCGCCAGCGTCGCCCTCGCCCAGCTCGGCGCGCGCTTCGCCGCCGGCTCCGACGAGCTCGCGCGGCTGGTGCGTCAGCGGCAGGATCTCGTCGCCGCGTGGAAGGGGGCCGACCGCGCGCTGGTCAAGGCGTTCGGCATGGCCGCCAGCGGCGCCGCGGCGGAGAAGGACGTGGAGGCCCGCCGCGCCGAGGCGGGCGCGCTTCAGGCCCGCATCGCGGAAAGCGACCGGGAGATGGCCGCGCGCTTCCCCGCCTATGCCGAGCTGTCCCAGCCGCAACCGGTCTCCATCGCGGCGGCCCAGGCGCTGCTGGAGCCGGACGAGGCGCTGGTGCTGGTCTTCGTCGGCACCCGCGAGACCTTCGTCTGGGCGCTGACCCGCGACGCCGCCGACTGGCACCGCGTGGCGGTCCCGCGGGACGAGCTGGTGGCGCAGGTGAAGGCGCTGCGCGCCGGCCTCGATCCCGCCGCCGTCGCGGTGATGCGGTCCGCCCTGCGCGACTTCGGCGATACCGACGTGGACGGTGACGGCATCGCCACCCGCGCGCAGTCGGCCTTCAGCCGCGCCAGCGCCCATGATCTCTACCGCCAGATCCTGGCGCCGCTCGAGCCGCTGCTGGCGCAGCGCCGGCGCGTCTTCATCGTCGCCGAGCGGCCGTTCGATTCGCTCCCGTTCGCGCTGCTGGTGACCGAGCCGCCGCAGGGCGACGATACCGATCCCGGCGCCTTGCGGGAGACCGCCTGGCTGATCCGACGGCAGGGCATCGTCACCCTGCCGTCGGTGTCGAGCCTGAGGTCGCTGCGCGCGGCGCCCGCCACCCCGGCGCCGCTGCCGTTCCGCGGCTACGGCGCGCCGCTGCTGGGTGGGCGCGGGCCGCCGGTGCAGGTCGCCGCCGCGACCCCGGCCGTGGCGGACACGCTGCTGCGGGGCGGGCGGGTCGATCTGGAGACGGTGCGCGGCTTGTCGCCGCTGCCGCAGACGGAAGGCGAGCTGCGCCGCCTGGCGGAGGCCCTCGGCGCGCCGGCGGATGCGGTGCAGGTGGGGGCCGCGGCCACCAAGAGCGCGGTTCTGGCGGCCGATCTCTCGCGCTATCGCGTCCTCGCCTTCGCCACCCACGGGCTTCTCGCCGGCGACATTCCCGGCCTGTCCGAACCGGCGCTGGTGTTCACGCCGCCGGTGGCGGACGGGGACGACGACGGGCTGCTCACCGCATCGGAGGCGGCGCGCCTGCAGCTGGCGGCGGACTGGGTGATCCTGTCCGCCTGCAACACCGCCGGCAGCGACGGCACGCCGGGCGCGGACGGCCTTTCCGGCCTCGCGCGGGCCTTCTTCTATGCCGGCGCGCGGACGCTGCTGGTGTCCCACTGGCCGGTGCGGGACGACGCCGCTGCCCGGCTCACCACCGGCACCCTCGCCGCGCTCCGGGCCGATCCCGCGCTCTCCAAGGCCGAGGCGTTCCGGCGCGCGACCCTGGCGCTGATCGCCGATGCCGCCGACCCGACCCTGGCGCATCCCGCCATCTGGGCGCCCTTCGTCATGGTGGGAGAAGGGCGATGAGGCGGCTGTCTCCCGTCTCAGCGGCGCTCGTGGCCGGCCTTCTGCTGCACCAGCCCGCTTTGGCGCAGGCACCGGCCGCGCAATCCGTCGCGTCGCAGCCGGCGCCGGCCGCTCCCCTGCGGGACGAGCTCGCCGCCCGCCTCGATGCCGCCTACCGGCTGCTCGCCGCCGGCGAGCCCCGGCAGGCTGCGGCCCTGCTGCAGACGCTGCGCGTCCCGCTGGAGGATGCCGGCGATATCGACCTGCTGATCCGGTTCCACGATTTGGGCGGATACGCCGGCCACGTGCTGAAGGACCGCGCGGCGGAGATCGAGGGCAACGCCCAGTCGGCGATCCTGAACTATCTGGGCGCGCCGCTGGACGCTCCCGATACGGTGCTGGCCGAACTCGCCCTGGCCGAGGCCCAGCGCGGGCGTGACGGGCAGGTCTACGCGCTGGCGCACGTGCTGGCGGCGGCGCAGAACGGGCGCCGGGCCGGCGAGCCCTCCGCCGAACTGGAGGAGATGGAGGCGAAGGCCGCCGCGCTCATGGGCCAGCGCCTGCTGCGCGACGGGCGCCCCGAGCTCGCCCTGAGGTTCCTGCGCCAGGCCGTCGCGCTCGCGGCGAAGGGCCATATCGAGCCGGACGATGTCCGCAAGCTGGGCTTGCTCGTCGCCGAGGCCGAGCGGGATGCCGAGGGGCGGCGCGGCCTGCCGCCCGCCTCGCCGGAAGCGTGTGCCGGCCATCCCGGCCTGTCCGAGGCGCAGATGGCGGCCTGCCGGCGCAGCGCCGACATGGCCCTCGCGCAGGGGGACATGGCGGGTGCGGAGGCGATCCTCGTCGCCCTCACCAGCGATGTCCCGCGCGCCTCCCTGCGGGCGGACCGCTACGAGGCGGCGCGGGACCTGCTGGTGGCGCGCCTGCTGCATCGGCGGGCCGACGATCCGCAGCTGCGCGCCAGCGCCGATCTGATCGCCAACTATCTCGCCTTCACCGGCGACGTGGCCTCGGCGGCTCTCGTCGCCGCCCGCGCCGCCCGTGTCGCCATCGACGGCAAGGCCTATGACGCCCAGCTGGCGCAGACCTGCGGCCACGTCGCCCGCCGCGCCATCCGCGCCGGCGCGTCGGATCTCGCCCGCCGCATGCTGGCGCTCCAGCGCAGGGTGCTGCTGGCCGGTCTTCCCGATGCCGGCGCGTCGCTCGCCGTCGCCGATCGGCCGGTGCTGCAGCGGCGCCTGTCCGCCGCGCTGCTGCGGATCGAGAGCGCCCGCATCGCCGAGGACAGCGGCCTGCCGCGCCTCGCCGCCGCCCAGTGGGCGGAGGTGGAGCGCCAGGTCGCGGCCATCGACCTTGCGCAGTTCGACACCATCGAGCGCCTCACCGCGGTGGAATATGCGGGCGTGGAGGATTTCGTCTTCCCCAGCTACGCCGCGGCGCTGGAGTTCATGGGCCGGCTGGGCCGGCGCCTGCCCGCCAGCGACCCGCGGCACGATGTGGCGCGCGGCGCCTGGGTCAATGCCATCGAGGTCTGGTGGGGTGACACCGCCCGTGCCGACGCGCTGGCGGAAGAGGCCATCCGCGAGATCCGCGCGGCGCCGCAGGGGCGGGCGCAGGCGCTGGTGAACCTGCTTGCCGCCCGCTCCAGCATCGTCGCCCCGGCCAATCCGGCGCTGTCGGCCCGGCTCACGCGCGAGGCCTACGAGATTGTCGCCGCCCTGCCGGGGGAGGAGACGCGGCGGGTCGAGCTCCTGCTCGACATGGCGCTCGACCAGACCGACGCGGGCCTTGTGCGCGCGCTGGTGGCGGAGGCGCAGAAGCTGCGGGAGACCGGCGCAGCCATCGGCGTTGCCGCCGATGTGCGGCTGGACCTGAAGCGCGCCTTCATCGCCTTCGACGACGGCGACAGGGACCTGGCGCTGCGGCTCGGCGAGGGCGCGCTTGCGCGGCTGGTGGAGGCCGGCAAGGGCGACAGCTGGATGATGGTCGCGCCGGCCCGCGACCTCGCCGGCCTCTATGCCGCCCTCGGCCGCATGGACGCTGCCCGCCGCACCTACGAGACCCACGTGCTGGCGCGCAGCAACCCCATGCTGGATGGCGAGGAGAAGGCCATCTCCGACCGGCTCGGGCTCGCCAATCTGGAGGCCTATTACGCGCCGGACGGCACCACCGTGCGCACCCTTTCGACCCTGCTGGAGCGCGCCCGGCTGCGGGTGCGGGCCGATCGCGACCTGTCGCAGCGCATCCTGCGGGCGCAGGCATTCGCCTATCACGGCATCGGCGATGGCGAGAAGGCGCGGGCGGCGGCGCGCGACGCCCTCAGCGCGCCTCAGCCGCCCGTGAGCGATACCGAGGCCGCGCGCGAGGATCGCAAGCTCCTGGAGGCGCTGGTGGGCGCGGACTGGCTCGGCAGCCGCCCGGCGGGGCAGCCATGATCCCGCTCATCCCCTCGCGCACGACCCTGCAGGGCGTAGGCGCCGAAACCGCGCGCCGGCGCGCGGCGATGCGCGGCGCCCGCACCGAGGCCTCGTGCCGGTCGGCGACCCCGCGCGGCGCCGGTGCCGACTGGTCCGGCCCTCGCGTCCGGCGACGACGCGGCCGTGCGCCGCCTCCGGTTCCCTCCAGCGCCTCGCTCGAGCGGGCGGCTTGCCGGTCCTTCCAATCCCTGATCCCCCTCCCGACAGAGTGACACCCATGATGCTCCAGTCGTTCCGCTCCCGTGCCGCAAGGGGAGGCTTCCGGCTCCTCGCGCTGGCCGCCTGCATCGCGGCGGCCCCCCTCCCGGCCTCGGCCGAAGGCCCGGCGGCCGCGCCGGCCGCGCCCGGCACCGACCTGCTGCTCCAGCCGGCCCCGGGCAGCGCGCCCGCACGTCCCTCCACCCTGCCGGCCGTGGACAGCGTCGGGCCGGCGGAGCTGGCGGCGGACCGCGCCGCACGTCCGGGCGCCGCTGCGCGCGCGCTGCCCTATGCCGCCGCCGGCGCGGCGGTGAAGACCGGCGGTCTCCTGAAGCGCGGCACCAACGAGAAGATCGTCGGCGGCACGCAGGCGCCTGCCGGCTCCTATCCGTTCCAGGCGGCGATCGTTCGCGTGGCCAGCACCAACGGCAAGATCACCGGCTTCTCGCCCATGTGCGGCGGCACGGTGCTGACCTCGCGCTGGATCCTGTCGGCGGCCCATTGCTTCGTGGAAGGCGAGGGCGGCAAGGTGGAGGGGCTGCGCAGCACCAAGAACCTCCTCGTCCACGTGGGCAACACCAGCCTGCTCGCCGAGGACGGCGCGCGCGACTGGATCCCCATCAAGCGCATCATCGCCCATCCGAAGTACGTCACCGGCACCAACGTCAACGACATCGCGCTGGTGGAGCTGGAGCGCGCGCCCAAGCCGGGCGTGAAGGTGCAGCAGGTGACGGTGGTGACGCGGGAAACCGAGCCGGCGGATCTGCCGGAGGGGGCCGAGCTGCGCATCATCGGCTGGGGCACCACGGCCGAGGGCGGGCGTGCCTCGCCCGACCTGATGGAGACGCGCCTGAACGCGGTGGACCGCAACCGGTGCAACCGGGTGCTCACCTCCGCGCTGGTGGGCTCGCCGGATGCGCGCCGGGCGCTGGAGGACCTGAGCTACGTGTTCAACCTCTCCGCCGCCGCGCGCCGGACGCTTGAGCAGCAGCTGCCGCAGATCGGCGGCGTGGTGACCCCGCAGATGTTCTGCGCCGGCGCCGCGGTGGACGGGGTGGATACCTGCCAGGGCGATTCCGGCGGCCCGATCCTGAGCCGCAAGGGCGATGGGCCGCTGGTGCAGGTGGGCATCGTCAGCTTCGGCATCGGCTGCGGCCATGCCGAATTTCCCGGCGTGTACACCCGGCTCGCGCTCTACATCGACTGGATCAAGGCCACCATCGCCCAGCCGAGCCCGGCGCCCGCCGCGGCAGCTCCGGCGCCGGCGGCCGCCAGCACGCAGCGCCGGCCCTGAGCCGGCCGATCGAACCGGCCCCGTACCGCGGGGCCGGTTCCGGTTCGCGGGAGGGTGCCTCTAGGGCTTCACCGGCTGGCTGATGGGCCAGAAGGCGAGGGACAGGCTGGCGCTTTCCAGCGGCAGCCGCCCGCCGCGGGTCGTGCCGTCCATGAGGTCGTCGAGACCTGCCCCTTCCTCGCCGCGCGTCGCCGCGCCGGGCAGGTCGTTGTAGCCGGTGAGGGCGCACAGGGACGGCAGGTCGGTCTCGCCCTCGATGAAGGGCACGCCGATCACGAACACCCCGTTGGTGGTGCCGGGCGCGCGCCCCGGCACGATGGCGCGGGGATGGTAGGGCACCTCGAACACCAGCCGCCGCCCCGGCTCCAGCCGATCGGAAACCGTGAGGCCCACCGGGCAGGTGGGGCGGCGCGCCATCAGGTTCCACGCATCGTCGAGGAAGAAGATGGCGGGCATGACCGGGCGGGTGCTGCGGTTCTCCACCGCCACCTGCACCTTGTCGCAGACGGTGACGGGCGCATCCTCGGCCACCGCGGCCGCCGGGCCCTTGAACGCGCACTGCCGCGTTGCCGGGTCGAGGCCGAAGCGCATCACCTGGGTCGAGACGTCGAGGTCGCGCCCGCTGCCGGCGGCGGCGATCGCCTGCAGCCGGGTCATCTGGCGCGCCCGCAGCACCGCGCGGGCGATCGCCACGGCGGCGCTGCCGGTCTCCATGCCCGGCGGAATGGCGACGAGCGGGCCGGTCTCCACCGCCTGGGGATCGAGCCCCGCAGGCATGAAGCGCAGGCCGTCCATCGACATCCACGCCACCAGCGCCGGGGCGGCGTCATCGCGCCGCGCGCCGTCCTTCAGGGGCCCGGCGAGGGCGGCGTCGAACGCCTGCTGCAGCCGCGCGGCCTGCGCCGCATCGGGCGCGGCGGCGCCGGGCCACGGGCGCGGGCCGGAGATGGCGAGTGCCTCCTGCGGGGCGGGGCGCGCCAGCCGCGCGTAAGCGGCCTTGTCCAGCATCGCCGCGCCGGCAACCGTGGGGCAGCGTGCGCTCGCCGGCATGCAGCCCGGCTTGAGCGCCGCGAGGCGGGCGCGGGTTGCCTCCACCTCCTGCACCACGGCATGGCCCGATGGCCGGCCCGCCGGCTGCGTCGCGCTGTCGTAGAGCGCCACGACGGCACCGGTCTCCACCCCCTCCATCTGCCCGGCATGCAGGATGCCGGCGCCGACCCGCCACGCCATTGCGTCGACGGCCTGCGCGGCGCCGCCACCCGGCACCGGGGCGTCCATGCCGTCGCCGTCGAAGCTCGGCGTCTGGCGGGCCTGGAAGGCGGCATCCGCCCGCAGCACGCGGCCGGTCTCCACCATCAGCTGGCGATAGCTGAGCGCGGGCGCGCGCTGCATCACGTCGGTGAGGGCGGTGGTGAAGATGGAGCCCCAGGACCGCCGCTCCATCGGCGCGCCGGGCGGCAGCGCCACTTCCCGGGCGGTCTCGTTGGGCTGGGACGCGTAGAAGGCGGCGAGCTGTCCGGAGCCCGGCGGCAGAGCCGGCGTGAGGTCGGCCAGCACCGTGGTCTTCTCCGGCGTCATGGCCCCGGCGGTGGACAGGCCGATGTCCTCCAGCGCGATCTTCTTGTCATGCACGCCATCGCCCACGGCGCGCGAGGCGGAGCCGGAGAAGCAGCTGTCGAGGATGAACCAGACATGTGCCCCGCGGCTGCGGATGGCATCCAGCCGTGCGCCGAAGTCCGGCCCGGCGATGGCATTCTCGAAGCGGTTGCGCTCCGCCCCGGAAGTCGCTTCGGGTCGGGGCGGCGCCGCGTCGCGCGGCAGGAACACCTGGTCTAGCCCGTCCACCTTCAGGGCGGTGCGCGAGGGCTGGCGGGTGCCATGGCCGGACGCATAGAAGATGACGAGATCGCCCGCCTGCGCGCTCGCGGCCAGCTGGTCGAGGCCGGCGAGAATCGCGGCGCGGGTGGGCATGCCGGCGCTGCCTTCCACCCCGTCGGCGAGGATCGCCATCTCCTCCGGCGCGACGCCCCGGGCCTTGAGCGCCATCTGCATGCGGCGCACGTCGTTGGCGGGGGCCTTGAGCTGCTTGTCGGCCGGCAGGGCCGGATAGTCCGAGACGCCCACGAGGAGCGCCAGCGTCTTCGCCGCGGCGGCATCGGCCGCGAAGCCGGCGACGAGGGCCCCGAGCAGCGCCAGCGCGGCGCGGCGGCGCGGCCTCATCGTCCTGGCTTCCGGCCTTCGGCGAGGCGGCGGAGCAGTTCCTCGGCGGCACCATAGCGCCCGGCTTCGGCGGCGAGCGCCGCCGCCTGCAGGTCCCATTCCGCCGGCTTGCGCTCCAGCAGCCAGAGCGCGCCGGCCACCTGCGCGAAGGCCGGCGTGGGCGCGCCTTCGGCGATCCAGGCGGGAACGGGCGGCGCTGCGGGGTCGGCGAGCAGGTCCACCTTCGCCTCCGCGCCCTCGCCATCGCGGATCGCCAGCACCAGCGAGCCGGCGGCGGACGGCGGCAGCGCGAGGGTTGCGGTGCGTCCGCTCACCGGTGCGGTCGCAAGCACGGCGCTGTCCGGGCCACCGGCGCGGATCTCCACGGTGAAGGGGGCGACGCCACCCTGCCAGCCCAGCCACAGGCGGGTTCCGGGCACCACGCGCTGGGGCGCGCCGCGGCCGATCTGCAGGCGCAGGGGACCGTCGTTGCGGCCGATCAGATTGACCGTGCGCGCCGACGGCTTGGTTTCGAACAGCTCGCCGATCATGGCGGCGATGGCGCTGAAGCGTCCGCCGGTGGGCAGCGCTCCCTTGACCGGGTGCGGCGAGCGGGCGGCATCGACCCGCAGCTGGCGGTCGTTCACCGTCTCGATGGTCACCGCCGCGCCAGGCGCGCGCACCACCACGGCGTCGCCGTCGAACAGCGCGCCGCCGATCTGCACCGGGATCTCCTGTCCCTCGCGCAGCAGGTGGGCGGCAGCCTCGGGGTCGGTGTCCGGCAGCTCCACGCCGACGATGTAGCCGGCCGGGGGACGCATATCCGCGTCGCGGGCCTGCGCCGGCACCATCGCGGCGAGGTGGGCAGCGAGCAGGCCCGCGAGCGGGAGCCGCCGCGCGAGCGCACGGCGCGGTCCGGCAGGCAGCGGTGTGGCGCGCATCACGTGGGGGTCTCCGTGGGTTGCGGCGTCGGCTTGTCGGGCTTCAGCAGCGCGCGCCAGCCCCGCGCGCGCCAGTCCTTGCCGATGGCCAGAAGCCCCTCGGCGGTGGAGAGGAAGGCGACCATGCCGAAGGCCGCCAGCACGATGTCGCTCGCGGTGGAGGGCGCGAAGATCCGGCCCAGCACCATCAGCGCTCCCAGAACAGCGAGCGCCACGACCACACCCGCCGCCAGCGGCCGCAGGCGGGCGGTGATCAGCGCCAGCGTCCCCAGCAGCGCCAGCGCGATCAGCGTTCCGCCGAGCGGGCCGAGGGGCTGGCCGGACAGCACGGCCGGCGCCGTCGCCACCGCATTGGCGACGATGAGCGCGCCGGGCAGGAAGCCGATGGGCGTGAGGTGCCCGTCCATGCTCTCGGCATGGCTGGCGCCGATGATGACGAAGCGGTCGCGCAGCAGGTCATCCGCCACCGCGCGCGGCGCCACCACCGTACCCGAGGCCGTCATCAGCATGCGCGCCGAGACGCGCCGGAACAGAGGCACCTGCCGGCCGCCCCGCTCGATGAACTGCGGCGCCGCAAGGTCCGGCCCATCGGGGATCAGGAAGGCGATGGCGGCGCTCTGGTCCGGGTTGCGGGGCCAGGCGGGGGGCGGCGTGGCCGTCGCGGGCGCGCACACGGCCGCGGCGCGGGCGGTCCCGAACGCCTCGACGGCCGAGAGGGGGTGGGGCGGCACGCCCGCCACCGCCGCGGCGAACAGCTGGGGCGAGGGCAGGGTCCTGCCGCCGCCGGGCGCGCAGGTGGTGTGGCTCAGCTGCCACCGCCGTACCACCCGGTCCTCGTCGATGCGGCTCACGCTCGCGGCCCAGATCACATTCGGCCGGCCGCCCACCGCCGCATCGAGGATGGAAGGCTGCTCCTCCAGCGCATCGGCGCCGGACCCGCCGAGGGTCGGGACGCCGAGCCGGCGCGCGAGCGCGAGCGGAGGCGCCTCACGCGGGTAGGCGGTCACGAGGCCCGCCAGCGCGGCGTCGCCCGAGGGCGTGCCGGGGCGGGAGGTATCCATGTCCAGGAATATGCCACTCGCCTGCTTGGTGGCAGCGAGGGAGATGAGCCCGGAAAGCAGCTCTCGCGGCGCGACCTGGGGGTGGCCGAGCGCAGCCATGGTGGCCGGGTCGATGTCGACCAGCGTGACCGGAATCGCATCACGCGTCGCGCCCGACAGCACGGCGGACCAGCGCACGAGGCGATCCTTCTCGCCAAGGCCGGCGCTGAAACCGGCGATCCGCTCAGCGAGGCCGAACGCCCAGACCAGGGCGACGACGCCAGCGATAAGCATCGGCTTGGTCAGCAGGCCGAGCCACCGGGGTGGGCATTTCACGAACGGATCGACCTCGCGGATGCGCCGGCGACGACCGGCTAACAAGCTGGTAAATCGACAGATACAACTCCAGCATGGCTTTGGAAAGAGGCGGGGGTGCCGGAGCGGCACCCCGGTGCTCCGCAACCTTTCCAGCGGCAGGCCGGGGCGCAGGCTAACGCTGCGTCCGCCGAAGTCGCGGGCACGGCGGCGCGGGCATCGGCTGTGGCCAGCTTCAGCTGTGCGTAGGCCTCACGGCCCCGCCCGGCGGCCGCCACGGAGCGCCCTTCCTGCGCGGGCAGAACGGGTGTGGGGGGATGCCGGGGACGCCCGCTTATGGCGGCCATGCCGCGCGCGTCCACGCCGACGGCCGGTGGACCGTCAGTCCGCGCTGCCGGAGGCCCGGCGCGCCTCAGGGGCGCGTCCGCTTGCCCTTCGGTCCCTTGCCGGGGCCCTTGTCACGTCCCTTGTCTCCTCCCTTGCCCGGTCCGCTGGCGGGTCCACGCGGGGGATGGCCCTTGGCCGCGCGCTCGCCCTTGCCATGGCCCGGGCCGCCCTCCGGCCGCTCGTGCGGGGCTCCGCTTCGGAACGCCTTGCCCCGGAAGGGCTTGTCGTGCGCCGGCTTGCCGCCCGGCCGCCGGGCCCGGACGGGACGCTCCTCCCCGGCCGGGCCGGCGGGCAGCGGCTCGATCTGCACATCGTCTCCGTCGGCCTTGCGGGCCGCCTTCGCGAACCGGTCGGCGGCGGCGAGGCTGACCTCGAACGCGGTCTCCTCGTCGAAGATGCGGATGACGCCGATATCCTTGCGGGTCACGTTCCCGCGCCGGCAGATCAGCGGCAGGAGCCACTTGGGATCGGCATTGTTGCGGCGGCCGACGTTCAGGCGGAACCAGACGCTGCCCGCTCCCGCCCCGCCGGCGAAGTCGCGGTCGGCGGCCCGCTCGCGTGCCGCCCGCGCGGTGCCGGGGTCGCTCACCTCCTCCGGCGCCGGCAGGCCGGCCCGGTAGAGGCGGACCAGCGCCGCGGCCAGGTGCTCCGGCGAATGCGCGGCAAGGAGAGCCAACCCGGCGGCGGCGTCTTCCTCCGCCGGCTCCTCGGTGATGAGGGGATCGTGCAGCATCCGCTCGTGGTCGAGCGCGCGGATGTCCTCGGCGGTCGGCGGCCCGGACCAGGCGGGCACGATGCCGAGGCCGCGCAGCTGGTCCTCGGTGCGGCGGCGGCGGAACGGGGGAACCAGCAGCACGCTGACGCCCTTGCGCCCGGCCCGCCCGGTGCGGCCGCTCCGGTGCTGCAGGCTCTCGGCGTCGGTGGGCAGCTCGGCGTGGATGACGAGGCCGAGATTGGGCAGGTCGATGCCGCGCGCCGCCACGTCGGTGGCCACGCACACCCGCGCCCGCCCGTCGCGCAGCGCCTGCAGGGCGTGGTTGCGCTCGTTCTGGCTCAGCTCGCCGGACAGCGCCACGGCGGAGAACTGCCGCTCCTGCAGCATGGCCTGCAGGCGCCGCACCGCCTCGCGCGTGTTGCAGAAGACGATGGCGCTGGGGGTATCGTAATAGCGCAGCACGTTGACCACCGCGTGGTCCACCTCGGTGGGGGCGACGCGCATGGCCCGGTATTCGATGTCGGCATGGCCGCCTTCCGCGCTCGCCACGTCGATGCGCAGGGCGTCGTGCTGGTAGCGCTTGGCGAGGGCGATGATGCCGCGCGGCATGGTGGCCGAGAACAGCAGGCTGCGCCGCTCCGGCGGAGTGGCCTCGAGGATGAACTCCAGATCCTCGCGGAAGCCGAGGTCCAGCATCTCGTCGGCCTCGTCCAGCACCGCGACCCGCAGCGCCGACAGGTCGAGGCGACCGCGCTCCAGATGGTCGCGCAGCCGGCCCGGCGTGCCCACCACCACATGGGCGCCGAGGTTCAGCTGGCGCTGCTCCTGCCGCGGGTCCATGCCGCCGACGCAGGACACGATGCGCGCGCCCGTCGCCCCGTAGAGCCAGGCGAACTCGCGCTGGACCTGAAGCGCCAGCTCGCGCGTCGGCGCCACCACCAGCGCCTGCGGGGCGGATGCCGGGCCGAACCGCTCGGCACCGTCGAGCAGGGTGCCCGCCATGGCGAGCCCGTAGGCGACGGTCTTGCCGGAGCCGGTCTGGGCCGAGACCAGCAGGTCGCGGTCCGCCGCCTCGGGGGCCAGAACCGCCAGCTGCACCGGCGTCGGGGTGGTGTAGTCCCGCTCGGCCAGGGCACGGGCGAGCGCCGGATGGGTCGTCAGGAAGGGCACGGCTGGTTCCACCTGTTTCGCAGCATCGTCAGGCGTCGAGGGGAGCCATCGGAAGAGTGTCTGGGATGTCTTCCTAATCCCATGGGCGCCCGGACGCCACCGCCGCCGTTCAGGCCGGCGCGCCGCCGGCGCCTACTCCGGGGGCGCCGAGCCGACGGGCGCCGGGGCGCTGCCCGGCCGGTGCAGCAGCGTGAGCGACAGGAAGGCGCCCACCCACGAGCCCACCGCCGCGAACACCACGTACACCCAGTTCTCGGTGTAGCTGATCACGGCGAAGGAGGAGAGCATGTACCACACGCTCGACCAGTTGGCGGCGGAGAGCCGCCTGCGCGCCACCACGGCCGAGGTGAAGGCGACATAGCAGGCATCGGTCGCCGCCGTGGCGATGAAGACGCCGAGCGCGATGAGCGGATCGAGGGCTGAAACGGACGAAAGGAAGTGCTGCATGGCGGGCCTGCGCGGGGAGGGGAGCGGGGGAAACGCGTCTCCCATCATGGCGCAAGCCCCGCACCGGGCAATGACTGGGCGCGCGGACGCCGAGGCGGGGGAATGCCCTGGCGGGGGAATGCCCTGGCGGGATCAGACAATTTGGAGAGGGGGCTTGGTGGAGCCGCGAGACTGCGGAGCGGCGCTGGGTGTCGGCCGCGTCGGCACCAAGCGTAGGCCTGTTCACTGCCAATTGCGCGGCCGAGACCTTGCCGGGGCATAGGGGAGGTCCGGATTTCGACTTCGCGAACACAGGTCCCAAAGCGACTTGGCCGGCCCGCGAAGCTGGCTGCGTGTGCGGTGGCCTTCCTCCGGCTCGGGCGCGGAGTTCGGCGCCCCCGTGCGGCCGGCGGGTGGAGAGGGTCAACTGGTGCCTCAGATGAGCCTGCGATATGGGTTGGCCGAGGCTGGCGCGCGACGGCGCGGGATGCCGTGGCGCGGAGAGACGACCATGCGTGTTGGGGTGCTCGGCGCCACTGGGCTGATCGGTTCCGCTGTGGTCGCCCGGCTCCTCGCGGATGGTCATCAGGTGCTGGGCTGGGCCCGCAGCACCGCGGTTGCCGGCCGCAGCCAGCCCGCGGCATCATGGCAGGCCATCGACATGAGCCGCCTGACCGCTGCCGAGGACTGGAATTGCCACCTCGTCGGTCTCGATGCCGTGGTGAACTGTGCCGGCTTGTTGCAGGATGCTCCGGGTGAAAGCGTGGAGGCCGTGCATGCGCGCGCCGTGGCGGCGCTGGCGCTGGCTTGCGAGCGAAGCGGCGTCCGCCGGGTCATCCAGGTTTCAGCCATAGGGCTCGACGCTGGCACGCCCACCGCATTCTCCCGCACCAAGCATGTCGGCGACACTGCCCTCATGGCGCGGGATCTCGAATGGGTGGTCCTGAGGCCGTCCGTCGTGGTGGGGCGCCGAGCCTATGGCGGTAGTGCCTTGTTCCGGGCGCTTGCCACCTTGCCGATCCTGCCGGTGGTGAAGGAGACCGGCCCGCTCGATATCGTCGCGCTCGACGACGTGGCCGCCACCGTCGCGTTCTTCCTGCCGCCGGGGGCAACGGGCCGGGTTGTGCTCGACCTCGCCGGGCCGCAGCACCTGTCCTTCGCGGACGTCATC
Organism: Xanthobacter lutulentifluminis; assembly: GCF_043194675.2. NCBI lineage: Bacteria > Pseudomonadati > Pseudomonadota > Alphaproteobacteria > Hyphomicrobiales > Xanthobacteraceae > Xanthobacter > Xanthobacter lutulentifluminis. The sequence goes on along the minus strand of NZ_CM195525.1, from coordinate 1,713,272 downwards.
CGCCTCTACCGCGCTTGGCTTGGATGGCCGGAGGCCCGGATGATGGGGGTTTCCGCGACGGTCGCAGGCTTTGTCTTCCGGCTCGGGGACGCTGCCGGCCTTCTGGGCTGGCGCCCCCCGGTGCGCAGCACGATCCTCAGGGAGATCCGCCGCGGCGCAGCCGGCGACCCAAGACAATGGCAGGAGATGACGGGCATCGCCCTGCAATCCTTGACCGCCGCCCTCTCGGCGGAGCCGGCCGGTGTGCAGGAGCGCTGGTTCGCCGTGCTCTATCTGCTGAAGCCGGTCGTGCTCGCCACCCTGAGCTTGTTCTGGATCGCCACCGGGCTGATTTCCCTGGGCCCGGCCGCTTCCGCCGGAGAAACCCTGCTTCAGGAGGCGGGAACAGGTGCCCTCGCTCTGCCGCTGGCCCTCGCCGGGGCATTGGCCGACCTCGCCATCGGCCTCGGGATCGCCTGGCGCCGGACCGCACGGCTGGCCCTCGCTGGCGGGGTAGTGCTTTCGATCCTCTATGCCCTGTCCGCGACCGCGTTGGTGCCTCGCCTGTGGCTGGACCCGCTCGGGCCGTTGGTGAAGATCGTCCCCATCGTCGTCCTGCACCTGCAGGCGCTGGCCACGCTGCGCGACCGCTGATGGACTACTTCGTCCAGAAATACCTGCACATCCTGGGCGCCACCGTCCTGCTGGGAACGGGGGCCGGCATCGCCTTCTTCCTGGTCGCCGCCCATTTCACGGGGTCAGCGGCGACCGTCGCGGCAGTGGCGCGCATCGTCGTGCTCGCAGACTTCATCTTCACCGCCACGGCTGTGGTTCTGCAACCGATCAGCGGTGTTCTGCTCGCGTGGAACACGGGCTATTCCCTCACGGAGGGATGGATCGTGTTGTCGATCCTGCTCTATCTCCTCACAGGCGCGTTCTGGCTGCCGGTGGTGTGGATGCAGATGCGCATGCGCGACCTCGCTCAAAGCGCTCACGCGGGCGGCTTCCCGCTCCCCATCCTCTATCATCGGCTGTTCTGGGCCTGGTTCGCGTTTGGCTTTCCGGCGTTCGCGGCCGTCGCCGGCATCTTCTGGCTCATGATCACCAGGCCAAGCCTTCCCGCCTTCAGTTTCGGCGGATAATCCCCGAGATGGTCGCGAACCGCTTCGGGCGTTTCCCGCCGCAGGACAGGGCACCGCCCGCGGTGCAGATCCTCAAACGGGAATGGCGCCGAGCCTAACGGCCGCGTCCCGGTAAATCCCGCGCGTGTCCGTCATGGGCAACCGCGCGCTCACGCACGTGCTGGGCGGGAAATCCCGGGGTCGAGATTTTGCCAGAGTTTTCAGGAGGTTGATTGGTGGAGCCGAGGGGAATCGAACCCCTGACCTCTGCAGTGCGATTGCAGCGCTCTCCCATCTGAGCTACGGCCCCGATCCATGGGAGGCGCCATTTATGAGTTGGGGCCCCTCCCTGTCAAGCGGCCCGGGCGGCGAAAACGGAGCCGCGCGCGGGCTGTCCACCGGTCAGGTGGTGGCCGGTCCTTTCCGCTCCCCGCGCAGCACCACGTAGATGGCGGGGATGACCAGCACCGTCAGCGCCGTGGACGAGGCCAGCCCGAACAGCAGCGAGATGGCGAGGCCCTGGAAGATCGGGTCGGTCAGGATCACCGCGGCCCCGATCATGGCCGCCAGGGCGGTGAGCAGGATCGGCTTGAAGCGGATGGCGCCCGCCTCCAGCAGCACGTCCGTGAGCGGCCGCTCGGGCGCGCGGGCGTGGCGGATGAAGTCCACCAGCAGGATCGAGTTGCGCACGATGATGCCGGCGAGCGCGATGAAGCCGATCATGGAGGTGGCCGAGAACGGCGCGCCGAACAGCCAGTGCCCCGCCATGATGCCGATGAAGGTGAGGGGGATCGGCGTCAGGATCACCAGCGGCAGCTTGAACGAGCCGAACTGCGCCACCACCAGGATATAGATGCCGAGGATGGCGACGCCGAAGGCCGCGCCCATGTCGCGGAAGGTGACCCAGGTCACCTCCCACTCGCCGTCCCACAACAGGGTCGGGCGGCTCTCATCGGTGGGCTGCCCGTGCAGGGCCACCACCGGCTTGGGCAGCTCGCCGAAGTCGGCGGCCTCGATGGCGCGGCTCACCGCCAGCATGCCGTAGACCGGGGCCTCGTAGGCGCCGGCGAGATCGGCCGAGACCATCTCCGCCGCCCGCCCGTTGTGGCGGAAGACGGGGAAGGAGGCCGGCTCGCGCACCACCCGCACCACGTCGCCCAGCTCCACCACGCCGCGCCCGCCGGGCAGGGCATTGGCCGGAACGGGCGTGGACAGGGTGCGCGGATCCACCGCCTGCCCGCCTTTCGCCATGGCAAGGCGGATGGGGATGGGCGCGCGCCCGCCGCCGCGATGGGAATAGCCCAGCGTCGCGCCGGAGAAGACACCACGGATGGCGTCGTAAACGTCGCCCTGCTCCACCTTGTAGAATTCGAGGTTGTCCTGATCGATGGCGAGGCGCACCCGCTCGCCCGGCGTGCCGAAGCTGTCGTCTACGTCGACGATGAAGGGCACCGCCTCGAACGCCTGCCGCACCTTGCGGGCCACGGCGCGGCGGGTGTCCGGATCGGGGCCGTAGATCTCGGCGAGCAGGGTCGCCAGCACCGGAGGGCCGGGCGGGGGCTCCACCACCTTCAGGGCGCTGCCGGCGGGCAGGGGGATGGCCTTGAGGCGTTCGCGCACGTCGAGGGCCACCGCGTGGCTCGGCCGGCTGCGCTCGCCCTTGGGCTTCAGGTTGATCTGGATGTCGCCCTGCCGTGGTGCGCTGCGCAGGCCGTAGTGGCGCACGAGGCCGTTGAAGTTGAACGGCGCCGCCGTGCCCGCGTGGGTCTGGAACGAGACCGCCTCCGGCAGGTCGGCCAGCACGTCCACCATGGCCTGGAGCGTGCGGTTGGTGGCCTCCACCGAGGTGTCGGCGGGCAGGTCGAGGATGACGGCGAGCTCGGTCTTGTTGTCGAACGGCAGCAGCTTCACCGTCACGCCGTGGGTGTAGAACAGGCTCAACGAGGCCAGCGTCGCCACGCCCACGGCCGTGAGGAAGGCCCCCGAGCGCGCCCGCGAGGCGAGGATGGGCTTCGCCACCCGCACGTAGAGGCGCCCGAGCCGCCCGCCGTCCGCCGCCTCCGCATGGACGGCCGCGCCGCCGCGGCCGGCCACCTTCAGCATGAGCCAGGGCGTGAGCACCACCGCCACGAAGAAGGAGAACACCATGGCCGCCGAGGCGTTGGCGGGAATGGGGCTCATGTAGGGGCCCATCATGCCGGAGACGAACAGCATGGGCAGGAGCGCCGCCACCACGGTGAGGGTGGCGACGATGGTGGGATTGCCCACCTCCGCCACCGCGTCGATGGCCGCCTGCGCGCGGGAGCGGGCGTCCTTCATGGCCCAGTGGCGGGCGATGTTCTCGATGACGACGATGGCGTCGTCCACCAGGATGCCGATGGAGAAGATGAGCGCGAACAGGCTGACGCGGTTGAGCGTGTAGCCCATGAGCCGCGCCGCGAAGAGCGTGAGCAGGATGGTTGTGGGGATCACCACCGCCACCACCAGCGCCTCGCGCCAGCCGATGGCGAAGCCCACCAGAACCACGATGGAAACGGTGGCGAGGCCGAGATGCAGCAGCAGCTCGTTGGCCTTCTCGTTGGCGCTGTCGCCATAATCGCGGGTGACCTTCACCTCCACGTCGGCGGGGATGGTGCCGCCGCGCGCGGCAGTGATCTGCGCCAGCACCTCCTCGGCGATGACCACGGCATTGGTGCCCGGCCGCTTGGCGATGGCGAGCGAGACCGCCGGCCGGCGGGTCAGGCTGTCGCCGGTCTTCTCCACATGGGTGACGCGGGCCTCGGAAGGCTCGGTGGAAAGGGTCACATCCGCCACGTCGCGCACATAGACCGGGCGGCCGTCGCGCGCCGTGAGGAGGATGTTGCCGATCTCGGCGGGGGTCTGCAGCGTCTGGCCCGCCACCAGCGTGCGCTGGGCGCCGGCTTCGCGGACCGTGCCGGTATTGAAGGTGCGGTTCGCGCCCTCCAGCTTGCCGGCCAGCTGGGCAAGCGTGATGCCGTAGAGCGAGAGCTTCTCCGGATCGGGCGCGACGCGGATCTCCTCCGGCTGGGCGCCGACGATGTAGGTCAGGCCGATGTCCGGCAGCTTGGCGATGTCCGCCTGCAACTCGCGCGCGACGCGGGTGAGGTCGTTGGCGGTCCAGCGCGCGGCGGCCTCGGGCTTCGGGGTGAGTGTGAGGACGAGGATGGCCACGTCGTCGATGGAGCGGCCGACGATCAGCGGCTCGGCGATGCCCACAGGGATGCGGTCGAGATTGGCGCGCACCTTCTCGTGCACGCGCAGGATCGCCGCGTCGGGGCTGGTGCCGGTGAGGAAGCGGGCGGTGACCACCACGCCGTCGTCCTGGGTGTTGGAATAGACGTGCTCGACCCCGTCGATGGCCTTGACGATGGTTTCCAGCGGCTCGGTGACGAGCTTCACCGCATCTTCCGCCTTGAGCCCCTGCGCGGACACGCGAATGTCCACCATCGGCACGGAGATCTGGGGCTCCTCCTCGCGCGGCAGGGTGACGAGGGCGATGAGGCCGAAGGCGAAGGCGGCGATCAGCAGCAGCGGGGTGAGGGGCGAGGCGATGAAGGCGCGCGTGAGCGTGCCGGCGATGCCGAGGGGGCGGGGCTGTGCGGTCATGGTCAGCGGCCCGGGAAGAGGATGCGGTCGCCGTCGCGCAGGCCGGTGAGGACCTCCACGCGCGCGCCGTCTGCGGTGTCGAGGGGCGCGCCGAGCACCACCGGCACGTCGATGGCCGGGCGGGCGGCGTCGTCGGCGGGGGGAACGCCCTCCGCCGGGCCGGGCAGGATGCGCACGTAATCCACGCCATGGCGGGTGGAGATGGCGGCCGGCGGCACCGCCAGCACGGCGCGGCGGCCGATCTCGATCCACACGAGAGTGCGCTCGTTGACGAAATAGTCGCCGAGCCCGTCCACCTCCACGTCGGCCACGACGCGGCCGGCGGTGATCTCGGGATAGACCTTCACGATGCGGCCGAGCCGGGCGGCGGCGGGCGAGCCGGCCGCCTCCTCCTTGATGCCGCGGGCGCCGATGCGCACGCTGCCGCCCTCGCGGATGGTGGCGGCGTGGCGCTCCGGCAGGCTCAGGCGCAGGTAATAGGGGCCGGAGGCGATGCGGGCGATCTCGTCGCCGGCCAGCACCACGCTGCCGGGGGTGACGGGCACGGTCAGCACCCGCCCGTCCGCCGGCGCCACCACGGCGCCTTCGCGGGCACGTTGGAGCACCACGGCGCGGTCGGCCTCGGCGGCGCGCACCTGGTTGGTGGCGACATCGAACTGGGTGCGTGCGGTGTCTACCCGGCTCTGGCTGGCGACGCCGCGCGCCAGCAGCTGCTGGGCGCGGTCGAGCTCGGTGCGGGCATTGTCGAGCTGGGAGGTGAGCTCGCGGATGCGCGCCTCGGCGGCATTGAGCGTCAGGGCCAGCTTGTCGTCCACCACGAGGGCGATCTCGTCGCCCTCCTTCACCTGGCTGCCCTCGCTCACCGAGACCTGACGCATGGTGCCGCCGATGCGGGCGCGGGCCGGCACGACGGTGCGGCTCTCCACCTCGCCGAACACGGCTTTCAGCTCCGGCACGTCCAGCCGGCGCACGGTGAAGTCGTCCGCAGCCACGGCGGCGGAGGAGGCGAGGAGCGCCGCGAGGAGCGCGAGGGACCGCAGGATCATGGATGTCTCGTCAGCCGGGTAGCTTCGCGATCAGGAAAAGGCGACGCCGGGCTTCAGCCCCAGGCGCTTGAGGATCATCGCCGCCGGGCAGAAGCCGGTGACGGAGGCCTGCATCAGGTTCGCCCCCACGAAGGCGGTGAGCCACAGCCAGTAGGGCGAGACGAGGACGCCCAGCGCCAGCGAGGCCAGCACCATGAACCCGGCAAACATCATGACGGCGCGATCAACGGACATTATCCTGCTCCGTGAGGGGATCGTCGGCCCCAAGCCGGCGACGCTTCGTTGCATTTAATATTCAAAGATTGTAAATTCAAGTCTATGAATGTTTCAGACATGATGCCTGCCTCCGAGCAGGCGGCCGAGCTGATGCGCAGCCTTTCCCATCCGCAGCGGCTGATGGTGCTGTGCGCCCTTGGGGGAGGGGAGAAGTCGGTGGCGCAGCTGCGCGACGAGCTGGGGATCGATCAGGTGCCCATGTCGCAGCAGCTCATGCGCCTGCGCGCCGACGGGCTGGTGGAGGCGCGCAGGGAAGGCACCAGCGTGTTCTACCGCATCGCCCGCGCCGAGGTGCTGCTGGTGATCGAGGCCCTGCACAAGGCGTTCTGCGCCAAGGAGCAGGCCTGCTGAACAGGCCGGCCCAGGCCAACGCCCGGCGGGCAGTCCCGGGCGTTCGTGGCACCCCGGCCCGGGCAAGGGAACACGGGATCCGATCAGATGGCGATGCACTTTGATCGGCGGGTGCTCTAGCATGGTCGCAGTCGATCCGGTTTCGCCAAGGTCGATGGGGGGACCATGCCGAACGAGACGAAAGCAGCCGAGGGGCGCGGCGGGAGCCTCGCCGACCGGCTCCTCGCTGTGTGGGATCATCTGGGGCTCGAGGCCGCCCATGTGGCGACGCAGATGCCGGGCAGCCTCGCCGGCTTCGCGGCGGCCCATCCGGCGCGGATCGCGGGCCTCCTGTTCCACGAGCCGGTGGGCTGCGAGCCGGCGGCGTTCGCGGCGGTGGCCAGCCGATTGACGGTGCTCGCCGGGGATGGCGGCACCTCGTCCCAGATCGCCGGCGTGGTGGCGGCGGCGCTGCCCGAGAGCCGCCGGCGCACGCTTGAAGGCTATGCCCAGCCGGGATGGGCCGATCATGTGCGCGACCGCACGGACGAGGTGGTCGACGCCCTGCGGGATCTGCCCGGAACCGCCAGCCCGCCGGCCCGAGCGCCTGAAAGCGGCGCCCATGCCGGCATCAGCTATGAGATTGTGGGATCGGGGCCGGCGCTCGTGCTGTTCCCGCTGTTCCTCGCCCCCACCCAGTGGGACGCCGCGCTGCCCCGCCTCGCCGACCATTTCACCGTGATCCGGCTGGGCGGCGCGCATCTCGGCGGTGTCGCCCTGCTGGAGGATCGCGCGAGCAGCCCCAGCTATCGCGGCATGTTCACCACGCTCCTGGACATCATCGCCCCCGCCCCCACGGATCACGTCCTCGACGTGGGCGCGGGATCGGGCGCGCTGGCGCGGATCGCGGCGCGGCGTGCGGCCCAAGGGGCGGGGCATGTCACCGCCTGCGATATCAACGCCTACATGGTGAAGGAGGGGGCGGGCCTTGCCGAGCCGGCCGGCCTGTCGGATCGCATCACCTTCCGCGAGGCGGACGCCGAGCATCTGCCGTTCGCCGACGCCGGCTTCGACCATGCCTACAGCGTGACCGTGCTGGAGGAATGCGACGCCGACCGCGCCCTTTCCGAGCTGTTCCGGGTGGTGAAGCCCGGCGGGCGGGTGGGCGTCATCGTTCGCGCCATCGACGGCCGGCATCAGTTCAGCGCCGATCTGCCCGATGCGATCCGCGCCAAGGTGGAAGTGGTGCCACCCATGGTGTCGCCCGGGGGCGCCGCCGACGCGAGCCTCTACCGGCGGATGCGCGCGGCGGGCTTTCGGGATCTCGTGCCGTGCCCGGCTATGCCGTCGTTCGAGAACGGCAGCGGCTTCTGGCGCTTTATCGTCGGCCGGCTGGAGCCGCGCCTTTCGGCGGAAGAACTCGCCGTGTTCCGGGTGGCGCTCGCGGAAGCCGAGGCCGCCGGCACGCTGTTCGTCACCTTTCCCCATCACGGGATCGTCGGCACGAAGCCCGGACCCTAGAGCACGCGCTGATCGGATCGCATCGCGATCTGATCGGATAACGCGTTCTCGATCTAAGAGTGAGAGGGCGATTCACCGATCAGGTTGGTCCAATCTGATCGGATCGCGCTCTAGGTCCAGCCCCGGCTTCCGGCCTCAGCGATCCCGGCGCGGCCGCCACACCGCCGTGCGCTTGATCTCCATGTCCTCCAGCTCCCGCGTCACCGGCACGCTGTAGTCCGCCAGGCGCTCCAGCCGGTCCTTGGGCAGATAGGTGCGGCCGGGATCGCCGATCAAAACCGTTGCGCCACGTCCGGCGAGCGCCAGCAGCCAGGCGAACACCCGCTCCGACAGGTCCCGCTCATAGGCGATGTCGCCGGCGAGCACCGTGTCCCAGCCGCCATCGTGCCCGATCAGGTCGTCCTGCACGGGGGAGAGGACGACGCCGTTCGCCTCCCCGTTGAGCGCGATGGCCGCCACCGCGAACGGATCGATGTCGGCACAGGTGGCGGATACCGCCCCCGCCTTCATGGCGGCGATGGCCACGAGCCCGGAGCCGGAGGCGAAATCCAGCACCTTGCGGCCGCGCACGGTCTCCGGATGGTCCAGCACATGCCGGGCGAGGGCCTGCCCGCCGGCCCAGGCGAAGGCCCAGAAGGGCGGCGGCAGGCCCATCTCGCCCAGTTCCTCCTCGGTGCGATGCCAGATGGGCACCGCCTCGTCGGCCACATGCAGCGAGACCTCCGGCACCAGCGGCACCGGCCGCAGGCGGGTCTCGGCGCGGATGAAGGCGGCGGGATCGAGAATGCGGCTCACAAGCCGCCCATGGCGCACACCAGCTCCCATTCCGCGTCCGTCACCGGCTGCACGGACAGGCGGGAATATTTCATCAGCGCCATCTCGGCGAGGCGGGGCTCGCCCTTCACCGCGGCGAGCGTCACCGGGGTCTTCAGCGGCTTCACCGCCTTGATGTCCACCATCACGAACTTGCCGGTGGCGTCGGACGGGTCGGGATAGGCTTCCTTGATGACCTCCACGATGCCGACGATCTCCTTGCCCTCGTTCGAGTGGTAGAAGAAGCCGGTGTCGCCGATCTTCATCGCCATAAGCTGCTGCTTGGCGAGGTGGTTGCGCACGCCGTCCCAGTGGGTGCCCTTGGCGCCGGCCTTCACCTGCATCTCCCACGACCACTTGAAGGGCTCGGACTTGTAAAGCCAATGGGCCATGGCAGAGCTCGCGTTGCACCGGATGCTGCGGGTTTGCCGCGTCGCGTCCGGCTTGGCAAGCCTGCGGTGGCGCCCCGGGGCCGCCGGACCATCGGCCGCGCTCGCGCTTTCGTCATGGCGGGCAGTGTTCCTGCCGGCCCAAATCGATCTAATGTCGCGCCGGCGGCGCGGACGGGCCGCCCGATGCGAGGAACACGCCATGGTCTATGAGATCGCCACGATCGACATCAAGGAAGGCTCCGAGGCGGCCTTCGAGGCGGCCGTGAAGGAGGCTGCGCCCTTCTTCCAGAAGTCGCGCGGCTGCCGCGGGCTATCCCTGGAGCGCTCGATCGAGGCTCCCTCCCGCTATTATCTGGTGGTCACCTGGGACACGGTGGAGGACCACATGGTGCATTTCCGCAATGCGCCGGAATTCCAGGAATGGCGCCGGCTCGCCAGCCCCCATTTCGCCAGCCCGCCGCAGGTGGAGCACACCTCGGTCGCGCTCACCTGCTTCTGAGCGCCCGCGTGGCCCGCACCTGCGGGCTACGCGGTTTCCCCATGTTGAGAGCTGTATCCGAATAGACATAGCTTGTTCCATCTCAATGCGCCGGCTCACGAGGCCGGGGAGCCTTGGGGCGCCCGTTGCGGGCGGACCGGAATTTTTGGAGGCTTGCGGTGGAGATGGATCGGGGTCCTGCGGAGGCGGCCGACGGCCCCGCCGCCTTCTTTCGTGCCCAGCAGGCGGCCTTCGGCGCCACGCTTGCCGCCCACCGGGGCGCGCAGGACGTGGTGGACCGGGTCTGGATGCAGGCCTTCTCCAGCTACGAGCACAATGTGACCGAGCAGACCCGCGACCTGCCGGAGCCGGCCTGCCGCAAGGGCTGCGGCACCTGCTGCCGCATCCAGGTGGTGGCGACCGCGCCCGAGGTGCTGATGGTGGCGCGCTATGTGCGGGCCATGGCGGAGGGCTTCCGCAAGGTGGGCATCGACCTGCCGGCGCGCCTCGCCGCTGCGCCGGCGCGCACCGATGCCGCCGGCACCATGGCGCTGGGCTGCGAATGCCCCTTCCTCGCCGAGGGCATCTGCGTGATCTACCCGGTGCGCCCGCTCGCCTGCCGCGGCCATGTCTCGTTCGACGAGGAGGCCTGCGTCGCGGCGCTGGAAGGGCAGGCGGACGAGGTGCCGGTGTCCGAATCGCACCGCACGGTCCGCGCGCTGGTGCAGGGCGCGCTGCAGTCGGCCCTGCGGGACGCGGGCCTGGCGTGGGACCTCTACGACCTCGTGGGCGGCTTGCGGGTGGCCTTGGCCCGTCCCGATGCGGAAGACGCCTTCCGCGCCGGCGCGGACGTGCTCAGCCCCGCCCTGATCGATGCGGTGAGCCGCGAGGAGATGGCCCGCACCTTCGACCGCCTGAAGGCGTAGGCCGCGGCCCGCGCCACTGCGGGGCACGTGAGTGGGAGGGGTCGACCCGCCCGCCGCTTTCCGTCGGCGTGTCTTCGGGCGTGTCCTCGGGCGGGAACATGACGGCATGCGTCCTGTCCCGCGGAGCCCCTTAGGGCGGCGTCCGGGCCAGACGGGGACGCATTGATGGCGCTCGATGCGCGAGATGGCGAGCCGACGCTCCGGCGTCCGCACGAGGAGCGCTAAGGGCAGGGCGTCGCGCGGCCCAGGTCGTGCCTTCCGCCCAGGTCGTGCCTTCCACCCAAGTCGTGCCCTACACCCGTGTCGCTTCGTGGGCGGCGCCAGTCGGCGTGTCGCCAATCCATCGAGCGCTTCGCGCCGAGCCTTCGGCTTCGCTCAGCATGCCACGCGGAGCGCGTTGGTGCTGCTTTGTTCAGCACGCCTGCCGGCGCGCCTTGGTGTTGCTTCGGTCAGCGCGCCTTCCGGCGCGCTTCCACGGCGGCGAGGGCGGCGGCGAAGGCGCCGGGAATGTCGAGGGTCGAGGTATCCAGCAGCACCGCGTCGTCCGCCATGGTGAGCGGCGCCGCGGCGCGGCCTGAATCCCGCTCGTCGCGCCGGCGGATGTCCTCCAGCACGGCATCGTAGGCGATGTCCTCGCCGCGCCCGCGCAGCTCGAGGAAACGCCGCTCGGCGCGCACCTCGGGCTTCGCGGTCACGAACAGCTTCGCGTCAGCGTCCGGGCAGATGACGGTGCCGATGTCGCGCCCGTCCAGCACCGCGCCGCCGGGCTGGGTGGCGAACCGGCGCTGCAGCTCCAGCAGGGCGGCCCGCACCTGCGGCCGCGCCGCCACCACGGACGCCGCCTCGCCCAGCGCGGCGGTGCGCAGGGCGTCAGGGTCGAGGGCTGCCACGTCGAGCGCATGGGCGGCGCGCACCGAGGCCACCTCGTCCGCCAGCACCCCCTCGGCGAGGCAGCGCGCCCCCACCGCCCGGTAGAGCAGGCCGGTGTCGAGGTGCGGCAGCCGGAAATGCGCCGCGAGGCGCCGGGCGAGCGTGCCCTTGCCGGAGGCCGCCGGCCCGTCGATGGCGATGATCACGGCCATCCTCAGGCGATCTCGCCGCCGAGGCCGCGCATCATGGGAATGAAGCTGGGGAACGAGGTGGCGATGAAGGCCACGTCGTCCACGCTCACGCCCTCGGTGGTCGCAAGGCCGAGCACCAGGAACGACATGGCGATGCGATGGTCCATGTGGGTCGCCACCGGCCCGCCGCCGCGCACGGTCTGCGCGCCGGTGACGAGCAGGTCGTCGCCATGGACCTCGTGGGCGATGCCGCAGGCGGCAAGGCCGTCCGCCACCGCGGCGAGGCGGTCGCTTTCCTTCACCCGGAGCTCGGACAGGCCGCGCATGGCGGTCACCCCGTCAGCAAAGGCGGCGGCTACCGCCAGCACGGGATATTCATCGATCATGGCCGGCGCGCGCTCGGCCGGCACCTCGACGCCCTTCAGGCGGGAATGGCGCACGCGCAGGTCGGCGACGCGCTCGCCGCCCTCCTCGCGCTCGGCCAGCACCTCGATGCTCGCGCCCATTTCCAGCAGGGTGGTGATGAGGCCGGTGCGCAGCGGGTTCATCATCACGTTGGTCAGCGTCACGTCCGAGCCGGGGACGATCAGCGCCGCCACCAGCGGGAAGGCGGCCGAGGAGGGGTCCGCCGGCACGTCCACCGGCGCGGCCACCAGATGCGGGCGGCCGGCGAGGGTGATGCGCCGTCCGTGGGCGCCGTGCGGCTCCACCCGAACCGAGGCGCCGAAATGGGCGAGCATGCGCTCGGTATGGTCGCGGGTGGCCTCGCGCTCGATCACCACCGTCTCGCCGCGGGCGCCGAGGCCGGCGAGCAGCACGGCGGACTTCACCTGCGCCGACGGCATGGGGGTCTCGTAGGTGATGGCGCGGGTGGCATCGCTGCCCTTGAGCGTGAGCGGCAGGCGGCCGCCCTCGGCGCTTTCGGCCACCTCCACGCCCATGGCCACGAGCGGGTCCAGCACGCGCTTCATGGGTCGCTTGCGCAGGCTGGCGTCGCCGTCGAACGTGGCGCTCACGTCCTGCCCGGCCACCGCGCCCATCATCAGGCGCACGCCGGTGCCGGAATTGCCGAAATCGAGCGGCGCGTCGGGCTGGGCGAGGCCGTTGGCGCCGGTGCCCTCCACCTCCCAGCGGCCCTCGCCGAGCCGGGTGACGCGCGCGCCGAGGGCCGAGCAGGCCTTGGCGGTGTTCAGCACGTCCTCGCCCTCCAGCAGGCCGGTGATGCGCGTCACGCCCTCCGCGAACAGCCCGAAGATCAGCGCGCGGTGCGAGACCGACTTGTCGCCGGGCACCCGGACGTGGCCGGAAAGCGGTCCGGAAGGCCGTGCGGCGGCGGGCTGGGCGGGACCGGATCCGTGGCCGGAGGCGGGAGCGGCGCTGGGGGTGGCGGACATCTGGGCCTCTTGGGGACGCTGGACCGGCGCGGCGGCCGTCCGAAGCTCTTCTGTGGGAACAGGAGCGTCGTCTAGCACAGGGCGTGGCGAGGCGTCACCGCCCGGCCCGGCGGATCGGCCCTTGACAGGGAATACGCCACGCGCCAATGGAGCACGCTCCTGTTGAGCCCTTCCGAGGATCTTTGCCGTGGCGAAGCCTGAACTCGGCACCAAGCGCATCTGTCCTGTCACGGGGCGCAAATTCTACGACCTGAACAAGGACCCGATCGTGTCCCCGTTCACGGGCGAATCCTATCCGCGTTCCTATTTCGAGCCGGCCGCTCGTGGTGCCAGCCGGACCGAAACACCCCGTAACGTCCCCGAGGACGCCGAGGGCGAGGACACCGAGGCCGAGGTCATCAGCCTCGAGGAAGCCGACGAGGAGGCCTCCGGCTCTGCCAAGGTCACCACCGGCGACGACGTCGATGTGGATGACGACATCGAGGCCGGTGACGACGACACCTTCCTCGAGGAAGACGAAGATGATGGGGATGACGTCTCCGATCTGATCGGAGAGGGCCTCGAGGACGACGAAGAGGCTTGATACCCGTCGCGGCCTGTGCTTAAAGGCCGCTCTCGCTCGGCGGACCTGTTTCTCCGAGCTTCCGCCGCGGGTTTCCCCGCATGCAGATCCGGCGTTTCCACCCCAATGGAGACGTTTCTGCAGGCAGGCCGCGGTCCGGTGGGGCCATAGCTCAGTTGGGAGAGCGCTTGAATGGCATTCAAGAGGTCGGCGGTTCGATTCCGCCTGGCTCCACCAATTCACTTTTAAGCGTGCGAAGCGCCGGTCCGGATCCTGCCCGGGTCCGTCAGGCGTGACCACGCTTCCCCGCGTGGGGCCATAGCTCAGTTGGGAGAGCGCTTGAATGGCATTCAAGAGGTCGGCGGTTCGATTCCGCCTGGCTCCACCACTTCCTCCACGCTGATCCGGATCACCGCCGTGTCGTCGCCGACCCGGGCGGTGGCGGCTGCGCCGGATGTCTGTCGGCCTCCCTTCCCCTGAGAAGAGCGTGGTCGGGCGCGACTGGCGCCCGCAGCCGCCCGCTTCCTCGCGCTCCCGGTTCGGCAGCCCGACGCCGCGCCCGTGATCCGTGCCCCCCTCGACCGTGCTCCGCGACGGCCCCGCCACAGGGACCTGCCGCCTGCGAATCACTTCGGCCGCCCGGCACCGGTGCGCGGCGCGAATCACCTGGCGGACCCGTCTCCAGTCCGAAGCCGCGGCATCACCTGCCCCCGCTCTGGCCCCCTTGATCGGGCTTGCCCTGCGTGAACGCGCACGGGTCGTGCGCGGGGCGCCGGCCGCGCGCCGGGAATGTGATGCTGCGGTGCATTGACGGCGGCGGTTGCCGGGTCTTTTCTCCCGCTCCCTCCCTCTCCTCCCCGGAGCCTTCCTCTCCATGCTGGAGTATCGCCCCCTCGGGCGCACCGGCCTTTCGGTGTCGTCCATCGCCCTCGGCACCATGACGTTCGGGCAGCAGAACACCGAAGCCGAGGGCCACGCCCAGATCGACCGCGCCCTCGATGCCGGCATCAACTTCATCGACACCGCCGAGCTCTATTCCATCCCGCCCAAGGCCGAGACGCAGGGCTCCACCGAGCGCATCATCGGCACCTGGCTGAAGGCCCGCGGCGGACGCGAGCGCGTCATCATCGCCACCAAGGCGGTGGGCCGCTCCGACCAGACCTGGTTCCGCGCCGGAGAGCGCAAGACGCGGCTCGACGCGCGCAACATCAACGAGGCCATCGAGGGCTCGCTGCGCCGGCTTCAGACCGATTATGTGGACCTCTACCAGCTGCACTGGCCGGACCGCTCGGTGCCGCTGTTCGGCGGCCATGCCGATCCCCGGCTCGCCACCGGCGAGGGGCCGGAGGTGCCCATCGAGGAGACGCTGGGCGCGCTCGGCGATCTGGTGAAGGCGGGCAAGGTGCGGCACATCGGCCTGTCCAACGAGACCGCATGGGGTGTCCACCGCTTCCTCGCGGCGGCAGAGGCGGGGCACGGCCCGCGCATCGCCTCGGTGCAGAACGCCTACAACCTGCTGAACCGCACCTACGAATACGGCCTGTCGGAGTTCGCCGAGCGGGAGGATGTGGGCCTTCTGGCCTATTCGCCGCTGGCGCAGGGCTACCTCACCGGCAAGTATCTCGACGGCGCCCGCCCGGCCGGCACCCGCACCACCCTGTTCAACCGCGGCCAGCGCTACGAGAAGCCGGGAACGGAGGCGGCGATCCGCGATTATCTGGACGTCGCCGCCGCGCTCGGGCTCACGCCGGTGCAGCTGGCGCAGGCCTGGGTGACGAGCCGCAGCTTCGTCACCTCCAACATCATCGGCGCCACCTCCATGGCCCAGCTGGAGGAGACGCTCGCCACCCTCGACGTGGCCATCACGCCGGAGATCGAGGCGCGGGTGAATGCGGTGTTCCAGCTGCGCGGCAGCCCTGCGCCGTGAGCTGTCCGGGCGCGGGATTCGGTCCGTTTCGGATCAGTCTTTCCTGCGGCTTCACGGACCGCGTGATAGACATCTGCCCACACAACCGGAGCGCCACGAGACGGCCTCCGCGAGCGGGCCGGACGAATCGAATCCCGTGCCAAGCCCTGACCGGCACGGGGTGGGCGGGCCGGACGGTAGCCAGAAATGGCGCCGTCCGGCTCGTTTCCCTCAAGGCCCCATCCCTCACCCAATCCGGCTCCTGAACGACCCCGGCCTCCCGCGCGCCGCGCCGTCCCCACGGACGGGGCAAAGCCCCTGCCGCGCCGTCCCCTGATTGCGGCCAGCCGCTGGCGTCCAGCCCCTCCGTCCAGGGTCCCGCTTGGCGGCCTGCGCCCGTCTGCGATCAGCCGGGCGCAGGTCCTTTACGCGGTTGCGTGCATGGATTGCGCCCGCATTCCGAGATTTTTGCGCGCGCCGGTTGTCGATCTGCGTCGGAATGGAGTGAAATTTCGCGCTCCGGCCTATTCCGCCGCGGAGCGCTCGCCCGCCCGTGCCGGGGCCGCGGCGCGCAGGCCGAGGCGGGCGAACAGCGCGGCGTCCTTCTCCCGTTCCGGATTGCCGGTGGTCAGCAGCGTGTCGCCGGTGAAGATGGAATTGGCGCCGGCGAGGAAGCACAGGGCCTGCAGCTCGTCGCTCATGGCGTGGCGGCCGGCGGACAGGCGCACCACCGAGCGGGGCATGAGGATGCGCGCCAGCGCGATCAGCCGCACGAAGGCGATGGGATCGGGCGGGTTGGCGGTGTCCATCACCGGCGTGCCGTCGATCTCGTTCCACATGTTCAGCGGCACGCTCTCGGGGTGCGGCGACAGGCCGGCCAGCAGCACCAGCATGGAGATGCGGTCGTCCACCGTCTCGCCCATGCCGACGATGCCGCCGGTGCACAGGCGGATGCCGCCGGCGCGCACCGAGGCGAGGGTGTCGAGCCGGTCGTCCATGGTGCGGGTGGTGACGATCTGCGGGTAGAATTCCGGCGAGGTGTCCACGTTGTGGTTGTAATAGTCGAGGCCGGCGGCGCCTAGGCGGTCCACCTGCGCGGGGGTGAGCATGCCCAGCGTCACGCACGCCTCCAGCCCCATGGCCTTCACGCCGGAAATCATGGCGCACACGGCGTCGAGGTCGCGGTCCTTGGGGCTGCGCCAGGCGGCGCCCATGCAGAAGCGGGTGGCGCCGCCGTCGCGGGCCGCGCGGGCCTGCGCCAGCACCTCGTCCACGCCCATCAGCTTGCTGGCCTTGAGCCCGGTCTCGTGATGCGCGCTCTGGGAGCAGTAGCCGCAATCCTCCGGGCAGCCGCCGGTCTTGATGGCGAGCAGGGTGGCCGTCTCCACCTCGGCCGGGTCGAAATGGCGGCGGTGGATGGACTGAGCGCGGAACAGCAGATCCGGGAAGGGCAGGTCGTAGATGGCGCGCGCCTCGTCCTGGGTCCAGTCGGAGCGGGGTGCGCCCGCGTCCACGCCGTTGCCGGTTCCGGCCATCGCGCTCATGGTTCGTCCTTCCTCGATGTCGTCGGTTTCCCGATTACGCCGCAACGCATCATCGATGCAATCCCGCCCGAGGGGGAAGCGGCCGCGGACCGGGCGCGCGCGGCCATTCAGCCGTTCGCGCAGCGGGGGCCGGGTGCGCGAGGTGGCCGATCACCATCAGGTGAGCGCCGCGGCGGCGGCTGGAGTGGCACCCTGCGCCCGGCGGCCGGGGTGTCGTGGTCCTGTCATCGAAGCCGACGACACCACGGCGCCGGATCTGCGCGCGGGGGCCCCCGATGGATTATTTCAGACGCTTCAACTTCCTGTTCGCCACCCCGGCCTTCGACGCCGAGGATCTGGAAGGCGCGCGGCTCGGCCAGATCGTGGCGGAGATCGAGCGCGCCGGCTTCGAGGTGGTGCGCGCCCGCAACCTCGAGGACGCCGAGATCGTGGTGCAGACCGACGCCGCCATCGGCTGCATGGTGGTGGACTGGGGCAAGAAGGGCCTGGAGGGCAAGACCTCCGCCCTCATCAACCTGATGCGCCGGCGCGGCCTCGACTTCCCCATCATTTTGCTGATCCGCAGGAAGCGGCTCGAAGACGTGCCGGTGGAGGTGCTGGACTTCATCGACGGCTATGTCTTCCTCTCCGAGGAGACGCCCCCCTTCATCGCCAAGAACCTGGTCAGCCGCCTGAAGCAATATGCCGAGACGCTGAAGACCCCGTTCTTCGGCGCGCTGGTGGATTATGCCGAGGAAGGCAACCAGCTGTGGACCTGCCCCGGCCACAACGGCGGCGTGTTCTATTCCAGAAGCCCCATCGGCCGGGTGTTCATGGAGCACCTGGGCGAGGCGGTGTTCCGCGACGACCTCGACAATTCCGTGCTTGATCTCGGCGACCTTCTCACCCACGAGGGGCCGGCGCTGGCGGCGCAGAAGGAGGCGGCGAAGATCTTCGGCGCCGAGAAGACCTATTTCGTGCTCAACGGCACCTCCACCTCCAACAAGGTGGCCCTCTCCGCCCTCGTCACCGATGGCGACCTGGTGCTGTTCGACCGCAACAACCACAAGGCCGCCCACCACGGCGCGCTGCTCATTTCCGGCGGCATCCCGGTCTATGTGCCCACCATGCGCAACGCCCATGGCCTCATCGGCCCCATGGACTACGCCGCCTTCGACGAGGAGGCCCTGCGCGAGCGCATCCGCACCCACCCGCTGGTGAAGGACCCCGATGCGTGGAAGAAGCCCCGGCCGTTCCGCGTGGCGGTGGTGGAGCAGTGCACCTATGACGGCACCATCCACAACGCCGAGATGATCCTGGAGAAGATCGGCCACCTCGCCGAATACATCCTGTTCGACGAGGCGTGGGCCGGCTTCATGAAGTTCCACCCGCTCTTTGCCGGGCGCTTCGCCATGGGGCTGAAGGATCTGGGACCGGATGCGCCGGGCATCATCGCCACCCAGTCCACCCACAAGCAGCTGGCGAGCTTCTCGCAGGCCTCGCAGATCCACATCAAGGACCGGCACATCAAGGGCCAGAAGCGGCGGGTGGAGCACCGCCGCTTCAACGAGAGCTTCATGCAGCACGCCTCCACCTCGCCCTTCTACCCCCTGTTCGCCTCCCTCGACGTGGGCGCGCAGATGATGAAGGGCCGCTCCGGCGAGGTGCTGTGGGACGACACCATCCGCCTCGGCATCGAGCTCAGAAAGAAGATCCGCGCGGTACGCCGCGAGTTCGAGGAGAAGGAGCAGCGGCCCGAGCGGCGCTGGTTCTTCGAGCCGTTCGTGCCGGACCGGGTGGCCATCCCCGATGCCTCCCGCTCCGGCGCGGTGCATGAGGTGGCGTGGGAGAGCGTCTCAACCGACCTCCTCGCCAGCGATCCCGCCTTCTGGCAGCTCGCCCCCGGTGCGGCGTGGCACGGTTTCCCCGGCATGGCCGAGGGCTTCGCCATGACCGATCCCAACAAGCTCACGCTCCTCACCCCCGGCTTCGAGCGGGGCGGCGGCTATGCCGAGCACGGCATCCCGGCGCCGGTGGTGGCGCAGTATCTGCGCGAGAACCGCATCGTCGCCGAGAAGAACGACCTGAATTCGCTGCTCTTCCTGCTCACCCCGGGCGTGGAGGCCTCCAAGGCGGGCACGCTCATCTCCGGCCTTGTCGCCTTCAAGAAGCTGCACGACGACAACGCGCTGCTGGAGGACGCCATTCCCGAGTTCTTCCGCCGCCGCCCGGCCCGCTATGCCGGGGTGCGGCTGAGGGACCTGTGTGGCGACATGCACCGCTTCTTCCGCGCGGCGGATGTCAGCGGCCTGCAGGCCCGCCAGTTCTCGGCCCAGCACCTGCCGGAAATCGCGCTCTCGCCCCACGATGCCGCGCGCTGCCTGGTGCGCAACGACGTGGACTACCTGCCCATCGACGCCATCGCGGGGCGCATCGCCACCACGCCGTTCGTGGTCTACCCGCCGGGCATCGCCACCATCGTGCCCGGCGAGCGGCTCGGCGACCGGGCCCGGCCCATGATCGACTACCTGAAGATGTTCGAGGCCTGCTTCAACGCCTTCCCCGGCTTTGACGTGGAGATCCAGGGCGTCTATCGCGAGACGGACGGCATGGGCCGCGTGCGGCTCCACACCTATGTCGTGGCGGAATAGGGCAGGGGCGTACGGACCGGCCATGGAAGGCGAGACTGACCAGCAGGGCGCAATCGTCATCCGTCCCTCGCGGGACACGGACGTGGAGGCGATGCTCGCCATCTATCGCCGCCACATCCGGCGCGGCGTCGAGGCCGGGGTGGAGGACGACGGCGCGCCCGAGCCGGACGACCTGAAGGAGCGGCGGAAGAATTTCCGCGCCCGCCGCTTCCCCCATCTGGTGGCGACGCGCGACGGCGAAGTGGTGGGCTATGCCTATGTGGTGCTGTTCCGCAAGCGCCCGGCCTATCGCTACACCGTCAAGCATTCCATCTATGTGCACCACGATCAGGTGGGCCGGGGCGTCGGCAGCACGCTCATGGGCGCGCTCATCGACGCCTGCGCCGCAACCGGCTTCCGGCAGATGATCGGCTATATCGACGCCGACAACGCCGCCTCCCTCGCCTTGCACGAGCGGTTCGGCTTCGTGCGGGTGGGCTTCCTGCCGGGGGTCGCCTATCGCTATGGGAAGTGGGCCGACAGCGTGATGGTGCAGCGCTCGCTCGGCCCCGGCGCCACCACCCCGCCGCCGCCTCTGCCCCTCTCCACCCGCTGAGGCCGCGCGGGCCGTCACGGTGGCGCGGCGGGATCGCGCCGCGCGTGGCAAACGGCGCGCGGCGGCCTATGCTCGCGCTTGCCCATATTCCGACACCAGGACCCGCCCCCGGCATGAGCGCCCTAAGCCGAGACTTCCGCTGCCTGTACCGCCACGGCTTCCTGCGCATCGCCGCCTGCGTGCCGCGCGCCACCGTGGCCGATCCCGCCTTCGCCACCGCGCGCACGCTGGAGCTGGCCCGGCAGGGGCACGAGGAGGGGATCGCCGTGATGCTCTTCCCCGAGCTCGGCCTGTCCTCCTATGCCATCGACGACCTCCTGTTCCAGACGCCGCTGCTCGACGCGGTGGAGGCGGCGGTGGGGGAGATCGCGGACGCCGCGCGCGATCTCGATCCGGTGCTGGTGGTGGGCGCCCCCCTGCGCCACGCGGGGCGCCTGTTCAACACCGGCATCGTCATCCATCGCGGCACGGTGCTGGGCGTGGTGCCCAAGAGCTACCTGCCCAACTACCGCGAGTTCTACGAGCGCCGCTATTTCTCGCCCGGCGTGGACGAGCGCGGCGGCGCGATCCTCCTGGGCGGGCGCGAGGTGCCGTTCGGCGTGGACCTGCTGTTCCGCTCGGAGGGCGCGGTGCCCTTCACCTTCCATGTGGAGATCTGCGAGGACGTGTGGGTGCCGCAGCCGCCGTCCACGCGCGCGGCGCTGGCCGGGGCCGAGGTGCTGCTCAACCTTTCCGCCAGCAACATCACCATCGGCAAGGCCGAGGCACGGCGCCTGCTGTGCGGCTCCCAGTCGGCCCGCACCGTGGCGGCCTATGCCTATTCGGCGGCGGGGCCGGGGGAATCCACCACCGATCTCGCCTGGGACGGGCACGCCGCGGTGTTCGAATATGGCGACCTGCTGGCCGAGGCGGAGCGCTTCCCGGTCGGCTCGGTGATGGCGGTGGCGGACGTGGACCTGGAGCGGCTCCGGCAGGAGCGCATGCGCGTCAACACCTTCGGCGATTGCGCCCGGGCAGAGGCGGGGGCCGTGCCGGCCTTCCGCACCGTGCGCCTCGCCTATGAGCCGCCGGCCCGCCCGGTGGCGCTGAGCCGCGTCGTGCCGCGCTTCCCGTACGTGCCGGACGATCCCGCCCGGCTGCGGGAGGATTGCTACGAGGCCTACAACATCCAGGTGCAGGGCCTCGCCAAGCGGCTGGCGGCCACGGGCATGAAGCACGTGGTGATCGGCGTGTCCGGCGGGCTCGATTCGACCCAGGCGCTCATCGTCGCCGCCCGCGCCATGGACCGCTGCGGGCATCCGCGCGCCAACGTGCTGGCCTACACCTTGCCGGGCTTCGCCACCTCCGAGGGCACCAAGGCCAATGCGTGGGCGCTGATGCGCGCGCTGGGCGTGAGCGCGCAGGAGATCGACATCCGCCCCGCCGCCCGGCAGATGCTGGCCGATCTCGGCCATCCGTTCGCGCGGGGCGAGGCGGTCTATGACGTGACGTTCGAGAACGTGCAGGCCGGCCTGCGCACCGATTACCTGTTCCGCCTCGCCAACCACAACAATGCGCTGGTGGTGGGCACCGGAGACCTCTCCGAGCTGGCGCTGGGCTGGTGCACCTATGGCGTGGGCGATCACATGTCCCACTACAACGTCAACGCCTCGGTGCCGAAGACGCTGATCCAGCACCTGATCCGCTTCGTGGCCGCCTCCGGCGACGTGAGCGGCGAGACGGCGCAGGTGCTGGCGGCCATCCTCGCCACGGAAATCTCGCCGGAGCTGGTGCCGGCGGAGCCGGGCGGCGCCATCCAGTCCACCCAGAGCATCATCGGCCCCTATCCGCTGCAGGATTTCACGCTCTACTACCTCAGCCGCTACGGCTTCGCCCCCTCGCGCATCGCTTTCCTGGCCGAGCACGCCTGGGCCGATGCGAGCGCCGGCCGCTGGCCGGATGCGGTGCCGCAAGGCGAGCGGCACGCCTATGACCTCGCCGAGATCCGGCGCTGGATGAAGGTGTTCCTGCGGCGTTTCTTCACCAGCCAGTTCAAGCGCTCCACCATCCCCAACGGGCCGAAGATCTCCTCCGGCGGCTCGCTCTCCCCCCGCGGCGACTGGCGCGCCCCCTCCGACAGCGGCCCCGGCCCCTGGCTTGCCGAGCTGGAGGCGAACGTGCCGGACGAGGCGGCGCGATAGGGGAGGCGTGGCGGGTCTCGCGCCGGGTTGGCGGACGGCGGCGGCGCGGGGCAACAACTGCGCCGGGTTGGCCGGCGGCGGCGCGGGGCAACAACTGCGCCGGCTTGGCGGGCGGCGGCGCGAAGGGACCGGCGCGCCGGGTTGGAGGGCTGCGGCGCGGGAGCGGGGATGGTGCCGGGTGAGGGGATCGAACCCCCGACCTTCGGTTTACAAAACCGCTGCACTACCGCTGTGCTAACCCGGCTCCGGCCCATGCTGTACCAGCGCCGCAAAACGCGGACAAGCGGCCGGAAACGAAACGGCCCCGCCGGAGGGCGGGGCCGCGTCGTGCGGGCTGTGTGCGGCGGCCGCGCGGCGCGGGGCCGCGCGCTGGCGTCAGTGCCAGTGATCGATGTTGCGATCCTTGGTCTCGGGCACGAACAGGAGGCCGATGACGAAGGTCATCAGGGCGATCACGATCGGATACCAGAGGCCGTAGTAGATGTCGCCGGTGGCGGCCACCATGGCGAAGGCGGTGGCCGGCAGCAGGCCGCCGAACCAGCCGTTGCCGATGTGATACGGCAGCGACATGGAGGTGTAGCGGATGCGGGCCGGGAACAGCTCCACGAGAGCCGCCGCGATCGGGCCGTACACCATGGTCACGAACAGCACGAGGATGAACAGGAGCCCGATCACCGCCGCCACCTGCGGGCGGAAGATGTCGAACGGATGCGCCATCCTCACCACGTCCTTGTTGGTCGCTGCCGACGGGTAGCCCGCCGCCTGGAGGGCCGCGGTGGTCGCCTTGCTGAAGTCAGGCGAGTAGGGAACCACGGTGTCGTTCACCTTCACCTGCACCGGCGAGCCGGCGGGGGCGGGCTCGGTGGTGTACTTCACCGACGACTTGGCGAGGAAGTCGCGGGCGAGGTCGCACGGCTGGGTGTAGACGCGGGTGCCGACAGGGTTGAACAGGCTGCCGCAATTGCCGGGATCGGCCACCACGGTCACGCGCACGTTCTGGATCGCCTTCTCCAGCGCCGGGTTGGCGTAGGTGGTGATCATGTTGAACAGCGGGAAGTAGCTCGCTGCGGCGATCAGGCAGCCGGCCAGGATGATGGGCTTGCGGCCGATCTTGTCGGAGAGCCAGCCGAAGAGCACGAAGAAGCCCGTGCCGAACACCAGCGACCACGCGATCAAGAGATTCGAGGTGTAGCCGTCCACCTTCAGGATCGATTGCAGGAAGAACAGGGCATAGAACTGGCCCGTGTACCAGACCACGCCCTGGCCCGCGACGAGGCCGAACAGGGCGAGCAGCACGATCTTGAAGTTGCCCCACTGGCCGAAGGCCTCCTTCAGCGGCGCCTTCGAGGTGGTGCCCTCCTCCTTCATCTTCTGGAAGGTCGGCGATTCGGACAGCTGGAGGCGGATCCAGACCGAGATGCCGAGCAGCGCGATGGAGACGAGGAAGGGAATGCGCCAGCCCCAGGCCGCGAAGTTCTGCTCGCCGACGACGGTGCGGGTGACCAGGATGATGATGAGCGACAGGAACAGGCCCAGCGTCGCGGTGGTCTGGATCCACGAGGTGTAGAAGCCGCGCCGCCCATGCGGGGCGTGCTCCGCCACGTAGGTCGCGGCGCCGCCGTACTCGCCGCCGAGCGCGAGGCCCTGCAACAGGCGCAGCACGATGAGGATGATGGGCGCGGCGATGCCGATGGAGGCGGCGCTGGGCAGGATGCCGACGATGAAGGTCGACAGGCCCATGATCAGGATGGTGACGAGGAAGGTGTACTTGCGGCCCACGAGATCGCCGACGCGCCCGAACACGATGGCGCCGAACGGACGCACCAGGAAGCCGGCGGCGAAGGCCAAAAGGGCGAAGATGTCACGCGTCGCCGGCGGATAGGCGCTGAAGAACTGCGCGCCGATGATCGCCGCGAGCGAGCCGTACAGATAGAAATCGTACCACTCGAACACCGTGCCGAGCGAGGAGGCGAAGATGACCTTCTTCTCCTCCCGGGTCATCGGGCGCGCCTTGGCGCCTGCGGTTGCTGTCGTAACGCTCATGGACGTGGTCCCTCCCGTTGTCGGGCTCCGCCGGGGCGGAATCGAAGCCGAACACGAGCCTTGTCGAGGAGGGGCCGGGCGGAAAATGCACGTTCGCCCGCCGGCACGGTGGGGTGCGGCGGGCTGCGGGGCGTTCCTTCCTTCGGCCCTTCGTTCCGCCTTGGTGTTGGCGTGCGGATTTTCGACAGGGCAGGGCGCTTTGCGCGCCATGACGTAACGTTGGCGGACGGGCGTTAAACTTTCGATTGGCAAAAGGTATTAGGTGCAGGCGCGAAGGTGCTCGCCTGCCGCCTGCTGCATTGCGGGATCGGGCCTCAGGCCCGCTTCATCATCCGTCGCGCCATGCCCAGGGAGAGCGCGGCCGCATTGGAGACGTTCAGGCTCTTGATGGCGCCCGGCAGGTCGATGCGGGCAAGCACGTCGCAGGTCTCGCGGGTGAGCTGGCGCAGGCCCTTGCCCTCGGCGCCGAGCACCAGCGCGAGCGGCGCGCGCAGCGGCGTGTCCTCGAGGTCGGCCGGGCCCTCGCTGTCGAGGCCCACCACCAGCATGCCGTTGTCCTTGAGCTCCGTGAGCGCGCGCGCGAGGTTCTGCACCAGGCAGAACGGCACGTGCTCGAGCCCGCCCGAGGCGCTCTTGGCCAGCACGCCGGTGGCCACCGGGCTGTGGCGCGCGGTGGTGACGATGGCGCTCACCCCGAAAGCCGCCGCCGAGCGCACGATGGCGCCCACGTTGTGCGGGTCGGTGATCTGGTCCAGCACCAGCACGAGATCGGTCTTGGCGATGTCCTTCAGCGGCGGCGAGCGTAGGTGGTCCACCTCGGCCAGAAGGCCCTGATGCACCGCGTCCGGTCCCAGCAGCTTGTCGATCTCCGAGGGGCGCACCAGTTCCGGCGCGACAGGCAGGGTCAGCCCCTCCTCGGCCAGCCGGTTCACCGCATTCTCGGTGGCGAGGATGCGGCGGAACTTGCGCTTCGGGTTCGCCAGCGCCTCCGCCACCGTGTGCCAGCCGTAGAGCAGCGCCACGTCGTCCGCGCCGGCCCATGGCGGGGCCTTGCCGCCCTTGGCGCGGCGGGGCGGAAAGGGCGCGCCGGACCGGCCGCCGGGGCGCTGGGCGAAGGCGGGGCGGGAACCGGGGCGGCGGGGCTCGCGGGGATGGTCGGACATGGGATGGCTTTGTCAGACCCCGCCGCCCGGCGCAAGGGGCGGCGGGACCGGATGCGGCCGCGCCCGGCGCAAGGGGCGGCGGGGCCGGCGCAGGCGCGGCGTCTGCGCCGGTGCTCCCGGGGCGGCGGCCGGAGGCCCGTGGCGGCGCCTGAGACCGGGTTCGCGATCCCGCCGTCCACAGGACCGTCGCAGCCGGCGCATTTCCGGTTGACTTCGGCGCGCCGCTTTCACATAAACCCGGCCTCGGACGGCGATTTGAGCTTGCTTGTCGCTGCCTTCGGCCCGCTGGCGTTCTCCTGCATCACCAGTCCGGCTCGAAGCCCTGGCCGCAAGGCCCGGGTCTGAACGATGACGGGCGTCGTTATGGAGGGGTGCCCGAGTGGTTAAAGGGGACGGACTGTAAATCCGTTGGCTCTGCCTACGTTGGTTCGAATCCAACCCCCTCCACCACCCGTCATCGTCGCGCAGGCCAGCCGACAGGCGTCAGCGTCCGCCCGGTTCCCGCAAGGGGCCGGCACGCTGTCGCGCGGTATTGTCCGGCTTGTCCCCAGCCGGCGGGCCAGCCATCGCGGCGGCTTCCGCGGGGCACGGGCCTGTGTTAAGCGTCGCGCAGCGCGGGTGTAGCTCAATGGTAGAGCAGCAGCCTTCCAAGCTGAATACGAGGGTTCGATTCCCTTCACCCGCTCCAGCGCCTCGCGCGGCGCTCTGACGCAAGGTCAAGTTTCCGCTTTCATCCTCAGGTTGTCCGGGGCAGCTTCCTCTCGCCTCGTGCGACGGGAGAAACGCGTGCGCCTCAAGATCGTCGTCCTGCCGCTGCTGCTGATGGTGCTCGCGGCCTGCGCCTCCGTGCCTGGCCCCTCGCTGACGGCGGGCGACCTCGGGCAGTTCCGCCTCGCGGCGGTGGAGGTGAAGGGGGCGCAGGCGTTCGGTGCCTGGCCGGCCGAGGAGGAGGCCTTCATCGCCGCCCACGCGCTCGACCAGGAGACGCTGACGCGCATCCGCACCCGCCCCATCAAGGAGGACCCGGCGCTCGCCGCCTTCGCCCTGTCGCAGGCGACCACCCTGTTCCAGCAGGAGATGCCAGCGGCGACGCAGAGCATTCTCTCCGGCCAGAAGCCGGTGAGGATGGTGGTGCACCTCCAGCGCTTCGACGTGCCCTCGGTGGCGCGGCGCATGTTCACGGACCAGGTGGCGATGCTCTCCGCCCGGGTGCAGCTGGTGGACGCGCAGGGCGCGACGGTGCTTGATTCTCCCGACCTGCGCGTCGCCACGCCGCTCCTGGGCGGGCTTTCGAGCGCGGTCGCCTCGGCGGTCGAGAGCTCCTCCGGCAACGAGCCGGGCGCGGGCCTCGTGCGCAAGTTCGCCGAGGCCTATCGCGGCTGGCTCTTGCAGAAGTAGGAGAAACCCCCTATCCCACGCCCGGCTTTTTCGCGCGGCCCGTGCTGGGCGCTGACCGACTGAGAGAGAACGATGGCCAAAGAGAAGTTCAACCGCTCGAAGCCGCACTGCAACATCGGCACGATCGGTCACGTGGACCACGGCAAGACGTCGCTGACGGCTGCGATCACGAAGATCCTTGCCGAGACGGGCGGCGCGACCTTCACGGCGTACGACCAGATCGACAAGGCGCCGGAAGAGAAGGCGCGCGGCATCACGATCTCGACCGCGCACGTGGAGTATGAGACCAGCAACCGCCACTACGCGCACGTCGACTGCCCCGGGCACGCCGACTACGTGAAGAACATGATCACCGGCGCGGCGCAGATGGACGGCGCGATCCTGGTGGTTTCGGCGGCCGACGGCCCGATGCCGCAGACCCGCGAGCACATCCTGCTCGCCCGTCAGGTGGGCGTGCCGGCGCTGGTGGTGTTCCTGAACAAGTGCGACATGGTCGACGATCCCGAGCTCCTCGAGCTCGTGGAGATGGAGGTGCGCGAGCTCCTCTCGAAGTACGACTTCCCCGGCGACGACATCCCGATCGTGCGCGGCTCTGCGCTGGTTGCGCTTGAGAACGGCGATCCGGAGCTGGGCAAGAACGCGGTGCTGAAGCTGATGGAGGCGGTCGACGCCTACATCCCGCAGCCCGAGCGTCCGATCGACCTGCCGTTCCTGATGCCGATCGAGGACGTGTTCTCGATCTCCGGCCGCGGCACCGTGGTGACCGGTCGCGTCGAGCGCGGCATCATCAAGGTGGGCGAGGAAGTGGAGATCGTCGGCATCCGTCCGACCGTGAAGACCACGGTCACCGGCGTCGAGATGTTCCGCAAGCTGCTCGATCAGGGCCAGGCTGGCGACAACGTCGGCATCCTGCTGCGCGGCACCAAGCGCGAGGACGTGGAGCGCGGCCAGGTCGTGTGCAAGCCGGGTTCGGTGAAGCCGCACACCAAGTTCAAGGCCGAGGCCTACATCCTGACGAAGGAAGAGGGCGGCCGCCACACGCCGTTCTTCACCAACTACCGCCCGCAGTTCTACTTCCGCACGACGGACGTGACCGGCGTGTGCACGCTGCCGGAAGGCACCGAGATGGTGATGCCCGGCGACAACGTGTCCATGGACGTGCACCTGATCGTGCCGATCGCCATGGAAGAGAAGCTGCGCTTCGCCATCCGTGAAGGCGGCCGCACGGTTGGAGCAGGGGTGGTGGCTGCGATCATCGAGTGATCGCAGCGCTGGACCTCGAGTCCGGAGCGTGACGGAACAGGGCGGCGCCTTCGGGCGCCGCCTTTTTCGTTTGGCGAAGTCACTGCTTTCGGGGGACGCATGATCGGACGGTTGAATGTCGTCGCTCTGGTCCTGCTGGCGATGGGGATGCCTGCGGCGGCAGGGGAATTCGCTCAACGCCGCGCACAGGCGCTGGGAGATCGGACCTATGTGTCCTTCCCTCTGCTCCTGCCAGAAAACATTGTCGGGCTTCACTATCGCCCCGGCCGCGATGTGTACGACGCCATCGCCTACTTTGAGGCGCCCCAAGAGGGTGCTGAAGGCGGCCGTCTCGTGGTGTGGACCTCGTACGAGAAATCCTTGCAGTACGGGACGTGGACGGCTGAAGATTTCCGGATCTGCGTCGAGCCGAATGCCTTCTACACGAGGCAAATTGATTGGCGGCTTCACGAGCGCCTGTGCATTGGACGCGACACGGATGTCGCCACAAAAAGCCTGTTCTTCGAAGGCGACGTGTTCGGGCTGGCGAAGCGGCCGACGGCTCCGTTCGATCTGTCTGCCGCGAACCTGCCAGAGGTTTTCCGGCTCCTGCGCAACGCGACCCCCGCGCAGGCCGTGCCTTGAGCGAACGGGGCGGATGAGGTTCCTGTGGCGTGTTCGCCATCCCCCTTTACACGCGCGCCGCATGCCACTACACACACCCGTCCGATGCGCTGGGTCACTCCCCGGCGCGGCGGAGTCTACCCTTGAAGCCGGCGGGCATCGGCTCCCCTTCAAGGTGTCGGCCTAGGAGTGTAGCTCAACTGGTTAGAGCACCGGTCTCCAAAACCGGGGGTTGGGGGTTCGAGTCCCTCCACTCCTGCCAGTCCAGGTTCCCGGAGAGGGGCGGGCGGCAGGGCAGGCAGACGGCGGCGATGGGCGCGGCACGCGCGACCGGAGCGCCGCATTTTGGAATCCCGCAGCAGGGCCTCGCAAGGACATCCCTTCGAGCCGGTGCCGGCGGAACGGACATTTCATGCGGCGCCCGGCGTCGCGAGAGAGAGGTGGCGGCCACCGGGTTTTCCCAAGGGGCCGCCGGCGACACATGGCGAAGAACAGTCCTGTCGAGTTCTTTCAGCAGGTCCGCGCCGAAACGGCGAAGGTCACCTGGCCGACCCGGCGCGAGACGCTCATCACCACCGCCATGGTGTTCGTGATGGTGCTGCTCGCCTCGATCTTCTTCCTCGTCGCCGACCAGATCATCCAGTTCGGCGTCTCCGCCCTGCTCACCATCGGGCATTGAGGCGGGAGGCATTCATGGCAAAGCGCTGGTACATCGTTCACGCCTATTCCAACTTCGAGAAGAAGGTGGCCGATTCGATCCGCGAGCAGGCTGATCAGCGCGGGCTGACCGACCTGTTCGAGCAGATCCTCGTGCCCACCGAGAAGGTGGTCGAGGTGCGGCGCGGCCGGAAGGTCGACACCGAGCGCAAGTTCTTCCCCGGCTATGTGCTGGTGAAGATGGACCTCACCGACGAGGCGTTCCATCTCATCAAGAACACGCCGAAGGTCACCGGCTTCCTGGGCGCCGACAACAAGCCCATGCCGATCTCCGAGACTGAGGCCATGCGCATCCTGCAGCAGGTGCAGGAAGGCATCGAGCGGCCGAAGCCGTCGATCTCGTTCGAGGTGGGCGAGACCGTGAAGGTCTCCGACGGGCCCTTCGCCTCCTTCAACGGCATCGTGGAAGAGGTCGACGACAGCCGCTCGCGCCTGAAGGTGGCGGTGTCCATCTTCGGCCGCGCAACGCCGGTGGAACTGGAATTCGGTCAGGTCGAGAAGGTCTGATCCGAAAGGGTGGCCTTCGGGCCGCCTGAAGTCGGGCGCTCCGCGCGAGCGGGCGCCGGCGTGGGAGGGAAGGGGGCGTCTCGCCAAGCGCCCCGCCGTCCCGAACCACGCGATCCCGGCCGCACCCCGATGCGGGGCTGCGGCGCATATTGGGAGTTGTTGCAATGGCGAAGAAAATTACCGGCTACGTCAAGCTGCAGGTGCCCGCCGGCAGCGCCAATCCGGCCCCGCCGATTGGTCCCGCGCTCGGCCAGCGCGGCCTGAACATCATGGAATTCTGCAAGGCGTTCAACGCCCAGACGGCGCAGCTCGAGAAGGGCATGCCGATCCCGGTCGTCATCACCGCCTACCAGGACCGCTCCTTCACCTTCGAGCTGAAGACCCCCCCGGTCTCCTACTTCCTGAAGAAGGCCGCCGGCCTCGACACGAAGAAGAAGCCCGGCACCGGCTCCAAGACGCCCGGCAAGGGCACCTTCGTTGGCAAGGTCACGCGCGCCCAGCTCGCGGAGATCGCCGAGAAGAAGATGAAGGATCTGAACTGCGAGACCGTCGAGGCCGCCGTCCAGATGATCGAAGGTTCGGCCCGTTCCATGGGCCTGCAGGTTCAGGGGTGAGCGCCATGGCGAAGGCTGGCAAGCGTATCCGCGCCGCGAACGAGGGCATCGACCGCGTCAAGCTGTACGGGCTGGACGAGGCTCTGAACCTCCTCAAGGAGCGCGCGACCGCCAAGTTCGACGAGACCATCGAGGTCGCGCTGAACCTGGGCGTCGATCCCCGTCACGCCGACCAGATGGTCCGTGGCGTCTGCAACCTGCCGAACGGCTCCGGCCGTACGGTGCGCGTGGCGGTGTTCGCCCGCGGCGCCAAGGCCGACGAGGCCAAGGCCGCCGGTGCCGACATCGTCGGCGCCGAGGACCTGCTGGAGACCATCCAGGGCGGCAAGATCGAGTTCGATCGCTGCATCGCGACCCCGGACCTGATGCCGCTGGTCGGCCGTCTCGGCAAGGTGCTCGGCCCGCGCGGCCTGATGCCGAACCCGAAGGTCGGCACCGTGACCATGGACGTGAAGGGCGCCGTCGGCGCCGCCAAGGGCGGCGCGGTGGAGTTCCGCGTCGAGAAGGCGGGCATCATCCACGGCGGCGTGGGCAAGGCCTCCTTCCCGGTGGACAAGCTGGCTGAGAACATCCGCGCCTTCGTGGACGCGGTGGTGAAGGCCAAGCCCGCCGGCGCCAAGGGCACCTATGTGCAGCGCGTGGCGGTGTCCTCCACCATGGGCCCGGGCCTCAAGATCGAGCCGTCGACCGTCCTTTCGGCCTGATCGGCCAAGAGGTTGCGCATTCTGGAAAGGCCGGGCCGAGCGCCCGGCCTTTTCGCGTCCGGTGGCCGGCGGGGCGCGCCATCCTTTCCGGAACGTTGCGCCAGCCCCGGCGTCAGGTCGGGGCAGGGCTGCGTTTGCGGCGCTACTGCCACGCTGCAATGCGGGATAATTTCTCCTCACCAGTGCGGTGCATCATGCGTACGGCCGCACGAGGAGGATGAGATGTTCGCGCTCCAGACCCTTGGCGTCGCCCTGCGCAACGTGTTCGCCGGCGAGATCATGCGCCGCCGCGTCACCGACGAGCTGGCCCGGCTGAGCGATCGCGAGCTCGCCGACATGGGCATCAGCCGCTCGGACATCCGCCGCCTGGCCCGCGAGGCCGCGGTGGAGGCGACGGCGGTGCCGGCCGACGTGCCCGCCGCACAGGCTGCCGTGGCGCCCCGCCGCCCCGCCGTGACCGGCGCCGCCCGCCCGGCGTGAGATGCTGCCACCCGTCGTCCGGCGCGAAAAATGCACGGAGGACGTGACAAGGTGGCGGGAACCGAGTATATGGCTTGTTTCCGGGCGGCTTGCCGCCCGGTCAGGTATCTGAGCTTTCGCCCTTGACGGGGTGAAAGGGCTGGGAGGGTTCGCCCGCCCGGCCTAATCGTCTGTCAGATATCCGCAAGCGTGGCCTGCCGGCCCGTAGGCGGAAGGAGGCAGGCGGAAGTCCTGTCCGAGACTGCCGGCGCCCTGATGATCGCTGAATTCGGCGTTCGCTCAAGGCTTAATTCTCGCCACCCGCCTCCCGGAGGCGGCCCCTGGAGAGCCAGCATAGACGGGGAAGACCGGAATTTGCCTCCGCCTGCCAGTGCGGGCGGGGAGGAAGATCGGTTCGGAACCAGCGCCTTGCGCTCCGCGTCACGGTTCGCCCGTGCCCCGGATCGAGAGGGGACAGGGCATGAGAGCGTCGCGGATCGCGGCCTTCATGCCGGCTTCGGCAAAGGTCGCGGCGCGCGGCAAGGCGCAACCGGCGGAACTGAGCCCTTCGGGGCAAGGTGCCGCCAAGGCTTAAAGAGAGCCAGACGTGGATCGAGCGGAAAAACAAGAGCTCGTCACGACGCTCACGGAAGTGTTCAAGTCCACTTCCGTCGTCGTGGTCGCCCACTATTCCGGCCTCACCGTGGCCCAGATGTCGAAACTCCGTCGACAGATGAAGGCCGAGGGTGCGACCGTGAAGGTGGCCAAGAACCGCCTCGCCAAAATCGCTCTGGAAGGCTCCGACGTCGCCCATGTGGCGTCCCTGCTCAAGGGACCCACCGTGATCGCCTATTCGGATGATCCGGTGGCGGCGCCGAAGGTTGCCGTCGACTTCGCCAAGGCCAACGACAAGTTCGTGATCCTCGGCGGCGCGATGGGCAAGACGGCCCTCAACGTGGACGGTGTGAAGGCGCTCGCCACACTCCCGTCCCTGGACGAACTGCGTGCCAAGCTCGTCGGCCTCATCCAGGCTCCGGCGACCAAGATTGCGCAGCTCACCACGGCACCGGCGGCCAAGCTCGCCCGCGTGTTCGGGGCCTATGCCAAGCAGGACGAAGCAGCGTGAGGCCGCGGCCGCCACAGGCGGCCTGATCTCGCAATTCGAAAATCCGAACCTATCTTAAGGAATATCCCATGGCTGACCTGACCAAGCTCGTTGACGAGCTGTCCTCCCTCACCGTGCTCGAGGCCGCCGAGCTGGCGAAGCTCCTCGAGGAGAAGTGGGGCGTTTCCGCCGCTGCCGCCGTGGCTGTGGCCGCTGCCCCCGGCGCCGGCGCTGCCGCCGCCGCGGTGGAAGAGCAGACCGAGTTCACCGTTGTCCTGGCTGGCGCCGGCGACAAGAAGATCGAGGTCATCAAGGAAGTCCGCGCCATCACCGGTCTCGGCCTGAAGGAGGCCAAGGATCTGGTGGAAGGCGCTCCCAAGCCCGTCAAGGAAGGCGTGGCCAAGGACGAGGCCGAGAAGCTCAAGGCCCAGCTCGAGAAGGCTGGCGCCAAGGTCGAGCTCAAGTGAGCCTTTGACTTCGGGGGTCCCGGCCGCATGGCCGGGACCTCTTCATAGCCGGCCGGTGAGGCCGGTGCGCGAGGAGAGACGGTTCTCCCGGCAGCCTATCAGGTCGCAAGGCCCGAGGCTGCCGGGAGAGCCGTCATGGTGCTGAAAGGGGATGGCGTTTTCGCCCCCAACCCTAAAGGCGCCGATGGCATGGAAAGGTTCCGGTGCCGGCGCGGCGAGCCCCGCCCTCCTGACGGAGGCAAGGGGCGCCGGCCCGACAGGACCAGGACGGACGAGGATCGAGATGGCGCAAACGTTCACCGGTCGGAAGCGGATCCGCAAGTTCTTCGGCAAGATCAAGGAAGTGGCCGAGATGCCGAACCTCATCGAGGTTCAGAAGGCGTCCTACGACCAGTTCCTCCAGATCGAGGAGCCCAAGGGCGGACGCGACGACGACGGCCTGCAGGCGGTGTTCAAGTCGGTCTTCCCGATCTCCGACTTCTCCGGCGCCGCCATGCTGGAGTTCGTGCGCTACGAGTTCGAGCCGCCGAAGTATGACGTGGACGAGTGCCGCCAGCGCGGCATGACGTTTGCCGCGCCGCTCAAGGTGACGCTGCGCCTGATCGTGTTCGATGTGGATCCCGATACCGGCGCCAAGTCGGTGAAGGACATCAAGGAGCAGGACGTCTACACCGGCGACATCCCGCTCATGACCATGAACGGCACGTTCATCGTGAACGGCACCGAGCGCGTCATCGTCTCCCAGATGCACCGCTCGCCGGGCGTGTTCTTCGACCACGACAAGGGCAAGACCCATTCCTCGGGCAAGCTCCTGTTCGCCGCGCGCATCATCCCGTATCGCGGGTCCTGGCTCGACATCGAGTTCGACGCCAAGGACATCGTCTATGCGCGCATCGACCGGCGCCGCAAGATCCCGGTGACGAGCCTGCTCTATGCGTTGGGCCTCGATTCCGAGGAGATCCTCTCGACCTTCTACGAGACCATTCCCTTCGAGCGCGCGAAGGACGGCTGGCGCATGCCGTTCGATCCCAAGCGGATGAAGGGCTACAAGGCCGTCTCCGACATGATCGACGCCGACACCGGCGAGGTCGTGCTCGAGGCCGGCAAGAAGCTGACCGTGCGGGCCGCCCGCCAGCTGGCCGAGAAGGGCCTGAAGTTCCTCAAGGTCTCCGACGAGGAGATGGTCGGCCAGTACATCGCCGAGGACCTCGTGGACGCCGCCACCGGCGAGATCCACGTCGAGGCCGGCGACGAGATCACCGAGAAGACGCTGAAGCTGCTCGAGGAAGCGGGATACAACGAGATCCCGGTGCTCGACATCGACCACGTCAACACCGGCGCCTACATCCGCAACACGCTCTCGGCCGACAAGAACGTGACCCGCGAGGACGCGCTCTTCGACATCTACCGCGTGATGCGTCCGGGCGAGCCGCCGACGCTCGACAGCGCGCAGGCCATGTTCCACTCGCTGTTCTTCGATCCGGAGCGCTACGACCTCTCCGCGGTCGGCCGCGTGAAGATGAACATGCGCCTCGACCTCGACTGCCCCGACACCGTGCGCGTGCTGCGCCGCGAGGACATCCTCTCGGTCATCAAGACGCTGGTGGAGCTGCGCGACGGCAAGGGCGAGATCGACGACATCGATCACCTGGGCAACCGCCGCGTCCGCTCGGTCGGCGAGCTCATGGAGAACCAGTACCGCGTCGGCCTGCTGCGCATGGAGCGCGCCATCAAGGAGCGCATGTCCTCGGTGGACATCGACACCGTGATGCCGCAGGACCTCATCAACGCCAAGCCGGTGGCGGCGGCGGTGCGCGAGTTCTTCGGCTCGTCCCAGCTCTCGCAGTTCATGGACCAGACCAACCCGCTCTCCGAGATCACGCACAAGCGGCGTCTCTCGGCGCTTGGCCCGGGCGGTCTGACCCGCGAGCGCGCCGGCTTCGAGGTGCGCGACGTGCACCCGACCCACTACGGCCGCATCTGCCCGATCGAGACGCCGGAAGGCCCGAACATCGGCCTCATCAACTCGCTGGCGACCTTCGCCCGCGTGAACAAGTACGGCTTCATCGAGGCGCCCTACCGCCGCGTGGTGGATTCGAAGGTCACCGACGAGGTGGTCTATCTCTCCGCCATGGAGGAGGGGAAGTATTACGTCGCGCAGGCGAACATCCCGCTCGACAAGGACGGCCGCTTCGAGGAAGACCTCATCATCTGCCGCCACGCCGGCGACGTGTTGATGGTCGCCCCCGACCGCGTGGACTTCATGGACGTGTCGCCGAAGCAGCTCGTTTCGGTCGCCGCGGCGCTCATCCCGTTCCTTGAGAACGACGACGCCAACCGCGCGCTCATGGGCTCCAACATGCAGCGCCAGGCGGTGCCGCTGGTGCGCTCGCAGGCGCCGCTGGTGGGCACCGGCATGGAGGCCGTGGTGGCCCGCGATTCCGGCGCCGCCATCGCCGCCCGCCGCACCGGCGTGATCGATCAGGTGGATGCCACCCGTATCGTCATCCGCGCCACGGAGGAGAACGACCCCTCCAAGTCGGGCGTCGACATCTACCGGCTGATGAAGTTCCAGCGCTCCAACCAGTCCACCTGCATCAACCAGCGTCCGCTGGTGCGCGTGGGTGACGCGGTGAAGAAGGGCGACATCATCGCCGACGGTCCCTCCACCGAGCTCGGCGAGCTGGCGCTCGGCCGGAACGTGCTGGTCGCGTTCATGCCGTGGAACGGCTACAACTTCGAGGACTCCATCCTGCTCTCGGAGAACATCGTCAAGGAAGACGTGTTCACCTCGATCCACATCGAGGAATTCGAGTGCATGGCCCGCGACACCAAGCTCGGGCCGGAGGAAATCACCCGCGACATTCCCAACGTCTCGGAAGAGGCGCTGAAGAATCTCGACGAGGCCGGCATCGTCTACATCGGCGCCGAGGTCCGCGCGGGCGACATCCTGGTGGGCAAGATCACGCCGAAGGGCGAGAGCCCGATGACGCCGGAGGAAAAGCTCCTGCGCGCCATCTTCGGCGAGAAGGCCGCCGACGTGCGCGACACGTCCCTGCGCCTGCCCCCCGGCACCACCGGCACCATCGTCGAGGTGCGCGTGTTCAACCGCCATGGCGTGGACAAGGACGAGCGCGCCCTGGCCATCGAGCGCGAGGAGATCGAGCGTCTCGCCAAGGACCGTGACGACGAGCAGGCGATCCTCGATCGCAACG
Organism: Xanthobacter lutulentifluminis; assembly: GCF_043194675.2. Lineage (NCBI taxonomy): Bacteria > Pseudomonadati > Pseudomonadota > Alphaproteobacteria > Hyphomicrobiales > Xanthobacteraceae > Xanthobacter > Xanthobacter lutulentifluminis. The sequence continues at coordinate 1,676,633 of NZ_CM195525.1, read as the reverse complement.
TCTACGGCCGCCTGACCGAGATCCTCGACGGCAAGGTCGCCATCGCCGGGCCCAAGGGCTTCCGGAAGGAGACCCAGGTCACCCGCGAGATCCTCACCGAGTATCCGCGCTCGCAGTGGTGGCTGTTCGCGGTCGCCGACGACGCCATCATGGCCGAGCTGGAGGCGATCCGCGCCCAGTACGACGACTCCAAGAAGCGCCTCGAGCAGCGCTTCCTCGACAAGGTCGAGAAGCTGCAGCGCGGCGACGAGCTGCCCCCCGGCGTGATGAAGATGGTCAAGGTCTTCGTCGCGGTGAAGCGCAAGATCCAGCCCGGCGACAAGATGGCCGGCCGCCACGGCAACAAGGGCGTGGTCTCGCGCATCGTGCCGGTGGAGGACATGCCGTTCCTCGAGGACGGCACCAACGTGGACATCGTGCTGAACCCGCTGGGCGTGCCCTCGCGCATGAACGTCGGGCAGATCCTGGAGACGCATCTCGGCTGGGCCTGCGCGGGCCTCGGCCGGCAGGTGGCCGCCGCGGCGGAAGCCTATTATGCGCGCCAGGACCTGAAGCCCCTGCGCGAGCGGCTGGAGACCATCTACGGCAAGGACGAGATCGAGCAGCTCAAGGACACCGAGCTGCCCGAGCTCGGCGAGAACCTGCGCAAGGGCGTGCCGATGGCCACTCCGGTGTTCGACGGCGCCCACGAGGCGGACATCGAGCACGAGCTGGAGCGGGCGGGGCTCGATCCCTCCGGCCAGTCGACGCTGTATGACGGGCGCACCGGCGAGCCGTTCGATCGTAAGGTGACCGTGGGCTACATCTACATGCTGAAGCTCCACCACCTGGTCGACGACAAGATCCACGCCCGCTCCATCGGCCCCTACTCGCTCGTGACCCAGCAGCCGCTGGGCGGCAAGGCGCAGTTCGGCGGCCAGCGCTTCGGCGAAATGGAGGTGTGGGCGCTGGAAGCGTACGGCGCCGCCTACACGCTGCAGGAGATGCTGACCGTGAAGTCGGACGACGTGGCCGGCCGCACCAAGGTCTACGAGGCCATCGTGCGCGGCGAGGACACGTTCGAGAGCGGCATTCCGGAGAGCTTCAACGTGCTCGTGAAGGAAATGCGCTCGCTCGGCCTGAACGTCGACCTCGAGAACACCTGACGGGTGCGCGGCCCACGCGGCCGCCCCGTCCTCCGCCTCGCGCGGACAGCCTGACCGGCGTTCGGCCGGTCAGGATCGAATAAAGGCCCACTTCGTCTGGGAGCCAGCTTATGAACCAGGAAGTCCTGAACGTCTTCAATCCGACCGTTCCGGCCCCCACCTTCAATCAGATCCGCATCTCCATCGCGAGCCCGGATAAGATCAAGTCCTGGTCCTACGGCGAGATCAAGAAGCCGGAGACCATCAACTACCGCACGTTCAAGCCCGAGCGTGACGGCCTGTTCTGCGCGCGCATCTTCGGTCCCATCAAGGACTACGAGTGCCTGTGCGGCAAGTACAAGCGGATGAAGTACAAGGGCATCATCTGCGAGAAGTGCGGCGTCGAGGTCACCCTCTCGCGCGTGCGGCGCGAGCGCATGGGCCACATCGAGCTTGCTGCCCCGGTGGCGCACATCTGGTTCCTGAAGTCGCTGCCGAGCCGCATCGGCCTGCTGCTCGACATGACGCTCAAGGACCTCGAGCGCATCCTGTACTTCGAGTATTTCGTGGTGACCGAGCCGGGCATCACCAAGCTCAAGTACCGTCAGCTCCTCTCCGAGGACGAGTACCTGCGCGCCCAGGACGAGTATGGCGAGAGCGCCTTCACCGCCATGATCGGCGCCGAGGCCATCCGCGAGATCCTGCGCGGCATGGACCTCGACAAGATCGCCGCCGACCTGCGCGTCGAGATCTCCGAGGCCACCACCGAGCTCAAGCCCAAGAAGCTCGCGAAGCGCCTCAAGATCGTCGAGGCCTTCCAGCAGTCCGGCAACAAGCCGGAGTGGATGATCCTCACCCACGTGCCGGTGATCCCGCCAGACCTGCGCCCGCTCGTCCCCCTCGACGGCGGCCGGTTCGCGACCTCCGACCTGAACGACCTGTACCGCCGCGTCATCAACCGCAACAACCGCCTCAAGCGGCTGATCGAGTTGCGTGCGCCGGACATCATCATCCGCAACGAGAAGCGCATGCTTCAGGAGGCGGTTGACGCGCTGTTCGACAACGGCCGCCGCGGCCGCGTCATCACCGGCGCCAACAAGCGTCCCCTCAAGTCGCTCGCCGACATGCTCAAGGGCAAGCAGGGCCGCTTCCGCCAGAACCTGCTCGGCAAGCGCGTGGACTATTCCGGCCGCTCGGTGATCGTGGTGGGTCCGGAGCTGAAGTTGCACCAGTGCGGCCTGCCCAAGAAGATGGCGCTGGAGCTGTTCAAGCCGTTCATCTACTCGCGCCTCGACGCCAAGGGCCACTCGGCCACGGTGAAGCAGGCCAAGAAGCTGGTGGAGAAGGAGCGTCCCGAGGTGTGGGACATCCTCGACGAGGTGATCCGCGAGCACCCGGTGATGCTGAACCGCGCGCCGACGCTCCACCGCCTCGGCATCCAGGCGTTCGAGCCGGTGCTGATCGAGGGCAAGGCGATCCAACTGCACCCGCTCGTCTGCTCGGCGTTCAACGCCGACTTCGACGGTGACCAGATGGCCGTCCACGTGCCGCTCTCGCTGGAAGCCCAGCTGGAAGCGCGCGTGCTGATGATGTCCACCAACAACATCCTGCACCCGGCGAACGGCCAGCCCATCATCGTGCCGTCGCAGGACATCGTGCTCGGCCTCTACTATCTCTCGATCATGCGCGAGAAGGAGCCCGGCGAGGGCATGCTCTTCGCCAACATGGCCGAGATCGACCACGCGCTGAACGCCAAGGCGATCACGCTGCACACCAAGATCAAGGGCCGCTACATCGGCCTCGGCGCCGACGGCAAGGAATACTCCAAGATCTATGAGACCACGCCCGGTCGCATGAAGATCGGCGAGCTGCTGCCGAAGGATCCGAAGCTGTCCTACGACGTCGTCAACAAGCTGATGACGAAGAAGGAAATCTCCAACATGATCGATGCCGTCTACCGGCACTGCGGTCAGAAGGAGAGCGTGATCTTCTGCGACCGCATCATGGCGCTCGGCTTCTACAACGCGTTCCGCGCCGGCATCTCGTTCGGCAAGGACGACATGGTGGTGCCGAAGAAGAAGTGGGACCTGGTGGAGGAGACCCGCGCCCTCACCAAGGAATACGAGCAGCAGTACAACGACGGCCTCATCACCCAGGGCGAGAAGTACAACAAGGTCGTTGACGCCTGGGGCAAGTGCACGGACCGCATCGCCGACGAGATGATGAAGGAAATCTCGTCCGTGAAGCGGGACCCGAAGACCGGCCGCGAGAAGCAGATCAACTCGATCTACATGATGAGCCACTCCGGAGCGCGTGGGTCGCCGGCCCAGATGAAGCAGCTCGCCGGCATGCGCGGCCTCATGGCCAAGCCGTCGGGCGAGATCATCGAGAGCCCGATCATCTCGAACTTCAAGGAAGGCCTGACCGTGATGGAGTACTTCAACTCCACCCACGGCGCGCGAAAGGGCCTTGCCGACACCGCTCTGAAGACCGCGAACTCGGGTTACCTCACCCGCCGCCTCGTGGACGTGGCGCAGGATTCCATCATCACCGAGCGCGACTGCGGCTCGGACAAGGGAATCCACATGCGCGCCATCGTCGACGCGGGCCAGATCGTGGCCTCGCTCGCCTCGCGCGTCCTCGGCCGCACGGCTGCCGAGGACGTGGTGGAGCCGGCGACCGGCACCGTCATCGTGCCCCGCGGCACGATGATCGAGGAGCCGCACATCGAGCGCATCAACAAGTCGGGCATCCAGGAGATCAAGATCCGGTCGGTGCTGACCTGCGAGACGCGCAACGGCGTGTGCGCCACCTGCTACGGGCGCGATCTCGCCCGCGGCACGCCGGTCAACATGGGCGAGGCGGTGGGCGTCATCGCCGCCCAGTCCATCGGCGAGCCGGGCACCCAGCTCACCATGCGCACCTTCCATATCGGCGGCGCGGCGACCCTCGCCGACTCGTCGTTCGTGGAAAGCAACTTCGAGGGCACGGTCCGCATCCGCAACCGCAACGTGGCGCGGAACTCGGACGGCGACCTCGTGGTCATGGGCCGCAACCTCGCGGTGGTCATTGTCGACCTCGACGGCACCGAGCGCGCGGTGAACCGCGTGCAGTACGGCGCCCGCCTCAAGGTGGACGAGGGCGACACCATCAAGCGCGGCCAGCGCATCGCCGAGTGGGACCCCTACACCCGTCCGATCCTCACCGAGGTGGACGGCACGGTGGCCTTCGAGGACCTGGTGGAAGGCGCGTCCATGAACGAGACGGTCGACGAATCGACCGGCATCGCCAAGCGCGTCGTGACCGACAGCCGCGCCGGTCGCGGACCGGAGCTGCGCCCGGCCATCCTCATCAAGGGGAAGGACGGCAAGGTCTCCAAGCTGCCGCGCGGCGGCGACGCCCGCTATCCGCTCCCGGTGGAGGCGATCATCTCGGTCGACCCGAACCAGAGCCTGAAGGCCGGCGACGCGGTGGCCCGCGTGCCCATGGAAAGCGCCAAGACCCGCGACATCACGGGCGGCCTGCCGCGCGTGGCGGAGCTGTTCGAGGCGCGTCGTCCCAAGGACGCGGCCATCATCGCGGAGATCTCCGGCACCATCCGGTTCGGCCGCGACTACAAGAACAAGCGCCGGCTCTCCATCGAGCCGAGCGACGGTTCGGATCCGGTCGAGTACCTGATCCCCAAGGGCAAGCACATCCATCTCCAGGACGGCGACGTGGTGGAGAAGGGCGACTTCATCGTCGACGGCAACCCGGCGCCGCACGACATCCTGGCGATCAAGGGCGTGGAAGAGCTTGCGGCCTTCCTCGTGAACGAGATCCAGGAGGTCTACCGGCTCCAGGGCGTGAACATCAATGACAAGCACATTGAGGTGATCGTCCGGAACATGCTGCAGAAGGTGGAGATCGACGACGCCGGCGAGACCGACTTCCTCGACGGCGAGCAGGTGGACCGGCTCGAGTTCCTCGAGGCGAACGAGAAGGCGGCGGAAGAGGCGAAGAAGCCCGCCACCGGCCATCCCGTGCTGCTCGGCATCACCAAGGCGTCGCTGCAGACCCGCTCCTTCTTCTCGGCGGCCTCGTTCCAGGAGACGACCCGCGTCCTCACGGAAGCGGCGGTCAACGGCAAGATCGATCCGCTCGAAGGCCTGAAGGAGAACGTCATCGTCGGCCGCCTCATCCCGGCCGGCACCGGCGCCCAGATGAACCGCCTGCGGACCATCGCGACCAACCGCGACGACCTCATCGTCGCCACCCGCGACGAGCAGACCGAGGGCCAGCCGCTGGTGCAGGGCCCGGCCGACGCGGCGGAGTGATCCGCCGGCGTGTGACGCCGCGATAAAGGGAAAAGGCCGCCTCCGGGCGGCCTTTTCTGTTTCGGAGCCGGGTTGGAGGCTGGTCCATCGCGGCGGGGGCGGCGGGCTCGGAGAGGGACGGCCGTCTGGCGTCGCGCGCGCACAGCGGTCATGCAGCGCGTTCGTGTGCATGGCGCGGGTGGCTCCACGACGGAGGCCAAGGCCACCTAGACCGCACTTCATGCCGAGCAGGCGGTCGACGACTTTTCCTTCAGCAACGCGGTGAAGTTGCGCGTGGTCCGGGAGGGGCGGTCCAGGCGGGATCGAACGATGCTCAGGGTCAGGGGGATCGGCTCCTTCAGCTGACGGACGCTGATCCCCAACCATCCGCCGTCTCCGACGGAAAACTGGTCGACGATGGCGATGCCGACGCCCGCGCGCACCAGCGCGCAGGCCTGCTCGGCACGCAGGATGTCCACCTTCACCCGCCACTCGACACCCGCCCGCTGGAAGGCTCCCGACACCATCTGGCCGAATGGAATGGATCGGCTGTAGAGGACAAGCGGATAGGCGGCGACCTCGGCCAGGCTGACCTCGCGCTTCTGCTCCAACGCATGGCCTTCCGGCATGATGCAGACCATGCGCCCTTCGGCGAACGGCTCCACCACGAGGTTGGGATGGTCCACCGGCAGCACGGAGACCGCGACATCGGCCTGCCTGCTGAGCAGCTCGTGCGCCATGTGGCTCGTGAGCGTGGTGCGGAAGCGCAGGTGGACGCCGGGGTATTGCTCCAGGAACCGGGCGACGATCGGCGGCATGTAGTTGATTGCAAGGCTGGGGCTGGAGCAAAGGTCCAGCGTGCCGCTCGAGCGCAGCGTGAGATCGCGGGCAAGCTCGTCGATGCGCACCGCTTCCTCGTAGAGCCGGTCCACCTCGCGAAACAGCAGTTCCGCCTCGTGAGTCGGCTTGAGCTTGCCGCGAGCCCGCTCGAACAACTGAAGCCCCAGGCTCTGCTCGGTGTAGGCGATGAGGCGGCTCACGGCCGGCTGCGAGATGAAAAGCAGCTTTGCGGCTCCATTCATGGAGCCCGTGAGCATCACGGCACGGAACGCCTCCATCTGCCTCAGCTTGAAGCGCATGCTTGCCCTATAACATAACATTATATGATGGACCGACATTCGCATTATGCCCACCACCTGGAGAGCCGTAAAGTCGCGCTGCAGACGGGCTCTGCGACGGGCGCATCGCGGCGTAGGGCAAGGTTATTTCGTTGAAGTTTCCTACAGTAATGCATGAGGTCGCGCCTCGCGCACGAGCCTGCGGATGGCCGGGCAAGCGAACATATAAGAAAAAAGCATCTGTTGGTGCAGGAGGAGGGTCTGCCAAAGAACGGACCCGCTGACCGTGGTCAGAACAACATGAATTCAAGGGAGGAGTTCAGGTGAATTCACGCGAAACGCGCAAGCGGACAAGAGACTGGCGTGGCGCCGTGCTGGCACTGGGAGGCATCATCGCGCTTCAGGCGCCGGCCTTTGCCCAAAGCGGTGCGGCACCGCAGGCGCAGCCGCTGAAAATCGGCGTGATGTCGGACATGGCCGGCCCCTACGCCGATTTCGCCGGCACAGGGTCGCTTGTCGCGGCGCAGATGGCGGTCGAGGCGTTCGGAGGGAAGGTTCTGGGCCGGCCCATCGAGATCGTGAAGGGCGATCACCAGAACAAGGCCGACGTCGGGTCGTCGCTCGCGCGGAAATGGTTCGACGTGGAAGGCGTCGAGATGATCACGGACGTGCCCAATTCGGCCGTCGCGCTCGCCGTGCAAGGCATCGGCAAGGAGAAGGACCGCATCGTGCTCAACACGTCCGCGGTCAGTCCCCAGCTGACGGGCGCCGCCTGCTCGCCGACCGGTGCCCATTGGGTCTCCGACAGCTACGCGCTGGCGAACGGCCTGACCAAGGCCGTGCTCGCCCAGGGCGGGAAGACCTGGTTCTACCTCGTCGTCGACTATGAGGGCGGGTACGCCCAGGAGCGGGAGTCCGTTCCGGTGGTGGAAAGCTCCGGAGGCAAGGTGCTCGGTCGGGTGCGCCACCCCCTCAATACGACCGACTTCGGCTCCTTCCTGTTGCAGGCCCAGACCTCGAAGGCCGAGGTGGTCGCCCTCACCAACGCCGGCAACGATACGATCAACGCGATCAAGCAGGCGGCCGAGTTCGGCATCGCGCAGGGTGGCCAGCGTCTCGTCGGCATGTTCGTGAACATCACCGACATCCATTCCCTCGGCCTCCCCGTGGCCCAGGGACTCACCCTGATGGAGGGCTTCTACTGGGATCGCGACGACCAGTCCCGCGCCTTCAGCCAGGAGTTCATGAAGCGTCACGGCAAGATGCCGACGCAATACCAGGCCGGCGTCTATTCCGCCGTGTCCCATTACTTGAAGTCCGTCGCCGCCGCCGGCACCGTCGCCGCCGCTCCGGTGATGGAGAAGATGCGGGCGCTCCCCGTCACCGACGCCTTCGCCCGCAACGGCCGGCTGCGCGAGGATGGCCGCATGGTGCACGACATGTACCTCGTGGAGGTCAAGAAGCCGGGGGACTCCAAGGGGCCCTGGGATCTCTACAGGATCCTCGCCACCATTCCGGGCGATCAGGCGTTCCGCCCGCTCGATCAGGGCATGTGCCCTCTGGTGAAGAAGCCCGGCTGACACCGTGATCGCTTCGATGCGCCAGCGCCGGAGAGGGCCGTTCGGCTACCTCCGGCGCGTGGCGGAGGAACGGCTGCACCAAGTGGCGCCGAAGGCAGACGACAAGACACATGCGGAGACAATGATGGACATGGAGATGTACGAGGCCGGCCTTGCGGCCCGCAAGCGCGTCCTCACCGAGCCCTACGTCGAGAAGGCGCTCCAGTCGGCCGACAAGTTCACGCAGGAATTCCAGACATTCATCACCACGTATTGCTGGGGCGAAGTCTGGACAAAGACTGTCCTCACCGACAAGCAGCGCAGCATGAACAATCTGTGCATGACGGCGGCCCTCAATAAATGGGCCGAGTTCGAGCTCCACTTCCGCGGCGCCATGCGCAACGGGCTGAGCCTCGCCGAGCTCCGGGATGTGCTTTTGCAGATCACGGTCTATTGCGGCGTCCCTTGCGGAGTGGAGGCTTTCCGCCATGCGCGCAACGTGCTGACCGCAGACGGCATCGACCCCGACAAGGAGGGAAGCCTTTGAGCGACATGGTCATCGGCTTCATCGGCCTCGGCGACATGGGCGGCCCCATGGCGGGACATATAGCGGCGAGCGGCGCGACGCTGGTGGCGTACGATGCCGCGCCGACGCGGGAGGCGCCGCCCGGCGCCAGACGTGCCGGCAGCGTGGCGGAGGTCGCCCAGTCCGCGGATGTGATCTTCCTGTCCCTGCCCGACGGATCGGTGTCCAGGGCCGTGGCGGAGCAGATCGTCACCGCGGCCGGGCGCCGGGCCACGGCAGTTGTGGAGCTCTCCACCATCGGTCCGGCAGCCGCGCGCCTGCTGGATCTCCAGCTGGCGGAGCACGGACTTGCATTCGTTGATTCTCCGGTGAGCGGCGGACGGACGGGCGCCATCAGGGGAACGATCGCGGTCATGTGGAGCGGCCCGGCCGCTTTGCTGGAGCGCCTGCGCAGCGTGGTGGAGTCGTTCTCCGGATCGGTGTTCCTCGTCGGGCCGACGCCCGGTCAGGGCCAAGCCCTGAAGCTGCTCAACAATTTTCTTTCCGCGACCGCCATGGTGGCGACCTCGGAGGCAATGCTGTTCGGGCGCCGCTATGGTCTCGACATGGGCACCATGCTGGACGTGGTGAATGTTTCGACGGGCCGCAATACGGCGACCAGCGACAAGTTTCCGAACCGCATCCTGACCGAAACCTACGACGCCGGGTTTCGCATGGCGCTCATGGCCAAGGACGTGGCGCTTTACCTCGACGAAGTGAAGAAGGCGGGAACGGTCTGCGGCGTCGGAGAGCGGGTGGCCGCCTGCTGGAAGCAGGCCTTGGGGGCCTTTCCCGACGGGGACTTCACGGAAATCTACAAGGTCCTCGCCGAGACGAAGACCTTGGAGCGCGCCTGACGGGCGGCTGGGAGAATAGATCGCGATGATGCTCACGGAAACCGAGATCGACCGCCTGCTGGCGACCGCACCGCAGCCGCTGCGGCAGGTGCGCCCCTTCCTCACGGCCGGGCTGACGGCGCCCGGCAGCTTTCTGGTCGGCCTCGGTGCCGTCCGACAGGTCGGCGCGGTCGCTGCCGCGCTGACGCAGGGCCGGCGTGCCGTCCTCGTCAGCGACCATGTGATCGCGGGAACGGGGGCGGTCGCCGTCGTGGAGGGGCGACTGGCGGATGCCGGCTTTCGTGTCTCGACCTTCCTCGATGTCGAGCCCGAACCGCATCTCGCGACCATCGAGCGCGTGGAGATGCTCGCCCTCACGCAGGGGGCGGACGTGGTCATCGGCCTCGGGGGCGGCTCGGTGATGGACGTGGCCAAGATCGCTGCGATTGCGATCGGCTCCGGCCATTCGGCTGCGTCCCATCTGGGCGCGCCCCAGGCGACGCCGCGTGCCGGGCGCCTGCCGCTGGTTCTGCTGCCCACCACGTCGGGCACCGGCAGCGAGGTCAGCATCTTCGCGGTCGCGACGATGGACGGCCGGAAGCGCTCCCTCGTCGGACCGGAGCTTGTGCCGCACGCTGCGATCCTCGATCCGCTGCTGACGCTCTCGATGCCTGCGAAAGTCACGGCGGCGACCGGCCTCGATGCGCTGACGCACGCGACCGAGGCGGTGATGCATGCGGCCGCGACACCGCTCAACGAGGTTCTGTCGACCGGCGCGATCGCGACCATCATGCGCGCGCTGCCCGCCGCCGTAAAAGACGGTTTCGATCTCGATGCGCGCTATGCCATGGCCGTCGCCTCAAGCCTCGCGATGATGAGCTTCAACCTGTCCGGGGGCCTTTGGGCGCACAGCGTGTCGTATGTCCTGACCAGCCATCACAAGATGCCCCATGGCCTGGGGTGCGCGCTCGCGCTGCCTTGTCTCGTCGATTTCAATGCGTCAGCGATATCGGCCGTCCTGGATCGCCTGTCGCCGGTGTTCGGCGGCGCTCCCAGCGCGCGCATCCGTCATCTGCTGGAGGCGGTCGATGTCCCGCCCGGCCTTGCCAGCCACGGCGTCGGGGAAGCGGAGCTTCCGATCCTCGCCGACGAGATGCTCGCGCTCTACCCGCGCGCCGCCAATCCGGTGTCGATGGATTACGACGCAGCCCTTGTCTTCTGGCAGAAGATGCACGCGGGCGGATCGGGCGGCAATGCCTGCAAGCACCGTGCATAAGGCCGGGTGCGATAATCGACACTCTTCGGATTAATGGCTAGATACTGCCAGTCGTGAGCCGCCCCGGCGCGGCGCCAGGCCGCCGCAACAGAAATCGGGCTCCAAGGAGGCTGCCGTGACTTCCCTCGCATCCAACGGCGCGACGCGCGACGCCTATCCCGACGTTCAGCTCCATATCGCCGGCGTGTGGCGCGATGCCGAAGGCGGCCGCCGCATCCCGGTGGTCAATCCGGCCACCGAGGAGCAGATCGGCTCCGTCGCACACTGCTCCCGCGCCGATCTGGACGAGGCGCTCGCCGCCACCGAGCGGGGTTTTGAGATCTGGAGCAAGGTCTCCGCCTTCGACCGCTCCAAGCTCATGCGCAAGGCCGCGGACCTGTTGCGCGAGCGCGCCGATTCCATCGCCCGCCTCATGACCCTTGAGCAGGGCAAGCCGCTGGTCGAGGCCCGGATGGAGACGCTGGCGGCGGCCGATGTCATCGACTGGTTCGCCGAGGAGGCGCGTCGCGCCTACGGGCGGGTCGTTCCTGCCCGTGCGCCCGGCGTGTACCAGCTCGTCATCAAGGAGCCGGTGGGACCGGTGGCGGCCTTCACGCCCTGGAACTTCCCCATCAACCAGGTGGTGCGCAAGCTTTCCGGCGCGCTGGCGGCCGGCTGCTCCATCATCGTCAAGGCGCCCGAGGAGACCCCTGCCTCACCGGCCGAGCTGATCCGCGCCTTCGTGGACGCGGGCGTGCCCGAGGGCGTCATCGGCCTCGTCTACGGTGTTCCGGCGGACGTGAGCGCGTATCTCATTCCGCACCCGGTCATCCGCAAGATCACCTTCACCGGCTCCACCCCCGTGGGCAAGCAGCTGGCGGCGCTGGCCGGCGCGCACATGAAGCGGGCGACCATGGAGCTCGGCGGCCACTCGCCGGTCATCGTGTTCGACGATGCCGATGTGAAGGCTGCGGCCAGGCAGATCGCCACCGCCAAGTTCCGCAACGCCGGACAGGTGTGCGTGTCCCCCACGCGCTACCTGATTCAGGAAAGGGTGTACGAGGAATTCGTGGATGCGTTCGTCACCGTCGCCAAGGCGGTGAAGGTGGGCAACGGCCTCGACGCCGGGACCACCATGGGGCCGCTCGCCAACGAGCGCCGCATCCCTGCCATGGAAGCGCTGATCGCCGACGCTCGCCAGAAGGGCGCGGACGTCGCCACGGGCGGGGCCCGCATCGGCAACAAGGGCTACTTCTTCGAGCCGACCGTGGTCACCGGCGTGACCCGCGAGATGCGGATGATGAACGAGGAGCCGTTCGGCCCCCTGGCCATGATGCTGCCCTTCGCGGACTTCGACGAGGCCGTCGCGGAGGCGAACCGCCTGCCGTACGGCCTTGCCTCCTACGCCTACACGCGCTCGGCGAAGACCGCGAATGCCGTGGCCTCGCAGGTTCAGGCCGGCATGATGACCATCAACCACCTGGGCCTTGCCCTGCCGGAAGTCCCGTTCGGCGGCATCAAGGATTCGGGCTATGGGTCGGAAGGCGGCTCCGAGGCGATCGAGGCCTATCTGAACCCCAAGTTCGTTTCCCAGGCGGGGGTCTAGGTCGCGAGCCCAAAAGCTCTGAGCCATAGGCGGGTTGATGCGCGGCCCGGATGAGGGGCGCGCTTCGGCGTGCGCGGTCTCTCGCGCGCGGCTGTGCCTGAGGCGGCGAAAGGCGCCGTCGGGCGGCGGGGGAAAAGTGGTGCTGCGGCTGACGCGCGTGCGCGGCCAGCATGTTAAGCAAGGTCGAGCGCCGAATCGGGAGCCGCCTTCATGCCCGTCTCGCCCCCCCGTCCGCCGTTCGAGGAGACCGAGATCGCCATTGTCGGCGCAGGCATCGTCGGCCTGTCGGTGGCCCACGTCCTTGCCCGCCTTGGCATCCATGTGCGTTGCTTCGATGCCGGCGCTGCGGGCGGTGCCCAGTCCGCTGGCGGATCGCGCATCATGCGCGCGGCCTATAGCGACCCGCGCATGCTGTGGCTGGCCCGCAAGGCCAGCAAGGGCTGGGCGCTGTGGGAGGAGGAGGCCGGCCGCACCCTCATCGAGCGCACCGGCTCCTTCCTCATCGTCTCCGAGGCCGAGGCGGAACTGAAGCGCCTCGCCGGCCTCGACCTGAGGGTCCGCTTCGTCTCGCAGGCCGAGCAGGAAGAGCTTCTGCCGGTGCATCGGCCCTGGTCGAGGCCGGTGATCCTGGAGGAGGAGGCGGGCACCATCCGCGCCCGCGACAGCATCGAATGGCTCGCCGGCACCCTCGGCGATGCGCTGCACGAGCACACTCCCGTGCTGGGCCTGACCCAGCGGTCGGGGCACGTGCTCGTCTCCACCCGCAGCACCATCTGGCGCGCGCGGCGCGTTCTGGTGGCGGCGGGAATGCAGACGCCGGTGCTCTCCGGCGCCATGGGGGTCAAGGTGCCGCAGGTCTACAGCGTCCACCAGCGCCTGCTCTTTCCCATGACCGGGGATCTGGCGTCCCGGCCCATGGTGTCTTTCCGCGACAAGAGCGACCACCGCCACGGCGTGCTCTACACCTACGGCCTCCCGGCGCTGCACGACGGCCTGTTCGCCGTGGGGCTGGAGCCGAGCGACACCGACCGCAGCGGCGGCGGCCATCCGGACCAGGTGATCGAGCATACGCTGGCGCTGGCGGCGGAGACGCTGCCGGGCCTCGACACCGCGCGCTTCACCATCGAGAGCTGCGTCTCCACCTCGCTGGAGCATCCCGACGACGGCGCGCCGTGGGAATCCGAGCGGCTTGAGGTGGTGCGTCGCGGCGCGGTGGATTTCTTCGCCGGCGGCCACCTGTTCAAGTTCGCCCCGGCGCTGGGGGAAATGCTGGCCGGCGTGGTGCTGGGCGGCGATGTGCCCGATATGCTCTGGCCGCAGTGAGGGAGCGCCTGCGCGCGCCCGGCGCAACAACAGCCGCGCAGGCGGCGCACCCCGAGGAGACCCCATGCCGCTTCCCGCCAATGCCTTCAAGCGCGCGATCCACGCGGGCCGTCAGCAGATCGGCTTCTGGTGCGCCATCCCCTCCAGCTACACCACGGAGATCCTGGCCGGCGCCGGCTTCGACTGGCTGGTGCTGGACACGGAGCATTCGCCCAACGAGCTGCCGAACGTCCACGCGCAGCTCCAGTCGGTCACCGGCGGCACCGCCCATCCGGTGGTGCGCGTGCCGTGGAACGATCCGGTCACGCTGAAGCGCTTCCTGGACGTGGGGGTGCAGACCTTCCTCATCCCCATGGTGGAGAACGCGGAAGAGGCGCGGGCGGCGGTGGCGGCCACGCGCTATCCGCCGGACGGCGTCCGCGGCTTCGCCGTCGCCTCCCGTGCCACCGGGTTCGGGCGGTACACCGATTATTTCGAGCGCTACGAGCAGGAATTGTGCGTGCTGGTGCAGGTGGAGACGGCGGAAGCGCTGGCGCGGGTGGAGGAGATCGCCGCCGTGCCGGGCGTGGACGGCGTGTTCATCGGCCCCGGCGACCTCTCCGCTTCCATGGGGCTCCTGAACCAGTCGGCGCACCCGCGCGTGGTGGAGGCCATCGAGGACGGGCTGAGGCGCATCGCCGCCGCCGGCAACCGGCCGGGCATCCTCGCCGGCGATCCGGCGCTGGTGAAGCGCTACATGGCCGCCGGATCGGTGTTCACCGCCGTGGGGGTGGATGCCGCCGTCTTCACCCGCACGGTGGATGGCATCGCCCGCCAGTTCCGCGCGTGAGGCGCGGGGCTACTGCGGCGCGCGGCGTCCATCGCTGCGCACCGGCACTGTCCCGCAGGACGGGCTGATCCGGGCAAGGGCAAAAGGGATGCGGGAGGGTGGTAGCAGCGGGCGGACTTGAACCGCCGACCTCCGGGTTATGAATCCGGCGCTCTCACCAACTGAGCTACGCTGCCACGTCCATCGACGTGATGTCGAGAGACGGGCTTATAGGGGCGGCCGGTCGCGGGTGTCAAGAAAGCGCGGGCGGCGCGGGGCATCGCACGGGCGGATTTCCACCGCCCGCGCCGGGCGCCGCAGCCGTCAGCGCGCAGCCTTCTTGATGCGCACCAGCTTGAAGAAGCCGACCGGGAACACCGGGGCGATCTCGATCACCTTCATGTCGGGATAGCGGGCGGCCCAGTTCTTCAGGCGGCTGGCCTTGAAGGCGATGCTCCAGCCGATCTTCTTCACCAGCGGGGCGAGCGCCGCCTCCACATGCATGGTGGCGCCCTCGTCGGCGCCCAGCTTGGAGGCGACGACGATCTCCCCGCCGGGCTTGAGCACGCGGTACATCTCGTCCAGCGCGCCTTCCGGATCCGGCACCAAAGTGATGACGAACGGCACGGTGATGGCGTCGAAGCTCTCGTCCGCGAAGCCGAGGTTGCAGGCGTCCATGGCGGCCAGCAGGCCCACCTGGGAGAGGCCGCGCGAGACCTTCTTGTCCACCGCCTTCTGCAGCATGTGGAACGACAGGTCGATGCCCGTCACCTGCGCGTTGGGCGGGTAATAGGGCAGCACGAGGCCGGTGCCGACACCCACCTCCAGAATCTGCGGCCCGCAGGCGGCGGCGGCGCGGGCGGCCTTGCGCTGCGCGTCGGCGAGCAGCTTCACGTAGACCTTGTCGTAGATGGGCGCCCACTTGGCATAGGCCCGCTTCTGCCCTTCAAGATCGTACTGAACCGACATCGTCCGTCTCCCGGCCTCCGGCCGCATCTTTCCCCCGGCCAGCCGGCCGGCCACTTCCTCAGGCGACGGCGGCGACGCTGCCGGCCACGCCCTCGGCCTTCACGATCGTCCCGCCCCCGAGGAGGCGGGCGCCCGGGCCCGGGCCATCGTAGAACACGCAAGCCTGTCCCGGCGCAACGCCTTCCTCGCCTTCAGCGAGCAGGACCGCCGGGCTCCCGTCCGCCGCGCGGCCGAGATGGGCCGGCACGGGGGGACGGGTGGAGCGCACCTTCACGCTCACCTCCGCCTCGCGGGCGAGCGCGTCGGCGAAGGGGATATCCCCCAGCCAGTTCACGTCCTCCAGCACGATCGCGCGCACCGCCAGCGCCGCGCGCGGGCCGACGCGGACCTCGCGCCGGGCGGCGTCGATGGAGATGACGTAGAGCGGCTCGGGCGTGGCGATGCCGAGGCCCTTCCTCTGGCCGATGGTGTAATGCATGACGCCGCGATGGCGGCCCAGCACGCGGCCGTCCAGATGCACGATGTCGCCCGGCTCGCCGGCTTCCGGCCGCAGGCGGCGCACCACCTCGGCATAATCGCCGCCGGGCACGAAGCAGATGTCCTGGCTGTCGGGCTTGTCCGCCACCGGCAGGCCGAGCTCGGCCGCGAGCGCCCGCACGTCCGCCTTGCGCATCTCGCCGAGCGGAAAGCGCAGGCGCGCCAGCTGGGCGTCGGTGGTGGCGTAAAGGAAATAGGACTGGTCCCGCGCCTCCTCGGCGGCGCGGTAGAGCGCGCGGCGGCCGCCGGGCAAGGCGCGGCTCGCCACATAATGGCCGGTGGCGAGCACGTCCGCGCCCAGCTCCCCGGCGGTGGCGAGGAGGTCGCGGAACTTCACCGTGCGGTTGCAGTCCACGCAGGGAATGGGGGTGACGCCGGCCGCATAGCTGGCGGCGAAGCGGTCGATCACCTCTTCCCGGAACCGGCTCTCGTAGTCGAGCACGTAATGGGGAATGCCGAGGGTGCGCGCCACCTCGCTGGCGTCGTAGATGTCCTGCCCCGCGCAGCAGGCGCCGCGCCGGTGGGCGGCCTCGCCATGGTCGTAGAGCTGGAGGGTGACGCCCACCACGTCGTATCCGGCGCGGGCGAGCAGGCCGGCGACGACCGAGGAATCCACCCCGCCCGACATGGCCACCACCACGCGCGTCGTGGCGGGATCGCCGGCGATGTCGATGGGGGGGAGGGGCAGGTGCATCTGTGCTCTTCGGTCTCGTCCCGGGGCGGGGCGCCGGCTCAATATAGGGGGGCGGGCCCGGCGTGCAATTCGTTCCGCTTCGCGGAATGCCTCCTTCTGGGCCGGGAGCGGGGCGAAAGCGGGGCGGCGCTCAGGGCAGGTTGAGCTGCCAGGAGACGCCGAAACGGTCGTTGACCCAGGCGAACTTGCGGCTGAAGCCATAGGCCCCCGGCGGCATCATCACCCCGCCGCCGTCCGCGAGCGCCGCGCACAGCCGGTCCAGCTCCTCCTCCGCCGTGCAGGTGACGAACAGGGAGAAGGAGGGGGTGAAGGTGAAGGCGTGGGGCATGGGGCTGTCGAAGATCATCAGGCTCTGCCCGCCCACCGTGAGCCGCGCCGTCTTCAGCCCGCCCGCGGGGCCCTGCTCGTCCTCCGCGTAGCACACCACGTCGGTGACGGCGCCATCGGGAAACAGGCCGGCATAGAAGCCGACCGCCTCCTCCGCGCGGCCCTGGAACATGAGGAAGGGCGTGACGCTGGCGCCGGCCTTCGGGGAAACCTCACGCGCCATGGTCCTCTCCCTCAGATGGGGCCTCTCCCTCAGGTCCGGTCCCGCGCCGCCCGCGCTCCGGCCGGCGCCTCACCCGCGCGCGGCGCGGCGGGCGGGCTCCTCGTCCTCCACCGGCCCCTCGAACACCGAGACCAGCGCCCGCCGGATGGCCGACTGGCGCGCCGCGCCGGTGATCTTCGCGCCCATCAGGTCGGTGACGTAGAACACGTCCACCGCCCGCTCGCCGAAGGTCGCCACATGGGCCGAGGCGATGTTCAGGTTCAGCCGCGACAGGGTGTTGGTGAGGGCGAACAGGAGGCCCGGACGGTCGAGGCCGGACACTTCCACCACCGTGTGGCGGTTGGACCAGGAATTGTTGACCGTCACCTCCGGCTCCACCGTGAAGGTGCGGCGGCCCTTGGGCAGCTTCTTGGCCATCACCTCCGGCAGGCGGACCTCGCCGGTGAGCGCCTGCTCCACCGCATCGCGGATGCGGCCGGCGCGGCGCAATTCGTCCTCGTCATGGTCGAAGGCGCGGCGCAGCGCGATGGTGTCGAGCGCAAGGCCGTCGGTGGTGGTGGAGATGTGCGCGTCCACGATGTTCGCGCCCGCCGCCGCGCAGGCCCCGGCGATGATGGACAGGAGCTTGGGATGATCCGGCGCTAGCACGGTCAGCGTGGTGATGCCGCGCCCCGGCTCCAGTGCCGCATGGGTGGCGATGGCGCGGCCGTCGGTCTCCGCCTCGTCGATGAAGCGGGCGTGGCGCAGCTTGGTCTCCAGGTCCACGCGCAGCCAGTAGGGCGGATAGTGGCGTGCCACATAGGCCGCCACCTTCGCGTCCGACCAGTCCGACAGGGCGGCGCGGAACTGGCTCTGGGCGGCATTGACGCGCTTGCCGCGGTCCACCTCGGAGAAGCCGCCCGTGAGCACCGGCTCGGTCTCGTAATAGAGCGTCTTCAGCAGCTGCGCCTTCCAGCCGTTCCAGGTGCCGGGCCCCACCGCGCGGATGTCGGCGGTGGTGAGGATGGTGAGCAGCTTCATGCGCTCGAGGTTCTGCACCACGGCGGCGAAGTTCTCGATGGTCTTGCGGTCGGACAGGTCGCGCGACTGGGCGACGGTCGACATGACCAAGTGCTGCTCCACCAGCCAGGCCACCGTCTCGGTCTCCACGGGAGAGAGGCCGAGCCTGGGGCACAGCCGCCGGGCGATCCGCGCGCCGGCCACCGAATGGTCCTCCGGCCGGCCCTTGGCGATGTCGTGCAGCAGGAGCGCCACATAGAGCAGGTTGCGGTTCTTCACCGTGGCCATCAGCTCGTTGGCGAGCCCGTTCTCCGGGTTCACCTTGCGCTCGATCTCCGAGAGGATGCCGATGCAGCGCAGCAGGTGCTCGTCCACCGTATAGTGGTGGTACATGTTGAACTGCATCATGGCGACGACCTTGCCGAACTCCGGCAGGAAGCGCCCCAGCACGCCGGCCTCGTTCATCCGCCGCAGCACCGTCTCGGGCGCGTTCTTGGAGGTCACGATCTCCAGGAACAGGCGGCTCGCCTCGGCATTCTCGCGCAGGCCGGCGTCGATCAGCGGCAGCGAGCGCGCGGCGAGGCGCATGGCGTCCGGATGGAGCGCGAGGTTGCGCTTGTCGGCCACGTGGAAGATGCGGATGAGATTGACCGGGTCACGCCGGAAGGCGTCCTCGTCCGCCACGTTCAGGCGGTCGTGGTCGAGGATGAAGTCCGGATAGTCCTTCAGGGTGATGCGGCGGGAGCCGGCGCGGAAGCGCTCCACCATGCCCTTGAGGCCGGGCACCGGCTTCTCGTGGCGCTCCTCCAGCGCGGCGGAGAGGATGGCGGTGAGGTCGCCCACGTCCTTCGCCACGAGGAAATAATGCTTCATGAAGCGTTCCACGTCGCGCTGGCCGGGATGCTCGGTGTAGCCGAGCCGCTGGGCCATCTCCCGCTGCACGTCGAACGACAGGCGGTCCTCGGCGCGGCCGGTGAGGAAGTGCAGGTGGCACCGCACCGACCACAGGAAATCCTCGCACCGCGTGAAGAGGCGCGCCTCCTCGCGGGTGAAGACGCCCTTCGCCACCAATTGGCCGGTGGTCTGCACGCGGTAGACGTACTTGGCGATCCAGAACAGGGTGTGCAGGTCGCGCAGGCCGCCCTTGCTCTCCTTGACGTTGGGTTCCACCAGATAGCGCGACTGGCCGGAGCGGCGCAGGCGCTCCTCGCGCTCGGCCATCTTGGCGGCCACGAACTCTGCACCCGTGCCCTCCACCACCTCGGCGTCGAACCGCTTCTCCAGGTCCTCGAACAGGGCCTTGTCGCCGACGATGAAGCGCGCCTCCAGGATGGAGGTGCGGATGGTGAAGTCGGCCCGCGCCTGCCGCAGGCATTCCTCCACCGAGCGGGTGGCGTGGCCCACCTTCAGCCCGAGATCCCAGAGGATGTAGAGCATCGCCTCGGCCACGCTCTCGCCCCAGGCGGTCTGCTTGTAGGGGAGGAGGAACAGGATGTCGGTATCGGACCCCGGCGCCATCATGCCCCGGCCGTAGCCGCCCACGGCCGCCACCGCCATGCGCTCGGAGCGCGAGGGGTTGTCCATGGGGTAGAGGAAGGTGGTGGCCACCTCGTGGGCGGAGGCGATCACCGCATCCTGCAGGGCGGAGAGGCGCATGGCGCAGCAGCGCCCGCAGCCGTCCTCGCGCAGGAGACGCTCGGCCTCGGCGCGGCTGGCGTGCATGGCCTTCTTCAGATGGGCCACCACGGCGTTGCGCAAATCCAGCTCGCGGCCCTTGTGGGCGGCGGCGATGTCGCGGATCTCGGCCCTCAGCTTCTGGCCCACGAAGGGTTCGCCGATGACGCGGTTGGCTTTGGCGGGACGGGGATTGGACATGCTCGGCGATCTTGCTCGGCGATCTTCTTCGCGATCTTGGGCGGCGACGGTTTCAACGAGGCCAGTCGTTCTCTTTACCGCAATCCCGCGACGGCCGCGAGCGGTGCGCGCGCCCGTCCGCGCCGGAGCCCGGCGGGCGGCGACCGGCTCGCGCCCCGGGGGCTCGGGCATGGCTTCCGAATGGCTTGGCAGCCGGGCCCGGTCTGCCGGTCTGAGCCGGGCATGGGCGGCGAACCACTCCCATGCTACCGCCAAAGCGCCGCGATCGACCGGTAGATGTCATCTCCCCCAAGCGGCGGCATCCTGCGCCAGACTGGAGGCGGCGCTTGCCTTGCGGTCTTTCCGATGGGTTAGCTGGGCAGGCGGGGCTGTGACGGACGGGTCTCACGCTCCAGACGGGCGAAAGGCGGCGCGATCACGCGCGCGACAGGCGGAGGGAAGGGCATGAGGCGCGCGAACCGGAGCACGGCGGCAGGGCTCGTCGCGGTCCTGTGCCTTGCGATGCCCGGCGCGGCGGATGTCCGCGCCGCCATGCCCGGGCAGGCGGCATCGCCCCTCGGGGCCGGGAGCATGTCGCCGCGTCCGAGCGTCCGGCCCGCGCCGCGCCCCTCGACCCGCCCGGTGACGCGTCCCGTCACCCGCCCGCCATCTGCCGGCTCCACCCGGCCCGTCACCCGTCCCCCCGCGATCCAGCCGCGTGCCGTGTCACCCTCGACGCCGCGCGTAGGCCCCTCTGTGCCGGAGCCGTCCAGCCGGCCGCTTCCCGGAACCGCCGGCACATCCCCCGCGCTCGCCAGCCCGCCACCCGGTGCTCCAGCCGGGCCGCGCCCCATCTATCGCCCGCCGGGATCGCCGCGACCGGCGGGAACCTTCCCCGGTGCCGGAGGGACTGCCACGGAGGGAACCGCGCCGCCTTCTCCGACCATCCCGGCGACGGGACCGGCGGCCGGTGCGGCGAGCCGCTTGCCGGGCGCGCCACTGCCGGGCGGCGGGCCAGCCAGTGGGGAAGCGGCCCCGTCCGGTCTGGTGAGGCCGCTTTCCCCCACCCCGCCCGCGACGGGCTCCGGCGTGGCCGCCCCCCTGCCGGCAGCGCCCCCGCCGGCGGGAGGATCGCCGCCCGTCCCGGGCGTTGCCGTGGTCCCCGCGCCCGGAACTGGCGGGGCCGCAGCAGGAGAGGCGCTCCCGCCTGCCGCCGGGAAGCCGGCCGGAACGCCGGCGCCGGTCATGCTGCCGCGGCCGCTTCCCCCGGCCGATCCCACGCCCATCATGCCGCCCCTGCCGCCGGCGCGATCGGAACCGCCGCCGATCATCCTGCCCGCGCCGCCCGGCGGGCCGGCCGGGGCGGCGCTCGGCTTCATGCCGGGCGGGCTCGCGGTGCCCATCGTCGGCCCGGCGCCGGGGCCGGGCATGTGCTGGTTCTACACGACCCCCGCCCGCAACATCGGCTTCTGGTCCAAGTGCCCTTGAGAGCCCATGTGCGCAGCTGACCCCCGCGCGCCCTGAAGCCGCCCTCCAACGGGAAAGGGTCGGCGCCCGCGCTCTGCCGGCGCAGCGCAGCGGGCGGCCCGTCGGGCGCTGCGCCAGGAGCGCCAGCCGGCGCGGTCCTCACGCGCGCGCCCCGCGGTCCGCTCCTCGCCCGCCGCCCCATTGTCCGCCGGCTGCCGGCCGATCCTTAACCGGTCCTTATCGCCCCGGCCTTACCGTCGGGCAGGAGGCCGGCGCTGCTCTTCCGCCCCATTTTGGTGCTGGAAGGAGCGGCGCCCGGCTTATCCGGAGGCGGGCGCAGCGACGGGACATTCCATGACGGCACGCGGACGAGGCGAGGGAACAAGGCGCGAGCCGCTGCTGGAGCGGCCCGAATCCCTGTTCGACGTCCGTCTCGACCCGCGCGACCGCTCGGGCGGCGCCCCGCCGCCGGTCGAGCCGCCGCGCCGCGCCCGTCGTGCCGCGCCTCCGCCCCCGCCGCCTGCCGAGCCCACCCGTCGCGCCGCGCCGCCCCCGAAGCCGCGCAAGCCGCGCCGCCGCCGGGGCTCGCTCGTGTTCGGCCTGGTGAAATGGGGCCTCATTCTCGGCGTGTGGGCGCTGATCGCGGTGGCGGGCGTCGTGGCCTATGAGGCCTCCAAGCTGCCTCCCATGCAGACGCTGATGATCCCCAAGCGTCCGCCCACCGTCACCGTGGTGGCGACCGACGGCAAGCGACTGGCGACGCGCGGCGACATGGGCGGCGTGGCGGTGCCGATCGGCGAGCTGCCGCCCTATCTGCCGAAGGCGTTCGTCGCCATCGAGGACCAGCGCTTCTTTTCCCATTTCGGTCTCGATCCGGAAGGCCTCGCCCGCGCCTTCGTCACCAACCTCACCTCGCGCCGACTGCGGCAGGGCGGCTCCACGCTGACCCAGCAGCTGGCCAAGAACCTGTTCCTGACCCAGGAGCGCACCGCCTCCCGCAAGATCCAGGAGCTGGTGCTCGCCCTGTGGCTGGAGCACAAGTTCACCAAGAGCGAGATCCTCGACCTCTATCTCAACCGCGTCTATTTCGGCGCCGGCGCCTATGGCGTGGAGGCGGCCGCCCAGCGCTATTTCGGCAAGTCCGCCCGTCAGGTGACTTTGGCGGAGGCGGCCATGCTGGCCGGCCTCGTCAACTCGCCCTCGCGCCTTGCCCCCACCCGCAACCTGAAGGGCGCGCAGGCGCGCGCGGCGCTGGTGCTCGCGGCCATGCGCCAGCAGGGGCTGATCTCTCAGGACATGGCGAGCACCGCGCTTGCCCGCCCGGCCCAGCTCTCGCGCGCAGGCATGCCCGATTCGTCCGGCTACGTGGCCGACTGGGTGATGGACCAGCTGGATTCGTTCGTCGGCGAATTGCCCGGCGACGTCACCGTCCGCACCACCGTGGACCCGGCGCTGCAGCAGGCGGGAGAGCGGGCGCTCGAGGAGGCGCTGGCCAAGTCCGGCGCGAAATATGGCGTGGGGCAGGGCGCGCTGGTGGCGCTCGACGCGGACGGGGCGGTGCGCGCCCTCATCGGCGGGCGCTCCTATGCGGAGAGCCAGTACAACCGCGCGGTCACGGCCCGCCGGCAGCCCGGCTCGGCCTTCAAGCCCTTCATCTATCTCACCGCCATCGAGCACGGCCTGACCCCGGACAGCGTGCGCGACGACGCGCCCATCCAGCTGAAGGGCTGGCGGCCGGAGAATTCCACCCACGAATATCGCGGCCCGGTGACGCTGACGCAGGCCCTCGCTTTGTCGCTGAACACGGTGTCGGTGCGGCTCGCGCTGGAGTTCGGGCCGAAAGCGGTGGTGGCGACGGCGCAGCGGCTCGGCATCACCTCGCCGCTCGATCCCAACCCCTCCATCGCCCTCGGCACCTCGGAAGTCTCGGTGCTGGAGCTGGCCTCGGCCTACGTGCCGTTCGCCAACGGCGGCATCGGCGTCATTCCACACGTGGTGGACGAGGTGCGCGGGGCTGACGGCAAGGTGCTGTACCAGCGCGCCATTTCCGGCCCGGGCCGGGTGATCGCGCCGGAATATGTGGCCATGATGAACCACATGATGACCGAAACGCTGGCTTCCGGCACCGCCCGCCGCGCCGACCTGCCGGGCTGGGAGGCGGCGGGCAAGACCGGCACCTCGCAGGATTACCGCGACGCCTGGTTCGTGGGCTACACTGCGCGTTATGTCACCGCGGTGTGGCTCGGCAACGATGACAGCTCCCCCACCAAGAAGGCGTCCGGCGCCAACCTGCCGGTGGAGATCTGGAGCCGCTTCATGAAGGACGCGCACCGCGGCGTGCCGGTGGCCGAGCTGCCGGGCGGGCTGCGCTCCTACGGCTTCGGCGGCGCGGGCTATGGCCAGCCGGGCGGCACCTATCTGCCGCCGGAAAGCCTGCCGGACGACCGGCCGCCGGCGGTGGTGGGCGCGGTGCCGGCCGCGCCGCCCGCCCAGGAGCCGCCCATGACGCTCGACCGCTGGTTCGTGGAGACCTTCCTCGGCGGCGGGCGGCGCTGAGGCGACCGGGGCGGGCCGGCACGATCGCATATTGCGCCCGCGCCGCGCTTCCCGGATAACCCGAGCCATGACTGAGACCCCTTCCGCGCCCGACGCGCCCGATCCCTACATCGAGCCCGGCCGCCTGCTGTTCGCGGGCGACTGGCAGTTCGTGGCCGCCGCCCCCACGGTGGAGGTGCTGCCGCCCATGCAGGGGCTGGAGATCGCGCTGGCGGGGCGCTCCAACGTGGGCAAGTCCTCCCTCGTCAACGCGCTCACCGGCCGCAAGGCGCTGGCGCGGACCTCGGTGACGCCCGGCCGCACGCAGGAGCTCATCTTCTTCCGGGTGGGGCCGCAACTGTCTTTGGTGGACATGCCCGGCTACGGCTTCGCCAAGGCGCCGAAGGAGAAGGTGGACGCCTGGACGCGCACCATCAAGGCGTACCTGCGCGGCCGGGTGAACCTTGCCCGCGTGTTCGTGCTGATCGACAGCCGCCATGGCATCAAGCCGGTGGACGAGGAGATCCTCGACCTGCTGGACAAGGCGGCGGTGTCCTACGCCATCATCCTCACCAAGACCGATCAGGTGAAGCCCAGCGCGCTGCCGTCCGTCATCGCCGGTGTGGAAGACAAGATCCGCCGGCGTCCCGCGGCCTATCCGATCGTGTTTCCCACCTCCAGCGAGACCGGCGCCGGCTTCCCCGAGCTGCGGGCGGCGGTGGCACGGCTGATCGACGAGCAGGGCTGAGGCCTCACGCCTCCTGCCCGTAGTCCGCCCGCCACGCGCGGATGGCGGCGCGGGTGGCGCCGAGCACGGCGTCGCCCACCGCCTCGCCGAGCGCGGTGTGCATGCCGGCGTATGGCGTCGGGGCCGGCCCCAGCGGCGCGCAGACGACGATGCAGTCGGTGCCCGTGCCGGTCACGATCTCCCGCCGCCCCGGCCGGCGATAGGCCGCCTCCATCAGCGCCACGGTGCGCGCCTGGGTGACGATGGAGGCCGCCTCCAGCAGCGCGCCGTCGGTCACCGGCACGGAGAGGGCGCACAGGATGTTGATGGTGCCCGCGTTCAGCGGATGCAGGTGCGCACCGACCCGCTCGCCCACGTGCTCGCCATTGTTGAGGCCGAGCGTGACGAGGCAATCCGCGCCGAGGCCCTCCACCACCCGCACCGCGCGCTCGTGGCGGGCGACGTTGCGGGCGGTCATCATGCCCACCGCATCGGCGAGGCCGCGGGCCGAGAGCTTCTCGTGGAACCAGCGCTCCGGATCGTCCACCGCGCACAATTCGGCGTTGCCCACCTCCAGCCACGCAACGGCGGCGGCATCCACGAAGCCCGGCCGCGCCAGCGACCAGCTGACCATGCGCTGCATCTGCGGGAAGCGGGCGACCAGCCACGGCCGCTCGCAGGTGGTGTGGAACACGGGCCAGCCTTGTCGCGAGGGGAGATGAGCCCCTCAGACCAGCTTGGCCGGCTCAGGTCAACCCGGAGCGAACCCGGCCCGCAGCGGACCGGGCTGGCGGCGTGACGCGCGCTCAGGTCTCGTCGCGGGTGCGGATCCACTCGACGATGCCGGAGAAGTCCTTGCCCTCGTTCCCCTCGGCGGCAAACGCCGTGTAAAGCGCGGTCGCCGCCGCGCCGATGGCGGTGGAGGCGCCGGCGGTCTCGGCCGCATCCTGCGAGAGCTTGAGGTCCTTCAGCATCAGCGCGGCGGCAAAGCCGGGCTGATAGCCGCGGTTGGCCGGGCTGGTGGGCACCGGGCCGGGCACCGGGCAATAGGTGGTGAGCGACCAGCACTGGCCGGAGGAGGTGGAGGCGACGTCGTAGAGCGCCTGATGCGAGAGGCCGAGCTTCTCGCCCAGCACGAACGCCTCGGAGACGGCGATCATGGAGATGCCGAGGATCATGTTGTTGCAGATCTTCGCCGCCTGCCCGGCGCCGGCGCCGCCGCAATGGACGATCTTCTTGCCCATCAGCTCCAGCAGGGGCTTCGCCGCGCCGAATGCCTCATCCGTGCCGCCCACCATGAAGGTGAGGGTGCCGGCCTCCGCGCCGCCGACGCCGCCGGAGACGGGGGCGTCCACGCTGGCATGGCCGGCCGCCTTGGCCGCCTCGTGGAAGGCGCGGGCGGAGGCGACGTCGATGGTGGACGAATCGATGAACAGCGTGCCCGGCTTGGCGGCGGCGAACAGGCCCTCCGCGCCGGTGGTGGCGCCCACCACGTGCTTGCCCGAGGGCAGCATGGTGACGACCGCATCCACCGCGGCCACGGCCGCCCTGGCGCTGTCCGCGATGGCGATGCCCTTGGCCTTCGCCGCCTCCAGCGCTGCGGGCACGAGGTCGAAGCCGACGACGGCGTGGCCGGCCTTCACGAGATTGACGGCCATGGGCCCGCCCATGTTGCCGAGGCCGATGAATGCGATGGTGGCCATGATGGTTCCTCCCGGATGCGATGGCGTCCCTCGCCGGTGCGGGGAGGGACGAAGCAAAGAGGGGAGGGGGTGACCCGGCGCGCCGGCAGCGATCCGCCGGGGCGACATTCCCCCTCGCCCGATCCCCCTCCGTCGCTGCTGCCGGCCTCGGCCGCGACCCTCCCCGAAGCCGGCGCCAGCCGCGTTCGGGCAGGAGAGGGGGACAGCGCCCGTCAGTTCCCCTGCGCGATGAGGGCGCGGGAGACGATGAGGCGCATGATCTCGTTGGTGCCCTCGAGGATCTGGTGGACGCGCAGGTCCCGCACGATCTTCTCGATGCCGTAGTCGGCGAGATAGCCGTAGCCGCCGTGCAACTGCAGGGCGTCGTTGGCCACCTCGAAGCCGCGGTCGGTGGCGACGCGCTTGGCCATGGCGCACAGCTTTGTGGCGTCGGGCGTCTTGGCGTCGAGCGCGGCTGCGGCGCGCCACAGGAAGGTGCGCGCGGCCTCCAGCTCGATGGCCATGTCGGCGAGGCGGAACTGCAGCGCCTGGAACTCGTCCAGCCGCTTTCCGAACGCCTTGCGCTCGCGCATGTAGGAGAGCGACTTCTCCAGCGCCGCCTGCGCGCCGCCGAGCGAGCAGGCGCCGATGTTCAGGCGTCCCCCGTCAAGGCCGGCCATGGCGATCCTGAAGCCTTCGCCCTCCGCGCCCAGCCGGTTCTTCACCGGCACGCGCACGCCCTCCATGATGACCGAGCGCGTGGGCTGCACGTTCCAGCCCATCTTCTTCTCGTTGGCGCCGAAGGAGAGGCCGGGGGTGCCGGCCTCGATCACCAGCGTGGAGATGCCCTTCGGCCCCTCGCCGCCGGTGCGGACCATGACGACGTAGATGTCGGAGGTGCCGGCGCCGGAGATGAACTGCTTCTGCCCGTCCACGATGTAGTGGTCGCCGTCGCGCACCGCCTTGGTCTTCAGCGCCGCCGCATCCGATCCGGCGCCCGGCTCGGTCAGGCAGTAGGAGGCGAAGTGCTCCATGGCGACGAGGCGGGGCACCCATTTGCGGCGCTGGGCGTCGTCGCCGAAGCGGTCGATCATCCAGGTGGCCATGTTGTGGATGGACAGATAGGCCGAGGTGCCGGGGCAGCCGGTGGCGAGCTGCTCGAAGATGAGCGCCGCGTCGAGGCGCGAGAGGCCCGAGCCGCCCACGTCCTCCTTCACATAGATGCCGCCCATGCCGAGCGCCGCGGCGGCGCGCAGGGTGTCGACCGGGAAATGCTTCTTCTCGTCCCACTCCACGGCATAGGGCGCGATTTGCTCGTTGGCGAAATCGCGCGCCATGTCGCGGATGGCGATCTGGTCCTCGTTCAGCGTGAACATGGGGGATGCCTTCGTGCGCGCCACGGTTCGCCCGCCGGGGGTGGTCGCCACGGCGGGCATGCCAGACGAAAACCGCCCCGCCGCCTGAGGCGCGGGGCGGCCGTCGCGGGCCTCAGCCCATGGTCGGGATCACGAAGTCCGCGCCGTCCTTGATGCCCGAGGGCCAGCGGGAGGTGACGGTCTTGGTCTTGGTGTAGAAGCGCACGCCGTCCGGGCCGTGCTGGTTCAGGTCACCGAAGCCGGACCGCTTCCAGCCGCCGAAGGTGTGGTAGGCGAGCGGCACCGGGATCGGCACGTTGATGCCCACCATGCCCACCTGCACCTTGGAGGCGAAGTCGCGGGCCGCGTCGCCGTCGCGGGTGTAGATGGCGACGCCGTTGCCATACTCGTGCTCGGTGGGAAGGCGCAGGGCCTCCTTGTAGTCCGGCGCGCGCACCACGGAGAGGACGGGTCCGAAGATCTCCTCCTTGTAGATGCGCATGTCGGCGGTCACGTTGTCGAACAGGCAGCCGCCCATGTAGAAGCCGTTCTCATAGCCCTGGAGCTTGAAGCCGCGGCCGTCCACGAGGAGCTTGGCGCCTTCCTGGACGCCGATGTCCACATAGTTGCGCACCCGCTCCAGCGCCTCGCGGGTGACGAGGGGGCCGAAATCGGCGGTGACGTCGGTGGAGGGGCCGATCTTCAGGCTCTCGACCCGCGGCACCAGCTTCTCCAGCAGGCGCTCGGCGGCTTCCTCGCCCACCGGCACCGCCACCGAGATGGCCATGCAGCGCTCGCCCGCCGAGCCGTAGCCGGCGCCGATGAGGGCATCGACCGCCTGGTCCATGTCCGCGTCGGGCATGATGATCATGTGGTTCTTGGCGCCGCCGAAGCCCTGCACGCGCTTGCCGTTGGCGCAGCCGCGCCCGTAGATGTACTGGGCGATGGAGGACGAGCCGACGAAGCCGATCGCCTGGATGTCCGGGTGGTCGAGGATGGCGTCCACCGCCACCTTGTCACCGTTCACCACGTTGAGGATGCCCGGGGGCAGGCCGGCCTCGAGCATCAGCGCGGCGAGGTGCATCGGCACGCCGGGATCGCGCTCGGACGGCTTCAGGATGAAGGCGTTGCCGCAGGCGATGGCCGGGCCGAACTTCCACATGGGAATCATGGCCGGGAAGTTGAACGGCGTGATGCCGGCCACCACGCCCAGGGGCTGGCGCATGGAATAGATGTCGATGCCCGGGCCGGCGCCGTCGGTGAACTCGCCCTTCATGAGGTGCGGGATGCCGACGGCGAACTCGATCACCTCGACGCCGCGCTGGATGTCGCCCTTGGCGTCCGGCACCGTCTTGCCGTGCTCGCGGGCGAGCAGGTCGGCGAGCAGGTCGTAGTCGCGCTGCACCAGCTCCAGGAACTTCATCAGCACGCGGGCGCGGCGCTGCGGGTTGGTCGCGGCCCAGGCCGGCTGGGCGGCCTTGGCGTTGGCGATGGCGGCGGCCATCTCCTCGTTGGAGGCGAGCGCCACCTGGGCCACCACCTCGCCGGTCATGGGCTGGTAGACGTCCGCCGTGCGGCCGGACGTGCCGGGCACGTGCTTGCCGCCAATGAAATGGCCAATCTCGCGCATGATGCGTGTTCCCTTGCGGTGCGTTTCCAAAGCGTCCGGCGCCGTGGAGGCGCCGTTTGATTGGCCGGCACATTGCCGTATCTTTTTATGCACGGCCACGGCTATCTTCGCACCATCCATGTGCGTCAATTCACATGAGGGGAGGCCATGCGGGCAGGGGATTTCGAGTGGTCGGACTTGAGGTTCTTCCTCGCCGTGGCGCGCGCCGGCCGTCTCACGGTGGCGGCGGCGCGGCTGAAGGTGGAGCATTCCACGGTCAGCCGCCGCCTCGCCGCGCTGGAGGCCTCGCTGGGCGCCAAGCTGTTCGACCGGCGACCCCACGGCTATGGCCTCACGGCGGCGGGGGAGCGGCTGCTGGCCGCCGCCGAGGGCATGGAGACGCTGGCGCTGGCGGCGCAGGGGGAGATCGGCGGGGCGGACCTCGGCGTCGCGGGAACCGTGCGCATCGGCGCGCCCGACGGCTTCGGCACCTTCTTCCTCGCCCCGCGCATCGCTGCGCTGGCCGACCTGCACCCGGAGCTGGACATCCAGCTCCTCGCCATGCCGCGCCTGTTCTCCCTCTCCAAGCGCGAGGCGGACATTGCCATCTCGCTGTCGCGGCCGAAGGAGGGGCGGCTTCATGCCCGCAAGCTGGCGGACTACCGGCTCGGCCTCTATGCCGCCCGCGCCTATCTGGAGCACACGGGGCCCATCGAGAGCCGGGCCGCGCTCGCGCGCCATCCCTTCATCGGCTACGTGGACGACCTGATCTACGCCCCGGAGCTCGACTACGTGCCGCTGGTGGCCAAGGACATCAGGGTGCGGCTGAAGAGCTCCAGCCTCGTCGCCCAGCTCACCGCCACGCAGGCCGGGGCGGGCGTGTGCGTCCTGCCCTGCTTCATGGCGGACCGCTTCCGCGGCCCGGGGCCGGACGGGCTGGTGCCGGTGCTGCCTTCCGAGGTGGGGCTGACGCGGGCCTTCTGGCTGCTCACCCATACCGACACGCGCGATCTCGCGCGCATCCGCGTGGCGGCGGAATTCATCGCCGGTGTGGTCCAGAAGGGCCGCGCCGTGCTGATGCCGGGGTGAGGAGCGGCGCTACTTCACGCGCCAATACTGATCGGACGGACCTCCGGCGACCTCGCACGTCGCCAGCTGGAGGCGGGCGCCATTGGCGGAACCCGGGTTGCCGACGACATCGATGCAGTTACCGGACAGCTTGTGGCGGATCAGTCCCTCCGGGGTCAGCTGCCACTGCTGGTCGGTCTGCGAGCCGTTGGGGTTCTTACCTGACAGCTCGCACTCATAAAGGATGAGCGGCGTGCCGGCCTTGACGCCCGGGGCACCGGGCACGTCAATGCACTTGCCGGAGAGCGTGTTGCGGATGAAACCCTGCGGCAGGAACTCCCACCTCTGGTCGGTCTGCGAGCCGTTGGGGTTCTTGCCGGAGAATTCGCAGGCATACAGGATCAGCGGCGCGCCGTTCTTGACGCCGGGCGCGCCCGATACGTCGATGCACTTGCCCGACAGCTCATTGACGATGAACTTGCCCTGGGCGCTTGCCTCGCCCGTGGACAGGAACAGCGCGGCGGACAGTACGGCGGCGCTCAGCCCGATTCCGGTCTTCATGGCTTCCCCCCATGCCAGTGTTTTTTTCCGGCCCGATGCCGCGTTCCCCCACGCGAAGCTTGGCCGCACGACCCGCTTCCCTTAGCAAGGTTCGCGCGGGGCCGATATACCCCGCGCACCTTGACGGGCACCGGCTCTCCCCCTATAGGAGCCGCTTCCCGATAGAGCGGGTGAGTGCACGAGGGTCGTCTGGCCCCGGCGGCGTTCCCCGCGCCATACGAAGAAAAAAGGACTTTCGCCATGTCCCGGCGGTGTGATCTGACCGGCAAGGGGGTTCTGACGGGCCACCTCGTGAGCCACTCGAACCGCAAGACCAAGCGCCGGTTCCTGCCGAACCTGTGCGCCGTCACGCTGGAGAGCGAGACCCTGAAGCGCTCCGTGCGCCTGCGCATCAGCGCCAACGCGCTGAAGAGCGTGGACCACCGCGGTGGCCTCGACGCCTTCCTGAAGAAGGCCCGTGACGAGGAGCTGTCCCCCCTCGCGCTCGAGCTGAAGCGCCAGATCGCCAAGGCCAACAAGGCCGAGGCTGCTCCGGCCGCCTGAGCCGCGCTCAAGGTTCGTGACGAGATTCGCCCGCGGGTGGCAACGCCCGCGGGTTTTCGTCGTCTGTGGGCAGGCCAAGGGATTGCCGGGCCTGTCGGCAGCTCCCGGCAGATCTGACTCTCCGCGCCCGCCCGCCGCGCCATCGGCACGGCGGTGGCGTCCGGACTCAGGCGAGGTGGATCACCGCGTCGATGAGCCGGTCGAGATCCTCGGGGCGGGACAGGCGGTGGTCGCCGTCCTTGATGAGGGTGAACACCACGTCGTCCTCGGCGAGGCAGCTGACGAGGCGCATGGCGTGCTCCCACGGCACGTCCTCGTCCCGCGCCCCCTGCAGGATGCGCACCGGGCAGCCCACCGAGAAGGGCGCGCCGAGCAGCAGGTGCCGCCGTCCGTCCTCGATCAGCGCGCGGGTGATGACATAGGGGTCCTCGCCGTACAGCGTCGGCTTGAGGAAGCGCCCCGTGGTCTCGATCAGCTCGCGCACCGGCGGGGGGAAACGCTCCCACATCAGGGTTTCGGTGAAGTCCGGGGCCGGGGCGATGAGGATCAGGCCCTTCAGCCGCCGCGGCCCGCCCGCCGCCTCCCGTGCCGCGAGGAGGCGCGCCAGCAGCAGCGCCATCCATCCGCCCATGGACGAGCCGATCACCACCTGCTCGCCGGCGGTCGCCGCGTCGAACACCGCCACCGCCTCCTCCAGCCAGCGCGAGATGGTGCCGTCCTCGAACGCGCCGCCGGAGATGCCGTGGCCGGAATAGTCGAATCGCACGTTGGCGCGGCCGTTGGCGGCGGCCCACTGGGCGAGGCGCTCGGCCTTGGTGCCGGTCATGTCCGACTTGAAGCCGCCGAGCCAGAACAGGCCCGGCGCCGCCCCCGGCAGGGTGCGCACGGCGATGTCGCGGCCGCCCACGTCGAGGCGGGTCAGCACTTCGGTCTCGGTCATGGAAGGTGTTCCGGGCTCACGCGAAGGTGGCGAAGTAGCGGTCGATGATGCGGTCGTAGATGCGCGTCAGCGCCTCGATGTCGGCGAGCGGGGTCGCCTCGTCCACCTTGTGCATGGTCTGGCCGACCAGGCCGAACTCCACCACCGGGCAGATGTCCTTGATGAAGCGCGCATCGGAGGTCCCGCCCGAGGTGGAGGGCTCGGGCCGGCGGCCGGTCTCCGCCTCCACCGCATCGGCCACCAGCTCGGTGAACGGGCCGGGCGCGGTGAGGAAGCTCTGGCTGGCGCCGGCCTGGAAATCGAGGCTGTAGGGCTCGCCGGCCGAATCGAGGCGGCCGGTGATCTCCGCCTTCAGGGTCTCCAGCGTGTGGCGGTCGTTGAAGCGCACGTTGAAGCGCGCTGTGGCCTCGGCGGGGATCAGGTTGAACACCGGGTTGCCCACGTCCACCGACACCACTTCCAGATTCGACGGCGGGAAGAAGTCGGAACCGGCGTCGAGTGGGGCGGCGTCGAGGGCCGCGAGAAGCCGGATCAGCCGGGGCACGGGATTGTCGGCGAGGTGGGGATAGGCCACATGCCCCTGCAGGCCGCGCACGGTGATGACGCCGTTGAGGCTGCCGCGCCGGCCCACCTTGAAGGCGTCGCCCAGCGCGGCCGGATTGGTGGGCTCGCCGAGCACGCAATGGTCGATGCGCTCGCCGTTCGCCTTCAGCCACTCCACCACCTTCACCGTGCCGTCGAGGGCGGGGCCCTCCTCGTCGCCGGTGATCAGGAAGGAGAGGCTGCCCTTGGCCGGCCGTCCGGCCTTGAGTGCGGCCGCGAGGAAGGCCGCCACCGCGCCCTTCATGTCCACCGCGCCGCGCCCGTAGAGCTTGCCGTCGACGATCTCGCCGGAGAAGGGGGCGTGGGTCCAGTGGGCGGGATCGCCCTCCGGCACCACGTCCACATGCCCGGCGAAGCACAGGTTGGGGCTGGCGTCGCCGAGGCGGGCGTACAGGTTGGGAATGGGCACGCCGCCGCTCTCGAAGGTGAGGCGCTCCACCCGATAGCCCGCCGCCTCCAGCTTCTGCGCCACCAGATCCAGGGCGCCGCCGGAATCGGGGGTGACCGACGGGGCGCGGATCAGCTCGGCCGCGAGCGCCACCGGATCGGTCCCCGACACGGCGGGGACGGCCCCGGCGGACTTGAGCGTGGCTTGGGGCTTGACGGGAACGGCGCCGGTCATCAGGAAAAGCCTCTCTCTTCCGGCAGCGGGGCCGGGGGAACCGAATTAGCGGCAAACGCGTCCGCCTTTCCAGCGGTTTTCACGCATGCGCGGCCCGGGGTGGTCCAATCGCCGGCCGCCTTTTCCCGGCCATCTGCCACGAGGATGCCGCCTTCGGGCGACAGGAACGCCGCCGCGGAGGTTCGAAATGCACGTGATGAAGTCCGCGGCCGCTCTGGTCGCGCTCCTGTTGACTGTTGTGCCGCTGGCCGGGGCCGATGCCCAGCCGGCCCAGATCCAGCATCAGGGGCAGCATCAGGGCCAGATCCGGCCGGCGCCGTCGGAAGGCAATGCGGCGGCCGGCATTCCCGAGGCGCCCGCGCCGCTGCCCGCCACGGTGCCCGCCGCCTCGCCGCCCGCTGCTCCTGCGCCCGCTGCTTCTGCGCCTGCCGCGCCGCCCGCGGCCGCTGCTTCCCGCCCGGCCGCGCCCGCGCCCGCGGCAGCTCCGGCTCACCCGGCGGCTGCCGCCCCTGCCGCCCCTGCCGCTGCCACAGCCGCTCCTGCTGCAGCTCCTGCCGCCGCTGCAACGGCTCCGGCAGCGCCCGCGCCTGCGGCCCCCGCGCCCGTGGCCCCCGCGCCCGTGGCCGTGCCGGTCGCGCCCGCTCCGCCCGATCCCGCCGTCGTGGCCGCCCGCGAGAAGATGGAGGCCGCCCGCGCCACCCTCGATGCGCTCGACGCGGCGCTGGCGCTGGAAGGGCTGCGTCCCAACGATCTCGACGACCTGCGCCAGCGCCTCGATCCCGCCCGCCGCGACCTCGTGGGCGTGAGCGACCAGATCTCGCCCCGCGTCAGCGACGCCGAGACCCGGCTGAACGCGCTCGGCAAGCCGACCGAAGGCGTGGCCGAGGATCCGGCCGTGGTCGCCGATCGCGAGCGCCTGCAGAAGGTCAATGCGGAGCTCGGCGCCGTGCTCAAGCAGAGCCGGGCCCTGCTGCTGCGGGCCGATCAGGTCTCTGACCGCATCAGCACCCGCCGCCGCGCCCTGTTCACCAGCCAGCTGTTCGAGCGCTCGGATTCGATCCTCGATCCCGATTTGTGGACCAACGCTGTCTCCTCGGTGACCTCCGAGGCGCGGGCGATCCGCTTCTTCGCCAACGACTGGACGGCCTTCGCGCTGCGCCGGCAGGGCCCGCTCGCGCTGATGGGCATCCTTTTGGGCGCCACCGCCATCGTGGTGGCCGTGGTGGCCGGCGGGCGCCTGCTCCGCCGCCGCCTGCGCACCCGCCCGCCCGAGCCGGGGGTGAGCCTGACCCGCCTGCGCGCTGCCCGCGAGGCGCTCAAGGTGGTGATGCTCAACGCCACCGTCGCGCCCCTCGCCACCATCGCCGCGCTGGCGTTCATCGGTGGCTTCGAGGTGGTGCCGCCGCGTGCGGTCGACCTTCTGCACGGGCTGACGGTGGCGGTGTTCATCAAGGCCATCGGCAATGCCGTCGGCCGCGCGCTGCTGGCTCCCGACGAGCCGTGGCGACGGCTGCCGCCCCTGTCCGATGCGGCCGCGAGCCTCGCCTTCCGCTATTTCTCGTTCGCGGTGTGGACGCTCGCCATCGCCGCCTTCCTCAATGCCCTGCACCGCGTGCTGTTCGCCCCGGTGGGCCTGACGGTGGTGACCAGCGCGCTGATGGCGCTGCTGATCGCCGGCTTCATCGCCCGCTTCCTGGTGGGGATGGTCCGCTCCGACGAGGGCACCGGCGAGGCCGCCGAGGGGGCCGCGCCCACCCAGGAGCTGGTGGCTCCGGCGGAGGGCCGGCAGTGGCTGCGCCTCGTGGTGTGGATCGCCGTGGTGATGCTGATCGGCGCGCTGGTGGCCGGCTATGTGAGCTTCGCCGCCTTCGTCGCCGCCCGCATGGTGGTGGCCGCCGCCGTGCTCGGCTGCCTCTACATCCTGTACGCGCTGATCGATTCCTTCTTCGGCGAGGGTCTCGGCGCCGAGACCCACCGCGCCCAGCGGATCTCCAAGGCGCTGGGCCTGAAGGCGGCCCGCCTCGAGCTCATCGGCGTCCTGCTCTCCGGCCTCCTGAAGGTGCTGCTGTTCGTGGTGGCCGCCTTCCTCATCGTCGGCAGCTGGGGCACCTCCACCGCCGACGTGATGGACACGGTGGAGCGCGTCTCCTTCGGCGTGCGCATCGGCTCGGCCACCATCACCCTGTGGAGCGTGCTCTACGCGGTGCTGCTGCTGCTGGTGAGCCTGGTGCTGGCGCGCGCGTTCCAGCGCTGGGTCTCCACCGCGCTGCTGCCGCGCTCGGGGCTGGAGCCGTCGCTGCAGTCGTCCATCAGCACCATCGTCGGCTATGCCGGCACCATCATCGCCATCATGATCGCCATGAGCGAGATCGGCCTCAACCTGGAGAACGTGGCCCTGGTGGCCGGCGCGCTCTCGGTCGGTATCGGTCTCGGCCTGCAGGGCATCGTGTCGAATTTCGTGTCCGGCCTCATCCTGCTGGCGGAGCGGCCGGTGCGCGTGGGCGACACCATCAACGTGAAGGGGGAGGAAGGCTACGTGCGGCGCATCTCGGTGCGCTCCACCGAGATCGAGACCTTCGAGCGCGCCACGGTGATCGTGCCCAACTCCGACCTGATCACCGGCATGGTGAAGAACTGGACGCACTCCAACACCACCGGCCGCATCATCGTGCAGGTTTCCGTCTCCTACGACTGCGACCCGGAGGAAGTGCGTGACCTGCTCGTCTCCTGCGCCTGCGACCATCCGCAGGTGCTGCAGACGCCGCCGCCGCGGGTGTTCCTCACCAAGTTCGCCGATGCCGGCATGGCGTTCGAGCTGCGCTGCGTGGTGGCGAACGTGGATTATGCGCTGACGGTGAAGAGCGATCTGCATTTCCAGGTGCTGGCGCGCTTCCGCAAGGCGGGCATCGGCATGGCGATCCAGCCGTGGGCCTCGCTCAGCCGCGCGCCCACCGACATGGTGCCGCCGCCGCCCACGCCCCCCGATCCGTTGCAGTGATGCGCCCGGGGCGTCCGGCCGACCCGCCGGGCGCCCCGCTAACGGTTCCTCAACCGTGATGGCCGCACAACGCTGGCATCACGGGGGGCGGGGAGCCCCCGACCCCAGCCGGAAGACTGCCATGCGCGACCCGATCCTCCGCCGTTCCCTTCTCGCCGGTGCCGGGCTCGCGCTGCTCACCTTCGTCGCCGCGTGCGGCACCACCGAGCAGATCGACAGCCAGCCGGCCTTCTACACAAACCTCGCCAAGACCGGGAAGCCGGTGGACGCGGCCGCCGCCGCCTCGCTGCTCACCGACTACCGCGTCGCCCGCGGCCTCTCGCCAGTGAGCGTCGACGAGCAGCTGAACAAGATCGCTCAGGACCAGGCCAACGCCATGGCCAAGGCGGACAACCTCTCCCACGAGGTGGGCGGGCGCAATTTCATGAGCCGCATGAAGGCCTCCGGCTACAATGCCTCCAAGGCCGTGGAAAACGTGGGCGCGGGCTATCACACGCTGGCGGAGGCGTTCTCCGGCTGGCGGGATTCCCCCTCCCATAACAAGAACATGCTGGAGCCGGGCGTGACCCGCATGGGGATCGCCACCGCCAACGCCCCCAATTCCAAGTACAAGGTCTACTGGGCGCTGGTGCTGGCTCAGCCCGATACCAGCGGCCGCTGAGGCGCCGGACACGCTCGCCTGCGCGGCGATGACCTGGCCGGCGCGGGCCGGGCCGCTTTCCGCCGCCGGGCATCCCGTCGTTCCGCGCCCCCGCGCGCCATCCGCACAGGCCGGGCGGCCGCGCTCACGCATCTTCGTCGAGCGAAGCGGTTGCCCCTTCGCTTGAAAATGCTCTAGCGTGCGCCGCAACATGGCGGGGGCGGAAAGGCATGGGCGAGGATGTTGGCGCAGTCGAGTGAGTATGAGCGCCGGCGCCGGGTGTTCCGCTGGGAGATTCCCTCCCGCTACAACATGGCCGTCCACGCCTGCGACGCCATCGCCGCGCGCACGCCGGACGCCACCGCCCTGCTGCTGCCCGAGGGCGACGATTTCCGTGCCGTCTCCTATGGCACGCTGGCCGCGCTTTCCAATCGCCTCGCCCACGCGCTGCTCGCCCACGGCATCCGTGCAGGCGACCGTGTGGCGATCCTGCTGCCGCAGTCGCTCGAAGTGCTGGTGACCCATCTCGCGGTCTACAAGATGGGCGCGATCGCGGTGCCGCTGGCGGGCGCGTTCGGGGTGGAGGCGATTGCCTACCGGCTGTCGGATTCCGGCGCGCGGGCGCTGGTGACCGACGATGCCGGCCTCGCCAAGGTGACGGAACGGCCCGAGGGCCTCGCCTTCGTGGTGAGCGTGGACGGCGCGCGCGACGGCGCCGTGGCCTTCTCCGACCTGATCGAGGCCGCGTCCGACCGGCCGCTGGACATCGCCTCCGGCCCGGACGATCCGGCGCTGATGATCTACACCTCCGGCACCACCGGCCAGCCCAAGGGCGCGCTGCATGGCCACCGGGTGCTGCTGCCGCACGTGAGCGGCGTCACCTACACCCACGAAGGCATCGGCCAGCCCGGCGACCGCATGTGGACGCCTTCCGACTGGGCCTGGGCCGGCGGGCTGCTGAATACCGTGCTGCCGGCGCTGGCGCTCGGCGTGCCGGTGGTGGCGCAGCCGCGCGGCAAGTTCGATCCCGAGGCCGCCTTCGCCCTGCTGGCGCGGGCCCAGGTGCGCAACGTGTTCATCCCGCCCACCGCCCTGCGCATGATGCGCGCCGTGAGCGACCCGCGCGGGCGCTTCGGCTTTGATCTGCGCACGGTGGGCTCGGCCGGCGAGGCGCTCGGGGCGGAGACCTTCGCCTGGGGCCGCGAGGCGCTGGGCGTGCCGGTGAACGAGTTCTACGGCCAGACCGAGTGCAACTACGTCATCGGCTCCTCCGCCGCGCTCGGCGTGGCGCGGGCCGGGGCCACGGGCAAGGCGGTGCCGGGCCACGAGGTGGCGGTGCTGGGCGAGGACGGCGCCGTCCTCCCGCCGGGCGAGATGGGGCAGATCGCCGTGCGCGCGCCGGACCCGGTGATGTTCCTGCGCTACTGGAACCGGCCCGAGGCGACGCAGGAAAAGACCCGCGACGGCTGGCTGCTCACCGGTGATCTCGCGACGCTGGACGAGGACGGCTATTTCCATTTCCACGGCCGCGACGACGACGTCATCACCTCGGCCGGCTATCGCATCGGGCCGGCGGAGATCGAGGACGTGCTGCTGCGCCATCCGGCAGTGGCGCTGGCCGCCGCGGTCGGCCGCAAGGACCCGCTGCGCACCGAGATCGTCAAGGCCGTGCTGGTCCTGATGCCCGGCGTGGAGCCGAGCGCGGCGCTGGAGGCTGACCTCAGCGATTTCGTGCGCACGCGCCTCGCAGCCTATGAATATCCGCGCGCGTTCGAGTTCGTGCGGGAGCTGCCGCTCACCACCACAGGCAAGGTGATCCGCCGCCTGCTGCGCGACTGAGCGGCCCCGGCACCGGTCGCAGCATCCGCCCTCGGACCGGCCGGCCGGTCGGTGCGATGGCCGGGTGGATCGAGAGACGTGGCTTGAGAGGCGTGGTCTGCCGGCAAGGCGCGGGGGCGGGAACCGTCACCCGCTCTGGAGCGGGCGCGCCCATGTCCAGACGCGGCCGGCGACTTCGCGTGGGTGCGCGACCGCGATCGCAATCTCAACGACGGCTTTGCGGTTGGGTGGCGGTCGCGTGGGTGCGGCCGACGCACTGGAAAGCCGCCGTTTCGTGGATGCTCGTATAGGTTGAGGTTGCGGCCGCGCTGCTCCTAGGCACCCGGATGGGCGCCTGCCGCAAGGGGGCTGCCCGCAAGGGGGGTGCCCGCAAGGGGGGTGCCGGTGGCTTCCGGACCGGGAACGATGCCGTTCGCGAAACCGGGCACCTCGGCCGTGCCGCGCGGTTTCGCGCCGCGGAAGCCCGAGGGCCGTATGCCCCAGAGCGGGATGTCGGGCGCTCAGCGGCGCGCGTCTTCTTCCTGAATGAGGGCCTCGGTGGCGGCGATGGCGCCTTCGAGGTCGGAAAGCTTGCGCAGCATGCCGTCGGAGGGGAGGGCGGAGCTGCGGGCTGCGGCGAGCAGAAGGTCGCGCTGTGCTGCCTTCAGGCGATCGAGGAGCCTCTGCAGGTCTGCCTCAGGCTGTTGGGCCATGTTGTTCTTCTTCTCCAGACAAAGCGAAAACAGGCGAAGCGCAGGGCTTCGCCTGTTCGTCAGATCCGTTGTCGCCGCCCCGGCGAAGGGGCGGCGGCAGGATATCTATCAGTCGGCGAGCTCGATGCCGCGGGCTTCCGGACCCTTGGGGCCCTGACCCACCTGCACCACGACGCGCTGGCCCTCGGCGAGGTCGCTGAGGCCCGAGCGGGAGATGACGGTGACGTGGACGAACACGTCCTTGCCGCCGCCTTCCACCGCGATGAAGCCGAAGCCCTTGTCGGGGTTGTACCACTTCACGGTGCCGACACGCTCCTCGGTCGGGCCGGTGGCCGCGCGGGGACCGCCGGAGCGGGGCGCGCCACCGAAGGCGCCGCCGGCGCCAGCACCGCCGCCGAAGCTGCGGCGCGGGGGAGCGGCCTCGGCGGTCGAGGTGTCGACCTCGAGCACCTCGGTCACCTGGCGGCCCTTCTGGCCCTGGCCCACGCGGACCGAGAGCTTGGAGCCGGGGGGGACGCTCTCCTGGCCGGCGGCCTCGAGGGCGCGGGCGTGCAGGAACACGTCACCCGAACCGTCGGAGAGCTCGACGAAGCCGAAGCCCTTCTCGGGGTTGAACCACTTCACGGTGGCGTCGAGGGGCGGGCCCGACGGGATGGGGGCGCTGAAGCTGCTGCTCGGCGAAGAAAACGGACGGTCCCCTCCGAAGCCGCGGTCACGCGGCGGCGCAAAGTCGTCGTCAAAGCCACGGCGGCGCGGCTCTCGGAAGTCTCGGTTACGGCTCATGTGTATTTCCGTTGAGGTCTATCGCCAATTTTGGCTTAAGGGTCATCCACCACTGCCGGATATATATGCGCTCTTCGTGCGGTTATTGTTTTGCACGGTCCCGGCGTCTCAAGATCCGCCTTCGCACAACGCTTAATCCAGCCACCCGCGTCTCGCCTCGCAGCCTAATGGTCAAGGCCCAGACATGCCCATAACGATGGGCACATGCCTGCGACCAGCAAGCACACTAACACATCTGCCCTGCTTTGGTACATGAATGTTGGACGACACCGCCCGTTCCGCCGGCGGGCACGATGCGGCGCCCGGCTGCGGGGGCGGCGCGGCTGCGACTGGCGGCCCGGACAAGACTAATTCCAGTTCTACTTTCACCGCGCAGGTGTTGTTCTCGCGGCCGCCGCGCCGGCGGGGCGGGTTCGACAGGATAGGCCGTCCATGACTGAAACCGTATCGGGCCACCACCATTCCGCTGCCCCGGGCGAGCTGCTCGCGCCCCTGGGGCTGGAGCCGGTGCCGGAGGCGCTGGCGTTGCTGGAGGCGCGGCGCTCCCTGCCGCTGCGGGCGCTGGTGGCGCCGGGGCCGAGCCCGCTGGAGCTGGACCGCATGCTCGCCATCGCCGCGCGGGTGCCGGATCACGGACGGCTGGTGCCGTGGCGCTTCATCGTGCTGGAGGGGGAGGCCCGGGCCGCGGCCGGCGACCGGCTCGATGCGCTCTATGGCGCGCAGAACCCCGGCCTTGCGCCGGAAAAGGCCCACATGTGGCGTGACTACCTGCTGCGCGCGCCGGTCACCGTGGTGCTGGTGAGCCGGCCGGATCCGGCGGCCAAGGTGCCGGAGCTGAACCAGGTGCTGTCGGCGGGCGCGGCCGGCATGAATCTCGTCGTCGCGGCCGGCGCCATGGGCTTCTCGGCGCTGTGGCTGCTGAAATGGCCGGGCCGTGACCCGCAGGCGGCGGCGCTGCTGGGCGTGGGTCCGCAGGAGAAGGTCGCCGGCTTCATCCATATCGGCAGCCCGGCCGCGCGCGTGCCGGACCGGCCGCGCCCCGCCCCGGAGGCGGTCGTGACGCGCTGGCGGCCCTGAACGCGGCGTCAGATGCCGCTCGCTTCCACCTTCACGGCGCGGCGGAAATACACCACCGTCACATAAGCGGCGGCGACCGAGAACAACGCCATGAGGGCATATTCGCCCACGTCGCCGAGGTTCAGCAGGCCTGCCAATGCCCAGCCGGCGGCGACGGCGGTGGCAAACGCCTCGGTGGCGACGAGGGCCG
Organism: Xanthobacter lutulentifluminis; assembly: GCF_043194675.2. NCBI lineage: Bacteria > Pseudomonadati > Pseudomonadota > Alphaproteobacteria > Hyphomicrobiales > Xanthobacteraceae > Xanthobacter > Xanthobacter lutulentifluminis. Next base: position 1,634,610 of record NZ_CM195525.1, on the reverse strand, counting down.
TCGCGCTGGCCACCGTCAGGAGGTTGCCGCGCTTGCCGCCCGCGCCCGCCGAACCCGCTTCCACAGAACCTGCCATCATCGTCTCCCGCAGTGGAGCCTTTGCCCGCCGCTGCTCTATATGGGGCTGGAAACTGCGACGGCCGGGCCTTCGGGTCAAGTCCGCCACCCGTAACCAGGAGATCCATCGGATGCTGCCCGCCGAAGCCCACGAAAGCGTTCATGCCCGGCGCGGCATGGTCGCCGCGCCCCATCTGCTTGCGGCCGAGGCCGGGCGGGAGGTGCTGGCCGAGGGTGGGAACGCCATCGAGGCCATGGTGGCGGCCGCCGCGGCCATCGCCGTGGTCTACCCGCACATGAACCATGTGGGCGGCGACGGCTTCTGGCTCATTCGCGAGCCGTCGGGGCGGGTGCGCTACATCGAGGCCTGCGGCTTCGCCGGCGCCGGGGCGAGCGTCGCGGCCTATCATGCGCGCGGTCTCGATGCGGTGCCGACGCGCGGGCCGCTCGCCGCCGTCACGGTGCCCGGCGCGGTGGACGGCTGGCGCCTCGCGCTGGAGGCGGCGCGGGCCCATGGCGGCAGGATGACCGTGCGGCGCCTGCTGGAGCCGGCGATCCGTCATGCCCGGGAAGGCGTGCCGGTCACCCGCTCCCAGTCGCGCCTGACCGCGGAGAAGAAGGCCGAGCTGGCCCCCGCGCCCGGCTTCGCCTCGGTGTTCCTGAATGCCGACGGCAGCGTGCCGGAAGTGGGGCAGGTGCTGCGGCAGGAGCGCCTTGCCGACACGCTGGACCACCTCTCCGGCGCCGGCCTCGCCGATTTCTACCGCGGCGACGTGGGCCGCGAGATCGCCGCCGACCTGGAGCGGATCGGCAGCCCCGTCACCCGCGAGGATCTCGTGCGCTATCAGGCGATCGAGCGCAAACCCCTGTCGGTGAAGATCGGCAAGGCGCGCCTCTTCAACGCGCCGCCGCCCACCCAGGGCCTCGCTTCCCTGCTGATCCTCGCCCTGTTCGACCGGCTGGGCGTTGCGCGTGGCGACAGCTTCGAGCACGTCCACGGCCTCGTCGAGGCCACCAAGCGGGCGTTCCGGCTGCGCGACGCCATGGTGTGCGACCACGATTTCCTGCCCGAAGACCCGCATGCCCTGCTGGCCGACGCCAAGCGCCTCGACGCAATCGCCGCCGGGATCGAGATGGGAAGGGCGCTGGCGTGGCCGGACCGTTCCAGCGGCGGCGACACCGTGTGGCTCGGCGCGGCCGATGCCTCGGGACTGGTGGTGTCCTACATCCAGTCCATCTTCTTCGAGTTCGGTTCCGGCTGTGTCTTGCCGGCCACCGGCGTGCTGATGCAGAATCGCGGCGCCAGCTTCTCCCTGCAACCCGGCGCGCTCAACCCGCTGAAGCCCGGGCGACGGCCGTTCCACACGCTGAACCCGGCGCTGGCCGAGCTGGCCGACGGGCGGGTGATGGCCTATGGCACCATGGGCGGCGAGGGCCAGCCGCAGACGCAGGCGGCGGTGTTCACCCGCCATGCCCTGTTCGGCGTGCCGCTGGGCGAGGCCATCGCCCGGCCGCGCTGGCTGCTGGGGCGCACCTGGGGAGACGCGGAAACGCGCCTGAGGCTGGAGCCGCGGCTGGACGGCGAGATCATCGACCGGCTGGCGCACGTGGGCCACGACCTCGCGCTGGTGCCCGAGGACTACAGCGATACCATGGGTCACGCTGGTGCGGTGATCCTGTCGCCGGGCGGCGACATCGAAGGAGCGCACGATCCGCGCTCGGACGGCGGCGCGGCAGGCGTCTAGCCACCGGCGAATCGCCCCGGCGGCGCCCAACGAAAACCGGCTGCCCCCCGGGGAGGGGGCAGCCGGCGGCTTCGACTTCGGTCAGCACCGGTCAGCGCTGGTCGCGCTGCTGATCCTTGTGGGGATCGCGTTGGCCTCCCTGCTGCTGGTGGCCGCCCTTCTGGCCCGGCATCTGGGATTGCTGCTGCTGCTTGCCGGGGGTCTCGCGGCCCTTGTCCTGCTGGTTCTGGGGATTGCGCTGATCCTGGTCACGATTGGACATGATCGCTTCTCCGAGCCAGCCCCTGGGCCGATAACGGGCGGAAACGGGGCTGGTTCCCCGGGCGCGGGCAAAAAAAGACCCGGCCGAAGCCGGGTCCTTTGATCCGCACGAAGAGGGGCTGAGGGATCAGGCGGCCTCGTCGGCCTCGATATCCGCGTCGAGGTCGGCGTCCTCGGTGGCCTTGGCGGCGCCGCGGCGCGGACCCTTCAGCAGGTTCTGCTCGATGAGCTTCACCGCCTCGGTCTCGGTGATGTTCTGCACCGCGGAGAGCTCGCGGGCCATGCGGTCGAGGGCGGCCTCGTACAGCTGGCGCTCGGAGTAGGACTGCTCCGGCTGGGCGTCGGACCGGTAGAGGTCGCGCACCACCTCGGAGATGGCGACGAGATCGCCCGAGTTGATCTTGGCCTCGTATTCCTGGGCGCGGCGGCTCCACATGGTGCGCTTGATGCGGGCGCGGCCCTGCAGCGTCTCCAGCGACTTCTCGACGATGTTGGTCTCGGAGAGCTTGCGCATGCCGACGCTGGCGATCTTGGGAACGGGCACCCGCAGCGTCATCTTGTCTTTTTCAAACGAGATCACGAAGAGTTCGAGCTTGAAACCGGCGACTTCCTGCTCCTCGATGGCCATGATGCGGCCTACGCCGTGGGAAGGGTAAACAATGTGCTCACCCGTCTTGAAGCCGAGACGGGTCTGCGCGTTCTTCTTTGCCGACATGCTCTTGACACTCCTGATCCGGCCCTCGGACGTGACGCCCCGGGCCGAACCTGTTGGTGCGGCGGCCGGCCGGTCCGGTCACCGGGACGACGCGCACCGTAGCGCTGCGGACTTGGGTCGCGGCCGGAACGCCCGACAACCCGCTCTGCCAATCGATGACCGTGGACAGCCCTCGCGCCGCGCCGCAACATGGTGGCTGGCGCGCGAATTCTCGCCCCTCTGTTCCCGAGAAAGCGCCCAAATATCCGCCGAACCGGATTGCAGGCGCGAAGCGGCTGGTGGTGAAAGCAATCGACTGTAAAGTCACGTATATCACATTTTTTGTCGGAATCAAAGCGGCCCGTGTCGCCAACCTTACTTCGATGCCTGCTTTCGCGCCTGCGAGCGGGAACTTGGCGGGCGTTGCAGCATGCGGGTTTGTCGCGGCGTCAGCTAGCCATATAAGCATTTCTTTATATGTTTATTGCCCCTTGCGCCGCTTCGTGCTAGAGGCCCCGCCATCCTGTCCGGCGCCCTCCGGCGCGGCTGTCTTCGAGCGGAGAAATCCATGAGCAACGATTATGTGGTGAAGGACATCAACCTTGCCGACTGGGGTCGCAAGGAGCTGGACATCGCCGAGATCGAGATGCCCGGCCTGATGGCCACCCGCGCCGAATACGGCCCCGCCCAGCCGCTCAAGGGCGCCCGCATCGCCGGCTCCCTGCACATGACCATTCAGACCGGCGTGCTCATCGAGACGCTGAAGGCGCTGGGCGCCGACGTGCGCTGGGCCTCCTGCAACATCTACTCCACCCAGGACCACGCCGCCGCCGCCATCGCCGCGGCCGGCACGCCGGTGTTCGCCGTCAAGGGCGAGACGCTGGAGGAATACTGGGAGTACACCCACCGCATCTTCGAGTGGGCCGACGGCGGCACCCCGAACATGATCCTGGACGACGGAGGCGACGCCACCCTGCTCGTCCACCTCGGCAAGCGCGCGGAAGAGGGCGACACCGCCTTCCTCGACGGCGCCACCAACGAGGAGGAGGAAGTCCTCTTCGCCGCCATCAAGCGCCGCCTGAAGCACAAGCCCGGCTGGTACTCGCTGCTCGCCAAGACCATCCAGGGCGTGACGGAAGAGACCACCACGGGCGTGCATCGCCTCTATGAGATGCAGAAGAAGGGCACGCTGCTGTGGCCCGCCATCAACGTCAACGACAGCGTCACCAAGTCGAAGTTCGACAACCTGTACGGCTGCCGTGAGTCGCTGGTGGACGGCATCCGCCGCGGCACCGACGTGATGATGGCCGGCAAGGTGGCGATGGTCGCCGGCTTCGGCGACGTGGGCAAGGGCTCCGCCGCCTCGCTGCGCAACGCCGGCTGCCGCGTCATCGTCTCCGAGATCGACCCCATCTGCGCCCTGCAGGCGGCCATGGAAGGCTATGAGGTCACCACCATGGAAGAGGCGGCGCCGCGCGCCGACATCTTCGTGACCGCCACCGGCAACGTGGATGTGATCACCGTCGATCACATGCGCGCCATGAAGGACCGCGCCATCGTCTGCAACATCGGCCACTTCGACAGCGAGATCCAGGTCGCCGCGCTGAAGAACCTGAAGTGGCACAATGTGAAGCCGCAGGTGGACGAGGTCGAGTTCGCCGACGGCAAGCGCATCATCCTCCTCTCGGAGGGTCGCCTCGTGAACCTGGGCAACGCCACCGGCCATCCCAGCTTCGTGATGTCTGCCTCCTTCACGAACCAGACGCTGGCGCAGATCGAGCTGTTCACCAAGCCGGGCGTGTACGACAAGAAGGTCTACACCCTGCCCAAGACCCTCGATGAGAAGGTGGCGGCGCTGCACCTCGACAAGATCGGCGTGAAGCTCACCAAGCTCACCGACCAGCAGTCCTCCTATATCGGCGTGGCGCAGCAGGGCCCGTTCAAGCCCGAGCACTACCGCTACTGAGGCCGATGCCGGCGCCGGCCGGCCGCCGCGGCGCCTCCGGGTCGCGGCTCCTCCTTCAGGCCGGACCGTGTCCGGCGTGCCATCCTGCGACGCCGGCCTTCGGGCCGGCGTTCTGCGTCCGGGCCTACGTGGTTTACCGCAGCGCATTGTCTTCCCCCGCGAACGGAGCTAGGTGTTGAGAGCACCCGCCTCGGGCGGGCGGAGCCGGCGGGCTCCGGGCGGCGCCCTTCGGGGCACCGGGCCGGAGCAGCGGCACGTCCGGGGCCGATGGCCGGGTAACGCGCGGGGGCTTGCCTTGAACGGTTTCGTGCGATGGTCGCGAGGCGTGACACTGCGCGTCACGGCGGTGGGGCAGTCCGGTTGCCGGCCGCGGCGCGGGCGTTGCCGCGCGTTCTCTTTCCGGCAGTGAGCCGCGACCCTTCTCCATGGCCATGAGCTTTTCCCGCGACAGCTCGCGCACCCTGCCGTTCGCCGCCGAGATCGGCGCCCTCGGGGTGGTGTTCGGCGACATCGGCACCAGCCCGCTCTACGCGCTGAAGCAGGGCGTGCTGGCGGTGGGCGGCACCAATTTCCTCGGCGCCGACGTGCTCGGCCTGCTCTCGCTCATCACCTGGAGCATCATCCTCTCCGTCACGGTGAAATACGTGATGCTGGTGCTCCGGGCGGACAACGACGGCGAAGGCGGCATCCTCGCCCTCGTCACCCTGCTGGACCTGCACCGCAGCGCCCTCGGCCTGCGCTGGTACCTGCTGGCGGCCGGCCTGCTCGGCGCCGCCATGCTCATCGGCGACGGCGTGCTGACGCCTGCCATCTCGGTGCTCTCGGCCATCGAGGGGCTCCAGGTCATCTCGCCGGAGCTGGAGCACTGGGTGGTGGCCCTCACCGTGGTGGTGCTGCTCGCCATCTTCCTGTCCCAGCGGCTCGGCACCGAGCGCATCGCCTCGTTCTTCGGGCCGATCATGCTCGTGTGGTTCGGATCGCTGGGGGCGCTGGGTGTCTACGGCATCCTCCAGGCGCCGCACGTCCTGGCGGGGCTTGATCCGCGCTACGGCATCATGCTGATGGTCCAGCATCCCGGCCTTGCCGGCGTCATCCTCGGCGCCTGCTTCCTCGCCGTCACGGGCGGCGAGGCGCTTTACGCGGACCTCGGCCACTTCGGCCGCCCGGTGATCGCCCGGGCTTGGCTGTTCGTGGCCATGCCGGCGCTGCTGCTCAACTATTTCGGCCAGGGCGCGATCCTGCTGGTGGACCCGAACGCGGTGCGCAACCCGTTCTACGATCTCTGCCCCGACATGTTCGACGTGCCGCTGCTGTTCCTCGCCACGGCCGCCACGGTGATCGCCTCGCAGTCCATCATCACCGGCGTGTTCTCGCTGGCGAAGCAGGCGATCGAGCTTGGCTACCTGCCGCCCATGCGCATCCGCTACACCTCGGAGCACAACGAGCAGCACATCTATGTGGGCCGGCTGAACTGGCTGCTGATGATCGCCTGCATCGCCGTGGTGCTGGGCTTCGAGGCGTCCGAGAAGCTGGCGTCGGCCTACGGCATCGCGGTGGCCTTCGCCATGGTCACCACCTCCATCCTGTTCATCGCCCAGGTGCATCGGGCGTGGGGCTGGCCGGCGCCGGCGGTGTGGGCCATGGCCACCGGCCTGCTGATGGTGGATTTCGCCTTCGCCTCGGCCAACATGACCAAGATCCACGACGGCGGCTGGCTGCCCCTGACCATCGCGGGCGCCATCATCTTCGTCATGGTCTCCTGGCGGCGCGGCCTCGAGGGCGTGGTGGCCCAGCAGGTGCGCTTCACCGAGCCGCTCGACAATTTCGTCGCCCGCAAGGACAAGGCGGGGGATGCGGAAAGTCCGCGCACCGCCATCTTTCTGTCCCGCGCGGGTGCGATGACCCCGGTTGCGCTCTCGCGCATGGCGGACCTTCTGAAGGTGCGGTTCGAGAAGGCGGTCATCGTTTCGGTGTGGATCGCCGCCCGGCCCAGGGTCTCGGTCGAGGACCGGGTGAAGGTGACGACCCTCAACGAGGGCTTCGTGCGGGTGGATCTGCGCTTTGGCTACATGCAGCAGATCGACGTGCCATCGGTGCTCGGCCCGGCGCTGAGCGCCCGCGGCATCGATCCGGACGCGGCGATCTACGTGATCGGCCACGAACGGATCATCCCGCCCGACGAGGTGATGAAGCTGAAGGACGTGGTGGCCCACGTGTTCGCCTTCCTCGCCCGAAACGCGGAACGCTCGGTGGACCGCTTCGGCCTGCCGCGCGCCCGCACGGTTGAGATCGGCTATCCGGTGAAGCTCTAGCCGAGCCGGACCGCGCCGCCTTCAGGGCCGGCGGCATTCGGATCAATCCTGCGCCGAGGCCCTTGCGCGCCGCGCAGGGCGGGGGACGCGGGCGCCCGGCATCGCATCGGGCCGGGGGAACGGTGACGACATGAGTGTGCGCGCGGTGGCTTCGAAAGTCTGGACCTTCCTGAAGGAGCGCGTGGGCCTGCACGGCCTGGGCTTCATCCTGAGCCTTGCGGTGATCGCGTTCGCGGCCGTGGTGCTCTACCGGATGCTCCACGACCTCAAGCTGTCCGACGTGACCGACGCGCTGGCGCAGAAGGACCCGCGCCATGTGCTGGCCGGCTTCCTGCTGGTGGCGGCGGCCTATCTCACGCTCACCTTCTATGACTGGTTCGCCCTGCGTACCATCGGCAAGGACCACGTGCCCTACCGGGTCGCGGCGCTGGCCGGCTTCTGCTCCTATTCCATCGGCCACAACGTGGGCTTCACCGTGTTCACCGGCGGCTCGGTGCGCTACCGCATCTATTCGGCCTGGGGTCTCGGGGCCATCGATGTCGCCAAGATCTGCTTCGTGGCGGGCCTCACCTTCTGGCTCGGCAACATCGCCGTGCTGGGGCTCGGCATCACGCTCCACCCGGAAGCCGCCACGGCGGTGGACCAGCTGCCGCCCGCCATCAACCGTCTCATCGGCCTCGCCGCGCTGGCCGCGCTCGCCGGCTACATCACCTGGGTGTCGCTGGCGCCGCGCAACATCGGCCGCGCCTCCTGGTTCGTGACGCTGCCGCGCGGCCGCTCCACCCTCGTGCAGGTGGGCATCGGCATCCTCGACCTGACGCTGTGCGCCGCCGCCATGTACATGCTGATGCCGTCGACACCCTATATCGACCCGGTGTCGCTGGCGGTGATCTTCGTCACCGCGACCCTGCTCGGCTTCGCCAGCCACGCCCCCGGCGGGCTCGGCGTGTTCGATGCCGCCCTTCTGGTGGCGCTGCCGCAGTTCGACAAGGGCGAGCTGGTGGGGGCGCTGCTGCTGTTCCGCCTGTTCTATTACATCGTGCCGTTCGCCCTCTCGCTCAGCCTCATGGGCGCGCGCGAGCTGAGCCTGCGCCTCGCCAGCCGGGCGGAGGCCGCCGCCGGAGCCGAGGCGGGCACCCCAGGGAGTTCCCAGGGGAATGTGCCGGTGGGCGCTTCGGTAGCGGCCAAGGTCTCCGCACCCAAGCGCGAGCCCGGCAAGTCCGCCGTCGGCTGAAGGCCGCGCCCCCGCCGGGGGCGTCGCCACCCGCAGGCCCGGATCTTTCGCCATGGGGCAGGCCATTGCGGGAAATGCAGCGTCAGTATAAATAGCGAGCGCTCGCTCGTTTTTTGAGGGCGCATCCGGGGACAGACGAGGCAGCCATGGACTTCACCATTCCTCCCGCCATCGAGGACCTGCGCCGGCGCATCGGCGCGTTCGTGGACGCGCACATCATTCCGCTGGAGTCCGATCCGGCGGCCTATGACGCGCACGAGAACATCGCCGCCGCTCCCCTCGCGGCCCTCCGGGAGAAGGCGCGGGCGGAGGGGCTGTGGTGCCTCCAGCTGAAGCCGGAGACGGGCGGGCTCGGCGTCGGGCGCATGGGCATGGCGGTCTGCTACACGGAGATGAACCGCTCCATCTTCGGCCCGGTGGTGTTCAACTCCGCCGCGCCGGACGACGGCAACATGATGGTGCTGGAGCAGGTGGGCACGGCGGACCAGAAGGCGCGCTGGCTCGCCCCCATCGTCGCCGGCACCGTGCGCTCCGCCTTCGCCATGACCGAGCCTCACCCCGGCGGCGGCTCCGATCCGTCCATGATCATGACCCGGGCCGAGAAGCAGACGGACGGCTCCTATCGCATTTATGGCCGCAAGTGGTTCATCACCGGCGCGGAGGAGGCGGCCCACTTCATCCTCATCGCCCGCACCTCGGATGATCCGCGCACCGGCCTCACCGCCTTCGCCTTCCATCGCGACACGCCCGGCTGGCGCATCGTGCGGCGCATTCCCATCATGGGGCCGGAGGAGCATGGCGGCCATTGCGAGATCGAGTTCGACGGCCTCGCCATCCCGCCTGAAGACGTGCTGATGGGCGAGGGCAAGGGCCTGAAGGTGACGCAGATCCGCCTCGGCCCGGCGCGCCTCACCCATTGCATGCGCTGGTTGGGCCTCGCCATCCGTTCGGTGGCCATCGCGCGCGAGTATGCGGCGGTGCGCACCGGCTTCGGCATCCGCCTCGCCGACCGCGAGAGCGTGCAGACCATGCTGGGGCGCGTAGCGCTGGAGATCGAGGTGGCGCGCCTGCTCACCATGAAGGCGGCGTTCGAGCTCGACCGCGGCGGGCTGGCGCGCAAGGAAATCTCCATGGCCAAGATCCGCGCCGCCAACACCCTGCATCTGGCGGTGGACACCGCGATCCAGATCAACGGCGCGCGCGGCTATTCCAAGGACACCGTGCTGGAATGGATCTACCGTTATGCCCGCCAGGCGCGGCTGGTGGACGGCGCCGACGCTGTGCATGAAATGGTGCTGAACCGGTTCCTGGAGAAGGAAGGCGATGCCTTCTGGAACTGGCCGGTGGCGGAGGCTGGGGCGTGAGCGGGCAGGACACTACAGCGGCGGGCGCCGGCCCCGGCTTCGACGTGGCGGCGCTCGATGCCTATCTGAAGGACCGCCTGCCGGGCCTTGCCGGCGCGCCGCGGCTTGCCGCCATCTCCGGTGGACAATCCAATCCCACCTTCTTCGTCACCTATGACGACCGGTCCCTGGTGCTGCGCAAGCAGCCGGCGGGCGAGCTTCTGCCCTCCGCCCATGCGGTGGACCGGGAGTTCCGCATCATGAGCGCGCTGGGATCGACCGGCGTGCCGGTGCCGCCGGCCCTGCTCCTGTGCGAGGACCGCTCGGTCATCGGCACGCTGTTCTACGTGATGGAGAAGGTGGACGGCCGGGTGTTCCACGACTGCACCCTGCCGGGCGTGCCGCTACAGGAGCGCCGGGCCATGTACCGGGCCATGGCGCATACGCTCGCCGCGCTCCACAATGTGGATTACGCCGCCGCCGGCCTCGCCGATTTCGGGCGGCCGGGCAACTACTTCGCCCGGCAGGTGGCGCGCTGGGCGCGGCAGTGGGAGCTGTCCAAGACCCGCGAGGACGCGAACATCGCGCGGCTGGTGGAGTGGCTGCCGGCCCATGTGCCGGAGGACGACACCACCACCATCTCGCATGGTGATTATCGCATCGGCAATCTCATGTTCCATCCCACCCGCCCGGAGGTGGTGGCGGTGCTGGACTGGGAATTGTCCACGCTGGGCCACCCGCTGGCGGATCTCGCCCATTGCTCCATGGCCTGGGTGTCGCGGCCGGAGGAATATGGCGGCATCGAGGGGCTGGACCTCGACGCCCTCGGCATTCCGGACCGCGCGTCCTTCGTCGCCGACTATGCGGCGGAAGCCCGGCACGGGCGGGCGCTGAGCGATTTCCACATGGCATTCGCCCTGTTCCGCTGGGCGGTGATCTTCGAGGGCATCGCCGCCCGCGCCAAGGCGGGGACGGCGGCCGCGGAAGGCGCTGCCGATACCGGCCGGCTGGCGGAAGCCTTCGCCCGCCGCGCCGCCGCCTTCACCTGAGCGGGCCGGAGCAATCAGCCGGCAGGGCGTGCTGACCGCATCCCCCTAGCCCAACGGCCGCACGCGCGGCGCGGCACCGGCGGCGGCCACGGCCGGTGCCAGCGCGCCTTCGACGAAGGCGGTGACCTGTCGCGCATAGGCGTCCGCATCGATGCCGCGCGCGCGATACTTGCCGCGCTTCACGTACCAGTCCTGCAGCAGCGGCTTCACCAGCGCGGCGGCGAACAGGGCGTCGCCCGGAGCGAACACGCCCGCTTCCATGCCCTGCTCGATGACCTGCGCGAACATGCGCTCGGAGAGGCGCTCGCCGTCCACGGCGCGGCGCCGGCCTTCGGGCGGAAACGCCTTCGCCTCCATGTAGGCGAACAGGAACCAGGGCTGCATCTCCTCGGTCAGCGCCACGTGGCGGGCGATGAGCCAGCGCAGATGCGCGCGCGGGTCGGCCTTCACCGCCTCGGGCGCGGCGCCCAGCGCCTCCTCCACGGCGTGCGACACCTCCTCCAGGATCATCAGGAGCAGGGTGTCCTTGCTGTCGAGGTAGGAATAGAGCCCGCCCATGCTCAGCCCGCTCGCCTCCGCCAGCTGGCGCAGGGTCATGGCGTGGAAGCCGTGGCGGTTGGAGAGGGTGAGCGCGGCGCCGAGGATGCGGGCGAGATTGGCCGCCGCCACGTGCGGCTTCTGCACCTTGATGGTGTCGCGGTGGCGCGCATGGATGCGCGCGGCAAGGTGTTCGAGCGTGTACGTCCCGCCTTGGGAAGCCGGCGCGTCGTGCGCGGGTGTCTCGGGCAGTCCGGCCTTCGGGGTCGCATCCCCGTCTTTCCCGCTGCCCGTCCGTGCGCCCAAGCCTTCGCCCCCGATCATCGACCCCGAACACTGCGGCGGGGCGGGGGAAAGTCAAGGGGCGGGCCCGCGCCTTCACACCATGGCGCAGAGGGCCTCCATGCGGGCGCACACGTCGTTCAGGGTCGGCGGGCGCTCGTGCGGCGGCACGGCCATCAGCAGGTCGGCGAGGTCTCCGGCCTCCTGGCGGCGCAGGAACGCCACCACATCCTCCACGCTGCGGGCCTCGGTCTCGGCATCGCCGATGACGATGCGCAGGGGGAAGGTTTCGTTCGGCAGCAGGCGGCGTCCCATGTTCAGCACTCCCGTCCGGTGGACGTCCGGCGCCCGGCTCGTGACCGGCGGCGCGGCGCGTCATGGCAACCGGGGAGTTAACGCGGCCTTCGCGGCGCGGTTCCCCCGCCTCCTGCGCGCACCGGATGCGGAATAGGTTGTGCGTGAATGGAATATGTACTTATGATTGCGTATCGGACAAGGTGCAGCCCGAGGCACGGGGGAGATCGACGCCGATGGATGCGGGCACGCTGGGGGAGTTTCGCGAGCGGCTGGTGGAGTTCGCGAAGCGGGCAGGGGGCGCGGCGCCGCGGTGCGCCAATGAGGAATCCACCAAGATGTTCCTCGTCCTGCCGATGATCGCGCTGCTCGGCTACGACCCCATGGACCCCAACGGGGTCTTCCCGGAGCATCACTGCGACTTCTCCGAGAAATACAAGAACCGGGTGGATTTCGCCGTCTTCAAGAGCGGCGAGCCGGTGATCGCCATCGAATCCAAGCCCGCCGGCGCGCCCAGCCTCAGGGACGACCGGGGCCAGCTGCGCAGCTACTTCAACGCCGCAAGGACGGTGAAGATGGGCGTGCTCACCGACGGGCTAGTGTGGGAGTTCTACGCCGATTCCGACGAGCCCAACATGATGGACGCCAACCCCTTCCTGCGCCTCGACCTGCGCGAGGTGGCGAAGGGCAAGGTGGACGATTCCGCGCTGGAGGGGCTGCACAGCCTGCGCAAAGCGGTGTTCGATCCGGACAACATCGGCGCCGAGGCCAAGCGCAAGCACATCTACAATTCGGTGCTGGCGCAGGTGGCGGCCATCTTCACCGAGCCGCCGGAGGAGTTCGCCCGCCCGCTTTTGCGCAAGGCCGGCATCGGCCACATCTCGCAGAAGGCGCTCGATGAATACCGGCCGGTGATCCAGTCGGCCCTGCGCGAGTTCATCAACCGCCAGATCCTGCACCGCCTCGACCTGCCCAAGCCGGACCAGCCCCAGCCCGCCGCGCCCACGCCGGCAGATGCGGCACCGGCTGCGTCCGCGCCGGAGCCCATCGTCACCACCGAGCGCGAGCTGGAGGTGTTCCGCTGGACCCAGCAGCGCCTCGCCTTCCTGGTGCGCGAGGACACGCTGTTCGCCGAGATCGCTGCCATCGACTACCGCGACTATCAGGGCAAGTTCGTCGTCTACTACCGCATGGAGCGCAAGGGCCGGCTGTTCGAGTTCATCGAGAGCCGCACCGCCGCGGGCTATCGTTTCGTCTTCCCCGAGGAGGCGGGGCTGCCGCAGGCGGACATCACGGTGCAGTCGCTTGCCGAGATCGACGCGCCGCTCCTCGCCGCCTTCCGGGCGCGGGTCGCGGCCATCGCCCGGGCTCCGGCGCCGAGCGAGGGCGCGCCGGCCTGACGGAGCGGCGCGCATCCGTCCGCGCTTCCCTTTGCGCTTCCTGTTGCGCTTCCCTTTGCGCTTCCCTTTGCGCTCCCGCCCGCTTCCCTGCCGCCTTGCCGCTTGCCTCGCCGCGCGTGCGGGACTAAGGCTCGGCGGTCTTTCCTTTTCAAGATCTGCATTGCCTTGTCCCTCACCGTCTGCACCTGGAACATCAATTCCGTCCGCATCCGCCTCGACATCGTCCGCGCGGCGGTGGAGCAACTGCGCCCTGACGTCCTGTGTCTGCAGGAGACCAAGTGCCAGGATGACAAGTTCCCGCTGAAAGCCATCCGCGAGCTCGGGTTCGAGCACATCGCGCTGAATGGCCAGAAGGGCTGGCACGGGGTCGCCACCTTCTCCAAGGTGCCGTTCGCGCAGGTGCGCAAGGGCGATTTCTGCGGCAAGGGCGACGCCCGCCACGTGGCGGTGACGCTGGCGGCCGGCGACGCGCTCGGCAAGCCGCTGACCATCCACAATTTCTACGTCCCGGCCGGCGGCGACATTCCGGACCCGGAGCTGAACCCCAAGTTCGCCCACAAGCTCGCCTTCCTCGACGAGGTGACCGGCTGGCCGGAACTGCTCGCCGATGCGGCGGACCCGGAGCGCCACGCCGTGCTGGTGGGCGATCTCAACATCGCGCCGCTGGAAACCGACGTGTGGGGCCACAAGCAACTGCTCAACGTGGTCAGCCACACCCCGGTCGAGGTGGAGCGGATGGAGCGGATGCAGGCGGCGGGGCCGTGGGTGGACGTGATGCGCGCCATCGTGCCGCCCCGGGAGAAGCTGTTCACCTGGTGGAGCTACCGTTCGCCCGACCACACGGTGAATGATCGCGGGCGCCGGCTCGATCATGTGTGGGCAAGCCGCAGCCTCGCCCCCTCGGCCCGCGCCATGACGGTGCTGAAGGATGCGCGCAGCTGGGAAAAGCCCTCCGACCACGTGCCGGTGGCCGTTACCTTCGATTGACCCGTCGGGGGGACGCGGCGGTCGATTGGCCGGTCGTCTGAACGTCCGGCACGCATCGTGCGCCCGCCAGATCGCGCCGGGCCCTTCCCACAATCTGTGATCCTCTGCCGGTCAGGGCTTCGGCGGCGCGGCCGGAGCGGCAGGCGGGGGCACGGCGCCGGCGGGCGGCAGGGCCGGCGGCGGGGCGCCGAGGCCGGGCAGGCCAAGGGCGGCGCCGATCTTGCCCTTCGGCACCTTCATCACCTGCACGCCCGGCGGCAGCTGGAAGAGCTTCGGATCCTGCGGCGCGCGGGTCAGGCTCTGGGCCTCGAACACCGTCTGCTTGCGGCCCTGGAATTCCACTTCCGTGCGCACGGCAATGCCGTCCGGCGTGATGCAGGCGGTGGTGGGGCCGATGCGGGAGGTGCCCGGCGGCTCCAGCTTCCACAGGTCGCAAACCTCGCCGGCCACCTGTCCTTCGCCCACGCGGATACCGTTTCCGCTGAGCGCGCCCAGCGCATACTCGGGCGGTAGCTCGATCTCCACCGCCATGTTGGGCAAATTGGGCGCGCGCACCAGCATGCGCCGGGCCTTCAGGTCGATGATGCCGATGATGCTGCCGGGAATGTTCGCGCCGCTCATCTCCACCCGCATCCGCCCCTGGCTGTGGGCGAGATCCATGGCCGCGCCGCTGCGCAGGCTGGCTTTCAGGGCGAAGTCCACGGTGGGCAGCGGCACCGGGTCCGCCACGGCGAGCGCGGGCCAGGCGAGCGGGCCGGCGAGCACCGCCGCGAGAAGCGGGCCGAAGGTCCGGGCCCGGTTCCTGAGGGGTTGTCGCATGGTCAGGTCCTCCGCAGCACCCCCTCATAGCAGATTGGCGGCGGCAAGCGGCAGCCAATCCCCTTCCGTCGCTTCAAAAATGGGATAATGCGGAAAACGGGCCCCGCGGTGGCGGGCGCCGCAGCCGCCGCGCGGCGCCACGACGCGGGGCCGTCGTAATGGCTTCGTGCAGTGTCGCCAGCATCGATCCAAGCGGGCGCCCACGGGCGATTCGCGTGGAGACGCAAAGAGGATGGCCATGGCCGAACCTGAGGCGGTCAGCGGGATGGAGCGCGGCGCGCCCCTCCGGCAGGAGACCGAACAATCCGGCGGGCTCGCCGCGCTGCCGCCCGGCCGCCGGGTGCCGCTGCTGTTGGGGGCGCTGGCGGTGGCGGTTGCCGCCGGGGCGGTGTCCGGCGCCATCGCTCCGCTGCTCGCCGCGGCGATGGGCGTGCTGCTCGGCGCCCTGGCGCTGGCCTGGCCGCGGCCGGCACCGGTGCCTGCCCCGCCGGTGGAAATTTTCTCTCCGTCCGCGCCGCGTCCGCGCAGGGATGC
The DNA here is from genome assembly GCF_043194675.2 of Xanthobacter lutulentifluminis. NCBI lineage: Bacteria > Pseudomonadati > Pseudomonadota > Alphaproteobacteria > Hyphomicrobiales > Xanthobacteraceae > Xanthobacter > Xanthobacter lutulentifluminis. The sequence continues at coordinate 1,619,096 of NZ_CM195525.1, read as the reverse complement.
GCAGGCCGCCGCCGTGGTGGCTGCCCTGCCCGAGCCGGCCCTGCTGCTCTCGCCCACCGGCGAGATCGTGACCGCCAACGCCCGCATGGCCCTGGCGGTAGGGCCGACGCGGGTGGGCGACCCCCTCTCGTTCGTGGTGCGCGTGCCGGAGGTGCTGGATGCGGTGCGCGCGGCGGCTGACGACGGCCTGCCGCGCCGGGTGGAGTTCGCCGAGCGCATTCCCCTCGACCGCTGGCTGGAGGCCCACGTGGTGCCGCTCAGGCTCGAGGCGCCCGCCACCGACGGCGCCCCGGACGCGGTGCTGCTCACCTTCCGCGACCTGACCCAGCAGCGGCGGGTGGAGCAGATGCGCGCGGATTTCGTGGCCAATGCCAGCCACGAGCTGCGCACGCCGCTCGCCTCGCTCTCCGGCTTCATCGAGACGCTGCAGGGGCCGGCGCGCAACGATACCGCCGCCCGCGAGCGCTTCCTGTCCATCATGGCCGCCCAGGCGCGCCGCATGTCGCGGCTGATCGACGACCTGCTCTCGCTCTCGCGCATCGAGCTGAACGCCCATGTGCGGCCGCAGAGCACGGTGGACCTGGGCGGCATCCTCGCCCATGTGTGCGACACCCTGTCGCCTCTGGCGAAGGACCGGGGCGTCGCCATCGAGCAGGTCCGGCCCGCCGGCGCGGTGGACGTGCTGGGCGACCGGGACGAACTGATCCGCCTGTTCGAGAACCTGGTGGAGAACGCGCTGAAATACGGCGCCTCCGGCAAGTCGGTGGAGGTCAGCCTCTCCCGCGAGGAGGAGAGCGCGGTGATCCGGGTGCGCGACTTCGGCCCCGGCATCGCACCCGAGCACCTGCCGCGCCTCACCGAGCGCTTCTATCGCGTGGACGTGGCGGCCAGCCGCGACCAGGGCGGTACCGGACTGGGCCTCGCCATCGTCAAGCACATCGTGGCCCGTCACCGGGGCCGGATGAGCGTGGACAGCGTGCTCGGCGCGGGCGCAACCTTCAGCGTGCGACTGGATGCTTTGCCGGAACGCGAAAAAAATGTAATAAAGGCAGAGGCATAGACAGTCATCTCCCTGTCACGCGATGGTCATAGAACCTTGGCGCGCGGGGACTAAGAGTCCTGAGCCCAAGGTTGCCCCGGCGTTAGGCCAGGTCTGGCAACACACATGGCAAGGAGAGATACCGTGAAGCTCACCACCGCTTTCGGCGTGATCGCCGTGGCCAGCACGCTGTTCGCTGGCAGCGCTCAAGCCGTCGATTTCACCGGCGCCGGAGCGTCCTTCCCGGCTCCCGTCTACCAGTCGTGGGGCGCGAAGTTCAAAGAGAAGTCCGGCAACACGCTGAACTACCAGTCCATCGGCTCGGGCGGCGGTCAGAACCAGATCATCAACCGCACCGTCGACTTCGGCGCCTCCGACGCCACCGTGGCGGGCGAGAAGCTGGCGGCCAACAACCTGCTCCAGTTCCCCACCGTGATCGGCTCCGTGGTCGCCACCGTGAACCTGGAAGGCATCGCCACCAACCAGCTGAAGCTGACCGGCCCGGTGCTCGCCGACATCTACCTCGGCAAGATCACCAAGTGGGACGACAAGGCCATCGCCGAGCTGAACCCCGGCGTGAAGCTGCCGTCGCAGGCGATCGTTCCGGTCTACCGGTCTGACGCTTCCGGCACGACCTCCATCTTCACCTCCTACCTCTCGGCCGTCAGCCCCGAGTGGAAGTCCAAGGTCGGCTCCGCCACCTCGGTCCAGTGGCCCACCGGCGCCGGCGCCAAGGGCAACGAGGGCGTCACCGGCAACGTGAAGAACACCAAGGGTGGCATCGGCTACGTGGAGTTCATCTACGCCGCCGCCAACAACCTGGTGGTCACCCAGCTCAAGAACAAGGCCGGCACCTTCGTGAGCCCCGAGGTGAAGGGCTTCCAGGCTGCCGCCGCCTCCGCCGACTGGGACGGCGCCAAGGACTTCGCCGCCTCCATGATCGACGCCCCGGCCGCCGAGGCCTGGCCGATCGTCAGCCCGACCTACATCCTGCTGCCGAAGAACCCCACCAACGTGGCCGCCTCCCGCGCCACCATGGAGTTCTTCACCTGGGCCTACTCGAAGGAGGGCCAGGAGATCGCCGAGGGCCTGCACTACATCCCGCTCCCCGAGGCGGTGGTGAAGAAGGTGCAGGACGCCTTCAAGTCCGAGATCAAGGGTCCGGACGGCAAGCCGGTCCTCTGATCGGGAACAATGCGGTGCCGCCCTTCGGGGCGGCACCTCTTCTCTTGCAGTGAGCGCGTAATTCGGCCGGACGGGCCGCCGGTGCCGGAAGATCGCTCCCCATCCCCGCAGGCGCGGGGGAGGGGCGGCCGGCGCGGCGGGGATGGTCCGCAGCCAAAGGGTTCACAGCCGAAGGGTTCACAGCCAAGGGTCCGCAGGCGAAAGGCCAGGAAACGGCCGCCGGCTCGCGCGGCGCCAGGCGCGGATCCGGTTGCGGGCCCGGTTTCAGATCAGGACGCCGGGAGCGGCGCGGGGGATAGGCATCCGATGGACGCGACGATGGACACTACCCGGTCTGGCTCGGTCCAGCCGATCACGAAGGCCAAGGGGACCGGCACGGTCTCGGACCCGATCTTCGTCGGCCTGCTGTGGGCCAGCGGCATCTTCGTGCTGATCCTGCTCGGCCTCATCATCATCGAGCTGTTCCAGGGCGGCCTGCCGGCCCTCCAGCACTTCGGCCTCGACTTCATCTGGTCGCCCGCGTGGAACCCGGTGACGGAGAACTACGGCGCGCTGGTGATGATCTACGGCACGCTGTTCTCCGCCGTGATCGCGGTGGTGGTGGCGCTGCCCCTGTCGTTCGGCATCGCCTTCTTCCTCACCGAGATCGCGCCCCAGCCGCTGAAGCAGCCCATCTCCGTGGCGGTGCAACTGCTCGCGGCCGTGCCCTCCATCATCTACGGCATGTGGGGCTTCTTCGTCATCGTCCCGCTGATGGCCGCCTACGTGCAGCCGCCGCTGATCGACACCCTCGGCGCCGTGCCGGTGATCGGCGCGCTGTTTGCCGGGCCGCCGCTGGGCTCCGGCATGTTCACAGCCGGCCTGATCCTCGCGGTGATGATCCTGCCCTTCATCACCGCCATGTTCGTGGAGACGCTGGAAGCGGTTCCGCCCATGCTGAAGGAATCCGCCTACGGCGTCGGCGCCACCACCTACGAGGTCTACAAGAACGTCTCGGTGCCCTACGGCAAGACCGCCATGGTGGGCGCCATCATGCTGGGCCTCGGCCGCGCGCTGGGCGAGACCATGGCCGTCACCTTCGTGATCGGCAACGCGACGCGCCTGTCCGCCTCGCTGTTCGCGCCGGGCGCCACCATCGCCTCCACCATCGCCAACGAGTTCCCCGAGGCGCAGATCGGCTCGCTGAAGCTCACCTCGCTGCTGCAGCTGGGCTTCATCCTGTTCGTCATCTCCTTCATCGTGCTCGCCCTGTCCCGCGCGCTCGTGCGCTCGAAGCTCGACTGAGCGACGGAGAAATTCCCATGGCTTCCCTCGCCGCGCGCCGCGCCAAGGACACTACGGTCAAGGCCATCTCGACCGGGTTCGCCGTGCTCGCCATCTTCCTCCTGGGCTGGATCCTGTGGACCCTGCTCGCCCGCGGGCTTCCGGCCCTGGGACTGAACGTGTTCACCCAGGTCACCAAGCCGCCGGGTCAGGGCGGTGGCCTGCTCAACGCCATCGTCGGCTCGCTGATCCAGGTGGGCATCGCCATGCTGATCGGCGGCCCCATCGGCATCTTCGCCGGCACCTTCCTCGCCGAGAACGGCAAGGGCACGAAGATCGGCGCGGCCGCGCGCTTCGTGAACGACATCCTGCTCTCGGCGCCGTCCATCCTGGTCGGCCTGTTCATCTACACCCTGCTGGTGGTGCCGCTGGGCGGCTTCTCCGGCTGGGCCGGCTCGCTGGCGCTGGCGATCCTGGTGATCCCGGTGGTGGTGCGCACCACCGAGGACATGCTGAACCTGGTTCCGGTCGGCTTGCGCGAGGCGGCCTTCGCCCTCGGCGCGCCGCAGTGGAAGGTGGTGATGTTCATCACCTGGCGGGCGGCCCGCGCCGGCATCGTCACCGGCATCCTGCTCGCCATCGCCCGCGCGGCCGGCGAGACGGCGCCGCTGCTGTTCACCTCGCTCGGCAACAACGCCTGGTCCACCGACCTGTCGCGGCCCATGGCGAGCCTTCCGGTGGCCATCTATCAGTTCGCCGGCAGCCCGTTCGATGACTGGGTCGCGCTCGCCTGGGGCGGCGCTCTGCTCATCACGGTGGGTGTCCTCGTGCTCAACGTGGCCTCCCGTCTGGTCCTGGCGCGGACCCACTAGGCCGCGCCCCCACCGAACCCTTCGATATTCAACCTCCGAAGCGAGGCCAAGATGACTTCAGCCGTCGATCCCACCCTGAACATCGCCTCTTCCGTGGCCGTGAAGCCCGATGCGCCGCCCGCGCCCGTGAAGATCAAGGTCGACAACCTGCAGTTCTACTACGGCAGCAACCACGCGCTGCGGAACATCAACTTCGAGATCCCCGAGAAGCGCGTCACCGCGATGATCGGGCCGTCGGGCTGCGGCAAGTCCACGCTGCTGCGCGTGTTCAACCGCATGTACGACCTCTACCCCGGCCAGCGGGCCGAGGGCTCGGTGCTGTATGACGGCGTGAACATCGTCGGCAAGGAGCTCGACCCCACCATCGTGCGCACCCGCATCGGCATGGTGTTCCAGAAGCCCACGCCCTTCCCCATGTCGATCTATGACAACATCGCCTTCGGCGTGAAGCTGCACGAGCGGCTGAACAAGGCGCAGATGGACGAGCGCGTGGAATGGTGCCTGCGCAAGGCCGCCATCTGGGACGAGACCAAGGACCGCCTGCACACCTCGGCGCTCGGCATGTCGGGCGGCCAGCAGCAGCGCCTGTGCATCGCCCGCACCATCGCGGTGCGCCCGGAAGTGATCCTGCTCGACGAGCCCACCTCGGCGCTCGACCCGATCTCCACCTCGAAGATCGAGGATCTGATCGACGAGCTGAAGCAGGAATTCACCATCGTCATCGTGACGCACAACATGCAGCAGGCGGCGCGTTGCGCCGACATCACCGCGTTCTTCTATCTCGGCGAGCTGATCGAGGTGGCGCCGTCGGACGTGATCTTCACCAACCCGACCCAGATCAAGACGCGCGACTACATCACCGGCCGCTTCGGCTGACGAGCAGAAGGATGACTGAGATGCCGGAGCATACCGTAGCTTCCTTCGATCAGGAGCTGAAGGAAATCGGCCGCAAGGTCGTCGAGATGGGCGGGCAGGCCGAGCGCCTCGTCGCTGATGGCGTGACCTCGCTGATCCGCCGCGACGTGGCCCTCGCCCAGAAGGTCGTGCTGGTGGACGCCACCGTCGACCAGATGCAGCGCGAGATCGAGGATCGCGCCATCCTCGTCATCGCCAAGCGCCAGCCGGTCGCCAACGACCTGCGCGAGATCGTGGCCTCCATCCGGATCGCCAACGACCTCGAGCGCATCGGCGACCTCGCCAAGAACGTGGGCAAGCGCGTCATCGCCATCGAGGGCGAGTACCACCCCGCCAAGCTGGTCCGGGGCGTGGAGCACATCTCCGACCTGGTGCTGGAGCAGCTCAAGGAGGTGCTCGACGCCTACGCCGCCCGCAACGAGGCCAAGGCGGTGGAAGTGTGGGGCCGCGACGGCGCCATCGACACCATGTACACCTCCCTGTTCCGCGAGCTCCTCACCTATATGATGGAGGACCCGCGCAACATCTCGGTGTGCACGCACCTTCTGTTCTGCGCCAAGAACATCGAGCGTATCGGCGACCACGCGACCAACATCGCGGAGATCGTCTACTACATGGTGACCGGCCAGAACCTGCCGGAGAGCCGCCCCAAGGCGGACGCCTCCAGCGAGACCACCCTGGCCTTCCCGGGCCGTTCCGCCCAGGCCTGAGCCGGCAACGCCGGCGCGGGGGCATGCAGCACTCCTGAGCCGGAAACGTCGGCGCGGGGCAGGCAAAGCTCCCGAACCGGCAGCGCCGGTGCGGGTCCAGCACGAAGACGGTGATGCACAGTGCCGGCGCGTATTCTGATCGTGGAAGATGAAGAGCCGCTGACCCTCCTCCTCCGGTACAATCTGGAGTCGGAGGGCTATGGCGTGGAGAGCGTCGCCCGCGGCGACGAGGCGGAGACGCGCCTGCGCGAGACCGTGCCGGACCTCGTCATCCTCGACTGGATGCTGCCCGGCCTGTCCGGCATCGAGCTGTGCCGGCGGCTGCGCACCCGGCCGGAGACCGAGCGCCTGCCGGTGATCATGCTCACCGCCCGCGGCGAGGAGACCGAGCGCGTGCGCGGCCTCGCCACCGGCGCGGACGATTACGTGGTGAAGCCCTTCTCCGTCCCCGAGCTGCTCGCGCGGGTGCGGGCCCTGCTACGCCGCGCCAAGCCGGAGCATGTGGCGACCCTGCTGCGCGCCGGCGACATCGAGCTCGACCGCGAGACCCACCGGGTGCATCGCGCCGGGCGCGAGGTCCATCTCGGCCCCACCGAGTTCCGCCTGCTCGAATTCCTGATGCAGAGCCCCGGCCGCGTCTTCTCCCGCGAGCAGCTGCTCGACGGCGTGTGGGGCCAGGACGTCTATATCGACGAGCGCACGGTGGACGTGCACGTCGGCCGCCTGCGCAAGGCCATCAACCGCGGCCGCCAGTCGGACCCCATCCGCACCGTGCGCGGGGCCGGCTATTCGTTCAACGAGATGTTCGCCCGCGCCCACTGAGGGGCGCGCCGATGCCCGAGGTCGCAGCTGGAGGCGCCCTCGGGGGGCGCACCGGTCGTGGTCCGCGTGACCTCCGGTCCGCCGACGGCATCGAAGGCCCGGCGATCGTCGAAGCGGCGGCCGGTGCGCGGGTGGCATCGATGCCGCAGCCCGACGGCCTTAGCGGACGGCGGCAGCATCCTGCCACGCCCTGCACGTTCGCCCGGCCCGCGAACCCACCTAGCCCGAGCGCACGCCGATGAGGCCCAGCACCTGCCGCGCGGCGCGGTCGCCCGAGAGCCAGGCACCGCCCACGGTGCCCCAGAGCGTCTCGTGCGCATGCTCGCCGGCGAACACGAGCCGCCCGGCAACGGTCTCGATGAAGGCGCGCCGCATGTTGCCGTAGCCGGGAAGGGCGCAGGAGAAGGCGCCCATCGCCCACGGCTCCTTGGTCCAGCGCGTGGCGTGCACCTTGCCGACCTTGGCGGCGACATCGGCGCCGAATTCCTGCGTCAGCGCGCTCTTCAGGAAGGCCGCCGCAGCCTCCGGCGCGCCGTCGGCGAGACCGGTCGCCACATCGCCGCCCACCTCCAGCGTGTAGAGGTCGCTGCCGCCGATGCGGGCGCGCAGGGCATAGCCGCGCGGGCTGTCGGACTTGAAGAACACCGTATCGTCGCTGCCGAGCCCCACAGGGTTGCGTGGCAGACGGAAGGCGATGTGGTCGTAGGCGCCGAGCGTGATCTTCTCCACCGCCGTGCGGTAGCGCGGCTGCAGCGCCGGCTGGATGCGCAGCTTGCCGGAGGCGATGATCGAGGGGGGCACGGCGACGATGACCGTGCGGCCGAGCAGCGTTCCCTTGCTGGTCTGCACCGCCACCAGCCGCGCGCCGAGATCGACGCTGCGGGCGGCGGTCTCCAGCCGCACGGTGAGCGGGCGGGCGAGCTGGGCCACCAGCGTGCCGATGCCCTGCCGGCAGACGTCCTCGCCCTCGCGCTCCTCGGCGCGGGAGACGTCCACGGTTGAGATCTGGTCCAGCTCCTTGGCCCGTTCGAACGGCCCCACCACGAAGCGGGCGCTGCCGGAGAAGGCGCCGAGGTCCGGCACGGCGCGGGAAGCCGGCATGTCGCGCCCGGCATCGCCGGCGGCGACGATGGCCCGCTCGGCGCGACGCACGGTGGCGACGAACTCCTCGTAGTCGGCATCGCGCGCCTCGCGGCCGTGGACATAGAGCCGGCCGCCCTCCGGCGCCGCGGTGATGTCCAGCCCCTCGGCGCGGCCATAGGCCGACATGGGGCGCGCCGCCGGCAGGTTCAGCCGGGCCGAACCCAGATCGAAAGGCACGCCGAAGATGGCGGTATCGGTGACGGTGCGGCCGCCGACGCGGTTCGCGGCCTCGATCAGCGCATAGGTGCGCCCGGCCTCGGCAATGCGGCGCGCCGCCGAGATTCCGGCCGCCCCGGCGCCGATGATGATGACATCCACCTCGTTCTGCTGGCCGAGCGCCCGCGACACCGCAAGCGGCATCGTGGCAAGCGCGGCGCTGCCGGCGAGAAAGGCGCGACGGGACAGGGGGGAATGGCGCGGATCGGTCACGGGCCGGACGCTAGCATGAGCCGCGCCCGGCGGCGAGGGTGCGCGGCAGGCCGCCCTCGCCAGCGCTGCGCCGCGCGCGAGGGAGGGGCCGGGACAAGGCCGCAGCAGCGTGGGGGAGGGAACTGGGACAAGGCCACAGCCGCGCGGGGCTGATCCGGCCGCAGAGCCGCAGGCCACGCCGGAGGGGCAGCGCCCGCCCGGCCTCTTGTCGGAGGAGCGCGTCTGGCTTGCGGCCAGCATGCTCGCGATCCCGGCCAGCCGTGGCGTCGGCGAGGGGATTCTCAAGGGCAACCGGCAGGTGGGCCGTGCGGCCGCTCCAGCCGGGCGCAGCCGGAGAAGGATGAGCTATTCCATTGGGCCGCCGCGCGGCTGACCGCTTGCGGGGGCGCCCTTGCGCTGCAGCGGGATGATTCCCGCCGTTTGCTGTCGTCTCGCGAGAAGCGCGGCTCCCGGCGGCCGCGCCGCTCAGCTCTGGCGCTCGGCCACGAAGCGGGCCGCGTCCGCCAGCACCGCGCCCCGCGCGCCGAACGGGGCCAGCGCCTCTTCCGCCTCGGCCACCAGCGCGGCGAGGCGGGCGCGCGCGGCCGGCAGGCCGAGCAGGGAGACCAGCGTGCCCTTGCCGGCGGCGGCGTCCTTGCCCACCTTCTTGCCCACCTGTTCGGCCGTGCCCTCCACGTCGAGAATGTCGTCGGCGATCTGGAAGGCGGCACCCAGCGCCCGGCCGTAGGCGACCAGCGCGGCGCGCTCCGCAGCCGAGGCGCCGCCGAGGATGGCGCCCGCCTCCACCGCATGGGCAAGCAGCGCGCCGGTCTTCATGGCCTGAAGGTCGAGGATGGCATCCTGTTCCAGCGCCAGCGGGGCCCCGCCGGAGAAGCGGCCTTCCGCGGCGAGGTCGAGCATCTGGCCGCCGACCATGCCGCCGATGCCGGCCGCGCGGGCGAGCGCGCGCACCAGCGCGATGCGCACGGCGGGATCGGGATGGGCGTCCTCCCCTGCGAGGAGGTCGAAGGCGAGGGTGAGCAGCCCGTCGCCGGCGAGGATGGCGGTGGCCTCGTCGAAGGCGCGGTGAACGGTCGGCCGGCCCCGGCGCAGGTCGTCGTCGTCCATGGCCGGCAGGTCGTCATGCACCAGCGAATAGCAATGGATGCACTCCACCGCCGTGGCTGCGGTGACGGCCGCGTCCGCCGGGATGCCGAACAGGGCGGCCGCCTCCATCACCAGGAACGGCCGCAGGCGCTTGCCGCCGCCGAGCGCGCCGTGGCGCATGGCCGCCATCAGCCGTTCCGGGCGCAGCCGCTCGCCGGCGAGCGGCGCATCGGCGAGGGCGGCGGCAAGGCGGGCCTCGGTGGCGGCAGCGGCGGCGTCGAGACGGTCCTTGAGGGAAGCGGTCACCTGTGGCCTTCCTGCATGGCGTGGCGGCGATGGAACGCGCCGGGGGCGTGCGCCGTTGACGACGGCCACCGGGTGCCCCAACCCGGCAGCAAGGTCAAGCCGACACGGCGGGCGGAAGCCGCTATGCTCGCGGCGAGGATCGAGGCACGGAGGGCGGGGATGGTTCAACTGGCGCTGCGCATCGTCATCCTGCTCGCGGCCATCCCCATGGGGCTTTCCATCCTCTACAACATGGTCAATCCGGTCTCGACGCTGATGCTCGCGCGCTGGGTCACGGGCGAGCGGGTGGAGCGCGTCTGGATGCCCATCGAGCAGATGCCCGGGGTGCTGGTGCGCACCGTGATCGCCTCCGAGGATGCGAGCTTCTGCAGGAACTGGGGCATCGACCTCGCCGAGATGCGCGCCGCCATCGACAAGGCGGACGAGCTGGAGGACACCCGCGGCGCCTCCACCATCCCCATGCAGATCGCCAAGAACCTGTTCCTGTGGCCGGGCCGCAGCTATCTGCGCAAGGCGCTGGAGATCCCGCTCGCCCTGTGGCTCGACCTGGTGGTGAGCAAGCGGCGGCTGATCGAGATCTATCTGAACATCGCCGAATGGGGTCCCAACGGGGAGTTCGGCGTGGACGCGGGGGCGCGGCGGGCGTTCGGCATCCCGGCCTCCATGGTGAACGCACGGCAGGCCGCGCTGCTGGCGGTGCTGCTGCCCAACCCCCACCGGCGGGATGCCGGCAATCCCACGCCGGGGGTGGAGCGGCTCGCCGCGCGGCTGCAGGCGCGGGTGCCGCGGGAGGGGCCGGAGCTCATCTCCTGTCTCGGCCTGCTGCGCTGACGGCGCGGGCCTGCGCCATCAAGCCCTTGATTGTCCGGCCCACAAGGGCCACATGGGCGCCAGCCGGGCACGCGCCCGGCCCGTGCTTCTCCCACCGGCCCTCCCATGACCCAACCCGCTGCCCCCGCCGCCCCCAGGATGAGCCCGTGGCTGAAGATCGGCCTTGAGCTCGGTCCGCTGGTCCTGTTCTTCGCCGCCAACGGCTATGGCGGCATCTATGTGGCGACGGGCGTGTTCATGGTCGCCACCCTTGCCGCGCTCGCGGCCATGTGGGTGCTGGCGCGGCGCATCGCGGTGATGCCGCTGGTCTCCGCCGTGGTGGTGATGGTGTTCGGCGGCCTCACCCTGTGGCTGCAGGACGACCATTTCATCAAATTGAAGCCCACCATGGTGAACGCCCTGTTCGGCATCCTGCTGCTGGGCGGGCTGGTGTTCCGCAAGCCGCTGCTGCCGTATGTGTTCGACGGCATGGTGAAGCTGACGGACGAGGGCTGGCGGCAGCTCACCATCCGCTGGGGCGTGTTCTTCCTGGTCATGGCGGTGCTCAACGAGATCGTCTGGCGCTCGGTCTCCACCGATACGTGGGTGGCGTTCAAGACATTCGGATACCTCCCGCTCACCTTCGCCTTCGCCATGGCGCAGGCGCCGCTGATGGCGCGGTACGAGCTGAAGGACGGCCAGGACGGGGCCTGAGCGGCCGATGGGGCGCGGGTTTCGGCGCAAAGCCGGTTGACGGCGGGCCGCGCTGTCCGCATAAGCCCGAAAGAGGGCGGAGCATGCTGACGAAAAAAGGAAAGTACGGTCTCAAGGCCGCAGTCCACCTGGCGCGCCTGCCGCCGGGCGCTTCGACCCAGGTGGCGGACATCGCCGAGGCCAACAACATCCCCAAGAAGTTCCTCGACGTCATTCTGGGCGAGCTGCGCAATGCCGGCTTCCTGTCGTCCAAGAAGGGCAAGCTCGGGGGCTACCGCCTCGCCAAGGCGCCGGAGGACATCGTCGTCGGCGAGATGATCCGCGCGCTGGACGGCCCGCTCGCGCCCTTCCCGTGCGCCAGCCGCAACGCCTACGAGGCGTGCGAGGACTGCGACATCGCCACCTGCGAGGTGCGCATCCTCATGGTGCGGGTGCGCGACGCCATGGGCACGGTGCTGGACACCTACACCCTCGCCCAGATGCGCGACCTCTCGCGCGAGGCGCTGTCCTCCTTCGTGGACTACATCTGAGCCGCACGCCCTATTGCTGGGCGGCGAGGAAGACGCGGAAGCGCCTCAGCGCGAAGCCGAAGAACAGCACCCCCATGCCCAGGGTGGCGGCAAAGCGCGGCCACACCGTCTCGAAGCCCGCGCCGCGATAGAGGATCGCCTGCGCGAAGGCGACGAACTGGGTGGACGGAGAGGCCTGCATCACCGTCTGCAGCCATTCCGGCATGCTCTCCAGCGGGGTGAAGCCGCCGGACAGCATGTTCATGGGCAGCACCACCAGGAAGAACAGCAGACCAAACTGCGGCATGGAGCCCGACAGGGTGCCGAGGAAGATGCCCAGCGAGGCGGTGAAGAACAGATAGAGCGCCACCCCGGCGAGGAACAGCGGCACCGAGCCGGCGATGCCGGTGCCAAGCCACCATTTCAGCACCACGAGCACGGCCAGCGCCGTCCCCACGAGGATCACGGCGCCGTTGGCGATGATCTTCGCCAGCATGATCTGCGAGGGCCGCACCGGCAGCACCAGCAGATGCTCCAGCGTGCCGTGCTCCCGCTCGCGGATCAGCGCGGCGCCGGCCAGCAGCACCGAGAGCATGGTGATGTTGGTGATGAGGCCCATGGTGCCGGTGAACCAGGAGGATTCCAGCCCCTGGTTGAAGGCGGCGCGGATCTGCAGCTGCACCGGCGTCACCGTGCCTTCCGCATGACGCTGCACGAAGCGCGCCACCTCATCCTGGAAGATGCCGGAGATGTCGGTGGCGCCCAGCCCGGCCTGCATCAGCGCGGTGGCGTCGATGAGCAGCTGCGCCGAGGGATTGCGCCCGGCCAGCACGTCGGCCTGGAAATCGGGCGGGAAGTCGATGACGAAGGTGAAGCGCGCCGCGTCCATGGCGCGGTCCACCTCGTCGGGGCGCAGCGGCACCGGCTTCTGGAAGCGCGGCGGCAGGAAGGCGTCGAGGATGGCGTTGGAGAGGGCGGAGTTGTCCTCGTCCACCACCGCGATGGTGGCGCGGTTGAGGTCGTGCTTCATGCCCTTCGCCTGCAGCACGATGGCGGCGGTGAAGGCATAGAGCACCAGCACCAGCAGCGCCCGGTCGCGCCACAGGCTGATGAGCTCCTTCTTCACCAGCTCGGCCACGTTGCCGAGGCTGGCACGCCAGCGGGCGGGCCGCGGCGAGGAGTGGGGAGGGCGGGGGGCGGGTGCCGTCATCTCACGCCTCCTGCTTGCGCAGGATGAGATAGGCGAGGGCCAGCAGCGCCGGCCAGAACGCCGCCGTGGCCGCGATGAAGGGCAGAAGCTCGGTGAAGCCGAGGCCCTTGGTGAAGGCGCCGACGCTGATGCGCATGAAATAGGTGGTGGGGAACAGCGTGCCCATCACCCACGCCCCGCCTTCCAGCGTCGCCACCGGCTGGAGCAGGCCGGAGAACTGGCTCGCCGGCATCATGGTGCCGATGGCGGTGCCGAACAGGGCCGCCACCTGGGTATGGGTGAGGGTGGAGGACACGAGCCCGATGGCGGTGCTCGCCAGCACATAGACGAAGGCGCCCAGCGCCAGCCCGGCGAACGATCCCTTCAGCGGCACACCGAACAGGAACAGCGCCATCAGCACCATCACCAGGAAATTGAAGAAGGCCACCGCCACATAGGGCAACTGCTTGCCCAGCAGGAATTCCAGCTTGGTGACGGGGGTGACGTACAGGTTGGTGATGGAGCCCAGCTCCTTCTCCGTCACCACCCCGAGCGCGGTGAGGATGGCGGGGATGAACACCAGCATCAGCGCGATCACCGCCGGCACCATGGCATCCACGCTGCGGAACGACTGGTTGTAGCGATAGCGCATCTCCAGGCTCGCCAGCGGCGTGTAGCTCTGCCCGGCCGCCTGGAGCGCGTCGGACAGGAACAGGGCGTGCACCGCCTGCACATAGCCCTGGATGGTCTCGGCGCGGAACGGCATGGCGCCATCGATGGTCACCAGCACCTCGGTGGGCCGCCCGGAGCGCAGGTCCGCGCCGAAGCCGGGCGGCAGCTCGATGGCGAAGGCGATGGCGTTGGATTTCAGCCGCCGGTCGAGGTCGGCGGGATCGGCGAGCGGCGGCTGGACGCGGAAATAGGGCGAGTGGGCAAAGCCGTCCACATAGGCGCGGCTCTCGGTGGTCTGGTCGCGGTCGAGCACGGCGAACCGCAGCTTGTCCACATCGAGGGTGATGCCGTAGCCGAAGATGACCATCAGCAGCGCCGTGCCCAGGAGCGCGAAGGCGAGGCGCACCGGATCGCGCCTCAGCTCCAGCGCCTCGCGCCAGGCATAGGCGCCGAGGCGGCGTGGCGAGAAGGCGGCGGGCCTGGCCGCGGGGCGCTCGGCGGCAGGGGGCAGGCGGGCCTCGGTGGTCGCCTCGCGCCCGCCCATCTCCATGAAGGCGATGAAGGCCTCCTCCAGCGTCGCCGCCTTCTGCTCTGCCTTGAGCGCGGCGGGGGTGCCGGTGGCGATCACCTTGCCCGCGTGCATGAAGGAGATGCGGTCGCAGCGCTCCGCCTCGCCCATGAAATGGGTGGAGACGAAGATGGTCACGCCCTCCTCGCGGGACAGGCGCTGGAGGTGGTCCCAGAAATTGTCGCGTGCCACCGGGTCGACGCCCGAGGTGGGCTCGTCGAGGATCAGCACCTCCGGCTCGTGCAGCACCGCCACCGCCAGCGACAGGCGCTGGCGCACGCCGAGCGGCAGGCCGTCGGCGAGGGCGTCGAGCTCGCCGGCGAGGTCGAAGGCGGACACGAGATCGGCGATGCGGGCGCGCGCCGCCTCCTCCGGCAGGGTGAAGAGGCGGGCGTGCAGCTCCAGGTTCTGGCGCACGGTCAGCTCGCCGTAGAGCGAGAAGGCCTGGCTCATGTAGCCCACGCGCCGCCGGGTCTCGATGTCGGTCGGGTCCACCGGCACGCCGAACAACAGCGCCTCGCCGGAGGAGGCGGGCAGAAGGCCGGTCAGCATCTTCATGGTGGTGGACTTGCCGCAGCCGTTGGAGCCGAGGAAGCCGAAGATCTCGCCGCGGCGGATCTCGAAGCTCACATGGTCCACCGCCACGAAATCCCCGAACCGCCGCGTCAGCCCGCGCGATTCGATGGCGATGGGCGCGGCGGGATCGAGCGCCGTCACCGTCACCGCGCCATCGGCCGCGCCGCGTCGTCCCTCCGGCAGCAGCGAGATGAAGGCCCGCTCCAGGCTCGGCTGGCCGGTGCGGGCGAGCAACTCCGCCGGCGCGCCATCGGCGAGGATACGGCCGGTATCCATCATCACCACCCGGCCGAAGCGCGCGGCCTCCTCCATGTCGGCGGTGGCCACCAGCAGGGTGAGGCGCGGCCGGTCGGCGCGGATGGTCTCCACGAAGTCCCAGAACTGGCGGCGGGAAAGCGGATCGACGCCGGTGGTGGGCTCGTCCAGCAGCAGCAGGTCCGGGTCGTGCACGAGGGCGCAGCACAGGCCCAGCTTCTGCTTCATGCCGCCGGAGAGCTTGCGCATCAGCCGGTCGGCGAAGGGGGCGAGCCCGGTGGCGGCCAGCAGCGGCGCCACCCGCGCGCCCTTGGCGGCGGCATCCTCGCCGAACAGCCGGGCGAAGAAGGCGATGTTCTCCGCCACCGTGAGGTTCGGATAGAGGTTGCGCCCCAGCCCCTGCGGCATGAAGGCGATGCGCGGCTGGGTGCGGGTGCGCGCGGCGCGGTCGGCAAAATCCGCGCCCAGCACCTCCACCGTGCCATGCTGGATGCGCTTGGCCCCGGCGATCAGCCCGAGCAGGGTGGACTTGCCCACCCCGTCCGGCCCCACCAGCGCCACCGCCGATCCTTCGGCCACGGTGAGATCCAGCCCGTCCACCGCCACCGTCGCGCCATAGCCGTGCCGGATGCCGGCGAGCCGGAGGGCGGCTGCCGGCTCGGTCACTGCCCGGCCTCGCGCACGAGGTCGGACTCGAGCCATGCCGGCCATTGCGCCTTGGGATCAAGCCGCACGTAGCCGATGCCGGTGACGCCGGTCTTCACGTGGTCCAGATACTTCTCCACCAGCGGCCGGGCGACGCGCAGCTTCACCCGGAACATCATGCGGTCGCGCTCGCTCTGGGTCTCCACCTGCTTGGGCGTGAACTGGCCGCGCGCCGAGACGAAGGAGACGGCGGCGGGCACGGCGCGGTCGGGCAGGGGCTCCAGCATCAGCCGCGCCTCGGCGCCCAGCGCCAGCGCGCCGGCATCGGAGGCGGGCAGGAAGATGGTCATGTAGACGTCGGAGAGGTCGATCAGCGTCAGCACCTTGCCGCCGGCGCCCAGCACCTCGCCCGGCTCGGCGAGGCGGTAGATGACGCGCCCGGCCTTGGGCGAGACGAGGGTGCCGTCCGCCACCAGGCGGGTCAGGCGGTCCACCTCGGCGTCGGCGGCGCGGATGGCGGATTCGCTGGCGGCGAGGCTCGACTGGGCAGCGGCGAGAGCGGCGGCGGCGGTAAGCTTGGTGGTGCGATACTGGTCCACCTTCTGCTCGGTGGCGAAGCCCTTGGCCACCAGCGTCTCCTGGCGCTCCAGCTCCTTGGTGGCGAGGTCCAGCTCGCCCTTGCGCTGCTCCACCACGTGGCTGGCGGTGTCGCGCGACTGGCGGGCCTGGCTCGCCTGCGCCTCGGCGGTGCGCAAGGCGGCGGCGGTCTCCTCCACGTCCATGTGGGCGACCACCTGCCCGGCGCGCACGAAATCGCCCTCCTCGACCAGCACGTCCAGGACGCGGCCGGGGGCCTTGGTGGCGACATCCACCTGCGTCGCCTCGATGCGGCCGTTGCCGGAGGCGAAGCCCGGCGGCAGGGTGCGGCTTCGGGAGGCGAGAAACCAGGCGCCGGCGCCGCCCGCGGCCGCGAGCGCGGCGATGATGGCGATGACGAGCAGCGTGCGCTTCATGGACGGCACCTTTTCCGCAGGGCAGGACGCCCACGCGGTGACGGCCGATGGCATGTCACTCCCGCGGGGCATCGGGAACGGTTCTGTTCTGACTATACGATACGTCGCTACCGTGACAGGGGGCGTTGATCGACGTCAACGGTCGGGGGCGGTTCCGGCTTGTCTTCCGGCCTGCGCCCATATTACAGGCGGACACGAACCGCGCGGCTGACGCGCGGGAACGAGAGAGCGAGCGCGGGGAGCACGACATGGCCAAGGTGGACGGCATCTGGGAAGTGGTGACGCAGACGCCCATCGGCGAGCAGCGGGCGCGCATGACCATCGTCTCGGAGGGCGACACCTTCACCGGCAGCTCGGAGAGCGAGATGGCCACCTTCGTGCTCGAGAACGGCCGGATCGCGGGCGACGAGATCACCTGGACCATGCAGCTCACCGTCCCCATGAAGCTGACGCTGGAAGGCCGCGCCACCATCGAGGGCGACACCATCACCGGCAAGATCAAGGCCGGCTTCCTCGGCTCCTCCACCATGACCGGCCACCGGGTCGCCTGAGGACCGGGGCCAGAGCCGGGGCCGGAGCGGTGGAGGGCGGGACGCCAGCCGTCGGGCGGCCGGCGGCGTGGGTTGTCAGCCCGCGTCGATGCGCGCCTGCAGGGCCATGGCCCCGGCGGGCGCGCGCACCTTCGCGCCGTTGATCAGATAGATGAACACCTCGCGGGAGGCGGGGGCGGGCCGGACCGTCTTGGGGGCCTTGGCGCCTGCTTGGGCCCCGGTCTTGGCTTCCGCGACCGGCTTGTCCTCGGCACCGGGTTCGGCCCCCGCCTTCGTCTTGCCTTTCGCGATCTTCCCGGCGGGCGTGCCGACGTCGTGGCCGGCCCCCCGCGCCTCGGCGATCGTCAACCCCTCCGGCACGCGGCCGCCGGCCCAGTCGCGCGCTGCGGTGGCCCAGCGGTCCAGCTCCCCGCCGTCATAGCCGGTTTCCACGTCCTCACGCGCCTGCTGGAGGCGGGCATAGGTGAAATCGGCCGTCAGGTCGGCGATCGCGGGATAGGCCGCGTGGTCGGCGAACACGATGGCGACGGAATGCCGGCGCGCCAGCGCGACGAACTCCGCCGTGACGAAGGAAGGATGGCGCACCTCCACCGCGTGCCGCAGCCGCACGCCCTCATGCTGCTCCGGCAGCAGCGCGAGGAAGGCGCCGAAATCGTCCGGATCGAACGCCTTGGTGGCGGCGAACTGCCAGTTGATGGGGCCCAGCCGGTCGCCCATCTCCACGATGCCGCTGGCGATGAACTTGCCGATGCTCTCGCCCGCCTCCGCCAGCACCCGGCGGTTGGTGACATAGCGCGTGGCCTTCAGCGCGAACACGAAGCCGTCCGGCACCTGCCGCGCCCAGTCGGCGCAGGATTTGGCGCTCGGCGTGCGGTAGAAGGTGCCGTTGATCTCGATGGTCTTCAGGTGGCGGCCGGCGTGCTCCAGCTCGCGGGCGTGGGGCAGGCCATCGGGGTAGAACACGCCCCGCCAGGGCTCGAACGTCCATCCGCCGATGCCGATGCGCACGGTCATGGCCTTCCTCCTTGTGCCTCGGGGCACGTGTGCCCGCTTGTGCTTCGGGCAGTCCTGCCTCAGGGCAGCGGCAGCACGTGGGAATATTTCACCTGCTCGAGGGAGAACGAGCTTTCGATGGAAGCGATCCCCTCCAGCCGCGTCAGCTTCTGCTTCAGGAAGCGCTCATAGGCGTCGAGATCGGCCGCGACCACCCGTAAAAGGTAATCGCGCGGCCCGGTCATCAGATAGCATTCCAGCACCTCCGGCCAGGTGCGGATGGCGGTGGCGAAGGTGTCTAGCGCCTCTTCCTTCTGCCGCTCCAGCTTGATGGAGACGAACACGCTGATGGGCAGTCCCGCCATGCGCTGGTCCAGCACCGCCACATAGCGGGCGATGAGGCCGCTCTCCTCCAGCGCCCGCACCCGGCGCAGGCAGGGGGAGGGGGAGAGGCCGACGGCGGTGGCAAGATCGGCGATGCTCATGCGCCCGTCGCCCTGCAGGGCGGCAAGGATCTTCCGGTCGATGGCGTCGAGGCGCACGAAGCTGCTCCAGATCAGGTCTCCTGTAGCAGGATATGGCGGAAATGGCTGCCCGTTAAGGCAGATTTGAGCGAACCCGCCGGCGCGCTCGCGCTACACTGCGTGCTTTCGGTCGGTGCCTCGGCGCCGGCCGCGATCGCATCCCAAGGATGGCTCCCGTGTCCAGCTCCCTGCCCAAAGCGCCCCGTGCCCCCGCCGCGTCCCCCGCTTCCGCCGGCGCCCGCCGCCCGCCGGACGCGCAGGATCTCGCCATCCTCGCCGAGCTGGAACGCAAGGTGCTGTGGCTGGCCAGCTGGATGATCCACAACGCCAACCACGTGCGCCCGAGCACCGATGGGCTGAAGGTGGGCGGCCACCAGGCGTCCTGCGCCTCCCTCGCCGCCATCATGACGGCGCTCTATTTCCACGTGCTGCGCCCGCAGGACCGGGTGGCGGTGAAGCCCCATGCGAGCCCGGTGTTCCACGCCATCCAGTATCTGCTGGGCCGGCAGGGCCGCGAGCGTCTGGAGAATTTCCGCGGCTTCGGCGGCGCCCAGTCCTATCCCTCGCGCACCAAGGATGCCGACGACGTGGACTTCTCCACCGGCTCGGTGGGCCTCGGCGTGGCGCAGACCCTGTTCGCCAGCCTCGCGCAGGACTACGTCCACGCCCACGGCCTCGCCGGCGACCGGCCGGAAGGCCGGATGATCGCGCTGGTGGGCGATGCCGAGCTCGACGAGGGCAACGTCTTCGAGGCGCTGCTGGAGGGCTGGAAGCACGAGGTGCGCAACACCTGGTGGATCATCGACTACAACCGCCAGAGCCTCGACGGCGTGGTGCGCGAGGGCCTGTACGAGCGCTTCACCGGCATCTTCGAGGCCATGGGCTGGCAGGTGGTGGTGCTGAAGCATGGCCGGCTGCAGCAGGCCGCCTTCGCGGAGCCGGGCGGGCAGGCGCTGCGCCACTGGATCGACACCTGCCCCAATGCCGAATATTCCGCCCTCACCTTCCAGGGCGGCGCGGCCTGGCGCAAGCGGCTGATGGACGACCTCGGCGACCAGGGCGACGTCTCCGCCCTCATCGCGCGGCGCTCCGACGCCGAGCTCGCCGCGCTCATGACCAATCTCGGCGGCCATGACATCGGCGCGCTGATCGCCGCCTTCGACGCCATCGACCACGACCGGCCGGTCGCCTTCCTTTGCTATACGGTGAAGGGCTTCGGCCTGCCGCTGGCCGGTCACAAGGACAATCACGCCGGCCTCATGACCCCCGCCCAGATGGAAGCGCTGCGCGCCGCCATGAACGTCGGCGTCGGGCGGGAGTGGGAGCCGTTCGAGGGCCTCGCCCGTCCGGCTTCCGAGCTTTCCGCCTTCCTCGCCCGCGTGCCGTTCGCCCAGGGCGGCCCGCGCCGCTACGAGGCGCCGGCCCTCGCCGTGCCGGCGCTGGCGCCGCCGCCCAATCCGGTGATCGCGACGCAGGCCGCCTTCGGCCTCATCCTGCAGGATCTGGCGCGGGGCGAGAGCGATCTGGCCGCCCGCATCGTCACCACCTCGCCGGACGTGACGGTCTCCACCAATCTCGGCCCGTGGGTGAACCGGCGCGGCCTGTTCGCCCATGAGGCGCTGGCCGACGTGTTCCGGCGCGAGCGCATTCCCTCCACCTTCGCCTGGGAGTTCTCGCCCAAGGGCCAGCATGTGGAGCTCGGCATCGCCGAGATGAACCTGTTCCTCACCCTGTCGGCGTTCGGGCTCAGTCATTCCCTGTTCGGCGCCCGCCTCGTGCCCATCGGCACGCTCTACGACCCGTTCATCTGCCGCGGGCTCGATGCGCTCAACTATGCCTGCTACCAGGACGCCCGCTTCATCCTGGTGGCGACGCCCTCCGGCATCACGCTGGCGCCCGAGGGCGGCGCCCACCAGTCCATCGCCACCCCGCTGATCGGCATGGCGCAGGACGGCCTCGCCGCCTTCGAGCCCGCCTTCGCCGATGAGCTGGCGGTGCTGCTGGAATTCGCCCTCGACTACGTGCAGCGGGACGGGGAGGGCGCCCCGGACGAGCGCAGCTGGCTGCGCGACGAGACCGGCGGCTCGGTCTACTTCCGCCTCTCCACCCGCGCGCTGGAGCAGCCGCGCCGCACCCTCTCGGCCGAGCAGAAGCGGGCCATGGTGGATGGCGCCTACTGGCTGCGCGAGCCGGGGCCCAATTGCGAGGTGGTGGTGGCGGTGCAGGGCGCGCTGACGCCGGAGGCCATCGACGCGGTGGCCCTCATCGCCGAGGACCGGCGCGACGTGGGCCTCCTCGCCGTCACCTCCGCCGACCGGCTCAACGCCGGCTGGACCGCCGCCAGCCGCGCCCGCGAGCGCGGGCACCATGCCGCCCGCAGCCATGTGGAGCGGCTTTTGGAGCCGCTGCCGCGGCATTGCGGCCTCGTGACGGTGCTCGACGGCCATCCGGCGACGCTCGGCTGGCTCGGCTCGGTGGCGGGCCACCGGGTGCGGGCGCTGGGCGTGGAGCATTTCGGCCAGACCGGCACGCTGCAGGATCTCTATGCCTATTACGGCATCGGCACCGCCGCCATCGTCGCGGCCGCCCAGGCCATCTCCCCCGGCCGCCCGCTGCGCCATCTGCGGGCCGTGTGAGCCGGGGGGACGAGGACGCCGCTGCGAAGCCCGTCGCCGGCGTGCGGGGCTGGCGGGGGCATGGTCGTGAGGTGGAGGCGCCCGAAACCGCAGGGGCGTTTCCCCCGGCGGCGTCACCATCTCTGTTCGGTGCGCGGGGGAGCGCGCGCTCGATGCGGCCTGCGCGAGCGGATCACGACGCCGGGGCAAAGCCCGATGCCGACGTGCGGGGCTGGCGGGCCGTGGCGCGAGAAGCCGGAGATCCGCCCGCCCGCGCTGCGGCGCCCGTGTCGTCCCGGTGAACGCGTCAGCGGCGCCGGTCTGTGGGGGAGGCTTTCGAGGGTCGCCGGCCTGAGGCGGACAGGTCCAGGCGATGTGGGGGAGAGGCTGTCGGGGGCGAGCTTTTCGGGCCGGCAGTTCGGGGCGGCAAGTCGGGGCGGCAGGTCGCGCCGGCTGGTCGGGGTGGCTGGTCGGGGCGGCAAGTCGGGGCGCGGCAGGTCGCGCCGGCAGGTCGGGGCGGCCGGTCGGGCGGCAAGGGCTCCGGCCGCGGTTCTTTCCACACGCGGACGCGCCCCATGTGCGCTCCCCATGCGCGCGCCCGCTTGTGGTCCGCGCCAACCTCCGCTAGAAGCGCAAAACCACGCCCGGCGCCCCGCGCCGTCCGGCCTCGCGGAGAGGTGGCAGAGTGGTTGAATGCACCGCACTCGAAATGCGGCATACGGGCAACCGTATCGGGGGTTCGAATCCCTCCCTCTCCGCCAGTTTTCAATGACTTAGCACTGATGGGCGGCCGCGGATTGCGGGGCCCCTAAAGGCTCAAGTCAGCACCAAGTCAACATCGCGCCGGTGTGCCGGCTTCGAGTGCGGCGGTGGCAGCCTATGCGGGATCCACGCCGGAGTGCGCGGCGGCAAGGGCCCGCGATTGCGAACGCTCGGGACGCAACAGCGTGGTGCCTGTGCGCGGCCGGTCCCGAGCTGAAGCCACCGCAGCGGGGCCGCCGGCGGCTAGAGCACCATCATTTCGGGCGACCAGTCATCGCAATCGTAGATCGACGTTGTGGCCCCGGCTGCCGCCCGTGCCACGGCCATGGCGCAGGCCACCGCCCCGTCGATCCGGTCGCGGCTCTTGCCCTTGTGGAACGCGCGGTTGCCGGCGCTGTCCGTCTGGACCGCGATGTTCTCGAAGTTCCACCGCAGCACCGGATGCCCGCCGTGGGTGAAGGCCCGGCCGACAATGGCCCGTTCCAGCTCCTTCACCGCCGGCGCCATGGTCACCCACCCCTGCCGCATCTCGGTGGCGGGTAAGCCTTCCTCGAGCAGGTTGTTCAGCATGTTGCGGGCGAGATGCGGATCGAACGCGATTTCGCGCACGTCGAAGCGGGAGCACAGGTCGCGGATCGTGTCTTCCACGGCGCGGAAGTCCACCACGTTGCCGGGCGTGGCGATGATGAAGCCATCATCTGCCCATTGCGGGTAAGGCACTCCGTCCCGCTCGGCGCGAGCGCGCAGGTTGTCGGCCGGACAGAAGAACCCTGGGTGGACGATGTAGCCGTCTTCGCCATCCCGCCATGCGGCCACGACACAGGTCAGATCCGTGGTGCTGGACAGGTCCACGCCCAGCCAGCACGGGCGGCCCGCGAGGGCGTCAAGGTCCACCGGCCCGGCGCCTTCGTCGTAGACGTCCATGTCCACGAACGGATCGGCGGAGTGGTCAAGCCAGATGTTCAGGTTGAGCTGGCGGAAGGCCTCCCGGTCGCCCGGCCGGCGTTCGCCCTCGCGCGCGAGCTGGCGCAGGCCTTCGATGTCGGGATAGCCGTGGGCGAGGCCGGGGTTGACGCGGCGCCACACCGCCTCGTCGCGCCAGTCCTCATCTTTCCCTGCCTCGAAGAGGATGGGCAGAATGGAGGGGTCCACCACCTCGCCGCGGGCCACCTTGCGGGCATCTTCCACGATGTCGTGGGCGATGTTCTCCTGCCCCCGGCCGGCGGTGGTGGCGACCACCAGCAGCGAGCCGGGTGTCTTCACGAGGCCCGAGCGGAGCACGTCCCACAGGTCCCGCTTTTTCCAGGCGTGCAGCTCATCCGCCAGCACGAACACCGGCGTGCGCCCGTGCTGGGTGCCGGCATCGCAGCTGATGGCCTCATAGAACGCGCCGTGCTTCTTCGAGGTGATGCGGTTGCGGTAGTCCTGCATGGAGGTGACCGCGCCAAGGCGCTTGTCGGTGCGAATGATGCCCAGGGCCTCGGCATAGCCAAGGCGGGCCTGTTTCCGATCCGCCGCGGCGTTGATGACTTCGCCGCCAGGGATGCGCTCGGGCCCGAGGGTATGCAGGAGCGCCAGCGCCGCGGAAAGCGAGGTCTTCCGGTTGCCGCGTGGCAACAGAAGGACAACCGTCTTCACGATGCGGGTGCCGTCGGCGTGGCGCGGTCCATAGATGCGGCGCACGACGCGCTCCTGCCAGGGGTCAAGCTGGAAGGCCCTCCCCGGCGCGGTGCTCTTGGGATGCCGGAGCGCGCGCAGGAACCGCACGGCCCGCTCGCCGTGGCCGAACGGATCCGGGATCGGCGAGCCGTCAAAGAGCCAGGTCGGATGCGTCGTCGTCGCCATCGTCGTTCCTCATGGCCGGCCGGCTGCGGCTCACCGGCGTGAGCCCGAGCTCGCCGGCCAATTGCCGTGCCTGCGTCAGGCCGTCCGAGCGGATGGAGACGGCAGGGTGTTTCTTCGGTCCGCCCTCGGTCTGGAAGGTCATGCCTTCGTCCGCGATGATCCGCGACGCCTCCGCCACCTGCCCCACCGCCGTGCAGTAGTGAGCGAAGGTCGCGAGGTCGGCCACCGTCAAGGTCTTGCGCTCGGTGATGAGGATGGGGGCGACGCGCTCCCACTCCGCCCGCGCATCGTCGGAAAACCAGCCGGGCGCCTCAGGGACGCTCGCCACGGGCGAGGTTCCGGGCACGATTGCTTCAGGACGACGGCCGCGCATCTCATCTCTCCTGCGCAGAGGCACGACGCTCCACGCTCTGTTTCCACCTGTCGTGGCAGGGGCGGCAAAGCGCCTGCCAGTTGCTTCGGTCCCAGAACAGCCGGTGGTCGCCGCGATGGGGCTGGATGTGGTCCACCACCGTCGCTGGGCGCGGGCACCGTACGCATTCGGGGTGGGTCTTCAGATAGGCTGCGCGCTCGGCGTCCCACTTCGAGGAATATCCGCGCTCCCGCGCCGAAGGCCGGCGCGCATCGGCGGCCGCCTTCCTCCTGCGCTCGCAGGGGCAGTACTCGCCGGAGGCGACCTTCAGGCCGCAACCGCAGATGCGGGGCGCGCGGACAGGCATCTTTCAACTCCCGGCGGCGCCCTCGATCAGGAAATGGGCCGCGGCGCGGCGGATCCCTTCACCAGCATCGCCCCTGCCGCGATGGAGGTGCCGCTGTTCTTGGTGATGACGAGGCGCACATAGCGTTTGCGGCCGATGTAGCCGACGCGCGCCACGGCATTCTCGGCGAGGCTTGCGGGAAAGCCGCCGCGCAGGTCTCCCGCCGCAACGTCGGTGAAATCGCCCGAGGTGGTCGTGTCGCTCTCCTGCACCTTCGCCGTGAAGTTGCCGGATCCGACGATGGTCCCGGTGCTCACCACCATCACGGCGCTGTCGAAGCCGAGAAGGTCCAGGGCCGCGCTGGTCGCCGTCGCGGAAAGCACCGCCGGCGCCACCGCCTGCACAGGGGAAATATTGCTCACAAGATCGCGCATGTCGTCGTTCTCCAGTCCTGTGCAAATCAGAAAGACGGCCGCTGAGTTGGATGGCCCTTCAGCAACAGGGCAGAGGCTGCCACCAGATAGCCAGGCCGAACCCCAGCAACGAGCCTGTATTTCCTTTGCCTCAGGGAGGCATGAAAGGTGTGCTCGGCGCCGGGCTGAAGAAACATCAGCCCGTACCATGTCTGACGGCCGGGGGCGGTTTGCAGCTCGGGGCTGTCCTCCCAAATACCCGTGCCGGGATAGGCTTCCTGCTGGAGCTGGATGCCGAGCCCGAAGCTGCTCGTGGTCACGACAGGGGGAGAGCCGCCATTGCTGGCGCCGACATTCACGATCAGCGCCGCGCTGTTGAAGCCGGCGAGGTCGAAGGCCGGGCCGGGAATGCGCCGGATCGTGTCGGGGCCAAAGAAGCTCCCGGACACAATGTCGTCACCCGAGTAGAAGGCCGGCGCGAGCACCTGCACCACTGCGAAGCCGGTTTTGGGATCGCGCATGGCCGTCTCTCCTCAGCTCGCTGCCATCTTGAGCTTGCGCAGCGCCTTGGGCTGCACGACGCCACCGCCGACGCGGCGGGTGGCGTGAATGCGGGTCACGCCGTCCGTGGCGCGGATGTAGGGATTGACCAGGATCGAAAGCGCGAGGCGGTCCACGATCCGGTATCCGGTGGCGAAGTCGCCGAAGATGATCGGCGTGGCGCCGGCTGCGATGTTCGGCATGTCCACCGCCTCAAGGACAGGGCGGCCGAACAGGGTTTCCGGCTGGCCTGCCTGCACCGCCGGCTGCCAGAGATACTGCCCTTGCCCGTCCTTCAGCTTGCGGCAGGCCGCGAGCGTGGTGCCGTTCATGAGCCACGTTCCGCGCTGGCGGTACGCGGCGGGCATGGCGTACATTAGTGTCAGGAACTCGTCGGCGGAGATCGCCGAGGCGGAGGCCGTGACCGTCGATGCGATGCCGGCATCCGTCAGGAGGCCCGTGGGCTCCAGCACGCCGCCACCCGACACGAAGGCGAGCCCTTCCTTCTGGCCAAAGTCCTCCGCCAGCGCGAGCCGCACCTCGGCTTCCGCCTGCCCCGCGCTGTCCGCGAGAAGCTGGTTGGACACATCCACGTAGGTGTTCACCTCGCGGATGACGATTTCCGTCTGTCCGAAGCTCGGCTCCGATGCCTCGGAGGCCTGTGCCTCACCCTTCCACTTCGCGTTGGTGATGCCGGTGCGCTTGGGATAGAGCACCGAGGGCGAGCCGGTGGTGCGCACAGTGGCGAGGGAGCGGATCGGCGAGAACTCCACCAGGTCGCGGATGAACTCGGTGCTCAGTTCCGGCGGGGCGAGATAGCCGCCCTGCGGATCGGAGGACACCACCAGCGTCTTCAGTTCGTCGGCCGGCGTGCGGTCGCCGTGGCGCAGGTAGGTGCCGAAGGCCTTGCGCTCGGCGCTGGGCTCATCCTTGCGCTCGCCACCGGCCGGGCGGTTCAGCTTGGCCTCGATCTTGTCGAGGCGCTCGCCCAGCTTGTCGAGGCCCTTCGTCTCCGGCTGGGCGTCGGGCTTGGCGCCCGCCTCCAGCTTCTCGATGCGGCCGATCACCTCGCCCTTGAAGCTGTCGAGGGCGGCGGTGACGACGGCCGCCGGATCGTCGGCATCGCCCTTGCGTTCGATGGCGCCGGCGGGCGCCGCGGTGTCCTGAAGCATGTTCACCTCTTCCTGATTGCCGATGCGGCGCGATGAAGGGCCCCGGCGATGGCGAGGGCGGCCGTGGCGGATTTCGCCGCGGTCACCCGCGCGCCGGGGTGCATGGGGATGGAGACGATGGAGCACTCGACCAGATCGAGGGCCTTGATGGTCCGGCCGCCGCCCTTGCGGGGCTCGGCCTTCTTGGTGATGAAGCCGATGGAAAGGCCGCCGGCGGCGCCGGATTTCACCAGCGCACGCACCTCGCGGGCGCGGGCCACATCGTCCACCAGCAGCCGCCCCTTGAGCCGGAGGCCATCGTGTGCCTCGGTCGCCTCGGTCCAGACGCCCACGGGGTCGCTCGGGTCGTGGCCGAAGAGCATGGGCAAGGGCACGCGGGTGGAGGCAAAGGCGCCCTTCTCGATCACGTCGCCCACACGATCCGGCGTGCCGAAGGGCCACGCGAGGCCTTCGATGGCGCCGGCGTCGTCGGCGAGGATCTTGGTTGCGAGGAACAGCCGTTCCATCACGCGCCCCCGCCGGCGGGCCGGCCGCCATCCTGCTGCGGCGCCGCGGCGCCGGGCTGGTTGCTGCCAGTGTTCGGATTGGCGAAGGCCTCGCCACCTGCGTAGGGCGGCAGGCCTTCCCAGATGCGCACTTCGTTCGGGCTTGCCACCCGCGAGGCGATGAGGCTCGCATAGGCCGTGGCCCGGGCGCCGAGGTCGGCGCGGGTGAGGTCGTCGCGCTCGAAGTGGATGCGGTGCGCGGCATAGTCGTCGGGGCTGAACAGGGCGAGGCGCAAGGCACCTTCAAGCGCGCGCAGCCAGGGTTCGAGCGTATAGGTGAGGAACTCCCGCCCCATTTGCTCGCTGTTGGACCAGGTGGCGCGATCCAGATCGAAAAGCATCTGCGGCGGCACGCGGAAGGAGCGGGCGATCTGGAGGATCTGGAAAGCCCGCATCTCCTGAAACTGCGCGTCCACGCTGGTCATGGTGAGCGCGGTGTAAGACACGTCCGCCGGCAAAACCGCTGTCCCGCCGGACGCGCCTCCGCCATGGGCCGCCTGCCATCCGCGCTTCAGGCGATCAAGGGCGTCGGGCCCCATCGGGCTCTTGACCGCGAGCATTCCAGACGGGCGGGCCCCGTTGCCGAAGAACCGCGATGCGTGGGCGTCGAGGGTGAGGGCGAGCCCGATGCTTTCCCGCGCCAGCGACACCGGCGAGCGGCCGAAGGGCGAGCGCAGGTGGATCACGTCCGCCGTAGGCAACTCCCGGCCGTTCAGGAAGTAGCGCCAGGCGCCCGAGCCATCCTCGTGGCGCTGTGCCGTGAGGTGGGCGGTGGTGTAGGCGATCAGCTCCACCGGCCGGCCGCCGACGCGGTTCACCCAGGCGAGGCCGCCGGCGTCGTAGATGAGGGCAGCCGCCACAAGGTCGCGGATGAACTCGAAGCCGGGCGTCCAGTCGTTCACGCGGTCCCGCAGGAGGCCCGCCACCGGATGCTCGGGCACCTCTGTCTCGGCGGCGCCATCCCGGCGCATGACCTTCACGTCGAGCGTGGCGACGGCCTCGCTGATCGCCTGCACCGCGCACTTGACCGCGGGCACCGTGAGGGCGCTGCCAGGGCCGACGCTCACGCCGGCTGCGGTCGGAGCGGCTGCACCAAACAGCGCCAGCATCTCCGCATCAGGCGACGCGAGAGACTTGGCCTCGGGGCGGAACAACTTGCGAAGTCGTTGCAGCATTGGAACATGAGGCCTCGCGCGCGGTATTCGGTCAACGAAATAAACCCATTTAACAGAACATGACTTTGCGCATAGGCGATCCGTTGCGCGCTTCTACGCACCACGACGCATCGCCCCGCCGGAAACCACTGTCTGAAATGTGGAATTAGGCCAGATCTCGCGCGGTTGACCACCGCCGGTCCTGGGGCCTCGGGCGCAAGTCGGAAACCACCCCTCCCCCTGTGACCGTCCGCGAGGGTGACGGGTGACGGGTTGTGACGGGTTTTTCCATATAAGCCGCCGTACGCGCGTGCGCACGCGTGGGGCCGATAATGGGTTTTACCCGTCACCATCCGTCACCCGTCACCCTTCGTGGCAAGATTGTGGCAAGGAAGGGCAACAAAAAACCCGCCATCAAGGCGGGCATCGTCAGGGGAGATGGCTCAAGGCTGCGCCATCGTCATTCGCTGAAGCCGGTTCGCGCCTTGGGCAGGAGCTGAATGCCTCGAAAGCCGCGGGTCTTTTTGGTGCGATACGGAGCAAAGCCCTTTCGCTGCATCGCCTCGCTGAACGACTTCATGGTGCCGGGCTCTTCGCCAGCATCGCGAGCGTATTCGGACCAGCTTTCGAACAGGTCTGCACACCGATCCCAAATATCCATGCGCCCCTGTTCAATCCTGCACATCTCCTCAATCCACTGCCCGAGCAAGTCCTGATCCGAGAAGTAGGTCTGCGTCGCCTCGGTCACGCTCGCGGGCCGGACAAGGCCGTTCTTCTGCCAGTCCAGGCAGCCTTCAATCATCCACCGCAGGATGCCGGGCCACTCCTCCTTCAGCTTCGCCTCCAACTCGGGATCGGGCGACGCCGGCTTGCGGGTGAAGGGAACGATGTTGAACCGGCGCCGAGCCGCGTCGTCCACGTTGCGCAGGGCCGGCTTGTGGTTGCCGACGATTGTGAGCTTGAAGTTCGGCCGAAAGCTGAAAAAGTCCTGCCTCATGAACCGGGCCGTTATGGTGTCGCCACCGGTCATCTGCTTGATCCGGCTTTCCGCCCAGGCCCGGCCCTCCTCGGTCTCGCTCGCGGTCACGAGGCGGGCCCCGCGCAGCATGGCGAGGTCGGTGGGGTGCTTGTCGTTGTGCGAGGCCGTGAAGGTGTCCATTGCGGCCGTGGTGGCGTACTCGCCCATGATGGCCGTGAGCACGTTCAGGAAGACGCTCTTGCCGTTTCCGCCCGGCCCATAGACGAAGATCAGGGCGTGCTCGCGGGTGTCGCCCGTGAGGCTATAGCCGCACCATTGCTTCATGAACCGGATGGCCTCGGCATCCCCACCAGTGGCCTCTTCGAGGAACCGCAGCCAGCGGGGGCAATCGGGTGCACGGGCCGGCGCGCAGCCAGCGAGCTTCGTGATGCCGTCCTTCGGATCGGCCGGTCGGAGGAGGCCCGTGCGCAGGTCCACCGTGCCGCCGGGCGTGCCCAGCAGGAACGGGTCGCGGTCCCACGCCTCAATCGTCACCGCGAATGTTGGATCGGTGCGGGAGAAGGCTTCAACGCCGCGGGCGAAGCTGGTTTTGCCGGTGATGTATCGCACCTTGTCCGGCTCGTTGTCGGCGAGGTTCCGGGCAAGGTCGCGGGCCCAATGGAAGGCGCGGCCGGTGCGGTTCTTCCGCCAGGCCGATCCGCTCCATTCGAACCAGGCCCCGCTGTCGTGGCAAAAGCGCAGCTTGTCCGCGAACAGCTCGGCGAAGCGCAGCGCGGCGCTGTCCTCGGTCAGAAGGTCGTTCGTCCGATAGTCCGCCACGTCGTCGGGCGTGAGGCGGCGCGTCTCGAAGGCGGCGGTTGATGCAAAGGTCAATGCGCGCCCTCCCGCAACACGTCGTTCATGTCACCAGCGATGCGGGGCTCGACCACGAACACCTCGCGGCCCGCCGCCATCCACCGGCGTGCGCACGCCTTCACGGCCTTCGCGTTCGCGCCGCTGTCGTCGGTTTCGCCGAGGATCGTCAGCCGCTCGATGCCGGGCAGGACGGGGAAGAAGGCGATGGCGTCGGCGGATCCAAGAGCCCATGCCGGGGCGAAGCCGAAGAGGCGCCCGGACATGGCCGTCTCGATCCCCTCGCCGATGGTGAGGCTGGGGCCGGCGAGGGCGTCCAGCTTGATCGCGGCGCCCTTGGCTCGCCCGAGCATGCGCCGGTCGATCTTCCGGCCGTCCGGGGTGAGGAAGGTGCGGTGGATGCCGCAGGGCTCATCCGTGAGGATGTCCCGCATCAGCGCGACCATGCCGCCGTGGCCGGCGTCGCCATAACGCAGGCTGCCGTGGAACCGCAGGACGGAGCGCGCCAGATCCTCGCCGAGCGGCAGTGCCCGGCTGTTCAGATAGGTTTCAACGATGCGGCCGCGCGGGTCCACGGCCTGCCGCCACACCCGTAGCGCCCATCCGACGCGCCTCGCAGCGTCGGCGGCTGCATCGGCCTCGGCACGGGCGCGCTCTTCCCGGCGCTGCGCCACTTCCTCGCGGCTGGGCTTGCGGCGCCGCTCAGGAGGCGCGATGCCGAGCGCGTCGCACACATGGTCGCGGCATTCTTTCCAGTTGTCGCCGCAATGCGAGTGCACCAGGAAGCCGCCGGGCGCGCGGGGTGACGGCACGATGGCGAGGGAGCGATCAGCGCGGCTGTGACCGGGCCCGGGCGCCAGCACCTGCCGCCCGACGACTTCGCCACCGAGGGCGCTCGCTATGGTGCGCAGGTCCATCATACGGCGCCACTGTCCCCGAAGGCCGCGACGGTAGCGCGCTCGATCCCGGAGAATTGCGGGCTCTGCTGACGCGCCCGCTCGAAGAGAGACGCGGCTTCCGCTTCGCCCACATTGTCCAAGTCGGCCGCGTTCTCCGACGGCCCGAAGAACAGGGCCCGGATGCGCACGGTGGGCGACACCTTATGCACCACCACGAACAGCCGGCCGCCGGGGGCTGCCCAGGCGTCGCGGAGCGCGCGGTTGAGCTCCACTTCCGGCCCCGAGGCGAGACGCAGCCGGTATCGCCGATCCGGGAAGCGCTCGAAAAAGCGCTTGTCCGAGGCGATGGTGGCTTCGTTCTGGAGAGCGAGGCGCTCCAGCCGCCGTTGCCGGGCGCGCGGGGTCATTTGGTGCCTCGGGTCATGATGGGTGCGCCGAACGCTTGGTGTGCCGGATCGCGATTGACGGCGAGAGCCGTGGTCAATGCCTCGCCGAATTCAACAAGCTCGATTTCGATCCAGGCGCCGCTATCGCCGTCGTGGTCCACGACGAGGCACTGGAAGCTGTCCGCGCCGTCCGGGATGACGCAGATCCGATAGCGGTGCCGGCGCTCTTCCTTGACCTTCACCCAGCCGCAGGGCTGGGGGCTGAAGGTGCGCCGGATGCGGGCCGGCGCGACGATGTGCGCCGCCATCACGCGTGCCCCGCAGGTTCGATATTGGCAAGATCGGAGGCTGCCACAGACTGGATGACGGCCCGAGCGAAGGCCTGCTCGAAGATGCTCATCATGAGGGAGAGGGCGAGCGGCCAATGCTTATCGGACTTGTCGGAGGCGCCGGCGCACTCCAGTTGTGCCTGAACGCTCACCAGATGATCCGTCATCAGGTCATTCCAGGTGTCGGGGCATCCATCCCGACCAAGGGCGATCACCTCCATCAGGAAGCCTCGCGCGTGCCGGGCGCCGAGGTCGCGCAGGCGCTCGATGGCCATATCCACCTCCCTGTCGCCGAAGGTCGGGTGAAGGATCAGATCAGTCATTCGCCACCTCCGAAGTCGAGCTGATTGCGGGGCCGATGCCTTCGGCGCACCAGCGGAGGCCATCGAAAAGGCCGTAAACCACATGCCGGCCGCGCACCTTGCGGAACGGCGGGCCGCCGCCGCGGCAGCGCCAGGTCGAGAGCGTCCGCGGCGAGCAGGGTGCCCCCGTGACGATCCGGATCAGCTTGGCCATCTCCTTTTCCCGCAGCCAAGACCGGCACAGGTCGGGCGGAAGGACTTTGGACAAGTCGGTCAGAGGGACTTTGGACAAGTCGGTCGGAAGGCAAGGCTCCGCCGGTCCCGCCTCCTTGGGCGGGTTGGAAAGCTCAGGCATTGAGTATCCTTTACTGTTCTGCTTTCTGGTCCACGAAATACTCACCCGCCCTCTCGCCACCGAGAACGGCAAATGTGCGCCCGTGAATAGTGTAGCTACGCTTCACGTACCCTCGCCAATGGGTTGCAGGCGATCCGGGTGCCGTGAAATGCTGGCAGAACTCTCCATATTCGCCAGCTTCCGGAGCTTTCACAATAATCTCTGGCCAATTCAGTATGATTTCGACTTCAGTGTCGCGATTTTGGGCCCTGTCCGCAGCGTCGCCATTGTCCTGCTTAATGGCGCAAAGCATGCCGCAGAGCCAATCTTCAGCGGTCGTCCGCTCAATGGACGCAGGAGCACTTTTAGGGACGCCGCCGGCAACAAGAGCCCCATAGGTCGCCACAGTATCGGCGGTGTCTTTGATCTTTGGTTCCAGAGCGATGGCGAGGAAGAGGCGCGCGACGTGCCGAGGCGTAACATGAGCAATCGCGCGCCCGCTGGACTTGGGGAGCAATCCGCCGTCGATGAGGGCGCGCGCATAGGCGTTCACCGTTTCACGCGGTTCACGCGTAATTTTGGCGACGTCGCTCACCAGGTCAGACACAGTGGTCATATCAGCCTCCCGCTGGATTTGGTTTTACAAAATACAAAACCAATGCGCAAGGCCTGTGGTGAAAATTCGTGGCGCGGCCCACATACGCCACGCCCGGTGATCCCCTGCGGGTTACGCCCCCAGCCGCCCCGGCGCCCACACGCCCACGACGCGCCCCACGAGCTTCTCTGTGGCGTGCTCGGTGGTGAACGGGCCTTCGCTGGTGCCGATCCGGCCGGAGCGTAGCGCCGCCTCGCGGTCCCGCGGATCGGCCGGCGGGATCCAGTGGCGGGCCATCCAGCGCGGGGCAGGCTCGGCGCCGGCTTCCGCCTGGTGCAGCCACGGGCCGCCCGGCCGACGATAGCGGGTCCGTTCCACCATCTGGCACAGGGCGAAGGTGTGGCCGCACTCCACCAGCGCGTTGCGATAGGCGATCAGGAACAGCTCGCCCTGCGCCGGCTGGTGGTCGGCGAGGTCCACCACGGCGAACTCGCCGCGGCGCAGGTGCGGATAGAAGGCATCATCCTCTACCGGGAACGTCATGTGCCCCGGCGGGAGCGTCGGGAGCATCATCAGGGCGCGCAGCTCGGGCTGGTGCTCGAACGGGATAGCCGGCGGCTGGGGCCCGGTGGTGAGGGCGCGGCCGGGCCGGCCGGCGAAGGTGCGGCGGATCATACGGCGGTTCCTTCCAGGAAGCTCAGGGCGTCGCGGAGGGCACTGGCCATGAGGCGCACGCTGGCGTGTTCGCCCTCATCTTCCATCTGGTTGCGGAGGACTTCGGCGGCCGTGCTGTCCGGATAGCACCATTCCAGCGCGCGCACCTTCACCATGAAGCCGGCGGGGCTGTTAGCCGGCGTGGCCGCGATCCGGCTGCAAAGCGCGCCGATGTCGTTGGTCACGCGGTCGAAGGCGTCATCCGCTGCGGCCGCTCCGGAAAGCCGCTCGGCTTCCTCCCCGCCTTTCCGCCATGCCTCGTAGGCAGCGAGCACCTCGGCCACCAGGGGCTGCTGTTGCCGTGTGGGCGAGTTCCACATGGCATCGTAGGCGCGCAGCCAATCGTGCATCCTGAAGTTCGTCCGGTACCGTCCGGCTGTCCCCTCAAGCAGCCGTTCCTGATCCCTCTCGAAGGTGAGCAGGATTGGCGCGGGCTCCGGCCGCATCTGCTCAGCCAGAGCGTCGAGACGCTTGCCTTCGGCCACAAGCTCGCGCTCGCGCGCCCACATGGCTTCGAGTTCGCGCCCCATGGCGAGCAACTCGGCGTCGGCCATCTCTGCTGCCTCTGCCTTCGGCAGGATGGCGACGGGCACCGCCAGCGCGGCGATGGTGCCGAGGGCACCGGTGGCCTTGAGGATGTCGCGGCGGGAGGTAGGCATGGGGGCGGCGTTTGCCGCCGCGGTGGGCTTCGGCATTGTGTTGCTCCAGTCATATGAAAACAATGACATTGACAGAATGAGGCGACGAGCGCCGATGTCAACTTAAAAATATGACCTTGTAGCGAAGTGATGAATGGTCTAGGATTTTTGTATGCTCACGCCTGCCCAATGCCGCGCCGCTCGCGCTCTTATCGGATGGTCGCAACCTCAGCTGGCCGCTGCGTCCGGTGCTGGCGTTTCGACAATCCGTGATTTCGAAACAGGCAAGCGAACGCCAATCGCGAACAACATGGCCGCCATCCGCGCCGCCCTCGAAGCCGCAGGCGTCATCTTCGTCGCAGAGAACGGTGAGGGGCCGGGAGTGAGAATTAGGAAATAGGCATTTTTTGGGAGTGGGGGGTGGGGGTAGAAAAAAATGAAAATTCCACAAACACTAAAATATATGCTCATTTTTTATGGGATTATCATTGTATTTATTTGGCTGGCTACCCTCGGTAGAGACTACTCCGCTTCAGGAGAATCCTGCGTAAGTTTGGTTAGAAGGACGATTGGCCCTAAAGCAATAGATGTTCCAACTTTGGAAGAGGAGAGGCAGATTCAGCGTTGCTATGAAGCCTTAAAAGAAGATCGAAATTCGTTCCGCCGCTAGATCGAATGGACACTCTCGAAGCCGCCGGTGTCATTTTCGTTGCGGAGAATGGCGATGGGACGAGCGTGAGGCTGAAGAAATGAACTGGAGACGAGGATTTTTTCGTTTGTGGCTTGTATTATCAGCCGCCTGGATAGGCGTAGCATGCTACTCTGCGGTCAATCATCCGATCCCACAACAAACCAAACGCGTTAATGTTCAAATATTTGATAAAGATTTCGTTTTCGTAGTACCGATAAATACAACAGATGAAATGATAGGAAGTTTCATAAAAAATGATCTGAAAAAAGCAGATAGCTGCTTCGGAGAAAATCCTGATTTTTTATGTCAGTTCAAGACAAATGACGTTTTCATGCCTGTGCCTGAATATATTGATTGGATCGGATGGGCTCCTTGGGCATTGATCCCGCCTGCATCTCTTCTACTGTTCGGATCAACACTCGTATGGGTCATAAATGGATTTCGACGTGCATAAAGATGCTTGGCTCGCACTTGAGCCTTTGTTGCCCCCCCAATCCGCCACTGACTTGAGCGGATCACCTGCCTAACCTCTTCCGCCAGGTGTTGACCGTCTGCGGCGAGACGTACAGGCGCCGGGCAATCTCCCGGTCTGGCAGCTCGGGATGGTCCGCCAGCATCCGCCGCACGTCAGCCTGCTTCTGCGCCATGGTCCGCTCCTGCGGCGGCACCAGCGTGCGCAACACCTCCTCCAGAAGCTCACCAGCCCGTGTCCGGTTGGCGATCTCCTTCAGCACGACATGAGCCGCCTCGGGGGCGAGCAGGTTGATTTGGCGGACCCCGTGCGTCTCTAGAGACGCCTTCCAGCGGGCCTGCCGTGATGGTGTCGTTTCAGGTGATGGCACAGGGCACTCTCCAGATGCGCAGCTTTCCCGTCACATGGGTGTCTCTAGAGACGGTTCAAGCCGACTGCCGACGCCTTCCGCTTTGGAGATGCACCCGAAGGCGAGGCATGGAACGGCCGGAGCCTCAGCCCACGGGAACGCGGCGGCCAAGTTGGCCGTTGCGTCCGCCCCCGCCGCGCCGTTCCGCGCTGTTCCCCAGCCCTTGTTCCCCTCTGTTCCCCAGCCGGGGAACGGCTTGGGGAACAGACTGCACCGCCATCAAAGCGTTGATGCTGCTCATTTCTGCCAGCCTGTTCCCCGCGTTCCCCTTGTTCCCCGCGAAAACGATGTATCCGGGAACGAAAATCGGCCATCAGGTGTCGCGCTTCTTCCCCTTCATCGCTGCGGCGATCTTCGCGGCCGTGCGATCCGACACCGCCTTGAGCGGATCATCCCGCAGGTGGGCATAAATCTCGGTCGTGCTCGCCTGCCTATGGCCCAGCACCTTGCCCACGAGGTAGAGCGACGCGCCGTCCGCCACCGCGAACGAGGCAAAGGAGTGCCGCAGGTCATGCAGGCGAAGGTCGGGCAAGCCGGCCGCCGTGCGCACCTCGCTCCAGGCCTTGGGGAGGCCCGAGATGCGGCCCCACGCGCCCCGCGTGGCAGGGAACACGAAGGGATCGCCGGCGCGCCGCGGGAAGTGGGCGAGCACGTCCGCGGCAGGCGAGGGCAGGGGCGTCACCTTCGCGCCCGTCTTGCTGTCCGGGAAGCGGATCAGGCCGCGCTCGGCGTCGATCCAGTCCCATTGCAGGCCTTCCATCTCGCCGACACGGCAGCCGGTGAGCATCAGCATGCGGAAGATGCCGGCGAAGGCTGGCGCCAGGATGGTCTCGTCTTCGAGCTTGGCGATGGCCTCGGCGAGCTTGGCCACCTCCTTCTCGGACAGGAAGCGCTCCACCTTCTCCTGCTTGAGGAGCTGCACGCCCGAGGCTGGGTTCTCCGTGATGATCTTCCGGCCCGTGGCGAAGGAGAGCATGGCCTTCAGCGTGGCTGTGGCGCGCGCCGCGACGCCACGGCCGCCGAGCACCTTGCGTCGTCCCCGCTTGGCCTCCGTCTTTCGTGCCGACTTGCCGTCCGCAACGTCCATCTGAAACCGCCCGATGTCGGCACGCGTGAGGCTCTTCACGGTGCGGGCCCCGAGAAGCGGCCGGATGTGGGCCTTCAGCAGCGCGCGGTCGGTCTCCCAGGAGCGGGCTTTCTTGTTCGGCTTCTCCGCCGGCCCATCGGACAGGTAGAGGTCCGCCAGCTCGGATACGGTCAAGGCGGAGCGCGCTGCCGACTTTTCCGCGAGGGGATCGATCCCATCGGCGACGGCGCGCAGGACCTCGCGGGCCTTCTCCCGCGCCTGATCGCATGTCCATGGCGATCCGTGCTTGCCGATGGTGTATTCCCGCTGGCGCCCTTCCGCCGTGCGATAGGCCGCGACATAGCTCTTGATCCCGGCGGGCGTCACGCGCAGGCCGAAGCCCTTCAGTTCCGCATCCCACACCATGAGCTTGCGGGCGGGGTCTGCGGTGGCCGCGTCCACCACCTTCTTTGTGAGCTTCGGCATGGCGCCCTCGATTCTCAAGTCAGCACCAAGTCAGCAGCAGAACGCAAAAACGCGCAATGGCGAGATGTGCCATGCGCAGCGGTGCGCGCTGTAATGCGTTGAAAAACAGGGAATAAGCAGGTTGGCTCAAAACCGCGCAACGCCGCGCGTCGTCAAAACGGCACCACTCGAAATGCGGCATACGGGCAACCGTATCGGGGGTTCGAATCCCCCCCTCTCCGCCACAACAAGTTGATTTTGCAGAGTTTTTTGGCTTTTGCCGTCGGGCGCGAATAGCGCGGGCGGTTCAAAGACATGCGCCGAGGCTCATCCCGCAGCCGCGCGGAGAGACCCGGTCGGTACCGGAACCGGCGCGCATCACCCGCTGATATCTCCCGAGGCCATTTTGGTGGTACGGTTTGCCCCGCGATGCTCTTTGCAACTCGTCGTGGACTGCCGGACCAGAAACGGAAAAACCCCGCCGGATGGCGGGGCGCGGGTCGGTCCGGTTCCTGATGGTCGATGGGATCACCTGAAGCCGAGTTCGCGGCGCTGCTCCGACCAGTCCTTCGGCAGATTGGCCAATGACAGTTTCAGGGCCGAAAGCTCGATGGGCTGGCGCCCGTCGAGGATCGCCGCTGTGATGTCCGGCGCAAGGAACCCCAGGCGGATGATGCGGGTGAAATAGGATGGCGTGACGGAGCTCGCGGCGGCGAGTTCGGTGATGGAGGTGCCGTCGCCCTGAAGGATCAGATCCCGGAATTTTTGGGCGCGAGCAAGGAGCCGCAGCAGGCTGCGGTCGGGCTTACGGTTCTGAGGAGCCTGCGGTGCATCGATGAGATGGCGCATCTCCATCCCCACGCGCTTAAGAGTTGCCGGCACCGACAGCGTGAAGGTTTCGCTGTCGTCATTCCGATCGGGATCGGCGTCACCACGGACGAAGGCGAGGATGGCATCATTGCGGATGGTGATGCTCACCGCGGTCGATGTGACGACAATCTCCTTCACCAGCCGATGCAGGCTGGCGATCTTCTCCGCCGGACGAAGGCTCGGCCAGCGATGTGCAAGTTGACCAATCCGGGCAACGAGCGCTCGGCGCTCCTCCACATCCCGAGCGCGCGGTGCGACGATGGTGTCGATGGCCGACGCATCGGCGAAGAGTTCGGTCAGGCGCCCCTCGACGATGGCTTCCAGGTCTGTCGCCGGGATACGCCGCGCCGCGCTGCGGCGTCGCTTGGGTCCGCTGTCGCCATCACCGCCGACATCCTTCCTCCCGGTGATCAGGTCGTGGCTGACATAGTAGCGGTAGCGTCGCCCCTTCTTGTTGGTATGGCTCGGGGTGAGCGCAATCCCGTCCTCGTCCCGAACCAGCCCGGCCAAGAGGCTGGGTGCCGCGGCATCGGAGCGTGTGGCTCGCTCGACCCGGTTCTCCGCCAGCAGGGTCTGCACCTTGTCCCACAGCGCCTCGTCGATGATGGCTGCGTGCTGGCCGGGATAGATCATCCCTTTGTGGCTGATCTCGCCGCGATAGAGCCGATTCTGCAGCAGGTGATAGAGAGCACCCCGGCCCAGCTGGCTGCCGCCGGTCACATTGCCTGCGACCGACACATGTCGCTTGGCAGTGATCCCAGCTGCGGCCAGTTCCTCCCCCAGCTCCAGGACCGACCCAAGCTCGGCGTAGTGCGCGAAGATGCGCCGGACGGTTTCCGCTTCGCCCTCCACAATCTCCAGCTTGCGATCCCGGACCTCGTAGCCCAGCGGCGGCCTGCCGCCCATCCACATGCCCTTGGCCTTGGAGGCGGCGATCTTGTCGCGGATGCGCTCGCCGGTGACCTCTCGCTCGAACTGGGCGAATGAGAGCAGCATGTTGAGGGTTAGCCGGCCCATGGAGGTGGTCGTGTTGAAGGACTGTGTGACCGACACGAAGGAGGCACTGACCATGTCAAACACCTCGACGATCTTGGCGAAGTCGCCGAGGGATCGGGTCAGGCGGTCGACCTTGTAGACGACCACCGTATCGACGAGCCCGGCCTCCACATCTGCGAGGAGCTGCCGCAGGGCCGGACGCTCCATGGTGCCGCCGGAGAAGCCGCCATCGTCGTACATCTTGGGCAGGACGACCCAGCCCTCCGCCTTCTGGCTGGCGATATAGGCCTCGCAGGCCTCGCGCTGGGCATCGAGGGAGTTGAAGCTTTGCTCCAATCCCTCCTCGGAGGATTTGCGGGTGTAGATGGCGCAGCGCACCGTCGAGGTCTTTGCAGCAGGTGTTCCGACACCAGATCGGGTCGTCCTACGCATCGCAAGCATCCTCAAGATCCGCAGTGAGGGCTTTCGCCTTCCCCCGGCCCACCGTCTTGCCTCCGCCAGCGAGCCCGAAGAAGCGGGGTCCCGACCAGTGGGCCCCGGTGATCTCCCCGGCGATGGCCGAGAGGGAGGTCCAGGCCTTTCCGTTCCAGAGGAAGCCAGCCTCCGTGACGGTGACCTCATGGGTCACGCCGCCCCATTCGCGAACCAGCCGGGCACCCGGCTTCAGGCGGGGCGCCTTCGTCCGGCGGATGTCGCCCGTCGCGGCAAGCGCTTCGGCCAGCCCCCGCAGCTCGGAGACGATAGCCTTCTTCAGGCCACCGAGGGCTTTCTCCTGGAGCTTCCAGGCGATGCCTAGCTCCAGGAGGTCCCGGCGGATACGGTCGGGCGGGGCCGCCCGGAACTGGTGCTTCCATTCTGCGACGAGAGCGTTGCGGTCCACGGTGCCGAGGGCTATGAGGCGGGAAGGCAGCTCCATCCGGAGGTCGACGCGAGCTGGAGGCGCCGGGGCGCCTCCAGTGGAATCCGTAGCGGGAGTGTCGTCGAGGAGGGTCATCGATCAGCCCTCCTGCGAGTCGACCCGGTAGGCCTTGCGGCCGTCGGCATCGGTCACGAGGGTGATCGGGAAGCCGCGTTGCCGCAAACGGCTGAAGGCGGCACGGATGGTGTGTGCCTGCCAGCCGGTCGCACCGGAGAGTTCGTCAATGGTGGCACCGGAAAGCTGGCCGATGCGGTCGAGCAAGGTGGCCAGCTTGCCAGAAGGCGCCTTGAGCGTAATCGTCGACGGGGGCAGGGTCAGCGCGGGCTCCGGTGCGGTCCGGGACGTGGTCGCTGCCTTGGTCTTCGTCTTGGTCTTGCGGGCAACGGCAACGGTGGCCTTCGGCTCGATCTTGGGCTGGGCGAGAGCCGGGCGGGTGTTGCGGCGGGTCATGTGGAGTCCTCGGTACGTACGGCGCGGGATGCGTCCGCTTGCACCGCCCCGAGCCCCGGTCCGTTCAGGTTCCGAGGCTCACCTGCGACCGGGCTCTCCGCCGCCGCAACTCACTACTGCTTCCTTGCGCAGGGAAGTCCAGCCGCAACAACGCGGTGGAGGGTACTTATCGCACCTTGTTGCCGAGCGGCGATGGCTGGCAACGGGCAAG
This sequence comes from Xanthobacter lutulentifluminis, assembly GCF_043194675.2. Classification (NCBI taxonomy): domain Bacteria; kingdom Pseudomonadati; phylum Pseudomonadota; class Alphaproteobacteria; order Hyphomicrobiales; family Xanthobacteraceae; genus Xanthobacter; species Xanthobacter lutulentifluminis. The sequence continues at coordinate 1,577,986 of NZ_CM195525.1, read as the reverse complement.
TCTGACCCACATCGATGATCTGCAGGTCCGCTTTCAGGGGGAAAGACTGCGATCGTCAGGCGGTTTCCGTGTCGACCTCCGGCATCCCCGTTGCTGCCATTCCAGTGCTGCTCCAGATCCCAACCTCACCCGGTCTGGAGAGGGAGCCGATGATCTCCAGGCACAGTCGTGTAAGCGCAATATTGACCTCTCGGAGCGACACGTCGGAGCGACGCATGAGCCTGATCTGGTTGTGAATGACGAGATTGCGCAGAGCGTACAGGGCACTTACCCAGGATGTGTGCTTCTCGACGCTATCACCGATGGCCGATAGCGTGGCTCGGCATTCGGACTTCACTGATTCCAGTATTTCGGCATCGATTTTCCCTCCGAGGCAGTAACTGTTCAGAGCATTGAGTCGGAATTGCTCGTTGATCAGCTTCATGAGGCGCTCCTTCAGGTCCCAGGTGCTAATCCCCGGTGGGCTGATGTTCACCATGCCCCAGTCAAAGACGCGCTGTATCGAGAATTCCAGACACTGGTATAGAATTAGGAACGAACCGGACTCCCAGCCCGATCGTGCGGCCATTCTGATCAACTGCCAGAATAGAATTTCCTCATCCCGAAACTCCTCGCTTGTCGGAGAAAGGGAGACCGAGGATGTCCAGGTCTTGAAGATCGGCGGGCAGGGGCTGTTGTCCGACGGATCTGTGGCGCAGATGCCCTGACGGGCCAGCATCAGAGGAAGCTGGGTGTCCGAGATTCCGAACCTGTCCAGTGCTTCCCGTCCGAGGACCATGACGCTCAGGTCGCAGTCGTAGATGTCGCGAACACCCACTTCCCCACCTTTCAAGGTTTTGAGAGTGTCGTCTGACAGGGCGGCGCGCAGCATTTGCGACTGGGTTAGGAAGCTGAAGGCCGCCCTGCCGTACACGCTCCGCCATTTTCCTTCGAAAGCTTCGGCATTGCCAAACGCGTTTATCGGAAAGCAGTATCCGAGACTATTCTTTTCCTCCCCCCGAAGCTTGATGGCAAAACTCTGAATTTCAGACACGTTCCCGGTTCGACATAGTGTGACATAGAATTTATTTAACGGGTAATGCTCAGAATCCGGGATGTCGTTGGAAATCGTAAATAGGTCGTACTCATTCGCGGACACGACGCATCCACCAGTCTGCGCGCGCACCGAAAGCTGAATCTTGTCAGACATGATTGCTGTCGCCGAGTCTGGGAATCAGTATGACATCTCGTAAATCTCTTGTCCCCGAAGCCAGCATTTCGACAGGTCCGAGTAGGTCTCGCTCTCCGGCATGAGCAATGCCCTGAACGCGCACTGGAAATATGCTCGTTGGGCATCGCCGATCCGCTTCGCCTTCAGGCCGGTCTGATCGAGGACCGTGAGCATGCCGATCAGGCTCGTTTCGATTTCCCCGGAGAAGTGCAGCTTCGCGATCGTTGCGTCGAGATCGGAAAGGCTGCAGATTTGTCGCGAATTCAGCAGCCGCTTGCACTCGGCGCCGAAGCCGGCCATCGACTGAGGCCTCGCGAAGACGGCTCCGATGTTTGAGGCGAAGGGTCTGATGATAGGATCCTCGTAGTCATCGGATTTGTAGGTCCAGTCTTGGGCGAGCTCGCAGATGCGCGAGACCAGCCTGTTGTAGACCACGAGAAGGTCTCTCATCTCGTCTGAATCGCGGCGGTACGTGTAATTCTCAAGGAATCGCATTTCACGGAGCTCGCCAACGAGTGCCTGCTTATCAAATGGCATCGGCGTTCCTGTTGAGAAGGCGTAGAACAGGTCGACGACGTCGGAATATTTGTATCTGCCACCGCCGCGTGCTCTGCGATCGTCCACTTCGCGAAAGACCTTGATGCCGTCCGGAAGCGTTTCGTCATCGATGTAGTCGTAATAGAGAATCTCGAGTTGATGCCGGAACGACATCGGCGTCTGGCCGGTGTTGAGCGTCAGCATCCTGTAGAGGATGCCCGTCTTGCTCAGGCCGACATAGATTTCCATACGGATGACGTGATCCAGAAAGGTCGCCTTCTCCGTTGGGGAGTAGGCGCCGTCCTTCGCCGATGCAATCCCCTCCATCGTCAGTGAGCGCTGCAATCCGTCCAGGATAAGTAGTTCCTTGTCGGCTACCGCCCTCTTGACCACCGCCTCGATGGCCGACCAGGACGGATCGGTCACACCATTGGCGATGGCCGCGGCGACTAGGGGCTCCAGTTCGGGGGCATAGGCACCTGTCACCGCGAGGATGATCGGAGGCATGACACAGCCGTCGACGAGGTCGCGCCCGAGGAGATCGTATGTCTTTCCGGGAGTCTTTACCTTTCGCCTCTGGAACTCGTTCTTATCAAGAATCTCGCGAGCGAAGGAGAGGTAGTCGCCGATACTAATTTCCGCGGCGATGTTTACGCCCATGATTTTCTTGTCGATAAGGCGGGACGTAAATTTCATCGATTTATACCGATCAGGAGGGAAGGCGCCCGGGGGGCGTTTGGCCAAGTGTGGGGTAGATCAGTAATTTAGGCCTGAGGAGGAACGAAAGTCACGCGACAATGTCATGCATTCCACCTCCACCTGTAACGAACCATGAAAGGTTTTGAGTGGAGCCGCTAGGGCCGTCAGCATATAGCTGGCGAGATGCCTCTCCTGCTTCGCTGGGCCTCCGGCGCTGGTCCCGATTCGCCAATCGGAATATCCCCTCGATCAGGCCGAGGCGGGCGACTTCTGCCTGTTCCCCGTCTCGTGCAAGCCGTGGGGTTGGGCCGCTCTTCCGGGGGCCTGACCTCGAACCGGCTAGGATGTCCCGGCAACTCCGGCCTCGGCGAGAAGCGCCTGAAGCCGTCCAATATCCCTGGCGAGAAAAGTCCTCGCACAGGCGAGACAATAATGGTGTTCGTCACCATCTGACTTGATGGTGAGGCGCTTAACGCCTTTCTCGATGCGATGACTGCCGTTCTGCCGACAGCTATGTGCGCGGCCGGCAGCCGTGATTTCCATACTGACAATCAGGGATTTAGGCCGCGGCATTGCGAATCTGGTCCTCGAATAGCTGCACGATCTCCGGAAGGGCATTGTGGGCAGCGTTGAGTTGGTCGAGCGTGAAATTCTGACGATCAGCCGTTTGCCCGCCGACGTGCTCGTTGATCCGGCGGTTGAGGTCAGCGACAACCCAAGCGAAATTACGCAGCGTGCGCCGTGGGTCCAACGTGCGGCCGCCGGGACTTATTCCCAAGCGGCCAAGGATGCCGCCGGCTTCATTCTGGGCCCGCTCGTTCAATGCGCTGCGGCGCGCTTCGCGCAGGTCTTGGCGCGTCATGCGGAGACGACTCAGCTCCTGCGCTGCCTGATCGGGCGTAACGCCCATCTCGGCGAGCTGCTGAAGGAGGGCGGCTGCCTGGGGATCGCCGATCGGATCCATATCGGCCGCCCGAACGCCGCGCTCCTCAATGATCTCGACCGGCTCCAGCCCGCCGCCACCGGGCTCGCGCTCAACAGTGTCCCGCGTGAACGCAACTTCCTCAGCCTCAGGCAACAGCTCGGCAAAGAAGTCCTGATCGGCTTCGCTGAATTGCCGGAAGTCGGCCCAGCGCCGGGCAACGTTGGCGCCAACATGGAATACGACCACGCCCTGATTGAGCGGGTGCCCCGACACATTCTGCTCGATCGCGCGCATGATGCGGCCGACGAACTGAACAAAGGGGCTCAGATTGGCGAAGATACTCCCGACCATCGCAACGGCGAGATAAGGATGGTCGAAACCCTCGCCGAGCATCCGCGCCTGGACGATCGCATCCAGCTCGTGGTTTTCGAGTTGCTGGAACACCCGCTCATTAGCCTGCCCTTCGCGGGAATGCACATAGGCGGCGCGCAGCCCGCGAGCGCGGAAAGCCTCAGTGATCTGGACGCAATGGTCGAGGTTCAGGGCCGACGCGATGATCTTGAGGCGCTGTTCACCGGTCTCCTGGCGCAGGCGCCTCAGCTCGGCAATCGACTGGTCAACGATTGAGCCAAGCGTTTCGTCGGACATGACAATGCCGCGGCGGAATTCCGCGTCACTCTCCCCGAGTGCCCGAACCTCGTCCGGGCCGATGATGCGCTCTTGGCCGTCGCCGCGATCGACATAGCGCAGTTCCGACGGCCGCAGCATCTTGGCGCGTAGCCTCTTGACGTAGCCCGCCTCGATCGCCCGTAGCACGGGGAAGCTATAGATGATCTGGCCTTCCATCACGGCACCGTCGGCGCGCGTGGGCGTCGCACTGAAATTGACGACGCGGGCAGACGGGAAGCGGCGCTTGACCTGCTGCCAGCTTGCGGCAGTGTTGTGATGGGCTTCGTCAACCAGGATCAGATCGAAAAAGTCCTGCTCCAGGGCATCTAGCCAGCGGTTTTCATCGCCGGCGATCTGCTGGATGTTGGTGACCGCCACGTCACAGTGGCGGATATCGTCGAGATTGACCCGGCCACTTTGGACGACCACTGCCTCGGGGAAGGTCTCGTCGAGGGGGAAGACGCTGCACCGCTCATAGAAATTCGTTGTGCTGTTGGCACGCAGATCATTGCCGAGCTGGTCGCGGATTCGTGTGCCGGGCGTGATGACCAGCGCACGGTGCGCGTCGAGCGCGTAGGGTGTGATGGCGATCAGGCCGGACTTGCCGCAGCCCACTGGGAGCACGATGCCGACCTCGCCCGTCGGCGCCTGCTGCTGAAAATGATCCCTGATCCGCAGCCACCCTTCGCGTTGAGGAATGCGAAGCTGCGGGTTTTCGGCGATTGTCACGCGTTGATCGAAGGGCATTGCGATTCCCTACCTAGCGTTGTTTCTCCTAGCATGATATCGAACAAAGAGAGAACAAAATCCTGATACCTTGTCAGCGATATGCCCAGCCGCCCCGGCAATGCCTCACGACTCCTGTGGCTTCCGATCACAAAACTGGTGCATCGCGCACCCATCTGACGCACATTGGATGCACGAATCACCAACGGGAGGGGAACCGTGCCGGCGCGAGGCAAATCGGTCCGAACCTCGGTGATCCTTTCCGAGGATGCCCACACCCGGATACAGGCCCTGGCGACCGCAAACGACGTGTCCACGGCTTGGGTGATCCGGCAGGCAATTCTCAAGTTTCTCGATGAATATCAAGGTCAGTCCGAGCTCCCGCTCCGGCTGCCCCGGCAAGCGCGGGCAAGAGGCCGATGATGGACGGATTCTCCCGCAAGGCTGCGCGGATTCGTGCAGGGGGCACGCCGCGCCTGCTCGATCTGTTCGCCGGCTGCGGCGGGCTGTCCCTCGGGTTTCAGGCTGCCGGCTTTGAGATCAGCGGCGCTGTGGAGTTCGATCCGGACGCAGCGCGGTCGCACGGGATCAATTTTCATGGCGGCGCTGCGGAGCATTGCGTGCCCCGCGACATCACGCGCACCGACCCGGTTGAGCTCGCCGCTGAACTGGGCCTCGGGTCCGTGGAGGATGCGGTCGATGTGATCGTGGGCGGGCCGCCGTGCCAGGCGTTCGCGCGGGTCGGCCGGCCGAAGCTGCGCGAGATCGACGCGCATCCGCAGGCGTTCCGGCACGATCCCCGCGCCCGGCTCTACCAGGAATATCTTCGGTACGTTGATGCATTCCAGCCGCTCGCAGTGCTGATGGAGAATGTCCCCGACCTGCTCAACCATGGCGGCCAGAACCTCGCCGAAGAGATCTGCGAGGTTCTGGAAGCGAAGGGCTACGTTTGCGGCTATACGCTCCTGAACGCGTCGTTCTACGGCGTACCGCAGATGCGGGAGCGGATGTTCCTCTTTGGCTACCGGCGCGAGCTGGGGCAGCCTGTCTCTTTTCCGGCGCCGACACACTGGATGGCGCTGCCGCCCGGCTATGAGGGTTCGCGCGCCGTCGCGCTCAAGGTGCTGAACGGCCTTTTTGGTGAGGCACATGACTACATCGATCCGCCTGGTCCGCGCCGCGATCTGATGCCGGCCGTGACGGCGGAAGAGGCCATCGGGGACCTGCCGCCGATCTACGCGCGCCAGCAGCTCGCCGCGGGCGTACTGAAACGGGGGGCGCGCCGTTTCGACCAGAGCGTTCCCTATGACCGGCGCCGGAAGCCTTCGACCTATGCGTCCCTCATGCGATCCTGGCACGGTTTTGAGGCGCTCGCCGACGGGCTCGCGGACCATGTGATCCGCTACCTGCCGCGCGACTATGAGCTGTTTGCGCGGCTCAATCCCGGCGACCAGTATCCCCAGGCGCACCAGCACGCGATGAACATGCTGGAAGAGCGCCTCGCGGAGCTGCGGCGGCAGGGACGGGTGATCCGTACAGGCTCTGCCGAATATGAGCGGCTCAGGGACGCGATCGTGCCGCCATATGATGCGGGCAAGTTTCCGAACAAGTGGCGGAAGATGTGGCGCGACCAGCCGGCGCGCACGCTCATGGCCCATCTCGGGAAGGACAGCTACAGCCATATTCACTATGACAGCGAGCAGGCGCGTACGATCTCCGTGCGCGAGGCTGCGCGGCTGCAATCGTTCCCGGATGGATTCGTGTTCAGCGGGACGATGAATCCGGCCTTCCGCCAGATCGGGAACGCTGTGCCGCCGCTCATGGCCAGGGCCCTGGCGCAGACAATGCTGGCGGCGATGAGAGGCGGACGGGAGGAGACGGCGGATGAACCTTGCCGATCGGCAGCAGCGGTATAAGGCGGCAGTCAAGGCCAATCCCACAGCAACTGGAAAGACCCGTTTCTCCGACGCATTCGGATTTTCCAACAGCGCCAAGGTTGTCGAACGTGGTCTTTTCGCATTCAACGTGAATTTTGACGCCCTGTCGGCTGATGCCGATCAGGTTGTTGTGCATTGCCTGTTGCGCTTTCCACCAGAGGACGAAATTTATTTCTCGCTTTTTGTGAAGAGCGGCCTTGCGATGTTCCGGGAGAGATTGGCGGAGATGCGTGCCGCCGGTGTGTCACGCCCCCGGGGCTCGGCCTGGGCCGTTGGGGAGGACAACGGAGACAGCGAGGAGGAGGATGGCAAAACGGTTGCAGACAGCTCCGGTCCGGCCGCGATTTCTCCCGATGGCCTGAACTACACCGACAACAATAAGAATGTTAAGGGATACATTGCCAAAGACGGGTTGTTGTACACGCGGAACAAGAACTTCTGGGATAGCCTCCCAGAGGATTTGTCCGCGATCAGCCGCCCCGTTCCGATCGATCAGATCGTGTTTAGTATCTGGCCACCTGCGGCATCAACGCGGCGCAGCCTGCTGGCCCGTCAATTCGTAGGCTATCTGGGCAGCTTGGTCGGCCACGAGAAGGTTCACGAGCTTCAGGTTTGGGAGGATGCCGCTGCCGTCAGTGCCGGGATGCGGCGGTTGCCGCAGACGATTCCGATCGCGGAGATCGAGGCGGCGGTTGCGGCTCTGGGTGGGCACTATCCCGGCGCCGAAGTGCGCCACTATCACGCTGCGCTCAATTTCCTGACGCACAAGCATTTCGTGATCCTTGCCGGTCTCTCCGGCACCGGCAAGACGCAGCTCGCCCTCAAATACGCGCGGGCGGTTCACGGCCCGAAGGCGGATGCTGCGGATCCCTTCCTGGTGGTCTGCCCGGTGCGTCCCGAATGGACCGATCCGACCGGTCTCACCGGCTACTATGACGTCCTGTCGAACCGCTATGTGGTGCCGCCGTTTCTCGAAGCCGTTCTCCTTGCGACGGCGCACCGGGACTCGCCCGTGTTCGTCATTCTCGATGAGATGAATCTGGCGCGGGTCGAATACTACTTTTCAGACGTGCTCTCGGCGATCGAGACGGGGGAGCCGCTTCAGCTTCATTCCAGCGGCGTGCCGCTGGAAGGCTCGACCGGAACCAGCATCCCGGCGCAGCTTCCCCTGCCGGCGAACCTCTATATCACCGGCACGATCAACATCGACGAAACCACCAGCGCGGTCAGCGACAAGGTGCTCGACCGTGCCCTCGTGATCGACATGTCGGCGGTCGATCTCGCGGGCTTCCTCGCCGGCCTCGAAGCGCGTGAACCGGTGCTGAAGGACGCGCGCGCCGCCTGCGAGAGCCATCTGCTGGCGGCGCAGGCGATCATGGCGCCCCATGGCCTCGGCTTTGGCTATCGGGTGGCGGAAGAGGTCGTACGTTACCATGCATTTGCCGCCGAGCACCTGAAGGGTGATCCGGCGGGTGTGACCGACGCCCTGATGGTGCAGAAGGTCCTGATCAAGCTCAGGGGAGCGGAACGGCAGCGCACCATGCTGACGGGCCTGCTGAAGGCACTTGCCCTGCTGCCCCGTGCGCAGGAGTTTCTCAACCGGCTGGTGGCCGATCTTGACGAGTTCGGCTCGTTCCAGGCGACGCGGTGAGACCCTCCCATGCCGGCCCTCATGATGCTCAACGAGGCGACGGGCGCGGCCTGGCAGGTCTGGCCCGAGCCCGAGGTCATCGCGCCCGGCATGGTGCAGGAAACCGGGCGCTATCTGTTTGAGCTACGGGGCAGTCCGGAAGCTCCCGGCGCCGACCTTCTGATCGACGATGTGAAGCTGGAGGCGCTGCGGGCGCCGGCGCTGGATGCGGCGCGCTGGCGCTGGTCGCCGGGCTTCCATGCGGGGACGGTCGAGGCGGAACTGCGTATGGCCGGGATGCCGGCCCGCCGCTTCGAAATCGTCACCGACCCGGATCAGCGCAAGCTGACCCGGGACGATTTCGATTCCATGGTGCGGGAGATCCTCGGCGACACGTTCGCGCTTTTCTCACTGAGCGGATTCCGCAAGGGCGTTGCGCGCGGAAGCGGGACCCGGCCGCCGGCCATCGCCCGGCTCGAATTCCTGCGCGCGCGGATCGACGAACTGGAGGCGATCGTTGCCGGGATCGCGCGCAACCCGCGCCGGCGGCTTGCCGCCGAAGACACGGCGCTGCTGTATCACCGCGCCAGCCGGGCGACCGGCCCGGAGGTGCTCCGCTCCTTCCGCTCCGGGCGCGTTCTCAAAGAGCGCGGCGCCCCCTCGCGCCTGCCGGCGCCGCTCAAGGGGTTCCTGCCCGAGCATATCCGCGTCAGGCGGCGGCTCAGCTCGCTCGATCTGCCGGAGCACAGACAGATCGGCGCCTGTCTCCGCTTCTGGGCGGCGTGGCTCGGCGCTACGGCAGAACTGCTCGAGCACACCCCCGCCGGCCGCGAAGCGGAGCTGCGCCAGAGCGCGACCCTGTGGGCACAGCGCTGCCGCCGGCTGGCCCGCCGCGTAAACCAGCTTGCCGGACTCCCACCCTTCGCGGAAGCCGGTGAGGCGCCGGCGCGCCTCGTGCTTTCGGCTGTATTCCGCAACGATCCGGCCTATCGCCGCTTTTATCGTTTGTGGCAGGACATGAACCTCGGGATCGCCGCGGTGTTCGGTGATTTCCTGAACCTGCCGCTCGCCCGGACGTTCGAGCTTTACGAGTTGTGGTGTTTCCTGCGTCTCGTGCGCGCCGGCGCGGAAGAGTTCGGGCCGCAGGGTCTTGAGATCGGTGACCTGTTCATTGCCGACGCCGCCGGCGGCGTGACGTTCGCGGCCGGTGCCGTCACCGTGCCCGTGGGTAGGGGCTGGAAGCTCTGCTTTCAGAAACAGTACCGCGAATTCTGGATCGAGCCCGACGGGTGCGGCTCGATGAGCCGCACCATGGCGCCGGATGTGGTCGTGGCGCATGCCCCGGCTGCGGCCGGTGCTGCTGACCGCCTGATCGTCCTCGACGCGAAGTACCGCATCGAGGAAGGCCTGAATGACGCGCTGAGCTCGATCCATACCTACCGCGACGCGCTGGTGCGGGAAGCTGACACAGGCGGCGTGACGGGGATCGTGAGCGCGGCATATCTGCTCGCGCCCTATGTGCCGTCGCTCGTTTCCGGTTACCGGGACACACCGTTGCCGGGGCGCCTTTTTCATCCCGAGTACCGGGCCGGGTTCCGGTTCGGCGCCGTAACATTGCGGCCGGGCATGAGCACTGGCGAGATTGCCACGGCGCTGAAGGCGGTCGTCGCCGACGCGACCACGGTGTGAAGCCCATGGCAGACGTCCTCTCGCCCGAACAGCGCAGTCTGAACATGAGCCGCATCCGCGGCCGGGACACCAGGCCGGAGCTGTTGCTGCGGCGGGGGCTGCACGCGGCGGGCCTGCGGTTCCGCCTGCACCGTCGCGGATTGCCCGGCCGGCCCGATCTGGTATTCCCGCGGCACCAGGCTGTTATTCTGGTACATGGCTGCTTCTGGCATGGACACCATTGCCCGATGTTCAGGCTGCCGGCGACGCGCACTGAGTTCTGGGCGGCCAAGATCGGCGGCAACCGCGCACGCGATCAGCGCAATCTGGAAGACCTGACCGCCGCCGGCTGGCGCGTGCTCACCGTTTGGGAATGCTGCCTCAAGGGGCCGGCGCGACGGCCTTTTGTTGATGTGATCTCATGCTGCGCGGCTTTCGTCAGAGGCAGCCAGCACCGTGCGGAGCTGGCCGGCACGTGGCCGGATCCAGCGCCGGTTGATCATCGGGAACCGCTGAATCTCAACGCTGGCGACGAAGCCGCCGAGGCGCTGCATATCGAAGCATCGCGCGCGCCCGCAATCCATGGCTGAATGCGCTTGGTTCACGCTTCCACACGTGGCCTTTCAAGGAATGGAGCCGTCCGGCAATGCCGATCTATGAAGCCCGCCGGGAAGGGCTCGTGCCGGTTTCCACGACCAGCTTCGAGGCCGAAGGCTGGCGCGAGCGCGGCGACGTCCAGCGCCTCCTCAAGGAGCACATCTCCATTCTTCAGGACGGATTGATGGTGCTGGCCGAGGAGTTCAGCGACTGGGCCGACAGCACCCGCCGCATCGATCTGCTGTGCCTCGATCCCCTTGCCAATCTCGTGGTGGTCGAGCTCAAGCGCACCACGGACGGCGGTCACATGGAGCTGCAGGCGCTCCGCTACGCCGCGATGGTGTCTGCCATGACCTTCGAGCAGGCGGTCGAGACACTGGCCCGCCACCGCAGCCCCGTCAGTCCTGACGGCGACAAGGCCCGTGCCGACATCCTCTCCTTCCTCAACTGGGACGAACCGCGGGAGGAGGCCTTCGCCGCGGACACGCGCATCCTGCTGGCCGCCGCCGATTTCGGGAAGGAGCTGACCACGACGGTGCTCTGGCTTCGGGACCGCGGCATCGACATCCGCTGCATCCGCCTCAGGCCCCACCGCATGGAGGACGGGCGCCTGCTGCTCGATGTCCATCAGCTTGTCCCGCCGCCCGAGGCGTCGGACTTCCAGACACGGCTAGGGGAGAAAAAGGCCGCCGAACGCAAGGAGCGCAGCGAGCGCGAAACCCTGATCGCCCGATTCCTGGGCCAGCTCGCCGGGCGGGCATCGGCCCGCATAGACCTGCACCGGAACCGGAAGCCCGATGCCCCGTTGGGCACTTTCTCCGCGTCCATCGGCAGGAACGGCTTCTCGCTCAACTATGTTGTGGCCGCCGACCGCTCGCGGGTCGAGCTGTTCATCCAGCGCCCGGACGGGCGAGAGCAGCTGAACCGGCTGAGGCAATCCAGCGCAGCCATCGAAGCGGACTTCGGCGCCCCGCTCAGCTGGCAGGAAAAGGACGGTGTGAAGCAATGCCGCGTCTGCTATTCCCTTGCGGGCGGCTATGCCTCCCCTGAAGCGGACTGGCCGCGGCTGCAGGATGAGATGATCGATGCGATGATCCGCCTGGAAGGCGCTGTGCGCCAGCGCGTATTGGCCCTGCCCTGAACAGACGGCAGGTTTGCGGCGAAGTGTCTTTTTATGGCGCAACGACAACCAGGTCGCCGGGCGAGGACGGGTCCCCGGCATCCCGCCGGACGGTCGGTCAGCGCTCTGGCGAGCTGTGGCAGGGTGTTCGCCTCAGAAGCGCCGTACTCCGCTCAAAAGTCACGCCGCAACATCATTCTAGGAAGGCATAATTTTACAATATATCATTATATTGAATATTTATAAATATTGATTGTGAAATAAATATTTTTCTTATTTTTTCAAAAAGAAATATTTTATGGGTGGACTTAATGTTTCATCATGCAGACGAGTGATTTTGATTATTCGCTGTTGCAGGCCGGCAGTCGCCCATAGCGTTCGACGTGTTCCCAGATCAGGCGTCGTTCTACGTACTGAATATATGTGTTGAGAATTTCGGCGTCGCGGCGAATGATGATCGGCACATGGACGCTTACGGACATGTCTGCCGGATCGATGGGGCCGAATTTGCCGAAGAAGGTGACGCCGCCCGCATGGCCTTTCATGCCGGTGGTAGCGGAGCGGTGGAAGTCCCCGATGCGCCCCCGCAGTCCCTCGCCGCCCCACGTTCGGCCGACGTAAATGACCTCGTTCTCTTTGGCGACTATGTAAACTCCGGCGACGTTTGGGAGGGCGCTTCGCTCGGTCCAGGGACTCGGGGGTGACAGGAGGACGTTCATAGGGCCTGCAATGCCTTGAAGCGATTTTATGACTTATAATCTATGGTGATAAGCGAGGTAAAGTCCTCCATCCGCACATGGACGTGCGGGCGCGGGTCGGTCAGAATGTGCAGAAGCTCCGGCGCGACAGGGACCTGTCGCAGGAGGAGCTGGCGCATCGCGCCAACGTCCACCAGACCTACCTGAGCGGCGTGGAGAGCGGAAAGCGCAATCCCTCAGTGATGGTTCTTGAGCGGATTGCCATCGCCCTGGAGGTCGACATCTCAGACTTTTTTCGCCAGCCGAAGAAAGCGAAGTAATTTATCTTCATTCAAAATTTCAAGAGGTTCGTTTTTGACGAATAAATTCTTACTCTGGTGCACTCCTCAAGGATTTTGGCGCATCATGACCCCGCTCAACGCCTAACTGATATTGTCGAGGGTGTATCCTCCGGCGCCGTTGGCGAGGGCCTGGGAGACGGAGTCGATCTGGTCGTCATGACGGGAGCCCGGGAAGGCGAACAGCTCGGCCTCGAAGTCGGGAAGCCACGGCGCCCATCGCGGCAGGAAAACCTGACCTGCCTCGAACTTCGCCGATTCGATGGACATGCGCGCGATCTTGTCCTTGTCGGGCCGCACCGCGATGATGGAGGTGCGGGCTTGGCGGCGAAGCTCGGTGATGAGGGCGATCCCGGTGCCGGCCTCCTCGACCACGATCTTGCTGGGCTTGTGCTGCGCGGCAAGATCCAGCGCCTTCTGCTTCAGCTCGGGATAGTCATGACGGCCCCGGTAGACGTGGAGCAGATGGAACACGTTGCCCTCCACCTGCCACGTGGTGCACACGCTCCAGTCATTCTCGGCGCCGCCTTTCGAGGCGGTATCCCAGCTCTGGATGATGTGCGTGCGTGAGGTGCGGGGAGGCGGCGCGTCGTAGCGGCCGACCCAGGCGCGCTTGATCATGGCGCCGCCGGGCGGAACGGGCGCCTGCTGGTATTGCGCGCTGAAGACGTCGGAGCCGAGCTGGCTGCGATGCTTCTCGAGAAGCTCCAGGGGCTCGCGAGCGGGATGCAGCACCGCGCCGGCGCGGTAAAGATGGGTGCGGCCTATCCCGGTGGCGATCAGTTGGTCGTCGGTGGCGATCGCCGGCAGAGTGAGGATGGTCCAGTCGTCGCCCCCGTGCCGCGTCACGAAGCCGACGAGGTCGTCCATGTGAACCCGTTGCATGACGATGACGATGGCGCCGTTGATCTTGTCGTCGAGCCGGGACAGCAGCGTGTTGTTGTACCACTGGTTGACCGCATCCCGGCGGGTCTGCGAGAGGGAATCGGCGGGCTTGATGGGATCGTCGATGAGGATGAGGCCGCCGCCGCGCCCCGTCAGGGTGCCTCCGACGGAGGTGGCGAGGCGCACTCCTTGCTGGGTGGTCATCATTTCTGTCGTGCTGTTCTTCAAGGGCGAGAGGGCAAAGCCCGGGAACATGCGGCGATACCAGTGCGCCTCGACCACAGCCCGGAAGTCGATGGCGTGCTTGGCGGCGAGGTCTGAGGCATAGCTGACGCAGATGATGCGGCGTGCTGGATCATGCCCCATCACGAAGGCCGGGAAGGCCACCGAGGTCATGATGGATTTGAGGGAGCGCGGCGGCAGGTTGATGATCAGCCGGCGGATCTGACCCTGGCGGACGAGATCCAGGTGATGGGCAATGGCATGCAGGTGCCAGTTGTCCATGAAGGTCACCCCGGGCGTGAGGGTCATGAAGCAGCGCTGCACGAAACTCATGAAGTCCCGCCGCTGGATGGCGTCAGCGAGGCGGCGTTGCTCGGCAGCCGTCCCGAGCAGAGCCAAGGCCAGAGGTGGATGTTCCATGGCTCAGGCTCCGTCCTCGGGATTCGGCTTGCAGCGGGCGGAGAAGGCCTTGATGATCGCCGCATCATCGAGCGCGGCGTCTGGTCCATCGGTGTCCGCTTGCACGAGGTTTGCCGGTTTGGTGCGTTCGTCATATTTCAGGACGAACTCCATGGCCTTCAAATTCCCCTGCAGCCCGGCCTCCACGGCGCGGGTGATCATGGCTTCGCGGACCTGCATCTTCTCCTGGCGGCCTGCCGACTTGACGATGATCTTGCGATCCAGCACCTCGGACACGATGGTGCTGGTGTTCCTGGCGCCGCGGGGCCGTCCCTTCGGGTTCCCGCTGTGGCCGGGCTTAAAGCGGCTGTGGAGCGGCGGGCGCCCATAGCCGACGCGCTCCTCGGGCGCAGCGGCAGGCCCCAGCTCCTCGGGGGCGGAGAGAGGTGCTTCGTCGGTCTCGTCGGTCTGGTTCCGGCTCATCGCTCACCTCCACAAAGGGCGACCCAGTCGCCCTGTTCGTCCATGGACATCACCGAGGGCTCGGAACGGGCAGCGGGGATGGGCTGCGGAGGTGGGGCTTGCCGCTCCCGCCCGCGCCGGGCCGCCACCTCGGCATAGGTCTCGCCGGTCGCCTCGAGGACAGCATCGACCTTGGTGAAGGCGAGCCACCGCCGGATTGCGACGTCCGCATAAGCGGTGTCAATCTCCACCGCCCGGCCCCGACGCCCCACCTTCTCCGCCGCCAGCACGGTGGTGCCCGAGCCAGCGAAGCTGTCGAGCACGATGTCACCGCGATGGGTGCAGTCGCGGATCGCATCCGCCACCAGGGCCACCGGTTTCACCGTGGGGTGCATGGCCAGCTCGTCGCCACGACCCGCCTTGAAGCTGTTGGCGCCGGGATAGGTCCACACATTCGAGCGCGAGCGGCCGTGCTGGCCGAGCTCGATGGTGTTGACGTGGGCCTCCTCGCCCTTCTTGAAGACGAAGACCAGCTCATGCTGGGAGCGATAGAAGGAGCCCTGGCCGGCGTTGCTCTTCACCCAGACGCAGATGTTCTTGAGTGCGTCATAGACCCGCCCCCCGGCCGCGTTCACCTCGGCCGTATGGCGCCAGTCCATGCAGACATAGTGGAGGGAGCCCTCCATGGCGTGCTCGGCGCAGAGCCGCAGGGCCTCCTCCAGAAAGGTGGTGAAGGCGGCGGTGGTCATCTCACCGGAGGCGAAGGCGAACTCTCGGTGCTGGATCTTGCCGCGCCCCTGCACATGGCCGGCGATCGGCACATTGTACGGGGGATCCACAAACACCATCCGGGCCTTCTGCCCGTCCATGAGCCGGGCAAGGGCGGCCGGGTCGCGAGCATCGGCACAGATCAGGCGATGCTTGCCGAGGATCCAAAGGTCGCCGGGCGCCACCACGGGCGGCCCTGGCTCGGGCACGGTGTCCTCGGGCTCCTCTTCCGGTGCGCCCAGGTCGCCCAGTAACCCATCGATCTCGGCGGTCTCGAAGCCGGTGATGGTGAGGTCGAGGCCCTCCGTCTCCAAAAGGCCCGCCAGCTCCCCGAACTCGATTGCGAGCAGCTCGCGGTCCCAGCCGGCCTTCTCGGCGAGCTTGTTGTCGGCGAGGATGTAGGCACGCCGTTCCACTTCATTGAGATGGGCAAGGCACAAGGTGGGGACGCACTCCATCCCCAGCAGCTTGGCGGCCGCCAGCCGGCCATGCCCGGCGAGCACCCGCCCTTCGGCGTCGATGAGGATGGGGTTGGTGAAGCCGAAACGCGCGATGCTATCGGCGATCTGGCGGACCTGCGCCTTGGAGTGGGTGCGGGCATTGCGCCGCGCCGGCCGTAGCGAGGCGACGGGCACATGTTCCAGGCGATCCGGATTATGGGGTGTCGAGCGGGGTTTCAATTGCATACTCCTTCACATCGAGAGGGATCGGTTGAAGCCTATCGCCGCCCGCGGCGGACGGGCTCCGTCCGGGCAAGCCACCAGGCCAGTTGATGGGCGCCGTTGGTCAGCTCCACCGCGAGGACGGGGCGCTTCATCAGACCCTCGAGCTGCAAGAAGCGCATCAGCTCCTCGCCACCGCGGCAGATGTTGGAGGGGCGCTGGGCATCGCCTGTCCCAATAGTCCGTGTGGAAATGCCGATGCCGGGAACCGCTTCCACGGCGAGGAACACCATGTCGGCGATGCTGGTCACGAGTTGCCCAGCCGAGACTTGATACTCGCGCTGCGCATCGGTGGCATCTTCGGTGAGAAATTTGGATTTCTTGAAAAGCCGCCTGAGATCAACGGCGAGAATCCGCGCGTGCTCTCGCTCGAGTGCCTCGCGACGATGACGCAGCACGGTCACTACCCGGCCCTGGGGATAGCCGCTCGCCAGCAGCTTCAAGCCGACCCAGAGTGCGAACACCTCGTAGCCCGAGAACCAGACCTCCTGCCCGGTGCCCGGAGCGGCCGTGCTGAAGAAGGCATAGTTCCGGTCGAACAGCGATCCCTCGGAGACCTCCCGCTTGCGGTCGCTGTCGAGCAGCCGCTTCATCCGCACTCGCAGGTCCTCGCCGCCGGGTGCCAGGTCGTCCCGCCCGATGGCGAGGTCGCGCTCCGACGACCGCAGGATCGCCTCTTCGAGCTGGTTGCGCTTGAACATGATATGGAGCCCAGAGTCAGGCTACAAATGGGCTGAAAATAAAGAGATGTCAATATGAGTTTCATATGAGAACTGCGGTGGCGGGAGTTTGCCACCTGCGTCAGTCAAGAGACCCGCCGACAATGTTCTCAACCAAATTGGCGTCATCGATGGCTCGTCAATCTCAGCTAGGTCGACGCGCGCTGTAAGGGCGCAAGCGACGCCTTGCGGAATGGGGCAAACATATCCAGTCTTGCCTGCGGATTGCAGACGTCAGGTCTACACGCAAGAAGGGAGGCCATTGCCCATGGCCCTGTTCGCCCATCTCGACGACAACTTCTTTCTGCCGTTCAGCCGGGCGAACAAGCATTTCCATGAAGCCTGCCTCATCCGGATCTATGAACGCTTCTACAAGGAAACGCCTCGCTTCCCCCGCAACAGCGAGGTGATTTCGGAGATCTACGAGACACTGCGGGACAATCCGGATTTCCTCTCCACCACGGCGGAGGATCTCGCCGACCTTCCCGAGATGAAGACGCGCGGCCGGCGACGCGCCAGCATCGGCCGCAACATGGGCGGCGCGCGCCAGGAGGTGGTCGACGCCGCACGCAACATGGCGGTGCGCGCCTATGAGAACCTCATCGCCTGGGGCTGGCTGGAAGAGGAGAAATTCGGCATCGTCGTGACAGTGGACATGTCGCCGGGCGGCCTCGCCGTCATGGAGACGCTCCATCGCATCCGGGATGGCTTCGCGCTCGCCTTCTCAGGCACTCTGGTCCAGCTGAACCTCGCGCTCGACGGCATCCAGGCGGATCCGCGCCGCAACGCGCCCTCGCTCTGGAATGTGCGGCGGGATCTCGAAAGCTTCGTGCGGCACCTGCGGGCCATATTGGCCGACCTGAAGCGCATCCGCTCGGAGATGATCGAGGGCGAGGGGCAGCGTGCACGCACGGCCATCTTCTTCGAAAGCTTCGTGAAGCGGCTGCTTCTGAAAGATTTCGCCGCCATCCACACCACCAACCATCCCTATCGGTACAAGGCCGAGACCCTGGCCAAGGCGGGGCGGCTCGCCTCCGACCGCGACGTGCTCCGCGCCATGGCCGAGACCTATGCGGAGCACGAAGACCCGGAGATGGTGGGAGAGCGGGGGCGGGACAATCCGGAGCGGGAGGCTTGCATCGAGACGGCGGAGGCCCGCGTCGCGGCGGATTTCGAGGCGATCCACGGCATGCTGAGCCATGTGGATGCCATGTTCGAGCGGATCCGCGACTTCCAGGAGAAGCTTGAGGGCCGGCTGCGCAACATGCGGCGTTACAAAAGCCGCGGCCGGCGCAACTTCGCCGACAGGCTGGAGGCGGCCCTCGACCGTCTCGTAGCCGTCTCGGGGTGTCGGCAGGCGACGCTGGATCAGGAGCGCATCCCGGGCTATCTCGATCATTATGAGCGGCCGTTCGCGGTCCACCTGCAGGCGCGGCCGGCGCGCGAACGGCAGCCGGTGGGGGCCGCGCCGGTGGCGGTCCGGCTGCCGGATCCCGTCGACCTGCATCTGCAGCGTCTGAAGAAGGCCTATCTCCGGCGGCTCCATCCCAGCGACGAGCGGATCCACGCCTTTCTCGACCAGCGGCTGGCGGGGCGGCGGATGGTCCACGCATCGGAGCTGACCTTGGAGACGATCGACGACTTCCTGGCCTTCGACGCCCTCCACCTGATGCTGCGGCGCAAGGCCCTCCCGCCTGTGATTGCGGAGGCCTTCGAGCTTCGAGAACAGCCCGGCGGGGCACGCGTCGACAACGCTTATATGGCGTGCGACGACTTCGTCATCGCGCGCACGGGAGCCGATCAGGATGCTGCATGAGACCCTGCGCGACCTCTCTCCCGAGCGCCTCGCGGACGTGAGGCGCTCCATCCATCATCTCATGCACAAGCAGTTCTTCCTGGTTTCCGTGGGCGCGGGGGCGGTCCGCCGGGTGCTCGACAATCCCCGACTGCGCGAGGTCGTGCGGACGCATTTCGACCTCGCTGGATACGACTTCCAGTTCAATGACGAGGAGGGCTGGTATGGTATCCTGCCGCTTCCTGATGAGGTGGTGGTGCGCAAGATGTCACCCACCAACACACTGGTGCTGCTGGCGCTGGCTCTGCACTGGCAGAGGGCGATGGAGAGCGGCGAGGTGGACGCCCGAGCCAATGCGGTCTGAACTGATGGCGAAATATATTGGCGAGGAAGACGATATCGAGCGCTCCGGCGGCGGCGTCTATTCGCCAGGCCTGCGTGACGACGCCCAGGATGCGCGCAATGCGCTCTTCACCTTCATCCGCGAGACGCCGGGCAAGGAAGCCTGTCTCGCGCTCATGGAAATGGACCGCGCGCACCCGCCGGTGAAGTCACGGCCGTGGATGGGCTTGCACGCCAAGACGAAGGCGACTCTCGATGCCGACTTCGCCCCGTGGAATCCGGGTCAGGTCAAGGAATTCAACGACGCGCGCGTCGCTACGCCGACCAATCATCGCGAGCTCTGGTATTTCGGCGTGGAGCGGCTCGAGGCGCTGAAACACGATCTCGAGCATGGCGACGAGAGCATCGCCTCGATCCTGCAGGGGACCGACCAAGAGACCGAATTCCGCAAGTTCATCGGCGGCTGGCTGCGCGATCGGTCCGGAGGACGCTACAGCATCCCGCCCGAGGAAGAGCTTGCCGATGCCAAGCGCTCTGATCTGCGGTTCCGCGGCGCAGGGTTCGACGCGCCGGTGCCTGTCGAGCTGAAGGTCGCCGACAATTGGACGGGTCCGCATCTGTTCGAGCGCATGGAGGTCCAACTCGGCGGTGACTATCTGCGCGATGCTCGCTCGAGCCGGGGCATTTTCCTGCTCGTCTATGTCGGCATCAAGCCGAGCTGGGATCTGCCGGGTGGTGGCCGCGCCGAGAGTTTCGAGGTGCTGCTCGCGGCGCTGCGCCAGCATTGGGCGGTGCTTGCGAGCCAATATCCCAATGTCGAGGATCTCGCGTCGTCGGGATCGACCTGACCCGTCGTGGCCTCGATACCAAGACGGTCAAGAAAAAGAGCGAGGAGCGCAAGGCCGTGGGCAAGGCCAAACCGGCGTCGGGGAAGGCGGCGGGAAAGAAGGGGCCGGCGCGCGGGCGCGGCAAGGCGCCGGGCATGGCGTGAAGGAAAAGTAGGGGCCGGTGAGGCCCTGACGGGCGCTCCGTCGCTGCACGCGCATTCACCGCGACGCTCGATCTCTTTGTTCCGGAGCTGAACTCAGGTTCATTGACATGAAAAATCGCGTGCCGAACGGCTGCTTCCAGCAATACCTGCCGCTAATATCCGGATTCCCTATTTCTGCAAGATGGTTCCCAAACCCACGCTCGCTCGGACCGGCGCCGCCCTCGGGGCGCTCGGAAATCTCCCCGGCCCGGGCCCAGCTCTCGCGGCGCGTCCTTCGCGCCTAATCCCGAAAGGCCTCGAGATTTGTTATTTGGCATTCCTTAAAGATGCGGAACTGGCAGGTGTCGCAGATGTCCGGGTCCAGCCGAGGAAGAATTGACGAGATCGCCTCGGCTTTCGTCGAAAACACGTTGTCGGGTCCAAGTAGTTTGTCCGTGCCGACCCTGCGCCAGAGCGCGCGCACGTCCTTGCGCGGCCGATGGAAATAGAGGTCGCCTCCCATGCGCCGGCGGACGTCGAGTTCCTGCTCCCACACCTCCGCGCCCGCGAGGTCGATGAAGTTCATGCTTCGCACCATGGCCAGCAGGTGCTTCTGGGTGGTGTGTTCGCGCATGGCGTTAAGGCGCCGGGTGACGTAGCCGGCGGCGCCGAAGTAGATCGAGCCCTCGATGCGCACCAGCTTGAGCTGCGGGCACTCCTGGTGCGGGCCGGTCAGTTCGTCCGTGGGGGTGAAGGTGCGCTTGGGCGCGTTCGGGTCGGGCACCAGCGTGCGCACGGCGGGGTGGGCCGTGCGGTTGAGATAGAGCAGCAGCGAGATCGCGCTGCCGATCAGGATCGCCTGCTGGAACGGCAGGAACAGCATGCCCGAGAAAGTGATGAGCGCCACCCCGAGGTCGGCGCGACGGATGCGGGCGAGCCGCATGAACCCCTTCACTTCAATCAGGCCGTAGGCGATGTAGATCAGCAGCGCCGCGATGGCCGGCATGGGCAGCCGCTCGAGCAGCGGCAGCGACACGAAGGCCAGCACCACTAGGAACACCGCCGATAGCATGGCGGCCATGGGGGTCTGCGCGCCCGACAGGTAGTTGGGCAGCGAGCGGTTGAGCGAGCCGCACGACACGTAGGAGGAGAAGAAGCTCCCCGCGATGTTTGACAGGCCCTGGCCGACGAACTCGCGGTCCACGTCGATATGCTGGCCCGAGCGCTGCGCCAGCGCCTTGGCGATGGACACCGACTGGCCCAGCGCCACGATGGAGAGCGCCCCGGCGATGGAGACGAACTGCGGCAGCAGCGCGGGATCCAGCCACGGCATGGAGAGTGGCGGCACCACGGTCGGGATGTCGCCGATGCGCTGCACGTCGGCCAGCTTGGTGAAGTGCACTAGCGCCTCGGAAGCCGCGTAGCCGCCGATGATGCCGATCAGCATGTAGGGCAGCCGGCGCGAGATCTTCGCCACGCCCACGGTCACGACGAGGGTTACGAGGCCGACGATGAGGGCCGCCATGTTGGTGGCGCCCACATGGTGGAACAGCTCGAAGACCACGTTCACCGCCCCGGTGCGCTCCTGGAGCGTGAGGCCCAGCATGTCGGGCACGGCGTAGAGGCCGATGAGCAATGCAGCGCCCGACATGAAGCCGATGAGCACCGCGGGGGCGATGAAGTCCGTGATCCAGCCGAGCTTGAAGGCGCCAACGCCGAACTGCATGATTCCGACGATGGCCGTCACCGCCAGGGCATAGCCGATGTACTGGGCCGAGCCGGGCACGGCGAGCGGGCTGAGCGCCGCGAACAAAGCCAGCGAGTTGGCGTTGGTGGGGCCGGAGACCACATGGCGGCTCGACCCAAACAGGGCTGCGACGATGCACGGCACCACGGCGGTGTAGATGCCGTATTCCGGCGGCAGGCCCGCGAGGGTGCCGAACGCGATCCCCTGGGGCAGCGACAGGACCGCGCCCAGGAGGCCGGCCATGGTGTCGGCCCGGAACGTCGATGTAGTGAGGGGGAAAGAGAAACGGGGCAGCTTGGCGGTCCAGGTGATGGTCATGGCACGTCCGCGAGCGGGCTGAGGAAATCGGCTCGCGCCTTCCCAACGAGATAGAGCGAGCCGGTCACCAAGATCCAGCCGCCCGCCGCGGTCATGCGGCGCGCGAGCCGGAGCGCCTTTTCGGGCGTCGGCTCCTCGATAACGGTGCCTACGGCCCCACGGGCGAGTTCCGCCAGTTCGTGCGAGCCATGGGAGCGCCCATCATCGGCGATTTGGGTGGTGATGACCGTGTCCGTGAAGCCGGCCAGGGCCGCCATCATGCGCGGTGCATCCTTGTCCCGATGCATGCCGATGACCACCACGCACGGTCCTTGTGGCAGCCCCTCGGACGCGATGTCGCGCAGAACGCGTTCCAACGAGGAAGGCACGTGTGCGCCGTCAAGCACGACCGCGGTGGTTTGCGCCGCCGGGGCCGGGTCGGCTTCGGGCCGCACCACCGGTAGCTGGAGCCGCTCGAGGCGCCCAGGCAGGGCGCTTCTTGCGATGACCGATGGGCAGAGCAGGGCGCCGCTGATGCGCCCCTTGCCCATGCCCGGGGCAGGCTCCAGGTCTTCGCCGAGCCGGTCGAGGGCCGCCCGGGCGAGGCAGACGTTGCTGGCGGCGATGGAGCGGTCCTCGGCGTTCTCCACCCAGATGCTGGTGCAGCCGAGGGCTTCTGCCCGCGCCCGGATCACCGAACCCGGTTCGCTGTCCCGGGGGACGGCGGTGACAAGGCTCGTGCCTGGCTTCAGGATGCCCACCTTCTCCGTTGCGATGGCGCTGGCGGTGGTGCCTAGGACTTCGGTGTGCTCGATGTCGATGTTGGTGATGATCGCGACCCGCCCCTTCACCACGTTGGTGGAGTCTAGGCGTCCGCCCAGGCCGCATTCCACCACCGCCCAGGCGATCCGCGCGCGGGCGAGCGTCAGGAAAGCGCCGGCAGTGACGATGTCGAACCAGGTTGCGGCCGCGCCCGGCGTCCTCGCGGTGGTGGCCGCGTGGTGCGCGTCGAGCGCTGCGAGCAGGGCAGCTCCGAAGGCGTCCCGCTCCACAGGCCGCCCTTGGATGGAGAGTCGCTCGGTGAAGCTCTCCACATGAGGCGAAGCATAGCGCCCGACCTGCAGGCCGGCCGCGCAGAGACCCTGCTCTACCAAAGAGCAGACCGATCCCTTGCCCTTTGTCCCCGCCACGTGGATCGCCTTGAAGCTCTCCTGTGGATCGTCCAGGCGGCGCAGGATGTCGAGGATTGGGTCGAGGCGCCATTCGCGCTCAGGGGAGGAGCGGTCTCGGCGTTCCCAGTTGACCAGCGATTGGAGCCGCCAGACCGCCTCGTCGAGCTGGTCCGACGGCGTCGCGACGTCCTTAAGGAAGGTCAAGTCGCGCGATGCGAACCGCGGACCCTTCCCGTTGCGAAAGCCCAACATGGCTGCGTTTCCTCGTCTTGCTGCGTGCCGGCGCCGCTCTGTGACGGCTTACCGGACGGTCTTCGCCGCCTTGGCGCGGCCTCATCAAAAGGAAGGTGCGTGCCGTTCCAGTCGGATGCCGGCGTCCTTCACGCCATCGATGATCTCGGTCTTCGTCATCTCCAGGCGGACCGACAGCGCCTCGAATCGCGCGAAGAGGAGGTTGCACAGCTGCTCGGCCAGGGCCTCCAGGAGGAAGAAGCGGCTCTCCTTGGCCTCCTCGCGGATGGCGTAGACGATCGCGCCGTAGTCGATGGTGTCCGAAAGGCGGTCTGAATAGCCGCCGCCCTTGTCGGGTATCTCGATCTCGAGCCGGACATCGAGGGCCTGCGGCGCGTGCCGCTCCGCGCTGTAGACGCCGATGAGTGCCTCGACCTTGAAGCCGCGCAGGATTAGGAACTGCCGGTCGTGCGGGAGCGCGCCGGCTGCCGCGTGCGGCGGTCGAGTAACAAGGCTCCGGTCAAGCATAGACGTCTTCCTCCAGGATCTTGAGGCCGTGCCGGAAGAGCATTTCCCCGGCTTCTTCCGGCACGGCTCAGCTGCCGGCGATCTTGCTTCTTGTCTCTCGCGGCGCGCTCGGGGGGCGGGGCGCTAGCATTTGCCGTAGCGCTCCTCCAGCACTTTCGGGCCGCGCTCGATGGCGCTCTCGCCGCTGCCGCGGGGACCCTTATCCTTCTCGAAGCAGTAGTCGGTGACATTCGGGGCGACGACGGCGCAGGCTGCCCGCGAAGGCACGCGCGGGGCTGGGCGCGTGACGTGGTTGTATTCGTTCGCCCAGGATGAGGTTTCGCGGGTTCCTTCCACCGCCGGGATGATGACTTCCTCAAGGTCCGTCAGCGTGCCCGCCTCCTTGCTCAGGCGGAACTTGCGCGAGTGAATGCACTCGCGGTCCTTGAACTCGCAGACATTGTCCTGGACCCCGGCACATGGCCCGTTGGCCAGACCCTTGGGGCAGGTCTCCGGGCAGATGTAGGAGAGATAGGGGATGCGGCAGGTGCCGCACATCTCACAGCCCAGCGTCGAGGTCTTGAAGCGGTGCTCCACCGCCCGCAGGGCGTCGCGCGTCAGCGGGCTCGCATCGAGTGCCTTGACCAGGGGCGCGATCACGCGGGTGCCGATGGCATCGGGATCGAACAGGAGATCGTGGGTCGCCTTGAGCACGTTGTACTTGCGCAGCTCTTCGGCGGAGGGATGGATGTCGCGCCGCGCCTCGGCGGCGGGCCCGCCCGCGGCCAGATGCTGCAGATAGAGGCCTCCGGGCGCGCCGAAATCAACGATGCGGCCATCCGCGAGGGTGTGCATCTCGTCCCAGGCCTGGCGCCAGTCCTCGAGGGTGGTGATCTGTTTTTCCAGCGCCTCGGTGGCCTCGATGACGCGGCAGAGCGACTCGTAGTCGTCCACCCCGCTGAGCTGGACGCCGGCATAGCCCATGAGCTTCACGCCGACGATCTGGAGCACGAGGCGCGCATAGAGCCGCTCCGCCGCCTGCTTGCCCAGGGCGCTGCGCTCCTCGGTCAGCTTGGCGAACAGGTCGTCCGACATGTGCACGCCGGGCAGGCGCCCCGCATGGATGGACTTGGCCCAGCCCCATTGCGGCAGGAGCAGGTTCGCGACGATGGGGGTCTTCAACCCGCGTTGGGCACGATACCAGATGAGCTCCTCGAACTTGCCCATGTCCCAGCCGCAGTTCGTGATGATGTAATCGGCACCCACATTGATCTTCTTGACCATCTTCAGGTACTGATTCATCAACTCTTCTTCGCGGTACTTGAACGGCGCCACAGCCGCCGCCACGAAGCAGTGGGGAAGGGTCTTCTTGGCATCGGCGATGGCGTTGACCGAGTCCTGGTAGCGCACGCGGCCGGGCCGACTTGGCTGATGGACGCCGTCGCCTGTCAGAATGAGATAGTTGGTGAGGCCCAGGCTGTCGGCGCACGCGAACACCTCGCGCGCCTCGGACGGCAGGCGGTCCTTGCCGGCGAGATGGAGCAGGGGCACCTTGCCGCTCGCCTCGGCGGTGATCGTCCCGCAGTCCACGGTGCTGAAGGAGTTCAGCGACTTCACCCGGTCGCCGATGTTGAAGCCGCGCACCCGTGGGTCGCCCGCCACCTGCCCGGCCATGTGCCGCAGCTTGCGCAGCGCCTCGTCGCCTCCGTCCTCCGGCTTGATGTCGGGCACGTACTCGAGCGTGTAGAGAAAGATCTCGTTCTCGATCGCTTCACGGATCAGGTTCTTGTAGCTGGTCGCGGGCATGATCGACCTTTCAGCCGGGCGCAGGGAGCGGACACCCGCCGGCCGGGGTGGGCCGGCGGGTTCGCAGGGACTAGCGGGCGCTCTAGGCGCCGACGAGACGCAGGAAGCCGTCGTGCTCCGGCTGCGTCATGTGCTGGATGAATTCCGGGCCCGGATAGGCGCCCGAAAGCACGTGGTCCTTGTAGGTCTGGAGGCCTTGCGCGATCACCGGGCGGATGTCGACGAAGCTCGCTTCGTTCTTCGGCCGCGGGAAGGCGCTGTAGCCGACCACATCGCTGCTCGCGATGTAGATGCCGTCGCGGGACGGGCCGGCGCCGACGCTCACCACCGGCACTTCGAGGGTCTCCGCAAGGTAGTCGGTGATCTCGACGGGCGTGTACTCGATGATGAAGCCGAACACGCCGGCGTCACGGAACGCGCGTGCATCGTCGACGATCTTCGCCGCCTCCGCCGCTGTGCGCCCCTTGAAGCCGTAGCCGGACTGCTCGAGTTTGCGCGATGCCTGCATGCCGATGTGCCCCATCACGGAGATACCGGCATTGACCACCTCCGCCACGATCTTCGCGGTGTGGCGGTTGCCCTCGCACTTCACTGCATCCGCGCCGCCTTCCGCGATGAGGCGTCCGGCGGTGCGGATGGCGTCGCCCGCATGGGTGTAGGTCATGTAGGGCAAGTGCCCCACCACCATTCCGTAGCGGGCGACGCGGCTCACCGCCTGGGTGAGGATGAGCTGCTCGTCGAAGCGAACCGTCATGGGGGTCGGATGCCCGAGAAGCGACATCGGGCCGGCGTTGCCGTTGATCAGAAGATCAAATCCAATCTCGTCTGCGATGGCGGCCATGGGGGCGTCGTAGACCCCGAGGCAGACCAGTTGCTCGCCGCGCCGCTTCTTCTCGAGAAGCGACTTGACGGTCACCTTGGAGCGCTTTGGCCTCTTGGCATCCGACATGGCGATCACTCCGCGGCTGTCTTCCGGCGACCCTCGACCATGTCGAGGAACTTCTCGTGCTCTTCCTGGGTCATGTGCTGGGTGAACTCGGAGTCCGGATAGGCCTTCGAGAGCACCTGATCCTTGTAGGCCTGGAGGCCCTGGGCAATCATGGGGCGCACGTCGACGAAGCTCGCCTCGTTCTTCGGCCGCGGGAAAGCGCTGTAGCCCACCGCGTCGCCGCTGATGAGGTAGATGCCGTCCGGCGAGGGGCCGGCGCCGACGCTGATGATCGGCACCGGCAGGGTGGCCGCCAGATAGCTCGTGATCTCCACCGGCACGTATTCGAGGATGAAGGCGAAGGCGCCGGCCTCATAGAAGGCGCGCGCGTCGTCGACGATCTTGGCGGCCTCCTGGGCCGAGCGGCCCTTGAAGCCGAAGCCCGACTGCTCGAGCTTGCGCGACGCCTGCATGCCCACATGGCCCATGACCGGAATGCCGGCATTGACGATGTCGGCGACCGCCTTGGCGGTGTGCCGGTTGCCCTCGCACTTCACCGCGTCGGCGCCGCCTTCGGCGATGAGCCGTGCGGCATTGCGGATCGCCTCCGCGCTGGACGCATGATAGGTCATGTAGGGCATGTGCGCGACCACCATGCCGTACTTGGCGGCGCGGCTGACCGCCTGGGTGAGGATGAGCTGCTCCTCGAAGCGCACCGTCATGGGCGTCGCATGGCCGAGCAGGGACATAGGCCCGGCATTGCCATTGATGAGCATGTCGAAGCCGACTTCTTCGGCGATGGCGGTCATGGGCGCGTCATAGACGCCGATGGCGACGATCGCCTCCTTGCGCTGCTTCTTGGCATGAAGCGACTTGATGGTGACCTTGGTCCGCTTCTTTTCCATTTCTTACTTCTCCCTATGCCCTTTACTGTCAGTGTCCTTGCTCGCCCGACGTGACTGTCCGGACGGTGCCGTAGCAATCCTCAGGTGGTCGCCCGGGCGCTCCGACTTCTCTGGGGCGCGGGCCGGGCGCTCGTGGGGGTGGAAGGTGCCGCCGGGCGCTCGCCGAGCTCCTCCCGAAAGGCGGCCTCCCATGCCGCGTCCACGCTGGTGGTGTTCTCCGGCGGCGGGAATGTCCGGCCGGAGACCTCCTCGCGGAACGCCGCGAACGCATCGGTGCTGGCCTCGAGGAGGCCCGCATACTGCTTCACGAACTTCGGGCAGAACTGGTCGTAGAGCCCCAGCATATCCTGGCTCACCAGGCCCTGGCCGTCGCAATGGGGCCCGGCGCCGATGCCGATGGTGGGAATGGACACCGCCGCCGTGATGGCCTTGGCGAGGCGGTCCGGTACGCATTCCAGGATCAGGGCGAACGCGCCGGCCTTCTCGAGCGTGAGCGCGTCGTTCAGGATCTCCACCGCGCGGGGGATATCCCTTCCCTGGCTGCGATGGGATCCGGTACGGGCGATGATCTGCTTGGTCAGGCCGATGTGGGCGATGGTGGCGATGCCGTTGCGCACCAGGGCCTCCACCATGGGCGCGATCTCGCTGCCGCCTTCGATCTCGACCGCATGGGCGCCGCCCTCCTGGATCAGCCGGCCGGCGTTGGAAAGGGCGGCCTCAGGGGTGCCGTGGGACAGGAAGGGCAGGGAGGCCAGCACGAGGCTGGCGCCGGAGCCCGCCCGCACCGCCTTGGTGTGGTAGATCACCTCATCCACCGTCACCGACGTGGTCGTCGGACGCCCGAGGCCCACCATGGCGAAGGCATCGCTGGCGAAGATGATGTCGATTTCGGAAAGATGTGCGGCACGCGCCATTGGGTAATCATAAGCCGTCAGCAGGGTGATCGGCTCACATTTCGCCTTCTTTGCCTTAATCGCATCGGGTGTCAGCTGACGTTTGCGCTGTGATTGCATGGTCTAGACCCAGACAGGACAGAGCGATGACTGTCCATTCATGAAGATGCGGCAGTGCACAATGATGTGCCGTGGGTGCCGTATTCATGAGCACTTTAGCCGTGGACAATTTAATGCGTCCAATGCATTCTATTGTTAGCGTCGATGCGTTTTATGCAATGGGAAATGCGATGAACCTGCGTCATCTCCGCAATGTGGTCGCGCTTGCCGACACTGCGAATTTTGCCCGCGCAGCTGCCGCCGTCCATCTCAGCCAACCAGCGTTTAGCCGCAGCATCCAAGCGATTGAGGAGGAGCTCGGTGTGCTCCTGTTCGACCGTTCTGAGCGACGCCCCTATCTGACGGCCTATGGCAAGCTCGTGGTGGAGCGCGCGCGCAAAATGCTGGCAGAGGAGAAAGAGCTGCGGCGCGACATGAACCTCATGAAGAACAACGAGTTCGGTGAGGTGAATTTCGGCGTCGGTCCGTTCCCCGCTGGCTCGCTCCTCGTGGACATGATCGCGCAGACCGCGCGGCTCTATCCGAATCTATGCCTGCGGGTCGACGTCAGTCATTGGCAGAATCTTGTGGAGCTGCTCCAGGCGGAGCGCTTCGACTTCATCATTGCGGATACGCGCGACATCCAGAACGTGTCGTTCCTGTCGATCACGCCGCTGCCGCGCCTGCGCGTGCGATGCTTCTGCCGTCCGGGTCATCCGCTTTTGGACAAGACCTCTGTCAGTATCGATGACCTCCTCGAATTTCCTCTCGCGTCCGTCAAGCATCCGCAGACTGCCATGACCCAGCTGAGCCATCAGTTCGGTGAGGGACGCGACCCCGCGAAGCTCTTCGCTCTCGAATGCGATAACCTCCTGGTGGTCGAAGAGGTGGCGCATCAGAGTGACATGATCCTTGTTGCCCCGTCGTCTGAGCGTAGCCTTCTCATAGAGCTGAAAGTGCGGGATTTCCGCCAACAGACCCATTACGGCATCATTACCCTACGCAATCGCACGCAATCGGCGGCGGTGACGGCGGTTATCAAGATTGCCCAGCAGGTGGTGGCGGAACTCGAGAAGCGCGAGACCGTCGATGGCGAGGCGGACGGAGCGAACGTCCCGGCTCGACCACGCAAACGTTGAGTTCAGAACCAATGTTGGCCAGCGCGGCGACGCGATCGCTGCGCTGGCCAAGGAATTTTCAGCTCCGCGAAAAAAGGAAGGACCTTGCGGTCCTTCCTCGAGGCGTCCGTGAGGCTTGGCTCGCTTTGCCGATTCTGCACCCTGAGGCGGTCGAGTGCAGTCGACGGGGGACGGTTCCTTCGCGCCGCGGACTGGGAAGGATTTAGCGGCCCTTCCAGTGGACGATGGAGTGCTCCAGCGTGCTCAGCCCGGCATTCAGGAGCAGGCCGATGGCACCAATCAGCATGATGCCGATGAACACTACCGGGATCTGGAACAGCAGCGCGGCGTCCGAGATCATGAAGCCGAGGCCGCTTTGCGCGCCCACCAACTCCGCGGCCACCACGACGGCCCAGCTCAGTGCCAGTGCTACTTTGAGTCCGGTGAAGATCTGCGGGATGGCGGCCGGCGTCACCACCCGCCAGAAGGTCTGCAGGCGGGTGAGCCCCAGGGACTGGGCCGCGCGCAGATAGGCGATCGGCACATTGGCCGCGCCGGCATGGGCGTTCACGTGGGCATAGTTGAAGGCGGTGAAGAAGATCAGCACCACCTTGCCCAATTCACCCAGGCCGAAATACAGCACCGCCATGGGAATGAAGGCGATGGGCGGGATCGGTCGGATGAACGCCATGATGGGGGACACCATGGCATTGCCGATCCGCGAATAGCCGGTGATGAGGCCGACCGGGATGCCCAGGAGCACGCCGAGCGCGAACCCGCTCAGAGTACGGAACAGGCTGATGCCGATGTGGTTCCACAGCGGGATGCCCTTGTATCCGTTCTGGACCAGATCCACGAAGTTGGACACGAGGAGCTGGGGGCTCGGCAGGTAGTCGCTCCCCACCAAGCCGAGGTTCGTGACCGCGAACCACACCACCACAAGCACACCGATGGCGATGGCGGAGTAGGCCGAGTCCGGAAGACCGCCGCCGAAAGCAGACGCCCGGGGGGCGGGGGCCTGCAGTCCCGGACCCATACCGGTCTTGGTGGCGGAGGAGGATGCCGGCATCTTCTGCACCAAGCCTTGGTTCGTGATGGAAGCGGGTGGAGGAGCTGCGGACATCTGTTGCCCTATGCCTGTGGGTGTCGCGGACGCGAATGACGGGGATGCGGGGGCGTGCTTCTGCATGATCACGTCTTCCCATCCTGCACCACCTTCTGAATGTACGAAGGATCGATCGACTTGCGGATGGTCTCCATGGAGAGCGGGTTGCGGATGGTCCCGGTTGCGTGCAGCATCTCGCCGGCGGTGAAGAGCTGTTTGGTCAGGCCGCCGTCCGTCGCGGTCAGCGAATAGGGGCTGGTGGGCGACAGCTGCTCCTCGAACGAGGGCAGTTTGCCGCAGCAGTGCTTCTCGTAGAACTTCTTCGCCAGATCATCGGACAGGCTTAGAGTCTTCTTGAGCGAATCGATGGCAAGCTGAGGATTCTTGGCGATGATCTCGCGCACTTCCTTGTTGACCAAGGCGAGGCGGTAGCCCACGTCCGGGTTTTTCGCCAGGAAGTCACTGCGGACGCTGGTCACGCTCGGGCAGACGCCGCCGTAGTCGGGATCCCAGTTGATGATCTTGTAACCGGCATTCTCGAGCATGAGCGAGTGGGGTGCCCAGCCCAGTGCGGCATCGATGGCGCCACCCTTGAAGGCATTGGCGTAGAGCGGCGGAGCGAGGTTCACCACATTGAGCGAGTTGTACTCGATACCGAGCGTGCGGGCGATGAGCGCCACGTTCACCTGGCCGCAGGTGCCCGTCGCGGCGCCGATGGCGCGGGCCTGGGCGAGATCCTTGAAGCTCTTCACCTTGCTGTCGCTCGACACGGCGAGGCCTTCGCCTTGCGCGTTGTCCAGCTCCCAGAAGATGATCGTCAAGGGGATCTTCTGGTCGAGCGCGAAGACCGTGGCGAGGCCGGTCGTGATCACGTCGATGCTCTGGCTCTTCAGGGCAGCCAGAAGCGGCGCGCCGCTGTTGAACCAAAAGAACTTCGGGTCGAGGCCGTGCTTCTTGAAGAGGCCCAGCTCATCGGCGACATAGAGCGTGAAGTAACCGGCGCTGGGGCCGCCGTAGTTGATGGGAATGAGCTTCTGCGGACCTTGGGCCGTGGCGCCCTTCGGCGCGGCGAAGATCGCGAGAAGGCAAAGCAATAACGCTGACGTTATCTTCTTCATCTTTTCCTCCCGTTAGGCCAATTATTTTTTGGGCCTCATTGCGTTCTCGAGCCTTGAACCTCCTCCTGCAGGGCACTCAGCAGCTCCCTCTGAAGCGAGACGAAGGCTGGCGTGCTGATGAAATCCTCGGTGCGAGGCTTCGGCTCGTCGATCTCGACGGTGGTCTTCAGGCGCCCGGGGCGCCGGGTCATCACAACGACGCGATCCGACACGAAGACCGCTTCCGCCACGTCGTGGGTGATGAAGATGATGGTGGGCTTGAACTCGACCCACAGCCGCAGCACCAGCTTCTGCATCAGCAGGCGGGTCTGGGAGTCAAGCGCGCCGAACGGCTCGTCCATGAGCAGGATCTTGGGCTCGGAGATCAGCGCGCGGGCGATCTGCACGCGCTGCTGCATACCGCCGGAGAGCTGGTAGGGGTAGTGGTTCTGGAAGCCCTTGAGTTCCACGGCCTCGAGGAGGTGCATGGCGCGGGACGTATACTCCTGCTTGGCCATGCCGCGGCATTTGACGCCGAGTGTGATGTTTTGAAATACCGTAAGCCAGGGAAATAGCGAGGGGTGCTGGAAAACCACTGCACGCTCGGGACCCGGACCGATGACAACCTGGTCGTCCAGCAGGACGGCCCCTGAGCTGGGGAACTCGAAGCCGGCGATCATGTTGAGCGCAGTCGATTTACCGCATCCAGTGGGCCCCAGAATGGAGAACACCTCGGCGTCGCCGATCCGAAGGTCCAGCGACGAAATGGCCAGCGTCGGCTCCCGGGTCGCGTTCTTCGATGCGTAGGTCTTCGACACTCCCCGGAAGACAAGCTTGTCGGGGACAGCGGCGCATTCCGGCGAGAATTGAGTGACGACTGGAATCGTATCCACGTTCACACCTCCCTAGGGTCTCCGCCATTTTCGAGATTAGTTATCGTTCTTGGCGGTAATTCGTGATTTTAAAGTCCAGCAGTCACTGGAGGCTAATGGACCCCGTCACAATTCGTCCAATGCAATCTTTCCATGATTTCGATGCATATTCTGCAACGCGTGGACGGGTGCCGCAACGCTTCCAGACCGTTGCTGCGTCGCAGTGTGGAACGGTGAAGAGCCGAATCGATAGCCAATCCCCATCATGTCATTGGCTTCTAGCATGACCGGAGTTGGAGTTTATCGCATGTCTACGTCTTCTGATGGTATTTGTAGAAATCTCTATCTATGGGATACTTAACATCTGTTACGCCTTGGGCCTGCTGCTGATCCTGCCCCTCGGCGATCAGGTGGACCGGCGCAAGCTGATCTCGATCATGCTGGTGCTTTCGGCGGCCATGCTGCTCGTCTTCTGCCAGGCCCAGACCTTCCCACTGCTGCTGGCGGCCGGCTTTTCCATCGGCCTCACCAGCATCGTGCCGCAGATCCTCCCACCCATCGTCAGCCAGATCGTTCCGCCCGCCTCCGCGCCCCAGGCGGTCGGCCATGTCATGGGCGGGCTTCTGCTGGGCATCGTGCTGTCGCGCTTCGTGGGCGGCTGGCTCGGCGCCCTCATCGGCTGGCGGCAGGTCTTCATGCTGGCGGCCGGGGTGATGATCGCCCTCATGGTCGTGCTGCGCCGGGCCCTGCCGCCCCTCCAGCCCGCCCATACGGGCTCCAATCTGAGCCTGCTCTCCAGCCTCCCCGGCCTGCTGCGCAAGTTCGGCCGGCTGCGCTCCTTGTCGCTTGCGGCGTCGCTCCAGTTCGGCGCCTTCAGCCTCTTCTGGTCCACCCTCACCTTCCATCTCGCCGCCATGCCGGAGCACTATTCGTCCAAGACGGCGGGATCGTTCGCCTTGGTGGGCGCCATCGGCGTCATCGGCGCCATGTCGGCGGCGGGAATCACACGCCGCTTCTCGCTGCGCGCCGTGCTGGTCCTGAGCGGAACCCTCATGGCCGCCGCCTTTCCGCTGTTCTCCGCTTCCAGCCACTCCGTATTGTGGATGATCCCCGCGGTGGCGGTGCTCGATCTCGGCATGCAGATGAGCCACGTCTCCAGCATGTCCACCATCCTCGCCTTGGACCGCGGCGCGGCGAGCCGGCTCAACACGGTCTACATGGTGATGCGCTTCGCCGGCGGCGCGCTGGGCACCGTCATCGGCGGCCTCGCCTGGACCCATGGCGGATGGCTGGCGGTGTGCGGCGCGGGCGGACTGCTCTGCCTCCTGGCCCTGCTCATCAATGCCACCACCTGCGCCCCGCCGGCCCATGAGGCGCAATCCTGACCCGGG
Source organism: Xanthobacter lutulentifluminis (assembly GCF_043194675.2). Taxonomy (NCBI): domain Bacteria; kingdom Pseudomonadati; phylum Pseudomonadota; class Alphaproteobacteria; order Hyphomicrobiales; family Xanthobacteraceae; genus Xanthobacter; species Xanthobacter lutulentifluminis. The sequence goes on along the minus strand of NZ_CM195525.1, from coordinate 1,543,780 downwards.
AACCGCGCGCCGGCTCCCGGACGGAACGCGGGGCGCGATCAGCTTGCCATCGCGTCTGATCGGTGCACCTTCTGACAGAGCGCCGCAGGCCGGACAGGGGCTGCGGCATCCGGAGCAGCGAGACCCTCCATGCCGACCCGCCCGACCTCTCGCCCCCCCCCCCCCCCCCCCCCCCCCCGGGAGCCCCGGATCGAGCCGTCCGACGTGACGAGCGAGATGACGCAGGTGGTGGTGAACGATAGCGCGCCCGTTCCGGCGCCCGTATCGGCGCCTGGCGTGCTCCAGGCGAAGGAGGATGAGACGATCACCATCCAGTCGGTGGATCGGGCCCTCTCCATCCTCGAATACATCGCGTCCGCGCGGGAGCCGCGCCGGCTGCAGGACGTGGCGGCCGCCGTCGGCCTGAAGGCGCCCACCTGCTACTCTCAATTCCCTGGTGAAGCGCGGCTTCGTCCGGCGCAACGCCCATCCCAAATTCTACTATCTCGGGCCCAAGCTCGCCGAGCTCGCCCATCGGGAGAGCGCCGACTTCGACATCCGGCGCGGCGTGCTCAAGGACCTCGCGCGCGAGACCGGCGCGAGCACCGCGATGGCAAGCCTCACCCGCACCGCCTGGAGCTGGCCGTGGAGGTGGAGGCGCCCGGCGGCATCTCATTCAATGGCTACCGGGAGGATGTGGGGCGCGCCTGCCATGCGACCGCGCTCGGCAAGGCGATCCTCGCCTGGCTGCCCGAGGCGGAGATTGCCCGCGTGGTGGCGGAGCACGGCCTGCTGGTGTTCACCGAGCGGACGATCGATTCCCTCGGCGAGCTGATCGAGAGCCTCCGGCTGGTCCGCCGGCATGGCTTTGCCATCGAGGATGGCGAATATCGGCCCGGCGTGAGCGCGCTGGCCCTGGCGATCCGCGATCCATGGGGCGCCGTGGTTGGATCTCTAGGCTGCTTTATTCCCCGTAATTCGGACGAGATGGAGCGGCTGCGCGGCCTTCATCGGAAGGTCGATGCTGCAGCCAAAGCGGCTTCGGCCCTGTTCTATGGTGGTTCGCCAAAACTAGGCTCTACAAAGACGGCGATGCGGCATAGGGCGGACTACCCCACCTAAACTTCGGAGGGCAGGAATAGCTATTGTACCACGGGTCCGAAATAAGTGTCGTTCATAGGAAGACCCCTTGCTCGAGCCGCTTGGTGAATGACACAGCCGGGTGCCGTCCCAATAGACGATCTTGATGAGGTTGGCCCTGGCGCGACCTCGGAATACGAAGAGATGCCCCGAGAACGGATCCTGGCCGAGCACCCCCTGGACCAGCATCGCAAGGCCATCCATGCCCTTGTGCATGTCAATGTAACCGAGCGCCAGATGCACCTTCACACCCGCAGGAAGCAGCGTCATGACACAGGCTCCTCGGCGGGCGTGGTCTCATCAGTGATTTCCAGGGTGACGAACATCGTCGGTGACGCCAGCTCCTGCTTCCACCGGCACAGAACGCGCCCGGCGATGCCATGACGGCGCGCGATCTGGGCCAGGCTCGCGCCGGGCTGGGCCGCCTCCCCGAGGATCCGATGCTTGTCCGCCTCGGTGAACCTGCGCCGATAGCCCTCGTGCGGCGGCGGCACGACCGGCCCTACGGAGGAGGGATAAGTCATGTGACTTGGGGTGTGACTAAAGGGGTGACTAAGGGTGTGACTTACGCCGCCGCACCTTCGGCTGTGGCTCGGCCTTGAACCTCGCCCGCCAGTTACCGAAGCTCTTCGACGGGATGCCGTGCGCCGCGCAATATTCCCGCTGGTTCAAGTCGCTACGCGTCCATACCTCGTGGTGGCCCGCTAAAAGGCTTCACGCTGCCGCTGCCACGGTCAATGCTCATCCGCCTTACCGCTCTCCTTCACCTGAATATCAGAGAGCGAGAACAGATCGTGTCCGGCGCGTCCCAGACAAGTGTGCATTCCCGCGACGCTTACACTTTCCCTGCAAGCCTCCCCAAAATTCCCTGATCCGGGAGAAATTTTCCCTGCTACGATGTGTAGGGAATTCGCAAAAAATAGCCTATTTTCAATGTGATAGGTGCGTTGAAAATCCCGAAGGGTGCCCAAAATCGGCGAAATTCCCTGCAAATTCCCGCCGGAGCAGGGAATTCCAGCAGAGACGGGTTCGCTGTCGACTGCATTATCCGCCAGTTTTCAATGATTTGGCACTGATGAGCGCCAGCCGGTTGCGGCGCCTTACAGGGCTCGAGTCAGCATTGCCCCCGCAATGCGCTGGCGTCATAGCGCCCCCTGCTGCATCTGGTCGAAGCCGTCAGCGATTTCGCGTGCCGGCCTGCTCGCGCACGTCCGGTGGTGAGATGGCCGGGCCTGCGATTGCGAACGCTCAGGACGCCTCAGCGTGGCGTCTGCGCGTTGCCGGCCGCGAATTGAGGCCATCGCGCCCGGCCGCCACCTGGCGCGCATCCTCCACGATGTCCCAGGCGATATTCTCCCGCCCCCCTGCCGGCGGTGGTGGCGACCACCAGCAGCGAGCCGGGCGTTGACGCAGCTCTATGCCATGCCCGCCGTGTACCGCCGGCGCGGCGGTGGTTGGCTCATGGGCAGCGCCATGCTCGCGGCCTGCGGCAAGCTGAAGGACGGCCAAGGGCAGCATCTGCGGTCGCCGGCGATGGCACACGAGAAGGCGCTCGCCCGTCGTTTTCGGCGATCCCGGCGATCGGGTCCGTCAACGCCGGAGCGCTTGTGGCGGTGCTCGGGACCGCCGCCGGAGCGCGCTGTTATGTGGAGCGCTCGCGGCGCGGGAAAGTTGCCCGCCCGAGAGTCTTCAGCCAGCCTGCCCGCTTCGCGGGGATAGGCCGATGCAAACCGAACTGAAGTATCTGATCGAAGTCGCTGAGCTTGGCTCCCTGCGTCGCGCAGCGGAGGTCCTGCACATCGCTCCTTCCGCATTGAGCCGGCAGATCGCAAATCTGGAGCATGAGCTGGGCGTGCCCCTGTTCGACCGCCACGCCGGCGGGATGAAGCTGACCGCCTTCGGCGAGGTGGTGCTGCGCCATGCCCGCACCACCATGCGCGGCTTCGAGCGCATGCGCTCCGAGATCGACGACCTGCAGTCGCTCCGGCGCGGCCACGTGAAGATCAACACCGCCGAAGGGGCGGTGCAGGATTTCGTCTTTCAGCTCATCGCAGAGCTCAGGCGGGAGTTTCCAGGTATCACATATGAGGTCAGCGTGGCCGGCTCCCGCTCGAGCCTTGATGCCCTCGCCCAGGACCGGTGCGATATCGGCATCATTTTCCAGCCGGAACCCCATCCGGACGTCGCAGTGCTGCGGGAGGTCACTCACCCCATCCGCCTCATCGCCGCGCCCGACCACCCGTTCAGCCGCCGCGAGGCCGTGGCGCTGCACGAGCTGGAGGCGGGGCCGCTCTGCCTTCAGTCGCCGGAATACACTGTGCGCGTGCTCTTCGACCAGGCTGTGAAAGCGGCGCACATCGAGGTCAAGCCCACGCTCATCATCAACTCGGTCGAATTCTCCAAGACATTCGCGCGCGACGGCCTGGGGGTCAGTCTCGTGCCGCTGTTCGCGGTACGGCGCGACGTCATCGCGGGGACATTGTGCGCGATCAGGGTCGACAGTCCGGAGTTCGAAACATCCGCCATCGCCATCTGCGTGCACAAGGAACGACTGATCTCCCTCGCTGCCGAGACGGTGCTGCAACGCATGCTGGCGGCTTTCGATACCTTCGCCGCTCCTGCGATGAATTGAGCGCCAGTGTGCATAGTGTTGCCAATACGGCAACGCTAGGTTCGATTCTTTCGTCTTCCGCGAACGCTCGCCTCGCCAGATGATCCTTCCGCCCGATGGTCTCGTCATTGCGCCGAAGGAGCTTCCTCATGTCGCCGCCGGCCGTATCCCCCTTTCATCCCAAGGTTCCAGCCCCGTTCACAGCGGCGGTGGTGCAAGCGGCGCCGGTGTCCTTCGATGTCGCGCGCACCCTCGACAAGACAGCGGACCTCGCCACTGACGCCGCCCGCGCCGGCGCAGCGCTGGCGGTGTTTCCGGAGGCCTTCATCTCCGCTTATCCGCGCGGCCTCGATTTCGGCGCCTATGTGGGCGCGCGCACGCCGGAAGGACGGGAACAGTTCCGGCTCTATTGGGAAAGCGCAATCGAGGTTCCCGGCCCGGCGGTGGAACGGCTGTCCGCCATAGCCCGCGCCAGCGGGCTGCAGCTCGTCATCGGCGTGATCGAGCGCGACGGAGGCACGCTTTACTGCACTGTTCTGTCCTTCGCGGCGGACGGAACCTATCTCGGCAAGCATCGCAAGCTCATGCCCACCGGCTCGGAGCGGCTCATCTGGGGATATGGCGACGGCTCGACCTTGCCGGTCTACGAGACGCCGCTCGGTCGCCTCGGGTCGGTGATCTGCTGGGAAAACTACATGCCTCTGCTCCGCGCGGCCATGTACGGCAAGGGCGTGGAGCTTTATTGCGCCCCCACTGCCGACGGCCGCGAGACCTGGCTGCCGACCATGCGCCACATCGCCATGGAGGGGCGTTGCTTCGTGCTCTCGGCCAACCAGTTCTGCCGGCGCTCGGACTATCCCGCCACCTACCCCTCGCACCTCGGCGACGACCCCAGCACCGTGTTCTCGCGCGGCGGCTCCTGCATCGTCGATCCCATGGGACGGGTGCTGGCGGGACCGGATTTCGAGGGAGAAGCGCTGCTTACGGCCGAGATCGACCTCAGGGAGATCGTGCGGGCCAAGTTTGATTTCGACCCCGTCGGCCATTACGCGCGACCGGACGTGCTCTCCCTCACCGTTCGCCAGGAGATGCGGGTGGCGGTGACGTTCACGCCTGCCCCGCCCGCGCCCGTGCCGGAAGTGGCACCCGCCGAGCCGGTCTGAGCCCGCTGGCGCCGACGCATTTTCCATTCCGATCCTGCCGTTCCGCTCCACGCAAGTTCTGCGCGGAAGCGATGCCCCATGCCCTGTCCCGCAAGGAGAGACCATGACCCCGCCCGAGACAACGTCCTCCGAGAAGCAGTGTCCGGAGGTGCCAGGCCTTTCCGACGCGATCCGCGCACGCGGCATTCCCCTGTCCATCGTCACGCGCGGCGGCGGCCTCGTCTTCGTCTCCGGCCTTCCGCCCATCGACCCGGCGACCGGGGCCATGGTGGAGGGTGACATACGTGTTCAGACCCGACAGGTGCTGAGCAATGTCGCGGCGGCGCTGGAGGCAGCCGGCAGCAGCGTCGACAAGGTCCTCAAGGTCACCGTCTACTGCACCAATGCCGGCTATTTCGAGCAGGTGAACACCGTCTATCGCGAGATGTTCGCCGCAGCGCCGCCCGCCCGCACCTTCGTTGCGGTCGGCTCCTGGCCGTTCGCCGCCGATATCGAGATCGAAGCCGTCGCCCTCGGCTGACGGACGAAAAAAACAAAACCGAAAACCAGACAAAACAGAGGGGTTTATCCATGCCACACGTGACCCATGGCGCAGCCGCAACGGCGAGCGCTCGGCCCTCCATTGCCAAGCGCCTTGCCGCCGCCGCGCTGGCGGCGACCTGTCTCCTCTCGGGCCCGGCCGCTCAGGCCGCCGATCCGGTGAAGCTCGGCGTCATCATGCCGCTCACCGGCGGCCAGGCGCCGTTCGGCCAGAACTCCCTGCGTGCCATCGAGCTGGCGGTGGAACGCATCAATGCGGCGGGCGGCATCGCGGGCCTCGACGGCGCCAAGATCGAGCTGGTGGTGGCGGACGCGGCCAGCGATCCCACCACCGCGGCCTCGGTGGCGCAGCGCATCATCTCGCGTGATCGCGTCTCGGCCATCATCTGCTGCTTCGCCAGCTCGCTCACCATCGCCGCAAGCGAAGTCGCCGAGCGCAACCGCACTCCGCTGCTGGGCATGGCCACCTCGGACACGCTGACCACCCGCGGATTCAAGAACTATTTCCAGATCACCACCCGCGCCTCGGTCTACGGCGCGGCGCAGCTGGACGACACCATCGCCCTCGCCAAGGCCAACGGCAAGGATATCAAGAAGATCGCCGTGGTGTACGAGGACACCGCCTATGGCCAGTCCACCGCCGCCGGGCTCCTGAAGCGGGCGAAGGAGATCGGCATGGATGTCGCTCTCTCGGAAGCCTATCCGCAGGGCATCAATGATGTGATGCCGTTGATCCAGAAGATCCGTGCCGGCAATCCGGACGTGGTGCTGGGCGTGTCCTATTTCTCCGATGCGGTGCTGCTGGTGCGCGGCATGCGCCAGGCCGGCCTCACCATGCCGATCGTCGGCGCCGCCGCCGGCTACGTGATCCCCGAATTCAAGGAGGCCCTCGGACCGCTCGCCAACGGGGTGATGAGCACCGTCTACGCCAACTATGACCATTACGGCGAGTTCGGCGAGGCGTACCGCAAGAAGTACGGCACCTTCATGACCCACGACGCCTTCGAGCACAGCGCGCTCGTCTATGTGGTGGCGGAGGCCATGAGCAAGGGCAAGACCACGAAGCCCGCCGAGCTCGGCCCCGTCCTGCGCACCCTCGACGTCACCACCGCTCCGGTGAACGGCATGCCCGGCGGCGGCGCGAAATTCGACGAGACCGGTCTCAACTCCCGCGCCCATCCCATCCTCGTGCAGTGGCAGGACGGCGAGCTCTTCACCGTCTGGCCCAAGCAGGATGCCACCCGCTCGGTCATCTGGCCCTGAACGGCATGTGAAGGCGGGACGATCTTCATGACGGAGCAGATCCTCCAAGCGATCGTGAACGGCATCCTGATCGGGGGTGTGTATGCGGTCCTCGCGGTCGGCCTGGCGCTGGTGTTCGGCGTCATGGAGATCGTCAACTTCGCCCAGTCGGAATTCGTGATGCTGGGCATGTACATCGCTTATGCGGTGTTCGCGGCGCTGGGGCTCGACCCCATCGCTGCGGTCCCCATCGTCTTTCTCGCGGTGTTCGCGTTTGGGGCGGGGGTGCAGCGCTTCCTCATCCAGCCGGTGCTGCACGCGCCGATGGTGTCGCAGATCTTCCTCACGGTCGGCATCTCGTTTGTGCTGGTGGCGGGCGCGCAACTGCTGTTCGGCGCCACCTTCCTCAGCGTGGCGACGCCCTACCAGACCGCGGCGCTGCATTTCGGCTGGCTGCAGGTCTCGGTGCCCTACCTCCTCGCCTTCCTGGCCTCGGCGGTGATGGCCGGGCTCCTGTGGGCGTTCCTGGAGCGCACCGACATGGGCCGCGCCATGCGCGCCACCTCGCAGAACCGCATGGCGGCCCAGCTCATGGGCATCAATCCGTCGCGCATCTACATGATCGCCTTCGGCCTCGGCACCGCGCTTGCGGGCGTCGCCGGCGCGGTGATCCTGCCCTACGCCTATGTCTTCCCGAATGTCGGCCACAACTACTCGCTGGTGATGTTCACCGTCGTCACGCTCGGCGGGCTGGGCAGCGTGTCCGGCGCGCTGGCTGGCGGCCTGGTGGTCGGCATCATCCACTCGGTCAGCGCGGTGTTCCTGCCGACGCAGCTTCAGAACGTGGTGGTGTTCGCCATCTTCCTCGGCACCTTGCTGATCCGTCCCTCCGGCCTCCTGGGAGCGAAGGCATGACCGGCTTTCTCCGCGGCCTCGCCGTCTCGCGCGCAGAGGGCCTGTGCATCCTCGCAACCGCCGTCGTCCTCGTCGGCCTCGGCCTCGTCATGGAGGGCGACGGCTACAACCTGCGCATCCTCACCGTGGCGATCCTGTTCGCCGGCGCAGCGACCGCCTGGAACCTGGTGGGCGGCTTCGCCAACCTCATCTCCATGGGCCATGCCGCCTTCTTCGGCCTCGGCGCCTATGCCTCGACGCTGCTCTTCATCCACTACGGACTGAGCCCGTGGGCCGGCATGGTCGTCGCGGTGCTGATCGGCATCCTCGCCAGCCTCGTCATCGGCATTCCGACCATGCATCTGCGTGGCCACTACTACACGCTCGCAACGCTGGCGGCGGTAGAGCTGCTTCGCATCCTTGCACTCTACTTCACGGGGCTGACCGGCGGCCCGGTCGGACTGTCCGTGCCCTATCTGCCCGACGCCAGCTTCTGGGCATTTCAGTTTCAGGGGAGCCGGCCCTATTACTATATCGCCCTGGCCATGTTCGCCTTCGCCATCGCGGTGAGCTACGGCTTTGACCGCGGCCCGCTGGGCTACCGGCTGCGGGCGCTCAAGAACAGCCCCGAGGCCGCCGAGGCGAGCGGGGTGGATACCACCCGCGCCAAGCTCGTCGCCAACGCCTGGAGCGGCGGGCTGATGGCAGCCTTCGGCACCTTCTACGCCCAGTTCCAGTTCTTCATCGACCCGGACACGGTGTTCGGCTTCTGGACGCTGTCCATCAAGGTGGCGATGATGACCATCCTCGGCGGCATCGGCCTGATCTGGGGCCCCTTTGTCGGGGCGCTGATCCTGGTGCCGCTCGACGAATGGGCAAACGCCACCTTCACCGGCGATTCCGCGGCACTCAGCCGGCTCATCTACGGCGCCGTCCTGATCGCCCTCATTCTGGTGAAGCCCAACGGCCTCCTCAGCTTCGTGAAGAAGCTCGTCCCCGGAGCGGAGCCGCAGGTCTCCCCCGCTGCTGTCCCGCTCTCCACGGCGGACACAGCACCCGGTCCCCTGCTGGTGGTGGAGGGACTCAGCCGGCAGTTTGGCGGCCTCACCGCCGTGAACGACCTGAGCTTCACCCTCGACAGGGCCGAGATCCTCGGCCTCATCGGCCCCAACGGTGCCGGCAAGAGCACCACTTTCACCCTGCTGGCCGGGCTCGACCAGCCCACCCGCGGCAGCGTGAGCCTTCAGGGCACCCGCCTCACCGGCCTCGCCGCCCACGAGGTGGCCCGGCTCGGCGTGGTGAAGACCTTCCAGAACACCGCTTTGTTCGAGGACATGTCGATCCTCGACAATGTGGTGGTCGCGGGGCTGCTGCGCTGTCCGACGCTGGCTCAGGCGCGGTCTCTGGGTCTCGAGGCCCTGGGGCTGGTCGGCCTTGCCGCGGACCTCGCCCCGACCGCCGGTGAGCTCAACACCGTGGACCGGCTGCGTCTGGAGATCGCCCGTGCCGTCACCACGCGGCCGAAGGTGCTGCTGCTCGACGAGGCCATGGCCGGCCTGACGCCGCAGGAGACCGACGTCGCACTCGACATGATCCGGCGCCTGCGCGCCTCCGGCATGTCCATCATCGTGGTGGAGCACAACATGCGCGCCGTGATGGCGGTGGCCGACCGCATCGTCGCCATGGACCACGGGATGAAGATTGCCGAAGGCCGCCCCCAAGAGGTCGCGCGCCATCCCAAGGTGATCGAATCCTATCTCGGTGGGGAGCATCGCGATGTTGCTTGAAGTTTCCGACCTCTGCGTGACCTATGGCCGGGTGACCGCGCTGCGCGGCATCTCGCTCGGCATCGACCGCCACGAATGCGTCGGCGTGCTGGGCGCCAACCGCGCCGGCAAGACCACGCTGGCGCGCGCCATCTCCCGCCTGGTCCAGCCGAAGGTCGGCGAGATCCGCTGGCAGGGGCGCTCCACCGGGAAGATGCGGGCCGACGAGATCCCCGCGCTGGGCGTGGCCCACGTCCCGGAAGGACGCCAGATCTTCAAGCGCATGACCGTGGAGGAGAATCTGATGGTCGGGGCGCTCACCCCCGACAGCCGGCCGCATCGCGCCCAGTCACTGGAGCGGATCTACGATCTGTTTCCGCGTCTCGGCGAACGCAGGATGCAGATGGCCGGGACCCTCTCCGGCGGCGAGCAGCAGATGGTGGCCATCGGCCGGGCGCTGATGCTGCGCCCGCAGTTGCTGATCCTCGACGAGCCCTCGCTCGGGCTCGCGCCCATCGTGGTGCAGGAGGTCTATCGCACGGTGGCCGCAATCCGCCGCGAGGGGATCGCCATCCTTCTCGTGGAGCAGAACGTGGCGCTCGCGCTCGACTGCATCGACCGGGGCTATGTGCTGGAGAACGGCAACGTCGCGGTGGCCGGCTCCGCCGCCGAGCTGCGCGACAGCGCCGCGGTGCGCGAAGCCTATCTCGGCCTCTGACCGCGCATCACATTCGATCAGGAAGGATACGACATTGGAGAAGCTGCGCATTCTCGTGCTCGGCGCGGGCGGCATCGGCGGCTATTTCGGCGGGCGCCTCGCCGAGAAGGGCGAGGACGTGACCTATCTGGTCCGCGCGCCCCGGCAGGAGATCCTCGCACGCGACGGGCTGAAGATCGAAAGCCCGTTCGGCGCCGCGCGGATCCCGGTCCGGACCGTTCGCGCCGACACGCTGGATGAGACCTTCGACGTGGTGATCATCGCCAGCAAGGCCTACGACCTCGATGCCGCCATCGAGGACATCCGGCCGGCCGTCGGGCCTGGCACCGCGGTTCTCCCGCTCCTCAACGGCGTCGCCCATCTCGAAACGCTGAACGGCACGTTCGGCGCGGAGCGGGTGCTCGGCGGGCTGGCGAAGATCCAGGCCGCGGTGGCGCCGGACGGCACCATCCGCCAGCTGAACGACTGGCGCTTCATCGTGTTCGGCGAGCAGGACGGCACCTTCAGCCCGCGGGTCAAGGCCCTCAAGGCCGCCTTCGCAGGGACCGTGGGGGTGGAGGCGGAAGCCGTCACCGACATCCGCCACCGCATGTGGGAGAAGCTGGCGCATCTGGCGACGGCGGCGGCCATGACCTGCCTGATGCGGGCGAGCGTGGGCGAGATCATCCGCGCCCCGGACGGGGCGCGGCAGTTCTCCGATCTGCTGGATGCGGTGTGCGCCATCGCTACCAAGGAGGGCTTCCCGCCAAGCGAGAGCTTCATCACCACCTACCGGGCGCTCTTCGCCGATCCGACGTCGGCCTATGAGACCTCGATGCTTCGCGACATCCAGCAGGGACGGCGCATCGAGGGGGATCATATCGTGGGCTATGTGCTCGACAGGGCGCGCCGCAGCGGCATCGCGAGCCCGGAACTGGCGCTCGCCTACACCCACCTGAAAGCCTATGAGAATCGCCGTGCCCGAGCGGCCTGAACATCCCCGGGACCGGCTGCGGCAGGCCGGCCCCGGCATTCCGGTGGCAGCGGCCTTGGAGCAAGAAAGATGAAGCGCTATTCCATTGCCCTCATCCCCGGCGACGGGGTCGGCGTCGATGTCGTCGAGGCCGCGATGACTGTCCTCGACGCGGCCGGCCAGCGGTTCGGCTTCGGCCTCGACGCAGAAACCTTTCCCTGGTCGTGCAAGTATTATCTGGAGCACGGCGAGATGATGCCGGCCGGCGGCATCGACCGCCTGCGCGGCTTCGACGCCATCTTCCTCGGCGCCGTGGGCTGGCCGGCGACGGTGCCGGACGCGGTGTCCCTGCACGGCCTTCTCCTGCCGATCCGCAAGGTCTTCAACCAGTACGCCAACATCCGCCCGCACCGCCTGCTGCCGGGGGTCGAGGGGCCGCTGAGATCGGCCGGGTTCGACATCCTCTGCATTCGCGAGAACACCGAGGGCGAATATTCGGGGGCGGGCGGGCGCGTCCACCAGGGCACGGCGAACGAGGTCGCGGTCGAGACCTCGGTCTTCACCCGTGCGGGCGTCGAGCGGATCCTGCGCTTTGCCTTCGAGCAGGCGCGCGGGCGCCGGAAGCATGTGACGTCCGTCACCAAGTCCAATGCCCAGAAATATTCAATGGTGTTCTGGGACGAGATGACCCGCACGGTGGCCGCCGACTATCCGGACGTCACGGTCAGCCACATGCACATCGACGCCATGGCGGCAAGAATGGTGATCGCGGCGGAAAGCCTCGACGTGGTGGTGGCGTCCAACCTGTTCGGCGACATCCTCACCGACCTCGGGGCGGCGATCCAGGGCGGGCTCGGCTATGCGGCGTCCGCCAACATCTGCCCGGACCGCTCTGCTCCTTCCATGTTCGAGCCGGTGCACGGCTCGGCCCCGGACATCGCCGGCAAGGGCATAGCCAATCCCATCGCCGCCATCTGGTCTGGCGCCATGATGCTGGAGCATATCGGAGAGGCGGCCGCAGGGGCGGCAGTGCTCCGCGCCGTCGAAACCGTCACCGGCCGCGGTGTGGGCGCCCGGCCGGGACGCCATCGCACCGGAGAGATCGCCACGGCAGTGCGGAACGCCGTCACCGCGTGATCGAAGGCGAGGACCGACCCCGCGGGCGCCCGGGATCCGCGCCAGACTGGCAACCGCACACGGCCAGGGCCAGCATTGAACCGACATGCCTCATATGAGCGTCTCCCCACCGAGGGCGCATGAGCTATGATCGAGCGGAGAAACAGGAGCGTGGCGCGGGTGGTGTAAGAATCGAGGCGATCGCTTTCGGTGTCCATAAAATTTGACGTAATATAAAATGATAGTTCCAATGTGTTTACATACAATTCTTCGCCAAATATCAATATAATACATTAGTGTATCAGGGACATTCAGTTAATATCGGCTGCCTGCCGCTCCATCAACGCACCTCGTGCAGTTCCTTTGGGATCGCGTTCGTGCAGATCGTCGGCGCATATGCCGAGCACGACCGGGTCGATGCCCTAAGCGCAAAGCTGTTCTGAGGGGGCCGATAGGGAGGCAGCTCCATCCAAGCCGAGGCCGACCATGCGGTGGTTCGTGCCGAGATCGAGCGGCCTGTTCGATGCCTCCGCTCCAAGGCATGCCTCGTGCCTCGGGTGCGTCCGCCGGAAGCATTATGGCGAGGCCCCCAATGAGCTGAGGCGTGCCGACGATCTGGCACCGGGCAACGCCCGTTTGCCTGTGTCTATGCGGTGGCGCTTCAATCCCTCGGTCGGGCGCAGGACAGTGTAGCCGTGACCCGCGCCGTTTTGTCCACCACGCCCGGCGACGTCGACCTGCGGGTCCTGGCGCTGACCCAAGCCCAGCGCTCCGGCGCCATGGAGCGCGCCCGCAACGCCGTTTCAGGACGGACGCTTCCGCGTCCGGGCGTCTCCGCCTCCGTGCCCGCTTTGCGCTGAAAGCCCGCGTCGCCCGGCGGGGGAGAGGAAACCGCCGCGCGATTATTGCTCCATCCGATGCATTCGCCGGGTTCGACGCGAAAACGCCCCGGCACCTCGACAGGCACCGGGGCGTGATCGGCTTGCCGCCCTGCAGGCGCCTACTGGCCGCCGCCGGCGTTGCTGAACTGCGCCTTGATCTGCTCCTGAATCTGGTCGATCGAGAAGCTGGCGGGGCGCTGCGCGGGTGGGAACTCCTTGAAGGTGCTGAGAAATTTCGCCACCTCCACCTGAGCCGGCACCAGCAGGTAGGCCCGGTCGAGCATCCAGTCGTAATAGGTGTTGGAGGTCAGGTCGGCCCGCTCGTAAGGATCGGACCGCAGGTCGAAGATCTTGGGCACGCGCAGCCGGGTGAACGGCTCGGCCCAGATCCGCAGGGTGCCCGTGGCGCGCTGCTCGGAGAAGACGAGCTTCCAGTTCTCGTAGCGCATCGCCACGATCTCGCCATCGTCGTTGAAGTAGACGAACTCCTTGCGGGCGCTCTTGTCGCTCTTGCCGGTCAGGTAGTCGATCTGGTTATAGCCGTCGAGGTGGTTCTTGTATTGCTTGCCGGCGATGGTCGTGCCCTTGAGGAGCCGTTCCTTGATGGTCGTGTCTCCCGCCGCGGCGAGCAGGGTGGGAAACCAGTCCAGGCCGGAGAAGATGCCGTTGGCGACGGCGCCGGGCTGGATGCGCCCCGGCCAGCGGATGAGGGCCGGAACGCGGAACGCGCCTTCCCAATTGGTGTTCTTCTCGCTGCGGAACGGCGTCGTGCCGGCATCCGGCCACGAGTTCTGGTGAGGGCCGTTGTCGGTGGTGTAGATGACGATGGTGTTGTCGGCCAGCTTGAGCTGGTCGATCTTGTCGAGGATCGTGCCGATCACCTTGTCGGTCTCGATCATGCCGTCGGCATATTCGGTCAACGCGGTGAGGCCCGGCTTGCTGCGGTTCTCGGAGCGGACATGGGTGCGGAAGTGCATCCGGGTGGTGTTCATCCACACGAAGAAGGGCTTCTTGGCCGCCACCTGGCGGTCGATGAAGTCGATCGCCGCCTTCGATGTCTCGTCGTCCACCGTCTCCATGCGCTTGCGCGTCAGCGCTCCGGTGTCCTCGATCTTGCCGTCCGCCGAGCTCCTGATGACGCCGCGCGGGCCGAACTGCTTGCGGAAGGAGGGATCCTGCGGATAGTTGAAGTTCTCCGGCTCCTCCTCCGCATTGAGGTGATAAAGGTTGCCGAAGAATTCGTCGAACCCGTGCGCGGTGGGCAGGAACTCGTCGCGGTCGCCGAGGTGGTTCTTGCCGAACTGGCCGGTGGCGTAGCCGAGCTCCTTCAGCGCGGACGCCATGGTGACGTCCGAGGCCTGGAGGCCGACGTCGGCGCCGGGCAGGCCGACCTTCGACAGGCCCGTGCGCAACGTCGACTGGCCGGTGATGAAGGTCGAGCGTCCCGCCGTGCAGCTCTGCTCGGCGTAATAGTCGGTGAACTTGAGGCCCTCGTTGGCGATCCGGTCAATATTCGGCGTCCGGTAGCCCATCAGGCCGAAGCTGTAGGTCGACAGATTGGTCTGCCCGATATCGTCGCCGAAGATGACGAGAATGTTGGGCTTGGAGGTTGGCTGCTGCTGTGCGGCGGCCGGCGTGACGGCTGTCATCGTCGCGGTCGCCGAGAGCATGAATGCTCCCAGTAATCCTCGGATACACATCCTCGCCTCCTATGAAAGCATGCGACGTGTAGACACCGCCAGAGACGCCGCGATGACGCCCTGCGCGCGGTCCCCGCCGGAAGAGAGGGGTGCCGCAGCCTCAGTGCAGAGGAAGAATCCTGTGGCAAAGATGTAAAAGCAAGCCAGTTTTTAGCGATCTGGGCTGAGGTATAATATTGATGTCGCAGGAGGGAGACTGGCGATTTCGACAGGTTCTTGCCATGCGCGGGCAATTGCGAAATGCGAATCCAGCTTACATGGAAGCAACAGAAACGGCACCGCGCACAGGAGCGTGGTCAGAAATACCACTCCCCCCGCCGAGATCGACCGGCATCGGCCGCGTGAGCTGCCGCAAGGCGCGCCCGAAGAAGGGCGCAGTCTGAGCGAGGACCATGGGGCCACGGATCGTTCATTTTGCGCCGTGCCGCCGTCCGCTCGACCCCGGCGCTGCTCGCGCCCCTGATTGCGCTGCCCCGCGCGCAGGGGGCGGATGGACGGGGCGGGCGCGATCCCTGCCGCTCGTCGAGGCATGCCGGAGCAAAGGTCTTGTCGTCAGGCCCTTCGTGCCCCGCCCGGTCACGAACGTCCCGGATTGAGCGGGGGTAATGGCCCCTCGTCCACGGCCTCCGGCCCACGCGCCCGTCGCAGGTTGGCTGCACGTTCGAGGAGGGCGCCCGACTGCTCCGTGCCCCAGCTCGATGCGGCGCCGCCGAACAGGGCTGCATCCAGGGGAGCCTGGATCGCACCGGCGGCCGTGCCGCGCACGGGATCGAGGACGCGCCGCCAACGGACGAAGGCGTCATAGGCCGTCCTTGCATCGGCGGAAGCGCAGGCCTGTCGCAGCGCGGTGAAGGCGTCGCGCTCGACGCGTGCCGCGCTCGGCGTCGCGGCGTGCCGACGCCGCAGCAGCCAATACGCCAGCGCGCCCAGCACGGCGATGGCCACGGCAATCCACACGGGCCGTCGCCACGCTCCGCCGCCGACCGCCTCGGATGCTGCCGCCGTGACCTCGATGGTCGCGCCCGGAGCGCGTGCGGAGCGCAGCGTGCTCTCGCCGAGGTCCCACCAGGGCTGTTCCACCGCGGGCAGATCGAACTGGCCGCCGCGTTCGAGCACATAGGTCACACGGTCCAGGCGCCGGCCGGTGACGATGCCGCGATTGCTCCGGTCGGTGACATCGGGCGGGTCCACATAGGCCCGCACGCCCTGCGGCGCAGGAAAGGCGAGGTCCCGCATGGCAAGGCCCGGCACATCCTCGGCGGTGCGGGTGATGGTGCGGACGATGGCGTCGCCCGCCTTGAAGCTGCCCTTCGGCGGCGGGTCCCACTGCTCCGATAGGGTCAGGCGTCGCGTCGCCACCACCGGCCCCGAGGCGTCGATGCCCGGCGGCACGCGTACCGCGAGCGGCACCGACTGGCCGGCCGCCGTGCCGGCCGGATCGCCCTGGGCGTCCATCAGGGCCACCGATGCCGCGGGGATCTCGAAGGTTCCGCCCCGGCGCGGGTAGAGCGCGAACTCGAAGCGCTGTCCCACATAGGTCGCCCCATCGATGGTCTCACGCATGGTCGTCGCCTGCGTCTCGAAGCGCAGCACCTGCAGCCCCGGGACGTCGGGAAGGCTGACGCGCGGCGGCCTCGGCATCTCGTCGCGGAACAGCACGTCCACCCGCAGCGCCACATGCTGGCCGATCACCGCTTCCGTCGCCGGATCGAGGCTCTGGCGCACCACGGCCGCCGGCGCGACGGGAACGGGCGCAGCGACGCCGGTGCCGGCCGGGGGCGGGGCATCCTGTGCGGCGAGCGGCGCGCAGACGCCCAGAAGCACGGCGATGGCAAGAAGGCGGGTCTTCATGGGCCTGCCTCTCCCCCGCTCGCGGGCTGCTCCGCGATCTGCAACTGGTAAGCGAAGCGGGCACGCAGGAAGTCCGCAGGCTTGGTCTGCACCCGCTTCAGCCAGAGCGCGCGCACGGCCTCGTCGTTCATGGCCTGCGCGCCCGCCGCCTGCGTGTCCTGGCTGCCGGGTTGCGTGGCGTCCTTGTCGTAAACGATCTGGTCGGCGCCTTCGCGCTGGTCCCCGGCGTCCTCGCCCTTCGCGATGAGGCGTTCGGCGCGGAGCTGCGCGATCTGCCGGTTGCCCTCGGCCGCCTTCCAGCCGGGGTGAAGCGCGAGCGCATGGTCGTAGCGCGCGACGGCCTCGGGATACTTGCCCAGCATGACCAGGGCATTGCCCTGATTGTAGGCGCCATCCGCCGTATCGACGCCGGCGAACGTCGCTTCTGCCGCCTTGAAATCGCCCGCGCGCATCTGCGCCGCGCCGCGCCACATGGGATCGCGGAAGATCTCGGCGGCGTCCGCGAAGCGGGCCCGCTCGTACAGGTATCGGCCGCGCTGGTCCGGGCTGGCCCACAAGCCGCGCCAGCCTGCGCCCCATGCGGCGAGGCCAAGCGCGGCAAAGAGGGCAACACCAAGGGCGGCAAGGGCGCGGGGGGTGCTCATGCCAGCACCCATCCGCGCCGGAACCACAGGGCGGCCAGAAGCGCCACGAAGGCCGTGAGCCACCAGCCGGCCTCCTGCCAGCGCGGCGCCTCGCCGGGCGCGGGCGGCGGCGGGCCGGCGGTGGCGAGCCTGCGGGCGAGGGCCTCCACGTCTCTTGCATCGATGGTGGGGACGACGAGATCGGCGCCGAGAGCGGATGATGCGGCGGCAAGGGCGGGATCGGCCTTGGCACGGTCCGCGGGCCGCATGGCGAACAGCGTTACCGGCGCGGCGCCATCTTTCACGTCGGTGAGCCGGGGAGCGGTGTCGGCGAAGACCACGATCGAACCGCCCTGTCCGGCGTCCGCGAGGGTCTGCTGCGCCAGCCGGACGGCCTCGGCCAGTCCATCGCCCGGGCGCGGCATGATGCCGGGGGCCAGCGCCCCGGCCATGCCGGTCACCACCGCCGCGTCGGCGGTCGGCGGCAGCACGAGATGGGCGGAGCCGGCATAGGCGATCAGCCCGGTGGGCGCACCCTCGCGCAGCTTCAGCAGGTCCGCCATCTTCTCCCGCGCGCGGTCGAGACGGGTGGGGGGAAGGTCGCGCTCCTGCATGGAGGGCGTCACCTTCAGCACGAACATGGCCGGCCGCGCCGACTGGGCGAAGGGAGAAGGCACCTGCCGCCATGTCGGCCCCGCGACCGCGACGATCCCGACGATCCACGCCGCCAGAAGCACGTGCTCGGGGGCGATGCGTCGGCGGCGATCGCCGCCCACCGTCAGCGCGGCCAAAAGGGGAGCGTCCATCACCGCCCGCCAGCGCGCCGTGGTGTCGGCCTCTCGCCGCTGCAGCCACCACAGGCCGAGCGCAGGCAATGCCATCAGCAGCCACCACGGTCGCAGGAAATGGAATTGGGCGAGCGTCTCCATCATGGCGCCGTCTCCGCTGCATTCCGCCGGGCGGCAGACGGGGCCGCGCGCCGGCTCGGCAGGCGCACGAGCCGCAGGGACTGCGCCAGCATCGAGATGAGGAGGAACGCCGCCAGCGGCACCCAATAGAGGTCCATGCGGGGCTGGAAGGAAACGGTCTCGACCTTGCGCGCCTCCACCTGGTCGAGGCGTGCATAAATGCCCTCGAGCCCGTCACGGTCGAGGGCGCGGTAATAGCCGCCGCCGGTGGCGGCCGCGACATCGCGCAAAGCCGCTTCGTCGAGCTTCTCCTCGCCGGCCGCGCTCGGATCGCCGACAGCGACGGTGTGGATGACGATGCCCCGGTCCTTCGCGATGCGCGCGGCCTCGGCGGGCGGCACGCTGCTCGCGGTGTCATTGCCGTCGGTCAGCGCGATCATGGTCTTCGCCGGCGCGGTCGAGCCGGCGAAGAGGTTGATGCCGAGCCCGATGGCATCGCCAAGGACCGTGCGCGGGCCCGCCATGCCCACCTGCATCTCGGCCAGCATCTGGCGGGCGAGCTTGAGGTCCGTGGTGAAGGGCACAAGGGCGAACGGCGCGCTGCCGAACACCACCACGCCCACCCGGTCGCCCTGCCGGCGCGCGAGGAAGTCGTCGAGAACCTCCTTCACGGCGGCGAGGCGGCTGACCTTCTGCCCTGCGGCGTTGGTGAAATCCTGCGTGTCCATGGAACCGGACAGGTCCACCAGCAGCAAAAGGTCGCGCGCCGGCTTCTCGATGTGGACCGGGGGCAGCACCCATTGCGGACGCATGAGCGCCAGCAGCGCCAGCAGCCAGCACACGACCAGCACCAGCGCCCGCCAAAGCCCGCGCCGGCCCACGCTGACGCCGGCGCGGGGCCTCGCGCCGGAAAGCCGCAAGAGGGTGGTGAAGAAGGGCACGCGCACGGCGGGGCGGCGCGTCTCGTAGGGCGGCAGCAGCCAGTAGACGAGCGCGGGGATGGGGGCGAGCACGGCGAGCCAGGAATTGGCGAAGGTGAGCATGGATCACGCCCTCGCCCGGTGTCGCTTCACCCAGCGCCGCGCCGCGGCCAGGATGTCCGCCCCCTGCGCGAGCGGTCCGCCATAGGCCGCGCGCGCAAGCCCGGCGGCGGGGCCATCCGTGAAATCCGACATCGCTGCCGAGCTGTCCAGGAAGGCGAGCCATGTCTCGCCCGTGAGCGCGGCCACCTCGGCGCGCGGATAGGCGACGAGGGCAGCCCGTTTCAGGATGGCGGAGACGGCGGCGGCTCCGGCGGGGTCGGCGACCGCCCCGACGGCGGACAGCTCGGCCAGCGCCGCCCGGCGGTAGGCGTTGCGCCGGTAATGCCGGATGGCCCCCAGCGCGAGGATGGCGAGGGCCGCGACAAGTCCCGCGCAGAGGATCCACCAGCCCTGGGCCGGCGGCCACCATGGCACCGGCGACGGCACCACGATGTCCGCGAGGCGGGAGAGATCGGCGGCATCCTCGCTCATGCCGCGCTCCCCACACCGCGCGGCGGGGCGGAATGCGCCATCCGGCGGCCAAGCAGCTCGCGGAACTGGTCCGCCGTATCGCGCGCGGTGGAGAGCGGCATCACGGGAATGGCGCGCCGTCGGGAAAAGGCCTCGACGGCCTCCCGCCGTTGGCGGAAGTCGTCGGCGAAACCAACGTTGAGGCCGCGCGCGGAGGTGTCGACCTCGACCTGTCCGCCGCCCTCGGCGACCACGGCGCGGCCGATGCCCGGCAGCGCCTGCTCCAGCGGGTCGAACACGAACACGGTGAGCACGTCGTTGTGCGCCGTGACCCGCGTTACGAGCCGCACCGTCTCGGCATCCGCGCCGGCGGCGTCGGTGATGAGCGTGAGCAGCCCGTCGTGCGGCAGCAGTCGCAGCGCCCCGGCGATCGCCCGGTTGAGCAAAGCGGGATCGGCGGGGCGGGGATCATCGGCCCGGAGGGCGCGGTTGTGGCGGACGATGGCCTCGAGCAGCGGCCCGATGGCGGCCTGCCGAGCGCGCGGCTCGATCTCGTCGATGCCGTTCTCCGAGAAGACGATGCCGCCCACCCGGTCGCCCAGCGAGGTGACGCGGAAAGCCGCCAGCGCCGCCGCCTCGGCCGCCGCCACGGATTTCATCATGTGGCGGCTGCCGAAGAACATGGAGAGGCGCTGGTCCACCAGCAGGATCACCCGCCGGTCGCGCTCCTCGGTGTAGACCCGCAACTGGGGGGCACCCATGCGGGCGGTGGAGGACCAGTCGATGGCCCGCACGTCGTCGCCCTCGCAATAGGGGCGCAGCTCCTCGAATTCGAGGCCGCGCCCGCGCAGCCGCGAGGCGTGGCGGCCGGCGAGCAGCGAATGCACCGGCTGCCTCGGCAGGAAGCTGAAGCCCTTGGCGCGGTGCTTCAGCCTCAGCAGGTCGTCGAGCGAAACGTGGATGCGCGCACCGTCCGCCATGCCGACCTCCTCACACCGCCACGGCCACCTGCCGGATGAGCTCGTCGATGACGTCGTCGGCGTGCTTGCCGTCGGCGCCGGCCTCGTAGGTCAGGGCGACGCGGTGGCGCAGGCAATCGTGGGCAACGGCCTGCACGTCCTCCGGGGTGACATAGTCGCGGCCTTGCAGCCACGCATGGGCGCGCGATGTCCGATCCAGCGCCAGCGTGCCGCGCGGGCTCGCGCCGATGGCGATCCAGTCCTTCAGCCTGTCGCCGAATTCGGCGGGGCGGCGGGTCGCGGCGATGAGGGCGACGATGTAATTCTCCACCGCCTCCACCATCTTCACGGCGCGGATCTCCTTGCGCGCCGCGAACACCTCCGCCTGCGCGATCCTCGCGGGCGGATCCCCACCCCCGTCTTCCTCGCCGCGCACGAGGCGCAGCACCTTCACCTCGTCCGCATCGCTCGGATAGACGATGCGCACGTGCATGAGGAAACGGTCCATCTGCGCTTCCGGCAGGGGGTAGGTGCCTTCCTGCTCGATGGGGTTCTGGGTCGCCAGCACCATGAACAGGTCGGGCAGCTTGTAGGTGGTGCCCGAGACCGTGACCTGCCGCTCCTCCATGGCTTCCAGCAGCGCCGACTGCACCTTGGCGGGGGCGCGGTTGATCTCGTCGGCCAGCACGAGGTTGCCGAAGATCGGGCCCTTGCGGAACTCGAAGGTGCCCGCCCCCGTGCCTTCGGTGCGATAGATCTCGCCGCCGGTGACGTCCGAGGGCAGAAGGTCCGGGGTGAACTGGATGCGCCGGAACTCGCTCTCCAGCGCCTGCGACAGGCTGCGGATGGCCCGCGTCTTGGCGAGGCCCGGCAGCCCCTCCAGCAGCACGTTGCCATTGGCGAGCAGGGCGATGACGAGGCGCTCCACCACAAGCTCCTGGCCGATGATGGAGGCGTTGACGCGCTTCTGGATCTCGATGACGGAGTCGCGGGGCGCCATGTCCTGCCTCCTGTCTATTTCTTCTCGAAGGACCGGTCGAAGCGGGGAGGCCGTGCAGCCTCGATCCAGCCGGTGACGAGAGCGCCGAGGTCCGACGCGTCCATGCCGGCGCCTGCATCCGGCAGCCCTTTCCCGCCCACGACGGGTGATGACGGGCGTTTCTGGCGGATCGAACGGCTCATCTGGCCCCCCGTCACCGGAAAGGCCACGGTGAGGTAGCCGGCCGTGCCCTCCAGGCGGTTCACCACGTCGAATTCGCGATAGGGTTTCACGCGCGTTGACACCGGCGTACCCGCCAGATGGAAATTGTAGGCAACGGTCCCCCCGAGCGCAATCGCGCGTCCCTCGAACGCGCCGGGCCGCGCCCCCGGTCCGCTGTCTCCTGTGATCTGGTCGCGATAGTAGACCACGAGACCCATGGAGAACTGCTTCGTCGGCATCTTCGTCACCGCCCGCCCGGCGTGGAACCCGGTGCCCGTGGTGTAGTCGGTCAACGTTCTCGAAATGCCATTCTCGCCGCCGCTTCCAGTGCAGCGGGAGACAGGCTCTCTGAGGGACGCTCACTTGGCTGGCGGAAAGATCGTCTTCCAGTCGGACTTCATGTCGACCACGGTCCAGCCCTGGGCCGCCGCCGCATCGAGCGCCTTGTCGAGGCGGCCGAACGGGGACGTCCGGTCATAGGCGTATTCGCGCTCGGCATCGGTGTGATGGACGATCAGCCCGAAGCGGGCGCCGTCGCCGGCGGTGGTCCATTGCAGCATCTGCAGGTCGCCGTCGGAATTGCCGAACGCCGCGATGGGGCGCTGGCCGATGTGCTGGTTGATGCCCACCGGCTTGCCGGCGCCGTCGTCGATGAAGTTCAGCACCGGCTCCCGCACCAGTGTCGGCTTGCCATCCACCAGTTCGAACCGGGTCTTGATGCTCGACCCGACCACCTGGGCGGGGAGGACGCCATAGACCTTCTCGGACCAGGGCCGCATGAACTCGATGCCGCCACCGGAGACGATATAGGTCGTGAAGCCGTTCTCGCGCAGATAGGCGAGCAGTTCCAGCATGGGCTGGTAGACGAGCTGGGTATACGGCCGCTTGAAGCGCGGGTGCCCGGCCTTGGCGAGCCAGTCGGTGACAACCTTCTGGAATTCGTCCGGCGTCATGCCGGCATGGGTCACCATGACGAGTTCCAGCAGCCCCTTGTCACCCGCCGCCGCGACCGTCTTCAGGTCGCCGTCGAGGGCGGCCTTCAGCGTCGGATTCTGCTGCCATTCGGGGTGCTGCGGCGCCAGTTCCCTCAGCCGGTCGAGGGCGAAGGCCAGCTGCGTGTACATGGGCTGCTCGACCCACAGCGTGCCGTCATTGTCGAAAACGGCGATGCGCGCCTCGGGACGCACGAAGTCCTTGCTGGCCGGATCGCTCACGCGCTGGACGAAGCTCTGGATCGCCGTCTTCGCGGGCCCGTCGTTCCATGACGAAAGCGCTTCCGCGAGCACGGATCCAGACGAAAACAGAAGCAGAGCCGTGAGAGCCAACGCGCGGGCGAGAAGCTTCATACGTGAGCTCCTTTCGATGTCTCAGCGCGGAAATTTCCTCCCGAATGAAACCTGCGTCAACGCAACGATGATCGGTGGCCGCGCCAAGGTGCCGGCCTTCCTGAGCCATGCGTCATGGGCCGGCCGCCCCGGATCGCCCCGGATCGGGCGCCTGCTTCAGGCTTGCGGCGGTGCAGGTCTGGCGAGTGGCTCGCGTCAGCCCGGGAGCTCGTGAATGACGACCTGCGGCACGGCCTTTCTGGCCAGATCGCAGAGGTGCCGATGATGGGTCAGGTAGATCACCTGTCCCGTCTCCGACATCTTGCCGAACAGCGAGAGAACCTCCTCGGAGCGGGGCTCGTCGAAGGTCTCCATGATGTCGTCCGCCACGAACGGCACCGGCTGCCGCATCCTGGCGAACTCCTCGTATCCGGCGAGGCGAAGCGCGAGATAGAGCTGGAACCGGGTGCCTTTCGACATGTCGGTCGCGAGCTTCGATCCGCCCGACCCGGCGAGCCCGATCAGCGTCTCGCGGTCTTTCTCCGGCCGGGTCGCCAGCCCGGAATACCCGCCTCGCGTGATCATCCGGAAGGCTTCCGATGCGCGACCCATCATCGAGCCGCGATGCTTCTCCCGATAGACCTGGAGCGCCCTTTCCGCGAGGATGGCGCCGGTCCTCAGGTGCAGGAACCGAAGCGCCTTGTCCTCGATCTCCAGCATGACCGTGCGGCGCTCGGTCTCGATCCGGGCGACAGCGTCGTCGCCGCCGATCGCGGCGAGCTTGTCGGCCGCCCCCGAACGCGCGGCGAACAGCGACTTCAACCGTTCTTCCAGATCCTCGACGCGCCGGGCGCATTCCTCGTGCTCCCGGTCCCGGTCGCCGGCGTCCGGACCGGTCAGGCGTTCCTGCGCGGCCTCCATGGACGGCAAGCCGGTCTCGTGCAGGATCCGGGATGCGAGCGCGCCCATGTCTTCCTCGAGCCGGTCGCGGCGCGCGCACCTGACCAGGCAGGCTGCGACATCCTTGAGGTCCTGCACGTCGAAGAACGCGAGCAGATCCGCCTTGCGGGCGGTGTGCACGGCAATGTTGTCGACGATGGCGGCCCGTTCCTGCTCGACCCCGGCGAGCTCCTCCGTCTTCCTCTGGCGCTGGGCTGCCGCATCCACCGCCAGCCGGTGCCGTTCGATGAGGTCGGCCGCGGCGACGCCGGGTGCCGCCTCTCCCATGTCTTCGCCGAGCTCGTTCAGGAGCGCGGCGAGGTCGGCCAGGAAGGAATCCCGATCCGCCTCCATGCTCCTGACGCGGTGCACGAGCGCGTCGCGTTCTGCGAGCTGGTGCGGCAGCCTGGAGAGCGCGTCCACAATCGACCGGATCGCGTTCCGGTCGTCCCGCCGGACTTGGAGCCAGGTTCCCGCCAGCGCCGCCGTCCACGCGTCGCGCCAGGCCTGCTCCTCCCGCGCGGCGGTCTCGGCCGCCTTGCGCCGGGTGTCGAGCGACCGCTCGCAATCGCGCACCAGCTTGTCGGCGGCGGCAAGGGCCTGCCTCTGCGATGCCTCCTTGACGAGCAGATCGTCGGCGGCCTGCAGCAGGGCTGCGAGTTCCAGGCCAGCCGGCGCGAAGCCGGTCGCCCGCAGAGCCGCTTCGAGCCGTGACGTTTCCTCGCGAACCTCCGCCTCGGCGCTCCGAAGCTCCGCGAGCGCGGACCGATGGTCTGCGGCCGCGGCGACGGCCCGGTCGCGTCGCGCGACCCAGGCGTCGATGCCGGCGATCCGCTCCACGAGCGGTCTTGAGCCCGCATCCGCCATGAACGTCGGGCAGGCGTCCGCGATCCGAGCGGCGAGCTCGGACGTCTCCGCATCCACTTCCGCCTCCAGCCTGCCTTCGCGAGCCAGCTTCGCGTCGCAGATGTCCCGGTCCCGTCGAAGTCCGCGCAGCTCGGCCAGCCTGTCGGCCGCGGCGAGACGCGCGTCCGCCATCGTGTCGACCGCCTGCATCAGCTCCTCGAATGCGGACGCGGTTCGCGCATCCGGACCGCCGCGATGGGTCTCCCAGGCTTGGTCGCGCCGTCCGCGCAGAGCCGCCGCCTCCTCGTCGCCGATCGCGCCCGCGCCGGTCTGCGCCGCGGCGATCCTGGCCTGCAGCTGCGTCTTCTCGCTCTCCAGGTCGCGCTGCTGCTGGCGATGACGCTCCCGTCTCAGGTCCTGCCGGGCCAGCGTGTCGCGCCAGTCCTGGACCTCGCGTGGTGTGGGCGCTCCAGCCTTTTCGAGATCCTCGGGACTGCCGGACCAGGGAACGAGGCGCAGCGCCTCGTCCGCGGCGCGGGCCTTGGCGTTCGCGGCAGCTGCCGCCACCCGCCGCCGGGCAAGCAGGTCCGATCCCTTCACGCCACCGACCGCGGCCTGGAGCGCGGCTTTCCGGCCGATGTCCAGTACCGGTTGGTCGCGCTCGAGGGTTCCGCGATCCTCCCTGGCATGCGCCAGCGCTCGGGCAGCCGCTTCGAGCTCGGTCGATGTCGAGGCGACGCGCGTCTCGATGCCCGACCAGCTCTCGATCAATCCGCGCAGGGTTCCCAACGTGCCGGCATCGACGACGAGCCCGTCCGGATCGACATCGCCGTCCCGGCCCGTGATCGAGCGGGCGAACTGGACGAGCTGCGCGCGATGTTCCGCAAGGGCGGCACGACGCTTCGGCAAATCGGTCTCGGCTCCGAGGTTGCGGGCCGAACCGGACGCAAGCGCCATGATCCGGTCCGTCATCCGGAGCAGCGTCTCGTCGACCACTGCCGCGTCGCGTTCCTTCCTTAATTGCTCGATCCGACCGTCCAGGACGGACAGCGTCGCCTTGAGCGTTGCATCGCCATCGATCAGCGCGGGCAGCTCCGCCGTCCAGTGCGCGGGTGGACGAGGGAGAGCGGCCAGGTGGCTCAATTCCGCGCCAAGGCGGCCATGCTCGGCGAGGAGAGGGGCGGCCCGCACCAGGCCGCCCAGCTCGTTCAGCCGGGCCTTCAGCTTGCCGTGCTCCGCGGACGCCTCGGCATAGGCGCGCTCGGCCCGGTCGAGGTCCACCACCAGCACCTTGTGGGCGCTGGCCTGGGTGTCGATGAGGTCGCGGGCCGACTTGAGCTCCGTCAGACGCCGTTTCAGGCCGGCGATCTCGGTCGAGGATGCCCGCTTGCGAAAGATCGCGTCCGCCTCGCCCGAGATTGCCGTCAAGGCCTTGCTGAGGCCGGCCAGTCCGGCGCTCGCGGAAAACAGGAGCTCGCCGAGGTCTCCCTTGCTGTCGAGGATCGCGTTGCCGCCGTCTTCGAGGGTCTGGTCGTCGAGGGAGAACATCGTCCGGTAGGCGTCGCGGGTGAGCCCGCCCAATGCCCCGACGAGCAGGCCGTCGCCGACGGTCTGGCCCGATGCGTCCCGGAGCGACCCGGCGCGCTGCTTGACCCGCCGTACCTCGTGCCGTTTGCCGCCGAACTCGAGAACCGCCCCGACCTCCATTGTCGCGTACTGGTGCAGGAAGCCGTAGCGCGACCGCTCCTCGATCCCGAACAGCAGGTCGAGAAAGCCCGACAGGGCGGTCGACTTTCCGGCCTCGTTGAGCCCGTAGATGATATGCAGGTCGGGGCCGCCGTCCGCACGCTCGCCGAAGTCGATGGCGAAGTCCGTGAACTTGCCGTACCGGGTCAGGTCGAGGCGTCGCAGACGCATCAGCGCAGCTCGGCGCCGTTTTGGGCCAGGCGGGCGACGATCTCCTCGCCGCTGTCGCCGAGCAGGCGGTCGACGAAACGCTCGAACACCGCCTCGTCGTCGCCGCAGAACCGTCGCGCCTCCGGCGGCAGATCGTCCCGGATCTCCTTCACGAGCGCGGCCACGCTCTCGCGGACCTCGTGCCGCGACAGGATCTCATCCCGGATCAGCGTGCCCAGCTCGTCGACCGGGTCCGCCGTTCCGCCTGCCGGCGTCGCTCCGCGGGCAGGCTCGGTCCCGATCTCGATCTTGTCGATCCACGTCCCTCCCGAGCTTCCGAGGCGGTGCTCGACATCGGTTTGCAGCAGGTCGCGGTCGCGTCGCATACGCCACGCCATTTCCGTGCGCCCGCCGAGCGCGAGGCGCCCGACGAGGTGGGGCGCCGGCGTCGCGTCGCGGACGGCGGCGATGTCGCGCTCGATCCTGTCAACGATCTCGGACCAGGTCGCAGCGTCCGTGAGGTCGACCGGAATGCGCTCGAACTGCGCGACGCTTGTCGGCCGTTCCTCGATCACGATGCGGTGGTCGTCCGAGACGGTGACCAGGCTGACGCTCTTGGGCCCCGCCTCGCCGATGTCACGGCCTTGCGGCATGCCAGGCATCACGACCGTCGAGGCGCCGCGGTATTCCGAACGGGCATGGATGTGGCCCAGCGCCCAATAGTCGAAACCCCATT
The DNA here is from genome assembly GCF_043194675.2 of Xanthobacter lutulentifluminis. Taxonomy (NCBI): domain Bacteria; kingdom Pseudomonadati; phylum Pseudomonadota; class Alphaproteobacteria; order Hyphomicrobiales; family Xanthobacteraceae; genus Xanthobacter; species Xanthobacter lutulentifluminis. The sequence continues at coordinate 1,516,301 of NZ_CM195525.1, read as the reverse complement.
GATCCAGGTCCGCGACGGCGCAGGGCGCATACGGATCGTGCCCCGAGGCGCCCGCGAGACTCGTATGCATGATGCCGAGGTTGACGGCGCCCGGTCGGGGCCGGCCGTATTTGGGCAGCAGGCTTTCGGGCGCGTGCGGCCTGGCGAAGCTCAGCCCGTGGATCGCCACGTCGAGGCCGCCCAGGCGAAGCTCGACCGTCTCCGCGCGGCCGCCGAACAGCTTCAGCGACGGCGGCAGGACGAGCTCCTGCGTGATCCTCGACAGCGCGTCGTGGTTGCCCCGGACCTTGTAGACGACGACCCCCGCCTCGTGCAGACGCCTCATTTGATCTGCAAGAAACCGCGCCGTCTTCATCGACGTCTGGTCGCCGTCGTAGAGATCGCCGGCGATGACCAGCGCGTCGACCCGCTCCTCCAGGCAAAGGTCGACGATGCCGACCAGCGCCTGCCGGGTGGCGCCGCCGATCAGCGCCGCGAGCTCCGGGTCTCGCATGGCGAGCGACCGCAGCGGAGAGTCCAGGTGAATGTCAGCCGTGTGAACGAAGCGGAAAGGCATCTCAGAACGGGTTTGCAACGTCGCTCACCGACTGAGCCGACGCGTCACCTTAGCGTGCCGCTGTGCCGGATCAAGCGCTGGCAAGGGGGCGAGGAGCTGCCCGCCGGCCGGCGGAATCCTGCTGATGCCCGCGATGCTTGCGCCCCTGACGCGGGCATTCTGGCGAAGGATGACCCTCTCGGGGGCGGATGCAGCACGGTCACGGGAGGCCGGTGGGTCTGCCACCCGTTGCGGGGGGCGAAAATGGCCCGCGACCTTCCGATGGCGCAGCTCCCGACGATGTGCGCGCACGGGATGTCCCCATGCCGGAGCAGCGGCTCGATCCGGGCCGCAGATCCGAGCGCGATCAAGCTGCCCGGAGCCTGACGAGCCGAAGCGATGAGCCGGCAGGCCCCGGGCCCGTGCGCTAAGGCTTGCGACCGGCATTGACGAGGGCGTTGCGCAGCTTCTGATGTTCGTCGCAGCCCGAGGGAAAGCACAGGAGGCGCAAGAGCTCGAGGTTCTTTTCCGCGCGCTTGAAGTCGCCGATTTCGATGTACAGCTCTCCTTGATATTCGATGGCCGGGCGGTGCCCCGGATCATAGAACAATGCTTCCTTGTACCAGCGCGCGGCCGCGTCATAGCGCTTGAGATTGCGATTGGCGAAGCCGAGGAGGTTGTAGAGGTCGGCGTGGCGCACCGTGGCGGTGAGAGGCTCCAGCAGGGCCAGCGCCCGTTCGTAGTCGCCGGCATACAGGGCTGCGCGGCTTTCCGAGAGGTCCGGCAGGTCGGTCGAGGGGGCGGTGTCCATCGCCAGCGCGGGGCTGGCGGTCGCGGCCAGCAGTGCGAGCAGCGCCGCGGCGAAACGGGCGCGGGGCCTCATGCGGCACGGACGGCGGACTTGCCGCCATCCTCTCCCATGGCGGCGAGGATGCGCCGCTTGAGCGCCACGAACGCGCCGTCTGCGCGCTCGCGCGGGAAGGGGAGGTCGATGTCCAGCGTCTCGACGATGCGGCCGGGCTTCGCGGCCATCACCACCACCTTGTTGCTGAGGAAGACGGCCTCCTCCACATCGTGGGTGACGAGAATCATGGTGACGCCCTCGACCTCCCAGATGCGCTGGATCTCGTCCTGCAGATGCACGCGGGTGAGGGCGTCGAGGGCGCCGAGGGGCTCGTCGAGCAGCAGGATCTCCGGCCGGCTGGCGAGGCCGCGGGCGATGGCGGCGCGCTGCGCCATGCCGCCGGAAAGCTCGTGCGGGTAGGCCTTCTCGAAGCCGGACAGGCCGACCAGCGCGATGTGCTCGCGCACGGCCAGCTCCCTCTCGGCCCGCGTCCAGCCGGAATTCTCCAGGCTGAGGCCGATGTTCTGCTCCAACGTGAGCCACGGCAGCAGGCGATGGTCCTGGAAGACGATGCCGCGGCTCAGCGCCGTGCCCACGATGCGCTTGTCGTTCAGCTCGATCTCGCCCCTGTAGTCGTCATCGAGGCCGATGAGCAGCCGCAGCAGCGTGGACTTGCCGCAGCCCGAGGGGCCGACGATTGTGACGAAGGTGCCCGGCTCGACGTCGAGGTTCACGTGGGAGAGGACGTTCACCAGCGGGCGGCCGGGAAGGGAATAGGTCTTGGAGACGTTGCGGATGCTGAGGTGTCCGGGCGTGGCCATGGGGAGTGCTCCTGTCGTCCGATCAGCCGTCGTAGCCCTGCTTCCATTTCAGCACGCGTTTCTGCGCGATGAACATGGAGCGGTCGATGGCGAAGCCCACGAGGCCGATGATGACCATGCACACGAGCAACTGGTCGGTGAGCAGCAGGCCCTGGGCGCGGAAGATGAGGAAGCCGAGACCCTCGAGGCCGGAGAGCCCTTCCGCCACCACCACGAGGGCCCAGGCAAGGCCCGCCGCATAGCGCAGCGAGACCATGATGGAGGGCATCGCCGCCGGCAGGATGACCTTTCGGATGAGCTGCCAGCGCGTGAGCGTCAGCACCTTGGCCAGCTCGATGTAGTTCTTCTCCACGTTGCGGATGCCCTGCAGCGTGTTGAGGAACACCGGGAAGAAGACCGACTTGGCGATGACCAGGATTTTCGCCGGGGCGCCGATGCCGAGCCACAGCACGATCAGCGGCAGCCACGCGATGCCCGGGATGTGGCGGATGGTGTCGAAGGTGGGGCCGAAGAATTCCTCCACCCGGCGCGACAGCCCGGCCGCGACCCCGAGGATCAGCGCCGCCGCGGAGCCGTAGAGGAAGGCTTGTCCGACGATGTTGATGGAGGCCAGGAAGTCGAAGGCAAGCTTCTGCTTGGTCAGCATCTTCCAGAATGCTGTCACGACGGTGAGCGGCGCCGGCAGGAACACCGGGTCGATCCACCTGTTCGATGCCGCGGTCTGCCACAGGGCAAGGATGATGAAGGGGAGGATGAAGCCGGTGAGGTTCGGCAGCTTCGGTCCGCGCCGCGCCGGCACCTCGGTGTGCGCCGGCAGATCCACTGTGGCCGCCTCGACCGCTGCGGCCTCGATGGTATCGGATGTGTGGGACATGCTGGGAACGTCCGGCTGTGGGCGCGCCGTTCGCGCGGGAAGAAAGATGGCGCCGCCGGGATGATGTCGTCCCGGCGGTCGGGTTCGGGCCGCGGTCCGGCTCAGTTGTAGATCGAGTATTCGCCGCCGGCGAAGAAGCGGCCGTCGATGAAGGCGTCGATCTGCGCCTCGGTCAGGCTGCGCTCGGCAAGGATGTCGTCGCCATTGGCCACGTACCAGGCCTGGAAGGTCTTGATGGCGGTCCGCGCCCGGTCGGCGTTGGGCTCGCCGGCCATGAACTCCCATTCGCCCGCGTGGCTGATCTGGAACTTCGCGACCTCCAGGGGCACGCGGGTCTTGTCGGCGACGATCTGGGCCGCCTCGTCCACGTGGTCGTAGGTCCATTCGCGGGTGCGCTCGCGCGCCGCGAGGAAGGCTTTGACCACCTGCGGATACTTGTTCACGAAGTCGCGGCGGGCGAAGTAGGTGACGCGGCCGGCGTTGTTCACATAGACGCCGTCATCGGGCGAGCGGCCGATCACCTTGAGCTTGCCGGAAAGCCAGGCCCCGGCGAAGGCGCCGGCCGCCAGATGCGCGGTGGTGGCGTCGGTGGCCCCGGTGAGGACCGAGGTGATGGCGACCGCCGAATTGTCGATGGAGGTGTAGCGGATGCGCCCCTGCTTGTCCCTCGAATCGAACGGCAGGCCGGCCTTGGTGGTCATCTCGAACGGCGAGGACCAGTAGCAGGAGATGCGGCTCGATCCGAACTTCTTGCCGTCGAGGTCGGCCACGGAATTGATCTTGTCATTGTCGGCGCGGGCGAGGATGGGCGCGCGGTAGCGGTTGGAGGGCTCGGACGCCCAGATCACCACGCCGTCCAGCCCGTTCGCGCGATGCACGGTGGCGGGATAGATCATGCGCTGGGCGATGGCGATGGCGCCGTTGTTCACCGCCGCGGCCTCCGCGCCCACGAGATCGGCGCCGCCCGAGGCGATCAGGTTCACCTTCTTGACGCCGATCTTCTCGAACTCGTCTTTGAAGATGCCCTTTTCCTGCGCGATCACGGTCCAGGGCGTCAGCTGCAGGTTGATGGCGGTCAGCGGCTCGTCCGCGCGCGCGGACGGCGTGCCGCCGGACAGCGATGCGGCGACGAGCGCGGTGGCGGCGAGAGCCACGAACGCGATCGCGCGGCCGGGCCGGATGTGCGGAGCCGCGGCCCGCAGGGGCGGCAGGGAAGGGCGGGGCATGGCAGTCTCCCGGAGGGTGTCGGGCGGGCAGGGCCCGGACGGTGGCTTGCAATTTTGATATAATCGAGTGATTTTATAGAAAATAGCAAGCGGCGTTTTCGTCGGGGCGGGTCCGTACCGTGCCGGACGGAACCGCGACCCCTGTCTCCGGCGAGTTCTGAAGGCATGCACCGGTTTCCTCGGCCTCCTTTCTTCCTTGTCGCGCTGGTCGCGGCCGCGGCGGTTGGCGCCCTGGCCGCCGCCTCTCTTCTGGTCTCGCCCCGCGTTGCCGATGCCCATGCCGCCCACCGGGCCGCCGCGCCGCTGCGCATCGGGGTCGGCTGGCTGCCGCCGCCGGAAACGCCGGACATGCGGCTGTATGCGGAGGAAGGCTTCGAGCTCGACCTTGCTGCCGAGATCGCCCGGGGCGTCGGCGCCTCCTTCGAGCTGGTCCTCGTGGGCCGGGAGGACGCGGCGCGGGCGCTGGCTGCGGGAGAGGTCGACCTGGTGCTCGCCCGCGCCGGCGCCGACGATGCGCTGAGGAGCCGTGCCCGGATCGTCGAGACCGGGTTCGTTTCGGGGCTGAGCATCGCCATGCGGTCGGACCGGCCGCTTGCCTCCTGGGGCGAGCTGAAGGGGCGGGTCGTGTGCGCCTCGGAAGCCAACGGCCACGGTCGCGACCTCGCCCGGCGGCTTGGCGCCACGGTGAAGGTCGCGCGCGCGCCCGCCGTCGCCCTCATGCATGTGCGCACCGGGGAATGCGATGCCGCCATCCACGATCGCGTGCTGCTCGATCCCTTGTTCGCCAAGCTCTCGTGGCAGAAATTCTCGGCGACGCTGCCGGCCGCGGAGCCCACCGCGCTGGTGGTCGCCGTGGCGCCCGCCGATGCCGATCTGGCGCGCGCGGTTGCCGGGGCGCTGGCTGCCGGGACAAGCCCGGAGCGCTGGCGGCAACGGCAGGAGAAATGGGCCTCCACCGTGTCGTTCGAGGTCTATCGCGATCAGGTGGCGGCGGATTGCCATTGAGGTCCGTCCGCGCGCTTCGATCCCTGGCGCTTGTCGTTCTGGGCATGGCGGCGGGAGGATTTTTCGACGCTCCGGACAAGGGCGCGCAGCTGCGGGCGGCCTATGGGGGGCCGCCCTCGTCCTGGCCGCGGCCGGACATCGACGCCGATGTGGCCTTCGTCGAGATGGCGGCTCTGCCGCCCCCACCCCCGCCCGGGCAGCAGGCGGCATTAGGCGCGCGGGCGTTCGCCGATCCGCGGTTGTCCGAGGATGGCGAGGTGGCTTGCGCGTCCTGCCACGATCCGGCGCACGGATTCAGCGTGCCTGAACCGGTCGGGCGCGGTGTCTCGGGTGTGCCGGGGCGGAGAAATCCGCCGTCGCTTCAGTCTGCTGCCACCCGCAGGAAGCTCGATTGGGACGGTCGGGGAACGGACCTTTCCGCCCGCGTCCTCGCCCCATTGAGCGACCCGGCCGAGATGGGGAGCGATCTCGATGCCGCCGTGGCCCGCCTGGCTCGCACCGAGCTGGCCGGCGCGTTTCGGGCGGTCTTTGGCGCGGAAGGCCTATCGGCCCGGACCCTGGCGGCGGCGCTGATCGCTTATCTGGATGCCACCGACGCCCCGACCCGGTTCGACCGTTTCGCCAGCGGTGATCCCGCCGCCCTGAACGACACGGAGCTGCTTGGCCTCCACCTCTTCCGCACCAAGGCGCGATGCGCGAACTGTCATTTCGGGCCAACGCTTTCCGACGGACTGTTCCACAATCTGCGGCTCTCGTTCTTCGGCGAGCCGGCACAGGATCTCGGACGGTTCGAAACGACCGGCGATCGTGACGATGTCGGCAGGTTCAGGACCCCGACACTGCGGCATGTGGGAACCAGCCAGCCCTATATGCACAACGGCCTGTTTCCGACCCTCGCGGGCGTGGTCAACTTCTATGATCGCGGCGGCGGCGAGGTATGGGCGCGCAACGCGCAGGAGGCGGCCCGCCCGCTTTACCGGGACGCCGCCCGCCTCTCGCCCCACATCCGCCCCCTCGGCCTGACCGGGGCGGAGAAGGCGGCGCTGGTGGCCTTCCTGAAAACCCTCTGACCGGGTTTCAGCGCGCCCGCCCTTCTCCCACACCGACGCCGAGCAGCTCCAGCACCCGGTCGCGCAGGGCGACGAAGGCGGGGCTGGAGCGATCGGCCCGCGCGGCCTGCGGAACCTCCAGCACGGCAGCGATGCGGCCGGGGCGGGGATGGAGGACGACGATGCGGTGGCCGAGGTACACCGCCTCGTCCACGTCGTGGGTGACGAGCACTGCGGTGGCGCCCTCGTGGGCGACGATGCGCTTCAGTTCTCCCTGCAGGCGCAGCCGGGTGAGCGCATCGAGGGCGCCCAGAGGCTCGTCCAGCAGCAGGAAGCGCGGGCGGTTGGCGAGCGCGCGGGCGATGGCGACGCGCTGCGCCATGCCGCCGGAGAGCTGGGCCGGATAGGCCTTGGCGAAGGCCTCCAGCCCCACCAGCTCCAGATGCTCGCTCACCGCCTGCCGGCGCGATGCCGCATCGAGCCCCGAGTGGAGCAGCGCCGCGCCCACATTGCCTTCCACCGTCAGCCACGGCAGCAGGCGGTGCTCCTGGAACACGATGGACCGGTCGGCCCCCGGCCCCTCCACCTCCCGGCCGTCGAGGCGGATCTCGCCGGCATAGTCGAGGTCGAGGCCGAGGATGAGCCGCAGCAGCGTGGACTTGCCGCAGCCGGAGGCGCCGACGATGCTCACGAAGCTTCCCGCCTCCACCGAAAGCGAGATGTCGGCGAGCACCTCGACGGCCCTGCCGTCGACCGCGAACGCCTTGCTCACGTTGCGGATGTCGAGGGCCGGCAGCGTCGTCGCGGCCGGGGCCGCGGTGGAGGGGAAAGGGGCATTCATCGGGTGTTCCAGCGGATCAGGAGGGCCTCGGCGCGCTCGGCCAGCGTGTTGAAGCCGAGCCCGATGAGGCCGAACAGGAGGATGACGAGGAACAGGAGGTCGATCTCGAACAGCTGGCTGCCCTCGTTGAGCCGCCCGCCGAGGCCGGGCGAGATGTTCAGGAACAGCTCCGAGCCGACGGTTGCGAGCCAGGCGTAGATGAGCGCCCCGTGGAGGCCGGTGAAGATCATGGGCAGGGCGTTGGGCACGGCGACGAGGCGAATGTAGTTCCATCGGCTCAGGAGCAGCACTTCGGACAATTCGCGGTAGGTGGCCGGGACCAGGCTGATGCCGCGCCAGGTCCCGATCACCACCGGCTGGAACGCGGCGACCGCGATGAAGATGATCTTCCCCGTGTCCCCGCCGCCGAACCACATGGCGAGCAGGGGCACCCAGGCGAACAGCGCCGTCTGCCGCTGGGCCAGAACGGTGGGGCCGACGATACGTCCGACGAGGGAGGAGGCGCCCAGCACCGCCCCCAGCGCGAGGCCCGCCGCGACGCCGATGACGAGGCCGGAGAGATTGCGCCGCAGGGTTTCATGCAGGTCATGCAGCAGCGTGCCCGTGGTCACCTCCCGCGCCAGCCGCTGCACCACGGCCAGGGGGGAGGGCAGGTATTTGGCCGGCACCCAGCCGAGGTGACGGGTGGCGAACCACACGGCGAGCAGGGCCGCGAACGCCGCCCATGGCCGCCAGTCCGGCCGCCGGGTGACGGGCGAGGTCCCGCTCCGCCGGCCACGGCCGGCGCGCCCTTGGACGGGCAGGGCGGGTGCTGCGTCCGCTACGGCCTCAATGGACATCGCGGGTCCCCCGCCTCCACGGCTGCGCCCGGCGTTCCACCCACCGCAGCGCGAGGTCCATGGCGAGCCCGGCGAGAGCCACCACGATCATGGCGATGATGACGAGGTCGAGCTGGAACAGCTGCCGGCCCCAGGTCATGAGGTAGCCGAGCCCCTCGAACGAGGCGAACAGCTCGGCCAGCACCAGCGTCTGCCACGCATTGGCGAGACCCTCGCGCAGGCCGGCGAAGATGGAGGGGACGGCGCCCGGCAGCACCACGAGGCGCAGCGTGTCGCGCGTGTCGAACTGCAGCACGCGGCCGAGCTCCCGGAAGGCGGGCGAGACGTTCTCGATTCCGCGCGCCGTGCCGAGGATGATCGGGATCGCCGCCGACCAGCCGATGACCACGTACTTCAGGGGCTCGTCGATGCCCATGAACAGGGTGAGGAGCGGCATCCAGGCGAGCACGTTCACCCGCGCCACGGCCTGCACCGGCGGATAGAGGAAGGCGCGCACCGTGGGGGAAAGGCCCGCTGCCGCGCCGAAGACCAGGCCGAACAGGGCGCCCAGCCCGAAGCCCACCAGCACGCGATGGGCGGACACCTGGAGGTGGGCGGCGAGCGAGCCGTCGGCGAGGAGGCCGGCGGTGGTCTCATAGATGGTCTCGGGCGCGGGAAGGATCTGCTCCGGCACCAGCCCGAGGCGCGCCGCCCACCACCACCCCGCCAGCAGGGCGAGAGGGAAGGAGAGGCCGAGCAGCACCGAGCCGAGCGGCGTGGCGCGGGAGGGGCCGCGCTTGCGGCCACGGCGGCGGCCCGCGACGTCCGGCCTCGCGCCGGCGCGAGCGGGCGCCTCGAAGACCGGCTTGTCGAGTGTCTCTGCAAGGCTCATGCTGTGTCATCCGGAAAATGGCCACATGCGGTGCCGCACGCCGCCCCGGCGCGGGCCGGCGATGCGGAGCGGTTCAGTTGGATGCCTTCTGGTCGATGCGGCCGCGGGTCTCGATGTTTCCCCGGCCGTCCCGGGTGGACCAGAAGTCTTCGAGCTTCAGCGTCTTCAGCGCCGCATCGAGATAGGTGCGGTCGAACCAGTGGTCGATGTCGGGATCGCCCTTGAGCAGGCCGTAGTCCTTGGCGGCCTGGGCCTGTTCCTTGTAGCGGGCGACCACATAGTCATCGATCAGCGGATTGACGATGAGGGAGAGCCGCACCCCGTCGAAATTGGTGGCGAAGGTCTCCTTGGGCAGGCCGGAGAGCGCCCAGGCTTCGAACGCCTCGTCGCGGTTCTCGTCCAGCGAGATGAAATGCGCGGCCTTGATGAAGGTGGTCACCACGCGCTGCGTCAGGTCGGGATGGGCGGCGGCGAACGCCTCGGTGACGAAGTAGGACGAATTGCGTCCCAGCGTCGGGTCGTCGCCCTTGGTGGTGTAGACGATCTTCACCACGCCCTTGGCCGCCAGCGGCAGATATTCCTGTCCGCCGAACACCGCGTCCACATTGCCGGAGGTCAGCGCCGCCACGGCGGCATTGGCGTCGAGATTGATGAAGCGCACGTCCTTTTCCGAAAGTCCGTGCAGGGCCAGGATGCGGTCGGTGGCGTTCTGCAGGTTGGTGCCCTTGAACAGGGCGACCTTCTTGCCCCTCACGTCCTCCACGCGGGCGATGGTGCTGTCGGTGGGAACGGCGAGGAAGATGGGATTGTTGCGCCCGGTGGCGAAGATGAACTTGTGCTTCAGCCCGCGCGCCCGGCCGACGATGGCCGGAAGATCACCCAGCAGGAAGAAGTCGAGCTGGCCCGAGGCCACCGCTTCATTCAGGGCAGGCCCGGCGCCGCGGAAGAAGGTCCATTCGATCTTCACGTCCTTGTCGGCGGCGAACTCCTTCTCGATCAGCTCCCGGGCGCGGGCATAGGTGGTCGGATCGCCATAGGAATAGGGCCTCTGCTCGGCGCCGACACCGGGATGGCCGAAGCGGATCACCGTCTCGGCCGCCGCAGGCCCGGCGAGGAACGCGAGGCAGAACAGCGCCGCCCCGGCGCGCGCCAGGGCGCGCAGCAAGCCGCGCGGCAGAGCGGCGAGGGTGGTTGGATGTGCAGGCGCGGGGCCGGTGGCGGGAACGGGCGGACGCATCGATCTGGACCTCCTGGATGGGGCGGGCACAGGCATGCCGGCGGGCCTGTCGCACGCCGGCATGGGCATGGCGTCAGGCGGCGCGGTCGGCGGGCTTTTCGAAGCGGTTGCGGGTGACGCTGGCGCGCCCGTCCACGCTCACCGGCACCTCGCCGTCCACGGTGACGCGGCGCACGACGCGATGGGCGTCGCCATAGTCGTTCACCGCGTAATGCTGGGTGGAGCGGTTGTCCCAGATGGCGACGTCGCCTTCCCGCCAGCGCCAGCGCACGGTGTTCTCCGGCGCGGTGATGTGGCTCTGGAACAGGTCGTAGAGCTTCTGGCTGTCGCCCTTGTTGAGGCCGACGAAGCGCTGGACGAAATTGCCCAGCACCAGCGAGCGCTCCCCGGTCTCGGGATGCACCCGCACCACCGGGTGGTCGGTCTCGAAGACGGTCCTGGTGAAGTTGCGGTTGAACTGGCTGCGGTCGTCGTCGGTGGCGTGGGGCCGCACGGAAGCATAGTCGTAGGCGTTGGAGTGGGTGGCCCACAGGCTGTCGGCGAGCTGGCGCAGCGGCTGGGGCAGGCGCTCATAGGCGGCGGCGGTGTTGGACCACACGGTGTCGCCGCCGGCCGCCGGGATCACCACCCCGCGCAGCACGGAAATCTTCGGGTAGGCGTCCACGAACGTCACGTCGGTATGCCACTGGTCCGCACGTCCGGCGCCCTGGCCGCTGTCGCGCTCGCCGGTGCGGCGGGTGTCCAGCTCCAGCACCGACGAGGTGCCGGTGAGCGCCCCGATGGTGGGGTGCGGGACGAGCCCGCCGAACCGGGCGCCGAACGCCTCCTGCGCGGCATCGTCGAGATGGCCCTGGTCGCGGAGGAACAGCACCTTGTGCTTGAGCAGCAGGCGGTGGATCTCGTCGAACAGCGGCTGCGGCAGGTCGCCGGCGAGCCGAACGTTGCGGATCTCCGCGCCGATGCGGCCGGCGAGCGGGATGACGTCGCTCGCGGCGATGCCGGGCGCGGGCGGGGTCGGACGTGGGCTTGTCGAAGCGCTCATGGGGCCTCCTGGCCAAAGACTGGCTACGGCGGGCGAACCGACCGCACGTCGCGGGGCGGTCGGCGGATATTAATCTTGATATTTTTGATTAAGTCTATAAATTAAATGAACAATAGATCGCCGTTGTTTATCACGGCGTGCCGCCGCGCCTCGCACGGGGCGGCGGCGAAAGGTTGTGCGGGGAATTGGGAGGCGATCATGGGCTTTTCATCTTCAGCCCCGTCCGGGCTCGACATCACCTGCGACGTGCTCGTCCTCGGCGGCGGACCCGCCGGCACATGGGCGGCATTCGAGGCGGCGCGCGCGGGGGCGCGGGTGGTGCTGGCCGACAAGGGCTTCTGCGGAACCTCGGGCGCCACCGCCCCGTCGGGAACGTCCATCTGGTACGTGGAGCCGGACGAGCGATTGCGGCGCACCGCCATCGTCAGCCGCGAGGCGCTCGGCGGCTTCCTCGCAGACCGCGCATGGTCGGCGCGGGTGCTGGAGACCACCTACGCCGCGCTCCATGAACTGGGCGCGCGCGGCTATCCCTTTCCGCTGAACGGCGCCGGCAACCCCATCCGCGTCTCGCTGCAGGGGCCGGAATACATGCGCCTCATGCGCAAGCTGGCGAAGGGCGCGGGCGTGCGCATCCTCGATCACGCGCCCGCGCTGGAGCTGCTCGTGGACGAGGCCGGCGCGGTGGCCGGCGCCCGCGGCATCCGCCGCCAGCAGGGCGATGGATGGCAGGTGAACGCGGGCGCGGTGGTGATCGCCACCGGCGGCTGCGCCTTCCTCTCCCGCGCGCTCGGCTGCACCGCGCTCACCGGCGACGGCCACCTGATGGCGGCCGAGGCAGGGGCCGATTTCTCCGGCATGGAATTCTCCAACGCCTATGCCATCGCGGCGGACTTCGCCTCCGTCACCAAGACGCTGTTCTTCAAGTGGGCGACCTTCACCGACGAGGCCGGGGCGGTGATCCCCGGCGCAGCCTCGAACGGAGGGCGCTCGGTGATCGCGCGGCACCTGCAGAAGGGGCGGGTGTTCGCCCGGCTCGACCGCGCCGAGGCGGACATGCAGGCCAGCATGCGCGCGGCCCAGCCCAATTTCTTCCTGCCCTTCGATCGCATGGGCATCGATCCCTTCATCGACCGCTTCCCCATCACGCTCCACCTCGAGGGCACGGTGCGCGGCACCGGCGGCCTGCGCATCGTGGATGAAACCTGCGCGACGCGCGTGCCCGGCCTCTATGCGGCGGGCGATGCGGCGACGCGCGAATTGATCTGCGGCGGGTTCACCGGCGGCGGCAGCCACAATGCGGCGTGGGCGGTCTCGTCCGGCCGCTGGGCCGGGCGCGCCGCAGCCGATTTCGGCCGCCATGCTCCGGAAGGGCGTGCGCGCCGGGGCGCCGGCACCGCGGGGCTCGGGGACGCCGGCGCCCGCCCCTTCGATCCCGCTGCGGCGTCGCGGGCGGTGGTGGACGAGGTCCACCCCTTCGACCGCAACTATTTCCGCACGGAAGAAGGCCTCACCCAATCCCTCGGCCGCCTCGACAGCCAGTGGGCGCGCCTGTCCGCCTCCGCCCCGGCGGACCGTGCGAACGTGCTGCGCGCCCGCGAGGCGGCGGCCATGACGGCGGTCGCCCGCTGGATGTACCGCAGCGCGCTGGCCCGCACCGAGAGCCGCGGCATGCACCGCCGGCTCGACCACGGGGCGGCCGATCCGGCCCAGCGCCACTTCCTCACCTCGGGAGGGCTGGCGGAGGTGCTCGTCTCCCGTCGGCCGGCGCCGCCGCTCGCGGCGGATGCCGTGGACAGGCTCGCCGGGGAGGGGATCGCGGCATGATCGAGATCATCAGCGCCGCCCGCTGCACCGGCTGCAACATCTGCGTCGCCGCGTGCCCGACCAACGTGTTCGCGCCGGCTCCCTCCGGCCCGCCGGTGATCGCCCGGCAGGCGGATTGCCAGACCTGCTTCATGTGCGAGCTGTATTGCCCGGAGGATGCGCTCTATGTGGCCCCGACCGCGGGGGCGCCGCTCGGCCTTGCCGGGGAGGCGGACGCGCCGCTCCCCCTCGGCAGCTATCGCGCCGCCATCGGCTGGACCCCCGCCACCGCCGCCAACCGCTCGGTGGACGCGATGCACGTGGTGCTTGCTGCCAAGTAGCGGGCACCTCGAAGGCTTCTCCGCCGCGCACCGCGCATCGCGTATCGCCGCCTGCCTCGCAGCGGCCCTGCTCCGCGCGGTGCAGATGATGATGCGCGGAAGCCTCGCGGGCACGGGGACAGGAAGGTGACCTGCCGCAGGCGCCCTCCGCCGCCTGCGGATGCGCCGGCCGGCGGCGCGGAGCGGTGGACGGGTTCACCACCCCCCGAAGAGCAGACCCCGCCGCGCCCGCCTCGGGACCGGCGGAAGCCGGGCGCATGCCAGGGGTCGTGCCGGTGGCCGCGTCCGCTTCAGCGGACACGCGACCTGGGTGCGGCCTGAGCCGAAAGCCGTGGCGCCGCGACGGCGCTCGCCTTCTGCCGGAGCGGGGAAGGAACCGCAAGCTCCGGTTCCCGCAGGGAAAGGGGATGCGCGCCAGCAGCTTGCAGTTCCGTCCCAGAGGGGCATGATCGCCGTCCCCTGGTCCCGGCTGGAGCCTTCAGGACGCATGAACATAAGGTTCCTCGAAACCTTCCTCTGGGTGGCCCGGCTGCGCAGCTTTTCCAGCGCGGCCGACCGGCTGTGCACCACCCAGGCCGCCGTCTCCAACCGCATCGCGACCCTGGAGAAGGACCTCGGCGTGCGCCTGTTCGACCGGGACCTGCGCAATGTCAGCCTCACGCCCGCGGGCGAGCGGGCGCTGGCCCAGGCGGAAACCATCGTGCGCCTTGCCGCCGATCTGCGGCTCGGCGTGGGCGATCCGCACCGGCTGCGCGGGCGGGTGGCCATCGGCACCATCGACACCATCGTCTACGCCTGGCTGCCGCGCCTCGTGGAGCATGTGAAGTCCATCTATCCGGAGGTGGACCTCGACCTCGCCGTGGACAACAGCCTCACGGTCGCCCGCATGCTGCTCGAAGGACAGGTGGATCTCGCGCTCATCGCCGGCCCGGTGCTGGCGCCCGGTTGCCGCAACATCGAGCTGTGCAGCTATGCCTGCGAGTGGGTCGCCTCGCCGAAGCTCGGGCTCCACGGCCGTCGCCTGCTGCTGGAAGACCTCGCCGCGCAGCCCATCTTCGCCTTCTCCCGCGGGTCGCAACCGCACCAGAACGTGCAGAAGCTGGTGGAATCCTCCGGCCTCGACCGGCATCTGGTCCGCATCCTCAATTCCAACTCGCTGGCCACCATCACCCGCCTCGTGCGTGACGGCATGGGCGTGGCGGTGCTGCCAAACGTGGTGGTGGCGGAGATGGTGGAGCGCGGGGAGCTCGTCCTGCTGGACGTGGATGCCCGCATTCCCCCGCTGAACCTGCACGCCATCTTCCGCGATGAGCCCGGCAGCCCCCTGCCCGGGATCATCGCGCACATGGCCGCCGAGATCGCTGCCGCCGACCCTCCCGAGCGGGATGCTGCGCTGCACACGCAATGAGCAGCCGCCGCCCATGCCGCTCTCATAAGCATTGCTTGTTACGGCGGACAATTATTTCGCGTTTGTCGGGCGTTAGCGCCTCTGGTCTGCTTGCGCCAGCAGCCAGGGAGACGGCGCGTGAAGGTTTCGCTCATCCAGATGAACAGCCAGGGCGACAAGGCGGCGAATCTCGCCGCCGCCAAAGCCCTGATCGAGGACGCGGTGGCTCTCGAGCATCCCGACCTCGTGGTCCTGCCCGAATATTACGCCTGCCTCGGCGACACTCCCGAGGAGACCCAGGCCTCCGCCGAGACGTTCCCCGAAGGGGAGGCCTACCAGCTCATGTCGGGCCTCGCGCGGCGCCTGAAGGTGGCGATCCACGCCGGCAGCGTCGCCGAAAAAGACGGCAACTCCTTCTACAACACCACCGTGGTGTTTGGTCCGGACGGCCGCGAGATCGCCCTCTATCGCAAGATCCACCTGTTCGACGTGGAGATCACCGGCGGCACCGTCTACCGTGAATCGGACACGGTCAGCCGCGGCGACGCGGTGGTGACGTACAAGATCGGCGACACCACCGTCGGCTGCGCCATCTGCTACGACATCCGCTTCCCCGAGCTGTTCCGCAGGCTGGCCGACGCCGGCGCCGACGTGATCGTGCTGCCCGCGGCCTTCACGCTCATGACCGGCAAGGACCATTGGGAAGTGCTGGCCCGCGCCCGCGCCATCGAGACCCAGACGTGGTTCCTCGCGGTGGGTCAGACCGGCCCCCATGCCGGCGGCCGGAAGTGGTGCTGGGGCCATTCCATGGTCATCGATCCCTGGGGCCATGTCGCGGCCCAGTGCTCGGACGGGGTGGGCTTCACCTCCACCCGCCTCGACTTCACCTACACCGGCAAGGTGCGCGCCAACGTGCCCGTCGCCCGCCATCACGTCCTCGCCTGATCGGAGCCTGCGCCATGTTCACCATCAATCCCATGCCGGAGCAGATCGCGCCCGCGCTGGTGGCCGAGCTCGAGAAGTGCGAGGTCGCGACCATCGGTCATGTGCTGCATTCCGGCTTCGTGGATCCCGCCATCCGCGCCGTCCTGCCCGGCAAGCGGGTCGCCGGCACCGCCGTGACCCTGCGCATTCCCCATGCCGATTCCACGCTGCTCCACTATCTCACCGCCTATGTCCGCCCCGGCGACGTGGTGGTGATCGAGCGCTGCGGCGACGAGCGCCATGCCTGCTGGGGCGGCGTCATCACCAACGCCATGAAGATCGCGGGCGTGAAGGCCGGCGTCATCGATGGCCCGGCGACGGATTTCTCGGAGATCGTGCGCGTGGACATGCCCATGTGGTGCCGCGGGCCCTCGCCCATCACCACCAAGCTGCTCGGCCTGGAGGGCGCGCTCAACGTGCCGGTGACCGTCGGCGGCCAGACCATCTGCCCCGGCGATGCGGTCCTGTGCGACGAGAGCGGCGTGGTGGTGCTGAAGCCGTCCGAGGCCCCGGCGGTCGCCGCCCGCGCCATCGCCATGCAGGAGGCGGAGGTGGTCCTGCTCGCCCGCCTCGCTGCGGGCGAAAAGCTGCCCGACATTTCCGGCGCGCGCTCCATGGTGGAGGCGAACCTGCTATCGGCCTGAGCAGCGCGCCACCCGCCGATCGATCCAGCCAAGAGAGGCCGCCGCAGCGGCCCGGTCACCCTTCCAGAGGGACAAACGAGATGAATGCCGCACTCAAGTTCGGAACCCTGTGCATCCTCGCCGCCGGCCTCGTCGCAGGCCCCGCGGTGGCCGAGACCAACCTGACGGTGATGGCCTATTCCGGCCTGTTCCAGGAGCGCTACACGAAGGCCGTGGTCGAGCCGTTCATGAAGGCGCATCCGGACATCAAGGTCACCTTCTTCCCGCTGCCGTCCTCGGCGGCCATGCTGGGCAACCTGCGCGCCCAGAAAGCCGCGCCCCAGGCGGACGTGGTGATCATGGACGTGTCCGTCTCCAAGGCCGGCACGGATGAAGGCCTCTTCACCAAGATCGACGAGGCCAACGTTCCCAACGTGAAGGACCTCTACCCCAACGCCCGCATTCCCAGCGTGGCCGGCGTCGGGGTGACCTTCGACAATCTGGTGCTGCTCTACAACGCCGAGCAGGTGAAGGAGGCGCCCAAGTCCTGGATGGAGATGGCCAAGGCGCCCTACAAGGGCAAGGTGGTGATCCCCGGCGTGCCGGACATCCAGGGCCTCGGCCTCGTGCTGATCCTCGACAAGGCCAACGGCGGCGCCGACTACCTCAAGAGCGTGGACAAGGGCCTCGCCGCCGTCGCCGAGATCGCCCCCAACGTGCAGACGTGGGAGCCCAAGCCGGAAGTCTACGCGCCGGTCATCACCGGCCAGGCGGCTCTCGGCGTCGGCTACAACGCCCGTGCCCAGGTGAACAGCGAATTGTCCGGTGGCAAGATCAAGGCGGTCATCCCGCAGGAAGGCACCATCTTCCAGATCAACACCATCAATCTGGTGGCTGGCGCGCCGGCGGCCGAGGCGGCGAAGACATTCGTCAACTATGCCCTCTCGCCGGAAGCGCAGAAGAGCTTCACCGAGACCATGTTCTACGCGCCCACCAATGCAAGGGCGGAGATCACCGGCACCGCGCTCGACCGCACGGCGGTGAAGAACCTCGACAAGGTGATGCCGGTGGACTGGATCGCCCTCGCCCAGGTCCGCGACAAGATCGCGGAGCAGTGGCGCCGCCGCGTCCTTCCGGCGAGCCGGTGAGGGAAGCCATGATCCGCGCCGAGCCCGCCGAGATGACGCGCCTGGCGCAGGGACAGGGGTTCCTGTCCCTGCGGGGCCTCACCCGCCGCTATGACCATTTCACCGCGGTGGACGACCTCAATCTCGATGTGGCCAGGGGCGAGCTGGTCGCCTTCCTCGGCCCCTCGGGCTGCGGCAAGACCACGTCGCTGCGCATGATCGCCGGGCTGGTCCCGGCCTCCTCCGGCCACATCGTGGTGGACGGGCGCGACCTCACCGGCGTTGCCCCCTACAAGCGGGACATGGGACTGGTGTTCCAGTCCTATGCGCTGTTCCCGCACATGGACATCGCCCGCAACGTGGCTTTCGGCCTGGAGATGCGCAAGGTGCCGAAGGCGGAGGCGGCGCAGAGGGTGAAGGAGGCCATCGCCATGGTCCGCCTCGCCGGCCGCGAGCACCATCGCCCGGCGCAGCTCTCCGGCGGCCAGCAGCAGCGCGTGGCGCTGGCCCGCGCGCTGGTGGTGCGCCCCTCCATCCTGCTGCTCGACGAGCCGCTCTCCAACCTCGACGCCAAGCTGCGCGACGAGATGCGCACCGAGATCCGCGACATCCAGAAGCGGCTCGGCATCACCGCCATCTTCGTCACCCACGACCAGATGGAAGCCCTCACCATCTGCGACAAGGTGGTGGTGATGAACCATGGCCGGCTGGAGCAGATGGGCACGCCCCACGAGATCTACGAGCATCCGAAGACCGCCTTCGTGGCCGGCTTCGTCGGTCGCATCAACCGCCTCTCCGGCCGGGCCTCCGGCGGGGTGGCGCAGGTGGCGGGCATCACGGTTGCCGCGCCCGGCTTCGAGGGGCCTGTGGACGTGATGGTGCGCCCGCATCGCATGGCGCTTGCCACCGGTCCGGCGCCGGCCGAGGCGGGGTGCTACCGCCTCTCCGGCACAGTCACCCGCGCCACCTTCGCCGGCGACATCCTGGAATACGAGGTGGAGGCCTCCGGCACGCTCCTGAAGACCGAGGCATCCACCCGCGGCGGCGAGGCGCTGCTCGCGCCCGGCACGCCCGTCACCCTGTCCTGGCGCCCCCAGGACACGTTCGTGTACGCCGCGTCATGACGAGCCTCGCCCTCTCCCCCGCCGAGCCGCGGCGGCTCGGCCCGCTCGGGGCGGCGAGCCTGCTGCTCGCGCCCATCGCCCTGGTGAATGCCATCGGCTTCCTGTGGCCGGTGGTGAACCTGCTCAAGATGTCGTTCCGCGAGGCGCAGGCCTCCGGCGCGCTCGGGGCGGGCTACAATCTCGACACCTGGACCGCCGCCCTCACCGACAGCTTCACCCTGGAGCTGATCGCCAACAGCGTCGGCGTCAGCCTCCTCATCACGGTGCTGACGCTGATCGCCTCCTATCCCATCGCGCTGTACCTGCACCGCGCCTCGGGTACCTGGCGCACCGTGCTGATGGTGCTGGTGGTGGCGCCGCTGCTCACGTCCGCCGTGGTGCGCACCTATGGCTGGATCGCCATCCTCTCCGACCGGGGACTGGTGGCCCATGCGCTGATGGCCCTCGGCATGGCGGAGCCGCCGCGCCTGATGTTCAACCTGACCGGCGTCGTCATCGGCCTCACCGAGATCCTGATGCCCTACATGATCCTCGCGCTGCTCTCCGGCTTCGGCCGGCTCGATCCGCGGCTGGAGGAAGCGGCGCTGACGCTCGGCGCATCGCCGCTCAAGACCTTCTGGCGGGTGGTGCTGCCGCTGACCGCGCCGGGCATGGCGCTGGGCGGCCTCCTGTGCTTCGTGCTCGCCATCTCCTCCTTCGTCACGCCCAAGCTGCTCGGCGGCGGGCGCGTGTTCCTGCTCGCCACCGAGATCTACGACCAGGCCATCGTGACGCTGAACTGGCCGCTTGCCGCCGCGCTCTCCATGATCGTGCTGGTGGTGTTCGGCTTCTCCCTCGTGCTCTACGGCCGCGCCCTGCGGCGCATCGCCTGAGGAGGAGAGACATGGACGAACGCCCCATCTCCCCCGCCTTGAAGATCGCCGCCGGACTGATGTTCGTGTTCCTGCTGGCGCCGCTCCTGGTGGTGGTTCCGATCTCGTTCAGCGGCGACGACTTCATGGCCTTCCCGCCCTCCAGCTGGAGCGTGAAATGGTATGGCGCCATCTTCGCCAATGCCGGCATGATGAGCGCCTTCTGGATCAGCCTCGCGCTGGCCTTCGTGGTCACCGTGCTGTCGCTCGCCATCGGCCTGCCGGCGGCCTACGCGCTGGTGCGCCTCAAGCCGCCCGGCGCGGAGGCCCTCGCCAGCCTGTTCTCGGCGCCGCTCCTCCTGCCCACCATCGTGCTCGGCCTCGCGCTGCTGCTGGTGTTCGCCCCGATGGGCCTCATCGGCTCGTTCCAGGGGCTGGTGGCCGCCCATCTGGTGGTCACGCTGCCCTACGCGGTGCGGGTGCTCTCCACCGCGCTGGCCAACCTGCCGCTCACGGTGGAGGAGGCGGCCGGGATGCTGGGGGCGAAGCCGCTCACCGTGTTCTTCCGGGTCACGCTGCCGATGATGCGCTCGGGCATGGTTTCCACCACGGTCCTGTGCTTCCTCGTCTCCTTCGACGAGGTGGTGCTGTCCCTGTTCATGACCGGCCCGCGCCTGCAGACGCTTCCGGTGGCCATGTACAACCACGTGGATCAGCACGCCGACCCCCTGGCCGCCGCCATATCGGTGCTGCTGGTGGTGCTCACCCTCGCCGTGGTGCTGGTGGTGGACCGCACCGCCGGCCTGACCCGGACCTTCGTGAAATGACCCCGCCCGGCGCCCCGCCCGGCGGCTGACGCCGGCCCCATCCGCAGTCCCCGTCCTCGACCAACCCGCCTCGCGCGGGAACGGGAGAGCCTTGCCTGACCCCCGGAGCCCTGACGTGACCTCCTCCCTTTCCGCCTTCGCCTTCTGGCTCACCGCCCCGGTGTTCCCGCACATCGAGATCGCGCGGGATGCCGGCTTCACCGCCGTGGTGCTGGACATCGAGCACGGCACCTTCAACCTCGACGACCTCGACCGGGTGATCCCCTTCTGCCGGGCGCTGGGCATGAAGGTCTATGCCAAGGTTCTGGGCCCGCTGACCGAGCCGATCCAGCAGGCGCTCGACTTCGGCGCCGACGCCGTGATCATCCCCCACATCGGCAGCGTGGCCCATGCCCGGCAGGTGACGGGCGCGGCCAAATATCCCCCGCTCGGGGTGCGCTCCTACGCCGGCGGCCGCACGGTGACGTACGGCCCGGCCTCGCCCACCTACGCCTCGGACGAGAACGCCCGCGTCAAGTGCTGGCCGATGATCGAGAGCCGGGAATCCCTCGCCGACGTGGAGGCCATCGCCGCCCTGCCGACGGTGGACGGCCTGTTCGCCGGCCCCACGGACCTCGCCATGGCGGCGGGCAACGAGCGCTACACCTTCTCCGACGCCGACAAGGCCGACATCGCCCGCATCGCCGCCGCCGCCAAGGCCGCCGGCAAGCCCTGGGTGATGCCGTGCTGGACCCAGCCGGAGCGCGCCTTCGCCAAGGCGCACGGCGTGTCCGTCACCGTGGTGGGCGCCCAGTTCTACATGGTGCGCGCCGCCTTCGCCTCGCTGGTGGATGGCCTTTCCGCCGAAGGCCTCCTGTGACCCGTCCTTTCCGTTCCAGACATCGAGTGATCCCATGACCACCCCCTCCATCCGCATCGCCGTGGACATCGGCGGCACCTTCACCGACATCGAGATCCTCGACGGGCGCACCGGCGCGATCCACCAGATGAAGACGCCGAGCACGCCGTCCGATCCCTCCATCGGCCTCCTCACCGGCATCAGGCAGGCCAGCGAGCGCTTCGGCTTCTCGCTGGACGAGGTGCAATACCTGCTGCACGGCACCACCATCGCCACCAATGCGGTGCTGGAGCGCAAGCTGCCGCTGGGCGCGGTGGTGACTACGGCCGGCTTCGAGGACGTGATGCAGATCGGCCGCCACGGCCGCACCGATGTCTATGCCATCACCGCCTCGCCCCAGCCGGCGCTGGTGAAGCGGCGCTTCTGCTATGGCCTCAACGAGCGCATCGGCGCAGACGGCCGCATCATCGCCGCCCTCGATGCGGCCGAGGTGAAGGCGCTGGCGGCAAGCCTGAAGCAGGCCGGCGTGAAGTCCGTCGCGGTCTGCTTCCTCAATGCCTATGCCAATCCCGCCCACGAGCAGCAGGCCGGCGCGATCCTGCGCGATCTGTTGCCGGGCATCGAGATCTCGCTCTCGTCCGACATTTCCCCGGAGCTGCGCGAATACGAGCGCATGTCCACCACCGCGCTCAACGCCCTGCTGGTTCCGGTGGTGAAGACCTACACCGACCGCCTCGCGGGCAAGCTGAAGGAAGAGGTGCCGCAGACGCAGGTCTATCTCGTCCAGTCCAACGGCGGCGTGGCGGGCCTTGCCAAGGCCGGGCGCGAGCCGGCGCGGCTCCTGCTCTCCGGCCCCTCGGGTGGCGCAGCCGCGGCGCGGCGCCTGTCGGCGGCGCTCGACGAGCCGAACCTTGTCGCCGTCGACATGGGCGGCACCAGCTTCGACGTGTCGGTGGTGCACGAGGGCAGCGTCTCCATGGTCAACGAGGGCGAGGTGGACGGCCTGCCCGTGCGCCTGCCCATGATCGAGATGCGCACCATCGGCGCCGGTGGCGGCTCCATCGCCTGGGTGGATGATGGCGGGCGCCTGCGCATCGGCCCTCACAGCGCCGGGGCCGAGCCGGGGCCCGCCTGCTACGGCCGCGGCGGCACGCGCCTCACCGTCACCGACGCCAACCTGCTGCTCGGCCGGCTCGACGGATCGAGCTTCATGGGCGGCGGCATGGGCCTTGATCGCGAGGCGGCCGCGCGGGCGGCGGACGAGGTGTCCGGCAGGCTGAAGCTCTCTGCCGATGAGACGGCGGCCGGCGTCATCGCCGTCACCAATTCCAGCCTCGCCACCGCCATCCGCCTGTCCCTGTTCGAGAAGGGCATGGACCCGGAGGATTTCGCCCTCCTGTCCTTCGGCGGCGCCGGCGGCGTGCATGCCTGCGAGGTGGCCGAGGAGCTGGGCATGAACAAGGTGATCTTCCCCGCGCATGCCTCCACTCTCTCGGCCTGGGGCATCCTGTGGTCGGACATCACCCACGACCTCTCCTCCACCCAGATCGGGCTTCTGGCGGACCTCGGCGACAGCCTCGCCCAGCGCGCCGCCCAGCTGGCGCAGGATGGCGACCGGCTGCTGGCGGAAGACGGTGTCGCGGCCGGCAATCGCGGCTTCGAATGGGCGCTGGACCTGCGCTACCAGGGCCAGGCCTTCGACCTGCGCGTGCCGCTGGACGAGGCGGATTTCTCGGCGGACGGAATCGCCCGCGCTACCGCCGCCTTCCACGCGCTGCACCGCCAGCGCTTCTCCTATGACGAGCCCGCCGTGCCGGTGGAGGTGGTGGCGCTGCGCCTCTCCGCCATCGGCCGCCTCGCCAAGCCGACGCCCGCCCCGGCGGCGGCGGGCATCGCGGCGGCGGACAAGTCCCGCTCCGTCTATGGCCGCGGCGGCTTCGTGGACACCCGCGTGGTGGCCCGCGAGGCGGTGACGGCAGAGGGCATCACCGGTCCCGCCGTGGTCGAGGAGGTCTACACCGCCACCTACCTGCCGGCCGGCTGGACCATCCGCTCCCATGCCACCGGCGCGCTCGTGGCCGAGCGCACCCAGCGCCACTGACACCTTGAGGACACCGAAATCATGACACCCATCGATCCCGTCCGCCTCGAGGTGATCCGCAATGCGCTGGTCGCCGCCTCCGAGGAAATGAGCCTCACCATCTGGCGCACCAGCCGCTCCACCGTGGTGCGTGAGATCCTCGACTTCTCCACCGCCGTGTTCGACGCCGAGGGCCGCAACATCGCCCAGTCGGCCCGGATCCCGGTGCATCTGAATTCCATGTCCGACTGCCTGAAGACGGTGCTCGAGAAATTCATTCCGCTGGAGAGCTGGAATGAGGGCGACGTCATCGTCACCAACGATCCCTATGCCGGTGGCCAGCATCTGCCGGACATCCAGACCTTCCGTCCGGTGTTCGTGGACGGCAGGCGCGTCGCCATCGTCGGCACGCTCTGCCACCATGTGGACGTCGGCGGCGGCGCGGCCGGCTCCTATTATGCGGCGGCCACCGAGATCTTCCACGAAGGCATCCGCATTCCCCCGCTCCGCCTCGTGGAGAAGGGCGTGCTGAACACCGGCGTGTTCGAGATGCTGCTCTACAACGTGCGGCAGGCCGACGAGACCCGCGGCGACCTCAACGCCCAGATCGCGGCGCTGGGCATCGGCGCGAAGGCGGTGGCGCGCATCGCCCGGAAGTACGGCAGCGACACGCTCTCCGCCGCCATGTCGGCCATCCTCGACGGCTCCGAGCGCATGATGCGCGCGGCCATCGCCTCCCTGCCGGACGGCACCGCCACATTCGTCGAGACGGTGGACGACGACGGCCAGTCGGAGGAGCCCATCCGCCTTCAGGTGACCATCACCAAGGCGGGCGATGCCATCGCCCTCGATTTCGCCGGCTCCAGCCCGCAGGTGCGCGGCCCGGTGAACAACACGCCGGCCATGACCTGCTCGGCGGTCTATTACGCCCTGCTGGCCGCGCTCGGCTCGGATATCCCGGCCAATTCCGGCTGCTACCGGCCGGTGATGGTCGCCCTGCCCGAGGGCAGCGTGGTGAATGCGCAATTCCCCGCCCCCGTGGCGGGCCGCATGGTGGTGAACCACCGCATCGCCACCGCCGTGTTCGGGGCGCTCGCCCAGATCGCGCCGGACCGCATCCCGGCGGCCTACTACGCCATCTCCTATGTCTATGCCGTCTCGCTGGTGCGGCCGGATGCCCGGCGGCAGGTCTATTTCGACATCGAGGTGGGCGGCTGGGGCGGCCATGCGGGCGGGGACGGCGCGAGCGCTTTGTCCTGCGGCCTGCACAACAACACCAACGCCCCCATCGAGATGGTGGAAGCGAAATACCCCGTGATCTTCACCCGCTACGGCCTCCTGCCGGACAGCGGCGGCGCGGGCGCCAACCGCGGCGGCCTCGGCCTCGTGCGCGAGTTCCGGCTGGAGGCGCCGGAAGGCTCCCTCTCCACCAATTTTGAGCGCTTCCGCTTCCCGCCCTACGGCATCAAGGGCGGAAAGCCCGGCTCGCTTTCCTCCACCACCGTGACCCGGGCGGACGGTTCCACCGTGAGCCTCAATTCCAAGGTCTCGGGCATTCCGTTGCAGGCCGGCGACACGGTGACCATCAAGACCTCCGGGGGCGGCGGCTATGGCAACCCGGCGGACCGCGACCCGGCGCGCCTCGCCGAGGACCTCGCCGAGGGGCTGGTGACGGAGGAGGCCGCGCGCACCCTCTATGGCTTGGCCGGCGACGCGGAGAAGGGAGAGGCCGCGTGAGCGCCCCGTCTTCCGTCCCCATGGTCGGCCTCAGCCTCAAGGAGGTGGAGGCGCTGACCTTCCGGGCGCTGACGGCGAGCGGCGTCAGCACCGCCAACGCGCTTTCGGTCACCGCCTCGGTGGTGGCCGCAGAGGCCGAGGGCGTGCACAGCCACGGCCTCGCCCGCCTGCCCACCTATTGCGCCCATGCCAAGGTGGGCAAGATCGACGGCACCGCCGCGCCGGTCCTCACTCGCCCGCGGCCGGGCCTGGTGCGGGTGGACGCCATGGACGGCTTCGCCCATCCCGCCATCGATCTTGGTCTTCCGGCCCTGCTCGAAGCGGCGAGGACGCAGGGCATCGCGGCGCTGGCGGTGACCAATTCCTACAATTGCGGCGTGGTGGGCTACCATGTGGAGCGCATCGCCAGGGCCGGCCTGATGGCGCTCGGCTTCGTGAACGCGCCGGCCTCCATCGCGCCCGTGGGCGGCACGAAGCCGGTGTTCGGCACCAACCCGATCGCGTTCGCGGTGCCGCGCCCCGGCGCCGACCCGCTGGTGCTGGACCAGTCCTCCAGCGTCATCGCCAAGAGCGAGATCGTGGTGCACCAGCAGCGGGGCGAGAAGATCCCGCTCGGCTGGGCGCTCGACCGGGACGGCAATCCCACGGACGATCCCAAAGCCGCCCTCGACGGGGGCACCATGGTCCCCTCCGGCGGTCACAAGGGGGCCGGGCTGGCGCTGGTCGTGGAGCTGTTCGCGGCCTGGATCACGGGCGCGAGCCTGTCCATCGACGCCTCTTCCTTCGCCGACAACGCGGGCGGTTCCCCGCGCACCGGGCAGCTCTTCATCGCGGTCGATCCCGGCCCGCTGGCCGGGCCCCGCGCGGGAGACCGGCTGGCACACCTGCTCGCGGCCATCGTGGAGCAGGAAGGGGCACGCCTGCCCGGAACGCGCCGCGCCGCTGCCCGCAGGCACACGGCGGAGGCCGGGGTGCGCATTCCGCTCGCCCTGAAGGAGCGGCTTGAAGCGGTCGCCGCGGTCGTCGCCTGAGCAAGTCCGCCCGGGCGGCCGTCTGGTCACGGTCGCCCGGGCCGGCGATCGTTGCCCCTGTCGATCGGGGCAGGCGGCTTCCCGCCTCGGAGGTCTTCGGCGCCCGACCTGCACGATGACGCCCCGCGAGGCGTCGTCGCCGGTCCGCGGGCGCCCGGGAACATGCGCAGATCCGGGACGGAGGCGCCCGCCGGCAGGCCTAGGCGGCCTTCGGGATCTCCAGATCCTTCCAGATCGCGGAGAAGTAGGCGTTGAATGCCGCATCCGCGCGCAGGGCGACCGGGTCGGCGCCCTCGCGCGGCAGGTGGATCTCGTGCACGGCGCGCACGCTGGCCGGCCGCAGGCTGAGCACCAGCACGCGGTCCGCCATGGCAATGGCCTCGCCGATGTCGTGGGTGACCAGGATCGCGCTCTTGCGCCGCTCGGCGATGATGCGCGCCACGTCCGCCTGCAGCAGCAGGCGGGTCTGGAAGTCGAGCGCGGAGAAGGGCTCGTCGAGCAGGATCACCTTCGGGTCGAAGGCGAGCGTGCGCATGATGGCGACCCGCTGGCGCATGCCGCCGGAGAGGGTCGCGGGCCTTGCGTTCTCGAAGCCCGAAAGGCCGTAGGCCTCGATCAGGCCCTGGGCGATGGTGCGGGCCTCGGCCTTCGGCGCGCCGCGTACCTCGAGGCCCAGAACCACGTTCTCCATCACGGTCCGCCAGGGCAGCAGCAGGTCCTTCTGGAGCATGTAGCCCACATGGCCGGTGGCATCGTCCACCCGCAGCCCGTCCACCTCGATCAGGCCGCGCGTCGGCTTCAGCAGGCCCGAGATGGCGTTGAACAGGGTGGACTTGCCGCAGCCGGACGGGCCGACGATGGCGAGCGTCTCGCCCTCGTACAGCTCGAAATCCACCTTGCGGATCGCCTCCACCGGCCCGTTCCGGCCGGCAAAGACCATGCCTACATCCCTGGCGCGCAGCACCACCTTGCGGGCGGTCGTGGCTTCGGTCATCGGTCGGTCTCCGCGCAGAAGGCGAGCAGCATGTCGTTGAACAGGTCCGGCTCAACGGCGGTGAAGGCGTGGGCGCCCCATTCCACCTCGGCGATGCGGGCGCCGGGGATGCCCGCCGCCAGATGCTCCGACAGGTAGGAGGGCACGAGGGCATCGTCCCGCGCCACCGCCAGCAGGGTCGGGACGCGGATGTCCCCCATGCGGTCCCTGCCGTCGAAGGCGAGGAATGTCTCGATGCGGCTCAGCATGGTGTCGGCGGAGGGGAAGTTCGCCACCATGTGGTCCTCTTCCGCCTCCAGCGCGGCCATGTTGGCGGCGATCCAGCGCGGCGGATAGAGGAAGAGCGGCTGCGCCCGCACATAGGCCTGCGGCCCGGAGGCGAGCAGGATGCGCGTGCGCACCTCGAAGCAGCGCCGCAGGAAGCCGTCCGCCCGCGCCCAGCCGTTCACCACGGTGAGGCTGCGCACCCGCCCGGGGGCGCTCAGGGCCAGCTCCATGCCGATGATGCCGCCGATGGCGTGGCCCGCCACATGGGCATCGTCCACGCCGGCGGCGTCCAGCACGCGGGCCATGTCGGCGGCCATTTCCGGGATGGTGCGCGGGCCGATGTCCCGGGCGCTGCGGCCGGTGCCGGCATGGTCGTAGAGGATGACCGTGTGGCGCGCGGACAGCGCCTCCACCTGCGGTCGCCAGAAGCCGCCGCCGCCGCCCATTCCCGCCGACAGGAGGACCGGCGTGCCCCGGCCGTGGATTTCGTAATAGATGTCGGCGTCGCCGCCGTGCGCGTAGGGCATGGAACGTCTTCGTCCGGCAAGGGGAGGGAGATCAGGCGCGCAGGCGCCGCTCGATGAGGTCGACGGCGCCGTACATCAGCAGGGCGACGGCCATCAGCGCGGCGATGCCCACCCACACGGCGTTCAGGTCGTAGAGGACGCCGGCGTAGTAGATCATGTAGCCGAGGCCCTCCTTGGAGGCGATGTACTCGCCGACCACCGCGCCGATGAGCGCGAAGCCCACGTTCAGGCGGAAGGCCGAGACGATCCACGGCATGGCGCCGGGGACGATGACCGTCCGCCAGGTGCGCAGGCGGCTGGCGCCCAGCGAGCGCATGAGCTTCAGCAGGTCGTCGTCGACCTCCTTCGCGCCCTGCTGGGCGGTGATGAGCGCGACGATGAAGGTGATGATGGCGGCGATGGCGATCTTGGAGCCCAGCCCGATGCCGAACCACACGATGATGAGCGGCGCGAGCGCGATCTTGGGCAGGCCGTTGAGCGCGATCATGTAGGGCCGCAGCACCGCCGCGCCGGCGGGGAACAGCCAGAGCACGAGCCCCGCCGCGCTGCCGAGCACGGTGCCGATGACGAAGCCCGCCACCGCCTCCCAGGCGGTCAGTGCCGCATCGCGCGCCAGCTCGCCGGAGAGGATGAGCTGCCATCCCCGCGCGAACACGCCGCTCGGCCGCCCGTAGAGATAGACCGGGAGCCAGCCGATGCTCACCGCCGCCTCCCAGGCGGCGAGGAGGGCGACCAGCAGCGCGATCTGGTAGAGCGCCACCCGCGGGGCGGAGGGCAGGCGCACCTGCCAGCCGCCCCGGAGCACGCGCGAGGGAGCCGGGAGGGGAGCGGACATCTCGCTCACCGCTCAGCCCCGCTTGTGGGCGGTCGTGGCGATCTCCACGAGGGCGCCGGGCTTCACGAGGCCCACCTGCACGCAGAAGCGGGCCGGCTTCTCGCCGGGGAAGTATTCCGCGTAGACCGCGTTCATGGCGGCGTAGTTGGCCCAGTCGGTGAGGAAGATCTGGTTGAAGGTCACGTCGGCCATGGAGGCGCCGGCGGTTTCCAGCACGCCCTTGATGATCTCCAGCACATGGCGCGTCTGGGCGGCGGCATCCCCGAGATGGACGACGTTGTTGTCCTTGTCGAAGGGCAGGGTGCCGGACACGTAGACGACGTTGTCCGCGAGAATGCCGGGGGAGAAGGGGGCGAGCGGCGTTCCGGAGCCGGGGGGGATGATGGCGCGGGAGGTCATGGAAGCCTCAATCCTGCTTGGGAGGGGTCTGCGCGAAGGCGCGGCGGAACTCGGCGACGTTGGAGACCCAGCCGAAGAAGGTCTCCACGTTGTAGACGGCGGCCTTCTGGACATAGTCCGGCCCGGCCTGATGGGTGGCGTCCTCCAGCAGGATGCCGAAGTATTCGAGGTGGAAGCCGTCGCGCAGCGTGGATTCCACGCAGACATTGGTGGCGATGCCGCAGAAGACGAGGTTGCGGATGCCGCGCGCCCTCAGGATGCTGTCGAACTGCGAGTTGAAGAAGCCGGAATAGCGGGGCTTCGGCACCACGATGTCGCCGGGCTGCGGGGTGAGCGCGTCCACCAGCGCATAGTCCCAGCCGCCCTTGGCCAGAAGCGTGCCGTGCAGCTCCGGGCGCTTGCGCATGGTCTTCAGCGCGTTGGACTTGTGCCAGTTGGGCGATCCGGGGCCGCCCGCCTCCACATAGTCCTTGTCCCAGCCGTTCTGGAAAAAGACCACCGTGACGCCGGCGGCGCGCGCCACCTCGACCGTCTCGGCGATGGCCGAGATCGCCCCCCTCGCGCCGGAGATGTCGAAACCGGCGAGGTCGAGGTATCCGCCTTCCGAGGCATAGGCGTTCTGCATGTCGACCACGATGACCGCGGTCTCCTCGACGGCGAGGGTGAGCGGCTCGGGACGGGCGGGCAGGGTCACCGTGCGCCGGGACGGGGGATAGCTGGTGGAGACGGTCATTCGGCAACTCCGAAATCCTTCGCCGCCTTGAGGGCGAAGGAGTTGTCGACCATCTGCGCATAGGGCAGGGGCGCCTTGATGGAGCCGCCGCCCGCCTCGAGCTCCATGGCGCGGGTCCAGTCCTCGCTCGAGATGGTCGGGTTCCTGGGAATGGCGGTGCGCGATCCGAAGAAGTTCCGGGTGGCATTGGCGATCACGGAAGGCGCGACCTTCGGGAAGAATTTCTCCGCCGCCTGCGTGAATGCCGCATTGTCCGCGTGCATCAGCTTCTGCGCTTCGGCGATGGCGTTGCAGAAGCCCTGCACGATGGCGGGGTTCTGGGCGATGTAGTCCTCGCTCGCCATGGCGGTGGTGAAGGCGAGCGGGCCGATGATGTCGGAGAAGGAGAGCACCGGCTTCAGGCCGAACTGCTCGGCGCCGATGGAGATGTCCCACTCGAACGCGGTGGCCACGTCCGCCCGGCCGTCCTTCACCGCGGCGGCCTGAGCGCCGGCGGGCAGCTCGAGGAAGGTCACGCCCGCCTCCTTGGGGTCGAACCCGCCGATGGTCTTCATGGCATAGGTGGGCACCTGGATGGTGGAGGAGGGGAATTTCAGCGTGGCGATGGTCTTGCCGCGCAGATCCTGGACCGACCGGATCGGGCTGTCGGGCCGCGCCATGGCCCACATGGAGACGCCGCCGACGATCTTGGCGATGTTCTTGAGCCTGCCGCCCTCGCGCGCCGCATTGACCGACATGCCGGGGCTGGTGACCGCGAACTGCGCGCGACCGGAGAGCAGGATGGGGGTGGGCAAGGCGATGCCGCCGGCGGTGGAGATGTCGCCTTCCAGTCCGTGCTTGGCGAACAGCCCCCGGTCGGCCGCCACGTAGAGCGCCGAATACATGCCGAGGCGCAGCGCCTCGGAGATGACCACGGGCGTGCCGGCCGCGCGCGCCGTGCCCAGCGGGCCGAAGGCGCCGGCCGCCGCGCCCGCGAGAGACAGTTTCAGGAGGAAGCGCCGATCCATGACCATGCCAGAAGCCTCTCGGAAGGAAGGTGGCGGCGCGTGTGCCGCGCCGTCCTATGCGCACGGATTAGGCGTGTGCATAATTATTGATCACGATTAAAATATTGGCATCGAGAAGTCTTATTAACAAGTCGGGAAAAATAGATATATTTATAAGCAATGACGATGAATCTGAATCTCCGGCAGTTGCGCGCCTTCGTGGCCGTCGCCCAGAGCGGCAGCTTCAGCGGTGCCGCGCGGCTCCTCGGCATCTCCCAGTCGGCGCTCAGCCAGGCGGTCCAGCAGCTGGAGGGCGAGCTCGGCGTGCGCCTGCTGGACCGCACCACCCGCAGCGTCCAGCTGAGCGCCGTGGGGCGCGATTTCCTGCCCGGCATCCAGCGGGTGCTGGGCGACCTCGAGCACCAGCTCCAGGACCTCCGGGACCTGAAGGAGCACCGGCGCGGCCATGTGGCCGTCACCTGCGTGCCCTCGGTGGCGCTGCGGCTTCTGCCGTCGGTGCTGGCGCGGTTCCAGGCCGCCTATCCCATGGTGAGCGTGAGCGTGCGGGAGGCGCCGCGCCAGCAGATCATCTCGACCCTGCGCAGCGGCGACGCGGAGCTCGGCATCGCCAACGTGCCCGGCGACGATCCGGAGCTGGACAGCACCTTCCTGCTCACCGACACCTTCGCCCTCGTCATGCGCCGCGACCATCCCCTGGCGGCGCGCAGCGAGGTGACGTGGGCGGAAGCCTCGGAGGCCGGCCTCATCGCCATGGCGGCCGGCACCGGCATCCGGCTGGAGATGGATCGCGGCCTGCCCGTGGCCACGGCACCCCACCACGAGGCGGAGCATCCGGCCACCCTGCTGGCCATGGTGGAGGCGGGGGTGGGCGTCGCCCCTCTGCCGAGCCTTGCCTGGCCGCAGGAGGGCCATCCCGTCCTGACGTTCCGCCCGCTGATCGCGCCGCACGTGCACCGCCAGCTGTTCCTCATCAAGCGCGCCGGCCGCGACCTCTCGCCCGCCGGCCGCTCCCTGCACCGGACCATCCTTGCCGGCGCCGTGCGCGAGGACTTCCGGACACCGGGATAAGGCGGGAGGCCACGCGCCACTCGTACCGGCGGCGCCGGGCGCGCGCCGGGAGGCGCCGTTCCGCGCTCCCGAACAGCGGAGGGGGCGAGGGGGCCGCCCTGTCGGTTCCGGGAAAGCCGGAGCGGTTCAGCTTGCCCCGGGACCGGCGCCCTCTCCAGCCGGAGCGGGATTGCAGTATTCGATCAGCAGTTCGGTCAGGACCCGGATCTTGCGCGCCGGATACTGGCCCGGCGGGCGGACCACATATGCGCCGGCCGGAGGGGGCGGATGGCGCGTCATGACCGGCCGGAGCGCGCCGGAGGCGAGGTAGCCCTCGATCAGGCAGTCGGGGAGATAGGCGATGCCCAGCCCCGCCACCGCCGCGGCGGCGAGGGCGGTGCCGTTGTCGGCCTTGAACCGCCCCTGCGGACGCAGCGTGACCACCCTGTCGCCATTGGTGAGCTGCCAGGTTTCGGTGCCCTGCATGAGAGCCTCGTGCGCGAGGAGCTCGTCCGGCGTCTCGGGCGACCCGTGCGCCTCGATGTAGGCGGGGCTGGCCACCAGCTGCCCGTGTATGGTTCCGATGCGCCTGGCGATCAGGTTCGAGTCCTGAAGATACCCGACGCGTATCGCGCAGTCGTACCCCTCGGTGATCAGGTCGACGAAGCGGTCGCTGTAGCAGGTGTGGACGTGGAGCCGGGGATGGCGCCGCGCCATCTCCGCGAGCATGGGCGCGAAGTGCGTCGGGCCGAAGGACAGCGGCACGGCCACGCGCAACCGGCCCCGGAGCTCGCCGGAGGGCAGGATGGTTTCCCGGGCCGAGTCGATCTCGTCGCAGACCCTCGCCGCATAGTCGCGGAACGTGGCCCCGGCTTCCGTGAGCGCGGCGCCCCGGGTGCTTCGCGCCAGAAGCTGGGCGCCGCGCTCCGCCTCGAGCCGGACCAGCCGCCGGCTGACCACCGACTTCGAGACGCCGAGCCGCAGCGCGGCAGGCGAAACGCCGCCGGCATCGGCCACTTCCACGAAGGTGCGCAGCTCCTCGATGTCCATCTGGCGTTCCCCTTTGCGCGACACAGCTTGCCGTGAGCGGGTGCTGCCGCAGCGTCACCGGGAACGGCAACCTGTTCCAGGCAACGTCGCCCTGACGGATGTCTTCCGCAAACCCATGCCGCCTCACGCGGCAGCAAGGATGGCACATGACCTTTCGAAACGGCCTGGCTTCGCTCCTGCGCCCCGAAGACTCGGTCCTCGTCCTGATCGACCACCAGCCCTACCAGCTCGCGAACGTGAACAGCCACGAGCCGCAGATGGTCATCAACAACACGGCCGGCCTGGCCAAGGCCGCCAGGGCCTTCGGCGTCCCCACGATCCTGACCACCGTGATCGCCGAGCGGGGCGGCCTTCTCTTCCCCCAGATCACCGATGTCTTCCCCGGCTAGGACGTCATCGACCGGACCCTCGTCAATACCTGGCAGGATCCGAAGGTGGTGGATGCGGTCAAGGCCACGGGCCACAGGCAATTGGTCATCGCCGGCCTGTGGACCGAGGTGTGCGTCGCCATGCCCACCATCCAGGCCCTCGGGGAGGGGTGGGACGTGACCGTGATCACCGATGCATGCGGCGGTGTTTCGGTCGAGGCCCATCAGGTCGCCATCCAGCGCATGATCGCGGCCGG
The DNA here is from genome assembly GCF_043194675.2 of Xanthobacter lutulentifluminis. NCBI lineage: Bacteria > Pseudomonadati > Pseudomonadota > Alphaproteobacteria > Hyphomicrobiales > Xanthobacteraceae > Xanthobacter > Xanthobacter lutulentifluminis. Next base: position 1,482,880 of record NZ_CM195525.1, on the reverse strand, counting down.
CGCGAACATGATGACCTGGCTGGCGCTGGCGGCGGAGTGGCAGCGCGACTGGGCGCGGACCGACCAGGCCGCCGCGCTGACGCAGGTGATCACGCAGCATGCCGGCGGCAGCGGCATCGCGTTCCTGTGGGAGCAGCAGCTGCTCAACACGCCGGTGCCTGCCAGCGCAGGCTGAGCCGGGGGCGGATGCTGGTCTCGATGGGCGGCATGGAAGCCTGCCGCGCATCGAGCCGCGCCGTCTCCTTTCGGGAGGCCGGCCGTGCGGCCCTCCCGGTCCCGCCCGATGGCGCTCCCGTCCGGCAGGGGCTTCATCGCACCCGCCGGCTCCTCCTGCGGACGTGCTGCGCGGGTGCCGCCCGGGGAACGGGACGCGGATCGTCGGGGCGCGCAGATCGAGGGCCGACCTTCCGGCCGGCCGTGGCCGGAACTGCGGACGGATTGCCGCGCACCGATCCTCCCGTGGGACGGCATTGCGCCCCTTCGCGCGCGCCCTGCGCCGGCGCATCCGCCTGCAAATCGCCCGCCGCCTGACCCGGTCGGACACCGGTCCCGGCCGCCCCTGCACGCTTGACTCCCGTCTCGGTTTGAGTCCCTTTTGGAAGGAACAAAACAGGAACAATCATGAGCGCGGCACACGATGTTTCCGCGCTGAGGCAACTGCTCGCCGGGCTGGAGGCAGAGCATTTGCCCAGCGCCCCATCCGTCTTCAGCCTGGGCGCCGCCGGCCCCGACGGCGTCCTGTCGCGGGCGCTGGCGCGCGGGACCCTGCACGAGGTCCATGCCGCCGAGGGCGCCGACATCCCCGCCGCCTCCGGCTTCGCGCTGGCCCTGGCGCTGCGGGCCTGCGGCGCGCGGGACGCCGCGCAGCCCATCGTCTGGGTGCGACAGGGCTTTCTCGATGCCGAGGCCGGCGTGCTTCATGCTCCCGGCCTGCTCGGCCTCGGGCTCGATCCGTCGCGGCTCATCCTGATCCGCGCGGGCAATCCCGAGGAGGCGCTCCGCGCGGCCGGGGACGCGGCGGTCTGTCCGGGGCTGGGGGCGGTGCTGCTGGAGCCGTGGGGAGAACCGAAGGCGCTGGACCTGACGGCCACGCGGCGGCTGGCGCTGCGGGCCCGCGCCTCCGGCGTCCCCCTCTTCCTGCTGCGCATGACGGCGCGGCCCGCGCCCAGCGTCGCGGTCACCCGCTGGCTCGTCCGGCCGGTGGTTTCCAGCCCGCTAGCGGCCGGTGCGCCGGGGGCGCCGGCCTTCGCCGTCACGCTGCTGCGCCATCGCGCCGGCCTTTCCGGCCATATGTGGACTCTGGAGTGGGACCATGACAGCCGTTCCTTCCGCGACATCGCCCCGCTATCTCGCGCTGTGGTTCCCGTTCCTGCCGGCCGACCGGCTGCGCCGCCAGCACTCACGCCCTTCCGGCCCCTGCGTGACGCCGGATGAGGCGGCGCCGCTGGTGTTCGTCGAGCGGGTGCAGGGCGCGCTGCGGCTGGCCGCCGTCTCCCCCCGGGCGCGGACCGTGGGGCTGGCGCCGGGGCTGACGCTGGCGGATGCGCGCGCGCGGGTGCCCGACCTCGCCGTGGTCGACCACGACCCCATGGCGGATGCCGCTCTCCTCGAGCAGGTCGCCGATGATTGCGACCGCTGGACCCCGCTGGTGGGGCTGGACGGGCCGGACGGGCTCGTGCTCGACATCACCGGCTGCGCCCACCTGTTCGGCGGCGAGGCGATGATGCGCACGCGGCTGGTGGAGCATCTCCGGCGGCACGGGCTGGCGCTCCATGCGGTGGTGGCCGGCACGCCCGAGGCGGCGCGCGCGCTCGCCCGCTGCGGCCGGGGCGGCGTGGTGCCGCCCGGACGCGAGGCGGAACATGTCGCCCCGCTGCCCATCTCCGCGCTGGAGCCACCGCAGCAGGCCCTGGTCGGCCTGTCCCGCGCGGGGCTCAGGACCATTGGCGATCTCGCCGCGCGCCCCGGGACGCCGCTCGCCGCGCGCTTCGGCGAGGCGCTCCTGACGCGGCTGCGGCGCACGCTGGGGCAGGAGGACATGCCCATCGTGCCACGCCGCACGCTGCCGGCCTGCATCGCCGAGCGGCGCTTCGCCGAGCCCATCGGGCGGATCGAGGACGTGGAGGGCACGGTCGGGATGCTGCTGGAGGATCTCGCCGTCATGCTGGAGGCGCGCGGCGCCGGCGGGCGGGCGTTCGAGGCCTCCTTCTTCCGGGTGGACGGCGCGGTGCGGCGCATTCTGGTGGAGACCGCGCGGCCCTCGCGCGATCCAAAATCCCTGGGCCGGCTGTTCCGGGAAAAGCTCGATGCCCTGGCCGATCCGCTCGATCCCGGCTTCGGCTTCGATCTGGTGCGGCTCGCCGTGCTGCATACCGAGGCGCGCTCGCCCGAGCAGGTGAGCCTCGATGGCCGCGCCCAGGAGGAGGAAGAGGTGGCCGCGCTGGTCGACCGGCTGACGGCCCGGCTGGGCCGGGACCGCGTGCTGCGCTTCATGATGCGCGACACCCATGACCCCGATCGCGCCGCCAGCCTCGTGCCCGCGGCCGGCCCAGTGCCGCCCGCGGGACCGCAGCCGGCCGACCTCGCCGACCTGCCGCCCCGTCCCCTGACCATGTTCGACCCGCCCCAGCCTATCGAGGCGGTGGCCGAGGTTCCCGACGGACCGCCGCTGCGCTTCCGCTGGCGCCGCGTGCTGCACGAGGTGGTCCATGCCGAGGGGCCGGAGCGGATCGCCGCCGAGTGGTGGCGGCAGGGGCAGGCCGCGCCGACGCGCGATTATTACCGGGTGGAGAACCGCCAGGGGCGTCGCTTCTGGCTGTTCCGGGTGGGGCTCTACGATCGCGAGCCCGCCCCGCCGCGCTGGTTCCTGCACGGGCTGTTCCCATGAGCGCGGGGTTCTACGCCGAGCTGGCGGTGACGACCAATTTCTCCTTCCTGCGGGGCGCCTCCCATGCCGCGGACCTCGTGGCCCGGGCGCTGGCGCTCGGCCATGGCGGCATCGGCATCGCCGATCGCAACACCGTGGCGGGCGTGGTGCGGGCCTATGCGGCGGTGAAGGACGCGGAAGAGGCCCTGCAGGAGGAGCTCGGCGATCCCAAGGCGCGGCTGCCGTTCCGACTCGCGGTCGGGGCGCGGCTCGTGTTCGCGGACGGCACGCCGGACGTGATGGCCTATGCGCAGGACCGCTCCGGGTGGGGGCGGCTGTGCCGGCTGCTGACCACTGGCAACATGCGCGCCGCGAAGGGGGAGTGCATCCTCGCCCGCGACGACCTGCTGGGCGATCCGCGCGGGCTCTCGCTCATCCTCATGCCCCCGCACGCGCCGGACGCCCTGCTGGCGCCATCGCTCGCGGCGCTGGCCGAGGCCGCGCCGGGCTCCCTGTGGCTCGGTGCCGACATGCCGCGCCGCGGCGATGACCGCCGCCGCCTCGCCGCCCTGAAGGGACTGGCGGCCGGCGCCGGGGTGCCGTTGCTGGCCATGAACGACGTGCTCTATCACCACCCCGCGCAGCGCGACCTGCAGGACGTGCTGACCTGCATCCGCGAGGGCACCACCATCGAGGCCGCCGGCCGCCGGCTGGAGGTGAATGCCGAGCGCCACCTCAAGTCGCCCGCCGAGATGGCCCGCCTGTTCCGCGACGCGCCCGAGGCGGTGGAGGAGACGCGGCACTTCCTCGCCCGCATCGACTTCTCCCTGGGGGAGCTGAAATACGAGTATCCCGAGGAGCCGATCCCCCCGGGCCATACGGCCGACGGGTGGCTGGCGGAGATGACGTGGCGGCGCGCGGCCATCGCCTATCCCCAGGGCGTGCCGGCCGGGGTGGAGCAGCAGCTGAAGGACGAGCTGGCGCTGATCGCTGAGCTGAAGTACGCGCCGTATTTCCTCACCATCCGCGATATCGTCGGCTTCGCGGAGAAGAAGGGCATCCTGTGCCAGGGGCGGGGCTCGGCGGCCAATTCGGCGGTGTGCTACGTGCTCGGCATCACCGCCGTCGACCCGGCCGAGAGCAACCTGCTGTTCGCCCGCTTCATCTCCCGCGAGCGCCGGGAGCCGCCCGACATCGACGTGGATTTCGAGCACGAGCGGCGCGAGGAGGTGATCCAGTACATTTACGAGCGCTATGGCCGCCACCGCGCCGGCATCGCGGCCACCGTCATCTCCTATCGCCCGCGCAGCGCCATCCGCGAGGTGGGCAAGGCGCTCGGCCTCACCGAGGACGTCACCGCGCGCCTCGCCGGCATGGTGTGGGGCAGCTGGGGCGACATGCTGGAGCAGGACCGCATCGCCCAGGCCGGGCTCGATGCCACCAATCCTTCGATCCGCCGCGCGGTGGCGTTCGCCGGCCGGCTGGTGGGCTTCCCGCGCCACCTCTCGCAGCATGTGGGCGGCTTCGTGCTCACCCAGGGCCGGCTGGACGAGATGGTGCCCATCGGCAATGCCGTCATGGAGCACCGCACCTTCATCGAATGGAACAAGGACGACATCGACACGCTCGGCCTGATGAAGGTGGATGCGCTGGCGCTCGGCATGCTCACCTGCATCCGCAAGGCGCTCGACCTCATGCGCGCGCACGTGGGCGTGGACTACGGGCTGTCCGACATCCCGGCGGACCAGGCGGATGTCTACGACATGCTCTGCCGGGGCGATTCCATCGGCGTGTTCCAGGTGGAGAGCCGGGCGCAGATCAACATGCTGCCGCGCATGAAGCCGCGCGATCTCTACGACCTCGTGATCCAGGTGGCGATCGTCCGGCCCGGGCCGATCCAGGGCAACATGGTGCATCCCTATCTGCGCCGGCGCGAGGGCAGCGAGCCCGTGACCTACCCCTCGCCCCGGCCCCCGCACGATCCCGACGAGCTGCGCGACGTGCTGGATCGCACCAAGGGCGTCCCCCTGTTCCAGGAGCAGGCGATGAAGCTCGCCATGGTCGCCGCCGCCTTCACGGAGGTCGAGGCCAACAAGCTGCGCCGCGCCATGGCCACCTTCCGCAACCTGGGAACCATCGGGCAGTTCCAGACCCTGCTGGTGGAGCGCATGAGCGCGCGCGGCTACGATCCGGCCTTTGCCATGCGCTGCTTCGAGCAGATCAAGGGGTTCGGCGAGTATGGCTTTCCGGAAAGCCACGCGGCCTCCTTCGCCAAGCTGGTCTACATCTCCGCCTTCATCAAGTGCCGCTACCCGGCCGTGTTCGCGGCGGCGCTGCTGAACGCGCAGCCGATGGGCTTTTATGCCCCCGCGCAGATCGTGCGGGATGCGCGCGAGCACGGTGTCGAGATCCTGCCCGCCGACATCAACCACAGCGTCCACGACAACACGCTGGAGCGCCGCCCCAGCGGCGACCTCGCGCTGCGCATCGGCCTGCGGCAGATCGACGGGTTCAACGAAGCATGGTCGGGCAGGCTGGTGGCCGCGCGGGGCGCGGGCTATCGGGATATCGAGACCCTGGCCATGCGCTCGCGGCTGCCGGTGGGGGCGCTGATGCGGCTGGCTGATGCCGACGCCTTCGGCTCCCTCGGGCTGGGGCGGCGCGAGGCGGCGTGGGCCGTCCGCCGCCTGCCCGATGACGCGCCGTTGCCCCTGTTCGCGGCGGCGCAGGCGCGCGAGCTCGGCGCGGAGCCCGATGCGCAGCTGCCCCTCATGCCGCTGCCCGAGCAGATCGCGGTGGACTACCAGACCACGCGCCTCTCGCTGAAGGGCCACCCCATGGGAATCCTGCGCGACCTCTTCCGGAGGGAAGGCATCGCCAGCAGCGCCGAGGTGGCGGCACGGCGCGACGGCAGCTTCGTGCGTACCGCCGGCATCGTGCTGGTGCGTCAGCGGCCGGGCAAGGGCAATGCCATCTTCATGACGCTGGAAGACGAGACCGGCATCGTCAACGTGCTCCTCTGGGCCCGGCTGTTCGAGCGCTTCCGGGCGCAGGTGATGGGCGCGCGCCTCGTGGCGGTGGAAGGCCGGGTGCAGAAGAGCAAGGAGGGCGTCATCCACGTGATGGTCGAGCGGGTGACCGACCGCTCCGCCGAGCTGGCCCGGCTGTTCGACGACCCGGCGCCACAGCGTCCGCACATGCTGCCCGCGCCCCACGCGGATCCGGGCGAGGACCCGCGCATGCGGCGCGAGGCGAGGCCCGGGCAGCGGCCGGCGAGCCCGCGCATCGAGCCGGCGCCGCGCCAGGGGCACCCCCGGCAGGTGCGCATCCTGCCGAAGTCGCGGGATTTCCATTGATGTCGCGCCGGCGCCCAGAGCCGCCAGCGGAGGACGGCGGGAGGCGGGGGCGGAAAGGCCGGGGCCGCTGGCGCCCCGGCAGACTGCCGATGCGCCCTCAGGCCGGCAGGACGACCACCTTGGTCTTGACCGGCGTGCGTGCGTACAGGTGGATCATGTCCTGGCTCAGCAGGCCGACGCAGCCGCTGGTGACGCCGGTGCCGATCGATTCGGGGTCGCTGCTGGCGTAGATCGTGTACAGCGTGTAGGTGCCGTTCTGATAGAGATAGAGCGTGCGCGCGCCGAGCGGATTGTCGAGGCCGCCCGGCATGCCGCCGGCGTATTTGGCCGCCTCGGGCTGGCGCTTGATCATCTCCTTCGGCGGGGTCCAGGTCGCCCATTCGCCCTTGCGCCCCACATAGGCGTCGCCGCTCCACAGGAAGCCGGCGCGGCCCACGTTGGCCCCGTAGCGGGTGGCCATGCCCTCTTCCTCGATCCGGTAGACGTAATAATTGCTGGGATCGACGATGATCGTGCCGGGCGCTTCCTTGCTCTCGTAGCGCACCGTGCTGCGGAAGTACTTGGGGTTCACCTTGGCGACGTCCACCGCCGGGATGGCGAATTTCTCCGTGGGCACGGGTCCATAGACCTGCTGCGCCTCGGCGAGGCTCATCCCCTCGGTTCCCGCGCAGCCGGCCAGCCCCAGCGCGCCGAGGCTGACGGCGGACCCGACCAGAAACGTCCGGCGGCTCAGCGCCCCCGACCGAAGCCCCGGAGCGGCCATCCCGTCAATGGCGCCAGCCGCGGCGTTCCCACCGTTCATGATCATGATGTCGAAGCTTCCCGTATCCTGTTGCCGGCGAGAGCGCCCGCCGGCCTGTCCCTGCTGATCCTTGTGCGGGCGGACTTTGCCGTCCCGCGGCGCGGCTGGCAAGCGCGGGACGGCGCTGCGGTAGCATGCCACGGCCCGCCGGCCGCGCCGGAAAGCCTTCGCCGCCGGCTCACGACCAGCCGTAAGACGGCCGGTCGCCAGTCCTGATCCCGCCGGCTTCCCGCGTCGCGCTTCGCTCCGGCCCGACGATCTGCCCTCACGCCGCGGCGCGCCGGCCCAGGGCCTTGCGGGCGATGCTGGCCGCGAACAGCGGCGTCTCCCGCCGGTTGTGATCGCCACCGGCGGCTTGGCGCGCCGCTGCCGCCTCGGCGAAGGTCTGGCCATGCGCTTCGAGGAAGTCCATGAACGCGGCGGTGGGGTGGGATGTGACCCGGTTGGTGTAGCGGGTGCGCCGCCCGTCGATCGCCTCGGCGATCAGTTCCCACACCACATTCACCTGCGTGCGCCCGGCCGGCGTGAAGACGTCGGAGATGGAGCTCATCCGGCAATAGGCCGGCGTCGCCACCTCAGCCACATAGTGCTGCACCACGAGCGCGCTGCCGATCATCTCCACGTTGATGGACATGGGGCGGCCGTCGTCGGTGGTGGTGACGCCGGCGGCGATGTGATCCGGCGGACAACAGCGCAGATATTCGGCCTCGGGCAGGTGGAACAGCCAGTCGGCGATGTCGACCGCGGCGAGGGGGATCTCCATCTCGGCTGAACAGGCCGATTGGGAGAGGATCATGTCGGCAATGACGGTCATGGTCTGATCACTCCGGTCTGGTGTTGACACGAGGAAGTCGCTCCCCCGACCCGCGCATCGCGGCCGGGGGGTGCTGCAGGAGGGATTTCGATGTCTCTGGCCGGCGGCGCGCTCTGCCGTCCGGTCACGCACAAGGTGCCAGCGGAGGCGGGGGAGCCTCAATCATACGGACCAGCCGCCCAGCCATCTCTTCGTATGCGGCGAACGGGCATGAGCGGGGCAGGCGGAGGCGAAAGCGGCAGTGCGCCCCGTGCCGCGGGCCGCGCCATCGTCGTCGCCGATCCTCCACCCGCCGGTCCGCGCGCTCATGGCCGTCAAGAGATGCGCGACGACCTCGCAAAGCTGCGCAGGGGCACGTTCCATTTCTCCACCGACGGCCCGCCGCGACCCGTGAGGATCGGCCTTCGCCTCGCAGGTTCTGGCATCCGGCGAGCCCGCTCACCCCCGCTGGTGGCGAAGGCCGCACGGAAAAGCCGTGTCCGGCGGGAGAAGCTGGCCTCGGCGGGCCCGGGCCCGTCCCTCCGGCTCGTGGGACGCAGGGGGAGCCACAGTCCGGTCCGCGGTCGCGCCTTCGGCCCGGCTCAGGCGTCGGCGATATCCGCCAGTCGCGGCCGGTAGCCCGCCCGCAGCACCGCCACCGTGGGCGCCGGGGTGAGGACGGTGACCTGCGCATCCGCTCCCGGCCACGGGGCGGGGCCATAGCCGGCGTGGCTCCAGCGGTGCAGCTGCCGCTCGCGCACGAGGAGGGCGTGATCCGGCGCCCCGTCGCAGGTGACGAACGTGCCTGTCGGCAGCGCGCGCAGCGGCGCCCGGGACAGGACCTGCCGCCCGTGCCGGACCCGGGCCGCGTGCAGCGCCCGATCGATCTGCGCCACGGCGAGCGGCGCGTCGACGGGCATGTCGAATGCCCGGCGCCAGGCAGCCTTGAAGGCCTGATAGTCGGCGTGCCGGCATTCGCCGCAGGGCCGGTGGCCGGCTGCGAGGGCTACCGCCTCGTCCATGAAGAACAGCGGTGTGTAGCGTCCGGGGGCGTCAAGCTCGAGGCGCCGGCCCCGGAACGAGGTGAGGCAGCACACCCAGCCGCGTGCATGCCAGACCTTGAGCGTGCCGTCCGGCCGGCGCAGGTTTCCCCGGTTGCCCATGAACAGGCCGCGCTCGGCGACGGCCTCGCGGGTCCCGAAAGGCGTGACGCGGTTGCAGCGATGAGGGCTGGCGGTCACGGGATGGTCGGTGGTCATGGGGAGCGTGCGGATCGGGAGGGCAGGGTGGCCGCCCGCATGGTCCACGTCCCGCCGCACTGGTCCACCCGAAACCGCCGGCCTTCGGACACCGGCACGGACGCCTGCGATCGCGGGCGTCCCGGCGGCCGGCCGCATGCTCGGGAAAGGCAGGCTTTCGGGCGCGCCGGTCGTGCGGAGCAGGCTGGCGCAGGCCATGCGGATAGGGCAGGGCCGCCGTCAGCCGGCGTCGTCGCCCTCCATCAGCCGCAGGCTGCGGCGGAGGCTGGCGGGCGGCTGGCCGTAGGCGCGCAGGAACGCGCGGCGCATCCGGTCGCGGTCGGCAAAGCCGGTGTCGCGCGCCACCTCCTCCATGGCGTGGCGCCCGTCCTCCAGCATGAGCTTCGCGGCCTCCAGCCGCAGCGTCTCCACCGCCTTCGCTGGCGACTGGCCGGTCTCTTCCCGGAACACGCGGCTGAACTGGCGCGGCGAGAGGCTCGCCGCCTCGGCCAGCTCTTCGACGGAGAGCGGATTGCGCAGGTTTTCCTTGGCGTAGATGAGGGCGCGCTTCACCCGGTCGGAGCGCGGCTCCAGCTCCAGCAGGGCCGAGAACTGGGACTGCCCGCCGGGCCGGCGGTGATAGACCACCAGCTTGCGGGCGACCTTGCGCGAGAGCGCGGCGCCGTGGTCGTCCTCGATCAGCGCCAGCGTGAGGTCGATGGCGGCGGACATGCCGGCCGAGGTCCACACATGGCCGTCGCGGACGAAGATGCGGTCCGCATCCACCCGGATGGACGGGTGCTCCTCCTGCAGGCGCCGCGCGTGCGCCCAGTGGGTGGTTGCCGCGCGCCCGTCCAGAAGGCCGGCCTCCGCCAGCCCGAACGCGCCGGTGCAGACCCCGGCCACACGTCGGGCCTGCGAGCCGGCATGGGCAATATAGGCGCGCAGGCCGGGCGAGACCGGCCGCGGCTCCAGCTCGCCCACCACCATCAGCGTGTCGGGCACGGGTCCGAGGGCGATGGTCTCGATGCCGGAGTTCATGGACGAGCGCACGATGCCGCCCGTCTCGGACATGACGGTGAGACGGTATCCGTCGCCTTCGAGCTCCGCATTGGCGAGCTCGAAGGCCGACAGGGCGGCAAGGCCCATCAGCTGGAAACCGTGCTCGAGGATGAGGCCGATCTGGCGCATCGCATGTCCTGAAACGACGGGTCAGATTAATTCAGTCATGCCGGTGGGTCAAACCCCGCGAAAAGGGGAAGCTTGCCGGGGCCGAGCGCCTTCGGGCCGGTGCCGGCGCGCTTGAGGGCGTGGCCTCCACGCGCTCCCATCGAATGCGGCGACCGTATCAGGCGACTGGACGCAGTCTCTATGCGGGTATATGCATGTATCGAGGCGATCAGACAGCCGATCCCTTCTCTCCATGCTCGCCGACGCCCGGTTACGCGTGCCGGAGGGCCATCCGCCTGAGTTCAGGGGCGCTTCGCGCGCTCATTTACGTGTAGCTGCCCGCATATCAAGGAAGCGTCATGCCCCCCACTTCCTCCGCCATCTCGCCCCTGGCCGAAGCGCTCGCCCGGCGCGGCATCCATTACGGCTGGGTGGTTGCCGCCGTCACCTTCCTGACCATGCTGGTCACCGCCGGCGCAGTCGGCGCCCCGGGCGTGCTGATCGGTCCGCTGGAGGCCGAGTTCGGCTGGGCGACGGCGGATATCTCCTCCAGCTTCGCCATCCGCCTCATGCTGTTCGGCGTCATGGGGCCGTTCGCCGCCGCCTTCATGAACCGCTTCGGCATCCGCCCCGTCGCCACCATGGCGCTGGGGCTGATCGCCGCCGGCATCCTCGGCTCATTGGTGATGACGCGGCTCTGGCACCTCATCGCGCTGTGGGGCGTGGTGGTGGGGCTCGGCACCGGGCTGACCGCCATGGTGCTGGGGGCGACGGTGGCCACCCGCTGGTTCGCGCAGCGCCGCGGCCTCGTCATGGGCCTCCTCACCGCCAGCACGGCCACCGGGCAGCTCGTGTTCCTGCCCGGGCTGGCGCAGCTGTCGCAGACGCTGGGCTGGCGTTCCGCGCTGGTGTTCGTGCTTGCCATGATCCTCCTGGCGGCGGTCGCGGTGCTGGCGCTGATGCGCGACCGCCCCTCCGATGTGGGCCTCGCGCCGTACGGCAGCAGCGGGCCGGTGGCCGAGCCGCCCCGTCCGGCGAGCCTCGGCGCCATGCTGGCCTCGCCGCTCCTGGCGCTGCGCGATGCCTCCCGTTCGGCCACCTTCTGGGTGCTGTTCGGCACCTTCTTCGTCTGCGGGGCCAGCACCAACGGGCTGGTTCAGACCCATTTCGTCTCCCTGTGCGGCGACTATGGGCTCGCCGCCGTCACCGCCGCCTCGGTGCTGGCGATGATCGGCGTGTTCGATTTCTTCGGAACGGTGGGGTCCGGCTGGCTGTCAGACCGGTTCGACAGCCGCTGGCTGTTGTTCTGGTACTACGGGCTGCGCGGCCTCTCGCTGATCTTCCTGACCTACAGCGACTTCAGCTTCTACGGCCTGTCGCTGTTCGCCGTGTTCTATGGCCTCGACTGGGTGGCCACCGTTCCGCCCACGGTGAAGCTCACCGCGGACCGCTTCGGCGAGCGCGCGAACATCGTGTTCGGCTGGGTGTTCACCGGCCACCAGCTTGGCGCCGCCATGGCGGCCTACGGGGCGGGCTTCAGCCGCACCTTCTACCAGACCTATCTGCCGGCCTTCTTCGTCGCCGGCGTCCTCTGCCTCCTCGCCGCCGTCGCCATCGTCGCCGTGCGCGAGCGGCGCGGCCCGGAGCCGGCGGCGGTGCCGGCCTGAGCACAGACGGGCGAGGAGGCTGGGGCGGCTTGCCCGGCGGTGGAAAAGGCGGGAGCCTCGATCGGCGATTCGGGCCGCGCGGGTCGGCCGCAGGGGGATAAGTCGTGGCGGTTCGTGACATTGTGAGGTACCCGGATCCCCGTCTCAAGACGGTGGCGGCCCCCGTCACGGTGTTCGACGATGCCCTCGCCGGCCTGGCCGCGGATCTCCTCGACACCCTGCGCGCCGCGCCGGGCATCGGCATCACCGCCCCCCATGTGGGCGTGCCGGCCCGTGTCGTGGTGCTGGAGCTGTCGCCGGAGGAGGGCCCGCGCACCTATGTGAACCCGCAGATCATCGCCCGCTCGGACGAGATGATGCGGCACATGGAGGGGTCCATCTCCATGCCCGGCGTCACCGACGAACTGGACCGGCACGCCCGCGTCACCGTGCGGTTCCAGGAGCTCGACGGAACCGTGGGGGAGGAGGAGGCCGAGGGGCTGCGGGCGGTCTGCCACCAGCACGAGATCGACCAGCTCGACGGCATCTTCTGGGTCCAGCGGCTGTCGCGCCTCAGGCGCGATCGTCTGGTGCGGCGTTATGAAAAGCTCGGACGCTGAGGCGATGCGGCGCTGCGCGCTTGACAGCGGCCCTGCTTGGGCGCCCAGTTCCACGGTGCATGGTGGTCCGGACGCATCCCGTCCGGACTGAAACGGGAATGGGGAAGGGCGCCTGCGCCCCAAGCCCCGACCGCCCCCGCGACTGTGAGCGGCGAGCGGCCTTCCACGATGTCACTGACCGGGCCTGTCCCGGGCGGGAAGACGGAAGGCGCGGCTACGACCCGCGAGTCAGGAGACCGGCCATGCGCACGGTGCCAACGCGAACGCCGTCGGTGGGACGGCACAGGAGCAGTTTCATGCATATCGAACCCGGTCTCGTGGACGGCGGGAAGATCTGGCTCAGCTACGTCACGGCCGCGGGCGCGGGGGGCTATGCCCTCAAGCTCGCC
>NZ_CM195525.1:0-1462500 GCF_043194675.2 Xanthobacter lutulentifluminis | reverse complement strand
CGAGGCCGAGAAGGTTCACATCGATGAGATGGCCGGGCGTCTCGATTTCCAGCTTCATGAGGTCGAGCAGGTTGGTCCCCCCGGCGATGAAGCGCGCGCCCGGTGTCAGGGCCGCGGCGCCCGCGGCATCGGCGGGGGTCAGCGCGCGCTCGTAGGTGAAGGCCTTCATGCGCGCCTCCCCGCCGCCTCGGTGATGGCATCGATGATGTTGGAATAGGCGCCGCAGCGGCAGATGTTGCCGCTCATGCGCTCGCGCAGCTCCGCGCCGGTCAGCGTCGCGGGGGCAAGCAGATCGCCGGTCACGTGGCTCGGGATATCGTCACGGATCTCATCCAGCACCGCCACGGCCGAGCAGATCTGCCCCGGCGTGCAATAGCCGCACTGGAAGCCGTCGTGGCTCACGAAGGCGGCCTGCATGGGATGCAGCCGGTCCGGCGTGCCGAGCCCCTCGATGGTGGTCACCGCATCGCCCTGGTGCATGACCGCGAGGGTGATGCAGGAATTGATCCGCCGGCCGTCGAGGATGACCGTGCAGGCGCCGCACTGGCCATGGTCGCAGCCCTTCTTGGTGCCGGGCAGGTGCAGGTGCTCGCGCAGCAGGTCCAGCAGGGTGGTGCGGGTGTCCACCTCGATGCTGCGCTCGACCCCGTTGACGGTGAGCGACAGGCTCGCCATCATCGGTTTCCCCGCACCTGTCGCCGGCGCGGACGGGACGCCCTCGGCATCGGCCGGAACGTGACCTGCCGCCCGTGACCTGCCGCCGTGGCGGCGGTCGCCGCGCCGCCGATGAGAAGGTCGCGCCGGCTCGGGTCAGGAGGGGAACGTTCCATGCGGTCAGGCTCCTTCCGGCCTTCGGCGCGCGCCACGGCGCCCGCATGCCTTTAACGGATGCGATGCGCCGCCGGATCCCCGCGCGCATTTCCCGCGCCGCGGCCCGCGGCATAGCATGCGCTGCCGCCGCGGCGGCTTCCACGAGACAGCACTCTAACCGGTGCCGGCGAGCTTCGGTTCCCTTTCCCCGCGGACGTCCTCCTAGGTCTCGACCCTCAGCCCGGCCTGCCCGGTGCGGCCGATGACGGAGACCGCGCAACCCTCACCCACGCGCTCCAGCTTCACGTCCAGCCGGTCCTGGCCGATCTGCAGGCCGCGCAGCGCCAGCCGGTCGAGGAAGGCGGGCAGCCGCGGCCGGTCGAACACGACGCGGCCCTGCGGCAGGTCGAAGCCGAGGCCGAGGGAGGCCTGCAGCAGCGCCAGCGGCGCGGCCGCCGCCCAGGCCTGCGGCGCGCAGGCGACGGGATAGGACACCGGCCCCTGGCTGCGCTGGCGGGCGAAGCCGCAGAACAGCTCCGGGATGCGCCTCAGGTCGAAATAGATCGAGGCGCGGAACAGCCCCTCGAAGATGCGCGCCGCCTCGGCCCTGAAGCCGTAGCGGGCAAGGCCGAGGGCGACCACCGCATTGTCGTGCGGCCAGACCGAGCCGTTGTGGTAGCTCATGGGATTGAAGCGCGCCTCGCCCTCCGCGAGCGTGCGTACGCCCCAGCCGGAGAAGGACGCGCGCCCCATCAGGTCGTCCGCCACGGCGGCCGCCCGGCCGGGCAGGGCGATGCCCGCGAACAGCGCATGCCCGGCATTGGAGGTGCGCACCCGGCAGGGCGCCTTGTCGCCGTCCAGCGCCAGAACATAGGTGCCGAGGTCCGGATCGAAGAAGGCGGCGTCGAACGCATCCCGCAGCCGCGCGGCGCGCAAGGCATGGGCGCTGGCGGAAGTCTCGTCCCCCAACGCGCGGGCGAGCAGCGCTCCGGCCTGCCAGGCGGCGTAGGCATAGGCCTGCACCTCCACCAGCGCGATGGGCCCGCGCGCCAGCCGCCCGTCCGCGTGGAAAACGCTGTCGTGACTGTCCTTCCAGCCCTGGTTGACGAGCCCGTCGCCGCGCCGGCGGCCATACTCCACGAAGCCGTCGCCGTCGCGGTCGCCATGGTCGCGGATCCAGGCGAGGGCGGCTTCCACTGCGGGCGCGAGCAGGCGGATGGTGTCGAGGTCGCCGGTGCGCTCCAGATAGGCGCCGGCCAGCATGACGAACAGCGGCGTGGAATCGATGCTGCCGTAATAGCGGCGGAACGGCACCTCGCCGAGCTCGGCCATCTCGCCGAACCGCACCTCGTGCAGGATCTTGCCCGGCTCGGCGTCGGCCTCCGGATCGAAGCGGTCGGCCTGGTTGGCGGCGAGGTGCAGCAGCACGCCCCGCGCGATGGCCGGGTCCATCCACAGCGTCTCGAACGCGGTGATGAGCGCGTCGCGGCCGAACACGGTGCTGAACCACGGCACGCCCGCATACGGATAGGGCCCCTCCGGCGTGTCGGTGACGAGGATGTTGAGGTCGCTGACCGCGCGCCGCAGCCCCTCGTTGAAATGATGGTTGGAGGAGACGACGCTCGCGCCACGCGCGGCCCGCTGGCGCAGGTCGCGCCGGGCGTTGCGCAGGGCGGTGCGGAAGGCGAGGCGCGCGCCCGGGCCGGGGTGGGCGGCATCGCAGCGGATCTCCACGAACATCACGAACGTCTCGCCGGGGGCGAGCTGCATGCGGTAGAGCGCGCGGTCGCCGGTGAGGGCGGTGGGTGTCGGCTCGAAGCCGAGGGTGGTCGTGCGCGTCTGCCCGTCGAGCCCGGCATAGGCGAGGCGCACGCGCGAGCGCTCCACGACCGGCGCCGCGCGGGTGCCGCGCCGGCTCCGGTGCGCGCCCCGCACCTCGAACAGGTCGGCAAAATCCGCATCGAAGCCGATGGCCAGCTCGATGCGGCGCGGCACCACGTCGAAATTGCGCACCGAGAGGCACTCGTGGCTCGCTGCGCGATAGAGGAAGCGCGAGCGGCGGATGTGCACGAGATCGTGCAGCAGCTCGTCCCGGCCATCGCCGGCGGGCAGGTCCGGATTGGTGAGGTCGCAGGTCAGCGTCGCGTTGTCGTCCCGCACCGTCGAGGAGAGCAGCAGCGGCCGCACTCCCTGCACGGTGAGGAAGAACTGCGACAGGTGGCGGGTGTCGCGATGGAAGATGCCGTGGTTGCCGGCCAGCTCGGGCACGGCGTCGCCGTGGGCGTCGAACACGGCGAAGGTGTCGTCGTGCTTCAGCGTCCGCGGCGTTGCCTCCAGCTGCGAGGCGCTGGCGGCGATGACATATTCCGGTTCCTCCGGATCGGGCGCGGGGAGCCGGGCGGCAGCGTCAGAGTGCAGCATCGAGGCTCCCGTTGACCACCTTGAGCCTGGGCTTTCCCGGGGCGGGCGCCGTGAGGCGCTCATAGATGGCGAGGTAGTCGCGGGCCATCCGCTCGGCCGAGAACCGCCTTTCAAAGATGCGCCGGATCACGGCACGATCAAGGCGGGGAATATCGCCAACGCGCCGGACCGCCTCCTCCACCGAGGAGACGATGAAGCCGGTGGCGCCGTCGTCGATGACTTCCGGAACGGAGCCGCAGCCGAAGGCGATCACCGGCGTGCCGCAGGACATGGCCTCGATCATCACCAGCCCGAACGGCTCCGGCCAGTCGATGGGAAAGAGCAGGGCCGTGGCGTCGCCGAGCAGGTGCGCCTTCTCGCGCTCGTTGATCTCGCCGATGAACTCGACGCCGGGCGTGGCCTTCACCATGGGCGCGATCACGTCCTCCCAATAGGCCGCGTCGGCACGGTCCACCTTGGCCGCGATCTTCAGTGGCATTCCGGCGCGGGCGGCGATCTCGATGGCGCGGTCGGGCCGCTTCTCGGGCGAGATGCGGCCGAGGAAGGCGAGATAGCCGCCGTTGCCCGGCCCGTACGGCAGCAGGTCGCGCGGCAGGCCGTGATGCACCGTCGCCGCCCAGTTGACGGGCGGCATGGGCCGGCGCTGGTCATCGGAGATGGAGACGAGGGGAAAATCCCGGAAGGTGGAATAGAGCCGGTGCACGGCGGGCAGGTCGAGCCGCCCGTGCAGCGTGGTGAGGCACCGGTTCCGATGCTCGCGCAGCATCGGGTAATGCAGCAGGTCCAGATGGATGTGCAGGACATCGAACGCGTCGGCGCGCTGGCGCGCCTCTTCCAGCAGCAGCATGTGGAAGACCAGCGGATCGACCGGGCCGGGTGCCAGCCGCAGGCCGGTCTCGCACATGGGCTCGAGCTTCGCCGAGGTGAGGGAGTCCGCGCTCGCGAACAGGGTCACGTCATGGCCGGCGCGCACCAGCTCCTCGGTGAGATAGGAGACGATCCGCTCCGTGCCCCCGTAGCGGCGGGGCGGCACGCTCTCGATGAGCGGCGCGATCTGGGCAATGCGCATGGGGGCACACTCCTCGGCGTGCTGGGCCGTGGCTGGAAGGAAAGAGGTTCAGGTCTTTCCCGCACAACGTGCAGCGCGGCCCGAGGTTTCACGCGATGCAAAAAAGCATCGAAACGCCATGAAATCTTCCCGCCTTGGTCGCACGATGCTGTCGCATCCGCGCGAAACTTACGCCCGCGCCCCTTCTCTCCTTCGTGTGATCGCGGCGGCCGCACGGGTTAACCGGCGGATGCGGCAGCCCCGACGACACGCCGCCGCTGGCGCGCCGGATGCGCGAGATGGTGATCGGCGCGCGTCGCGGCGGGAGGGCGGACGACACCGCCCCGCCCGAGCCTCAGGCGGACCTGTGCCGGTTCTGCTTCACCTCGCGACGCTCGGTCTCGCGGCGCGCGGCCTCCGTGCTGGTGGCGAGCGTGCCCCTGCGGCGCGCCTTCAGCTGCTCGACGTTCTGGTCCTTGTCCTCGTTCGGGGCGGGGCGTCCGAGGTTGCGGTCGGCCGACTTCTGCATTGCCAGTCTCCTTTGGGAAGTCATGTCCAAGGCAACGGCGTGCGCGCCCGTTTGTTTCCGCAACGCCACGAGCGGCACCGGGAACGCGTGGCCTCCTGCAACGTTTGGCAAGGGTGCTGCGGTCGTGATTTGACCGCCCGAAGGCAAACGGTGGCAGAATAGATCCATGGCACCCCGGGCTAGCTGGAAAGGCTTCCTCACCGTCGGAGCGCTGAGCTGCGGCGTGGGCCTTCATGCCGCCGCCTCCACCGCCGAGCGCATCTCCCTCCATATGGTGAGCCGCAAGACGGGCCACCGGCTGCGGCGCCAGTATGTGGACGAGGAAACCGGCGCGCCGGTGGAAGGCGACGAGCAGGTGAAGGGCTACGAGGTCGCCCGGGGCGAGTTCGTCACCCTCGAGCCGGAAGACGTGGCGGCGGTGGTGCCCCAGGGCACGCGCACCATCGCTGTGGACACCTTCCTGCCCTGCGGCGGGATCGACACCGCCTATCTCGACCGGCCCTATTTCCTCGCCCCGGTGGACGCGCCGAGCGCTCAGGTGCTGGCGCTCCTGGCTGCGGCCATGGCCGAGCGCAAGGTTGCGGCGCTGGGCGAGGCGGTGCTGTTCCGCCGGGTGCGCCGCCTGCTCATCCGCCCGGTGGGGGAGGGCGGGGCGCTGATCGCGTCCACCCTCAATTTCGACTATGAGGTCCGCCCCGCCGGAGAGGCGTTCGCCGATGTGCCGGACGCCGGGATCTCCGGCGAGATGCTAGAGCTCGCCACCCACATCATCCGTTCCAAGCCCGGTCGCTTCGACCCGGCCACGCTGGACGACCGCTACGAGGCGGCGCTGGCCGCGCTGGTGCGGGCCAGGATGGAGGGCAAGCCGCTGCCGAAGCCGGAGCCGCGCCGCGCCGGGAAGGTGGTGAGCCTGCTCGACGCCCTGCGCGCCAGCGCCGGAGCGGGCGCCAGCGAGGCGCAGGCGCGCTCCGGCGGCAAATCGTCAGGCGAAGTCAAATCTTCCGGCAAAGGCAAATCTTCCCGCGAAGCCAAGTCTTCCGGCAAAGGCAAATCTTCCGGCAAAGCCAAGTTTCTGGGCACGGCCAGATCCTCGGACCAATCTTCCGGCACGGCCACCGGTAAAGTGCCGGCCGCCGCGAGCGGTAGGGCAGAGGGCGGTGCGGGCAGGCGCGCGGGCGGCGGTGTCCGAAAGGCAGGGTAGCCATGGCCGGTCTCGACACCTATCGCGCCAGGCGCGACTTCGCCACCACGCCCGAGCCGGACGGTCGCCCGCGCCGCCAGCCCAAGCGGGGAGCGCAGGCGGACATGGAGGCGGGCGCCTACGTCATCCAGAAGCACGCCGCCCGGCGCCTCCACTACGATCTGCGGCTGGAGATGGACGGCGTGCTGAAGAGCTGGGCCGTCACCCGCGGGCCGAGCCTCGTTGCCGGCGAGAAGCGCCTTGCCGTGCATGTGGAGGACCACCCCCTCGCCTATGGCGGGTTTGAGGGCACCATCCCGCCGGGGCAGTATGGCTCCGGCAACGTGATCGTCTGGGATCGCGGCACCTGGACGCCGGTGGGCGATGCCGCGGCCGGCTATCACAAGGGCCATCTGGAATTCGAGATCGCGGGCGAGAAGCTCCATGGCCGCTGGCATCTGGTGCGCATGGCGCCGCGCGCCGGTGAGAAGAAGGAGAACTGGCTCCTCATCAAGGCGGAGGACGCCGCCGCCCGGCCCGAAGGCGCGCCCGAGATCACGGAGGAGGCGCCGCTCTCCGTGCTGTCCGGCCGCGACGTGGCGGGCGTGGACGGCGCCGACGCGCCGGTGCGGACAGCATCATCCGGGAGCAAACGTGCTGGCGCATCGGCGGCCGGGACTGGCGCGCGCAAACGGGCCGTGCGCAAGCCGCCACCTGCCGCCGCATCCGCGCGCCCGCCGGCCGACGCGCGGGTTTCCGAAGGCGCCGCCGCAGCGCGCAAGACCGGGGCCGGCGGGATGCCCACGCCCACGCCCACGCCCGGAGGCGCGCGCGCCTCCGCTCTCTCCGTCCAGAAATCAGATGCCCGCGCGCCGGCATCCGCCGATGCCGCTGTCCCGGCCAAAGGCGGGGCGCGCTCGCTCGCGATGGCAAGGCGCGCCGGCGCGGCAGGCATTTCCCGTGCCCAGGCCACTGCGGCGCCCATCCCGTTCGAGATCCCCAAGGCCGCGCGCAAGGCGCCGCTACCGGATTTCGTGCTGCCCGCCCTCGCCACGCTGGCGTCGCGCCCGCCGGCCGGGCGGCGTCATGTGCACGAGATCAAGTTCGATGGCTACCGTCTGCAGGCGCGCCTCCATGGTGGCCGGGTGCGGCTCATCACCCGCACGGGGCTCGACTGGACCGATCGTTTCGGCGCGCGGGTCCGCTCGGCTCTCGAAGCGCTGCCGGTCGCCGATGCGCTGATCGACGGCGAGGTGGTGGTGGAGGCCGGCAACGGCGCCTCCGATTTCGCCGCTTTGCAGGCGGACCTGAGCGCGGGACGGGACGAGCGGTTCATCTATTACGCCTTCGACCTGCTTCATCTGAACGGATACGACCTCACGCCCGCGCCGCTCCTCGCCCGCAAGATGCTGCTGGAGCGCCTTGTCTCGGCCGCCCCGGAGAGCTTCGGCGCGCTGCGCTGCAGCGCCCATTTCGAGGACGACGGCACCCTGGTGCTGCAGCACGCCTGCCGCCTGAGCCTCGAGGGCGTGATCTCCAAGCTGAAGGATGCGCCCTATCATTCCGGCCGCTCGCGCGACTGGATCAAGTCCAAGTGCTCGGAGCGGCAGGAGTTCGTGGTGGGCGGCTTCGTGCCCTCCACCACCGCGCGGCGGGCCATCGGCTCGCTCGTGCTCGGGGTCTATGAGGGCGGGCGGCTCGTGCCGGTGGGGCGGGTCGGCACCGGCTTTTCCAACCGGATGGCGGCGGACCTCCACGCCCTGCTAGCGCCCGATGCGGTGGAGGCGAGCCCGTTCGCCGGCAAGCTCTCGGCCGAGGAGGCGCGCGATGTGGTGTTCGTGGCGCCGAAGCACGTGGCGGAGGTGGAGTTCCGCGCATGGACGGGCGACGGCCACCTGCGCCACGCCTCCTTCCGCGGCGTGCGCGACGACAAGCCCGCCACCGAGATCGTGAGGGAGGCCGCGCCCGCGCCCCCGGTGGACGACCCTCCGCCGAAGCGCCGCGTGCGCCTCACCCATCCCGATCGCGTCTACTGGCCCGACGCCGGTGTGACCAAGGAAGGACTGGCTGATTACTACGCCGGGGTCTGGCGTTTCATCGCCCCGTTCGTGGTCGGCCGGCCGCTGGCGCTGGTGCGCTGCCCGGAGGGGATCGAGGGGCCCCGCTTCTTCCAGAAGCATCCCTGGAAGGGGGCGGACAAGGCCATCCGGGCGGTGGCCGATCCGCGCGCGCCGGGCGATCAGCGCTATCTCGCCATCGACACCCTCGACGGCCTCATGGCGCTGGTGCAGGGCGCGGCGCTGGAGATCCACCCCTTCGGTGCGCCGCTGGCCGACTGGGAGCGGCCCGACATGCTGGTGATGGACCTCGACCCCGGCGAGGGCGTGGACTGGGAGGCGGTGATCGCCGCCGCGCGGGAGGTGAAGGCGCGGCTTGAGGCGGAAGGCCTCGCCGCCTTCGTGAAGACCTCCGGCGGCAAGGGCCTGCACGTGTGCACGCCGCTGCTGCCCAAGGCGGACTGGGCCGCCGCGAAGGCCTTCACCAAGGCCATGGCCGAGGCGATGGCGGCCGATGCGCCGGAGCGCTTCGTCGCCACCATTGCCAAGGCGAAGCGCACCGGCCGCATCCTGGTGGACTACCTGCGCAACCAGCGCGGCGCCACCGCCGTCGCCGCCTATTCCGCCCGCGCCCGGGCCGGCGCGCCGGTCTCCATGCCGCTGGGCTGGGAGGAGCTGGGCCCGGCCGTCGGTCCGCAGCATTTCACGGTGCTGAACGCGCCGTCGCGCCTCGCGCATCTCGGTGCCGACCCGTGGGCGGATTTTCGCGCCGCGGCCGTGCCCCTGCCGGATGCTGCGGCGTCGGGCTCCAGCAAGCGGGCGAGGAGGCGCTGATGGCCCCGCGCGCCTTCTGGAAGGGCTGGCTCAAGCTCTCGCTCGTCACCTGCCGGGTGGCCATGACGCCGGCCACCACCGACCGCGAGAAGGTGCGCTTCCACATGCTGAACCGCGCCACGGGCAACCGCGTGGTCTCCCGCTATCTGGACGAGGTGACCGGCGAGCCGGTGCGCGCGGAGGACGCGGCGCGGGGCTACGCGACCGGCGAGGACAGCTATGTGCTGATCGAGGACGAGGACCTCGACACCATCGCGCTGGAGACCGTGCACACCATCGACATCGACAGCTTCGTTGCGCGCGATGCGGTGGGCTGGCTCTACCTCGACAAGCCCCATTACCTGGTGCCCGACGACGCGGTGGGTGCGGAGGCCTTCGCCGTCATCCGCGATGCCATGGCGCAGACCGGCACCGTCGCCCTGTCGCGGCTGGTGCTCTACCGGCGCGAGCGCGGCGTGATGCTGGAGCCGCGCGGCAAGGGCTTCGTGCTGTGGACCCTGCGCTATGCCGACGAGGTGCGCCACTTCGAGGGCGCGCCGCAGCCGCAGGGCAAGCCGGACAGGGCGGCGCTCGCGCTCGTGCGCAAGCTGATCGATGCCGGGACGGCGGAATGGTCGCCTGCTCTCGTGCATGACCCGGTGCAGGAGGGGCTGGTGGAGCTGATCGCCGCCAGGACGCGCAAGCGCCCGTCGCGCCGGGCGAAACCCGCCCCCGAGCCCGCGCCCGGCAATGTGGTGAACATCATGGACGTGGTGAACATCATGGAGGCCCTGCGCCGCAGCCTGAAGGACGGCGGCAGGGCGGGCCGCCGGGGAGCCGGCACCTGAGGCGCCGGCCGCCCCTCTCGCCGGCCAGAGCCAAAAAAAAGCCCGCGACATGGTCGCGGGCGAGGTGGCGGCCCGGTCGAAAGGAGGAATGACCGGTCTCGCAAGCGGTGGGTTGGGGTG
Source organism: Xanthobacter lutulentifluminis (assembly GCF_043194675.2). Taxonomy (NCBI): domain Bacteria; kingdom Pseudomonadati; phylum Pseudomonadota; class Alphaproteobacteria; order Hyphomicrobiales; family Xanthobacteraceae; genus Xanthobacter; species Xanthobacter lutulentifluminis. The sequence continues at coordinate 1,452,674 of NZ_CM195525.1, read as the reverse complement.
GCTCAGATGACGCCGGCGCCGCGCATGCCGGCGATCTCGGTGTCGGAATAGCCGACGCTGCGCAGCAGGGCGTCGCTGTCGCCGCCGAGCTGCGGGGCAGGGGCGCGCGCGGTGAAGTCCGTGCCGTCGAACCGCAGCGGGCTGCCCACGTGCCGCAGCCGGCCTTCCACCGGATCATCCACCTCGATGACGAGGCCACGGGCGGTCACATGCTCGCTCGCCATGGCCTCGCGCGCCGACAGCACGGGCGTCACGCAGGCCTCGCTGCGGGCGAACAGCTCCAGCCACGCGTGGCGCGGGCGGGTGCGGAACGCCGCGGCGATGGCTGCGCGCTGCGCCTCCTGCGCGTCGCCCTCCACCCACTGCCGGTCGATCCATTCGGGCAGGCCCAGCCCTTCGCACAGGTTGCGCCAGAACTTGGGCTCGTAGGCCCCGACGACGACGCTCAGCCCGTCGGCGGCCTCGTAGACGCTGTAGAACGGCCGGTTGAACGGGGCGTCGAACGGATTGTCCTCGCCGGCGAGCTCGGGCGCATTCCAGCGGGCGGTGACGAAGCTCGCCCAGGTCAGCAGCCCGTCGGCCACGGAGACATCCACGAACCGGCCCTTGCCGGTTCCGCGCGCCTCGATGAGCGCGGCGAGGATGCCGCCCAGCGCCATCAGCGATCCGCCGCCCACGTCCGCCAGCGGGATGCCGGTGGAATGCAGGTTCGTGGTGGAGCCGTTCACCAGCTGGAGCAGCCCCATCATCCCCGTATAGTTGAGGTCGTGGGCGGCGAGCCTGGCCAGCGGCCCGTCCTGCCCGAAGCCGGTGAGGGCGCAGACGACGAGGCGCGGATTGCGCGCGTGCAGCTCTTCCGGCGACAGGCCGAGGCGGGCCATGACACCGGGGCGGAAGCCCTCCAGCAGCACGTCGGCGGTCTCGGCGAGCCGCAGCAGCGCCTCGCGCCCGGCCGGCGCCTTCAGGTCGAGCGTGATGCTCTTCTTGCCGCGGTTGAGCGCCAGGAACTGCACGCTCTGGGTCTTCACCCGCGGCGGGATCCAGCGCCAGTAGTCGCCCTCTCCCGGCTGCTCGACCTTGATCACCTCGGCGCCCATGTCGGCCAGGAGCTGGGTGCAGAAGGCGCCGGGCAGCAGGCGGGTGAGGTCGAGCACGACCACGCCGGCGAGCGGGCCGCGGCTGTCGTCGGCGGGTGGTGCTTCACCGATGTCGGCGTCCGCCTCTCCAGCCCTGCCATGCATCTTCGGCCTCCCTTGTTGCTTGCCCGTACGGGAATTCTGGCCACGCGAACCGGCCGGTGCGTGAGGCCAGCGGGCCTGTGGCCGGATCGGTCTGCCTGCGGCTGCCCGGCCAGCTCGTTTGCGGCACGCCGGGGCCGGGGCTATTTGTCAATCAAACGATAGTTAGAACATCATGCCGTGTCAACGTGCGGCGTCCCTGCTCGGCTGTTCCGTTCCGACGCCTCGGTTCGGGCTGTGGCCCGCGGGGGATGGGCAAGGCAGGAGCGCCGGACGCCGCGAAGGACGCCAGCGCGGCCCCTCGGCGCGATTCCATCTGCGCCGCCACCGGGACGCACGCCCATCGCCCAGGCGCCCTTGCAGCCCGCGACGCCTTGCCGCGGTCGCCCCGCGCATCCGCCTGCCGCGGCCCCGGCGGGGGCAGGCGCCGGGCAGCGGCCGCAACCCTCTTTCAAACGCTCGATAGATCGTCGTAAAATGCCGGCGGAGGCGGCATGTCGGCCCGGTGCGACCGGGCCATGCCGTCGGGGGACGTGGGCCGGCAGGCGGGCGGACGTGGCCTTGGGGCACGCAGCGGCCGCATGACGGTGTGCGCACCTTTCAGGCCCAGCGGAGAGTTAGGGACGAGATGGCAACGGCATTGGCTCAGGGCGTGGCGCGTCGCGAGGTCGTCGTCGAGGCAGCCGCGAAGCAATTCGCCAAGCATGGCTACGACGCCACGACGATGCGTAACATCGCCGCGTCCACAGGAATTCTTCCCGGCTCCCTCTATTATTATTTCTCCTCGAAGGAGGAACTGTTCGCCGCCGTCCACGAACGGGCGATCAACCATATCTGCACCGGCGTCATCCGCGCCATCAATCCGGAGGCGGACCCCTGGACGCGGCTGGATCAGGCCTCGCGCGGCTATCTCGAGGCGATGCTGAACAGCTCCATCTACGCGAGCCTGATCGTCACCGAATTTCCGCGCCGCCGCTCCAAGAAGCTGCGCGAGCGCCTCATCGCGGACCGCCAGCGATTCGAACAGATGTTTGTTGAGATCGTCGACGAGCTGCCGCTGGCGCCGGAGGTGGACCGCAGCTACTGGCGCCTCGCGCTCCTCGGCATGCTCGCGTGGACCTATGTCTGGTACAAGCCCTCGGGCGATCCGCCGGGCGTGGTGGCGAGCAACCTGATCGCCCTGCTGAAGAACCGCACCGCGGCCTGACGCGCGGCGGCCTCCGCGCCGCCTGCCTGCGTGCGGTCCCTTGCAACAGCGCTCCACCACAGGTCCCGTGCCCCGTACCGGTCGCGGTCCGTGGCGCGCCGCCGCCTGCGCATTCTGCCGGCCCGCCCCTCGTGTTTCACGTCGCACGATCCGGCCGCATGCGCCGCCGGCAGGCCTTTGCCGCGCATGTTCCCGCTCCTGCATTCTGGCGCCAAAACACCAAACAGATGCCGGTCCCGGCCGCGCAAAGGCGCATGAATGCAGGCGTGAATGCCATTGACAGGCTCCAAAATTCAAACTATCGTTTGATCATAACGACGGGCCAAAGCCCGACCAGAACAGGGGAGGACGGGCATGAATGGTGCCTCTGGAGCGGGGGTGTCCCGCAGGCGTTTCCTCGGACAGGCAGCAGGCGCGGCCGTCGTGGCCGGCGCCGTCGGCTCGCCGGCATTCCTGCGCGGCGCGGCGGCGCAGTCGCGGACGGTCCATATCGGCGCATCGCTGCCGCTCACCGGGACCTACGAGAAGGTCTCCCGTATCTGCCGGGACGGCTACGAATTCTTTCTGAAGGCAAACAACGGCAAGATGATCGTGGCCGGCGAGCCGCGTGACATCCGCCTCACCATCTATGACGACGAGAACAATGCCTCTCGCGCCGCGCAGCTCACCGAGCGGCTGATCAGCTCCGACAAGGTGGATCTGGTGCTCGGCACCTACGGTACCGATACGGTGCTGGCGCAGGGCGCGATCCTGCAGAAGAACGGCTGGGTGTTCCTGCAGTCCGGCGCGGCCTCCCGTCGCGTGGACGAGGAGATCGGCGGCCGCACCGCCTTCACCTGCATCGGGCCGCCCAGCACCTACGGCGTCGGCGTCGTCAACTTCCTGGCCCGCCAGCAGCCCAAGCCGGCCACCCTCGCGGTCGTGACCATGGATGATCCCGTCTATCACGAGATCGGCCAGGGCGTGAAGGACAAGGCCGCGCAGTATGGCATCAAGCTCGTGCAGGAAATCGTCCTGCCCATGAATGTGCAGGATCTTCGCCCCGCCGCGCTGAAGCTGAAAAGCGCAGGCAACGTGGACATCGTCTACAATACCGGGTGGGATCTCATCTGCGTGAAGCTGGTGCAGGAGATGGCGGCGCTCGGGGTCATGCCGAAGGCGTTCGTCGGCGGCCACCTCACCATGAGCCCCATCGTGCGCGAGACGCTCGGCCCGAAGATGGACGGCATCGTGGGGTCCACCTTCTGGGCGCCGCAGCTGAAGTATTCGGACCAGACGTTCCCGTCTGGAGAGGCCTTTTCCGAGAAGTTCAAGGCGACATTCGGCTATGCCGCCACCTATCATGCCGTCTATACGTACATCCTGCCATGGATCTACCAGGAGGTGCTGAAGGACGCGGATCCGAAGGATCCGTTCAACCAGTCCGAGCTGCGCCGCAAGCTGGCGGCGTTCAAGCGCGACAATTCCATGTGGGGGCCCATCTCGTTCAACGAGAAGGGGCGCATCAAGGTGGAAGCGGCGCCGGCCATCCAGTGGCTCGGCAAGCCCGCAGAACCGCTGGTGGTGGAGCCGCGCGACATGGCGCAGTCCGCGGGCGTCTATCCCATGCCCGCATGGTGACGGCCGCGCCCTGAGGGGCGGGAGCGGCATGTCTGCAAGGTTTGGCGCGACGGATCGCGCCGGCGGGCAAGCCGTCGGCGCGCGGGAAGGACGTGCGCGCGGCGATGACGTCAGCGCGGCGCAAGAAATACATCCGGAGGAAGACATGAGCCGAGGAAAGGACCAGGAAGGTCTGTCGCGGCGTTCGATCCTGAAGGCTGCCGCAGCCGGCGGCGCGGCGCTGCTCGCGCCGGCCGTGGTGCCATCGGTGCGGGCGCAGGCGGGCGGGGGAACTGTCCATTTCGGATGCTCCCTGCCGTTGACCGGAACCTATGAAAAGGTCGCGCGCATCTATCGGGACGGCTACGATTTCTGGGCGCGGACGGTCAACAACGAGATCATGGTCGGCGGCAAGCCCATGGGCGTGCGCTGGACCGTCTATGACGACGAGAACAACCCCTCGCGCGTGGCCCAGCTGACCGAGAAGCTCATCACCTCGGACAAGGTGAGCTGCATCGCCGGCGCCTATGGCACCGATACGAACCTGGCCCAGAGCGCCGTTGCCGCGCGCCACAAGTTCGCGGTGATCCAGGCCGGCGCGGCGTCCTCGCGCATCGACGAGGAGGTAGGCGGCCACACCACCTTCACGCTGGTGGGCGCGGCATCGAGCTATTACCTCGCCGCCATAGATTATCTTGCCACCAAGACCCCCGCGCCAAAGACGATCGCGCTGGTGGTGGTGGATGATCCTGTCTATCACGAGCACGCGGTCGGCATCCGCGAGCGGTGCGCGCGCCACAACATCAAGGTGGTGGCGGAGGAGATGGTCCCGCTCAATGTGCAGGACTTCCGCCCGACCGCGCTGAAGCTGAAGAACCTCGGACCGGTGGATATCATCGCGGCCCCGGCGTGGGACGTGGTGTGCATCAAGCTGGTGCAGGAGCTCTCCACCCTGGGCGTCCAGCCCAAGGCGTTCATCGGCGGCCACCTGACGGCGAACCCCATCGTCAAGCAAAGCCTCGGCCCAAAGCTGCAGGACGTCATCGGTGTCACGTTGTGGGCGCCGAGCCTGAAGTACAAGGACCCGCATTTTTCCTCGCCGGCGGAATTCCTGGAGAAGTTCACGGCGACCTATGGCTATACGCCCACGTATCACGCTGCCATGGCCTATGCCATTCCGCTCACCTACGAGCAGGCGCTGAAGGATGCGGACCCGGCCGATCCCTTCAATCAGGAGAGGCTGAAGGCGGCGCTGCGCGCGCTGTCCTACGAGTCGGTGTTCGGCCCCATCGCGTTCAACGCCAAGGGGCGGATCCGCAACGAGGGCATGCCGGTGCTGCAATGGTTCGGCACGGACCCGGTGGCGAAGATCGTCTTCCCGGAAAGCATGGCCGAGGCCAGCGGGGCCTATCCCAAGGTGCCGTGGTGAGGAGGGCCGCTAACGGTCCGGCCATGTATTCCGCCAATCGAGGACAATAGATGGAAGATGTCATCATCTACGGATTGCTGCGCGGCGGCATCTATGCGCTGGCGGCGTTCGGCTTCAGCCTGGTGCTGGGCGTCATCGGCATCGTCAATTTCGCGCACGGCGTGTTCGTCGTGTTCGGCGGCCTGCTGACGCATTATCTCGCCACCAAGCTCGCCTTGCCCTACGTGCCGGCGCTGCTGCTGGCGGCGATCGCCACCGGCCTGCTGGCGGGGCTGATCCAGCGGCTGTTCATCGCCCGCACCTTCACCTCCGAGCCGCTGATGGTGCTGGTGCAGACCTTCGGCATCGCCACCGTCGTCACCGAGCTCGGCATCCACTACTGGGGATCGCAGGAGCGCGTGCTGCGGGTGGAGACGGGCCTGCCGCCGGGGTTCTTCATCGGCAATACCTTCGTGCCCTCGTTCGACTTCGTGCTGTTCCTGCTCAGCCTGGTGTCGGCAGGCGTGCTCTACCTCCTGATCCAGAAGACGCGGTTCGGCCGTGCGGTGCGGGCCTGCCGCGATGAGCGTCAGTCGGCCCAGCTCAACGGCATCAACCTGTCGCGCACGTTCGAGCAGACCATGTTCGTGTCGGGCGCGTGGTCGGGCCTTGCCGGCGGCATGTTCATCGCCCTGAGCCCGCTGGCGCCCTACATGGACTTCGACTGGACCATCAATTCCTTCCTCGTCATGGTCATCGGCGGGCTGGGAAGCATGGTGGGCGTCCTTGTCGGCGGCCTCATCTTCGGCGTGCTGGCGTTCGCCTCGTCCTTCTACCTTCCGACCGTGGCGCCCTCCGTCACCTTCTCGGTTCTTCTCCTGTTTCTCCTGTTCCGGCCGCAGGGACTGTTCGGCACCGGTCAGGGCGCGAGGAAATGATGATGCGCTCCCTCTTCGCACGCGCCGGGGGCCATGGCGCCGCCCGGCTCCGCATGCAGTTCGCGTGGCTTGGACTGTTCGCGCTGGCGCTCGTGCCGCTGCCGTTTCTCGTGAACGACTACTGGGTCCGCGTGGCGGTGTTCGTTCTGATCAATATCGGGCTGGCGTCGGCCTGGAACATCATCGGCGGCTTCGCGGGCTATGCCAGCTTCGGCCACGGGGTGTTCTTCGGCCTCGGCGCGTTCGTCGGCGCCATCGGCATCGTGCGCTATGGCCTGCCGCTTCCGGTGGTGATGCTGGCCGGCGGGCTGGTGACGGGCGCGCTTGCGCTGCTGTTCACGCCCATCTTCAAGCAGCGGGGGCTCTACTTCGCGCTGTCGAGCCTCGCGGTGCTGCTCATCTTCGACAACCTGCTGCAACGCTGGAGCTTCACCCGCGGGCTGCGCCAGTATGACGTGGGCTGGAGCGTGCAGCCCTCGCTGAGCCTCGACGGCTTCTACTACACCTTCCTCGGCCTCACCGTGGTGCTCATCGGCTCGGTCATCCTGCTGGCCCGCTCGCGGGTGGGCTATGCGCTGCACGCGCTGCGGCGCGACGAGGTCTTGGCCTCCTCCATCGGCATCCGGGTGCTGAAGTACAAGGTCATCGCCTTCGTCTTCAGCGCGGCCTGGCCGGGCGTTCTCGGCGCCGCCTTCGCGCCCTTCATCTCGTTCGTGTCGGTGCAGAGCGTGCTCGACATGAAGTTCACGCTGAACATGATCCTCGCCACGCTGTTCGGCGGGGCCGGGACGGTGATCGGGCCGGTGGTCGGCGCCATTGCGCTCTCGGTGATCGACCAGATCACCTGGGGCAATTTTCTCGAATACCACCGGCTCATCTTCGGCGCGCTCATCGTCGCCATCACCACCTTCGCCCCGGGCGGGCTGGTGAGCCTGTTCCGCTCCCTCACCCGCCGGGCCCCCGCGGCGCGGTCCGAGGCGGCGCCCCCCATCGGAAAGGTCAAGGTGAGCCCATGAGCGCGCGAACGCCCCTGCTCGAGGTGGAGCACGCCTCCCGCACCTTCGGCGGCGTGGTCGCCCTGAAGGATGTCTCCTTCGAGGTGTTTCCCGACGAGGTGGTCGGCCTCATCGGCCCCAACGGCGCCGGCAAGACGACCCTGTTCAACCTCATCTCCGGGCTGCTGCCGCTGTCCGGGGGCGAGATCCGGCTGCAGGGCCAGTCCCTGTCGCGGCTGCGACCGGACCAGATCTGCGCGCGCGGCGCGGTGCGCACGTTCCAGGCGGCCTCGCTGCTGGGCAACATGACGGTGTGGGACAATGTCCACGTCGCCAGCCTGTTCCGCGGCGATGGCGGCAAGGCGGGGATGTCGGCTGCCGACTGCACCGCCAACGCGCTGCGGCTGTGCGAGATCGAGCACCTCGCCGACCTGGCGGCCGAGCAGGTGACCGTGGGCGACCAGAAGCGCATCGAGATCGCGCGGGCGGTGGCCTCCGGTCCCCGGCTGCTGATGACGGACGAGATCCTCGCCGGCCTCAACCCCACCGACGGCGCGCAGATCCTCGAGATCCTGCGCAAGGTGCGGGGGCAGGGCATCAGCATCATCTTCGTCGAGCACGACATGCGCTCGGTCATGTCCCTCAGCGACCGGGTGGTGGTGATCGCGCAGGGGGTGAAGATCGCCGACGGCCCGCCCGGCGAGGTGGCGCGCTCGCCGGAAGTGATCTCGGTCTACCTCGGAGGGCGCTATGCTCAGGGTGTCTAACTTCACCGGCGGCTACCGGCGCGGCGTCGCCATCATCGAGGGCATCTCGTTCGACATCGGCCGCACGCCGGTCACCAGCATCGTCGGCTCCAACGGCGCGGGCAAGACCACGCTGCTGCGGGGCATCGGCGGGCTGCTGGGCTGGCACGGCGGCGAGATCCATTTCGACGGACGGCGCATCGACCAGTTGCCCGCGCACGAGATCGCGCGGCTCGGCATCCGCATGGTGCCGAGCGGCCGCGGCACCTTTCCCAGCATGAGCGTGCTGGAGAACCTGCAGGTCGGCGGCCACCACCTCGGCGCCTCCGAACGGGCGGCGCGGACCGACCGCGAGATGCAGCGCTTCCCCCGCCTGCGCGAGCGCTGGTCGCAGCAGGCGGGCATGCTCTCCGGCGGCGAGCAGCAGATGCTCGCCATCGCGAGGGCGATGATGAGCGATCCCCGCCTGCTGATCCTCGACGAGCCGTCCCAGGGCCTTGCGCCGATCATCGTGGACCAGATCTTCGAGATGATCCCGACCCTCGCCGGCCAGAACGCGCAGGTGCTGCTGGTGGAGCAGGATGTGGGCCGGGGCCTGGAGGTGAGCGAGGAGGTGTTCGTGATCGAGAAGGGCCGCGTGACCCTCTCCGGCCGCAGCTCCGACATGGCGAACAACGACAAGATCCGGGAGTCCTACCTTGGCCTTGGCTGACACGCAGGCGAACGCGGCGGCCGCAGTGCCCGCCGCCCCGCTGCTCATGACCCCGCTGAAGCTGCGCGACCTGACGCTCAAGGGCCGCGTGATGATCTCCCCCATGTGCACCTACAGCGCGCATGAGGGTGTGATGGACGATTTCCACCTCGTCCATCTCGGCCGCTTCGCCATGGGCGGCGCCGCGCTGGTGATGGCCGAGGCCACCGCCGTCTCGCGCGTCGGGCGCATCACCCACGGCTGTGCCGGCCTGTGGGAGGATGCCCAGATCGCGCCGCTCAAGCGCATCTGCGATCTGCTCCACCGGTTCGGCGCGGCGGCCGGCGTGCAGCTCTCCCACGCTGGCTTCAAGGCGGCCTCGCAGCGCCCGTGGGAAGGCGGCGTGGGGCTCACCGCGAGCGACCTCGAGGCCCGCGGGGAGGGGCCGTGGCAGCCGCTCGGCGTCACCGCGGCGCCGTTCGACGAGGGCTGGCCTCTGCCGGCGGCGATGACGGCGGAGGATATCGCGGCGGTGGCGGGCGAGTTCGTCGCGGCCGCCCGGCGGGCGGATGCGGCCGGCGTGGACGTGATCGAGCTGCACTGCGCCCACGGCTACCTGCTGCACTCCTTCCTGTCGCCCATCGCCAACACGCGCACGGACGCCTATGGCGGCGAGCTTGCGGGGCGCATGCGCTTTCCGCTGGAGGTGGTGGCGGCGGTGCGCGCCGCGTGGCCGGCGGGCAAGCCCCTGTTCGTGCGCATCTCCAGCGTGGACGGCATCGACGTCGGCTGGTCGGTGGGGGATTCCATCGCCTTCGCCCAGCGCCTTAAGGCGCTGGGCGTGGATGTGATCGACTGCTCGTCCGGCGGCATGAAGCTGCCCTCCCAGCAGAGCTTCGTGTGGCGCGGGCCGGGCTTCCACGTGCCGTTCGCCGAACGGCTACGGCGCGAGGCGGGCCTGCCCACGGTGGCGGTCGGCCTCATCACCGAGCCGGCGCAGGCGGAGGCGGTGCTGGCCGAGGGCAAGGCCGACATTGTCGCCATCGCCCGCGAGGCGCTGCTTGATCCCAACTGGCCGGTGCGGGCGGAGCTGGAGCTGGCGGGCGCGCCGGCCTGGAGCCGCTTCGCCGAGCAGTTCGGCTGGTGGCTGCTGCGCCGATCGCGCCAGCGCAAGGACGCCTACGCGACGCCGCGCGGGCCGGGCGCGGCCTGAGGCCGCCCATCGTACGCACCCGCGCCGGCGCGCGCCGGCGGACGGGACATCCAGACAGGCGGGAGGCCGGTTCGTGACACGCAAGCTCGTTCTACTTCACAAGCGCCGCGCGGGAACCGCGGTGGATGCCTTCCATGCCGCGCTCGCCGCCGCGTGCGAGGACGACGCCGCCATCGCCGGGCTGACGCGCTACGTCCAGTCGCACACGCTGGTGCAGGGCTATCGCAAAGGCGAGCTGCTGTTCGATGCGGTGGAGGAATTCAGCTTCGCCTCCCGCGCCGCCGCCGCCGATTTCCTCGCGGGCCCCGCCTTCGCTGCCGTGCGCGGCCGCCGGGCCGCCCTCGTCGATCCGGCCGCCGGCATCGTCATGGCGGTGGACGTGCACCGGGTGAAGAACCAGCCGGTGCCGCTGGGCGCGGTGAAGAACATCGAGTTCGTCAACCGCCGTCCCACGGTCGCGCTGTCCGCCTTCCGCCGCTACTGGCGGGAGGTGCACGGGCCGCTCGGCGCCACCATCCCCTCCATGCTGCGCTACGAGCAGAACCACCTCGCGCCCGAGGCCTACCTGCCGGACGAGCCGGCGCCGCGGTTCGACGGGCTGGCCATCACGTGGTTCGCCTCCACCGCCGCCATGCGCGCGGGCGCGGAGACGCAGGCCTATGCCCTGACCCGCGCCGACGAGGCCGCGTTCCTGCCCGACGGCCACCTGCCCATCATCATCACCCGCGAGGTGCTGGAGCGCTGAAGCCGCCCGCATCGCCCGCGCGAACCCACTTAAGGACGACCATGGACCACCTGACCGCCGAGCAGCAGCAGATGAAGCAGCAGTTCATGGCCGATCGCGGCTACTGGAACGCCTTCTGGGATGGCCTGCTCACCCTCAGCCCCGAATTCTTCGAGGCCTACCGCACCTTCTCCAGCATCCCGTGGAAGCATGGCCCGCTGGAACCGAAGGTGAAGGAGCTCATCTACATCGCCATCGATGCGGCCACCACGCATCTCTACGAGCCGGGCCTGCGCATCCACATCCAGAACGCGCTGAAGTACGGGGCGATGAAGGAGGAGATCATGGAGGTGTACCAGCTCACCTCGGTGCTCGGCATGCACACCTGCACCATGGGCGTGCCGGTGCTGATGGACGAGCTGACGGCGGCCGGGCGCGGCGCCGAGCTGGAGGGCGAGCTGAGCGGGCCGCAGCAGGAGCTGAAGGCCCGCTTCATGGAGAACCGGGGCTACTGGAACCCGTTCTGGGACGGCCTGCTGAAGCTCGATCCGCGCTTTTTCGCCGCCTATCTGGAATTCTCCTCGACCCCGTGGAAGACCGGGCCGCTGGAGCCGAAGGTGAAGGAGTTCATCTACATCGCCATCGATGCCTCCACCACCCACCTCTATGAGCCGGGCCTGCGCATCCACATCCAGAACGCGCTGAAGTACGGGGCGACGAAGGAAGAGATCATGGAGGTGTACCAGCTCACCTCGGTGCTCGGCATGCACACCTGCACCATGGGCGTGCCGGTGCTGATGGACGAGCTCGCCAGGGCCGGCTCCTGAGCGCGTGGCACCCCCCGCATGAGCACGCAGGGCGCCGTGTGGCGTGGACGGATTCAATCTGCCCGCACGGCGCTCTAGAGTGGCGGCGAACGCCCCGAACCGGCGCGGGCCAGATGGAGGTCGCAGATGGACATTTCGCATCCCGGCGTGGAGCCGCCGGCGCCGGCCCCGGCCGAGTATTTCACCGGGACGGTGACCATGGAACGGCGCTTCCAGCGGGCTGCGCCGGCGCGCATCTCCGGCGCCGTGGTCACCTTCCAGCCGTCGGCGCGCACCGCCTGGCACACCCATCCGCTCGGGCAGACGCTCATCGTCACCGCCGGCAGCGGGCTGGTGCAGCGTGAGGGCGAGCCGGTCCAGGCCATCGGGGTCGGCGACATCGTGTGGATTCCGCCGGACGTGCGGCACTGGCACGGCGCCAGCCCCGCCTCGGCCATGACCCATGTGGCCCTCGCCGAGATGCGCGATGGCGTCTCCGTGGCCTGGCAGGAGAAGGTCACGGACGCGGAGTACGGCGCGCCCTGAGCCGGCGCTGCGCACGGCGCCGGCGCGCCTCCTCCAATGCCGACGAGGCCGGCGCGGGCCGGCCTCGGGCGCTGTCGCGATGCCCTGGGGTCAGGCGCGCCGTTCCAGGCTCATCACCGGGATCGGGCAGACCTCCGGCGTCGCCGGCTCCGTGCCCGCCTCCGGCAGCACCGGCGCGGCGCTGGTCTCGCCGGCGAGCGCGGCGGTGAAGCGGGCGTGGTCGAGCTCGCCCTCCCAGCGCGCCACCACCACCGCGGCGACGCCGTTGCCGATCATGTTGATGACCGCCCGCGCCTCGCTCATGAAGCGGTCGATGCCGAGGATCAGCGCCATGCCGGCCACCGGGATCGCCGGCACCACCGAGAGCGTGCCCACGAGGGCGATGAAGGAGGCGCCCGTCACCCCCGACGCGCCCTTGGAGGTGAGCATCGCCACCGCGAAGATGGCCATCTGCTGGGTGAAGGAGAGATCCGTGTTGGTGGCCTGCGCCACGAACAGCGCCGCCAGCGTCATGTAGATGGAGGTGCCATCCGTGTTGAACACGTAGCCGGTGGGCACCACGAGGCCGACCACGGGCTTGGGCACGCCGGCGCGCTCCAGCTTCTCCATCAGGCTCGGCAGGGCCGAGTCGGAGGAGGAGGTGCCGAGCACGATCAGGATCTCCTCCTTGATGTAGGCGAGGAACTTCAGAACGCTGAAGCCCGCCCACCAGGAGATGAGGCCGAGCACGCCCACCACGAAGATGGCGCCGGTGAGGTAGAAGGTGCCGATCAGCATCACCAGCGGCCCGAGCGAGGCGACGCCATACTTGCCGATGGTGAAGGCCATGGCGCCGAACGCGCCGATGGGGGCGAGGCGCATGATGACGTTGAGCGCGCCGAAGACGAGATGCGAGCCCGCCTCGATGGTCTCGCGCACCGGCCTGCAGCGGTCGCCGAGGTGCGAGAGCACGTAGCCGAACAGCACCGAGATCAGCACCACGGGGAGGATGTCGCCGCGGGCGAAGGCATCCACCACGGTGTTGGGCACGATGTTGATGAGGAAGTCGGAGATGGACTGGTCCGCCGCCTTGCCGGCGTAGGCCTTCACCGCGGCGCTGTCGAGGGTGGCGGGGTTGGCGTTGAAGCCGGCGCCGGGGCGCACCACGTTGGCGACGACGATGCCGATGACGAGGGCGATGGTGGACACCACCTCGAAATAGAGCAGCGCCTTGCCGCCCACGCGGCCCACCTTCTTCAGGTCGCTCATGCCGGCGATGCCGGTGACCACGGTGCAGAAGATGACGAGGGCGACGATCATCTTGATGAGCTTGATGAAGACGTCGCCGAGCGGCTTCATGTCCACCGCCACCGCCGGCCACAGATAGCCGACGACGATGGCGAGGGCGATGCCGATGAGCACCTGGATGTACAGCACCTGATACCAGGGCTTGCGCGGGCATTTGGCGTTCGCTGTGTGGGCCATCAGATTTCCTCCGGTCGGGGCGTGCGGGGCTTCGCCGCCCTCATGTTGTTGTTGGGTGGGTTGTTCTCGGGACGGGGTTGCTTCTGGGGTGGTCGGGTGCGGCTTCAGGAGGCCCCGGCGGTGCGCGCCGGGGTGGGATCGCGTGGGGCGGTGCCGGCAGCGGGCTGGAGCGGCATCACCAGCAGAACGACGGCCGGGGCCGCGCTGTCGTTGCGCAGCTGGCGGCCCTCGCCGGGGGCGATGCGGCAGGAATCGCGGGCGGCGAGGCGGACTTCCTCGCTGCCGTTGGACAGGACGATCTCGCCCTCGATCACCAGGTAGATCTTCTCGACGCCGGAGGCGTCGAGGGTGGTGCCGCCGCCGGGCGCGAGGGTGGAGAGGCCGAGCCACACGGTGTCCGCCGGCCCGGCTTCCCGTCCCTGGAGGCGCCGCATCTCCATCAGATGATGGCCGGGAGCCTCATAGGCGGGCGCGGCATCGATGCGCACGACGTGCATGGCTCAGGCCTCCGGCAGCAGCAGCACACGGTCCTGCGTCGATCCCATCACCAACCCATAGGCGGCGCGGGCCTCGGCGAGGGGAAAGAGGGCTCGCGCGTGGATGGGGAAGGGCTTCAGCGCCCCCGTCGCGAAGCCCGGCGCCAGCGCCGCGAGGATGCGGCCCGTCTCCACCGAGCTCAGGGCGATGGTGTCGATGCCCACATAGGTGTGGCGGCCCTTGTAGAAGGCGAGGATGTCGAACGTCACGAAGCGCTCGATGGCGGCGATGAACACCGCCCGCCCGCCCACCGCCAGCGCTTTCTGGCCGATGTCGTAGAAGGGATCGCCCACCGTGTTGAACACGATGTCGGCGCCCTTGCCGTCGGTGATTTCGCGCACGCGGGCGGGGACGTCATCGGCGGCGGCGTTGAGCACGATGGGCGGAACGCTCGCACGGCCGATGAAGGGCTCGGCGCGCCGCACCACGCCGATCACCCGGGCGCCCCGCCAGGCGGCGATCTGCGCCACCGCCTGCCCGACCTTGCCGTTGAGGCCGAGCACCAGCACGCTCTCGCCCGGCTGCGGCAGGCCCGCGCGGCGAAGACCTTCCCAGGCGGTGACGAAGGGCACGCCGATGCCCGCAGCCTCCTGAAGGGAGACGCCCTGCGGCACCTCCACCACGGCGTCGGCTTCCACGATCATGTGGCTCGCCTGCGCGCCGTCCTGGCGGATGCCGAGATCGCCCGAGGAGCCGAACACGGTTCGGCCCAAGAGCGCCGCGGGGCCGGCCACCACCGTGCCGGAGAAATCCCGGCCGGGGGTGCGGGGGAAGACGGCATAGGGCATGAGGCCGGTGGCGGCCTTCGCGTCGGAGGGGTTCACGGCGGCGGCGGCGATCTTCACCACCACCTCGTCGGCGCGGGGGGTGCGCAGCGGCGCGTCTTCCAGCGCCAGGTCGATGGCATCATAGCTCGCGGCCTTCGCGTTCAGTCTGAGGCCGTGGCGGACGATGGGGGCGATCTGCGGGCGTTCGGCAAGAAGTGTCATGGGGGCTCCGGTCACTCGGCCGCGGCCGGGGTGCGATGGGTGAGAGGCGCGGCAAGGCCGAGCAAAGCGCGAACCTCGGACGGGGTGGCGATGGCGCCGCCGAGGGCCTCGACGATGCCGCGGGCCTTGGTCACCAGCGCCGCGTTGGAGGGGGCGAGCACGCCGCGGTCGAGATAGACGCTGTCCTCCAGTCCCACCCGCACATGGCCGCCGGAGAGATAGGACATGGCCACCATGGGAAAGGCCGCGCGGCCGATGCCGATGGCGGTGAAGGCGGTGCCGGCCGGCAGCAGGTTGCGGGCGTAGAGCACGGTTTCCGGCGAGGGCTGGAAGCCGTAGCGCACGCCCATCACGAAGGAGGCGAGCACGGGGGCGGAAAGCGTGCCGTCGGCGATGAGATCGTGCAGCAGGGCGATGTCGCCGGAATCGAACAGCTCGATCTCCGGCTTCACCCCGGCGTCGGCGATCACTTTGGCCATGCGCCGCACGTTGGCCGGCGTGTTGATGACCACGGCGCTGCCCGAATACATGGTGTTGAGGTCGAGGGTGCAGATGTCCGGCTTCAGCGCCGCGATATGGGCGACCCGTTCTTCCGGCGGCAGGAGCGTGGTGCCGGGCGCCGCCACTTTGGGATCGTCCGGCGAGGGCACGAAGCGCCCGCCGGGGCCGGTGGTGACGTTGAGGATCACCTCGCGGTTCGCGGCGCGGATCAGGCGGATGGTCTCCTCATAGAGCCTGAGATCCATGGAGGGCGCGCCGGTGGCGGGATCGCGCACATGGATGTGGACGACAGCCGCGCCGGCATCGGCGGCCTCGAGGGCTGAGGCGGCGATCTCACCCGGCGTGATCGGCAGGTGGGGCGTCTGGTCCGGCCGCGTGAGGTTGCCGGTGATGGCGCAGGTGATGAACACCCGGGGCAGGGGCACGCGCATGGTGCGGGTCCTCAGAGGGCGCGGCCGCCATCGACCTGGATGGTGTGTCCGGTCGAATAGCCGAGCATGGTGGCGCAGGCGGTGATGGCGGCGGCGATGTCCTCGGCGTCGCCGATGCGCTTCAGCGGGGTGGAGGCGCTGACCTTGTCGTTGAAGTCGGCGCCCCGGCCGGGCACGAACTCCGTGTCCACCACGCCCGGCGACACCGCGAGCACCCGCACCTCCGGGGCGAGCGCCCGGCCCAGCGCCTTGGTCATCACATCGATGCCGGCCTTGGCCGCGCAATAGGCGATGGACGAGCCGACGCCGGTGAAGGCGGCGATGGAGGAGATGTTCACCACCAGCCCGTCGCCGGAGGCCTTCAGCAGCGGCGCGAAGGTGCGGATGGTGGCGAACTGGCCGCGCCAGTTCACCTGCAGCATCCGGTCGATGAGCTCGTCGGTGAGGGCGTCGAGATCGGCGTGGGGCACCGGCCGGGTGAAGCCGGCGGCATTCACCAGGATGTCGAGCCGGCCGTACCGCGCGGTGATGGCATCGCGCAGGGCGAGGAGGGAGGGCGTGTCCACCACGTCGGCGACGAAGGCGGCATGGCCCTCGCCCAGCTCGGCGATGAGGGCGGCGGCGGCCGCAGTGTCGCGCTCGGCGGCGAGATGGCTGATGGCCACCTTTGCCCCGGCGGCGGCGAGCATGCGGCTGGTGGCGGCGCCGATGGCACCGGCGCCGCCGATGACGAGGGCCACCTTGCCCTCCAGCGAGCGGGGATAGGCGAGGCGCCTGCCGGCGGCAGGGGTCGGGGCATGGTCGCGCGGCGACACGGCATCGGTTCGCACCGGCGTCTCCTTCAAGGTTCGGAAGATCGGAACAGGCGTGCGCCGCCGCTCAGCGGATCGGCGGGACCGGCAGCTTGGCCTCGCCGGGCTCCATGACGAAGGCGTAGTCGAGCCGGTACCACGGCGCGCCGGCATCGGGGGCCGGGGGCGTGCCGGAGCCTTCGCGGTAGTCGCCCACGAGGGCACGGGTGACGCCGAACACCACGTCGCTGTCGAGATGGCCGTCGTCATCCACGAACACCTGCGTGATGAGCGTCTTGTAGCCCGGCCGGTAGGCGAGGAAATGCAGGTGCGCGGGGCGGAAGGGATGGCGCAGCTGGGCCTTGAGCAGGTCGCCGGCCGGGCCGTCGGTGGGCACCGGATAGCCGGCCGGCTTCACCGAGCGGAACGAGAAGCGGCCATCCGCATCGGTGCGGAACTTGCCGCGCAGGTTCATGTCCGCCTGGCCGGGGTCCTGGTTCTCGTAGAGGCCCACGGGCGAGGCCTGCCACACATCCACCTCGACGTCGGCCAGCGGGCGGCCCTGCGGGTCGGTGACGCGGCAATCGGCGAACAGGGCCGGGCCGGGAGTGGGCGAGCGCAGGATGGAGCCGCCGTTCTCCGTCTGTGGCGAATGCATGCGCCAGAACGGGCCGAGCAGGGCGGCGGCGGTCTCGGTGGCGCCGTTCCGGCCGTTGTTCAGCAGGCACACCAGCGTCGAGAAGCCGATGACGTCAGAGAACAGCACCGCCTCGTTGTGGCAGTCGTCGGTGGCCTTGCCGATGCGGTTGAGAACGTCGAGGCCGAGCTCGAACTCGGCCTCGGTCAGGCGCACCTCCCGGGCGAAATCGTGCATGTGCCGCACGAAGGAGGCCATCACCTGCCTCAGGCGCAGGTCCGGGCCCCGTGACATGGCATCGAGGACCACGTCGGTCAGCGTCTCGGTGTCCTCGATGATGTGGGAGCGCGGCTTCAGTTGCGCCTCCAGCATGTCCAGTCCGGTGGTCATGGCGTTCCTCCGTGGTGCGGGCGTCGCGGATTGTTGTTTGTGCGAACGATTGCGCAATCATGCGCGAACGATTGCACAAGTCAAGCCCCCCGGATCGGGCGCCAGAGTCAGGCGCCGGAGCACGCGCGGAGAAAGCGAGTGGGCGGGACGGAGTCAGCGCCGGCGCGCGGGGCGGGCCCTGGCGGGTGCCGCGTCGCGCGGGGCGGCGGTGGAGGCGCGCAGGATCAGGCGCGCCGGCACCAGACAGAGCGCCGGCGGGGCGTCCGGCCGGGCGATCTGATCCAGCAGGGTGCCGGCGGCGGCGGCGCCCATCTCCTCATGCCCGATGCGCACGGTGGTGAGCGGCGGGGCCACCATGTCCACCAGCGGCATGTCGTTATGACCGACGATGGAGATGTCCGCCGGGATGGCGAGGCCGCGCTGCTGGGCCTCCTGATAGGCGCCGAGCGCCAGCAGGTCGTTGCTGGCGGCGATGGCGGTGATGTCCGGCCACCGGTCCAGCAGGTCCGCGGCCGCGGCGCGGCCGGCCTCGCGGTTGTAGGCGCTGGCGGTCGCCACGGCCGTCGCGTCGAGGCCGGCCGCCGCCATGGCGTGCGCGAAGCCGCGCCGGCGCAGCACGCCGGTGGAGAGCCGCTCCGGCCCGGCGAGGTGGCCGATGCGGCGATGGCCGAGCGCCACGAGGTGCTCCACCGCGAGGCCGATGCCGCCCTCGTCGTCGCTCACCACGGTCGGGGCGCGCAACGTGTCCTCGCCGCGATTGACCAGGACTGTCGGCACGCCCGACCGCAGGCACAGGGCGACGGTGGCGTCGTCGCGCTTGGCGGTGGCGAGCACGAGGCCGTCCACCCGCCGGGCGATGAGCTTTTCCACCATGTCGGCCTGCGCCGCCGCGTCCTCTCCGCCGTCGGCCACCATCATGGAATAGCCGCGCGCCGCCAGTGTCGCGCCGATGCCGCCGAGGATGGGGGCGAAGACGGGATTGGCGAGGTCGGGCACCACCACGCCGATCAGGTGGGACCGGCCGGTCCGCAGCGAGGAGGCGACCGCATCCGGCCGGTAGCCCTGCCGCCGGGCCTCCTCCTGCACCTTGGCCACCACGTCCGTGGAGATGCGCCGGCTCTGCTCGGGATCGAGCGCGCGGGCCACGGTGGAGCGATGCACGCCCACCGCATCGGCGACGGATTGCAGCGTCGCGCAGCGGGGGGCGGCGGCCGGCTTCGGGTGTCTTGCGCGCATGACCTGAGGGATTCGAAAATGGCGACCGCCGCAGGATACAAGTTTCCGCGCGCCGCGCACGCGCAGGCTCCCCGCCATGGGCGCGGCACCCGCCGCCGCCTCAGCCCGCCCGGCGGGGCGGGCATGGCCTCACATCTCGGCCCAGCGCCGCACCAGGTTGTGATAGACGCTGGTGAGCGACAGCACGGCGGGATCGTCGTCCGGCAGCCGGCCGCGCAGGTCCATGATGGCGAGGTCGAGGTCGTAGAGCAGGGCCCGCGTGCCGTCGTCCGGGATCATGGATTGGGTCCAGAAGAACGATCCCCATCGGCTGCCGCGGGTGATCTCCCGCACGCTGTGCAGGCTGCTCGACGGATAGACCACCGCATGGCCCGCCGGCAGCTTCACCTCCTGGACGCCGTAGGTGTCCTCGATCAAAAGCTCGCCGCCGTCATACTCGGCCGGGTCGGTGAGGAAGACGGTGGTGGAGACATCGCAGCGCATGCGCCGGCCGGCGCCGGGAATGGCGCGGATCGCCCCGTCCACGTGGGCGCCGAACTTCATGCCCGTGTCGTAGCGGTTGAACAGGGGCGGCAGCACGTGCAGCGGCATGGCTGCGGAGTTGAAGACGGGGTTGCGCCCCAGCGCCCGCAGGATGATGTCGCCGAGCTCCAGCGCCTCCGGCGCCTCCTGCGGGATCTGCAGGTTGAGCTTGGAGCGGGCCGCCTGCTGGCCGGCGGTGACACGGCCATCCACCCAGGCGGACGCCTCGAGCACGCGGCGGCAGTGGGCCACCTCGTCGGCGGTCAGCAGGTGCGGAATTTCAACCAGCATGCAGCATCCGTTCTCGGCTGAAGCGCCGGCGGGCGGGCCGCCGGCGCATCGGGGGCGTCATCAGAAGGTCGCGCCCACGGTGAGGGTGAAGGTGCGGCCGGGGGCCGGCACGGCGCGATTGCCGAACCCGCTCGCATAGTTGAGCTCGTTCGTCAGGTTGTAGCCGTTGAGCGCGACCCGGTACTTGTCGTGCCGGTAGGAGACGAGCGCGTCGAGGGAGAAGGTGTCGGGAATGATCGAGGTGTTGGCGCTGTTGGTGAAATAGGCATCGGCATAGGTGATGCCGCCGCCCACCAGCAGCTGGCCCGGCAGGCTCTTCACGAGGCCGCCCTTGATCAGGTCGTAGGTGGTCCACAGGGTGAAGTTGTTGGGCGAGACGAAGGGCACCTCGTTGCCCACGTAGGAGGCCGTGGGAGAGGTGAGGATATCGCTGGCGTAATAGGCGTAGCCGGCCTGGATGCTCCATGCGTCGGTGATGTTGCCGGTCATGCCCAGCTCCACGCCCTGCACGCGCTGGGTCTCGCCGGTCTCCAGCGTGTCGCCGGTCACCGGGTCGGTGTAGAAGACGTTGCTCTTGTTGACGCGGAAGATCGCCGCGGTCAGGCCGAGCTTGCCGTCGAGCACCGAGATCTTCGCGCCGCCTTCCCAGGTCTCGTTGTCTTCCGGCGCAAGGTCGCGCTGGAGCGGGTTGACGACGGTGGCGTCGTTGGTGGGGAAGGCGCCCTGCGGGGTGAAGGACTTGGCGTAGGAGACGTAGTAGGTCTGGGTCTTGGTGGGCTCCCAGATCAGCGAGAGCTTCGGGCTCCAGAACTGGGTGTCGGACGAGGCGTTGACCCAGGTGCCGGGGTTCAGCGGACAGGTGACCGCCGTGTTCACGCACCAGTAGTCGTAGTCGGTGGAGTAGCTGTCCCAGCGCGTGCCGGCGAGCACGGAGATCTGGTCGGTGAACCAGATGCGGTCGCTGGCGAACAGGCCGAGGTCGGTGGTGTCGCTGATCTTCTGGCCGTTGTTGCCGCGCGGATTGAGGTAGAGGAAATATCCGGTCGTGTTCTCGTAGATCGGGAGCCAGATGGTGGAGACGCCCTTGGTGCCGGCCACCGAGAGCGCGGTGCGCTCGTCGTGGACCGCGTAATAGTCCACGCCGGCGATGAATTCATGCCGCAGCCAGCCGGTGTTGAACTTCGCCACCAGGGTAGTGATGTTCTGGGCCGCCCAGCTGTCCTGGTCATAGCCGGGATTGCCGCCGCCGAAGGTGATGGCGGGATTGTTGCCCGCGAAGAACTGGCCGGTGCAGCTCGCCGCGTAGCTGGCGGGGGTGATGGGCGTCGTGCCCTGGCTGCAGCCCGGCGAGGTGGCGGCGAAGTCGCGGGAGTAGATGCCGATCCGGCTGTCGTTGCTGACCGTCAGCCAGTCGTTCACCTCGTTCTTGTAGTTGGCGGTGAACATGTTGGTGTCGGTGATGTCGTGGTCGGTCACCTTGCCGTAGAAGGTGCTGCGCGGCACGCCCCACTCGGTCACCGGCTGGCCGACGCTGCCGAATTTCGCCACGTCGCCGTACAGCGGGGTCACGATCGGCACGCCGTAGTCGGGCGTGCGGTCGCCGTGCTGGTAGAGGTAGTTGAGGTAGAGGGTCTGGTTGGTGCCGAGGCCGAAGCCCAGCGAGCCCATGATGCCCCAGCGGTCCGATTCCACATGGTCGCGATCGACGATGCTCTGCTCGTTGAACATGCCGACGATGCGCGCGGCCGTGGTCTCGTCGATCTGCTTGTTGACGTCGAACACGCCGCGATAGAGCGGGCCGGAGCCGAACTGGCCTTCCACGTCGTAGCGGTCGCCGCGGTGGGCCTGCTTGAGCTGGGAGTTGATGGCGCCGCCGGTGGTGCCGGAGCCGAAGCTCTCCGAGCTCGGGCCCTTGAACACCTCGACGTTCTGATAGGCGAAGCTGTCGCGCACATAGACGCCGAAATCGCGCAGGCCGTTGACGTAGATGTCGCCCTTGGCCTGGAAGCCGCGGATGCGGAACTGGTCGCCGTTCATGCCGCCGCCGCCCTCGCCGATGGACACGGTGACGCCCGGCACGTTGCGCAGCGCCTGCTCGAGCGTGGTCACGCCCTGCTGCTGCATGGTCTCCTGGGAGATGACGGTGACCGTCTGCGGCGTGTCCTGCAGCGTGCCCGGCAGGCGGGAGAGGCCGGTGCCTGCCTCCAGGGAGTTGGCCGGCTCGCCCTCGCCGGTGACGACGATGGTGGGCAGCTCGCCGTCGGCGCCGGTGTCCACGTTTCCGGCCTGCTGCGCGAAGGCATCGGCGAACGGCACCGCCGACAGGGTCATCGCCAGTCCGGCGCTGAAGGTGGAGCGGGTCGTGGGCCGAAGGGTCCTCAAGGTTGCCATGACTTCTTCCCCCGTGAAGGAACGACGCCGGACACCAGTGTGGCGCCGGGCGCGGGAGGGTATTTCCAGTATTTACTCGGTAAATATCGTGGGCCGCCAAGTTGCTTGGAAGTCGTCATGCGGGCGGGCCCGGCATTCAATTCTTCCGCGCAAGAATGGCCCTTGAGCAGGGCTGCGCCGGCGGCGGCATGGGCAGCATCTGCAAACCGGTCCAGTGGAAAAATTACCCCTTACGTATCTGGAGGTATAAGTCTGTGATGTGCGGCGCTGCAACAATTATGTTTTTTATTTGTTCTAAGCAGGTCGCAAAAGAGCCGCTCGGCAACACGATGATGCGTCTCGTTACACTTTCATACGATGTCTGGAGCATTTCAAAATAAGAATTTGTCTAATCAAAAGCGAAGGGAATAGCCGCTTTCGCGGTTGACAATCTGTCTCCGCGCCCGGGTGAATGGCCTGACATTCCTTGCCGCCCGGCCCCGCCCGGCGGCGTCGCGCGCAGGGCCTTGCGTCCGCGCGCCACGGGTCGCGAGATGCTGGACGAGGTGATTTCCTACAAGGCCCTGAAGGGCATGGACGAGGCGGCCCTGCGCGCCCGGCTGGCGGAGGAGCCGCATCGCGCCGCCGCGCTGGTCCGCGCCGCCGCGCTGAACGGCATCCGCAGCGCGCAGGTGATGCTCGGCCAGATGCTGGTGGACGGCCACGGGGTGGCGCACGATCCTGCGGCCGGCCTGCGCTGGTTCCGCATCGCCGCCGAAGCCGGCAGCCTCGACGGGATCAACATGGTGGGGCGCTGCCACGAGCTTGGCTGGGGCGTGCCGCGCGATGCGACCGAGGCCGCGCGGCACTATCTCGCCGCCGCCCGCAAGGGCCATGCCTGGGCCCAGTTCAACCTCGCGAGCCTGCTGCTCCACAGCCCCGGCTTCGCGGAGGATCCCGCCCCGGCGCGGGCCTGGTTCGTCCGCTCCGCCCGGCGCGGCAATCCCAAGGCGATGGCGATGGTGGGCCGCTTCCTGGAGCGCGGCTGGGGCCGGCCGGCCAATCCCGTGGCGGCGCGGCGCTGGTACCGGCGCGCGGCCGAGGGCGGGGATTATCGCGGCCAGTTCGATCTCGCCCGCACCCTGTGGGAGGACGGGCGGCGGGAGGAGGCCACAGGCTGGTTTTCCCGCGCCGTCGAGGCCGGTGTCCCGGACTTCTGCCGGCTCGCCGCCGAGGGCCTGCGCGCCGCCGGCGATCCCGCGCTCGCCGCCCTCGCCGATCGCGCGCTCGAGCGGGTGGCCGAGGCGGAGGCGGGCGCAGAGGCGCTGGCGCAGGCCCGTGCCAAGGAGGCGGCCGCGCGCCGGCCGAGGCCGCTCCACCGGCGCCGGCTGCGCTGGCCGCGGCTGTTGGCCTGACCTCCGCGCGCGGCCCGGCTCAGTCCCGCATCAGCGCGGTCACCGGATCGAGCCGCGAGGCGTTGCGCGCCGGCAGATAGCCGAAGCCGACCCCGATCAGGCTGGAGCAAGCGACCGCCGCGACGATGGAGGTGGTGGAATAGACGAGGGTGAAGTTCGACCCCGAATAGGCGAACAGCGCCCCGAACCCCAGCGCCAGCCCGATGCCCGCCACCCCGCCCACCAGGCACACCAGAACGGCCTCGATGAGGAACTGGTTGAGGATGTCGCTGCGCCGCGCGCCCACCGCCATGCGCACGCCGATCTCCCCCACCCGTTCCGAAACCGATACCAGCATGATGTTCATGACGCCGATGCCGCCGACGATGAGCGAGATCACTGCAATGGCTGCGATCAGCATGGTCATGGTCTCGGTGGTGGAGGTGATGGTGTTCCGGATGTCGTCGGTGTTGATGATGAAGAAGTCCTTGATGCCGTGACGCTGCACGAGGAGGCGCGTCACCTGCTGCTCGGCGACCTCCATGGGGGCATCGTCCGCCACCTTCACGGTGATGGAGCGCAGCGAGCTGTTGCCGAGAAAGCGTGTCTGCACAGTGGTGTAGGGCAGGTAGATGGACAGGTTCTGGCTGCCGCCGAACCCGCCCTGCTGCGGCGCCACCACCCCCACCACCCGGGCGAACACGTCGCCGATCAGGATCACCTGCCCGAGCGGCCCGCCGGGGGTGTCCTTGAACAGGGTGCGCCGCGTGTTCTCGTCGATCACCGCATCCAGCGCCCGGCCGTGCACGCTGTCGGTGTCGAACAGCCGGCCCTGGGTGAGGCGCACGCCCTTGGCCTCGAAATAGCCTTCGCCCACGCCGTTGACGAGAGCACTCGCCTCGGTGGCGCCGAACCGCACGGTGCTGGAGCGCGAGACGGTGGGCGTCACCGCCGCCACATAATGCTGGCGGGCGAGGGCGTCGGCATCCGCCACCACCAGCGTGGTGATGCGGCCGGAGCGGGTATCGCCGAAACTGCGGCCGGCGAAGATCTCCAGCGTGTTGGTGCCCAGATTGGCGATGTTCGCCAGCACCCGCCGGCGCGAGCCTTCGCCCAGCGCCACCACGCACACCACCGAGGCGATGCCGATGATGATGCCGAGCATGGTGAGGAAGGTGCGCAGGCGGTGCGCGTTCATGGCGAGAAGCGCCATCACGAACGCCTCGTACAGCCGGTCGGCGAAGGCGCTCCAGCGCGCGAGGCGTCCCTGCGGCGGGACGGCCGCCCCCGCGACGGCCGGCACACGCGCGCGGGACGCCCCGCCCGGCCGATCGGCGACGATCTCGCCGTCGCGGATCTCGATGATGCGCTGGGCGCGCTCTGCAACCTTCATGTCGTGGGTGACGATGATGATGGTGCGGCCCTCGGCGTTGAGCTCGTCGAGGATGCGCAGCACCTCGGCGCCGCTGCGGGTGTCGAGCGCGCCGGTGGGCTCGTCGGCGAGGATGACGTCGGCGTTGTTCATCAGCGCGCGGGCGATGGAGACGCGCTGCTGCTGGCCGCCGGAGAGCTGGCCGGGCCGGTGGCCGGTGCGGTCGGCCATGCCGAGCCGGGCGAGGATCGCCTCCGCCCGCTCGCGCCGGGTCTCGGCATTGGCGCCGGCATAGACGGCGGGGATCTCCACATTGCCGAGGGCGGTCAGTTCGCCGAGCAGGTGATAGCGCTGGAAGATGAAGCCGAAATGCTCGCGCCGCAGGGCGGCGAGGGCGTCGGGCTCCAGCGCCGAGGTCTCCTTGCCGCTCACCCGGTAGCTGCCCGAGGTGGGCCGATCGAGGCAGCCGAGGATGTTCATCAGCGTCGACTTGCCGGAGCCGGACGCGCCGACGATGGCCACCATCTCGCCGCGCGCGATGGACAGGTCGATGCCCTTCAGCGCCGCGATGGTGCCTTCGCCGGAGGGATATTCGCGCCACACGCCCTTCAGCTGGATCAACGGTTCCGACGGCGTGCTGACGCAGGTCGGCGCGGGCCGGACGAGCGACGCGTCCATGCTCACAATCCCCCCATGGGCGGCGGGCCACCCGGCCGGCGCTGCTGCTGCGCGCCAGCGGTGGCGCCGGGCATGGCCTCGCCCGTCACGACCTTCTCGCCCTCCTCGAGGCCGGAGCGGATCTCGGCCGTCACCTTGTCGTTGAGGCCGACCTCCACCCGCCGCCGCTCCACCGTGCCGTCGGGCTTCAGCACCCGCACCCGCCAGCCCTTGCCGGCGCGCTCCAGCGCCGTGGCCGGCACGGTCAGGACGCCCTCGGCGCGGCCGAGCACGATGTGCACTTCGGCCGTCATGTAGGTGCGCAGGCGGCCCTTGGGGTTCGGCACGTCGAACACGCCGATGTAGTAGATCGCGGACGAGGTGGTGGACGAGGAGGACGACGACGAGCTGCTGGTGGAGGTGGCGAAGCTGCTGTCGCTCTTGATGCTTTCGGGCGCCGGCTCGATGAAGCCGAGGCGGGCGGTGTGCCGCTCGTCCGGCGCGCCCACCACGGTGAACCAGAGCGGCATGTCCGGCGTGACCTTGACGATGTCGGCCTCGGAGATTTCCGCGCGCACGGTCATCACGTCCAACTGGCCGAGGATGGCGATGGTGGGCGCGGACTGGGTGGCGTTCACCGTCTGGCCCTCCTGGGCGACGATGGCGAGCACCGTGCCATCGGTGGGGGCGGTGATGCGGGTGTAGCCGAGGTTGGCGCGGGCCGTGTCGACGGCCACCTGCGCCGAGATGATCTGCGCATCCAGCGCCGCGAGCTGGGCGCGGGTGACCTTCACCTGCGCCTCCGCCGCCTCGAAATCCGCCTGCGACACCGCGCGCTGGGCCACCATGGTGCGCTGGCGGGCCAGCGTCTGCTCGTTGAGGACGAGCGTCGCCTCCTTCTCCGCCTTCTGCGCGCGCATGTTGGCGAGGGAGGCCTCGGCGGTGCGCAGGGCGTTTTCCTGCGTGACGGAATCGATCTGCGCGATCAGGTCGCCCTTGCGCACCACCTGGCCCAGAACCGCCTTCAGCGACAGGATGCGTCCGGAGGCCTGCGAGCCCACCGCCACGAGGCGCGAGGGCTTCAGCGTGCCGGAGGCGAGCACGGTCTCCTCCACATTGCCGCGGGTGACGGGGGCGGTCATGAGCCCGGCGGTGGGCGCGGGCGTGTTGTAGCGGTCATACGCGTAGGCCGCGGCCGCGAGCAGCACGGCACCGAGTGCCCAGCGCCAGAGACGGCGGGGCTTGCGCCGGGGCTTGGCCGCAGCAGTCTTGGCGTCGGCAGGCGCGGCGCGGGTTTCGTCGAGGGGCGGCAAGGCGTTCACGTCGGGGCGCTCCCGTCACTGGCTCGCGGAGGGCAGGGGGCGGGCGAAATGCGGGCCGGTATAGCCGTCCGCCACCTCGGGCCTGGAGGTGTCCACCACGCCGTCCCAGCCGCCGCCAAGGGCCTTGTTGAGGGCAATGTAATAGCGGGCGGTCGCCACCCGGCTCTGGATGAGCTGGGTCTCGGCCGAATAGAGCGAGCGCTCCGCCGTCAGCACGTCGAGGAAGCTGGTGGAGCCGCTCTCGTAGAGCGTGCGGGAGAGCCGCGCCGCCTCGCCATAGGAAGAGGCGGCCACCGCGAGGCGCGCCGTCTTGCGCCGCTGCTGGGTGAGGGAGACGGAGGCGTTCTCCACCTCCTCCAGCGCGGTGAGAACTGCGGCCCTGTACGCGAGGAATGAGGCGTCGCGCTGGGCTTCCGCCCCGTCCACGAGGGCCTTGAGCTGCCCGCCGGTGAAGATCGGCACCGTCAGCGTCGGCCCGAACGCCCAGCTGATGGAGGAGGCGCGTCCGAGGTCGCCGAGCTGGGTGCCGGTGGCGTTGATGTTGCCGGTGAGGCTGACGGCGGGATAGCGGTTCGCCTCCGCCTGGCCGATGAGCGCGGTGGACTGGCCGAGCCGCCGTTCGGCTGCGCGCACGTCGGGGCGCAAGGTGAGCACGTCGGCGGGGATGCCGCGCGCCACCGGCAGCCGCGGCGCCGGCACCGCCCGTGCCACGGAGAGGCGGGGCGCCAGCGCCGAGGGTGGCTGGCCGGTGAGCACCGAGATGCGGTGGATGCTCGCCGCCAGCGCGGCCTCCAGCTCGGGGATGCCGGCCTCGGTTGAAGCCACCAGTCCGGAAGCGTTGGCGAGGTCCACGGCCGAGGCGGCGCCCGCATCCACCTTGCGGCGGGTCAGCGCCTCGGTCTCCCGCTGGGAGGCCGCGGTGCGGCGGGCAAGCGCGATCTGGGCCTGATAGCCGCGCACGTCCGCATAGTTGGAGGCTACATCGCCCAGCAGCGTCAGCAGCACGGAATCAAGATCGTTCACCGCCGCGTCCACGCCATAGACGGAGGCTTCCACCCCGCGCCGGTTGGCGCCGAACAGGTCGATCTCCCAGCTGGCGTCGAGGCCGGCCTGATACTGGCCGTAGCTCGAATCCACCGTCACGTCGCCCCCGGAGCCGACCCGCCCGCCATTGTCGCCACGCGTGCCGGAGGCGTTGCCGGTGACCTGCGGGAACAGCGTGCCCACCTGCTGGCGATAGCTCGCGCGGGCGGCGCGGACATTGGCCTTGGCGGTGGCCACATCGAGATTGCCCGCCACCGCTTCCGCCATCAGCGCATCGAGCAGCGGGTCGCCCATGCGCCGCCACCACGCCTTGAGATCCGGCGTGGCCTCGGCGCGCTTGGGCGCAGCGGTGCCCCAATGGCCGGGGACGGCCATGTCCGGCGTCTCGTATTCCGGCCCCACCGCGCAGCCGGCGAGGGCGAGCGCGAGGGCGAGCGCCATGGCGCCGGGCGGGCGCCATGGCGGGCGCGGCGGTACCCGACCCGCCTCGGTCCGCATGGCTTTTTGTGCTCCCGGCCCGCTGCCGGGCCGGGCCTGCGCCGCGATGCGATGTGCCATCAGTCGAACGTGTCCACGCGGATGCGGCCTTCCGAGATCCAGCGGGCGACCTCGTCGCGCGCGGCCTCGCCCTTCAGGCCGCCCTCACGGGTGAGGATGGCGGCGATCGCTTCCTGCACCGCGCCCGCCATGGCGCGGCGGCCGCAAATGTAGACGATGGCCTTGCGTTCCACGAGCCACTCGAAGGCGAGGGCGGCATTTTCCATCAGCCGGTCCTGCACCCGCCTCCCGTCGTCGGCATCGCGGGAGAAGGCGGTGTCGAGGCGGGTGAGGCTGCCGTCCGCGAGCGCCGCCTCGATGAAGGAGCGCCACAGGAAGTCGGTGTCGCGATGGCGGTTGCCGAAGATCAGCCACGCCGGCCCCGCCCGCCCGGAGGCCCGCCGCTCGGCGATGAAGCCGGGGAAGGGCGCGATGCCCGAGCCGGCGCCGATCATCACGATGGGCTGCGCAGCATCGGCCGGGGGGTTGAAGCCGGGGTGCGGATCGAGCCGCGCCTCCACCACCGCGCCCGCCGCCGCCTCGCGCACCAGGAAGCCGGAGACGCGGCCGAACCGGCGGGTGCCATCCGCGTCACTCCATTCGTGCAGGCGCACGGTGAGCTCGATGCTGCGCGGATCGACCACGCTGGAGCTGCCCACGGAATAGGAGCGCGGGCGCTCGTCCGGCCCGGCGGCGAGGCGCACCAGATCGCCGGGGCGGAAGGAGAGATCCTGCGTTCCCTCCAGCAGGATGCGCCAGGTTTCACGAGAGGCCGCACGCGCGTCGTCCGTCGCCGCGCCGACCGTCGCCGCCCCGTCGAGACGCTCGCGGGCGGCGATGCGCAGGGGCAGGGGCGGGCTGAGCGGGGCGAGGCCGGCCACCTCGCATTTCAGGCCCAGCTCGGCGCGCACGGCATCGATCCAGCCGACAAAGGCGGCGGACGGGTCGCGGTCCGCCTCATGCAGCGCCACGGCCTCGGTGGCTCCGGCCGCGACCAGCGCATCGCGCAGCCGATGGCCGCCGCCGCAGAAATGGGCGTAGCTGCGATCCCCCAGCGCCAGCACGGCGAGGCGCGCGCCGGCGAGGCTCTCCGGCTTCAGCCGCCGGGCAAAAGCGCGCACGCCGTCCGGCATCTCGCCCTCGCCGGTGGTGGCGGCGACCAGCAGCACGAGGCGGAAGCGGGCGATGTCCTCGGGCTTCAGCGCGCCGAGGGGGGCGAGGGTCGCCTTCTCCCCGCCCGCGACGAGGCCCTCGCAGGCCACCGCGGCGAGCCGGGCGGCGGTGCCGGTCTGGCTGGCGTGGGCGACGAGGATGTCCGCGCCCGCCGCCATGGGCCGCGCCCGGTTGCGGCGCCAGCGGCGCACCCACGACACCGTGCCGGTGACGGTGAGCGCGAGCAGCGCCAGCGAGATGCCGAAATTGAGGAGGCCGGACCACACCCCGCCCCAGGTGCCCTCATGGATCTGCTTGACCAGCCCCGGCCCGCCCACCAGCGGCGTCACTGCGGTGTCGGTGACCACGTAGTTGCCGCCGTTGCTGCCGGTGGCGTCGGGGGCGAGCTGGAGGATCACCGTGCCGCCCCGGAAGCGGCGGGCGCCGGCAAGGCGCGTGAGGTCCAGCTCCCGTCCGGCCGTGGCGAGGGCCTGGGTGATAGCCACCGGGCGCTTGACCCGCGGCATTTCCGGCCGCGCCGGCGTGCCGATGCTCAGTGTCAGCATCACTGCCGTCACCGGCGAGGTGAGGGTGATGGGCAGAAGCAGCCAGCCGATTGCCGTGTGCCAGCCGATGAGCGAGTTGCGGAATCGGAGCCAGGTGAGGAACGGCCCCGCGATCATGATCGCGAGCATGAGGAAGCTCGCCACTTCCACCACGATGTTGAGGCTCAGCAGCAGCGACTTGTGCAGCCCCTCGGCCGTGCGGAAGATGTCGACGCC
Source organism: Xanthobacter lutulentifluminis (assembly GCF_043194675.2). Taxonomy (NCBI): domain Bacteria; kingdom Pseudomonadati; phylum Pseudomonadota; class Alphaproteobacteria; order Hyphomicrobiales; family Xanthobacteraceae; genus Xanthobacter; species Xanthobacter lutulentifluminis. Next base: position 1,422,144 of record NZ_CM195525.1, on the reverse strand, counting down.
TCCGGCCGGGGCGGGGCTGTGATCGCCGCTCGCAAGGTCCCACCGGCCACCGATCTGCGGGTCCTGCGACATGACGCTGAGCGTGCGCCCGCCGTCGACGAGGCTGACGCCGCCGAACGGCCCCGCCGCCTCCAGCTTGCCGAGGAGCGCCGTGACGGCGGCCACGTCCACGCCGCCCCCGGGGCGCGGACCCTGCTGGGCGCTGTTGACGATGGGCCGGAACGACAGCACCGCGCCGGTCACGATGATGACGAGGAAGATGGGGAGGAGGATCAGCGCGATCCAGCGGTGAAGAAAGATGAGCGCAGGCCGGATGGCGGCGAACGACATGGCGAACTCCGTGTGGACAGGAACCGCTCGTGCTGGCTGGACGGCGCGCGGCCTGTCTGGCGACGGGTTCGTTGGGAACCTACATGCCCCATCCGCTTCGGCAAAATTTGTCGTTGCCGGGCGCGTTCGTAAGCGTTCTTGCCACTCGGCGGCATTGATACAATCAGATACAAATTCGCGGTGGCCGCAGGCGGCCCGGTCGGTTCAAGTCGGGCTGGGGAGATGATCCGTACGCGACGGGCGGCGGCGTCCCCGGCAGGGGCGGAGCCGGACGCGGCGCCGCCGGCTATCTTGGGAGCCCATGGAACGCACCCCGCACATCCTGGTCGTCGACGATCACCGCGAGATCCGCGAGCTGCTCGCCAAATACCTGACGCGCAACGGCTTCCGCGTGAGCGTCGCGTCCGGCGGCGCGGACATGCGCCAGCAGATGCGCACCGGCACGTTCGACCTCGTGGTGCTCGACATCATGATGCCGGGCGACGACGGGCTGACCCTGTGCCGCCAGCTGCGCCAGACCAGCGACATTCCCGTGGTGCTGCTGACCGCCGTGGCGGAGGAGACCGACCGCATCGTCGGGCTCGAGCTCGGCGCCGACGACTATGTGACCAAGCCGTTCAATCCGCGCGAGCTTCTGGCGCGCATCCGCGCCATCCTGCGCCGGGCGCAGGGGCCGGCGCGCACCCAGCAGGACGAGCCCTCGCTCTACCGCTTCGACCGCTGGCAGCTGGACCCCGGCCGGCGCATGCTGCTGGACGAGAGCGGCGAGGAGGTGCGGCTCGGCAGCGCCGAATTCCGACTGCTGCTCGCCTTCGTCACCCGCCCGTCCATCGTGCTGTCGCGCGACCAGCTGCTGGACATCACCGCCGGGCGGCCGGCGCAGGTGTTCGACCGCAGCATCGACAATCTGGTCAGCCGCCTGAGGCGCCGGATCGAGCGCGATCCGCAGAACCCCGCCCTCATCAAGACCGTGTGGGGCGATGGATACGTCTTCGCCGCACCGGTGGAGGTGGAGCCGTGAGGCGCCTCGCGCGGCTCACGCGCCTCGTGTGGCCGCGCAGCCTCGCCGGTCGCCTCGTGCTGCTGCTGGTGGCGACCCTCGCCGCCGCGCAGGTGCTGCTGGTGACGGTGCTGCAGACCGAGCACGACAGCGTGGTGGTGGGCATCGTCCGCGGGCAGGCGCTCAGCCAGACGGTGACGCTCGCCCGCCTCATCACCACCATGCCCACGGCCGACGCCGACCATCTGGCCAGCGCCTTCGTCTCGCGCGGCACCTGCGCCTGGGTGTCGGACGAGCCACCGCCGCCGCATGCGATGACCCGGGCCGAGGAGGGGCTGGCAAGCCTGCTGGCGCGGCGCCTGCACGGCCTCGGCAGCGGTCGTCCCCTGGTGCATATCGAGACCGGCGGCAGCTGGGATCGTGCCTGCGCCGATCGCGCCGCCGAGGACCAGCCCTGGGGCCGGCGCGACGCCGCCTCGGGCCCGGCGCCCGCGTCCCCGCCGCCGGCTGCCGTCCAGCCGGTGCGCAGCGGCTTCGGCGTGGTCGGCCTCAGCGTGCCGCTCTCTGACCAGCGCTGGCTGCACATGAATGCGCTGGTGGGCCTGCCCAGCATCTGGAGCCGGCCGACGGTGCTCTCCTTCCTCATCTCCGCCTTCGCGGTGTCGCTGGTGACGGTCGCCTGCGTGCGCCTGCAGACGCGCTCTCTGCGCTCCCTCGCCGATGCCTCGGAGCGGTTCGGGCGCGGCGAAAGCGTGCCGCCGCTGGACGTGCGCGGCCCCGCCGAGGTGGCGGCGGCGACGCTCGCCTTCAACACCATGCAGCAGCGCCTCAGCCAGTTCGTGCGCGACCGCATGCGCCTGCTCGCGGCCATCAGCCACGATCTGCGCACGCCGCTCACCACGCTCAGGCTCAAGGCCGAGTTCGTGGACGATGCGGAGGTGCGGGCCGATATCGTCGCCACCATCGACGAGGTGGTCGCCATCTGCGAGGCGACGCTCGCCTTCACCCGTGCCGAGGCGACCAGCGAGACCACGCGCATCGAGGCGCTCGACACCCTGTGCGCCGACGTGGTGGAGGAATTCGCCAGCGTGGGCGCCGACGCGCGCATGCTGGAGAGCGCCCGCGTCCAGCTGCCGTGCCGCCCGGTGGCCATGCGGCGCGCGGTGCGCAACCTGATCGACAATGCGGTGCGCTATGGCCGGCGCGCGGACGTGAGCGTGCTGGAGCCCGCGCCGGGCACCGTCGTCATTCGCGTGGAGGACGAGGGGCCGGGCCTGCCCGAGGACCGGCTGGAGGAGGCGTTCGAGCCCTTCGTGCGGCTGGAGCCGTCGCGCAGCGCCGAGACCGGCGGCATCGGCCTCGGCCTCGCCATCGCCCGCAGCATCGTCAAGGCCCACGGCGGCGAGCTGACGCTGGCCAACCGCGCCGGTGGCGGCCTGCGCGCCGAGATCACCCTGCCCACCGCCGGCACCGCGCCCCGCATGGCCGCCGCCTGATCGTCCAGCTCCGGCGCGGGCGCGTTCGTCGAGGTGGCGAGGGCAGCTGCGGGACCATGCCGCGCGTCGATTTTCCGATGCGGTGAGGGGACGGACCGCGCGACCGGGGGATGCCTGGGCTGGCCGCGCGAGGGCGGCTTCGGCTCCCGGTTGGCCGGTTCGGCGCCTTGCTGTGATGCCGGCCCGACGGCGACCGCAGAGCGGATCCCCCATGTCGCGCCGCGAGACCATCTTCATCGGCCGCGCCGTGAGCCCGCCGCTCCGGGACATGGCCTGCCGCCAAGCGTTCCGCCGCGATCGGCCGAAGGCGCTCCGGCCGGGATCAGCCGCGTCGGCTGGCGCGCGCGAGGGCGGCGAGGGACAACAGCACCGCCGAGGCGGCGATGCCGGCCGTGACCACGCCGGCCGGGGTCCAGCGCGCCGTCGCCTGGATGGTGACGCTCCGGCCGAGCTTGAACTCCCACGTGGCCTTCATTTCTTCCGGGTGGTAGGGCGCCGAGGGGGCCGCATCGTTCGGCGCGTCGGACATGGCAGCCTCGCTTCGGGTCGTCGGGGGCCGATGCGTCATGCCCGGCCGCAGGACACACACCCTACGCCGCCGCCGCCGGCCTGTCGCGGGCCTGTGACGCGGTACCGGGCCCAGGCTCGCCCGAAGGGCCCTGACCACGGTCGGCGCGGCTCTCCGCGAAGAAAAACCGGCCGCCGCCCCGGGAGGAACGCGGCGGCCGGTGCCGGCGTCAGTAGACGCTGGCGTAGATGCCCTCGATGTCCGCGCGGGTCATGTCGCGCGGGTTGCAGGCGATGAGCCGGCGGATGCCGGTGTCCACCTCCTCCGCCATGGAGGGGATGGCATCCTGTGGTACGCCGAGATCGCGCATGCGGATCTCAAGGCCCATGGCCGGCACCAGCGCCTCGATCTCACGCACCAGCGCCTCGGCCGCCTCGGCGTCGGCAGCGTGGGCGAGGCCGGGCAGCACCTGCCGGGCGAGGTCGGCGTAGAGCGGGCCGGCGGCCGGCAGGTTGAAGCGCATGATGGGCGCCATCACGATGGCGTTGGAATGGCCGTGGGGCACGTGGTAGCGCGCGCCGAGCGGGTAGGCGAGGGCATGGATCGCCGCCACGGAGGCGTTCACGAACGCCATGCCGGCGAGCAGCGAGCCCTGCAGCATGGCGGCGCGGGCCTCCAAGTCGCGCCCGTCCGCCACCACCGTGCGGATGTTGGCGGAGAGCAGCTGCAGCGCCTTTACCGCCAGGGCGTCGGCGATGAGGTTCTTGGCGGTGCGGCTGGTGAACGCTTCGATGGCGTGGACCATGGCGTCGAGGCCGGTCGCGGCGGTGATGCGCGGCGGCAGGCCGAGGGTCAGCAGCGGGTCGAGCAGCGCGACGTCAGGCAGCAGCTGCGGGGCGTAGATGGCCTTCTTGCGGCCTTCCGCGTCGGTGACGACGGACACCCAGGTCACCTCGGAGCCGGTGCCGGCCGTGGTGGGCACCTGGATCAGCGGCACGCGCGTGCCGCGGGCGAGGTTGGTGCCGTATATCTCGGCGATGGGCTGGTCGGAATTGATCATCAGCGCCACCAGCTTGGCGGTGTCCAGCGAGGAGCCGCCGCCGATGCCGATGATGCCGTCCGCGGCGAACGCCCGCGCCTGCTCCACCGCCGCGAGCACCACCGCCACCGGCGGGTCCGCGGCGACGTCCGCGAACACGTCCACCGCGATGCCGGCCTCGGCCAGCGCGGCGCGGGCGGTGTCGGCGAAGCCCAGCGTGACGATGCCGGGATCGCACACGATGAGCACGCGGGTGGAGCCCAGCTCCTTCATGAGGCCGCCGAGCCGCGACAGTCCGCCGGTCTCGCTGACGATGCGGCGCACGCTTCTGAACGTATAGTTCATGGGTCTATCCAGATTTCGGATGCTGTTGGGCGGGTGGAGCCGGCTTCAGCGGATGCCGCCGAGGCACATGTACTTGATCTCCACGAAGTCATCGATGCCGTACTTGGAGCCTTCGCGCCCCATGCCGGACTCCTTCACGCCGCCGAACGGCGCCACCTCGGTGGAGATGATGCCCTCGTTGATGCCGAGGATGCCGTATTCGAGCGCCTCGGCCACGCGGAAGATGCGGCCGATGTCGCGGGCGTAGAAATATCCGGCGAGGCCGTATTCGGTGGCGTTGGCCATGCGGATGGCCTCGTCTTCCGTCTCGAACCGGAAGATGGGGGCCACCGGGCCGAAGATCTCCTCGGAGAACAGCTCCATGTCGGGCGAGACGCCGGTGAGCACCGTGGGCTCGTAGAAGTTGCCGCCCAGCGCATGGGGCTTGCCGCCCACCAGCACCTTGGCGCCGCGCGCCACGGCATCCTTCACCAGCCGCTCCACCTTCGTGAAGCCCTTGGCGTTGATGAGCGGGCCGGTGGTGACGCCGGCCTCGGCGCCCGCGCCGACCTTGAGCGCGGACACGGCCGCGGCGAGCTTCTCGGCGAAGGCGTCATAGACGCCGGCCTGCACCAGGAGGCGGTTGGCGCAGACGCAGGTCTGCCCGGCGTTGCGATACTTGGAGAGCATGGCGCCGGCCACCGCCGCGTCGAGGTCGGCGTCGTCGAACACGATGAAGGGGGCGTTGCCGCCCAGCTCCAGGCTCACCTTCTTCACCGTGCCGGCGCACTGCGCCATCAGCAGCTTGCCCACCGGGGTCGAGCCGGTGAAGGAGAGCTTGCGCACGATGGGGTTGGCGGTCATCTCGCCGCCCACCGCCGGGGCCTGAAGGGTCGGCACGATGTTGAGCACGCCGGCCGGGATGCCCGCGCGCTCGGCCAGCTCCGCCAGCGCCAGGGCGGAGAGGGGAGTGTCCTCGCCCGGCTTCACCACCGTGGTGCAGCCCGCCGCCAGCGCCGGGGCTACCTTGCGGGTGATCATCGCATTGGGGAAGTTCCACGGGGTGATGGCCGCCACCACGCCGATGGGCTGCTTGATGACGACGATGCGCTTGTCGGCGCCGTGGCTCGGGATGACATCGCCGTAGATGCGCTTGCCCTCCTCGGCGAACCACTCGATGAACGAGGCGCCGTAGGAAACCTCGCCCCGCGCCTCGGCGAGCGGCTTGCCCTGCTCGGCGGTCATCAGCTGCGCCAGGTCTTCCTGCGCGGCCATGATGAGCTCGAACCACTTGCGCAGGATGTTGGCGCGCTCCTTGGCGGTCTTCGCGCGCCAGGCCGGCAGCGCGCGCTCCGCCGCCTCGATGGCGCGACGGGTCTCATCGGCGCCGAGGTCGGGCACGTCGGCGAGATGGGAGCCGTCGGCCGGGTTGGTGACGGGGAAGGTCCGGCCGCTGTCGGCGCCGACCCAGGCGCCGTCGATATAGGCCTTGTCACGCAGCAGCGCGGCGTCGGAGAGGGGGGGGACGGGCATGGCTGAAGAGCCTCCTCGAATGGGAAAACCGGCGGTGGCGGGCGCCTCACAGCACCGAGCGGTAGATGGCGAAGGCGTCGTCGTAGGTGACGGCGCGGGGATTGTTCACGAGCAGCCGCTCCACCTTCATGGCGTCGGTGGCGAGGCGGGGCAGGTCCGCCTCCACCACGCCCACCTGCGAGATGCGCCGCGCGAACGGCATGCGCGCGACCATCTCGTCCATGAAGTCGATGAAGGCCTCGGCGGCCGCGTCGGTGTCGGCGAAGATGCGGCCGGGCATCACCGCTCCGGCGAGCTCGGCATAGAGGGCGGCGGCGGCCGGCTTGTTGAAGCGCAGCACCGGCACCAGCACCAGCGCGTTGCTGAGGCCGTGCGGGACATGGAAGTGCCCGCCGAGCGGATAGGCCAGCGCATGCACCGCCGCCACCGGCGCGTTGGCGAACGCCATGCCCGCCAGAAGCGAGCCCTGCAGCATGGCGGAGCGGGCCTCGATGTCGCGGCCGTCGGCGATCACCCGGTCCATGTTCGCGGCGAGCAGCTGAAGCGCCTTGAGGGCGAGCGCGTCGGAGACGGCGTTCTTCTTGTGCTTGCTGGTGAAGGCTTCGATGGCATGGACCATGGCATCGATGCCGGTGGCCGCAGTGACCGGAGCCGGCAGGCCGACGGTGAGGCTCGCATCCAGCACCGCGATGTCCGGATAGAGCAGGGGGCTCACCACGCCCTTCTTCTCGTGGGTGGGCGTGGTGACGATGGAGATGGGCGTCACCTCCGATCCGGTGCCGGCGGTGGTGGGCACCTGGATCAGCGGCAGGCGCGGCCCGCGGGCAAGGCCGATGCCGTAGATGTCCGGCAGGGCCTGCGGCGCGCCCAGCAGCAGGGCGACCAGCTTGGCGGTGTCCATGGAGCTGCCGCCGCCGATGCCGATGATGAGGTCCGCCCCCGCCTTGCGCGCGGCCTCGGCGGTGGCGAGCACCACCTCCTCCGGCGGGTCGGCCACCACGTCGGTGAACAGCTCCACCGCGAGGCCGGCGGCGGCGAACGCCTCCAGCACCGGGGCGAGCACGCCGGACTTCACGAGGCCGGCGTCGGTCACGATCATGGGCTTCTTCGCGCCCAGCTCGGCGGCGAGGGCGGGCAGGCCGGTGGCACCGCCCACCTGCTGGATGACGCGGGGGGTGGTCTCGAAGGTGAAATTCAGGGTCATCGCGATGGCCATTCTTCAGACTGGGGCGTGCGGCTCAGTGGCTGGTGACCACGCCGCGCTCGATGTGGAAGACCTGGTCCACCAGATCCGAGGAATGGGTGGCGTCGGATTCCGAGAGGATCACGCACAGGCCCTCGCTGCGCAGCTTGCCGATCACCTCGGTCAGGCGGCGCGAGAGCACGGGGGCGACGCCCTCGAACGGCTCGTCGAGCAGCAGCAGGCGCCGGCCGGGCATGAGCGCGCGGCCGAGCGCCACCAGCTTCTGCTGGCCGCCGGACAGCTGCATCGCCTTGCGCTCGCGATACTGCGCGATCTCCGGCATGAGGGAGTAGATCCATTCCAGCCGCTGCGGTGCGTCGGCGAGGCGGTTGGCCCAGGCCGGCATGAGGATGTTCTCCTCCACCGTCAGGCTGGGGATGAGGCGCCGGTCCTCCGGCAGGTAGCTGATGCCCAGCGGCGCGCGGGTGTGGGCCTCCCTGTCGCCGATGGAGGTGCCGTCGAAGACGATCTTCCCGGAGATGGCGGTGAGGCCCATGATCGAGCGGATCAACGTGGTCTTGCCGGCGCCGTTACGACCGATCAGCCCCGCCATGCGGCCCGTGGGCACCTCCATGTTCACGCCGCGCAGGATCGGGATGCCGGCGATGGAGACGTCGAGGTTGGAGATGGCGAGCGTCATGCCACGGAACTCCCCTGCTGCGCGGCGGCGCTGGCTGCGGGCTTGTGATCGGAATGGCCGGTGACCAGCTCGCGCACGCGGGCATCGGCGAGCACCTGGTCCGGCGGGCCGTCGGCGATGATCTCGCCGCTGTAGAAGGCGAGGATGCGCGACACGTAGCGCCGCACCACATCCATGTCGTGCTCCACGAACAGCACGGTGAGGCCGTGGTGGCGCACCGCCGCCATCACCGTGTCCATCAGGTCGCCCTTCTCGTCCACGCTCACGCCGGAGGTGGGCTCGTCGAGCAGCAGCATCTTCGGATTGCCGATCATCGCCATGGCGATGTCGATGAGCTTGCGCGAGCCCTGCGGCACGGCGGTGACGCGGGCGTCGCGATAGGCGAGCACCCGGAACTCGGCGAGGATCTCCTCCGCCTTCTTCACGCGCGCCGGCGAGGCGAGGGCGGTGAAGAAGGAGGGGCGCGGCGTCTCGGCCGCGGCCAGCGCGATCACCAGGTTGTCGAGCACGGTCAGCTCGGGAAAGAGCTGCGCCACCTGGAACGAGCGGGTCAGCCCGGCGCGGGTGATGGCGCGCGGCGCGAGCCCGAGGATGGGGCGGCCGTCCATCAGGATCTCGCCCGAGGTGGGCGGCAGATAGCCGGTGACCATGTTGATGAAGGTGGTCTTGCCGGCGCCGTTGGCGCCGATGACGCCGACGATCTCGCCCTTCTCGATCCGGACGTTCAGGTCCTTGGCGGCGGTGACCGCGCCGAACGACTTGTTCAGCTTGCGGGTCTCCAGGATCGGGGTGGTGTGCGTGCTCATGCGCCGGCGCCTCCGGTGCGGGGTTTCGGGGTGGCGGAGGGATCGGACGAGGGCACCACGGCCTCGACCCGGCGGCGGGTGAACAGGCTCCACAGGCCCTTGGGCAGGAACACCACGATGCCGAGCAGGGTGAAGCCGAGGATCATCTGCCAGGCATGGGGCAGGAACTCGATGGCGTAGGTGCGCACCAGCGCGAACACGATGGCCGCGAGGAACGGCGCGATCACGCTGCCCGTGCCGCCCAGCAGGGCGATGAACACGAACTCGCCCGAGGTGGTCCAATAGGCCATGTCGGGGTCCACGTGGCCGGTGGCGAGGGCGGTGAGCCCGCCGCCGAGGGCGGAGACGGCGGCCGCAACCACATAGTTCGCGTACTGGATCCAGCGCGGCGACAGGCCGAGGAACTCCACCCGCACCTCGTTCTCGCGGATGGCCTCGCAGGTCATGCCCATGGACGAGCGGTAGTAGCGGTTGAGGAAGAAGGCCACCGCCGTCGCCGCGATCACCGTGAGGAGGAACACCGCCTGGGTGGCCTTCTCTCCCCCCTCGATGGAGCGGCCGATGAGGGTCCAGCCGGTGACGTTGAAGCCGTCGGTGGAACCGAGCTCCTGGCTCTTCACCAGCACTCCGTAGAGGATCATGGAGAAGGCCAGCGAGAGCATGGCGAAGAAGATCTCGCGGTAGCGCGTCAAAAGCAGGCCGAGCAGCATGGCGAGCAGCACCGCCGCCACCACGCCGATGGCCAGAAGGGCGAGGCCGGCGTTGACGCCGAGGAACGGCCCGCCCATGCCCACGGCATAGCCGCCCACGCAGTAGAACAGGCCCTGGCCGAAGGAGACCAGGCCGGCCTTCATCTGCATCACCACGCCCTGCACCACCAGCGCCTTGGCGAGGGCCACCGTCAGAAGGAAGACCAGCCAGCCGGGGGCGAGCGCGCCGCCCGCCACGAGGGCGACCGCAAGGCCGATCAGCGCGAGTTCAGTCTTGTCGGGACGCATGTCAGATCTTCCTTGCGAGCGTGCGGCCGAACAGGCCCTGCGGCCGCACGGCCAGCACCAGGGACATGACGCCGTAGATCACGAACAGCTCGAACTGCGGGGCGAAGTGGACCGCGGCGGCGCGCGACAGGCCGAGCATCAGCGCGCCCACCGCCGCGCCCTCGATGGAGCCCATGCCGCCCACCACCACCACGGCGAAGGCGAGCACGATCACCTCCACGCCGATGCCCGGCACCACCGAGATGGAAGGCGCGGTCAGCGCGCCGGCGAGCGCGCCGAGGGTGGTGCCGATCAGGAAGGTGAGGGTGAACATGCGCTTCACGTTCACGCCCATGGCGCGGGCGACCTCGCGGTCGTGGATCACCGCGCGCAGGATCTTGCCGAGGTTGGTGCGCTCCAGCCACGCCCACAGCGCCAGCCCTACCGACACGGCGACGGCGATGACCACGAGGTCGTAGTTGGACACCTTGAGCCCGCCGATGGTGGAGCGGCCGAGCGCGGTGTAGGGCTGGTAGGCGAAGTAGGGATTGACGCCGAAGACGAGCTTCATGGCGTCTTCCAGGATCAGCAGCAGGGCGTAGGTGATGATGACCATCAAGGTCTCGTCGCGCCCGTACATGAACTGCAGGAGGCCGCGCTCCACCAGCGTGCCGACCACCAGGCCGGCGACGATGGCGCCGCCGATCAGGATCAGGAAGCTGGTGCCGGCCGAGCCGGTGCCGTCGGCGAAATACCAGCCGATGGCGGCGGCGGCCGTGTAGGCGCCGATGGCGTAGAAGGAGCCGTGCGCCATGTTGAGGATGCGCATGACGCCGTAGATCACCGTCAGGCCGGCGGCGACCAGGAACAGCCACGACGCGTAGATTGTGCCGTCGATCAATACGGCGAGGAAGCTCGTCATCGGATCGCATCCGTCATTGGGCGCATGGAGCCGGCGGCGGAGGACCGCCGGCTCCCGTGTCACCGGAGGAGGGAACGGATCGGCGCGGCCGGTCCGTCGCTCGTGTCAGCTGGAGCGCGGAGGCCGCAGCCTCAGTTGCACTTGGCGCCGGGGAAGCCGGCCTTGATCCAGGCGTCGGAAGCGATGCCGTCCGGCGGGGTCACGCAGTCGCCCGAGAAGGTGAGGATGTTCTCGATCGAGGCCTTGCCGGTCTTCGCGTCGTACTTGTAGGTGCCGTAGGAGATCGGCTGCACGGCCTGGTGGCCGTCGGCGCGGTCCATCTTCACGGTGCCGGCGACGGATTCGAAGGTGGCGCCCTTGAAGGCGGCGGCGATGGCATCGGCGGCCGGCACGGTGCCGTTGTTGCCGCCGGCCTTCTCGGCCGCGTACTTCAGGCCGAGGATGGCCTGCGCCATCTTGGTGGCCGGATAGGTCGGGGCCATGGCGTAGGCGTCGGTGTAGGCCTTCACGAACCACTTGTTCAGATCGTTCTGGGGCGCGAACGCGCCGAACGGGCCGCGGGCGCCGATGATGGTGCCGTTGGGGGCCTGGTCCTTGAAGCGATCGATGGCGGATTCACCGCAGGTCAGCAGCGCCACCGCGTCGTCCAGCAGGCCGCGGGCGTTGGCCTGGAGGATGAACGCCTCCATGTCGCCACCCCAGAAGCTGGAGTGGATCAGCTCCGGCTTCTTCACCGCGAGCGCCGAGATTTCCGCGCCGTACTGGCCCTGGAACACCTTCGGCATCTGGTTCTCGACCATCTTCGCCTTGGGCATCAGCTGCGCCATGGCGAGGGTGAAGTCGCTCCAGGAATCCTGGCCCCAGGCATAGTTCTGCTGGATGCCGGCGACCCGGGTCAGGTTCGGCTTGGTGGCCGCCAGGTAGCGGGCCGCGCCGATGTTGTCGACCGCCGCGTCGAGGCCGGTGCGGAAGGCGTACTTGGGCTTGCTGTCCTCGGCGAACAGGCGCGAGGTGCCGCAATCATAGAACACCGTCAGCGCCTTCAGCTCCTCGGCGACCGGGGCGATGGCGAGGCAGTCGCCGGAGGAGATGTAGCCGATCACGGCATCCACCTTCTGGCGCTGCACGAGGTTGCGGAACTCTTCCACCTGCTTGGTGGCGCCGCCGGCCTCGTCGATGATGACGGCCTCGATCTCGGCGCCGTTGATGCCCTTGGCGGCATAGGGGGCAGGCAGGACGCCCTTGTTCAGGCCCTCGACCACCACCTTGGCGGCGTTGGCGGAGGGGATGCCGAACGGACCGGCGGCCGGTCCGGAGAGGAAGGTGACGATGCCGACGCGGAACTTGCCGTTCTCGGCGGCCGAGGCGGCGCCGGCCAGCATGGTGCCGGCGAGGGCGGCGACGGCAAGGCCGGCGGATACGCGTTGCGTCACGGACGTGATGGACATCACCTTGGGATTCACTTGGACTTCTCCCTTTTTGGATCTGGTTGTCACTGCGTGGGGCGGGCGGCGGCGCGGCGCGCGCGCACCAGCTCGGGGGGGACGCGCAGGTCCTGCGCGTCGTAGGCGCGGATGTTGCCGAGCATCACGCGGGCCGGCGGGAAGCGCTCGTCCGGCACCGGCGTTCCCACCGCCTGCGCCTGCAGGATCTGGTGGGTGTCCGGATCGATCACGGAGGCAAAGCCTGCCGGGTCCTCCGGCAGCGCGAGGCGCATGCCTTCCAGCGCGGCGATCAGCGCCCTGTCGTCGGTGGCGTTGCCCACCGTGCTCACCGCCTTGGCGATGGCGATGATGCCGGTGTAGGCGCCCTCGGCCGCATAGGTCGGATAGCGGCCCGCCATGGCGCGGAAGGCATCGACGAAGCTGCGGTTCGTGGGGGTGTCCGGCCAGTTGTTGTGGTGCCGGGCGGAGAGGATGAGGCCCGGAGGCGGCTCGGCGCCGAGCTGCACCAGAACGTCGTAGTTGGCGCCGGTGTCGAAGTTGGCGACCCGCATCTGCGAGAACAGGTCGGTGGCCTGCGCCTGCTTGAGGAAGGCGAGGAAGTCCCCGCCCCAAAGCGCGGTCACCACGATGTCCGGCTTCAGCTCCTTCAGCGCCTGGATGTAGGCGGAGTAGTCCGGCTCGTAGAGCTTGGGCCACAGCTCGGCCACCACCTCGTAGTCGAGGCCCAGGGTGTCCATTGCGGCCAGCAGGTCGTCGCGGGAGACGTGGCCGTACTCATAGTCCGGATTGAGGATGGCGATGCGCCGCCACGGCTGGCTCGCCTTGATGTCGCGCAGGTAGCGCGCGCCGGCGGCGTTGGAGGTCCAGCTGTCGTTGGAGACGCGGAAGTAGTGCGGGTGCCCGGCCTCGATGGTGAGGCGCGAGGAGGCGTGGTCGGTGCCCACCAGGATGATGGAGCGGCGCCGGGCGAGGTCGCTCACCACCTGCGCCACGCCCGAGGAGACCATGCCGCACAGGAAGTTCGCGTGGTCCTTGTCGATGAAGTCCTCGGCGAGCCGCAGGCCATAGGAGGCCTTGGAGAGGTCGTCGTCGATGATCACCCGCAGCCGCGGGGCGGGCTGGCCGGTGACCTTGCCGGCCTCGATGTCGCGCAGGGCGAGGCGGATGCCCTCCACGCTGTCGGTTCCGTAGATCGCCGCGCGGCCGGCCATGGGATAGATGCAGCCCACCACCGCGTCCGCCTCCTCGGCGGAGGCGCCCAGCACGATGCGCTCGGCGCGGGCGGGACCGGCGCCCCACAGCAGGGCGGCGGCGACGGCAAGGCCCCCCAGCACGGGGGCGAACCCAGTTGACCTCACGGCGACCTCCCGATGGCAAGCGTCTGAGCGCGCTTCATTCTTGTTGCTGACCGTTCAGCAAGGCCCATGCCAGCCACGCCGACGTTCCGGAATCGTTGACGAGCCTTGCGTCCTGCGCGGGGGGCGCCTGCGTCCGGCGCGCAGCGATGAGCGGCTATCGCTCGCCTGCGCGCGCTCATGAGCGGTTTCCGCTCATTTGGCCGCTCATAAGGCCGCTCATGCGCGGATGATCCGGGCGGGCGCGCCAGCGGGGCTGGAGCCGGCGCGGTCAGACGCTTCCGCGCGGTTGCGGCGGCTGATGGCGGCGGGGCCAACCGGGTGCGGTGGGGCTGGATCAGGCGGAAAGGGGGCTCACCTGGCTCCGCGGTGGGATGGCTTGCGCGCGGTCTTGCGGCGCCAGCCTTTCCGCGGTGACGCGGGCGCGCCTCCGCCCGGTCATCCGGGCGACGTTCGGCCCTGGCGCCCCGTCACCGTCCGCTGTCACCTGCCGATCCGCCCGGCGCGGCGGTTCCGGCGCCGGACGCAGGCTCTCCGAGGAGCGCGTCGGGCTACAGGCCGAGGCGCTGCAGCCGGCGCTTCAGGGCGTGGCGGGAAATGCCCAGGGTCTCGGCCGCACGCCCCTTGTGGCCGCTGGAGCGGCTGAGCGCCTCCTGCAGCAGGTTGCGCTCGGCCTGGTCCATGCGGTCGTCGATGGTGGCCGGCCCGGCGGCGGCACCGGCTTCCGGGCGGTGGGCGGGCGCGGCCGCCACCGGCGCCGCATGGGGCGCGCGCAGCTCCTGTGGCAGCAGGGCGGGAGTGATGGTCGCGCCCGGATAGAGGATGGTGAGGCGCTCGATGAGGTTCTTCAGCTCGCGCACGTTGCCGGGCCATGCGTGGGCCTCCAGCAGCGCCGCCGTTTCCGGCGCGAGGGCAACCGCGGCGCATCCCTCCTGCGCGGCGTAGCGGGCGGCGAAGTGGCGCGCCAGCACCAGCGTGTCGCCCGCACGCTCGCGCAGGGCCGGCACGGCGACGCTGATCACGTTGAGCCGGTAATAGAGATCCTCGCGGAACCGCCCCTCGCGCACGAGGGCGGCAAGGTCGCGGTTGGTCGCCGCCACCACCCGCACATTGCCCACATGGACGGTGGCGGCGCCGACCGGGCGATAGGTGCCATCCTCGAGGAAATGCAGCAGCTTGGCCTGGAGCGCGAGCGGCACCTCGCCGATCTCGTCCATGAACAGGGTGCCGCCCTCGGCGAGGGCCACGAGGCCGCTGCGCTTCTGGTGCGCGCCGGTGTAGGCGCCCTTCTCGGCGCCGAACAGCTCGGCCTCGATCAGCTGCTCCGGCAAAGCGGCGCAGTTCACCTCCACGAACGGGGCGTCGGCGCGCCGGCTGCCGGCGTGGATGGCGCGGGCCACCAGCGCCTTGCCGGTGCCGCTCTCCCCCTGCACCAGGATGCGCGAGGTGCCGCTGCCGGCCACCCGCTCCACGGCCTCGCGCAGGGCCGCCATGGCCGGGCTGTCGCCGATGAGGCTGGCGGTGGAGAGCTGGCGGCTGCGGTGATACTCGATCTCCTCGTGCATCCGCTGCCGGTCGAGGGCCTGACGGATGCAGTGGAGCAGGTCGTCGAGCTCGAACGGCTTGGTCAGATAGTCCACCGCGCCGGCCTTCACCGCCTGCACCGCAGCGCGGGTGTCGCCGTGGGCGGAGACCATGATGACCGGCAGATCGGGCGAGAGCGCGCGCAGCCGGGCGAGCGTCTCCATGCCGTCCACCTCGGGCATGCGCAGGTCGACGAGGGCAAGGTCCACCTGCCCCGACCGCACCACATCGAGCGCGGCGGCGCAGCTGTTCACGCCGGTGGGCTTCAGCCCCTCCTTCTTGAGCGCATAGACCAGCGAGCGCACGAACGGCGCCTCGTCGTCCACGACCAGAATGGATGCCGGGTTCATGCCGGGGTCACGGCTTTGTTCATGGCGTCGCCATCCTTCTCAGGCCCCGGCGTCCGTGGGGGCGGGCGCGGGAAAGCCGAGGCTTATCAGAGTGCCGAGGCCAGGGGTGCTCTCGATGCGCATGGTGCCCTCGTTCGCCTCCACCATCTGCTGGCTGATGGTGAGGCCGAGGCCCGAGCCCGTGGCCTTGGTGGTGAAGAAGGGATCGGTGACGCGCGAGAGATCCTCCGGCGCGATGCCGTGACCGTCGTCGGCGATCTCGATCACCGTGCGGTCGCCCTGCCGGCTGGCGCGGAAGGTGACGGTGCCGCCGCGCGCGCAGGCCTGCAGGGCATTGAGCCCGAGATTGACGAGGATCTGCTGCATGTGGTCCTCGTCGGCCAGCACCAGCACGCTGGAATCGCCGGTGGAGGCGAGGTTCACGCCGCGCTCCGCCGCCACCGGCCGAAGCAGCGTCGCGGTGCGGCGCAGGAGCTCGCGGACAGCGAGCGTGCCGCGCGCGGCCGGATGCGGGCGGCCGTAGGTGAGGAGGTCGTTGACCACCCGGTTGAGCCGGTCCACCTCGGCCTCGAGGTCGAGCAGCAGCTCGCGGCGGTCGCCGTCGGGCTCGTCGCGGCTCAGGCTCTGCACCGTGGTCTTCATGGTGGCGAGCGGGTTGCGCACCTCGTGGGCGACGCCGGTGGCGAACTCGCCCAGCACCGCCATCTTCTCGGTGCGCACCGTGCGCTCGATCATGTCCTTGACCCGCTCGGCCATGGTGTTGAAGGCGGCCGAAACGGCGTTGATCTCGTCGGCGGGGCGGGTGAGCGGCAGGCGATAGGTGAGGTTGCCGCTCGCCACCGCGTGGGCGCCCTCCACCAGCTGGTCCACGCGCCGGCGCATGCGCAGGCCCAGATGGACGAACAGCGCCACCACCACGATCATCACCAGCGCGCCGCCGGCATAGAGCCACCCGCGCGCCGAGCGCAGGGAGGAGAACACCTCCGGCGAGCGCACATCGCGCATCAGCCGCCAGCCGGGCAGCACCTCGGGGCCGGGGATCAGCTCCGGATGCCCGGCTATGGGGCGGCCGGTGGCGTCGAGGATGGCGCCGGAGGGGGTGGAGAGCAGCAGGCGGACGATGGCGCTGGTGGAGGACTTGTCCAGCTGCTCGGTCATGGAGGCGAGGCGCACGTGCAGCGCCACCGTGCCGCCCCGCCCGTCGGCGCTCTCGCGCATGGGCCGGCGCAGCAGGATCCAGCCGGCGCGGCCCGGCTGCGGCAGAGCGGGGCCGACGATCTCCACCCCGTCCTTCACCACCGCCGGCAGGCCGGCGATCGACCAGCCCTGCGCGGTCCAGTAGGGCGGGCCGGAGGCGGCCTGCCCGGCCACCGCGTGGCGCAGCCGGTCCGAGCCGTCGAAGAACAGGATGCCGTAGAGGTCCGGCACATCCGCCTCCAGCCGCAGCAAGGCCGCGATGTCGGCGGTGCCGGGCGCGTCGGGATCGGCGAGGAAGGCGCTGAGGCCGGGATAGTTGGAGATCTTGGCCAGCTGGTACTGCATGGTCTCGAGGAACACGGCCATGCGGTTGGCGGTGGCGGCCTCCTGCGCCGACTGGCGCTCGCCCACCAGCGAGGTCTCCAGATCCTTGGTGAAGCGGTCGTAGAGCGCGCCGACGCTGACGAGGGCGAGAGCGAAGATGCTCACCGTCACCACCACGTAGCGGCCGACGATGCTGGAGAGGCGCAGGTTCCTGCCGCGCAGAAGGCGCAAGAGGCGGCGGGGGCCGCGACGGAGGGAGCCGGCAAGCATCGGAACGGGTTTCAGGCCTCGGATCGAGGCCGCACCTAACCACAGCTGCCGGGAAAACCCAAATGGCGACGCCGGGTTGCATCCGCGCCGGCAGGGCGCGGGGAGCGAGCGCTGGACCGGGACGGGGGCGTCGGGCCGCCCCGGTCCCGGTCAGAGCCGGTGGTTCAGAACTGCCGGCTCAGAACTGCCAGTTCAGAACTGCCAGTTCAGAACTGCCAGGTCACGCGCGTGTTGAACGAGCGGCCCATGCCTGCCACCGGGAAGCCCCAGGCGGCGGAGGAGCCCATCATGGACGGGATGCGGTAGTTCACGAGGTTCGCGCCGCCCAGCGGCAGGTTGTAGTTGGTGTCGAAGATGTTCTCGATGCCGAAGTCGAGGCGCACCGCCTCCCACTGGTAGCTGGTGCGGAAGTTCAGCAGCGCGTAGGCCGAGGTCTCCAGCTCGTTGCGCACCTGGCTCACCAGCACCTTGGAGGCCACCATCTGCAGCTCCAGGCTGTTGGTCCAGTTGCCCACCTTCTGGTCCACGGCCATGACGCCGTTGAGCGGCATCATGTGGTAGAGGTTCACCCCGTCGGTGCGCTGGCCCTGCACGAAGTTGAGGCTGCCGCGGAAGGTGCCCTGGCCATAGGCGTCGGTGTCCCACAGCGCGAGCTTGCCGTCGATGTTGACGCCGTAGAGCCACGCGTCGTGGTTGGCGAAGCGCAGGAACACGAAATCGTCCTGGACGTAGGGGTTGGCCGGCTGGCCGGCGAGGCAGCCGGGCAAGAGGCAGCGGTCGGCGTCGATGTAGTTCACCACATAGCTGTAATAGGGCGACACCTTCAGCTCCCACGCCTTGTTGGCGGGGTCGTGCCAGGTGGCGGTGAAGCTCACCGTGTGCGCGGCCTCCGGCACCAGGTCGAGGTTGCCCACGTAGCCGTTGCCGTCGCCGAACCAGCCGATCATGCTCATGGCCATGGGGTTCGTGGACCAGGCGTAGCGCTCGTAGAAATTGGGCGACCGCGTCTTGCGGGCGAGGCCGAGCTCGTAGAGGCTCGCGTCGTTGGCCTCGTAGCGCAGGATGGCCGTGGCATCGATGTTGACGTCGGTGCGGGCGTGGCTCTGGGCGTTGAACAGGGCCGCGTCCAGCCCGTACATCATCTGATTGTAGCCCTGCACGTCACCGGTGTTCATCCACACGATGTCGTTGCGCACCCCCAGCACGGCGGTCCAGCGGTCGTCGATGTGGCGTTCCCACTCGCCGTAGGTGCCGAGCCGGGTGCGCTGGCCGTTGTTGATGCTGATGAAGGTGTCGGGCCCCATCATCATGGAGCCGGCCACCGGCGGCCACCAGTCGTCGAGGTTGTTGTAGTAGAGCTCGTTGCCGATGCGCACGATGTCGCGGGCGGTGGCGGCGATGGTGCCCTTGACCGAGTAGCCCACGTCCGTGGTGCGGGTGTCCATGGGCATGTCGCCGGTCTTGTCCGGCGCGATGAAGCCCATGGTGTGGCGGATGCGGTTGGCGAACACCGTGCCTTCCAGCTCGCCCCAGTCGAACTCGCCCTTGTAGCGGCCGTTGGCGTAGATGCTCTTGTTGTCCACCATGTCCATGTACTGGTTGGGGTATCCCTCGTAGGGGATGAACTGCCCGCCCACCTGCGCCGTGAACACCTGGTCGGCGATCTTCTTGGAGATGCTGATGGCGTGGTTCTGCGTCTCGTACATGGTGGACTTGATGGTGGTGCCATCGCCGGACGTGTAGTCGCTCGCCCGGTTCCAGCCGCCGGTGTAGGTCACGCTGGTGTCGGCGTTCGAGACGGTGGCCGTGGCGTCGACGCCGTAGCCCTGGCCGTTGCTGCGGTAGAAGCCGGAGACCTGCCCGCTCACGGTGAGCGCCTCGCCGGGGGTGAAGCGGGGCGGGGCGAGGGTCACGTCCACCTTGGCTCCGGTGTAGTCGCCGCCCACGCTGACCGGGGCGGTGCCCATGTAGACCCGGGCGCTCGAGATCATCGCCGGGTTGAGGAACGACATGGGCGGGTTCATCTCGTTCGGGCAGGCGATGCCGAAGATCATGCCGTTGATGGAGACCTGCACGCGGTCCGCGCCCATGCCGTTCACCGCCGGCAGGCTGGAGACGCCGCCCGCGCCCCAGGCCGCGCCGCCGGGAATGCGGCTGATGAGCGAGCCCGAATCGCTGGTCCACAGCGTCGCGCTCTGCGCCTCGATGCCGGAGATGAGGGCGATGTTGGCCGGGCTGAAATTGCCGCCGGTGTCGGAGGCGCCGGAGGAGCGCACCTCGCCCTGCACGACTACCGTGGGCAGTTGGTCCGGCGCGGTCTGGGCGCGGGCAGTCGTGCCGGTGGCGGCGAGGGCGGAGACGGCGAGGGCGGCCAGCACCGGTGTGCGCAGCGCCGTTGTCTGGCGCAGGGCGTTCCGGGTGAGGGCGCGGCGCCGGGTGGCAGGGGAAACGGATCGCATGGGATGTCCTTCCGCGGGCCCAGGCACGGTGGCTCTGGGCGCGGGCACGCATGTCTGAAGGGACCGGGCCGCAGGAGGCGGCCCGCGCTCGGTCCGCCGGGCGCAAGGGGCCGGCGGGTGCGCGGACGTCGCCCGCCGTCGCCGGCGGGGGCGGGCGGCAGGGCGCGTCGTTCAGGCTGCGAGGACGGAAGGGGGCGCGCGGGGCTGGAATGGCCGCCGGCTGTCGAACTGCCGAAGCGCGATGCGCACGACGGCATCGAACTTCAGCTCGATGGCAAGGCGATCGATCGTGACTGTGGGCGCGGGAGGCGGCAGCGTCGGCAGGTCGGCGCGGGCGAGGCAGGCCTGGCAGTGGATGGTGCCGGCGTGGCCACCATCGGCCTTGCCGCTGCCGGTTCCCGTCTCACCCGCCCCGCTCAGGCAGAGCTCGTGCGACGGTCCGAGGGGGAGCATGGCGAGTACGGCGCCGGCCAGGAAGCTCTGCAGCACAAGGACATAGGTCACCGCGAGGACGGCAACCCATCTCATGCCCGATCCTGGTCCGCGGCGCCTGCCCATGCTCCGGATACCCCCACCAAAGGGCTAGCACCTCTCCAACGGGAAGGGAACGCGTCGAACACGTTTGCGTGTCCTGTCGGGCATGTGAACCGGAGGGGCGTGACGCGCGTGCAACACCCCCGCACCGGCAGGGCTGGCGGCCGTCAGGGATGTCCGCCGTTCACCGTCCGGTGGCCGACGCACAGCGTTCCCGGCCCCGCAGCTGATTGGGCGGGCCGGTCGGGGAACGCGCTCCGCAAGGCCCTGCGTGCGTGGGCGTTGGCAAGGCGCGGCCAAGGCCGCTAGAGTGCCGCCCGTGCCCCGGCGGGGCGACCATCGGGGGCGGCCTTGGCCAAAGCGGGCAGATCAGCGCGGTGGGGAAAAGGTGCCCTCGGCATCCTGCTGACCTACGCCCTGTTCCTGCAGCTCGTGTTCGCCGGCATGCTCGCCGAGCGCATGGCCTTCGCCGCCGCTGCCGACATGGACCCCATCTGCGCGGCCGCCGGACATGGGTCCGGCAGTCCGGGCTCCGGTGGCGACACGGGGCTCGCCGGCCACGGACAGGCCTGTGTCATCTGCGCCTTCGCCGCGCTCTCGCCGCCGCTGCCGGAGCGGGTGCTCGCTGCCGTGCCCACGGCTGCGGAAGCCGCCACGCCCGTCGGGGCAGGGGGCGAGGCCGCGACACCGCTGCGCCCCCACCACAGCCCCCGCAGCTCCCAGGGACCACCCGCCCTCGCGTGACCGGGGCCGCCGCCGGCAGGCAGCCGTCCGTCCCGATATCGCGATCGGGGCCGGTTCTGCGCCGGGGGGAAGGGTCGGGCATGCCCGCGGCGCCGCGTGGTCCCTCGTTCCGGCCCGCGTGATACCCGCCCCCTCCGCGCACGACCCCCCGGCCGTCGCCGGTCGCGCCACCACGACCCGGCCTGCCGGGGGCGGCTCTCGAC
Organism: Xanthobacter lutulentifluminis; assembly: GCF_043194675.2. Taxonomy (NCBI): domain Bacteria; kingdom Pseudomonadati; phylum Pseudomonadota; class Alphaproteobacteria; order Hyphomicrobiales; family Xanthobacteraceae; genus Xanthobacter; species Xanthobacter lutulentifluminis. The sequence continues at coordinate 1,400,861 of NZ_CM195525.1, read as the reverse complement.
GGTGGCGCCCGCTCTTCCCATCCCGCCGGTCCGCGCAGGCGCGCCCGCGGGTGCTTCCCCTCCCCATCATCCGTTCCGGCCTTCCGCCGGAGCGACTTTCGTCCCGTCGCCGGTCAGGGCGCGGGAGCCAACCCGAGGAGAGTTCCATGTCCAGCTTCAATCGCTCCCGCCGCGCCCTTCTTGCGGCTGCGGTCGCATGCGGGGCCCTGGCGGCCGGCGCAGCCGTCGCGCATGAGTTCAAGGCCGGCTCCATCGAGATCGACCACCCCTGGTCGCGCGCGACGCCGGGCGGGGCTACGGTTGCCGCCGGCTATCTGGTGCTGAAGAACACCGGCGCCGCTGCCGACCGCCTCGTGTCCGCCACCGCGCCCTTCGCCGGCCGCGTGGAGATCCACGAGATGGCGATCAAGGACGGCGTGATGACCATGCGCCCGCTGCCGGCCGGAGTGGAGATCCCCGCCGGGGCCAGCGTCGCGCTCAAGCCCGGCGGCTACCACATCATGTTCCTCGACCTGAAGTCGCCGCTGAAGGAAGGCACCAAGGTGGACGGCACCCTGACCTTCGAGAAGGCCGGCGCCGTGCCGGTCCAGTTCCAGGTCGAAGGCGTCGGCGCGTCGAGCAGCTCCGACGGCCACAAGAGCCACTGAGCCCGCCGGTGGACCGCCGCCGCGGTCCGCAGACGGCACCGTCCCGCCGGGACCAGCCCTCGAGCCGGCGCGCCCCTCGCGCGCCGGCTCGCCTGATCGTTCCTGCAGGCTGCGGCGCGGGTCCGGCGCCAGCTCCGGCGTCTCGCGCCCGGCGGCCTCTGGCGCCACCTGCGGCGCGTCAGCCGGCCGCGGACAGGACGGGCCGGGCCGGCGGGAAGATTTCGCAAATCGAGAAAAAATGAAAGTTGCGTAACGGCGGGGCTGCGCGAGCAAATCATTGCGAGCGTGACCGCAAAAATGGATCTGTGTGTCGGCCGATCGCGGTCGCATGGATCATCGCCCCGGGTGGCGCAACGGCAGATGCGCCAAGGGCCGGGCGGCTCCGGCGCCGGCCGCCACGAAGCCTTGCCGGCTGAACCGCCACATCGTGGGAATACCGTCTCTCCATTTGGGCAAGCGTGACCTACAGTATCTGCAGCTGTCCGTGCGGCACCTTTCCGCGCGGCAGCGGTCCTGCCCTATACTTTGTGGAGAGAGACGATGACTTTTGTTCGCATCAAGGACGAAGCCGCCGCCCGCGAGAGCATCGCCACCGGCGCCGAAAGCGCCGCCATGGTGACGGCGGCGCGGGCCATCAGCGACATCGGCTACGACAACATCCGGCTTGATATCGACACCGTGAACAACACCTGCTGGTGCTTCATGGACCCGGTGGAGAAGCCCTCCTACACCCACGAACTGATGGCCGACATCACCCGCATGCAGCACGCCATCACCCGCAGCTTCGCCGGCCTGCCCGGCATCGCCGATGCGCCGTTCGGCTGGTTCGTGATGGCCTCGGCCGTGCCGGGCATCTACAACCTCGGCGGCGACCTCGGGCATTTCGCCCAGCGCATCCGCAGCCGCGACCTCGACGCCATGCGCCACTACGGCCACGTCGCGGTCGAGGCCATCCACCGCAACGCCATCGCGTTCGACAGCCCGGTGGTGACCATGGCGCTGGTGCAGGGCGATGCGCTCGGCGGCGGCTTCGAGCACGCGCTCTCGTTCGATCTGATCGTGGCCGAGCGCAGCGCCAAGATGGGCCTGCCGGAAATCCTGTTCAACATGTTCCCCGGCATGGGCGCCTACAGCTTCCTGTCGCGGCGCATGGACCGGGCCAAGGCGGAGGCGCTCATCCTCTCCGGCCGCATCCACACCGCCGAGGAGCTGCACGAGATGGGCGTGGTGGACGTGCTCGCCGAGGACGGCCAGGGCCAGCAGGCGGTGGTGGACTACATCGCCCGCCACGGCCGCAAGCACAACGCCCACCACGCCGTCTACCGCGCCCGGCGCCGGGTCAACCCGGTCACCCTGTCGGAGCTGATCGACGTGGTGGACATCTGGGCCGAGGCTGCGCTGAACCTCACCGAGGCCGACCTGCGCAAGATGGACCGGCTGTGCGCCGCGCAGAACAAGCGGCTCGCGGGCCTGCGGCCGGATGCGCCGCTGCTCGTGGCTGCGGAATGAGGTCGACGACCGGCGGTGCGCCCACGGGCGCATCGCCTGCCGCTGGTTCTGCCCCGTCCTCCGCTATCCATGCCCCGCCGTGCGCGCCGAGCAGGCGCGCATGGCTCTCTGCGTGCGCTTCAGCTCGGCCTGGGCCTGGCGGGTGAACTCGATGGCGCCGGCCCTCAGCTCCTCGCCGCGCAGGTCGCGCCACGGGGCGCACAGCCGGCCGAGGCCGACGGCGCCGATATTGGCCGAGCTGCTCTGCAGCGCATGGGCGTCGATGCGGAACGCGGCGAGGTCGCCGCGCGCGGCATTGTGCGCGAGCTTGTCCAGCAGCAGCTCCGCATCCTGCAGGTAATCCTCCATCAGCTCCGCCACGAATTCCGCCCCGCCGAGCCGGCGCAGGCTCTCCAGCGCGGTCTCGTCCAGGCAGGCCGTGGTGTCGAGGCGGACCACCGTCGGGCGGAGGGGCACGGGCGCGGACGTTTCCGGCGCCTCCCGCGCGAGGCGGTCGACGGCGGCCAGCAGCGCGGCCGGCTCCACCGGCTTGATGAGGCAATCGTCCATGCCGGCGTCGCGCCAGCGGCTGTCGGTCTGGGCCGTGGCGTCGGCGGTGAGGCCGACGATGGGCAGGCGCCGGCCGCCGGTGGCCATCATCCGGTAGAGCTTGGTGGCCTCCAGCCCGTCGGTGTCGGGCATGTTGAAGTCCATCAGCACGAGGTCGAGCTCGTCGGCGCGATCCTCCAGCACGTCCAGCGCCTCGTCGCCCGATTGCGCCACCACCACTGAATGGCCCGCCCCCTCCAGAATGCGCGAGAACACCCTCTGGTTGATGCGGTTGTCATCTGCCAGCAGGACGCGTCGCGGCGTCGCGGCGCGCGCCGGGCGGGGCGCGGCCGCCTGGGTGGGAGAGGTCGCGGCGAGCCGGAAGGCGAGATCGAGGGCGCGATGCAGCTGCGTCACCGTCGGGCGCTCCGGCAGCACGCAGGCGCAACGCCGGCGCGCGGTCAGGTCCGGCAGGCCCTCCGAGGCCTGGGGCTCGATCAGCACCGTGCGCGGCGTGCTGCCGCTGCCGGCGAGCGACAGGAGCGGCAGGCCGCGGGCGTCGGGCCCGTAGACCAGCCGCACCGCCCCGGCCGCCTGCGGCGGGAACATGCGCGCCGGCCCCTGGCGCGGGTCGGCGAGAATGGGCGTGATGCCGAGCGCGGCGAGCGCCTCGGTCAGCCCGAACAGGGGGGCCGTGTCGCGGCACACGATCACCACGCCACGCGGGCGCCACGGCTCGTCGCGTACCGAGCCGGCCTCGTCGGCCGGCCACTCCGCGTCGGGCGGGGACACCAGCACGTCGAAGCGGAAGGTGCTGCCTTCCCCGGGCACGCTCTCCACCGCGACCGACCCGCCCAGCAGCGCCACCAGCCGGCGGGTGATGGCGAGGCCGAGCCCGGTGCCGCCGAACCGGTTGAGGATGCTGGCATCGGCCTGGGTGAAGTCCTCGAAGATCCGCTGCTGGCTCTCGGGCGCGATGCCGATGCCGGTGTCGGTGATCTCGACCTTGAGCCGCAGCGCGCCGTCCTCCGCCGGCTCCGCGTCCACCGCGACGGTGACGCTGCCCTCGCGGGTGAACTTCACCGCGTTGCCCACGAGGTTCACCATTATCTCGTGCAGGTGCTGCCGGCTGCCGGTGAGGCGCAGCGGCGTGCGCGGCGTCACGTGGATGTCGAAGCCCAGCCCGCGCTCGCGCACCTGGCTCTCCACCAGCCGCCGCACGTCCACCAGCAGCGCCACGAGATCGAACGGCTCGTTGGAGACCGGCATGCGCCCGGCCTCGATGCGGGACAGGTCCAGCAGTCCGTTGATGAGCGACTGCAGGGAGCGGGTGGCGACATCCACCGTCTCCACCATCTCGCGCTGCTCGGCCACCAGCGGGCTCTCGCGCAACAGGCCGGTCATGCCGACGATGGCGGTGAGGGGGGTGCGCAGCTCGTGGCTGACGCTGGCGAGGAACAGGCTCTTGGCCTGGCTCGCCTCCTCGGCCGCCTTGGTGGCCTGGGACAGCTTGCGGATGAGCGTGCCGGCATAAAGCGGCAGGATCACCAGCCCCACCAGCAGCCCCGCCGACAGATGCCAGCGGTGGTACCAGAACGGCGTCGTCACCACCACCGCGGCAAAGCAGATGGTGGCGACGGGGATGGAGATCTTCAGCCAGGTGAGGCCGAAGCGGAAGCCGTTGCCGAAGATGACCCAGAGATAGATGGGGTAGAACAGGGAGGCCACCTCCCCGCCCAGATGCAGCTGCCAGGAGAGGAAGCCGCAATCCAGCACCAGCGCGAACAGGCGCCGGCCGCGCGATATGCCGGGAAACAGCAGGATATGCCCGAGCACCCCCAGCGCCAGCGGGATGTAGAGCGCCATCACCGCGAGCGCGCTGCCGAGGCCGCCGCTGCTGCGGTTCACCAGCAGCACGATGACGATGATGACGGCGAACGCGAGCCGGTTGAAGCTCATCTCGTGCTCGCTGTCGGGGCGCCCGCGCAGGCGCGACGCCATCCAGCGCACCGGCGCGGCGAGGGGGACGAGAAGCCTAGCCGCGACCGGCATGGGTGCTCTCCGTCGCGCCCGTCTGCTCCCCCGGGGCCGTTCCCTCGCGCTCGATGAGCCACGCGGCGAACGTCTCCGCCGGCATCGGCCGGCTGTAATAGAAGCCCTGCGCCTCGTCGCACCCTTCGGCGCGCAGCAGGGCGATCTGGGATTCCTCCTCCACGCCCTCGGCCAGAACCGTCAGGTGCAGGATGTGGCCGAGATCGATGATGGTCCGCACGATGGCGAGCGCGCTCGGGTCGCTGCCGAGGTCCTGCACGAACGAGCGGTCGATCTTCAGCCGGTGCAGCGGCAGGCTGCGGATGTAGCTGAGGAACGAGTATCCGGTGCCGAAATCGTCCACCGCCAGGGTCACGCCCAGGGCCCGCAGGGTGTGCAGCTGCATCACGATCTGCTCGTCGTAGCCCAAAAGGATGCCCTCGGTCAGCTCCAGCTCCAGGCCGGTGGGGCGGAAGCCGGTGGCGCGCAGCGCCTCGCGCACCAGCTTTTCCACCCCCTGCTTGCGGAATTGCACGGGCGAGAGGTTCACCGCCATGCGCAGGTCGCCCAGCCCGGCCGAGGTCCAGCCCGCCGCCTGGCGGCAGGCCTCCTTGAGCGCCCATTCGTTGATGGGGACGATGAGGCCCGTCTCCTCGGCCAGGCCGAGGAAGGCGTCGGGCGCGAGCAGGCCGTGCTGGGGATGCTGCCAGCGCAGCAGCGCCTCGGCGCCCACCACGCGGTTGCTGCGCAGGTCGATCTGCGGCTGGTAGTGCAGCAGGAATTCCTGCCGGGAGAGGGCGCCGCGCAGGTCGCTCTCCAGCTGGGCGGTCTGGCTGGCGCGCGGGCCCATGTCGGCGGCGAAGAAGCGCCAGGTGCCCCCGCCGTCGGACTTGGCGAGGTACATGGCCTGGTCGGAGTTCTTCAGCAGCTCGTCCGGGTCGGTGCCGTCGAGGGGGGCGAGGGTGACGCCGATGCTGGCGCCGACCTTGAGGGCGGAGGGGCTGGCGTCGTCCGCGTTCAGCAGGTCGAGGATCCACTGGGCGAGGCGGGCGGCATCCTCCGGCCGGTCGATGTCGCGCTGGAGGATGGCGAACTCGTCGCCGCCGAGGCGCGCCACCGTGTGGCCCTCGCCCACCAGCGCCGAGAGCGCCTCGGCCACCCGCTGGAGCAGCTCGTCGCCACGGTGGTGGCCGTGGGCGTCGTTGATCGCCTTGAAACGGTCGAGGTCGATGAAATGCAGGGCGAAATACTGGTCGCCCCGGCGTCCGCGCGCCAGCTCCCGCCGCAGATGGTCGCGCAGCAGCATGCGGTTGGGCAGGCCGGTGAGGGAATCGTGGTTGGCGATGTGCTGCAGACGCTTTTCGGCCAGCCGCCGCTCGGTGATGTCGATGGAGGTGGTCAGGATGCTGCCCACCTCGCCGGCGCCGTCCAGCAGCGGCGCCTTGCTGGTGAGATAGATGCGGTGCTCCCCGGACGGGGTGGTCACGTCCTCCTCGCGGGAGGGGATGGGGCGGCCGGTCTTCAGCACCAGCTGGTCCAGCCGGCGGGAGATGTGGGCCCGCTCCTCGCCGATCAGCGCCTCGATGGGCTGGCCCACGAGATCGGCCGGCGCCTTGCCGATGAAGGACGCCTGATGGGCGTTGACGAACACGCAGCGCCCGTCGCGGTCGGTGGCGTTGATCATGGCCGGCACGGTGTCGATCACCTGGGCCAGCGCCTCGCGGCTCTCGCGGAGCAGGCGCTCCTTGGCGTTCAGGCTCATCTCCAGCAGGTCGGCCCGCTTCATGATGAGCAGCTGCTGCGTCCGCAGCTTCAGCAGGTTGCGGGCCCGCGCCAGGAATTCCACATGGTCGACCGGACTCAGCAGGAAATCCGTCGCCCCCGCCTCGAGTGAGGTAACTCTGTACTGTTGGTCGTCATAGGCCGTCACCACGACGATGGGCACGTCGCGGTTGATGCCGTTGTCGCGCACGGCCGTGATGAGATCGGCGCCCGACATCAGCGGCATCTTGTAGTCGGTGATGATGAGGTCGGTGGTGTTGTCCGCCAGCCATTCCAGCGCCTTCAGCGGGTTCTCGAACGTGCGGATGTTGCCGTGGGGCTCCAGCTGCCGCGCCAGCTTCGCGTAGATGCGACGATTGGTCGAGCTGTCGTCGATGATCACGATTGTCGGCATCGGTGCTTGCGCCATCGGAGACTCGGAAGGCTTCACGGGGCCCATCGGGCCGCCGGGGCGCGATGATCGGCTCGCACCGGTGGCTGTCGGATTACGGCTTGGTCTGTCGGTTCTGCAGTCATGGGCGGCCCCTGAGGGGCGGTAGGTATCTTGATCCTGACCACCTGGTCAGCAGATCATCTCCTTGTTTAGCAAGGTATCGCGCTCAGGTCATGATGGGATGGGGCCCATCGGATCGTCGTGCAAGCAAAAACCCGCCGCTCCGGGGACGGAGGCGGCGGGTTTGGCACCGAATGGCGGGGACGGGCGGGCCTGTCGTCCACATGCCCATGGGGAAGGGCGTGGCCTCCCTAGCGCTGTTGCACGCGGTCGAGGGCGAGGTTCAGCGCCAGCACGTTCACCACCGGCTCGCCCAGCACTCCGAGCGTCCGCTCTTCCCTCAGCTGGTCCACCAGCCGCCGCAGCTGGTCCTCGGGGAGGTTGCGCGCGCGGGCCACCCGCGGCACCTGGAACAGGGCCGCCTCCGGGGAGATGTGCGGGTCGAGGCCGCTGGCGGAAGTGGTCACGAGGTCCGCCGGCACCGCGGCGCCGGGGTTCTCGGCCTTCAGGGCCGCGAGGTCCGCCTTCACCCGCTCGGCGAGGGCCGGATTGGTGGGGCCGAGGTTCGAGCCCATGGAGCCGGCGGCATTGTAGGGCTGGGCGATGGTCTTGGTGGCGTCGGCCGGGTCGGCGCCGGTGGTGGCGGAGGGCCGGCCGTGGAAATAGCGATCGGACGTGAAGTTCTGTCCGATCAGCGCCGAGCCCACCACCTTGCCGTCGCGCACCACCAGGCTGGCGTTGGCGCGGTCGGGAAACAGCGCCTGCGCGGCGCCGGTGACGGCGAGGGGATAGGCGAGGCCGGTGACGCCGGCGAGCAGCAGCGCCAGCACCAAAGCGGGGCGGATATCCTTCAGCATGGGTGTCTCTCCTCAGACGAGGTGCAGAGCGGTGACGGCGAGGTCGATGGCCTTGATGCCGGCGAACGGCACCGCGATCCCGCCCAGCCCGTAGATCATCAGGTTGCGCTTCAGCAGCGCCGCCGCGCCCACCCGGCGGAACGCGACGCCGCGCAGCGCCAGCGGGATCAGGGCGATGATGATGAGCGCGTTGAAGATGATGGCCGAGAGGATGGCGCTCTGCGGCGAGGCGAGGCCCATCACGTTCAGGGCCCCGAGCTGGGGGTAGAAGGCCACGAACATGGCCGGGATGATGGCGAAATACTTCGCCACGTCGTTGGCGATGGAGAAGGTGGTCAGCGAGCCGCGCGTCATCAGCAGCGCCTTGCCGATCTCCACGATCTCGATGAGCTTGGTGGGGTCGCTGTCGAGATCCACCATGTTGCCGGCCTCGCGGGCGGCCACCGTGCCGGTGTTCATGGCCACGCCAACGTCCGCCTGGGCGAGGGCCGGGGCATCGTTGGTGCCGTCGCCGCACATGGCGACGAGCTTGCCCTTGGCCTGCTCGTCGCGGATCAGCTTCAGCTTCGCCTCGGGGGTGGCCTCGGCGAGGAAGTCGTCCACCCCGGCCTCGGCGGCGATGGCGGCGGCGGTGAGCGGGTTGTCGCCGGTGATCATCACCGTGCGGATGCCCATGCGGCGCAGCTCCGCGAAGCGCTCGCGGATGCCGCCCTTCACGATGTCCTTCAGGTGGATGACGCCGAGCAGGCGGCCGTCGCGCGCCACGGCGAGCGGGGTGCCGCCGGCCTTGCCGATCTCCTCGGCGATGGCCTGCAGCTCGCGCACCTGCTCGGGGCCGGCGAGGCTGCGCAGCGCCTGCACCGCGCCGGAGCCGGCCACCGCAGCGCCACCGGCCTGCACGTGCGCGAGGATCGCCTCCACCGCACCCTTGCGCACGGACGAGCCGTCCACGTCCACCCCGCTCATGCGCGTCTGCGCGGTGAAGGGGACGAAATGGGCGTTGAGGGTCGCCATGTCGCGGCCGCGCAGGCCGTACTTCTCCTTCGCCAGCACCACGATGGAGCGGCCCTCGGGCGTCTCGTCGGCGAGCGAGGCGAGCTGGGCGGCGTCGGCCAGGTCCTCGGCCGCCACGCCGCGCAGGGGACGGAACTCCGACGCCTGCCGGTTGCCCAGGGTGATGGTGCCGGTCTTGTCGAGCAGCAGCGTGTCCACGTCGCCCGCCGCCTCCACCGCGCGGCCGGACATGGCGAGCACGTTGAACCGCACCAGCCGGTCCATGCCGGCGATGCCGATGGCCGAGAGCAGCGCGCCGATGGTGGTGGGGATCAGCGTCACGAACAGCGCCACCAGCACCACCACCGGGATCGCCCCGCCCGCATAGGCCGCGAAGCTCGGGATCGAGGCGGTGGCGAAGATGAAGATGATGGTCATGCCCGCGAGCAGGATGTTCAGCGCGATCTCGTTGGGCGTCTTCTGCCGCTCGGCGCCTTCCACCAGCGCGATCATGCGGTCGAGGAAGGTGGAGCCGGCGGCGGCGGTGATGCGCACCTTCAGCCAGTCCGACACCACCGTGGTGCCGCCGGTGACGGCCGAGCGGTCGCCGCCCGATTCACGGATCACCGGCGCGCTCTCGCCGGTGATGGCGGCCTCGTTCACCGAGGCGACGCCCTCCACCACCTCGCCGTCGGAGGGGATGATGTCCCCCGCCTCCACCAGCACCACGTCCCCGACCTTCAGGGTGGTGCCGGGAACCGTGCGGAAGGCGTTGCCGGCGCCGGTGAGGAGCTTGGCGGTGGTCTCGCTGCGGGTGCGGCGGAGCGAATCCGCCTGCGCCTTGCCGCGCCCCTCGGCCACCGCCTCGGCGAAATTGGCGAACAGCACGGTGAACCACAGCCACAGGACGATCTGGAACGAGAAGCCGAGGTCCGGCCCCCCCGCCGCCACGTCGCGCAGGAACAGGACGGTGGTGAGCAGGGCCACCACCTCCACCACGAACATGACGGGGTTCTTCACCATCGCGCGCGGGTCGAGCTTGCGGAACGACGCGCCGATGGCGGGGACGAGAAGGGCTGGCTGCAGCAGGCTGGATGAACTGGGTCTGGCCATGGAGGCGCTCCCGGAAATGGATGTCAGGCGCCCGCGCGTCAGCGGGCGGAAAGCTGGAGGACGAGGGACACCACCGCCTGGATGGCGGCCGCCGCGACGAGGCAGGCCACGCTCGCGATCAGGATGATCTCGGAGGTGTTGAGCGGCTGGAGCCGCCGGGGCCGGGGCGTGCCGGATGCGGCTCCGGGTGTGGCATCTGGCGCATCCGCCTTCCCGGCAGCGTCCGGCCGTCGGGGCGCGGGGCGGGGATCGGGGGCGGACATGTCAGCCTCCCGCCCCGAAGCTCTGGCCGGCCACCGCCGCGAGGTGCTCGACGATCGGCCCCAGCGCGAGGGCGGGGAAGAAGGTGAGGCCGCCGACGATGAGGATCACCCCCACCAGCAGCCCCACGAACAGCCCGCCATGGGTGGGGAACGTGCCCGCCGAGGCCGGCACCGTCTTCTTCGCCGCCAGCGTCCCGGCGAGCGCCATGGCCGGCACGATCATCAGGAACCGGCCGACGAACATGGAGACGCCGAGGGTGACATTGTAGAACGGCGTGTTGCCGGACAGTCCCGCGAAGGCGGAGCCGTTGTTGGCGGTGGCCGAGGTGAAGGCGTAGAGGATCTCGGAGAAGCCGTGCGGCCCCGGATTGGCGATGGACGCAACCGCCGAGGGCAGCACCGCCGCCACCGCCGTCCACCCCAGCATCATCAGCGGCAGCACGAGGATGGCGAGCATGGCCATCTTCACCTCGCGGGCCTCGATCTTCTTGCCCACGTACTCCGGCGTGCGCCCGACCATGAGGCCGGCCACGAACATGGCCACCACCACGAACAGCAACATGCCGTAGAGCCCCGCGCCCACGCCGCCGACGATGATCTCGCCGAGCTCCATGTTGATGAGCGGGATCATGCCGCCGAGCGCGGTGAAGCTGTCGTGCATGGCGTTCACCGCGCCGCAGGAGGCGGCGGTGGTGACCACGGCGAACAGCACCGAGGCGACGATGCCGAACCGCGCCTCCTTGCCCTCCAGGTTGCCGCCGGAAAGCCCCAGCGCGTTCAGCGCCGGCGTGCCGGACGCCTCCGCCCACCAGCACACGGCAAGGCCGGCGAGGAACAGCACGCCCATGGCGGCGAGCAGCGCCCAGCCCTGCCGCTCGTTGCCCACCATGCGGCCGAACACGTTCGTCATCGCCGCGCCGATGGCGAAGATGGCGACCATCTGCACGAAGTTGGAGAGGGCGGTGGGGTTCTCGAACGGGTGGGCGGCATTGGCATTGAAGAAGCCGCCGCCGTTGGTGCCCAGCATCTTGATGGCCACCTGCGAGGCCACCGGCCCCACCGCGATGGTCTGGCTCGCGCCCTCCAGCGTGGTCGCCTCCACATAGGGGGCGAGGGTCTGCGGCATGCCCTGCCAGACCAGGAACAGGGCGAGCACCAGGCAGATGGGCAGCAGCACATAGAGGGTGCAGCGGGTCACATCCACCCAGAAATTGCCCACCGTCCGGGCCGAGGCGCGCGAGAAGCCGCGCGTCAGCGCCAGCGCCAGCGCGATGCCGGTGGCGGCGGAGAGGAAGTTCTGGTGGGTCAGCGCCAGCATCTGGGAGAGATAGGAGAGCGTGGTCTCGCCCCCGTAGTTCTGCCAGTTGGTGTTGGTGATGAAGCTCATCGCCGTGTTGAAGGCGAGATCCGGCGGCACCGCCGCCATGCCCTGCGGGTTGAGCGGCAGCACGTCCTGCAGCCGCAGCAGGCCGTAGAGCAGCGCGAACCCGGCCACATGGAACAGCAGCATCGCGACGGTGTAGCCGAGCCAGTGCTGCTCACGGGCGGGATCGACGCCGGCGAGCCGGTAGAAGCCGGTCTCGAAGGGGCGCAGCAGCGGCGACAGGAATGTGCGCTCGCCGGCGAACACGCGCGTCATGTAGCCGCCGAGCGGCCGCGCGAGCGCCAGCACGACGAGGCAGAACAGGGCGATCTGGATGAGCCCGTTGAGGAAGGGAGCGGGGGATGTCATGGCGCGTCCTCAGAACCGCTCGGGGCGCAGCAGCGCGGCGGTGAGATAGGCGAGGAGCCCCAGCGTCACGAGCCCGCCGAGGAGATAGTCGATTGTCATGGGGTCAGCTCCTGTCGCGGCTCCCGTCCGGGCGCCGCACGGAAGGGTCACAGGCGCTCGCAGGCGTAGCCGTAGCCGATGGCGAGGGCGAACAGGCCGGCGGCAAGGACGGTCAGGACGAGATCCAGCATGGACTGGCCTTCGATGGGCCGGCCCGGAAGACGAGGGGCCGGCCGGAACGGGCAATGCCCCGCGGGGCGGGGCACCGGTCTTCGTCAGGAATGATCTTCACGGTCGCATAAAGATTCGAGACGGTCCCCGGGGGACGGGCATAAAAATCTCATAGGCGCGCGTCGGCGCCGGCTGTTCCGGTCACGCCGGATCGAATTTCGGATGTGGAATGGTCTTCCCGCGTCCCGGGCCGCCGCGCGGACGCTTCGGCCGGATGCCGGCGCGGGGCCGCACGCGCCACGCGCGGGGGCGTTTGGCTGAAGACGGCTGGCGGCGGGCAAGCAGAGAACGGAGGCAGGCGCCGCCGGCGCCTCCGCGCGGACATGCGTCGCCGGGCTTGATCGCGGCCGGGGTAGGGCCTAGCTGAAGGCGACCGCCCGGCGGGGCGGCCCCCCTCATGCCAAGGCCAGCATCGCCATGGACGTCACCATCTATCACAACCCGCGCTGCGGAACCTCGCGCACCACACTTGCGCTGATCCGCGAGCGGGGCATCGAGCCGACGGTGATCGAATATCTCAAGACCCCGCCCGCGCGGGACGAGCTGGCCGCCCTCATCGTGCGCGCCGGCCTGTCGGTGCGTGATGTGCTGCGGGGCAAGGAGGCGCTCGCCGGTGAGCTCGGCCTGAACGATCCCGCGGTGACGGACGCGGCGCTGCTCGACGCCATGGTCGCGCACCCCATCCTCATCAACCGGCCCATCGTCGTCACCGCCGCGGGCGCGCGCCTGTGCCGCCCGGCGGACCGGGTGCTCGACCTCCTGCCCGGCGGGCCGGGCTGAGCCCGCGATGACAGGACGGGCCGCCGACGGCGGCCCTCAAGGGTGTGCATACGGCGGCGGGCGCGGCTTGCGCCTGATCAGGCTGGCCACCTCGCCGGAGAGTCGGGCAGAACAGCCGCTCACCTGATGGGCGGGGTGCTGCACCCGGTTGGCGGCAACGCGGATCTCGCCGGTGGCGTCGGCGACGCCGGTGAACATCTCGCTGAGCCGCCTGGCTCTGTCGGAGATGCCGGAGACGGCGGCCGACACCTGGTCGCCGTTGGTCTGTGCCGAGGCCACGAGCTGGCGCATGTCCGTGGCGGCGGTGGCGGTCTGCTGGGCCTGCGCCTTCAGGAAAACGATCGGTCGAGCCGAGAGGCTCGCCGGCCCCGATGAATTGGGCAACGAGAGCGGGCATCTCTCCGGAGCGCACCGGTTCGCGTGCGGCGCGGACTCACAGGGGTCCGGGTGTCGTCCCCGGGGCGCGATCGATCCTCGACGCCCCGGCGTGTCCGACGCCGGCGCCGCCGCGCCGGAGCTACCTCTCCTGTTCCTCGAACACGGCGTCGATCTTGCCTTTCAGCGTCTGGGCGTTGAACGGCTTGACGATGTAGTTGCTCACCTCCGCCTTCTTGGCGGCGATGACGTTCTCGGACTTGGCCTCGGCCGTCGCCATGATGAAGGGGATGGAGCCGATGGCGCCGTCGGCGGCCTCATTCACGTCCTTGAAGCCGATCTGCTTCAGAAGGTTACGGATGATGCGCGCCATGGTCTTGTAGTCGTCGACCACAAGAAGAGGCCATGGCCAGCATTGCCGGCGGGGCGCTCGAAACCGAGATCCCGCAGCGCGAGCGCAAGAACGAGATCGGCGACATCGCCCGCACCCTCGGCGTGTTCCGCGACGGCCTCGCCGAGGCCCAGTCCCTGCGCGAGGAGCAGAAGCGCCGGGACGAGCAGATGGCCGTGCAGATGGTGGCCGAGCGCGCCGCCATTGCCGAGAGCTTCCAGAGCCGCATGGGCGCGCTCGCCGAGCGCTTCTCCGGCTCGTCCGGCGAAGTGGCGGACGCCGCGCGCAACCTGTCGGCCACCGCCGAGGAGACCTCGCGCCAGGCCCAGTCCGTCACCACCGTTGCCGAAGGTGCCTCCGACAACGTGCAGACGGTGGCCGCCTCGGCCGAGGAGCTGTCCGCCTCCATCCGGGAGATGAGCGACCAGTTGTCCAGCTCGGCCGATATCGCGCGGTCCGCCGCCGAGGAGGCCGGGAAGACCAACGACAACATCCGCCAGCTGGCGGATGCGGCCCAGTCCATCGGGCAGGTGCTGAACCTCATCAAGGAGATCGCCGAGCAGACCAACCTGCTGGCCCTCAACGCCACCATCGAGGCGGCGCGGGCCGGCGACGCGGGCCGCGGCTTCGCCGTGGTCGCCGCCGAGGTGAAGGAACTGGCGGCCCAGACCGCCAAGGCGACCGACGAGATCTCCATGAAGATCGGCGAGATCCAGCATGCGACCTCGGCGACCGTCAGCTCCATCCAGAGCATCGTGAAGACGATCAACAACGTGCGTGACCTCACCGCCATGATCGCCTCCTCGGTGGAGGAGCAGCGCGCGGCCACCAGCGAGATCGCCGCCAGCACCCACCGCGCCGCCCAGGGCGCGACGCAGGTGACGAGCAACATGAGCGGCGTCGGCCAGGCCGCCGGCATGACCGGCTCCGCCGCCACCCAGCTCATGAGCCTGTCGTCGGTCCTGGCCGAGCAGTCGCACGACCTGAAGCGCGAGGTGACGAGCTTCGTCTCCACCCTGCGCGCGGCCTGATCCGGCATCGCCACACGCAAGCAGGGCCGGCGCCTCAAGGGGCGCCGGCCTTTTTGCGTTCCGGCGGGCATGGCAGGTGGGGGAGGGCGGGCCCGTGGAGCAGCGCGCGAGCGGGGGCAGGGGGCTCGAGAGGGGTGGGCTCGAGCGGGGTGGGCTTGGGTCCAGCCCGCGTCTGCCATCCGGGCAGCGCCAAACACGTAGGGCCGGCGCCCGAACAGGAGCCGGCCCTTCGTGTTGCTGCGTGAAGCGGGTCAGTCGAGGGTGATGCCGAGCCGGTCGGCCTGGCGGCGCACGAAAGCCTCCATCCGCTCGCGGCCGAGATCGGTGAGGCGCACCAGGATGCGGCGGCGGTCGCGGGCATCCGGCACCCGCTCCAGCAGGCCGGCGGCCTCCAGGTCGTCGATGCGGCGCAGCGCGGTGGTGGTGGGCGCGCCCGAGCCGATGCACAGGCTGGTGACCGAGATGGTCCGCTGGCTCGCCTCCGCGACCGCAAGGTCGAGCATCATCTCCCAGGCCGGATCGTTGAACAGGCCGGACTGGAAGATGGCGTCCCGGTCCGCCCGGGCGGCGACCAGCGCGCGCAGGTAGTTGGGACGCGCGATGTGGCCGGGGGATTGGTCCTCGCCCGGCGGGACCTCGTCCTCGGCCATGGAGAGGGCGCGGAAGATGGCGTGGGCCACCTCCTCCGCCGCCAGCGGCTTCTGCAGGAAGTCCACCGCCTGCAGGCGCAGCGCGCCGACCGCCCGGTCCAGCGAGGCGTGGCCGGTGATGACGATGGCGGCCATGGGATGCTTGCGCCGCCGCACCGACAGCTTCTGCAGCAGCTCGATGCCGTCGATGCGGGGCATCTGCAGGTCGGTGACGATGACCTTCAGCCCGTCGTGCCGCTGCACGAGGTCCAGCGCCTCCACCGCCGTGGTGGCGGTGAGGGAGGGGATGCCGAGCATGGCGAGGCCGTCGTGGAGCTCGGCCAGGATGTCCGGGTCATCGTCCACCAGCAGCACGCGGGGAGCGTTGACCTCAGCCTCAGCGCCCATCCTCTCCTCCGCTCTGCGGCGCACTGCCCCGCAATGCACGCTGCTTCTGCGGCCAAGCCTCCAGCAACGCCAGAAGCTCGGCAAGCGGCAGCTTCCGGGAAACCAGGAATCCCTGCAGAAGATCCACATGTTCCGCCTTGACGAATGACAAGTCGGCGGGGGCTTCCACCCCTTCGGCGACCACTTTGAGGCCCAGCCGGTGGCCGAGCTCCACCAGCAGCGCGAAGATGCTGCGGGCCTTCTCGGAGCTGCGGGCCTGCGTCAGCAGCCCGCGGTCGATCTTCAGCTCGGTGATGGGCAGGCGCGCGAGCTGGAGCAGCCCGCTCTGGCGCTGGCCCACGTCGTCGAGGGCGATGCCGAAGCCGGCGAGGCGCGCCTGGGCGATGGCCATCAGGGCATCGCTGGAGGAATCGTAGAGCGCGTCCTCGGTCAGCTCCAGGATGATCTGGCCCGGCTCCGCGCCCCCCTCCCGGGCGAGGCCGGCGAGCTCGGCCGGGCTGCCGGGATGCAGCACCGCCTCCAGCGGCACGTTGATGCTCACCGCGCCGGCGTGGCCGCGCGCGGTCCAGACCGCGCACCCCTCGGCAGCCGCGCGCACCATGAAGCAGGTCAGGCGCGTCAGCAGGTCGGGCACGCGCGCGGCGGCGGCCACCATCTGCAGCGGGGAAACCCTGCCGACCGCCGGCCCGGTGTCGCCCAGCAGGGCCTCGGCTCCGTCGAAGGCGAGCGTCTCCACGTCGATCTTGGGCTGGAAGGTAACCGGCACCTGTCCGGGATCGAGGGCCGACTGGAGCACGGCCGCCAGCTCCACCGACAGGAGCCTCAGCAGGTCCTGCGGGTCGACCGGCTTCTTGAACGTGCCGAGCACGTCGAGGTCGCCCATGCGGGCGGCGTCGGCCGCGGCGCGGATCACATCCTCCGGGCGGCCGCTGACGAGGATGACCCTGGCAGCCAGACGGCAGCGGCGCATGCGCCGCAGCACTTCGGTGCCGTCCATGCCGGGCATGGACAGGTCGAGGATGAAGACATCCATCGTGCACATGCGCGCCGGCGTGAGCGCGGCGGCGTCGCCGGCCGCGAAGACATCGTGGCCGGCAAGGGTCCGCGTCTCCGACAGATCCTCCCGGAAGTCGGTGTCGTCATCGAGCACGAAGACGCGCAGGCGGGCCGATGCAGGGCTCCCCATCGGTTCATTGGGCGGGTTCACGCCGTCGGGCTCCTTCCCATTCCCTTCCGCTTTGGTCCGGTGCGCCAGATCCATCCGCAAACGATTTAAACCGATCCTGGACGGGGCCGGTTGACGAAGATCATGTCATCGGTTGGTGGGCACAGGCCCACTGGAAGAAAACGGGGGCTGCTTGCGCGAAGCTTGTGCGTCAGTTGACACTCCTCACCTTGGCTTGCAAGCCGGAGTTACAGCCGACTTCATTCCATAATGGAGCGAGTTCGCATTGACGGAGCGTCAAAACAATTGTGCATTGCCACATGAGCAGGCGGCACTTGGGTGCCGCGAGCCGCTGGATGGTGCTGTGATGCATCAAGTGCTGGTCGTGGACGATGAGCCCGAATACCTGGATGAGCTGGTAGAGGCACTGGAATTCCGTGGCCTCGCGGCGATCTCCGTGGGACGGGGCGCCGGCGCGCTGGAGCTTCTGGCGCGCGAGCCCGCCATCCGGCTGGTGCTCACCGACATCCGCATGCCGGACATGGACGGGGTGCAGCTGATCGAGCAGGCGCGCGTCGCGTTTCCCGGGCGCCGCTTTCATTTTCTCGTCATGACCGGCCATGCGGCGCCGGTGGACATCGCCCGGGCGATGAGCGCGGGGGCCGAGCGCTGCTTCCCCAAGCCGCTCGCGTTCGAGGAACTGTGCGACACGATGGTGGAGTTGGGCGGCGCCGGACATGCGAAGGTCTGATCACCGCACCGGCCTCAAGGGCCTCCTGAACCCCGTCACGCTGATGCTGGTGGGGCTGGTGGTGCTTGTGGGCGTGATCCCGCTGGCGGTGGCCGTCGTCCTGTACCAGCTGCACGCCAAGTCCACCATGGACGAGGCGGAGATCAACGCCCGGCGCACCGCGACCCTGCTGCTGCGCAGCTTCGAGCAGGCGATCGAGCCCATCGACGCCATGCTCATCAACTTCGCCAACGACTTCAACAACCATGCGTCTCCGGACCAGATCTACGAGCAGCTGCGCACATACAGCCTGCCAGCTGCCGTCATCCAGCTGACGGTGACGGATCGCGACGGCACGATGATCGCGAGCAACCTCGCCGGCCCCGGCGGCCCCAAGGTCGATCTGTCCGACCGCGAGCACGTGCGGGTGCAGATGGGCAAGGATCCCGGGAACGCGCAGCTGTTCATCAGCAAGCCGGTGCTGGGGCGTGTGTCGAAGAAGTGGACCATCCAGCTCACCCGCCCCCTCGCCGACGAGGAAGGCAAGTACGCGGGCGTGGTGATCGCTTCCTATGCCATCAGCGACTTCATCGAGTTCTACGGCAAGCTGCGGACCGAGGAGGACATGCTGATCGGCCTCGTCGGGCGCGACGGCATCATCCGCGCCCGCGTGGCCAACGTCACCAGCTTCGGCGACGACGTCTCCAAGAGCCATGCCTTCCGCAAGATGATGGAGCAGGGCAGCTCGGTCTACGACCAGAAGAGCCCCATCGATGGCGTCGACCGGATCGGCTACCAGATTCCCTCGCAACGCTTCCCCATCAACGTCGTCGTCGCCTACTCCAAGGCGTTCGTGACCGAGAAGAGCGCAAACTTCCGCAACGGCATCTGGGGCACCGCGCTCGGCCTGTCCATGGCCATGCTGTTCGTGGCGCTGCTCGGCGGGCGATACTTCGGCCTGCAGCGGCGGCTGGAGGCGCAGGAGGTGCAGGCCCTGGCCCGCCAGCGCGAGGCCAACGTGCTCGACGCCATCAGCCGGGTTCCGGGCGTGGCGGTGATGCATGTGAGCGAGGACGGCGTCAGTGAGCTCGGCGCCGCGCAGCAGCCGCTGGCGCCCATGCTGCACGGCTACATCAACAGCCCCGGCTTCCGCAGCCTGGCGTCCGGCATCCACGAGCCGCATCTGCGCAACGAGCACCTCTCCGACGGGCGCAACGAGATGGAGGTGGAGGTGGTGGTGGCGCCGCTCGAGCGGATCGACCGCAACGCGCCGCAGGATGCCGTGCGCGAGGTGGTGGTGTTCGCGGTGGACCAGACCCAGCGCCGGATGGAGGAGAACAAGCTCTACCAGATGTCCAAGCTCGCCTCCCTCGGCGAGGTGGCGACCGGTCTCGCCCATGAGATCAACCAGCCGCTCGGGGTGATCCGGCTGGCGGCCTCCAATGCCCTGACCGGCATGAAGATGGGCCTGCCGCCCGAGCATCTGGTCTCCAAGCTCGATCGCATCGTGCAGCAGACGGTGCGCATGAGCCGCATCATCGATCACATGCGCATCTTCGGCCGCAAGAGCGAGGAGCGCCTCCAGCCTTCCCGGCCCATGGATGCGGTGGAAGGCGCGCTGCAGGTGGTCGGCGCGCACCTGCGCATGGACAAGATCGAGGTCGCCACCCTGGCCGACGACGACGTGCCGCAGGTGCTGTGCCGCCAGGACCAGCTGGAGCAGGTGCTCATCAACCTCCTGCAGAACGCGCGCGACGCGATTGTCGAGCGTGCCGCGCGGGAGGGAAGCGGCTTTGCCGGGCGCATCGCGGTCCGGGTCCAGCGGCTGGCGGCGGCGCCCGGTCCGGGGGAGGTGCGCATCGAGGTGGCCGACAATGCCGGCGGCGTGCCGGCCGAGACCATCGAGCGCATCTTCCAGCCCTTCTTCACCACCAAGCCGCCGGGGAAGGGCACCGGCCTCGGCCTGTCGGTCAGCTTCGGCATCATCCGCGACCATGGCGGGATGCTGTCGGTGCAGAACGATGCCGAGGGCGCGGTGTTCACCATCCTCATGCCGGCGCTGGCGCCGGAGGGCGCGCCGGTCGCCGAGCCCGAGGTTGCGGAGCCGCAGCCGTCCTGACCTGCAAGCGACGTCCGCACGCGACGCCGGACGGCAGCGGCGCGCGGCCGGCTCAGCCCGCCGGAGGCGTGCTCCAGCTCACCTGCAGCGGCTCGCGGAAGGCGAAGCGCTCGAGGTGGCGGACCACCACATCCTTGAGCTGGACCATGTCCTCCGCCGAGGGCGCCGAGAGCGCGAGGTCGAGCGCAGCGGCATCCGCCGCCAGCCGGCACTCGCCGATGGAGAAGGTGATGCGGCCGGCGGCGGCGTCATGCTCCACGGGCAGCTTGTGGGCGAAGTGCTTGCACAATTGCTGCAGGTAGCGCGAGGCCGATGCGGTCTCGATCCGCGCGGTGTCATGGAGCAGGGTGGGCGTGTCCGTCATCAGCTTTCCTCCACGTTGCGGGCGGCCGCGTCGAGCGCGGCGGCGATCCGCGTGGCGGCCTCGGCATCGATGCCGCCCCGCCGCATCCGCAGCCGCAGCGCGACCTTCAGATTCTCCATGGCACGCACCACCGGCGCCGGAACACCCTCGCGCCCGTGGGGGCCACCCTCGCCGATGCGGGCCATCAGCACGTCCGTCGCCGCCCGGTTGGCCTCAAGGAAGGCGCGCCCTTCCTCGGTGATGGCCGAGCGCTTGCGGTTGCCTTCGGCCGCCTCGACCGTGGTGTAGCCCATGTCCTCCAGCCAGGAGAGGGTGGGATAGATGACCCCGGGGCTGGGGGTGTAGCTGCCGCCGAAGCGCTCCTCCACGGCCTTGATCAGCTCGTAGCCGTGGCTGGGCTTGTCCGCGATCATCGCCAGCAGCAGGAGCCGCAGCTCGCCGTAGTCGAACGGTCGCCCGCCGTGCCGGCCGCCCCTGCGGTGGGCGTGGTGGGGATGGGGATGCCCCGGGCCGTCGTGGCCTTCGGGAGCGTGGAAGGGATGGCCGAAGCCGTGAAAATGATGATGTCTCATGATGCCGATATAAAACGCGATATATCGAAAATCAAGATATATCGAGAATATTCCTTTTTGCGTCCCTCGATCCCGTTGCCCGACGCGTCGGACGGCCCCTGATCCCCGGTGAGCGGGTCGTGTAGAAGGGGCTCCCGGCCGCGTGCCGGAACGACGGGCCGGGTGCGCCGGCCGAGGGAGGACACATGGCGGAACTCAAGGTGGCGCTCATCACGGCGGGCGGCAGCGGCATGGGCGCGGCGGCGGCGCGACGGCTGGCGGCAGACGGCTTTTCGGTGGCCATCCTCTCCTCCTCCGGCAAGGGCGAGGCGCTGGCGCAGGAGCTGGGCGGGCTCGGCGTCACCGGCTCCAACCGCGCGCCGGACGACATCGCCCGCCTGGTGGACGGCGCCATGGCGCGCTGGGGCCGCATCGACGTGCTGGTGAACAGCGCCGGCCACGGCCCGCGCGCGCCGCTGCTGGAGATCTCCGACGAGGCGTGGCACACCGGCCTCGACGTCTATTTGATGAACGTCATCCGCCCGACGCGGGTCGTCACCCCGGTCATGCAGGCGCAGAAGGGCGGCGCCATCATCAACATCTCGTCCGCCTGGGCGTTCGAGCCGACCGCCATGTTCCCCACCTCGGCGGTGTTCCGGGCCGGGCTCGCCGCCTTCACAAAGATCTTCGCCGACACCTACGCCGCCGACAACGTGCGCATGAACAACATCCTGCCCGGCTGGATCGACAGCCTGCCGGCGACCGAGGAGCGGCGCGAGAGCGTGCCCATGGGACGCTACGGCACCAGCGAGGAGATCGCCGCGACCGTGGCCTTCCTCGCCTCGGACGGCGGCGGCTACATCACCGGGCAGAACCTCAGGGTGGACGGCGGCCTGACCCGCTCCATCTGAGGGCGCAGGCCGGCGCGCGCCGCGCGGCAGCCATTCCCCGGCGTGGTTGAACGCGCGTCGCGAATCGATATGAGTCATCCCATGACCTTCCCCCACCGCTCCACCGGGCGGGCGCGCCGATGACGGTGGCCGCCCGATGACCTCCCCGACGAAGGTGTCCATCGACCTCGGCATCCGCGTGGGCGGAGGCACGGCCGTGCTGGACCTCGAGGAACTGCTCGCCACGCGCCTGCTGGTGCAGGGCAATTCCGGCTCCGGGAAGTCGCACCTGCTGCGCCGCCTGCTGGAGCAGAGCGCGCCGTGGGTGCAGCAGGCGGTGATCGACCCGGAGGGGGATTTCGTCAGCCTCGCCGAGCGCTTCGGCCATGTGGTGGTGGACGCCCAGCGCGGCGAGGCGGACCTGCAGCGCATCGCCGCCCGGGTGCGGCAGCATCGCGTGTCGGTGGTGCTGAATCTCGAGGGGCTGGACAGCGAGCAGCAGATGCGCGCCGCCGCCGCCTTCCTCGGCGGCCTGTTCGATGCCGACCGGGACATGTGGTACCCGGTTCTCGTGGTGGTGGACGAGGCGCAGCTGTTCGCGCCCATGGCGGCGGGCGAGGTCTCCGACGAGGCGCGCAAGGTGTCGCTCGGCGCCATGACCAACCTCATGTGCCGCGGCAGAAAGCGCGGGCTGGCCGGCGTCATCGCCACCCAGCGCCTCGCCAAGCTTGCCAAGAACGTGGCGGCCGAAGCCTCCAACTTCCTGATGGGCCGTACCTTCCTCGACATCGACATGGCGCGCGCCGCCGACCTTCTCGGCATGGAGCGGCGGCAGGCGGAGATGTTCCGGGATCTGGAAAGCGGCAACTTCGTCGCCCTCGGTCCGGCGCTGGCCCGCCGGCCGCTGCCGGTCCGCATCGGCCCGGTGGAGACGCAGGCGCGCTCCACCAGTCCCAAGCTGCTGCCGCTGCCCGAGCCCGCTGCCGCCGAGGACGCCCACGACCTCATCTTCACGCCCGGCGCCGACGAGGGGCGGTTTCTCGCCCCGCGCCGCCCGCCGCCGGTGGCGCCCACGGCCGACGTGCTGGCCGCGCTCGCCAAGGGCGCGCCGCCGAGCCTGCCCAACGTCCCGGCGCCCCCCGCGGCCGGCGTTCCCGCCCCGCCCACGGTGCCGGCCCTCTCCCCGGAACAGCGGCAGGCCGCCATCGACGCGGCGCTGCGCGAGATCCTCGCCGAAAGCGACGCCGGCTTCCGCACCATCGCCGTGCTCTATCAGGACTTCCTCGTGCGCTGCCGCATCCGCCGCGTGGGCGGGGAGGCGCTGAGCCTGTCCGCCTTCCGGCGCCGGCTGGCGGTGGCCCATGCGGGCATCGATCTCGCCGAGGCGGAAGCCGACGATTCCCCCTGGGCCGAGGTGCTGGGCATGGCCGGCACCCTGCCGGAGGACATGCAGGGCGTGTTCCTTACCCTCGCCCGCGCCGCCTTCGACCGCCGGCCCTGTCCTTCGGATGCGGACGTGGCGCGGGCCTATGGCAGCCGCTCGCCCGGCCGCGCGCGGCGGCTGCTCGCCTACATGGAGGAGCGGCAGGTGATCGTGTGCCGTCTGGACGGGCGCGGCCGCCGTATCGTGGCCATTCCCGGCCTCGCCTGGGAGACCGAGCCCGGCGATCCCAACGCCCCCGGCGGCGGCAGCGCCGCGCCCCAGCCCGCGACCTCGGCGGCCGACTGAGAAATCCGGGGCGGGGCAACCTCCGGGCGCATGCGGCAACCGCCGCGCCGCTCCGATCGCGGTGCCTGCCCCGGACGCATCCTCTGCCGGCGACGTCCGCTCGCAATGCTGCCGTGGCAAGCGACGGCGCGACCTGCGGGGGCGGCCGCGCCGCCTGCCCGCACGTCACGGATGCCGTCCGACTGCCTGAGGCATGCCGCAGCGTCCGTCCCGAGCCCGTGGATCGCGCTACCCCGACGCCGCGGCGTCGGGCGGGGATCGCAAAGCCCCGTAAGACGCTGAAGAATAGATGCTGTCCCCCGGCCCGGCATATCCGCTAAACGGAGGATATGCGCCGCGGGCGGTCCCGCGCCGTGGCGTTCATAATCGCGGCATCGCCAGGGGCGCGGGGTGCATTCGGCGCGGCGTGGCGGTAGCCTTGCGCACCTTTCCCCTCTCGTCCGGCCTCTCCCCGGACCTCTCAGACCTTATGGCCCCATCGTGAAGAAGATCGGTTTCCTGTCGTTCGGGCACTGGACGCCCTCGCCCCAGTCGGGCACCCGTTCCGCCGCGGATGCGCTGCTCCAATCCATCGACCTCGCCGTCGCGGCGGAGGAGCTGGGCGCGGACGGCGCCTATTTCCGGGTGCACCATTTCGCCCGGCAGCTGGCCGCGCCGTTCCCCCTGCTCGCCGCGGTGGGCGCGCGCACGCAGCGCATCGAGATCGGCACCGCCGTCATCGACATGCGCTACGAGAACCCGCTCTACATGGCGGAGGACGCCGGCGCGGCCGATCTCATCTCCCGTGGCCGCCTGCAGCTCGGCATCAGCCGCGGCTCGCCGGAGCAGGTGATCGACGGGTGGCGCCATTTCGGCTACCGCCCGGCCGACGGCGAGAGCGAC
Source organism: Xanthobacter lutulentifluminis (assembly GCF_043194675.2). NCBI lineage: Bacteria > Pseudomonadati > Pseudomonadota > Alphaproteobacteria > Hyphomicrobiales > Xanthobacteraceae > Xanthobacter > Xanthobacter lutulentifluminis. The sequence continues at coordinate 1,376,599 of NZ_CM195525.1, read as the reverse complement.
GCCGACATGGCCCGCCGTCACGCCGAGCTGTTCCTGGACGTGCTGCGCGGCGAAGGCTTCGCCCAGCCCAACCCCCGGCCCATGTTCCCCAATCCGCCCGGTCTCCTGCGGCTGGAGCCGCATGCCCCGGGCCTGCGCGAGCGCATCTGGTGGGGCGCCAGCACCAACGCCACCGCGGTGTGGGCCGCGACGCTCGGCATGCACCTGCAAAGCTCGACCCTCAAGACCGACGAGGGCGGCCAGCCGTTCCACATCCAGCAGGCGGAGCAGATCCGCGCCTATCGCGCCGCCTGGAAGGCCGCCGGCCACACCCGCGAGCCGCGCGTCTCGGTGAGCCGCTCCATCTTCGCGCTGGTGGATGACCGCGACCGCGCCTATTTCGGCCGGGGCGGGGCGGATACCGACACCATCGGCAACATCGACGAGAGCACCCGCGCCATCTTCGGCCGCAGCTACGCCGATGCCCCCGACGCGCTGGTGCGCCAGCTGGCGCAGGACGAGGCCATCGCCGAGGCGGACACCCTGCTGCTCACCGTCCCCAACCAGCTGGGCGTGGACTACAACGCCCATGTCATCGAGATGGTGCTGAAGCACGTCGCCCCTGCGCTCGGCTGGCGCTGACCTGCGCGATCCCACGCCGCTGCGCGGCCGGCGCGCAGCGGCGCTGGCCGCCTCGAATCCGCGCGGGCGGCGGCGGTTCAGGACCCGCGTCCGGATCGCGGTGGTCCGTACGGCCCGATGTCGCGCAGGGGGCATGAACGACACGACCAGCTCAGCCCCCGATCCCTCGCTCCTGCAGGCGGCGGCCGATTTGGCCGTCCGATGCCGAGGCGCTCTCGGCGCGGCGGAAGGCGCCCGGCACCTCGCCGGAGGGCCTGCCTGCGCAGGGGATCGCTGCCGCGCCGGCGACCGCGCATGAAAAAGGGCGGGGGAAGCTCCCCCGCCCGCAACCTCGCTCGCTCCCGCCCGCTTGGGGCGGTGGACCCTCCCGTCACAGGCGCTCGATGATCATGGCGATGCCCTGGCCGCCGCCGATGCACATGGTGATGAGGCCGTAGCGGCCGCCGGTGCGGCGCAGCTCGTAGATGGTCTTGACGGTCAGGATGGCGCCGGTTGCGCCCACCGGATGGCCGAGCGCGATGGCGCCGCCGTTGGGGTTCACCTTGGCCGGATCGAAGCCGAGCGCCTTCGACACCGCGCAGGCCTGCGCCGCGAACGCCTCGTTGGATTCGATCACGTCGATGTCGGCGACGGAGAGCCCCGCCTTCTTCAGCGCGGTCTGCACGGCGGGAACCGGGCCCATGCCCATCTCGGACGGATCGACGCCGGCAAGGCCGTAGGACACCATGCGGGCGAGGGGCGCGAGGCCCCGCGCGGCCGCCGTCTCGCCGCTCGCCAGCACCACCGCGGCGGCGCCGTCATTGATGCCGGAGGCGTTGCCGGCGGTGACCGTGCCGCCCTTCTTGAACACCGCCTTCAGCTTGGCCATGTCCTCGATGCGCGCATCCTTGCGGAAGTGCTCGTCCGTGTCGAACACCACCGGACCCTTGCGGGAGGCGATCTCCACCGGGGCGATCTGCTCGGCGAAATGGCCGGCGGCCACGGCGGCGGCGGCGCGGCGATGGCTCTCCACCGCGGCGGCGTCCTGATCCTCGCGGGAGACCTGGTAGCGCTCGGAGACGTTCTCGGCGGTCACGCCCATGTGGCCGTTGCCGAACGGATCGGTGAGCACGCCCACCATCATGTCCACCATGCCCACATTGCCCATGCGCTGGCCCCAGCGCGCCTGCGGCACGAGATAGCCGCCGCGGCTCATGCTCTCGGCGCCGCCGGCAAGGGTGATCGCGGCATCGCCGAGCCGGATCAGCTGGGCGGCGTTGACGATGGCCTGCAGGCCCGAGCCGCACAGGCGGTTCACGGTCATGGCCGGGGCTTCCTTGGGAACGCCCGCCTCGATGGCCGCCACGCGCGAGATGTACATGTCGCGCGGCTCGGTGTGGATCACGTTGCCGAACACCGTGTGCTCCACCTCTTCCGGCGCGATGCCGGCGCGGGCGATGGCGGCCTTGGCGGCATGGGCGCCCAGCGCGGTGGGCGGCACGTCCTTGAGGGAGCCGCCGTAGCTGCCGATGGGGGTGCGCGCGCCGGAGAGGAAGACGACTTCAGGCTGGCTCATGGGTCTCGCCTTCTGTGGAGAGGGGTACGGAAACGGGATCACGCCTCGAGCGGGATCGAGATGCGCGGCAGGGGATGGCGGTCGCGCCGGGCGAGCGCCGCGACGGCGGCCTCGAGGCGCGCCGGCGGATAGCGGCGCATCAGCGCGAACGGACCCTCGCGGAACTTCAGCGCCATGACCGCGCCCCGGTCGGTCTCCTGCGGATCGGCGACGCGCTCCGCCAGCAGCTCCAGTGCCGGGATGGCGATGGCGCCGACGAGACGGTCCTCGATCGCATCGGCCTTCGCGGGCAGCCGGGCGCCCTCCTCCAGCGCATACAGGGCGCCGCTTTCCCCCTTGGCGATCAGCTCCGCGCTCACGGTGTAGAACGGGCCGAGCGGGGAGAGATTGTCCATGGCGTGGCCGGCGACGCGCGGCCCGATGAGGTTCAGCACCGTGAACGGACCGGCGGCGACCCCGAGCCGCTCGCGGGCCACCGCATCCACCTCGGACGGGGTGGCGAGGCCGTCCGCCACGATGCGCACCGCCTCGTTGTAATAGGGGCAGAAGAAGCGGTTGATGGCGAAGCCGGGCCGGTCCGCGCACGACAGGGCGGTGCGGCGGGTGGCGGCGAGGAAGGCGCGCGCGCGGGCCATCGTGGCGTCGCTCGTCTGCTCGGCCCGCACCACCTCCACCAGCGGGCAGACCTCCGCCGGGCTGAAATAATGCAGGCCGAGGACACGGTCGGCGAAGGGCAGGCCCTCGGCGATGGCGGTGACCTGCAGCGCGCTGGTGTTGGTGGCGACGATGGTTTCGGGCCCGAGATGGGGCTCCAGCGCCGTGAACACCCCGCGCTTGACCGCGAGATCCTCGAACACGGCCTCGATCACCACGTCGGCCCCGGCGAGATCGGCGAGGGCGGCGGCCGGCTGCAGGCGGGAGAGGGCGGCTGCGGCGTCGGCCTCGGCCATGCGGCCGTTCTTGACCCAGCGGGCATAGACCCCGGCGGCGCGATCGCGCAGGTGGGCGACGCTCTCGGGATGCGTGTCATAGACCAGCACCTCGAGCCCGTGCCGGGCAGCATCGAGCGCGATGCCGCCGCCCATCAGTCCCGAACCGATCATCGCCAGCTTCATGACAAGGCCTTTATCCACATGACACGCTGCCCGAGGGCCGGGTGGCCGGCGGGGAGCCCCGGTCCGGCTCCCCCTGTGCGCCGGACCGGCGCCGGTTACCGCCCATGGGCCGGCCGGATGCGGGTCCCATGTCCTGCCGATCGGCGCCTGCGTCAATACCATGCCGGGAATTTGAGCGCAGGATCGCGGCGCCGCCGGCGGCGGCTCAGGTGCGCAGGCCCGGCGCTTCCTGGCCGGTGCGGGCCACATATTCCGTATAACCGCCGGGGTAGAGGTGGATGCCCTCCGGCGTCAGCTCCAGCACCCGGTTGGAGAGGGCGGCGAGGAAGTGGCGGTCGTGGGAGACGAACAGCATGGTCCCCTCGTAATCCGCCAGCGCCGCCACCAGCATCTCCTTGGTGGCCATGTCGAGATGGTTGGTCGGCTCGTCCAGCACCAGGAAGTTCGGCGGATCGTACAGCATCTTGGCCATCACCAGCCGCGCCTTCTCACCGCCCGAGAGCACCCGGCAGCGCTTGTCCTGGTCGTCGCCGGAAAAGCCGAAGCAGCCGGCGAGCGTGCGCAGCGAGCCCTGCCCGGCCTGGGGGAAGGCGTCCTCCAGCGTCTCGAACACGGTGCGCTCGCCGTCGAGCAGGTCCATGGCGTGCTGGGCGAAATAGCCCATCTTCACGCTGCCGCCCACGTTGACGGTGCCGGAATCCGGCTCGGCCGCGCCGGCGATCAGCTTCAGCAGCGTGGACTTGCCGGCGCCGTTCACGCCCATGACGCACCAGCGGTCGCGGCGGCGGATGGAGAAATCGAGCCCCTCATAGATGGCGCGGCTGCCGTAGCTCTTGTGGACACTCTTGAGGGTGGCCACGTCCTCGCCCGAGCGCGGCGGGGAGGGGAAGTCGAAGGCGATGCTCTCGCGGCGGCGCGGCGGCTCCACCCGGTCGATCTTCTCCAGCTTCTTCACCCGGCTCTGGACCTGCGCGGCGTGGGAGGCGCGGGCCTTGAAGCGCTCGATGAACTGGATCTCCTTGGCCAGCATGGCCTGCTGGCGCTCGTACTGCGCCTGCTGCTGCTTCTCGTTCTGGGCGCGCTGCTGGGCGTAGAACTCATAGTCACCGGAGAAGGTGGTGAGGCTGCCGGCGTCGATCTCGATCACCTTGGTGACGATCCGGTTCATGAAGGCGCGGTCGTGGGAGGTCATCATCAGGGCGCCGTCGAAGCCCTTGAGGAAGCTCTCCAGCCAGATCAGGCTCTCGATGTCGAGATGGTTGGACGGCTCGTCCAGCAGCATCACGTCCGGGCGCATCAGCAGGATGCGGGCCAGCGCGACGCGCATCTTCCAGCCGCCGGAGAGCTTGCCCACGTCGCCGTCCATCATCTCCTGGCTGAAGCCGAGGCCGGCCAGCACCTCGGCGGCGCGGCCCTCCAGCGCGTAGCCGCCCAGCTCCTCGAACCGGCCCTGCACCTCGCCGTAGCGCTCCACCAGGGCGTCCATCTCGTCGGCGCGGTCGGGATCGCCCAGCGCCGCCTCGATCTCCTTCAGCTCGGCGGCGACGGTGCTCACCGGGCCGGCGCCATCCATCACCTCGGCGAGGGCGGAGCGGCCCGACATCTCGCCCACGTCCTGGCTGAAATAGCCGATGGTCACGCCGCGATCGACGCTCACCTGCCCCTCGTCCGGCGGCTCCTGGCCGGTGATGATGCGGAACAGGGTGGTCTTGCCGGCGCCGTTGGGGCCGACAAGCCCCACCTTCTCGCCCTTCAGCAGGGCGGCGGACGCCTCGATGAAGACGATCTGCCGGCCGTTCTGCTTGCCGATGTTGTCGAGCCTGATCATGCGCCGCGGGTCTTCCGGATGGATCGAAGGGAATTTGTGCGCGGGAATAGGCCATGCGGCGCGCCGGGGGAAGGGCGGCGCGCGCGGGACGCCCGCCCGCCGGTGCATGGCGGACGCGGCGAGGCAGCGGCTCAGTAGCGCAGGCGGGCGTAATAGGAGGACTGGGCGGCGGCGCGGGCCTGCCCCAGGGTCAGGATGCCGCGCGCCCGGAGCAGCGGCAGCAGGCGCAGGAAGATGTCCGCCGTCACCAGCGCGTCGCCGAGCGCGGTGTGGCGGCCCGACACCTCCACCCCGAGCCGCTTGGCCATGGCCTCCAGATTGTGGCTGTCCTCCCCCGGGTGGACGACGGAGGCGAGCAGCAGCGTGTCCAGCACCGGCTGGTCGAAGCGCACGCCGGTCGCCTCCTCCTTCAGGGTGAGGAAGCGCATGTCGAACGCCACGTTGTGGCCCACCAGCACCGTGTCCTCGGTGAAGGCGCGGAACGCGGGGAGAACCGCGGCAAGGCGGGGCTTGCCGCGCACCATCTCCGGCCGGATGCCGTGCACCGCGATGCCCGCCTCCGGGATGGAGCGGCCGGGGTCCACCAGCTGGTCGAAGCATTCGGTGGCGAGCAGCCGCCCGTTGACGATGCGGGTGGCGCCGATCTGCAGGATCTCGTCGCCGCCGGCCGGGTCGAGGCCGGTGGTCTCGGTGTCGAACACGGTGTAGGCGATCTCGGTCAGCGGACGGTCGTCGCTGTCGCGGCTCTGCTCGCTGGCGGCGAACAGGTCGAAGTCGTAATAGGCCGGCCGGCTCTCGCCGGGCGCGGGGACCTCGTGCGCGGCCCCGCTGGCCACCGGCAGCAGGAAGCGGAAGGCCGCGCCCGAACCGTCGCGCGCCCGCTCCACCCACAATTCCCCGCCGTGCCGCTCCACCACGTCGCGCACCGAGAGGGGGGAGAGCGAATCGCCCGCCTGCATGGGGCTCGACGGCCAGCCGGCGAAACCTGCCGTCTCGGTGCCGCGCCAGGCAAGGTCGAGATGGGCCCGTCCGCCCGCGGGAGCGAGGCGCAGGGCGAGGCCGGGGGCGCCGTTCGCCTCCTTCAGCCGGCCGGCGAGGAAGGACAGCGCCTTGATGAGGGCGAAGCTGTCCACGCTCAGCCACAGCTCGGGGTCCACCTCCTCGGTGATGGCCTCGCAGCCGGTCTCGGCGGCGATGCGCTGGGCGGCGGCGGCGACGAGGTCCGCGCCCAGCATGTCCTGCAGCGGCCAGCGGGCCATCACGTCCTGCGAGGCGTCGGCGGCAAGGGCGGTGAGGCGCTGGCTCATGGCGCCCACCTCGTCGCGCACCACCGCCTGGAACTGCTCTCGATCGGCCGGCTCGAGGTCGGGATAGTCCAGCATGTCGAGGGCCGCCTGCATGCTGGCGAAGGAGGCCCGGCTCGCCTCGGAGAGGTCGAGCCAGCGCCGGTCCTGCCGCGAGAGCGCCTCGTATTCGTCGGTGATGTCCTCCAGCAGCAGCACGAAGCCGGTGAGCGCGCCGCCCCCTTCGCCCGCCGTGCGCACGGGGGCGATGAGCACCTGGATGAGGTGGCCGAGCGGCGTGGTGGTGACGAAGCGGGCGGAGGCCCGCGCATCCCCCCGCGCGATGCGGCGCTCGATGGTTTCGCGCGCATGGGCGATCAGCGCGCGGTCGATCACCGCGTGGATGGAGCGGCCGAGGCCGATCAGCTCCGCCCCCCCCGCGCCGCCCGGCGCCTGCGAGAGCCGGCCGAACAGCGCCCGCGCCCGCGCATTGTAGAGCAGGATGCGGCCTTCCAGATTGAGGACGATGACCGATTGCTGCAGCTCCGCCATCAGCGCGGCGAGCTGGTCGCGCTGGAGGGCGACATTGCGGCTCGCCTCCGCCACCAGGCGTGCCATGTCGGCCTGAAGCGCGCTGCGCTGGGCGGCGAGGGCGTTCACCGCCTCGGCGACGGCGCGCGTGGCGGCGCTGCCCTGCGGCACGATGGGCGGGGCCGAGGCATCGCCGGCCGAGACGCGGATGGCGTCGGCGAGGCGGGCCGGGGCCTCCACGTGGGCGGCATAAAGCCGGCGCATCAGCAGGCCAGCACCGGCCGCGGCGAGGAACCACCACAGGAACACCAGCGCGCCGTGGCTCTCCACCAGCGGCAGCACGGCTTCCGCCACGCGGTCGCGCGCCTCGGGTCCGATGGCGGCGGCCAGCAGGGCGATCCCGCCCGCGGCCCACAGCGCAAGCCCCACCGCCGGCGCGAGCGCCGCGGCAATCAGCCGGCGGTCGAGGCTCATGCCAGAAGGTCCTTCACCTTCTGCACCAGATCGCGGGTGGAGAAGGGCTTTGTGACATAGGCATCCGCGCCCGCGCCCACGCCGCGCGCCATGTCGGTCTCGCGGCCCTTGGCGGTGAGCATGACGATGCGGGTCGAGGCCACCTCGGCATCGGCGCGCACCGCCTCGCACACGTCGAAGCCGGACATGCCGGGCATGGTGGCGTCCAGCAGCACGAGGCGGGGGTGCTCGCGGCGGATCACCTCCAGCGCCTGCGCCCCGTCGCGGGCGACGATCACCTCGAAGCCCTCGCGCTTCATCATGAATTCGAGGGAGATGACGATGTTGGGCTCGTCATCGGCGATGAGCACCTTTGGTTTCATGCCGGGGGCCGGGTCCGGGCTCGGTTGCGGGATCATGGCGTCTCCTCCTTCGGCCGGTAGGGCAGTCTGAACGCGAAGCACGCTCCGCTGCCGTCTTTCTGGTCCAGCCACATGATGCCGCCGAAATGATCCACGATCTGGCGGCTGATCGGAAGCCCGAGCCCGGTGCCGGGTGGGCGTGTCAGGGCGTCGCCGCCCTGGCGGAACTTCTCGAATATGGTGTCGCGGTCGGCCGTTGGCACGCCGGGGCCGTTGTCCTGGACGCGCACCACGATGCCGTCGGCGTCGGCGGCGAGGCTGACATCGATGCGGCCGTCGTCCTTGCGCGCGAACTTCACCGCATTGGAGATGAGGTTGAGCATCACCTGTGTCAGCCGGTCGGGATCGGCGCGCAGGAGCGGCACCGTGTCCGGGGCGGTGAGGGTGATGCGCGCGCCGCGCGTGCGGGCGAGCTCGGCGGTGGTGGTGACGGCATCGCCCACGAGCCGGCGCATGTCCACGTCGGCGCTATGCCATTCGGCATGGCCCGATTCGATCTTGGCCATGTCCAGCACCTGGTTCACCAGCCGGCCGAGGCGCTCGCTCTCGCCGACGATGATGTTCAGGAACTCCTCGCGCTGCGCCTCCTCCATGTCGGGGGCGTCGAGCATCAGCTCGGACAGGGCGCGGATGGCGGTGAGCGGGGTGCGCAGCTCGTGGGTGACGGACGACATGAAGTCGTCCTTGAGCTGGTCGAGGGTCTTCAACTGTTCGTTGGCCGCGGTCAGCTCGGCGGTGGCGAGCTCCAGCGAGCGGGATTTCTCCTCGATGGTGCGGGCATAGACGCGCAGCTGGGAGGCTTCGCTGAGGATCTCCATCACATCGGCGGTGCCGAGCGGCTCTTCCTCCGCCACCGCCGCCACCAGCACCCGCGCCGAGGCGCTACCCACCGCGCCGGCGATGCGCCGCTCCACCAGATCCACCAGGCGGGCGTCGGCGGTGACTTCCGCGACATCCGCAAGGCCGCGGGCGCGGGCGTGCTCCTCGAAGATCTGGCGCGCCGCCTCGGGCCCCAGCAGCCGGCTGGCCAGCGCCATCAGGTCGTCCGGGCGGGCATGGCCGCGCCAGAACACCGGATCGTCGCCCGTCCCGGCCTGCCGGCCCCGGGCGAACACATCGACGAACAGCAGCGCCTGGCTCGCCTCCCGCCCGGACGGCGCGCGCCACAGCGACAGGCCCACATAGAGGCCGACGTTGACGAGCAGGCTCCAGAACAGGGAGTGGGAGAGGTTGTCCAGCCCCACGAGCCCGAACAGCCGCTCCGGGGCGAGGGCGGAGATGCCGAACGGGCCGTTGATGAGGAAGCCGTCGGCGATCCAGCCGGATTTCGCCACCGAGGGCAGCATCAGCGTGTAGGCCCAGACCAGGAAGCCGCCGGCGAGGCCGCCGATGGCGCCGAGGCGGGTGGCGTCGCGCCAGTACATGCCGCCGAGCAGCGCCGGGCCGAACTGCGCCACCGCCGCGAACGAGATGAGGCCGATGGAGACCAGCGCATAGGCCTCCCCCGCCACCTGGAAGTAGAGATAGCCCAGCAGCAGCACCGCGAGGATGGCGGCGCGGCGGATGTTGAGCAGCAGCCCCGTCAGGTCGCCGCCCGCCCGCGCGCCGAGCACCTTGAGGCGCAGCAGGGTGGGCATGACGAGATCGTTGCAGACCATGGTGGAGACGGCGATGGTCTCCACGATCAGCATGCCGGTGGCGGCCGAGAGCCCGCCCACATAGGCCAGAAGCGCCAGACCCGGCGCGCCGTTGGCCAGCGGCAGGGACAGCACGAAGGTTTCCGCATCCGCCCCCGAGGTGCCGAACAGCACCAGCCCGCCCAGCGCCACCGGCAGAACGAAGATGTTGATGACCAGCAGATAGGCTGGAAACACCCACGCCGCCCGCTTCAGGTGGCGCTCGTCCACGCACTCCACCACCATCATCTGGAACTGGCGCGGCAGGAGCAGCACGGAGAGCATGGACAGCAGCGTCAGCGTGAACCACTGGGCATAGGAGAAGGCGCCGGCCCCGCCCGCGCCGCCGAGGCGCAGCAGGTCGTTCAGGCCCGGCAGCTGCTGCGCCCGGGCCCAGATATCGGCCATGCCGTCGAACAGGCCCCAGGTGACGAAGGCGCCCACGGCGAGGAAGGCCAAAAGCTTCACCAGCGATTCGAACGCCACCGCCGCCACCATGCCCTCGTGCCGCTCGGCGCTGTCGAGGTGGCGGGTGCCGAACAGGATGGTGAAGAGGGCGAGGGCCAGCGTCACCAGCAAGGTGCCGTCCTGCCAGAAGGCGGGCGCCGCGCTCGCCCGCGCCCCGCCGCCGGTGAGCACGCCATAGCCGGCCGAGACCGCTTTCAGCTGCAGGGCGATGTAGGGGACGATGCCCACCACGGTGATGAGCGTCACCAGCGCTGCCACCAGCGGGCTCTTGCCGTAGCGGGAGGCGATGAAATCGGCGATGGAGGTGATGCGGTAGGTGTGGGCGATGCGGATCATCTTGCGCACCACGATCCACGCCACCAGCATCGCCAGCATGGGCCCGAGATAGATGGGCAGGAACCACACGCCCGTCGTCGCCGCCCGGCCGACGCTGCCGAAATAGGTCCAGGCGGTGCAGTAGACCGCCAGCGACAGGGCATAGATCCAGGCGTTGCCGATCACCGAGCGGCCCTGCGCGGCCCGCCGGTCAGCGAAGGCGGCCACCGCGAACAGGAGGCCGAGATAGAGCGCGGCCGCGCCCACCACCAGCGCCGGATGCATCATGGCGCGCGCTCCCCTGTCAGGGGCGCGGCTCCGGACGGGAGGGACCGCGTGTGTTGGCGCCGGGGGCGGGGCGGGTCCGCCCGGTCCGGGCTGAAGGCGCGCCCGCCGGACGGGCGGGGCGACCACCTCCGGACAAGTCGGACGTCGGCCGGACAGGAGCCTGGGGCAGGATCGGTCGCCAGGGCGCGTCGCGCCGCCGGGAGCGCGGTGCCCGGCGACGGATGCCTCCGCACAGCGGGGCGGATGCGCGCCGGTTCCGGGTGGGGTGCGTCAGGGCGCATGGCCGGGATCTCCCGGCGCCGGCGGCAGCACGTCCCGGCCGCTGCGGCGCTCGCTCGCCAGCGCGAGGGCGGCGATGAGCGCGGCCCAGATGGCGAACAGCGCCACCGGCAGCAGCGGCAGGCCCAGCACCGTCACCGGCGCGTCCCAGACGATGAGCAGGGGAAAGTTGAACGCCGCCAGACCCACGGCGAACAACGCCAGCAGCACCTGCGGCCGCGGCCCGCGGTCGCCCGCGCTGCGATGGCCGCCCGCGCGTGGCAGGGGCGTCGGGCCGGGGTCGCCGTCCGGGGTCATAGGGCGTCGAACCGGTAGTGCCGCCCGAGCCACTGCTTGAAGCCGCGGACGATGGCCAGCGCCTCTTTCAGCGCCTGCTTCTCCAGCGTCCCGAGCTCGGACAGGCGGATGGCGTTGCTGGGGGCGCGGCCGTCCGCCATCTGGCGCAGGTTGTTGGCGAGCTTCAGGCCGATGAGGAAGCGCAGCGCATCGGTGAGGTCGCGGGCATAGCCGGCGTCCATGTGGCCAGTCTGCGCCAGCGCCGTCAGGCGGTCGGCGGTGCCGAGCGCGGGGATGCGATATTCCAGCGCCAGCGCGCGCACGCCGTGGACCAGCGGGAAGATGCCGAGCTTCTTCAGGTCGATCTCCGCGGCCGCGCGGCCGGTGAGCCCGGGCAGGCGGCTCCACCAACTGCCGCCCTCGCCGAACCGCTCCACCGCCTGGGCGAAGCGGGCGAAATAGCCGGCGTCGTTCATCATCAGGAAGTCAACGTGCGCCCGCGCCGCCTCCAGCAGGCGCGCGTCCCCGGCCACCGGCGCGGCATCGAGGAAGATGGCGAGGTTCATGGGCCCCTCCGGATCGCCGCCATGGATCCAGCGCCGCAGCGTGTCCTTGAAGTCCGAGACCTGCTGGCACCACAGCGGCCGGCTCAGCATGATCCCGCCGGGGCAGGGGGGATAGCCGAACTCGATCAGCGCGGCGGTGAAGCGCCGGGTGATGTCGTCGAGGCCGGGGAAGTCGAAGCCGTCCGCAAGCAGCAGGGCGTTGTCCTGGTCGGTCTTGATGATCTGTTCGCCGCGCCCCTCGCTGCCCATCACCACGAGGCAGCTGTTGGCGCGCAGCTCGTCGGGCGCGAGCATTTCCCACAGGCGGCGGAACACCGTGCGGTTGAGCTCGCCCACCAGGGCGGCGATGACCTCGACACGCACGCCGTCGCCGTTCAGCACCGCGACCAGGCTGTCGATCTGCCGCGCGGCGTCGGCGAGCTCGGCGGGGGAGGTGGCCTGCTCGGCCTCCAGGGCGATGAGGTGGGAGTGGTTGGCCACGAAGGCCATCAGGTCGAGCTGGCCGAGCACGCCGACGATGGCGTCGCTCCCGGCCTCGCGCACCAGCACCCGGTGGATGCGGTGGCGCAGCATGACGATGAGGGCGTCATACAGCTCGTCGTCGGCGTCGACCGCGCAGGGGTCGAAGGTCGTCACCTCGCGCACGGCCAGCGCCGCGGGCGGGGTCTCGCGCAGCAGCGCGTCGCGCAGGTCGGTGGTGGTGAAGATGCCGATGCGCCCGCCGTCGCGCACCAGCGCCTCGCTGATGCCGCGCTCGGAGAGGGCGCGGCAGACGCTGACCAGATCAGTGTCGCCCTCGACGAAGAAGGGTTTGCGGACGAACACGTCCCGCACCCGCGAGGTCATCAGCGAGACGAACTCGCGGCTCTCGCGGGCGAGGGCCGAGACCCGCCCGGCGGAACCGGGCGGGTCGGAAGGCTGGAGGCCGAGGGCATCCTGTCCCCGGGCCTTGTCGGCCCGGGGGGGATGGGTCCGGCGCTCCTCTTGCGCGGCGCCGGGCGCAGTGTCGTCCGGCTGCGGCATCTGGCGTCGGCGTCAGTGCGCCGAGGCTTCCGCCGCGCCGATGCCGGTCTCCGAGCGCACTTCCTGCGCCGGGAAGCCAGCCCGGTCGAGCTTGGCGCGCTGGCTGTTGTCGAGGATCGACACCAGCCAGATGCCCAGGAAGCCGAGCGTCATGGAGAACAGCGCCGGCGAGGTGTAGGGGAACGGCGCCGAGCCGGCGGGGTTGCCCAGCGTGGCTTCCCACACGGACGGCGACAGCACGGTGAGGATCACCGAGGAGGCAAGGCCGAGGAAGCCGCCCACGACCGCGCCCTTGGTGGTGCAGTCCTTCCACAGCACCGACATGAACAGCACCGGGAAGTTGGCCGAGGCGGCAACCGCGAAGGCCAGCGACACCATGAAGGCGATGTTCTGCTTCTCGAAGGCGATGCCGAGCAGCACGGCGAGGACGCCGAGGCACAGCGTGGTGATGCGGGACACCTTCAGCTCCGAGGCGCTGTCGGCCTTACCCTTCTTGATGACCGTCGAGTACAGGTCATGGGACACCGCCGAGGCGCCCGAGAGGGTGAGGCCGGCCACCACCGCGAGGATGGTCGCGAACGCCACCGCCGAGATGAAGCCGAGGAACACGTTGCCGCCCACCGCATGCGCGAGGTGCACGGCCGCCATGTTGTTGCCGCCCACGAGGGCGCCCTTGGCGTCGAGGAACTCGGGGTTGGTGAGCACGAAGGTGATGGCGCCGAAGCCGATGATGAAGGTCAGCAGGTAGAAGTAGCCGATCCAGCCGGTGGCCCACATCACGGACTTGCGGGCTTCCTTCGCGCTCGGCACGGTGAAGAAGCGCATCAGGATGTGCGGCAGGCCGGCGGTGCCGAACATGAGCGCCATGCCGAACGAGATGGCCGAGATCGGATCCTTGATGAAGGAGCCGGGACCCATGATCGCCTGGCCGGCGGCCGCGGCAGCCTGGGGCGTGGTGCCGGGCTTGGCGGCGGCGAGGTTGGTCTTCACCTCGACGGCGGCGGCGAACATCCTCTCCGGGGAGAAGCCGTAGCGCCACATCACCATGAAGGCCATGAAGGACGCGCCGCCGAGCAGCAGGCAGGCCTTGATGATCTGCACCCAGGTGGTGGCGGTCATGCCGCCGAACAGCACGTAGACCATCATCAGCGCGCCGACGATCACCACCGCGATCCAGTAGTCGAGGCCGAACAGCAGCTTGATCAGCTGGCCGGCGCCCACCATCTGGGCGATGAGGTAGAAGGCGACCACCACCAGCGTGCCGGACGCCGCGAACACGCGCACCGGGGTCTGGGCGAAGCGGAAGGCGGCCACGTCGGCGAAGGTGAACTTGCCGAGGTTGCGCAGGCGTTCCGCCATCAGGAAGGTCAGGATCGGCCAGCCGACGAGGAAGCCGATGGAGTAGATCAGGCCGTCATAGCCCGAGGTCATCACCGCGGCCGAGATGCCGAGGAACGAGGCGGCCGACATGTAGTCGCCGGCGATGGCGAGGCCGTTCTGGAAGCCGGTGATGCCGCCGCCCGCGGTGTAGAAGTCGGCGGCCGACTTGGTCTTCGCCGCCGCCCACTTGGTGATGTAGAGCGTGCCCATGACGAAGACTGCGAACATGGTGATCGCGGTCCAGTTCGTGGCCTGCTTCTCGGCCGTGCCGAGGTCGCCGCCGGCGGCGAGGGCGAGGGTGGGCAGGAGGGTGAAGGCCGCGAGGGCCGCAAGGCGCGAGGCCTTGCCGGTGAGAACGCGCATCGACATCACTTGAGCACCTGCTGCTTGATCTTCTCGGAGAGATCGTCGAACTCGCCGTTGGCGCGACGGACGTAGACGGCAGTGATCAGGATCGTGAAGACGATGACGCCGAAACCGATCGGAATGCCCCAGGTCATCACGCCGTCGCCGATGCGGGCCGAGAGCACGTCCTTGCGGAAGGCGATCAGCACGATGAAGCCGTAGTAGACGACCAGCATCGCCAGCGTGAGAATCCAGCCGAAGCGCGAGCGCCTGGCCTTGAGAGCCTGGTAATTGGGATCGGCCGCTATGCGCGCGGCGAGAGATGCATCCATTGGAAGCCCCCCTTTGCGGTCGCGGACATCCGCGGACCTGGTTGTTATCTTGGTCGAGGCATGTACCCTTTGCGGCATGCCTCGCGTCTGCAATCTGAACCAGACGCGCCGCGCGCGCTAGTTGGGTAAATACCGTACTTTCGGCGATACCCTTGCGTCGCCCGTGAGCAATCGCAATATCGCGGCGCAATATGGCTCCGGCGCCGGAAGTTTTGACATTCTAGTCGGTTAGATGCGCATATTGACCGACGGGCCGGCCACGCGGCAGCGCCTTTTCTCCCGGTCTTCCGCCGGCTATTCGATCCCCGCCCGGTCGTTATACTTTGGGAGGGGAATTCTTGCTGCCTGCTCCATTGGTATGAGCCCGCCGCGGCGAGGGGGCGATCCGGGCGGGGAAGGGGCAGGCGAGGCGGCGGGACCGGAGGGCGCGATCGGGGCGGCTTGCGTGCTGCCGGGCCTTGGCTACTCTCCCGGCCGAATGTCGCGCGGACGTGTCACGCGTGAGGCTCGCGGGCGGGGGAACTTCGGTGCGTCGACGGATCTGGATCGGGCTGGCGCTGGTCGTGGCGGCGGCGGTGGCCGCGCGGGTGGCGATGGTGGCCGGCGACCTGCCGGCGGCGGCCACCGGGGCCCACATGGAGGCGCTGCGCAGCGACCTGCCGCGGATGCGCTCTTTCCTGGAGCGCATGCCCAAGGGCGGCGACCTGCACACCCACCTGTCCGGGGCGGTCTATGCGGAGCGCTTCATCGCCTGGGGCCTCGCGGACGGGCTGTGCCTGCGGCGTGCCGACATGAGCCTGCTGCCGCGCCCGTCCGGCGCGGTCCCGGACCAGCCCTGCGGCGCCGACCCCGGCGTGGTGCCCTTGGCCGAGGCGGTTTCCGGCCCCCAGGGGCAGCGCACCTACGACCTGCTCATCAACGCGCTCTCCATGCGCTGGTACCTCCCCTCGCAGGGGGTGCCCTCCGGCCACGACCAGTTCTTCAGCACCTTCAGCCGCTTCAACGCCGCCACCGGCGGCGCGGACTGGGAGCGGACCCTGGCGCGGCTCGCCGACATGACCGCGGACCAGCTGCGGCAGTACGCGGCCGAGAACGTCCATTATGCCGAGTTCATGGTCACGCTGTTCGAGGGAGAGGACCGCCAGCGGCTTGCCCGCGCCATCGGCGAGGCGCGCGAGCCGGCGGACATGCTGGCCGCGGTCCGGGCCGCGGGGCTCGACGGCGTGGTCGCCGCCCGGGCGGCGCAGATGGAGGGCCTCACCCGCCGCATCGACGAGACGCTCGGCTGCTCGCCCGCCCGCACCGAGCCGGGATGCGGCGTCGCCTATCGCTTCATCGCCCAGGTGAACCGCAACAGCGCGCCGGCCGAGGTGTTCGCCCAGACAGCGCTGAACGCCGCGCTGGTGCGGGCGGCGCCGCGCATCGTCGCCGGCCTCAACTATGTCGGGCCGGAGGATTTCCGCATCTCGCTGCGCGACTATCGCATGCACATGCGCTGGATCGGCTTCCTCGCCGGCACCGACGTGCCGGTGGCGCTGCATGCCGGGGAGCTGTGGCTGGGGCTGGTGCCGCCGCCCGATCTCGAATTCCACATCCGCGAGGCGGTGGAGGTGGCGGGCGCGCGCCGCATCGGCCACGGCACGGCGGTGGGGTTCGAGCGCGATTCGGACGGATTGCTCGCGGAAATGCGCCGGCGCGGCGTTGCGGTGGAGATCGCGCTGACGTCCAGCGACGTCATCCTCGGCGTGCGCGGGCGCGAGCACCCCATCGCCACCTATCTCGCCGCAGGCGTGCCGGTGACCCTCGCCACCGACGACGCCGGCGTCTCGCGGATCGATCTCACCAACGAATATGTCCGCGCGGCGCGCGACCACGGTCTCGGCTATGCGCGGCTGAAGGCGCTGGCGCACAACGCGCTGCTCAAGGCGTTCCTGTCGGAGGACGATCGGCGGGCCGCGCTGGGCCGGCTGGATCGCGACTTCGCCGCCTTCGAGCAGGAGGTGGCGTCGGCCATGCCACCGCTGGCGCGGGCGGCTGCCCTCGTCCGCGCCCTGCTGCCGGGCGGGCGCTGAGGCCGCCCCCCGGCCGATAACGCAGGCTCTCCCGGGGGGGGGGCGGCCCTCGCCTGCGCCGGCAGCCCATTCTTGCTGGGGGCGGAGCCGGCCGGGCCGGCCAGCCGCCTCTTTCTATGTTGCCGTCCGCGAGGTCAGGCTGCCTTCGGCGCCTTGCGCACCAGAAACGGGCCGATGGCCAGAAGGTCCAGCCCCGAGTTCAGCAGCACGTGGGCCGCGTCGGCGGGGCGGTGGACCAGCGGCAGGCCGTGCAGGTTGAGGGAGGTGTTGAGGATGCCGCCCACGCCGGTGCGGGCCCGGAAGCGCTGGATCAGGTCCCAGTAGGCGGGGTTGGCCTCGCGTGTCACCACCTGCGGGCGGCAGGTGCGGTCATAGGGATGGATGCCCGCCTTCAGCACCTCGGCCCCGGCGGGGGCGGTGTCAAAGGAGAGGATCATGTAGGGCGCCTCGATGCCCTTCGGGTTCACGAGGTAGTCGCCGGCCGCCTCCGCCACCATGGAGGAGGCGAACGGCATCCAGAAGTCCCGGCTCTTCACCATCTCGTTGATGATGCGGATGACCTCCGGGTTGCGCGGATCGGCGATGATGGCGCGGTTGCCGAGGGAGCGGGCGCCGAACTCCTCGCGGCCGGCGAAGCGGCCCACCACATTGCCGGCCACCAGCAGATCGGCCACCGCGTCGTTGATCTCGGCCGGCCGCTCGATGACGATCTCGCCCTTCGCTTCGTGGGGGGAGAGGTCGGCGAGGATCTCTTCCTCGCTCCACTCCGGCCCCAGATAGAAGGAGCGGATGGGCGCCACCGCCGCGCCGCCCATGCGCTCGGCCTGGGCGAGGTAGGCCGCGCCGATGGCGTTGGTCTCGTCGCCGCAGGAGGGGTAGACGAACAGCTGCTCGACCTCGTCGAGCTCCATGACGCGCTTGTTGGCCTTCACGTTCATGAAGACGCCGCCGGCCAGCGCCAGCCGCCGCACGCCGGTGGCGCGGACCGCGCGGCGCACCAGCTCGCACAGCATCTCCTCGGTGAACAGCTGCACGCCGCCCATGATGCCGTCGAAGCGCTGCTCGAAGAAGATGCGCTCCAGCGCCGGCTGGATGTGCATGGTGTGGGGCACGCCCGGGGCGCGGCGCCAGGTGGGGCTGCCGTCCTCGGCCCAGATGAACAGGGCGTGCAGCTGGTCCGCCACCCGCCGCGAGGCCGAGGGCGAGGCGTAGGGCGCCATGCCCATGATCTTGTATTCGTGCTCGTTGGGCACCATCCCCTGCATGTAGGTGACGACGCCGTAGAGCGTGCCGAAGGAGTGGCTCCAGTCGGTGGCGAAGCGGCGCTCCAGGCGGTTGCCGCTGCCGATGCTGACGGTGGAGCACAGGCTGTCGCCCGAGCCGTCCACGGTGATGACCAGCACCGGGGCCTCGCGTTCGGCCTGTCCGAAATAGGCGGTGGCGGCGTGGCACTCGTGGTGCTCGAAGGTGCGGATGGCCTCCGGCCGGTAGCCGAGGGCGAGATAGGCGTCCCGGCGGCGGCGCTGCTTGTCGGCGCGCACCACGTTGACGAGGGGGGTGTGGCGCAGCGCCTCGCGCACGCGCCCCTTCCAGCCGCCGGTCTCCCGGAACAGGCGGATCCAGCCCATGCGGTCGAGCGGGGGGATGGGCAGGTGGCCGGCCAGCGCCAGCACCTCCACGTCCGCCGGCCGCAGGTTCTGCCGCGACAGCAGCCAGTCCATCGCCTGGGTGGGAATCTCGTGATAGTTCTTGATCCGGCGCGGCCGCTCCTCCTGCAGCGCGCTCAGGCTGCCGTCGGCGGCGATGAGCGCGGCCGCGGCATTGTGGGAATCCGAAATTCCGAGAATCGTCATCTGACGGCGTCTCCGGCCTCGACTGCGGTCGCGTGCCCGGTGGGGCGGCTTAGGTGGCGGGCAGCCGCCTGCCGGCGGCTCCAGTGGACTTCGTGGCCGCCGGGAAGCGGCCGGAGGGTGCGCGCCGCCCGGGAAAGGCGGCATCGGTTCAAGCCGCCGGGGCGGCGGTCCCGGTGCGGTCCCCTGGCCGGAAAGGCCGGCGGGGGCTGGGCGCGCGGGACTTCCAGACGCGACTTCGACCCCGCGCCGGCGAGGGAGGTCCGCCCGCCGGCATGCACCGTGTCGACGCCGCCGGATCGTGCGGGTATTCCCCCACGGTCACCCATACAAAAAAAACCGAAATGCAATCAATGCGCGATATGCGCCCGCGGATGGGTTGTGAGCTGCTGCATGCGCTCAGTCCGGCTCCCTCATCCGGTAGCCCACGCCGGTTTCGGTGCGGATGTAGCGCGGCTGCTCGGGATTGTCCTCCAGCTTCTGCCGGAGCTGGCGGATGTACACGCGCAGATATTGGGGATCATGCGCGCTGCCCCAGACAGTGCTGAGGATTTGGTGGTGTGTCAATACCCGTCCCGCATGCTGCACCAGCAGGCGCAGGATCTCGTATTCCTTGGGCGAGAGCCGCAGCTCCGCTCCCTTGAGGCGGACGATCCGCCGCACCAGGTCCACCGACAGGTCGCCGGCCTGGAACAGCGGCTTCTCCCCCTGCTGCTGCAGGCGGTGCCGCAGGGCGACGCGCAGGCGGGCGATCAACTCGTTCATGCCGAACGGCTTGGTCACGTAATCATCCGCCCCGGCGTCGAGCGCCGCGACGATGCCGGGCTCGTCGGTGCGGCTGGAGAGGATGACCACGGGGGCCGTGAAGCCCTCGCCCCGCCAGCGCGCCAGAAGGTCGCGGCCGGAGAGGCCCGGGAGGCCGAGATCGAGGATCACCAGGTCCGGCGGGTCCGCCGCGGCCTGGTCGATGGCCTCCTCCGCCGAGGCCGCGCCGGTCACATGATACCCCTGGGCCGAGAGCCCGGTCTGCAGCAGGCGGCGGATCGCCGGCTCGTCGTCCACCACCAGCAGATTCACGGCAGCGGTCACGGGCTGGCCTCCGGGGCGTGCGCGCCGGCGGCGACCGGCAGGCTGACGGTGAAGACGGCGCCGGGGCCGTCGGTCCGGCCGGCGGCGGTCACCGTGCCGCCCATGGCTTCCACGAAGCCGCGGCAGATGGCAAGGCCGAGGCCGGTTCCGGCCCGCACGTGGTCGCCCTTGGTGACACGGTAGAACTTGTCGAACACCCGCTCGCGGTCGGCCTCGCGGATGCCGGGGCCCTCGTCCTCCACGTCGAGCCGCACCCGGTTCCCCTCCACCCGGCCGGACAGGCGCACGCGCGAGCCCTCCGGCGCATATTTGGCGGCGTTGTCCAGCAGGTTGAACAGCGCCTGCTCGAACAGGACCGGGTCCAGCCACAGCATGGGCAGGTCCGGGGCCAGATCGACCTCCACCCGGTGGTGCTTCAGGATCGCCTCCCCGCGGGCGAGCGCGCTGCCGATCACCTCGGCGAGGTCGCACAGCCCGGCGTTGGGCATGATGGCGCCGGATTCCAGCCGCGTCATGTCCAGCAGGTTGGCGATGAAGCGGTTGAGGCGCGCCGCCTCCTCCTCGATGGTGGCGAGCAGTTCCGTCCGCGCCTCCTCCGCCAGCGCCGGGGCGAAGCTGCGCAGCGTGCCGGCGGCCCCCATGATGGAGGCGAGCGGCGTCTTCAGGTCGTGGGAGATGGAGGTGAGCAAAGCGGATCTCAGCCGGTCGGTGGCCGCGCCGAGCCGCGCCTTCTCCACGTCCGCCACCAGGTTCACCCGCTCCACCGCCAGCGCCGCCTGATCGGCGAGGGCGTCCAGCAGGCGCACCTGCTCGGGCGCGAGCAATGGGCCGTCCCGGTCGCGGTCGATGCCGATCACCCCCACGGCGCCGCGCCCCGTGCGCATGGGCATGAACAGGCGCCGCGCGCCCGGCAGGGTGTCGGCGCCCCGCCCCGCCTGGCGGTTGTGCTCGAACGCCCAGCGGGCGGCGGCGAGGTCGGCGGCGTCGAGCGCGTCCTCGGGCGGATAGCCGGCGCGCACCGCCAGCGCGCCGTCCTCGTCGGGCAGCAGCAGCACTACCCGCACGCCCAGCATGGAGGCGATCTGGAACGCCGTGGCCCACAACAGGTCGTCCAGCGTTCCCGCGCCGGCGAGCTTGCGGGCGAACAGATAGAGGTCCTCGGTGGTCTTGGCCCGCGCCCGCGCCGCCAGCGCCTGGGCCCGCACCCGCGCCGTGAGGTTGCTGGCGATGACCGCCACCACGAGGAAGAAGAACAGCGCGACCACGTTCTCCGGGTCGGTGATGGTGAAGGTGTAGAGCGGCGGGATGAAGAAGAAGTTGAACGCCAGCATGCCCGCCAGCGAGGTCATGAGCGCCGGCCGCAGGCCGAAGCGCACGGCGCTCACGAGCACGGCGGTGAGGAAGACGAGGGCGATGTTCTGCAGCGCCAGGATCCGCTGCAGGCCGAAGCCCACGGCGGTGGCGGCTGCGACGATGGCGAGGCTGGCGAGATAGGGTCGGGCGTCGAGCCGCAGCCCCTCGGCGGTCGCCGGACGGCGCGGCGGGGCCGCCTCGGACAGCGCGTCGCCGGCGATCACATGCACGGAAATGTTGCCCGAGCGGCGGACGAGCTCGTGCACCACGGAGCCGTGCAGGATCTCGAACCAGCGGGACCGGTCGGACTTGCCGACCACGATGTGGGTGGCGTTGGTGGCCCGGGCATGGGTCAGCACGTCGTCGGCGATGCGGGGGCCGCCGGGGACGGTCACCGTCTCCCCGCCCATGCGGCCGGCGAGGCGCATCACGTCGGCGATACGGTCGCGCTCCGCCTCGCCCAGCTGGGCGCTGCGGGCGGTCTCGACATAGAGCGCGGTCCATGGCGCGCGCAGGCGGTCGGCGAGGCGCTTGGCGTAGCGCACGAGCCCGGCGCAGCGCGGGTCCTCGCTGACGCAGACCAGCACGCGGTCCCCGGCCGCCCATGGCCCGGCGATGGCGTGGGCCCGCATGTGGGTCAGAAGCTGCTCGTCCACCCGCTGGGCGGTGCGGCGCAGGGCCAGCTCCCGGAGGGCGGTGAGGTTGCCGGGGGAGAAATAATTGTCCACCGCGCGGCGCGCCGTCTCCGGCACGTAGACCTTGCCCTCCTTCAGCCGCACCAGCAGGTCGCCCGGGGTGATGTCGATGATCTCGATATCGTCCGCCCGGTCGATCACCGCGTCGGGCACGGTCTCGCGCACCCGCACGCGGGTGATCTGCGCCACCACGTCGTTGAGGCTCTCCACGTGCTGGATGTTCAGCGTGGAATAGACGTCGATGCCGGCCGCCAGCAGCTCCTCCACGTCCATGTAGCGCTTGGCGTGGCGGCTTTCCGGGCCATTGGTGTGGGCCAGCTCGTCCACCAGCACCAGCGCCGGCCGGCGGGCGAGGATGGCGTCGAGGTCCATCTCCTCCAGCGTCCGCCCCCGGTAGGTGACACGGCGGCGGGGGACAACTTCCAGCCCCGCCACCAGCGCCTCGGTCTCGCGCCGGCCGTGGGTCTCCACCACGCCCACCACCACGTCCACGCCCTCGCGCCGGCGGGCGTGGCCGGCGGTGAGCATCTCGTAGGTCTTGCCGACGCCGGGCGCGGCGCCGAGGAAGATCTTGAGCCGTCCGCGCGCCTCCCGCCCGGCTTCCTCCAGCAGGGCCTCGGGCGAGGGGCGCCTGTCCGCGGCGCGGTCTTCCGTCATGGCCTTCTCCGGGGCCGGGCGTCATCGTCCGGACCGTGCGACTGGTCTGTCACCGGCGCGGGCCGTTGTCGAGGCGGCGGCCGCCGGTCGCGCCCAGCCTCGCCGCAGGACGGGCCGGGCGCCATAAAATTCGCGTATAGGTCCCGCGCGCGCTTTGGCATTCTCCTGGCGCCGCCGAGCCTCTAGAGTGCGCTCCCCATCCGCGTTCCCCCACACAGACGAGCCATCCATGACCGAGGACGAACTCGCCGCCCGCGTCCAGGGCGATAACGGCGTCACGCTCAGCCCCGACGAGGCGCGGGCCATCGCCACGCTGGCGCAGGAGCTGAACGGACGTGTCGCCGCCGCGGCGGATGCCCGGCCGGCCATGGAGGGCGCGCCGTGGAGCTTCGCCACGTTGCTGGTCGAGTTCGCCGGCACGGGGAAGGCGCGGGAATGAGCGCGCCCCGGACGGTTTTCCTCTTTTCCGGCGCGCGGGAGACATTGGCATGAGCGGGCATTTCACTCTCGGCGTCGTGGAGATGGCGGACGCCGTCGCCGACGGGGCCGTCACCGCCGAGGCGCTGGCCGATGAGGCCCTGACCCGGCTCGCCGCGCTCGGCCCGCGCTTCAACGCCATCATCCGCATCGATGCCGAGGCGGCGCGGGCATCGGCGCGCGCGGTCGATATCGCCCGGGCCAAGGGTGAGCCGCTGGGGCCGCTCGCCGGCGTGCCGCTCGCGCACAAGGATCTGATCTACCGCGCCGGCCGCCCCTGCACCGGCGGCTCGCTGATCCGGCGCGACTTCGTGCCGGACATCACCGCCAGCGTGCTGGAGCGGCTGGACGCCGCCGGCGCGCTCGATCTCGGCACCCTCCACCTCACCGAGTTCGCGCTCTCGCCCACCGGCTTCAACGCCCAGCTCGGCCATGGCCTCAGCCCGTGGAACACGCAGTACGGCTCCGGCGGCTCGTCCTCCGGCTCGGGGGCGGCGGTGGCGGCGCGGCTGGTGCCGGCCGCCCTCGGCTCGGATACCGGCGGCTCCATCCGCCATCCCTCGGCCATGTGCGGCGTGACCGGGCTGAAGCCCACCAACGGCCTCGTGCCGCTCTATGGCGCCATGCCGCTGGCGCCGAGCCTCGATTCCATCGGCCCGCTCACGCGCACCGCGCGCGACGCGGCCCGCATCATGACCGTCATCGCCGGCACGGACGCGCGGGATGCCTCGACCCTTCCGGCCCCGGCGCTGGACTTCGAGGGCGGGCTGAACGGCGACCTCAGGGGCGTCACCGTCGCCGTGCCGTCCGGCTACTACACCGAGCTCGCCACCCTGGAGATCGCCGCGCTCCTGGACGACAGCCGCGCGGTGCTGCGCGACGCCGGCGCCCGCATCATCGAGACCCGCAGCCCCGACATGGCGCTCGTGAACGCGCTGATGCAGGTGGTGATGGTGGTGGAGATGGCCACCCTGCACCGGCGCTGGCTGGCGGAGCGGCCGCAGGATTACGGCGCCATGGTGCGTGCCCGCATGCTGCCGGGCCTCGCCCTGCCGGCCACCCGCTATGCCGAGGCGCTGATGATGCGCGGCGCCATCGCCCGCGACTGGCTCGCCAGCGCCATGGGCGAGGCGGACATGGTGCACATGCCCACCCTTCCCGTGCCGGTGCCCTCCATCGCCGAGGCGACCGCGGGCACTCTGGAGGAGCAGGGCGTGGTGCTCGGCCGCGTCACCACCATGACGCGGGGCATCAATTACGTGGGCCTGCCGAGCCTGTCGCTGCCGTGCGGCTTCACCGCCAACGACCTGCCGGCGGCGTTCCAGCTGGTGGGGCGGCCGTTCAGCGAACCGGCGCTGCTGCGGGCCGGCGATGCCTACCAGCGCCGCACCGGTTTCCACACCCTCCTGCCGCCCGGCTGCGGTCCGCTCGCCTGAGCGGATCGCCGGATGCCAGCCCCCCGCGACCGGTCGAGATCCCGGACATGACTGAGACCGCCGAACTGCCCCCCGCGACCGGACCCGGATGGTCCGGGACGGGCTTCAACCTCGCCCGCTACTGCCTCGATCAGGGGGCGGCCGATGCGCGGCCGGCGCTGCTTGTTGCGGACGGTCCCGAGGGCAACATCGTCGAGACCTGGAGCTACGGCGCGCTCAGGGAGGCGGTGGCCCGCACCGCCGGCGGGCTCGCGGGCTACGGGCTGCCGCGTGGCGCGCGGGTGCTGCTGCGGGTGGGCAATACCTCGGAATTCCCTCTGCTGTTCTTCGGCGCCATCGCCGCCGGCCTCGCGCCGATTCCCACCTCGACCATGCTCACCCAGGCGGAGGTGGACCTCATCCTCGCCGATTCCGGCGCCGGGCTGGTGATCGGCGACGGCTCCGGCGCCATGCCGTCCGCTGCGGGCGGGGCGGTGGTGCTCGGGCCGGGAGACACGGCGGCGCTCGGGGCTTCGGCCCCGGCGGGCTTCGCCGACACCGCGCCGGACGATCTCGCCTTCCTCGTCTACACCTCGGGCACCAGCGGCCGGCCCAAGGGCGTCGCCCATGCGCAGCGGGTGGTGCTGGGTCGCAGGCCGATGCGCGAGGGCTGGTACGGTCTGAAGCCGGACGACCGTCTGTTCCACGCCGGGGCGTTCAACTGGACCTACACGCTGGGCGCGGGGCTGATGGACCCGTGGTCCGTGGGCGCCACCTCCGTCGTGCATCTGGGCGAGCGCCCGCCCGAGGCCTGGCCCGACCTCCTGGAGGCCACCGGCGCCACCCTGTTCGCCGCGGTGCCCGGTCTCTACCGGCGGATTCTGAAATATGCACGCATCACGCCCGCGCGGTTTCCCAAGCTGCGCCACGGGCTCACCGCCGGCGAGGCGCTGAAGCCGGCGCTCCATGCCGAATGGCTCGCCGCCACCGGCCGCCCGCTCTATGAGGCGCTCGGCATGAGCGAGATCTCCACCTATGTCTCGTCCGGCCCGCATGTGCCGACCCGGCCCGGCAGCCCCGGCAAGCCGCAGGCCGGCCGCCGGGTGGCGGTGCTGCCGGTGGAGCCGGACGCGCCGGGGGCGGATGCGCCGCTGCCGGTGGGGGATGCGGGCATCCTTGCCGTCCATCGCTCCGATCCGGGGCTGATGCTTGGCTATTGGGGCCTGCCGCAGGAGACCGCCGCCGCCATGCGCGGGGCGTGGTTCCTGACCGGCGACGTGGCCCGCTTCGATGCCGATGGCTACCTCTGGTACGAGGGCCGCGCCGACGACCAGATGAACGCCTTCGGCTATCGGGTGGCGCCGGAGGAGGTGGAGCGGGCGCTTGCCGGCCATCCCAACGTCGCCGAGGTGGCGGTGACGGAGACCGGCGCGGGCGATGTCTCGGTCATCACCGCCTTCGTGGTGCTGCGGGACGGCGTTCCGCCCGATCCCGCGCCGCTGGAGGCGCATGCGGCGCTCCATCTCGCCGACTACAAGCGCCCGCGGGCCTACCGCTTCGTCGCGGAGCTGCCGCACACCGCTTCCGGCAAGGTCCAGCGCCGCGCGCTCAGGGGCTGAGAGGCGACCGGAAAGGGCAGGCCGCCGGCATGCGGGCCTTGGCCCGTGCTTGGCCCGCGCCGACGCAAGCTCCACGCGGCGGCCCGTGAAACGGGCGGGAAGCGCCGTCAGCCTGCCGCGCGGCTGCGGCGTGCCTGTGCCGATACTCGCCGGCCAGAGAGGGCGGCTCACGGTCGCCCTACCGCGCGACCGGTCGATGTGCGAGCCAGCCGATGTGCGAGCCAGCCGTGGCACGCGGGCTCGCTGCCGCTTTGGCATGCGCCGTCGATCCACCAACGGTCGCGCCGGGCGCCGTCGGCCGCCTCCGGGGCGCGGCGCGCCACCATCCCGCCAGGCGCCCTCGCCGACTACAAGCGCCCGCGGGCCTACCGCTTCGTCGCGGAGCTGCCGCACACCGCTTCCGGCAAGGTCCAGCGCCGCGCGCTCAGGGGCTGAGGGGCGACCGGAAAGGGCCGGCCGCCGGCTGCGGGCCTTGGCCCGTGCTTGACCCGTGCCGACGCAAGCTCCACGCGGCGGCCCGCGAAACGGGCGGGAAGCGCCGTCAGCCTGCCGCGCGGCTGCGGCGTGCCAGTTCCGATACTCACCGGCCAGAGAGGGCGGCTCACGGTCGCCCCACCGCGCGACCGGTCGATGTGCGAGCCAGCCGATGTGCGAGCCAGCCATGGGCACGAGGACCCGCTGCCGCTTTGGCATGCGCCGTCGATCCACCAAGGGTCGCGCCGGGCGCCGTCGGCCGCCTCCGGGGCGCGGCGTCGCCACCATCCCGCCAGGCGCCCCCTCACGCCACCTGCGCCACCGGAGCCGTGCTGGCACGCGCATCCTCGAGCGCCATGCGCGCGCCCTGCTCGGCGATCATGGCGGTGGGAGTGTTGGTGTTGCCGGAGGTGATGGTGGGCATGATGGAGGCATCGATCACCCTGAGGCCGCCGATGCCCAGCACCCTGAGGCGCGCATCCACCACCGTGCCGGGGTCTTCCGGCCGTCCCATCTTCGCGGTCCCGACCGGGTGGAAGATGGTGGTGCCGATATCGCCGGCGGCTTTCGCCAGCGAGGCGTCGTCGTCGCCCACGGCGGGGCCGGGCAGGTATTCCTCCGGCCGGTAGGGGGCGAGCGCCTGCTGGCGCATGAGGCGGCGGGTGACGCGGATGGCGTCCGCCGCCACCTGCCGGTCCGCGTCGGTGGAAAGATAGTGCGGGGCGATGGCAGGCGCCGCATCGAGCGCGCGCGACGCCAGCCGCACCTCCCCGCGCGAGGTCGGGCGCAGGTTGCACGCCGCCACCGTGATGGCCGGGAAACGGTGCAGCGGCTCGCCGAACTTGTCGAGCGAGAGCGGCTGCACGTGGAACTGGATGTTCGCCCGCTCCTGGTGCGGATCGGAGCGCGTGAAGATGCCGAGCTGCGAGGGCGCCATGGTCAGCGGTCCGCGCCGGCGCAGGGCATAGTCCAGTCCCATGAGGGCGCGGCGCGGCAGGGAATAATAGGTCTCGTTCAGGGTGCGGATGCCGTGGACCTTGTAGATGGCGCGCTGCTGCAGGTGGTCCTGCAGGTTGCGCCCGACCCCGGGGCGGTCCAGCACCGGCGCGATGCCGAGCGGCGCGAGCCATTCGCCCGGTCCGATGCCGGAGCGCTGCAGCACCTGCGGCGAGCCGATGGCGCCGGCGCAAAGGATCACCTCGCCCTGCGCCCGCGCCTCCACCATCCGCCCGCCCTGCATGTAGCGCACGCCCACCGCGCGGCCGTTCTCGATCACGAGCCGGTCCACCAGCACGCCGGTCTCCAGCCGCAGGTTGGGACGCGAGAGGGCGGGCTTGAGGAAGCCGCGCGCGGACGACCAGCGGCGCCCGCGCTTCTGGTTCACGTGGAAATAGCCGACGCCCTCGTTGTCGCCGGTGTTGAAATCGGGAACCTTGCGCACGCCCATCTGCGCCGCCGCCTCGCCCACGGCGTCCAGCACGTCCCAGGAGATGCGCGGCGCCTCGATGCGCCAGCCGCCGCCCACCGCATGGATGTCGCTGGCGCCGAGGAAATGATCCTCCAGCGCCTTGAAGGAGGAGAGCACGTCGTCCCAGCCCCAGCCGGGCAGGCCCAGCTGGCGCCAGTGGTCATAGTCCGCCGCCTGGCCGCGCATGGAGATCATGGCATTGATGGCCGAGCAGCCGCCGATGACCTTGCCGCGCGGATAGGCGAGGGAGCGCCCGTTCAGGCCCGGTTCGGCCTCGGTGCGGAACATCCAGTCGGCGCGCGGATTGCCGATGGCGAAGAGATAGCCCACCGGAATGTGGAACCAGATCCAGTTGTCGCGCCCGCCCGCCTCCAGCAGCAGCACGCGGTGGCTCGGGTCCGCCGACAGGCGGTTGGCGACGATGCAGCCGGCGGTGCCGGCGCCGACGACGATATAGTCGAATTCGCCTTCCAGGCGCTCCGCCGGGCGGTCGGTGGCTTCCATGGCGTCTCTCCCCTCGCGCTTGATTGCCTCTTTGATCCCAGCTTGGAAATTTGCATTCAAGGCCGATAAACTCGGGACCATTCTGCAAAAATGCAGGCTATCGGGAACGGGCATGGACTGGGACGACCTGCGTATCTTCCTCCAGCTGGCGCGCACCGGCCAGATGGCGGCGGCCGGGCGCGCGCTGGGCATCGACGATACCACCGTCGGCCGGCGGGTGGCGCGGCTGGAGCGGCAGGTGGGGGCGGCGCTGGTGGCCCGCGCCGGGCGGCGCACCGTCATCACCGAGCACGGGCAGAAGCTGGCGCAGGCGGCGGAGGAGATCGAATCCCTCGTGCTGCGCAAGATCGTCGGCCTCGGCGAGGACGAGATGCAGGTGGCTGGCCGCGTGCGCATCGGCGCGCCGGAGGGCTTCGGCGTCGGCTATCTGGCGAGCCACCTCGCCGAGCTCTCCGCCGACAACCCGCGGCTGGAGACCGAGCTCGTCGCCCTGCCGCGCGCCTATTCGCTGGCGAGCCGGGAGGTGGACATCGCCATCACCCTCGACCGGCCGGCGGCGGGACAGGTGAGCGTGAAGCGCCTCACCGACTACACGCTGGAGCTCTACGGCACCGCCGCCTATTGCGCCCGGCGCGGCCGGCCGGCGAGCCTTGCCGACCTCGCCGGCCACCTGTTCGCCGGCTACATCCCGGAGCTGCTGTTCACCGCCGCGCTGGATTTCTCCACCCTGAAGGAGGGGGTGGCGGTGAGCCCGGTGGCGCGCAGCACCAGCGTCATCGCGCAGGTGAATGCGGTGGCGAGCGGCGCGGCCATCGGCGTCCTGCCCACCTTTCTCGCCGCCGCCCATCCGCAGCTGGAGGTGCTGCTTGCGGGCGAGGTGCTGCTGACCCGCAGCTACTGGATCTCGGTGCACGACGACCTGAGGCACCTCAACCGCATCAAGGCGGTGCTCGGGGCCATCACCGCCCGGGTGCGGGCCGACCGCGCCCTGTTCATCCGGCGATGAAGCGGGCGCGGGCCTCGCGGAAGCGGCGGGCGATGAATTCCCGCAGCACGGCGATGCGACGCACCCCGGCCGTGTCGGGATGCGCCAGCAGGAAATAGGATCGGCGGAAGGCGAGGGCGGGCAGGATGCGCACCAGTTCGTCCTGGTGGAGGGCGGCGGCGAAATCGTGCAGCACGCCGATGCCGGCTCCGGCCCGCACCGCCTCCATCTGCCCCACCACGCTGGCGCAGCGGAAGCGCCGGGCGGCGTGGCGCTCCAGCACGTCCGAATAGTCGAGGGCGGAGGCATAGGCGAGGTCCTCCACGCCCGTCACCACCACATGGGCGGCGAGATCCTCGGGCGCCTGCGGCGTGCCGTGGCGGGCGAGGTAGTCGCGCGCCGCGTAGGTGCCCAGCGTGTAGTCGGACAGGCGCGACACGACCAGCCGCCCCTCGGTGGGCCGGTCGAGCACGATGGCAAGGTCCGCCTCGCGCCGGGAGAGGGAGAAGGTGCGCGGCAGCGGCACCAGTTCCACCACGAGGTCGGGATGGAGCTGCGCCAGAGCCCCCAATTCGGCGGCGAGGAAGTAATTGCCGAGCCCGTCCGGCGCCCCCACCCGCACCGTGCCGGAAACGGCGGCTGCCTCCGTGCGCAGCGTTTCCGCGACGCCGAGCATCTCGGCCTCGATCCGCTCGGCCGCCGGCAGCAGCATTTCGCCCGCCTGGGTCAGCACGCAGCCGGCGGGCCGGCGATCGAACAATGGCGCGCCCAGCGCCTGTTCCAGCGCATCAAGCCGGCGCGCCACGGTGGCATGGTTCAACCCCAGCCGGCGGGCGGCCGCGAGCAGCTGCCCGTGGCGGGCGACGGCGAGGAAGATGCGCAGGTGGTCCCAATCCATGGCTTCAAATTTTGCACAATGGATGATGCGGAGAAAGTGTTGATGAGCGCGAGTTGAAGCGTGATGACAGGTGCTCCCTTCCGGCGGCACCGCCGCCCCAGCACGGGACCACGCATCATGTCCGCGCTTTCCGCTTCTGCCGCCTCTCCCTCCGCCGCGCCCGTCGCCATCCCGCACTACATTGCCGGCCGCCGTGTCGCCGGCACCAGCGGCCGCAGCGCGCCGGTGTTCAATCCCGCCACAGGCGCCCGCTCGGGCGAGGTGGCGCTGGCGTCGCAAACGGAGGTGCGGGCCGCGGTGGAGGCGGCGAAGGCCGCCGCGCCCGGCTGGGCGGCCACTACACCCCTGCGCCGCGCCCGCATCCTGAACGCCTTCCTGCGTATCCTCGAGGAGCGCATCGACGTGCTGGCCGCCGTCATCACCGCCGAGCACGGCAAGGTGCTCTCGGATGCCAAGGGCGAGATCCAGCGCGGCATGGAGGTGGTGGAATTCGCCACCGGCGCGCCGCAGCTGCTGAAGGGCGAGATCACCGAGGACGTGGGCACGCGGGTGGACAGCCACGCGGTGCGCCAGCCCCTCGGCATTGTCGCCGGCATCACCCCGTTCAACTTCCCGGCCATGGTGCCCATGTGGATGTTCCCGGTGGCGCTCGCCTGCGGCAACTGCTTCATCCTGAAGCCGTCGGAGCGCGATCCCTCCGCCGCTTTGCTGCTGGCGGAATGGCTGAAGGAAGCGGGCCTGCCGGACGGCGTGTTCGCCGTGGTCCAGGGCGACAAGACGGCGGTGGACGCCATCCTTCACGACCCGGACATCGACGCGGTGAGCTTCGTCGGCTCCACCCCCATCGCCCGCTACATCTACGAGACTGCCGCGCGCACCGGAAAGCGCTGCCAGGCGCTGGGCGGCGCCAAGAACCACATGATCATCATGCCCGACGCCGACATGGACCAGGCGGTGGATGCGCTCATGGGCGCGGCCTATGGCTCGGCCGGCGAGCGCTGCATGGCCATCTCGGTGGCGGTGCCGGTGGGCGAGGCCACCGCCGAGGCGCTGATGGCGAAGCTGGAGCCGCGGGTGCGCGCGCTCAAGGTCGGCCCCGGCACCGATCCCGAGGCGGAGATGGGCCCGCTGGTGACGCGCCAGCATCTCGACAAGGTGTCCGGCTATGTGGACCAGGGCGTCGTCGAGGGCGCGAAGCTGGTGGTGGACGGGCGCGGCCTCAAGCTCCAGGGCTATGAGGATGGATACTTCATCGGCGGCACCCTGTTCGACCACGTGACGGCGGACATGCGGATCTACCGCGAGGAGATCTTCGGCCCGGTGCTCTCCGTGGTGCGGGCGGCGGGGTATGACGAGGCGGCGCACCTCATCAACACCCACGAGTTCGGCAACGGCACCGCCATCTTCACCCGCGATGGCGACGCCGCGCGCGAGTTCGCGCATCGCATCCGGGTGGGCATGGTGGGCATCAACGTGCCGATCCCGGTGCCGATGGCGTTCCACTCGTTCGGCGGGTGGAAGGCCTCGCTGTTCGGCGACCATCACATGCACGGGCCGGAGGGCGTGCGCTTCTATACGCGCCTGAAGACCATCACCACCCGCTGGCCCACCGGCATCCGCGCCGGCGCCGACTTCGTGATGCCGACCATGCGCTGACGGCGCGCCCGGGCAGGGTGCTTCCCGGCCCGGGCTGCGAGCAATCACGCGCCTTCGCGACAACTTCCTCCGTTTGGGGGATGCGGGGCGGGTCGGTCCGGGCAAAACATGATACCGCGCTGCACGAGACCTCCCGAGGCAGCGCCGGCCGGATCGCTACCCCCGCACGCGATCCGGCCGGTCTTCCTTTCCTCTCCGTTTACCTCTCCCCAGTCCCGCGACCAGCGAGCCGGCTATCCGCAGGCGAGCGCGTGGTCTAGATCTGGGCGAAACGCGCCGGGGCCGGTACCGGCGCCGAAGTCGAGGGGAGGAACCGGTGTCGCGCGATGCCATCGGGCGCGAGGCGCCCGGACGAGCCGCTCTCGCACGCTGGGCGCCCGGCCTTGCGGCGCTCCTCGCCTATCGCAGGTCCGATCTCGCGCCCGATCTGCGCGCCGGCCTCGCCGTGGCGGCGGTGGCGATCCCCGTGGGCATCGCCTATGCCGAGCTCGCCGGCTTCCGGCCGGAGGTGGGGCTTTATTCCTGCGTCTTCCCGCTGGTGGCCTATGCGATGTTCGGCTCCTCGCGCCAGCTGGTGCTGGGGCCGGATGCGGCCACCTGCGCGGTGGTGGCCTCGGCCGTGGCGCCGCTGGCGGCGGGCGATCCCGCCACCTATGCCGCGCTGTCGGCGCAGCTGGCGCTCCTGACCGGGGTCATCTGCATCCTCGCCCGCTTCCTCCGGCTCGGCGTGCTGGCGGATTTCCTCTCGCGGCCCATCCTCGTGGGCTTCCTGAACGGCATCGCGCTCACCATCGTGCTCGGCCAGCTGGCCAAGATCACCGGCATCGCGGCGCAGGGCGACCACGTGCTGCGCGCCACCGCCGATCTCGTCCTGCGGCTCGGGGAGACGCATCTGCCCACCCTGCTGGTGGCGCTCGGCGCGTTCGCGCTGATGCTGGCCGGCGGCCGGCTGCTGCCGAAGTTTCCGGCGGCTGTCCTGGCCATGGCGGGGACCGGGCTCGCCGTGTTCCTGCTGGACCTGGACCTGCACGGGGTGAAGACCCTGGGCGCTGTGCCGGCCGGCCTGCCGGGCCTGACGCCGGTGCGGCTCGATCCGGATGCGCTCGCCTCCCTGCTGCCGGCCGCGGGCGGCCTCGCGCTGGTGAGCTTCACCAGCCTGATGCTCACCTCCCGCTCGTTCGCCACCCGCAACGGCTATGAGGTGGACCCGGACCAGGATTTCGCCGCGCTCGGGGCGGCCAACGTGGTGAGCGCGCTGACCCACGGCTTTGCCGTCAGCGGCGCCGATTCGCGCACCGCCATGGCGGACGCGGCGGGCGGGCGCACCCATGCGACCGCCCTGTTCGCGGCGCTGGCGGTGGGGCTGGTGCTCGTTTTCCTCACCGAGCCGCTGCGCTACGTGCCGGTGGCGGCGCTGGGGGCGGTGCTGGTGATGGCCGGCCTCTCCCTCATGGACCGCGCCACCGTCGTGCTCATCGCCCGCGCCGACCGGGGCGAGGCGGTGATCTGCCTGCTGGCGACGCTGGGCGTGGTGATGCTCGGCGCCACCAGGGGCATCCTCGTGGCGGTGGTGCTGGCGCTGCTGCGGTTCCTGCGCTCCACCGCCCGGCCGCGGGTCGAGATCCTCGGCAAGGTGGAGGGGATGCACGGGTTTCATGCCCTCTCCCGGCACCAGACCGCCACCGCCCCTCAGGGCATCATCATCTTCCGCTTCAACGGACCGCTGGTGTTCTTCAATGCCGGCCACTTCCGCCACGCCCTGCTGGCCGCCGCCGGCGCCGGCGCGCCGCGCGCCGTAGTGCTGGATCTGCTGCCGGTGACGGAGGTGGACGTGACCGGCCTGTTCACCCTCAAGGAGCTGACGGACACGCTGGCCGCGCGCGGCATCGCGCTGGTGGGGGCAGGGCGCCAGACCGAATGGCGCAACTGGATGGAGGCGCGCGGCTTCAGTCCCGACGCCATCGAGATCCATCCGACGCTGCGGCAGGCGGTGCGGGCGCTGTCGGAGGCCCCTGCCGCGCCCTCGCCGGCGTCGGACGCCGCATCCGGAACGCCCGACGGTTGATTTGTGTCATGGAACACGCAAGGCTTGCCCGTGCATAGCCTTCACCGATGCCAGCCGGCCGGGCAGGTCCCGGACCGGGTTGCCAAGGGCGGCGGTGCGGGGTTTGCAGAGGGAGACGTTGATGCCGTCCGCGATGCTGGCTGCCGAGGACACCGCCCCACGTCATCAGAAGTATGACCGCCTGATCGCCGCGGCCCGCGCCCTGCCGAAGCTTCGGGTGGCGGTGGCGCACCCCTGCGATGCGGTCTCCCTGGGGGCGGCGCTGGAAGCCGCCGGGCTGGGGCTGGTGGAGCCCATCCTGGTCGGCCCGCCGGCCAAGATCGCCGCCGCCGCCGCTGCGGCGGGCGCCGACATTTCCGCCGTGCGGCAGGTGGCCGCCGCCCACAGCCACGATGCCGCCGCCAAGGCGGTGGAGCTGGTGCGCTGCGGCGAGGCCGACGCCCTCATGAAGGGCTCGCTCCACACCGACGAGCTGATGAGCGCCGTGGTCGCCCGCGACACCGGGCTGCGGACCGCGCGCCGCATCAGCCATTGCTTCGTCATGGATGTCCCGACCCACCCGGATGCGCTGATCGTCACCGACGCGGCCATCAACATCGCGCCGGGTCTGGAGGACAAGCAGCATATCGTCCAGAACGCCATCGAGCTCGCCCACGCCCTGCGGTTCGACGAGGCGCGCGTGGCGGTGCTCTCGGCCATGGAGACGGTGAACCCCAGCGTGCCGTCCACCATCGAGGCCGCGGCCCTGTGCAAGATGGCCGACCGCGGCCAGATCACCGGCGGCATCGTGGACGGGCCCCTGGCGCTCGACAACGCCATCGACCTCGGCTCGGCCGAGATCAAGCACATCCATTCCCCGGTGGCCGGGCGCGCCAACATCCTGGTGGTGCCGGACCTCGAGGCCGGCAACATGCTGGCGAAAAGCCTGTCGTTCCTGGCCGGGGCGGACGCCGCGGGCATCGTGCTCGGGGCGCGGGTGCCGATCATCCTCACCAGCCGGGCCGATTCCAAGACCACCCGCCTCGCCTCGTGCGCCGTCGCCTCGCTGCTGGCCGAGGCGCAGCGGGCGGCCGCGCGGCTGGCGGAGGTCTGAGAGGGGAGGGCCGGTCGTGGCCAGGGTGCAGCTCGTCCTCAACGCCGGATCGTCCTCGCTCAAGTTCCAGGTGTTCCTGGATGACGGCGCGGACGTGCCCAACCGCATCTATCGCGGCCTGTTCGAGGGGCTCGGCACCGATCCCCACTTCAAGGTCAGGGATCACGAGGGCGCCATCGCCGGCGAGGAGCGCTGGCCGCGCGACACCGCATTCGGGTTCGAGGAGGCGCTGGCCCATCTCTCGGACTGGCTGTCCGCCCATCGCGGGGGGCACCAGCTCACCGGCGTCGGCCACCGGGTGGTGCACGGCGGGCCCAACTATACCCACGCGGTGCGGCTTACTCCCGAGATCATCGCCGAGCTGGACACCCTCTCGCCGCTTGCGCCGCTGCACCAGCCGCGCAGCCTGGAGCCCATCCGCATCATCGCCCGGCGGGTGCCGGGCCTGCCGCAGGTGGCGGCATTCGACACCGCCTTCCACCGCACCATGCCGGAGATGGCGCAGCTGTTCGCCATCCCCCAGTCGCTCACCGATGCGGGGGTGAAGCGCTACGGCTTCCATGGCCTGTCCTATGCGTACCTCGCCACCCAATTCCCCAAGGTGGACGAGCGGCTCGCGCGCGGCCGGGTGATCGCCGCGCACCTCGGATCGGGCGCGAGCCTGTGCGCCTACCAGGCCTCGCGCAGCCTTGCCACCACCATGGGCTTCTCGGCCATCGACGGGCTGATGATGGGGACGCGCTGCGGCACCATCGATCCGGGCGTGGTATTCTACCTGCAGCGCGAGCTCGGCATGAGCGCCGCCGAGGCCGAGCATTTCCTCTACACCAAATGCGGCCTCCTCGGCGTCTCCGGCATCTCCAACGACATGCGCGAGCTGCGCGAGCGGGCGGAGGCGGAACCGGGCGCGCGGCGCGCCATCGACCTGTTCGTCTACCGCATCAACCGCGAGGCCGGCTCGCTGGTGGCGGCGCTGGGCGGCATCGACGGGCTCGTCTTCACCGCCGGCATCGGCGAGAATGATCCCGCGACCCGCGCCGAGGTGGTGACCGCCCTGCGCTGGGCCGGCTTCGAGCTCGACGCCGAGGCCAACCGCGCCGGCGCCACGCGCATCACGCGGGGGGACGGGCCGCAGGCCTATGTGATCCCCACCGACGAGGAATGGACCATCGTGCGCGAGATGCGCGCGGTGCTCGCCGAGGGCACGACGTCAATCGAACGGCCGGTCGCGGGCTGAAGGAGGATCGGATGCATCCCCTGGACATGATGAAGGTCTATGGTCGCGTCGCCGAAATCTACCGCCTGCGCCTCGGCGAGGCGGTGGCGGCCTATGGCGAGACCATGCGCGGCGCGGCAAGCGCCTTCGCCACCGCGGTCCGCCCGCAGGACCCCGCCTCCGCCTGGCGCGATACGGTGTCCTACACCTTCGACGCGGCGCAGCGCTCGCTGATCTTCTGGGACACGCTGCGCCAGCGGGGCAACAACTGGATCGCCCACGAGAAGGCCGGCAAGCCGCCGCTGCTCGCCTTCGACTACGAGACCATCGCCGACGCCCGCGCCTTCGCCCGGCCGTGCAACTACGCGCTGGTGCGCATCCTGCCGCCCGACGGCGTGGCGCTGGACCCGGACAAGCGGCCGTTCCTCATCATCGATCCGCGCGCCGGCCACGGGCCGGGCATCGGCGGGTTCAAGGCGGATTCGGAGGTCGGCTTCGCGCTGAAGGCCGGGCATGCCGTCTACATGGTCATCTTCTTCCCCGAGCCGGTGCCCGGGCAGACGCTGGCCGACGTCTCGCTGGCCGAGGCCGAGTTCGTGCGCATCGTGCGCGAGCGCCATCCCACCCGCGACAAGCCGGTGGTGATGGGCAACTGCCAGGGCGGCTGGGCCGCCATGCTGGTGGCGGCGCTCGACCCGGACAACGTGGGGCCCATCGTGGTGAACGGGGCGCCCATGTCCTACTAGGCCGGCAACGATGCCGAAAATCCCATGCGCTACGCCGGCGGCGTGCTCGGCGGCGCGTGGACCGCCTCGCTCGCCAGCGACCTGGGCGGCGGGGTGTTCGACGGCGCCTATCTGGTGGACAATTTCGAGTATCTGAACCCGGCCAACACCTATTTCACCAAGTATTACACGCTCTATTCCAAGGTCGACACCGAGCCGGCGCGCTTCCTGGAGTTCGAGCGCTGGTGGGGCGGCTACTTCCTGATGAACCGGGCCGAGATCAAGTGGATCGTCGAGAACCTGTTCGTCGGCAACAAGCTCGCCGCGGGCAAGGCGGAATGGGCGCCGGGCAAGGCCTTCGACCTGAAGGCGGTGCGCTCGCCCATCATCGTCTTCGCCTCGCTGGGCGACAACATCACCCCGCCGCAGCAGGCCATCAACTGGGTGGCGGACGTCTACCCCACCACGCAGGCGCTCAAGGATGCCGGACAGGTGGTGGTGGGCCTCATGCACCAGTCCATCGGCCACCTGGGCATCTTCGTCTCCGGCGCCATCGCGCGCCGCGAGCATGCGCAGATCGTCGATCTGATCGAGTATGTGGAAGCGCTGGCGCCCGGCCTCTACGGCATGACCATCGAGGAGGATCGCTCCAGCGGCGAGCTGAAGTACGACGTCACCCTCACCGAGCGCCGGGTCGAGGACCTGCGCCTGCTGCAGAAGTACGACCGGCACGACGAGATCCCGTTCGAGGTGGTGGCCAACGTCTCGGAGGTGAACGCGCGGGCCTACGAGACCTTCGTGCACCCCGCCCTCTCGGCGGTGGTGACGCCGGAGATGGGTCGCGTCCTGCGCGCGCTGCATCCGCTGAGGGTGGCGCGCTGGGGCCTGTCGGACCTCAACCCCGCGCTCAAGGCGATGGCCCCGCTCGCCGATTTCGCCCGCAGCCAGCGCACGCCGCGCAACGAGGCCGGTCCGCACGTGGCGGCTGAGACCTTCATGGCGAGCGCCATCACCGCCGGCTGGGACGTGTTCCGCCGCCTGCGCGATGCCACCGTGGAGACCGAGTTCTTCCGTCTCTACGGCACCCTCGCCATGCTCGATCCCGACCTGACGGCGCCCACCAGCACCACGCTGGTGGAACAGGCGCCGGCCGAGGTTTCCGCTGCCCTTGCCGCCATCCGCGAGGGCGGCTTCACCGAGGCGGCGGTGCGCGTCGGCCTGCTGGCGCAGAAGCATGGGGAAGGCCAGCAGCGCCTGTCGGTGCTCAAGCAGATCCGCGAGCTGGTGGGGCAGGAGGTGGGCCTGCTGGCGCTGCCGGCCGACCAGGCCCAGGCCATCATCCGGCGCCAGTCGATCATCGTCGAGCACGCGCCGGACGAGGCGCTCGCCACCCTGCCGGCCCTGCTGCCCACGTCCGAGGCCCGCGCCCATCTCGTGGCGCTGCTGGATCGCCTGTCCACCCACATCGGGTTCGGCCCGGGAACCGCCGCGTTCGTGGCCGAGGTCCGGCAGGTGCTGGCGCCGGTGGCGCAGGTCATTCCCTTCCCGTCGTTCGGGGGGCAGGCGGTATGAGCGCCCCCGGCTCCGCACCGCTCGATCTGCCCGGCGCCGAGCTCCTGGGCTCGGCCCTGAAGGGGCGCAAGGCGCTCGTTCTGGGCATCGCCAACGAGCACTCCATCGCCTACGGCTGCGCCCGCGTGTTCCGCCGGCTCGGCGCCGACCTCGCCATCACCTATCTCAACGACAAGGCGCGGCCCCACGTGGAGCCGCTGGCCGAGGCGCTGGGGGCCAGCATCATCGCCCCCTGCGACGTGAGCCGGGCAGGTGACCTGGAGGCGGTGTTCGCGCGCATCGGCGCGGAATGGGGCGGGCTCGACATAGCGCTCCATTCCATCGCCTTCGCGCCGAAGGAAGACCTTCAGGGACGGCTGGTGGATTCCTCCGCCGAGGGCTTCGGGCTCGCCATGGACATCTCCTGCCATTCCTTCATCCGCATGGCGCGTCTCGCCGAGCCGCTGATGCCGGCGGGCGGCACGCTCCTGGCCATGAGCTACCACGGCGCCGACAAGGTGGTGCCCAACTACAACCTGATGGGCCCGGTGAAGGCGGCGCTGGAGAGCACGGTGCGCTACCTCGCGTTCGAGCTGGGGCAGAAGGACATCCGCGTCCACGCCGTCTCGCCCGGCCCGCTGAAGACCCGCGCGGCGTCCGGCCTCAAGGACTTCGACGTGCTGCTGGCGGAGGCGACCCAGCGCGCGCCCATCGGAGAGCTGGTGGATATCGACGACGTGGGCCTGACCACCGCCTTCCTCGCGACGCCGTTCGCGCGGCGCCTCACCGGCATGACCGTTTACGTGGACGGCGGGCTTTCCATCATGGCGTGACCGTCCGGGCGCCCTCCCCAAAAGGGGTGATCGGGGATAAGCTCATGCCGGAACCGTTGATCGGGGCGGCCGGCCCGGGGGATAGGGGCGGGCCTTGGTCCCGGTCTCGGGATTGCGTCATCACGGAGCAGGGTGCCGCGGAGACGGCGCCTGCATGACCGGGGGAAACGACATGGAGCGCGCCATCCTGCCTCGCGCGGCAACGCCTTCGCTCGTGCGCGCCCGCTTCGCGGGCCCCGTCCGGGCGGCCTGCGGCGCCTTCGCCGCGCTTGCACTGCTCGCCGCCCCCGCGGCCGGCCAGCAGCCGGGCGCGATCCCGGTGGGCGTGGTGCCCGCCACCCTCCAGCCGGTCTCCGATGCGCAGGAGTTCGTGGGGCGCGTCGAGGCGCCCGAGCGGGTGGACATCCGCGCCCGGGTGAAGGGCATGCTGGAAGCCGTGCTGTTCACCGAGGGCGAGACGGTGAAGGAAGGCCAGCCGCTCTACCGCATCGAGAAGCCGCCGTTCGAGGCCGACGTGCAGCAGGCCACCGGCGAGGTGGAACGCGCCAGGGCGGCCCTGAGCCTCGCCAAGATCCAGCGCGAGCGCGCCGAGGAGCTGCTGGCGCGCAATGCCGGCACCGCGGTGGCCAAAGACCAGGCGGTGGCCGGCGAGGAGTCCGCCAAGGGCGCCCTGCTGACCGCCGAGGCCGCGCTGAACACCGCGAAGATCAATCTCGGCTACACCGACATCGCCTCGCCCATCGCCGGCCGCATCGGCCGCACCGCCTTCACCCGCGGTCACATCATCGGCCCGGAGAGCGGCCCGCTGGCCACCGTGGTGAGCCAGAACCCCATGTATGTCACCTTCCCGGTCAGCCAGCGCGATTACCAGGCCGCGCAGAAGGACGAGGGGAAGGTCGACCTCTCCAATGTGGA
The DNA here is from genome assembly GCF_043194675.2 of Xanthobacter lutulentifluminis. Taxonomy (NCBI): domain Bacteria; kingdom Pseudomonadati; phylum Pseudomonadota; class Alphaproteobacteria; order Hyphomicrobiales; family Xanthobacteraceae; genus Xanthobacter; species Xanthobacter lutulentifluminis. The sequence goes on along the minus strand of NZ_CM195525.1, from coordinate 1,336,233 downwards.
GGTGCGCGTCAAGTTTCCCGACGGGACGGTGTATGACCAGGTCGGCAAGATCAATTTCGTGGACGTCTCCGTCAGCCGCAGCACCGATACCGTCATCCTGCGCGCCGACGTGCCCAACCCCTCCGGCAGGCTGGTGGACGGGCAGCTGGTGCGTGTCGAGCTGAAGGCCGGCACGCCGGAAGAGCGGATCGTGGTGCCGCAGGCGGCGCTGATCGCCGATCAGGGCGGCATCTATGTGTTCGTGGTGGAGGACGGCAAGGCGGTGGTCCGCCGGGTCAAGATCGGCGGCAACGTCGGCGCCAACGCCGTGGTCTCCGACGGGCTGAAGGCCGGCGAGCCGGTGATCGTGGAGGGCTTCGAGGCGCTGCGCCCCGGCGCCGCCGTGCGCGCCACCCCGGCCACCGGCCTGAAGGGCTGAGCCCATGCTCTCCTCCGTCTTCGTCGACCGCCCGCGGCTCGCCATCGTCATCGCCATCGTGACGGTGATCGCCGGCCTCCTGTCCCTGCTCGCCATTCCGGTGGCGCAGTATCCGGACATCATCCCGCCGCAGGTGTCGGTGACCACCTTCTACCCCGGCGCCTCCGCCGAGGTGGTGGATTCCACCGTGGCCCAGCCGATCGAGGCGCAGGTGGTGGGCGTGGACAAGCTCATCTACATGAAGAGCGTCTCCGGCGACGACGGCTCCTACACGCTGACCGGCTCGTTCGAGCTCGGCACCGATCCGGACATCAACACCGTCAACATGAACAACCGGGTGCAGGTGGCGCTGTCCAAGCTGCCGGAGGACGTGAAGCGCCAGGGCGTGACGGTGAAGAAGAAGTCGTCGGCGCTGCTCGGCGTGCTCGCCATCTCCTCGCCGAAGAAGACCTACGATCCGCTCTATATCTCCAACTACGTCACCATCAACATCCTGGACGAGCTGAAGAGCATTCCCGGCGTCGGCGACGCCTCGCTCTGGGGCCCGCAGGACTACGCCATGCGCGCCTGGGTGAAGACCGATCGCCTCACCGGCCTGAACCTCACCACCCAGGACGTGGTGAACGCCATCAAGGCGCAGAACATCCAGGCGGCGGTGGGGCGCATCGGCGCGCGGCCCATTTCCGACGACCAGCAGCTGCAGCTGAACCTGCGCACCAAGGGTCGCCTGTCCAGCGTCGAGGATTTCGAGAAGATCGTCCTCAGGACCAATCCGGACGGCTCGGTGCTGCGGCTCGGCGATGTGGCGCGGCTCGAGCTCGGCGCCGCCAACCTCGACCGCGAGACCCTGTTCAACGGCGGCCCGGCGGCGGTGCTGGCGCTCTACCAGTCGCCCGGCGCCAACGCCATCACCACCATCAACGCCGTCCGCACGCGCATGGACGAGCTGGCAAAGGCCTTCCCCGACGATCTCGCCTGGAAGATCACCTACGACCCCACCGTCTTCGTCACCGACACCATTCACGAAGTGCAGAAGACGCTGATCGAGGCGTTCATCCTCGTGGTGCTGGTGGTCTACCTCTTCCTCGGCTCGTTCCGCGCCACGCTGATCCCGACGCTGGCGGTGCCGGTGAGCCTGATCGGCACCTTCATCGTGCTGAACGCCATCGGCTATTCGGCCAACACTGTGTCGCTGCTCGCCATCGTGCTCGCCATCGGCATCGTGGTGGACGACGCCATCGTGGTGGTGGAGAACGTCGAGCGGGTGATGGAGGAGCATCCCGAGCTCTCCCCCGCCGACGCCACCAAGAAGGCCATGGCGGAGATCACCGCCCCCATCATCGCCATCACTTTGGTGCTGCTCTCGGTGTTCGTGCCGGTGGCCTTCATCCCCGGCATCTCGGGCGAATTGTTCCGCCAGTTCGCCATCACGGTGGCGGTGGCCATGTTCCTCTCGGCCATCAACGCGCTCACCCTCTCGCCGGCGCTGTGCGCCATCCTGCTGAAGCCGTCGCACGGGCCGAAGAAGGGGCCCATCGGCTATGTCATGCGCGTCATCGACAAGGTGCGCGATGCCTATGGCGCGGCGGTGGCGCGGCTCGTGCGCTTTTCGCTCATCGGCCTCGTGTGCGTGTTCGTGGCCTCGGGCGGCATCTTCGCTTTGTCGAAGGTGACGCCCACCGGCTTCCTGCCGGAGGACGACCAGGGCGCCTTCTTCGTGGTCGTGCAACTGCCCGGCGGCGCCTCTGTGGGCCGCACCACCGACGTGATCCGCAAGGCCGAGGCGCTGCTGAAGGAAGAGCACACGGTGGAGGACTACACCTCCGTCATCGGCCTCAACTTCATCGACAATTATTCCCAGCCCAACGCCGCCTTCATCGTCGTGACCATGAAGCCGTTCGAGGACCGCAAGGGCAAGGGCGACAGCGCCAATGCCGTGCTCGCCCGCCTCGGCGAGAAGATGCGGATGATCCCCGGCGGCACGGTGGTGCCGCTCGGGCCGCCGCCCATCGTCGGGCTGGGCACCGGCGGCGGCTTCTCCTTCGTGCTGCAGGACCTGCGGGCGGGCGATCCGAAGGTGCTGGCGCAGGTGCTGCGCGGCCTGCTCATCGCCGCCAACCAGGACCCGCGCCTCACCCCGCGTGTTCTCCACCTATTCGGCCACCAACCCCTCGATCCAGCTCGATATCGACCGCGACAAGGCGCAGGTGCTGGGCGTGCCGCTCGACAGCGTGTTCGCCGCGCTGCAGACCTCGCTGGGCGGGCTCTATGTCAACGACATGAACCTCTATGGCCGCACCTGGCAGGTGCAGGTCCAGGCGGAGGGCGAGGATCGCAAGAGCGTCGACGACATCTACCGCATCCACGTGCGCAACAATCAGGGCGAGATGATCCCGCTGCGCTCCATCGTCGAGGTGCGGGTGGAGGTGGGGCCGCCGGCGCTGATCCGCTACAACAACAAGCGGGCAGTGACCGTGCAGGGCACCCCGGCGCCGGGGATCTCCTCCGGCCAGGCGCTCGCCGCCATGGACGAGGTGGCCGCCAAGACGCTGCCGCAGGGCTTCTCCGGCGCGTGGACCGACACCTCGTTCCAGGAGAAGCGGGCGGAGGGCAAGACCGGCACCATCCTCGCGTTCGCGGTGCTGTTCGCCTTCCTGTTCCTGGTGGCGCTGTATGAAAGCTGGTCCATCCCGGTGCCGGTGCTGCTCTCGGTGACGGTGGGCATGCTGGGTGCCTATGCCGCCATCGTCATCGGCCAGCTCACCCTCGATCTCTACGGGCAGATCGGCATGATCGTGCTGATCGGTCTCGCCGCCAAGAACGGCATCCTCATCGTCGAGTTCGCCAAGGAGCGGCGCGAGCGCGGCGAGGACCTGCTGGTGGCGGCCACCGAAGGCTCGCGCCTCAGGTTCCGGCCGGTGATGATGACCTCGCTCGCCTTCATCCTCGGGCTCTACCCGCTGGTGGTGGCGCAGGGCGCGGCGCAGATGGCGCGGCAGAACGTGGGCACGCCGGTGTTCGGCGGCATGATCGCCGCCTCCTTCCTCGGCATCTTCGTGATCCCGCCGCTGTACGTGATGTTCCAGGGCCTGCGCGAGAAGCTGCGGCCGGGCGCCCGCCCCAAAACGAGCGCGCCGCCCGCCACGCCGGCGGAAGGCGGCGGCGCTCACTGACGGCAGGCGCCACGGGAAGGGGCTGAGGAACGGGCTCCGGCCTCAGGCCGCCCCGCCGCGTATGGCTGCGGCGGCCGCAATCCGTGGGGCGGCGGCAGCCGCCTTGCCGCACTGCAGCAGGGCGCGCATACTGGTCGTCCATTTTTTGGATCTTTTCCCGGGAATTTCAGCCATGCCTTTGAAGGAAGAGGATATTCAGGCCGGCAAGTGCTACAAGACGAAGGGCACCGAGAACTACAAGGTGGTGTCCATCACGCGCGGCATCGTCACCTACCAGACCTGGACCTCGCCGCTGCGCATCAACGTGGGCGTCAAGCAGTTCGCGGATGCGGTCTACAAGGAAGTGCCCTGCCCGAAATAGCCCGGCGCGGCCTCCGTCACGCAGCGAGCAGGCGCGGTCCATGCTCCTTCCCCGGGAGGGCCGGGCCTGTGCGGCATTGCGGCATCGACGGCGCGCGGAAGCGGCGGTATAGCTGACGGAACGCGCACAGAGAACGTTTACGGTGCTGTCGGTCGTCATCGCAACGCACAATTCCGAGCGCCAGCTTGTGCCCGTCCTGTCCGCTCTGGTGCAGGGCGTGACGGCCGGCATCCTGCGCGACGTCACGCTGGTGGACCACGGCTCCACCGACGGCACCGCCACCATCGCCGACGCGGCGGGGTGCGCGTTCCTCCAGTCGGTGAGCGACATGGGCATGCGCCTCAGGCAGGGGGCGGCGCAGTCGCGCGGCAGCTGGCTTCTGTTCCTGTCCGATCGCTCGATCCTGGAAGAGGGCTGGGCGCGCGAGGTCACCGCCTTCATCGAGACGGTGGAACGGCGCGGCCAGGCCGAGCGCATGGCCGGCACCTTCCGGCTGGCGGTGGATGGCTACGGCCTCGGCCCGCGTTTGGGCGAGGCGATGGCGGTGGCGCGCCTCGCCCTGTTCGGCCTGCCGGAGCCGGGGCAGGGACTGCTCATCGCCCACCGGAATTACGACCGCCTCGGCGGGCATCCCGCCGGGGGGCGGGCGGAACGACGCTTCCTCTCGCGCATCGGCCGACGCCGCATTCACCTGCTGCGGCCGCATGTGCTGCTGCCGGCTACCGCCGCCTGATCGCGCCCCAGCCGTCGCCGGGGCAAACCGCGCTGGACCGGCCGTTTCTTTGCGGTGCGTTCCCCAAACACCCCCTTGGCGAACGCCACAGCTTTGCGCATAGATGTCGATGCGGGGTCGGGCCAGCTGCTTTTCAGATGAGGCAGCGGGCACCGGTCGGTCATTTCTCGTGAGGAGGCCGGTCGAACGATCTGCGGGCGGAAGCCGGCGCGGGTGGAAAGCCCCGCGCGGCATGCTCCCTTACCGCGGCGCGCGCCCCGCCTTCCCTAACGGTGCCTTGCACCGAGGGAGCGGTCCATGGACCTTATCCGTCGTCTCCGTCATATCGGCCCGGCGCTGTGCCTTGCCGCTGCCGCGCTTGCCGCGCCGATCCTCGCGCCCGCCGCCGGGCATGCGCAGGAGCGCGAGTGGGCAGCCGGCCAGCTGCTGGCGCAGGTGCAGCGCCCGGCGGCGCCGGTGCCTTCCGCCACCCCCGCGCAGGCGCCGCAGGCACAGACCCCGCTGCCGCCCCGGCCGGCGAGCCTGAAGACCTTCCAGCGCTCCGACCTGATCAGCGGCCAGCGCCGCTATGAGCGCTACCTCCGGCGCGAGGTCTTCGCGCCCACCCAGCCGCTCGAAAAGGTGCGCCGCGACGCCGCCCAGGCCATGCAGCGCAACGATGCCCGCGCCGCGGCCGAGCTTTATGCCAGCCTCGCGGTGGCGCAGGCGCAGGACGCCGCGGTGTGGCTGCGGCTCGCCCGCGCGCTCGCCGCCATCAAGCCGAACGACGACGAGGATGCCTCCTCCTTCGTCGATAACGCGCTGGCCGCCGCCTATATCTCCTACCGCCGCGCGGCGACGCGCGCGGAGGAGGGCGAGGCGCTCTCCTTCATCGGCCATGTCTATGCCGACAGGCGCCTGTGGAACGCCGCCATCGACACCATTAAGGTCGCCATCGAGCTGCGCGACAACGCCGCCGACCGCACCTTCCTGGACAAGCTGAAGGAGGAGCACGGCTTCCGCCTCGTGGACTACACGGTGGAATCCGACGCAGCCGCGCCGCGCGCCTGCGTGCAGTTCTCCGAGGACCTCGCCGCCAACATCGACTTCGCAGCCTTCGTGCAGGTGGGTGGCATCGACAAGCCGGCCATCTCGGGGGAGGCGCGGCAGATCTGCGTGGACGGCCTGAAGCACGGCGAGCGCTACCGGCTCGCAGTGCGGCCGGGCATCCCCTCCGTCACCGGCGAGAAGCTGCGCAAGGCCACCGAGCTTTCCATCTATGTGCGCGACCGCCAGCCCTCGGTGCATTTCAGCGGCCGCAACTACGTGCTGCCGCGCACGGGCCAGAAGGGCATCCCCATCACCTCGGTCAACACCCGAGCGGTGAAGATCAACATCCTGCGCATCGGCGACCGGGGCCTCGTGCCCACCGCCATCCAGGGCGAGTTCCGCCAGGGGCTGGAGAGCTACACCCGCGAGCGCCTCGCCGACGGCACCGCCATCGCCATCTTCAACGGCACGCTGGAGGTGGACAATCCGCTGAACGTGGACGTCACCACCGCCGTGCCGGTCACCGAGGCGGTCGGCAAGCTGGAGCCGGGCGTCTACGTGATGACCGCTTTGCCGGAGGCCACCGGCAACGACGATGACTTCTCCACCCTCGCCACCCAGTGGTTCATCGTCTCCGACCTCGGCCTCACCGCGCTCTCGGGCACCGACGGCGTGCATGTGCTGGTGCGCGCGCTGGGCACCGCCGAGCCGGTAGCGGGAGCGGAGGTTCGCCTGATCGCCCGTTCCAACGAGGTGCTGGGCACCGTCCGCACCGACGCCAGCGGCTATGCCCGCTTCGATGCCGGCCTCTCGCGCGGGCCGGCGGGCCTCGGCCCGGAGGCGGTGGCGGCGCGCAGCGATGACGGCGACTATGCCTTCCTCTCCCTGCGCGAGACCGCCTTCGACCTGACCGACCGCGGCGTGTCGGGCAGCGAGGAGCCGGGCGCGCTCGACGCCTTCATGGCCACCGAACGCGGCGTCTACCGTTCCGGCGAGACGGTGCATTTCACCATCCTGCTGCGCAACGCCAAGGGCGATGCGGTGCCCAACCTGCCGTTGACCATCCAACTCGTGCGGCCGGACGGCGTCGCCGATCGCCGGATGGTGGTCACCGACCAGGGCGCCGGAGGCCGCATCCTCGACGTGGCGCTGCTGAAGGGCGCCATGACCGGCACCTGGCGCGCGAAGGCGCTGACCGATCCCAAGGCGCCCGCTGTTGGCGAGGTGACCTTCCTGGTCGAGGACTATGTGCCCGACCGGGTGGAGTTCGACCTGACCGCCCGCGAGACGCGCCTGCCGCGCAACCGCCCGGCCGAGGTGCTGGTGGACGGCCGCTTCCTGTTCGGCGCACCCGCCGCCGGCATCGACGTTGAGGCCGAGACCGAGCTGCGCGCCGCCGCCGAGCGTCCCGGCTTCACCGGCTTCCGCTTCGGCAATGCCGAGGACGAGGTGCTGGCCGAGCGCCAGCCCGTGGCCGACGCGCCGCGCACCGACCCGCGCGGCAAGGCCAGCATCCGCCTCGTCGCCGGCGAGCTGCCGCGCACCGCCCGTCCGCTGGAGATGGCGGCCTTCGTGCGGCTGGTGGAGAGCGGCGGCCGCGCGGTCCAGCGCACCATCGTGCTGCCGGTGGCGCCGGCGGGCAGCCAGATCGGCGTGAAGCCGCTGTTCTCCGAGCGCGTGCGCGAGGGCGATCAGGCGGCGTTCGACGTGGTGGTGGCCGGCACCGACGACAAGCTGCTCGCCGCCCCCGGCCTCAGCTGGAAGCTCTCCCGCGTGGAGACCCGCTACCAGTGGTACCGCGTGAGCGGATCGTGGGACTACGAGCCGGTGAAGATCGTCACCCGCGTCGGCGAGGGGCGGCTCGAGACCCGCGCCGACGGCCCGGCCCGCCTGACCGTGCCGACGGAGTACGGCCGCTACCGGCTCGAGATTTCCGGCGACGGGCTGCCGCTCACCAGCACCACGTTCGAGGCCGGCTTCGGCGGCGGCGCCAGCGCCGATACGCCGGACCGGCTGGAGCTGACCCTCGACCGCGCCGCCTACGCGGCCGGCGACACGCTCACCGCCACCGTCACCGCCCGCGCGGCCGGCACCGCCACCGTGCTGGTGCTGAACCAGGGGCTGTTGGAGCAGAAGGTGCTGAAGGTGGAGCCGGGCGCCAACAAGGTGGCGTTCCAGGTGGGCGCCGGCTGGGGGCCCGGCGCCTACGCGGTCGCCTTCATGCACCGCCCGCTCGACGTGGCGGCAAGCCGGATGCCCGGGCGCGCCATCGGCCTCGCGTGGTTCTCGGTGGACCGCGACGCCCGCACCCTGAAGGTGGAGCTCTCCCCGCCGCAGCAGGTGCGGCCGAACACCACTCTCGCCGTGCCGGTGCGCGTCACCGGCCTCGCGGCGGGAGAGAAGGCCTATGTCACCGTTGCCGCGGTGGACGTGGGCATCCTCAACCTCACCGGCTACAAGCCTCCGGCGCCGGACCAGACCGTGTTCGGCCAGCGGCGCCTGTCGCCGGAGATCCGCGACTTCTACGGCGCGCTGATCGACGGCATGCAGGGCGCGGCGGGACGGCTGCGCTCCGGCGGCGACGGCGGCGAGCAGGCCATGCTGGCGAGCCCGCCCAGCGGCCCGCCGCTGGCCCTGTTCTCCGGCCTCGTGGAGGTGGGTGCCGACGGCGCCGCCACCGTCAATTTCCCCGTGCCGGCGTTCGATGGCACCGCGCGGGTGATGGCGATCGCCTGGAGCGCGGGCAAGCTCGGCCATGCGGCGACCGACGTGGTGGTGCGCGACAAGGTGGTGATGCTCGCCACCCTGCCGCGCTTCCTCGCGGCCGGTGACCGCTCCAGCCTCAACCTCGACCTCACCAACGTGGAGGCGCCGGACGGCGACTACCGGCTCGATGTCTCCGCCACCGGCGCGGCCGTGGTGAGCGCGCCGGCAGCGCCGGTGACGCTGGCGGCCAAGCAGCGCCAGTCGGTGCGCCTGTCGCTGGAGGGGCGCGGCGCCGGCCCGGCGACGGTCACCGCGCGCCTGAGCGGGCAGGGGCTCGACATCGTGCGCACCTACGAGATGATGGTGCGCCCGGCCTATCCGGACATCGAGCGGCGCACCGTGCGCAATCTCGCGCCGGGGGAGAGCATCGCGGTCTCGCGTGATCTGCTCGCCGATCTCCTGCCGGGCACCGGCAGCGTGGCGGTAAGCGTGACGCCCTCCAGCACCATCGACGTGCCGGCCCTCCTCGCCGCCCTCGACCGCTACCCGTATGGCTGCACCGAGCAGGTGACGAGCCGGGCGCTGCCGCTGCTCTCCTATAACGAGCTCGGCGTGCTGGTGGGCCGCGCGGCCGATCCGGAAGCGGACCAGCGCATCCGCGACGCCATCGTGCGGGTGCTGGCGCGGCAGGGCTCGGACGGCTCGTTCGGCCTATGGACCGCCGGTGGCACCGACATCTGGCTCGACGCCTACGTGGGCGATTTCCTGACCCGGGCGAAGGAGAAGGGCTTCGCGGTGCCGGAGCAGGCGTTCGCCCTCGCCCTCGACCGGCTGCGCAACGTGGTGAACCTCTCCGGCGCCGACCTGCGCTCGCAGAGCGAGGGCATCGCCTATGCCCTCTACGTGCTGGCGCGCAACGGCCGCGCGCCGCTGGGCGACCTGCGCTATCTGGCCGACACGCGGCTGAAGGACCTCGCGACCCCGCTGGCCAAGGGGCAGGTGGGCGCCGCGCTCGCGCTGCTGGGGGATCGCGGCCGCGCCGAGCGGGCCTTCAACGTGGCGCTGGACGGGCTGCCGGCCAATCCCGGCGCCCCGGTGGCGGGCCGGTCCGACTTCGGCTCGGTGCTGCGCGATGCGGCTGCCCTCACCGTGCTTGCGCGCGAGGCCGGCCTCGACAAGCTGGCCGACGTGGCGCTGGCGCGGGTGGACGCGGCACGGGTGCGCACCGAGCGTACCTCCACGCAGGAGAATGCGTGGCTGGTGCTCGCCGCCCGCACCCTCGTCGCCAGCGCCGCCAACATGGCGCTGGACGTCAACGGCGGGCTCGCGCGCGGGCCGTTCGGCCGCAAGCTGTCGCGGACGGACCTCGACGCCGGCCCGCTGGTGCTGCGCAATGCCGGAACCGAGCCGGTGAAGGTGGTGATCGGGGTGAACGGCGCCCCGCTCGCGCCCGAGCCGCCGGTGGCCAAGGGCTTCACCCTGGAGCGGCGCTACTTCACCCTCGACGGCAAGCCGGCGGATCCCTCCAAGGCGGTGCAGAACCAGCGCTTTGCCGTGGTGCTCTCGTTCAGCGAGGCGCAGAGCGCGCTGGCCGACGTGCTGCTGGTGGACTACCTGCCGGCCGGCTTCGAGATCGAGAACCCGAGCCTGGTGCAGGGCGGCGACGGCGGCTTCACCTGGCTCGACGAGACCAGCGAGGCCGGCCACGTGGAGTTCCGCGATGACCGCTTCGTCGCCTCGGTGACGCGGCAGGAAGGCGACGACACCTTCATCGTCGCCTACACGGTGCGCGCCGTCTCGCCCGGCCGCTACGCCCACCCGCCCGCGGTGGTGGAGGACATGTACCGGCCCGAGCGGTTCGCCCGCACGGCGGCCGGCACCATGGAGGTCGCACCCGCCCGATGAACGCGCCGGCACCATCCGGACCGGACGGGCCCGCTCCCGTCGCGCCGGCTCCGGCCGCGCCGGAGGCGCCTGCGTCCCACGCGGCCATCCCCCCGCCACGGCCGCGCCGGGGCTGGCGGTGGCTGGCCGCCGGCGTGGCGCTGGCCGCAGCCTTGGTCGCGGGCGGCGGCTGGGCCGGGCTCGCCCATGTGCGGGCGAAGGCGCCGCCGCCACCGGAGCCGGCCGTCTCCGCCGAGGTGGTGGATCGGGAGGGACGCCTTTTGCGCCCCTTCGCCCTGCCGGACGGCCGCTGGCGCCTCGCCGCCGGGGTGGCGGACGTGGACCCGCGCCTCGTGGCCATGATCCTCGCCTATGAGGATCGCCGCTTCGCCCGGCATGGCGGCGTGGACGCGCTGGCGCTGCTGCGCGCCGCCGGCCAGGCCGCCACCTCGCTGCGGGTGGTCTCGGGCGGCTCCACGCTGACCATGCAGGTGGCCCGCCTCACCCTGCCGCCGCGCGCGCGCACCCTTCCTGCCAAGCTCGCCCAGATGCGCCGCGCGCTGGAGCTGGAGGCGCGGCTTTCCAAGGACGAGATCCTCGGCCTCTATCTCACGCTCGCGCCCTATGGCGGTAACATCGAGGGGGTGCGCGCCGCCTCCCTCACCTATCTGGGCAAGGAGCCGCGCCGGCTGACCCTCGGCGAGGCGGCCCTGCTGGTGGCGCTGCCCCAGTCGCCCGAGGCCCGCCGTCCCGACCGCTTCGCCGAGCGCGCCCGTGCCGCCCGCGACCGGGTGCTGGACCGGCTGCTGGCACAGGGCCTGCTGGCGGCGGACGAGGTGCGCCTCGCCAAGGCCGAGCCGATCCCCTCGGTCCGCCGCCCCATGCCGCAGCTCGCGCCCCACCTCGCGGTGGATCTGGTGGCGCAGCGGCCGACCGCCCCGCGCCACCTGAGCACCCTCGACGCGCCCTTGCAGGAACGGCTGGAGGATCTGGTGCGCGAGCGCACCCGTGCGCTCGGCCGCGGCCTGTCCGCCGCCATCGTGGTGATGGACAACGACAGCGCCGAGGTGCGCGCCTATGTGGCCGCCGCCGACTTCTTCGACCGCGCCCGCGCCGGTGAGGTGGATCTCGCCCGCGCGGTGCGCTCGCCGGGCTCGACGCTCAAGCCCTTCATCTATGCGCTCGCCTTCGAGGACGGCATCGCCCATCCCGAGACGCTGATCGAGGATCGGCCTGCCCGCTTCGGCGCCTGGCGGCCGGAGAATTTCGACCGCAGCTTCCAGGGCACGCTGTCGGTGCGCAAGGCGCTGCAACTGTCCCTCAACGTGCCGGCGGTGCGGCTGCTGGAGGCGGTGGGGCCGCAGCGGCTCGCCACCCGCATGCAGCAGGCCGGCGCCCGGCTGGAGCTGCCGCCCGGTGCCGCGCCGGCGCTGCCCATGGGGCTCGGCGGTGTCGGCATCCGCCTCGTGGACCTGACCATGCTTTATGGCGCTCTGGCCCATGGCGGCGAGGCGCGGCCGCTGGTCTACCGGCGCGATGCCGGCGCGCTCGCCGCTCCCCGCCGGGCGATGCTGGTGGATCAGGTGGCGGCCTGGTACGTGGGCCAGTGCCTCCTCGGCACGCCGGCGCCCGAGAATGCGCTGGGCGGGCGCATCGCCTTCAAGACCGGCACGTCCTACGGCTATCGCGACAGCTGGGCCGTGGGTTTCGACGGCCGCCGCACGGTGGGTGTGTGGGTGGGCCGGCCGGACGGGCAGGCGGTGCCGGACCTGACCGGCCGCGCCGCCGCCGCGCCGCTGCTGTTCGACGCCTTCGCGCGCATCGTGCGCACGCCGGCGACCCTGGGCCCGGCGCCGCGCGGCGCGGTCATGGCGGTGAATGCGCGCTTGCCGCCGCCGCAGCGCCATTTCGGCCGCACGCGGCAGGAGGACGCGCTTCAGGTGGTCTATCCGCCTGACGGGGCGCGCGTTTCCGGCACCGATGTCGATACGCTGGCGCTGAAGGTGGATGGCGGCACCTTTCCCGTCACCCTGCTTTTGGACGGCCAGCCGGTGGCGCGGGTGGAGGATCGCGGCCCGCTGTTCTGGGCGCCGCGCGGCCGCGGCTTCGCGCGCCTCACTGTGATCGACGCAGCCGGTCTGTCCGACAGCGTGACGGTGCGGGTGGAGTAGGCGCAAAAAAGAAAGTCCCGCGCCACCTTTCGGCGGGCGGGACAGGCACTGGGAGGAAACGAGGTACGCGTCAGCCGCGGCGCCAGGCGCCGCGGGGAAAGGTCCGGATCAGCGGCCGTTGGCCACGATCTGCGGGATGTCCTCGCGGGCATAGCCATGGCGGGCCAGCTCGCTGTTGGACATGCGGTTCAGGTGCTCGTAGCGATCCGCCATGCGGCGGGCTTCGGCGACGGCGGCGACGAACTCCGACACCATGGCGCCCATGCGCCCGAAAAGTCCGGTGTCGCGGCCGTGGGTTGCGGTGATCGTGGCCATGAATGCCTCCTGTTCGATGACGTTAAGATAGGTCATCTGCGTGCGATGCAATATGGCGATTTGTGCATGGCACCATTGCGCATGCCGTATGCCAGAGGCGGTATGGAAGTCTGTGGATGACGCGGAAGCCTGTTGAACCGCGTGCGGGAATTGCGTATAGAGCCGACCTGCCTTCGCGGCCGGCCCGTTCCGGCCCGCGCCTCGGCGCATCCGGCAGACCGTTGGGGGATAGTTCAACGGTAGAACCGCGGACTCTGACTCCGTTAATCCTGGTTCGAATCCAGGTCCCCCAGCCACTACCATGATACCCTTTTCAGTTTTAGTCGCTTCGGCAATTCCTGCGGCAGTGTCGCGGGTTAGCTGGAAGCCTGTCTGGGCCGAGACCCGCTGCTCGGCTTTCCGGGCCGTTCCGGCGCCGGTTTCTCGGCCCGGTCTGAGGCGGGGCCTTTTCAATTTCCGGATGCATCATTTTCCCGCTCCGGCAGACCGGTTCGCACGGGCGTAGAGACCGGTTCGACAGGTACATCAAACAGGTGGGGAGTGCCCGGATCAGAAGGTGAGGAAGCGTTGCTCTTGCGCAGCCCAGTCATGCGGGAGCGCTGCGGTCAGGCTGGTGATGGTCAGGTTGGCCGGAGCGGTGCCATCAGCGATGGCCCTGACGAGGCTGGGCGAGAGGCAGGCCAGCGGCAGGAGCCTTCGCACGTTGCGATCGCCCATCTCCTCGCGGGCTGCAATGTCTTCAATGGACAGAGAGCCGTCCATCACCTCGACCATCCAGCGCCGCGCCCGGCCGATGGCCATGAGGATCGCTTGCGATGCGTTGGGATCGAGCCGCGGGCGATGCGACGGCCCATGGGCGATGCCCTTGCGGCGCCCTTGCGGTTGCCAGGCGAAGGGGATGGAGACGGGCTCGGGCGCCGGATCGTCCTCGTTCGCTCTCAGCTCGACCACGAGCCGATCGCGCTGGAGGGTGATGCGGACGATCCGATCACGCAGTTCCGCCTTCTCCCATGGGAAGGCTCCGGCGATCGCCGCCTCGACCTCGGGTGCGGAGACCCGTGCGATCGTGCCTGCCTCGGCTTTGCGATGCTGGAGGAGCGCTTGGGAGACATAGTAGCGGTAGCGGACCCCCTTCTTGTTGGCATGGCTCGGGCTCATGTGGTTGCCGGCATCGTCGTGCAGCAGCCCGGCGAGGATGAAGACGCGGTTGCGCGCCGGTTCCCGCCGCCTGATGGCCGAGGCTGCCAGCTTGTCCTGAACAGCAGTGAAGGTCTCCGCATCGACAATGGGCTCGTGCTCGGCCTTGTGGACCTCCCCCTGCCAGCTGATCTCGCCGAGGTAGGTGCGGTTGCTGAGGATCTGTGCGGTCGCGCCGACACCGAAGCGATGGTCTTTGCGGGTGCGCACCCCCTCGGCGTCGAGCGCCTTCACCACGGCGCCGACCGAGCCGAGGTCGAGATAGAGCCGGAAGATGCGGCGCACGAGATCGGCATCGCCGTCCTCGACCACCAGCCTTTTGTTCTCGTTGCGATAGCCGAGCGGAACCGTGCCGCCCATCCACAGGCCCCGGCGCTTGGAGGCCGCGATCTTGTCCCGGACCCGCTCGCCGATCACCTCGCGCTCGAACTGGGCAAAGGACAGCAGCACGTTGAGGGTGAGCCGGCCCATGCTGCTGGTGGTGTTGAAGCTCTGCGTCACCGAGACGAACGAGACACCATGCTCGTCGAACAGCTCCACCAGCTTGGCGAAGTCGGTGAGCGAGCGGGTGAGACGGTCGACTTTGTAGACCACGACCGTGTCGATGCTGCCGCTGCGTACGGCCTCCAGCAGTTTCTGCAGTGCCGGCCGCTCCAGAGAAGCACCCGACAATCCGCCATCGTCATAGTGCGCGGGCAGGAGGCGCCAGCCCTCATGGGCCTGGCTCTTGATGTAGGCCTCGCAGGCCTCCCGCTGGGCATCAAGGGAGTTGAAGGCGAGATCGAGGTTGTGCTCGGTGGACTTGCGCGTGTAAATCGCGCAGCGCTGCGGCTTCTGGACCGGCTCACGCATCGGCGGCCCCCATTACACCAGCCGTCTCGGCCACACGTTTCTTCGACACTGGCCTCAGCCCAAAGAAACGCGGCCCGTTCCAGCTCGTGCCGGTGATCCGCTTCGCGATGGTGGAGAGGCTGGCGTAGGTCTCGCCATTCCACAGGAAGCCGCCCGGCACCACCACGACCTCGTGCATGACACCGTCATGCTCGCGCACCAGCACGGTGCCGGACTTGAGTCGGCGGCGGGGTTCCTGTCCCCGCCCTAGTCGGTCGATCTGCTCGGACAGGCTGCGCTCCAGCTTGCCGAGGCGCTGCTCCTGCAGGCGGTGGGCGATCAGCCGGGCGATCATGTCGCGCGACAGGCCGTCCGGCGCCGGAACACGGCAGAGGGCGCGGAAGCGCGACCGCAATTGGTCGAGGCTGGCTGCGGCAACCACAGCCAGTTCCTCTTCGAGCGAAGTCCCGGCGGCAGAAGCCGCCGGGATCTGATCAGGCCGGGCCGCCATGTCAGGCGGCCTCCGCGCGGACGCGGTAGACCGGCGCGCCGCCGCCTTCGGCCTTCTCACTGACCACCGCGAAGCCGCGCTTTCGCAAGCCGGTCAGTGCGGCCCGTGTCGTGTGCGGCAACCATCCGGTCACCTCGACCAGCATGGCCAGGGAGGCGCCCTGTGGCTTTTCCAGCAGGGCGAGCACGATGCCGAGTTTGCTGCCGGGCTTCGGGCGGATGGCGGAAGCAGCCGTCGTCGCGGCCACCGGCGTGGCCTTCCCGAGAGAAACTTCCGTCGTCTTCCGCTTGGAACGGGCCGGGATGGTGCTCGCCCCGACAGCTTTGGCGCCCGCGCGTCGGGTACCGGACTTCCCCACAGCGGGGGACTTGCGGCGAGCCCGCGTGGTCTGCACTTTGGTGGTCATCGTGATCTCCCTGCGATTGCGGCGGGCAATCTCGCCCGTCACCACCGCAACCCCGCTATGGCGCAGCACCGGCGGGGTTCCCTTAGGAGATCGGCGCCTCTCACCGCGCCGTCCCGCACAGCAATGCTCACTATGCACCGCCAGTCCAGTCCATCGACTTCGGGAATCGGGAATTTCGTGTGGGGCGGCGGGTTGAAGATCAGGCTTCATGGTCTTTGTGAAGCGCTCGCCGAAGATATGGCGAACTGCGCCTTTGCCATCGCCCATTCACGATGCGCCATCTTCCATGCCTTTTCGACCCGGTTCAAGAGCAGCTTCAGGGCGGCCTCGACGGAGAGGAAGTGGCGCGGGCCCGCACGGCCCGGCGCAGCTTGGTGTTGAGCGCCTCGATGTCATTCGTAGTGTAGAAGAAGCCTCAATGGCTTGCGACTTCTGCGCCAGTGATGAATCCTTCAGATAGCTCGCGCAATTTCTGGCACCGCCGTCATCCCGAAACGGGCCAAAGGGGCGATGCCCCCTGGACCTTGCCCTTGCGCCTAAGGTTGGCCGGAACAGATGATGCACAATCCGGCTCCAGAAAAGAGCATGCACCTCCGCCTTCGGCCCGATGGTGGCGGCCTTGAATGCAGCGTCGAGGGCGGCGGACATGAGCCGGGCGGGCTGGGTCCATGGACGGATCATCGCCACCCTTCCGGCCAGTGAAGCACCTTTACTCGTCTTCATCATTATCCTTGCGGCGGACGCGCTCCAGGGTGGCCGGATCGAACTTCGCCTTCAGGCGCGCACCCTGGGCATCAGTGGCCCGGACCTTGTAGCAGCCGTCGTCGGAGCGGATGGAGAGCACCGTCCAGCCCTCTGCCTCCAGCTTCTTCTGGAGCGCCTCGCGTGGCTGCCAGTCGGCCAGCGGCACGTTGCAATCGCGATCCGCGGCGGCCGGTGCCGCGGCGAGGCAGGCGGCCACGAGGCACCCCGCGAACCATGGGCTTTTCACCGTGTGTTCTCCTTCCGCCCCGGCCTCATGGGACGCACGCCAAGCTGACACCCACCTGAACGGTCTAACGGATTCTCTCGCCCGTTCCACTTCGGGCCGCGCTAGATTGCCATGCGGCGCGCCGAGGTGACAGATGCGTATCCTCCTGGTCGAAGACGATCCCGTCCTGGGCATGGCCGTGCGCGACCAGATCGTCGCGGACGGCCACGGCGCCGACTGGGTGACATGCCTCGGCGACGCCGAGGATGCCCTTCACGCTGCCGCCTTCGACCTGATCCTCCTCGACCTGATGCTGCCCGACGGACGCGGCTCGGATTTCCTCAGGCGCCTGCGCAGCGCGGGCGACGCGACGCCGGTAATGGTGCTCACCGCCCGAGACCAGATCTCGGACCGCATCGCCGCCCTCAATGCCGGCGCCGACGACTATCTGGTGAAGCCCTTCGACCTATTCGAGCTGTCGGCCCGCATCCGCGCGGTCGGCCGGCGCTATGCGGGCAATCCCAACCCGCTGGTCACGCTGGGCGACATCGAGGTGGACCTTGCCGCCCGCTCGGTGCGGCGGTCGGGGCGGGCCGTGGCGCTCACCGCCCGGGAATGGTCGCTGTTCGAGGCCTTCCTCCAGCGCCCGCACCAGCTCATGTCGAAGCCGCAGCTGGAGGAACGGCTCTATTCCTTCGACGCCGAGGTGGAGAGCAACACCATCGAGGTCTATATCGCCCGCCTGCGCAAGAAGCTCGGCGCCGACGTCATCGAGACCGTGCGCGGCATGGGCTATCGCCTCGGCACGCCGGGAGGCGGGGCGTGAGCGCGCCACGGCGGTGGAGCCTGGGCCGGCGCCTCGGCCTGTGGCTCGCTGTGTCGGTGGCGGCGCTGTGGCTTGCCGCGGCCACCGTGGCGGGGCTGGTGCTGCGGCACGAGATCGACGAGGTGTTCGACAGCGCGCTGCAGGAGGTCGCCCAAAGGGTGCTGCCGCTCGCTTATTCCGAGCTGCTCTCCCGCGAGGATGGGGCCATGCCCCAGCACATGGCTCCGGTCGGCCCGCACCGGGAATACATCACCTACGTGGTGCGGGACGGGGAAGACCGCGTGCTGCTGCAGTCCAGCGACGCCGATCAGATGGCGATTCCCGCCGGCCTCGTCCCCGGTTTTCACACCACGCCCCGGCTGCGCACCTACACGGAAGCGGCGGTGCGGGGCACCATCATCGTCACCACGGCGGAGCAGCTGGACCATCGCGCCGCCGCGGTATGGCGGGCGGTCATGGCGCTGATCTGGCCGCTTGTTGCCCTCGTGCCCATTGCGCTCGCCGGTGTCTGGCTCACGGTACGTCTCACGCTGAAGCCGGTGCTCGCCTTCCGCCAGGCCGTCGCCGCGCGCGGGCGGGGAAACCTCGCTCCGGTGCCGGAGCAGGGATTACCCGAGGAGATGGCACCCGTCGCGGGCGCCGTGAATGCCCTCATGGAGCGCCTGCGCGGGGCGCTGGAGGCGGAGCGGGGCTTCGCCGCCAACAGCGCCCATGAGCTGCGCACCCCCATCGCCGCCGCTCTGGCGCAGACCCAGCGGCTCGTGGCCGAGCTGCCGGAAGGGCCGGCGCAGGAGCGGGCACGCGCCATCGCAGGCGCGCTGCGCCGCCTCTCGCGCCTGTCCGAGAAGCTGCTCCAGCTCGCCAAGGCGGAAGGCGCCGGCCTGCTCGCGGAGGCGCCTGCGCCGCTCGCGCCCGTGCTGCGCCATGTGATCGCCGACCTCGACCGCCAGAGCGCCCGCGCCGGCGACATCGCCTTGACCATCGCGCCGGATGGCGGCCCCGTCAGCGATCTCGATCCCGACGCCTTCGCCGTGCTCGCCCGCAACCTCATCGAGAACGCGCTGAAGCACGGCGCGCCGGACACGCCCATCCATGTCCGCCTCGCCGCGGACCGGCTCGACGTCGCCAACCACGGCCCTGTGGTGCCGGCCGACCGCCTCGCCGTGCTGCTGCGCCCGTTCGAGCGCGGGCCGACGGGGGCGGAGGGCTCGGGCCTCGGCCTCGCCATCGCCGCCGCCATCTGCCGCGGGGCGGGGCTCTCTCTGGAAATCGCCTCGCCGATCCCGGGCGCAGCGGATGGCTTCAGCGCCATCGTGCGCTTTCCTGCGGACGCGCGATCCTGACGGGAAGCTGAACGCCATTGCGCGTGCGTTTCAGGCGGCTGTCAGGTTCGCTCGCAAGAATGCCGGCGTCATCACTCGCCGGGAGCTTCCCATGAAGACGCGCACCCTGATCGGAACAGCCCTTCTCCTTTCCACCGCTGGCCTCGGCGTGGCGCTTGCCGCCACGCAGATCGATCATCTCGACCTACCGTTCCACAGCCGGGACGAAGCCGTTCAGGCCACGGACCGGCCTGTTCGCCTCGCGGACAATGACCGCGGGCGCGAGTGGGGGGATGGCCATCACAGCCGCCGCGACGCCGGCCGCGACGACGATGACGAAGACGACGACGATGACGATGACGGCCGTTCGGGCGGTCGCCGCGGCGCGCTTCCCCAGAACGGCCCGGCCGACCCCAACGCTCCCGTGCCGGACAACGGCCTGTTCCAGGGCAAGGCCCGGCCCAAGGTCGAGGTGCAGTGACCTCCGCAAGGACGTCCGCCTGAACCCCGCGCAGCTCTCAAAGGAATAATCAGATGAAATTCTTTCTTCCCGCCGTGGCGGCCACCGCCACCCTGCTGTCGCCGGTGCTGGCCGAGGCGCGGCAGGTCACGTTCGAGACGACGCTGAAGCCTTATGGCGGCAACGGCGCCTATGTGGTGCTCTACGTCACCGATGCCGCCGGCGCCTACAAGGGCACGCTGTGGATGGCCGGGGGCAAGGCGAAATACTACCGCCACCTCTCCGACTGGCAGCGCGCCTCCGGCGGACGCCCCGCCGAGATCGACGGCATCACCGGCGCCAGCGTCGGATCCGGCAAGACGCTGAAGATCACCCTCGATCTCGCCGATGCCATGATCGACGCCGGCTACCAGGTCCATGTGGACACGGCGGTGGAGGACGGGATGGACAATCCCTCGGATGTGGTCGCCCCGCTGGCCTTGGCCGCATCGGGCAAGCCCGTGGCCGGCAAGGGCTATGTGAAATCCTTCACCGTCACCTTCTGATCCCCCTTCGGATACCCCCAAATGCTTCGCCGCCTCCATGGCCTTCCCGGCATCGCGCTGGCGCTGGCCCTCGCCGTCACCGCCCTCTCCGGCACGGTCCTTTCCGTGCAGCCGGCGCTCGATCGCGTAACCGTGCCGGCAATTCCGGCGGCGGCCAGCGTCGCGGACGTCGCGGCGCGGGTCGCCGCGCGCCATCCCGGCGTCAGCGCCATCCGGCTGCGGGCGGACGGCCGCCTCACGGCCGCCTTCGATGACGGCGGCACGCGTGGCGTGGAGCGCATCGATCCCGCCACCGGCGCGGGGCTGGGGCCTTACGCGGTGTCGGACACCACCCGCTTCATCACCAATCTCCACCGCGCCTTCCTCATGGGCGATGCGGGACGCGTGGGGGCGGCTATCGGCGCGCTGGCGATGCTCGGCCTCAGCCTCTCCGGCCTCATGCTGCTCGCCCGCCGCCTCGGCGGCGTGGGCGCGCTGCTGCGGCCCATCCGCGGCACCCCGGCGCAGCGCTGGCATGGAGAACTCGGCCGGCTCGCGGCGGTGGGCCTGCTCCTGTCGTCGCTGACCGGCCTGTGGATGTCGGCGGGCACCTTCGGGCTTCTGCCGGAAACCGCGGCGATGACCCCCGCCGTCACCGCCAGAGGCGGTGCGCCGGCGCCCGTCGGGACGCTCACCGGCCTGAACACCGTGAAGCTCAGGGACCTGCGCGAACTCACCTTCCCCGATCCTGCCGACCCCACCGACGTCTTCACCCTCGTCACCGCCGATGGCGAGCGGCTGGTGGATGCCGCCACCGGCGCCACCCTCGCCTTGACCCCGGCGACCGTGCTGGAGCGGATGAACGACCTCGTGCGCACGCTGCACACGGGGCGCGGCGCCTGGGTGCTCGGCCTTCTGCTCGGCCTCGCCTCGGCCATGGTCCCGGTGCTGGGCGCAACGGGTCTCGTCCTGTGGCTGCGGCGGCGGGCGGCGCGGCCGCGCATCGGCGCCAATGTTCCGGCGCGGGGGGCGGATACGGTGATCCTCGTGGGCAGCGAGGGCAATTCCACCTGGGGTTTCGCGGGCACCCTGCACGCGGCCCTCGCCGCCGCCGGCCACAAGGTCCACACCGCGGCCATGAACGATGTGAGCGCGGCGCATATGGCCGCCCCGCGCCTGCTGGTGCTCGCCGCCACCTATGGCGAGGGCGCGGCGCCCCAATCGGCCAGGCACTTCCTGTCCCGCCTTGCCAATCTGCCGGGACAGCCGGCGGTGGCGGTGCTCGGCTTCGGCGATCGCAGCTTCCCGCATTTCTGCCGGTTCGCGCGTGATGTCGCCGATGCGCTCGCCGCGCGCGGCTGCCCGCAGCTCTTGCCCATGAAACGGGTGGATCGCCGTTCGCCACAGGAATTCGCCCAGTGGGGCCACGATCTCGGCGACGTACTGGGGCACGACCTCACGCTCACCCATGTGGCGGAGCCGCCGAAGACCACCCGGCTGGTGCTCGTCGCGCGCGAGCTTTACGGCGAGGCGGTGGGGGCGCCCGTGGCGATCCTGCGCTTTCAGGCACCCGTGGACCCGCGCACCGGCGCGCCCGGCCTTCTGCCCGCCTTCGAGGCCGGCGACCTCGTTGGCATCGTGCTTCCCGGTGATGCCATGCCGCGCTTCTATTCGCTGGCCTCCTCCACCCGCGACGGCGTGCTGGAAATCTGCGTGCGGCTGCGCGAAGGCGGCCTGTGCTCCACCTTTCTGCACGCTCTTCAGCCCGGCGAAGGCATCGATGCCTTCATCCGCGAGAATCCGACCTTCCGTCCGGCCAAGGGACGCGGCCCGCTCATCCTCATCGGCGCGGGGGCCGGCATTGGGCCGCTCGCCGGCTTCGTGCGGGCCAATGCGGCGGGCCGGCCGGTGCATCTCTACTGGGGTGGTCGGAGCGCGGCATCCGACTTCCTCTATGAGCACGAGCTGGCCCAGCACCTCGCCGAGCGGCGGCTGACGACGCTGCGCACCGCCTTCTCGCGGGATGCGGACGAGAGCGCCTATGTGCAGGACCGCATCGCCGCCGACGCCCCGCGCCTGCGGGAACTGGTGAGGCAGGGCGCGCAGATCCTCGTCTGCGGCGGCCACGACATGGCCGAGGCGGTGACCCGCGCGCTGGAGCCGGTGGTGCGCCCGCTGGGCCTCGACCTTCCCACCCTCAAGTCGAGCGGACGCTATGTCGAAGATGTCTATTGATGCGCCTTGGGGTGCGACGACGCTCCGGCGCCGCGCCCTGAGCGGGCCGGCCATGGGCGCGCGCTGGTCCGCTACCTTCTTCGCCGCCGACGATATGGACGAAGCGGCCCTCACCCGCCGCCTTCAGGGCGCGGTGGAGCGGGTGGAACAGCAGATGTCCACCTTCCGGCCCGACTCCGATCTGGAACGGCTGAACGCCGCGCCCATCGGTGCGTGGACGCCCATCCCCCGCGAGCTGATGCACGTCCTCGCCACCGCCCTGGAGATCGGCCGCCTCTCGGGCGGGGCGTTCGACATCGGGGTGGGCGATCTGGTCAGGGCATGGGGCTTCGGCGCATCGCCCGGGCCCGATGGCGGACGCATCGCGGCGCTTGCCGGCCGGCCCTCCTTCGAGCCGCCCAAGACCTTCCAGCTAGATCCGGCCGGCGGCCGCGCTCGCCGGCTGGCGCCGCTGCGGCTCGACCTGGCCGGCATCGCCAAGGGTTTCGGCGTGGATGAGCTGGCCCGCGAGATGGGTGCGGCCGGCCTCTCCTCCTGGCTGGTGGGCATCGACGGCGAGATGCGCGCCGAAGGGCTGAAACCGGACGGCCGGCCGTGGACGGTGGCGCATGAGCGGCCGTCCGCGGGTGAGCGGGACATCCTCGGCATGCTGGAACTCTCCGGCGCCGCCGTCGCCACCTCGGGCAATTATCGCCATCGGGTGGAAGTGGGTGGGCGTGTCATCTCCCACACCATGGATCCGTCGCGGGGGGCGCCGCTGGAGAACGACCTTTGCGCCGTCACCGTGCTCGGCGCCACCTGCATGGCGGCCGACGCCTGGGCCACCGCACTGCTGGTGAAGGGCGCAAGCGAAGGCCCGGCCCTCGCCCGCCGCCTCGGCCTTGCGGCGCTCTTCGTGCGCGCTGACGGCATGGTGGAGGGGACGGGGCCGCTGGCTCCGCCCGCAGAGCCGCTGCCGGACAGCCGCTAGACGGCGTGACCGACCAGAGTGCCGATGGCCGCAGTCGCGGCCATGGCGATGGCGCCCCAGAAGGTCACCCGGATGGTCGGCTTCCAGATATCGGCGCCGCCCCCCCGCGCGCCCAGCGCACCCAGGACCGCGAGGCAGACCAGCGACCCGCCCGAGACGATCGGCGCGATCAGGGCGGTGGGTGCCAGAAGGGAGATGGCAAGCGGGATCGCCGCGCCGAGCGCGAACGTCACCGCCGATGTCAGCGCGGCCTGGATGGGGCGCGCGACCACATGCTCGGCCAGCCCAAGCTCATCCCGCGCATGGGCGGCGAACGCGTCCTTTGCCGTCATCTGCTCGGCCACCTGCCGCGCCAGCGCCGGCTCGACACCGCGCCGCACGTAGATCTGGGTCAGCTCGTTCAGCTCGCTTTCGGGATCCTCGGCGAGCTCGCGCCGCTCCTTCCGCAGATCGGCGTTCTCGGTGTCGGCCTGCGAACTCACCGAAACGTATTCGCCCGCCGCCATCGACATGGCGCCGGCGACGAGGCTCGCCACGCCCGCGACCAGGATCTCCGACGCATTGGTCGAGGCCGCCGCGACGCCCACCATGAGGCTCGCCGTCGAGATGATGCCGTCGTTGGCGCCGAGGACGGCGGCGCGCAGCCAGCCGATGCGCTCGATCAGGTGGTTCTCACGGTGGAGGGTGTACATGGCGATACCTGCCGGGAGGAGTTGCGGATTGGCGCGCAACATGGCGCCAGGGGAGTCGATCTACACAACTCTTTAGAATAAATCTAATCTGCTTGGGTGACGATGCGATGAGGCATGTCCTCGCCACGGCCCTCGAGATCGGGCGCTTGTCGGGCGACGCGTTCGAACATCGGCGTCGGCGATCTGATCAAGGCGTGGGGCTTCGGCGCAGCGCTGGGGCCCGATGGCGGGCGCATCGCCGCGCCCGCCGGCTGGCGCCGCTGCTGCTCGACCTTGCTGGCATCGCCAAGGGCTTCGGCGTGGACGAACTGGCGCGGGAGATAAGCGCGGCCGGCCTCTCCTCCTGGCTGGTGGGCATCGACGGCGAGATGCGGGCCGCACCCTCTCCCACATCATGGACCCGTCGTTAGGCGCACCGCTGGACAATGACCTGTCCGCCGTCACCGTGCTCGGCGCGACCTGCATGGCTGCGGATGCCCCGGCGACTGCGCTGCTGGTGCGCGGGGCGAGCGACGGCCCCGCGCGCGCCCGCGGACTGAGCCTTGCGGCCCTGTTCGTGCGGACGGATGGCGTGGTGGCCACGTGGCCCTGAGCAACATGGTCCAGAGCAACATGGCCCTGAGCAACATGGCCCTGAGCACCTGCCGGCGCGGACGGACCCTACCGTCCGGCGCCATAGCCTGCAGCCGCGCGACCGGGATATTCAGGTCGCGCGCCGTGAGCCGATTTCGCGGACGAGGGCTTTCCAGCGGAGGAGAGGTTCCTCCAGGAACTCTTCGCCATGCGCTGAGCGTTACCCGCCCGGAAAGACGAGACGCATGAGCGCGCCGCCGCCGGGTGCGTCCTCGATCCGGACGGTGCCGTTGTGCAGTTCCATCGTGGTGGCGACGATCGCGAGGCCCAGTCCCGCCCCGTCCGAACGGCTCTTGTCAAGGCGCCGGAAGCGCTCCAGCACGTCGCCGCGCCGCTCCGGTGGGATGCCGGGGCCATGGTCGC
This sequence comes from Xanthobacter lutulentifluminis, assembly GCF_043194675.2. Classification (NCBI taxonomy): domain Bacteria; kingdom Pseudomonadati; phylum Pseudomonadota; class Alphaproteobacteria; order Hyphomicrobiales; family Xanthobacteraceae; genus Xanthobacter; species Xanthobacter lutulentifluminis. The sequence continues at coordinate 1,311,503 of NZ_CM195525.1, read as the reverse complement.
GCACCGCGCACTGCCCCCCGGGACCCGCGGTCACCTCGACGGCGGTGCCTGCCGGCGTGTGGGCCAGAGCGTTTTCCACGAGGTTCCGGAGCGCCCGGCCGATGGCGTCGCCGTGACCGGGCACGCGCGCTGCTCCCGCCTCTCGAAAGGTGATGGTTCGACCCCGCATGACCGCGAGCGGTATCAGCTCGGCCACCACCTCACGCGCGATGACGCCGAGATCGGCCCGGGTGTCCGGCGCGAGTTCCAATGCGGTCGCGTGCGACATGTCGAGCATCTGGTCCACGAGGCGCTTCATGCGCTGCGCGTCGGCCACGAGCTTCGCCTTCTCCACGCTGTCGGGCAGCTTGCCGATGCTCAGCATCATGATGGCGAGTGGCGTGCGCAGCTCGTGCGCCGCCTCCCCCGCGAAGTCCTTCAGGGCACGCACGGAGCGCTCGATGCGTGCCAGCATGACGTTGACCGACGTCACCAGCGCCTGCACCTCCCGCAACGAGGGCTCCGCCTCGATCCGGGTGGACACCTGGGCCGGGTCGATCCGGTCGATGGCGGCGATGGTGGTCTCGAGCGGCTTCAGCGTGGTGCGCACCACGCTGAAATTGAACAGGAGGAACATGAGCGAGAGCAGGATGAGCGGCAAGATCACGTGGAAGCGAATCTCGTTGAAGATGACCGGCACGAACGGCCGGAAGCCCTCGCCGGCGATGGCCACCGTGATCCAGTAGGGATGCCGCGCGACCTCGACGCGGCGGGTGCCCGTGAGCAGGAAGCGGCTGTCCCAGCTCTCGCGCTGGGTCCGGATGACCAGGAAGGACAGAGGCGGCTCGTCGGCGATCTTCAGGCTGGCGTCGTCGAACCGCGCCACCACGGCGCCGCCGCGCTCATGGATCAGGAAAGCGCGCCGCGTCCCGGCGGCGAGCGGATGCCGCAGCCCCTCCGGAACCGGGTTGCCGGCCCCTTCCCGCATCTGCGGGATTTCCCGGGCGATCCGGTCCGCCTCCGCGGTCACCAGGAGCTGGTCGAGCTCGTTGGGATTGTTGACATACATCCGCACGACGACGAGCAGCTCGACCACCAGGAAGACGAGCCCCACCAGAGCGAGGCGCACCGAGAGGCGAAAGAACAGGCTGTGCGGCGCGGTGGGCAGGCGGTTCGCGCTCACGGGGCGTCCCGTTCCGCGCCGGCATCGGCGGGATGCGGGGCCTGCGCCAGCATGTAGCCGATGCCGTGGGTGGTGTGCAGGATCACGTCCGCCCCGACGGCGGCGAGGCGCCGGCGCAGACGCGAGACCGCCGCCTCCAGAGCGTTGGGCGTCACCTCGGAAGAGAGGGCGTACATGGCTTCCTCGAGGCTGGTCTTGCTCACCACGTGCCCGGCCCGCCGCATCAGGCGCTCCAGCAGGTCCCGCTCCCGCGGCGGCACGTGGAGCAAGCGGCCGGAAACGCGCACCTCGTGCGCCACGGTGTCGAAATCGAGGTTTCCCAGCCTCAGGATGATGCCGAGGCAGCCGCCGGGACGGCGCAGCAGCGCGCGGCAGCGCGCCGCCAGCTCCGCCATGTCGAAGGGCTTCACCAGATAGTCGTCGGCCCCCGAATCGAGGCCGCCGACCCGGTCACCGAGACCGTTGCGGGCGGTGATCACCAGGATGGGGGCCCCGTTCCCGGCCCGCCGGATGGCGCGGATGAAGTCGATGCCGTCGCCGTCCGGCATGCCGAGGTCGATGAGCAGGAGGTCATAGGACATGACGGCCGCGCTCTCCCGCGCAGCGCCCAGGGAGGCGACGCGGTCGAGCACGAAGCCCTCGGCCTCCAGCCCCTCCGCGATCAGGGTCGAGAGCCGCGCATTATCCTCCGCGAGCAGAACCCGCATGGTCGACATCCGTTCCGCGGGCGCGGCGCTTGCGCCCCGTGATCATGGCGAGCACCAGGTTTTCCCGGTTTGCGACGCTTTTGGCGATGGCGGCGAGCACGTGCACCGCCGCCATGGCGAGAATGAGGTTGGACGAGACCTCATGTACCTCCTGCACCCATTCCACCCCCCAGAAGGCGTCGAGGGTCTGCATCCAGCCGGTGAGGCAGGTGAGGGCGAGCAGGCCCATGAGCGCGAGCGCCATGGCCCCGCCCGCCGGATTGTGGCCCACATAGCGCCGGTCGCGCCGGGCGACGATCGCGCGCAGGTGGGACACCACGGTGCGGGGCGCGGCGACGAAATCGGAAAAGCGCGCATGGGCGCTGCCGACGAAGCCCCATGCCACCCGTACGGCGAGCGCGGCGGCCACGGCGTAGCCCACATAACGGTGCGGCGCCTTGCCGCTTTTAAGGACGAAGCTGTTCAGCGCGACGCCGAGCACCACCATCCAATGGAAGATCCGCACCAGCGGATCCCAAACCGGAACGGTATACCGGACACGCGCCGATGCTTCGGATCGATGGGGCAGCGTGGCCATGGTTCAGTCCACGTTGTTCTCGACAATCTCGCCGGTCACGGGATTGAAATAGACTTCCGCCTTGCGGCCGTCCGCATTGTATCCGTAGATCTCGTAGCACCCGGTCGTGGTCTTCTTGAACACCTTGATGTCCTTGAAGCCCATCTGGCTGATCTTCTGCTTCATGGCCTCTTCACTGAGCCACTTGTCCTGCGGCTCCCTGGTGCAGGTCGGGCTCGCGAGCGCCGCGGAAGAGGCCAGGCACAGCGCGGCGGAAGCGATGAAAAATCTGCGGATCATCGGGTTTTCCTCATGCTGCGGGACGCGATGGACCAGGCCCGTCCCGCCGGCTCCGTCTCCTAGCGATTGCCGCTGACGAAAGCCTGACAGGCCGAGAGATGCGAAAACCCGGCAGCTATCAATTGTGGACCGCGTCAGGACGTCGTCAGCCCGCCCGCGTATCGAGGAGCCGCCGCTCCTTCGGGCGACGCCATCCTTTCGGGAGACCGATCCATGACCATCGTTCGCGGCCTTCTCGTTGCCGGCGTTCTCGCCTGCGCCTCGCTCGCCGCCGTCCCGGGCTTTGCCGCCGACGCCCTCAATCCGCAGACGAAGAAGAACCTGGAAGCGGCCATGCACGGCGAAGCCTTCGCCAACCTGAAGTACCAGGCCTATGCCGAGCGCGCGCGCAAGAGCGGCCATCCCGAGATCGCCAAGCTGTTCGACGAAAGCGCGAACGTCGAGGCCAACGAGCATTTCGCCCGCGAGGCGGATGCCCTCGGCCTCGTGAACAGCGACGAGGCCAACCTGCTGGACGGCATGGCCGGCGAACACTACGAAAACACCAAGATGTACGTCGAGTTCGCCGCTCAGGCCGATGCGGTGGGCGACAAGAAGATGGCGGAGCTGTTCCGCCAGATCGCCGCCGACGAAGGCGACCACTATGCGGCCTACAAGGCCGCGGTGGAAAAGCTGCGTGCCGAAAAGTGATCTTTCCGTGCGGCGCGAGCCCCTCTCGCGTCGCACGGCACCACGGTTGGCGGATCATCCAAGGCATCGTGCGCGTTCCGGCGGCGGGCCTCGCCGGCGTGCCCTGGTTTCCGCCTTTCGAGAGTTCCGAACTGCATCCGCCTCGGCGCCCCCGGGAGGACTGCGGTCATAGCGCCATGGCGCATGCCAGATCACCGGATTAACCTCCGCTGCGGCCAAGCATGCATCGCGGGGGCACAGATGGGGCGTTTCCTCGACCAGCGCGTTCTGCGCCGGAGCCTTGCGGGGGTTGCCCTGCTCGGCCTCATGGGCGGCGTTGCAGCATGGTGGCTCGACGATGCGGCGCTGGCCGCCCGGATCTGGACCGGCGGCACGCTCCCCGTCATCGTCTGGCTCGCCGTCGCCATCGCAAGGGATCTTGCCGCCGGGCGCATGGGCGTCGACGCGGTAGCGCTGCTGTCCATGAGCGGGGCGCTCGCGATGGGCGAGAGCCTCGCGGGTTCGGTCGTCGCCGTGATGTATGCCGGCGGGAACCTCCTGGAAGACATCGCCGTCGCACGGGCGGAGCGGGACTTGCGGTCGCTGGTGGATCGTGCGCCCCGCATCGCCCACCGCCGCGATGGCGACGCCATCATCGATATTCCCGTCGACACCGTCGCGCGCGGCGATCTGCTGGTGGTGCATGCCGGCGAGGTCATCCCGGTCGACGGACTCCTCGCAGACGGCGCCGCCACGGTGGATGAGGCGGCCTTGACCGGAGAGCCCATGCCGGTGGGCAAGGCGCGCGGCGCGCCGGTGTTCAGCGGCACCATAAATGCTGGAGAAGCCTTCGAGATTCGTGCCACCGCCGTCGCCGGCGACAGCACCTATGCCGGCATCGTGCGGATGGTGACGGCCGCGCAGACCGCCAAGTCCCCCTTCATCCGCCTTGCCGACCGCTATGCCCTGCTGCTGCTGCCCGCGACCCTGATGCTCGCCGGCCTGGCCTGGGCGCTGTCCGGCGATGATTTGCGCGCCCTCGCCGTGCTGGTGGCCTCGACACCGTGCCCGCTGATCCTGGCCGCCCCGGTGGCGTTCATCGCCGGTGTCGCGCGGGCTGCGCGGCTCGGCATTCTGGTGAAGGGCGGAGCAGCCCTGGAAGCGCTGGCCCGCATCCGCACCGTGGTGCTCGACAAGACCGGCACGCTGACGGTGGGCGGCGCCCGTCTCGTCGCGGTGGAGGTGGCGCCCGGCGAGAGCCCGGACGAGATCCTGCGCCTCGCGGCCTCCCTGGAGCAGGCCTCGCACCATGTGGTGGCGGCAGCTATCGTCTCGGCGGCCCGCGGGCGGGGCTTCGCGCTCGATGCGCCCGAAGCGGTGCGTGAGATCATGGGGGCCGGCCTCGAGGGCCGCGTCCGCGGGCGGCGGGTGAAGGCGGGTTCCTATGATCTCGTCTGCGGCGCCCTCCAGCCCGAGCCGTGGGCGGCGCGGGCGCTGCGGCGGGCGGCATGGCGGTCGGCGCTCGGCGTCTTCGTGGCCGTGGACGGCAAGGTGAAGGGGGCCATCCTGCTCGCCGACGAGCTGCGGCGGGAAGCGCCGCGCGCCGTCCAGTCCCTGCGCGCCGCGGGCGTGGCGCGCATCGTCATGCTGACCGGCGACAATGCCGAGGCGGCGGAGACCATCGGCGCCGCCCTGGACCTCGATTGCGTCCTCGCCAACCGCAGCCCCGGCGACAAGCTGGAGGCCGTCGCGGTGGAGCAGCGGCTCAACCCCACCCTGATGGTCGGCGACGGCATCAACGATGCCCCGGCGCTGGCCGCCGCCGGCGTGGGCATCGCCATGGGCGCGCGCGGCGCGAGCGCATCATCGGAAGCCGCGGATGCGGTCATCCTCGTGGACCGGCTGGATCGGGTATCGGACGCGGTTGCGATCGCCAGGCGCACGCGACGCATCGCAATGGAGAGCATCGGCGTCGGCATGGGGCTCTCCGGCATTGCTATGATCGCGGCCGCCTTCGGCTGGCTGCCGCCGGTGGCGGGCGCGCTGACCCAGGAGGCCATTGACGTGGCCGTCATCCTCAACGCCCTGCGCGCCCTGACGGCGGGCCGGAGCCTCGGCCATCGCGCGCTTGAGCCGGCCGTCACCCTGGCCCTTCAAGAGGACCATCGCGAGCTGGAGGCGACCCTCGACCGGATGCGGGAGATCGCCGATGCCCTGGACGATGCCACCGGCGCTGCCGCCGTCGCCCTCATCCGGGAAGCCGGCACGCTGGTGACCATCAGGATCGCGGCCCACGAGCGGCTGGACGAGGACAACGTCTATCCGCAGCTGCGTGCCGCCTTGCACGATGGCGACAGCCTCGCCGCCATGAGCCGCGCCCATCGCGAGATCCTCCATCTCGCGCGTCTGCTGAGCCGCCTCGCGGAGGGCCTGACCGCTGCCGATGCGGACCGCTACCTCATCCGCGACGCGCAACGCATGGTGGAATCCATCGAGGCACTGGTGCGCATGCACAATGCGCAGGAAGAAGACATCTATGAGAACGCCGCAGTCTGAGCCGATGCGCCATCACAAGGCGACGTGCAAGGTATGGATATCGCAGATTTCTTTTCGAGTGAGATGAGGTGATTGGGGTCTCGGCCAGTGGTTGGCTGATCCAGGCAGGTTGCGCTGCCGCGCGAGCGCATCGGTTGGTATCGAGGGGTTCATGCCAGGAGCCGGCAATGCCGGCTCTGGCGCTCGCTGCTGGTGACACGCCGCTGGTGACACGCCGCTCAAGGCGAGCCCCGCCGCCCTTCTTTTTCAACATCCAATGGGACATCCCACAGGCGTGTCTGCGCGCCTTCAGGTTTGGCGAGGGTTGTTCCATCTACCCGTGCGGCTCGGGGGCGAGCGTCGGGATCGACCTCCACGGTTGCGGTCTGGCCGGCCACGAGCCGAACTCCGGAAGGCATGCGGTCGATGGCGATGCGGACCGGAACACGCTGGGCGAGGCGCACCCAGTTGAAGGTGGGATTGATATTGGCGAGTAAGCCGGCACCGGTGGTCCGCTCACGGTCCTCGATCGCCGCGGCGATACTTTCCACATGACCTCTTAAGGAGCTGAGCTCACCCATGAGGCGGATTGTGACCGAGTCGCCCACGCGAATGCGGGGCAGCTTCGTCTCCTCGAAATAGCCCTCCACGCGCAGGGAATCCGCATTGAGAAGCGCAACGACCGCCTTGCCAGTGGTGACATAATCGCCTTTCTGCAGCTGAAGATTGGTTACGATGCCATCGACCGGAGCCTTGACATCGGAACGTTCGAGGTTGATCCGGGCAAGATCGCGTGCGCTCAAGGCCTGCCGGTATGCCGCGTCGGCCTGGGTGACTGCGGTCGCGGCCTGTTCGGCGTTCTGGCGCGATACCACCTCCTTCGCGCGCAAATGCTCGTATCGCTCAAGCTCACGCCTTGCCTGCTCCAGGGTGGCGGCACGTCCCTCCACGATCGCTTCGGCCTCCCGGAGGGCGATCTCGAAACGCTCGCGGTCCACGCGAAACAGGATGTCCCCCTTCTTTACCTCGGCATTGTCACGCGCGAACACCTCGTCGACGAGACCGGCGACGTCGGGGGCGATATTGACGACGTCGGCGCGCACCCTCGCATCCCTTGTCCAAGGCGCGTTCACGTAGGAGTTCCACAAGGCGCGCGCCATCATGATTGCACCGATTGCTGCTATGAGCGTGACCGCGATGCGTCCGCTTTGCGCTATGCTGAGCTTCATCCTGCAAGCCATTCAAGAAGATAGAAGGTGGCCCCCGCGAGAACAGTGAATACCGAGAGGTGGAACAGGGCGGGATGCCAGATAAACCGATCCGCGCCCACAGACGAGAGCAATCGCGCCTCCAGTCGGGTACTTACCAAGGCCAGCAGCGAGACCACGAGAAAGATGGGCAGGTAAACGCCAAGAATGTCCACTTCCGCGATCATGGTCGCTCCTCATGCGGCCGCAATCAACGCAGGGTGCTGCGCCGATGGCCGTGGGGGGAAAACCGGAGCGGACGCATCCGGAAACAGGGCTTGTCGCAGCCCGACAAGGGCGTGCACTGCGTTGTTTGCCGGCACCCCGACAGCCTCGGCAAGCACATCGGCAATCGCCTGGTCGATCTTCTCCCGCAAAGCCGGGTCAGGCGGGGTGGGCGTTCCGCTATCGGCCTGTACCGCGTAGTGCCGCGCTACCCCGGTCAGAACGGCATTGATCGGCTGCTTGACCTGTCCCGGTAGCGCACGCCTGTCACGCTGGAGGTCGAGGACATTGTAGCCGACACGCAGGTCCCTCAGCCCGTCTGCGGCGATCGGCCCGCTGAGGGCTCCCGCAGCGAGGCGTGGGACGAACTGGCCGAGCCGATCGAGGGTTCGACTGGTGAGAACGCCATGATCCTGGCGGCGCGCCCCCGCGGCAGTCGCGGCAAGATCACTCCAGCCTGAGCGCAGCAGGCGGCGCGCCGCGATCTCGACGCCGAAGGGCTTGGTCACCAGGACCCAGATCCACGCGAATGTCAGCCCCGCTACAACTGCCAAGCTTTCGTTCAGGTAAATGGTGAAATCGGCGCCGTAGCGGCTCTGGATCGCGAGGGAGCCTGCCCCGCCCGCAGCCAAAAGCAGGGTGGCGAGGGCGAGCTCCGGCCGGGGAATGAAGGCGCCCACGAGCAGGAAAGGCGGCGCCAAAACCAGCACGAGGGTCTCGAAATCCTGGACCAGAGGTACGATCGTGAAAAGCCAGACACCCGCGAGAATCTGCGCGACCGCGAACCATGTGATCATAGCTCGGATCAGCGGGGCTGGCCTGTCGAGGGCACCAAAGAAGCAGCATGCGACGGTAGTCATGGCGACAAAATTGGCACCGTTTGCCCACCCACTCTGGATCCAGGCGAAACTGGCGGAAAGTGTTGCGAGGGCTGCGGAGAGCGAGGAAACAGCGATCAGGCCGTGATCGTGATGGCGCGCGTTGCCAACGATGGGACGGTGATTCAGGACGGGATGGAAGGTCCTCCCCGGGTCCTCAGACTGCATTTGCTGGTGAAGGCAGAGGCAGTCCTGCCAGAGATCGATCAGCTCTTGCAGCCGGGAGTACGCATGAGCGCGCAGAAGCGCCGTCCAGTCATGAAGGTCCTCGACCCCAGGACTCAACGCGGCGAGCTGCTCGTACAGGTGTTTGGGGCTCGGCGGTGCTCGTGTCAGCGGCTCGGATATCCAGGCGGCGGTTTCGTCCGCAAGACGGAATAGCGGGTCATCCGCGCTCTCGCTGCTGCCTTGGCGCGTCGGCGCCAAGGCGCGCATGCGATCAGACAGGGAAGACAGGAGCGGCAGGAGATGCAACAGGCGCCCTCTCAGCTCGCGGGCCCCCCGGACGAGATCACGCGCCTTGGATTCGTGGGACAGCTGGAGGATCAAGGCGTCGAGAGCGGCCACATCGGCTGCGAGCTTCTGGCTGCGAGAAGCGCCGCCGGTCAGCGCCTCACCTCGCAGGGCCTCCACGGCGCACGCGCCGGCGTCGCGCAGGTAACCGGATACGCGACCGAAGAGGGCGCGAGCGACGCTCTGCGGAAAAATGGTCGCGCAGACCACGCTCGCGCACAGGATCCCGAGAATGATTTCCTCGCTGCGGGCGAGAGCCACGTCGAAAATGGTCTGCGGTGCCGAGACGGTGGGAAGGGCGATGAGCGGCAGGGTATAGGCCGCCAACATAAATGCGTAGGCCCGGGGCGTGCGATCGAGGAGCGCAAGATAGAGCAGGGTTGCGGCCCAGGCGGCCACGGCAAGGGACAGGAGCTCGGGCAGGTCCACGAACGCGGGCACGAGCACGATGGCCCCCGAAGCTCCGAGCAATGTTCCCAGGGTGCGATAGAGGGCCTTGGACATGGCGGCACCGGCCAGCGGACTCGCCACCACATAGACCGTGGTCATGGCCCAGTAAGGGCGCGGAAGGTCCATCGCCAAGGCAATGAATAGCGCCAGCATGGCGGCGGCGAAGGTCTTGATCGAGAACAGCCAGTCGCGCCAGGAGGGTAAGGTCAAGGCTCGGCCTCCATGCGGGTCCGGTTCTGTTGAAGGCGGCTATGGGCATCCTCGACGGCGTGAAGGACACGCAGCGCTGCCTCGATGTCCGCATCGCTGACCTCGGCCAGGACATGGGCGCGCAGGGCGTCCACCGCCTTTTCGGCGCGTTCGGCAAGGCGCTCGCCAGCCTCGGTGAGCCACAAGGTCTTGGCGCGGCGGTCACCGGGGTCGTCCTGACGCACCACGAGCCCGGCATCGCACAATCGATCCAAGAGACGAACGAGAGAGGGGCCCTCAATTCCGACATGCGCGGCGAGGGTGACTTGCCGCACCCCGCCACCCAGACGCTTCAGCCAAACCAGCGGTGCAGCGCGGGCCTCCGAGATGCCGGCAGCAACAAGCGCCGCCTCAGCCAGTCGCCGCCATTGACGACCCGCCTGCAGGAGATCGGACGTCAGACGTTGCTTTATCTGCATATTGTTCATTGCACAATGATAAGGTATGAATTAATAAGGATACAAACGTTATTGTCAATCGCCAGCGGCGTCCGTGCAGTGTGCCTGACTGCTGGGCGCGCTTGGAGGAAGAATGAACGCGATCGGCTTGCCGGGGGATCAGACGACCGAAGTTTTGCGTGAGGTTCTTCCAGACTTGTACCGCATCCGGCTTCCGCTCCCATTCCCGCCGCGTGAAGTCAACGCTTGGCTCCTCGGCGGCTCGGATGGCTGGACGCTCATCGATTGCGGGATTGATGACGCCCCGACACGCGCGATCTTCACGAACGTCCTTTCGGACTCGCGCCTGCGCGCGAAGCCCGTCACGCGACTTGTCGCGACCCATTTCCATCCTGATCACGTCGGGCTGGCCGGGTGGCTTCGAGCGCGCACCGGCGCGGAATTTCACATGAGCCGGCAAGAGTGGGAGCAGGCCCAATTTCACTCGCGTTTGGCCCCGTCGACAGCCATTCCCCAGATCGTCGCGCACCACGCCCGCGCGGGAGCGCCCCGCTCCTTTCTGGAGTTCTTGCCGCGCGATGGTTGGATCTTTTCCAAATCGGTCGGTCCGCTGCCGGAGCGCTATGTGCCCGTCAAGGACGATGACGTATTGATCCTCGCCGGCAGCGCCTGGCGTGTCATCGTGGCCGAGGGCCATGCGCCGGAAATGATCTGCCTTTACAGCCCGGAGCGGCGCGTTCTGATCGCGGCGGACCAGATCCTGGAGCGCATCTCTCCCCATATCGGCGTGCACCCATTCGATCCGATCGGTGATCCGCTTGGGATCTTCTTGAAGTCCTTGAGCCGGTTTGAGGCGCTCCCGGACGATATTCTGGTGCTGCCGTCGCATGGTGATCCGTTTCCTGGCCTCCACGCACGCATTGCGGCGCTCAGGGCGCATCATGCCGCGCATCTCGATCATCTGGTGGACTTCTGTCGGATGCCGCGCACAGTGATGGAGACGCTGGACGTTCTGTTCCGACCTCTCCCGCTGGATCAAATCGGCTTCGGGCTCAGCGAAGCGCTGGCCCATCTGCGGCATCTGGTCAATCTCCAGGCGCTGGATGAGGCATGCGAGGGCGACCGATGGAGGTTCGTGCGGCGATAGCCATTCTTGCCCATGGGAGCGCAGGGGGATCGTCGGCGCAGGATGGCTGGCGATCGGTGGGGCGCATGGGAGAGGACGAGGTGGCGAGTGGACCCTCTGCCACAGATGCGGTCTCGCACTCTGAGCGGGTGCTGGTCTCCGTTCGGCGACGAACGTGCCTCAGTCACAGTGGAGCAGACGTTTCCCGGGCTGAAGGGGTGACGGTTCGTGCTTGCTCAATTCCGTCGCATGCGCACCCGTTCAGGAGGCCTCTTCATCTTCGATGAATAGCGACCAGACGGCGACGAACAGGGCGGCGATCAGCGGACCAATGACAAAACCGTTCATGCCGATCAGGGAGAGGCCACCTACCGTGGAGACGAGGACCACATAGTCCGGTAGAAGAGTGCCTTTGCCCACCAGCGTCGGGCGCAGCAAATTGTCGATCGTGCTGATCACCAGCGTGCCGACCAAAAGCAGGATCGCGCCCTTCAGGTAGGCGCCCGAGAGCAGCAGGTAGCAGGCAGCGGGCACCCAGACGAGCCCCGCGCCGATCGCCGGAAGGAGCGAGAGGACCGTCATGAGCACGCCCCACAGGAGCGCGGCCTCGATGCCCAGCGCCCAGAACGCGACCCCGCCAGTGGCGCCCTGGATCGTCGCGATGATGACGTTGCCCTGAACCGTCGCCTTCACCACCGAGGAGAACTTGCCGAGGATGTGCTGCGTGTGGCGGTCGCTGAGCGGGCTCGCCCTGCGGATCAACACGATGAGGTCCGCGCCGTCACGGAACAAGAAGAAGAGCAGGTACAGCATCACGCCGAGGCCGATGAGGAACTGCGCCGTGTTCTGTCCGATGGCGACTGCTCCGGTGGCGATGGTCTGGCTGGCCTGGAGCAGGAAGGACGTCAGTTTGGTCTGGATCTCCGCGGTGCTGCCGAGACCGAGCGCCGAAAGCGCGTCAAGGACGACGGGCGGCAGCGCCCCCTGGACCTGCCCGATGAGCGCGCCGGGATCGAACTGACGTGTGCTGATGCGGGTGTAGAGGGCGGTGGCCTCCCGGGCGAGGGAAGCGAGAATCAGGGCGCCCGGAATGACGGCGATACAGATCGAGGCCAGCACGCTGAGTATCCCCGCGAGATTGCGACGCCCGCCCAGACGCTGCTCAAGCATCCGCTGCAGCGGATGGAACAGGATCGCGAGGATGACAGCCCAGAGGATGGCGCCATAGTAAGGCAGGAGGATCCAAACGAAGGCTGCGCTCACCAGGGCGACGGCGGTGAGAAAGCTGAGTTGCTGGATCGTCGTCCGCGGCATCAGGTACTGCGTGCCTCCATGGTTCGGGTGTCGTCCTGTCCTGAGTCAGGCCGCAGGCCGCGCCGGAGAGCTTGGCACCCGCGGCGGACGCGAAGCCTATCATGGCCGCTGGCGCGGCACGGGTGAAGGGTGGGCCGATCATCCAGGAGCCGGTCATGGTGCGGACGATTCGAACAGGCCGGCTGGTCGGCCGAGGAGCATGCGATGACGCAGGCCAAAGCGAATGGCGCAAGCAGCGGCCCTGCGCCACGGCATGTCGATTTCTTGCTGGTGGGCGGCGGGCTTGCGAGCGCGGTCGCCGCGCAGACACTGCGTGGCGAGGGCGCGACCGGGTCGATTCTGATCCTCTCCGCCGAGGATGTACCGCCTTATCACCATCCCCCGCTCTCCAAGCATCTCCTGACCGGTGCCGAGGGCGCGGAGCGGATCTTTGTCCATCCTGAGTCCTTTTATGGCGAGCACCGGATCGAGCTGGCCCTGGGCGCGCGGGTGAACGGCGTCGATCCGGGCAACCAGACCGTTACCACCGTGCGGGGCGAAAGGATCGGCTATGGCCAACTCCTCATCGCCACCGGGGCGGCGCCCAAAACCCTCGATGTGCCCGGCGCGTCGCTTCCCGGCATCTTCAGCTTGCGTCGCAAGGCCGATGCCGACGCCATCCGCGCCGCGATCGCGGAGGCGAAGGCGGCCGTGGTGCTGGGCGGCAGCTTCCTCGGCATGGAGATCGCCATGTCGCTCCTCGACGCCGGCCTGAAGGTGACGGTCATCGAGCAGGGGCCCGTGCTGCTGCGGCATCTGGAAGCCCCCGACCTCTCCCACTATTTCGAGCGGCATGCCGAGAACCGCGGTGTCAGTGTGATCCTCAACGACACAGTCGTGGCGGTCCACGGCCGCGGGCGGGTCGAAGAGGTGGAGACCTCGGCCGGCCGTCACGTGCCCTGCGACCTCGTGGTGGTCAGCATCGGCGTCACGCCGGCCACGGACTTCCTTGTCGGCAGCGGCATCACCCTTGAGGACGGCTATGTGGTGGTGGACGCCTTGTTGCGCGCGAGCGCCCCGAACGTCTTCGCCGCCGGGGACGTCACCACCTTCTACGATCCGGTCTTCGCACGGCGCCGGCACATCGAGCACTGGGACAACGCCGTGAAGCAGGGGCGGCTCGCCGCACGCAACATGATGGGCCGCCGGCTGCGCTATGACGAGGTCTCCTATTTCTTCTGCGAGGTGGGCGACATCGGCTTCAACGTGCTTGGCGCGACGGAAGAGGCGGATGACTGGATCGCGCGCGGCGCCCTCGACGAGGGATCCTTCGCGCTGTTCTACCTGAAGGGCGATGTGCCGCGAGCACTGTTCTCGGTGGGGCGCCCAGCGGACGAGACCCGCGTCGCCGAGGGCCTGATCCGCTACCGGGTCGGCCTCGGCGACATCCGGGAGCGCCTCAACGAGAGCACATTCGTCCTCGACCATATCCCGACGCAGACGGCGCTGATCCTCCAAGGCGGCGGTGCCCTGGGGGCGTTCGAATGCGGTGTCGTCAAGGCGCTGGAGGAGGAGGGTATCTTCGCCGACATCGTCGCGGGCGTTTCCATCGGGGCCCTGAACGGCGCCGTCATCGCCGGCAATCCACGCCACGCCAGCCAGGCCCTGGAGGCGTTCTGGTCCGACCTCGCGGTGGCGACGCCGCAGCTGCCCCACCCCGAGCTGCGGCGCGTCATGGCAGCGGCGCAGATCCTGACGCTGGGGGTGCCCAATTTCTTCACGCCGCGCTGGGTTGTGCCTCCCGTTCGCCCACAGGACTGGCTGGCCAACTGGACGAGCTTCTACGACACCGCGCCCGTGAAGGCGCTGCTCAGGAAATACGTAGACTTCGCCGCGCTCAAGGACAGCCCCGTGCGTCTTCTCGTCAGCGCCGTGGACGTGACGACGGCGACCCTCGAGGTCTTCGACAGCTATGTCGATGATCTGACGGCGGACCATGTGCTCGCGAGCGGCAGCCTGCCACCGGGCTTTCCCTGGACCATGGTGGGCGGCAAGGCCTACTGGGACGGCGGCATCATCAGCAACTCGCCGCTCGATCTCGTCATCGACCGCTGCGGACCGGACGGGAAACGGGTGTTCGTCGTGGACCTGTTCTCCGGCCGGCGGGACCTGCCGACCAACATGCTGGAGGTGCTCGTCCGGCGCGATGAGATCGTCTATGCGGAGCGGGTGCGCAGCGACGTCCAGCATCGCGCGACCATCGAGGCCTATCGCCGGCTGGTCGAGCACATCCTGGGCCAGCTCGAGCCCGCCCGGAGCGCACGGATCAAGCGCATCCCGGCCTATATCCAGCTCATGGGCGACGCTGCGGCGACCACCATCACGCGCTTCATGCGCGCCGGGGACACGGCCGAGCACGCGACCCGCGACTACGATTTTTCCGACATCGCCATCAGGGCGAACCAGGCCGAGGGCTATGCCGTGGCGAAGAAGGTTCTCGGCACGCCTTCTGCGCTGGGACAGGAAGGCCTTCGAGCGGGGGCGCTTTCAGCCCAGGAAGGCCCTGAAGCGCCGCAGGGAGACGTAAAATAAGATGGCGCCGATACCGGTGAGGGCCAGGAATTGTGGCCAGACCACGTCGAGCCCCGCGCCGCGGAACAGGATGGCCTGGGCCAGCATGACGAAATGCGTGTTGGGCGCGGCGGACATCATGATTTGGATGATCTGCGGCATGCTTTCGCGCGGGGTGACACCGCCCGAGAGCACCTGCATAGGCAGCAACACCATCATCAGCAGCAGGCCGAACTGCGGCATGGAGCCGGCAAGCGTTGCCAGGAAGATGCCCATCGACGTGGTTGCGAAGATCTGCAATGCCGTCCCCGCCAGAAACAGGGCGAGGGAGCCTTGGACGGGCACCGCGAGCAGCCACTGGACCACCGCCGTCAGGGAGATGGCGGAGGCGGCCAGCACCACGAGGCCCATGGACCAGATCTTGCCCACCATGATTTCGGCCGGCGTCACCGGCATGACCAGGAGGTGCTCGATGGTGCCATGCTCGCGCTCGCGGATGAGGGCGGCCCCGGTAAGCACGATGGCCAGCATGGTGATGGAGGAGATGACGTGGGTGACGGCGCCGAACCAGCGCTTGTTCAGCTCGGCATTGTAGCGGGCGCGCAGCACGAGATCGATGGGCACATTGGTGGCGCCGCGATAGCGGTTGAGAAACTCACCCACCTCTCCGGAGACGATGGCTTGGATGTAGCCGCCGCCGGTGAAGGCCTGGGTCATGCGCGTGGCGTCGATGTTGAGCTGGATGGCGGGCGCGCGGCCGGCAAGCAGATCGCGCTGGAAGTCAGGGGGAATGTCGAGGGCGAAGGTGTCGATACCCGCATCCATGCGGGCATCCATCTCCTGCGGCGCGATGAGCTTCGGCGGGGTGAAATAGGGCGGGTAAAAGGCGGTGGAAATGCGCACCGACACCGGCGACTGGTCCTCATCCACGATGCCGATGGCCGCCCGGTTCAGGGTCTCCGGCATCGCCCGGGACGCCGTATAGACGGAGATCGTGAAGGCATAAACGATCAGGAACACCAGCACGGGATCACTCGCGAGGCCGCGCAGCTCCTTGATGCCGAGCTGGAGGATATTGGCGCCGCGCATGGCTACGTCGCTTGCTTCCTGAGGAGGAGGACACCGATGCCCAACAGCACCGGCGCGGTGATCAGAAGAGGCACGAATGCGCTCCACAGGTCGGGGAAGTCCAGGGCTTTCGAGAAGGTGCCACGGGCAATGACCACGAAATAGGTGGTGGGGTAGATGCGCCCGATGAGCGCCCCGGCGCCCTCGAGCGAGGAAACCGGATCGGTCAGCCCCGAAAAATTCACCGCCGGGATGAGCGTGATGAGGGCCGTGCCGAAGATCGCGGCGATCTGGCTGCGCATGAAGGCGGAGATGACAAGTCCCATGCCTGTGGCGACGATGACGTAGAGCAGGGCGCCGAACGTCAAGGCCAGGAAGCTCCCGGTGAAGGGCACGCGAAAGATGAAAATGGCGACCGCCGTGAGCATCAGGAAGTTCAGCATGGCAAGGCCCACATAGGGGATTTGCTTGCCGACGAGGAACTCCGCCCGCGTCACCGGCGTGACGTAGAAATTGATGATCGATCCCAGCTCCTTCTCGCGCACCACGCTGAGCACCGCCAGCATGGCGGGTATCATCAGCAGCAGAAGGGGGATCACGGCCGGCGCCATGGCGACGAGGCTCTCGACGCCTGGATTGTAGCGGTAGCGCAGCTCCAGCCGGAAATCCCCGATGGCGGCCGCCTTGCCGTAGAGTTCGCGCGTCTTCCGGGCAAGCCAGTTCGCGTGGATGCCCTGGACGTAACCCTGAACGGTCTCCGCCCGGATCGGCATGGCGCCGTCGATCCAGGCGCCGATCTGCACCGTGCGCCCGTGCGCTACGTCACGCGCGAAACCGGGCGGGATCTCGATGGCGAGGCTGAGCTCGCCGCCGCGCATGCGCCGATCGAGGTCCGCATAGTCGGTGAGCGGCGGCTTCTGAATGAAATAGCGCGATCCGGCGATCTGCAGCGCATAGTCGCGGCTTGTCGTGGTATCGTCGCGATCGAGAACGGCGAATGAAAGGTTCTCCACATCCAGGTTGATGCCATAACCCACCACCAGCATGAGCAGCACGCTGCCCAGCATGGCGAGGGCGGCGCGGATCGGATCCCGTCGCAGTTCCAGCGCTTCGCGCCGGGTGCAGGCGAGCATGCGGCGCAGGCTGAAGATGGTGCCGCCATCGGTGGTCACCTCGCCGGCCCATTCCTCCGCCAGGTCCTTCGTCGCGGGCACCGGCCGCGGCCGGCTCGGCGCCGTGGCGGAGCGCGCCGCCACATAGCCGATGGCGTCTTCGAGATAGCCGATGAACGCTTGTTCGAGGTCTCGCGCGCCGCGCGTTTCGACGATCGCAGCCGGCCGATCGCTGACCAGCACCTTCCCCGCATGCATGAGCGAGATGCGGTCGCACAGGGCAGCCTCGTTCATGAAGTGGGTTGAGACGAAGATGGTCACGTCGTCCTTGCGGGAGAGGTCCGAGAGGATTTGCCAGAAGCCGTCGCGGGCGATCGGATCCACGCCCGAGGTGGGCTCGTCGAGGATCAGCATGTCCGGCCCGTGGATCATGGCGACCGCCAGCGACAGGCGCTGGCGGATGCCAAGCGGCAAAGCGTCCGGCAGCGTGTCGGTGACGCCGAAGAGACCGAAGCGCTGCACCATCTCGGCGATCCGCGCCGGAATGGTCTCAGCCTCAAGGCCGAACAGGCGGGCGTGGAGGTCGAGGTTCTGCGCGACGGTAAGCTCCGAATAGAGCGAAAAGCCCTGGCTCATGTAGCCCACGCGCCGGCGCACCGCCATGTCGTTCGGGTCCACCTCCTTGCCGAACAGGCGCGCCGTGCCCTCGCTCGCCGCCAGAAGGCCGGTGAGCATCTTCATGGTGGTGGTCTTGCCGCAGCCGTTGGAGCCGAGGAAGCCGAAGATCTCGCCTTTGCCGATGCGGAAGCTCACGTCGTCCACCGCCGTGAAGTCGCCGAACCGCATGGTGAGGTGCTCGGCCTCGATGGCCACCTCGCCGTCCGCCCCCTCCGGCCGGGGCGGGATGACCACCTCCCGATGCCCTTGACGCGCCTCCTCCGGCAGCAGCGCGATGAAGGCGGCATCGAGATCGGCTGCCCCCGTCCTCTTGAGCAGCTCGGCCGGCGTGCCGGTGGCGAGCACCTTGCCGGCATCCATGGCCCCCAGGAAGTCGAAGCGCGCCGCCTCCTCCATGTAGGCGGTGGCGACGATCACGCTCATGCCGGGCCGGTTGCCGCGGATGTCGTCGATCAGCTCCCAGAACTGGCGCCGCGACAAGGGGTCGACGCCGGTGGTGGGCTCGTCGAGAATAAGCAGTTGCGGATCGTGGATGAGGGCGCAGCACAGGCCGAGCTTCTGCTTCATGCCGCCGGAAAGCTTGCCCGCCGGGCGGTCCGCGAAGGGCGCTAGGCCTGTGCTCTCCAAAAGCTGCGCGATGCGGGCCTCGCGTTCCGCCCGCGCCTGCCCGAACAGCCGGCCGAAGAAGTCCACGTTCTCGAACACGGAAAGCGTGGGATAAAGATTCTTCCCCAGGCCCTGCGGCATGTAGGCGATCTGCGGGCAGGTGGCGCGCCGGTGCTTCGCATCGGTCATGTCGCCGCCCAGCACGTGCACCTCTCCGTGCTGGACGACCCGCGCCCCGGCGACGAGCGACAAAAGGCTCGACTTGCCCACCCCGTCCGGCCCGATCAAGCCGACCATGCACCCAGCCGGAATCTCAAGGTCGACGGCGTCGAGCGCCCGGGTCTTGCCATAGGTTAGCCCGACCGCCTTCAGGATCGCCACGGAAGGGACGGCGCCGGGCGGCGCTGCACCCGATCTCGCCGGGTTCACTTGACGAGCCCCTCTTGAAGGCGAGCGGGCCATTGGGCGTCGGGGTCGAGCCGCACATAGGCCATGCCCGGCAGGCCGGTCTTCACCTGCTGGATATATTTCTGCAAAAGGTCCGGCGGGATCTGCGCCTTGATGCGGAACATGAGCTTCAGGCGCTCTTCTTCCGTCTCGACGGTCTTCGGGGTGAACTGGGCCACGTCCGCCACGAAGGTGGCCTTCGCCGGGATGACGTATTGGGGCGCCGCGTCGAGCACGAGGCGCACCTCGGTGCCGAGGCCCACCCGGCCGGCCTGGGCGGTCGGCAGGAAGAAGGTCATGTAGACATCGCCGAGATCGACGAGATTGAGCACCCGTCCGCCGGCGGACAGCACCTCGCCGGGCTGGGCGACGCGGTATTGGATGCGGCCGGCGCGGGGCGCTCCCAGGACCGCGTCGTTGATGTCCGCCGTGATGCTGTCGATGGCGGCGCGGGCCGCGTCGACCGCCGCCTCCGCATCCACGATCATGGCCTTCGCCGAGCTGATCCCCGCCTCGCTGGCCGCGAGCTGCGCCTCGGCGGCGCCCACGGCAGCCTTCGCGGCCTCCGCATTGGCCCGGTCGTCGTCATAGACCTGCTCGGAGACGGCGTTGGTCTTCACGAGCTTGGCCGAGCGGGCGAACTTGCGGTTGGCGGCGTCGAGCTCGGCCTCGCGCTGGGCGATGGTCGCCTGCGCGGCGCGGCGCTCCGCCTCGCGCTGGGTGACGAGGCTCTTGGCCGTGTCGATGCCGATCCGGGCACGCTGCAACTGGGCCTGCGCCTGGCGGCGCTGGGCCTCGAGCTGCTCCGTGTCCATGTAGGCAAGGACCTGGCCGGCCTCGACGAAGTCGCCCTCGTTCACCAGGATTTCCCTGAGCCGCCCGGGGATCTTGGTGGAGACGTCGATCTCCGTTGCCTCGATGCGCCCGTTGCCTCTGGCGATGCCGGCGGGCAGGTCGCCGCTGAACAATGCCCGCCATCCGAAGTAACCGCCGCCGACCACGATCACGGCAAGGATGGCGAGCAGCAGGAGCTTTCCGGCCGAGGTCATGGAGGAGGAGGGCTCTCTTGTGAAAGGCAGGGCGCAGCGTCATCGTGCGTCCCCATCGGCCACGATGACGCTGAAGGGCAAGGCTGACGAACCACACGGTCAGGCTGCGGCCGAAACGCCCTTGCTGATCATCCCGGCGATCTGCTGACCGCTCTCCAGGCCGGAGCTGAGGGATTTCTGCACCAACTCCGCCTGCGCGGACAGCGCTTCCGCTGGATTGTCGCATTGGGCCAGCTTCGCCACATAGTCCGCCTGGATCTGAAGCTGACGCGCAGTGGCCGCGAGAATCTGCCGTGACGCGGTGGCGTAAAGATTCAGGGGAGTCTCAGCACCAGCCGCCAGCCAATTCGGCTTAAACGGAATCCCATTCAGAAAAGGACTGATCCATGATTGCATGTTCGAGGTATTGGCATCGTCGGCCATTGCAGCTATCCTTCCTGTATCGGATGAATACGCCATAAATACCAATATCGCTAAAATTTAGCGATCGCGCATTGATCCTCATCAACTGCCGTTGACCACCGGAGCACAGTACGCATAACTTGAGCTGGTAGCAATCATTTTGTGTGAGGTTCGATGGCCACTGAAGCTGCGGCACGATCCGCAGGCGCCACGCGGGACCGGATCCTCGACGCCGCCGTTCTGCGCTTCGCAAGGCATTCCTATGAGGAGACCGGACTGCGCGACATCGCGGCCGACGTCGGAGTGGACGTCGCCTATGTGCATCGCTGCTTCGGCTCCAAGGAACGTCTGTTCACAGCCGCCCTCAGGGCCACCGCGCAGTCCGGCAGGCTCCTTGGGGACGTCGCCGCCGATCCAGCCCGTGGGCTCGCGCGGCATGTCTTTTCCCGCGACGGCGTGCGGTCATCGGGCGAGGTCGGCCCACTCGACATTCTCATCCATTCCTTGTCGAGCCCTAAGGCTGCCGCCGTGCTGCGTGCCGTGATCGTGGAGGATTTCATCGTGCCGCTCAGCCGACGGCTCGACCGTCCCGCAATGCAGGAGGTGTCCATGATCATCGCCTTCCTCACGGGCCTCGGCATCCTCCGAAAGGTCATGGAACTCCAGCCTCTACAGGAGGGCGAAGGCGGCATCCTGGAACACCGCATCGCCAGGGCAATCGCCTGCATTCTTGGCGAGGGTGGCGTGGAGGACGCGTAACAACGGTAATCTGTCATGGTTTCGACTGTGGCGAGACAGTAGGGGCACCGATGGAGCCGGGGCGCGACGAGGGGTTCGAAAACGGCATCCTAGCCGTTCCGCGGCGATCGATGGCCCTGCTGCTGGTGCTGGCTGGGCTTGCCCGATGGCGTAGAAACGCGACATGCGCAGGCGATTTGCGGGCGGCCCCGTGACGCCATGGCAGATCATCGCGTTCGGGTTGACCGGAGGCCAGATCCCCCGCCCGGCATCCATCGCGGTCCTGCTCATCTGCATGCAGCTCAAGAACCTGAGCCCCGGCCTCGTGCCCGTCCTGCGCTTCGGCATCGGGCCTGCCCTGACGCCGGTGTCGGCCGGCGTTCTGGCGGCTCTCGGCATCCCGGCGCTCACCGAATATCTCGTGCGCCGACGGCGCGTGCCGGGCGCGCCAGGAGGGAAAGCCGCGATGAAGAAGGTGCAGGCGCCGGGACAGGCCGGCGCGCCGGTGGATCGATCCGCCATCTCGCGGACCGTCTGGGCCCTCGGCCTCGTCAGCATGTTCATGGACATCTCGTCCGAGATGATCCACGCGCTGCTGCCGCTCTTCCTCACCGGCACGCTCGGGGCGAGCGTCGCCATGGTGGGCCTCATCGAGGGCATCGGGGAATCCACCGCGCAGGTGGTGAAGGTCTTCTCAGGCCATATGTCGGACCGCCTGGGGCGTCGCAAGCCCCTCATCCTGCTCGGCTACGGGCTCGGCGCCGTCTCCAAGCCCTTCTTCGCCCTCGCCGGCGCGCCCGGGATGGTGCTCGCCGCGCGCTTCGCCGACCGCGTCGGCAAGGGCATGCGGGGCGCGCCGCGCGACGCCCTTGTCGCCGATGTCACTCCGCTCGAGATTCGCGGCCGCGCCTATGGCCTGCGCCAGGCCCTCGACACGGTCGGCGCCTTCGTCGGGCCGCTGCTCGCGATCGCGCTCATGGCACTGCTCGCGGACGACATGCGGGCGGTGTTCTGGATCGCCCTCGTGCCCGGCCTTCTCGCCGTGCTCTGCGTGGCAGCGGGCGTCGAGGACAGGTCCGCCGGCCTCGCCGAGGGGAGCCGGCCGCCGCCGGTCCGCCTCGGGGACCTCGGGCAGCTCGGCCGCCCGTTCTGGGGCGTCGTCGCCATCGGTGTGATCTTCACCCTGGCGCGCTTCAGCGAGGCATTCCTCGTCTTGAAAGCCCACGGCGAGGGGTTGCCGCTGGCCCTTGCCCCCCTCGTGCTGGTGGCCATGAACGTGGTCTACGCGCTCGCTGCCTATCCCGCCGGAGCGTGGTCGGACCGGGCGCCGCCGGAGCGGCTGCTGCTCGGCGGCCTCGCGCTCCTGGTCGCGGCCGATGTCGTCCTCGCCTTCGTGCCGGGGCTTGGGGGCGCCTTCCTCGGCATCGCGCTGTGGGGCGGCCACATGGCGCTGACCCAGGGCCTCCTTGCCAAACTGGTGGCCGAGCACGCGCCGCCGGCGCTGCGCGGATCCGCCTTCGGCTTGTTCAACCTCGCCACGGGCCTCGCCAGCCTCGCCGCCAGCCTCGCCGCGGGACTGCTGTGGGACGCCGGCGGCGCCCGGGCCACGTTCGTCGCCGGAGGGGTCTTCGCGCTGCTCGCCACCGGGCTCGTCGTGGTCTCGTCGCGCCACCGGGAGGCATGAGTTCCGGCCTGGAGCCGCATCCACCGGCCTGGATCTCTGGTCACTCATCTTCCAGCGGCTGGATGTGACGGAAGGCCCAAGGCAGGGCGAGGTCACAGAGGATTTTAACGCCCCGCACGGGATGAACGGCCAGGTTTCGCGACAGCTCGGAATGGCCCGGAACAGCGCGTCAGCGACAGCCGGGCTCGCCGCCGCCGCGAGGCTGGGGGCACCGGGGTGGTGCTCGCGGCAGCCGTCGGGTGGCGTGAACAGCCGGGGGCCATTGCGCCGGATTCCGGTCAGGCGTTCTGACGCTGGGGCCGTGTCGAGAACAGGGTTCGCGACAGCTCGCGCTGGAGGATGGGCTCGTCCGACTGCACGGCCGATTCCACCGCGGCCTCGATAGTGCGCGCGGTCAACAGCAGCTTCGGGCCGACCAGGGCGGTGAAGCCATCCGGCCCCAGGGAGGGCGATGCTGCGATGCTGCAGTTCAAAGCCACGATCTCCTCGTTCCAGCGCAGCCGCAGGGGTACCGCGCAGGCATAGGTGTCCGGCTGGGCAAGACCGAAGGATGAAGTGAAGCCGCGGCGCCTGAAGTCGGCGAGCGCTTGGGGCCAGTCCGCACCATGCCGCGCCCAGACGCCGGGCGTGCGCGCGCACAGCGCGGCAAGCAGGGCGTCGCGATCGGCCGGCGGCAGGGCTGCCAGATGGGCGCGGCCCATGGCACTGGGCAGAAGCGGCCACACCGGCCCCAGGTCCGCCATGACCGGGTTGCGACGTGGGTCCGGGGTGGATTCGATGGACACCACGGAGAAGCGGTCCCGCACGCCGAGGGAGACCTGCCCCGACAGCACCTCTGCCAGCTCGCGCATCACCGGCCGTGCCGCCCGCCATGGGCTGAGGCTCACCATCAGGGGATAGCCGAGCGTCAGCACCGCGTTGCCGAGTGCGTAGCGGCCGATGCGCCCGAGATGGCGCAGGTAGCCGAGCTCCACCAGCATCTTCGCCAGGCGGGAGACGGTGGATTTGGAAAAGCCCGTGCGCTCGGCGAATTCCTTGTTGCCCAAATGGAACTCCCCGGGACGGAAGGCGCAAAGCAAAGCGAGGCCCTTGGAGAGGGTATGCGAGGCGTGCTGACGTTGATCGCGATCGTTCGTCATGACCTACCTGCCCGCGGGCGCGGCGCGGGATCCAGCCATCGGCCCGCGGGGGAGGCGAATATGTTCATCGGCGTGGAAATGAGGTCCGCCTGCATTTTAACTTCACGCGCCCTGTTGCCGCTCGGTAGAGCTCGCCGGGATCCCCGGGAGATCGGGCTGGCCCCGTCTTCCGGCCGCCACACGGGGGTGGGCCCTCATCAGTTGAGCCAACGCTTTCTCCGCTTGTAGGTCTTCACGTTCCGGAAGCTTCTGTCCTCGCCGCCGGCTGTTCCGAGATAGAATTCCTTGACGTCCTCGTTCTCGCGCATCTCCGCCGCCGGTCCATCCATGACGATGCGGCCGGTCTCCAGGATGTAGCCGTAGGTCGCGTATTTCAGCGCCATGTTGGTGTTCTGCTCGGCCAGCAGAAAGGAGACGCCGCGGTGCTGGTTGAGGGCGCGGACGATCTCGAAGATCTCCTCCACCACCTGCGGGGCGAGGCCCATGGACGGCTCGTCCAAGAGGATCATGCGTGGCTTCGACATGAGCGCGCGGCCGATGGCGCACATCTGCTGCTCTCCACCGGAGAGGTATCCCGCCTGCGCCTTGCGGCGCTCGCGCAGGCGGGGAAAGGTCTCGTAGATTTCCTCGAGATCATGCCTGACGGCGGTCGCCCCCTCCCGGCGAGTATAGGCACCGGTGAGCAGGTTCTCCTCCACCGACAAGTGGCCGAAGCAACGCCGTCCCTCCAGGACCTGGATGCAGCCGCGGCGGACGAGGTCGTTGGCAGTCAAGCGGTCTACCCGCTCGCCAGCGAACACGACGGAACCCTTGGTGACGTCACCCCGCTCGGACCTGAGCAGGTTCGACACCGCACGCAGCGTCGTGGTCTTGCCGGCTCCGTTGGCGCCGAGGAGGGCGACAATGCCGCCCTCCCGCACCGTGAGGGAAACGCCCTTCAGCACCAGTGCGACGTGGTCGTAGACCACTTCGATATTATTGACGGAGAGTATGGTCGACGAAGCATCGTCCGCTGGAACTTCAGGATTCATAGCGCCATTCCCCGAGTAGGCTGTTGGTCAGGGCTCCTTGCTGCAGTCCCGCGGTGTGATCCCGTTCTCTTTGGCGTAGCGGGCAGCGGCCGCCTTCAGCATTGGTTCCAGCATGGCTTCGTCGGCGATGTACCAATCGGATATAATCTTCCACTGCTTGCCGTCCCATTGCTGGACCCGGGACGTATTCGCGCCTTCGTGATCCGAGCAGGAGATCTTGACAGGTTTGATCATACCCTCGAAGCCAAGCTCCTTCAGACGCCTTTCGTCAAGGGCGAGGTTCTCGATGCCCCAGCGCACCTGCTCGCCGGTGAGCGGCTTGTTGCCGTACTTGGCCATGGCGGTGCGGATCCCCTCGACCCCCAGCATGGCGCCCACCATGCCGCGATTGAACAGGACACCACTGGAATCGGTGGGTTTGGATTTGCCGAGCCCCTTGCCGTAGACGTATCTGTCGAGGTCATCATGGACGTGGGCGCGCCCCGCCCCGTGCTGCAGCATCAGCGCCTTGTAGCCCACCGCCTGCGCGCCAGCGGGGATGACGTCGGGCTCGGCGCCGGCGAACCAGACGCCGATCATCTTATCTCGCGGGAAGTTGACATTGGCAGCTTCCTGGATTGCGGTCGGGTTCATCACGCCCCACCCCCATATCACCACATAGTCGGGGCGCAACTGGCGGATCTGGAGCCATTGGGACTTCTGCTCCACGCCCGGGTTGGCGACAGGGATGAGCGTGAGCTGGAAGTCGTACTTCTTGGCGAGCGCCTCCAGCACGGGGATCGGTTCCTTGCCGAACGGGGAATCGTGGTAGAGCAGCACGATCTTGCGGCCCTTCAGCTTGGCGGGTCCACCCAGCTCCTTGGCGATGTGCTGGACGGCAACGTCGGCTGCCGTCCAATAGGTGCCGAGGAGCGGGAAGTTCCAGGTGAAGACGCTGCCGTCCTTCGATTCCGAGCGGCCGAAGCCGGCGGTGATGAGCGGGATCTTGTCCACCGGCGCCTTCTCGGTGAGGGCGAAGGTGATGCCGGTCGACAGCGGGTTGACGAAGGCGGCGCCAGTCGGCCCCTTGTTCTTGAGGCGCTCGTAGCATTCCACCCCCCGGTCGGTGGCGTAGCCCGTCTCGCATTCCTCGTAGATGATCTTCACCCCGTTGATGCCGCCGTCGCGCTGGTTGATCAGCTCGAAATAGTCGACGATGCCGTTGGCCCAGGGGATGCCGTTCGGCGCGAACGGGCCGGTCCGGTAGGACAGGACGGGGATGAACTGCCCGTTCTCCTGGCCGTGCGCTCCCAGCGGCAGGGCGGCCAATGCCGCCGCCAGAAGCGCACTGAGCTTCACCATGTGTGTCTTCATCGGCGTTTCCTCCCATGGAGTTTGGCCGGCTTTAGCCGGCTCTGGCGCTCCGCTTGCCGGCCCTCAGTAGGGGAACGGCCAACGTCGGAGTTTGTGCTTGGCGATGGCCCAGATGCGGGCGAGGCCATGGGGCTCGAAGATCAGCGTCAGAAGGATGAGGACGCCGAAGACGCCGAGCGTCAGGTTGGACGCCGCATCCGCCGAGATGGGGATCGAGAGCCAGCGCGGGACGCCTTCCACCGCGAGCGGCAGCAACCAGATGAACGCCGCGCCCAGAAAGCAGCCGATGATCGACCCGAGCCCGCCGATGATGACGAGGAACAGCAGCTGGAACGAGCGGTCGATGGAGAAGGCGTAAGGCTCCCAGGAGCGCAGGTTGACGAAGGCCCACAGCGCTCCCGCCAGCCCCAGGACGAAGGAGGAGATGGCGAACGCGGTCAGCTTCGACTGCATGGGGCGGATACCGATGATCTCCGCGGCGATGTCCATGTCGCGGATCGCCATCCATTGCCGGCCGAGATTGCCGCGCACGAGGTTCGACGCACCGAGCGCCACGAGCACGGCGATGGCGAGCACCAGCAGATAGCGTTCCACCGGCGTGTCCATGTGCCAGCCGGCGATGACGAGGGCCGGGGCGGTGACCGAGCCGGAGGGGGAATAGTTGGTGATCCATCCAACCCGCAGGAACGCCCAGTCCAGGAAGAACTGCGCCGCGAGTGTCGCCACCGCCAGGTAGAGGCCCTTGATGCGCAGCGATGGCATGCCGAAGGCAAGCCCGATCACGGCGCTCGCAGCGCCCGCCAGGAGGAAGGTGGCGATGAGCGGCATGCCTGGCAGATGAACACTCACATTGTAGGCGGAATAGGCCCCTATCCCCATGAATGCGCCGGCGCCCAACGAGATCTGGCCGCAATAGCCAACCAGCAGGTTGAGGCCGATGCCGGCGACGGCGAGGATGAGGACCGGTGTCAGCACTGCACTGAACAGATAGTCGCCGGCGAAGGGCGGAACACCCGCCACGTGGAGCAGTGGCACCAGGACGAAAGCGATCGCGAGGAGCGCGCGGATGCCCATGCGATCCTCCCGGATGGGAAAGATCGCCATGTCTTCCTGGTACTGATCGTGGAAATGCCCGGCCTCGCGATAGAACATGATCAAATCCGCTCAATGATGCGGTCCCCGAACAGCCCCTGCGGGCGCACCAGGAGGACCATGAGGGCGACGACATAGGCGAACCAGTGCTCGATTCCGCCACCGACGGCCGGGCCGAGGTAGACCTCGGCCAGCTTCTCGCCCGCGCCGATGAGGAGGCCGCCGACGATGGCGCCGGGAATGGAGGTGAGCCCGCCGACGATGATCACAGGCAGCGCCTTCAGGGCAACGTAGACCAGGGAGAACTGCACCCCCACCTTCGAGCCCCACACCGCCGCGGCGGCGATGGCGACAAAGCCAGCCACCATCCAGACGATGAACCAGACCCGGGTGAGCGGAATGCCCACCGATTGCGCGGCGGCGTGGTCGTCGGCCACCGCCCGCAGGGCGCGGCCCACCTGCGTCCTCTGGAAGAAGATCGCCAGAGCCACCACCAGCAGCGCCGCCAGCACGGCCGACCACAAATCGAGCTGATTCAGCAGGATGCCGCCGTCGAACACGCTCTCCAGCATGAACAGGCTGTCGCGCGGCAAGCCGATGTCGAGCTTGTAGACCTGCGCGCCGAAGATCTGCTGACCGAGGCCTTCCAGCACGAAGGTGATGCCGATGGTGGCCATGAACAGGGTGAGAGCGGTCTGGTTGACGAGCTTGCGCAGGGCAAAGCGCTCCACCGCCCAGGCGATGCCCGTCATCAGCGCGCCGGAGAACGCGATGGCGAGCATCAACGCCAGCCAGAAGGGCACCCGTGTCTCCAGCCAGCCGAGGGCGCGCACCAAAGCGAGCCCGGCCACCAGCACCATGGCGCCCTGGGCAAAGTTGAACACGCCCGAGGCCTTGAAGATGAGCACGAAGCCCAGCGCCACGAGGGCATAGAGAACCCCGGACAAGAGCCCGGAGACGAGCACCTCCACGAAGAACGCGACCTTGACCGGATCGAGCCCGACCATCATGCGCCTCCCCGTCCCAGATAGGCATCGATGACGCGCGGGTCGCTCTTGACCTCCGCCGGGGTGCCGTCGGCGATCTTGCAGCCGTGGTCGAGCACGACGATGCGGTCAGACAGGTTCATCACCACGCCGATATCGTGCTCGATGAGGGTGATGGTGATGCCGTAGGCTTGGTTCGCCTCGATGATGAAGCGGCTCATGTCTTCCTTTTCCTCGAGGTTCATGCCGGCCATGGGCTCGTCGAGCAGGAGGAGGCGCGGCTCCATGGCGAGCGCTCGTCCCAGCTCCACCCGCTTCTGCAGCCCGTAGGGCAGCTTGCCCACCGGCACCTTGCGGATGGCCTGGATCTCCAGGAAGTCTATGATCTCCTCCACCTTGCGGCGGTGCCCGATCTCCTCGCGCATGGCCGGCCCAACGCGCACCAGCTGGCTGAGGATGCCGCTTCGGATCTTCAGGGCGCGGCCGGTCATGATGTTGTCGAGGGTGGTCATGCCCTTGAACAGCGCCACGTTCTGGAAGGTGCGGGCGACGCCGCGCCGGGCCGCCGACCAGGGCCGGGTCCGGGCGTGGCCCTCGCCATCGAGCACGATGTGGCCGGCCGTCGGGCGGTAAAAGCCGTTGATGCAGTTGAGCATCGAGGTCTTGCCGGCGCCGTTCGGGCCGATGATGGCGCGGATCTCGCCGGCTCGGACGTCGAAGGAGACGTCGTTCAGCGCCTTCACGCCGCCGAAGCTGAGGCTGACATGGTTGATCTCCAGCAGCGGGGCGGGGCCAGCTGCGCCGCGCGCGGGCGGCGCTGCGGCGCCGACAACCGCCGCCCCGGATGCCGCTGCGGTGGCGGCGGTCGGAGAAAGAAGGGCGGTCATGCTGCGAGCGTCTCGGTGTTGTGGGTGCGCGGGCGGCCCGTCTCGCCCACCTCGGCGAGAACGAGCGTGGCCTCGATGCGGCCCTTGCGGCCGTCCTCAAACGTGACCTCGGTGCTCACGAAGCATGCGCGCGCGTCCGAATAGAGGGCGGCGATGAGATCGGCATACTTCTCCTGAACGAAAGCGCGGCGCACCTTGCGGGTCCGCGTCAGCTCGCCGTCGTCGGCGTCGAGCTCCTTGTGGAGGATGACGAAGCGGGAGATGGCAGCGCCCGCCATGGCAGGTTCCGCAGCAAGATCCCGATTCACCTGGCGGATATGGCCGCGGATGATGTCGTAGACCTCAGGCAGCGCGGCAAGCTCCTGATAGGAGCCGTAGGTCACGCCGTTGCGCTCGGCCCAGTTGCCCACCGCCGTCAGGTCGATGTTGATGAAAACGGCGACATGGTCGCGCCCGTCGCCGAAGGCCACCGCCTCCTTGATATTTGGGAAGAATTTCAGCTTGTTCTCGATGTACTTGGGGGCGAACAGGGTGCCGTCGGTGAGACGTCCCACGTCGTTGGCGCGGTCGATGACGCGCAGGTGCCCGTCCTGGCCGATGAAACCGGCGTCGCCGGTGCGCACGAAGCCGTCGGGGGTGAGGGTCTCGGCGGTGCGGTCCGGGTCGGCGAGATATTCCACGAACTGGCCCGGCGAGCGGAACTGCACCTCCCCATTTTCCATGATGCGGATCTCCACCCCTGGCGCCGGCGGACCCACCGTGTCGGAGCGGATCTGCCCGTCGGGCTGGGCCGATATGTAGAGGAAGGCTTCGGTCTGGCCGTAGAACTGCTTCAGGTTCACGCCGATGGAGCGGTAGAAGGCGAACAGGTCCGGCCCGATGGCCTCGCCCGCCGTGTAGGCGACCTTGATGCGCGAGAAGCCGAGCACGTTCTTGACCGGCCCGTAGATCAGCGCCTCGCCGAGGGCGTAGAGCAGGCGGCCGTGGAGCGGCACGTCGGCCCTCCTGTTGAGGATCGGCTCGCCCCAGCGCCGCGCCACGTCCATGAAGCGGGAAAACAGCCAGCGCTTGGCGCGGCCCGCATCTTCCATGGAGATCATGATGCGGGTGAGCAGATCCTCCAGCACCCGCGGCGGCGCGAAATAGAAGGTGGGGCCGATCTCGAAGATGTCGATGGCCACCGTTTCCGGCTCTTCCGGGCAGGACATGCAGAAGCCGGCCACGAAGGCCTGGGCGTAGTTGAGATAATGGTCGCCGCCCCAGGCGATGGGCAGATAGGCCAGCACCTCGTCGGTCTCGTCGAGGCCGTCCGCCGCGACCGTCTGACGGGCGGCGCTGATGGCCCGCTCGGATGAGATGACGGCGCCCTTCGGCCGCCCGGTGGTGCCGGAGGTGTAGAGGATGATCGAGGTGTCGCGGCCCCGGGTGCGGGCCACCATGTCGGTGAAGGCGCGGCCGAGGCCTCCACCGGTCGCCTCCTGCCGGCCGGAGGTCATGATCGCGTCGAGGCTGGCGAGCGTTGACGCCTCGCAGACATAATCGCGCATGCCGCGTGGGTCGTCATAGGCGATGAGCTGGAGCCCGGGCAGTTCGGGGATCACGGACAGGAGCTTGTCCACCTGCTCCTGGTCCTCGACGATGGCGGCGGTGACTTCCGCGTGGGCGAGCAGATAAGCCATCTCCTGGGCCACCGCGTCCGGATAGAGCGGCACCGGCACGGCGCCCACGCACTGGGCGGCGAGGATGCTCCAGTAAAGCCGCGAGCGGTTGACGCCGATCACCGCGACGCGCGCGCCGGGCACGATGCCGGCCGCCTTCAGGCCGAGCGCCAGCGCCTCGATCTCACGGGCGAGATCGGCCCAGGTCCAGGTCTTCCAGATGCCGTACCGCTTCTCCCGCATGGCGGGGCGGGCTGGCCGGCGGGCGGCGTTTTCGAGCAGCAGCTTGGGAAAGGTGTCTGCGGCGTAGGTGTCGGCCACCTTGCGTCCTCCCTCGACCTTCCTTGGATTTTTGGATGGATTTTGAACCATCGGAACGGAGCCTAGCAGCCAGCACAAAACTAAACAAGTGTTCAATCATGTTTGGAAACTAAATGATCGATCACTTAGTATCTTCGCGGTGAGTGCTGGAGCCGCCCCATTTGCTCCAGCTTCGCCGTTCTCCCGGCGGGCTCTGGCGGGCCTCCATGCCGCACGGGGGAGCCTTGGGTGGGATGGGTCCACTTGAAGCTCTGAAAAACGCGGACTTCCCGTCTCGCGCCGGCGCGAGATCCGCCCGAAAGGAACCGCAGGCCGGTTGCTTTTGAGGGGTTGGCGCCCGTCGTTTGTTCGAGGAGATGCAGATCAGCCGGCGAAGGCGGAACCGGCCCCATGGGCGGCAGTGAAGCGCCGCTCCTAGCACTGCCGCGTGGGGTGCTAGGCCTCCGGCTGGTTCGCCCCGCCACGGCGATTGGGGGCCCTTTTGCGATAACTCTGTGCCGGTGCTCAGCGTGTATCGATGATGCGGCGGCTATTTGGCGTGAGGGTCCCAGGCGGGGTGAGCAGGACCTCGCCGCCGAGCTTCGTGACGTCCCTGAGCGCTTGCGCGATCGCCTGCTCCATGCCTGCGTCGGCGGTTGCGCATTCCGCCTCGAGCCGCAGGGCATCCTGGTCCTGCGCGCGGAGGACCACGAGGCGGAGGTTCGCGATCTCGGGAAACCGGCGGGCGAGTTCGGCCACCTGGGTGGGGTGGACGAACATGCCCTTGACCTTGGCGCTCTCATCGGCGCGGCCCAGCCAGCCTGCGAGCCGCTGATTGGTCCTGCCGCAGGGCGAAAGGCCGGGCTTGATGGCCGAGAGGTCCCCGGTGGACAGGCGGATCATCGGGTAGTTGGCGTCGAAGCGCGTGACCACCACCTCGCCCACCGCTCCCGCCTCCACCGGCGCGCCGGTGACGGGATCGACAATTTCCACGATCCGGTCCTCGTTGAGGACGAGCCCATCCTCCGGCACGGTCTCATAGGCGATCAGCCCGAGATCGGCGGAGGCATAGCCCTGCAGGACCGAAACGCCGCGGGCCGACAGCTCCGCCCTGAGGGCGAAGGGAAGCGCCGCGCCGGAGACAAACCCTTTCGTCAGCGTCCGCATGCTCTTGCCCAAATCCGCGGCCCGGTCGAGCAGCAGCTTCAGAAAATCGGGCGTGCCGAGATAACAGGTGGCACCGTAACGGCAGATGCCTTCCACCTGCTGGTCGGCGTTGCCGACGCCACCCGCAATGATGGTGGCGCCGATGGCGTGCATGCCGCTCTCGACGAGGCGGGCGCCGGGAGTGAGATGGTGGGAAAAACAATTGATGGCGATGTCGCTGCGCCGCACGCCGGCGGCGTAGAGCCCGCGGGCGGTCCCCCACCAGTCGGGGCCGTGGCCTTCCGGCTCCGCCACCGGGCCAGGGGAGAGGAACAGGCGTTTGAAGGAGGAGACCGGCGCGCAGGCAAGCCCGCCCAGCGGGGGGGCTTCCGCCTGAAGCCGCATCAGGTCTGCCTTGCGTAGGATCGGGAGATGCGCGAGCGCCGGCCGGTTTGTCACGCCGGACGGGTCGATGCCGTCGAGGTGGCGGCGCCAGCCCGGGGCCTGCATGGCACGCGCGACAAGGCCCGGAAGCCGGCCGAGAAGGTCCTGCTCCCGTGCTTCGGGCTCCACGACCTCCCGGGTGCTGAAATAGGCATCGCAGATCGCGGGATTTCCTGCTGTCATGTTGGCGTCGCCCCCGCCTCAGGTGGCCGGATCGATGGGCATGTGGTCCGCGATGGTGCGGGCTTGCCCGCGGAACTCGGCGACCACTCTGCCGGTGACCCCGTTCACCACCGCGCAGTCATAGATGGCGGTCCGGGCGGTCCGGGCGCGCTCGCTGGCGCGGGCGATCAGGCGGTCGCCGGGCTGCACGGGCCGCAGGAAGGCGATGCTGCAGGTCTGGGCCACCGACTGGTGGCCGCGGCTGTTGCAGGCGATGGACAGGGCCGTGTCGGCCAAGGTGAACAGCACGCCGCCATGGCAGGTGCCGAAGGCGTTGAGCGCGGCCGGGGGCACTGTCATCGCCAGCTCGGCTGCGCCCGGACCGGCGGCGATGAGCTCGAAGCCGAAGGCGCCGGCCGGGCGGTCGCCCGACAGCATGAACTGCGCCCAGCGCAGGGCTTCGGCCGCCAGATCCTCCGGATGCTCCAGGGGCGCGTTCATACCGCCATCCTGTCGGCTTTCTGCGGGACCGCGACGGGCCGGGCAGCGCCGCCCGACAGCGCGTCCATGGCGACGCGCGCGGCCGTGTCGATGTCGATCTCGCCGCGCGCCGCCCGACCAAGCATCTCGATGAAGGCCGCGTCTTCCGAGCCGAGAATGCGGCGCCGCATCTCGGCTGCGGCCCCATCGGCAACGAGGCGGCGGATGCGGGCGCGCCGTCGCGCTTGGGCATCTTCCGGCCGCGTGGTCGCGCAGGCGTCCACCGCCGCGAGCAGCTCAACCATGCCACACCCCTCGCTGGCGATGGTCTCCAGCACCGGGACATCCGCCTCCTCCTCCCGGCGCAGGCTCAGCATCGCCTTGAGCTGGCGGACCGTGCGGGGCGCGAGCGGCAGGTCGGCCTTGTTCACCACCAGGATGCTGGCGATCTCCAGTATGCCCGCCTTGATGGCCTGCACGTCATCGCCGAGGCCAGGCGCGTTCACGACGATCCGCACCGCCGCCACGTCGACGATTTCCACCTCCGACTGGCCCGCACCCACGGTCTCGATCACGATGACATCCCGGCCTGCGGCGTCGAGCACATCCACCACGTGGTGGATGCTCCGCGAGAGCCCGCCGAGATGCCCGCGCGAGGCGATGGAACGGATGAAGACGCCCGGGTCATCCGTATGGCGGCCCATACGGATGCGATCGCCCAGCACCGCCCCGCCCGAAAGGGGGCTCGAGGGATCCACCGCAATCACCCCCACCGTGCGGCCGCTCTTGCGCAGCTCGGCCACGAAGGCGTCCACCAGCGTCGACTTGCCGGCTCCGGGCGGGCCGGTGAACCCGATCGTGAGCGCCCTGCCGGTCGCGGGAAGGATCGCAGCGTGCAGCGCGGCGGCGGCGCTGCCGCCTTCCTCCATGAGGCTGATGGCCCGCGCCACCGCGCGGGAATCGCCGGCGCGCAGCCGCTGCGCCAGCGGGATCGGGGACGGGGCCATGGCGGTCCCGTCAGGCGATGATGAGGGGGTGGCCGAAGCCCAGCTCGCGGCGCAGGCAGCCCACCATCTCGCCATGGGTCACGCCCGCCTCGGCGGCTTCCACCACCTTCTCGAACACGTTCTCCCGCGCGCTGTTGGCGGCCCGTGCCAGCGCGTCGAGGGCGCGCGCCACCGCGTCCTGGCTGCGCTCGCGCTTGAACGCCTTGAAGCGCGCCACATGCCGCTCCATGGCAGCCGGGTCCGGTCGCTCGGCGGGGGGAATGGTTGGGTCTTCCTCCACCTGATAGCAGTTGACGCCGATGATCTTGCGCTCGCCGGTTTCCAGCTGTTCCTGGAAGGCGAGGGCGGAATCGCCGATCATGGTCTGCACCAGCCCGGCCTCCGCGGCCTTGTACATGCCGCCTGCCGCGTCGATCCGCGCGATCACCGCCTCGATCTCCGCCTCCATCTGGTCGGTCAGCCGCTCCACATAATAGGAACCGCCGAGAGGATCGATCACGGCGCAGAGCTGCGCCTCGTCGCGCAGGATGTTCTGCGTGGCGACCGCGATGCGCGCCGTCTCCTCGCTGGGGCAGGCGATGGCCTCGTCATAGGCGTCCGTGTGCATGGACTGGAGCCCGCTGAGGATGCCCGCCATGGCCTGGACCGAGACGCGGGCGATGTTGTTCAAAGGCTGCTGCTGGGTGAGGTCGACACCCGAGGTCTGGCCGTGGAACTTGAAGCGCCAGCAGGCGGGATCCTGCGCGCCAAGCCGCTCCCGGGCAATGCGCGCCCAGATGCGCCGCCCGGCGCGGAATTTGGCGATCTCCTCGAAGAAGGAGATGGAAATATCGAAGAAGAAGGTGAAGCGCCGCAGGACATCATCCACGTCCATGCCGCGCTCGATGCAGTCCTGCGCGTACTGGATCGCCGAGGACAAGGTGAAGCCCATGGTCTCCGCGGGCGTCGCCCCGGCCTGCTGCATGTGCTGGCCCACCACCGACAGGGGATTCCAATTGGGCACAGCGCGCCGGCAGAATTCGATGTGGTCCAAAAGCACCCGCCGCGAGCCGGGTAGGGACAGCCGGTAGAACTGGTGGTTGGCGATGAAGTGGGAAATGTAGTCGCTCTGGTTCGACGTGCCGGTGATGCTGCGCCAGTCGATGCCGCGCCGGCGCGCCACCCCAAGAGTGAAGGCCAGAAGGGTGAACGGCGAAGGGTCGTTCATTGCGGTGGAGATGGTGCCGAGGGGCACCCCGTCGAGCGCCTCGTCCATGTGATCGGTGGTGTTCACCACCGTGCCGCAGGTGCCAAGCAGCACCGGATCCACCTCGTCGCAATCGATGCCGCGGAAGCCCGAGCAGCACGGTAGGAGGCTGATGGCGGAGGCCCCCGCATCAATGATACGGCGGACACGAATATTATAATCCTGCGGCGTGCCGAGGCCGATGAGCTGGCGCTGGGTCCAGGTGCGCCCGCGATGCATGGATGGGTAAATGCCGCGGGTGAAGGGATATTGGCCGGGAAAGCCGAGATCCCCCAGATAACGCTCGCCCGACCAGTCGCGCGGCGAGTAGAGCGGCTGGACCTCGATGCCGGACCGGTTGCGGACCGGCCGCTCGCCAGCCATCTGGCGCGAATAGTCGGACCGCCACTGACCCGACGCCTGCTCGAACCCCGGGAGTGGAAGTTGCACCGCGGCCTGGTTCATGAGTTTACCTCCGAATAGGTATCGGCGCGTTGGGCGCGCGACTTCTGGCCGAGGAGCGTCACGCATTCGACGATCTCATCGCGGCCAGCCCCCGGACCGAACACCCGGCTGACGCCGGCCGCGGCGAGCGCCGGCTGCTCCGCCTCCGGTACGATCCCGCCCACTACGACACCCACATGGGCGAGCCCCGCAGCGCGCAGTTCCTCCATCATCTTCGGAACGATCAGGTGATCAGTGGCGAGCGAACTGATGCCGATGACGTCCACATCCTCTTCAGTGGCGAGCTTCACGACGCCCGGGATGGTCTGCCAGGGCGGCGTGTAGATCACCTCCATCCCAGCGTCGCGCAGATAGGCGGCAACGATCCGGCTGCCGCGATCATGTCCGTCGAGGCCGATCTTGGTGACGAGAACACGCAGAGGTCGCATGCCGGCGCCGATCATTTCCTGCTCGTCTTTCGTGTTGGCTGGATACCGAACGAGGCGACAATCTCGTCGACGACGGGCTCAAGGCCGCCAACGGAGCCACGATACCAGACCGGGGTCCAGTTCAGGGCGCCGATGAGCAGCAGCCGCATCAGCTTGGGATTGCGTCCGCCAGGAAGATGGAGGCCATCGATCAGCGCGCGGAAGCGCTCCTCATAGCGCTCGCGCTGGCACTTCAACTCTTCCGTCGCTTCTGGCACGTCCTCGGGCAGCACGCGGATGATGACGCGCGCATAGGCGCTCTCGTCGAGGATGGATTCAAGATGGGCCCGGACGGCGCAGCGGAAGCGCTTCACTGGATCGTGCTCCTCCGCGATCGCCTCATCGAAGTGTCGGATGATGCGATCCACGCCTTCCTGATAGACGGCCAAAAGCAGAGCGTGCTTGGTCGCCACATGGAAGTAGACCGCCCCCGGCGTAACGTTCGCGACCTGTGCGATGTCCCGCACGGTGGTGGCGTGGTAGCCGCGCTCGGCGAAAAAGATGGCGGCAGCGTCCTGCAAGGCAGGCCAGCGGCTTGATTGGCGTTTCGAGGCAGTCGAGGTCAAGGCATCACCTATCTGACTAAACGATCGTTTAGCATGCGCCGGATCGCGGCGCAAGTCTTCCATGGCGTCAGCATGGTCAATCGGCATGGAATCCTTCCACGCCGAACTCCAGCTTTCGATGCGGAGTTCATTGCGATGGCTCGCGAGGATGCGCTCTCCATCGTCTTTCGGCGTTTCCCGGAGCCGAAACCCATCAACGCCACGGCTCTTGTAGTGGCGGTCGGCCGGCGCAGAGCCTCGAGCGCGGGCAAGACTGGACGCCTGGCTGGGGTTCGTCGGACGGCAGGCGACGCCAGGTGGCCGACCGCGACGAACCATCTGGCCTGCAACCCTGCTCCGCTCGCTCATTCCTCGGCTCGGGCAACGGCTGGACGCTCTGGTAACAGCTGCGCATGGGGGCCGCGTTTGACCGGGGTGATGAGCGGCGGTTCGACAGGCGGATCGACCATCAGGTTCCACTTATCTGACGTTGTCGAGGGTATAGTTTGACTTTGTCCTTGCCCAGTTGATGAGCTGGGAGAGCGCATCGACCTGGTCATCGTGCAGGGCGCTCGGGAAGGCGAGGAGCTCGGTCCGGAATTCATCGAGCCAGGGAGCGGAGTGCGGAAGGAGGACGGCTCCGGATTCGATGGGAGCCGTGCACCAGGACATGCGCACCACCTTGTCGGCCTCCGGCTTGATCTCCTTGGCGTAGATGTGATCGGCGCGCAGATCCTGGATGAGGCTCTGGCCCGAGCCCTTGTCCTCGATGAGCACGATGTCGGCGTTCCACTGCTTCTTCTCGGCAATGATCCGCTTCTTCAGGGCCGGATATTCGAGCCGCGCCCGGACCACATCCAGGATGTGGATGGCCTCCTTGTGGACGAGGGCGGTGATCCCGACCGAGTAGTCATTGAGTTCGTTGGCCTTGGAGGCGGTATCCCAGCTCTGCACGATCCTGGTCTGATAGTCCTTCTTCTCGGGCAACCGGGTCCACCTGCCGAACCACTCCCATTGGACCATGTTGCCGCCGGCCGGCACGGGCTCTTGCAGATATTGCGCGGAGTAGGCGGCGGATCCCATGGCGGCGCGCAGCTCGTCCAGAACGCGCTGCGGCTCCCGCTCGGGGTGGAGCAGGTCACCGGCCTTGCGGAAGTGGAACCGGCCATTGCCGATGGGCACCTGCATGTCTTCGGCGGCGATGGCCGAGAGGTTGAGGTGGGTCCAGCCTCCGGCCTTGAGCACGTGCCCCACCAGGTCGTCGACGTGGAGGCGCTGCATGACGAGGACGATGGCGTCGCTGCGCTTGTCGTCGAGGCGCGAGAGCAACGTCTCGTCGAACCAGTCGTTGACGTTGGTTCTGAGCGTATCGGAGCGGGCATCGTCCGCCTTCATGGCGTCATCGATGATGATGATCGAGCCGCCGCGCCCGGTCAGGGCGCCGCCCACGGTGGCCGTCAGGCGGAAGCCCCCGCGGGTGGTTCGGACCTCGTCCTCCGTGTCCTTGCGGGGATCGATCCGCATCAAGGGGAACAGCGCCTTGTACCACGCAGTCCGCATGATGCTGCGGCAGCTGTTGGCGTGGGCCGTGGCGAGGCCGCGCCCGTAGGAGGCGCAGATGATGCGCCGGTGGGGGTCATGGCCGAGCATCCAGGCCGGAAACGCAATGGAGGCATAGAGGGATTTGAGGCTGCGTGGCGGCAGGGTGATGACGAGGCGCTTGCAGTGCCCGTCGGCCACCAGGGTCAAATGGTGGGCCAGCGCGTCCAGATGCCAATTGTGCAGGTAATCGCGGCCGCCCGCCACGTCGTAGAAGCACCGTTCGGCGAAGGCGCCGAGATCCTGCCGGAGAATCGCCTGGAGCAGGCGCCCGTCGGAAAGGGCACCTGTCGGATTTTGGCCGGCGATGAACGGGAGCGGGTTCATGCGCCGTCCTCCTCGCCATCGCTGTGCCGGCGCGCGAAGCGTTCCAGGATCGCCTGGTCTTCCTCGACCAGCTGCTGCATGGTGAGCTTGTCGAACACCTCGGCAACCTCCTCCACGAGCCCCGCCTCGCGGGCGATCCGGAACACCTGATCGCTCGCCTTGGGATCGCCCTTCAGCGCATTGTTCAGGTTGGTGTGGACGAGCGCCTCGAGCTTCGTGATGCGTTTCGTGCCTTGGGGCGTTTGGACCTTGATCTTTTCGTTCAGGATCGCGCCGACGGTGGCCTTGAAGCTCTTGCTGCCCTTTTGCCTGCCCTTGGGATTGCCCGACTGGCCCGGCTTGAAGCGGGTGTCGCGCGGCGGGTTGCCGTAGCCGACCTTATAGGCCTCATCGCTTTTCCGGCGCTGCGCATCATCGCTCATGGCCGCTTGCCTCCCATCGTGGCCTGAACGGCCGCCTCCGCGCAGGACGGGGCCTCCGGCTCTGACTTGCGCCGCGCCGCGACCTCATCGAAGGTCTCGCCCGTGGCCGCGAGGATTGCATCGTCCCTGGCGAAGAGCTGCCAGCGCCGGATGGCGGTGTCGCAATGGGAGGGATCGAGTTCGATGGCCCGGGCGCGGCGGCCGGTCTTCTGCGCGGCGATGAGGATGGTGCCGGAGCCGCAAAACGGGTCGAGGACGATGCCGCCGCGCCGCGAGCAGTCCTTGAGCGCGTCCGCCACCATGGCCACCGGCTTCACCGTGGGATGAAGCTGCAGGGCCTCCCGCGATTCCTTCGTGGGCGAGGTGATGCCGCGATAGTTCCAGACGTTCGTGCGATGCCGCCCGTTCTGGCCCAGCTCGAACGCGTTGATATGGGGAGCGGTGCCGTTCTTGAAGGCGAAGATGAGCTCATGGCGGGAGCGGTAGAAAGTCCCCATCCCGGCATTGTCCTTGGCCCAGACGATGAGGTTCTTCAGCTCGCGGAAGACCGCCCGCCCGGCCGCGCTGATCTCCTCCATGTGGCGCCAGTCCATGCAGATGAAGTGGATGGAGCCGTCCTCGCTCCAGGCGGCCATGGGCCGGAATGCGGAAGTGAGGAACGCCACGAAGGCGTCCTGCGACATCTCCCCGGAGGCCATCACGAACTCGCGGTGTCCGTTCGAGTTGCTTACATTGCCGCGGATGCGGACATTGTAGGGCGGGTCGGTGAAGACCATCTGGGCCCGCTCAGCCCCGCCGTCGCGTGCGGTGGACATCAGGGCGCGATAGACCTCATCGTCCCGGGCATCGCCGCAGGCAAGGCGGTGGTTGCCAAGCCGCCAGATGTCGCCCGGGCGGCTCACTGCGAGGGGGACCGGCTCGGGCAGGGCGTCGTCGCGCTCATCCTGGGGCGTCTGCCCGGTCTCGGCGGTATCGAGGAGGGTGTCGACCTCCGCCACCGAAAAGCCGGTGATGGCGATGTCGATCTCGCCCGCATCCCCCAGGATCAATTCCAGCTCGCCGGCGAGAATGTCGTCGTCCCAGCCCGCATTCAGGGCGAGCTTGTTGTCGGCAAGCACATAGGCCCGCTTCTCCGCCGCGCTCATGGACGACAGCCTCAGGCACGCGATGGCGTCCATCCCGATGAGCTTCGCCGCCTCGACCCGGCCGTGGCCGGCGAGGATCATGTCGCCATCGTCGATCAGGACCGGATTGGTGAAGCCGAAGCGCCTCATACTATCGGCGATCTGCCCGATCTGCTTCTTCGAATGGGTGCGTGCGTTACGCGGATAGGGCTTCAGCCGGGCAACCGGGATCATCTCGATCCGCTCGCCATAGGTCTTGACCGGATCCCCCGGCGGCATGGAGCACTTTGCCTGTCGTCCCTTCATCTCTCAGGCTCCCGGGATTGCGCTGCCTCGCCGCCGGAGGCCGTGGCCTCCCGGATTTCCTGCCCGGCGACCTGCAGGCTCGTGACATGCAGCATCACTGCCGCGCTATAGAGCTTGAGCGAGAGGGGAAGCGCGTCGATCGTCCGCCCCTCCAACCCTGGCGGCATGTATCCGGCCCCGACCGTTTGCTCGAAACGGCGGATCGCTTCCTCGACCTTTGCAGGATCGGTCTGGTCGAAGGGAAGACCCGGATCGAGACCGAAGGCCTTTCGGGCCTCTGCCCGGCGCCGGGCGCGCGCCAGGCTTCTGGAAAGCGCATCAAATGCGGGGCGTGCGGCATCCCTGATGAACGACATGGACTGCACCAGGTCGACGATCAGGTCGAAAATGCTTTCGGGCGGCGCGGCATCGGCCCGCAATTGGGCCTCCCGGAGCAAGTCGGGCCCCTCCTCCCGCCATCGTTTCAGCGCGCGTCGGACGTCCTTGTCCTCATAGCCGCGCTGTCTCAGGAAAGGCGTGAGCTCGGCATGGGGCATGCCGATGGCTCCATCGGCGAACGCGGCGAGCACGCGGCGATCTTGCTGCGCGAACGGGGCCGTCCCCTTCGGCCGGCCACGGGGCCGTTTTGGCAGCGGATTGGATGGACGCGGGCTCATGGTCGAAACACTCCAGTGCCCGCAGTATCAGGAGGCCGATGGCCTTCGGGCAAGGGAAATGAATTCGCGGAAACGAACTTAAATATGCCCCCCATACACGGGGAGCGGACCGGATCTGCGGGGAGATATCCCTGCTCCCGCGGGCGGATTGCCTGCAAGGCAATCACAATTCCCTGCAGGGCGGTCCAGGGAATTTGCCGTGCAAGCCTTTGTTGGAGCACTCTTTCTCGGCGCGCCGAGGGCCCGGTTTTCCCCGGAACTCGCGGATTTTCCCTGCAAATTCCCCAAAAGCAGGGAATTCCCCGCAGAGACGGGTTCGCTGCAGACTGCCTCGTCAGCCACTCCCGTTTCCGACACAAGCCTCGGCTCTGCCTCGCGATTTTCGTCACGAGGGCTGTCCCTCCGCGGGCACGCCCGCGTGACGGCCCCTCCGCGGGCACGCCCGCGTGACGGCCGGTGTGTCCCCCAGCCCGAGCGGCGGCCCCGTCGGGGAGCCATCGTCGCAGGTCATCCCTTCCGGCGCCGGGATGCCGCGACCTGGAGCAGGGTGGCGGCGAGGGTGAGGCAGATGCCGAGCAGGCTCACCGCCGTCCAGCCGCCCATGCTCCAGCCGAGCGTCGCCAGCGCGGAACCGAGCGCGCCGCCGAGGAACATGGCGCCCATCAGCACCGTGTTGAGACGCGCCCTCGCCGCTGGGCGCAGGGCGAAGATGATGTGCTGGTTGGAGATCAGCGCGATCTGCATGCCGAAATCCAGCAGCACGACGCCGGTGACAAGGCCGGCGATGCTGCCCCACGTGCCGAAGATGAGCCAGGAGGCCAGCGCCACGCCGGCGCCCATCAGCACGGTGCCGGCAGTACCGTTCCTGTCGGCGAAGCGGCCGGCGAGCGGGGCGGCGAGGATGCCCACCGCTCCCACCAGTCCGAACAGGCCGGCGACGTCGGCGCCGAGCCCGAACGCGGGCTGGGCCAGGTGGAAGGGCAGGATGGTCCAGAACACGGTGAAGGCGGCGAACAGGGCCGCCTGCGTCAGCGCCGCGAGGCGCAGCGCCGGGAATTCCAGCCACAGGTGGCCGATGGAGCGCAGCAGGCTGCCGTAGCCCATGCTGGAATCGGGCGCGCTGCGGGGCAGGGTCGCGGCCATCAGTCCGGCGGCGGCGAGCGCGATGGGCACCGCCAGCCAGAACATCTCGCGCCAGCCGGCATGGGTGGCGACGAAGCCGGCGAGGGTCCGGCTGAGGAGGATGCCCGTGAGCAGGCCGGCCATCACCGTGCCCACCGTCGCCCCGCGCCGCTCGGGCGCGGCCAGATGGGCGGCCAGCGGAACGATCTGCTGGGCCACGGTGGCGAGAAAGCCGATGAGCAGCGAGGCCGCCACCATCGAGGCCGCGCCCGGCGCGGTCGCCGCCAGCGCCAGCGCCGCGGCGAGCAGGGTGAACTGGATGATGATGAGCCGGCGCCGCTCCACGAGATCGCCCAGCGGGACCAGCAGGAACAGGCCGACCGCGTAGCCGAGCTGGGTCGCGGTGGGGATGGCGGTCGACAGGGGGCCCGGCAGGTCCTTCACCATCAGCGCCAGCATGGGCTGGTTGTAAT
This sequence comes from Xanthobacter lutulentifluminis, assembly GCF_043194675.2. NCBI lineage: Bacteria > Pseudomonadati > Pseudomonadota > Alphaproteobacteria > Hyphomicrobiales > Xanthobacteraceae > Xanthobacter > Xanthobacter lutulentifluminis. The sequence continues at coordinate 1,268,424 of NZ_CM195525.1, read as the reverse complement.
AGATGTTGGCGACGGCGGTGCCGGCGGCTGCGGCCATGGCGAAGGTGCGGCCGAGGCCGGGGGCCTCCTGCGCGGCGGCGGTCTCGATGGAGGGCGTCTCAAGCGGCATGGGATGTCTCCTGCGCCGCCATCCTGGGGCACGAGCATGGATCGTTCCTGCACAGATAAGGCCCTGGGCGAAACGTTATAGTCTGATTGCACGATGCATAATTATATCGCAGGGTGATATGATGGATTTTGTCGCCCTTGCCCTGTTCCGCGAGGTGGCGACCGCGGGCAGCCTTGCCGCGGCCGCGCGGCGGCTGCGGCTGTCGCCCATGAAGGCGACGCGGCTCATCGCCGGGCTCGAGGAGGAGCTGGGCGTCCGCCTCCTGCACCGGACCACCCGTGCCCTTTCCCTCACCGACGAGGGGGCGGTGTTCCTGCCCCATGCCCGCGCGCTGGTGGAGGAGAAGGCGGCGGCGCTGGCCAGCGTCACGGGCGCGCGGGCGGAAGCTTCCGGCCTGCTGCGCATCACCGCCTCGATCGCCTTCGGCCGGCAGGTGGTGGCGCCGCTGGCGGTGGAGTTCATGACGCTGCATCCCGCCGTGCAGGTGGACCTGCAATTGACCGACACGGTGCTCGATATCGTCGCCGAGGGGATCGACCTTGCCCTGCGCATCGCCGCGCCGGGCGACAGCGAGCTCATCGCCCGGCGGCTGGCCGACAGTCCGCAGCAGCTGGTGGCGACACCGTCCTATCTGGCGCGGTGCGGGACGCCCGCGACCCTGTCCGACCTGCTGCAGCATGAGTGCCTCACCAGCGGCGCGCGCGCCAACTGGAGCTTCGAGGCCGGCTCCGCGCGTCGGACGGTGCGGGTCGCCGGGCGCTTCACCGCCAATTCCGCCGACGCCATCCTGGAGGCCTGCCGCGGCGGGCTCGGCATCGCCAACCTGTCACGTTGGACCGTGGGAGGAGACCTCGCCTCCGGCCGCCTGAGGGAGATCACGCTCGAGGATGCGGTGCCGGTGCCGTTCGCCATCTGGGCGGTCTATCCCAGCCGGCGGATGGTGCCGGCGAAGGTGCGCCTGTTCATCGATGCGCTCGCCGCCCGGCTGGGCCCGAGCCCGGTGGCCGCCGACTTCGTGCACACCGCCGGGACGCCGGCCTGAGGCCGGCAGCGGGCGGGGCGGCCCCGTCAGGCCTCGCACGCCTCACGGGCCGCGACCGGAACATTCGCGCGGCCGAGCCACACCAGCAGCAGGCCGGCGGCCGCCAGCAGAGCGCCCGAGACGGGCACCGCCGCATAGCCGAGGCCGAGGCTGAGCACCGCTCCGCCCACCGCCGCGCCGATGGCGTTGCCCAGGTTGAACGCGCCGATGTTGATGGAGGAGGCGAGGCCCGGCGCCTCGGCCGCCGCCTGCATCACCCGCATCTGCACCGGCGGCACCAGCCCGAATGTGGCGGCGCCCCACACCAGCAGGCTCGCCGCCGCGCCCGCGTGGCTGGCGAGGGCGAATGGCAGCAGCAGCATGATGACGGCGACGGCTGCGAGGAAGATGCGCGTGGCGCCCTCCACCGACCAGTCCGCCAGCCGTCCGCCCAGCATGTTGCCGAGGGTGAAGCCGACGCCGATGAGCACCAGCGACAGGGTGACGAAGCTGTTCGTCGCGCCGGTGATCCGCTCGAGCACCGGGGCCACATAGGTATAGAGCGTGAACATGGCGGCCGAGCCCATGACGGTGGTGGCCATGGCCATGAGGACGGCCGGGCGCGTCAGCACCTTCAGCTCGCGCCGCACGTGGGGCACGGTGCCGGCCTCGCCGCGCGGCAAGGCGAGCCACAGGGCGGCGATGGCGAGGAGGCCGAGCCCGGCCGTCCCCGCGAAGGCCATGCGCCAGCCGATCTGCTGGCCGATCCAGGTGGCGGCCGGCACGCCGCCCACGTTGGCGATGGTGAGGCCCATGAACATGGTGGCGACCGCGCTCGCCTGCCGGTCCTTGGGCACCACGCTCGCCGCCACGATGGCGCCGAGGCCGAAGAAGGCGCCATGGTTGAGGCTGGTCACCAGCCGGGAGAGGAGCAGGGTGGTGTAGCCCGGCGCCAGCGCGGACATGAGGTTGCCGATGGTGAAGATGGCCATCAGCAGCATCAGCGCCGTGCGCTTGCCGAACCGGCTGAAGGCTAGCGTCATCACCGGCGCGCCCACCAGCACGCCCACCGCATAGGCGCTCACCAGCAGGCCGGCGGCGGGGATGGAGACATCCACCCCCTGCGCGATCACCGGCAGGAGGCCCATGGGGGTGAACTCGGTGGTGCCGATGCCGAACGCGCCGATGGCGAGGGCGACGAGCGGCCAGTTCATGCCGCCCGCGGTGGCGGCGGCGGTTTCGGAGGCGGGGGCAGTCATGGCGCGTCCTGTGTGAACGGGTGTCGGGGCAGCTGGCGGGATGCGGCGATCACGCATCCCAGGCGGGGGCGAGACCTTCCGGATTCACCCGCCGTCCGTCGGGGCGGGCGAGGGAGGCGATGCGCGCCATCTCCGCCGCATCGAGGGTGAAGTCGAACACGGCCATGTTCTCGGCGACGCGTTCCGGCCGGGCGGTCTTGGAGAGCACCACATGGCCCTGCTGGATGAGCCAGCGCAGGCCGACCTGCGCCGCGCTCTTGCCGCGGCGGGCGCCGATCTCCCGGAGCACCGGATCGCGCGGCACCGCCCCGTCCGCCATGGCGAAATAGGCGGTGAGCGCGACGCCCGCGGCCTTCGCGGCTGCCGCCATGGCGCTCTGGTCGAGATAGGGGTGCATCTCGATCTGGTTGGTGACGATGGGGGCGCGGCTCGCCGCGACCGATTCCCGCAACTGGGCGACGTTCTGGTTGCTGACGCCGATGAAGCGGGTGCGCCCGGCCTCGGCCACTTCATTGATGAGCGCGATCTGGTCGGCGACGGGCACCTTGTCGCCCGGCCAGTGGAGCAGCAGCAGGTCCACCTGCTCCACGCCGAGCTTGTCGAGGCTCTCGGCCACCGAGGGGGCGAACAGGGCAGGGCTGTATTTGTCCACCCACACCTTGGTGGTGAGGAACAGATCGTTCCGGCGCGCGCCGGCGGCGGCCAGCGCCCGGCCCAGGGCCGCCTCGTTGCCGTAGATCTGGGCGGTGTCGAAATGGCGGAAGCCGGCTTCCAGCGCCGCGGGCACCACGCGCTCCACCTCGGCATCCGACATGCGGAACACGCCGAAGCCGAGCGCGGGGATCTCGGCGCCGTGGGCGGTTACGGTCTGCATGGGTCTCTCCTGTCACCGGCGGACGCGGCCGGGCCGATGGGAATTGCGTTCCACGTGGATCGGAGATACGCCCCCGTCCACGCCTTGATAATCGCGTGCGCCTGCACATTATCTGTGAAGCTCTTTCACAGGCGGGTGCCATGGATAATCGTGCCGGCGAGATGCAGGTGTTCCGGCGGGTGGTGGAGGCGGGCAGCTTCTCGGAGGCCGCGCGCCTGCTGATGATGACTCCCTCCACCGTGAGCAAGCTCATCGGCCGGATCGAGGCGCGGCTCGGCGTGCGGCTGGTGGAGCGGTCCACGCGCCGGCTGTCCCTCACCGCGGAGGGGCAGGTCTATTACGAGCGCAGCGTCGCGCTGCTGGATGATCTCGACATTCTGGAGCGCGACCTCCTGCGCGGCGCCACCTGCGCCGGCGGGACCGTGCGGGTGAATGCGTCGGTCGCGTTCGGCATCATGGCGCTGGAGCCGCTCCTGCCCGCCTTCTGGGCGGAGCATCCCAACATTGCGGTGGATCTCTCCCTGTCCGACGAGATCATCGATCTCTACCTTGATCGCACGGATGTGGCCTTCCGCATCGGCCCGTTGCAGGATTCCTCCATGACCGTGCGGCGGCTGGGCATCGCCCGGCGCCGGATCGTGGCGGCGCCGGCCTACCTCACGCGCCATGGCGTGCCGCGGACGGCGGAGGACCTCGCCCATCACAACTGCCTCGGCTTCAATTTCCGCCGGGCCGCGCCGGTCTGGCCGCTGCGCGAGAGCGGGCGCATCGTCGACCGCGCGGTGACGGGATCGCTCCTCGCCAACAATGGCGAGACCGTGCGCCGCCTGGCGGTGGCCGCCGTCGGCATCGCCCGCCTCGGCGACTATCACGCCCGCGACGATCTGGCCGCCGGCCGCCTCGTCGAGGTGCTGGCCGACGTGGTGGAGAGCGACGAGGAGCCCATCAACGCGCTTTATCTCGGCGGCCCGAGGATGCCCCAGCGGGTGCGGGTGTTCCTCGATTTCATGTGTCCGCGGCTGCAGGCGTTCGTCGAGGGGTGAAGGCGCGCGCCGCCGCCGGGTCCGGTCGCGGCAGCGGGGCGGTAGCCTGCTCCCGGGCGACGGTCGCGTCCGGGTGTCCGCAGGCGGCGAGGTGGACAGGGGGGAGGTGCCTGTGCATGTTAGCGCCGTCGCGGCGGGTCCCCGGGCCCGCCGGTGTGAGGGTTGACGGAGGGTCGCGTGGCGGAAGTTGGGGGCCGCAAGGCGGAGATTCTCGAAGTGATTGCGGCCGAAGCCTCGATCGACCCGTCCATCATCGCGGCCGACACCAGCGTCTCGGATCTCGGCATCAGCTCCCTCGACCTGATCGAGCTCATCTTCAAGATCGAGGAGCGGTTCGGCGTCGAGATCCCGGCCGAGGGCGGCCCGCTGGAGAACACCGACGTGAAGGTGTTCGAGCTCCTGGACGCCATCGAGAAGATCATCGACGCCGGCAAGGGCACGGTGGCGCCGAACGCCCCGGCTTCATGAACGGACATCCCGGCATGCAGGCACCCCGCCGCGTCGCCATCACCGGCATGGGCGCGGTATCCGCCCTCGGTCTCGGCATTACGGCCCATCTGGACGCGCTGCGCGGGGCGAAGGGCGGCCTCGGGCCGCTGACGCTCGTCCCACACGACAAGGTGAAGACCCGCCTCGCCGGCGAGGTGCCCGCCTTCGCGCCCGAGGCGCATTTCGACCCGCGCCAGCTGGGCATGCTGGACCGCTCCGGCCAGCTCGCCCTCATCGCCGCGGCGGAAGCCATGGCCACCGCCGGCGCGGTGATCGACCCCGATGCCCGCCAGCGCGCCGGCGTCATCTTCGGCGCGGCGGTGGGCTGCCAGTCGCTCGAGGAGGGCTACCAGCGCATCCTCGTCGACAACGGGCGGCCGCATCCCTTCACGGTGCCGCGCGCCATGCCGTCCTCGGCGGCGAGCCACATTTCCATGGCGCACCGCATCCTCGGGCCGAGCTTCGCCACGGCCTCCGCCTGCTCGTCCGCCTCCCATGCCATCGGCCTCGCCTTCCAGATGGTGCGCGGCGGCCTGATCGACGTGGCGGTGACCGGCGGCTGCGAGGCGCCGCTCACCATCGGCATGATGAAGAGCTGGGAGGCGCTGCGCGTCACCTCCTCCGACACCTGCCGCCCGTTCTCCAAGGACCGCTCCGGCCTCGTGCTCGGCGAAGGCGCGGCGGCGCTGGTGCTGGAGGACATGGAGCGGGCGCGGGCGCGCGGGGCGACCATTCTCGGCGAGATCGTCGGCTTCGGCATGAGCGCCGACGGCGCCGACCTCACCGCGCCTGACGCGGCCAGCTGCGCGCGCGCCATCGCCGCCGCTCTCGACGATGCCGGCCTCGCGCCCGATGCGGTGGATTATGTGAACGCCCACGGCACCGGCACGGTGCTGAACGACAAGACCGAGACCGCCGCCCTGCGCGCGGTTCTGGGCGAGGGGCTGGCGCGGGTGCCGGTGTCCTCGGTGAAGGCCATGACCGGCCATTGCCTCGGCGCGGCCGGCGGGCTCGGGGCGGTGACGGCGCTGCTCGCGCTCGGCCACGGCTTCTTCCCGCCCACCCTGAACTTCCGCGAGCCCGACCCGGACTGCGACCTCGACTGCGTGCCCAACGCCGCGCGGGAGGGCGCGCCGGAGGTGGCGCTGGTGAACGCCTTCGCCTTCGGCGGCCTCAACGCGGTGCTGGCGCTGCGCAAGGCGGCCTGAGCCGCCCCGCGCCAGTTCGGAGGAAACGCCTCAGTCGATGGTGAGGCGGATCTCGCCCACGCCCTCGACCCCGCCTTCCAGCACATCGCCGCGCGCCACCGGGCCGACCCCGGCCGGCGTGCCGGCGAAGATCAGGTCGCCGGGAGCGAGGCGGAACAGGGTGGAGAGGGTGGCGATCATCTCCGGCACCTTCCAGATCATCTGGTTGAGGTCGCCGTTCTGGCGCACCTCATTGTTGATCTTCAGGAAGATGCGGCCGGCGGAGGGATGGCCGATGGTGCCCACGGGCACCACGGCGGAGCAGGGCGCGCCCTCCTCGAACGCCTTGGCGATCTCCCACGGCCGGCCCAGCTTCTTGGCCTCGGCCTGCAGGTCGCGCCGGGTGAGATCGAGGCCCACCGCATAGCCGAACACGTGGTCCAGCGCCTTCTCCACCGGAATGTCCTCGCCGCCGGACTTCAGCGCCACCACCAGCTCCACCTCGTGGTGCACGTCCCTGGTCATGCGCGGGTAGGAGATGGTCGCGCCGGAATGCACCAGCGTGTCCGGGTTCTTCTGGAAGAAGAACGGCGGCTCCTTGCTGGGGTCGTGGCCCATCTCCACCGCGTGATCGGCGAAGTTGCGGCCGACGCAATAGATGCGGTGCACCGGGAACAGCGCGTCGCTGCCCACGACGGGCAGGGCAGGGATGGCGGGGGGCGCAACGACGTAGCTCACCATGGGGAGGCTCCGGAAAAGGGGAGCTCCTGCATAGGCCCCGGCGCCGACGGAGGAAAGGGCGGATGCGCGCGCCTATTTCCCGTCCAGCCGGCGTGAGAAGACGACGCGCGGCTCCTCAGCGTAGCCCACGGCGGCGTAGAAGCCGCGCACCTGCTCGTTGTCGGGCCGCACCAGCAGCATCAGCTTGGGGACGGCCCGCGCGCGCAGCCAGTCCTCGGCGGCGGTGAGGAGCGCGCGGCCGAGGCCCCGGCCCCGCTGGTCCTGCGCCACCGCGAGGTAATAGACCCAGCCGCGGTGCCCGTCGTGCCCCACCATCACCGAGCCGGCGAGCGCGGTGCCCTGCCGCGCCACCAGGATGGTGGAATGGGGACCACGCCGGGCCAGCGCGATGTCGGCGTGGGGATCGTTCCACGGCCGGGTCAGGCCCGCCTCTTCCCACAGGGCGGCGAGGGCGGGGGTGTCGGCATCCTCGGCATGGCCGAGGGTGATGCCGGCGGGCAGGGCGGTAGACGCGGTCATGCGGGCATCTCGGATGAAGGAGCGGCGGGACGGGGCGCGGCGGCCCGGGCGAGACGGTCGGCGATGGCCTCGCCCAGCCCCGTGCGGGGCAGCGGCACCACCGCGATGGACGGAACGCCGGAGGCATCAAGGCTGCGCAGGGCGCCATAGAGCCGGGCGGCGGCTTCGGTGAGGTCGCCGGCGGGGCTGAGATCGAGGACCTGCGCGGCGGAGCCGGCGCCGGGCGGGCGGGCGCCGGCGAAGGTCAGGAGCGCCTCGCCGGGCGCGACCTCGCGCGCCTCCAGCCGCAGCAGCGCGCGCGGCGCGTAATGGGAGGCGAGCCGGCCTGGGGCGGCGGGGCGGGCATCGTCGAAGGCGGCGGGGCGGGCGAGGGGACGGCCCAGCGCCGCCTCGATCGCCTCCCGCGCAAGGCCGCCCGGCCGCAACAGCACGGGGTCCGGGCCGGTGAGGTCGAGGATGGTGGATTCCACGCCGACCGCCGTCGGCCCCCCGTCCAGCACGGCGTCGATGCGGCCGGCGAGGTCTTCCATCACATGGGCGGCGGTGGTGGGCGAGACATGGCCCGAGCGGTTGGCGCTGGGGGCCACGATGGGTCGCCCCGCGGCGGCGAGGAGGGCGCGGGCGACGGGCTCGGACGGCACCCGGATCGCCACGGTGTCGAGGCCGGCGCGGGCGAGGTCGCACACCGCCGGGCTGTCGGCAAAGGGCACCACGAGAGTGAGCGGCCCCGGCCAGAACCGGGCGGCGATGGCGCGGGCGCGGGCATCGAACCGGCCGATCCGCGCGGCGGCGTCGAGGTCGGTCACATGGGCGATGAGCGGGTTGAACGCCGGGCGTCCTTTCGCAGCGTAGAGCCGCGCCACGGCATCCGGGTTCCCCGCGTCGGCGCCGAGGCCGTAGACCGTCTCGGTGGGAAAGGCGACGAGGCCGCCCGTCACCAGCATCTTCGCCGCCGTGGCGATGGCTGCGGACGCGTCGGCAGGGAGCAGGCGCGTGGCCGGAGCAGCGGGCGACGGGGCGGGCGAAAGTGGCGAGGTCATGGTGTCGAAATCCGTGCCTCCAACCAATGACTGAGGCACGCCCCTTGACGAAGCAGGCCGCCAGCGCCGATGTGGTGGGCCGGCCGGCGGGGTGCTTAGAGCGCGCCCGCCGACGGCGGTCAAGCGCCCGCCCGGCTCGCGGCCCAAGGCACAGGCCCGCGCGCCCCGGAACGGGCCAACGGGAGAGGTCTGATGAGCTATCGCGCGCCGGTGGAAGAGGTCTCCTATTTTCTCAAGACCTGCACGACCCTGCCCCGCCTGATGGAGCAGGGGCTTGTGGACCTCTCGTTCGACGTGGTCGATCCGGTGCTGGAGGAGGCCGGCAAGTTCGCCGCCTCGGTCATCGCGCCGCTCGACCGCACCGCCGACAAGCAGGGCTGTTCCGCGAAGGATGGCGTGGTCACCACGCCGGAGGGCTGGCGCGGCGCCTATGAGGCGTGGACCGCCGCCGGCTGGAGCTCGGTGGCGGCCGAGGAGGAGTTCGGCGGCCAGCATCTGCCCACCTCCATCACCTCCGCGCTGACCGAGTTCTGGAACTCCGCCTCGCCCTCGTTCGGCATCGGCGGCGTGCTCACCATGGGCGCCATCGAGGCCCTCACCGCCCACGGCGCGCCCGAGCTGCAGCACACCTATTTGCCGAAGATGGTGGCCGGCACCTGGACCGGCACCATGAACCTCACCGAGCCGCAGGCCGGCTCCGACCTCGCCGTGCTGCGCGCCAAGGCGGTGAAGCAGGACGACGGCACCTATCGCATCTTCGGCACCAAGATCTTCATCTCCTACGGCGAGCACGACCTCGCAGAGAACATCGTCCACCTGGTGCTCGCCCGCCTGCCCGACGCGCCGGCCGGCACCCGCGGCATCTCCCTGTTCGTGGTGCCGAAGTTCCTGGTGAACGCCGATGGCTCGCTGGGCGCGCGCAACGACGTGGTCTGCGCCGGCATCGAGCACAAGCTCGGCCTGCACGGCTCGCCCACCTGCACCATGGTGTTCGGCGAGACCGGCGAGGGCGCCATCGGCTACCTCGTGGGCGAGGAGAACCGTGGCCTCGCCTGCATGTTCACCATGATGAACAACGCCCGCCTCGCGGTCGGCATCCAGGGCGTGGCGGTGGCCGAGCGCGCCACCCAGCGCGCCTTCGCCTATGCCAAGGAGCGCCGGCAGGGCAAGGCGCCGGGCGTGGAGGGCTCCGCCCCCATCATCGCCCATCCCGACGTCAAGCGCATGCTGCTGACCATGCGCGCGGAGACCGATGCCGCCCGTGCCCTGTGCCTTCGCACCGCCGACGCCCTCGACCGCTCCCACCGGCTGGCCGATCCCATCGCCCGCGCCGCCGCCTTCGCCGAGGCGAGCCTGCTGACCCCGGTGGCCAAGGCCTTCTCCACCGACATCGGCATCGAGGTGGCCTCCACCGGCGTGCAGGTGCATGGCGGCATGGGCTATGTGGAGGAGACGGGCGCCGCCCAGCACCTGCGCGATGCCCGGATCTTCGCCATCTACGAGGGCACCAACGGCATCCAGGCGATCGATCTCGTCACCCGCAAGCTGCCGCAGGAGGGCGGCGACGTGGTGAACGCGGTGATCGCCGATTACCGCGAGATCGCCGACGAAGTGGCGGCGCTCAACGCGCCGGAGTTCGGACACGCCGGCGTGCGCCTCGGCGAGGCGGTGGATGCCCTCGCCCGCGCCACCACCAAGATGCTGGACTGGCTGCCCGAGCAGCAGGCCAAGGCGCTTGCCGGGGCGACCCCCTACCTGCGCCTGTTCGCCCGCGCGGCGGGTGGCGCCTATCTCGCCAAGGTGGCGCTCGCCGCCCATCTGGAGCGTTCGGCAGGCGGGACCGACCCGCGCCTTGCGGCCCGCATCGCCATTGCCCGCTTCTTCGCCGAGAACCTCGCCACCGAGGCCAAAGGGCTGGAGGAGGCGGTCACCGGCGGTGCCGGCGGCGTGCTGGAAGCCGAGGCGGTGCTCGACGTCGCCTGACGCATCGCCCCTCCCCGCCGGTCCGCCGCCGGGGAGGGCCCGCCCGCTCAGGGCGCGGTGAACGTGTCGAACACGAAGTCCGGCGCGCTGGTGTTGTGGCGGGACGGCACGAGCCGCCCGGCCCACAGCATGGCCACATCCTGCGCATCGGTGAAGCCGAGCACCGGCGCCTCGCCGATGAGCGCCTTGGCGCCCGCCTGCGGCTGGGTGCGCCACGCCACGCGGGCCACATCGGCGTTGCCCTCGGTGACATACATGGAGCGCAGCGCCGCGAACGGGCCGGGCGGGGTGCCGTCCAGCTCCACGTCGAGGGCGATGCCGTCCCGGTCCACCTTGGCGATCTGCATCCGCGCCTTGCCGCCGCCGGCGAAATAGAGGGTGAATGAGCGGGTCTGCGGCGCGAAGTTGATCTCCTTCAGCCGCACCAGCGGCCGTTCCGCCTGCTCCACCGGGCCCACCAGGAAGGACGAGCCATAGGCCGTGCTGGCGAGATGGGCGGGGGAGAGCGGCCGGGCGCGCCAGTAGCCGTCGGGCGGATAGACCACCAGCACCTCTTCCGCCTTGCCCTCGGCACGCACCCACACCTGGATCATGTGCAGGCCCTGCACCACCTCGCCGCCCACCCGCACCGGCACGGTGGCCGCGCGCCAGAAGCTCGGGAAGATGTAGCCGGTGAGCCAGAGGTCGGGCGATTCGTAGAAGGTGATGCGCCGCGTGGCCGGCGGCGCGGGGGGCTCGGACGGCTTGGCCGGCGTGCCGGCGGCGGCGGGCGGCGGCGGCGCGGCGGGTACGGCGGGCACCACCGGGTCGCCGGACATGTCGCAGGTGTCGAAGTCCGGCTCGGTGCGGTCGAACATGAGCGTGCCGGCATAGGCCGGGTGGCGTGCCGTGATGCGGAAGCGCTGGACCGTGTCGGAGACCAGCTTGAGGGTCACGTTGTCGGTCTCGGCGCAGGTCGCCCCCACGCTCTCGTTGCGGACGGTGACGCCCACCGGCCCGGCCATGGCGGGGGCGGCGAGGAGCGCGCCGAGGGCGAGAGAGCCGAGGGCCAGCGGAAGACGGGTGCGCGGGGCGCAGGCGGGGAAGGCGGACATTGCAGGCTCCGGCGGGAGACGACGCGGCAGGCGCAGAACCATAAGCCCGCACCCGCGCCGAATGAACCCGCGCGGTTCGCTCGCCCACCAAATCGCGCGGGACGGCTGCGCGCCCTCTCGCAATCGCGGGCCGCGATCCCTATATGAGCGCAAGGTGACGCTGCGGCATGGACCGCGCGCAACGGAGGGTACGCACACCATGTCGAGGACCACCGGCCGCCAGCCCCGGGCCAGATCCCGCCGCCGCGCGCTGCTTGCCGCGCTCGCGGTCGCCGGGGCGTTCACGCTGGTCGCCGCCGATCATGCGGAGGCGCGCAAGGCCGGCTCGTTCGGCAGCCGCGGCTCGCGCACCTATACCTCCCCCGCGCCCACCACCACGGCGCCGGGCACCACAGCGCCGGTGCAGCGTTCCACCACGCCCCAGCCCGCCCCCTCCACCGCCGCCCGTCCCAACGCGACGGCGCCTCGCCCTTCCATGTTCGGCTCCGGCTTCGGTGGCGCGCTCATGCGCGGCCTGCTCATCGGCGGTCTCGTCGGCCTGCTGATGGGGCAGGGGCTGGGTGGCCTCGCCGGCCTGTTCGGCCTGCTCCTGCAGATTGCTCTCGTCGTGGGCGTGGTGATGCTGGTGCTGCGCTTCATGCGCCGCCCTCAGCCAGCCGCCGGCGGTGGCGTCCACTGGCGCGACCGCTCCATGACGCCGCGTCCGATGGGCGCCGGCGCCACGGGCCCGGTGCCCGGCGGGTCTGGTCCGGCGCCGCGCGGCTCGGTGCCGCCCTCCGGCTCCGGCCGGCCGCCGGCCGCGCGCGACGAGATCGGCATCGCGCCCGCCGACCTCGACACGTTCGAGCGCATGCTGGGCCAGCTCCAGACCGCCTTCTCCCGCGAGGACCAGGGCGAGCTGCGCGCGCTGACCACGCCGGAGGTGTTCGGCCATCTCTCCGACGAGCTGCGCGAGAATGCCGAGCGCGGCCTGCGCAACGACGTGACCGACGTGAAGCTGCTGCAGGGCGACGTGGCCGAGGCCTGGCGCGAGGGCCCGCGCGACTACGCCACCGTGGCCATGCGCTACGCCAGCCGGGATGTGATGGTGGATCGCGCCAGCGGCCGCGTCGTCTCCGGCGACCAGGGCTCCGGCGGTGAAAGCACGGAGGTGTGGACCTTCGTGCGCGAGCGCGGCGGTCCCTGGCGGCTCAGCGCCATCCAGGGGGCCTGAGGACGGGCGGCGGCCGGGGGCTTCCCGCCGCCACCGCGACGTGGTCTATAGCGGCCCCATGACGAGCGTCATCACCGTCAGCGGCATCGGCAAGACCTACGCGACCGGCCACGTCGCCCTCAAGGATGTGAGCCTCGACATCCAACGCGGCGAGATCTTCGCCCTGCTCGGCCCCAACGGGGCCGGGAAGACGACCCTCATTTCCATCATCTGCGGCCTCGTGAACGCCACCTCCGGCAACGTGAGCGTGGCCGGTCACGACAACGTGCGCGACTACCGGGCCGCGCGTGCCCTGATCGGCCTCGTGCCGCAGGAGCTGACCACCGATTCGTTCGAGAGCGTGTGGGCCACCGTGAGCTTCTCGCGCGGGCTGTTCGGCAAGCCCGCCAGCCCCGCGCACATCGAGAAGGTGCTGCGCAGCCTGTCGCTCTGGGACAAGCGCGACGCCCGCATCATGACGCTTTCGGGCGGCATGAAGCGGCGCGTGCTGATCGCCAAGGCGCTGGCGCACGAGCCGCAGGTGCTGTTCCTCGACGAGCCCTCCGCCGGCGTGGACGTGGAGCTGCGGCGCGACATGTGGCGCCTCGTGCGCGAGCTGCGCGATGCCGGCGTCACCATCATCCTCACCACCCATTACCTGGAAGAGGCCGAGGAGATGGCCGACCGGGTGGGCGTGATCGCCAAGGGCGAGCTGATCCTTGTCGAGGACAAGGCGACGCTGATGAAGAAGCTGGGCAAGAAGCAGCTGACCATCGAGCTCGCCGCCCCGCTCGCGAGCGTGCCGGCGCCCCTCGCGTCCTATGGCCTCGGGCTGTCGGGCGACGGGCAGTGCCTCACCTACAGCTACGTCGCCAACGCCGCCGGCGAGGAGGAGAACGGGCGCTCCATCGCCGGGCTTCTGGCGGCGCTGGCGGCGGAGGGCATCGCCTTCCGCGACATCCACACGGAGCAGAGCTCCCTCGAAGACATCTTCGTGAGCCTCGTGAGGCGCGCGCCGTGAGCGTCAACCTGCAAGCCATCCGCGCCATCTATGTGTTCGAGATGAACCGCACGCGGCGGACCATCGGCCAGAGCATCGTCTCTCCGGTCCTGTCCACCTCGCTTTATTTCGTGGTGTTCGGCTCGGCCATCGGCCCGCGCATGTCGGAGGTGAACGCGGTACCCTACGGCGCCTTCATCGTGCCCGGCCTGATGATGCTGACGCTGCTCACCCAGTCCATCAGCAACGCCGCCTTCGCCATCTATTTCCCGCGCTTCACCGGCACCATCTACGAGCTTTTGTCCGCGCCGGTCTCGCCGTTCGAGATCGTGGCCGGCTATGTGGGGGCGGCGGCGACGAAATCGGTGATGCTGGGGCTCATCATCCTTGGCACCGCGTCGCTGTTCGTGCCGCTGGAGCTGCGCCACCCGGTGTGGATGGTGTCGTTCCTGGTGCTGACGGCGGTCACCTTCTCGCTGTTCGGCTTCATCATCGGCATCTGGGCCGACGGCTTCGAGCGGCTGCAGATGATCCCGCTGCTGGTGGTGACGCCGCTCACCTTCCTCGGCGGCACCTTCTACTCGCTGGACATGCTGCCCCCCGCGTGGCGGGCCATCACCATGTTCAATCCGGTGGTCTATCTGGTCTCCGGCTTCCGCTGGAGCTTCTTCGGCCATTCGGACGTGCGGGTGGAGGTGAGCGTTGCGATGATCTTCGTCTTCCTCCTCGCCTGCCTCTTCATCGTGCGCTGGATGTTCCGCACTGGCTACCGGCTGAAGAGCTGAGCCCCGAAAGGCCTGTCATGTCCGAAGATTTTGCCCGCCCCACCTACAAGGCGTTTACCGAGCGCGCGCCGGATATCTATTCCGGCCTTGCCGCCCTCACCAAGGGCGTGGATGCCGCCGGCCTCGACAAGGGCCTGACCGAGCTCGTCAAGCTGCGCGCCTCGCAGATCAACGGCTGCGCCTTCTGCCTCAAGTTCCACCTCGGCGTCGCCCGCAAGGCCGGCGTGCCGCAGGAGAAGCTGGACCTTCTGGCGGCCTGGCCCGAGGCGCGCGTGTTTTCCGCCCGGGAGAAGGCGGCGCTGGCCTGGACCGAGGAGCTGACGCTGCTCGGCACCGGCGCCGCGTCGGAGGACGCCTGGGATGCGGTGCTGGAGGAGTTTTCCGCGGACGAGGCCCTGTTCCTCACCGTCGCGGTCGCCACCATCAACGCCTGGAACCGGATCGGCATCGCCTTCAATTTCGAGGCGTGAGGGCAGAACGACCTGTCATGGCCGGGACAAGCCCGGCCATGACTGATCAGATGCCGCGAGCGCGGCGCCGTCCCCTCACACTCCGCCGACGCACACGTACTTGATGTTCAGATAGTCGTCGCAGCCGTACTTGGAGCCCTCGCGGCCGACGCCGCTCTCCTTCACGCCGCCGAACGGGGCGACCTCGGTGGTGATGACGCCGGCGTTGATGCCAACCTGCCCGTACTCCAGCCGCTCCGACACCCGGAACGCCCGGCCCAGATCCTTCGTGAAGAAGTAGCAGGCAAGGCCGTATTCGGTGGCGTTGGCGTAGGAGATGGCCTCGTCCTCGGTCTCGAACTTGAAGAGCGGGGCGATGGGGCCGAAGATCTCGTCGCGCGCGAACGCCATGTCCTGGGTCGCGCCGGCGAGCACCGTGGGCTCGAAGAAGGTGCCGCCCAGCTCCGGCTGCTTGCCGCCGGTGAGCACGCTGGCACCCTTGTCGAGCGCGTCCTGCAGAAGGCGGTTCACCTTGGCGAGGGCGCGGTCGTCGATGAGCGGGCCGGCGGAGACGCCCTCCTCCAGGCCGTTGCCCACCTTCAGCTTGCGCGAGGCGGCGGCGAAGCGCTCCGCGAAGGCATCATAGATGCCGGACTGCACATAGAAGCGGTTGGTGCAGACGCAGGTCTGGCCCACGTTGCGATACTTGGAGGCGACCGCCTGCTCCACCGCCAGGTCGAGGTCCGCGTCGTCGAACACCAGGAACGGCGCGTTGCCGCCCAGCTCCATGGAGATCTTCTTCATGGTCTCGGCGGACTGCTTCATCAAAAGCTTGCCCACGGGGGTGGAGCCGGTGAAGGTCACCTTCTTGACGATCGGGTTCGAGGTCATCTCGCCGCCGATGGCGGGGGCATCGCCCAGCACGATGTTGACCACGCCCGCCGGGATGCCCGCCATCTCCGCCAGCACGCCCCAGGCCAGGCCCGAATAGGGCGTCAGCTCGGAGGGCTTGCACACCACGGTGCAGCCGGCCGCCAGCGCCGCGCCGATCTTGCGCGAGAGCATGGAGGAGGGGAAGTTCCACGGCGTGATGGCCGCGCACACGCCCACCGGCTCCTTGGTGACGAGGATGCGGCGGTTGGCCCACGGGGAGGGGATAACGTCGCCATAGATGCGCCGCGCCTCCTCGGCGAACCAGCGCACGTAGGCGGCGGAGGCGCCCACCTCGCCACGCGCCTCGGCCAGCGGCTTGCCCTGCTCGGTGGTGAGCAGGATGGCGAGCTCCTCGGAATTGGCGGCGATCAGGTCCGCCAGCTTGTGCAGCTTGGCGGCGCGCTCGGCGGCGGTGGTGGCGCGCCAGGTCTTGAACGCCTCGCCGGCGGCCTCGATGGCGCGGCGGGTCTCGGCGGCGCCCGCCTTGGGCACGGTGCCGATGAAGGCGCCGGTCGCGGGATTGTGCACGTCGATGGTGGCGCCGCTGTCCGCGTCCACCCAGGCGCCGCCGATCAGCATCTTCTCGCGCAGCAGCGTGAAGCGCGGGGTCTCGGAACGGGCGAGGGGCTGGGGTGCTGCCATGGGGGGGCTCCTTGGGGCAGGGAGTGCGGGCGCCGGACGGCCGGCATCGCCCGCGAGGGATGGACGGTGGAGGTGAAGAGAACCAGCGGCGCCGGATGCGGCGGGGGTCAGCGCACGCAGGTGATGGAATGGAACGGAACGACCTGCTCCTTCTGGCCGGACCCGGCCGCCACCTGGCATCGCAGGTAGTCGCGGCCCACGCTCATGGGGGCGAAGCCGGTGATGGTGTTGCCGCCCACCACCTGGATCACGATGGCCTGGCCATCCTTCTGGCTCACGATGTCGAGCACGGCGGCGCGGAAGTCGTCTTCCTTGAACTGGCATTGCATCGGCGTCCTCCCGGGGATGCCCGGCGCGTCCTTCCGGGGGACCCCGTGGCGCGCTTCCGGCGGCACTATAACGCCACGGAAGAGCACCTTGCCATGCGTGCAGCGCATGGTTTGCGGCACGGCCCCTGCGTACGCGCCGCATTGTATCCCGCCCCCGGCCCGCTGCGACCGCGCGCCGCCGGGACGGGGTTGATCGGCGTCAAGAGCTGACCTCGCGGAACGGCGTATCAAGGGGCGTCTGCCGACGGAGCCTGAATAAAATGCTCAAGGTCGCAATCATCGTCTGGCTCATTCTCAGCGTCACCTTCGCGGGCGCCGCGATCATGGTCGTGCTCGCCATGCCGTCGCTGGCGGGGCAGGACATGCGCCTCATTCCCATCGCCGCGGCCATCGGCGCGGTGGTCGCCATTCCGGCTGCGTTCTACGTGGCCAAGCGCATCCTCTCCGCGACCCGCGCCGGCACCTGAGGCTCACCCCCCCCCCCCCCCGCGCGATGGTGTGCCTGAGGCTCACCCCCGCGCGATGGTGTGGAAGAAGCTGCCGGTGACGGTTCCGCGCCGGCTGCCCGCCGGGCCCAGCGCCCGGCCTTCCGCGTCGGTCAGGTCGGCCAGCGGCGCATCGGCGCCGCGGTCGATGACCGTGGCGTAGTGGAACTCATGCCCGCGCACGCATGCGCCCACCGCGCCGAGGGATGACGGAGCGAGCAGCCGCGCCACGCGATAGCCGAGGTTCATCCGCCGCCGGGCGAAGCTGGTCTCCAGATCGAGGAGGCCGAGCAGCGCGTGGGTGTTGCCCTCCGCGTCGGTGAGGGCGCGCCCGAGCGTCATGTAGCCCCCGCACTCTCCATGCACCGGGCGTGTCTGCGCGAAGGCACGCGTTCCGGCAAGGAAGCGCTGCGCCGCCGCCAGCTGCCCGGCATGCAGCTCGGGATAGCCGCCGGGCAGCCACAGGGCGTCGCAGCCCGGGTCGGGCGCTTCGTCGGCGAGGGGCGAGAACGGCACGATCTCCGCCCCCATCGCGCGCCAGCCGGCCAGCACGTGGCCATAGACGAAGCTGAAGGCGGCATCCTGCGCCAGCGCGATGCGCTGCCCCGGCGGCGGCGGCAGGGCCGTTGCCTCGCCCGGCGCGGGAGAAAGGGCGGCGGCGGCCGCGCGGATGCCGTCGAGGTCGAGGTGGCGCTCGGCGAGATCCGCCAGCGCCGCGAGCCGGGTCGCGAGGTCGTCCGTCTCCCCCGCCTGCACCAGTCCCAGATGGCGTTCCGGCAGCACGATCGCGGCCTCGCGCGGGATGGTCCCCAGCACCGGCACGCCCAGCGGCGCCACCGCCTCGCGGATCATGCGCTCGTGCCGCGCGCTGCCGAGCTTGTTCAGCACGACCCCGGCGATGCGCACCCGCGGATCGTGGCCGATGAAGCCGCGCAGCACCGCCGCCGCGGTCTGCGACTGGCCGGAGACGTCGAGCACCAGCAGCACCGGCAGGCCGAGCCGCGCCGCGATGTCCGCGCCGGCGCCGGTGCGGCCGGGATCGCCCACGACCCCGTCGAACAGGCCCATGGCGCCCTCGCCCACCACGAACTCCGCGCCCGCCGCCGCGCCGTGCGCCAGATGATCCACCAGCGCCGGCGGCATGGCCCAGCTGTCGAGGTTGAGTCCCGGCCGGCCGGTGGCGGCGGCATGGAAGGCGGGGTCGATGTAGTCCGGCCCGGACTTCACCGCCCGCACCGCCACCCCGCGCCGCGCCAGCGCCGCCAGAAGGGCGAGCGTCACCGTGGTCTTGCCCGAGCCCGAGCGCGGCGCGCCGATGAGGAGGCCGTGCGGGACGGGAGGGCCGGCGGGGGTCATGGAATGGCTCCGTGATGCGGCCAGCCTGTCGGCGCAGCGGCGCGCCGATGCCGGGGCGGAGGGCGCACGGCGGGCATGAGCACGGTGCCGGGAGGAAGGCGCGGCGCACGCCGCAGCTTGCCCTGCCGCGATGGTCTGGCGGGGCAGGGGGATGGGATCGGTTCTGCCGCCGCGCGCAGTGGCGTATCCGGTGGGCCGAGCCACGGAGCGACGGAGCGATGACAACGCCCGGCCGTGCGCCGGTCCGGGGCAGGCTGGGACAGGAAAGGCGCGGCGGTCCCGTCGGGGCGTTGCGGCCTCAGCGCCTTGGGAGGCGCACATCCGTGCATCTGCGGCTCCGCCATCCCTCGCCGCCCGCTGCTAGGGAGAAGGGTCGATCTGACGGGGCGACAGCCGCGCCGCCCCCATGGCGCCGGCTGCACCCCGGTGATGTGTGGCAAGACCGGGAAGGATCGGCCGCCTCGGGCGGCATGGCCTCGGGCTGCTCTCGGCCTGTTCGTGACGGTCGGTCGGGGCGCGCGGCGGCGGACGGGTGGCGGCGGCTTCCTGCCCGCGCGGCGCCAGGGCGGGCTCTGGATGGGCCGGACGCGTCCGGCTCCGTGGCCATTCACCGCCATCCGATGGGGCGATGCGGCGGGGCGCCCGGCGCCTGGATGGGCCGCCGCTCCCGCAGCCACGCCGCGCGGACGCGGGCGTGGGCCCGGGACAGGCGAGCGGCCGCCCATGGTGCCGCGGACGCCGGTGTCCCTCTCCCGCCCACGCGCGGGCATGGTCCGGGGGATGCGTGCGCCGGGCGCGCTGGTATCCGCGCTGCCCCGAAATGCTCTATCAAGGCTTCCATGAGCGATGCGGCGAGCGATCTGCCCGATCATGATCCGTCCGGGGAAGTTCCCGACCGGCCCCTGCGGCGCGGCTGGACCACGGGCACCTGCGCGGCCGGCGCGGCCAAGGCGGCGTTCGCGGCGCTGGTGACCGGTGCCTTCCCCGATCCGGTGGAGGTGGCGCTGCCCGGCGGCACCCGCCCGGCCTTCGCCCTCGCACGTCACGAGCGGACGCAGGAGAGCGCCACCGCTGGCATCGTGAAGGATGCAGGCGATGATCCCGATGTCACCCACGGCGCGCTGGTGCTGGCGACCGTGCGGCGTGGCCCGCCCGGCGCCGGCGTCACCTTCCGCGCCGGCGCGGGCGTCGGCACGGTGACGCGGCCGGGCCTGCCGGTGCCGCCGGGCGAGCCGGCCATCAATCCGGTGCCCCGGCGCATGATTGCCGAGAACATCGCCGAGGTGGCGCAGGCGGCAGGCGTTGCCGCCGACGCGGAGGTGGAGATCGCCATCGCCGATGGCGCGCGCCTGGCGCTGAAGACGCTGAACCCGCGCCTCGGCATCGTCGGAGGCCTGTCGGTGCTGGGGACCACGGGCATCGTCGTGCCCTATTCCTGCGCCGCGTGGATCCACTCCATCCATCGCGGCATCGATGTCGCCCGCGCCATGGGCCTCACCCATGTGGCGGGGGCCACCGGCGATGCTTCCGAGCGGGCGGTGCAGGCGCTGCACGGCCTGAGCGAGGTGGCGCTGATCGACATGGGCGATTTCGTCGGCGGCATGCTGAAATACATCCGCGCCCATCCGGTGGCGCAGGTGAGCGTGGCGGGCGGCGTCGCCAAGATGACCAAGCTCGCCCAGGGCCGGCTCGACCTGCACTCCAAGCGTGGCAGCGCCGATCTGCCGGCCCTCGCCGATCTTGCCCTCGCCGCCGGGGCGCAGGAGGAGCTCGCCGCCCGCATCGGCGCGGCGCACATGGTGGCCGAGGCGTTCCAGATCGCCGGCGCGGCTGGCTTTCCGCTTGGCGACGCGGTGGCGCGCGCGGCCTGGGTCACGGCCGCCCGCGCGCTCGATCGTGCCGACGTGCGGCTGGAGGTGGTCGTGTTCGACCGCGACGGCACGCTGATGGGCCGCGCGCCCTTCGCCCCGTCGCTCGCCTGACAGGCGGTTCACGTGCCGCCCCCGCGGAAGCGGCGCACATAGGCCGTGTCATAGAGCGCGCTCTCGCGGAAATCTGCGGCGGCGAGCGCCCGCCCCACGAGGATCAGCGCGGTCCGCGCGATGGGCTCGGCTGCGAGCTGCCCGGCGATGTCGCCGAGCGTGCCGGTGAGGATGTGCTCGTCGGGCCAGGAAGCCCGCGCCACCACGGCGACCGGGCAATCGGCGCCCAGCACCGGCGTCAGCTCCTCGACCACCCTGTCCAGCGCATGGATGGCGAGATGGATGGCGAGGGTGGCGCCGGTGGCGGCGAAGGCGGCGAGCCGTTCCGTCTCCGGTATGGCGGAGGCGCGGCCGGAGACGCGGGTGATGACGAGGCTCTGCGCCACCTCCGGCACGGTGAACTCGCGCTTCAGGGCCGACGCGGCGGCGGCGAAGGCGGGCACGCCGGGGGTGAGGGTGTAGGGGATGCCGCGCCGGTCGAGCCGGCGCATCTGCTCCGCCACCGCGCTGTAGACGGAGAGGTCGCCCGAATGCAGCCGCGCCACGTCCTCCCCGGCCTCGAAGGCGCGCACGTATTCCGCCTCGATGCGGTCGAGGTCGAGCGGGGCCGTATCCACCACCCGCGCGCCGGGCGGGCACCAGGCGAGCATCTCCGCCGGCACGATGGAGCCGGCATAAAGGCACACCGGGCAACGGGCGATGAGGTCGCGCCCGCGCACGGTGATGAGATCGGCCGCGCCCGGACCGGCGCCGATGAAATGGACGGTCATGTGTCCTCCCGTCGCGCCAGCGCGCAGGTGACCGGGCCGAGCGCGAGGCGCGGGCCCATGAGATGCGCCAGCGGGCCGGCCGCCGCCAGCGCCGCGGTCTCCGCCGCCGAGGGCACGCGCAGCAGCGCCACCACCCGTTCGGAACGGGTCTGCGCGCGGCTGGAGGCGGCCTCCAGCTGGGTCTGCGGCACCAGCACCAGCGGCAGGCCGAGGCGCGCCGCCGCCTCGCTGATGCCGGCCTCCCCGCCCTTCACCGCCGGCGCCGCCATCAGCGAGACGTCCATGCGGGTGAGGGCGGCGCGGGCCAGCGCGGCATCGAGGGCGGCCACCACCTCGTCAGGGCTTACCCCGCGCTTCGAGCCGATGCCGGCGACGATCATGCGCCCTCCGTGCCGCGCGGCTTCGTCCATCGCCATTGGGTGACGGGCATGGCCGGCCGCCAGCCGCTCATGCCCTTCACCGGCGCGGCGCGGGAGAGGGCGACGCGCGCCAGCTCGCCGCCGAGGCGCGCGCGGGCGTCCAGCAGGATGTGCTCGGTTTCCAGCGTCACGGCATTGGCCACCATGCGGCCGCCCTCCTTCAGCGCGGCGCGCGCGGCCTCGAACACGCCGGGCTCGCTGGCGCCGCCACCCAGGAAGATCACATCCGGCCGGGGCAGGCCCGCAAGGGCGCCGGGTGCCGCACCCTCCACCACCGTCAGGTGCGGCACGCCCAGCGCGGCGGCATTGCGGGCGATGCGGGCGGCGCGGGTGGCATCCGCCTCGATGGCGATGGCGGCAAGCGAGGGATGCGCCAGCAGCCATTCGATGGCAATCGAGCCCGCGCCCGCGCCCACGTCCCACAACAGCTCACCGCGCCGGGGGGCGAGGGCGGCGAGGGTGAGGGCGCGCATCTCCCATTTGGTGATCTGCCCGTCGTGCTCGAACAGCGCGTCCGGCAGGCCGGCGACGCACGGCAGGAGCGGGGCGTCGTCCGCCGCCTCCACCTCCAGCGCGACCACGTTCAGCGGGCCCACGTCATCGAGCGCGAAGGCGTCCGCGCGGGTGGCCCGCACCCGCTCGCAGGGCCCACCCAGCGCTTCCAGCACCGTGAGGCGGGAGGCGCCGCAGCCGTGGGCGGTGGCGAACTCAGCCACCTGTCGCGGGCCATCGCCGTCGGAGGTGAGGAGGATCAGCCGCGCGCCCGGTTGCAAAAACGGGCGCAGGCGGGCGATGGGCCGGCCATGGAGCGAGACAAGGTCCGCCTCCTGCTGCGCCCAGCCGAGGCGCGCCGCCGCCAGCGCGAAGGCGGAGGGCGCGGGGAAGGCGCGCATCTCGTGCGCCGGCACGTGGCGGGCAAGGGTGGCGCCGACGCCGTACAGGAACGGATCGCCCGAGGCGAGCACGCACACCCGCCGCCCGCGCGCGGCCAGCACGGCGTCGATGCGGAACGGGCTCGGCCAGGGATGGGCGATGCCCGTCACCAGCCCTTCGGCGAGCGCCAGATGCCGCGCGCCGCCGAACACCAGATCGGCCCCGCTCACGGCCGCGCGGGCGGCGGGGGAAAGGCCCTCCGCCCCGTCCTCGCCGATGCCGACGATGGACAGCCAGCGCCCGGCTGGGGCACTTATGCCCGGCATGACCGGCTCAACCTCTTCCGCCATGGCTCCGCGCATCCTGATCCTCGGCGGCACCACCGAGGCGCGGGCGCTCGCCGGCCGCCTCGCCGGGGATGCCGGCCTCGATGTCATTGTGTCCCTCGCCGGCCGCACCGAGAAGCCCGCGCCCCAGCCGGTGCCGGTGCGGGTCGGCGGCTTCGGCGGGCCGGAGGGGCTCGCCGCCTTTCTTGCCGCCGAGGGCATCGCCGCCGTGGTGGATGCGACCCATCCCTATGCCGCGCGCATGTCCTTCAATGCCGCCGCAGCCTGCGCCGCCGCGGGCGTGCCGCTCGTCGCCCTGCGCCGGCCGCCATGGGAGCCCGTCGCCGGTGACCGCTGGCAGGAGGTGGCGGACGTGCCGGCCGCCGTCGCCGCGCTGGGGCGCCAGCCGCGCCGCGCTTTCCTCGCCCTCGGCCGCAACGAGGTGCGCGCCTTCGAGGCGGCGCCGCAGCACGCCTATGTGGTGCGCAGCGTGGACCCGGTGGAGCCGCCGCTGGCGGTGCCGGCCGCCGCCTACGTGCTCGGGCGCGGCCCGTTCGGCGAGGCGGAGGACCGGGCGCTGCTTCAGGCCCATGGCATCGACGTGATCGTCGCCAAAAACAGCGGCGGGACGGCCACCTACGGCAAGATGGCGGCGGCCCGCGCGCTCGGCATCGCGGTGGTGCTCATCGCCCGCCCGCCGGTGCCGGACGTGCCCGTGGTCGCGCGCGTGGCCGAGGCTGAAGCGTGGGTCCGCGCCCGCGTCGCGGCCGTCCATCATGCTCCGTCCGGCGCCGGGCGCGGCGCGTCGTCGAGGGGCGCCGAGCGCGGCGAATAGACGAGGGGCGCCCGGCCGGGGCGCTCGACGATCCGCGTCTGTGCGGTGCCGATGAGGACGCAGGTGGCCATGTCCGCCTGCGCCGGGTCCGCCGCGCCGAGGCTGATGAGGACGATGCGCTCGTCCGCACGCCCGGCGGCCCGGCCGAACACCACCGGCACGTCCGCCCCCAGCACCTCCCGCAGGATCTCGAACGCCCGCCCCAGCTGCCAGGGCCGCGCCCGGCTGATGGGATTGTAGAGGGCGATGACGAAGCCGGCCTCCGCCGCCAGCCGCAGGCGCTGTTCCACCAGCGGCCAGGGCTTCAGGTAGTCGGACAGGGAGATGGCGCAGAAATCGTGCCCCAGCGGGGCGCCGCAACGCGCCGCGACCGCCAGCATGGCGGTGACGCCGGGCACCATCTGGATCTCAAGCGCGCGCCATTCCGCCGGCCCGTGCTCCACCGCCTCGCACACGGCGGCGGCCATGGCGAACACGCCGGGATCGCCGCCCGACACCATCGCCACCCGCCGCCCCTGCGCCGCCGCCGCCAGCGCCGCCCCGGCGCGGGCGATCTCCTCGCGGTTGTCGGAGGCGTGGCGCTCCTGCCCCTCTCGCTCGGGCAGGCGGGCGAGGTAGGGCGCGTAGCCGAACAGGAGGTCGGCGCGGGCTACGGCCTCGGCCGCTTCCGGCGTCATCTGCGACGGGGCGCCCGGGCCGAGCCCCACCACCCACAGGCAGCCGTGCGCGCTCTCGTCCCAGCTCATGCCGCGCGCTCCCAGCCGGGCACCAGCACGATGGAGAAATAGGGCGCGCGCTCCTCGCCGCGCTCGCACAGGGGCACCAGCGCGCAGTCGGCCATGGTGCCGCGCTCCACATAGAGCGCCCGCTCCAGCCGTCCGGCGGCGGCGAGCGCGCGGCGGATCTTCGGCAGGTTGCGCCCCACCTTCATGATGACGGCGGCATCCGCCTCCTTCAGCCGGCGCGCCAGCTCCTCTTCGTCCAGCGTGCCGGGCAGCACCATCAGCACGTCGTCGCCCTGCGCGATGGGCGCGCCCGCCTGCGACCAGCAGCCGGACATGCCGGTGACGCCGGGGATGACCCGCGTGGGAAAGCGCGGTGCGAGGCGCACGTGCAGGTGCATGTAGGAGCCGTAGAACAGCGGGTCGCCTTCGCTCAGCACCGCCACCGTGCGCCCGGCGGACAGGTGCTCGGCCACCCGTTCGGCCGAGGCGTCGTAAAAGCCGCCGATGGCGCTGCGATAGGCGGGGTCGTGCCGGTGGATCTCGGTGGTCACCGGATAGTCCAGCGCCAGCTCCACCGTGTCCGGGCGGAAATGGGCGGCGGCGATGGCGCGCGCGTGGCTCGCATTGCCCGCCTTGGCGAAGTAGCCCACGACGTCCGCCGCCGCGATGGCCTTGACCGCCTTGAGGGTGAGGAGATCGGGATCGCCGGGGCCGACGCCGACGCCGATGAGCTGCCCGGTCATAGCCCCGCCCTCGCCAGCGCGTTCACGGCCGCCGAGGTGATGGCGCTGCCGCCGAGCCGCCCGCGCACGATGGCGAACGGCACGCCGCGCGGGTCGCCCGCCAGCGCGTCCTTGGATTCCGCCGCGCCCACGAAGCCCACCGGCATGCCGAGGATGGCGGCCGGGCGGGGGGCGCCCTTGTCCAGCATCTCCAGCAGGTGGAACAGGGCGGTGGGCGCATTGCCTATGGCCACCACCGCGCCCGCGAGCCGCTCGCCCCACAGCTCGAGCGCGGCGGCCGAGCGGGTGGTGCCGAGCTGCTCCGCCAGCGCCGGCACGGCCGGATCGTTCAGGGTGCAGACCACCGCGTTGCCGGCCGGCAGGCGGGCGCGGGTGATGCCGTGGGCCACCATCTGCGCATCGCAGAAGATGGGCGCGCCGGCCTTCAGCGCCCCACGGGCGGCGGCGACGAAGCCGGGGCCGAAGACGAAATCGCGCGCCGCCTCCACGAGGCCGCAGGCGTGGATCATGCGCACCGCCACGTCCTCCTCCTCCGGCGAGAAGCGGGCGAGGTCCGCCTCGGCGCGGATGATGGCGAAGGAGCGCTCGTAGATGGCGCTGCCGTCGCGCACGTAGTCATAAGGTCGGCTCATGGAACAGGGCTCACGGGACAAGGCTGACGGGGCGAGGCTTCACAGGGCGGGGCGTTCGGGGGGCGTGGCTTCTCATGTCGGGTCATCCGGTGCGCCCGTGCCCGCCCACAGGGCCGGCAGGTCGAGGCGCCGCAGGAGCTCGCGGCCGCTTGCGCCGGGGCATCGCACGCGTGCGCCGGCGAGGACGGCGAGGCGCGCGGGCAGGTCGTCCACCGCGACGACCGGTCCCACGGCCGCGACCGCGCGGCCCTCATGCACCAGGGCGATGCCGCCGTCCATGCCTGCGAGGGTGAGGGTGGCCGGCGTCGGCCGGGCGCACCCCTTGGTGCAGGCGGACAGATGCACGCTGACCGAGCCGTCGAGGAGGCCGGCGAGGGCGGTCGCCACCTCGGCCGCCATGGCGCGGGCGGGAAAATGGGCCGAGGCGCAGGCCGGCGCGCCCGGGCAGGCCGCCACCGCCGCCCGCGGATCGCCCGCCGCCACGATGAGGCCGAGCGCGCCCGCCCGTTCGGCGAAGCCCGCGACGGCCGCAGGCCCGAGCCCGGTGACAAGGAGCACCCGCTCCGGCGCCGGCCGCAGGTCGCGCGCGCCGGCGGCGTCCGCGAGATCGGCGATGGCCTCCACCAGCTCCGCCGGCCCGGCACCGAACGGCAGGCCGATGCCGACCGCGCAGCTGCCATCGGCGAGGGGGAAGGCGCCCAGAGGCGCCGGGGGAAGACGGTCCGCGGCCGGAAGGCTTGCGGACGAAAGGCGCAGCTTGGCGGGCGCAGGCGGCACAGGCGTGCCGTCAGCCGGTGGCGCCGACCCGGAACTGTCCGAGGCAACTTCCGCCACTTCGCCCGACCGCCCGGCGCCGGACGGCCCATGGGGATGGACCGCCGCATGCTCTGCCCGCCGGAGCGCGGGCGAGGCGTGGCGGAAAGGATCCGGGGTCGGCGACGCCGCCGCTCCCTGCCCGACGCCCGGGGGAGGGACGGCGGGCGCACTCGCCGCCGCATCCGCTTCCATCCGGCAGACGGCGGGTGGAGCGGGGGTGGGGACCGCCGGCGCCGGCGCGCCGTCAGCCGGCCGCGCGGGCTCGTGGCCGCCCGAGGCGAGGTTCGCGCCCGCCAGCCCGATGCCTGACTGCCCGAGGGGATGGTCCGCTGCATGACCCATCCGCTGCACCGCGCGGGGGCCTTCCGTCGCCCGCGTGAGAGGGGACGGAGCGGGGCCGCCGTGGGCGTCGGGATCGGCGCAGGACGACGCCCCCAGCCCATGCCCGGCGTCCCGGAGAGGGATATCTGGCGCGGCCGTCGCATCCGGAAGGATGCGGGCGGAACCAGCGGCGGCGCTTTCGCCGGGTCGAGCCGGCTCGTCGACCGTGGCAGAGCAGGCATGGGCTGGAGCCGCCCCGCCCGCGCGCGGCGCCGTGGGTTGCGGGTCGGTGTGGGACGGATTTCGGCCCGCCGCCGCCGCATCGGCATGGCAGGAGCCCGAAGTAGCCGGGTCCTGCCGCGCCGCCGCCTCGCGCCCGGGGAGGACGGGCGCGGGCACCCCGGCGGGCATTTCGGCACGGGAGGGTGCGCCGGCAGCGTCCGCCGGGCGCACCGCGCCCTGCGGCGCTTCAGAAAGATGGTGCGCCGGTGCGTCCCGGTCGAGGACGGGGTGTCCTGCCGCGCGCCACCATCCCTCCGCAAGATCGCTCGCCCGCGCGCCCGGCCCGCGCGCGGCGATGGCAGCGAGGGCCTCCAGCGTGCGGGAGCATGCGGCGTCGGTGTCGAGCGCCTGCGAGTCCCCGCCGCCGATGGTCACGGACCACACGCCATCGCCCACCGCCGCCAGCCGGATGTCGGCCTTGCGCCCGTCGAGCCGGATGGCGCCGCCGCCGTCGATCACGACGGACACTTTCGGCCCGAGCCGCCCCGCCAGCGCCTCCGCCGCATCGGCGACGCGCGCGGCCAGCGGCCGGGCGTCGGCGCGCTCGGTGGGGTCGAGGCCGCTCAGCGGCGAGACATCCACCGGCAGGCCGAGGCGCGGGGCGATGCCAAGGGCGAGCACCGCCTCCTGCAGCAGGCCCACCGTTTCCGGCTTCAGCCCGCGCACCTGCAGGCTGCCGCGCGCGGTCACCTCCACCATGCCGTTGCCGAAGGCGCGCGCGGCGGCGGCCAGCCCGCGCAGCTGCGCCGGGCTGAGGGCGCCGTCCTGCGGCACGAGGCGCAGGATCAGGCCGTCGCCCGTTTCCATGGGCGCCAGGAAGGCCGGGCAGGCGCCGCGGCGGGTGGGCGGGATCGGGCCGGACGGAACGGGGGCGGGGAAAACCGGGCTCATTCCGCCGCCTCCCGCGCGCTGTCGGCCTCGGCGTTGAGGGCGTCGAGATCGGCGTCGAGATCGTTGCGCCGGGCGTGCCAGAGGCCGCGCCGGCGGGCATCGGCGAGGCGGCGGGCGATGGCGCGCGCCGCGTCCGGATTGTGGGCGAGGAGGAAGGCACGCACCTGCGGGTCCGCCACATAGGCGGCGTGGATGCGGTCGAGCAGCGCCGCCGGCACCTGACCGGTGGTCTCGGCGAAGGCGACAAGCCGGTCCACGGTCTCGGCGAATTCCGCCGCGCCGCGCGGACCGTGCCGCATCTGGCCGCTGATGAACACCTGCGAGACCCGCCCGTGCACCAGCCGCGCCAGAGCCTCGGCGAGAGGGCGGGCGCGGGGGCGGTCGGGGTCGCTGGTGTCGAGGACCACCAAATGGGCAGCGCGACCCAGCGCGGCGCCGGCCGCCGCGAAGCCGCCGATGAAGGCGGCATCCTCGCTGCCGTCCAGCAGGTCGCGGGCGGCATCGTCGGCGCCATGCACCAGCGCGTCGGCGGTGGCGAGCCGGGCGGCGAACTGGCCGGGAGCCGGGCGGGCGGCGCCGTCCGGCCCGCCATAGGCGTGGGAGGCGGCCTCCAGATAGGCGCGGCCGAGCTCGGCGCGCTCCGTGAAGGCGCCGCGCTGCAGCTGGGCCTCGATGCCCGCGCCATAGGCCCCCGGCGCCGAGCCGAACAGGCGGTTCAGGTCCTCGCCCCGGCGGCGGGCGGCGGCCAGCGGGTTCTCCGCATCCTCCTCCTCGCGCGCCGCCACCGCGCGCACGGCGGCATCCAGAAGCGCGATCTGGGCCGGGAAGAGGTCGCGGAACAGGCCGGAGATGCGGAAGGTCACGTCGATGCGCGGGCGGCCGAGCACGGCGGGGGGTAGCACCTCGATGCCGGTGATGCGTCCGGTGGCGGCCTCCCACACCGGCCGGCAGCCGAGGAAGGCGAGGCCCTGCGCCATCTCCTCCCCGCCGGTGCGCAGGCTGGCGCTGCCCCACAGGTCCAGCACCAGCGCGCGCGGCCAGTCGCCATGCTCCTGGAGCAGGAGGCGCAGGGCCTCGTCGGCGGCCTTGCGGGCGAGGTCGCAGGCGGTGGGGGTGGGCAGGGTGCGCGGATCGGCGGTGTAGAGGTTGCGCCCGGTGGGCAGCACGTCGCGCCGCCCCCGCGCCGGGGCGCCCGCGGGCCCCGCGGGCACGAAACGGCCGTCGAGGGCGGTGAGGAGCGCGCGCGTCTCCGCATCGGCGCTGGCGCGGCGCGCGGGGTCGGCCTCGTCCGAGGGCGCATGGCCGAAGACGTGCAGGCCGTCCTTCACCGCCAGGTCCTTCAGGTCGCACAGCCAGGCATCGATGCGGCGCAGCGCCTCGTCGGGGTCTGTGCCGGCCGAAACGCCGGCGGTGGCGGCAAGGCCGGTCTCGGCGGCGCTCTCCACGATGAGGGCGGCGAGGCGTTCGCGGCGGCGGCGGTCGAGGCCGTCGGCCTGGGCATATTCATCCACCAGCCGCTCCAGCCGCTGCTCGGCCTCTGAAAGGCCTGCGGCGGCGAGCGGCGGCGGCAGGTGGCCGATGGTGACGGCGGCGAGCCGGCGCTTGGCCTGCGCCGCCTCGCCGGGGTTGGAGACGATGAAGGGATAGGCCACCGGCAGCGCCCCCATCACCGCCTGCGGGAAGCACGCCGGGGTGAGGGCGACGGCCTTGCCCGGCAGCCATTCCAGCGTGCCGTGGGCGCCCAGATGCACCACCGCATGGGCACCGAACGTCATGCGCAGCCACAGGCCGAAGGCGATGAGCGCGTGGCGCGGCGGGAGGGTCGCATCGTGATAGTCGGCGCGGCGATCGAGGGCCGCGCCGCGATCGGGGGCGAAGGCGACGGCGATATTGCCGAACCGCGCGAGGCGGAAGCGAAAGGCGCCGTCCGCCATCGCGCCATCCGCAACGTCGCGGTCGTCCTCCGGCGCGCCCCATGCGGCGCTCACCGCCGCCCGCGTGGCCTCCGGCAGGCCGGCGAACAGGTCGCGGTAGACGTCGAGGGGCAGAGCGGGGCAGGGGGCGATGGCGGCGAGCAGCGCGGCGGCGTCGGCGGGCGGGGTACCCGTGCTGTAGCCCGCCTCCTGCAGTGTCGCCAGGAGGCGGCAGGCGCTCTGCGGCACGTCGAGCCCCACCGCGTAGCCGCTGCGGCCCTCGGCGCCGGGATAGTCCGGCAGCAGCACGCAGAGGTGGCGGTCGGCGCGGGGCGTCGCGGCCAGACGGGCGAGGGCGGCGGCGCGATCCGCCACATGCGCCACCGCGTCGGGTTCCGGCCGGTTGAGGGCGGGCGTGAAGGCGAGATCGGCGTCGGCGTCTGCCAGATCCTTGAAGGAAATGGCGCCGGCAAGCACCCGGCCGTCCAGCTCGGGCAGCACCACGTGCATGGCGAGGTCGGCGGCGGAGAGGCCGCGCGGGCTCGCCGCCCAGGCGGCGCGGGCGGTGGTGGCGATGGCCGCCTGCAGCACCGGCGGCCCGCCGGCCGGGAACAGCTCCTGCGCCTCCCCAGCAGCGAAGGCGGTGGTGGTGAGGACGACGGCGGGATCGCACCCGGCCAGCGCCGCACGCACGGCCGCACGGCCCTCCGGCGCCTTCAGGCTGGGCACCAGCAGGGTGACGGGGGCCATGCCCCGCTGCTCGAGCGCGATCGCCAAGGCGTCCACGGCGGCGGTGTCGGCCGCCAGCCACTGGGAGCGATAGAGCAGGATGAGCGCCTTCGGCCGGGCCTCGGCGCGGCATGCGGCGTGGATGGCGGCCGCCTCGGCGAGGTCGGCGCCCGGCCGGTAATAGGCGACGGCCGGCACCGGGCGCGGCGCGGGAATCTCGCCATCCGCGCCATGCCCGGCGACGCGGGCCATGCGCCGCAGCAGCGCCGTCATGTTGTCCGGCCCGCCGGCGCGGAAATAGCCAAGCCAGTCCGAAAGCTCGCCGGCGGGCACGGTGGAGAGGGCGGCGAGGCGCGGGTCGTCCTGATCCTCGCCGGGCAGGAGCGCGAGAGCGATGCCCCGCGCCCGCGCCAGCGCCGCCAATTGCTCGGCGCCATAGCGCCACCAGTCGAGCCCGCCCAGCTGGCGCACCAGCACCACCTTCGCCCGCGCCGCCACCTTCTCCAGCCACAGGTCCACCGACATGGGGTGGGCGAGATCCTTCAGCCGGGCGAGGCGCAGGCTGGGTGGGGTCGGCTGCGCGCGGGAGAGGACGCGCCAGGCGCCGGCGAGGCCGTTGAGGTCGCTGTCGGTGAAGGAGAGCGTCACCATGTCGCCGGGCGGCTGGGCGAGATCGACCGGCTCGGCCAGATCCTCCAGGCTCGTCGATGTGGTGGCGAGGATGTGCATGGCGGGTGCCGGTCTCAGCCGAGGATGGCGCGTTCCACGGCGGCGCGGTCGAAGCCCTTGAGCCCGATCACCACCAATGCCCCGCGCCGCTCCTCGTGCGTGCCCCACGGCCGGTCGAAATGGTGCGACACCCGCGGGCCGACACCCTGCACCAGCAGCCGCAGGGGCTTGCCGGCGACGGCGGCGAAGCCCTTCACGCGCAGCACGTCCGGCGTCTCGGCGGCGGCGGAGACGCGCGCCGCCAGCGCGGCGGGATCGGCGATCTCCGGCAAGGGCAGGACGATGCTCTCGAACTCGTCGTGATCGTGGTCTTCCTCGTCGTCGTGATGGGTGCGGCGGGCGTCGATCGCGTCCTCCGTGCCGATGCCGAGGCCCAGCAGCACCGCCGGGTCCACCCGTCCGGCGCTGGCCCGCACCAGCTTCACCGCGCGCGGCAGCGCGCCGGCCACCGCCTGTTCCGCGGCCACAAGGCCGGCCGCGTCCAGAAGATCGCTCTTGGCCAGCACCACGAGATCGGCGCAGGCGATCTGGTCCTCGAACACCTCTTCCACCGGGTCGTCATGGTCGAGGCCGGCGTCGCCGGCGCGCTGGGCGTCCAGCGCCGCGAGGTCCGGGGCGACGCGGCCCTCGGCCAGCGCCGGGCCGTCGACCACCGTCACCACGCCGTCCACCGTCACGCGGCCCTTGATGGCCGGCCATTGGAACGCCTGCACCAGCGGCTTGGGCAAAGCGAGGCCGGAGGTCTCGATCAGGATGTGGTCCACTTTCGGCGCGCGGGCGAGGATCTGGTCCAGCGCCGGCACGAAATCGTCCGCCACCGTGCAGCACAGGCAGCCGTTGGCGAGCTCGACGATGGAGGTCTCGTCGCAGCTCTCGATGCCGCAGCCCTTCAGGATCTCCCCGTCGATGCCCACGTCGCCGAACTCGTTGACGATCACCGCGAGGCGCCTGCCGCCGGCATTTTCCAGCAGGTGGCGGATGAGGGTGGTCTTCCCGGCGCCGAGGAAGCCGGTGACGATGGTGCAAGGCACGCGGGCGAGGGACATCACATTTCCTCGGTGAAGGTGAGCGGGGGAATGCGGGCGACCATGCCGCGCTTCAGGCTGTCGGGCCGGCCGCGCCAGGGCATCACGCCCTCGGGCGCATCGGCGAGCAGGCGGGCACCGGCGATGAGGTCCGCTGCGGCGCCGGGGGTGAGATCGCCGAACACGTAGGTCCAGCCGTCGGGGCGGACGATGGCGGCGGAGAGCGCGCGCTTGCAATTGGCAAGGCAGCGCACCGCCTTCACCGCCACCCCGTCCGGGCAGGCGGTGGTGGCGGCCTCGGCGAGCAGGGCGCCGCCCGCGAGAGCTGCGGTATCGGCGTTGGACGCGCGGCAGGTGGTGCAGATGAAGATGGTGGCGGCCGGCGCGGCGGGCGCAGCGTTGGTGGGCGCAGGTGCGGCCTCGGCCTCCGCGGGGGAAGGGGCAGTCTGGGGAAGGTCGCCTCGCTCCACCGGCCGAATCCACGGGTGCGAAGGCCGCCCGCGCTGCGCGGGCTTCAAAGGGACGCAGAACCGGAGCACCCCGCCCGGCGCGGACCTCGTCGAAGGCAGGTCTCCTGGCTCGCGGATCAATGCCCCTGCCGCCTTCCCGGACGCCGCGAGAGCATCCAGTGGCGTCTGGCAGAGGCTCACCGCCGACAGTTGCGGGGGCAGCCGCGGCATTGGAGGAGAACCTCCGCACCGCATTCCCTTTTACGCCCGTGTGGGACCACGGGACCTTCGACGCCGCCACTAAAGGGATGGCGGCGGCCGTTGTCAAATGGCGCGGGTCGCGCCCGCATGCCCAGTCCGCGCGCGACCGGGACCGGGCACGGCCCGCGGCGGCGCTGCGGAGCGCGGTACGTTGCGCAGGCCTTGGGGGTGCCGACGTTCCGACGGCTCGGCGCAGATGCCGGCGCTTGAGGGCGATTGCGCCGGGGCGCTCCCGCCGCCGGCGACGCGGGCCGGGGGCGACGCGTCCCGCGCCCTCGTGTCGGCGGCGGTGCCTGTCCGGCGGGCAACCTTGGCCGGTCGACGCGATCCGTGAGGGGGGAGCGCATCGTCCGGCAGACGTTGCGCTCCCGTCCCCGGGTCGCTGCTAGGCCCGCTGCCCCGTCACATAGGCCCGCCAGCCGCCGAGGGCGGTGATCTCCTCGGCGCGCTCCACCGCATGGGCCTCGCACAGGAAGCCGGGGACCTCCGAGCCGTCCTCCAGCTTCAGCTTGCCGATGCCCAGCGGCGCCGGGATGCGGGCGACGAAGCGGCCGAAGGCGGCGGGGTCGAGCGCCCACACCTCCACCTCCAGCCCCGGGCCGGAAAAGCCAGGCTGGCGCACCACGCCCGGCTTCTGGGGCGTGGTGTCGGGCAGGACGAACAGGCGGTAGTCCGGGGCCGTGCGGCAGCGCTTCACCAGCACGCCGCCGGCTCCGGTCAGCTCGGGATTGAGGGGCATGCCCGAAAGGTGCGCGCCTACCACGGCGATAGGCACGGCCTCTGCGGAAACCTGCGACGGCGCGGCGCCGCTGAGCGGTCGATCCAGCGTCATTTTATCCTCCCTCACAAGGCTTCGAGCACGGCGACCACATCGCCGGAACGCACGGTGCGGCCGGGGGCGGCGCGGATCTCGCGGACCCGTCCCGCGGCATGGGCGGTGATGGAAATCTCCATCTTCATGCTCTCGATGATGGCGATGGTGGCGCCGGCCTCCACCACGCTCTCCTCCTCCACCAGCACCTTCCAGACGTTGCCCGGCACGTTGGCGGAGACGCCGAAGCAGCCGTCCGGCACCTCGCCCTCGCCCAGCACCGCGCCGCCGTCGTCGGCGACGAACGAGTCCAGCCCCTCCGCCTTCCAGCGCGCCCGCTCCGCCTCGAAGGCGGCCTGCTGGCGGGCCTTGCCGGCGGCGATCTCGCCCGCATTGGCGGCGAGGTTCGCGGCGTAGTCGGCGTAGGAGAAGCGGCTGTCCTCGATCCGCACCGGATAGGCCCCGTGAGGGAAGGCGTCGCGCGCCTCCATCAGCTCCTGGTGGGAGACCGGGAAGAAGCGGATCTCGTCGAAGAAGCGCAGCAGCCACGGATTGTCGCGGAAGGCCGGCGTGGAGCGCCATGTGTTCCACATCTGGATGGTGCGGCCGAACAGCTGGTAGCCGCCCGGCCCCTCCATGCCATAGATGCACATGTAGGCGCCGCCGATGCCCACCGCATTCTCCGGCGTCCAGGTGCGGGCCGGGTTGTACTTGGTGGTGACGAGGCGGTGACGCGGATCGATGGGGGTCGCCACCGGCGCGCCGAGATAGACATCGCCGAGGCCGAGCACCTGATAGCTCGCGCCGAAGATGATGTCCTTCACCGCCTGCTCGTCCTCCAGCCCGTTGATGCGGCGGATGAACTCGATGTTGTCCGGACACCACGGCGCATTGGCCCGCACCAGCTCCTGGTACTTGCGCATGGCGAGCTCCGCCTGCGGGTCGTTCCAGGAAAGCGGCAGATGGACGA
Source organism: Xanthobacter lutulentifluminis (assembly GCF_043194675.2). NCBI lineage: Bacteria > Pseudomonadati > Pseudomonadota > Alphaproteobacteria > Hyphomicrobiales > Xanthobacteraceae > Xanthobacter > Xanthobacter lutulentifluminis. The sequence continues at coordinate 1,233,392 of NZ_CM195525.1, read as the reverse complement.
TGCGGCTCGGCACCACCACGTCCTCGGCCGCCGGCAGGCCTTTCTCGATCTCCGCGAGGGCATCAAGCAGCTTCACGCGGGGCAGGCTGGCCCCGTCGTAGTGGATCTGCAGGGAGCGGATGCCGGGGGTGAGGTCGATGAGGCCGGGCAGCTTCGCTTGGCTCACCGCCTCGGCCATGAGGTGCGCGCGCAGGCGCAGCGCCACGTCGAGGTGCATGTCGCCGAACTCGACGAGCAGATTGTCATCGCCCTGCCGGCGGTAGACCACGCGCACCGGCCCGTCCTCGTGGATGGCGAGGATGGGAGAGGAGGTCTCCTCCGGGGCGCCGACGATGGCCGGGCCGGCGATGGGGTCTTCCGGCCGGGGCAGGGGGATGAAGCGCACGCGGTCGCCGGGCTTCAGCTGGCCCATCTTCCACTGCTCGTCGCGGGCGATCACCGCCGGGCAGACGAAGCCGCCCAGCGAGGGGCCGTCCGGGCCGAGGATGATGGGCATGTCGCCGGTGAAGTCGATGGCGCCGATGGCGTAGGCGTTGTCGTGCAGGTTGGAGGGGTGCAGCCCCGCCTCCCCGCCGTCCGTGCGCGCCCAGCGGGGCGTCGGGCCGACAAGGCGCACGCCGGTGCGGGCGCTGTTGAAATGGACTTCATAGGTGGCCGAGAACAGGTCGGCGATGTCGGCGTCCTGGAAGAAGTCCGGGGCGCCGTGGGGGCCGTAGAGCACGCCGATCTGCCAGTCGCGGGTGAGCGGGGCGGGGGCGGGGATCTCGGCGGCCGGGGCGGTGGGACGCGCGGCCTTGGGAGCGAGATGGAGCGCGTCGCCCGCCTTCAGCGTGCCGGTGGCATGGCCGCCGAACTGGCCGAGCGCGAAGGTCGCCCGCGAGCCCAGCACCTCCGGCGCCTGGAAAGCTCCTGCAACGGCGAGATAGGCCCGCTGGCCCGGGCCATCGATGGCGCCGATGGCCAGCGTCTGGCCCGCCTTCACGGGGAAGGCGGCATCGTGCGGCACAGGCGCGCCGTCGAGCTTGGCAGGCATCAGGGCGCCGGAGAGGGCGACCGTCGCATCGTCGTGGAAGCGCAGGGTGGGGCCGTTGACCGTCATCTCCAGCGCGCAGGCGGTCTGCGCATTGCCCACCAGCGCGTTGGCACGGCGGAAGGAATGCTCGTCCATGGGGCCGGACGGCGGCACGCCCACGTGCCACAGGTTCAGCCGCCCGGGCAGCTCCTGAAGGCTCGACTGGGCGCCGGGGACGATGACTTCCACGCTCGTGGGGCGGAAGGCGAAATCCTTCAGCGCGGTCGTCGCCACCTTGCCGGAGGCGAGGAGGTCGGACGCGGCGATGGCCGAGAGGTACTGGAGATTCGTCTCGATGCCGCAGATGGAGGTTTCGCCGAGCGCCTTCTGCAGCGCGGCGATGGCCCCGACGCGATCGTCCGCCTTCACGATCACCTTGGCGAGCATGGGATCGTAATAGGGCGTCACCTCCGTGCCGGTCTCGATCCAGCCGTCGATGCGCGCCCAGTCCGGGAACTTCACTTCGGTGAGCAGGCCGGCGGAGGGCTGGAAGTTGGCGTGCGGGATTTCCGCATAGACGCGCACCTCCATGGCCGCGCCCTTCGGCGCGAGCGGGCCGGCGGCGGCGATGGGGTCTTCGCCCGCCGCCTGGCGGATCATCCATTCCACGAGATCGATGCCGAACACCGCCTCGGTGACGGGGTGCTCCACCTGCAGGCGGGTGTTCACCTCGAGGAAATAGAATTCCTGCCGCGCCGGGTCGTAGATGAACTCCACGGTGCCGGCGCTCTCGTACTTCACGCTCTGGCCCAGCTGAACGGCGGCCGCGTGCAGGCGGGCGCGGACGGCCTCGGACAGGAGGGGGGCGGGGGTCTCCTCCACCACCTTCTGGTTCCGCCGCTGGAGCGAGCAGTCGCGCTCGCCCAGCGCCACGACCTTGCCCTTGCCGTCGCCGAAGATCTGCACCTCCACGTGGCGCGCATCGGCCACGAAGCGCTCCAGATAGACGCGGGCATCGCCGAACGAGGCGCGGGCCGTGCGCTGGACGCGCTCGAACACGTCCTTCAGCTCGTCCGGCGTATGGCACAGCTGCATGCCGATGCCGCCGCCGCCGGCGGTGGACTTCAGCATCACCGGATAGGTGATGGCCTCAGCCGCCTTCAGCGCCTCCTCGGCGCTGTCGAGGAGGTCGGTGCCCGGCAGCAGCGGCACGCCGGAGGCTTTCGCCAGCTCGCGCGCGGTGTGCTTGAGGCCGAAGGCTTCCAGATGCTCGGGCTTCGGCCCGATGAAGGCGATGCCTTCCTCCGCAAGCCGCCGGGCGAAGCGCACGTTCTCGGACAGGAAGCCGTAGCCGGGATGCACCGCCTGCGCCCCCGTCGCCTTGCAGGCGGCGATGACGGCATCGACGTTCAGATAGCTCTCGGCGGCCGGCGCCGGGCCGAGGTGCACGGCCTCGTCCGCCTCCAGCACGCCGCGGGTGAAGCGGTCGGCGTCCGAATGCACGGCCACGGAGCTGATGCCCATGGCGCGCGCGGTACGGATCACCCGCCGCGCGATCTCGCCGCGGTTGGCGATGAGGATCTTCGAGAACATCTCAATCCTCCGCGCCGAACACGAGCACCTGGATGGGCGTCGGGTTGAAGCCGTTGCAGGGATTGTTGATCTGTGGGCAGTTGGAGATGACGAGGAGCACGTCCATCTCCGCCTTGAGCTCCACATAGTCGCCGGGGCCGGAGATGCCGTCGACGATGGCGAGTTGCCCGGTGGGCTCCACCGGCACGTTCATGAAGAAGTTGATGTTGGGCACGATGTCCCGCTTCGTCATGCCGTGCTTCGACACCTCGATGACGAAATTCTCGCGGCAGGCGTGCAGATACTTCACCTGATGGCCGAAGCGCACCGTGTTCGCCTCGCACGAGCAGGCGCCCGCGGATGTATCGTGGCGGCCGCAGGTGTCGGCGGTCACGGTCGCCATCACGTTGCCCTCGGTGGAGATCAGCCTGGTGCCGGTGGAGACATAGGCCGAGCCCTGCACCCGCAGCGTATCCTGCGAGGAATAGCGCTCGGAAAAGTCATCGGCCTTGTAGAACAGCGTATCCACCGCCTGCTGGCCTTCGAGATCGACGATGCGCACGCTCTCGCCGGCCTTCACGAGGCAGGAGAAGGGGGCGTTGGCGGGCACAAAGTAATCGCGCAGAGCAGAAGACGCATCGCGGACGGGAGAAGCAAAGAACCGGGTCATGAAAGCCTCCCTCAGCGCGCGTTGTTCTCGAAGCCGCGGACGGCCTCGATGGTGGCGGTGCGGCAGAGATCATCCGCGGCCGGGGCGGGCGCCTTGAAGCGGATGGCTTCCACCGGGGGCGGGGCATAATCCGGCGCCGGATCAAGCGGATGCGGGCAGTTGGAGAGGGCGACGATCAGGTCCATCTCCGCCCGCAGGTCCACGAAATCGCCGGTCTGGCGGGCGTCCTCGATCCAGCGGAAATTGCCGTCCGCGTCCGTGCGCACGGGGGCGAAGAAGGTGAGGGCGGGGGGAATGTCGCGCTTGTCGAGGCCGAGCTTCAGCGCTTCCAGAATGAAGTTGTCGCGCGTGTTGCGCAGCACGGTGTCGCCATAGCGGGCGCGGTTGGAGGCGGGGGTGGAGCCGCCCACCAGCGCGTCGTGCATGCCGGTGGTGTCCTCGATGAGGGAGAACATCACCCGCCCCATGTCGGAGAACAGCACGCGGCCTTTTCCGAGCGCGGAGGTCCACTGCACCTTCACCGTGTCGGCATAGTTGAGCCGCTCGGAGGCGTCGGCCGCCGACCAAGCGATCATCGAGACCGCCGCCGGCCCGTGGGCCAGATGGATGCGCAGCGCCTCGCCGGCCTTGAGCGGCGTGGACCAGTACCAGCCGCCGGGGATGGTCTCGGTGTGGAGCGCCGCGCCCTCGGGCAAAAGCGTGCCGCGCGGCGTCGCGCCGGGCAGGGCCTTGGGCGCATGCTGCTGGCCGGCGGCCTTCAGCTCCTCGTAGCGGCGCCTGTTCTCTTCGATGAACTTCTGGGTTTCGACGCTGACGGTCATGGCTTTTCTCCTCAAGCCGTCTTCAGCGCCGGGTCGTCCCGGCCGGTGCCCGAGGAAATGGCCGGGTCGTCCCGGCCGGGGGCGGTGGATTTCAGCTTCATCTGGCCCGCGATCCTTTTGGGCCAGACCTCGATGTCCTTGGCGATGGTGGCGCCGTAGCGGGCCTTCTCCTCCGGCCGGTTGCGGCGGCGCTCGAAGGCGATGATGCGGGTGGCCAGCGTGAAGGCTTCCTTCAGGTCGTGGGTCACCATCACCACCGTCATCTCGCAGGTGTTCCACAGCTTCAGCATGAGCTGGTGGATGTCGGCGCGGATGCCGGGATCGAGCGCGCCGAACGGCTCGTCCAAGAGCAGGATCTTCGGCTTGCGCATGATGGCCTGCGCCAGCGCGAGGCGCTGCTGCATGCCGCCGGAGAGGGCGGCGGGATACTTGCCCTCGGCCCCCTTGAGGCCGACCTCCTCGATGAGGGCGCGCGCCTCCTCCTCCACCGCCCGGCGGCGGGCGCCGAACAGGCGTCCGGTCAGGGGCGCCTCGGCCATCTCGGCGGCGAGCACCACGTTGCCCAGCACGGTGAGGTGCGGGAACACGGAATAGCGCTGGAACACCACGCCCCGGTCGGCGCCCGGCTCGGGGGCGATGGGCTTGCCGTCGATCAGCACCTCGCCGCGCGTCACTGTCTCTTCGGAGAGGAGGATGCGCAGGAAGGTGGTCTTGCCGCAGCCGGAGGGGCCGACGAGGGCCATGAAGGAGCGCGGCGCGAAATCGAGGCAGATGTCCTCGAGCACGATCTGCTCGCCGTATTCCTTCCACAGGTGATTGACGCTGATGGCGGTCATTTCGCGCCTCCGAACCAGGGGAAGAGGGCGCGGCGGGCGCGGGCCAGCGCGAAGTCGAGGAACACCGCGATGAGGGTGATCCAGGCCACGTAGGGCAGGATCACATCCATGGCGAGATAGCGCCGCACCAGGAAGATGCGGTAGCCGAGGCCACTGTCCGAGGCGATGGCCTCGGCCGCGATGAGGAACAGGAAGGCCGGGCCCAGCGAGAGCCGCAGCGCATCCATGAGGCGGGGCAGGATCTGCGGCAGCACCACCCGCAGCGCCATCTGCCAGGTGGAGGCGCCCAGCGTCTGCGCCTTGATCATCTGCTCGCGCGGCAGCTCCTCCACCCGCATGGCGAGGTCGCGCACGAGGTAGGGCGTGATGCCGATGGCGATCAGCGCGATCTTCGATTCCTCGCCCAGCCCCATGACGATGAACAGGATGGGCAGCAGCGCCAGCGGCGGCACCATGGAGACCATGGCGATGAAGGGCGCGAGGAGGGAGCGCACCAGCGGCAGCATGCCCACCAGCACGCCGATCACCAGCGCCACCGCGGTGGAGATGGCGAGCGCGGCCAGCAGGCGCTCCATGCTGGCGAGCGTGTCGGCCCACAAGAGGTAGTCGCCGGTGCGCGGATCGGCGGTGAAGGCAACCTTCACGATGGCCGCGCCGAGCGAGGACAGGCTGGGCAGCAGCTTGTCGTCGGGGTTCGCCGCAAGCCGCTCGGCGGATCCGAGCAGATAGGCGAGCACGGTGAGACCGAACGGCAGGATGGCGAGGAACAGCGCCGTTCCCCGATCCGGCCTGACATTGATGAGGCGCATAAGCGCTGCTCCTGAAGGGTGGAGGAAGGCGGGCGGGTTTGACGGCCGCCCGGCCCGGAGACGGGCCCTCCGGTCAAGCCGGAGGGCGGGATGCGGGGAAATGGCTCGCGTTGCTCCCCGGCGGGCTCCCCGTCCCCCAGCGACAGAGGGCCGGGGGGTGAGGGGGGGTTACCCCTCCGTCCGGGCGCCGGGGTGGGACGGTGAGAGCCCCCTCGCCCCCGGCTCCTCTCCCGCCCGAACGCGGCTGGCGCCGCGCTCGGCCCGGGCTGGCTGAAGTCGGCGGAAGCCGACTTCAAGGGGAGAGGGGAGGAGGTCCGTCCGGTTCCTCAGAGCTTGCCGTCGGCGACGAGCGCCATCCAGGTGTCGACGAAGCGCAGCTTCACGTTCTTGGCGTCGCCCAGCACCTTGCCGTCGGCGAGCGCGATGCCCACGGCGTCGGCGGACTTGGCGTTGGAGCCGAGCAGGTTCTTCTCGAACAGGAACTTGCGCACGCGGTCCATGGTGGTGCCCACGTCGCCCGAGCGCACGAAGGCCACCGCCTCGGGCGCCTTGGCGAACAGGCGGGTGGCGGCGAGCTGGGCGTCGAAGCCGGCGAGGTCGGTGCCGGAGGCCTTGCCCATGGCCTCGCGGGCCGCCTTGCCTTCCGGCGTGTCGGCGGTGAACAGCGCGGTGGTCTCGTACCAGATGCCGGCCAGCGCCTTGCCGAAGTCCGGGTTGTCCTTGAGCGTGTCGGTGTTGGCCACCAGCAGGTCCATGATCTCGCCGGGGATCTTGGAGCTGTCGAACACGTTGTGCGCGTTCTTGTCGGTCAGGATCTCGGAGACCAGCGGGTTCCAGGTGACGACCGAGGTCACGTCCTTGGTCTTGAAGGCGGCCACCATGTCGGCGTCGGAGGTGTTCACCACCTTCACGTCGCGCTCCTTGAGCTTGATGCTCTCAAGCCCGCGGGCGAGCAGATAGTGGGAGACGGAGAACTCCACCAGGTTGACCTTCTGGCCCTTGATGGCGGCGAGGTCCTTCTTGCCCTTGAGGATGATCGCGTCATTGCCGTTGGAGAAGTCGCCGACGATGACGGCGGTGGTGTCCACGCCGCCGGCGGCGGGCACGGAGAGGGCGTCCATGTTGGTGACGGTGAGGGCGTCGAAGGCGCCGGCCGTGTACTGGTTGATGCTCTCCACGTAGTCGTTGAACTGCACCACGTCGATCTTGAGGCCGTACTTGTCGGCCCACTTCTTCACGATGCCATGGTCGGCGGCGTAGCCCCACGGCATCCAGCCCACATAGATGGACCAGGCGACCTTGAATTCCTTCTTCGGGGCGGCCAGCGCCGGCTGGGCGCCGAGCGAGAGGCCGGCCACGGCGGCAAGGCCGAGCGCGCCGGCAAGGGCGGATTTCAGGCGTCGGGCAGAGATCGAGAACGGAGTGCGCATATAATTCCCCTTCGTCACAACGATTGGGAATTGGCGAGACCTAGTGCCGCCAATTCCTTGGCCACTGAGGTCTCCCGGGCTTTTGTCCCGCCGTGCACCCGCGCCGGATGTCTCCCGACGCGGTGGCAGCTCTCGGACCAGCCACACCCTCAAGGATGCCGGAACCCTAGCCACCAACTCGGACCTATACCAAGCAACCCGTGTGCCAGTCGCTCGGTTCAGTAGAATCAATCATTTGTGCGGAGGCGCGATCGCCGGGCTGCGCCGCGCATGGGCAGTGTCAGGTGAATATTTAGGCAGAGAATGGAATTTCTGTGCGCGTTGCATACAAGAATGGTCTCGCCTGACCGGGGGCGGCGCGGCATCCTGCGGCCGGCGGATGAAGGGGAGCGGGCATGCTGGACCGGCGCGCGTTCATGGCGGGAGCGCTCTGCCTCCCCGCGACACTGGGCGCGACACTGGGGCGGCCCGCCGCCGCCCGCGCCGCGACCGGTTATCCGCCGGTGCCGGCCGCAGCGCTCCAGGCCATGATCGACACCGCGGCAGCCGATGCGCGGCGCCGCCATGGCGCCCGGCTGGCGGTGGTGCTCGGCATCGTCAACCCCCGCGGCAACGGTCAACTCCTGTTCTCCGGCGGCGAGGGGCTCGCCAATCCGGACGGCCGGGCGCTCGTCCTCGATGGCGGCACGCCATTCGAGATCGGCTCCATCGCCAAGGTGTTCACCGCCAGCCTGCACTATGCGCAGCACGGCCCGTTCGAGGGCGCGCTCGGCCAGTGGCTGGCGCCCCGGCCCATGTCCGGCTCCATCGCCGCCATCCCGCTCGCGGATCTCGCCCGCTACCGCAGCGGCCTTGCGCAGGACAATCACGGCGCGCCCTATCCGCCCGGCACCATGCGGGCGTTTGCGCCCCTGTTCGCCTACCTTCAGGGCGCGGCGCCGGCCAACCCGCCGGGGCGCTGCTATTCCTATTCCAATCTTGGCTGGTCGCTGCTCGCCATGGCCGGCCATGGCGCCGCGCGCGGCGCCGCGGAGGCGTTCGCCGAGCGTTACGACACCGCGCTCTCGGCCTTCTGCGGCGGCCTCGGCATGAACGCCACCGGCATCTTCCGCCCGGCCCTGCGGCGCCGGCTGCCGCAGGGCTATCGCCGCACCTGGCAGGCGCTGCCCCGCGCCGCCGATTATGCGCCGACCGGGCCGGCGGGTGTCGGCTCCGGCGGCATCGTCAGCACCGGGGCGGACATGCTGGCCTTCCTGCGCGATGCCATGGGGTTCGGCGACGGCGGCGTGGAGAGCCGCGCCCACGCCTATCTTCAGGGGCAGGCCTTCGCCGCGCCGGCCTGCGGCGGCGGGCGGGCGCCGCGCACCGCCTATGGCTGGATCCTGCACGATGTCCAGGACCCTTCGCAGGCCCGCTCCGATCCGCTCACCCTCGTCACCAAGGATGGCGGGGTGGCGGGGTTTTCCGCCTGGATGGGCTTCCTGGCATGGCAGGGCACGGGCGCGCCCTCGCCGTTCGGCGTGTTCGCGCTGAGCAACGGCCCGCTCGCCCCCGCGCTCGGGCTGGAGGCCATGCGCCGCATCCTTGCCGCCTGAGCCCTGAAGAAACGTCACTCGCCAAGCGCGGCCGCGTGGGCTAAGCGGCACGGGGTTACGGGCGAGAGGACAGGCGATGCGGGGATTTGTCGGGCTGGCGGCGGCGGTGGTGCTGTGCGCGGCGCTCTATGTGGCGGGCACCCTGGTCGCGCCGGTGGCGTTCGCGCTGTTCGTCATCGCCGTGGTCTATCCCCTCCAGGCGGGGCTGGAACGCGCGCTGCCGAAGATGGCGGCGGTGCTGCTCACGCTGGTGGTGACGCTGGCGGTGGTGGGCGGCGTCTCCTCCGTGGTGGTGTGGGGCTTCAGCCACGTGGCCACGTGGGTGTTCCAGAACACCGCGCGGTTCCAGGCGCTCTATGCCCAGGCGGCGGAATGGCTGGAAGGGCACGGCTTCGTGCTGGCGAGCCTGTGGGCCGAGCATTTCGACGTGCGCTGGCTGCTGCGCCTGTTCCAGGACGTCTCGGGCCGCCTGCAGGGACTGGCGAGCTTCCTCGTCTTCACCTTCATCTATGTGCTGCTCGGCCTGCTGGAGGTGGATGCCATGGCGAGCCAGGTGCGGCGCCTGTCGGACACCGGCCGCGCGCCCTTCCTCGCCCCGGCGCTGGCGGATATCGCCGGCAAGCTGCAGACCTACATGGCGGTGCGCACGCTGATGAGCGTCGCCACCGGCGCGGTGGTGTGGGTGTTCACGCTGACGGCGGGGCTGGAGCTGGCGCTGGCCTGGGGCGCCATCGCCTTCGCGCTCAACTACATCCCGTTCATCGGCCCGTTCGTGGCGACGCTGCTGCCCACCCTGTTCGCCCTCGCCCAGTTCGAGAGCTGGGAGATGGCGGTGTTCGTGTTCGTCTGCCTGAACGTGATCCAGTTCCTCTCCGGCAGCTATCTGGAGCCGCGCCTCGCCGGCAAGGCGCTGGCGGTGTCGCCGTTCCTGGTGCTGTTCTCGGTGTTCGCCTTCGCGTTCCTGTGGGGCATCTCCGGCGCCTTCATCGGCGTGCCGATCGTGATCGCCGGCCTCACCCTGTGCGCCCACCATCCCGCCACCCGCCACTGGGCGGAGCTGTTCTCCGGCCGGCCGGCGGCGGGCTGAGGCTTGGGGCGCGCCGATCCGCGCGCCCTTCCGCAGACGGGACCGCGCTCAGCGCGGCGGCGGCAGGCCCGCCGCCACCCGCTCCGCGAGATACGGGAAGAACGGGTTGGAGGACATGCGCACCAGCATCTCCACCCCCACCACCAGCGCGCCATACTCGCCCCGCGCCGCGATGTCGCCGAGGCGGATGCCGAACGCGTCCTTCGGGTCCGGCACCAGCCCGTAGAGCCCGTCGGAGAGCGGGAACGGGATCGCCACGTGGGAGAGCGAATAGACATCCGCCGGGTAGGGCGCCGAGAGCGGGCGCACCGTTTCCGCCGTCGCCCCGGCCGGCATCTCGCGGATTTCCTCCGCGTTGGTGTCCGGCGCGGCATTGGTGATGACGGCGGTGCGGAAGCGGCGCGGCGCCGGCGGCAAAAGGCGGGTGAGGGCGGTGTCGGCGCGGCGCGTCAGCAACTGCTCGAACTGGCTGTTGCGGTTGATGTCGAACAGCACCAGCTCGCTGCCGTTGTCGTCGAGGCGGTTGTGCAGCTGCTCGATCACCGCGCGGGTGGAGACGGTGTGGTCCAGCACCGACTGGAAGGTCACCACCGGCGCCAGCCCGGTGAGGCGGCCGGAGCGGGCGTGGCGCTCGATGTTGGCCTGGAGCGTCTGCGTCAAAAGGAACGACTGGCGCGCGGCGTGGACCGGAAATGAATTGTACTTGAAGGGGTTGAACTCCGGGACAATGTTCAGCCACGCGGCCTTGGCGAAGGCCGGGAAGATGGCGGGCAGGCCGGCGAGGCCGGCGAAGCGGGCGAATTCCGTCACCCCCACCATGGGCGAGAGCAGCACGATGCGGTCCGGCCGCACCAGGGCGGGATCGTCCAGCGCATCGAGCGCATGCATCAGCGCCAGCGCCCCGCCGTTGGAATAGCCGACGATATGCACCGGCTTGCCCGGCCCGGCGCGGCGGCGCGCCTCGCGCATGGCGAGGCGGGTGGCGGCGATCCAGTCCTCGTAATCGGCGTGGGTGAGGGCGCCGGGCACCGTGCCGTGCCCCGGCAGGCGCAGCACGATGGAGACGAAGCCGCGCTGCGCATAAAGCTGGGCGAGGTGGCGATGGCTGTAGGGCGAATCGGTGAGCCCGTGCAGGAACACGGCGGCGCCGGCCGGCGGGCCGCCCGCGGGCTCCAGCACGTAGGTGCGGTTGAAATCCTGCGCGAACGCCGGCGGGTAGATGGGGCTGGCGGCGAAATAGCGGTTGAAGCGCACCCGGTCGGGCGGCGGCAGCTGGTCGGTCACCTCGGCCTTGACGGCGGCGAAGGCCTTGCCTTCCGCAGCCAGATAGGCCGCAAGGTCCGCGCCGGCCATCTCGGCGCGGGACATCTCCGGCGGCACGAAGGTGTGCCACGGCTCCAGCGGCGGGCCGCGCTGCGAATCCACCGCGCGCACCACGAAGACGGTGGCGACAACCGTCAGCACCAGCACGGCGGCGATCTTCGCCGCGCGCCTCGCTCCACGCCACACCGGCCCGACGATCCCCATCTGCGCACGATCCTCCGGAAGCCCGCCGCCTGCCGGGCGGGGAGGGCACAATAGAGCACGCGCCGATCAGGCCGCGCGACGAGCCGATCGGATAACGCGTTCTCCCCCATTGAGTAAGGGGGCGATTCGCCGAACGGATCTGGGCCGTCTGATCGGACCGCGCTCTGGAATGTCTGTCCCGCCAGGGAACCGCCCCGCCGCAGCTTGCCGCCCCGCCCGCGTCTTCCGCGCAGACCTGCCCGGCGCGGCGCCCCCTTGAAGCCGGCGGGTGGCGTCGCTATCTCCGCCCCGTGCCCCCTCGGAGGCCGTAGCGCCATGGAAAACCTGAAGCTCATCGCCCTCGACGAGGAAGACCTCGCCATCGTCTCCGCCCATCTGCAGGATGCGGTGGTGAAGACGGTGGACATGGGCTACCTGCCGCGCTCCCAGCGCTTCGCCATGCTGCTGAACCGCTTCGACTGGGACCAGCAGGTGTGCACCAAGGAGACAGTGCGCCGCCGCACCGGCCTGCATTTCGAACGGGTGCGGGACGTGAAGTGCCGCGGCATGGAGGAGGCGCGCCGCACCGGCGTGCTCAACCTGCTCGCTGTCACCTTCCTGCCGGGCGACGCGCCATCCGGCTTCGTGCTGCTGACCTTCTCCGGCGGTGCCGAGGTGCGCCTCGAGGTGGAGTGCATCGAGGCCGGAATGAGCGATCTCGGGCCCGCTTGGGGCTGCACCCACGCGCCGGCGCATCCGGGCGCGAGCGGCCGCGACGACGCCGCCTGAGGCCGGCCGCGCCCCGTCCCGGGCCCGCGCGGCGGGCGCATGTGGCCAAGGCAGGGCTTCCCTCGCGGGCGAACCTGCTCTAGCAAGGCGCCATGCCGATCCGTCTTTCTGTCGATCAACCGGATTTCGCCGATCGTTTCGCCGCCTTCCTCGGCTCCAAGCGCGAGGCGTCGGTGGACGTTCAGGACCAGGTGGCCGCCATCATCGCGGACGTGCGCGCGCGCGGCGATGCGGCGCTGGTGGATTTCTCGCGCACCTTCGACCGGGTGGACCTTGCCGCCCTCGGCCTCAGGGTGAGCGAGGCCGAGCTCGATGCCGCCCTCGCCTCCATTCCCGAAGAGACCCGCGCGGCGCTGGAATTCGCCAAGGGGCGGATCGAAAGCCACCACGCCCGCCAGAAGCCAGCCGACGACACCTATCGCGATGCCGCCGGCGTGGTGCTGGGGCACCGCTGGACCAGCGTGGATGCGGTGGGCCTCTATGTGCCGGGTGGCACCGCCGCCTATCCGTCGTCCGTGCTGATGAACGCCATTCCGGCCCAGGTGGCCGGCGTTCCCCGCATCGTCATGGTGGTGCCGGCGCCGGACGGCCAGATCGCGCCGCTGGTGCTGGCGGCCGCGCACCTTGCCGGCGTGCATGAGGTCTATCGCGTGGGCGGGGCGCAGGCGGTGGCCGCGCTCGCCTATGGCACCGAGACCATCCGGCCGGTGGACAAGATCGTCGGCCCCGGCAACGCTTATGTGGCGGCGGCCAAGCGTCAGGTGTTCGGCAAGGTCGGCATCGACATGGTGGCCGGTCCCTCCGAGGTGCTGATCCTGGCCGACGGCGACGCCAACGCCGACTGGATCGCCGCCGACCTGCTCGCCCAGGCGGAGCACGACACCGCCGCCCAGTCCATCCTCATCACCGACGCGCCGGCGCTCGCGGACCGCGTTTCCGCCGCCGTGGACGGCATGCTCGCGACCCTGCCGCGCGCCGCCATCGCCTCCGCCTCCTGGCGCGACCATGGCGCCATCATCCTGGTGGAGCGCCTCGCCGACGCCATCCCGCTGGTGGACCGCATCGCCCCCGAGCATCTGGAGATCCAGGCCGCGGACGCCGATGCGCTCGCCGCGCGGGTGCGCCATGCCGGCGCGATCTTCATCGGCGCCTGGACGCCGGAAGCCATCGGCGACTATGTGGGCGGCTCGAACCACGTGCTGCCCACAGCCCGGTCGGCGCGCTTCTCCTCGGGCCTCTCGGTGCTCGACTTCATGAAGCGCACCTCGATCCTGAAGCTCGACGCGGATGCGCTGGAGCTGCTCGGCCCGGCGGCCGTGCGGCTCGCGGCGGTGGAGCGGCTGGACGCCCACGGGCGCTCGGTCTCCATCCGCACCAACCGGTAAGCGGAGCGTGGAAGGCATGACGGAGAAGCCGGCGACCCGCCTGTGCGCGGTCACACTCGACGAGGGCTCCATCGGCCATGCGAGCCCCGACATCGAGCACGAGCGCGCCACTGCGATCTGGGACCTGATCCAGGACAATTCGTTCCTGCCCACCGGCGATCCGGGCGCGGGGCCGTACACGCTGCACATCTCGCTGGTGGACAACCGCCTGGTGCTCGACATCAAGCGCGAGGACGGCGAGCAGGTGGTGCAGCACCACCTCTCCCTGACGCCCCTGCGCAAGGTGGTGAAGGACTACTTCCTCATCTGCGAGAGCTACTACAGCGCCATCCGCAGCGCCTCGCCGAGCCAGATCGAGGCCATCGACATGGGCCGCCGCGGCCTGCACAACGAAGGCTCGACGCTGCTTCAGGAACGGCTCGCCGGCAAGGTCACGGTGGATTTCGACACCGCCCGCCGCCTGTTCACCCTCATCTGCGCCCTGCACTGGAAGGGCTGACGGCCATGGAGCCTTCCGCGGCCCCGAAGCGCTCAGCGCGGCCGCAATCGGTTCTCTTCATGTGCGGGCAGAACGTGGTGCGCTCCGTGATGGCGGCGGCGCTGACACGGCACCTGTTCGGCAAGTCGCTGTACGTCGGCTCGGCGGGGGTCATTGCCGGCGAGGCCGATCCCTTCGTCGCCGCCGTGCTCGACGAGATCGGGCTCGATGTGAAGAAGCACCGGCCGCAGAGCGTGGAGGAGCTGGAGGAGTACGAAGGCCTCAACTTCGACCTCGCCATCTCGCTCTCGCCCGACGCCCACCACCGCGCCCTCGAGCTGACGCGCACCAACGCCCTCGACGTGGAATACTGGCCCACCCCGGACCCCACCGGGGAAGGCGGCAACCGCGAGCAGCGGCTCGAGGCCTACCGCGCCGTGCGCGACGAGCTGGAGCAGCGCATCCGCGCCCGCTTCCGCCACCCCTGAGGCGCCGCTCGGCGCCGCTCGGCGTCGGGCGTTGGCGTTCGGCAGCGGGCCGTCCCGCAAGGCGGGAGGGGAGAAACGCCATCCGCCCACATGTCGCCTTGTCTGTCGCGCGCGGCTCTGCGAGGGTGCCGCCACGTCAAAACGCACGTGGGGACCTCTTCGCCATGCCGCTCAAGGGACTACTCGCCGCAACAGCGCTCGCGGGCGCGCTCGCCGTGTCCGGCGCCGCCTTCGCCGATCCGGTCAAGGTGGGCCTCGTGGCCACCCTGTCCGGCCCCTCGGCGGTGCTGGGCCAGCACATGCGCGACGGCTTCCAGCTGGCGGTGAAGGAGCTGGGCGGCAAGCTGGGCGGGCAGGATACCGAGGTCATCGTCGTGGACGACGAGCTGAAGCCCGACGTGGCGGTGCAGAAGGTGAAGGGCCTGCTGGAGCGCGACAAGGTGGATTTCGTCGCCGGCGTGGTGTTCTCCAACGTCATGGGCGCGGTGGCCAAGCCCGTGACCGCCAACGAGACCTTCCTCGTCTCCGGCAATGCCGGCCCCTCGCCGCTGGCCGGGGCGGGCTGCAACCCGTTCTTCTTCTCCGCCTCCTACCAGAACGACCAGAACCACGAGGTGCTGGGCCAGTACGCCCAGTCCAAGGGCTTCAAGAAGGTCGTGCTGATGGCGCCCAACTATCAGGCGGGCAAGGATTCGCTGGCCGGTTTCAAGCGCTACTACAAGGGCGAGGTGGCGGACGAGATCTACACCCAACTCGGCCAGCTCGATTTCTCCGCCGAGCTCGCCAAGATCGCGGCGCTGAAGCCGGATGCGGTGTTCACCTTCATGCCCGGCGGCATGGGCGTGAACCTCGTGAAGCAGTACCGGCAGGCCGGCCTTGCCGAGACCACGCCCTTCCTCTCCGCCTTCACGGTGGACGAGACGACCCTGCCGGCCACCGGCGAGGCGGCGCTCGGCTTCTATTCCGGCGCCGCCTGGGCGCCCGACCTCGACACGCCGGCCAACAAGGCGTTCGTGGCCGCGTTCGAGAAGGAATACGGCTACATCCCCGCGCTCTATGCGGCGCAGGGCTATGATGCGGCCAAGCTCATCGACAGCGCGCTGAAGGCCACCGGCGGCAAGACCGCCGACAAGGCGGCGCTGCGGGCGGCGCTGAAGAAGGCGGACTTCACCTCCGTGCGCGGCGACTTCAAGTTCAACACCAACCAGTTCCCCATCCAGAACTTCTATCTGGTGAAGGTGGGCAAGCGCGCCGATGGCAAGGTTGAGACGCAGGTGCAGGAGAAGATCTTCTCCAGCTACGGCGACGCCTATGCCGAGAAGTGCGACATGAAGTGAGGCGGCTCCCCGCTCCCGCAAGGGGCGGGGATGGCGGCTGAGGAGGCGGACCTCCTCGCCGCGTGCCGGCCGCCACGCCCTGGCCCTTTCCTGCACGGAGAAGGGGCGGGGCATCGGCCCCGCCGCTCCGGGCCTGCCTCGGGACGGCGGATCCGCCCGACCTGACGTGTCGCGTGCCGGCGGCGCCCGCACCCCCGGCGGCACAAGCGCCAGCGGCCGCCCTGCCGGGCTCCGGCGCAAGCAAATGCCGCAGGCGGCCTGCGCTGATCCGATGCCGGATCGCGCCGGCGCCGTCCGTTTCGTCCCGATCCCGGCACCCGCGCCGGTCGGGGCGCCAAGCCAGACCGATTCTCGCCCGCCCATGAGCCTCACCCTCCTCCTCGTCCAGATCCTCAACGGGCTGCAGCTCGGCATCCTCCTGTTCCTGGTGGCGGCGGGGCTGACGCTGGTGTTCGGGGTGATGGACGTGATCAACCTCGCCCATGGCGTGCAATACATGCTGGGCGCCTACCTCATGGTCACCGCCACGGCGCTCACCGGCAGCTTCTGGCTGGGCCTGCCCCTGGCGCTCGGCGTCGCGCTGGTGCTGGGGCTGGTGCTGGAGCGGCTCGTCATCCGCTACCTCTACGGGCGCGACCACCTGGAGCAGGTGCTGGCCACCTTCGGCATCATCCTGTTCATCAGCGAGGCGGTGCGGATGATCTGGGGCTCGGCGCCGCTCGCCATCCCCATGCCGCAGGCGCTCACCGGATCGGTCCGGCTCATGGACGGGCTGAATTATCCCCTCTACCGCCTGCTGCTCATCGGCGCCGGGCTGGCGGTGGCCGGCCTGCTCTATCTCCTCGTCACCCGCACCCGCGCCGGCATGCTGCTGCGCGCCGGCGCCACCAACGCGCCCATGGTGTCGGCGCTGGGGGTGGATATCGGCGCTTTGTTCGCCCGCGTGTTCGCCTTCGGCGCCATGCTCGCCGCCTTCGCCGGGGCGCTGGCCGGGCCTGTGCTCTCGGTGGAGCCGGGCATGGGCGACGGGCTGCTGATCCTCGCCTTCGTGGTCATCGTCATCGGCGGCATCGGCTCCATCCGCGGGGCGTTCGTGGCGGCGCTGCTGGTGGGGCTCATCGACACGCTGGGCCGTTCCTTCCTCACCGACCTCCTCAAGCTCGTCCTCTCCGCCCCGGCGGCGAGTGCGGCGGGGCCGGCGCTCGCCTCCATGAGCGTCTATGTGCTGATGGCGCTGGTGCTGTTCTTCCGCCCGCGCGGCCTGTTCCCGGCGCCGGCATGAGGACGCGCCTTTCCCGCCTTCTCCCCGCGCTCGCCGTGTTCGGCGCGCTCGCCGCCGTGCCGGCCTTCGCCGACACCTACATGCTCTCGCTGGTGGCGCGGGGCATGATCTTCGCGCTCGCCGCCACGAGCCTCGGCTTCGTGCTGGGGCAGGGCGGGCTGGTGTCGTTCGGCCATGCGGCGGTGATGGGCATCGGCGCCTATGCGGTGGGCATCCTGATGGAGGAGGGCACGCGCGACGCGCTGCTCTCCTTCCCCGCCGCCATGGCCGCGGCGGGCGCGTTCGCCCTTGTCACCGGCGCCATCTCGCTGCGCACGCGCGGCGTCTATTTCATCATGATCACTTTGGCCTTCGGGCAGATGGCCTTCTTCGTGGCGCAGAGCCTCTCGGCCTATGGCGGGGACGACGGCCTCTCGCTCGCCGCCCGCTCCACCGTGGCCGGCCAGAAGTGGCTGAAGGACCCGCGCATCTTCCATTTCACCGTGCTCGGCCTGCTCGTGCTCACGGTGCTCGCCTGCCGCATGCTGGCGCGCGCGCCGTTCGGCCGCGTGCTGGCGGCGGGGCGGCAGAACGAGCGGCGCCTGCGCGCCCTCGGCATCGATCCCTACCCCTACCGGCTGGTCGCGTTCGTCATCGCCGGCGCGTTCGCAGGGCTTTCCGGCGCGCTCTATGCCAACCTCACCGAGTTCGTGAGCCCGGCCTATCTCTCCTGGCACCGCTCCGCCGAATTCATCGTGATGGTGGTGGCGGGCGGGGCGACGAGCGTGCTCGGCCCGGTGGCCGGCGCGCTGGGCGTGGTGCTGGTGGAGGAGGGCCTGTCCCACCTCACCGAGCACTGGCGCATCCTGTTCGGCCCGCTGCTGGTGCTGCTGGTGCTGGGGCGCGGCGGCCTCGCGACGCTGCTGGGGAGGCGCGGCGATGGCTGAGCCACTGCTCTCCCTCACCGGACTTGCCAAATCCTATGGCGCGCTCGCCGTCACGGCGGGCGTCGACCTCGAAGTCGCGCCCGGCGAGATCCACGCGCTGATCGGCCCCAACGGCGCCGGCAAGACCACGCTGGTGGCGCAGGTGGCCGGCGAATTGGCGCCGGACGCGGGCGAGATCCGCTTTGCCGGCGCCGATATCACCCGCCTCAAGGCGCACCGCCGGGCGCGGCTCGGGCTGGCGCGCGCGTTCCAGATCACCTCCGTCTTTCCCGATTTCTCCGCCCGCGAGAATGTCGCGCTGGCGGTGATGGCGGCGCGCCGGCGCACCTTCCGCCTGCTGCGCCCCGCCGCGTCCGACCGCGCCGCGAACGTCGAGGCGGAGCGTCTGCTGGAAGAGGTGGGCCTTGCCGCCCGCGCCCATGTGGCGGCCTCCGGCCTCAGCCACGGCGAGAAGCGGGCGCTGGAGCTCGCCATGGCGCTCGCCGGCTCTCCCCGCCTGCTGCTGCTGGACGAGCCCATGGCCGGCACCGGCCCCACCGAATCGGCGGCCATGGTGGCGCTGCTCGCGCGGCTGAAGGGGCGCTATGCCATCCTCCTCGTGGAGCACGACATGGATGCCGTGTTCCGCCTCGCCGATCGCGTGAGCGTGCTGGTGGCCGGGCGCATCGTCGCCTGCGGCACGCCGGCGGAGGTGCGCGCCGATCCTGCCGTGCGCGCCGCCTATCTCGGGGAGGAGGCATGAGCGCGCTCCTCACCATCCGCGACCTGAAGGCCGGTTACGGCGGCGCGCCGGTGCTGTTCGGCGTCGATCTCGACGTGCCGGCGGGCGGCGCGCTGGCGCTGATGGGCCGCAACGGAATGGGCAAGACCACCACGGTGCGCGCGCTGATGGGCCTGCTGCCGGCGCGTGGCGCGCTCACCTTCGACGGCATGCCGCTCGCCGGCCTGAAGCCCCACCGCATCGCCCGCCTCGGCCTCGGGCTGGTGCCGGAGGGGCGACAGATCTTCCCGACGCTCACGGTGGAGGAGAACCTGATCGCCACCTCGGCCCCGCCGCGCGCCGGGCAGGGGGGCGCGGCGTGGACGCTGGAGCGCGTCTACGGCTTCTTCCCGCGCCTTGCCGAGCGGCGGCGCAACTTCGGCAATCGCCTCTCCGGCGGCGAGCAGCAGATGCTGGCCATCGGCCGGGCGCTGATGACCAATCCGCGCCTGCTCATCCTCGACGAGGCGACGGAAGGCCTCGCCCCGCTGATCCGCGAGGAGATCTGGGCGGTGCTCGCCACCCTCAAGGGGGAGGGGCTGTCGCTCATCGTCATCGACAAGCACGTGGGCGCGCTGGCCCGCCTGTGCGAGACGGCGGCGGTGATGGAAAAGGGCCGGGTGGTGCATGCCGGCCCCGCCGCCGCGCTGGCGGCCGATGCGGAGCTGGCGGCGCGCTACCTCGGGGTGTGAGGGGCTCGCGGCGGGGCGCACCGGCTACGCGTGCCGTCCCTCGCCGGTTTCCTCGTCGACCGTGCGGCCGCCCCCACCCGCGCGCCGGGATTGTACGAGGCGGTGCCGCGCCGATCGGCGACGACGGGCGTGCCCCTCCGGCGCAAGCCCACAAGGCCACCGCCCACAATCCGGCCGCCCAAACGAAAACGGCAGGCCGAAGCCTGCCGTCTGGTCGTCGGAAAAAGCGCCGCTCAGTTGTCGAGGAACGAGCGCAGCTTGCGCGAGCGGCTCGGGTGCTTGAGCTTGCGCAGGGCCTTGGCCTCGATCTGGCGGATACGCTCGCGCGTCACCGAGAACTGCTGGCCCACCTCCTCGAGGGTGTGGTCCGTGTTCATGCCGATGCCGAAGCGCATGCGCAGCACGCGCTCCTCACGCGGGGTGAGGGAGGCCAGAACCCGCGTCGTCGTCTCGCGCAGGTTGGACTGGATCGCCGCATCGATGGGCAGGATGGCGTTCTTGTCCTCGATGAAGTCGCCGAGGTGCGAATCTTCCTCGTCGCCGATGGGCGTCTCGAGGGAGATGGGCTCCTTGGCGATCTTCAGCACCTTGCGCACCTTCTCCAGCGGCATGCCGAGCTTCTCGGCCAGCTCCTCCGGGGTCGGCTCGCGGCCGATCTCGTGCAGCATCTGCCGCGAGGTGCGGACGATCTTGTTGATCGTCTCGATCATGTGGACCGGGATACGGATGGTCCGCGCCTGGTCGGCGATGGACCGGGTGATGGCCTGCCGGATCCACCAGGTGGCGTAGGTGGAGAACTTGTAGCCGCGGCGGTACTCGAACTTGTCCACCGCCTTCATGAGGCCGATGTTGCCCTCCTGGATCAGGTCCAGGAACTGCAGGCCGCGGTTGGTGTATTTCTTGGCGATGGAGATGACGAGGCGCAGGTTGGCCTCCACCATCTCCTTCTTGGCCTGGCGGGCTTCCTTCTCGCCCTTCTGCACCATCTGCACGATCTTGCGGAACTCGGCGATCTCCAGCCCGGTCTCGGTGGCAAGTCCGTGGATGTCGCCGCGGATCTCGTGGATGGTGTCCTTCTCGTGGGCGACGAAGCCCTTCCAGCCCTTGGTGCCGAGCTTGGAGACGCGCAGCACCCACTTGGGGTCGAGCTCGGCGCCCATGTAGTTCTTCAGGAAGTCGTCGCGGGTCACGCCATAGCTGTCGGCGAGGCGCAGCAGGCGGCCTTCCAGACCCACGAGGCGCTTGTTGATCTCGTAGAGCTGCTCCACCAGGGCGTCGATGCGCTGCTGGTTGAGCGAGAGGCTCTTGACGTCGGCGACCAGCTCTTCCTTCAGCTTCTTCGCCTTGCGCTCCTGCGCGGGAGAAAGCGTCTCGTTCTTGAGCTTGGACTCGACGTTCTGGTCCTGCAGGCGGCGCAGCTTGGTGTAGTTGGAGGCGATGGCGTCGAAGGTCTCCACCACCTTCGGCTTGATCTCTGCCTCCATGGCCGCGAGCGACATGGAATTCTCCATGTCGTCCTCGTCGCCCTCGGGGCCGGGGGCATCGCCGAGCAGGCCGTCCTCGCCCGCCTCGGGTGCGAGGGCGGCTTCCTCGCCGAGCGCGGCCGGCGGATTCTTGCCCTCGGGGCCGGCGTAGGTGGCCTCCAGGTCGATGATGTCGCGCAGCAGCACGCGGCCTTCGGTCAGCTCGTCGCGCCAGATGATGATGGCCTGGAACGTCAGCGGGCTCTCGCACAGGCCGGCGATCATGGCCTCGCGGCCGGCCTCGATGCGCTTGGCGATGGCGATCTCGCCCTCGCGGGAGAGCAGCTCCACCGAGCCCATCTCGCGCAGATACATGCGCACGGGGTCGTCGGTGCGCTCGGCCGGCTCGGAGCGGGTCTCCGAGCGCGCGACGGCGCGCGGCGCCGCCTCGGTCAGCTCGCCGCCCTCGCTCTCCTCCGGCTCGTCCGCGCTCTCGGCTTCCTCGCCGCCCTCTTCGGCCTCGGCTTCCTCGGCCTCGATGACGTTGATGCCCATGTCGTTGAGCATGGCGAGGGTGTCCTCGATCTGCTCGGAGGTGACTTCCTCGGAAGGCATCACCTCGTTGAGCTGCTCGTAGGTCACGTAGCCGCGCCGCTTGGCGTTCTTGATCATCTTCCGGACGGCGGCGTCCGAGAGGTCGAGCAACGGCCCGTCGGGCGCGTCGGTCTCCTTCTCGGGAGCCTCGGTCGCTTCGGAAGACTGCTTCGCCATAGACTTCTCCTGCGCATCCTGCTGGGTACCAACAGCAGAACGGCGGCGGGACCCCTCGGTCTCGCCACCTTTTGCCCTCGTTCCCGGGAGCGGCCTTCTTGATGCCATCCCGTTAAACCAGCCTGAACACGCTTCCAACCCCGATGGTGGTTGCGATAGGCTGCCTTCCATCCTGATTCGTCGGAAAGTATGGCATCTTTCGACGCCACCGGGTCCGAACGCAATAAAATGTCCGCACGCCCTCAGACGGACCGTGCGGCGCCCCGGCCAGAAGACGCACCAAACCCTTCCACCAGCGCTTCGGTTCCGTCCAGCGCCGACAGGCGCTCGCGGACATCCCGCAACCAGGCGAAATTGGCCTCGCTGGGATCTTCCCCCAGGGTGCGCTCGGCCTCCTTCAATTCCCTAGATAGCGCGTAAGCCTTGCGATGCAAGGCCATGCGCTGGTGCCACCAGAGCCGGACATCGGCCGGGGCGGTATCTGGATAAGCTGGCCAGTCGTGACGCGGGTTGGCCAGGGCCTTCACGCGGCGGGTCAGGGCATCGAGATCGTCGGTGCCGAGGCGCGCGGCGAGGGCTTCGGCGTCCAGCGCTTCCAGATGCGCCTCCACCAGCACGCGGCGCAGCCGGTCCGCCTCCGGATTGGCGAACGGCAGGCCGGCCACCTCCTCGGCGTCCTCGTCCAGCAGGAACGGATGGTTGATGAGGCAGAACAGCAGCAGCGCCTCGTTGCGGGGCAGGGCGGCCATGGGGCCGCGCACCAGCGCGCTGCGGGCGATCTCGGTGCTGCGCGGGGCCAATGGCGGAGCGGCGGGGGCACCGAAACGCCCGCCGAAGCGTCCGCCGGAATGTCCCCTGCCGGCGGGCTGCCAGCCCTCGCCGCGGAAGCGGCCGCGGCGGTCGCCCTGCGGCGCCACCAGCGCTTCGAACCGGCCGAGCAGGTCGGCGCGGTAGTGCTTTCGTACCGTCTCGTCGGCGATGGCCGAGACCACCTCGCTCAGCCGCGCCTCCAGCGCCGCCCGTCGCTCCGGCGTGTCGAGCGGGGCCTCGCTCTCGCGCGCCCAGAGCTCGGCCGCCAGCGGACGGGCCTGCGCCAGCACCTGCTCCATGGCCTCGCGCCCGGAACGGCGGATGAGATCGTCGGGGTCCTGTCCCTCGGGCAAAGAGGCGAAGGTGAGGCTGCGGCCGGCCTTCAGGTGGGGCAGGGCCAGATCCATGGCGCGATGGGCCGCGCGCCGGCCGGCCTTGTCGCCGTCGAACAGCAGCAGCGGCTCCTCCGACATGCGCCAGAGCAGCTGCAGCTGGTCCTCGGTGAGGGCGGTGCCGAGCGGCGCCACCGTGGCAGCGAATCCGGCTTCGGCCATGGCGATCACGTCCACATAGCCCTCCACCACGATCACCCGCCCACCCGACTGGGCGGCGGCGCGGGCGGAAAAGCCGTTGTAGAGCAGCGATCCCTTGTGAAAGAGCACGGTTTCCGGCGAGTTCAGGTATTTGGCCGGAACATCCTTCTCCAGCGCCCGCCCGCCGAACGCCACCACCCGGCCCTTCATGTCGGTGATGGGGAACATGACGCGGTCCCGGAACCGGTCGTAGGGCACGGGAATGTCGTCGCCGGCGATGAGGAGGCCCGCCTCCACCATGTCGTCGACGGGGACGCCCTGCTTGCCCAGCGCTTCCTTCAGATGAAAGCGCTCGCCGGCGGCATAGCCGAGGCCGAACCGCTTCTGGGTGGCCGGGCCGAGCTCGCGATCGGCGAGGTAGCCGCGCGCCTTCGCCCCGAGGCGGGACTGCAGCGTCTCCTCGAAATGCCGGGCGGCCAGCGCCATCACCTCATGCAGGGTGCGGCGGCGCTGCTCGCGGGCGGCGGCCTCCGGCGTCTCCTGCGGCAGGGCGAGGCCGGCCATGGCGGCCAGCCGCTCCACCGCCTCGCCGAACGGCATGCCCTCGGTCTCCATCAGGAAATCGAACACGTCGCCGTGCTTGCCGGACGAGAAGCAGTGGTAGAACCCCTTCTGGTCGTTGACGAAAAACGACGGGGTCTTCTCCGCGTTGAAGGGCGAGAGGCCGGCGAACTCGCGGCCCTGCTTCTTCAGCTTGACGCGCCGGCCCACCACTTCCGAAACCGGAAGCCGGGCGCGGATCTCGTCGAGGAAGGCGGGCGGAAAGCGCATGGGGCCGGGCGGTGTCCCTCTCGGCGGTCGCGGGACGGGCCGGCAGGCGCCGCGGGCCGCTCCGGCCGCCAGATAAGCCCGCCACAGTGGGTGGCGGCGGGCGTGTTGTAAAGGCGGCGACGGCCTGCCGGAGGCGCCGTCGCCGCGGCCCCCCGCCATCCACGTTATCCACAGCCTGCCGCTGCGTGCAGAATGGGCGGAGCACAAGCGATGCGACAGTGGACCGGCCCGCGGTCCGGCTCTAGCCTGATCCCCTCGCGCTTGGGGGAGCGGCTCTCATGGATCAGCTGATCGGATTTCTCAACACGATCTTCTGGGGTTACGTGCTCATCTACGGCCTGCTGGCGGTGGGCATCTATTTCACGATCCGCCTGCGGGTGATCCAGATCGTCCATTTCCCCGAGATGCTGCGCTCGGTGCTGCGCGCCAACGTCACCGACAAGTCCGGCATCACGCCGTTCCAGGCCCTGTGCACCTCGCTCGCCTCACGCGTCGGCACCGGCAACATCGCCGGCGTGGCGGTGGCGCTGACGCTGGGCGGACCGGGCTCCATCTTCTGGATGTGGGTGGTGGCGGCGCTGGGCATGGCCACCGCCTTCGCCGAGAGCACCCTCGCCCAGCTCTACAAGGTGAAGGACGAGCAGGGCCGCTATCGCGGCGGGCCGGCGTTCTACATCGCGCGCGGGCTGAACGCGCCGTGGGCGGGCGTGATCTTCTCGGTCTGCCTCATCCTGTCGTTCGGGCTGGTGTTCAACGCGGTGCAGGCCAATTCCATCGCCGAGGCGGTGGAGGGGGCCTTCGGCATCCCCAAGCTCGGCACCGGCCTGTTCATCGCGGTTTTGTCCGGCGTCATCATCTTCGGCGGCATCTCGGCCATCGCCCGCACCGCCGAGATCGTGGTGCCGTTCATGGCGCTCGCCTATGTGGCGCTGGCGCTGTTCGCGCTGGTCACCCACCTGTCCGCCGTGCCGGCCATGCTCGGCCACATCATCGGCAGCGCCTTCGGGCTGGAGCCGGCGGCGGGCGGCGTGGCGGGCGCGGTCGCCGCGGCCATGCTGAACGGGGTGAAGCGGGGCCTGTTCTCCAACGAGGCCGGCATGGGCAGCGCCCCCAACATCGCCGCGGTGGCGACGCCCGACCCGCACCACCCCGTCAGCCAGGGCTTCGTGCAGTCGCTGGGCGTGTTCATCGACACCATCGTGATCTGCACCGCCACCGCGCTCCTCATCCTGCTGTCGGGCGTGGAGCTCGGCACCCTCACCGGCACGCAGCTGACGCAGGCGGCGCTGGAGGCGCACGTGGGCGGGGTGGGGCGCTACTTCGTGGCCATCGCCATCTTCTTCTTCGCCTTCACCTCCATCATCGGCAATTACTCCTATGCCGAGAACGCGCTGGTGTTCCTCGGGCACGGGCATGTCACCGGCGTCATCGTGCTGCGCTGCGCGCTGCTGGCGATGGTGGTGTGGGGCGCGCTGCAGAGCGTCTCCACCGTGTTCGACGCGGCCGATGCCTCCATGGGGCTGATGGCGTCCATCAACCTCGTGGCCATCGTGCTGCTGTCGGGGACGGTGGCGCGGCTCGCCAGGGATTATCTCGACCAGCGCAAGGCCGGCCAGGAGCCGACCTTCGTGGCCGACGAGATGGACGGCCTGCCCGGCGGCATCGAGCGCGACATCTGGCGCCGTCCCTGACCCACGGCGCGCGCGGCGCCCCGGCGTTTTGCCGACGTGAAGCGGGCCGGGAGGCTCCGGCGTTGTCCCCGTGGCGCAGACCGGGAGGTTCCGGCGCAGTCCTCGTGACGCAGGCCGGGAGGCCCCGGCGCAGTCCCCGTGACGCAGGCCGGGAGGCCCCGGCCCGGTGCGGCCTCAGCCGGCGGTGAGGGCTTCCTTCACCCAGCCGGAGGCCTTGCCGAAATCGATGGCGCCGGCGTGGCGCTCCTTGAGCACGCCCATGGTGCGGCCCATGTCCTTGATGCCCTGCGCGCCGATCTCCGCGATCACCGCGGCGATGGCGGCGCGGGTGTCGGCCTCGGAAAGCTGCTGCGGCAGGAACGCCTGGATGTAGACGATCTCCTCCCGCTCCTGCTCGGCGAGCTCGGGGCGGGCGGCCTCCACATAGATCTTGGCGCTCTCCTCGCGCTGCTTGACCATCTTGGCCAGGAGCGCGCGCAGCTCGTCGTCGGTCAGCGGGTCCTTGCCCTGGCCGCGCTGCTCGATGTCGCGGTCCTTGAGCGCAGCGTTGATGAGGCGCAGCGTGCCGGTGCGGCGCTTGTCCTGGGCCTTCAGCGACTCTTTCAGGGCCGCGTTGATCTCGTCGCGAAGCACGGTTCGTCCTTACGGTTTGACGTGTGAAAATGCGGTATCGGGCGCCGGAGCCGGCGGAACGGCGGGCCCGCGGCCCCTCGCCTGGCGGGCGTGGCGCGGGAAATGCCGTCTCAGCCCTGCCGGCAGGCCCTGCGGGCGCCGCCCGGAAGGCATCGCGACGCACAAATTCCCGCGCGTGACGCTGGAAACCCGGCGCGCGAGCCTCTATCTAGGCGATCCATGACGAACGAACAAGACCACGCCCCGTCCGCCCCGGCCGAAGGCTGGAGCGACCCCAGGCCCACCGCCGTGCTCGTCCTCGCGGACGGCACCGTGCTCGAAGGATTCGGCATCGGCGCGGAAGCCACCCTCGCCGGCGAGGTGTGCTTCAACACCGCCATCACCGGCTATGAGGAGATCCTGACCGACCCGTCCTATGCCGGTCAGATCATCACCTTCACCTTCCCGCACATCGGCAACGTGGGCACCAACGAGGAGGACATCGAGACGGTGTCCATGGCTCAGGCGTCCGGCGTGCGCGGCGTCGTGCTGCGCACCGCGGTCACGGAGCCTTCCAACTACCGCGCCACGCGCCACCTGAACGACTGGCTGAAGGCGCGCGGCATCCCCGGCATCACCGGCATCGACACCCGCGCGCTCACCGCCCTCATCCGCGAGGCCGGCATGCCGAACGCGGTGATCGCCCATTCCCGCGACGGGGTGTTCGACCTCGACGCGCTGAAGGCCGAGGCGCGCCGCTGGCCCGGCCTCGTGGGCATGGACCTCGTGCCCGGCGTCACCTCGGCGCAGCGCTTCGACTGGGACGAGACCACCTGGGGATGGCCCGGCGGCTACGGCCGGCAGGACGACCCGCGCCTGCATGTGGTGGCGGTGGACTATGGCGTGAAGCGCAACATCCTGCGCCTGCTCGCCCGCGCCGGCTGCAAGGTCACGGTGGTGCCCGCCACCACCTCGGCCGAGGACATCCTGGCGCTGCAGCCGGACGGCGTGTTCCTCTCCAACGGCCCGGGCGATCCGGCCGCGACCGGGGAATATGCGGTGCCGGTGATCCGCGAGGTGATCGAGAAGGGCGTGCCCACCTTCGGCATCTGCCTCGGCCACCAGATGATCGGCCTCGCCGTCGGCGGCCGCACCGTGAAGATGCACCAGGGCCACCACGGCGCGAACCATCCGGTGAAGGACCTCACCACCGGCAAGGTGGAGATCACCTCCATGAACCACGGTTTCGCCGTGGATCGGGACAGCCTGCCCAAGAACGCGGTGGAGACCCACGTCTCGCTGTTCGACGGCTCGAACGCCGGCATCGCGCTGGCCGACAAGCCGGTGTTCTCGGTGCAGTACCATCCCGAGGCGAGCCCCGGCCCGCAGGACAGCCATTATCTCTTCGACCGCTTCGTGGAGATGATCGCGAAGCACAAGGCGGCGTGAGCCGCCGTTTCGGGGACTGCGCGGCGTGAGCCGCTGTCCGGGACGATGGGCGGCTCACGCCGCCTTGGCCCAGATGAACAGGGGCCGGTGCCGCGAGGCGCCGGCCTTTTCATTGAGTGACCTATCGGCGGAGGATCAGTCCTCGCGCCAGGCCCACAGCAGGTCGTGCATGCCGTCCTTCACGCGGAAGCCCTTGGCGGCGAGGTGGGCCTTCAGGTCGGCGCGGGTGCGCGGGGCGGTGCCCTGGTCATGCACCTCGATCACCATCTGCCGGATGCGGCGCAGCACGTCGTCCGGCGCGCCATAGAGCACGGAATATTCCGCTCCCTCGCAGTCCATCTTGAGGAGCGCGCACTGGGCGATGCCGTGGCGGGCGAACGCATCGGCGAGGGTCGTGGCGGTCACGGTCACCTTCGTGCCGCGGGTGCTCAGCAGGGAGCCGGAGGTGGACACGCCCCCCTCGTTGCCGCGGTGGAAGGTGAGCGCGCCCGTCGTCCCGGCCACCGCTTCCGGCACCGCATCGAGACGGCCCGCCGGGGCGAGGGCGGCATTGGCGGCGAGATGGGCGAAATTGACCGGATCGGGCTCGAAGGCGATCACCCGGCCGGCGCCCAGGCGATGAATCGCGAACATGCTGAAGGCGCCGATATTGGCGCCGATATCAAGAAGCGTGCTGCCTTCGGAGACCGCCAGCGGCATCCCGGTGAGGTAGGCCTCGTCGAAGAAGACCTCCTTGAACTCGTGCAGCACTTCCCGGGGGACCTTCACGTCGATCCCCGACCGCAGGCGGAAATGCGCGACCGGAGCCCGGGTCAGTCCGTACTTGAACGCGAAATAGGTCGGCCAGTTGGAGATGTTCCGGACGAGATTGACATAGCGCATGGGGAAACGGACCGCCGTGACCTTGGGCCCATGCCCCATGGACCCTTCTCTCCCGTCGGGAGCGGCTTCTGTTTAGCCCGTGACGCGACGTCAGTCGAGGAAATGACCGTTCTCCGCCACGTGGCGGGCCAGCCCCATGGTGTGCTCCCGCACCAGCCGCTCCGCCAGATCCGCATTGCGCTTCTCGATGGCCTCGACGATCCGGGTGTGGTCGACGATCGAGCGCTGGGCCCGGTGGTCCTGGCCGATGGTCACCTTGCGCACCCCCCGCATGTGGGGGAACAGGTTTTCCGTGGTCTCGGCGATCAGCTGGCAGCCGGACATGCGGATGATCTGCTTGTGGAAGGCGAGGTTGGCCTCGGAGTATTCGGAGACGAACTCCTCCGGATCGCGGTTGGCGAAGGCGCGCACGTTCTCGCGCAGCAGGCGGATCTCCGCGTCGCTGGCGCGCTCGCAGGCCAGCCGCGCCGCCATGCTCTCCAGCGCCGCCCACACGGTGATCATCTCGATGATCTCGCGCCGTGTCTTGCGCACCACGAAGATGCCGCGCCGGGGCACGGAGCGCACGAAGCCCTCCTGCTCCAAGAGGGTCATGGCCTCGCGGATGGGGGTGCGTGACACGCCCAGCTTCTCGGACAGCTGGCGCTCCTCGAGCCGGATCTCCTCGGGATGGCTGTAGATGTCCATCTCCATGATGGCCGCCTTCAGCGCCTTGTAGGCCTTCATCCGGAAGCTGGTTTCCGTCTCGATCGGCTTGACGTTGATATCCTGGTACGTCATCGCATCCCTTCGCCTTAGGCCAGTGCGGACGGCGCCGGGCGATTCCCCCGTTGCGCACCAAATACATCATAACAAATGGCAGGCGAATTGCGTGCCGGCAAGCAACGTCGCACGGGGGTGTTGTATTCCTATTGCGGTGCAGCATGGAATTTTGCGTCGTGTTGACGCAGTGCGCGTTGACAGAATGTATTTTGAATACCAGCATCCTTTCCAAAGAGCGGAGCCATCCCCCCGGGAAGAGCTCTGCCGATGGCGGCGAACAGACGCCGGGGAGGAAACCATGATCACTGTGGACGATATCCTGCGGGAGAAGCGCGACACCCGCATCATCACCCTGCGCATGCACGAGACCGTGGCCGACGCCGTCGCGGTGATGAAGCGGGAGAACATCTCCTCCGTCATCGTCAAGGACGTGTGCCGCACCGAGGGCAATACGGTGGTGGGCGTGTTCTCCGAGCGCGACGTGACCCGCGCGCTCCTGGAGCACGGCGCCGGCACGCCCAAGGTGGTGCTCGCCAGCCTCATGAAGCGCGAGGTCATCAGCTGCGCGCTGGAGGACAGCATCGAGCAGGTGCTGCGCCTGATGGTGGAGCATCAGGTGCGCCACCTGCCCGTCATCGAGAGCTACGCGCTGGTGGGCGTCATCAGCGCCACCGACCTGATGCGGCACTATCTCAAGGAATCCGAGGCGGCCACGCACGAGACGGCCGGCGGCTTCGCGCCCGGTCTCGAGGCC
Source organism: Xanthobacter lutulentifluminis (assembly GCF_043194675.2). Classification (NCBI taxonomy): domain Bacteria; kingdom Pseudomonadati; phylum Pseudomonadota; class Alphaproteobacteria; order Hyphomicrobiales; family Xanthobacteraceae; genus Xanthobacter; species Xanthobacter lutulentifluminis. The sequence goes on along the minus strand of NZ_CM195525.1, from coordinate 1,203,359 downwards.
GGCCTCGCCGCCTTGCGGTGATTACCTGACGCAAAGCAATTGCAGGGGTCGCCCGTCGGTGTTACAGTTTTGTATCTGGCATACGTAATTCTTTGTACGGATATGCCACGGGCGACACCCTCAGGGCCAGCCAAAGCCGGCACAGACCGGCACCGCATCGCAAGGCAGGAATTCCGGGAGGGAGCATGGGCAAGGCGCTCGACGGCGTGCGCGTCCTCGACATGACGCACGTTCAGTCCGGCCCGTCCGCGACGCAGCTTCTGGCTTGGCTGGGGGCGGACGTGGTCAAGGTCGAGATGCCGCGGCGGGGCGACATCACCCGCACGCAGCTTCGCGACAAGTCCAACGTGGACAGTCTGTATTTCACCATGCTGAACGCCAACAAGCGCAGCGTGACGATCAACATCAAGACGACGCAGGGCCAGGAGGCGCTCAACCGCCTGATCGAGGCCAGCGACGTGATGGTGGAGAACTTCGGCCCCGGCGTGCTCGATCGCCAGGGCTTCGGCTACGAGGCGGTGCGCCTCCGCAACCCGCGCATCGTCTATGCCTCCATCCGCGGCTTCGCCGAGGGGTCGTGGGTGGATGCCAAGGCCTATGAAACCATCGCCCAGGCCATGGGCGGCGCCATGAGCACCACCGGTTGGCGCTCCGGGCCGCCCACCGCCTCCAGCGCCCAGATCGGCGACACCGGCACGGGCATCCATTGCGTGGCCGGCATCCTCGCCGCGCTCTACCAGCGCACCGTCACCGGCGAGGGGCAGAAGGTGGACGTGGCCATGCAGGACTGCGTGGTCAACCTGCTGCGGGTGAAGCTGCGCGACCAGCAGCGCCTCGCCGCCGGCCCGCTGGTGGAATATCCCGGCGCGCCGGGCGGCGAGAGCGTGCCCCGCGCGGGCAACTGCTCCGGCGGCGGCCAGCCCGGCGCCGCCCTGCGCTGCGCCCCGGGCGGCGAGAACGACTATTGCTACGTCATCATCCAGCCGCAGGGCTGGGCGCCGCTGATGCGCCTGGTCGGCCGCAAGGACCTGATCGACGATCCCAAGTTCGCCTCGCACGAGGCCCGCGCCCAGCGCCTGGAGCAATGCTTCGAGGTGATCGAGCGCTGGACCGCGCGACGCACCAAGATGGAGGTCATGGCGGCGCTAAACGCCATCGACGTGCCATGCGGCCCGGTGCTTTCGACCCGGGATATCCTGGAGGACCGCGCGCTCTACGATCGCGGCTTCCTGGTGGAGGTGCCCCACCCCGAGCGGGGCACCTACGTGACGGTGGGCTCGCCCATCCACCTGTCCGCCAGCCACGTGCCGGTGGAGCGTGCGCCGCTGCTCGGCGAGCACACGGACGAGGTTCTCGCGACCCTCGGCTACAGCAACGACGACATCGCCGGCATGCGTGCCGCCGGTGCGGTCTGACGGGAGGATCGCACCTCCGCCTTCAAAAACAATCCGCCGCCCCACGAGGGACAATAAAGAGGATGGGGCGGTTCAGCAGATCAAAAAAACAAGAAGTCTCAAGGGGTAGGAAAATGGAAGCAGCAGTAAAGGCGCCGGCGACAAATCGCTGGCTGCAACTGGTCGCGGGCGTCGTCTGCATGGTCGCAGCCGCGAACATCCAGTATTCGTGGACGCTCTTCGTTCCCGAGATCGTCTCCACGCGCGGCTGGACCCGTGCCTCGGTGCAGGTCGCCTTCACCGTATTCGTGGTGGTGCAGACCTGGCTGACGCCCATCGAGGGCTACTTCATCGACAAGTACGGCCCGCGGGTCATGGTCATCATCGGCGGCTTCTTCACCGGCCTGTCGTGGATCATGAACTCCTACGCCACCTCGCTCACCGCGCTCTACGTGGCGGCGGCCGTCGGCGGCATCGGCGTGGGCTGCGTGTACGCCACCTGCGTGAACGCCGCGCTGAAGTGGTTCCCGGATCGCCGCGGCCTCGCGGTCGGCCTCACCGCCGCCGGCTACGGCTCGGGCACGGTGCTGACCATCCTGCCCATCGCCGCCATGATCAAGTCGAGCGGCTACCAGGAGACGTTCTTCACCTTCGGCCTGGTGCAGGGCGCCGTGATCATGATCGCCGCCGCCTTCCTGCGCGCGCCGCAGAAGAGCGAGGTGACCTATTCCGCCACCGTCGCCCAGTCCCGCCGCGACTATACCCTCGGCGAGGCGCTCCAGACCCCCGTGTTCTGGATCATGCTCACCATGTTCATCCTGACCGTCTCGGGCGGCCTGATGGCGGTGGCGCAGCTGGGCGTGATCGCCGAGGACCTCGGCGTCAAGCACATCGACGTCAACCTGTACTTCTTCACCATGGCGGCCCTGCCGTTCGCCCTGATGCTGGACCGCATCCTGAACGGCTTCTCGCGGCCCTTCTTCGGCTGGATCTCGGACCACATCGGCCGTGAGAAGACCATGTTCTTCGCCTTCGCCATGGAAGGCATCGGCATCGTCGCCCTGGGCACGTTCGGCCACAATCCGTGGGCGTTCATCATCCTGTCGGGCGTCGTGTTCCTGGCCTGGGGCGAGGTCTACTCCCTGTTCTCGGCCACCGCCGCGGATACCTTCGGGTCCAAGCACATCGGCAAGATCTACGGCATGCTCTACACCGCCAAGGGATTTGCCGCCCTGCTCGTGCCGCTCGCCAACATCCTGATGGAGGCGACGGGCACCTGGACCACCGTGCTCTACACCGTCGCCGCCATGGACCTGACGGCCGCGTTCGGCGCCCTGTTCGTCCTCCGGCCCATGCTGGCCCGCCACCACCGGCTCAATGCCGAGGCGGCGGCCAAGGCCGAGGCCGCAGCGCCTCGCCAGGCGACGGCCTGATCCTTCCGTCCATCCGCGACCTGCGCCGGCCCGTCCTTTCCGACGGGCCGGCGGTTCCGGCCTCCGCCGGGACCGTCAGCCGCGGACCTTCGTTTCGCCACGGGAGCTGAACCCCCGGGCGTCCCCGCGTCCCTCCGCCGTCACACTTGGCGGCTCCTCAAGCCCCGGCTGCGCGCCGGGGCTTTTTTCGTTCTGGCGGAGGCGGGGAGGGCGCCGCGAGGGGTCCGGGACGGAACCTGCGGCTCGCGCCGGGGGCTCCGGAAGAGGCTGCGCGAAAGTCGATACGTGTAATCGCGGAGTGGTATGAAAGTGGAGAGTCTGTATACAGATGAGTCGGGATCTGTACCGCCGTGTCGAATCGCGTGCGTCGACTTTGCAGGGCGTCGTTCAAGACGGTGCCAGATCTGGGAAGATCGCTCCGCCTCCAGCGCCCAACGCCCTGAAACCGCAGCATGTAGCCGTTACATAGCCGTAACGGGCATTTTGTATACGATATTTTCGATACACCTTCCTCCGTGGTACGCGAGCGGGCCCCGCCAAAGAAGAAGGCCCGCATCAAGAATGGCGACCGTCACGGGCCGTTCATCGCTCTCGATGATCCCCAGTGAGAAAGGGAAGGAAATGTCTCAGAACACCTCGGCTCCCATGGCGGGGCCTGTGAGCGGTCCGCTCGGCGGACGCTGGCTGCAGCTCCTCATCGGCGTCATCTGCATGTCGATGATCGCCAACCTCCAGTACGGCTGGACGCTGTTCGTCGAGCCCATGAACGAGAAGCACCAGTGGGGCCGCGCCGCCATCCAGGTGGCCTTCACCATCTTCGTCGTGTTCGAGACCTGGCTGGTCCCGGTCGAGGGCTGGTTCGTGGACAAGTTCGGCCCGAAGATCGTGGTGTTCATCGGCGCCATCCTGTGCGGCCTGAGCTGGGTGATGAACTCCCGCGCCGACAGCCTCGCCATGCTGTATGTCTCGGCCGCCCTCGGCGGTACCGGCGCCGGCGCCGTCTACGGCACCTGCGTGGGCGCCGCGCTGAAGTGGTTCCCCGATCGCCGCGGTCTCGCCGCCGGCATCACCGCCGCCGGCTTCGGCGCCGGATCGGCCCTGACCATCGTGCCCATCGCGGCCATGATCAAGGCGCAGGGCTACGAGCAGACCTTCCTGTTCTTCGGCCTGCTGCAGGGCGCCGTGGTGCTGGTGCTCTCCTTCTTCCTGGCCGCGCCCAAGGAAGGCCAGCTGCCCGTCGTCACCACCTCCGCCGTCAACCAGAGCCGCCGCAACTACGGCCCCGGCGAGATGGTGAAGGCCCCGGTGTTCTGGGTCATGTACCTGATGTTCGTGCTGGTGGCCGCCGGCGGACTGATGGCGACTGCCCAGCTCGGCTCCATCGCCAAGGACTTCAAGATCGCCGACGTGCCGGTCTCGATCCTCGGCCTGACCATGCCGGCGCTGACCTTCGCCCTGTCCATCGATCGCGTGCTGAACGGCCTCACCCGCCCGTTCTTCGGCTGGGTGTCGGACAACATCGGCCGCGAGAACACCATGTTCATCGCCTTCGCGCTGGAAGCGGTCGGCGTGCTGGCGCTGGCCCACTTCGGCTCCAACCCGGTGATGTTCGTGCTCCTGACCGGCCTCGTCTTCTTCGCCTGGGGCGAGATCTACTCGCTGTTCCCGGCGACGTGCGGCGACACGTTCGGTGCCAAGTTCGCCACCACCAATGCCGGCCTGCTCTACACCGCGAAGGGCACGGCCTCGCTGGTGGTGCCCATGGCGTCGGTGGCCGTGGCGAGCCTCGGCAACTGGGATCTGGTGTTCATGATCACCGCGGCGGTGAACGCCATCGCGGCCCTCATGGCCCTGTTCGTCCTGAAGCCTCTGCGGGCCCGCTTCGTGGCCGGCGCGGCCGCGCCCGAGGTGGTCAAGGCGACCTCCGCCAAGGTGGCAGGCTGAGCTTCGGCAGGACTTGAGTTTGGCCCTCCTACCCCGGGCCTACCTTGAGGGAGCGGCATGTCCGCTCCCTCCTTTCTGCGTTCTGGTGGTCAGTTGTGGCGGGTGGCCAGCGAGACCTGGACCGAGCCGTCCGCCGCGCTGCGCACCGAGGCGAAACGCGATTCGGTGGGCTGCAGCAGCACGTCCTCGACCGGGATGCCCATGCCGCCGGCGACGGTCATGTAGGGCTTCTGGGCGCTCAGGCCGGTGACCGCGAGCGAGAGGACGATTCCGAAAAGGCCGAAGGCCGTCAGTTCAAGCGCGTTCATGTTCCATCTCCCGGCACCTCAAGTGCCGCTGACAGGGGGCATCGCCCCTGCGTCCCGTTCTTCTTAGCTGATGCCGGCCGCCTCGTGGTATACATAATACGCAGAGGTGCGCCGCATTGCTGCATAGCAGCATTGCTCGTGCCGCGTCGCAAGCGCGACGGCGCCGCACCCCCGCAGGACCTGCGGGCGATCGTTGCGGGAGAGGGGTGTCAGCCCCGGATGATGGCGCCGAAGTGGCCGATGAGGCCGGCCGTCGATCCGGATGTCCCCGCCGGTAGCGCGCCGCCGGTCACCGCCGGCAGGAGGGCGGTGGCCAGCTCCTTGCCGAGCTCGACGCCCCACTGGTCGAACGCATTGATTCCCCACACCGCCGCCTCCACGAACACCCGGTGCTCGTAGAGCGCGATGATGCGCCCGAGGGTGAAGGGATCGAGCTGCGCATAGGCGATGGTGATGGACGGCCGGTCGCCGGGGAACACGCGGTGCGGCGCGATGCGCGCGACCTCCGCCTCCGGCAGCCCCTTCGTCCTGAGCTGGGCCGCCGCCTCCTCCAGCGTGCGGCCGCGCATCAGCGCTTCCGACTGGGCGAGGCAGTTGGCCACCAGCAGGTCCTGGTGCTGGCGCAGGGTCGCTTCATGCCCCTCCGCCGCGATCAGGAATTCCACCGGCACGATGTCCGTGCCCTGGTGCAGCAGCTGGAAGAAGGCGTGCTGGGCATTGGTGCCCGGCTCACCCCACACGATCGGGCCGGTGGGTCGGCTCACCGGCGTGCCGTCGCGGGTGACGCGCTTGCCGTTGCTCTCCATGTCCAGCTGCTGGAGATAGGCCGGCAGGCGGGCGAGGCGCTGGTCGTAGGGGATGATGGCGCGGCTGGGATACTGGCACACGTTGCGGTGCCACAGGCCGATCAGCCCCAGCAGCACCGGCAGGTTCTGGTCCAGCGGCGCGGAGCGGAAATGCGCGTCCATGGCGGCGGCGCCGGTGAGGAACTCGCCGAACCGGAACGGGCCGATGGCGAGCATCACCGGCAGGCCGATGGCCGACCACACCGAATAGCGTCCGCCCACCCAGTCCCAGAAGCCGAAGGTCCGCTCGGCGGAGATGCCGAACGCCTGCACCCGCTCCAGCGCGGTGGAGACGGCGGCGAAGTGGGCGCCCACCGCCGCCTCGCCCAGCGCATCGGCGATGAAGGCGCGGGCGGTGCCGGCGTTGCACATGGTCTCCACCGTGGTGAAGGTCTTGGACGCCACGATGAACAGGGTGGTGGCCGGGTCCAGCCCCTTCAGCACGTCGGTGATGTGGGCGCCGTCCACGTTGGAGACGAAGTGGCAGCGCGGCCCGTCGTGATAGGGCGCCAGCGCGCCCGTCACCATGGCCGGGCCGAGATCCGAGCCGCCGATGCCGATGTTCACCACATCGGTGAACCTGCCGCCCCGGGCGCCGGCGATGCGCCCGTCGCGCACGGCGGAGGCGAAATCGGCGAGCCGGCGCAGGGTCTCCTCCACCCCCGGCTTCACGTCGATGCCGTCCACGCCCCACGGATCGTCGGAGCGGTCGCGCAGCGCCGCATGGAGCACGGCGCGGTCCTCGGTGAGGTTGATGTGCTCGCCCGCGAACATGGCGTCGCGCAGCGCTTCCACCCCGCCCGCGCGGGCAAGGTCGAGCAGCAGGCCCAGGGTCTCCTCGGTGATGGCGGTCTTCGAGAAATCGATGAGCAGGTCGCCATAGGCGACCGAGAACCGGTCGAACCGCTCGGGGGTCGCGAACAGGTCCTGGATGCGTCCGGTCCGGCGGGTCCAGGCGGCGGCGAGGGCCGCGAAGGCGGCGTCGGTCGCAGGTCCTGTGGCGGTCATGGGCGCACGGTCTCCGTTGGGGCGGTGTCGGCCGGCTGGTCCGGCCGCAGCGAGAGTGAATGCCGCAGGCGGCCGGATGCCTGCATTCACGGGCACCAAAGCACGTCCAGCGGCCGCCGGGCATTGCGCAGAATGGCGCAAATGGGCAGATCCGCCGCGCCGGCGCAGGCTTGCTCCAGCACCGCGCGCTTTCCCGCGCCCTCGATGTGCAGGAACAGCGCGTCCGCCGCCACCAGCGGGGGCAGGGTGAAGGTGATGCGCGGCTCGCCCGCCGCCTCGGCCCGCACGGCGGCGAGCGGCGCGGTGCCGGCGGGGTCGGTCACGGCGGCAAGGTTGTCGGCGCCGGGGAAGAAGGAGGCGGTGTGCCCGTCGTCGCCCATGCCGAGGATCACGGCGGCGAACGGCGCCGGCAGGTCCGCCAGCGCGGCCTCGGCGGTGGCCAGCCCGTCCTCGGGGGTGGCATCGCCTGTGTAGAGCGGCACGAAGCGCGCCGCCGCCGCCGGTCCCTGCAGCAGGTACCGGCGCACGAGGGCGGCGTTGGAGCGCCCGGAGGTTTCCGGCACCCAGCGCTCGTCCACCAGCGTCACCGCGATGCGGCGCCAGTCGACCGGGGCGCCGGAGAGCACCTCCAGGAAACGCGCGGGCGTCCGCCCGCCGGAGACGGCGAGGCTCGCCGCCCCGTCGCTGGAAAGGCGGGCCCTGAGCGCGTCCGCCACATGGGCGGCCAGCGCGCGGGCCAGCGCGTCCGGGTCCGCATAGACGGTAAGCGCGACGGGCAGGGCGGGGGATGGCGATGTCATGCGCGGCCTCGCACGGGCTCAGGCGTCATCGGCCCAGGTGCGGCCGTCGCGCTCGATGAGCGCGATGGCGGCGGACGGGCCCCAGGTGCCGGCGGTGTACGGCTTGGGCGCCTCGCGCGCGGCGCGCCACGCCTGCAGGATGGGGTCCACCCACCGCCAGGCGGCCTCCACCTCGTCGCGGCGCATGAACAGGGTCTGGTTGCCGCGCACCACATCCATGATGAGGCGCTCGTAGGCATCCGGGTTGCGCACGCCGAACACGCTGGCAAAGCTCATGTCGAGCGGCACATGCTGGAGCCGCATGCCGCCGGGGCCGGGGTCCTTGATCATCAGCCACAGTTTCACGCCCTCGTCGGGCTGCAGGCGGATGACGAGGCGGTTCGGGGCGATGGGGCCGGCCTGGCCGTCGAACACGGAGTGGGGGATGGGGCGGAACGCCACCACGATCTCCGACACCCGCGCGGCCAGCCGCTTGCCGGTGCGCAGGTAGAACGGTACGCCGGCCCAGCGCCAGTTGCCGATCTCGGCTTTCAGCGCCACGAACGTCTCGGTGCCCGACTCGCCCGATCCCAGCTCCTCCAGATAGCCGGGCACCGCGCCACCGGCGGAGGCGCCGGCGCGATACTGGCCGCGCACGGTGACCTGCGCCGCATTGGCCTCGTTGATGGGCTCGAGGGCCTTCAGCACCTTCAGCTTCTCGTCGCGCACCGCGTCGGCGTCGAGCGACACCGGCGGCTCCATGGCGACGAGGCAGAGCAGCTGGAGAATGTGGTTCTGCACCATGTCGCGCAGGGCGCCGGCGGTGTCGTAATAGCCGGCGCGCCCGGCGGTGCCGATGCTCTCGGCCACGGTGATCTGCACGTGGTCGATATGGGCGTTGTTCCACACCGGCTCGAACAGGGCATTGGCGAAGCGCAGCGCCATCAGGTTCTGCACCGTCTCCTTGCCGAGATAATGGTCGATGCGGAACACCGCCTCCTCGCGGAAGACCCTGCCCACCGCAGCGTTCACCTCCAGCGCCGAGGCGAGGTCCTTGCCCACCGGCTTCTCCACCACCACCCGTGTCTGCGGCGTGACGAGGCCATGGGCGCCGATGCGCGAGCAGATGGGATCGATGAGGTCCGGCCCCACCGCGAGGTAGAACACGCGCACCCGGTCGGGCGCGGCATCGAGCCGGCGGCGCAGGTCGTCCCAGCCGTCGTCGGAGGCGGCATCCACCGCCACGTAGTCGAGACGGTCGATGAACTGGGCGAGGCGGGCGGGATTGGCTTCCTCGATGCCGTCGGACAACTCCACCGCCTCGCGGGCGAATGCCTGGAAGTCGACGCGCGGCATGGCGCGGCGCGAGACGCCGATGATGCGCGCCGCATCGGGCATCTGGCCGGCGAGGTCGCGCTCGAACAGGGCGGGCAGCAGCTTGCGCCGGGAGAGATCGCCGGTGGCGCCGAACACGACGATGTCGAAGGGCTCGACCGTGACCACACGCGCCGCCATCTGCCTCTCCCCTGAAGCGGCGCGCCGCCCTTGCAGGCATCAACGCCGCACGCGCCCGCCGGATCCGCATATCGGCGGGGTCGCCGGCCGCGACCGGCAGCGACGCGCGCACTCTAGAGCACGCCGACAGGCGGCTGCAAAGCGCCCGCGCGCGCTCCAGCCGCTTTTGCGGGCGAAGCGGTAAGCGGGGCGTTACGCGGGTGCCGACCCGGGATGGACGGGGCCCCGCGGCGGGCGCGGACTTTACGCCGAGGGCAGGGGATTCGCCCTCGTCGCGCTCCCGGCGGGTGCCGGGCTGGCGTGCCGGTTTTCCTGATGGCGGGGGCGAAAGGAGGCGCCTGCGGAGCGGGTCGCATCCGGCCAGGGGGCCCGTTGGTGCTCTTGATGGGGCGCTCCGGGGGCGGGGACGGTCGCGTCCGGATTACGGTCGTTCCCGCCGGGGGAGCGGTTCCGGGGCACTTGCAGCCGGCAAACCTGCCGCCAGGGAGCACGAGCGGCCGACGCTGGCGCCGACGGATGCGCGCACGCACGCATTCGCTTCGTCTTTCAACGGGCAGAAAACCCGAAACGCAAATCCGCGCGAGCAGGCCCGCGCGGATGAAAACGGCTCGAAACTTCTGCTGTCAGCTGCGGCCGGGGGCGCGCCCCGGCACTGGCAGCCGGATCAGCGGGTGCGCGGCTTGGAGGGCAGCAGGCCTTCGCGCTGGGCGCGCTTGCGGGCCAGCTTGCGGGCGCGACGGATGGCCTCGGCCTCCTCGCGGGCGCGCTTCTCGGACGGCTTCTCGTAGTGGCCACGCAGCTTCATCTCGCGGAAGATCCCCTCGCGCTGCATCTTCTTCTTGAGCGCCTTGAGGGCCTGATCGACGTTGTTATCGCGGACGAGAACTTGCACGTGTTTACCTCTTCGAGCTGTTGCGCCGAGCCGGGGCCAACTTGATCTGAAAGTCCGGATCGCAAGAGACGAGGCTCGAACGCCCGTCTGCAACACGACCGGAAGAGCCGCTCTCTTATCAGAACGCGGATGGCCTGTCCACACTCCGATGCGGGCGCCGGTGCCGGGCCGCGCCTTGCGCCGGCTTGTTTTCGCACGCGGCGGGCCGGATCGGGGGCGGTGGCGGCCGCCCGCGGCGCCGGTGGCGGGCCGCCATGTCCCTGTCCTCAGGCCGCCGATTCCAGAGCCGGAATCGCGTGGCCTCCCGCCAGGCGCTGCGCCTCGCGGCACAGGGCGTCGAGCTCGCCGCGGATCTCCGCCTCGCCGAAGCAGTTCGCGGCCTCGCGGATGCCCTGCATGAAGCGCAGCTCGATCTGGATCATGCGCCAGCTGCAATAGCGGCCGGAGCGGGCCATGTGCCGGGCCAGATCGTGCAGCCAAACCTTGAAGCGATCCTGTTCCACCGGCATCCCCCGAAGACCGTTGGTATGATGATACAAAGGGCGGGTCGCGCAGATATGCGGCAGCGCCGGCGGCGAGTCGCCATGGCGATTCGCCTCAGTCTCCCAGCGTCAGGCTGGAGCGTGGCCGTCTCAGCAGCCCTCGTCGGGAATGTTGGTGCAGGCTTCCGGATCGCGCCGGACCCGCACCACGTGGCCCATCTTGCGACCGGCGCGGGCCTCGTCCTTGCCATAGAGGTGGACGTGGGTGCCGGGCTCCGCGAGGAGGGCATGCCAGTCATGCACATCCTCGCCGATGAGGTTGGTCATCTGCGCGCGGCCGACGCGCGCCACCTCGCCCAGCGGCCAGCCGGCGATGGCGCGCACGTGCTGCTCGAACTGGGAGGTCACCGCGCCGTTCTGGGTCCAGTGGCCGCTGTTGTGCACGCGCGGGGCGATCTCGTTGACGATCACCCGTTCGCCGGTGCCGGAGCAGACCACGAACAGCTCCACGGCGAACACGCCCTCATAGTCCAGCGCATCGCCGATGGCGCGGGCGATGGCGCGGGCGCGCACCGCCGCCTCGGCGGTCAGGTTCGCCGGGACGGTGGAAGTGTGGAGGATATGCTCGCGATGCACGTTCTCGGTCACGTCGAAGGCGCAGAACGCCCCGTCGGCCCGCCGCGCCGCCACCACGGAGACCTCGCGCTCGAACGCGACGAAGCCTTCGAGGATGGCGCTCTGCCGGCCCAGCGCGTGCCAGGCGGCGGTGAGATCGTCGCCGGGGCGGATCATCACCTGCCCCTTGCCGTCGTAGCCGAAGCGCCGGGTCTTCAGCACCGCCGGCAGGCCGAGGGCTGCCACCGCCGCCTCCAGCGATGCCAGATCGTCCACCGCGGCGAAGGGCGCGGTCTCGATGCCGAGGTCGCGCACGAAGCTCTTCTCGGCGAGCCGGTCCTGGGTGATGGCCAGCGCCTTGGCGCCCGGGCGCACCGGCACCCGCGCCGCCAGGAACTCGGCGGTGGCGAGCGGCACGTTCTCGAATTCGTAGGTCACCACGTCCACGCCGGCGGCGAAGCGCTCCAGCGCGTCGAAGTCGTCATAGGCCGCGCAGATGTGCGCCGCGCTGACGTGGAAGGCGGGGCTGTCGCGGTCGGGGCACAGGATATGGGTCTTCAGGCCCAGCTCAGCCGCCGCGAGCGCGATCATGCGGCCGAGCTGGCCGCCGCCGAGGATGCCGATGACGCTGCCGGGCTGGAGCATGGCTCAGGCGGGCTGCTCGGCCACGGCCGCGGTGCGCGCGGCGCGCCAGGCTTCCAGCCGCCCGGAAAGGGCGGCGTCGCCGATGGCCAGCACCGAGGCGGCGAGCAAGGCGGCGTTGGTGGCACCGGCCACGCCGATGGCGAGCGTGCCCACCGGCACGCCGGCCGGCATCTGGACGATGGAATAGAGGCTGTCGAGGCCGGACAGCGCCTTGGACTGCACCGGCACGCCGAACACCGGCAGCGTGGTGAGCGCCGCCACCATGCCGGGCAGGTGCGCCGCGCCGCCGGCGCCGGCGATGATCACCTTGAAGCCGTCGGCCTTCGCGCCCTTGGCGAAGGCGTACATGCGATCGGGCGTCCTGTGGGCGGAGACGATGCGGCACTCATGCGTGACGCCGAGCGCCGCGAGCGTCTCGGCCGCGTGGCGCATGGTTTCCCAATCGGACTGGCTGCCCATGATGACGGCAACGTCTGCCGCGCTCATTCCTCAAGACCCCGCAAAACGGAAAGCGCGGCTTTATAGGATCGGACGGCGCGGGGCAAGGGCCAAGCGCTCCCGCTCACCGCCAGCGGCGGTGCAGCCACAGCCACTGGTCGGGATATTCGCGCACCCAGCCCTCGATGACGCTGGTGACCGCCTGCATGGCGCCCACCACGTCGATCTTGCCCTCCGCATCGCGGGGGAGGGCGACTTCCTCGGTGATCTCCACCCGGAAGCGGGCGTCCGGCAGGCGGATGACGCGCATGCCGTGCACCGGGCACTCATATTGCCGGGCGAGACGGGCGAGGGTGGGATTGGTGGCGCAGGGCCGGCCGAAGAACGTGATCTCCGGCCCGCCGGTCCAGTACTGATCCACCAGCATGCCCAGATGCTGGCCCTCGGCGAGCATGCGCGCCATCTGGCGGCCGGCGTCGCGGCTGGCGCGGATGAGGCCGGGCATGGTGCCGGCGCGCATCTCCTCGATGAGGGCGGCGGCGCGCTTGTTGTTGGGCGCGCGGAACAGCACGCCGCCCGGCACGTCGAATTTGGCGCCGGTGATGGCGCACATCTCCCAGTTGCCGGTATGGGCGGTGAAGAACAAGGCAGGGCGCCCGTCGTCGCGCAGGCGGGTCAGAATGTCCGCGCCCACCACCTCCACACGGCCGGCGCCGGGATGGGCGGGATCGTAGTCCCACAGGCGGTCCTGCTGGGCGAACTCGGCGGAGAGGCGGCCCATGTTGGCCCACACCGCACGGGTCAGGGCATTCACCTCCGCCTTGCTCTTCTCCGGGAAGGCGGCGGCGAGGTTGCGCCGCGCCACCTTGCTGACCGAGAGGAACGGCCCCACGAGCCGTGCCCAGAAGGCCATGCCGCCGGCCGAGAGCCACAGCGGCCACAGGCGCAGCCACCAGACGGAGCCGCGCACGTAGCCCGCCACCAGCACCTCAAGCACCGGCAGGAGCTTCAGGCGGGTGCGGTGCAGGGCCTTGCGGACGGGGAGGGGAAGGCGGGACACGGCGCGATCCGCTGGTCCCGACCTAGAACTTCACCACGATCTTGCCGAACACCTTGCGGCTTTCCAGCCGCTCCAGGCCGTCGTTGAAGTTCTCCAGCGACACCACCGTGTCGATCACCGGCTTGACGCCGCGGCCCATCTTCTCGAGGCCGTCGGCCACGTTGCGGATGGTGGCGCCGAACGAGCCGAAGATCTTGTACTGGCGCTGGAACAGCTGCATCAGGTTCATCTGCACCGAGACGCCCGAGGTGGAGCCGCAGGTGACGAGGCGCGCGCCCGGCTTCATGGAGAGCAGGGAGGCGTTCCAGGTGTCGGCGCCCACATGCTCGAACACCACGTCCACGCCCACCTTCCTGGTGATCTTGCGGACCTCGTGCTCGAACCGGTCCTTGCGGTAGTTGATGACATGGTCGGCGCCCAGGGCCAGCGCCTTTTCCATCTTCTCGTCATCGCCCACGGTGGTGATGACGGTGGCGCCCACGTCCTTGGCGAGGCGGATGGCGGCGGAGCCGATGCCCGATCCGCCGGCGTGGACCAGCACGGTCTCGCCCTTCTCCAGCTTCGCATTGTCGAACAGCATGTGCTCGACGGTGGAGAAGGTGATGCCGGCGCAGGCCGCCTCCTCGAAGGAGACGCCTTCCGGCGCGGGGATGACCAGCCGCTCGGGCATGTTCAGCACGTCGCGGGCGAAGCCGTCGATGTGGAAGCCGAGCACGCCGCCCACGTTCTGGCAGAGATTGTCGCGGCCCTTCAGGCAGTTGGCGCAATGACCGCAGGTCATGGCGCCGTACATGGCCACCGTCTGGCCCACCTTCAGGCCGCGCACGTCGGCGCCCAGCGCCACGATATCGCCGGCGGCCTCGGCGCCCACCACGAGCGGCATCTTGCGCTTGGCGAAGGCCATGCCGCGCCAGCCCCACACGTCGATGTGGTTCAGCGCCAGCGCCTTCACGCGGATCTGCACCTCGCCGGCGCCGGGGGCTTCGGCCTCGGGAAGGTCGACGAGTTCGAGCTTGCGGTCGGAGACGAGCTGGAGGCCACGCATTGTTGTTCTCTTTTCCGGAGCCAGCCGCGCCTCGGTGCGGGCGGCGGCTCGCTGTTCTGCAGGTGAGGCGCCGGGGCGAGCCTTCGCCGGGCGGCGCCGTGGTTCAGCGGTGGGCGGCGAGCGAGGCGGAAAGCCCGCCATCCACCGGCAGGATGGCGCCGGTCATATAGCCCGCGCCGGGGGAGAAGAGGAAGGCCACCACCTGCGCCACGTCGTCGGGCGCGGCGAAGCGGCCGGCGGGGATCTGCGCCTCCATCTTCGCCCGGTAGTCGGCGAACTTCTCCAGCATGGCGGTATCGATGAAGCCGGGGGCGACGTAGTTCACCGTCACGCCACGGCGCGCGGTCTCGATGGCGAGGCCACGCACATGGGCGAGCAGCGCGGCCTTGGAGGCGGCGTAGGCGGCATTGCCCTGGTTCGCCTGCAGCGCCGCCACCGAGCCGATGGCAACGATGCGCCCGGCGCGCGCCCGCGTCATGGGCCGCACCAGCGCGCGGGTGAGGCGCACGAAGGCGAAGTGGTTCACCTGCATCACCACCTCGGCCTTGTCCTGGTCGATCATGGCGGCGAGCGTGTCGTAGGAGGCGCCGGCGTTGTGGCAGAAGCCGTACCAGGTCTCCCCCGCCTCCAGCTCCTCGGCGAACACCTCCACCGCGGCGCGGTCGGCAAGGTCGAGCGGGCGGGCGGTCACGGACGCGTCCGGGCGGATGGCGCGGATGTCGGCGATCAGCGCCTCCGCCTCGCTCACCGCCGAGCGGTAGGTGAAGGTCACGGGGTGCCCCGCCTCCACCAGCCGGCGCACGATGGCGGCGCCGAGCCCGCGTCCGCCACCGGTGACGAGGATGGGGGCGGTTGCGGGCGTGGTCACCGGCGTCCCCCCTCGGCCGCGCGCGCGGCGGTTCCGGCGCGGCCGTCGTCCACACCGCGCGCCGAACGGGCGAGGGGAGCGGACGGAAGATGGGCCGTGCGCACGCGGCGCGGGCGGTGGCCGTCGCCGCGGCCCTCGCCTTCACGGTGGGGAAGCGGGCGGGCCGGGGCCATGCCCATCAGGACGGCGACGATGTGCGCAGACCTCACGCCGGCTCCCCCGCCAGCACCAGGGACACGTTCTGCCCGCCGAAGCCGAACGAGTTGGAGATCACCCGCTTGACGGTGGCGTCGCGGGCGACGTTCGGCACCACGTCCAGCGGAATGGCCGGATCGGGGATGTTGTAGTTGATGGTCGGCGGGATGCGGCCGTTGGCGATGGTGAGCAGCGACACCGCCGCCTCGATCGCCCCGGCGGCCGTCAGCGTGTGGCCGATCATGGACTTGTTGGAGGAGATGGGCGTCGCGGCCAGCTTGTCCTCGCTGAACACGCCCTTGAGGCCCACATATTCCATGCGGTCGTTCTCGGGGGTCGAGGTGCCGTGGGCGTTGATATAGTCCACGGCGTCTGCGGTCACGCCGGCGTCGGCCAGGGCGTTCTTCATGCAGCCGACGATGGGACGGCCGTCCGGGCTGGAGCGGGTGCGGTGGAAATTGTCCGCCATCTCGCCGCAGCCTTCCAGCACGCCGAGGATCGTCGCGCCGCGCGCCACCGCATGGGCGTAGCTCTCCAGCACCAGCGCCGCCGCGCCTTCGGCCATGACGAAGCCGTCGCGGTTCTTGGCGAACGGGCGGGCGGCCTCCTCCGGCTTGTCGTTCGCCGTGGTCAGCGCCGACAGCAGGGAGAAGCGGATGAGCGCCTCCGGATGCACCGAGCCGTCGGTGCCCAGCGAGAGGGCGACATCGGTCTCGCCGCGGCGGATGGCCTCGACGCCCAGCTGGATCGCCGTCGCGCCGGACGCGCAGGCGGTGGAGAGCGAGATGGGCTGGCCGCGGGTGCCGAACTTGTCGGCGAGGCGATCCGCCACCGAGCCGAACAGGAACCGTTCGTGCCACGGGCGGAACTTGCCGGAGGCCGCCGCGCCGAGCAGGTCGTGATAGACGATGGGGTAATGGCCCACCGCGTCGGCGATCTGCCGCCGCTCGGGCCATTCCAGCTCCACCGGCGGCACGGCCGCGAACAGCGGGCCGGGGAAATCGCCCTTGGCGCCGATGCCGGATTCGGCGATGGCCTCCTCCGCCGCCAGGGTGGCGAGCTTCTCGGAGAGGTCGGGGGCGGCCACGCGGCCGTCGAACAGGAAGTCCACCGTGCCGGCGATGGTGGTGCGCATGCCCTCGATGGGGAAGCGGGTGATGGTGTGGATGCCGGATTCACCCGCGGTGAGGCGGCGCCAGTTGTCTTCCTTGCCCTGGCCGAGCGAGGTCACGAGCCCGATGCCCGTCACCACCACGATGGGGCGTCCGAACTTGTCCAAATGCGCCTGCGTCATGTCGCGGCTCCCGTCTGTGAGGCGCCCGCCCCAGGCGCGTATCCATGTGCGGCCGGGCGCCCCGCGAGGGCGCCGCTGCTGTCAGGCCGGAAAATAAGCCGAAGGCGGCGAAAAGGACAATGCGCGATCGTCCCATCCGCTGGTGGCTCGCCCTCTCGCGCGGGAGGCGGCGGCGGTGGAGGCTGCGTCCGCGTGCCCGAGGGGGCACAGGCGCCTGTCGCCCCCGGCCCCTCCCGCGCGGGGGAGAGGGAAACGCCCTCAGGCCTTCTCGACCAGGGCCGCGCCTTCGCCGCGCCAGTGGCCCACCTGGGTCACCACCGCGCGGGAGACGCCATCCGCCGGCTTTTCCAGCGGATCGCCGGCGAGCGGCGGGAACAGGGTGCCCTTCGAGACGGACAGCGCCGCCAGGGCGAGGCCGGCGATGAACTGGGCCTCGAAGCCATGGCCCATGCGGTTGGCCACCGCACGCACCGGCAGGCCGGCCTCGGCGAGGGCCGCGGCTTCCGCCTCGGTCGCGCCATGGGCGCCGGTGGTGCCGGAGATGACGGCGGTTCCGGGCGCGGCGCCGGCCTGCGCCAGCAGCGCCTTCACCTTGGCGGTGATGGCGCCTTCCACCGCGCGCCGGGCGCGCTCGGACCACACGCCCGACAGCCTGGCGATGGGCTTCGCCCCGCGGGCCGCGGCGTGCTCCGGCGATTCGAGCACGAGGAACGCCCCCATGGAGCCGGAGGCGATGCCCGGGGCCGTGAAGGCGGGGCGGAATTCGCCGCGCATGCAGAAATCGTCGAGATCGTTGAGGAGGAGCGTGTCCTCCCGCTCGGCATTGTAGGCGCCGCCCACGAGGGCGATGTCGCTCTGGCCGGCGGCGATGCGCGCATAGGCGATGCGGGTCGCGTCCACGCCGGCGCTCTCCTCGCCCATGAAGGTGCGGGACGAGCCGGTGACGCCGTGCACGATGGAGATGTTGCCGGCCAGCAGGTTGGAGAGCTGCGCCAGCGACAGGGTGGGCCGCAGGTCCGACAGCAGCCGCTCATTGAGCATGCGGCCGGCATCGTTGGAGGCGGACAGGTCGTTGAGGATGGCGGCATCGACCTCGAAGTCGCGCTCGCCCCCGCCCGCCGCGACGATCATGTCGGTCTTGGAAAGGATGTCGGTGTTCTTGGCGATGCCCGCCGCGTCGAGCGCGAGGCCGGCCGCATAGGTGCCGATGCGCTGCCACGGCTCCATCTGCCGCTGATCGCCCTTCTTGGGGATCTGCGTGTCGAAGTTCACCTTCACCAGCGGATGCACCACGTAGGGCGCGAAGGTGGTGGCGTCGGTGACCGGGCCGGCGCCGGAGGCCAGCGCCTCCCAATGGGCGTCGAGCCCCTCCCCCAGGGAGGAGACGAGGCCGATGCCGGTGATCCACACCTCGCGTCGGCCGGCTTTCGCGTCAGGCATCTGCGAATTCCGCAAGGGGGAAGGAGACGTGCTCGGCGACCTTCATCACGACCGCCTTCATCTTGCCCTCGGGCCAGGGCAGCACGCGGAAGGTCAGCTCCGCGCTGCAGATGGGCTTGCCCTCGAGGGTGGCGTGGGTCTTTGCCACCACGAAGCCGGAGCCCTCGTGCAGGATCTCGGAGTAGAGGTCGAGATTCTGGCCGGGCAGCACGAAGGTGCGCAGCTTGCCTTCCTTCACCGTGGCGAGGAAGGGCATCTTCTCGAAGCGGTTGCGCGCCAGCACCAGCCATCCGGTGGTCTGGGCCATGGCCTCGATGAGCAGAACGCCGGGCATGATGGGATAGCCGGGAAAGTGCCCCTCGAAGATGGAGCTCTCCTCGGGCACCAGTCCCTGGCAATGGATCTTCTGGAGCGACGGGTCGATGGTCACGACCCGGTCGATCATCTTGAAGACTTCAGGACGCATCTGGCGTTGGCCTCAGGCGGCCTTGGCAGCGACCAGCTCGTCGATGCGGGCGCACAGGTTCTTGAGCACGAAATACTGCTCGGTGGTGGCCTTGCCGTCGTTCACTTCCTGCGTCCACTGCTCCAGCGGCAGCTTGATGCCGAAAGCCTTGTCGATGGCGAAGGCGATATCGAGGAAGTCGAGGCTGTCGATGCCCAGATCGTCGATGGCGTGGCTGTCCGGCGTGATGGTGTCACGCGGAATGTCGCAGGTTTCCGCGATGATGTTGGCCACCGTGTCGAACGTCGAAGACATGGACTGACGCCTCTCGTATGCTCGGCGGTTCCTATCGCGGCCGGCCCGCGCATCTTGCGCGTGGGCGTCATGCAAAGGCACCGGCCAAATCCGTCAAACCGGCCGAGGGTTGGCCGCATGGCCCCTTCGGAATGAGTTGTCGGCCCCTATAGCGAAGGCTGCAAGAGGATTCAATGGCCGACGCGGAACGGCCCGCGCGGAAAGCTGTTCCGCGGCGCTGCCGCCCGTTGCGGTCCCTTCGCATGGCGGCGGCCCGCTGGCAAGGGGCGCGGCCGCCGGGCATCTCGCCGCGCCCTGTGTGGAGGTAGCAGGAAGCGGCTCTCAGGGCGCCGCGGTCCGCTCCAGCAGCAGGTTGCGCACGCCAGCGAGCAAATTGGCGCCGAACATGGCGCGCGGCGTGGCAAGGCGCGTGGCGGCATAGGCTTCCGCTACGGGCGCCGGCGCCGATTCGGCCAGCGCCGCCGTGGCGGCGAGGGCGGCGAGGCGGTCGGCGGCGTGGCGCGCCATGGCCTCCCGGTCGTTGCCGCCGAGCGCGGCCGCGACCGATTCGACCGCCTCCGCCGCGCCGGGCAGCCCCGCCGTCTGGCGGGCGAGGCTGGAGATGACGGCCGCCAGCGCCTGCGGCTCGCGCACGGCGACCCGGGCGAGGTCCAGGGCCATGACGTTGCCGGAGCCCTCCCAGATGGCGTTCACCGGCGCCTCGCGATAGAGCCGCGGCAGGCCGCTGTCCTCCACGTAGCCATTGCCGCCCAGCACTTCCATGGCCTCGGCGATGAAGGCTGGCGCCGCCTTGCACACGGCGAGCTTGACCACCGGCGTCAGCACCCGGGCGCGCGCCGCCTCCTCGGTGCTGCCGGCCGCCGCGCCGTCGAAGCTCGCCGCGAGGCGGAAGGCGAGGGCGGCCATGGCCTCCGCCTCCAGCGCCAGATCGGCCAGCACCATCGCCATGGCCGGCTGGTCGCTCAGCCGGCGCTGGAACACGCTGCGGTGCCGGGCATGGTGCAGCGCCCGCGCCAGCGCCGCGCGCATGAGGGCGGCGGAGGAGACCGCGCAGTCCAGCCGCGTCAGCTGCACCATGCCGAGGATGGTGGCGATGCCGCGGCCCTCCTCCCCCACGCGCCAGGCAAAGGCGCGTTCGAACTCCACCTCCGAGGAGGCGTTGGAGCGGTTGCCGAGCTTGCGCTTGAGCCGCACCAGCCGGAGCCCGTTGACGCCGCCGTCCGGCCGGAAGCGGGGCGTGAGGAAGCAGGTGAGCCCGCCCGGCGCCTGCGCCAAGACGAGGAAGGCGTCGCTCATGGGCGCGGAGAAGAACCACTTGGCGCCGGTAATTTCGTATTCCATGCCGCCGGTTGGTTCGGCGCGGGTGGTGTTGGTGCGCACATCGGTGCCTCCCTGCCGCTCCGTCATGCCCATGCCGATGGTCAGGCCGCATTTCTCCCAGAACGGCAGGAAGCGCCCGTCATAGGTGCGCGAGCGGATGCGGGGCAGGAACTCGCGCAGCAGCTCCGGGGCGGCGGAAAGGCTTGCCGGGGCGGCATGGGTCATGGTCAGGGGGCAGACGTGGCCGGCCTCCACCTGGCTCACCAGATAAAGCCGCGCCGCGCGGGCGGCATGGCTCGCCTCGCCCCGCGTTCCCGCGACGCTACCAGGCCGGGCGCCGGGGGGCGGATCCCAGGTGGAGCAGTGCAGGCCGGCAGCGACGCTCTGCGCCATCAGCGCGTGGTAGGCGGGATGGAATTCCACGATGTCGCAGCGCCGCCCCTGGGCATCGAGGGCGTGCAGCTCGGGCGGGTTGTCGTTGGCGAGGCGGCCGAGGGCGAGTTGATCCGCCCCGCCCCATTGCGCGCCGAACGCGCTCAGGGCGTCGCCGTCGGCGCCCCGGGCGCAGCCGGCGAGGGCGGGATCAGTGGCCGCCAGATTGACGTCGCCGTAGGGCGGGGGCTGGTTGCCCATGTCCCCGGCCGGTCCGGCCGGCGAGACGTCGCCGACAGGGCCGGGCGATGCGGCGTGGAGCGGCGTGGTCTCCATGGCGGTTCCTCTCCATGGCGTTTCCCCCGCGCCCGGCCTCTCTGGCGGAGGTGTGGCGACGGCAGGCCGGGCCGCGGGTGGTCCCGCGATCCCGGCGAACGTAGGCGGGGCTCGGCAGGGCTCCCGGTCAGGCGGCGCCCGTGGGCCTCAGATCGCCCCCGAGAAGGTATTGCACTGCTGCATGGAGCCGGTTTTCAGCCCGCGCGTGAACCAGTTGACCCGCTGGGCCGAGGTGCCGTGGGTGAAGCTGTCCGGCACCGCATAGCCCTGCGCCTGCTTCTGCAGCCGGTCGTCGCCGATGGCGCTGGCGGCGTTCAGCGCCTCCTCCACGTCGCCGGGCTCGAGGATGCGGAAGCGGGCATTGGCGTGGTAGGCCCACACGCCGGCGAGGCAGTCGGCCATCAATTCCACCCGCACCGAAAGATTGTTCGCCTCCGCCCGGGAGGAGGCGCGGGCCTGCGCCTGCTGCACCTTGGGCAGGATGCCGATGAGGTTCTCCACGTGATGCCCCACCTCGTGCGCGATCACATAGGCCTGCGCGAAATCGCCGCCGGCGCGGAAGCGGTTCTTCATCTCCTGGAAGAAGGAGAGGTCGAGGTACACCTTCTGGTCGAGCGGGCAGTAGAACGGCCCCATGGCCGACTGCGCGCCGCCGCAGGCCGAGCGCGTGGCGCCGGAGAACAGCACCAGCTTCGGGTCCTGGTAGGTCTTGCCGTCGGCGCGGAACAGCTCCGTCCACACGTCCTCGGTCTGGGCGAGGACGGCGGCGGCGAACCGGCCGAGCTCGTCCTTCGGCGCGCCCTGCTGGGTGGTGCGCGGCGCCGCCTGCTGCTGCTGCTGCGCGCCGCCGCCCATGCCGTTGATGGCCTCCAGCCCGCCGATGAGCACCGCCGGGTTGATACCGAGCGCCCAGCCGACAAGGCCGACGATGATGATGGTGCCGATGCCGAGGCCGCCCCGGCCGCCGGGCATCTGGAAACCGCCGCCGCCACTGCCGCGCCGGTCCTCCACGTTGTCGCTGGAGCGGAAGTCTTCCCACCGCATGGCACGTCTCCGTCGGCGTCTGTCCGGCGCGCCCCGGGGTAGCGGCAAGGCGCGATCCTGACCCATGGATTACAACGTGACGGATGCAATGCCCAGCCCGTCCGCGGGTTCCATGCTATTGAAGGTCGGCGTCCGGCGAATCGGCCGGTCCCAGCCGTGAAGAGATCCGCGTCCGCCCATGCCGCCCCGCCCGAAAGCCGCCCCGGAAGCCGCAACGCGCCGTGCCGCGCGCGGGGCAGGGGCGGGGCCGGACGGGCTCGATTTCAAGCGCGAGCGCGCGCTATACCGGCAGGGGCTCGCCCCGGTCGCCGGTGCGGACGAGGTGGGGCGGGGGCCGCTGGCAGGTCCCGTGGTGGCCGCCGCTGTGGTGCTCGATCCGCGCCGGGTGCCCAGGGGCCTCGATGATTCGAAGAAGCTGACGCGGCTGCGGCGCGAGGCGCTCTATGCCGAGATCTGCGCCACGGCGGAGGTGTCGGTCTGCCTCGCCCCGCCGGCGCGCATCGACCGGGACAACATCCGCCAGGCCACGCTCTGGGCGCTGGCCAATGCGGTGCGCGGCCTGCCGTGCCCGCCCGCCTTCCTGCTGGTAGATGGCAACGATCCGCCGCAGGTGCCCTGCTCGGTCGAGGCGGTGGTGGGCGGCGATGGGCTCATCGCCTCCATCGCCGCGGCGTCCATCGTCGCCAAGGTGGTGCGCGACCGGCTGATGGCCGGCGTCGGCGCGGCCTTTCCGGCCTATGGGTTCGAGCGGCACATGGGCTATGGCACGCCCGAGCACGGCGCCGCGCTGCGCGCCCACGGCCCGTGCCGCCACCACCGCCGCTCGTTCGCGCCGGTGCGGGAGCAGCAGCTCGGGCTGTTCGATCCGGTGGACGCGCTGGAAGCGGCCGACTGAGGGCCGCCGCCGGGCGCGATGCAGGCTCGGGCCAGCGGGAGCGGACCCGGCCGGGCCTCGCTCAGTGGTAGCCCTCGCCCTCCCGGACCTTGCCGCGGAAGATCCAGTAGACGAACACGATGTAGCCCAGCACCACCGGCAGCAGGAAGATGACGCCGAACAGCATCAGGATCTGGCTGGGCGGCGCGGCCGCGGTCTGCCACACGGTCAGGCTCGGCGGCACCAGATAGGGGAAGGTGGAGATGGCGAGGCCGAGAAAGCCGAGCACGAACAGCCCGATGGTGCCGAAGAAGGGCAGCATCTCCCGCCCGGTCCGCAGCCAGTGCCACACCGCATAGGCCAGGAGCGCGGTGAAGACCGGGACCGGGGCCAGCATGAACAGGTTGGGGAAGGTGAACCAGCGCTGGGCGATGCGCTCGAACGCGAGCGGCGTCCACAGGCTCACCACCGCCATCAGCGCCAGCACCGCGAACAGCAGCGGCACCGCATGGCTGCGCGCCCGCGCCGCCACGGTGCCGTCGGTCTTCATCACCAGCCAGGTGGCGCCGAGCAGCGCATAGCCCGCCACCACGCCGATGCCGCACAGCGCGGCGAACGGCGTCGCCCAGTCCAGCGGGCCGCCGGCGAAGGCGCCGTTCACCACCTTCGGCCCCTGCAGCAGGCCGCCCAGGATCACGCCCTGGGAGAAGGCCGCCACCAGCGAGCCGCCGGCGAAGGCCGCGTTCCACAGCCGGCGGCTGGATTGCGCCACCCATCGGAACTCGAAGGCGACGCCGCGGAACACCAGCGCCAGCAGCATGATGATCACCGGCAGGTACATGGCCGGCATCACCACCGCATAGGCCTTGGGAAAGGCGACCCAGAGGCCGCCGCCGCCGAGGATGAGCCAGGTCTCGTTGCCGTCCCAGAACGGGGCGACGGTGTTCATCATGGTATCCCGCTCCTTCTCCTCCTTGGCGAAGGGGAACAGGATGCCGATGCCGAGGTCGAAGCCGTCGAGCACCACGTACATGATGACGGCGACACCGATGATGACGCCCCAGATGACGGGGAGATACCATTCCATGGTCAAAGCCTCTCGCGCGTCGGATTAGGTTGGGGGAACCGGGCTCACGAGCCCGGCGT
The DNA here is from genome assembly GCF_043194675.2 of Xanthobacter lutulentifluminis. NCBI lineage: Bacteria > Pseudomonadati > Pseudomonadota > Alphaproteobacteria > Hyphomicrobiales > Xanthobacteraceae > Xanthobacter > Xanthobacter lutulentifluminis. Next base: position 1,179,307 of record NZ_CM195525.1, on the reverse strand, counting down.
CATCTGGCCCTCGCCATGGGCGGCGGCGAGGGGGCGGGTGGGCCGCTCGCGGGCGGGCGGCTCGATCAGCTCGCCGCCGGGCCCGCGGTTGATCAGCCGGTTCATGAAGTAGATGCCGGTGGCGAAGATGATGCCGTAGACCACCAGGAACAGCACCAGCGTCAGCCCCACGCTCCAGCCGGCGATGGGCGACATGGCGTCCTCGGTCCGCAGCAGGCCCTCCACCACCCAGGGCTGGCGGCCCTGCTCGGTGACGATCCAGCCCGACAGGATGGCGATGAAGCCCAGCGGCCAGGACCAGGAGGTCACGTTCAGGTACCAGCGGGTCTCGGTGATGCGGCCGCGGAGCGCGAGCCAGGCGCCGATCCAGCCCAGCAGGATCATCACCACGCCGACACCCACCATGGCGCGGAAGCCGAAGAACGGGCCGAACACCGGCGGGCGGTCCTGCGGCGGGAAGTCCTTCAGGCCGGGGAACAGGCCGTCGAGGCGGTGGGTGATCATGAGCGAGGCGCCGTGCGGGATCGAGATCTCGAACAGGTTCTTCTCGGCCTTCTCATCCGGCCAGGCGAACAGCACCAGCGGCGCCGGCTTCGAGCTGTCCCAGTGGGCTTCCACCGCGGCGATCTTGGCCGGCTGGTAGTGGGCCGTGTTGAGGCCGTGGCTGTCGCCCACGAACGCCTGGATCGGCCCGACGATGGCGAGCATGCCGATGCCCATCACCATCATCACCTTGGACTCTTCCTTGAACTTTCCGGCCAGCAGGTAGCGCGCGCCCACCGCGAGCACCACCAGCGAGGTGGTGAGATAGGCCGCGAGCAGCATGTGCGGCAGGCGCCAGTGGAAGGAGGGGTTGAAGATGATCGCCAGCCAGTCCAGCGGCCAGGCGGCGCCGTCGCGGATCTCGAAGCCGGCGGGGGTCTGCATCCAGCTGTTGGCGGCGAGGATCCAGAAGGCGGACATGAAGGTGCCGAACGCCACCACGCAGCACGAGAGCACATGCAGCCACGGCGGCACCCGGTTCCAGCCGAACAGCATGATGCCGAGGAAGGTCGCCTCCAGGAAGAAGGCGGTCAAAACCTCGAAGCCGATCAGCGGCGCCACCACCGAGCCGACGAACTCGGCATAGCGGCTCCAGTTGGTGCCGAACTGGTAGGACAGCACGATGCCGGACACCACGCCCATGGCGAAGGAGACGGCGAAGATCTTGGTCCAGAACCGCGCGAGGCGGTGGAACACGTCGCGCCCGGTCTTCAGCCACACCAGCTCCAGCGTCGCGATGAAGGCGGAGAGGCCGATGGTGAAGGCGGGGAAGATGACGTGAAATGAAACCGTGAATGCGAACTGGATACGCGCGAGGGTCACCGGATCGAAATCCATCGGGTCCGCTCCTTGTCGTCCGCCTGGACCGGGCCGTGCATGGCCTTGCGACCGGCCTGCCCCTTGTCCGGTCCGCTCCATGCCCTTGCATCATGCGGGCCGGTTGCAGGGGGCGAGACATTCTCCAGAGGATAGCGGGACAATAGCCAAACACCATCGCGGCGTCGATACATCCGCTCCGTGCAGGCGGCCCTCGGGCACAGCCGCGTTGACGCAGCAGCAGGGTGTCGCAGCAACAGGTTGTCGCAGCGGTGATCCGGCCGGCGGACGCTTGAACGTGACGGTTGTGGGCGGTACCGTGCAAGCGGGATTGCAACCGGTGATGGCCTGCCCGCCGGGCCGCTCCGGTCAGGGGGCGATCCGGTCAGGGGGCGGCATGCTGACGGCTTCATTCTCGGGTCGCGCGATGGCGGGCGGTTCATCGTTCCGCGGGTCTTCGTCTGGGACCGCCTTTTCGGGAACGGCGCGGCGGGGAGCTGTCGTGCTGCTCGCCGGCCTGCTGCTGGTGCCGCAGCCGGCCCTGGCTGGCGCGCGCACGGCGCTGGGCGTCGCTGCGGGCGCGGTGCTGGGGGCGGCGGTGCTCGGCGCCATGGCGCGGGGGCATGCGACCCCGCAGCCGGGCGCGGGCAGCAAGTCGTCGGCGCCGCGCAAGTCGTCCAAGAAGAACCCGGCGCCCAAGCAGGACGGCGGCACCGCCAGCGCCGCCAACGACGACCCGTTCGCGAGCCCCGCCGGCGAGGCGCGGCCGGTCTCCTCCAAGCCCTGAGCGAAGGGAGCCGCGCCCCATGAACGACAGCGCCCGTCCGGGCATCTTCCAGGGGCTGCGCCGCGCCGGCGCGCTGGCGCTGGTGCTGGCCGCCCTTCTCCCCGCGGCCGCCCCGGCCGTCGCCGAGCCGCTGCTGGGCATGGACGAGGAGCTGGGGCAGGTTCGCGGCTGGGACATCGGCATCAACACCGCTGCCGGCAGCTGCATCGCCAAGGCGCGGTACGAGGATCGCACCACCGTCTGGTTCGGCTTCGGCGACAACGGCAAGGGCTTCTTCGCCCTGTCGAACCCGCGCTGGCGTTCCATCGACGAGGGCAAGTCCTACGAGCTGAGCCTGCTCGCGCGCGGTGCCGGGCGCTGGCGCGGCACCTTCAACGGCGGCTCGGTGGGCGACGAGCGGTCGCTGCTCGCCACCAGCCTGAAGGAATCCTTCATGCTGGACATCGCCCGCGCCGGCGGCATCGAGGTGCGCTACCAGGACAAGACCATCGCCCGCCTCTCGCTCTCCGGCTCGCTGGCGGCGCTGAACGCCGTGCTCGACTGCCAGAAGGACCTGATCGCCCGCGGCGACGGCGGGCAGCGTCCGCCCGCGGCCGCCAGCAAGGGCGGCGACGGCAAGGGCAAGGACGGGGACGGCGGCTCCAGCTCGGGCACCGCCTTCTTCATCAGCCCGGCCGGGCATCTCCTCACAAACTATCACGTGGTCGACGGCTGCAAGACGGTGCAGATCACCCGCGCGGGCTCGGTGCCTGAGCCGGTGCAGGTGATCGCCCGGGATTCGGTCAACGACCTCGCCCTGCTCAAGGCTGGCGGCGCGCCGCCGGCTTCGGTTCCCGCGCTGGCGTCGCGGGCGCGCATCGGCGACAGCATCTATGTCTACGGCTTTCCGCTGGCCGGCCTGCTGGCCTCCTCCGGCAATTTCACCGTCGGCAACGTCACCGCCGTGTCCGGCCTCAACGACGACAGCCGCATGTTCCAGATCTCGGCGCCGGTGCAGCCCGGCAACAGCGGCGGCCCGCTGATGGACCAGTTCGGCAATGTCGCCGGGGTGGTGGTGTCCAAGCTCAATGCCCTGCGGCTGGCCGCCGTCACCAAGGATCTCGCCCAGAACGTGAACTTCGCCATCAAGGCATCGGTGGCCACCACCTTCCTTGATGGCAACTCGGTGCCCCCGCCGCCCGCGCCGGCGACCGCGCCGCTCGATGCCGCGGCCATCGCCGAGCGCGCCAAGGCCTTCACCGTCTATGTGGAGTGCCGCTGAGGGCGGCACCGGCGGGCCTGCCCGCCGCCACGGCAGGCGGGACGTGGCGCGCCGCTCCTAGCTCTCCCGCGCGAGCATGGGGCCGTAGATGCCGACGAAGCCGGCGAAGGCGAGGCACCATGCGGCGGCGGCAAGGGTCATGAACGCCGTCGTCTCCTGCGGCCACAGCGCCATGGCGACGCGCGCGGCGAGCGCGACGGCCACCAGCGCATACACCGCCACCGTCCCCGGCGATGCGGCAAGGGCGCGCCCGGTGTGCCCAAGGGTCGCCCGCGTCATCATCGCGAGGGTCATGCCGCCGATGCCGCCGATGGCCCACACATGGAGGCCCACCGCCTCCGGCACGCGCTCCGGCGCCAGCGCGTGGGCCCCCGCGGCGAGGAAGCCGAGGGCCGCCAGCAGGAACGCCGCGTGCAGCACCAGCACCAGCGGATCGGCGCCGGTGCGCCAGCCGCGCCAGCGGGACAGGCGATAGAGGTTGCCGCCGCCGGCAAGCAGCAGGGCGATGCCGGTGGCGGCGCCCTCGGGCGCGATGACCCACCCGGCGAGGGCGAGCGCGGAAGCGACCAGCAGCACGCCGTCGCGCCGGTCGAACGGGGCGGGCCGCGCCTCCCCCCTTCGCGCCAGCCAGTTGCCGGTGAAGCTGGGCACCACCCGCCCCCCGAACAGCAGGATCAGCGCCACGATCAGCGCGAGGGCCGCGCGCGCCGCATCGTCGCCGCCGCCGGTCCAGTGCGCTTCCAGATGGAAGCCGGCATTGGCGAGCGCCAGCAGCACGACCACTCCCGCCACCTTCAGGTTGCGCCAGTTGCGCCCGGCGGCGATCTCCCGCGCGACCACGGCGGTGAAGACGGCGAGGAAGGCCACGTCGATCACCGCTGCAGGCAGCCAGCCGATGAGGTCCGAGACCAGCACCGCGCCCCGGCCCGCCAGCCACAGCAGGGCGAGGCCTCCCAGCGCCGCGCCGGCGACCGGGAGCCGGCCGGTCCAGTTGGGAATGGCGGTCAAAAGGAAGCCCGCCACCACCGCCGCGCCATAGCCGAACAGCATCTCGTGGGCGTGCCATGCGGTGGCGGAAAAGGCGGTGGGCAGCCGCAACGCGCCGAGGAACACCGCCGGCCAGATGGCGATGGCCGCGAGCGCGAACACGCCGGCACCCAGGAAGAAGGGCCGGAAGCCACGGCTGAGCAGCGCGGGGCCGGAATGCGGGCGGAGTGATGGACCAGGCATCGGGGCCTCCCTTTCACGCAGTTGGAACGGCGGCACCGCCCATGAGACGCGGGGCGGGCGGCTCAGCCGCCCTGGGGAACTGGCGCAGGCAACGCTGCCGCCCCGGGGACGTGTCGCGGGCGGCGCCGCCGCCCGTCGGGACGGAAGGCGCGCCTCAGCCGCCCAGCGCGGACATGTGGCGGGCGAGGGCGGGGCGGCCGCCGCGGGCGATGACGAAATCGTGCCCGCGCGGCTTGGCGCGCACGGCGGCGGCGATGGCGGCGGTGAGCGCATCCGCATCACCGGAGCGTAGCGGCGCTTTCAGGTCCACCGCATCCTCCTGCCCGAGGCAGGTATGGATGACGCCGGTGGCACTGACGCGCACGCGGTTGCAGTCCTCGCAGAAGGAATGGGTGAGCGGCGTGATGAAGCCGATGCGCCCGCCGGTCGCTCCCACCCGCGCATAGCGGGCGGGGCCGCCGGAGCGCTCGGGCGTGTCGGTCAGGGTCAGGCGGGTCTCGATCTGCCGGCGCAGGGTGTCGAGGGGCAGATACTGGTCGATGCGGTCGGCCCCCACCTCGCCGAGCGGCATGGTCTCGATGAAGGTGATGTCCATGCCGTTGCCATGGGCGAACGCGATCAGGTCGAACACCTCGTGCTGCGTATGGCCGGCCAGCGCCACCGCGTTCAGCTTCACCTTCAGCCCCGCCTCGCGGGCGGCGCGCAGGCCGTCCATCACGGTGCCGAGCGTGCCGCGGCGGGTGATGGCGCGGAAGCGGGCGGCGTCCAGCGTGTCCAGCGAGACGTTCACCCGCCGCACTCCGCACGCGGCCAGCGCATCGGCGTGGCGGGCGAGCTGGGTGCCGTTGGTGGTGAGCGTCAGCTCCTTCAGCGCCTCGCTGCGCAGGTGGCGGGAGAGGCCGGCGAACAGGTCCATGATGCCCTTGCGCACCAGCGGCTCGCCGCCGGTGATACGCAGTTTCGTGACGCCGGCGGCGATGAAGGCCGAGGCGAGGCGGTCCAGCTCCTCGATGGAAAGCACCTGGTTGCGTGGCAGGAAGTCCATGTCCTCGGCCATGCAGTAGACGCACCTGAGGTCGCAGCGGTCGGTGACCGACAGGCGCAGGTAGCTGATGCGGCGGCCGAACAGGTCGATGAGGGCGCAGGGGGAAGCGGACATCTCAGGGCTCCAGCGGGCCGGCGGGAGCACCGGTCTCGCGCAGGTCGCGGAAGGCGCCGCAGCTGCAGGTCTCGCCGCAGGGGGCGAGCGCGTCGGCGTCGAGTTCGAGGAAGGCGGCGATGGCGTGCAGGCGCGCGGCGCTCATGGGCTCGCCGGCGGCGGCGAGCACGGCGTCCAGCGGCCGCAGGGCGGCGAGCTCGGCCGTCGAGGCGATGGTGGTGCCGAGATCGCGCAGCAGCCCGTCGCCGATGCCGTAGATCCAGCCATGCACCGTCACCTCGGCGCCATGGGCCCAGGCGGCCTTGAGCACGGGCGTCGCGGCGAGGCGGCGCATCTGCATCTCCACGTTCAGCTCGCACAGGCGGTCGAGCCGTTCGGCGGCGTCGTCGGGCAGCGCGGCGCGGTGGCGGGCGAACAGGTCCACGACCGGGGCGAGCCAGTGGTCCGCCAGGGCGCCGCCCGCCGCACCCTCCGCGCTGGCGATGGCGCGCCGAACCCCGCCGCAGCCGTAATGGCCGCAGACAATGACGTGGCGCACGCCCAGCACCTCCACCGCATATTCCAGCACCGCCAGCATGTTCATGTCGCTGGAATGGACCACGTTGGCGATGTTGCGGTGGACGAAGATCTCGCCGGGGTCGAGGCCCACCACGTCATTGGCCGGCACGCGGCTGTCGGAGCAGCCGATCCATAGGAAACGCGGCGCCTGCTGCTCGGCCAGGCGGCGGAAGAAGCCGGGGTCCGCTGCCTTCTGGGCGTTGGCCCAGGCGAGGTTGTTGTCGAACAGCTCGTCGAGCACGGAGCCGCCGGGCCGGGTGGACGCATCGCGCGTCTCGGCCCCTGCCACCCGCGCGACGGTGCTAGGCCGGCCCATCGCCGTGCCCTCCGCAGCCGCCATGGCCGCCGCAGCCGCAACCGCCCTCCTGCGGCGCGGCGGCGGCCGCGTCCTGCTTCAGCGACCAGTCCACCATGGCACGCAGGCAGGTGGCGGCGGGATCGGCGCCGCGTTCCAGCGCCGTCATGAGGGCGAGCCAGTCCTCGTCCGAGGCGCCCTCGCTGAAGCGCGCGCAGGCGCCGGCCGCATAATCGGCCGCGCTCTCGCCGAAGCTCCTGCCGGCGGCCTCGACGCGGGTGGCGAGGGTGATGTCGCCGAGCCCGAGCAGGATCTCCCCGGCGAAGCGCTCGTCGTGCAGGCGGCGCAGGAGGGTTCCGAGCAGCATTCCCGCCTCCTACTGCACCAGCGGCGAGGCGGCGCCGTCGAGCGCCACCCCGCGGATGTCGGCGCGCCCGGCGAGGAGGCGCAGATACTGGCGCACCGCGATGTTCCAGGCGGAGCATTCCAGCTGGCCGGCGATCACCTCCTCCACCAGCTCGAACGGCAGGTCGCGCCCGTCGATGCGGTGGGCGAGGTGCACGACATGGATGCCGTAGCGCGTCTCCACCGGCTCGGGGTGGAGCGCGCCGGGCGCCATGGCCGCCAGCGCCGTCTCGAACTCGGGCACGGTCTGCCCCGGCCCGATCTGGCCGAGGCTGCCGCCCACCTCCCGCGAGGGGCAGGCCGAATGGGCCAGCGCCAGCTCCGCCAGGGTCGCGCCGCCGGAGGCGATGCGGGCGATGGCGTCAGCCGCCGCAGCGCGCGCCGCCGTCCGGCCCTCGGCATCGTCCGGGGCGGCGGGGAACAGGATGTGACTCACCTCGCAGAGGGCGCCGGTGCGGAAGGTGGCGCGGCGCTGCTCGAAGTAGCGCCGGCAGGTGGCTGTGTCGGCCTTCGGCACCTGCACCTCCCGCTCCAGCAGGGCGCGGATGGTGGCTTCCTCTTCGGTCTCGCGGCGCCCGTCCGCATCGGTTTCGGGCGTGCCGGTGATGCCGAGCCGCCCGGCGGTGGCCAGCAGCAGCTCGCGCACCACCAGCGCGCGGGCGGCCGATTGCCAGGCCTCCTTCGGGCTCGCGGCCGAATGGTTCTGGATCTCCCGCGCGATGTCGGCGCGGGGGATGATGATGCCGTCCACCGAGACTTCGTCGGGGCGGGTGGGGCGCGCGGACCGCGCGCGGGTGAGAAGCTCCACCATCGCCGTCACTCCGCAGGCTGGCCGACGGGACGGGCGGCAGGGCGCACGGCGGCCGTCGCCGGCTGCGGGCGCGGCGCCACGGCGGCGCGGCGGGGCAGGCGGGAGCGCACCACCTGGTAGCCCGGCCGGCCGAGATACCAGACCGGCGCGCTCCACACATGCACGAGGCGGGTGAAGGGGAAGACGAGGAAGATCGTCATGCCCAGCACGAGGTGCGCCTTGAAGAGGGGGCTCACGTCCGCGACATAGGCGGCGGCCGCGGGCTGGAGGGTGAGGATGCCCTGCGCCCAGTTCATGAATTTCACCATCTCGTGCCCGTCCATGTGGTTGAGCGAGACGAAGATGGTGGAGAGGCCGAGCGTCAGCTGCGCCCAGAGCAGCAGCAGGATGGCGGTGTCGCCGAAGCTGGAATTGGCCCGGACGCGCGGATCGAACAGCCGACGATGGGCGAGCAGCGCGATGCCGATGAAGCACATCGCCCCGGCGATGCCGCCCACCGTGATGGCGAGGCCCTGCTTGAAGCTGTGCGAGATGCCCAGCGCGTCGAACACCCAGATCGGCGTGAGCAGCCCGCCCGCATGGCCGATGAAGATGACGAGGATGCCCACGTGGAACAGGTTCGATCCCCAGCGCAATTGCCGCTTGCGCAGCAGCTGCGAGGAGCCGGTCTTCCAGGTGTATTGCTCGCGGTCGAAACGGATCAGGCTGCCCACCAGGAACACGGTGAGGCACAGGTAGGGATACCAGCCGAACAGGGCTGAATTGATTGCGGCGGACATGATGGTCCTCCCTCAGGCGGCAGGTTGGCGCGGCTGGCGCATGTCGCGCTGCGCCGCGCGCAGCTGGGTGCGGAAGCGGTCGACGGAGCAGGTGGCGGCATCGCCGGGGCCGAAGGTGACGGCGGTCTCCTCCCACTCCTTGTCGAGGGCCGCGAGCTCCGCGCGCAGGGCGTCGGCCGGGTCGGGGTTCTGAGGCGCGGCCCCGGCCGACGCCGCGCGGGCGTGGCCCGCGAGGCTGCGCACGGCGGTGAACACTGCGGCATAGGGCGAGCCGCGCTCGTCCAGCCGCTCCTCCAGCGTCGCGAGGATGTGGTCCACGTCGCAGAGCAGGTCCGCCGCCTCCGGGCCCGTCCGGGTCGCTGCGAATTCCAGGAACAGCGGCAAGTAATCGGGCAACTCGTTGGCCGCGATTGCGAGCCCGCCCGCCTCGTAGAGCGCGGCGAGATCCACCATGGCCTGCCCGCGGTCGCGGCTTTCCCCGTGCACGTGCTCGAACAGATGCAGCGAGAGCCGCCGCGTGCGGTCGAACAGGCCCACATAGGCCTCCTGCAGGTCGTAGATGTCCTCTTGCCCCAGCGCGCGCAGCAGGGGGGCGAGGCCGACGCTGGTGTCCGCATCCAGCCGCCCGTCCTGCAGCAGAGCCTCGGCGATGCGCGGGGCATCCTCCCTCAGCGCGGCGTCCGGATAGGCCAGGAGGCGGGAGAGCGCCATGAGAGACATGTTCTCGACCATCACTCCACCTCCATGGGGGTCTTGATGGCGACCTTCGGCGCCTTGGGGGTCTGCGAGGGGCTGCCGAACAGGTTCAGCCCGGTCTCGCCGCCGGAGCAGCCATTGCCGAAGGAGAACCCGCACGAGCCGCGCAGATCGAAGGTGTCCTCGCCCCATTCGCGATGGGCGGTGGGGATGACGAAACGATCCTCGTAATTGGCGATGGCCATCACCTGGTACATGTCGTCGATGGCCGCGCCGGTGAGGCCGACCTTCGTGGCGATGGCCTCGTCGATGCGTCCGTCGACGGTCTTCGCCCGCATGTAGGCGCGCATGGCCAGCATGCGTTCCAGCGCGAGGGCAACCGGCTCCTCGTTGCCGGCGGTGAGCAGGTTCGCGAGATATTTCAGCGGGATGCGCAGCGAGCGCACATCCGGCATCTCGCCGTCCATGCCCATCTGGCCGGCGGTGGCGGCGGACTGGATGGGCGAGAGCGGCGGCACGTACCACACCATGGGCAGCGTGCGGTATTCGGGATGGAGCGGGAAGGCGACCTTCCACTCCATGGCCATCTTCCAGATGGGGGACACCTTCGCCGCCTCGATCCAGGCGTCCGGCACGCCATCGGCACGGGCCTGGGCGATGACGGCGGGGTCCTTGGGGTCGAGGAACAGGTCGAGCTGCGCCTGATAGAGCCTGGCCTCGTCCTCCACGCTCGCCGCTTCCTCGATGCGGTCGGCGTCATAGAGCAGCACGCCGAGATAGCGGATGCGCCCGACGCAGGTTTCCGAGCACACGGTGGGCTGGCCCGCCTCGATGCGCGGATAGCAGAAGATGCACTTCTCCGACTTTCCCGAAGACCAGTTGTAGTAGATCTTCTTGTAGGGGCAGCCGGACACGCACATGCGCCAGCCGCGGCACTTCTCCTGATCGATGAGGACGATGCCGTCCTCCTCCCGCTTGTAGATGGCGCCGGAGGGGCAGGCGGCCGCGCAGGCGGGGTTGAGGCAGTGCTCGCACAGGCGCGGCAGATACATCATGAAGGTGTTCTCGAACTGGCCGTAGATGTCGGCCTGAACGCCCTCGAAATTCACGTCCTTGCGGCGCTTTTCGAACTCCCCGCCCAGGATTTCCTCCCAGTTGGGCCCCCACTCGATCTTCTCCATCCGCTCGCCGGAAACGAGGGAGCGCGGGCGGGCGGTGGGGAAGGCCTTGGATTCCTTGGCGGTGTGCAGGTGCTCGTAATCGAAGGTGAAGGGCTCGTAGTAGTCATCGATCTCCGGCAGGTCCGGATTGGCGAAGATGTTGGCGAGCACCCGCCATTTCGCGCCGATGCGCGGCTCGATGCTGCCGTTCTTTTTGCGGCGCCAGCCGCCCTTCCACTTCTTCTGGTTCTCCCACTCGCGCGGGTAGCCGACGCCGGGCTTGGTCTCCACATTGTTGAACCAGGCGTATTCGACGCCCTGGCGGCTCGTCCACACGTTCTTGCAGGTGACGGAGCAGGTGTGACACCCGATGCACTTGTCGAGGTTCAGCACCATGGCGATCTGAGCGCGGATCTTCATTGGGCCATCTCCTTGGCCGAAGCGTTGACGGAGGTGACGGGCTCGTCCTCGAGCCAGTCCACCTTGCTCATCTTGCGGATGACGACGAATTCGTCGCGGTTCGCGCCCACGGTGCCGTAATAGTTGAAGCCGTAGGACTGCTGGGCATAGCCGCCGATCATGTGCGTCGGCTTCAGCACGGTGCGGGTGACCGAGTTGTGGATGCCGCCCCGGTTGCCGGTCATCTGCGAGCCGGGGGTGTTAATGATCTTCTCCTGCGCGTGATACATCATCATCATGCCAGGCATGACGCGCTGGGAGACCACGGCCCGCGCGGTGAGCGCGCCGTTGGTATTGAACACCTCCACCCAGTCGTTGTCGGCGATGCCGGCGGATCTGGCATCGTCCTCCGAGATCCACACCACCGGTCCGCCCCGGTTCAGGGTGAGCATCAGCAGATTGTCAGTATAGGTGGAGTGGATGCCCCACTTCTGGTGCGGAGTGAGGAAGTTGAGCACGATTTCGCGGTTGCCGTTGGGCTTCGTGCCCTTGGTGCCGGCGATGGTCTTCAGGTCCACCGGCGGCTTCCAGGTGACGAGCTCCTCGCCGAACGCCCGCATCCACAGGTGGTCCTGGTAGAGCTGCTGGCGGCCGGTGAGGGTGCGCCAGGGGATCAGCTCGTGGACGTTGGTGTAGCCGGCGTTGTAGCAGACGGTCTCGCTCTCGATGCCCGACCACGTGGGCGAGGAGATGATCTTGCGCGGCTGCGCCTGCACGTCGCGGAAGCGGATCTTCTCGTCTTCCTTGGGCAGGGCGAGGTGCGCATGCTCGCGGCCGGTGTTCTGCGAGAGGGCTTCCCACGCCTTCACCGCCACCTCGCCGTTGGTCTCCGGCGCCAGCATGAGGATGACCTCGGCGGCATCGATGTCGCTTTCGATCTTCGCGAGACCCTTGGCCGGGCCATCGCGATGGGTGCCGTTGAGGGCTTTGAGCGCCTCCACCTCATGCCCCGTCTTCCAGGCGATGCCCTTGCCGCCGTTGCCGATTTTCTCCATCAGCGGGCCGAGCGCGGTGAAGCGGGCGTAGGTGGCGGGATAGTCGCGCTCGACCACGGTCACAGTGGGCATGGTCTTGCCGGGGACGGGCTCCACCGCGCCGGTCTTCCAGTCCTTCACATCCAGCGCCTGTGCCAGCTCGGCCGGCGTGTCGTGGAGGATGGGGGTGAGCACGGTGTCCGTCTCCACGCCCAGCACCTCGGGCGCGACGGCGGAGAAGGTGCGGGCGAGGCCCTTGTAGATCTCCCAGTCGGAGCGGGCCTCCCACGCCGGGTCCACCGCCGCCGAGAGCGGATGGATGAAGGGGTGCATGTCCGAAGTATTCAGGTCGTTCTTCTCGTACCAGGTGGCGGTCGGCAGCACGATGTCCGAGTAGACGCAGGTGGTGGACATGCGGAAGTCCAGCGTCACCAGGAGGTCGAGCTTGCCTTCGGGCGCGTCCTCGTGCCACGCGACCTCGGTGTTGCGCACCGCGCCCTCGGCACCGAGATCCTTGCCCATCACGCCGTGCTGGGTGCCGAGCAGGTGCTTGAGGAAGTATTCGTGCCCCTTGCCCGAGGACCCGAGCAGGTTGGAGCGCCAGACGAACAGGTTCCGCGGCCAGTTGTCCGGGTGGTCCGGATCATGGCAGGAGAGCTCCAGCTCGCCGCTCTTCAGCGCGGAGGCCACATAGTCCTTCACCTCCTTGCCTGCTGCCTTCGCCCTGGTGGAGATGGACAGCGGGTTCTGCCTCAGCTGCGGGGCGGAGGGCAGCCAGCCCATGCGCTCGGCGCGGACGTTGTAGTCGATGAAGCTCTTGTCCCATTCTCCCTTGGGCGCGGTGGGGGAGAGGATCTCGCCGGCGGTCAGCGTCTCGTAGCGCCACTGGTCGGTGTGGGCGTACCAGAAGGAGGTGGCGTTCTGGTGCCGGGGCGGACGCGACCAGTCGAGGCCGAAGGCGAGCGGCTGCCAGCCTGTCTGGGGCCGCAATTTCTCCTGCCCCACATAATGCGACCAGCCGCCGCCCGACTGGCCGATGGCGCCGCAGAACACCAGGAGGTTGATGACCCCCCGGTAGTTCATGTCCATGTGATACCAGTGGTTCATGGCCGCGCCGATGATGATCATCGAGCGTCCGTTGGTCTTCTCCGCATTGGTGGCGAATTCGCGCGCGACCGTGATGATGGCATCGCGCTTCACGCCGGTGATGCGCTCGGCCCACGCGGGGGTGAAGGGCACGTCCTCGTCGTAGGACGAGGCGACGTTGCCGCCGCCGAAGCCGCGATCGAGGCCGTAATTGGCCATCATGAGATCGTAGACGGTGGCGACCTTCATCACGCTGCCGTCCGCGCCCTGCACGAGGCGAACGGGCAGGTTGCGCGTCAGCACCTCGCCATGGTCGGTGGCGACGAAATGCTCGGTGGCGCGGCCGCCGAAATAGGGGAAGTCCACGGCGGCGATTTCATCTTCTCCGTCCGCCAGCGTCAGCTTGAGGCGGATGGCGCGGCCGGCGCCGTCCTTCTCCTCCAGGTTCCATTTCGCCTGCTCGCCCCAGCGGTGGCCGATGGAGCCTGCCGGCGCCACGAGATCGCCCGTGGTCTCGTCGAAGGCGACGGTCTTCCATTCGGGATTGTTGGTCTCGCCGAGGCCGCCGGGCAGGTCGGAGGCGCGCAGCATCCGCTCCGCCACCAGCCGCCCGTCCTGCTCCACGAGCCGCACGAGGAACGGCATGTCGGAATAACGGCGCAGGTAGTCGTCGAAATAGGGCACCTGCCGGTCGAGGTGATATTCGCGCAGGATCACATGGCCCATGGCGAGCGCCAGCGCGGCGTCGGTGCCCTGCTTGGGGTTCAGCCAGATGTCGGCGAACTTGGTGGCCTCGGCATAGTCCGGCGTCACCACCGCGCTCTTGGTGCCCTTGTAGCGGACCTCGGTGTAGAAATGGGCGTCCGGCGTGCGCGTCTGCGGCACATTGGAGCCCCACACGATGATGAAGCCGGCGTTGTACCAGTCGGCGCTTTCCGGCACGTCGGTCTGCTCGCCCCAGGTCTGGGGCGAGGCCGGCGGCAGGTCGCAATACCAGTCGTAGAAGGAGAGGCACACGCCGCCGATGAGCGAGAGATAGCGCGCCCCCGCCGCGTAGGAGACCATGGACATGGCCGGGATGGGCGAGAACCCCGCCACCCGGTCCGGGCCGTGCTTGCGGATGGTGTGGGCATTGGCGGCGGCGATGATCTCGTTCACCTCGTCCCACGTGGCGCGGACCAGCCCGCCATGGCCGCGGATGGAGGTGTAGGACGCGCGCTTGTCCGCGTTCTCGACGATGGAGGCCCAGGCCGCGACCGGCGGCAGCTTGGCGCGCGCCTCGCGCCAGAGCTTCAGGAGGCGGCCGCGCACCATGGGGTACTTCACCCGCGCGCCGGAATAGAGATACCAGCTGTAGGAGGCGCCGCGGGCGCAGCCGCGCGGTTCATGGTTCGGCAGGTCCGGGCGCGTGCGGGGATAGTCCGTCTGCTGGGTTTCCCAGGTGACGATGCCGCCCTTCACATAGATCTTCCACGAGCAGGAGCCGGTGCAGTTCACCCCGTGGGTGGAGCGCACGATCTTGTCGTGCTGCCAGCGCTTCCGGTAGCCGTCCTCCCACGAGCGGTCCTCGCGGGTGACGATGCCGTGGCCGTCGGAGAAGGTCTCGGTCTCGCGGCGGAAGAAGGTGAGCCGGTCGAGGAAATGGGACATGATAGGGCCTTCCGATTTACCGTCGGCATCGGTCGATGACCGACGCCAAGTGGGTGCGCTCAAGCGCCGCGCGGGCTTGACCCACGGTCCGCGAACTCTGCTCGCGGACCGTTGGTCTCACGCGGCCGCAGCCGGACGGGGAGTGGCGCGCGGGGCGATCCCGCGCTCGATGTCGTGCAGGAGGCCGCCCTTGCGGGTGTAGACGGCGAAGGTGATGACCAGGCAGCTCACATAGAAGCCGAGGAAGGCCCAGAGCGCGGCCTCCGGAGAGCCGGTGAGCGCGATGGAGGTGCCGTAGCCCTTGGGGATGAAGAAGGCCCCGAAGGCGGCGATGGCCGAGGTGAAGCCGGTGATGGCCGCAGCCTCCTTCTCCGCCTGCTTGCGGCGCGCCTCGGCGTCGGCGGCGGGCATCAGGCGGTCCATCTCCTTGCGCATGATCGCCGGGATCATCTGGAAGGTGGAGGCGTTGCCGACCCCGGTGGCGAAGAACAGCACCAGGAAGGAGGCGAAGAAGGCCGAGAATGCCCACGGCTCGGAGCGCATGCCGATGGACCACAGCACGCCCGAGACGCCCGCCATCATCAGCACGAACACATAGATGGTCACCCGCCCGCCGCCGTAGCGGTCCGCCAGCCACCCCGTGCCGGAGCGGGCCAGCGCACCCACCAGCGGGCCGAGGAAGGCGTAGGAGAGGGCGTTCACCTCCGGGAAGAGGATGTTCGTCAGCAGCGGGAAGCCCGCCGAATAGCCGATGAACGAGCCGAACGTGCCCGTGTAGAGCCAGCACATGATCCAGTTGTGCTTGCGCTGGAAGATCACCGACTGCTCGCGGAACGAGGCCTTGGCATCGGCGATGTCGTTCATGCCGAACCAGGCCGCGAAGGCGGACAGGATGATGAAGGGCACGAAAACGAAGCCCGCATTCTGCAGCCACAGCGGAGCCGGCCCGGCCGCCGCCTTCACCAGCGCCGGATCGCCGCCGAATTTGCCGAACAGGCCCATGGTGATGACCAGCGGCACCACGAACTGCACCACGCTGACCCCGAGGTTGCCGAGTCCGGCATTGAGCGCCAGCGCGTTGCCCTTCTCCGCCTTCGGAAAGAAGAAGGAGATGTTGGCCATGGAGGAGGCGAAGTTGCCGCCGCCGAAGCCGCACAGCAGCGCGAGGATCAGCAGCACCACATAGGGCGTGTCCGGGTTCTGCACCGCGTAGCCGATGCCGAGCGCGGGGATGATGAGCGACCAGGTGGTGAGCGTCGTCCAGAGCCGTCCGCCGAAGATCGGCACCATGAAGGAATAGAAGATGCGCAGCGTCGCCCCGGTCAGGCCCGGCAAGGCGGCGAGCCAGAACAGCTGGTCGGTGGTGAACCTGAAGCCCACCAGCGGCAGCTTCGCCACCACCACCGACCACACCTGCCAGATGGCGAAGGACAACAGCAGCGCCGGGATGGAGAGCCACAGGTTGCGCCGGGCGATGGCGCGGCCGGTGGAGGCCCAGAAATCCGGGTCCTCCGGCCGCCAGTCGGTCAGCACGGCGCCGGCCTTGCGCGGGGTGGCGGGGGCGGCGGGCACCGGCATGCCCTGCATCTCCGGCAGCTCGGGCAGGGTCGCAAGCTCGGCAGCCGAGGCCTCGCGCTCCATGTGCCGGACGGCGAGGTGCATCCAGGCAAGCGAGCCCAGGGCGATGACGAACAGCAGCATGAAGCAGCTGGTCCAAAGACCGGTCAGGTCGTTGAGCACGCCGAAGGCGAGCGGCAGGATGAAGCCGCCGAGGCCGCCGATCATGCCCACGAGGCCGCCCACCGCGCCCACGTTCTTTGGGTAGTAGACCGGGATGTGCTTGTAGACGGCGGCCTTGCCCAGCGCCATGAAGAAGCCGAGCACGAACACCGCCACGGTGAAGCCGACCACGCCCATTTCCATGTGGAAGGCGATGGGTCCGTTGATGCCGCGGACCACATAGTCCGTGGGCGGATAGGACAGGATGAAGGTGCAGAGGACGGAGACCAGGAAGGTCCAGTACATCACCCGTCGCGCGCCGTAGACGTCGGAGAGGTGGCCGCCATAGGCGCGGAACAGGCTCGCCGGCACCGAGAAGAAGGCGGCGATCATGCCGGCCTGCTTGATGTCGAGGCCGTAGACTTTCACCAGATACTGCGGCAGCCACAGCGCCAGCGCGACGAACGCGCCGAAGACGAAGAAATAATAGAGCGAGAAGCGCCACACCTGGACGTTCTTCAGCGGCTCCAGCTCCAGCCACGCGCTCTTCGGCTTGATGCCGAGGCGGCGGCGCTCGACGAGGACCGGATCGTCCCTGGTGGTGAGGAAGAAGACGATGGCCATCACCACGAGGGCGGCGGCCCACACCTGCGCCACCATCTGCCAGCCGAAGGCGACCAGCACGAAGGGCGCGAGGAACTTCGTGACCGCCGCGCCCACATTGCCGGCGCCGAAGATGCCGAGCGCGGTGCCCTGCTTGCCCGCCGGATACCAGCGCGAGACATAGGCCACGCCCACCGCGAACGAGCCGCCGGCGATGCCGACGCCCAGCGCGGCCAGCAGGAACTGCGGGTAGGTGTGGGCGTAGGTGAGCAGGAAGGTGGCGAGAGCCGCCGCAAGCATCGTCAGGGAGAAGACGATGCGGCCGCCATAGACATCCGCCCATACGCCCAGCGCGACGCGGATCAGCGAGCCGGTGAGGATGGGCGTGCCGATCAGAAGGCCGAACTGTGTGTCCGACAGGCCGAGGTCCTGGCGTATGCGGATGCCGATGATGGAAAAGATCGTCCACACCGCGAAGCACACGGTGAAGGCGAGGGTGCTCATGGCGAGGGCTGTCCGCTGGTTGGCGGTGCTGACCTCTTGCAAGGTTTGCATGGCTTCAACTCGGCTGTTGCGCTGGCACGGCTGCGTCGTGCTGCCGGGAAGCTGCGGGAGCCATGCGCTGTGATCTTTGACCTACATCAGTAAAATGTTTTGAATTGGTGGAATGTGATTCAAGTTGTTGGGCTATGAGCGCGCAATTACAAAGGTTGGCAGACGTATTTGCTTATTATGTATTTGTCGATTGACAATTATCAAACGTCGCTGTTGAGTGGGCCAACCCTCCCGCCGAGGACCGCATGAGGCCCGAAGACACCGCCGCCATCCGCGACCTGCCCCTGTTCCGCGACGCCCGCGAGGAGACGTTCGCCGAGCTGGTGCGCGCGGGCTACCTGCAGCGCTTCCCGCCCGGCGTCGTGCTCATCAACGAGAACGATGCGGCCGATTTCCTGCACGTCGTCGTGGAGGGGCTGGTGGAGATGTTCGCCGCGGGCGCGGGGCACGAGACCTCCCTCAGCATCGTGCGACCGGTGGGCACCTTCATTCTCGCGGCGGTGCTGAATGATGACGTGTACCTGCAATCCGCCCGCACGCTGGAGCGCTCGCAGGTGCTGATGATCCCGGCCGAGGCGGTGCGTGCCGCCATGGGCGCCGATCCCGCCTTCACCCGCGCCGTCATCGGCGAGCTGGCGCGCGGCTACCGGCGCGCGGTGAAGGAGGTGAAGAACCAGAAGCTGCGCACCGGCGCCGAGCGTCTCGCCAACTGGCTGCTGCAGGAGGCAGGCCAGGGCAGCGCGGTGCGCCTGCTGTTCGAGAAGCGGGTCCTGTCCTCGCTGCTGGGCATGACGCCGGAAAATCTCTCCCGCGCCTTCTCCACCCTGCGCGCCCACGGCGTCGCCACCCGTGGCGCGGATATCATGATCGAGGATCGCGCCGCCCTCACCGCCTTCGCCCGGCCCAATCCCCTCATCGACACGCCGGAGTGACGGCGCGCAGCGTCAGGTCCGCGGGCGCAGCAGGCACACTGCGCCCGCCGTCAGCGCCAGCACCGCGAGCGTGACGAGGCCGGGGTCCAGCGCATGCACCAGCGCCACGCCCGAGGCGCCCATCCAGTGGTCATGGACGCCGGTCGCGCGGTCGAGGCCGAACGACAGGCTGGCGGTGCCGGCCGCGACCCCGATGCTGGAGCCCAGCACCCGCATGAGGTTGAGCAGCGAGCCCGCCGGCGCTGCCAGCGGGCCGGGAGCGGCCTTCAGGGTCTCGTGATTGTTGGGGGCGATGAACACGCCGAGGCCCGCGCCGAACACCGCGAACGCGACGGTGCGCGCAAGGCTGCCCGCCTCGCCCATGCTCGCCGAGAGCCAGAGCAGGCCGAGCGCCGCGACGCAGCCCGCCATGCCGCACGCGGTGAGCCTCGCCGCCCCCAGCCGCTCCGCGAGAGGGCCGCTGAACGGCGCGACCAGCCCGAGCACCACCGGAATGACCGCGAGCCGGAAGCCGGCGGCGCGGGGGCTGTCGCCGTAGCCGTGCTCCAGCAGGAACGACATGAGGAAGAACATGCCGTAGAGCAGCGCATAGCCCAGTGTCACGGCCACCGCGCCGGCGGTGAAGGCGCCGCTGCCGAACAGGCGCAGCGCCACCAGCGGATGGACGGCGCGCCGCTCCCGTCGCACGAACAGCCACATGAGGGCGGCCGCGCCGCCGAGGCTCGCGATGACCGGGAGCGAGGTGGGCCCCCAGGCGGACAGGTGGTTCAGCGCCATCACCAGCAGCACCAGCGCCGGTCCCAGCAGGGCGGCGCCGCTCCAGTCGAAGCTCTGGCCCCGGTCTGTGGCTTGTTCGCGCGGCAGGGCGAGCCAGCCCGCGAGCAGCGCCACGACGGCGAACGGCACCGACAGCCAGAACACCCAGCGCCAGCCGAGCCCGGCCAGCACCAGCCCGCCCACCGCCGGCCCGGCGCTCATGCCCACGGCCTGGGCCGCGGCGAACACGCCGAGGGCACGGCCGCGTTTCTTCTCGTCCACGGCCGCGACGAGGATGGCGATGCTGTTGGCGCCCAGCATGGCCCCGCCCATGCCCTGCAGCACGCGGAAGGCGATGAGCTGCGGCAGGTCAGAGGCCAGGCCGCACAGGGCGCTGGCTGTGCCGAACAAAAGGTAGCCGAGCAGGTAGAGCGACTTGCGCCCGAACATCTGGCACAGCCGGCCGAACACCGGCAGGAAGGCGGCGAACGAGACCAGATAGGCGAGGGAGACCCAGCTCACCGCCTCCAGCGGCGCGTCGAAGGTGCGCCCCAGCGTTGGCAGGGCGAGCTGCACGATGGTGGCGTCGAGCTGGCCGATGAAGGCGCCGGTGCAGACCAGCGCCACCACGATGGCGAGGTGGGACGGATGGCGTTCCACCGCGGCAAGGGGCGCCGGCTCGCGCATCAGTCCGGCGATCAGCGCGCCGAGGCGGCCGCGCGGCGCGCCGGGGGGCAGGGCTCCGGTGTCGTTCATCGCCCGTCAGGAGGTTGGCCGAGGCCGGCGGCCCGGATCGCCGCTGCCTAGCACGGGCGTGGCCGCTCGCCAATTCCCGCGTGCCCGGGCGGTGGCGTCACTCCGCGGGAGGGCACAGACGATCCGATACCGGGATGCCGGGCGGGCCGCCGATCACCTGATTGCCGGGCGGTCGGGCCCTGCTCCGGCCGCATCCGGATGGGACGGGACGGAAGGCGGAAGGCGGAAGGCCTGCGGCTCGCCGGCCGACGCGGGAGCGCGGCGGGACGGGGCCTCGGGCGCCCGCTGCTTCCGCTTTCGCGCCGCCGGGGGCCGGCCGGCTATTGCCCGCGATAGGTGGCGTAGGCCCACGGCGTGACGGTGAGCGGCACGTGGTAGTCCCCGGTCGGCTCGTCGATGCAGAACACCACCGGCACCACGTCGAGGAAGGCGAAGGCGCTCTCCACCGCGCCGGTGCGGCGGAAATAGTCGCCCACGTGGAAGCGCAGCTCGTAGCAGCCGACCCTGAGAGGCGCGCCGGAGAGCAGGGGCTCGGCGGTCTGGCCGTGGGCGTCGGTGATGGTCTCCACCAGCGGCGCGGCGGTGCCGCAGGGCAGGGCGCCGGACACCTCGTGCAGCGCCACCCGCATGCCCGCCGCCGGCCTGCCGCGGCTGGTGTCGAGCACATGGGTGGTGAGGCGACCGGCGAGGTCCGGCATGTCGTGTCCGGCGATGCGGGCGGCGAGCCGGTAGCGGGTGATCTGGGCGATCTCGCGCAGGGCCGCCGCCATCTCGCCCGCCCGCGTGCCGGCGAGGCGCTGCTCGAATACCAGCAGCATGGCCGCGCGGCCGTAGTGGCGGGCGCAGAGCACGAAGGGAAAGCCGAATTTCGCGCGATAGGCGGCATTGAGCGCATCCCAGCGGGCGGCCTCGTCCTGCGGCAGCGCGCCCAGCGACAGGGCGCCCTGCTCGGAGGTCGACTCCGCCGTCATGGTGCCGGAGCGCGCGGCCGGCCCGGCGAGGTCCGGATGGCCGGCGAGCAGCGCCACCAGCTCCGGCTCGGGCAGGGCGGAGACGGTCTCCACCATGGCCCGGTGCAGGTCGTCGACGCTGGCGAACGGCCGCAGCGCCACCACCCGTCCGGCGACCCAGGGCGCGTGCTCCCATACCGAGGCGAGGTGGGCGGTGAATGCGGCTTCCGGGCACGCGTTCAGGTCGGCGAGGGTGGGGACGGGCTCGGGGGCAGGGACGGCCTCGGGCGCAGGGACGGGACGGGTCATGACACCACCTCCGCGAGAGCGCGCACCCGCTCGGCGGCGGGCGGCAGGAAGGAAGGATCGAAGATCTGGCCGGGGCTCGGCGGAGCGGCGATGCCCTTGGCCGCCGCGATCAGGGCGATGGCGGCGGAAAGGCGCGCCGGGTCCGCATCGCCGTGGCCGCGGACGGCGGTCTCGGGATGCGCCATCTCCAGCGCCAGCGTGCCGGCGAGGCGGGCGCGGTTGGCGGCGCGGTCCATGGACGGGTTGCGGCGCACCACCGCGTCGGTGGCGGCCTCCACATCGGCCACCACGTCGGCGAGGCCGCGATTGACGGCGCGCACCAGCCCCGCCACCACGTCCGGCCGCTCGCGCCGCAGCTGCTGCGACACCATCAGCGCCGCGCCGTAGAGGGACGGCACGTGATGCTGCCACTCGAAATGGCGCAGCGCGCCCTTCGGGTCGAGCCCCGCCTCGATGGACTGGGCGTTGATGGTGTTGACGAAGCCGAACAGCCCGTCCCATTTCCCGGCCAGCATGAGGGGCACGATGTCCTTGTGCGGCAGGTCGCTCACCTCCACCGAGGCCGAGGCGGGGTCGAGCCCGGTGGCGCGGCAGAATTCCGGGAACATGCGCCACGCGGCGTCATTGGGGTGGGACACCAGCCGCTTGCCGGCGAGGTCCGCGGGCGCCGCCACCGGTCCAGCCGCCGGCACGGCGATGGTGTAGGGCGAGCGGTTGTGCATGGCATAGACCGCCACCGGCGCCGTATCGGGATGGGCGGCGGCGAACTCCACCAGCGCGTTGAGGTCGCCATAGCCGGCATCGAAGCCGTCGTTGGCGATGCGCGGCACCGCATTGGCGAGGGTGTCGCCCTCGGTGAAATCCACGGCGATGCCCTCCTCGCGGAAGTAGCCGCGCTCGTCGGCCACGAAGAACCACGCCTGCGGGCCGCTGTAGAAGGTATTCAGGATGAAGTTCAGGCGCACTTCGGGCGTCGCCATCATCGTTGCTCCGGTGGCATGATCGGGGAGGGGCGGGCCGGGCGGTGCCCGGAGCGTGCGCGGGGGCGGCGGCAGTCCGCTCCCCCGCGCGGGGTTCAGTCTTCCTTCAGCGCCACCTGACGGGTCTTCTTGAAGCTGGGCAGCAGCATCAGGGCCAGCATCAGCGCGGACACCGCCAGCAGGCCGGCGCTGATGGGCCGGTCCACGAATGTCGCCGCATCGCCGCCCGAGAGCAGCATGGCGCGCTTGAAGTTCTCCTCCATCATCGGCCCGAGGATGAAGCCGAGCACAAGCGGCGTCGCCTCGAAGCCGAGCTTCGCCATCACATAGCCGAGCACGCCCATCATCACCGCGAGGTAGACGTCGAACGAGGCGTTGGCGATGGAATACACGCCGATGGCCGAGAAGAAGAGGATGGCCGGGAACATCAGCCGGTAGGGCACCTGCAGCAGCTTCACCCACAGCCCCACCAGCGGCAGGTTGAGGACCAGCAGCATCAGGTTGCCGATCCACATGGAGGCGATCATGCCCCAGAACAGGGGGGCGTGCTCGACCATCACCTGCGGGCCGGGAATGATGCCCTGGATGGTCATGGCGCCCGCCATCACCGCCATGATGGCGTTGGAGGGAACCCCCAGCGTCAAAAGCGGGATGAAGGAGGTCTGCGCGCCGGCATTGTTGGCCGCCTCCGGCGCGGCGACGCCGGCGATGGCGCCCTTGCCGAAGCGCTCCGGCGTCTTCGACAGCTTCTTCTCCAGCGCATAGGCGCCGAACGAGGCGAGCAGCGCGCCGCCGCCGGGCAGCACCCCCAGCACCGAGCCGAGGAAGGTGCCGCGCACGATGGGCCCGGCGCTCTCCTTCAGCTCCTCGCGTGTCGGAAACAGGTCCTTCAGCGGGATGGCGCCGATGCGGGTGAGGTCGCGTTCCAGGTTCAGCATGATCTCCGTGATGCCGAACAGGCCCACCGCCACCGCCACGAAGCTCATGCCGTCGGCCATGGCGTCGATGCCGAAGGTGAGGCGGGGCAAGGGCGAGTTGGCATCCGTGCCGGCGAGGCCGAGGAAGACGCCGAACAGGATCATCACCACCGCCTTGTGCAGCGCCCCGGAGGCCAGGACCATGGAGCACACGAGGCCGAGCACCATCAGCGAGAAGTATTCCACCGGCCCGAACTTCAGAGCCAGAGACGCCATGGCCGGTCCGAACTGGGCGATGAGCACGGTGGAGACCGTGCCGGCGAAGAACGAGCCGATGGCCGCGATGGCCAGCGCCGCTCCCGCCCGTCCGCGCCGCGCCATGGCGTAGCCGTCGAGCGTGGTCGCCACCGAATTGGCCTCCCCCGGCAGGTTGACGAGGATGGCCGTGGTGGAGCCGCCGTACTGCGCGCCGTAATAGATGCCGGCGAGCATGATGAGCGAGGTGGTCGGCGCGAGGTGGAAGGTCAGCGGCAGCAGCATGGCCATGGTGGCCACCGCGCCGATGCCGGGAAGCACGCCGATGAGCGTGCCGAGCAGGACCCCGAGGAAGCAGAACAGGATGTTCTCGAACCCTGCCGCGACGCTCATGCCGAGGGCGATATTGTGCAACAGTTCCATTGCCCGTCTCCTTCCTCAGCGCGGCCAGATCGGAATGGCGAGGCCGAGGCCCTTGACGAAGGCCACGGCGCCGAGCAGCGCCAGGACGGCGGCGAGATAGGGCGTCTCCCGGTGACGGGTGATTTTGCTCGCGAAGCTGGCGATGAAGGTGGAGGCGACCACCGCCAGCACGATGCCGTAACGGTCCACCAGCAGGCCGAAGCTGCACACGGACGCGGAAATCACCAGCAGCGGGCGCCAGTGGATCTGCTCCTCCACCTGCGCTTCGTCCCAGAAGCCGGCGAGCGTCATGCCCGCCCCGGCCAGCACGATCAGCCAGGCCACGGCGTTGGGCACGTAGCCGGGGCCCATCTCGGCAACGGTGCCGATCTCGAGGTCACCCACGGCGGCGAGGCAGTAGCCGCCGAGGGCGAGGATGAAGAGGCCGGACAGGAACTCCCGGCGCCTGAGGAGGCTTTCGGGGCGCGTCATGGCGGGCGGCCTACTTCTCGGTGGCGCCGGCGTCGATGATGAGCGGCCGCCACACCTCGATCTGGTCGGCGACGAAGGCGGCGTATTCCGGCGTGGTCATGGGACGGGTCTCGACGCCCCAGCCGAACAGCTTCTCCTTCACACTCGCCACGGTCAGGGCCTCGGCCACCGCCGCCTGGATCTTCGCGGTCAGCTCCGGCGACATGCCGGCCGGGCCGGACACGCCGAGCCAGTTCTCCAGCACGATGTCGATGCCCTGCTCGCGGAAGGTGGGGACGTCCGGCGCCTGCGAGATGCGCTGCGGGGCGGCGACGCCCAGCGCGATCGCCTCGCCCGACTTGATCATGGGCACGTTCTGGGCGAGCAGGTCGTAATACGCCTTCAGCACGCCGGCCTTGAAGTCCTGGATGGCGGGGGCGCTGCCCTTGTAGGGCACGTGGGTCATCGCGAGGCCGGTCTTCTTCTTCACCGCCTCGCCGAGGATGTGGCTGATGGAGCCGACCCCGCTCGACCCGTAGGTGAGCTTCTCGCCGCCCTTGGAGAGGGCGACGAGCCCCGACATGTCCTTCACGCCCAGGGAGGGCTGCACCATCAGGCCCGGGGCCGAGGCGCCGATATAGCCGATGTGGGTGAAGTCCTTCACCGGGTCGTAGGGGATCTTCTTGAACTGGGTGGGGGCGATGGTGAAGGGGGCGTTGTTGGCGAGGATGAGCGTGTAGCCGTCCGGCGCCTCCTTGTGCACCAGCTCCGCGGCCACTGTACCGCCGGCGCCGGGCCGGTTGTCGACGATGAACTGCTGGCCGAACTTCTCGGTCAGCTGCTGGCCGACGAGGCGGGCGACGATGTCGCTGGTGCCGCCCGGCGGGAAGGTCACGACGATGCGAACCGGCTTGGTCGGCCAGTCGGAGGACTGGGCGCGGGCCGCGCCCGGCGCGGCGATGGACAGCGGAACGGCAACGGCGGCGGTGAGGGCGGCGGCCAGAACGGCACGGCGGGAGGCGGCATGTCGGAGCAGGGACGGCATCGTCTGGGTCCTCAGGAAGGGTTCAGCGGCTTTGCGCCGTCTGGTTCATGAGGATGAGGCTAGGTAGTTCGAGCGTTGCCGTCCATCGCAGCTTGGGCAACAATCCGTTCTAGGAATTAGAATGGAGCCTGCCCGTGCGCCATCCCTTCGTCCCGGCCGCGCTGCGCTACATCGATCAGGTGGCCCGCTCCGGCTCCATCCAGCAGGCGGCGCGCGAGCTCAGGGTGGCGGCCTCGGCCATCGACCGGCAGATCCTGCTGATGGAGGAGGAGCTGGGCGTGCCGCTGTTCGAGCGGCTGCCGCGCGGCATGCGCCTGACCGCATCGGGCGAGGCCATCCTCGGCCTCATCCGCCGCTGGCGCATGGAGGAGCGGCGCGTGGTGGCCGAGATCCGGCGGTTGCAGGGGGTGCAGCAGGGCCACGTGCGTCTGTTCGCCATGGACAGCCATTCCACCAGCGTTCTCCCGCGCCTCGTGGAGCAGGTGGCGTCGGCCCATCCGCTCATCTCGCTGGACATCGAGATCGGCGGGCCGGACGAGGCGGCCGCGGCCCTTACCGGCGGGCGGGCCGACATCGCCCTCGCCTTCAATCTGCCGCCCCGGCGCGATCTGCAGGTGCTGTGGCGTGAGGAGCTGCCGTTCGGCTGCGTGGTGGCGCCCGCCCATCCGCTGGCGGGAGCCGCCTCCGTGAGCCTTCAGGAGATTTCCGCCCATCCGGTGGTGCTGCAGAGCCGGGCGCTGGCGATCCGCCGCATCCTCGATGCCCAGTATGGCTGGCTGTTCGCAGAGACGCGGGGGCGGATCGAATCCAACTCGTTGCAGCTGATGAAGCAGCTCGCCTGCTCCGGCCGCTATGCGCTCGTCACCTCCGAGCTCGACGCCGCGCCAGAGCTGGTCTCCGGCGCGCTCACCTTCATCCCGGTGCGCGACAAGGGCGCCGAGCCGCAGAGCATCTCCATCGCGGTGGAGGCGAAGGGGCACGATTCCGTGGTGCGGCTGGTGGCGCGGGCGGCGGTGGAGTGCGTCGAGGGTTGCCTCGACGAGGTCCGGCGCCATCGCGCGGGGTGACGGGCAGCGGGCGTCGCGGCGGGGCAGCGGGGCCTTCTGACCGGACCAGCCGGCGCGGTGCCCCGCGGTCCCGCAGGCATCACCCCGCCGCCGCGTCCTCCGGCGGGGCGGTGAGGGAGCCGCCCACGGTCCGCGAATTGCCCCGGAACAGGGCGATGATCTCCCCGTCCTCGCTCACTTCCACGTCGTAGACCCCGGAGCGCCCGGCCCGCGACACTTCCCGCGCCCGCGCGATCAGGCGCTTGCCGCGCGTGCCCGGCCGCAGGAAGGTGATGGTGCAGTGGGCGCCCACGGTGCGAAGATCGCGACTGTTGCAGGCAAAGGCGAAGGCGCTGTCGGCGAGGGCGAAGATGAAGCCGCCGTGCGCCGCCCCGAAGCCGTTGCACATGCGCGGCTCCACGCTCATGGCCAGGGTCGCGGTGCCCGGGCCCACCTCCAGGATCTCGATGCCGAGGCCGCGGCTGGCGTCGTCGGTGGCCCACATGGCCGCGGCGCTCAGCTGCGCGATCTCCTGCGCGGTGCGGTAGGGATGGTGGGTGCTCATTCCGGCCTCCCGGTGAAGTTGGGCGGGCGCTTTTCCATGAAGGCGCGGACGCCCTCGCGATAATCGGGGGTGCGGCCGGCCTCGCGCTGGAGATCGCGTTCGAGGTCGAGCTGGGCGTCGAGACTGTTGCCGGCCGAGGCGTTCAGCGCCGCCTTGATGCGGGCGAGGCCCTGCGTCGGCCGGGTGGCGAGCCGGGCGGCGAGCGCCCGTGCCTCGTCCATCAGCTCGCCATCGTCCACCGCCTTCCAGATCAGGCCCCATTGGGCGGCGGTGTCGGCGTCCAGCGGCTCCGCCAGCAGGGCGAGGGCGCGCGCCCGGGCATCGCCGATCAGGCGCGGCAGAAAGAAGGTGCCGCCGGAATCCGGCACAAGCCCGATGCGTGCGAACGCCTGGATGAAGGTCGCCGAGCGCGCCGCCAGCACGATGTCGCAGGCGAGCGCGAGATTGGCGCCGGCCCCGGCGGCGACGCCGTTCACCGCGCAGACCACCGGCTTGCGCAGCGCCCGCAGCCGCCGCACCAGCGGATTGTAGAGGGCCTCGATGCTGGCGCCGAGGTCCAGCGGGCCGGTGGCGCCCGCCCGTTCGGACAGATCCTGCCCGGCGCAGAAGCCGCGTCCGGCGCCGGTGAGGAGCACCGCCCGGCAGGCGTCATCGGCGGCGTGGTCGAGGGCGGCCGCGAGGGCCCGGCCCAGATCCGCGTTGAAGGCATTCAGGCGGTCCGGGCGATGGAGCGTCAGCTCCATCCAGCCGGGGTGCTCGGTCACGAGAAGCGGGGCATCCGAAGGCCCGGCTTCTGCCGCTGCTGGCGCCATGGGGTCTCCCTTCCGGGCTCCGGGGAGCCGCGTGGACGAATGGTCGTTGGGGCGTCGGGCCTGCCGAAGCCGACTGGACCCGTGCGGCGGCCGAAAAGACCCCGCCGCCGGCCGGAGCCGGGGCGGGGCAGTCGGGGCGCCGCCTCGGTCGGGTCAGGCGGCGCCCACAATGGTGATGGAACACACGTTCTGCGCCGGCGCGCCGCCCAGGTTGTGGGTGAGCGCGAGGCCGGGATTGGCAAGCTGGCGCTCGCCCGCCTGGCCGGTCAGCTGCAGCCAGCACTCGTAGAGCATGCGCAGGCCAGAGGCGCCCACCGGATGGCCGAAGCACTTCAGTCCGCCGTCCACCTGGCACGGCATCTCCCCGTCGGCATCGAAGGCGCCGTCCAGCATGCGCTTCCAGGCGGTGCCCTCATCCGCAAGGCCGATGTCCTCCAGCGTCACCAGCTCGGTGATGGAGAAGCAGTCGTGCAGCTCGGCAAGGCTCAGCTCGGCGCGCGGATCGCGGATGCCGGCCTCCGCATAGGCGCGGCGGGCGGCGATGCGCGCGGTATGGACATAGGCGCCGTTCCAGTCGCTCTGCTGCACCTCCCAGCCGTTGGAGGTGACGAGCTGGATCGCCTTCACCAGCACCGGCGACGTCCGCCCGAGGCTGCGGGCGATCTCCGGCGTGGTGACGATGGCGCAGGCCGCGCCGTCCGAGACCGGGCAGCAGTCGAACAGCCCGAGCGGATCGGCCACGAGGGGCGCGTTCACCGCCTGCTCGATGGTGATGGCCTTGCGCAGATGCGCGTTCCTGTTCTTCACCGCATTGGCGTGGCTCTTCATGGAGGTGTGCGCCATGGCCCGCTTCAGGTCGTCGGGGGCGACGCCGTGGCGGGCGCCATAGGCGCGGGCGAGCTGGGAGAAGTTGCCGGGATTGGTGTGGGTGGGCAGGTACATGGGCGCGAAGGTGCCGCGCGAGGCCGGCGGCAGGCCGGCAAAGCCGGTGTCCTTCAGCTTCTCCACCCCCACCGCGAGCGCGATGTCCACCGCCCCCGAGGCCACGGCATAGACCGCGCCGCGGAACGCTTCCGTGCCGCCGGCGCAGAAATTCTCCACCCGCGTCACGCCGATGGCGGGCAGGCGCAGCGCCTGCGCCATGGGTGTGCCGGCCTTGCCGGCGCCGATGTCGTCGTAGTGGGAGGAATACCAGGCGGCCTCGATCATGCCCGGCTCGATGCCGGCGCGGTCGAGCGCCTCCAGATAGGCCTCGGCCATCAGCTCTTCCTGGCCCACGTCCCAGCGCTCGCCGAACCGCGAGCAGCCCATGGCGAGAATGGCGACCCTGTCCTTGATTCCCTTGGCCATCGTGCGGCGCCTTTCTCTCAAGCTGAGGGCGAGGACGCGCGCGCGGCCACGGCCTTCCAGAAGTAGCGGCGGTATCCGGTGCGCTCGTCCATGTCCTTGATGCGGAAGACGAAGCGGACGGCATCGCCGAGGGCGATCTGCGCCGCGTCCGGGTCGGTGAAGTCCATCATCAGGCGGCCGCCGCCGGTGATGTCCACGAGGCCGTAGCAATTGGGCGGATGGCGCGAGAAGGCGAGGCGGTCGGCGGTGACGGTGGCCACCGTGCCGCCGAGGTCCGCCAGCGGCCAGGGCTGCTGCGGCTCGGCATAGAAACCGGCCTCCGCCGCGGCGAGGCGGGACGGGGGAAACTGCACGTGGCCGGTCTGCGGGCTGCGGCCGCCCACGAAGCCGAGCAGCGCCTCGGCGTTGCGATAGGCGGTGGTGAGCGCCTCGTTCACGGGCAGGCGTCCGCGCAGGCCGCGTTCCCAGGCGAGCTGGCCGCGGAAGATGGGCAGCTTCAGGTAGTTGGTCTCGGCGATGCCGTCGGCGATGACGGCGGAGGCGCCCGGGGGATAGCCGGCGAGGGCGTCGGTCGCCTCCAGCACCAGCGCCGTCGCGCCCTGGCCGAACTGGGCCACCACCACGCGCTCGCCCGGCCTCATGTCCTCCAGCGTGCGCGCCAGCATCACCAGGGCATGGGCAGCGCCGGTGTCGCCGCAGTCCGCCTCGAGCGCGGAGGCGAGCCGGGCGTGGCCGAGGCCGGCGGCCTGCGCTACCGCTTTGGCGCAGCCGGGGATGACGCCGGGCAGCACCACATGCTGGATCTCGCCCGCCGCGAGGCCGGCGTGCGCCAGCGCCTCGGCGATGGCCTGGGGCACGAAGCCGAGGAAGCCTTCCTCGCGCACCCAGCGTTCCTCCCAGTCGGTGGCGATGACGCGGTCGGCGGCACGGTAGCGCTCGATGAAGGGGGCGCTGATGCTGGCCCCGCCGCGATAGGCGAGACGCTGCGGCCCCGCGCCCACCAGCACCGCGGCCGCGCCGTCGCCGAGGCGCGCTTCCGCCGCGCTGCCGGCCGGGCTCACCGGGCTGTCGGCCGCCACCACGAGGGCGGGTCCGCCGCCCTCCAGCGCCGCCTGCAGCGCGAGGAGGCCGCAGCGGGGCGTGCCGCCGGTATCCTGCGCGAGCACGCGCGGCGACAGCCTGAGGGCGGCATGGACGAGGCTGGCATTCTGCGGCTCGGCGAACACCGGCGTCGTGCTGGCGAAGGCGAGGGCGCGGACCGCCTCCCGCGCTTGCGGAGCGTGGGCGAGGCAGGCGCGGGCGGCGGCGACGCCCATGGTGATCGGGTCTTCATCCCAGAAGGCGAGGGTGCGGGCGCCGCGCGCGTCGGATCTGGGCGTCAGCCAGTCCATGGCGGCGGCCATGCTGGCGCGGGCAAGGCGCAGGCGTGGCAGGTGAATTGCGATCGCTGTGATGCCTGTCACGGTCGTGTCCTCGCCCGTTGGCTTGATTGCGGCTTTGCGCCGGAGAGGGCGGGTGTCCGGCTGGCCGGCCGGCTTGGGCCGGGCGCAGCAGCGTCGGGGGCGCTGCAGCGAGGAAGCCGATTGCAACCCGTGTTTCCGAAATATAATAGTCAGAATGATCGGTCAATGAATAACCAATGGAGGGGCGCTTGAGCCGGGAGCATATCGTCATCATCGGGGCCGGCCAGGCTGCTGCATCTCTTGCCATCCGCCTGCGTGACAGCGGATATTCCGGTGCCCTAACCCTGTTCGGCGACGAGGGGCATCCGCTCTACCAGCGGCCTCCGCTCTCCAAGGCTTACCTTAAGAGAGATTGGACGGTTGATCGGCTTTATCTTCGCCCCGAAGCCTTCTGGTCGGATCGGGGCGTTCAGGTGGCCGCCGCCACTGCGGTCACCGCCATCGACCCTGCGGCCCGCACCCTGGTGGCGGG
This sequence comes from Xanthobacter lutulentifluminis, assembly GCF_043194675.2. Lineage (NCBI taxonomy): Bacteria > Pseudomonadati > Pseudomonadota > Alphaproteobacteria > Hyphomicrobiales > Xanthobacteraceae > Xanthobacter > Xanthobacter lutulentifluminis. Next base: position 1,148,280 of record NZ_CM195525.1, on the reverse strand, counting down.
CGGCCGCACGTTCGGCTGGACGCGCCTTGCCCTCGCCACCGGAACGCGTCCCCGCCCCCTGCCGCCCGGCTTTGCGGGGCTGTCCGGAGTGCACGAGCTGCGCACCCTCGCCGATGCCGACCGGCTCGAGCGGGAGATCCGCCCCGGTCGTCGCCTGCTGGTGCTCGGTGGCGGCTATGTGGGGCTGGAGACGGCCGCCGTGGCGGTGCAGGCCGGCCTCGACGTGGTGGTGGTGGAGCGCGCGCCGCGCATCCTGGAGCGGGTCGCCTGCGCGGAGACCTCCGCCATCATCCGGGCCCTGCATGCCCGCAACGGTGTGCGCATCCTGGAGGGGCGCAGCATCGCGCGCGTGGAGGCGCGGGACGGGGCCATCGCCGGGGTCGAGCTGGAGGACGGCGAGCAGCTGGCCGTGGACGCGGCGCTGGTGGGCATCGGCGTGCTGCCGCGGGACGAGCTCGCCCGCGCGGCCGGCATCGCCTGCGACAACGGCATCGTGGTGGACGAATTCGGCCGCACCTCGGCGCCGGACGTCTGGGCGGCGGGGGACTGCGCCGCCTTTCCGTTCGAGGGCGTGCGGACGCGCCTCGAAAGCGTGCAGAATGCCGTGGATCAGGCCGAATGCGTCGCCGATGACATGCTCGGTCGCTCCCGTCCCTACGCGCCGGTGCCCTGGTTCTGGTCGGACCAGTATGACGTGAAGCTGCAGATCGCCGGGCTCAATCGCGGATATGACGCGGTGGTCCACCGGCGTTCCGAGCGGGGCGAATCGCTCTGGTATTTCCGCGCCGGCCGCATGATCGCGGTGGATGCCGTCAATGACGCACGCACCTACATGGCGGCCAAGAAGATGCTTGAGGCGGGCATGGCGATTTCCCTCGCCGAGGCCTCCGAGCCCGGCTTCGATCCGGTGGCGCGGATGCGGCGGCCGGCGGCCTGAGGCCGGTGCGTCAGTCCTTCGCGGGCGGCTGGCGGTCCGCCGGCGGGCCCGCGTGGGCGTAGCCGTTCACGAACAGATCCACGGTGCGGTCGGCCAGCGCCTCCGGCGTCACCGCCCCGTCCGCGTGATACCAGGTGTAGGTCCAGTTGATCATGCCGAAGAACAGCATGGTATCCACATGGGCCATCACCGAATCCTTGGCGAGGTCCGGGCGCAGCTGCAGCAGGATGTCCCGCACGTAGGCGATCAGCTCGCGCTGCTTGGCTACCAGCACCTTGCGCGTCTCCGGCGCCAGGAACTCGGCGCAGGTGAGCAGCGCCACGTGGCGGTCGCGCGAGACGGCGTAGACATCGAGGAACAGCCGGGTGAGCTGGCGGAACCGCTCCTCCGGGTCCTGGTAGCCGTAGAGCGTGTGCCGGCACTTCATGAGGAGCGCGTCCACATGCGAGGTCAGCATGTCGGAGAGGATCGCTTCCTTGGATGTGAAATAATGATAGAGGCGCGACTTGGAGCATTCGCAGGCTTCGGCGATGTCGCCGATGGAGGTGGCCGCATAGCCCCGCCGCGCGAATACCGACGCGGCCCGCTCGAGTATGGTATCGTGAATGTTGTCATATTCGGCTGAGCGTGTTCTCGCCACGGCGCCATACCCGCAAGAGTGTTCCGACCATTCGGTCTATAGGCGCGTAGGCTCCCGGTGCCAAGTCCGGGACACCCCGCGCCCGCGCGGTGGCGCCATGCGGCGGGATCATGGATGCCGGCCGCCGTTGCCTGCCACCTCATTCTCATTGATGCAGATCAAAATCGCCGTTTACATAGACCATCCGTTCGGTCTATTAATTTCGCAAGACACAGCGGCCGCCAGAGCCGCGACGAAGCAACGGTCGGAGTTCGGGGAGGAGCCTCATGCAGCACCCAGAAGTGGAGTCGCTCGACCGCGACGGTATTTTGAACATTCAGCGGGAGGGCCTCGCGGCGCTGGGCGCACGGCTGGCGCGGTGCGATACTTGGAAGGCGCATTTCGCCGAGGCCGGCATGAAGCCGGAGGATCTCGCGTCCGAGGACGGCCTTGCCAACGCCCCCTTCATGGACAAGTCGCTGCTGCGCGACCGCTACCCGTTTCCCTTCCTCACCGTGCCCATGGAGCAGGTGGAGCGCTTCGTCGCCACTTCCGGCACCACTGGCCTGCCGGTCACCTTCGGCATGACGAAGAACGACCTGCACCAGCTGCTGCCCTACCAGATGGCGCGGCTCCTCACCGCCGCCGGGGTCAAGCCGGGCTTCCGCGCCTACCAGGGCTATGGCTACGGCCTGTGGATCGGCGGACCGGCGCTGGATGCCGGCTTCTCGGCGGTGGGCTGCACCAATTTCCCAATCGGCCCGGGCCGTGGCGAACTCGCCGCCCGCTGGCTGCGCGACCACGCCTATGATGTCGCCTCCATGTCTCCGTTGTGGCTGATGACGCTGGTGCAGGCGGCCAAGGGGCAGGGCATCGATCCGCGCACGGAATGGACGCTGAAGGTGGCCATCCTCGGCGGGCAGTCGGTGTCCGCCGAGTTCCGCGCCCAGCTGGAATCCGAGCTGCCGGACGGCTTCATGAGCCAGAACATCTACGGCACGACCGAGGCCGGCGGACCCATCCTCGCCATCTCCACGCCCCACACCCACGCCGACGACGAGCTGCAGCTTCTGAACGAGGACACGGTGATCGTGGAGATCCTCGATCCCAAGACCATGAAGCCGGTTTCCGAGGGCGAGGTGGGCGAGATCGTCGTCACCACGCTGCGCAAGGAGGCCTCTCCGGTGGTGCGCTGGCGCACCCGTGATCTCGTGCGCCTGTCCCCGCGCCCCTACGACTGCCCTTCGGGCCGGCGCGGCATGCGCAAGATCGGCCGGATCATCGGCCGCACCGACGACATGATCAAATACAAGGGCGTCATCGTCTTCCCCTCGCAGATCGAGGATGTCATCGCCGGCATTCCAGGCCTCGCGCGGGAGGCCTGGCAGATCTACGTGGACAAGGAAGCCACCACCATCGGCAAGATGACGGTGGCGGTGGAGGCCGTGCAGGCCACCCAGCGCCCCGGCGAGGATGCCGCCGCGGACGTGCGCCGCGAGATCAAGGCGCGCCTCGGCATCAGCGTCAACGTGGAATGCCACCCGGAAGGCACGCTGCCGCGCTATGAGGCCAAGGCCACGCGCGTGCTGCACCGGCCCGAGGCGACGCACTGACGCCATCGCGCGGCAGGGCGGGGGCGGGAGGGGCCGGGGCCGCTCCGCGCCTCTACGTATCCACGCGCGCGGACAATCCCGATATCGCAGGCGACCCTTCCGTGAGCACTCCTGATCCCTACGCCAGCGTGCGCCAGCGCATCGCCGAGGCCACCTCCGCCTGGGCCGGAGGCATGACGCTGGCCGAGATCCGCGACAGCTTCGAGCGCTTCCTCGGCGATGGCGCCGGCGCGCCCGAGGTGACCCGCACGCCGCTGGAGATCGCCGGGCTTCCGGCCTGCGCCTTCGATCCGCCCGGCGCCGCGCCTGGGCGAATGCTGCTCTACTGCCATGGCGGCGGCTTCCAGATCGGCTCGATACGCTCCCACGGGGGGCTGATGGCGCGGATTGCCGACGCCGGTGGCATGCGCGTTCTCGGCTTCGACTACCGCCTCGCGCCCGAGCACCGTTTCCCCGCCGCGCCGGACGATGCCTTCGCCGTCTATTCGGCCTGCGTCGAGGCGGGCGAGACGCCACTGGCGCTGGTGGGGGATTCCGCCGGCGGCGCGCTGGCCCTCGGAACCGCCATGCGGGCCCGCGACTCCGGCCTGCCGCTGCCGAAGGCGCTGGTGCTGCTCTCGCCCTGGCTGGATCTGACCATGGCCGGCGCGAGCTACGTGGCGCTGGCGGAGAAGGATATCTTCTCCAAGCCCGCGCAGCTGAAGGCCATGGCGCGCACCTATCTGGGGCGGGAGCACCCGCCCTCCGATCCCGCGGCCTCTCCGGTGCTCGGCGACCTCGGCGGGTTGCCGCCCATGCTGGTCCATGCCGGCGGACACGACATCACCCTCGACGACAGCCACCTGCTGGCGCGCAACGTCGCGGCGCAGGGCGGGCAGGTCGAGGTCGAGGTGTTTCCCGGCATGTACCACCATTTCCAGGTGTTCGAGGAACTGCCCGAGGCGGCGGCCTCCCTCGCCCGCATCGGGGCCTTCCTCCGGGCGCTCTGACACGCCGGCCTGCTCCGGCGTGAGCGCTCCACTGGCCGGTCTTCCGTCACCGCCGGGAGGCCGGCCTTTTTCTGTCGATGCGGGTGAGCCTCAGCGCGGCGCGGGCGCATCGAGCCGTGCGGGGTCGAGGCCCCAGTCGGCGAGGATCTCGCGCGTGTGGGCACCCGGCGCCGCGGGTCCCTGCGTCACGGCGGCGGGTGTCGCGCCGAAGCGCGGAGCGGGGGCGGGCTGCAGCACGCCGTCGAGGGTCATGAAGGCGGCGCGTGCCTGCGCCTGCGGATGGGCGGCCGCCTCGTCCCAGTCGAGGATGGGCGTCACGCACGCATCGGTGCCGGCGAACAGGGCGGTCCAGTGATCGCGCGGCTGCTGGCCGAACACCTCCGCGAGGCGCGTCCGCAGCCTCGGCCATGCAGCCGGGTCGGCCGCATGGGTGAATTCCGCGGCATCGAGCCCCAGCCGGTCCAACAGCATCTGGTGGAACTTGCGCTCCACCGGCGCCACGGCGAGGAATTTCCCGTCGGCGCAGGCATAGGTGCCGTAGAAGTAGGCGCCGCCGTCCAGCAGGTTCGCCTCCCGCGCGGTGCCCCACAGGCCGCCGGCGCGGAACCCCCAGAACATGGCGGAGAGCAGGGCGGCACCGTCGGTCATGGCGGCGTCCACCACCTGGCCGCGCCCGGTCTGGTGCGCGCCGAGGACGGCGGCGAGGAGGCCGAAGGCCATCATCATGCCGCCGCCGCCGAAATCGGCCACGAGGTTCAAAGGCACCGGCGGCGGCGCGCCAGCCGGGCCGATGGCCGCCAGCGCGCCGGTGGCGCCGAGATAGTTCAGGTCGTGCCCGGCGGTGTCAGCGAGCGGCCCTTCCTGCCCCCAGCCCGTCATCCGTCCGTAGGCGAGGCGCGGATTGCGGGCCAGGCAGGCGTCCGGACCAAGGCCGAGGCGCTCCATCACCCCCGGCCGGAACCCCTCCAGAAGGGCATCGGCGCGGGCGACGAGATCGAGCATCACCGCCCGCTCCGCCGCGTCCTTCAGGTCGAGGGCGATGGAGCGGCGCCCGCGCGCGAGCACGTCGAAGCGCGTGTTCATGAGCGGGATCTCGGGCTTCTGGCCCTTCTGGTGCACGCGGATGACGTCGGCGCCGGCATCCGCCAGCATCATGGCGGCGAAGGGGGCCGGCCCGAGGCCGACCATCTCCACGATACGAAGTCCGGCGAGGGGGCCCGGCATGGAATGGTCCTGCTGTGTGGAGTGTCGGCCCGCTCCGGCGCGAGGCGCTGGCGGGCGAGGTGCGGAAGGGGCGGCTCAGCCCTGTCCGTCGGGCAGGTGAAGGGTGAGGCCATCGAGGTCCGGGGCGACCTTCAGCTGGCAGGACAGGCGCGAGCTCTCCCGCACCTCCTCGGCGAACTCCAGCATGTCGCGCTCCATGCCGGCGGCCGCGCCCACGCGATCGCTCCAGGGCGCATCCACATAGACGTGGCAGGTGGCGCAGGAGCAGGCGCCGCCGCATTCGGCGACGATGCCGGGCACGTTGGCGCGGCGGGCGCATTCCATGACGCTCAGCCCGTCCTGCGCGTCGATCTCGATGCGCTGGCTGTCGGGCATGACAAAGACGATCCGGGTCATCGGGGCTCCCCGTGGCTGTTGGTCTTGCTTGGGGTGAAGGGTCAGGCGCCGCAGCCCATGCCGCCGGAAACGCCCAGCACCTCGCCGGTGACGAAGGAGGCATCCTGCGAGGCCAGGAAGGCCACGGCGGCGGCAACCTCCTCCGGCTCGCCGAGGCGGCGCACGAGGGTGAGGGCGGCCATGTCGGCGAGGATCTTCTCGCCCACCTCGGCCACCGCCCGCTCCACCATGGGCGTGCGGATCGGCCCCGGCGCCACGGCATTGGCGGTGATGCCGTAGCGGGCATTCTCGCGGGCGATGGAGCGGGTGAAGCCGATCAGCCCCGCCTTCGCCGCCGCATAGACGGCGCCGCCCTTGGAGCCGAGCCGGCCGGCCTCCGAGGAGACGTTCACCAGCCGCCCGTAGCGGGCCGCCTGCATGGCCGGCAGGGCGAGGCGGGTGAAGAGGAAGGCGGTCTCCAGGTTCACCGAAAGGAGAAAGCGCCAGTCGTCAGCGGTGGTCTCGGTGAAGAAGGCGTGCTGGTCGGCGCCGATGTTGTTCACCAGCACGTCGAACGGACCGTGGTCCGCGAACAGCGCCGCGGCCGCCGCCGCATCCGTGCCGTCCATGTGCACGAAGACGGCGCCGCTCGCCTGCGCCAGCGCGGTGCCCGCGCCGGCATCGCGGTCGCAGAAGGTGACCGCCATGCCATCCGCGCCGAGGCGGCGGACGATGGCGGCGCCGATGCCGGCGCCGCCTCCCGTCACGAGCGCGCGGCGCCCCGGGGATGTCGCGTTCATCGCCCGGAGAACACCGGCTTGCGCTTGCCGATCACCGCTGCGAGGCCCTCGCGGGAATCGGCGGTGAAGGACAGCTCGGAGACGGTGCGCGCTTCCTCCGGCAGGGCGCGTTCCACGTCGAGCGCGTTCCACAGCAGGCGCTTGGTGGCGGCCATGGCGAGGGGCGCGGCGGCGGCATAGAAGCGCGCGGCCTTGCGCGCCTCCGCCTCAAGGGCGTCGTCGGGCACGCATTTGGTGATGAGCCCGATGGCCTGCGCCTCCGTCGCGTCCACGACGCGGTTGGAGAGCATGATCTCGGTGGCCCGGCGGAAGCCGACGAGATGCGGCAGGATCACCGAGGAGCCCGCATCCGGCGCCATGCCCACCCGGGTCGCGCCGGCGAGGAACTTGGCGCCGGCGCCGGCGATGACGATGTCGGAGGCGCAGACGAGGCCGAGGCCGCCGCCGCCGGCCGCATAGCCGTGGACCTCGGTGACGACCACCGCCTTCAGGCGGATGAGGGCGCCGACGGCGACCTGCAGATAGGCCGTCACCTCGCGCAGGAAGTCGCCGAGCGCCTCGCCCTTGGAGGCGAACTCGCGCACGTCGCCGCCGGCGCAGAAGTTGGCGCCGGCGCCGCGCAGGTGCACCACGCGCACATCCGGCGCGCGATGGCACATCATGATCGCCTTGTAGAGCGCCTGCATGAGCTCGATGTTCATGCCGTTGGCGGAGCCCGGGCGATTGAGCGTGAGGGTGGCGATGCCCTCCGCATAGTCGAGCAGGACCGGGCCCTCGCCGATCCAGGTCTCGACCGGTGCGTCGGCGCTGGCGGCGCCCGTGGTGCTGTGTGTCATGGCGCGCCTCAGACCAGGAAGGAGAGGGTGAAGATGGGCTTCTGGTTGTTGACGAGCGCGATCTTCTTGCGCACCAGCCGGAAGCCGCCGTCCACCAGCCGCAGCCGGTAGTCGTTGCGCGCGGCCCACAGGGTCTCGCCCCGCAGGTTGTCCTCGTAGATGAGGACGTTGGCGCGCACGTCCACCTCGGTGCCGCGCACCTCCACCAGCTCGATGTTGGAGATGACGCGGGCGAGCTCCGAGCGCGGCGTCTGGGTGTGGCGCCGGCCGGTCTTCAGCTGGCGGATGCGCACGCCGATGCGCGAGCGGTTGTCGTATAGCACCGACATCTGCCGCTCGGGGTCGATGTCGTCGCCATTGGCCGGGACCCAGTAGATGGCGTCGTCGGTCCAGAGCGCCTCCCACCCGTCGTAGTCGTGGGTGTCGGCGAGGCGCGCCTCCAGATAGAGGAACTGGGCGACCTGATAGTGGAGCGCCGCGGGATCGAGCTTGCCGAGGTCGGGCGCGGAGGCATCCGCGAAGGAATGGGCGAGGGCGGTCATCAGCGGGCCTCGGTCATCAGGTTGAGATAGTGGCGCCAGATGCCGCGCTGCGGCGTCTCGTCGGTGGAATGGGCGATGCGGAAGCCGTTCTCGTCGCGGCGCTCGCGGTGCAGCCCGCGCGAGAGCACCAGCCATTCGGGATCGAGGATCCTGGCGCCGCGGTGGTTGCGCTCGTACATCTCGGTGTCGTCGGCGAGCAGCAGGCCGGCGGGGCCCACCGAGCCCATGGTCTGCTGGCGCAGGCGGCGGTTCATGTCCGGCGCGCCCTTGAACTGCACGGCGGTGACGTGCTGGATGGTCTCGTCCACCGCCATCGGCTGCAGCACGAAGATCTGGATCTCGGCGATGAAGAGGTTCGGGAAGATCATGACGTGGGGCGAGCCGTCGATCATGATCTGGCGGGCGCGCTCCTCGCCATAGGCGGCATTCATCGCCGTCACGTAGTCGGGCAGGCGCTCCGGCGTGGTGCCGAACCACTGCAGCGGCTTGTCGTGCTTGCGCCATTCGGGGCGCAGGTCGAACTCGGTGTGGCCGTTGCCGTAGTCGCGGGTCAGCGCGGTGGAATCGGCGCCGTAGAGGCTGCCGATGCCCGAGCTCGTCACCTGGAACACCGAGCCGTGGACGAAGCCGGGGTGGTAGCCGTCCGTCTCGTTCTCCAGCATGAACTTCCAGTTGGCCTTGGTGCGGTGCTGGAGGAAGCCGGCGGTCAGCTCCAGCTCGCCGGTGGGCGAGTTGTCGAGCAACTGGTCGAGCGCCGCCTTGGCGCCGCCGAGGTGCTCCTCCAGCGAGATGCCTTCCGCCGCCATGGAGCCGAACACGAAGCCCCGATAGATGGCGATGCGCGGCACCTTGCCGAGGTTCAGCCCGGCCTTGCTCTGGCCCTCGTAGCCCTCCGGCAGGGCATAGCCCATGAGGTCGCCGGTGTTGGAGAAGGTCCAGGAGTGATAGGGGCAGGTGAAGCTGGTGCGGTTGCCCTTCTGGTAGGCGCACAGCTGGTTGCCGCGGTGGGGGCACTTGTTGAGCAGGAGGCGGACCTCGCCGTCCTTGTCGCGCACCATGAGCACCGGCATGGGGCCGATCGACTTGGTGACATAGTCGTTCTTGTTGGGAATTTCACTGGTGTGGCCGACGTAGACCCAGGTCTTGTACCAGATCTTCTCCAGCTCTTCCTTGAAGATGTCGGGATCGTGGTACAGCCGGCTGTTGACGCGCGTGGGCTCGATCAGCGCGGTGTAGTCTGGGACTGCGGCAGCTTGGGACACGGCGGCTTGCGGCATGGCGGCTCCACCCCTGCGGTTGCGTTGAATTGTTGGCTTATTCATCGAACGATCGGTCTAAATATTCCGTCGCCTTTGATGCATGTCAAGCGCGATGCGCGACCTCTTGGCGCGAAAAATTTCGGCCTGACCTTCGGCGTTCCGCTGGGAAAAGTGCGCCTAAGTAGCAGAATAAACGCATTAAAATCAGATCCGACGTGCCTCTGGAGCAGCTCCAGATTTTGGTGGAAATGCCTCTCGATCTGAATTAAAAAGATCGAACGATCTGACGAAAAAAGATCGGATAAGCGTGACGCCCCCTCGCTTTCCATCCGCAGGCTCCCCCGCGAACCGCACGGCCTGGCAGCTCGGAAGCGTCACCACCGTGCCTGGGGAGGACACATGAAGAAGATCGTGACGGGCGTGCTCGCGCTGGCCTTGATGACCACCGCCGCCAGTGCCGAGATCAAGATCGGCGCCATCATTTCGGAAACCGGCCCGGCCTCCGCGCTCGGCGATCCGGAAGCCAAGACCATCCGCATGCTGGTGGACGAGCTGAACGCCAAGGGCGGCATCAAGGGCGAGAAGGCCAGGCTCGTCCTCTATGACGACGGCGGCGATCCCTCCAAGGCCAAGACCTTCGCCACCCGCCTCGTGGAGGACGACGGCGTGGTCGCCATGGTGGGCGGCACCACCACCGGCACCTCCATGGCCATCCTGGCCGTGGCCGAGGACAGCAAGGTGCCCTTCATCTCGCTCGCCGGCGCCATCGAGATCATCGATCCGGTGAAGCCCTTCACCTTCAAGACCCCGCACACCGACCGCATGGCGTGCCTGAAGATCTTCGAGGACATGAAGAGCCGCGGCCTCACCAAGGTCGGCCTCATCTCAGGCACCGACGGGTTCGGCGCGTCCATGCGCAACCAGTGCCTGGCGGTGGCCAAGTCGTCCGGCATCGAGATCGTCGCCGACGAGACCTACGGCCCGAAGGATGCGGACATGACCCCGCAGCTGACCAACATCCGCAGCAAGCCGGGCATCCAGGCCATCCTGAATTCCGGCTTCGGCCAGGGCCCGGCCACCATCACGCGCAACTACGTCCAGCTCGGCCTGTCCATTCCGCTGTACCAGTCGCACGGCGTGGCCACCAACGCCTTCATCGAGCTCGCCGGCGCCAAGAACGCCGAGGGCGTGCGCGTGCCGGGAACGGCCCTGCTGGTCGGCGAGCTGCTGGATCCCAAGGACCCGCAGAAGCCGGTGGTGCTGGCCTACAAGGCCAGCTTCGAGAAGGCGGCGGGCGCCCCGGTCTCTACCTTCGGCGGCTATGCCCATGATGCCATGCGCATCCTGATGGAGGCGCTGGCGAAGGCTCCCTCCGCCAAGCCCGCCGCCATCCGCGACGCCATCGAGGGCACCACCGGCCTGGTCGGCACCACCGGCACCTACAATTACTCCAAGACCGACCACCTCGGTCTCGACCTGTCCGCCTTCCGGATCCTCGAGATCAGCAACGGCGGCTGGACGCTGGTGAAGTAGCCCCCTCAGCCGGCCGGGGTCTCCCGGCCGCGCGCCCGCCCCGGTCCGCGGACGCCTCGAAGGCGCCCGCGCCCGGGGCCGGCGCCCAAGCCCGCGGCGGCTCGCATGGGCCGGAAGACGGGCGAAGCCTTCCACACAGCCACGGACGGTGTCGCCCCGGCCGGCGGGGCGTGCCGCCTCAGCCGCCCGCGGGGACGGAGCCAAGCATGTCTGATCTCCTGCAGTTCCTGGTGTCCGGGTTCACGGTTGGCGCGGTCTACGCGCTCGTCGCCCTCGGCTTCACCATCATCTACAACGCCTCCGACGTGGTGAACTTCGCCCAGGGCGAGTTCGTCATGCTGGGCGGCATGATCTCGGTGGCGGGCGTCGCGGCGGGGCTGCCTTTGCCGCTCGCGGCCCTGATCGCCATCGTCATCACCGCGGCCATCGGCGTGGCGCTGAACGCCTTCGCCATCGAGCCGGCGCGCGGCGCGCCGGTGGTGTCGCTCATCATCATCACCATCGGCGCCTCCATCTTCATCCGCGGGGTGACGCAGATCGTGTTCGGCAAGGGGCTTCACCGCCTGCCGTCCTTCTCCGGCGAGACGCCGCTCCACCTGCTCGGCGCCACCGTGCTGCCGCAGAGCCTGTGGGTGGTGGCGGGCGCCGTGGTGATCTTCATCGGCCTGTGGCTGTTCTTCACCCGCACCCTCACCGGGCGGGCGGTGCTCGCCACCTCCAACAACCGGCTGGCCGCGCAGCTGGTGGGCATCAACACGAAGTTCGTGATGACGCTGTCCTTCGCCTTGTCCGCCGGCATCGGCGCGCTGGCGGGCGTGCTCATCACCCCCATCACGCCCACCAGCTTCGAGGCGGGCATCGCCCTCGCCCTCAAGGGGTTCGCCGCGGCCATGCTGGGCGGCATGGGCAACCCCAAGGGCGCGCTCGCGGGCGGGCTGCTGCTGGGGCTGATGGAAGCGCTGACGGCGGGCTACATCTCCTCCCACTACAAGGATGCGGTGGCCTTCTTCGTCATCCTCGCCGTGCTGTTCGCCTTCCCCCGCGGCCTCTACGGCAGCAATCCGACGGAGCGCGTGTGACCATGCGGCTCTCGGCGAAGCAATCCACGCTCCTCGTGCTGGCGGTCCTCATGGTGGCCAGCCCGTTCTTCTTCCCGTCCAACTATTATTACCGCGTCGGGTCGCTGGTGTTCGTGAACGCCCTTGCGGTGGTGGGCATCGTCATCCTCACCGGCTATGCGGGCCAGATCAGCCTCGGCCATGCCGGGTTCGTGGGCATCGGCGGCTATGCCTGCGCGCTCATGCCGGTGCATTTCGGCGTGCCGCCGGCGCTGGCCGTGGTGCTGGGCGCGGTGCTCTCCGGCGTCATCGCCTGGGCCGTCGGCCGGCCGATCCTGCGCCTGAAGGGCTATTATCTGGCGGTGGCGAGCCTCGGCTTCGGCGTGCTGGTGGCCATGGTGCTCTCCAACGAGGGGCACGTCACCGGCGGGCCGGACGGCATCAAGGTGCCCGACCCCGGAGTCCGGGCGCTGCTCGCCGGCCTGGGCCTGGAGCTGACCAACCCGCAGTTCTGGTACGCCTTCACCGGCCTGTTCCTGCTCATCGGCGCGTGGCTCGCGCTCAACCTCAACGACAGTCCTACCGGGCGGGCGCTGCGGGCGCTGCACGGCTCGGAGGTGGCGGCGCGGACCGTGGGCGTGGACGTGGCCCGGGCGAAGCTGAACGCCTTCGTCATCTCCGCGGTCTACGCCTCGGTCTCCGGCTCGCTGCTGGCGTTGCAGAACCGGCTCATCACGCCGGACGTGGCGGGCTACATGCACTCCATCGAGCTCGTCACCATGGCGGTGCTGGGCGGGGCGGGCTCGGTGCTGGGCGCCATCTTCGGCGCCGCGCTCCTCACTTTGCTGCCGCAGGTGCTGACCGTGCTGCAGGACTACGAGCACGTGGTGCTCGGCCTGGTGATGATGCTGGTGATGATCTTCCTGCCGGACGGGCTCCTGCCGAGCGCGCGGCGCCTGGTGCGGGGGAGGGGGGAATGAACCTGTCGCAAGCACGCCTCCTCGAGGTGGATGGCCTCGGCATCGCGTTCGGCGGCCTCAAGGCGGTGCGGGATGTGTCGTTCGGCCTGAAGGCCGGGGAGATCGTCTCGGTCATCGGCCCCAACGGCGCCGGCAAGACCACCCTGTTCAACATGATCTCGGGCGTCTATTTGCCCGGCTCCGGCACCGTGCGGCTGGACGGGGAGGACGTGACCGGCATGCGGCCGGACCTGCTCGCCGTCCGCGGCCTGTCGCGCACCTTCCAGAACCTGCAGATCTTCCAGCAGATGACCGTGCTGGAGAACGTGATCGTCGGCTTCCACCTGCACGAGCGCGGCCCGGTGCTGGCCGATCTCCTGGGCCTTCCCGGCTCGCGCCGCCGCTCGCGGGCGTCGGAGGAGGGCGCGCGGGCGCTGCTGGAGCGGGTGGGCCTCTCCCGCGCGGCGGAGCGCGAGGCCGGGGCGCTCTCCTATGGCGCGCTGAAGCGGCTGGAGATCGCCCGCGCGCTGGCCGCGAGCCCGCGCGTGCTGCTGCTCGACGAGCCGGCGGCCGGCTGCAACGCGGTGGAGACCGAGGAGATCGACCACCTCATCTGCGAGGTGGCGCAGACCGGCGTCGCCATCCTCCTGGTGGAGCACGACATGAAGCTGGTCATGCGCCTGTCCAACACCATCGTGGTGCTGGACCACGGCGAGAAGATCGCCGAGGGTGATCCCGCCACCGTCAGCCGCAACCCCAAGGTGATCGAGGCCTATCTCGGCACCGCCGCCACGGAGGGCGCCCATGCTCACGGTTGAGGGGCTACGCTCGCGCTACGGCCGCATCGAGGTGCTGCACGGGGTGGACCTGTTCGTCGGCTCGGGCGAGATCGTCACCGTGGTCGGGGCGAACGGCGCCGGCAAGACGACGCTGCTGCGCTGCCTTTCCGGCGTGCAGCCGGTGTCGGGCGGCGCCATCACCTTCCGCGGCGAGGCGCTCGCCGCCGTGCCGGCCTATCGCCGGGTGCAGCGCGGGCTCGCGCAATCGCCGGAGGGGCGGCAGATCTTCACCAACCTCAGCGTGGAGGAGAACCTGAGGCTCGGCGCCTTCATCTTCGCCGACGACCGGGTGGAGCGCGACATGGCGGATGCCTTCGCCATGTTCCCGGTGCTGAAGGAGAAGCGCAATCAGCTGGCGGGCGGCCTTTCCGGCGGCCAGCAGCAGATGCTGGCGATTGCCCGCGCGCTCATGGGCCGGCCCGCCTGCCTGCTTCTGGACGAGCCCTCCATGGGGCTCGCGCCCATCCTGGTGGCGCAGATCTTCGAGGTGGTGAAGGGACTGAAGGCGCTGGATGTGACCGTGCTGCTGGTGGAGCAGAACGCCTTCGGCGCGCTCTCGGTGGCGGACCGCGGCTATGTGATGGAGACCGGCCGCATCACCATGGGCGGCAGCGCGCAGGAGCTGATCGCCGATCCGCGCATCCGCGAGGCTTATCTGGGCATCTGAGCGCGATGGCGCGCTCAGAGCGCGGCGAGGATGGCGCCGAGCGCCTCCACCTTCTGCGGCCCGAGGCGGGCCTCGATGCGGGCCTGGCATGCGTCCCACACCGGCCGGGCCCGCGCCAGCAGGTCGCTGCCGGGGGCGGTGAGGGTGATCATGGATTCGCGATGGTCGTCCGCGCTGCGCCCGGTCCGCATCAGCTCCATGCGCTCCAGCACCCGCACGTTGCGGCCGATGGTGGAGCGGTCGAGCTCGGCGATTCGTCCAAGCTCGGTCAGGCTGAGGGAGCCGCGCGCCGCGACCATGCGCAGCAGCGCATACTGGGCGATGTTGATGCCCAGCGGCGCGAGCGCCTCGTCGTACACGCCGCTGAGCCGGCGCGTCGCCTTGCGCAGAAGGGTGCAGTAGCAGGCGGCGGACATGCCTGCGTGTATATGCCCGTTCCCCGTCCCTGTCCACATGGTGGCCTTTCCGGGTCTGGCCGGAGATCCACCGCGTGGGCCGCGACGGCCTCTTGAGCTTGGCCCGCTTTCCAGCATGATGGCGCATCTTTCCGGGGGAGCGCCATGGTCGCCGAGGTGAGTGTGCTCGTCGTCGGGGCGGGCCCGACGGGATTGCTGCTGGCCGCCGAGCTGCAGCGTCGTGGGGTGGACACCCTGCTGATCGACGCCCATGACGGCCCCCTTGCGTGGGACCGGGCGACGGTGGTCCATCCCCGTTCCATCGAGATCTTTGACGCCCTCGGCATCGCCGGGCCCCTGCTGGACGCGGGCGTGCGCCAGCGCCTGTGCCGCATCCATTCCGACGGCGTCGCGCTCGGCGAGATCGACCTGTCCCTCAGCGGCAGCCGCTATCCCTTCAACCTCGGCGTCTCCGAAGAGGTGACGGAGGCCATCCTCACCACCTATCTGGAGGGGCTCGGCGGCGCGGTCACGCGCTCCACCCGGCTGGTGGGGCTGGAGGAGCAGGGCGACGGCGTCATCGCCACCGTGGAGACCGGCGGAGAGGAGCGGCAGGTCCGCGCCCGCTGGGTGGTGGGCTGCGACGGCCACCGGAGCACCGTCCGCCAGATCGCCGGCATCGAGCAGGACGGCCACCCCATCGAGGAGCCGTGGGCGGTGTTCGATGCGGCCGTGGGCGGATGGCCCTATTCGCATGAAGGCAACTACGCCTATCTCGAGGACACACCGGTCATTCTCACCGCATTGCCGGGGGAGCGCTGGCGCATCTATCTGCGGCCCACGGGCGAGAATTCCGACATCGTGGCGGACGCCGCCGCGACCCTCGCGCTCTACCTGCCGGAGGCCTCGTTCGAGGCGGTGGCCAACCCCGTCCGGTTCCAGTGCTACACCCGCGTGGCGCAGAAATACCGCGCTGGCCGCCTGCTGCTGGCGGGCGATGCGGCCCACACCTGCAGCCCGGTGCAGGGCCACGGCATGAACAGCGGCCTGCAGGATGCCTTCAACCTCGGCTGGAAGCTGGCGCTGGTGGCGCAGGGCGGCCATGCCGAGGCGCTCCTCGACAGCTACGAGGCGGAGCGCCGGCCGGTGGCGCAGAAGGTCGTCGCATCCGGCGACGAGGCCGACCGCGCCCAGCTGCTGACCGATCCGGAGCAGCGCCGTGCGCGCGACGCGTTCATCCGCGGCATCTTCGCCAGTCCAGACACGCGCCACCACGAGGCCGTGGCCGAGGCCGAGCTCGACATCGACTATTCCGCCTCGCCCATCGTCATGGGCGCTGCCAACGACATGCTGGCCGCCGGCCGGCTGTGGCCCCACGGCATGGAGGTTCAGCCGGCCGAAGGGGTGCCCCACCCCATCGGCGCGCTCGCCAACCGGAGCGGGCACACCGCCATTCTGGTGGGCGCCGCGGCAGTGCCGCCGGAGGCGCTGACCACGCTCCACCGTACGGTGGCGGCGGGCGCGGCCGGCGTGCTCGTGGACGCGAGCTTCACCCTCTCCCCCCACGGGCCGGGCGCCGAGGGGCATGCGGGCATCGCCCCGGAGGCGCCGGAGCAATTGGGCGTCACCGGCGCGACGCTGTTCGTGGTGCGGCCCGACGGCTATGTGGGCCTGCGCGCCGACGCGCAGCACGCCGAGGCGCTGGCCGCCTATGCTGCCCGCCTCGCCACCGGCGGCTCCTGAGCGCCGGGGCGAGGTTCTTTCCGCCGCAGCAAACCGCAGGGAGGGCAGCGCCGCCCCCTCGATCGGCGATGGATGCGGTCCGGCCGCGAAGGATCCGACATGAGCGAGTTCGAGGTCCGCGATCCGCGTTTCCGCGGCCTGTTCATCGCCTCGGCGCAGCTGGAGCGTCCGTGGACGGGCGCGCGCTGGGTGGAGGGACCGGCCTATTTTCCGGCCGGCCGCTACCTCGTCTTCTCGGACATCCCCAACGACCGCATGCTCCGCTACGACGAGACCAACGGGGCGGTCTCCGTCTTCCGCGCGCCGTCACAGAACAGCAACGGCAATACGGTGGACACGGAGGGCCGTCTCGTCACCTGCGAGCACCGCACCCGCCGCATTACCCGCACCGACCATGACGGCGCAATCGTCGAGCTTGCCGCCCGCTTCGAGGGCCGGCGGCTGAACTCGCCCAACGACATCGTGGTGAAATCGGACGGCACCATCTGGTTCAGCGATCCGACCTACGGCATCGACAGCGACTATGAGGGCGATGCCGCGCCCTCCGAGCTCGGCCGGCAATGCGTCTACCGCCTCGATCCGCGCACGGGCGTGCTTGCGGCCGTGGTGACGGACTGCGTGCAGCCCAACGGCCTCGCCTTCTCGCCCGACGAGACCATCCTCTATGTCAGCGACACCGGCGCCAGCCACGAGCCGGACCGACCCCACGCGATCTTCGCCTATGATGTGCGCGGCGGCGGAAGCCTCGCCAATCCCCGCCTGTTCGCGCGGCTGGAGGAAGGCTTCTTCGACGGCCTGCGCTGCGACGTGGACGGCAACGTGTGGACCTCCGCGTTCCGCGCCATCCATTGCTATGCGCCGGACGGCGCGCTGCTGGGCGTGCTTCCCATGCCGGAGCGCGTTTCCAACCTGTGCTTCGGCGGCGCCAAGCGCAACCGCCTGTTCATCACCGCCCAGACGTCGCTTTATGCGCTCTACGTGAACACCCGGGGCGCGGTGCGCATAGGCGCGCCGGGCTGAGCCCTCACGCAGCGGCGGCGATGGCGAAGCGGGTGCGATAATCGCCGGGGGAGAGGCCGACGATGCGGTGGAACAGCTTGCGGAAGGCGCCGGCGTCCTCGTAGCCGACCGACCATGCGATCTGCTCCACCGTGCGGCGGGTGAATTCCAGCAGCTCGCGCGCCTTGCCGATGCGCAGGTGCTGGGCGTACTCGGTCGGCTTCATGCCGGTGGCGGCCTTGAAGCGGCGCTGGAACGTGCGCTCCTCCATGGCGATCACCTTCGCCATGTCCACCACGCTCACCGCCTTCGCCTCGCGTGCCTGAAGCCAGTGCTGCACCTTCAGGATCGCCTCGTCGCCATGGGTGAGATTGGGCGAGAAGCGGGAATAATAGCGCTGCTCCCGGCCGGGCGCGTCGATCAGCATGAAGCTGCCGGTGTCCGCCATCACGGTGGGGCCAAGCAGCCGGTCCACCAGCCGCAGGCCGAGATCGGTCCAGGCCATCAGGCCGCCGGCGGTCACGATGTCGCCGTCCTCGATCACCATGCGGTCGATGTCGAGCCGCACCTCCGGGAAACGCGCGCGGAAGGCGTCGGCGAACAGCCAGTGGGTGGTCGCCGGCCGCCCCGAGAGGAGGCCGGTGGCGGCGAGGGCGAACACGCCGCCACAGCTGGCCGCCAGCGTCGTGCCCTGGGCGTGGCGGTCCAAGAGCCAGCGCGCGCACGGCGCCGCCTCTTCCGCCTCCATGGGGCCGGTGAGCCGGCCGGGCACCACCAGCACCGCCGGCTCCATCGGGCGGGCGAGCTGCGGATGGGTGTCGAACGCGCGGCCCCAAGCGCCGTCCGCGCCCGGCTGCCAGTGGCTGACGCGCAGCACCGGACCGCCATGCTTCAGCGAGAACTGGCCGGCGATGTCCAGCAGGTCGGTCATGCCATGCACCATTGCCGACTGGCATCCCGGATAGAGGACCATGCCCACTTCGGCTTTTGGTTCCGCGGTTCCGACCTTCATCTGCTGCTCCTGACGGTTTTGGCGCGCTCAATGTCGGTTCTGCCAATCCCGATGATCGGTCGCCGGGCGTAATCCTTCAACCCATGGAACGCGACGTTCCGACGAAACGCCTCAACACACGGCAAGGATTACGGAAATGGCCACGATCACCACCGCCGACGGCGCCCGCATCTTCTACAAGGACTGGGGCCCGAAGGATGGGCAGCCCATCGTCTTCTCCCACGGCTGGCCGCTCTCCGCCGATGCCTGGGACGCGCAGATGGTGTTCTTCGCCAACGAGGGCTTTCGCACCATCGCCCATGACCGGCGCAGCCACGGTCGTTCCGACCAGGTGTGGTCCGGCAACACCATGGACCAGTATGCCGACGACCTCGCCGAGCTGATCAACGGGCTCAACCTGAAGGATGCGATCCTCGTGGGCCATTCCACCGGCGGCGGCGAGGTGACGCGCTATGTGGGCCGCCACGGCACGGCGCGCGTCGCCAAACTGGCCCTGATCGGCGCGGTGCCGCCGCTGATGCTGAAGACCGAGGCCAATCCCGGCGGCCTGCCGCTGGCGGTCTTCGACGCCATCCGCAAGGGCACGTACGACAACCGCTCGCAGTTCTTCAGGGATCTCACCATTCCCTTCTACGGCTACAACCGCGAAGGGGCGCAGATCTCCGAGGGCATCCGCGAGAGCTTCTGGCTGCAGGGCATGATGGGCGGCCTGAAAGGCCAGCTCGACTCCATCCGCGCCTTCTCCGAAAGCGACTTCCACGCCGACCTCAAGCGCTTCGACAAGCCCACCCTCGTGCTGCACGGTGACGACGACCAGATCGTGCCGATCGGCGCCTCGGCGCTGGAGACGGCGAAGCTGGTGCCCCATGCCGAGCTGAAGGTCTACCGGGGCGCCGACCATGGCCTGACGCAGACCCATCAGGACCGGTTCAACGCCGATCTCCTCGCCTTCATCAACGGCTGAAGCCGCGCCCCGGGCCGGTCATCCCGGCCCGCCCCCGCCGTCCCCCCAATTGCGGAGCCTCCCCATGTCCACCCAGTCTTCTCCCCGCGAAACCTTCCTCGTCACCGGCGCCTCCGACGGCATCGGCGCCGTCTATGCCGACCGCCTCGCCCGGCGCGGGCACAACCTCGTCCTCGTCGCCCGCCGCGCCGACAAGCTCGATGCGCTGGCCGCCGGGCTGCGCGCCGCCCACGGGGTGGAGGTGGAGACCCTGCCGGCCGACCTCGCAGCCCCCGCCGACCTTGCCCGCGTCGAGGCGCGGCTGGCCTCGGACGCGGCTATCACCGGGCTCGTCAACAACGCCGGCATCGCCGGCGAGGCCGCCTTCGTGGAGACCGACCCCGCCCTCCTGTCCGGGATGATCGCCCTCAACGTGCTCGCGGTGACGCGCCTTGCCGCGGCCATCGCGCCGCGGCTCGCGCAGCGGGGCGCCGGCACCATCATCAACATGAGCTCGGTGACGGCGCTGATGCCGGCCGCCTTCACGGCGGTCTATCCGGCCACCAAGGCCTTCGTGCTCGCCTTCTCGGAGGCGTTGCAGGCCCAGCTCGGCCCGAAGGGCGTGCGGGTGCAGGCGGTGCTGCCGGGCATCACCCGCACCGCCATCTGGACCGAGGAGGCGATGGAGCGGCTGCCGGCGGCCATGGTCATGACCGTGGACGACATGGTGGACGCCGCCTTCGCCGGGCTCGACCTCGGCGAGGCCGTCACCATTCCCTCGCTGCCCGATACCGGCGACTATGGCGCATACCTTGCCGCGCGCGATGGGCTGCGGCCCAACCTGTCCCTCAACCAGCCCGCCGCGCGCTATCGCGCCTGAGCCGGCCTTTCAAGGAGCACGCCCATGATCGCCGGCCTCTCCATTGACGCTTTCATCACCCTGCACGTGGTGATCAGCCTGATCGGCATCGCCACCGGCCTCGTCGCCATGGCGGCCCTTGCCGCCGGGCGCTGGCGGGCCGGCTGGCAGGCCGCCTTCCTCGTCACCACCGCGCTCACCAGCCTCACCGGCTTCCTGTTCCCGTTCAGCGGCGTGACGCCCGCATTCGTGTTCGGCGTCGTCTCGCTGCTGCTGCTGGCCATCGCCGTCGCGGTCCTGCCGGTGCGGGCGCGGCGCCGGTGGGCGGGCATCGCCTATGTGGTGAGCGCCACCCTCGCGCTCTACCTGAACCTGGTGGTGCTGGTGGTCCAGTCGTTCCAGAAGATCCCGGCGCTGCAGCGGCTGGCGCCGACCCAGAGCGAGCCGCCGTTCCTCGCCGGACAGGTGCTCGTGCTGCTGGTGGCGGTGGCGCTCGGCTGGCTCTCGGCGGCGCGGTCGCGGCCCACGTCGCTCCAGGCGGCACGCGGCTGACATGCGGGGGGCGGGAAACTGGCAGGTCCGGCGCCGCCCCGCGCCGGGCCGGCTCGCGTCCCCCGCGTCCGGGCCTAGACGATGTAGGAGAGGGGCGCCGGCTTGTGGGTGGCGCGGAACGCGGCGAGGCGCTGGGCGGCCTTGTCGCTGGAGGCCTGCAGGTGGGCCACCAGAGCCCGCCGGGCGGCCGCGTTCTGGCCCTTGCGCACCGCGCGGACGATATCGAGGTGCTCGTCCATGAACGGGTCCACGAGGCCGTGGGGCTTCAGCTCGGTCTGGATGTGCTTGCCCGAGACCAGGATGCAGCGGGTGCGGCGCAGCGCCTCGAAGATCTCCGGGTTGCGGCCGTAGCCGATGCAGTCGATGTGGAGATCGTTCTCCAGCACGTCGAGGTCGGCGCTCGGCACCTGCGGGTAGAGCGCGACCGCCGCCTTCAGCCGCCCCTCGATGGCATCGAGCTGGGCCGCCGGGATCTGGCCGATGGCGCTGTCGAGCGCGACCGGCTCCAGGAGGATGCGCAGCTCGTAGAGGTCGCGGAAGCGGGCCTCGTCCAGCGGCACCGTCCACCAGTGGGACTTCTCGCCCTTGGAGACGATGCCCACCTCGCGCGCATGGATCAGAAGATCCCGCGCCACCGTGCGCCCAACATCGAAATGCCGGGCGATGGCCAGCTCGTTCACGCGGAAGCGGCCGAACACCGAGGACAGGATGATCTCGCGCTCGAAATCGTAATAGAGCCCCTGCCAGGCGGCGGCCTTGCGGGCCTCCACCGGTTCGGCGCCGGCCTGCAGCATGTCGGCGGTGACCGGCACGCGGCGGGGCGCGGCGTCGCGGCCGACGATGAGGCCGCGGCCGTCGAAGCGCGAGAGGAGGCCGTCCGCCTCGAGCTCCGTCAGCGCCTGCTTCACCGGCGAGCGGGACGAGCCGAACAGGGCCGCAAGCGGGCCTTCCAGCAGCACGATGCCGGCGGGCAGCGTGCCCTCGGCGATGGAGCGGCGCAGCCGGCCGGCGATGACCGCATAGGCCGGCGTGCGGTCCACGACCGGCGGGGCTGCGGGCGCCCCGCTCAGGTGACGGCGCCGATCTGCCATGGCACGAACTCGTTGTCGCCGAAGCCGAAATCCTCGCTCGCCGTATGCGCGCCCGAGGCCACCGCGAGGATCTTCTCGAAGATCCGCTCGCCGGCCGCGGCGATGGTGTCCTCCCCGGTGACGATGCCGCCGCAGTTGATGTCCATGTCCTCGTGCATGTGCAGGTACATCTGGGTGTTGGTGGCAACCTTGATGCACGGGGCCGGCTTGAAGCCGGAGACCGAGCCGCGGCCCGTGGTGAAGACGACGACGTTGCAGCCACCGGCCACCTGGCCCGTCACCGCAACCGGATCGTAGCCGGGCGTATCCATGAACACAAAGCCCGTGCGGTCGATGATCTCGGCATATTCATAGACCGCTTCGAGCGGCATGGAGCCGCCCTTGGCCACCGCCCCCAGGGATTTCTCGAGGATGGTGGTGAGTCCGCCCGCCTTGTTGCCGTGGGAGGGATTGTTGTTCAGCTCCGCGCCGTTGCGCTCGGTATAGTCGCGCCACCAGGCGATGCGGTCCATCAGCTTCTGCGCCACCTCGGGGGAGACGGCGCGGCGGGTGAGCAGGTGCTCGGCGCCGTAGATCTCCGGCGTCTCGCTGAGCACCGCCGTGCCGCCATGCCGCACCACGAGGTCCGCCGCATGGCCCAGCGCCGGATTGGCGGAGATGCCCGAATAGCCGTCCGACCCGCCGCACTGCAGCGCCACCTTCAGGCCGGTCAGCGGCACGGCGGTCCGCTGGGCTGCGTTCGCGACCGGCAGCATCTCGCGGATGATGGCGCTCGCGGTCTCGATGGTCTTGCGGGTGCCGCCGAGGCCCTGGATGGTCATGGTGCGCAGGAGCTGACCTTCATGAAGTCCTTCGCGCTTCACGATCGGCTCGATCTGGTTG
Organism: Xanthobacter lutulentifluminis; assembly: GCF_043194675.2. Lineage (NCBI taxonomy): Bacteria > Pseudomonadati > Pseudomonadota > Alphaproteobacteria > Hyphomicrobiales > Xanthobacteraceae > Xanthobacter > Xanthobacter lutulentifluminis. The sequence continues at coordinate 1,125,554 of NZ_CM195525.1, read as the reverse complement.
GTCTCGCAGCCGAGGCCGATCATCAGGATGCCGGCGAAGTTGGGGTTCTTCGCATAGCCGCCGAGCACGCGGGTGAGATAGGCGTAGCCCTCGGTCCTGGTGTTGATGGCGCAGCCGGTGCCGTGGGTGAGGGCGACCACGCCGTCCACGTTGGGAAAGCCGGCAAGCTCGCCCGAGCGGTTGAAATGGTCCGCCACCGCCTTCGCAACGGTGGCCGAGCAGTTCACCGAGGTGACGATGCCGATGTAGTTGCGCGTGCCCACCTGTCCGTCGTGCCGCACATAGCCCTCGAAGGTGCGCCGTTCCGCCTCCGGCAGCAGCTCGGTGGGGTGTCCGTCCTGCGCGAAATGGTGCTCGGCGTCGCTGTCCTGCATGGCGAGGTTGTGCAGGTGGACATGCTCTCCGGGCGCGATGTCGGCGGTGGCGATGCCGATGGTCTGGCCGTACTTCAGGACCTTCGATCCGGCCGTGATGGGGACGACGGCCATCTTGTGCCCGCTCGGGACCTCCGCCAGCGCCGTGATGGTGGCGCCACCCGCGGCCACGGCGGTGCCCGCCGCGATGCGCGCGCGTGCCACCCCGACATTGTCCGACGCATGCAGATGTATGAGCGGCGAGGCGGCGGGGCTGGTCAGCATGGCGGTTCCCTAAAAATGATCATTGCGTGCATCAATCAATCATGTTAGGGATAGTCTAGTCAAACGAAAAAAATAATGTCTATCAGGGACGTGGAGACGCCAATGCCTATCGGACATGGTCATTGAGCATCGTCCGGCTGCAATCAGATTGCGGTCTGATGTGTTTCTGCGCGTATTGCGCGCGGAGTTGTTCATTCCAGACGAAACGGATTCCAGGCCGTGGGCTATGAATTCGACTTTTCATTTCTGAGCGAGTATTGGCCGGATCTTCTTCACGGCGTCTGGCTCACCCTCGGCATGACGGCGGCCTCCGTGCTGCCGGGCTTCGCGGTCGGCACCCTGTGCGCGGTCGGGCGGCTGTACGGGCCGCCGGCGGTGCAGCGCGCCGTGACCATCTATGTGGAGGCGATCCGCAACACGCCGCTCATCATCCAGGTGTTCTGGCTGTTCTTCGGTCTCGCGGTTCTCGGCGCGAAGATCGATCCGTTCCCGGCCGCGGTGCTGGCGCTGGTGGTGAATGTGGGCGCCTACACGGCCGAGATCATGCGCGCCGGCTTCCGCTCCATCGCCAAGGGGCAGATCGAGGCGGCCAACTGCCTGGCGCTGACCCCCGCGCAGGTGCTGTGGTCGGTGCAGCTGCCGCAGGCGGTGGAGCGCGTCTATCCCGCGCTTGTCAGCCAGTTCGTGCTGATGATGCTCGCCACTGCCATCATGTCCCAGATTTCGGCGGAAGAGCTCACCGGCGTTGCCTACATGATCCAGTCCTTCACCTTCCGCGGGTTCGAGGTCTACCTCGTCATCGCGGTGATCTATCTGGCGATGGCCTCGCTTCTGCGCCTCACCCTGCTGGGCGTTGCGCACGTTTCCTTCCCCCGCCTGCGCCGTCTCGGCACGCCGTTGTGAGGTAAGCCATGCTGGGCCTGACCATCGAGCAGATCGCCTATCTCTTCCGCGGCGCGGGCTGGACCATCGTCCTCTCCCTGCTCGGCTTCGTGGGCGGCACGCTGCTGGGCCTGCCGGTGGCGCTCGCCCGCTCCTCCCGCAGCCGCATCCTGCGCTTCCTTTCCGCCGTGCTGGTGCAGGTGGTGCAGGGCATTCCGCTGCCGGTCATCATGTTCGTGGTCTATTTCGGCATCTCCATCGGCGGCTTCGACGTGCCGGCGCTGGTGGCCGCGGGCGTCGCCATGACGCTCTATTCCGGCGCCTATCTCGGCGAGATCTGGAAGGGCTGCATCCTCGCCGTGCCGAAGACGCAGTGGGAGGCCGGCGAGTGCCTCGCCCTCACCGGAACGCAGCGCTTCGTCTTCGTCATCCTGCCTCAGGCCCTGCGCATCGCCGTGCCGCCGACGGTGGGCTTCCTGGTGCAGATCGTGAAGAACACCTCCTATTCGGTGGTGATTAACTTCTTCGACCTGACCTATTCGGCGAAGGTCATCAACAATGCCACCTTCAAGCCCTTCACCGTCTTCACCATCGCGGCGGTGATCTACTTCGCCATCTGCTTCCCCATGTCGCTGCTCGCCGGCCGGTTCGAGCGCCGGCTCCACCGCAGCTGAGGGCGCGCCGTGGCCGTCTCCATCGCGTCCGTTCCCGTCACACCCGTTCCCAACGAGGGCCGCTCCATGACCCCCGCCGCCGCGCCGCTGGTGCGCTTCAAGGACGTCGAGAAGAACTTCGGCGCGCTCAAGGTGCTGAAGGGCATCACCCTCGATGTCGCCCCCGGCCAGGTGGTGGCGCTGATCGGCCGCTCCGGCTCGGGCAAGAGCACGGCCCTGCGCTGCGTGAACGGGCTGGAAAAGATCGACGGCGGCGAGCTGGACGTCTGCGGCCGCGCGCTGCACGCCGGCAAGGTGGACCTGCTGGAGCTGCGCAAGGACGTGGGCATCGTCTTCCAGAGCTACAACCTCTTCCCCCATCTCACGGTGGAGGAGAACATCACCCTCGCCCCGCGCAAGGTGCGCCGCGTCGGCAAGGCCGAGGCGCGGGAGATCGCCGCCGAGGTGCTGGAGGAGGTGGGCCTCTCCGACAAGGCGCAGGCCTATCCCGAGCAGCTCTCCGGCGGCCAGCAGCAGCGTGTCGCCATCGCCCGCTCGCTCGCCATGCGGCCGAAGCTGATCCTGTTTGACGAGGTGACCTCGGCGCTCGACCCCGAGCTCACCGGCGAGGTGCTGAAGGTGATCGAGCGCCTCGCCCGCGAGGGCATGACCATGATGCTGGTGACCCACGAGATGGCGTTCGCCCGCTCGGTCGCGAACACCGTCGTCTTCATGCACCAGGGCCGGGTCTGGGAGACCGGATCGGGCGCCATGCTCGCCGATCCCGCCACCGACGAATTGCGCCAGTTCGTCCGCAACGGCCTGTGACCATCCCGAAAGAGACAAACCGGAGGATACCAAGGATGCTCGACACGTTCACCCGCAAGGCCCCGCTCCTCGGCGCGCTGGCGCTCGCCCTCGGCCTCGCCGCCGGCCTTGCGCCCGCCGCGGCCGAGACGCCGGCTGGCATCAAGCAGCGCGGCAAGCTCATCGTCGCCATCGATGTCTCGCACCCGCCCTACGGCATGCTCGACGCGCAGGCCAAGGAGACCGGTTCGGACGTGGAGACCGCCAAGCTCCTCGCCCAGGACATGGGCGTCGCTCTGGAGGTTCTGCCGGTGTCCGGCGCCAACCGGGTGCCGACGCTCCTCGCCAACAAGGCGGACCTCGTGATCGCCTCCTTCTCCATCACCCCCGAGCGCAAGAAGGTGGTGGACTATTCCATCCCCTACGGCGTGATCCCGGTGGTGGTGTCCGCGCCCAAGTCCATGGCCATCAAGACCCCGGCGGATCTGGCCGGCAAGTCCATCGCGGTCGCGCGCGGCACCACCGCCGACATCGAGCTGACGCGTACCGTCAAGGAGGCCAAGGTCGCCGCCAGCATCGTGCGCTACGAGGACGAGGCGACCGCCAACACCGCCCTCGCCACCGGCCAGCAGGACGTTCTCGCCGCCGCGCTCTCCACCGCCAATTCGGTGGCCGGGCAGAATCCCGGCAAGGCGATGGAGGTGAAGCTGGAGATGGCCGCCTATCCCATGGCCGTCGGCCTGCGCAAGAATGATCCCGAGCTCAAGGCCTATGTGGACGGCTGGGTGAAGGCGAACCTCGCCAACGGCAAGCTGAACGACATCTACAAGAAGTATTTCGGCCAGTCGCTGCCGGAAAATCTTCCGGCGGAGTGAGGACAGGCCCGTCGCTGCTGTCCGAAAATCGCGTCCGGCGACGTCCCGCGCCGGCCGCTTCCCGCCCCGCGCCGCCCCCCTCCCTCCGGGCCGGCGCGGGGTGGATCCGCGGCGAGGGCGTGGCCGCTGTGTCATGGCCCTGATGAAACCCGGCGCGCCGGTTCGCGCCCTCACCCCGGATCCATCTCGAAGCTCAAGCGCCGGCGCCGCCGCACGGGCGGCCGCCGCGTGCCTGCGCCGTTCCCCAAGGAGCTGTCATGCCGTCTCCCGCCATCCCCTACCGCGGGCTGTTCCCGGTGGCCCCGACCCCGTTCAAGACCAACGGCGACCTGGATCTCGAAGGCCAGCGCCGCGTGCTCGACCTGATGGTCGACCAAGGCGTGGACGGCATCTGCATCCTCGCCAACTACTCCGAGCAGTTCCTCATCACCGACGAGGAGCGCCGCGTCCTCACCGAACTCGCGCTCGACCACGTGGCCGGACGGGTGCCGGTGATGGTCACCTGCTCGCACTTCTCCTCCCGTGTCGCCGCTGCCCGCGCCGCCCATGCGCGCAGCTGCGGAGCGAAGCTCATCATGGTGATGCCGCCCTATCACGGCGCGGGCATCAAGCTGGATGAAGGCGCCATCTTCGACCATTTCGCCCAGGTGGCCGAGGCGGCCGACATTCCGGTGATGGTGCAGGACGCGCCCTTGAGCGGCGTCACCCTGTCCGTTCCGTTCATGGTGCGCCTCGCAGCCGAGCTGCCGCTGGTGCGCTACTTCAAGATCGAGGTGCCGGGCACCGCCGCCAAGCTGCGCACCCTCATCGCTGCCGGCGGCGCTGCCATCGAGGGTCCGTTCGACGGCGAGGAGGCGATCACCCTCATGGCCGATCTCGATGCCGGCGCCACCGGCGTCATGTCCTCCGCCATGGCGCCGGACCTGCTGCGTCCCGTGCTGGAGCACCATGCGGCCGGTCGCCGGGCCGAGGCGGCCGAGGCCTACGCCCGGGTGCTGCCGCTCATCAACTACGAGAACCGCCAGTGCGGCCTGCGCGCGGCGAAGATCGTTATGATGGAGGGCGGCGTCATCGCTTCCGACGCGGTGCGCCACCCGCTGGAGCCGGTGCATCCCGCCACCCGCGCCGGCCTCATCGAGATCGCCCGCACCGTCAACCCGCTGGCCCTGAGCTGGGGCAAGTAAGGTGGAGCCCGCGACCCGTCGCGAGGACAGGAGCCAAGCCGTGACCGAGACCCCTGTTGCCGCCGCCGCGCCGGAGGCGATCTTCCCCGCCGCGCCCGCCAACCTCCTCATCGGCGCCTCGTCCCGCGCCGGCACCCATGGCGAGGTGCGCGGCATCGCCGCCGCCACCGGCGCGCCGCTGGAGCCCGCCTTCGGCGGCGCCACGCTTCAGGATCTCGACCGCGCCTGCGCCCTCGCGGCCGCGGCGTTCGATCCCTACCGCGCCCTGCCGCTGGACCGGCGCGCGGCCTTCCTGGAGCAGATCGCCGCCAATATTCTCGACATCGGCGACGCGCTCATCGTGCGCGCCATGGCCGAGACCGGCCTGCCGCGCGGCCGGCTGGAGGGCGAACGCGGCCGCACCGTGGGCCAGCTGCGCCTGTTCGCATCCGTGGTGCGCGACGGCGGCTTCCTCGACCTGCGCATCGACCCGGCGCTGCCGGAGCGCGCGCCGCTGCCGCGCTCCGACCTGCGCCTGCGCAATGTGCCGGTGGGGCCGGTGGCGGTGTTCGGCGCCTCCAACTTCCCGCTCGCCTTCTCGGTGGCGGGCGGCGACACCGCCTCCGCGCTCGCAGCCGGATGCCCGGTGGTGGTGAAGGCCCATTCCGCCCATCCCGGCACCTCGCTCCTCGTGGGGCAGGCGGTGCAGAAGGCGGTGGCGGATTGCGGCCTGCCGGAGGGCGTGTTCTCGCTGCTGTTCGATTCCGGCCGGGACGTCGGGCAGGGGCTGGTGGCCGATCCGCGCATCTGCGCCGTGGGCTTCACCGGCTCGCGCGGCGGCGGCACGGCCCTGATGAAGATCGCCGCCGCCCGGCCTGTGCCCATCCCGGTCTATGCGGAGATGAGCTCCATCAATCCGGTGCTGCTGTTCCCGGCGGCGCTGGAGGCGCGCGGCGCCGACATCGCCCGCGCCTTCGTCGGCTCGCTGACGCTGGGCGCCGGCCAGTTCTGCACCAACCCCGGGCTGCTGCTGGCTGTCGAGGGTGAGGGGCTCGACGCCTTCCTCGCCGCCGCCGCCGAGGCGCTGGCGGGGCAGGGCGCGGCGACCATGCTCACCCCCGGCATCCTCTCGGCCTATGAGGCCGGCGTCGCCCGCCTCGCGGGCAATGCTGCCGTCTCGACCGTCGCGCGCGGCGCGGCGGGGGAGGGACTGAAGGGGCAGGGCACCCTCTTCACCACGACGGCCGCCGCCTTCCTCGCCGATCCGGCGCTGCATGAGGAGGTGTTCGGAGCGGCCGCGCTGGTGGTGCGCTGCGCCGATGCGGCCGAGATCGCGGCCATCCTCGAGGCGCTGGAGGGCCAGCTCACGGCCGCGCTCCACATGGATGCGGCGGACCACGAGCGCGCCCGGGCGCTGCTGCCGCTGCTGGAGCGCAAGGTGGGGCGCATCCTCGTCAACGGCTTCGGCACGGGCGTGGAAGTGTGCCACGCCATGGTGCATGGCGGCCCGTTCCCCTCCACGGCGGACGGCCGCTCCACCTCGGTGGGAGCGCTCGCCATTGCCCGCTTCCTGCGCCCCGTCTGCTATCAGGACATGCCGGACGCCTTGCTCCCGCCCGAGCTGAAGGGCGAGGGCGCGCCGCACATGCCGGTCCGCCGCGACGGCAAGCTCGTGAAGGGAAGCGCTGCATGAACGCCCATCAGCCGTTCGAGATTTCCGGCCGCACGCGGGTGCTCGGCATCCTCGCCGACCCCATCGCCCACGTGAAGGCGCCGGCCGGCATCAATGCCATCGCCCGCCGCCGGGGGCGCGATGCGGTGATGGTGCCGTTCCAGGTGGCGCCGGAGAACCTCGCCGCCTTTGTGGCGAGCCTGCGGCACCTGAAGAGCTTCGACGGCGCGGTGGTGACCGTGCCGCACAAGGTTGCCGTCGTCGGCCTGTGCGATGTGGCCACCGATCGCGCCCGGGCCATCGGCGCCGCCAACGTGATCCGTCGCACCGCCGACGGGCGGATCGAGGCCGACATGCTGGACGGCGCCGGCTTCGTCGCGGGCCTGAAGGCCGGCGGCATCGATCCGAAGGGGATGGCCGCCCATCTTACCGGCGCGGGCGGGGCGGCCAACGCCATCGCCTTCGCCCTGGCCGAGGCCGGCGTGGCGCGCCTCACCCTCGCCAACCGCACCAGCGCCAAGGCCGCGGATCTCGCGGCGCGCGTCGCCGCCGCCTTTCCCGTCGTGCCGGTGGCGGTGGGCACGGATGATCCATCCGGCCACGACCTGATCGTCAATGGCACCACGCTCGGCATGCGGCCGGACGATCCGCTGCCCGTCGACGGCACGCGCCTCGCGCCGGACATGGTGGTGGCCGAGGTCATCATGGAGCCGGCGGAAACCGCGCTGCTCGCCGCCGCGCGGGCCAAGGGCTGCCGCACCCATCCGGGCCGGCCGATGCTCGATCACCAGCTGGAGCTGATGGCCGATTATTTCGGCCTCTGAGCGGGGGCGGCCGCCGCGCCGCCCATCGCGCCCCCCATGGACTGCAGCACCGCCTCGCTCGGCCAGCAATCCACCTTCAGCCCGGCGGACTTCTGATAGGCGCCCACGGCGGAGCGGGTGAGCATGCCGGCCTTGCCGTCGATCTTGTCGCCATAGAGGCCGAGGCGGGTGAGCTGGCGCTGCATGGCCTCGACCGACTTGGTCCGGAGCTGGGTGGAGGCGGACCACGGCGTGGCGAAGGGCGCGGGGTCCACCATCCGGTCGGAGAGGTGGCCGACGAACAGCACGTACAGGTCCGAGAAATTATACTGCTTGATGACGAAGTAGTTCTTCGTGGTGAGGAAGGAGGGGCCGTAGATCCCCTCCGGCTGCAGCAGCGAGGCCGGCTGCCCCTGCTCGGCGAAGGAGACGCGCTCGACCGGGGTGAAGCCGGCGCGCATCCATTCGCCGATGGATTTCTGCACCTCCGGTACCGCCAGGGTACAGTCCGCGCCGGCCGGCGCGCGCACCTCATAGGCCCAGTTGAGGCCGCCCTGCCAGCCCTTGTCGGCAAGCTGCTTGGCGGCCGAGCCGAGGGCGTCGGGCACCGAGTGCCAGATATCCACCCGCCCGTCGCCGTCCATGTCCACGCCGTGCTTGAAGTATTCGGAGGGCAGGAACTGGGTGAGGCCGGTGGCGCCGGCCCAGGAGGCGCGGAAATCCCGCCGCTCCACCGCGCCTTCGTCGAGGATCTTCAGGGCGAGGATGAACTCCTCGCGATACTGCTCCTTGCGCCGCCCCGCATAGGCCTGCGTCGCCACCACGCGCAGCGCATCGTAGGGGTTGGTATAGCGCCCGTAATCGGTCTCGCGGCCCCAGATGGCCAGCACCATGGTGCCGGGCACGCCGAACCGCCGCTCGATCTGCCCCAGCGTATCGCGATGCTTCTGCATCAGCCGCTGCCCCTCGGTGGCGAGGCGGGCGATGGTCGCCTCCTTCACGTAGCTCGCGGGCACCTGCACGAATTCCGCCTGCCCCGAGGCGCCGCTCGCCGGCCGCCCGGGCAGGGCGAGGTCGGGCAGCTTGTAGTCGGGCTCAAGGCCCCGCGTCTCCCGATCGAAGGTGGCGCGGGAGACCCCGGCCGCCTGCGCCTCCGGCCAGAGCGAGGCGATGAACTGGGAGAATGCGGCATCGGCGGCCTGCGCCGGAGCCGGTGACGCGACTGCCGCAAGCAGCAGCGCGAGGAGAAGAAGACGGCAGGATCTCACCGGATGGCCCACGCTTGGGTTTGCAACCGCGCGCAGGATACGCCGGGCGTCGTGTGGACCCAAATCCGGCAGGATTCGGTGTCCTGAGATTCGGTGTCCTGAGGCTCATTCCCCGTCGGGGGTCATGGCCATGATGTGGTCGAACGTGCGATCCGGCCGGAACAGGCAGCGCAGCTTCTTGATGCCCTCCGGTCCCTTGTCCGCCGTGCCGTCGATCCGGAAGCCGCCCCGCGCTTGCGCCGCCCGGCGCGCCGGTGAACTCGACCGACAGGCTGTAGCGGCAGGTGTCGCCGCGGCGTGCGGCGTTGCGCATCAGATAGACCTGCGCCCGATAGGTGCCGCCCGCCGGGATCGTGCGGCCGAACTCATTGCTCCCGGCCGCGCCCATGTGCACGGCCTGCGTCTCCCCCGACGCGAACACGTTGAAGAAGCAGAAGCGGTTGGACGGGGCGAACAGCAGCTGGAGCGTCTGCCCTTCCCGCGTTTCCAGGGTGTAGGCGACGCCGTCGTAGCCATGCACCTTGCCCTTCAGCGTCGCCGTGGTGGCGCCGGCGGGGAAGGCCACCGCCTCAATGCGATCGGCGGCGATGGCGGGAGCGCTTGCGAGCAGGGCTCCGGCGCAGGCGAGAAGGGCACGGTACATGCGGCCTCCATCGTCGCATCCTCGCAGGTTTCCTCCACCGGTGCTTGAGGCGCGTCAAACCTCGTCCGGTGCCATGTTCCGCGCCGACGAAACGGTCCGCAAAACCGCGCCGCGCCCCGTACCGGAGGGCCGTATGCGGCAGCTTGACACAGGCATCGGGCGGTGCGAGCCTTTGTCCGACAAAGCGGGCTTTCATGCAGATGTCCGACAGCCATACCGAGCGGTTCGACCGTATCCGCGTGCCGGCCGCCTACGAGATGGTGGCCGACGCCATCGAGGCGGAGATCGTCTCCGGCCGACTGCGCCCGGGCGACGAGATCGGCACGGAAGCGGCGCTGGTGCGGCAGTTCGGCGTGAACCGCTCCACCGTGCGCGAGGGCATCCGCGTGCTGGAGCAGGGCGGGCTGGTGCGGCGGGAGGCGAGCCGCAAGCTGTTCGTCTGCGAGCCGCGCGCCAGCGCGCTGACCAACCGCATGAGCCGGGCGCTGGTGCTGCAGGACGTGACGTTCCGCGAGCTGTACGAGGCGGCCCTCATCCTCGAGGTGGGGGCGGTGGAACGGGCGGTGGCGCTGGCCGACGGCGAGGCGCTGGCGGCGATGGAGGCCAATCAGGCGCGGCTGGAGGCGGTGCTCGACAATCCGGTGGCGGTGGCGGAGATCGATGCGGAGTTCCATGCGCTGCTGGCGCATGCCACGGGAAACCGCGTGCTGGAGCTGGCGCGCGAGCCGGCGGCGCGGCTGTTCTTCCCGACCTCCGAGATGATCTGCCGCCAGGTGCCCGAGGGGGCGACGCGCATGGCCGGGGCGCACCGTCACATCATCGCGGCGATCCGCGCCCGGGATGCGGAACAGGCGCGCACCTGGATGCGCCGCCATCTCGATGACTGGCGCAAGGGCTTCGTGCGCACCGGCCGCGACATGGACGCGCCGGTGGAGCGGATCTTCGCGCGCTATGCGCTCGGCCGGACGTCGTCGGCCTGGGAGTAGAACGAAAACCAGAATGATTCCCGGACGATGAGCCGGGAACGTCAGGGGAGGGAAGTGCCTTGGACAGGTTGACCCCGGGTGTTCGCGCCGGGGCGGCGGCGCCTGCCGTCGTCCGCTGGCCTGCAGTCGCTCCCCTCCCGCCCCGCCGGCGGGGGAGGCGGTCGTGAGCCGGCCGGGCGGGGGCGGAGGGGACGGGGCGGCGCATCTTCAGGTGCGGGATCTCGCCCTGTCGTTCGGCGGGCTGAAGGCGCTCACGGACGTCTCGTTCGAGGTGCGGCCCGGCAGCATCACCGCGCTGATCGGGCCCAACGGCGCCGGCAAGACCTCGCTTTTCAACTGCATTTCCGGCTTCTACCGGCCGCGCGGCGGCGCCATCCTGCTCGACGGCGCGGACATCACCGCCTCCCATCCGCCGGCGCGGGCGCGCGCCGGGCTGGCCCGAACCTTCCAGAACATCGCCCTGTTCAAGGGCATGACGGTTCTGGACAACATCAAGCTCGGCCGGCACGCCCATATGCGCACCAACCTGTTGCAGGCGCTCGCCTATTGGGGCTCGGCCCGGCGCGAGGAGATGGCGCTGCGCGCCGAGGTGGAGCGCGACATCATCGACTTTCTCGAAATCGACCACATCCGCAACCGCCCGGTCGCCTCTCTCTCCTATGGGTTGCAGAAGCGGGTGGAGCTCGCCCGCGCGCTCGCCATGCGGCCGCGCCTGCTGATGCTCGACGAGCCGGTGGCGGGGATGAACCGGGAGGAGACCGAGGACATGGCCCGCTTCATCCTCGACGTGAAGGAGGAGTGGGGCATCTCCATCCTCATGGTGGAGCACGACATGGGGATGGTGATGGACATCTCCGACCACGTGGTGGTGCTCAATTTCGGCAAGGTCATCGCGCAGGGCCTTCCGGCCGAGGTGCAGGGCGACCCGCAGGTGGCGGCGGCCTATCTCGGCTCGGGCGATCCGGCGGAACTGATGCGGCGGCTCGCCGGGGTGGGGGAGGCGGCCTGATGGACTGGCTGTTCTTCACCGAGGTGACGCTGGCCGGCCTCGGCTCCGGCGCGCTGCTCTCCCTCACCGCCCTGTCGTTCGTGCTGATCTACAAGGCGACGCGGGTCATCAACCTCGCGGTGGGCGAGATCCTGATGCTGGGCGGCTACCTGTTCTTCGCCTTCGTCACCGCCTTCGGGTTGTCCTCCTGGGTCGCCATCCCGCTCGCCATCGCCGGCGGCGGGCTGGTGGGGATGGCGGTGGAGCGGGCGCTGATCCGGCCTATGCTGGGGGAGAGCGCCATCTCCGTCTTCATGGTCACGGTGGGGCTCGGCTCGGTGCTGATCGGCGCGGTGGAGCTGGTGTGGAACACCGATCCGCGCGCCCTGCCGGACTTCATGGGCGCGGCGCCGGTGTTCATCGGCGAGGCCTACGTCTCGCGCAAGATCGCCATCGGCTTCGTCGTGGCGGCCATCGTCATCGCCCTGTTCCTGCTGCTGTTCCGCTTCTGGCGCGGCGGCATCGCGCTCAGGGCCACCGCCACCGACCAGGCGGCGGCCTATTCCTGCGGCATCGACGTGCCGGGCGTGTTCTCGCTGGCGTGGATGATCGCCTGCGCCACCGCGGCGGGGGCGGGCATCCTGGTGGGGGCGATCGGCGGCATCTCGCCCAACATGGGGGTGTTCGGCCTTTCGGCGCTGGTGGTGGTCATCATCGGCGGGCTCGACAGCGTGCTGGGCGCGCTGGTGGCCGGGATGCTCATCGGCGTGGTGGAGGCCTGGGCCGGCACCTTCCTCGGCGGGGACTACAAGCTCGTCACCACCTTCTCCCTCCTCATCGCGGCGCTGATGATCCGGCCCTATGGCCTGTTCGGCACCGTGGAAATCGAGCGGCTCTGATGCGCATCGCCACCGCGAAGGAAACCTACGTCGCCGACGAGGGCCTGCTCGTCACCGCCACCCAGCGGGCGTGGATGGGGGTGCTGGTCCTGGTGCTGGCGCTGGCGCCGTTCGTGCTCAACGCCTACTGGCTCTATCTCGCCTGCCTCGTGGCCATCAACGTCGCCAGCGCCACCGGGCTCAACATCCTCACCGGCTATACCGGCCTCGTCAGCCTCGGGCAGGCGGCGTTCATGGCGGTGGGAGCCTATGCGGTGGCGTTCCTGGAGGCACGGCTCGGCACGCCCTTCCTCCTCAACATCCTTGCCGCCGGCCTCGTGGCGGCGCTGGCGGGGGTGGCGGTGGGGCTGCCGAGCCTGCGGGTGAAGGGCCTTTATCTGGCCATCGCCACCATCGCGGCCTCCTTCATCCTCCACTTCGTGTTCACCCACTGGGCCGCGGTGACCGGCGGCGTGCGGGGCGTGAACGTGCCGCCGGCGCGGCTCGCCGGCATCGATCTCGTCACCCCGTTCGCGCTCTATTTCGTCATCGTGCCGGTCACGGCGCTGATGGTGCTCGGCGCGGCCAACCTGTTCCGCACGCGCATCGGCCGGGCCTTCATCGCCATCCGCGACCGGGACATCTCGGCCGAGGTGCTGGGCATCCCGCTGCTGAAGTACAAGCTGATGAGCTTCGCCCTGTCGTCCTTCTACGCCGGCATGGCGGGCGGCATGTGGGCCTATTTCTTCCGCGTGGTGACGCCGGAGAGCTTTCCCTTCGCCACCTCCATCTTCTTCCTCGCGGCGGTGATCGTGGGCGGGCTCGGCACCATCATGGGGCCGATCCTCGGCGCCGCTTTCATGACGCTGGTGCCGGAGCTGCTGAAATACGTGGTGGAGTGGCTCGGCCCGGTCTTCCCCAATGCCGGGGCGGCGCTGTCGCCGGTGCGCACCATCGTGTTCGGCGCGCTCATCATCCTGTTCCTCGTGTTCGAGCCGCAGGGGCTCGCCGAGCTGGTGCGCCGCGTCCGGCGCTTCTTTCACCTGTGGCCGTTCAGGACCTGACGGATCACCGCGCGTTCAGGAGGCGCCGGCCAACGGCGCCCGGATGAGGAAGACCGAAGGAAGGAAACGCCAATGACCAAGAGACGCCATTTCAGCAGACGCCAAGTCATGGGCCAGGTCATGGGCCTCGCCGCCGGCGCCGGCCTCGCCTCGGCCTTCCCCGGCCTCACCGTGCGCGCGCAGGAGAGGGAGCTGGTGATCGGCGGCTCCATCCCGCTCACGGGCGTGTTCGCCTTCGCCGGGGTGGCCATCGAGGCCGGCATCTCCGACTATGTGAAGCTCACCAACGAGGCCGGCGGCATCGCCGGGCGCAAGCTGCGCCTCGCCTATGAGGACACCGCCTACAAGGTCGACCAGTCGGTGGCGGTGTTCAACAAGCTCACCACCCAGAACGACATCCACCTCTACTATGGCGACTCCACCGGCTTCGCCAAGACCATCAACGAGGAGCTCAACCGCCGCGGCACCATCCTGATGGCCGGCGCCTCCTTCGGCAGCGAGCTCAACAATCCGGAGAAGTTCCCGTTCCAGTTCATGGCCGGTCCGGATTACGTGGAGATGATCGCCATCCTGCTCGAATACATCGCGAAGACGCAGAAGGGCGCGAAGATCGTCTTCGTGAACTCCGACACCGAGTTCGGCCGCGATCCCATCGAGGCGAGCGTGAAGCGGGCGAAGGAGATGGGCCTCGAGGTGGTGGGCCAGATCGTCACCCCGCCGAGCGCGGTGGACGTCTCCACCGAGATCCTGAAGCTGCGCCGCGCCAATCCCGACTACACCATCTTCCACGGCTACGTGCTGGCGCCGCTGCCGGAATTCCTCAATCAGGCCAAGCAGCTGGGGCTGAAATCGAAGTTCATGGGCACGTTCTGGTCCATGGACAACTCGCTGTGGGCCAACGTGGGCGAGCCCGCCGACGGCTTCATGGGCGTGATGCCCTACCGCTATTACTACGACACCGCCCCGGACGCGCCCATCCTGGAGAAGATCCGCAAGATGCGCCCCACCTATCAGGCCACCGGCTACATGCAGGGCTTCCTCACCGCCATGCTCATGGGCGAGGCGGCGAAGCGCACGCTGGACGCGGGCAGGGAGCTGAACGGGCGCAACCTGAAGGCCGCCCTCAACTCCATCAAGGATTTCGACACCGGTGGCATCATGGGCGTGCCCATCTCGGTGCCCGGCAATTCGGTGCCCGTGGGCCGCATCTACCAGTTCAGCGCCGCCGACAAGCAGATGAAGCCGGCGTCCGACTGGATCAGCCTGAAGAAATGACCGCCATGAGCGCCAACACCATCCTCGAGGTCAGCAACATCGAGGTCGTCTACAACAAGACGGTGCAGGTGCTGCGCGGCCTCTCCCTGCGGGTGGAGGAGGGCCGCGTGGTGGCCCTGCTCGGCTCCAACGGGGCGGGCAAGTCCACCACGCTGAAGGCGGTGTCGAACCTGCTGCCGCTGGAGGACGGGGCGGTCACGGCCGGGTCGATCCGCTTCGACGGCGCCCCGCTCGCCGCGCTGCCGCCGCACGGACTGGTGCGGCGCGGCCTGTTCCACGTGATGGAGGGGCGGCGCATCTTCGAGGATCTCACCGTGGAGGAGAACCTCGTCGCCGCCACCTATGCCCTCACCGGGCGCAAGGCCAAGCCCTCCTCCTTCGACCACGTGTACGCCTACTTTCCCCGCCTGTTCGAGCGGCGGAGCGGGCGGGCGGGCTATCTCTCCGGCGGCGAGCAGCAGATGCTCGCCATCGGCCGCGCGCTGGTGGCCGAGCCGCGGCTGATCCTTCTGGACGAGCCCTCCCTCGGCCTCTCGCCGAAGCTGGTGGAGGAGATCTTCACCATCATCGCCCGCATCAACCGCGAGCGCGGCGTCTCCATGCTGCTGGTGGAGCAGAACGCGGCGGTGGCGCTCGCGGTCTCGCACTACGGCTACATCATGGAGACGGGCAAGATCGTGCTCGACGGGCCCACCGAGCGCCTCATGGCCGACCAGGACGTGCGCGAGTTCTACCTCGGCATGGCGGGGGAGGCGGGGGCGCGCTCCTATCGCGACATCAAGCACTACAAGCGCCGCAAGCGCTGGCTCTCCTGAGCCGGCGACCCCGAGCCCGCCGCCGAGGCCCCGACCATGACCGCGCCCGCCTTTCCCGACCTGACCCTGCCGCAGATGCTGCGCGAGCGCGCCCGGCGCGAGCCGGCGCGCACCGCCATCCGCCAGAAGGATTTCGGCATCTGGAACCCGGTGAGCTGGAAGGCCTATTTCGAGCGGGCCGCCCATGCCGGCTATGGCCTGCGGGCGCTGGGCCTGCCCGCCGGCGGGCATGTGGCGGTGCTCTCCGAGAACCGGGTGGAGTGGGTGCTGGCCCAGCTCGGCGCCAACCTCGTGGGGGCGGTGGCGGTGGGCGTCTATCCCACCAGCCCGGCCAACGAGGTGGCCTACGTGCTCGGCCATTCGCAGGCGGAGATCGTGGTCTGCGAGGACCAGGAGCAGGTGGACAAGGTGCTGGAGCGGCGCGACGAGCTGCCCCGGCTGCGGCAGGTGGTGGTGATGGAGACCAAGGGCCTGCGCGGTTACGCCCCCGGCCTCGTGGTCTCGTTCGACGAGCTGCTGGAGCGCGGCGCCCGCCACATGGCCGCCGAGCCGGGACTGGTGGAGGCGGCGCTGGCGGCCCAGTCCCTGGCCGACATCGCGCTCGTCATCTACACCTCCGGCTCCACCGGAAAGCCCAAGGGGGCGATGCTCAGCTACGCCAACCTGCGGGCGCAGGCCATCGCCATCACCGAGCGGCTGGAACTGGACGCGGCCACCACCCACGTCTCCTATTTGCCCCTGTGCCACGTGGCCGAGCAGATGCTCACCACCATGACGCCCATCTATCTCGGCTCGCAGGTGAATTTCGGCGAGAGCATCCGCACCATCCAGGAGGACCTGCGCGAGGTGGCGCCCTCCATGTTCCTCGGCGTGCCGCGCATCTGGGAGAAGCTGCACGCCGCCATCTACATCAAGATGCTGGAGGCGGGCGGGGCGCGCCGCGTCCTGTTCGAGCGGCTGGTGAAGGCGTGCGAGCCGTTCGCCGAGACGCCGCGCGCGGCGCGCACCCTGCGCCAGCGCGCGCTGTTCTTCCTTGCCTATCTGCTGTTCTTCCGGGCGCTGCAGAACTTCATCGGCCTGCGCCGGGCCAAGGTGGCCATGACCGGGGCGGCGCCCATCTCGCCGCATATCGTGCGCTTCTTCCGCACCATCGGCGTGCCGCTGATCGAGGTCTATGGCGCCACCGAGACCTCGGGCATGGCCACCGGCCAGCGGCTCGACGACCTCAGGCCCGGATGCGTCGGCCCGGCGGCCGAGGGCGTGGAGGTGGCGCGCGGCGACCAGGGCGAGCTGCTGGTGCGCGGGGCCATCGTCTTCGCCGGCTACTACCGCAACGAGGAGGCCACCCGCGCCGCCCTGCGGGACGGCTGGCTGCACACCGGCGACGTGGTGGAGTTCGTGGACGGGCAGGTGAAGATCGTCGACCGCCTGAAGGACATCATGATCACCGCCGGCGGCAAGAACCTGAGCCCCTCCGAGATCGAGAACGTGGCCAAGGGCAGCGCCTTCATCAAGGAGTGCATCGTCATCGGCGAGGCGCGCAAATATGTCTCGGCGCTGGTCCAGATCGATTTCGAGACCGTGGGCAAGTGGGCCGAGGAGAGCAGCGTCGCCTACACCAATTTCCGCAACCTGGTGGAGAACCCGAAGGTGCGGGCGCTGATCGAGGGCGAGATCGCCCGCGCCAACGCCCAGCTGGCGCAGGTCTCGCACATCCGCCGCTTCCATCTGCTCACCAAGGAGCTCGACCACGACGACGACGAGGTGACGGCCACCATGAAGGTGCGCCGCTCCAACATCCACACCAAGTATTCGGCCGAGATCGAAAGTCTCTACGCCGGCGCGTGAGGCCGCCCGGAACCGGCCCGCGGAGGAGGGAGAGATGCCCGACGCCTTCATCTTCGATCATGTACGCACCCCGCGCGGGCGCGGCCGGGCGGACGGCGCGCTGCACGCGGCGACGCCGGTGCATCTCGCCGCCACCGTGCTCGGCGCCCTGCGCGAGCGCGCGGGCCTCGATACGGCGCGGGTGGATGACGTGGTGATGGGCATCGTCATGCCGGTGGGCGAGCAGGGCCAGTGCCTGCCGCGCATCGCCGCCCTCCACGCCGGCTACGCGCAGGAGGTGGCCGGCGTGCAGGTGAACCGCTTCTGCGGCTCGGGGCTGGAGGCGGTCAACATGGCCGCCGCCAAGGTCATGGCGGGGCAGGCCGACCTCGTGGTGGCGGGCGGCTGCGAGTCCATGTCGCGCGTGCCCATCCTGTCCGACGGCGGCGCCTGGAGCACCGATCCGGCGGTGGCGTTCGGCACCTGTTTCGTGCCGCAGGGCATCAGCGCCGACCTGATCGCCACCAAATGGGGCTATGGGCGGCCCGCGCTCGACGCCTTCGCCGTGGAGAGCCACCGCCGCGCCGCCCGCGCCTGGGCGGAAGGCCGCTTCGCGCGCAGCATCGTGCCGGTGCGCGACCACGTGGGCGAGGTGATGCTCGACCGGGACGAGACCGTGCGGGCGGGCTGCACGGTGGATGATCTGGCGCGGCTGAAGCCCGCGTTCGCGGCCATGGGCGCGGACGCCGGCTTCGACGACATCGCGCGCCTGCGCTACCCGCAGGTGGGGGAGATCGCCCACGTCCACCACGCCGGCAATTCCTCCGGCATCGTCGACGGGGCGGCGGCGCTCCTCATCGGAACACGCGAAGCGGGGGCGGCGGCGGGGCTTGCCCCCCGCGCCCGCATCCGCGCCTTCGCCGAGGTGGGCAGCGAGCCCACCATCATGCTCACCGCCCCCGCCTTCGCGGCGGAGAAGGCGCTGCGGCGCGCCGGCATGACGGCGGCCGACATCGACCTCTACGAGGTGAACGAGGCGTTCGCCGCGGTCGCCCTGCGCTTCATGGAAGCGCTGGCGCTGGACCCGGAGGCGGTGAACGTGAACGGCGGCGCCATCGCCATGGGCCACCCCCTCGGCGCGACGGGCGCCATGATCCTCGGCACCGTGCTGGACGAGCTGGAACGCACAGGCAAGGCCACCGCCCTCGCCACCTTGTGCATCGGCGCCGGCATGGGCGTCGCCACCATCATCGAGCGGGTCTGAGCCATGCTGCGCACTGAGATCGACGCCGAAGGCATCGCCACCCTCGTCCTCGACCTGCCCGGCCGCTCCATGAACGTCATGGACTGGGCGCTCGCCGCCGCCCTCGGCGCGCAGGTGGAGCGCCTTGCCGCCGATCCGGCGGTGACGGGCCTCATCCTCACCTCGGGCAAGGCGTCCTTCATGGCGGGGGCCGACCTCGCCATCATGCGCGACCTCGCCGCGCCGGGCGTCACGGCGGGCGATGCGGCGCGGCGGGTGGCGGCGATCGGCGCAACGTTCCGGCGCATGGAGACCTGCGGCAAGCCGGTGGTGGCGGCCGCGCCCGGCACCGCGCTGGGCGCCGGGCTGGAGCTGATGCTCGCCTGCCACCACCGCATCGCCGCCGATGCGCCGAAGGCGGCATTCGGCCTGCCGGAGGTGAAGCTCGGCCTCCTGCCGGGGGCAGGCGGCACCCAGCGCCTGCCGCGCCTCGTGGGCCTCGCCGGCGCCCTGCCGCTGCTGGTGGAGGGTCGCGCCCTCACGGCCGGGGAGGCGCTGGCCCTCGGCATCCTCGACGAGGTGGTGCCGACCGAGGGGCTGCTTCACGCCGCCCGCATGGTGCTGCGCGAGCGGCGGGTGTCCCCCGTCGCGCCGTGGGACGCGAAGGGGTTCCACTGGCCCGGCGATGCGCCCGCCAGTGCCCATGCGCAGGAACTGTTCGCCCTGTGGAACGCCCGCACCCTCGCCGCCACCTGCGGCAACGATCCCGCCCCGCGCGCCATCCTCTCCAGCGTGTATGAGGGCGCCCGCCTGCCCTTCGACGCGGCGCTGAAGGTGGAGCGGGACCTGTTCGCGACGCTGGTGCGGGGCCCGGTGGCGCAGGCGCGGATCCGCACGCAGTTCTTCGCCCGGCAGGCGAGCGAGCGCGCCGGCCGCCGCGCCGGCGATCCGGCCGATCCGCTGGTCGCGGCGGGCCGCGCCGCCTATGCCGCCGAGGCCCGGGCGCTGCTGGCCGAGGGCGCCTCCCCCGTGCTGGTGGAGAACGTGGCCCGCGCCGCCGGCTTCACGCGGGGGCCGCTCACCGGCGGCGGAGCGAGCGCCGCCTCGCCCGACGGGCCGTCCGCGGCGCCGCTGGCCGTGCTGCCGGAGGAAACGGCGTCCGCTGCCGCGCGCCGGCATCCGGACGCGGAGGCACCGCCGTCGCAGGCCGCGCCCGCCACGCCGCCGGAGGGATCAGCGCCGCCCGTATCGGGACCGACGGTGCAGCCTTCGCCCGGCGCGTCGGCCACCGGCTCGCTGCCCGCTGGCCGAGGCGCGTCCGCGCAGGGGACGCCCGTCATGCCGCCCGCCGGCGCGTCGCCGCCGTATCTGGCCCCCCTCGCCCCGCCCGTAGCCGCCCCTCCATCCGGCACCCCGCCATCCGGCGCCGTGTTCCCGCCCGCCGGCCCCGCGTGCGAGACCGTGCCCGCCCCTGCGCCCGAAGAGGCACGCGAGCGGCTGCTCCTCGCGCCGGTGCTGGCGGTCATCCGCGCGCTGGGGGCGGATCGGCCGGCGGCGCCGGATCTGGTGGATCTCGACGCCGTGACGGGATGGGGCTTTCCCGCCTGGACCGGCGGGCCCTTGTCCTACGCCGACAGGATCGGCGCGGCCGCGCTTGCCGCGCGCTGCGAGGCCCTGGCCGCCCGCCACGGCCCGCGCTTCGCCGCGCCGCCGCTGATCGTGACCCTTGCCGGCAGCCGCGCCGGCTTCCACGCCGGCTTCCACTCCATGCCCGGGACGGCGGCCTGAGCGCCGCCGCCCGTTTCCCTTTCCTCCCACCATCCGGACCGTCTCATGCCTCTTCCCGCCGCGCTTTCCGGCCGCCTCAGGATCCCCGCCGTCGCCTCCCCCATGTTCCTCACCTCGGGACCCGATCTCGTGGTGGAGGTGTGCCGCGCCGGCGTGCTCGGCACCTTCCCGGCGCTCAACGCGCGCACCAGCGAGGGCTTCTCGCAGTGGCTGGACGACATCGACGCCCGGCTCGCCGACGCCCCCGGCGCGGCGCCCTACGGCGTGAACCTCATCGTCCACAAGTCCAACCCGCGCCTTCAGGCGGACCTCGCCATCTGCGCCCGCCACAAGGTGCCGGTGGTCATCACCTCGCTGGGCGCGGTGAAGGATCTGGTGGACGTGGTGCACGGCTACGGCGGCCTCGTGTTCCACGATGTCATCAGCCGGCGCCATGCGGAGAAGGCGGCGGAGGCGGGGGTGGACGGCATCATCGCCGTCTCGGCGGGCGCGGGCGGCCATGCCGGCACCATCAGCCCGTTCGCTCTGGTGAGCGAGATCCGCCGCATCTTCGACGGCACCATCCTGATGGCCGGGGCCATCAACACCGGTGCCCAGATCCTCGCGGCGCGGGCAGCGGGGGCGGACCTCGCCTACATGGGCACCCGCTTCATCGCCACCCGCGAGGCGATGGTGAGCGAAGGGTTCAAGGACATGATCCTCGCCAGCTCCGCCGCCGATATCTTCTACACCTCGGCCATCAGCGGGGTGAACGCCAACTTCCTGCGCCCGAGCATCGTCGCCGCCGGGCTCGACCCGGACAATCTCAAGTCCCACGGCGCCCTCGACATGGCGAGCGAGGCCAAGGCGTGGAAGACCATCTGGTCGGCCGGGCAGGGGGTGGGCGGCATCGACGCGGTGATGCCGGCGGCCGAGCTGTGCGACCAGCTGGCGCGGGAATACCGTGCGGCGGTGGAGGCGGCCGCGGCCGATCCGTTCGTGGCGCGCATGGCGGCCGGCTGAGGCCGGCGCCGGGCGCCGTCAGCCGCCGGTGAAGGTGACGGCCAGCACCGTCATGTCGTCGAACTGGGGGGTGTCGCCCGCGTGCGCGCAGGCAGCATCGAGCACGGTGCCGATGAACGCCTCGGGCGGGAGGTGCAGGGCGGAAGCCGCCGTCTGCTCCAGCCGCTGCTGGCCGAAGGCGTTCTCGCCGGCGTCGATGGCGTCGGTCAGGCCGTCGGAGAACAGGAACAGGCGGTCGCCCGGGCCAAGGCGGGTGGTCACCGCGCGGGCCTTCGCCCCCTCCAGGATGGCGAGCGCCATGCCGGTGGCGGACAATTGCTCCACCGCCCCGCCCGCGCGCAGCAGCACGCAGTCGGTGTGGCCGCTGTTGCAGTAGGTGAGATCGCCGGTCGAAAGGTCGAGCACGGCGCAGAACAGGGTGACGAACAGCGTCTCGCCGTTGGTGGCATAGAGCAGGTCGTTCACCGCCGCCACCGCCCGCGCCACGTCCGGCGCGCTGCGCAGGCCCATGCGCAGGGCGGTCTGGGTGGCGCTCATGAACAGGGCGGCGGGGGTGCCCTTGCCGGCCACATCCCCCAGCGTCACCACGAGGTGGGTGGGGTCGATGAGGAAGTAGTCGTAGAAATCGCCGCCCACGTCCTGCGCCGGCAGCATGGCGGCGAAGATGTCGGCGCGCCCGCCCAGCGCGTCCGGCGCCAGCGGCGGCGGCAGCATGGAGCGCTGGATGGCGGCGGCATTGGCCATCTCCTGCCGCTCCGCCGCGCGCGTCATGATGGCCTCCGCCAGCCGGCGGAAGGAATGGGCGAAGTGGGTGAGCTCCGGCAGCGGATTGCGCAGCTCGTCCAGCAGCCGCAGGTCGAAGTCGAGCCGCTCCAGCGCGCTCAGGGCGTTGGCGTAGAAGCCGAAGGCGCGGTTGAAGGTCTCGAACCTCTGGCCGAACTGGCGCATCACCGCCGACAGCAGCGCCGGGTGGGCGCGGCCCGCCGCCTCCAGCGCCTGCGCCGAAAGCCGCACCGCGCGCACCGGCGCGCCCGCATCCACATGGGCGGTGCGGGCGACGCCGGTGAAGGCGCCGATCTCCCCCAGCACGGCCGGCGCCTCGAACGTGGCGAGCTCGACCCGGTCGTAGGGCGTGTCGATGATGACGGTGGCGGAGCCCTCGAGCACCAGCAGCGCAAAGGTGCCGGGATCGCCCTGCCGGATCAGGCGGGCGCCGGCGGGGGCCTCGATGATCTCGCCGCAGGCCACCAGCGCGGTGAGGTCGTCCTCCGCGAAGCCGTCGAAATAGGGATGCCCCGCCACCTGTCGCGCGATCCGTGCCGCCTCGTCCGGCGGCACCTGTCGCGCGATCCGTGCCGCCTCATCGGGCGGCACCTGATGCGCAATCGATGCCGCCTCGTCCGGCGCCACCGGGCGGCCCTCCTCCTGCGCTGGCGTCGCTGACGTCACGGAATGCCTTTCGGGTGGGCCCCCGGCGCGGGCGGGCCGATCCTCAACTTAGCCGCAGCATGCGCAGCGCGCGAGACAGGACCGCGAACAGCACGGCCGTGGACCAGCCGAACAGCAGCATTCCGTTGGCCGCCGTCATGGGGCCCAGCACGCGCCAGCGATGCTCCGGCAGAAGGTCGCCATACCCCAGCGTGGTGAAGTTCACGAAGGCGAAATAATAGGCGTCGCGCTCCTGCGTCACGCCGAGCTGCGTGTACATGACGGCCCAGACCGCCACCTCCATAAGGTGGGCGAGGGTGAGGAGCGTGCCCGCCGCGCACATCACGATGATGAGCGTCGCCAGCCGGTCGCGCGGCGCGAGTCGCTTGCTCGCGAAGCGGCCGAGCCGAACGACGACCACCGTCGCCAGCGCCTGGATGGCGATGGTCACCACGCTGATGAGCGCGCCGACGAGGAACTCTCCGTCCAGAAACCACACCTGCTCATTCTCCTGCTGGAAGCCGCCCCTCCCTCGCCCAGGATGCCGCGGCGGGCAAGGGGGCGGGGCCTGCGCCTGACCCGGCGCGCCGCGCCGTTCGGCCCCGGCGCACCCGCGGTTTCCCCCGAATTCGCCCGCGCGCATTGATCTTGACGGGCATCTGTGTATTTTGCGCCGCAATAATCCCCATCCCGGCGGGCCCGAGGCATTCGGACCCGCATTTTTGTGCTGGACGGCCCATGAAGCTGCGCAACATCGCCATCATCGCCCACGTCGACCACGGCAAGACCACGCTGGTGGACGAGCTGCTCAAGCAGTCGGGCTCCTACCGCGAGAACCAGCGGGTGGCCGAGCGCGTGATGGATTCCAACGACCTGGAAAAGGAGCGCGGCATCACCATCCTCGCCAAGGCCACCTCGGTGGTCTGGAAGGACACGCGCATCAACATCGTCGACACTCCCGGCCACGCCGACTTCGGCGGCGAGGTGGAGCGCATCCTGAACATGGTGGACGGCGCCATCGTGCTGGTGGACGCCGCCGAGGGCCCCATGCCCCAGACCAAGTTCGTGGTGGGCAAGGCGCTGAAGGTGGGCCTGAAGCCCATCGTCGCCATCAACAAGGTGGACCGCTCCGACGCCCGCATCACCGAGGTGGTGAACGAGGTGTTCGACCTGTTCGCCGCGCTCGACGCCACCGACGAGCAGCTCGACTTCCCCATCCTCTACGGCTCCGGCCGCAACGGCTGGATGGCCGACAAGCCGGAAGGCCCCTCCGACCAGGGCATGGCGCCCCTGTTCGACCTGGTGCTGAAGCACGTGCCGGAGCCCACCGTCGGCGAAGGGCCGTTCCGCATGATCGGCACGCTGCTGGAGGCCAACCCCTTCCTCGGCCGCATGATCACCGGGCGCATCACCTCCGGCTCCATCAAGCCGAACCAGCCCCTCAAGGTGCTGGCGCAGGACGGCTCGCTGGTGGAGCAGGGCCGCGTGTCCAAGATCCTCGCCTTCCGCGGCCTTGAGCGCCAGCCCATCGAGGAAGGCGTCGCCGGTGACATCGTCGCCATCGCCGGCCTCGCCAAGGGCACGGTGGCCGACACCTTCTGCGCCCTCGAGGTGACCGAGCCGCTGGCCGCCCAGCCCATCGACCCGCCCACCGTGACCATGTCGTTCATCGTCAACGATTCGCCGCTCGCCGGCACCGAGGGCGACAAGGTGACCAGCCGCGTCATCCGCGACCGCCTGTTCCGCGAGGCGGAAGGCAACGTGGCGCTGAAGATCGAGGAATCCACCGAGAAGGATTCCTTCTTCGTCTCCGGCCGCGGCGAGCTGCAGCTCGCGGTGCTGATCGAGACCATGCGCCGCGAGGGCTTCGAGCTCGCCGTGTCGCGGCCGCGCGTGGTGTTCCAGAAGGACGAGGCCACCGGCCAGGTTCTGGAGCCCATCGAGGAAGTCCTCATCGACGTGGACGAGGAATATTCCGGCACCGTCGTCCAGAAGATGAGCGAGCGCCGCGCCGAGATGATCGAGATGCGCCCCTCCGGCGGCAACCGCCAGCGCCTCGTGTTCTACGCCCCCACCCGCGGCCTCATCGGCTACCAGTCTGAGCTGCTCACCGACACCCGCGGCACGGCCATCATGAACCGGCTGTTCCACGAGTACGCCCCCTACAAAGGCGAGATCGCCGGCCGCACCAACGGCGTGCTCATCGCCAACGCGGCGGGCGAGGCGGTGGCCTATGCCCTGTGGAACCTGGAAGACCGCGGCCCGATGATGATCGAGCCCGGCTGGAAGGTGTACCAGGGCATGCTGATCGGCGTTCACAACCGGGACAACGACCTGGAAGTGAACGTGCTGAAGGGCAAGCAGCTCACCAACATCCGCACCACCTCCAAGGACGAGGCGGTGCGCCTGACCCCGCCCATCCGCATGACGCTGGAGCGCGCGCTGGCCTGGATCCAGGACGACGAGCTGGTGGAGGTGACCCCCAAGTCCATCCGCCTGCGCAAGCGCCTGCTCGACCCCAACGACCGCAAGCGCGAGGAGCGCAAGAAGGAATCCGAGCTGGCCTGAGCCCTCGTTTTCTTCCGAGACCTGACGCGACGGCCGGGCATTGCCCGGCTGTTTGCGTTTGCGGGCGGGATGGCGCGCGGGCACGACCGGACTGCGCCTTGGGAGGACCGCGCCGGAGGAGCTGGCAGAAGGGTTCCGCACGCCAGTTGCCGCCGCGATGCCGGAAGCGCGCTCGCTGGGCAGGCTGACGGGGGAGAGCGGCGGCCTTGCTTCGGCCCCGGTCTTGCCCGGCGCATCCCCGCGTGACGGGTCGGGCCGGTGCAACGGGCGCGGGCCATCTGAAGGTCGAGCCCGGTCGCGCCGGGGGGGCCGCCGCACCGCCGTCACCGCTCCCGCTTCTTGGCCCGCCCCGCCTTTCCCATTCCCGGGCGGTGCCCGCTTCGCTCCAGGCGCGGCTCGCTCGCCGTCCCATCCCACAGAGGCGGCGGCATGCTGCTCCGCCGTGGACCCTTCGGTCCCGCGTCCGGCCCGTGCCTGTCGCGGCGTCGCCCCCCGCTGGAATCGCTCCAGTCAGCAACTAGTTGCTATCGGCGCCGGCCTCCCGCGATGTCCAATCGCAGGCATGATGACGTCTGCCCCCACCCTTTCCACCGTCGAGATCGAGGAGATCCGCCTCGACCGGGCCCGCGCCCGGCTCCATCTCGCCTTCGCCGGCGGGCCGGGGGTGGCGCCGGCCCGCGCCAGCCTTGATGCCAGCGCCCTGCGCGCCGCCTGCCGCTGCGCCGGCTGCGTCGCCGACCGGGCGCGCGGCCGCTTCGATGCCGCCGGCTTTTCCGGCGTGACGCTCGCCACCGTCGCCCCGTTCGGGGCGCACGGGCTCAACCTGACCTTCTCCGATGGCCATGCGCGCGGGGTCTACCCCTTCGCCTATCTCGCCGCCCTCGCCACGGGCGCCGCGGCCGCAACCGACACTCCAGAGGTGACCCCATGAGCGAATTCGCCAGCGCGACGACACCCGAGATCATCGAGACCGACATCCTCGTCATCGGCGGCGGCACCGGCGGCCCCATGGCGGCCATCAAGGCCAAGGAGAAGAACCCCGCCCTCAAGGTGGTGCTGATGGAGAAGGCCAATGTGAAGCGCTCCGGCGCGGTCTCCATGGGCATGGACGGGCTGAACAACGCCGTCATCCCCGGCTACGCCACCCCCGAGCAGTATGTGAAGGAGATCACCGTCGCCAACGACGGCATCGTCCACCAGAAGGCGGTGATGGCCTATGCCACCGGCTCCTACCCGATGATCCAGTATCTGGATTCCATCGGCGTGAAGTTCGAGAAGGACGGCTCCGGCGAATACAACGTGCGCAAGGTGCACCACATGGGCACCTATGTGCTGCCCATGCCGGAGGGCCACCACGTCAAGAGGGCGCTCTACCGCCAGCTGCGCAAGCATCAGGTGCTGGTGACCAACCGCTACATGGCCACCCGCCTGCTCACCGGCACGGACGGCCGCATCGCCGGCGCCATCGGGGTGAACACCCGCACCGGGGAGTTCCTGGTGATCCGCGCGAAAGCGGTGGTGCTGGCCTGCGGCGCGGCCGGCCGCCTCGGCCTGCCGGCCTCCGGCTATCTGTTCGGCACCTACGAGAACCCGGCCAACTGCGGCGACGGCTATGCCATGGCTTACCACGCAGGCGCGGGCCTCGCGAACCTCGAATGCTACCAGATCAACCCGCTGATCAAGGATTACAACGGCCCGGCCTGCGCCTATGTCACCGGTCCGTTCGGCGGATACACCGCCAACAACAAGGGCGAGCGCTTCATCGAGTGCGATTACTGGTCCGGCCAGATGATGAAGGAGTTCTATTCGGAGCTTCAGAGCGGCAACGGCCCGGTCTTCCTCAACATGACCCATCTCGCCGAGGAGACCATCTCCGAGATCGAGACCATCCTGCACTCCAACGAGCGGCCCTCGCGCGGGCGGTTCCACGAGAAGCGCGGCACGAACTACCGCGAGAAGATGGTGGAGATGCACATCTCCGAGATCGGCTTCTGCTCCGGCCACTCGGCCTCCGGCGTGTGGGTGGACGAGAATGCCCGCACCACGGTTTCCGGCCTCTACGCCGCCGGCGACATGGCCAGCGTGCCCCACAACTACATGCTCGGCGCCTTCGTGAACGGCGGCATCGCGGGCCAGGACGCGGCCGATTACTGCGCCTCCACCGATTTGCCGGCCTATGACGAAGCCGATGTCGCCCGTGAGCAGGAGCGGGTGCTCGCCCCCACCCGCCGCGACGACGGCCTCACCCCCCACGAGATGGAGTACAAGGCCCGCCGGCTGGTGAACGACTATCTCCAGCCGCCGAAGGTCACCGCCAAGTATCTCATTGGCCAGGCCCGCCTCGCCGAGGTGCGCGATGATCTTTCCGCGCTGTGCGTGAAGGACCCGCATGAACTGATGCGGGCGCTGGAGCTGCAATCCATCCTCGACTGCGCCGACATGGCGGCGGCCGCCTCGCTCTACCGCACCGAGAGCCGCTGGGGCCTCTACCACTGGCGCGTCGACCACCCGGCCACCGACAACGAGAACTGGTTCTGCCACACCCTCCTCTACAAGGACGAGTTCGGCCGCATGGCCCACCGCAAGCACGCGGTGGACCCCTATGTGGTGGAGATCGATGCGGACGAGATGGGCGCCTACCACCAGCTGCGCACCCCGGCCATCGCCGCCGAGTGACCCCCGATACCCTGAATTCCGGAGCTGCCCCATGCCGTTCGCCAACCACATGACCTCCGTCCCGGTGACCGTGGACGACGACAAGTGCATCGCCGAGAAGGGCTGCCGCGTCTGCATCGACGTGTGCCCGCTCGACGTGCTCGCCATCAACCCGGCCTCGGGCAAGGCGCACATGAAGTACGACGAGTGCTGGTACTGCATGCCGTGCGAGGTGGACTGCCCCACCGGGGCGGTGAAGGTCGAAATCCCCTATCTGCTGCGGTGAGGCGCGCCATGCCCGTGTTCGACGATCTGGACGATGACATCGACGGCGTGGCCGAGCGCGCCCGCGACGCCGACCCCGGCATCCGCCGCGTGGCCATGCTGGACCTTGCCGAGAGCGTGGACCCGCAGGCGGTGGGGCTGCTGCTCGCCGGCCTGAAGGACGCCGATGCCGGCGTGCGCGAGGCCGCCGCCAAGGCGCTCGACGAGCATTCCGGCCTGCCCGCCGCCCTCGGCCTTGCCGATGCGCTCAGCGACGCGGTGGAAGCGGTGCGCCTCGCCGCCGCCGAGAGCCTCGCCGACAAGAAGGAGCCCGCCTCCGCGCCCCGGCTCATCGAGCGGGCGCAGGAGACGGAAGGCCCCTTCGCGGGCTTCGTCCGCACCTCGGCGCTGCGGGCCCTGCGCGACATGCAGGACGCCGCCGCCATGCCGGTGGCGCTCGCGGCCCTCACCGATCCGGACATGGCGGTGCGGCGCGAGGCGCTGGGCGTGCTCGGTTATCTCAAGGCCGATGCGGCGCTGCCCGCCCTGCTCATCGCCGCCACCGATCCCGAGCCGGCGGTGCGCCGGGCGGTGATGGCGGCGCTGGTGTTCGTGCGCAGCGGCACGGCCGGCGTGCCGGCCCTCGTCGCCGGCCTGCGCGATGCCCATTGGCAGGTGCGCGAGGAAGCGGCCTTCTCCATCGGCAAGGCGCTGATCGCCGAGGCGGTGGACCCGCTGATGACCGCCGCCAATGACGATGCCTGGCAGGTGCAGGCCAAGGCGGTGAACGCGCTGGGCCGCCTGAAGGCCCGCGCGGCGGTGCCGGTGGTGTCCGGCGCGCTCGGCCACGGCCTCTCCAACGTGCGCAAGGAGGCCGCCGCGGCGCTGGGCGAGATCGCTGATCCGGCCGCCGTGGTCGCGCTGGAGGCGGCCTATGACGATCCCGATCCCGACGTGCGCAAGCTGGTGCGCTGGGCGCTGGACCGCTGCCGCGCCGCCTGACGGGGCAGGGCGGGGGAGGTCTCTTCCGCCTTCCCTGCGCGCCCCTTTCCCGGCCTGCCATGAAACCGAACCGGACCTGAGGCACTTTCCCAGAAACAGACCGGAGCGCACCGCGCTCCGGCGTGGCGGGAGAGGCGCTGATGGCGAACGTGAAGACCGGGCCCCTGTGGTGGCAGTCCGGCGTGATCTACCAGGTCTATCCGCGCTCCTTCCAGGACACGGACGGCGACGGGGTGGGCGACCTCAACGGCATCACCCGCCGGCTCGACTATCTCGCCGCGCTCGGCATCGACGCCATCTGGATCTCGCCCATCTATCCCTCGCCCATGGCGGATTTCGGCTACGACGTGGCCGGCTACACCGATATCGATCCCCTGTTCGGCACCCTCGCCGATTTCGACGCGCTGCTTCAGGCCGCCCATGGGCGCGGGCTGAAGGTGATCCTCGATTTCGTGCCCAACCACACCTCGCAGGCGCACCCGTGGTTCGTGGAGGCGCGCGCCAGCCGCGCCAGCCCGAAACGGGACTGGTACATCTGGCGCGATCCGGCCGCCGATGGCGGGCCGCCCAACAACTGGCTCTCGGAATTCGGCGGCAGCGCGTGGGAATATGACGCCGCCACCGGCCAGTATTATTACCACGCCTTCCTCAAAGCCCAGCCGGACCTGAACTGGCGCAATCCCGCGGTGGTCGCGGCCATGCACGGCGTGCTGCGCTTCTGGCTGGAGCGGGGGGTGGACGGCTTCCGCATCGATGCGCTGTGGCACGTCATCAAGGACGACGCCTTCCGCGACAATCCGCCGAACCCCGATTTCCGCCCCGGCATGAACCCCCACGCCCGGCTCACCCAGCTTTATACCGGCGACCGGCCGGAGCTGATGGGCGTGATCGCCGGCTTCCGCGCGCTGGCGGACAGCTATGGTGCGCGCGTGCTCATCGGCGAGGCCTACCTGCCGCTCCACCGCATCGTCGCCTATTACGGTGAGAAGGGCGACGGCGTGCACCTGCCGTTCAACTTCACCCTGCTCGCCGCGCCCTGGCGCGCGGCGGAGCTGGGGGCGCTCATCGCCGCCTACGAGGCCGCCATTCCCGAGGGCGGGTGGCCGAACTGGGTGCTTTCCAACCACGACCGCCCCCGCGTCACCGGCCGGCTGGGGCCCGATCAGGCGCGGGTGGCGGCCATGCTGCTGCTGACCCTGCGCGGCACGCCCACGCTCTATTACGGCGACGAGATCGGCATGGCGCAGGTGGAGATCCCGCCGGACCGCATCCGCGATCCCTACGAGAAGAACGTGCCGGGCCTCGGCCTCGGCCGCGATGGCGCGCGCACGCCCATGCAGTGGGACGATGGCCCGTTCGCCGGCTTCTCCACGGTGGAGCCGTGGCTGCCGCTGGCGCCCGACTTCACCGAGGTGAACGTGAGGGCGGAGCAGGGCGAGGCCGGCTCCATGCTCACCCTCACGCGGGCGCTGCTGGCGCTGCGGCGCGGCCATCCGGCGCTGAGCGTCGGCTCGTGGCTGCCGGTCTCGGCCACCGGCGACCTGCTCGCCTATCTGCGGCAGGGCGACGGGGAGAGCTTCCTAGTGGCGCTCAACCTCGGTGGCGAGCCGCTCAGCGCGGCCTTCGCCGACCTGTCCGTGCGCGGCGCGGTGCGCATCTCCACCGCCGGCCCGCGCGAGGGGGAGGCCGTGCGCGGCAGCATCGACCTGCGGCCGAACGAGGGCGTCATCGTCCAGCTCTCCGGTTGAGGCGCATCCGCGCGGCGCCTGCAGGCGGAGCCGGCGATCCGGCGCCGGCCGGGTCGCGCGCTGCGCGCGTGGGTGGCGCATCAGGTCCATAAAATGGACCCTTTATCCGCCGCCGCGAAGGCCTTGTGTGGGATTATGCGTAACGCTATGGTCCCCGCCCGGCGGAGACCAGGCCTCGGCCGAAATGACAACTATGGTCCATATAATGGATCTGGAGGGGACGTGACGCGAGCGGGGAGAGGCGCGCCGGACGGCGCCCGTCCGGCCGGGCCGGACGCGGACACCGCGGCCGGGGGCACGCAGAGCATCGAGCGCGCGGTGGCGCTGCTGACGCTGGTGGGGCAGGCCGAGCCCGCCGGCGCGCGGCTCACCGATCTGGTGGCCGCATCCGGCCTCGCCAAGCCCACGGCGCGGCGCGTGCTGCTCGCCCTCGTGCGCGCCGGCCTGCTGGATCAGGACGATGCCTCCCGCCGCTACCACGTGGGGCCGGAGGCCTATGTGCTGGGCACGCGCGCGGCGGCGCGGTTCGGCATCCACGCCCTCGCCCTCGACGGCCTCGCCCGGCTCGCGCGCGCCACCGGCGACTGCGCCTTTCTCTCGGTGCCGCGCGGCGCCTTCTCCATCTGCCTGCACCGGGAGGAGGGGACCTACCCCATCCGCAGCCACGTGCTGCAGGCGGGCGACCGGCACCCCCTCGGCGTCGGCGCGGCCGGCCTCGCGCTTCTGGCGGCGCTGCCGGATGCGGAGGTGGAGCACGCCCTCGCCGCCAATGCCGAAACGCTGGCGGCCCATTATCCCGGCTATGACGTGCCGGCCCTGCGCCACCAGGTGGCCGAAGCCCGCGCCGCGGGTTACGCGCTCAATCCCGGCCTCTATGTGCCGGGCGCCTGGGGCATGGGCGTGGCCGTTGCCGGCCCGGACGGCCGGGCCGTCGGCGCCCTCTCCCTCGCCGCCATCGAAAGCCGGCTGACCCCCGCGCGCCAGCACGAGCTGGCGCCGCTGCTGCGGCAGGAGGCCGATGCGCTTTCCGCCGCGCTCGGCCGCCGCCTTCCCGCCGAGCCCGTGGCGCTCCGCCCGTCCGCACGCGCCGCGCGCGCCCCTTCCTGAGGCCGCCCGCCTCACCCCGCCTCACGCACGGAGCCGATCATGTCCGCCGAGCCCAGTCCCGCCCAGCCCCCGCGCGCGCCGCAGGGCGGCTTTCCCCGCGCCAGCCGGCGGGTGATGAACCTGGCCCACATCCTGCGCCAGTCCGCCCGCCGCTTCCCGGACCACATCGGCTTCGTGGAGGGCGACAAGGAGGTGACCTGGGCGCAGATGGACGCGCGGGTGGATGCCATGGCGGCGGAGCTCGCGGCGCGCGGCATCGCCAAGGGCGACCGCATCCTCGTGCAGTCGAAGAACTGCCTCGAGATGTTCGAGAGCATGTTCGCCGCCTTCCGCATCGGCGCGGTGTGGGTGCCCACCAATTTCCGCCAGGCGCCGGGCGAGGTGGCCTATCTCGCCTCCGCCTCGGGCGCGCGGCTGATGATCTGCCACGCCGATTTCCCCGACCACGTGGCCGCCGCCCGGGCGGAGGCGCCAGCGCTTGCCGACGTGATCGCCATCGGCGCCGCGCCGTTCGGGCCGGACTATGGCGCCCTCGTCGCCGCGCGGCTCGGCCAGTCGGCCCCGGTGGCGGACGTGGAGCACGACGACCCGTGCTGGTTCTTCTTCACCTCCGGCACCACGGGCCGGCCCAAGGCGGCGGTGCTGACCCACGGCCAGATGGCCTTCGTCATCACCAACCATCTGTGCGACCTGATGCCCGGCACCACCGAGCACGACGCCTCGCTGGTGGTGGCCCCGCTCTCCCACGGCGCGGGCGTCCACCAACTCACCCAGGTGGCGCGCGGGGCGAAGACCATCCTGATGCCGTCCGAGCGCTTCGACGCGGCCGAGGCGTGGCGGCTGGTGGAGCGCTGGCGCGTCACCAACATGTTCACCGTGCCCACCATCACCAAGCTCTTGGTGGAGCATCCGGCGGTGGCGGGCTTCGACCATTCCTCGCTGCGCTACGTCATCTATGCCGGCGCGCCCATGTATCGCGAGGACCAGAAGCGGGCGCTGAACGCGCTGGGCAAGGTTCTGGTCCAGTATTTCGGCCTCGGCGAGGTGACCGGCAACATCACCGTCCTGCCCGCCGCCCTGCACGATGCGGAAGATGGCCCGCACCTGAAGCTCGGCACCTGCGGCTACGAGCGCACCGGCATGCAGGTGCAGATCCAGGACGAGGCCGGCGCCGAGGTGGCGCCGCTGGAGACGGGCGAGATCTGCGTCTGCGGCCCGGCGGTGTTCGCCGGCTATTACGACAATCCCGACGCCAACGCGAAGGCGTTCCGTAACGGCTGGTTCCGCACCGGCGATCTCGGCCACATGGACGGCGAGGGCTTCGTCTACATCACCGGCCGCGCCTCCGACATGTACATCTCCGGCGGCTCTAACGTGTATCCGCGCGAGGTGGAGGAGAAGGTGCTGACCCATCCGGCGGTGGCGGAGGTGGCCATCGTCGGCGTGCCGGACCCGGTGTGGGGCGAGGTCGGGGTGGCGGTGTGCGTTCTGCGCGCCGGGGAGAGCCTGACCGAGGCGGAGCTGATCGGCTTCCTCGATGGCAAGGTCGCCCGCTACAAGCTGCCCCGCCGCGTGCATTTCTGGGACGAGATGCCCCGCTCCGCCTATGGCAAGACGCCGAAGAAGATGGTGCGCGAGGCGCTCGCCGCCCGCGGCCTGCTCGATCCCGCCGCCGGCGCCGCCTGAGGGTCGGCCGGCCCGGCGCGGGCAGGCCGTCGGCAGGCCGTCGCCGCGCGTGGACTGCGGCGCCGGAACGGGCGGGGCAGGGGGCGTGCCGTCCCCTCTCCGGTCCCGCGCCTGCCGGCCGTCCCCGCGCCGGCTGGCGCCCCCCCCCCCGGCGCGAAGGGGGGATGTCGCACGCGGCGCGACGGGGGAGTTGACGCGGCGCGAGGGCGCGGCATGGTCTTCCCAAGGGGCCGAATCCGGCGTGCCGATGGGGGACCGGGGATGGCGGAGGCCGGGATGGACGACAGCTCGCGCATGTTCGACCTCGCCATCGTCGGCGGCGGCATCAATGGCGCGGGCATCGCGCGCGATGCCGCCGGGCGCGGCCTGTCGGTGGTGCTGTTCGAGCAGGCGGACCTTGCCTCCGGCACCTCCTCCGCCTCCACCAAGCTCATCCACGGCGGGCTGCGCTACCTCGAATACGGCGCCTTCCGCCTGGTGCGCGAGGCGCTGGCCGAGCGCGAGATCCTGTGGGGCATCGCCCCGCACATCGTGCGGCCGCTGAGGTTCGTGCTGCCGCATCATCCGGGGCTGCGGCCGGCGTGGCTGATCCGCCTCGGCCTGTTCATCTACGACCATCTCGGCGGCCGGCGCCTGCTGCCGCCCACCCGCACGCTGGACCTGCGCCACGACCCCGCCGGCGCGCCGCTGCGGCCGGGCTATGCCCGCGCCTTCGAATATTCCGACTGCTGGGTGGAGGATGCGCGCCTCGTGGTGCTGAACGCCCGCGACGCGGCCGACCGGGGCGCCTCCATCCGCCCCCGCACCCGCGTCGTCGCGGCCCGGCGCGCGGACGGCCTGTGGCAGGTGGAGGCGGAGGGCGCCGGCCGGCGCGAGACGGTGCGCGCCCGGGCGCTGGTGGATGCCGCCGGCCCCTGGGCGGGAGAGGTGTTCGCCACCGCACGGGTCGCCCCGCCCGCCCGGCTGCGGCTGGTGCAGGGCAGCCACATCGTGGTGCCGCGCCTCTACCGGCACGAGCGCTGCTACATCTTCCAGAACGCCGACGGCCGCATCATCTTCGCCATCCCCTACGAGGGCGAGTTCACCCTCATCGGCACCACCGACCGCGACTATTCCGGCCGCCCCGAGGACGTGCGCGCGAGCCCGGAGGAGGTGGCCTACCTGTGCGCGGCCGCGAGCGAATATTTCGCCGCCAGCCTCGCGCCGGAAACGGTGGTGTGGACCTATTCCGGCGTGCGGGCGCTGGTGGATGACGGCGCCGGCAAGGCCCAGTCGGCGACCCGCGACTATGTCCTCACGCTTGATGTGCCGGAGGAGGGCGGCGCGCCGCTGCTCGGCGTGCTCGGCGGCAAGATCACCACCTATCGCCGCCTTGCCGAGGCCGCCCTCGACCGGCTGGCGCCGCACCTGCCGCCCATGGGGCCGGCCTTCACCGGCGGGGCGCCGCTGCCGGGCGGGGATTTCCCGCGCGAGGGGTTCCGCGACCTGGTGCGGCTGCTGCGGGCGGATTTCCCGGGGCTCGACCCGGCGCTGCTGCACCGCTGCGCCCGCGCCTACGGCACGCGCGCCTTCGCGCTGCTGGCCGGGGTGACTGGGGAGGATGACCTCGGCGAGTGGTTCGGCGCCCATCTGTGCGCCCGCGAGGTGGATTTCCTGATGGACACGGAATGGGCGGCCAGCGCCGACGACGTGCTGTGGCGCCGGTCCAAGCTCGGCCTGCGCACCTCGCCCGCCGAGGCGGCGCGTCTCGACGCCTACATGAAGCACCGCCGGAACGGCGGCTAGAAGAGGGCGCTCCACGGGATCGTGGAAGCGCCCGAGCCGGAGGAAACCTTGGCCGCCTACATCCTCGCCATCGATCAGGGCACCACCTCCTCGCGCGCGCTGCTGGTGCGGCCGGACGGGTCCGTCGCGGCTCTGGCGCAGGAGGAGCTGCCGCAGCATTTCCCCGCCTCCGGCCAGGTGGAGCAGGAGGCCGAGGACATCCTCGGCACGGTGCTGCGCTGCTGCCATGCGGTGCTGCGGCAGGCGGGGGCGGTGCCGGCCGATCTCGCCGGCATCGGCATCACCAACCAGCGCGAGACGACGCTGGTGTGGGAGCGCGCCACGGGGCGCGCCATCCATCGCGCCATCGTCTGGCAGGACCGGCGCACCGCCGATGCCTGCGCGCGCCTGACGGCGGAGGGGCACGGCGCGCTGGTGAAGGCCCGCACCGGCCTCCTCATCGACCCCTATTTCTCCGCCACCAAGATCGCCGCCATCCTCGACGCGGTGCCCGGCGCGCGGGCGCGGGCGGAGCGGGGCGAGCTCTGCTTCGGCACGGTGGACAGCTTCCTGCTGTTCCGCCTCACCGGCGGGCGGGTCCATGCCACCGATGCCACCAACGCCTCGCGCACCATGCTGTTCGACATCCACCGCGGCGTCTGGGACGAGGATCTGCTCGCGCTGTTCGGCGTGCCGCGCGCGCTGCTGCCGCAGGTGCGGGACTGCGCGGCCGAGTTCGGCGCCACCGACGCTGAGGTGTTCGGCGCGCCGGTGCCGGTGCGCGGCATCGCCGGCGACCAGCAGGCGGCGATGGTGGGGCAGGCGTGCTTCGCGCCGGGCATGGTGAAGTCCACCTACGGCACCGGCTGCTTCGCCCTGCTCAACACCGGTGCGACGCCGGTGGCCTCGCGCCATCGGCTGCTCACCACCATCGCCTATCAGCTGGACGGAAAGCGCACCTACGCGCTGGAAGGCTCGATCTTCGTTGCCGGAGCGGCGGTGCAGTGGCTGCGCGACGGGCTCGGCATCATCGCCCGCGCCAGTGACAGCGATCGCCTCGCCGCCACGGCCGACGCGGGGCAGGACGTGATTCTCGTGCCCGCCTTCGTGGGCCTCGGCGCGCCCTACTGGCGGCCGGAGGTGCGCGGCGCCCTGTTCGGCCTCACCCGCGCCACCGGCCCGGCGGAGCTGGCGCGGGCGGCGCTGGAGAGCGTCTGCTTCCAGACCTGCGATCTGATCGACGCCATGCACGCCGACTGGCCTGACGCCGCCGGCGGCACGGTGCTGCGGGTGGACGGCGGCATGACCGCCTCCGATTTCACCATGCAGCGCCTCGCCGACCTGCTGGGCGCGCCGGTGGATCGCCCGGCCCAGACCGAGACGACGGTGCTGGGGGCCGCCTATCTCGCCGGGCTCACCTGCGGCTTCTTCCCCGCGCCGGACCTGTTCGCCGAAAGCTGGCGGCTGGAGCGGCGATTCGTGCCGGCCATGGGGGCGGAGGAGCGCGGGCGGCGGCTCGCCGGCTGGCGGACGGCGGTGGACCGGCTCTTGGACGGGGATTGACCTTCCGCCCCACCTTCTGCCGAATGCGCGCTGGCGCGGAGGAACCGGCAATGACGGGCGACAACAGCTTCTCGCCGGAGGAACGGGCCGCCATCTACCGCTGCATCGGCGAGCGGCGGGACGTGCGGCGCAATTTCCTGCCCGATCCGGTGCCGGATGATGTGCTCGCCCGCGTGCTGGCGGCGGGCCATGCGGCGCCCTCGGTGGGCTTCCTGCAGCCGTGGAACTTCATCGTCATCCGCTCCGCCGAGACGCGGGAGGCGCTGCACGTGGCGTTCGCCAGGGCCAATGCCGAGGCTGCGGCCATGTTCGAGGGCGAGCGCGGCAAGCTCTACCGCACGCTGAAGCTCGCGGGCCTCCAGGAGGCGCCGCTCGCCCTGTGCATCACCTGCGAGCGGGACCGGGCCGGGCCGCTGGTGCTGGGGCGCACCCACCAGAGCGAGATGGACATCTACTCCACCGTCTGCGCAGTGCAGAACATCTGGCTGGCGGCGCGGGCGGAGGGGCTCGGGGTCGGCTGGGTGTCGATCCTGGCGCTGGACGACCTGCACCGCATCCTCGCCATCCCGGAGCACATCGTGCCGGTGGCGCTGCTGTGCATGGGCTATGTGGAGGCGTTCGCCGCAACGCCGGACCTGGAGCGGGCCGGGTGGCGCCAGCGGCTGCCGCTCGCGGATCTGGTGTTCTCGGAAACGTTCGGAACGCGCGCTCCGGCCGGCCTGACCGGGTGAGCGGCGGGCCGCCGGATCAGCGGCTCAGCACGACCTGCTGGCTGCTGTCGCCGATGACGCCCACGTAGCGGTTGGGGCCGGCGGGCTGCAGGCGGGCGGTGACCTTGCCCTGATGGTTCTGCAGCACCAGGTCCGAGCCCATCATGTCCCAGCCCTTGGTCATGAAGATCTCGCTGGGACAGGAGACGTCGGCCTGCGCCGAGAGGCCGCTGAGGCCACGATCGGTGCCGAGGCGCACCGGGCAGGTGTGGCGGCCGTCGTCCCAGGAGAAGGACCAGGCGCCGGAGAGCTGCTCCTTGGCGGCGCTGGGCGCATAGGCGACGCCGCCGGGATTGGCCGGGGGCGGGGTCAGCGGCACGTTGGCGGCGGTGGTGCGCGGGGTGATGGCGCCGGTGGCGGTCTCGGCCGAGGCGGAGGAGACATTGCCGGGCGCAGGCGAACTCTCCACCGCGCCGGTGGGCGCCGTGAGAACCCGATTCGCTGCCACGGCGGACGGCTTCGCCCCGAAGCCGTCGAGCTCGGTGCTGCACCCGCCAAGGGCCAGCGCCAGCGCCGCCGAAACCACAACCACCTTCATCAACACTCTCCGGACGTGCCCGCAAACCTAGCGCGTGCCTTGCTCTCCCGCCACTGCGGAAGCGCAAAAAACGCCCCAGTCAACGTTCGGACTGCCACCGGCCGGATCTGGGTCCGTTGCCGGCTGCAAAAGGAACCGCACCATTTCGACGGAACATGGCAGGAGCAAGGCCCCGGCGTTATCCAGATACCGATCATCCGCTACGATTGGACGCGATGGTTAAGGCGGTCTAAGCAACGCGCCTTACCCTGTTCCGCTCCCTGCCGTCGCCCTGCTGCCGGAGAAGCCCCATGGCCCTGCTCGATCCCCGCACGCTCACCCTCATCGTCACCGGCGCTACCTCGGGCATAGGCGCGGCGACGGCGCGGCGCTTCGCCAGCGGGGGCGCCCGCGTGGTGGCGGTGGGCCGCCGCGCCGACCGGCTGGAGGGGCTGGTGGCCGAGTTCGGCGACCTGATTCTCCCGCTGGAGCTGGACGTGCGCGACGAGGCCGCGACCTTCGCCGCCTTCTCCAGCCTGCCGGCGCCGTTCGATGCCTACAACGTGGTGTTCGCCAATGCCGGCCTCGCGCTCGGGCTGGAGCCCACCTGGGAGGCGAGCCTGGAAGAGTGGACCACCATGGTGGAGACCAACATCACCGGCCTGCTCTACACCGTGCGCTCCACCCTGCCGGCCATGGTGGCGCGCAAGCAGGGCCACCTCGTCTTCACCGGCTCCATCGCCGGCGACTACGCCTATCCCGGCGGCAACGTCTACGGCGCCACCAAGGCGTTCGTGAAGCAGTTCTCGCTGAACGTGTGGGCCGACCTCGCCGGCACCGGCGTGCGCGTCACCAACATCGAGCCGGGCCTGACCGAGACCGAGTTCTCCGTGGTCCGGTTCGGCGGCGACCAGGGCAAGGCTGACAAGGTCTATACCGGCACCCAGCCCATGACCGGCGAGGACATCGCCGAGCAGGTGTTCTTCGCCTGCACCCAGCCGCGCCACGTCAACATCAACCGCATCCAGGCCATGGCGGCGCAGCAGGGCTTCGGCCCGCTCTCCATCAAGCGCGACCCGGCCTGAGGATCGCGCGGGGAAACCGGCGCGGAAACGGGCGGCCGGGGGAAATCGGGTGGCCGGAGCTGGCGCCGCCTGTTCTGATGGGGTTCACTCGATGAACAGGAGCGTTCCGTGCTGGCGCCAGATCCTTCCGCCCTCGACCCGTGCGCCAAGGATGCCGGCGCCCCGCTCCCTACCCCCGGAGGTCTTGTGATGGCTCCCCCGGCGGCGCCGCTCGCCATTGCCGAGCGCGATTACGACGTGGTGCAGCGGGCGGTGGAATACATCTCCCGCCACATGCGCAGCCAGCCGGAGGTGGAGGAGATCGCCGCCGCCACCGGCGTCTCCGCCCGCGCGCTGACGGATCTGTTCCGCCGCTGGTGCGGCCTCACCCCCAAGGCGTTCCTGCAGGCGGTGACACTGGACCGCGCCCGCCGCATCGTCGCCGAATGCCCCAACGTGCTCGACGCCGCGCTGGAGCTGGGCCTGTCCGGGCCGGGCCGGCTGCACGACCTGTTCGTGGTGCACGAGGCCATGTCGCCGGGCGAGTTCAAGACCGGCGGGGCCGGCCTCGTCATCCGCTACGGCTTCCACCCGTCGCCGTTCGGGCTGGCGCTCGCCATGTCCACGCCGCGCGGCCTGTGCGGGCTTGCGTTCGCCGACCGGGGCGAGGAGGCCGCCGCCCTCGCCGACATGCGCCGCCGCTGGCCCAATGCCATGTATGTGGAGGACCCCGCCGCCACCGGCCCGCTGGTGGCGCGCATCTTCGATCCGGCGGCCTGGCGGGGCGAGCAGCCGCTGCGCATCGTCTTCATCGGCACGGATTTCGAGATCCGGGTGTGGGAGACGCTGCTGCGCATCCCCATGGGCCGGGCCACCACCTATTCCAGCATCGCCGAGCACGTCGGCAATCCGAAGGCGGCGCGGGCGGTGGGGGCGGCCATCGGGCGCAATCCCATCTCGTTCGTGGTGCCCTGCCACCGCGTCATCGGCAAGAGCGGGGACCTGACGGGCTACCACTGGGGCCTCACCCGCAAGCGCGCCATACTGGGCTGGGAAGCCGGGCACGTGGAACCGCCCGCCGGGGAGTAGGCCCCGCGGGTTCGCTCAGGTCGGTCCTTTTCTGGGAGGGCGGCGTCCTGCGGGACGCTGCGGGGAGGCGGGCCGTGGCCCAGCCATCCAGTGTCGCGGGCAGGGAGCCCGCGGGCGCGTCAGCCCTTGCGGGTGCCCTTGCGGGCGATCAGGGCGCGGGGGTCGATCTTCTGCATCGGGCCGGTGCGGCGGGCGCCGGTGCCGCGGATGGCCGCGGGGGCGTAGAAAATCTCGCTCCGCTGGGTCATTTCGCGGATCTGCGCCAGGCAGGCGCGCCGCAGGGTGATCTCGCTCATCTTCGTCCTTCCGGGTGGATGGGGGCCTTTAGCAGAGCGGGAGCCGCTTGGCTTCAGGTGTTTTGGAAATATTTCAGTCTCGCCGCAGGGGCGGCCGGTGCGGTGCTACCCCACCCAGCCCTTCAGCTCCCGTTCCACCACATGGGCGAGCACGCGCATGCCCTCGGGGCCGGCATTGAGGCAGGGGATGGCGGCGAACTGCTCGCCCCCGTGGTGCAGGAAGATCTCGCGGTTCTCGACCCCGATCTCCTCCAGCGTCTCCAGGCAATCGGCCACGAAGCCCGGATTGACGACGGCGAGCCGCTTCACGCCCTGCTTCGCCAGCGCCTCCACCGTCGCGTCGGTATAGGGCTGCAGCCATTCCTCCCGGCCGAAGCGCGACTG
Source organism: Xanthobacter lutulentifluminis (assembly GCF_043194675.2). Lineage (NCBI taxonomy): Bacteria > Pseudomonadati > Pseudomonadota > Alphaproteobacteria > Hyphomicrobiales > Xanthobacteraceae > Xanthobacter > Xanthobacter lutulentifluminis. The sequence goes on along the minus strand of NZ_CM195525.1, from coordinate 1,084,379 downwards.
GAAGGTGAGCCTGAGGCGCGTGTCGTCCATGCCCATGCGCGCGCGCAGCAGGCGGGCGGTCTTGGCGCACTGGCAGTGATAGGGATCGCCCTTGAGAAGGTAGGATTTCGGCACGCCGTGGAAGGAGGCGAGGATCACCTCGGGCTCGAAATCCAGCGCCGCGAGGTGGCGCTCGAGGTCCGCGGCCACCGCATCGATATAGACCGGATCGTCGTGCCACGGCGGGGCGACGCGCAGGGTCGGCTGCCAGCGCATCTGCTTCAGCGCGTCGAACGCCTTGTCGCACACGGTGGCGGAGGTGGCGGCGGAATATTGCGGGTAGAGCGGCACCAGGAGGATGCGCTCGCACCCCTGCGCCTGCAGCGCGGCGATGCGCTCGGCGATGGGCGGCTTGCCGTAGCGCATGGCGAAATCCACCACGATGCGCCCGTCCACGCCGGAAAGATGGGCGGCGAGCGTCTCCGCCTGGTCGCGGGTGATGGTCTTCAGCGGGCCCTCGTTGCGCTCGGTGTTCCAGATGCTCGCATAGTCGCGGCCCTTGGGGCCGGGGCGCTTGGTGAGGATGATGGCGTTGAGCACGAACCACCACAGCGCGCGGTTCACCTCGATCACCCGCCGGTCGGAGAGGAATTCCTTCAGGTAGGCGCGCATGGACCAGTAGTCCGTCGCCTCCGGCGTGCCGAGATTCACGATGAGCACGCCGATGCGCCCGAACGCCACCTTCGGGTGGTCCTTGGGCAGATGGGAGGTGTCGGCACTGTGGGGGGCGGCGGTCATCGGCAATTCACCTGCTGCCGGCGAGGAACGGAACGCGGCGCAGCTGGCGCGCCGCCGGGCGGCCGGCGCTTCCCTTACGCACGACGCGCGCCGCCGGATGGCGGCACCGCGCCCGGTCGCAGGGCCGGGATGGCCGGGCCAGGGATAAGGTGAGGGATGGTGGGCGCGACAGGGATCGAACCTGTGACCCCTACGATGTCAACGTAGTGCTCTCCCGCTGAGCTACGCGCCCCCTCGCAGGAGCCGCCTCTATATCGGCTCGGATCGCCGGAGGCAAGGCACCTGTGACCGCGGATGTGCGGGCCTGTGGATGGCCGGCCCGTGGAGGCTCAGGCCGCCGCCAGCATCTTGCCGACCTCGCTCACGAGATCGCGCAGGTGGAAGGGCTTGGACAGCACCTTCGCGTCGCTGGGCGCCTCGCCGTCGGCATTCAGCGCGACTGCGGCGAAACCGGTGATGAACATCACCTTCAGGTCGGGATCGAGCTCGGTGGCGCGGCGCGCCAGCTCGATGCCGTCCATCTCCGGCATGACGATGTCGGTGAGCAGCAGCTCGAACGGCTCCTCGCGCATCCGCTCGTAGGCGGAGCGTCCGTTGTCGCAGGAAGCCACCGCATATCCGGCGTTCTGCAGCGCCTTCACCAGGAAGCGGCGCATGTCGTTGTCGTCTTCGGCGAGCAGGATCTTGGCCACGCCTCGTCCCCTGATGTCGTGTTCGGTCGCGCCCCGGCCGGGCACGGGGCTACATATGACTTGTCTCTCCCAATCGGGTAAATTCGAAGTGAAAGTTGCGCACCCTCTTCACAAGGCGCCGCGCGCCGGGCCATCATGATCGCCCGCGCTGGGGGAATTCCGGAACATTTCCAGTCTATTGGAAGATTGATGACCGCCTGCCTCGCTGACGTTATCGATCCTGCGTTCGAGGTGATCTCGCCGGACGAGACGACCGCGCCGTTCCTGTTCAACTCCCCCCACTCGGGCCGGATCTATCCGCGCGCCTTCGTGGAGCAGTCGCGGCTGGCCTTTCCCACCCTGCGCCGGTCCGAGGACACGTTCGTGGACGAATTGTTCCTCGACGCGGTGAAGGCCGGGGCGCCGCTGATGCGGGCGCTGTTCCCGCGCTCCTTCCTCGATCTGAACCGCGAGCCCTACGAGCTCGACCCGCGCATGTTCGACGGACGGCTGCCGCCGTTCGCCAACACCCGCTCGATTCGCGTGTCGGGCGGGCTCGGCACCATCGCCCGCGTGGTGGGCGACGCGCAGGAGATCTATCCCCGCCGGCTGACGGTCGCCGAGGGGCTGGACCGCATCGAGGCTTATTACAAGCCCTATCACCACGCCTTGCGCCGGCTGGTGGGGCGGATCCAGCGCAGCTTCGGCGTGGCCGTGCTGGTGGATTGCCATTCCATGCCATCCTCTTCCGCGCGCGATGACCTCGCCCGGGCTGACTGCGTGATCGGCGACCGCTACGGCACCAGTTGCAGCGAGGTGGTCACCGCCACCATCGAGGCGGGACTGTCGGCGCGCGGCTACCGGGTGGTGCGCAACAAGCCCTATGCCGGCGGCTACATCACCGAGCATTACGGCAACCCCGCTGCCGGCCTGCATGCGGTGCAGATCGAGCTGAACCGCGGCCTCTACATGGATGAGGCGCGCTACGAGCGGCACGGCGGGTTCGAGCGGGTGCGGGCGGACATGGCGGCGCTGGTGCCGGAGCTGTTCGCGGCGGTTGCCGACCAGCTGGCCGCCCCCCGTGCGGCGGCGGAGTGACGTCAGCCCTGCATTTTACAAAATGGAGCCTTGCGTTTTTCGAATGGCACGGCTACCAATGCTCGTGACGGCAACGTCTCTCCGACTTTCGTAGTAGGTGCCGCCCCTCGCCGGGTGGCGGGAGACGTTCGGATGTCGGGAGAGCAGGGCGGCGCAGATCGCTTCCTCCAGGCAGGCCAGGCCGGATCGGCTTCCCCGCGCACCGCAGCGGAGTGTAGGCCCAAAAAGAAAGGGGCCGTCCGCGTGAGCGAACGGCCCAAGTCTAGGGAGGAAACGCCCAAGGAGGGCAGCGACAGAGCGACGCCAATCGCCATGTCGCAATGCACAAATAGCCGAGTGCGGTGCCATAAATCAAGTGCGTGTTTGTCGCAGGCTGGGAAAAGTTCCTAAGACATTGTGTCGGAAGGTATTTTCCTGACCCTCCAGACGCGCCGGGCACGGCGCCCGCGTGCAGCTCCCCCGTTACGGGCGGCAGAATTTCGCACGCAGCTGCAGGACGAGTCGCCGCGAGGCCTGCCTCGGGGCACGCGAACGGCGTTGCGGGCCCCTGTGAAGCGCGGTGAAGACCGGCGCCGGGGGCGGGACATCCGGCCGGCAGGTCCGGCCGGGGATCGGGTTCGAGGGGAAGCGGCTTCACGCTCACGGGCGGAGAGGCCGCCAAGGCGCCCGCAGAGGCGCTGGCATGGACGGCCACCCGTAGGGGCCGCGCAGCAAGGTGCCCGCAGAGGCGCCGGAAAAAGCCGGGCGAAAGGCCGGAACGGTGTGGTGACGATCGGCCGGCAAAGGCCGGCGCCCCCCGGACGGCAGGACGGACGGTCGCATAGGGTCCGGCGCATGGCGCAGGACCCGGGACCGGCGCTGAGCGAGACCCCGAAAAATAAAGGGGCCGCTCACGTTGCCGGAGCGGCCCAAGTCTAGGGAGGAAACGCCCAAGGAGGGCAGCGGCACTGCAGCAAGCAATGCCGCGCCGCATCAATATGCGAGTGTCCCGCGCCGGCTTCAAGTCCCTTCCAGGCGCATTGTTTGGGCAGACATCCGCCACTTAAATGCTTTGAAATCCAGACCGTTGTGAAGGCGCTGCCTTTTTGCTGCGCAGCTTGGCGCGGGCTGCTGCCTGCCGGTTGCCCAGCGTGCGATGCGGCAGCATGGCGGATGGCGCCATCTTTTTCCTTGGCAGGGGGCGAGCGGCGCGCTTTCTTGCGGCCCCTGACGGGCGGCGGCCCGGTTTCAGCTGCCGGCCCGCGCCATTGCTGCCTTCCTGCTGCTGCCTTCCTGCGTGGAGCCCCCATGACCGCGGTCGATTTCGACGCCTTCGTCCACCAGCTCGCGACCGTTTCCGGCGAGGCGATCCTGCCGTTCTTCCGCACCGCCATCGGCGTGGAGGACAAGAGCGCGGGCCGCGCCTTCGATCCGGTCACCCAGGCCGACCGCGCCGCCGAGCAGGTGATGCGCAAGCTCATCCGCGAGACCTTCCCCGCCCACGGCATCATCGGCGAGGAGTTCGAGAACGTGGCCGCCAGCGCGCCCTACACCTGGGCGCTCGACCCCATCGACGGCACCAAGTCGTTCATCGCCGGCCTGCCCGCCTGGGGCACGCTGATCGGCCTGCTGAAGGACGACGACCCGGTCTACGGCATGATGCACCAGCCCTTCATCGGCGAGCGCTTCTTCGGCGACGGCGGCGTCGCGCGCTATCGCGGCCCGGCCGGCGAGCGCATCCTGTCCACGCGGGACTGCGGGCGGCTGGAGGACGCCATCCTCTTCACCACCAGCCCGCGCCTCATGAATGGCGAGGACCGCGCCGCGTTCGAGACGGTGGAGGAGAAGGTGCGGCTCTCGCGCTACGGCGGCGATTGCTACGCCTACTGCATGGTGGCGGCCGGCCTGATCGATCTCGTCATCGAGACCGGCTTGCAGGACCATGACGTGATCGCGCTGGTGCCCATCATCGAAGGCGCGGGCGGCATCGTCACCAACTGGGAAGGCGGCTCTGCCGTGGCCGGCGGGCGTGTGGTGGCGGCCGGCAACCGGCGCCTGCACGAGGCGGCGCTGCGCACCCTCACCGCCTGAGGGCGACGGGCGCGTCAGAGGGCCGGCGCGTCAGAGAATCGGCGTGCCGGGGATGAAGGCGTCGAACGCCGCCCAGAACTGGGCGCGGAAGATGTCCCGCTCCATCAGCAGCTCGTGACGGCTCGCCGGCACCACCACATGGGCGCCGGCGATGAGCCGGGCGGAGAATCGCTCGATCGCCGTGTTCGACACCAGCCGCTCGCCCCCCGCGGCGATGATGAGCAGCGGCTGGCGGATGCGGCTGATGGTGTCCGGGTGCGTCAATTCGGCGATGGTGGCATAGGCGCCGGCCAGCCAGCCGATGGTCGGCGCGCCGAGATCGAGCTGCGGGAAGCTGCGGGCGAGCTCGATGGTGCGGTCGAATCGCTTGCGGTCGGAGGTGCAGGGGTTGCCCTCGAACCGCATCCGCGACAGCGGCCGGCCGCGCCCACCGGGCACGAAGGCGCGGGCGAATCCCACGTGGGCGAGCACCGACGCCAGCGGTCGCACCACGCCCTCCAGCGGCACCGCCTCGATCCCCAGCATGGGGGCGCTCAGCACCATGCGGTCGAACCAGCGCTGCCCCTCCAGCACCGAGGCGAGCAGGATGGTGCCGCCCATGGAATGGCCGAGCGCGAAATGGGGCGGCGGGCAATCCGGCAGCAGCACCTCGCGGGCGAATGCCTCGATGTCGCGGCAGTAGTCGGAGAAGCGCGTCACGTGGCCCTTGAGCGGGTTGCCCAGCAGGCGCTGGGAGCCACCCTGTCCACGCCAGTCGAGCATGGCCACGGCGAAGCCGCGCGAGCGCAGCTCCCGCACCACCTCGAAATACTTTTCGATGAACTCGGCCCGGCCGCCGAAGATGGTCACCGTGCCCTTGCCCGGGCCGCCGCCTTCCGCCGGCCAGCGCGCGAACCTGAGGCGCACGCCGTCTGAAGCCGTCACCTCGCCGGTCACGCAGCCGTCGGGCACCGGATGGTTCGGAAGGGCGAACAGGGTCATGGGGAGCTTTTCGGCCGGCGTTCGTGCGACGGGCGGCCGGGGCGGCCGGGTCCCCGCGAGGGTTACACGCTCACGCCGGGCTCCACAATCGCGGCCTCGTGGGCAGGGCCCTCAGGGCGCGGTGTGGAAGCCGATCACCTGCATGCCGCTGATCTCGCCGCTCTCCGCGTCGAGCACGAGGCGGACCCGCTCGCCGCGCGGGCCGGTGGCCTCGGCGAGGAAGCTGCGGCCGCGCTGGCGCACCGCGCTCACGTCCACGAAGCCGCGCGCCCGGAGGCTGGGCGCCACCTCCTCGGAGGTCAGCGGCGCGCCGTGGACCGGGTGGGACTGGTAGGGCTGGTAGGGCGCGGAGCGGGCCACCAGCGGCGATGGCATCTGCGCCGCGATGGCATCGCTGCGCATCGCCATGCGCGGGGGCGTCACGCCCAGCATGCCCGCCTCGGCCCAGGAAGAGGCGGACCAGGAAGAGGCGGACCACGAGGACGCGGGCCAGGATGGCGCGGGGTGCGCCTCGCCACCGGCCGGCGGCGGCCGGGCGGTCAGCACACCGGGGCGGGCCCCGGCCTCGGCGGCGGTGCACTGGGCGGCCACAGGGGTCGCCGGCGCCACAAGCACCGGAAACAACAGCACCGAAAGGGCGGCGAGAACCGCTCGCATGGCCGCTCCTCCCTTTCCGCCCTCCCGGGTCGGATGGAGCATCACGTTGGGAAAGCAAGTCTAGGCGGCGCGGTTGAACGCAACCCGACACCGCCGTTCATCTGCCGTTCATCCGGCGGCCCGGCTCGCGCTTCGGCTGGGGTCTTGACGCCCGCGCGGGGCCTTCCCACATCGCTGGAGGGCGCCGGGCAACACCTGACGGCGCCTTCACGGACCCGGCTTCGGCGGGTCCCGCATGTCGCTTCAAAGGAGGATATGCCATGCGTGGTTTTGACCTGTCTCCCCTGTACCGCAACACCGTCGGCTTCGACCGCCTGTTCTCGCTGCTCGATTCCGTCGGCGGCGTGGATGCGGCCCCGACCTACCCGCCCTACAACATCGAGCGGACCGGCGAGAACGCCTACCGCATCACCGTTGCCGTGGCGGGCTTCACCGAGGCCGAGCTCGGCATCGAGGTGAAGGAGAACACCCTCACCCTCAAGGGCGAGAAGAAGACGACCGAGGTCTCCGACGCCGGCCAGATGCTGTATCGCGGCATCGCCGCCCGCGCCTTCGAGCGACGCTTCCAGCTCGCCGACCATGTGGAGGTGAAGGGCGCCGTGCTCGAGAACGGCCTGCTGCACGTGGATCTCGTGCGCAACATTCCCGAGGCCAAGAAGCCGCGGATCGTTCCCATCTCCACCGGCGCCGATGCGCCCCGGACCATCGAGGGGTCGGTCGCGCCCGCGCAGGCGGCCTGAACGCACCGGCTTCCGCGCCGCGGAGCCTGACATACGGGGCCCTTGCCCCGATCGGAGGCGGCACCACCGGTGCCGCCTTTTTCATGTCCCGCACCTTTCATGTCCCGCACCGTGCCCTGCAGGGGTGCCCTGCGGACGCGGGGCTTGATCTTGCCGGCGGGGCGCGGGAGGAGGGGGCGATCGCCAGAAGAGGTCGCGCCCCGTGTCCAACGCCCGCAAAGTGCTCGTCACCACCCGCCTGTTCGATGATGCCGCCACGCAATGGCTGGAGGCGCGCGGCTTCGAGGTGGTGCCCTCCGGCCTGCCGGGCGACGCCCTCGACACCTTCATTCCCGACGACGAGATGCACCGCCTGCTCGACGGTGTCGGCGGCTGGATCGTCGGCCAGCGTTCGGTGACGCGGGAGCTGCTTGCCGCCCATCCCCATCTGACGGTGATCGCCCGGCGCGGCGTGGGGCACGACCGGGTGGATGTCGCCGCCGCGCGCGAGCTCGGCCGGGTGGTCACCATCGCCGCCGGCGCCAATGACGCGGCGGTGGCGGACCATACGCTCGCGCTCATGCTCGCGGTGCTGCGCCGGCTGAAGGAGAGCGCCGCCGCGATCGCCGCCAACGACTGGCGGGTGGTGACGGGGCTCGACCTCACCGGCAAGACGGTGGGGCTGGTGGGCCTCGGCCGCATCGGCCGGGCGGTGGCGCGGCGCGTGGCGGGGTTCGACACGCAGGTGCTGGTCTCCACCCGCACCCCCGATGCCGGCGTGCCGGGCGTCTCCTACGTTTCGTTCGACGAGCTCATCGCCCGCGCCGACGTGGTGAGCCTGCACGCGCCGCTCGGCCCGCAGACGCAGCATCTGGTGAACGCCGCCGTGCTGCGCGCCATGAAGCGCGACGCGGTGCTGGTGAACACCTCGCGCGGCGGCCTGGTGGATGACCGCGCGCTCCTGGCCGCGCTGGAGGCGGGCGAAATTCTCGCCGCCGGGCTCGACGTGTTCGAATCGGAGGCCGATCCGGCGCTGGAGCCGGTCGCCGCGGCCTTGGCCGCCCGGCCGGATGTGGTGGCCACCGCCCACGCCGCCGGCTCCAGCCGCGAGGCGCTGGGCCGGGGCAATCTCATCGCCGCCCGCTGCGTGGCGGCGGCGCTGGACGGGGAAGCCTTCCCCGACGGCTGCCTCATCGCCGACGGCCGCTGAGCCGGCACCAGGGGGCCGGCGGTCGTCGCCCCCTTGCCAATTATGACTGATGATTTATGATAATCGTCACTCATTGAGGGAGAGGGCCGGCGTGAACGTGCGTGTGAGGGAGACGGCGGACGAAACCCGCGAGCGCATCGTGCGCGTTGCGGAACAGCTGTTCCGCCGCATGGGCTTCGCCAAGACCGCGGTGGCGGACATCGCCGCCGAGCTCGGCATGTCGCCCGCCAACGTCTACCGTTTCTTCCCCTCCAAGACCGCCATCGTCGGCACCATCTGCGCCCGCAGCCTCGCCGAGATCGAGACGGAGGTGGCCGCCATCGCGGCGGGGGAGGGCACGCCGCAGCAGCGCATCACCGACGGCTATCTCGCCATCATGCGCTACCACAAGGACAATTTCCTCGAGGAGCGGCGCGTGCACGACATGGTGCTGGTCGCCATCGAGAACAATTGGGAGTCCATCGAGGCGCACAAGGCCCGCATCGGCTGCATCATCGCCCGCATCCTCGCGGAGGGCATGGCGCAGGGCGTGTTCGTGCCGCACGACCCCAAGGTGGTGAGCCAGATCATCCTCGGCACCTGCGTGCGCTTCTGCCATCCGGTCATGGTCGCCCAGAACATCGACGAGGACCTGGAGGCGAGCCTTCGGGCCACCATGGGTTTCATCCTGCGCAGCATCGAGGTTGAGCGCACGCCCCTGTCCTGACCAAGGCTTGCGGGCAGCGCCTTCGCGCGCCGGAAAAGTGACGAAAGACGATTTTCATCAGCGTTAAGCCGTTGATTCACATTCGACAGGAGACCGCCATGCCCACCGCCGCCTGTCCCCTTCCCCCACCGGGGCGCGCCCGCCGCCTCGGAGTGCTGGCCGCGCTGGCGCTGGCGCTGGCCCCGGCCCTGTCCGGCTGCGGCGAGGGCACGAATGCCCAGCCGGTCGCCACATCGCGGCCGGTGCAGGTGACCACCGTCGCCTTCCGCCCGCGCGAGGCCGAGAAGACCTTCGTCGGCGTGGTGCGCGCCCGCCGCGAGGTGGATCTCGCCTTCCGAGTCGGCGGCAAGGTGGTGCAGCGGACCGTGGAGGTGGGCGACCGGGTGAAGCCCGGCGACCTGGTGGCGCGCATGGACCCGGAGGACCTGCGCCTCGAGCTGGAGAGCGCGCGGGCCGAGATGGCCGCCGCCACCGCCAACCTCGCCCAGACCTCCGCCGAGGACGGGCGCTATCGCTCGCTCTCGGCCAAGGGCGTGGCCTCCGCCGCCGATCTCGACCGCAAGTCGCTGGCCAAGGAGGAGGCGGTGGGCCGCCTGCAACGGGCGCAGCGCGCGCTGGAGCTGGCGGAGAACCGTCTCTCCTACACCGATCTTCTCGCCGACGCCGCCGGCGTGGTGGTCGCCACCGCCGCCGAGCCCGGGCAGGTGGTGTCCGCCGGGCAGACCATCGTCCGCGTGGCGCGGCTGGAGGAGAAGGAGGCCGTTGTCTCCCTGCCGGAGACCGCGCTGGCCGATGCCCGCGCCGCCGATGCCTTCGTCACCCTGTGGGCCGAGCCCGGCCGGCGCATTCCCGCCCGGCTGCGGGAGCTCTCGCCGCAGGCCGACGCCACTTCGCGCACCTATCCCGCCCGCTTCACCCTCGACGGCGCCGACGAGACGGTGGCCCTCGGCATGACCGCCACCGTCACCCTGCGGCCGAAGGACCAGCAGCAGGTGGCGCGGCTGCCCCTGTCCGCCATCATCGACCGGGGCCATGGGCCCAACGTGCTGGTGGTGGAGCCCGGCGCCAGCACCCTTGCTGCGCGGCCGGTGACCATCGCCGCCTATACCGAGGATTCGGTGCTCGTCAGCGATGGCGTGAAGCCGGGCGAGACGGTGGTGGCGGTCGGCGTCCACACGTTGCTGCCGGGCCAGAAGGTGCGCATCGCCCGCGCCCAGGGCGGCGCCGAGATGGCCGCGAACGTGCCGCCTGCCACCGGCGCGTCCGGTTCCGCCGGCGCGCGGGAGAGCCGGCCGTGAGCGGCGCCGGCATGGAGCCCGCCCCCGGCGGATCGCAGCATACCCCCGCGGACCATGGCGCCCCGGGCGCGGTGCAAGGAGCCGCCCCGGGCGCGGCGCAGACCGACGCCGGCGGGCGGTTCAACCTCTCGCGCTGGGCCATCACCCACCGCGCGCTCACCTTGTTCGCCATCCTCTTGCTGGCGGCCTCCGGCTTCTACGCCTACCTCAATCTCGGCCGGGCCGAGGACCCCTCCTTCACCATCAAGGTGATGGTGGTGAATGCCGTGTGGCCCGGCGCCACCGCCTCGCAGATGCAGGCGCAGGTGGCCGATCCCATCGAGAAGAAGCTCCAGTCCCTGCCGCACCTCGACCGGGTGGAGAGCTATTCGCGCCCCGGCGTCACCTTCGTGCAGGTGCTGCTCTCCGACACCACGCCCCCGCGCGAGGTGAAGGAGCTGTGGTACCAGGTGCGCAAGAAAGTCTCCGACATGCGCGGCGAGCTGCCCGCCGGGGTGATCGGGCCGGGCTTCGACGACGAATACGGCGACGTCTACTCCGCCCTCTACATGCTCAGCGGGAAGGGCGTCGGCCCGGCTGAGCTGAAGCTCCAGGCCGAGCGCATCCGCCAGCGCCTCCTGCGCGTGCCGGACGTGGAGAAGGTGGACCTGATCGGCGAGCGGCCGGAGCGTATCTACATCGAGTTCTCCCACGCCCGCCTCGCCAATCTCGGCGTCACCCCGCAGCAGATCTTCGACAGCGTGGCGCGGCAGAATGCCGTGGTGGCCGGCGGCGCGGTGGACACGCGCTCCGACCGCATCAACCTGCGCCTCACCGGCGCCTTCACCGGCGTCGAGGCGGTGGCAGAGGTGCCGGTGGCGGTGAACGGCGCGCTGGTGCGCCTCGGCGACATCGCCACCGTGCGCCGCGGCTATGAGGACCCGCCCTCTTTCCTGGCCCGGCAGAATGGCGAGCCGGCGGTGGGCATCGGCGTCGCGCTGGCGCAGGGCGCCAACATCCTCACCCTGGGCGAAAACCTCAAGGCCGCCATGGCCGAGGCCACCGCCGAGCTGCCGGTGGGCATCGACGTGACGCAGATCGCCGACCAGCCCCACATCGTCGGCGAATCGGTGGGCGAGTTCCTGAAGACCTTCGCCGAGGCGCTGGTGATCGTGCTGGTGGTGAGCTTCCTCTCGCTCGGCTTCCGCACCGGCATCGTGGTGGCGCTTTCGGTGCCGCTGGTGCTGGCCATCGTCTTCCTGGTGATGTTCGCCGCCGGCATGGACCTGCACCGCATCACCCTCGGCGCCCTCATCATCGCGCTGGGGCTGCTGGTGGACGACGCCATCATCGCCATCGAGATGATGGTGGTGAAGATGGAGGAGGGCTGGGACCGCATGCGCGCGGCCACCTATGCCTGGACCTCCACCGCCTTCCCCATGCTCACCGGCACGCTGGTGACGGCGGCCGGCTTCCTGCCGGTGGGCTTCGCGCGTTCGTCCTCGGGCGAGTATGCCGGCGCCATCTTCTGGGTGGTGGGCATCGCGCTGGTGGCGTCCTGGTTCGTGGCGGTGATCTTCACGCCCTATCTCGGCACCGTGCTGCTGCCGGACATGAAGAAGGGGCACGCCCACGAGCTGCACGACGGCCGCCTCTACCGCATCCTGCGCCGCGTGCTGGAGGCGTGCCTGCGCCATCGCTATGCGGTGATCGCCGCGACCGTGCTCATGTTCGCGGTCTCCGTGGTGGGCTTCGGCTTCGTGCAGCAGCAGTTCTTCCCCACCTCCACCCGGCCGGAGCTGTTCCTGCAGATGCGCCTGCCGGAAGGCACCTCCATCTCCGTCACCGAGGCCACTGCGAAGAAGGCGGAGGCGCTCGTCGGCGCCGATCCCGACGTGGCCACCGCCACCACCTATGTGGGGCGCGGCTCGCCGCGGTTCTGGCTGGGGCTGAACCCGGTTCTGCCCAATCCCAACTTCGCGGAGATCGTCATCGTCGCCCGCGACATCCCCGCCCGCGAGCGGCTGAAGGCCCGGCTCGACGCCGCCGTGGCCGAGGGCGCGCTGTCGGAGGCGCGGGTGCGGGTGGACCGCTTCGTGTTCGGCCCGCCGGTCGGCTTCCCGGTGCAGTTCCGCGTGGTGGGGCCGGACCCGCTGGCGGTGCGCGAGATCGCCGACAGGGTGCGCGGCGTCATGGCCGCCGAGCCGGACGTGATCGACCCGCACCTGAACTGGGGCGAGCAGGTGAAATCCATCACCCTCGCCGTGGACCAGGACCGCGCCCGCGCCATCGGCACCTCCCCGCGCGACCTGGCCGAGACGCTGCAGACGCTGCTCTCCGGCTACACGGTGACCCAGCACCGGGAGGGCAACCTCCTGATCGACGTGGTGGCCCGCGCGGTGCCGGAGGAGCGGGTGGACCTGGAGCACCTCGCCGCGCTCACCGTCACCACCCGCAACGGGCTCGCCGTGCCGCTCGGACAGGTGGCGCGCATCGCCTATGCCCATGAGGAGCCCATCCTCTGGCGGCGCGACCGCGACCTCGTGCTCACCGTGCGCGGCGACGTGCGCGACGGCGTGCAGCCGCCGGATGTCACCAACCGCCTGTGGCCGCGTCTCGCCGAGATCCGCGCCGGCCTGCCGCCGGGCTACCGCATCGAGATCGGCGGCAGCATCGAGGAGAGCGCCAAGGCCAACGCCTCGCTGGCCAGGGTCTTCCCCATCATGATCATCGTGATGCTCACGCTCCTGATGATCCAGCTGCAGAGCTTCTCCCGCCTCGCGCTGGTGCTGGTGACGGCGCCTCTGGGGCTGATCGGCGCGGCAGGGGCTCTCCTGGTGGCGCACATGCCGTTCGGCTTCGTGGCGCTGCTCGGCCTCATCGCTCTGGCCGGCATGATCATGCGCAACACGGTGATCCTGGTGGACCAGATCGACCACGACATCCGCGACGGCCACGCTCCGCACCGGGCCATCGTGGACGCCACCCTGCGCCGCGCGCGCCCGGTGGTGCTCACCGCGCTGGCCGCCGTGCTGGGCATGATTCCGTTGGCGCGGAGCGTGTTCTGGGGGCCGATGGCGGTGACCATCATGGGCGGTCTGCTGGTGGCGACCGTGCTCACCCTGCTGGTGGTGCCGGCGCTCTACGCCACCTGGTTCCGCGTGAAGGCGGAGGCGCCGGAGCCCGCCGCCGTGCCGCATCCGGCCGAATAGGCGCGGAAGCGTCCTTCGCCTGAAGATGATCGGGCCCGGCGGTCACGCCGGGCCCGATCGATTCGCGGACGGCTCAGACCTTCTTCAGGCCGAGGCCGAACAGCAGCGTGCCGACGCCGTTGACGATGAGGTCCACGCCCAGGAACAGGCCGAGGATGTAGAGCGAGTTCACCGGCCAGCGGGCGATGATGATGAGGCCGAGCAGCAGCGTCACGATGCCGGACACCACGATCCAGCCCCAGCCCGCGCCGGGGCGGCCGCCCACGCCGGCGAAGATGCGGAAGATGCCTTCCACCGCCAGCGCCACGCCGATCATCAGCGTGAGGATGCCGGCGCCCAGCAGCGGGTTGGACATGATGAGGCCGCCGGCCACCACATAGAGCACGCCGGCGAGCAGCCAGTAGAAGAAGCGGCCCCAGCCCTTCACGCGGAAGGCGTGGATGACCTGCACCACGCCGCCCACGAGAATCAGCGCGCCCACGTAGAGCGCCGTCACCACGGTGGAGGCGAGCACATGGGCGAGGGCGACGAAGCCGAGCACGATGAAGGCGATGCCGAGCACCACGAACCAGCCCCAGCTGGCGCGCACGGCGTGCAGCTGGTCGGCGACGGTGGATGCGGGGGTGGGCGCAGATGCAGGCGTAGCCATGGTGCCTCTCCAGTCAGCTTGATCGCTGCGGGGGCATCATATCCAAGACGCGCGCGGAGGTAAGGGGCGTCCGGCTCCGGCACAATGCGGAGGTGTGGCCGGCGGGGGTCCGGAAACGGAGCCGGCCCCGCTCCGGGAAGGAGGCGGGGCCGGGATCTGACGCTCGATCAGCCGGGGGCGGGCGCCGTGGGTGCGGGCCCGGGACAGGCTCAGCGCTGGGCGGCGGGCTTGCCGGCGGAGGCGGTGGCCACCGGGGCGGCGGGCGCCGGGCCCGAGGCCTGCGGGGTGCCGCCGGTCTTGGGCAGGATCACCACCTTGGTGCCCACCTTCGCGCGGTCGTAGAGGTCTTCCACGTCGGCGTTCAGCATGCGGAAGCAGCCGGAGGACACGAACTTGCCGATGGTCTGCGGCTCGTTGGTGCCGTGGATGCGGTAGACGGTGCCGCCGAGATACATGGTGCGCGCGCCGAGCGGGTTGCCGGGGCCGCCGGCCATGAAGCGCGGCAGGTAGGGCTGGCGCTGGATCATCTCCGCCGGGGGACGCCAGTCGGCCCATTCCTTCTTGCCGGTGATCTTCTCGGTGCCGGCCCAAGTGAAGCCCTCGCGGCCGACGCCGATGCCGTAGCGCACGGCCTTGCCGCCGCCGAGCACGTAATAGAGGTACGTGTTGGGCGTATCGATCACGATGGTGCCGGCCGGCTGGGTGGTCACATAGTCCACCGTCTGGCGGCGGAAGCGCTCCGGCACGGGCTCGGTGGGGTCCACGTTCTCGATGCGCGGGCCGGACGGGGCCTCGGTGGTGCCGGGCACGACGGAGGCGTTGGATTCATACACGCCGGCCGGGGGCTGGCCCGCGTTGGCGCTTGCGTAGAGCGCGTCCTGGTCCACCGCGCCGCGGCCGCTCTGGCCGTAGGTCACCTGCTGCGGCGGCTCATAGGCGGCGGGCTGGCCGTAGCCGGCCTGCGGCTGCTGGCCGTACTGGGCCGGCGGGGCGTTGTAGGTCTGGCGCGCGTCCGGCTGGCCATAGGGCTGCTGGCCGTAGGCGCCCTGGGCGGGAACCGCCGACGGCTGCGGCCCGCCATAGGACGGCACCGCGCTGGGGGCGCTGGAATAGGTGGGCTGCACCGGCTGCGGATAGGCGCCCTGCTGCGGGTAGCCCTGCTGGGGATACGCCTGCTGCGGATAGGGCTGGGCCGGGGCGCCATAGCCCGGCGCGGGCTGCTGGCCGGACGGCGGCGCCAGATCGGTGCGCTCCATTTGGCCGCGGTTCACCGGCTGCTGGCGGGCATAGGGATCGGAATAACCGGGCGGAGGCGCGCCATAGCCGCCCACGTTGCCGGGCGGAAGCGCGCCGGTCTCTTCCTCGTCGGCGCCGTTGCCGGGAAGGCTGTAGTTCGTGCCATAGGCACCCTGGCCGAAGGCCGGCGCAGTGAGAACCGATGCCCCGAAGGCGGCGAGGAGGAGTTTGTGGCGCAAGGTCATGTTTGTGGTGTTAACCGTGAAACGTGACGAAATTGGAAACGGGGCCAGGAATTTTTCGCGCCCCCGCACGGTAGCATAGTATGGCTTTGTGCCGAGCTTAGCTGGCTCCGGACATGCCTCTGCCGCAGCGTGTAGGCTCTGGGCCGGCGGGGCGCAACGCCCGTTCGCGCAGCGCCGCTGATCGTGATCGGCATGGCTCGCCGCGATGGCGCGCAGGGTGCTTGAATGTGGCGCGGTAAGGATATAAAGATATCTTTATGTCATATCGCCCCGTCCGGCAGGCCGTTTCCTTCCCCGCCACGCTCGAATGCCTGAAGGCTGCGGGCGAGGATACGCGCCTGCGCCTGATCGCGGTGCTGGCCGAGGCGGAGCTGACGGTGTCCG
This sequence comes from Xanthobacter lutulentifluminis, assembly GCF_043194675.2. NCBI lineage: Bacteria > Pseudomonadati > Pseudomonadota > Alphaproteobacteria > Hyphomicrobiales > Xanthobacteraceae > Xanthobacter > Xanthobacter lutulentifluminis. The sequence goes on along the minus strand of NZ_CM195525.1, from coordinate 1,068,487 downwards.
ACCTCACCGAGATTCTCGGCCAGTCGCAGCCGCGGATTTCCCGCCACCTCAAGCTGCTCGCCGAGGCCGGGCTGGTGGAGCGCCACCGCGAGGCGAGCTGGGTGTTCTACCGCCGCGCCAGCGAGGGGGTGGGCGGCCGGGTCGCCGGCCAGCTGCTCGACCTGCTCGACCGCGACGACCCCGTGCTCGCCGGCGACCGCGCCCGGCTGGAAGCGGTGCGCGCCGCCCGCGCGGCCGCCGCGCAGGCCTATTTCGCCGCCCATGCGCGCGAGTGGGACGAGATTCGCCGCCTGCACGTGCCGGAGGCGGCGGTGGAGGCGGCGGTGCGCCAGGCGCTCGGTTCCGCCCCCATCCGCGCGCTGCTCGACCTTGGCACCGGCACCGGCCGCATGCTGGAGCTGTTCGCCCCCGACATCGAGCGCGGCATGGGCGTGGACCTCTCGCCGGACATGCTCGGCGTGGCGCGCATCAACCTGGAGCGCGCCGGCATCCGCAACTGCCTGCTGCGCCAGAGCGACATCTTCGCAGTGCCGGCCCCGCGCGATTCGTTCGATGCGGTGATCGTCCACCAGGTGCTGCATTATCTCGACGACGGCGGACGCGCCCTGAAGGAGGCGGCGCGGGTGCTGCGTCCCGGCGGCCGCCTGCTGGTGGTGGATTTCGCGCCCCACGGCCTCGAGTTCCTGCGCGACGCCCACGCCCACCGCCATCTCGGCTTCGCCCGCGAGACCGTGGAAGCATGGCTCGCCGGGGCGGGGCTCGACCTTCAATCCTTCCGCACCCTTGCGCCCGAAGGCGGGCGCGAGGACGGCCTCACCGTTTCGCTCTGGCTCGCGCGCGATCCGCGCGTTCTGATGGCCACAGCCGACCGCGACAGGGAGATCGCCTGATGATGACGCCCCCCACCGCCCCGGTGCGGGCGAGCCGCGAACTGGACCGGCCCCCGGTCTCGGTCTCGTTCGAGTTCTTCCCACCCAAGACCGAGGAGATGGAGAAGACCCTGTGGTCCTCCATCGCCCGCCTCGCGCCCTTGTCTCCGGCGTTCGTCTCGGTGACCTACGGGGCCGGCGGCTCCACCCGCGAGCGCACCCACGCCACGGTGGAGCGCATCGTGAAGGAGACCGACCTCCACCCTGCCGCCCACCTCACCTGCGTCGCCGCCAGCCGTGACGAGATCGACGAGGTCATCCGCTCCTACAAGACGGCGGGGGTGAAGCACATCGTCGCCCTGCGCGGCGATCCGGTGACCGGCGTCGGCACCCGCTACGAGCCGCACCCGGACGGCTATCCCTACGCCTGCGACCTCGTGGAGGGCATCCGCCGCATCGGCGATTTCGAGGTGTCGGTCTCCGCCTATCCGGAGAAGCACCCGGAAAGCGCCAGCCTCGATGCGGACATCGACCATCTCAAGGCCAAGGTGGATGCCGGCGCCACCCGCGCCATCACCCAGTTCTTCTTCGAGAATGACGTGTATTTCCGCTATCTCGACAAGGTGCGGGCGCGCGGCATCGACATTCCCATCGTGCCCGGCATCCTGCCGGTGACCAATTTCAAGCAGGCGTCCAACTTCGCCACCCGCACCGGGGCGAGCGTGCCGGCGTGGCTGCTGAAGCGGTTCGAGGGGCTGGACGACGATCCGGAAACCCGCAAGCTCATCGCCGCCGCGGTGGCCGCCGAGCAGGTGACGGACCTCGTTGATCGCGGCGTCACCGACATCCATTTCTATACGCTGAACCGGGCGGACCTCGTCTACGCCATCTGCCACCTGCTCGGCCTGCGCCCCGCTGCGGACGCCGCGCCGCAGGCGCTGGCGGTCTGACGCCCCTGCTCTGAGCTTTTCCCCGGCGCCCGCCGCGCCGGTTGCCCCTCTCCCCGGCGCCCGGCGCCGGAGCCCTTCACCGAGGCGCCGCGCGCCCCGAGACCGAGACCGCACAGATGAGCGCCTCCACCACCAGCGCCGCCACCGCCCGCGCCGCCAACATCTTCGCCACCCTGAAGGCGGCCGCCGCCGAGCGCATCCTGGTGCTGGACGGCGCCATGGGCACCATGATCCAGCAGCTGAAGCTGGACGAGGCCGGCTATCGCGGCGCGCGCTTCAAGGACTGGCCGCGGGACGTGAAGGGCAACAACGACCTGCTCAGCCTCACCCAGCCCGACGCGGTGCGGGCCATCCACCTCGAGTATTTCCGCGCCGGCGCGGACATGGTGGAGACCAACACCTTCTCCGGCACCTCCATCGCCCAGTCCGACTACGGCATGGAGGAGATCGTCTACGAGCTGAACTTCGAGAGCGCGAAGCTCGCCCGCGAGGCTGCCGACATCGCCCAGGCCGAGGACGGCCGCCCGCGCTTCGTCGCCGGCGCCTTCGGCCCCACCAACCGCACCGCCTCCATCTCCCCGGACGTGAACGACCCCGGCTTCCGCGCCGTGACCTTCGACGAGCTCGCCGCCGCCTATCACGAGCAGGCGCGGGGCCTCGTGGATGGCGGGGCCGACATCCTGCTGGTGGAGACCATCTTCGACACGCTGAACGCGAAGGCGGCCATCTTCGCCATCGAGCAGCTCTATGCGGAGCGCGGGTTCCGCCTGCCGGTGATGATCTCCGGCACCATCACCGACCTGTCCGGCCGCACCCTCTCAGGCCAGACGCCCTCTGCCTTCTGGTATTCCCTGCGCCACGCGCAGCCCTTCTCCATCGGCCTCAACTGCGCGCTGGGCGCCCGGGAGATGCGCGCGCACGTGGCGGAGATCGGCCGGGTGGCGGACACGCTGGTGTGCGCCTATCCCAATGCCGGCCTGCCTAACGAATTCGGCATGTATGACGAGAGCCCGGAGGCCATGGCGGCCCTGGTGGGCGAGTTCGCGGCGTCCGGCCTCGTGAACATCGTCGGCGGCTGCTGCGGCACCACGCCCGCGCACATCGCCGCCATCGCCGGCGCGGTGAAGGGCAAGGCCCCGCGCCCCGTGCCGGAGCTGGAGCCGCGCCTGCGCCTCTCCGGCCTCGAGCCGTTCGAGCTGACGCCGGAAATCCCGTTCGTGAACGTGGGCGAGCGCACCAACGTCACCGGCTCCGCCCGCTTCCGCAAGCTCGTCACCACCGGCGATTTTCCCGCCGCGCTGGCGGTGGCGCGCGACCAGGTGGAGAACGGCGCGCAGATCATCGACATCAACATGGACGAGGGCCTGCTGGACAGCGAGGCCGCCATGGTCACCTTCCTCAACCTCGTCGCCGCCGAGCCGGACATCGCCAAGGTGCCGGTGATGGTGGATTCGTCGAAGTGGGAGATCATCGAGCAGGGCCTGAAGCGCCTGCAGGGCAAGGGCATCGTCAACTCCATCTCCCTCAAGGAGGGCGAGGACGCCTTCATCGAGAAGGCGCGCCTCGTGCGCGCCTATGGCGCCGCGGTGGTGGTGATGGCCTTCGACGAGGAGGGGCAGGCCGACTCATTCGAGCGCAAGACCTCCATCTGCGCCCGCGCCTATCGCATCCTGACCAAGGTGGTGGGCTTCCCGCCGGAAGACATCATCTTCGATCCCAACATCTTCGCGGTGGCCACCGGCATCGAGGAGCATTCGGGCTACGGCGTCGCCTTCGTCGAGGCCACCCGCTGGATCCGGCAGAACCTGCCGCATGCCCATGTCTCCGGCGGCGTCTCCAACCTGTCCTTCTCGTTCCGCGGCAACGAGCCGGTGCGCGAGGCCATGCACGCGGTGTTCCTCTATCACGCCATCCAGGCGGGCATGGACATGGGCATCGTCAATGCCGGCCAGCTCGCCGTCTATGACGAGATCGAGCCGGCCCTGCGCGAGGCCTGCGAGGACGTGGTGCTGAACCGCCGCGCCGACGCCACCGAGCGCCTGCTGGAGATCGCCGAGGGCTTCAAGGGCGCCGCCGGCAAGGAGAAGAAGGAGGCCGACCTCGCCTGGCGCTCCTGGCCGGTCGCGAAGCGGCTGGAGCATGCCCTCGTCAACGGCATCACCGAGTTCGTGGAGGCCGACACCGAGGAGGCGCGCACGACCGTCGCCCGTCCCCTGCACGTCATCGAGGGCCCGCTGATGGCCGGCATGAACGTGGTCGGCGACCTGTTCGGTGCTGGCAAGATGTTCCTGCCCCAGGTGGTGAAGTCCGCCCGCGTGATGAAGCAGGCGGTAGCCTATCTCATGCCCTTCATGGAGAAGGAAAAGGCGGAGATGGGCGTCACCTCCGCCTCGGCCGCCGGCAAGGTGCTGATGGCGACCGTGAAGGGCGACGTGCACGACATCGGCAAGAACATCGTCGGCGTCGTGCTCCAGTGCAACAATTACGAGGTGATCGACCTCGGCGTGATGGTGCCGACCGCGAAGATCCTTGAGGTGGCGAAGACCGAGAAGGTGGACGTGATCGGCCTCTCCGGCCTCATCACCCCCTCGCTGGACGAGATGGTGAACGTCGCCGCCGAGATGGAGCGTGAGGGCTTTTCCGTGCCGCTGCTCATCGGTGGCGCCACGACATCGCGCGTCCACACGGCGGTGAAGATCGCCCCGCGCTACGAGCGCGGGCAGGCGGTGTACGTCACCGATGCCAGCCGCGCGGTGGGCGTGGTCTCCAGCCTGCTCAACGCCGAGACGCGCGGCGGCTACGTGGCCGACGTGCGCGCGGAATATGCCAAGCTCGCCGAGGCCCACGCCCGAGCCGATGCCAACAAGCAGCGCCTGACCCTCGCCAAGGCCCGCGAGAATGCGCTGAAGCTGGATTTCGCCGGCCATGTGCCGGAGAAGCCCTCGTTCCTCGGCACCCATGTGTTCGAGGACCACGACCTCGCCGACCTCGTGCCCTTCATCGACTGGACGCCCTTCTTCCAGTCGTGGGAGCTGCAGGGCCGCTATCCGGCGATCCTCGACGACGCGGTGGTGGGCGAGCCGGCCCGCGCCCTGTTCAAGGACGCGCAGGCCATGCTGGCGCAGATGGTCGCCGAGAAGTGGGTGGCCGCGCGCGCGGTGGTGGGCTTCTGGCCGGCCAATGCGGTGGGCGACGATGTGCTCCTGTTCCGCGACGATACCCGCAAGACGCCGCTCGCGACGCTCCACACCCTGCGCCAGCAGCTGGCGCGGCGGGAGGGCCGTCACAATCTGGCGCTGGCCGATTTCGTGGCGCCGCTGGAGAGCGGCGTGGCCGACTATGTGGGCGCATTCGCCGTCACCGCCGGCATCGGCGAGGAGGAGCGGGTGGCTGCCTTCAAGGCGGCCAACGACGACTATTCCGCCATCCTGCTCAAGGCGTTGTGCGACCGCCTCGCCGAGGCCTTCGCGGAGCGCATGCACCATCTGGTGCGCACGAAGCTGTGGGGCTATGCGGCGGACGAGGCGCTCGGCAACGACGAGCTGATCGCCGAGCGCTACCGCGGCATCCGCCCGGCGCCGGGCTATCCCGCCCAGCCTGACCACACCGAGAAGGCGACCCTGTTCCGCCTTCTGGACGCCACCGCCAAGGCCGGCATCCACCTCACCGAGAGCTTCGCCATGTGGCCCGGGGCGGCGGTGTCCGGCCTCTATTTCGCCCACCCGGAGAGCGCCTATTTCGGCGTCGGCCGCATCGAGCGCGATCAGGTGGAGGACTACGCCGCCCGCAAGGGCTGGAGCGTGGCGGAGGCGGAGCGCTGGCTCTCCCCCATCCTCAACTACGATCCCGCCCGGGTGGCGGCGGCGGAGTGAGGGGGCGCGGGCGGCCGATCCAGCGCGGCACCCGCGCCGCATAGGCGGCGAACGCCTGCCCGAACCGGGCCGCGAGGTGGCTCTCCTCGCGGCTGGCGGCGAGACGGTCTGTCGCCAGCGCGGCGACGGGCGCGGCCACCACCAGCCAGGGATTGAGGAGCGCCAGCCCCAGCCCCAGCGTCAGCAGCGTGTAGCCCAGGTAGATGGGATTGCGGCTGAGCGCGAACGGGCCGTGGGTCACGAGGCGTTCCGCCGGCCGGTGGGGCAGGATGTTGGTGCGCGCGCGATGCAGCGTCGCCAGCGCCCACAGGTCCAGCGTGAGACCCGTCACCGCCAGCACCGCGCCCACCCCCCGCGTGGCGGTCTGCGGCAGCAGCGCCGGCCATCCGAGCGGGAGCGCACTTTGCAGGGCGACGCCGGTGGCGAGCGCCGCGGCATAGATCATCGGCGGCCAGGGCAGGCGGTTGGGCCGGCGGGCGATGTCGTCGGGCTGTTCCATGGCGCCGTCCCTCCCTGCCTTCCTCGTCGGATCGGCCGCTTGCGGAGGACGCCCCGCCCTCAGCGCAGCGCCGCCAGCGCCCCGAACGGGCGGCCGATTCCCTCCGCATAGGCATTGGCGAGCGCGACGAAGCCGGCCACGTCGATCTCCTCGGCGCGGGCGGTCTCCTCCACCCCGGTGGCGGCGAGCAGGGCGCCGGCGTCCACGCCCAGCGACTTCAGGCTCTGGCGCAGCATCTTGCGGCGCTGGCCGAAGGCGGCCTCCGTGACCCGCTCCAGCGCCGAAAGCGGGCAGGGCAGGGGGGCAGCGCGCGGCACCAGATGCACCACGGAAGACGTCACCTTGGGCGGCGGCACGAAGGCGGAGGGCGCCACGTCGAACGCGATCTTCGCCTGCGTGCGCCAGCCCGCCAGCACCGCGAGACGCCCATAGGCCTTGGAGCCCGGCGCGGCGACGATGCGCTCCGCCACTTCCTTCTGGAACATCAGGGTGAGGGACGAGAACCAGGGCGGCCAGGGATCGGTGGAGAGCCAGCCCACCAGCAGCAAGGTGGCCACGTTGTAGGGCAGGTTCGCCACCACCCGCACCTCGCCGTCGCCGATGAGGGGGCGCACGTCCACCTTCAGCGCGTCGCCGGAGATCACCTCAAGCCGGCCGGGATAATGGTCGGAAATCTCGGCCAGCGCCTCGAGGCAGCGCGGATCGCGCTCGATGGCGATGACACGGCGCGCGCCCAGCGCCAGCAGGGCGCGGGTGAGACCGCCGGGGCCGGGCCCCACCTCCACCACCGTGGCATCCTCCAGCGGGCCGGAGGCGCGGGCGATGCGGCCGGTGAGGTTGAGGTCCAGCAGGAAGTTCTGGCCCAGCGACTTCTGGGCGGAGAGGCCATGCCGCCGGATGACGTCGCGCAGCGGCGGCAGGTCGTCGAGCGCGCTCACGCCGGCACCGCCGCGGGGCGGTCGGCGCGCGCGTCCGCATCCGCCAGGCGCCGCGCCAGCTTCAGCGCCGCCATCAGGCTGGAGGCATCGGCGCGGCCGGTGCCGGCGATGTCGAAGGCGGTGCCGTGGTCCGGCGAGGTGCGGATGAAGGGAAGGCCGAGGGTCACGTTCACCCCGTCGTGGAACGCCAGCGTCTTGGCGGGGATGAGCACCTGGTCGTGATACATGCCCACCGCCACGTCATAGCCCGCGCGGGCCTGCGGGTGGAACAGGGTGTCGGCGGCGAGCGGGCCGCGCGCGTCGATGCCCTCGCGGCGCAGGGCCTCCACCGCCGGGCGGACGATGGTCTCGTCCTCGGTGCCGAGGGTGCCGTCCTCGCCCGCATGGGGGTTGAGGCCGCAGAAGGCGAGGCGCGGCCGGGAAAGGCCGAACCGGCGGGTCATGTCGCGGGCGACGATGCGCCCGGTCTCCACCAGCAGCTCTCCCGTGAGCCGGTGCGGCACGTCGGCGAGCGGCACATGGATGGTCGCCGGCACCACGGCGAGCAGCTCCGACCAGATCAGCATCACCGGCCGGGGCGCCGGCACGCCGGGGCGGGCGGCGTGGGCGGCGAGGAACTCGGTGTGGCCGGGAAAGGCGAAGCCGGCGGCATACATCACCGATTTCGCCAGCGGGTTGGTGACGACGGCCGCGGCGCGTCCGCCGTCCACCAGCGCCATGGCGGCCTCGAGGCTGGCCAGCACGCAGGGGCCGCAGCTTTCATCCGGGCGGCCGGCGGCGGCAGTGGCAGCCGGGCCCGCGGGCAGCACCGGCAGGGCGTGGGGGAAGCGGGCCGCGGCCTCCTCCGGCGTGGTTTCCGCCAGCGGCACGCACAGCCCGAGCTGCCGGGCGCGGGCGCGCAACGCGCCGGGATCGCCGGCAACGATGAAGGCCGGCAATTCCGCCTCAGCGCGCCGCAGCCAGGCGGCGAGGGTGATGTCCGGGCCGACGCCAGCCGGATCGCCAAGCGTGAGGACGAGGGGGGCGGGCGCGGCCATCACATCAGCGGCGGTATTCGATGAGGGACTGCTTCCTCAGCTCCGCAAGGAACTTCTTCGATTCGGCGGTGAACTGGGCGGCGGTCAGCTCGTCCTTGATCTCGCGCTTCTGCGAGCTTTCGCCCCGCACCTCGCGCTTGCCGCACATGGCGAAGGTCTCGACGCCCGACTGCGCCACCTCGGGCGGGGTCAGGCGGCCGACCTCGGTCTTGTCGAGGATCTGCTTCAGCTGCGGCGGCATCTCGGAGGAGAGGCGCGTCACCTTCGGCCGAACCACCACCTCCTTGATCGAGCGCGCGATCTCGGCGCCGGCGTCGCAGTCGGTGAAGCGGTTGCGCAGGGAATTGGCCTCGGCCAGCCGGGCGGCATGGTTGCCGCCGTTGCGCGGCACCACGAACACGATGGGCATCAGCGTGTATTCGGTGGCGATCAGCTGGGTCTGGCCGCGCTTCTGCAGCGCCGCGATCACGTCGGCGTCGCGCACGTTCACCGCGCCGGAGCGCGAGCGGACGTACTGCGCCCACACATAGTCGGCCAGCAGCTTCTGCTTGAAGGTGCGGTCGTCGAGCCCGGCCTGCTTGAAGCCGGCGGTCAGCTGCTCCGACGTGCGGCCGGTGCGCTCGGCCATGGACGCGTACATGCGGTCCACGTCCTTCTGGTCCACGTCGAGCTTGAGGCGGATGGCCTGCTGGATCTTCAGGCGCTCGTCGATGAGGTCATCGAGCGATTCCTTGGCGGATACGCTCTTGCGCTCGATCACCTCGTGCATGCGCTGGCGCTGGGAGATGTCGTAGGTGGTGATGGGATCACCATTGACCATGACCACAATCTGCTGCGCCCGCGCCGGGGCGGCGGAGCAGAGGGCGAGGAGGCCGAGCGCGAAGGTGAGGAAAAGGGAGTGGCGAGACGGCATGGTCCTGTCCGAGGGTCACCCTGCGACTTCTGTCGCCTTCCTGTGGCGGCAATGCGGCCGCGCGCTGCGCTCCCGGCCGGGCGATGGTCACGGTTGCGGGATGGCGCGGGGCCATGCCACGCATCGGCCACGGGTCCCGCACCGGGCAGAGGCCCGGCACCGACCCCGGGCCGGCGCGATCACTGCGGGGTTTCGGTGCTGGAGCCGAAGGAGGTGGAGAAGCCGCCTTCGCCCAACGTCCTGAGGCCGATGCGGAACATCACCTTGTTCACCGGCGGCGCGTTGGGGCCGTTCATGGTGTAGTCGGAGATGTAGTTGAGGGCGAGGGTGAAGCAGTCGTCGATATAGCTCAAGCCGACCAGGGTGTAGTCGAACTCGCCGGCCGCGATGTCGTAGCGGATGGCGCCGCGCACGGCCCAGTTGTCGTTGAGCTTGTAGGAGGCGTTGGTGAACACGCCCTCGCGCTTGTCGTAGTAGCCGAGCAGCGGCTGAGCCTCGTAGCGGCCGTAGGTGAGCACCACGTTGAGGCGCTCGATCTCGGCGCGGGCCTGCAGCTCGAAGCGCTGCATGGAGAAATTGTCGTTGTCGAACCGGAAGCGCGTGACCAGCTCGAGGTTCTTCGTGGGCGAGTAGCCGAACTTGGCGATGTAGTCCGAGGCCGTGCTCTCGAGGCCGGATTCAAGGCCGGTGTTGGCCATGTCGCCGTAGGCGAACGAGTTCTTGCCGAACAGGTTGTAGGACTGGCCCACCACCGCCGTGAACAGGCCGGCGCCGTTGATGGCGGCCGAATAGGTCACGCCGAGGTTCAGGCGGCTGCCGCCCTCGACCCGGTCGTAGCCGGAATACTTGTTCACCTCGAACAGGTTGGTGTCGTCGAACACGAGGCTCTGCGCGTCCTCGTTGGGGAACTTGCCGATGCTCCCCTCGTTCGGGCGGATGATGACCTGCGCGCGCGGCTCGATGGTCTGGGTGCCCCAGCTCTCGGCGGAGATGAAGGGGTATTTGTAGTCCACGCCGACCGCCGGCATGCCGCGGATCAGGTCGTCGCTGCCGGACTGGAGCGGGTTCTGGCCCGGGAAGGTGGGGCCGTACATGTAGCTGAAGGGCAGCGGGTCGGTGTTCACGGAGGCGACGTCCACGCGCGCCGTCACGAACGGGGTCCAGACCTGGCCGATGGAATCGGTGATGGACTTCTTCCAGTACAGGTCCGCCGACAGGCGGGTGTAGTCGCCCGGCGCGCCGCGCAGCAGGCACTGCTCGGGGTTGGGGGCGAGCAGGGTGCAGGCGCCCGCGGGCACGCCCACCGCGCCGACAGCGGAGGTGAGGGCCGAGGTGCCGATGAAGTCGGCCTGCTCGCGGGTCAGGCTGGTGAGGTTCACCTTCAGGCCGGCCTCGCCGCCCCACAGCGCCTTGTCGAACACCTTGTTGTAGTTCAGCGTCCCGACGATGGGCAGGCGGTCCTGGTCGTCGGTCACCGACAGGCCGAGGAAGTAGAGGCCGCGCACGTCGAAATAGGAGCGGTCGCCCTGGCCGGTCAGATAGACGCTCGAGGTCTTGGTGGTGGTGGCGTCCGGGATCAGGTTGTAGTCGCGCAGGAAGGTGCGGTCGGAGGCGATGGTCGCATCCCAGCCGAACGTCCAGAACTTGTTGATGGCGAACGCGCCGCTGCTCTCCACGGCGCCGCGGCTCTCGCGGTAGCCGGGCAGGAACTCGGCCACGCCGTTGGACACGTTGATGAACGCGTCCTTGTCCTGCTGCAGGATGCCGGCGGCGCGGATGGTGTAGCTGCCGTTGATGAGCCGCTGGCGCCACTCGCCCTGCATCAGCACGCCCTGCTGGGTGGTGAAGGCGGGGGTGAGGGTCAGGTCGCGATCCGGCGCGATGTTCCAGAAGAACGGCGTGCCGACCGCGTAGCCGATCTGGCTCGAGGAGAAGAACTCCGGCATCAGGAAGCCGGTCTTGCGCTTCACCGTCGGATCCGGTGAGGACAGGTACGGGAAATAGGCCACCGGGAAGCCGAAGAACTCCACCCAGGCGTCCTGGTAGTAGATCATCTTCTCGTCTTCGTTGTGGATGATCTTCTTGGCCTTGATCTGCCACAGCGGAGGCTTCGAGGGGTCGTCCTTGCACGGCTCGCAGGCCGTGTAGACGCCGTTCTGGAACACGGTGACGTTGCCGTCCGTGCGGTCGGCGCGGGTCGCCGCGAAATGGGTGTTGTCCGGCGTGTCGAGCCGCAGCGAGTCGATGAAGCCCTGCTTGAAGTCCTGGGTCAGCTCGAGCGTGTCGGCGGTGACGACCTTGCCGTCCTTGTCGCGCAGGCGGACGTTGCCCTGGGCGCGCAGGCTGTTGGCCTTGCGGTCCAGCACCACCCGGTTCGCCTCCAGAACGGAGCCGTCATAATAGATCTGGACCGTGCCGACGGCGGCCACCGTCTCGCGCTGGTAGTCGTACTCGAGCTGGTCGGCCGTCACCAGCATCTTCTGGTTCGGGTCGAGCTTGCGCCCGTTGAGCACGTTGGAGCCGAGCGGGCCCTGCTGCGCCTGGGCGAGCGCCGGCCGGGTGGAGGCGGAAAGGCCGACACCGACGAGGCTCGCCGCGAGCAGAAGGAGGCCGGCCACAGACGCAAGCCCGCCCGTCCGGCGCGCGTTGCCGCGCCGGCCCCTGGCGATATTGCCTCCGGCGGGGAGAAGCCCTGCCGTCATCCGTCCTCCCGATGCAACAGAATGAGGACCCCCACCAAGATGCCCGTAACCGCAGGAAACCATGCTGCAGCAACAGGATGAACGATTCCCGCCTCGCCGAGGTCTTCAGCGAGCTTGGTCCCAACATAAAGCAGAAAGCCCGCCAGCACGCCACCGAGAATCGTCTGCCCCACCCCGCCGAAGCGGAACACCCGGAGCCCCACCACCGCGGCAATGAGTACCATTGCCACCAGCAGAAACGGCCGCGCCAGAAGACTCTGGAGTTGGAGGCGGTATTTTTCGGCGCCGAAGCCGGACTGTTGCGCACTGCGAATAGCCGCCGGAAGTTGCCAAAACGACACGGTTTCCGGGGCTATCAGCGAATCCTGGACCTGCTTGGGATCGAGCTTCGTGGCGATCAGGTAGGTATCATAGGATTGCAGATCGAGGCCCGGGACCAGCACCCGGGCGTCGGTAAGAATCCATGCACCATCTCCCAAAGTTGCGGTTTTCGCCTCCACACGCTCAAGCAGCAGTCCGGCCTTGTCGAACTCGAAGACCACCACGTTGGAGAGCACGCGCCCGCCCTGCCGCGAGGCCTGGGCCTGGATGATGGCCTGCCCGTCCACGCTCTGCTGGCGCACCCAGAACTCCTTCTTGCCCTGGGGCATGATGGCGGAGGACGAGGAAGCGAAGATCTCGCCCTCGATCTGGTTCGCGCGCTCCTTGAAGTCGGCGGAGACCGGGTTGAACACGGTGCTCGCGAAGATGCCGACCAGGAACGCCACCAGCACCGGCGGGGTGATGAACTGCCAGACCGACAGCCCCACCGCCCGCGCCACCACCAGCTCCAGCCGGCGCGAAAGCATGACGAAGGTGGCCATGGCGCCGAACAGCACCGCGAACGGCAGCAGCTGCTCGGTGAAGGAGGGGGCGCGATAGATGGTCAGCAGCGCCAGGGTGGTCACCGTCACCTGCTCGCGGTCGGCGGTGCGGCGGGCCATCTCCAGGAAGTCCACGAGCACGATGAGCGTGACGCACGACATGAAGATGAGCGCCACGGCGCTCGCGAACCGGCGCGCGAAATAGAGGCCGAGGATGCGTCCGATCATGGGCGCTGGGCCGCCGTGCGTCGCGTCAGGCGCTGCCGGATGTCCTCGCCCAGCGTCACCACGGCTGCCGGCACGCCGATGCGGATCCAGCCCTGGATGATCATGGCGCAGATGACGACGGTGACGATGGGCAGGAGGTAGATGAGCGGCACCGCGGACGCCTGCGTCTTCAGCTGCCCGGCGATGGCGAAGTTGCCGATCTGCACCGCGCCCATGGCCGGGATGATGGCGGTGAGCGCCGCGCCGCGGCTCTGGCGGGTGGTGCGCGGGCGCGAGAGGGCGGCCGCGGCGATGAAGAAGAAGGCGAGCGGATACAGGCCGGCCGACAGGCGCTTGTGCAGCTCCTCCCGGTAGCGTCCGGGGAAGAAGCGCACGTACATGTCCTGCGCCGGCGGGTTGAGGACGAAGCTCAGCGGCCGCTCCATGGGCTTGATGTCGAGGCCGCGCGTGTCCGGCGCGAGCGAGGACAGGTCGAAGGCATAGCGCTGGAATTCCACCACCGAGGAGTTGGACGGCTTGTCCTTCTCCTTGTCCTTGCCGTCCGCCGGGGCGGCGGGCGCGGCGGCGGCCGGGAGCGCGGGCTTGCCGCCGCCGGGCCGCAGGGAGGTGCCCTCGGGCCGGTCCTTGTCGAGGAGCGGGGCGCCGCGGCGGTGGATGGAGCCGTTCTCCAGCACCAGGAAGATGCCGGCGTCGCTCTCCACGATCTGGCCGCGGTCGGCGAGATAGGTGGAGACTTCCCGGTCGCGGGCGTCATTGATGAAGATGCCGCGCATCACCCCGTTGGCCGCGCGCTCGCGCACATGGAACACCAGCCCCTGCGACAGGTTCACGAACCGCCCCGGCTGGGCGACGAAGGAGACCACGTCGGCGCGCACCTTGGTCACCTGCTCGCGGAAGGTGGCAAGGCTGGCCGGCACCAGATGCACCGCCAGCAGGGCGCAGAAGACCGAGACCAGGCAGGCGAGCATGATGAGCGGACGCAGCAGCCGCCACGGGCTCATCCCGGCCGCCGCCATCACCACGATCTCGCTGTCGCCGTTCAGCTTCAGCAGGGTGTAGGCGGTGGCGATGAACAGGGCGGCGGGGGAGATGACCGCCACCAGGGTGGGCATGGTGAGGCTGGTGATGGCCACGAAGGCGATGATGGTCTGGCCCTGGCTGGTCACGAGATCCAGCTGGCGCAGCGCCTGCGTCGCCCAGATCATGCCGGCGAGCACGACCACAACGCCCAGAAACGCCACCGCCGCGGTCGTGAAGATATAGCGATCCAGCCGGCCCATCACTGCGTGCCTCAATGCGCGGAGCCGCCCCTCACTCGCATTCCCCCCATTTCGGGCGGGCTTTGGATAGCCGGAAGCCGCGTCCGGCGCAAATGCCGCTACGGCGGGGGCCGCCGCGGCATCAGCCTTTTTGCGCCTAGGCGGCCAATCCCACCATGCGGAGCGCGAACAGATAGACGAGCGCAACCTCGTCCAGCCGGTCGAATCGGCCCGCCGCGCCGCCGTGGCCGGCATCCATGTTGGTGCGCAGCAGGACCGGGGCGCCCCCGGTGCCGGCGGCGCGCAGGCGCGCGATCCACTTCGCCGGCTCCCAGTAGGTCACGCGCGGGTCGGTGAGGCCGGCGAGGGCGAAGATGGCCGGGTAGGCCTGGGCGCACACGTTGTCCACCGGCGAATAGGCGCGGATGCGCTCGAACGCCTCCGGATCGGCGATGGGGTTGCCCCATTCGGGCCATTCCGGCGGCGTCAGGGGCAGCGTGTCGTCCAGCATGGTGGTGAGCACGTCCACGAACGGCACCTCGGCGACGATGCCGCCGAACAGGTCCGGCCGCATGTTGGCGATCGCCCCCATCAGCATGCCGCCGGCCGATCCGCCCTGCGCCACCAGCCGCCCCGGGCGGGTGAGGCCGCTCGCCACCAGATGCTCGGCGGCGGCGATGAAATCGCTGAAGGTGTTGGTCTTCTTCGCCAGCTTGCCGTCGGCATACCAGCGCCAGCCCTTGTCGGTGCCGCCCCGCACATGGGCGATGGCATAGATGAAGCCGCGATCCACCAGCGACAGGCGGCTGGTGGAGAAGCCGGCGGGGATGGTGATGCCGTAGGCGCCATAGCCATAGAGCAGAACCGGCGCCGAGCCGTCGAGCGGCGTGTCCTTGCGGTAGAGCAGGGACACCGGCACGGTTTCCCCGTCCGCCGCCGGGGCGTAGAGGCGCCGGGTCACGTAATCGTCGGGATCGTGGCCCGAGGGCACCTCCTGCCGCTTCAGCAGCACGCGGGCGCGGCTCGCCATGTCGTAGTCCCACACCTCGGCCGGCGTGGTCATGGAGGCGTAGGTGAAGCGCACCTGATCGGTGTCGAAGGCGAAGCCGGGATCGAGGCCGAGGGCGTAGGCTTCCTCGGCGAAGGCGATGGCATGCTCGCTGCCGTCCGCCAGCGCGCGGATGACGATGCGCGGCAGCCCCGCCTCCCGCTCAAGCCGGGCGAGGTGACGGGCGAACACGGTGTGGCTGAGAATCATCCGGCCGGCGTGGTGCGGCACCAGATCGCGCCAGTTCTCGCGGCCGGGGGCGGCCACCGGCGCGGTGACGAGCTTGAAGTCCTCGGCGCCGTCCGCATTGGTCAGGAGAACCAGCGCGTCTTCGCCATCGAGCGCGGGATGGTGCTCCACGTCATAGCGCACGCCGATGGTGCGGGCGGCGACCAGCCGGGGCGCGGGCTCCGGCGCGGCGAGGTCGATGAGGTGGACCTCGGAGGTTTCGTGGTCGCCGCAGGAAATGAGGCCGAAGCGGCGGGAGTGGGTCTCCCCGAGCGAGACGAAGAAGCCCTTGTCCGGCTCCTCGTAGACCAGCACGTCCCCGGCCGGGTCGCTGCCCACCACATGGCGGAAGACCTTGGACGGGCGGTGCTCCGCGTCCCGGCGGATGTAATAAAGTACCGTCCCGTCGGCGCTCCACAGCAGGTCGCCGGTGGTCTCCTCGATCAGGTCCGGCAGGTCCGCGCCGGTGCCAAGGTCGCGGATGCGGATGCCGTAGAGCTCTGCGCCGGCGGTGTCGGCAGACCAGGCGAGGCGGGCGTGGTCCGCCGTGTGGCGCCAGTGGCCGAAATGGAAATAGGCCTTGCCGGCGGCTTCCAGATCGCCGTCGAGGAAGATCTCCTCGGTGCCGTCGGGCAGGCGCTTGCGGCAGAACAGCGGATGCTGCCCGCCCTCCCGGTGGCGGGAATAATAGGCAAACGCCCCGTCTGGCGCCGGAACGGAGGTATCATCCTCCTTGATCCGGCCGCGCATTTCCTGCACCAGCTTGGCCCGCCCCTCCGCGAGGGGGGCGAACCAGGCGTCGGACCACGCGTTTTCGGCCTCGAGATAGGCGCGGATATCGCCGTCGAGGACGCCCGGGTCGCGCATCACCTCGCGCCAGTTGTCGGCGCGCAGCCAGGCGAAGTCGTCGGTGAGGGTGATGCCGTGGACGGTGCGCTCGGTCGGCCGGCGCGGCGCGCGGGGCGGCTCAGTCGCCACGACGGCTGCCGGCATCGGGCGCAAGCGAGAGGGCGGTGCCGTTCATGCAGAAGCGCAGGCCGGTAGGGGCGGGGCCATCCGGGAACACATGGCCGAGATGGCTGTCGCAGCTGGCGCAGCGGACCTCGATGCGGCGCATGCCGTGGGAGGTATCCTCGTGGGTCACCACTGCGTCCGGCGACACCGGCGAGAAGAAGCTCGGCCAGCCGGTGCCGGAATCATACTTCGCCTCGGAGCGGAACAGCGGCGCGCCGCAGGCCACGCAGGAATAGAGGCCCGAGCGCTTCTCGTCCCAGTAGGGGCCGGTGAAGGCGCGCTCGGTGCCCTGCTGGCGGGTGATGCGAAACTGCTCGGGCGTCAGGCAGGAGCGCCACTCGCTCTCGCTCTTGACCACCTTGGCCTCGCTGGTCTCCTGAGGCGAAGCGCTGCGGGCGGGATTGGACATGGGAGGCTTTCCCCGATCTCGTGTGCGGCAGAGGTAGGCATTCCCCCGCCCTTCGGCAAGACGCCCGCCCTGCGCCGGGCACGGCCTCACGGGCCTTTGTCCCCGCCGGGGCGGGGGCGCACAGTCGCGGCGCGCGCGGTCAAGAAGAGACGGGGGCGGCCCTAGATATCGGTTGCAAACGCCGGGGCCTGAAACTAACAGGGATCATGCACCGGTTCTTTCGGTTTGCTGTAGGGGCGACCGGTCGCGACATCAGGCTGAAGGTTCCCGGGCGGCGCGGCCGCTGCATCGCAGATTGCGAATAGCCGATTCGTTTCGGCCGCCTCGCGTCTGAAGGCTGCGCCGGTCGAAATCATCTTGGCGCGGACGCGAACGTCTTGCGCCCGGCGCCTTGAGCCCCGAAGTCTTCGTCGGATTGCCCCGGCTTGTCCCATTCGAGGCGAATCTTACTGGAACGCGAAGAAGGTCCCATGAGCGAAAACACGGAATCGACGGCCTATATCGAGCTCGCGACGGACATCGTGTCGGCCTATGTGAGCAACAACACGGTCGCCCCCGCCGAGCTGCCGGCGCTCATCAACGAGGTCCACGCCGTGCTGACCCGCCTCGGCCAGGGCGCCGCGGTCGAGCCCCTTGCAGAGCCGGCGAAGCCGGCCGTGCCGGTGAAGAAGTCCGTGCATCCGGATTTCATCATCTGCCTGGAGGACGGCAAGCAGTTCAAGTCGCTCAAGCGCCACCTGCGTACCCGCTACGGCATGAGCCCGGAGCAGTATCGCGAGAAGTGGGGCCTGCCGGTGGACTATCCCATGGTGGCGCCCAACTATGCCGCCGCCCGGTCCGAGCTTGCCAAGCAGATGGGCCTCGGCCAGCAGCGTCGCCGCGGCCGCTGAGGACGACGCATCCCGGCGCCGAATACTTTCGCAAAATGAAAAAGGCCCGGCGCATCGCGCCGGGCCTTTCTCGTCAGGTCCTGAGCTCCTCACTCGGCGGCGAGGCGCACCTGCGGCTGGGCCTCGAGCACGGCGGCGTCCACGTGGCTCTCGAAGCGGGTGAAGTTCTCGCGGAACATCTCCACCAGCTTGCGCGCGGTCGCGTCGAACGCGGCCTTGTCGGCCCAGGTCTTGGACGGATAGAGCACGTGCGGCTCGATGCCCGGCACCGAGGTCGGCACCTCGAAGCCGAAATAGGGATCGGTCCGGAACGAGGCGCCCTTCAGCGAGCCGTCGAGCACCGCCGTCAGCAGGGTGCGGGTGACCTTGATGGGCATGCGCCGGCCGACGCCGAACTTGCCGCCGGTCCAGCCGGTGTTCACCAGCCAGCAATCGACCCCGTGCTCGGCGATGAGGTCGCGCAACAGGTTGCCGTAGACCGAGGGATGGCGCGGCATGAAGGGGGCGCCGAAGCAGGTGGAGAAGGTGGCCTCCGGGTCCTTCACGCCCTTCTCGGTGCCGGCGACCTTGGCGGTGTAGCCGGACAGGAAGTGGTACATGGCCTGCGCCGGGGTGAGCCGGGCGATGGGCGGCAGCACGCCGAAGGCGTCGCAGGTGAGCATCACCACGTTCTTCGGCTGGCCGGCGCGGGCGGTGGCGCTCGCGTTGGGGATGAAGTCCAGCGGGTAGCAGGAGCGGGTGTTCTCGGTGAGGCTGCCGTCGTCGAAGTCCGGCACGTGGGTCACCGGATCGAGCACCACGTTCTCCAGCACCGTGCCGAAGCGGTTGGAGGCGGCGAAGATCTCCGGCTCGGCCTCGGCCGACAGGCGGATGGTCTTGGCGTAGCAGCCGCCCTCGAAGTTGAAGACGCCGTTCTCGCCCCAGCCGTGCTCGTCATCGCCCAGGAGGGTGCGGTTCGGGTCGGCGGAAAGGGTGGTCTTGCCGGTGCCGGACAGGCCGAAGAACAGGCAGACGTCGCCATCCTTGCCCACGTTCGCCGAGCAGTGCATCGGCATGATGCCGGCCTTCGGCAGGATGTAGTTGAGCGCGGTGAACACCGACTTCTTCATCTCGCCCGCGTAGGACGAATTGCCGATGAGCACGATGCCGCGGGTGAAGTTGACCGCGATCACCGTCTCCGAGCGCACGCCGTGGCGCGCCGGGTCGGCCTTGAAGGACGGCAGGTCGATGATGGTCATCTGCGGCACGAAGCTGTCCAGCTCGGCCCGCTCGGGGCGGCGCAGCATGGTGCGGATGAACAGCGAGTGCCAGGCGAACTCGGTGAAGACGCGGACCTTGATGCGGGCGGCCGGATCGGCGCCGCCGTAGAGGTCCTGGGCGTAGAGGGACTTGTCCTCGGCGGCGGCCAGGAAGTCCTGGTAGAGGGTCTCGAACTGCGCGGGGGTGATGGCGCCGTTGTTGTCCCACCATACCTCGGCCTCGGTGTCCGCGTCGCGGACCACGAACTTGTCCTTGGGGCTGCGGCCGGTGTGGGCGCCGGTGGCGGCCACCAGCGCGCCGCCGGAGGAGAGTCGGGCCTCCCGGTTGGCCAGCGCATGCTCGTAGAGCGCGGGCTCCAGGAGGTTCCAGTGGACGGCGGTGAGATGTTTCAGGCCGAAGCTGTCGGCGCCGCAGGCGCTGTTCCGGTGACCGGTCTCGAGCACGGAAGGTACCTCCAAAAGTTGTCACCGGCCCAGCCGGCTCCCTTTGCGGCAATGGCGTCTTCCCGCGCCCTGTCCGCGGGCGCAGGCTATAAGCAGACTTCACCCAAGAATACTATATCCAAAAGGGCGAACTTCACGCTGCAGATGCGTTGCGCGCCTGCTGCACCAGCGAGACGAGTTCCTGGCGCACGGCCGCAAGATCCATGACCCGACGGGAAAAGTCGAGGCGCCGCACCGCATCACCATTGCGTATTTCACACCCGTCCGGATCGAGGGAGAGCATGCGCCAGTCGCCGGCCGGAGCGCCCAGCAGGGCCGTGGCATAAAGCCCGACCGCGTCGGCATGGTCCTCGTTCATGTGGGAGATGACGCCGTCCACCCCTGCCGCGAGCGCTTCCGCACCGGCCCAGTCGCTCAGGAGCGCGGCGCCCGGCACATCCACGATGCGGCCGAAGCCCTCCACGAGGTGGGCCTCCTCGATGGCGACGGCGAAGAACGAAAAGTCGGGGAAATCCACATATCCGGCGGCGGCGTCATGTCGCGCCAGGTAGCGCGCGCGCACCTCCGGCTCGGGCGCCGCGACGATGCGCCCGATGAGGCTGGCGCGCGGCGCGTTCAGCGGGTCCTCGGTGCCGGAGGCCGACACCAGCAGCGAGACGCGCTCGTCCCCGCCGATGTTGCGGGTGTGGCGCGCGAGGCGGGAGATCAGCAGGGTCGGACGCCCCTGCGGATCGGTGCCCACCGCGACCAGCGAGGCATAGGGTCCGCCCGCGGGCTCGAGCGTGGCGAGCGCGGCGAAGCGCGCCTCGCGGATCAGGCGGCGGACGGTGGTGGCGGCAGACGACGTCATGCGGGTCCTCGGGTTTGGTCCTCGGGGCAGAACGTTGGCTCAGGTCCCGGACTGGGCCCTTGGCTCGGCAGGCCCGGCGGTCGCCGGGGCGCGGTGTGGGCGGCACTGGCCGGCGGCGCGGTGGCGCGAACCGCTTCCCGCGCAGCGGCCGTTCCGGGTGATCGGACGCCGGCCGAGCGGTCGCCGGCATGATGAGACAGGGCGCGCCAGGAAGGCAAGCTTCGCACGCGCCGCGCGGGCCTCTCGCCCGCAGAAGTTTGGCGGTGGTGGAGAATCCCGCTATTTTGCGGCAATCGACTCTTGTGTGTCACATTTCGGCCACGTGAAGCGGGTTCACCGCTGGGGGTAGGCCACAGTGCAAGGCCCGTGTCCGCACGGCCGAAAAGAGGTGTCATGCCCACCATCGCCCTCGTCGACGACGATCGCAACATTCTCACCTCGGTCTCCATCGCGCTGGAGGCGGAAGGCTATCGCATCGACACCTACACCGATGGCGCCTCCGCGCTCGACGGCTTCAAGACCAATCCGCCCGATCTCGCCATCCTCGACATCAAGATGCCGCGCATGGACGGGATGGAGCTGCTGCGCCGCCTGCGCCAGAAGACCGACATGCCGGTGATCTTCCTCACCTCCAAGGACGAGGAGATCGACGAGCTGTTCGGCCTGAAGATGGGCGCCGACGACTTCATCAAGAAGCCGTTCTCCCAGCGCCTGCTGGTGGAGCGGGTGAAGGCGGTGCTGCGCCGCGCCGGCGCCAAGGACGGCGCCGCCCCGCGCGAGGTGGACAGCGCCAAGGTGCTGGAGCGCGGCAACCTGCGCATGGACCCGGAGCGCCACACCTGCACCTGGAAGGGCGAGTCGGTGACCCTCACCGTCACCGAATTCCTCATCCTGCAGGCGCTGGCCCAGCGCCCCGGCGTGGTGAAGAGCCGCAACGCGCTGATGGACGCGGCCTATGACGACCAGGTCTATGTGGACGACCGCACCATCGACAGCCACATCAAGCGGCTGCGCAAGAAGTTCAAGTCGGTGGACGACAGTTTCGAGATGATCGAGACCCTGTACGGCGTCGGCTACCGGTTCAAGGAGTGAGCACCGCCGCGCGGCGCCGCGGGTGCAGGACGGCATGACGGCTCACATCGACGAGGCCCCGCCCGAAGGGGCGCGCGAGACGCCCGGCGGCATCGTCGGGTGGCTGAAGCGCGTGCGCCGCTTCGTCGCGTTCAAGGGCTTTTCCTCGCTCACGCGGCGCATCGTGCTCCTGAACCTCGCCGGCCTGTGCGCGCTGGTGTCGGGCATCCTCTATCTGTCGGAGTTCCGCTCCGGCCTCATCGACGCGCGCATCCAGAGCCTTCTGGTGCAGGGCGAGATCATCGCCGCCGCCATCGCCTCCTCGGCCCAGGTGGAGACCAACGCCATCACCCTCGACCCCGACCGGCTGCTGGAGCTGCAGGCGGGCGAGAGCTATGGCCCCTCGGACGACGGCTTCGCGCCGCTGGAATTCCCCATCAATCCCGAGCGGGTGGCGCCGGTGCTGCGCCGCCTCGTCGGCCCCACCCGCACCCGCGCCCGCATCTATGACCGCGAGGGCCAGCTGCTGCTGGATTCCCGCTCGCTCTATTCGCGCGGGGACATCCTGCGCTACGACATCCCCTCGCCCAACGAGCCGAAGCCCGGCCTGATCGACCGGTTGTGGCAGGGGGTGCAGCTGTGGCTCGGGCGCGGCGACCTGCCGCTCTACCGCGAGTTCGGCCCGCAGGCCGGCAAGAATTATCCCGAGGTCGCCTCCGCCGCCACCGGCGCCAAGGCGAGCGAGGTGCGCGTCGACGACCGCGGGCAGGTGGTGGTCTCGGTCGCGGTCCCGATCCAGCGCTTCCGCGCCATCCTCGGCGTGCTGCTGCTGTCCACCCAGAGCGGCGAGATCGACGCGGCGGTGAAGGCGGAACGCTTCGTCATCGTCCGCGTGTTCCTGGTGGCGGCGGCGGTGATGGTGCTGCTGTCGGTGCTGCTGGCCGGCACCATCGCCGATCCCGTGCGCAAGCTGGCCGCGGCGGCCGAGCGGGTGCGCCGGCGCATCAAGACGCGCGTCGAGATCCCCGACTTCACCTCCCGCGCCGACGAGATCGGCCATCTCTCCGGCGCGCTGCGCGACATGACGAGCGCGCTCTACAACCGCATCGAGGCCATCGAGAGCTTCGCCGCCGACGTGGCGCATGAACTGAAGAACCCGCTCACCTCCCTGCGCAGCGCGGTGGAGACCCTGCCGCTCGCCAAGACCGACAATTCCCGCGGGCGGCTGATGGAGGTGATCCAGCACGACGTGAAGCGGCTCGACCGCCTCATCTCCGACATTTCCGACGCCAGCCGCCTCGATGCCGAGCTGCAGCGCCAGGAGGCGGTGAGCGTCGACCTGAAGCAGCTGCTGGAGATGGTGGTGGGCCTCGCCCAGGACGTGCGCAAGGACGACGGCGTGTCCGTCTCCCTCGCCTTCGAGCGGGCGCCGGGGGCCGCGGCCACCTTCGAGATCGCCGGCCATGCCTCCCGCCTCGGGCAGGTGGTGGACAACCTCGTCTCCAACGCCCGGTCGTTCTCGCCGGCCGGGGGCTCCGTCCGCGTCACCTGCCGGCGCCTCAAGGACGGGGCGGAGATCGTGGTGGACGACGACGGCCCGGGCATCCGCCCGGATGCGCTCTCGCGCATCTTCGAGCGCTTCTACACCGACCGTCCGCACCAGGGCTTCGGCCAGAATTCCGGCCTCGGCCTGTCGATCTCGCGGCAGATCGTGGAGGCCCACGGCGGGCGCATCTGGGCCGAGAACCGCACCACGACCGGGGCTGACGGCACCCCCGGCGTCGCCGGCGCCCGCTTCGTGGTGCGCCTGCCGGCGGGTTGAGCCATGGTCGACGGCGCGCCCAGCATCCACGCCAGCTGCGTCGCCATCGACGGGCAGGGGGTGCTGATCCGCGGGCCGTCCGGGGCCGGCAAGTCCACCCTTGCCCTGCGCCTCATCCTCGACGCTCCGCGCGCACTGCCCCCGGCCGAGCTGGTGGCCGACGACCGCGTCCTGCTCACGGTGGAGGCGGGGGAGCTGGTCGCCCGGCCGGTGCCACAGCTCGCCGGGCTGGTGGAATTGCACGGCGTCGGCATCCGCCGCATGGCGCATCGCGATTTCGTCGCACTGCGTCATGTGGTCGATCTTGCGGCACCAGACGCCCTGCGAATGCCGCTTCGTTCGGCCCGTCGCATCGTTATCCAAGGCATTGAGCTGGAACGCATTCCGCTCGCCGATGCAGCCCTGGCGCCACTGGTTCTCGCTTGCATTCTCAGGTCGCGGGACCACGAAGATTAAATGTGCTTTTGTGCGTTGCACCCCTTGCGTAATTTTTGAGCCGATCTGAATATGGCCCTCCCGCAGCGCGGGAGGCCCTCATCCCGAGCGGTGAGGGCGGAGGAAGCATGATCGGTCTCGTCCTCGTCACACACGGCCGCCTCGCAGACGAATTCTGCTCCGCCCTGGAGCACGTGATGGGTCCGCAGACCCAGATCGCCGCTATTACCATCGGGCCGGACGACGACATGGAGCGTCGCAGGCAGGACATCATCGAGGCGGTGGAGCGCGTGCGCACCGGCGACGGGGTGGTGATCCTGACGGACATGTTCGGCGGCACCCCCTCCAACCTTGCCATCTCGGTGATGAACGCGCCGGATGTGGAGGTGGTGGCGGGCATCAACCTGCCCATGCTGGTCAAGCTCGCCAAGGTCCGTGGCGAGATGCCCCTGGAGCAGGCGGTGGACGTCGCCCAGGAAGCCGGTAGGAAATACATCAATGTCGCAAGCCGCGTCCTTTCGGGAAAGTGAGCCCTTCGGCATGCACGAGGCGAGCGATCCCGCCGCCGAATGCGGCAGGCCGGTACCGGCGGACGCGCTGGTGCGCTCCCTTCCCATCGTCAACAAGCGTGGCCTGCACGCCCGCGCCTCGGCCAAGTTCGTGCAGACGGTCGAGAAGTTCGATGCCCGTGTCACCGTCTGCCGCGGCGGCGAGGCGGTGGACGGCAATTCCATCATGGGCCTGATGATGCTGGCCGCCGGCCCCGGAACCTGCGTCACCGTCACCGCCACGGGCCGCGAGGCCGGGTCGGTGATGGATGCCCTCGATACCCTGGTCGCCGACCGGTTCGGCGAGGAAGAATAGGCCCCGGCCGCCCGGTTTCCCGGCCCGGCTGCCACCGCCGTTTACCGCGATCCCAAGTTGCTCTGGCCCGTCGGGGCAAGGTTGCCTATCTCTTAACTTCGATCTCCCGCGCGCCCTTGCGCGGGGATCCGGGACGGGTCCGCCCGCGTAGCAGGGTCATGTTCGAGCCGAGGAGCCATTCGCCCGGTGCCGAGCCGGCGCCGCGAGGCGCGCGGTGGACCCTCGGCCTGTCCGCGAAGCTGCTCGCCCTCACCATCGCCGTGGTGGCCGTGGCCGAGATCGCGGTTCTGGTGCCCACCATCGCCAACTACCGCATCGCCTGGCTCTCCGACCGGCTCGCCGCCGCGCGCACCGCCGCGCTCGCGCTTGACGCGGCGCCGCAGGAGGGCATCTCGCCCGATCTCACCCGCCAGCTGCTGGAGAGCGTGGGCGCGCGGGTGATCGTGGTGAAGCGTGAGGACACGCGGCGCCTGCTCGCCGCCTCCGACATGCCGCCCGAGGCGAATGTCCACATCGACATGCGCGAGACCACCCTGTGGTCGGCGGTGATCGGCGCCTTCGACACGCTGATGGCGCCGAACGGGCGCATCCTGCGCGTGGTGGGCGATCCGCCGCGCGGGGCGGACTTCATCGAGATCGTGCTCTCCGAGACGCCACTGCGCGCGGCCCTGCTGCGCTTCGCCGCGACCGTGCTGCTGGTGTCGCTGGCGGTGGCGATCGTCGCCGGTGTGCTGGTCTACGTCAGCCTCAACTGGCTGTTCGTGCGGCCCATGCGGCGCCTGACCGAGCGCATCTCCGCCTTCCGCGAGAACCCGGAGGACGCCTCCCGCATCATCGTACCGTCCGGCCGCTCGGACGAGATCGGCATCGCCGAGGAGGCGCTGGAGGAGATGCAGCGCGAGCTGAGCCAGACCCTGCACCAGAAGAGCCATCTGGCGGCGCTGGGGCTCGCGGTGTCCAAGATCAACCACGACCTGCGCAATCTGCTCTCCTCGGCGCAGCTTCTGTCGGATCGCCTCGCCTCGGTGCCGGACCCGACGGTGCAGCGCTTCGCGCCCAAGCTGCTGGCGGCGCTGGACCGCGCCATCACCTATTGCGAGCAGACCCTCTCCTACGGCCGCGCCAAGGAGCCCTTGCCCGAGCGGCGCCACGTCGAGCTATCCCACCTCTTCGACGAGGTGCGCGACACCCTCGGCCTGCAGGGCGGCAGCGGCATCGCCTGGGTGGTGGACGTGGAGCGCGGGCTCGTCGCCGACGCCGATCCCGACCAGCTGTTCCGCGTCATCCTCAACATCGCCCGCAACGCCGTGCAGGCGCTGGAGGCGCGCGCTCCGCTCGATCCCGACCGCGACCAGATCCGCGTCCGCGCCCGGCGCAAGGGGGCGGTGGTGGAGATCGAGATGGGGGATACCGGCCCCGGCATTCCCGCCGGCCGGCGCGAGCACCTGTTCGAGGCGTTCGTTTCCTCGGCCCGGCGCGGCGGCACCGGCCTCGGCCTGCCCATCGCCGATGAGCTGGTGCGCGCCCACGGGGGCGAGATCCGGCTTCTGGACACGCAGGTGGGCACCACCTTCCGCATCACCATTCCCGACCAGCCCCAGAGCCGCCACCACCGCCGCGAGCGCATCCGCGCTTAGGGGCCACGCGGGTGGGGCCCTGGGTGGGCCCTTTGCGGCAGCGGTCCTTGCGCGTGCCGGGCTGTTCGCGCGCGAACGCACTCAGGCACAGGGCACTTCCGGGCAAGGGTATTTCCGGGGCAAGGGCAGCTTGGGCAGAGAGCGTTTCGGAGCCGGGGAGCTTCGGCGCATTCGGCTGCAGGCTGTGCAGGGCTCTCGGCCCGGCCCTGTCCCCGCGGGTCGGGATGCTGGCGGTTCCGCGGGTTGGCTCGGATCGCCTCCGCGCCCTACGCAGCGGCGGTGTCCGGCGGGAAAGCGGTTCGGGCCATGGTTCCGGCCGAGTTTTCCACATCCCCGCCGCCGCCTGCTGATTTCCCCCACCCACGGTCTTGCGCGCCCCGCCGAAAAGGAGTACCTCCCGTGTCCTCGCGGCGCTCCAAGCCGCGATGCCCCGGGAGGCTCCACCCTCCCACCCCGGCTCCCGCCGGGTCCGGGCAACAGGCGCCGGTAGCTCAGCTGGATAGAGCACCAGACTACGAATCTGGGGGTCGGGAGTTCGAATCTTCCCCGGCGCGCCATTCAACTCAGTGAGATATAGAACAGTTTCGGACATTCCGTCCCAGGGTCCTGTTGAATTTTATGAATTCAGCCGGTCTTGGAGGGATGGATACCCCTGCGCGCCCTATAGTGATCAGGCGTGCCCAAGTGACCGGCCAGAGGAAGTGCAGCCTGCTTTTTCCTCAAGGGGGATCGCCGTTATACGCGGCGATTGCGCCAGCCCTCTTGCCAAGGTTGGGCGAGGGGGGCGATCCATTGCAAATAAACCAAAATAAATCATAGGCTTATGCAGGTTCGCTGGTTCCG
This sequence comes from Xanthobacter lutulentifluminis, assembly GCF_043194675.2. NCBI lineage: Bacteria > Pseudomonadati > Pseudomonadota > Alphaproteobacteria > Hyphomicrobiales > Xanthobacteraceae > Xanthobacter > Xanthobacter lutulentifluminis. The sequence goes on along the minus strand of NZ_CM195525.1, from coordinate 1,041,543 downwards.
CGGCCGAAACGGTTTTCGCTGCCGCACCCGATTGAAGCGCTTCCTGGGCCCGTTTCCGCGCCGCGATCGTTGAGCGGGACGGCCGCCAGCCATTCCTGTCCTTCGCGCCTTGTGCATCGCGACCATCCGTTCCAGCAGGAGGCTCTCGCGCCTCGTCCGCTCCTCCGCGCGATCGGCGGGGACCAGAAGGCGGATGAGCCGCGCGTCGCCTGGGCCGGCTCTATCGCCAGTCAATGCGTACGCATGTCTCGGGACGGTCAGCGCTCCATGCGTCGAGCCTTGCCGAGAACGTGCCGCATGTGGGCGGGCGATAAGGCCGAGGCGCATTCATGAAGCGTAGAGATGACTTCATGCGGTTTGGTGCACCTAATCGCTGGACCGGTCGTGGCCTAACTTCCAGCCACCGTGTGGGGGCTTTGGCACGCCCGGAGGATAAGCCATGCAGAAGCGCATACTCGGCAAGAGCGGCCTTGAGGTTTCGGCCATCGGCTTCGGCTGCATGGGGCTCAATTTCAGTTATGCCCACGCGCTGAGCCGGGAAGATGCCGTCGCGCTGATCCGCAATGCGGTCGATCTGGGCGTGACCTTCTTCGATACCGCCGAGGTCTACGGCCCGTTCACCAACGAGCAGATCGTCGGCGAGGCCCTGCGCCCCGTGCGCGATCGGGTGGTGATCGCCACCAAGTTCGGCTTCAACATCGTCGACGGCAAGATGGCGGGCATGAACAGTCGGCCGGAGCATATCAAGGCGGTGGCCGATGCCTCGCTGAAGCGCCTTGGCGTCGAGGTCATCGACCTCTTCTACCAACACCGCGTCGACCCTAACGTGCCCATCGAGGAGGTGGCGGGGGCCGTGAAGGAACTGATCGAGGCGGGCAAGGTCAAGCATTTCGGCCTCTCCGAGCCCGGCGCTCAAACGGTCCGCCGCGCCCATGCCGTGCAGCCCGTCACGACCCTGCAGAACGAATATTCGCTGTGGACGCGCGGTCCCGAGACCAACGGCATCCTTGAGACCTGCGAGGAGCTCGGCATCGGCCTCGTTCCCTACAGTCCTCTCGGGAAGGGGTTCCTGACCGGCGCCATCGGCAAGGACACGAAGCTCGGCGAGAACGACTTCCGCAAGATCCTGCCGCGCTTCACCCCCGAGGCCATCGAGAAGAACCTGGCGCTTGTCGATCTTCTGAAGCGCATCGCCGCTGCGAAGCAGGCGACGCCGGCCCAGATCGCCCTGGCCTGGCTGCTGGCCCAGAAGCCCTGGATCGTGCCCATTCCCGGCACCACCAAGCTGGCCCGCCTCGAAGAGAACCTGGGCGCCGCCAGCGTGGATCTGACCGCCGCGGACCTCGCCGAGATCCGCAAGGCGCTCAGCGAGATCGACATCGAGGGCGAGCGCTACCCTGAGCAGCTCATGGCCACCACGGGGCGCTGATCCGTGACACCCGGCCTCAGCGCCCCTGTGCAGGAACTGCTTGAATGGACGGAATGACGCCATGAGCACCAACATCGAAGGCAAGGTCGTCGTCATCACCGGCGCCAGCAGCGGCCTCGGCGCGGCGACCGCTCGGCATCTGGCGGCCGAGGGCGCCAAGCTGGTCCTCGGCGCGCGCCGGCTTGACCGGCTCCAGGCCCTCGCGGGCGAACTCGGCATGCCGGCCGCGGCCGTGGTGGCGACGGACGTCACCGACGCCGCCCAGGTCAAGCATCTCGTCGACACCGCCGTGGCTCTGCACGGACGGCTGGATGTCATCCTCAACAACGCCGGCCTCATGCCCCACTCGCCGCTGGAGCGCGGCAAGATCGCCGACTGGGACCGGATGATCGACGTCAACCTGAAGGGCGTGCTCTACGGCATCGCCGCGGCCCTGCCGCACATGACCGCGCAGAAGAGCGGGCACATCATCAACGTGTCCTCGGTGGCCGGCCACAAGGTGCGCCCGGGCAGCGCGGTCTATGCCGCCACCAAGGCCGCGGTCCGCATGCTCTCTGAGGGGCTGCGCCAGGAGGTGAAGCCCTACAACATCCGCACCACCATCATCTCGCCCGGCGCGGTTAAGTCCGAGCTGCCGCAGAGCGTCACCGAGGCGGATGTCGCCAAGGGCATCGCGGACTTCTACGCGGCCTATGCCATTCCGGCCGAGAGCTTCGCCCGCATGGTCGCCTTCGCCATCGACCAGCCGGACGACGTGGACGTGAACGAGATCCTGTTCCGCCCCACGGCGCAGGAACTGTGACGGCCATGTTCGATGCAGGCCCGGAGGCGGAGCGCGACGTTGATGCGGGGATGATCGCCGCGGTGACGGACGGTTCGAACCCTCCGGACGACGTTCCCCGTGCTCCAGCACACGCCGCTACGCCTGGGACATCGTCGTTCAAGCGGGGCCACAGTGCGACGGCGCGGGGCGAGACGCAAGGCGCCCGCTGGCGCGTGCTCGGGACGCTCAGCGCCCTCATGGGGTTCGCCTCCATCTCCACCGATCTCTACCTGCCCGCCATGCCGGCCATGAGCCGCGCGCTCAACGCCGATGCCGGCCTGATCGAGCTGACGGTCTCCGGCTATCTGGTCGGCTTCAGCCTGGGCCAGCTCCTGTGGGGGCCCATCAGCGACCGCCACGGCCGGCGCCTGCCGGTGGCGCTCGGGATGGTGCTGTTCATCATCGGGTCGGCCGGCTGCGCGCTGTCCTTCGACGCCTGGACCATGATCGGCTGGCGCATGGTGCAGGCGGTCGGCGCCAGCGCCGGCGTGGTGCTGGGGCGTGCCATGGTGCGCGACCTCTATTCCGGCTATCGCGCGGCGCAGATGATGTCGACGCTGATGACGGTGATGGCCATCGCGCCGCTCGCCGGCCCTGTCGTCGGCGGCCAGATCCTCGCGTTCGCCGGCTGGCACGCCATCTTCTGGACGCTGGTCGGCGTCGGACTTGCCACGCTCGTGGCGGTGCTTCTCCTGCCCGAGACCCTGCCGGCCGAGCGGCGCCAGCCTGAGCCCCTCAGCGGCGCCCTTGGCCGCTATGGCCTGCTGCTGCGCGACCGCCGGCTCCTCGCCTATGCGGGGGCCGGGGGCTTCTTCTACGCCGGCATGTTCGCCTATATCGCCGGCACGCCCTTCGCGTACATCAGCTATCATCACGTGCCGGCCGAGCTCTACGGGCTGCTGTTCGCCCTCGGCATTGTCGGTATCATGGCCACCAACCTCGCCAATGCCCGGCTCGTGGCGCGCTTCGGCAGCAATCGGCTGCTGGCCGCCGGGACGATGGTGGCGGCGATCGCCGGGGTGCCGCTCGCCGCTTGCGCATGGTTCGGCTGGGGTGGGCTGTGGGGGCTCGTTGTCCCCTTGTTCGTCTTCGTCTCCGCCACCGGCTTCATCGTCGCCAATTCCATCGCCGGCGCGCTTGCGGATTTCCCCACGCGGGCGGGCGCGGTCTCGGCGCTGATCGGCGCCATCCATTACGGCAGCGGCATCCTCGGCTCCGCTCTGGTCGGAGCCTTCGCCGATGGTACGCCTTGGCCCATGGCGTGGGTGATCGCGCTCACCGGCATTGGCAGCCTGCTGTGCGTGCGGCTCCTGCCCGCGGGCCGCGCAGCCTCCTAGAGCGCCTCACCGTTTCACGGCCTCGGCGAGGCGCTCTATGTCCTTGTTTCAACGTGCTTTCTTCGAGCGAACCAACATCCGCCTCTCCCGAAACCACTCTTGAGGGACGCATGAGCATGAAGACGATCGCCACCGGCATAGCCGTCGCCGCCCTTTCCGCCACCGGGGCCGAGGCGCAGGACACCCGGCGTCCGCGGGTGGCCCCGCCTGCCGTCTACGAGGTGGCGCCCGGCCTCGGCCATTTCACCGACGACGTGCTGTTCGGCGAGGTCTGGCGCCGCCCGGCGCTCGCGCCGCGCGACCGCAGCCTCGTCACCCTCGCCGCCCTCATCTCCACCGGCAAGACGGCGCAGATCTCCGGGCACGTCCGCCGCGCCCTCGACAACGGCGTGACGCCGGGCGAGATCGGCGAGCTGATCACCCAGCTTGCCTTCTATTCCGGCTGGCCGAATGCCATCTCCGCCGTTATGGAGACCAAGACGGTGTTCGACGAACGCGGCATCGGCACTGTGGCGCAGAGCGATGCGGCACGCATCGCTCTGGAGGCGGCGGCGGAAGCGGCCCGTGCCGCCACTGTCGAGGCCGCCGTCGCCCCGACGGCGCCCGCCCTGGCCGATTTGACCAATCGCGTCCTGTTCGGCGACCTGTGGCAGCGGCCGGACCTCGCGCCGCGCGACCGCAGCCTCGTGACCCTGGCGGCGCTGATCGCCATCGGCCAGCCCGAGCAGCTTCCCTTCCATGCCAATCGCGCCATGGACAATGGCCTGACCCGGGATGAGGCGGCGGAGGTGCCGGCGCATCTCGCCTTCTATGCCGGCTGGCCACGGGCGATGTCAGCGGTTCCGGTCCTGCAACGCGTCTTCGCCAGCCGGGACACGGCGAAACCGTCGACCGATGCGGACCTGCGCATCGTCCGCTCCGCAACGGACCCGGGAGCGGCCGCGCCGCCGGCCAACTTCACCGGTGAGGTCCGGGTCTTCGGGCGCTATCAGGGGGATGCACCGGCCCGGATCGGTGGCGCGCTGGTCGCATTTTCGGCCGGGGCGCGGACCGTCTGGCACACCCATCCCCTCGGCCAGACCCTCTACATCGTCTCCGGCCGCGGCTGGGTCCAGAAGGTCGGCGGCCCCATCGAGGAGGTGCTGCCTGGCGACGTGGTCTGGATCGGGCCGAACGTGCGCCACTGGCACGGCGCCGCCGCCGATGCGGCGATGACGCATCTCGCCGTCGCCGAAGCGCTCGACGGAACCGTGGTCACCTGGATGGAGCAGGTTCCGGAGGAGGTCTATCGCGCCGGCCCGGCGTCGGGGAGCAAAACGCGCGACTGACGCCATAGAGGGAAGGGGGCCAGCCTCCTGCCGTGGTCGAGCGACCTGCTTGCGGTGCTGGATATCGCTCAGCGCCAGCGCCAGCGCGCGGATCGCCTCCTCGGCGGCCCGCATGCCCCTTTCGAAAACCCCGTGCGTGCTGGAAAAGCCGGATGCGCCGGTCGCCGCGCCTGCGAAGAGCAGATGGTTGTCGAGGGGGCGTGCCAGCGCGCTGCGCGTCGATCCCTGTCCCGGCAGGAACGGCTGCAGGCGCCGGCGATGCTTGGCGTTTCTACCCAGTTGGAGGCAATGAGCGGCCTCAGATGGGCGCCCGCCGCCGCGCCGAGCAGCCCTCAGATCTGGTCGACGTCTCGCGCGGACGTCTCGCGCGCAAGCGGCCCCGGCATCGCGGGTCACCGCCCGCGCGCCGTCACCGCCCCCGATGCACTCGATCGCGGGCGGTTCGAACGGGTGGATGGAACGGGGGCCGGTCATCGGATCGTGGGGATCACCCAGGATATGGCTTTCGCGCGAAGCCCCGGTCCCACGAGCCGCCGTGCGGCGCCGGCACCGACGATGACAGCTGCATCGCCGGGAGAGTCTCGTGCGTCCCCTATCGGCTCGGCGACCCGGCGCGCACCGCATAGCGCAGGTGCACGAGGCCGTGCTCCAGAGCCGTGCAGGAGGTGAGGGAGAGCTCAGCCTTGCCGGCGAGGCCCTTGGCGCCGTCCAGCACGATCGCGGGGCTGTCCGCCCGCCAGTCGAGGGCGGGGGCGACAAGGAGGCTGAATTCGTCCACGAGCCCGGCGGCGAAGAAGGCGCCGTTGATGGTGGCGCCGCCTTCCAGCAGCAGCCGGTGGATGCCGAAGCTGCAGCCGAGCGCGTCCAGCAGGGCGGCGAGATCCATCCCGTCGGTCTCCGCCACGAGGTAGGAGACGCCGTCCGCCGCCAGCTCGGCGAGGTGGCTGTCGGCCACGTCCCGCCCCAGCAGGACCACCACGTGGTCGCCGTCCATCTCGCCGCCGGCGAAGTGGAGCCGCCCGGAGGGATCGAGCGCGACGGCGAAGCTGCCGGGCGTGGGTGTCGCCAGGTCGATCGCCACATGGCAGGGGCGCTCGACCGCGACCTGCGCCGCAGGTGGATGGGGGGCCGCGTTCGTCATCTCCGCCATGGTCACGCGGCCGACGATCCAGGCATCGCCTTCGAGCGCCTCGTGTACCTGCTGGTAGGCGGCGGACCACTGGGTGCGGGTGCCGTCCGGGCTCACGGTCCAGCGGCTGGGATGGAGCCGGCCGTCGAGAGACGAGATCATGTGGCAGATGACGTAAGGCTTCATGGCGCGACAACCGGAACGAGGGGCGGCGAGAGCGTGGGGCTTCAGGCGGCCTGCGGAGCCGCCAATGAGGCCATGTCGATGACGAAGCGATAGCGCACGTCGGCGCGTTCCAGCCGAGCGAAGGCGTCGTTGATCTGGTCGATGCGGATCATCTCCACGTCGGGCAGCACGCCGGCCTTCGCGCAGAAGTTCAGCATCTCCTGCGTCTCGGCGATGCCGCCGATGGGCGAGCCGGCGATGCGCCGCCGCCCCAGCAGGAGCGGCACCGTCGACGGCTCGCTGAGTGGGCCGACCTGCCCCACCAGCACCAGGGTGCCATCCACGTCGAGCAGCGGCACGTAGGGGTTGATGTCGTGCTTTACCGGCACGGTGTCGATGATGAGGTCGAAGCTGCTGGCCGCCGTCTTCATGGCCTCGGCATCGGATGACACCAGCAGCCGGTCGGCGCCGAGGGCGAGGGCGTTGGCCTCCTTGGCCCTGGTGCGGCTCAGCACGGTCACGTCGGCGCCCATGGCGGTGGCCAGCTTCACCGCCATGTGGCCGAGCCCGCCGAGACCGACCACGCCCACCCGGCTGCCCGGTCCCACGTTCCAGGTGCGCAGCGGCGAATAGGTGGTGATGCCGGCGCACAGCAGCGGCGCCGCCTTGGAGATATCCAGCCCGTCGGGCACCCTGAGCGCGAATTCCTCGCGCACCACGAGGTGCTTGGAATAACCGCCGTAGGTCGGCGCCAAAGGCTCGCAGGAAAAGCGGTCGGTGTCGGAATAGGTCTGGACATTGCCCTTGCGGCAGAGCTGCTCCAGGCCATTGCGGCACTGGTCGCACTCCTGGCAGCTGTCCACCATGCAGCCGACCGCCACGTGGTCGCCGGCCTTGTAGCGCGTCACCTCGCCGCCCACCGCGATGACGCGGCCGACGATCTCGTGGCCCGGCACCAGCGGATACCGGCTCCAGCCCCAGTCGTTGCGGGACTGGTGGAGGTCGGAGTGGCACACGCCGCAATAGAGAACCTCCATGGCGACATCGTTGGGGCGCAGGTCGCGGCGCTCGAAATCGAACGGCACAAGTGGCGCATCCGCAGCGCCCGCGGCGTATCCGAAGGTCTTCATAGGCTCATCCTTGTTCGAGCCGCCGGCACCGTGCGGCTCGCCGATAACCTAGTCGTGAGCCATTCGAGGGATTAGCCGCCATAAACTGCATGGAGCTATGTTTGGAGTTCATGAATGCGGCGCGAGGATCTGGTCGATCTCAACGCTTTCCTCATCGTGGCCGAGGAGAGCAGCTTCACCCGCGCCGCCGCCCGGCTCGGCACCTCGCAGTCGTCCCTGAGCCACACGGTGCGTCGGCTGGAGGCGCAGCTCGGCGTGCGGCTTTTGACCCGCACCACCCGGAGCGTGGCGCCCACGGAGGCGGGCGAGCGCCTGCTGCGCACGCTGAAGCCGGCGCTGGACAGCATCGGCGCCGAGATCGCCTCCCTGAGCGAGCTGCGCGAGAAGCCGGCCGGGACCATCCGTATCACCGCCTCCCAGCATGCGGCCGACACCGTGCTGTGGCCGGCGCTGGAGCGGCTGCTGCCCGACTATCCCGACATCCACGTGGAGCTCAGCATTGATTCCAGCTTCACGGACATCGTCACCGAGCGCTTCGACGCCGGGGTGCGGCTCGGCGAGGCCTTGGCCAAGGACATGGTGGCGGTGCGCATCGGTCCGGATCTGCGCATGATCGTGGTCGGCGCACCGACCTATTTCGAACGGCATCCGCCGCCCCGGACGCCCCATGACCTCGCCGGGCATCGATGCATCAACCTGCGCATGGTCACCTCGGGCGGCCTCTATGCCTGGGAGCTGGAGAAGGACGGACGCGAGATCCGGGTGCGGGTCGAAGGGCAGCTGACCTTCAACAGCGTCCCCGCCATCGTTCGCGCCGCCGCCGCCGGATTCGGCCTGGGCTTCGTCATGGAGGACCAGGCCGCAGCGCATCTTGAGGACGGCCGCCTGGTGCGCGTGCTGGAAGATTGGTGCCCGCCGTTCCCAGGCTATCACCTCTACTATCCGAGCCGTCGCCAGCCGTCCGCCGCGTTCGCGGTTCTGGTGGAGGCGCTGCGCCACAGACAGTGACGGCCCGCCATTCATGAATGCCGCAGATAGCCTCATGCGGGCGAGGCCGCCTAATCGCTCGGGCTCACCTGCTGTAGCGTAAGACCAGCTCGTCACCCCAATGTGGGAGCGGGTCGTTTGTTCCTCCCACACGATCGAGGGCGGCCTGAGCCGGATCGGCCGGTCTCTCGCCGGCGTCAGGCGCCGCAAGGCCGGCAGCCTCAAGGGCGCCGGCCGTTCACAGGGCGTGCGTGATCCGTCGCCCGGGACGAAGCCCGTCTCGAAGCCTGTCCCGCCAATCCCCGCGTGATGGATCCGGGCACGAGCATGACCATTGCGGTGCCCTGTGCCGCGGACCGCGCCAGCATCGTCGCGCCGACCTGACGGGACTGCCGGCGGCCTCTTAGCGAGCCGCCTCCACCTCTAGCCAAGGAGCCTGTGATGGCGAAGCTCAACATCAACGGCAGGACCGTCGAGTTCGACGTCGAGGACGACACCCCGCTGCTCTGGGTCATCCGCGAGCATGCGGGCCTCACCGGCACCAAATATGGCTGCGGCGTCGCCCAATGCGGCGCCTGCACGGTGCACCTCGACGGCGTCGCCACACGCTCCTGTGCCCTGCCGGTGAGCGCTCTCACCGAAGACCAGAAGATCGTCACCATCGAGGGGCTTGGCGAGAAGGAGCCCCATCCGGTGCAGCAGGCCTGGGCCGAGCTCGATGTTGCCCAATGCGGCTACTGCCAGGTGGGCATGATCATGGCCGTCTCCTCGCTGCTGGCGCAGAACGCCACGCCCAGCGACGACGAGATCCGCTCCGAAATCACCAATATCTGCCGGTGTGGCACCTATCTGCGCGTGCTGGCGGGCGTGAAGCTCGCCGCCGCGCGGATGGCGACGAACCGTGGCTGAGGAGGGCTAGCCCATGAAGGCCAATGCTTCGACCCCTGCTTCTTCCCCCTCCCGCGCCACGCTCTCGCGGCGCGGCTTCCTGGCCGGCTCGGCGGCGGCTGCGGGCGCCTTCTCCTTCGGCTTCTCCTTTCCGCTGCCTGGAAGCGCGATGGCGCAGCAGGCCGCGGCGCCGGAGGTCAATGCCTGGGTGGTGATCCAGCCCGACGACACCGTCATCATCCGCATCGCCCGCATCGAGATGGGCCAGGGCTCTCTCACGGGCCTCGCCCAGCTGGTGGCCGAGGAGCTGGACTGCGACTGGGACAAGGTCCGCTTCGAGCTGGTGAAGCCCATGGCCAACCGCAGCCGCGACCGGGTCTGGAAGGACCTGTCCACCGGCGGCTCGCGCGCCATCCGCGGCTCTCAAGAATATGTCCGCACCGGAGGCGCCACCGCGCGCGCCATGCTGGTGGAAGCGGCGGCGCGCGGCTGGGGTGTGCCGGCCGGCGAATGCCGCGTCTCCAGGGGCGTGATCACCCATCCCGCCAGCAACCGCTCCACCACTTATGGCGCGGTGGCCGCGGCGGCGCACGGGATCACGCCCCCCGCCATCGTCACGCTGAAGGATCCGAAGACCTGGACCATTGCCGGCCAGCCACTGAAGCGCATCGACACGATGGACAAGCTGAACGGCTCGCTGGTCTATGGCGTGGACTTCTCCATGCCCGGCATGCTGGTGGCGGTGCCCAGAGCCTGCCCGGTGCATGGCGGCAGGCTGAAGAGCTTCGATGCCGCCGCCATCTCCGGCATGCGCGGGGTGAAGCACGTCCTCAGGGTGGATGACGAGACGGTGGCGGTGGTCGCCGACACCTTCTGGCGCGCCAAGACCGCCCTCGACGCCCTCCCCATCCAATGGGACGAGGGCGCCGGCGCCAAGGTCTCCAGCGAGACCATTGCCGCCCTGCTGCACGAGGGCCTGAGCGCCGATACCCGCTTCGTCGGCAACACCGCTGGAGATGCCAAGGCGGTGCTCGCCGGCGCCTCCCGCGTGATCGAGGCGGACTACAGCTTTCCCTACCAGAACCACGCCCCCATGGAGGTGCTCTGCGCCACCGTCCGCTGGACGTCGGAGCGCTGCGAGATGTGGGGGCCGACCCAGGTGCCCGACCTCGCGCTGGAGACCATGGCGACCGCCGCCGGCCTGCCGGTCGAGGCGTGCGAGGTGCATGTCATGCGCATCGGCGGCAGCTTCGGCCGCCGCCTCTTCGCCGATTATGTGCGCATGGCGACGCTGATCGCGAAGCAGGTGCCCGGCACGCCGGTGAAGATGATGTGGACCCGCGAGGAGGACATGGCCCAGGGCCGCTTCCACCCGGTCACCCAGTGCCGCATGCGCGCCAGCCTGGATGCGAAAGGCGATGTGGAGGCCTTCCACATGCGCATCTCGGGGCAGTCCATCATGGCCTATATGCGCCCGGCCATCATGACCGACAACGGCGACCCCATCACCTTCCAGGGCCTGATGCCCGGCGGCGCCGAGATGGCGATCGGCTACACCTTCCCCAATCTTCTGATCGACCACGCCATGCGCAACCCGCACATCCGGCCGGGGGCCTGGCGGGGCGTGAACCTCAATCAGAACGCCGTCTATCTCGAATGCTTCATCGACGAGATGGCCCATGCGGCGGGCCAGGACCCGCTGGCCTTCCGGCGCCGGCTGATGGCCAATCATCCCAGGCACCTCGCCGTGCTGGAGGCGGCCGCGAAGGGCATCGGCTGGGAGACCACCAGGCCGCCCGAAGGCCGCGCCCGGGGGCTCGCGCAGGTGATGGGCTTCGGCAGCTATGTGGCGGCTGCGGCGGAGGTGTCGGTGGTCAAGGGCCAGCTGAAGATCCACCGTATCGTCGCCGCCACCGATCCCGGCCATGTGGTGAACCCGCAGCAGGTGGAGGCGCAGGTTTCCGGCTCCTTCGTCTATGGCCTCTCCGCCATGCTTTATGGCGAGTGCACGGTGAAGGACGGCCGCATCGAGCAGTCCAACTTCGACACCTACAACGTGATGCGCCTCGACGAGATGCCCGAGGTGGAGGTGATCGCCGTGCCCTCAGGCGGCTTCTGGGGCGGCGTCGGCGAACCCACCATCGCGGTGGCCGCCCCGGCGGTGCTCAACGCGGTCTTCGCCGCCACCGGCAAGCGCGTGCGGAACCTTCCCCTGAAGAATGTCGATCTCGGCATGAGCTGAGCATTTCGTGCCCCCAAGGAGCCACCGGGGGTCGGCAGGGTAGATCCTGCAAACCCTGCCTCGTTCGATGGAAAGTTTCCACCATCGGCATTTCTGCGGCGTCATGAACGCCTTCTGAGCTGCCGAACGAGGCGAGGCGTCCGTTTCTCCCCACCTGAATGGTGGCTCTCTCTGGCGCTGTCGCAGGCGGTTCCGGGCTGCTCTTGTCCGGCGCCGCATCAGCTCAGACGGGTGTTCCCATGGACGCGATGGTGATCGGGTATCCAGACCGAAAGGGTGTTTCCATCGCGCACAGCCCTCGACAACCGTTTCGTGCGCAGGCGGGCCGCCGGGGTCCGGGGCCGGCTGCTGGAAGCGGTCTCGGCCGCGTGCGACCGAGCCGGTGGAAATGCGGCGAGGCACATCGCGGCCATGATGGGCTTCCTGATCATGCGCGGCTCCTACCAGCGGTTCGTCGGCAGAACGACGAGCTGAGCGACCTGGACGTGAGCCGGCTGCTGTACGGCGAACATCACGCATTCGGCGACGTCGCCAGCCTCGAGCGCCATCTGAAATTCATCGTAATACTTGCGCTCGAGCTCCGGATCGCCGCGATAGCGGTCGAGGATGATCCCGGTGCGCGTCAATCCCGGGAGGATTTCCGTCACCCGGATCGGGGTCTCGGCAAGCTCGGCCCGCAGGATGTCCGAGAGCATGTGCACACCGGCCTTGCTCGCGGAATAGGCTGCCATGTCGGCCACGATGCGGATGCCGGCGACCGAGCCGAGGTTGACGATGTGACCGCGGCCGCGCTCCACCATTCCGCCGACAATCCCGCGGGTGAGGCGCATGAGGCCGATGAGGTTCACCTGCACGACATCGCGCCAGTCGTCGGCCAGCCCCTTGTGCAGCGGCTTGCGTCCGCCGCGGTCGTGGCCGGCGCAGTTCACCAGGATCTCCGGCGCGATGCCGTCGCCGGAGATCCGTTCCAGGAACCGATCGACCGAGGCGTCGTCGGCCAGGTCGACCACGAACGGGGTTGCTTCCGCCGCGATTGACTCCGACAGGCGGTGCAGGCCGTCGGCATCTCGGTCGACGAGAAGAACATGCCGGCCCTCCTGCGCGAGACGAAGCGCAACGGCCTTTCCGATGCCGCTGGCTGCGCCGGTGACGAGGGCCGTTCCGTCTGAGACAGTCATGGTCTGATCCTGACTTCGTTCGGGGTTCACCAGATCAGGCGCCGAGATAGGCTTCCCGGATGTCTTCGTTGTTCAGCAGTTCGTCGCGGGTTCCTGCGAGCACGATGCGGCCGCTGGCGAGCACGTACCCCCGGTGGCAGGCCTCGATCGCCTCGATGGCGCGCTGCTCCACGATCATGACCGTCAGGCCGTCATTGCGGTTCAGCGCGATGAGCACCTCGAAGATCTGCTCCACGAGGGCGGGGGACACGCCCATGGACGGCTCGTCGAGCATGAGCAGGCGTGGCGAGGAGATGAGCGCGCGGCCGATGGCGAGCATCTGCTGCTGGCCGCCGGAGAGCATCCCCGCGTGCTGGCGCCCGCGCTCGGCGAGGATGGGAAACAGGCTGTAGATGCGATCGAGATTGTCCTTCAGGCGACCGCGGTCCCGCAGGGCGCAGGAGGCCACCTGAAGGTTCTCCTCCACCGTGAGGTCGCCGAAGATCTGCCGCCCTTCCGGGACATGCGCGATCCCGAGATGGGCCCGGTCCGGGGGCTTCACGCCGTTCAGTTCGGTGCCCTCGAAGGTGATGCGGCCGGAGCGGCTGCGCACGACGCCCGAAATCGTGCGGAAGAGCGTCGTCTTGCCCGCGCCGTTGGGGCCCACGATCGAGACGAACTCGCCCTCGTTCACCTCGATCGACACCGCATTGATGGCTGCGATCTGGCCGAAGTAGGCCGAGACGGACTCAAGCTTCAGCATGCTGCACCCATTTGCGTCCGAGGTAGGCCTCGATGACCGTCGCATTGGCGATGACCTGTGTCGGCGCCCCATCGGCGATGATCGCGCCGCGATCGAGCACGACGAGACGGTCCACCAGCTTCATCATCGCGTGCATGGTGTGCTCGATGATGACGATGGTCGTTCCCTCGTCGCGTAGCTTGCGGATGACCGGGATCATCTGGTCGATGTCTGCGCTCGACAGACCGGCGAAGCTCTCGTCCATGAGGATCAGACGCGGACGGCCTGACACCGCACGCGCGAGTTCCATGAGCCTGAGTTCGCAATTGGTGAGCTCGCTGGCCCGGACCTCGCAGCGGCCGGAGAGGCCCACGAGGCGGAGCGCGTCCTGGGCGGCGGCGATGGCATTCGCGTTGTTGGCTTCACGCAGGAACGACCCGACGACGACGTTCTCGAGGAGGCTCAGGCGGGGAAAGGCGCGCACGGTCTGGAAGGTGCGCCCGAGCCCCGCATGGCAGATCTCGTGGACCTTCAGGCCGCAGAGCGCGCGGCCGTTCAGCCGGATCCGGCCGGCCGTCGGCCGCACGAAGCCGCTCACGGCGTTGAAGAGCGTGGTCTTGCCGGCCCCGTTGGGGCCGATGACGCCGACGATCTCGCCGGCACGGATGCCGAGGGATACGTCGCTCAGGGCGCGGATGCCTCCGAAGGCGATGCTGATGCCCTCGATTTCCAGCATCGGTTCTCCGCCCGTCGCAGGGCTGCCGGGTGCGCGTGTCTCCGGCGTCGCAGGGGCTGCCGCCGCGGGGCGGGGCGCCTCGATGGGAAGGCGGCCGGCGGCGCGCCGGGGCAGGCGATCGGCGATCGCCCAATAGACGCCGTTGGGCATGAGCAGGATGACGCAGACGATGGCGCTGCCGAGGATGAGCCCCTGGATGCCGGGAATGGCGGCGCCGAAATGGGCATAGAGGAATTCCGTCGCCGGTATCAGCAGGATGGAGCCGATCACCGGGCCCCACACCGAGGCGAGGCCGCCGAACATGGTGACGATGAGCGCCTGGGACGACACATGGACCCCGAACACCGAATGGGGCGTGAGCACCAGCAGGACGGCCGCGTAAAGCCCTCCCGCAAGGCCGGCCATGGAGCCCGAAAGCGCGACCGCGCGCATCTTCCAGCGGAGCACCGGCAGGCCGGCGGCGCTCGCAGCCAGTTCGTTCTGGCGAATGGCGACAAGCGCCAGCCCGAAGCGGGACCGTTCGACCACGATGGCGACGACCAGGCACGTGGCGAGCAGCGCCAGGCAGATCAGGGCCGGCACCCGCCCGTCCGCGAACTGCAGGCTCCGCCAGGGGCTGTCCCGATCCATCGGAATGACGAGCTCGCTGAAGCCAGCCCACTCGAACAGGTAGAGCAGCGCGAGCGGATAGGCGAGCATGGCGAGGGTGAAGTAGGTTCCCTTCAGGCGCAGGGTGATGGCGCCGATGACGACACCGGCCATTGCGCCCACGAGAGCGCTCATCGCCAGCCCGATCCACGGGCTGATGCCCCAGTGCTCCGCAAGAATGCCGACAGTATAGGCGCCGAGGCCGAAGAAGGCTGCATGGCCGAAGCTCACCAGGCCGGCGAAGCCGCCGAGTATGTTCCAGGAAATCCCGAGCACGGCCCAGATGGCGACGAGGGTCGCGATCAGCTGGGCATAGCTGTTGGTGGTGGCCGCGATGACGAGGGCGCAGGCGATGATGAAGGCCAGCGCGATGCCGATCGGGCGGGAGAGCGAGGAATTGAAGATCATCTAGGCGCGCTCCGTCACCTTGCCGAACAGGCCCTGCGGCCGGAGAATGAGGATCAGGATGAAGGCGACGAAGATCGACGTCGTCTGCAGCTGCAGAGGAATGAACAGCGTCGACATCTGCTGCAGCCAGCCGAGGATCAGCCCGCCCCAGAAGGCGCCGCCGATGCTTCCCATGCCGCCGAGGACGACGCCGGCGTACATGATGACCGTGAAGTCCTGCCCCGTGTACGGTTGGAACGGCTGGTAAGTCGCCATCAGGACGCCGGCCACGGCGGTGAGCGCGACGCCGATGCCGAAGGCGCGCATGTACTGGCGGGCCACGTCGATGCCGAGGTACGTCGCCGCCACGGGGTTCGCGGCGGCCGCCCGCAGTTCCCGGCCCCATCGCGTCCGGCGGATGAAGACCGCCAGCGCGAGCGCGACCATCACCGCGATGATGGCCGAGAACAGGCGCGCCTGGTTGAGGAACAGGTAGATTTCATCGCCCCACAGCGGCCCGAGCTGCAGGGCCGACGTGGACTGCGCCGTGCGCACCGAGTTCGGGGTCGAGCCGAACAGCATCAGTCCCGCGCTCTGAAGCATCAGGGACAAGCCGAGCGTGAGGATCAGCTGGGGCGAATGGCCCCCGTCCTCCGCGTTCAGCACGTTTGCGCCGGTGACGCGGGCGAGCGCCAGCCGGTCGATCGCCACGCCCACAAGATAGAAGACCGGAACGGCAAGGGCAGCCGTCGCAATGATCCACGCGTATCCTGCCGGTTGCCGGCTGGCCAGCGCTGTGACCACGACGAGGCAGAAATACATGCCCATCGTGAGAAATTCACCCTGGGCAAAGTTGATCACGCGCATGACGCCGAAGATCATGCCCAGGCCAAGGCACATCAGGCCGTAGTTCGTTCCGACGATGATGCCGGTCGCTATGGTCTGCAGCACGGTTTCCAAAGACGAATAGTCCATTTCACCTCGCATCCCCGCGCACGCCGGCGCAAGGCGCGCGGCCCCGGCCAGGTCCGCGAAGGGGGTTCCCTCGCGATACAAGCGACTTGGTGTGTGACGGGCCGTCGGCGGTGTGCCGGCCAAGCCCCGGCCGGCACACCGCTCTCGCTCAGCTCGGTTTCGGCCAGACGAGCTGAGATTGCGCGCTGCCGCCCGGGTAGACCGAGACGGGGATGCCCTTCCGCCACTGGACGAGAATGGCCGGGCCATTCCTGCGCCGTCCCTTGGCGTCGAAGCCAAAATTCTCGCCGGCGAAGAACCGGGCGGCCGGGCTGTCGGACGGCGTCGCCGCCAGGGCGCGGGAAATGTCTTCCTTGTCGACGGAAGGCGCCCGCTCGATGGCGTCGCGGATCAGCATCACCTCCCCGTAGGGGGACAGGGTGTCGGCGGTGATCCAGGGCTCGCCGCCCGCCTTGCGCAGCTCGGCGACCGTCTTCGCCATGGCAGCGGTGGGCCAGTTGGATGTGAGGCCGAGCAGGCCATCGACCAGGGAGGCGTCGACTGACTTCAGCAGGTCCGGGCTGCAGACCGTCTGCGTGGGCACGAAGATCGGGAACTTCTGGTTCAGTCCGAATTCGCCCCACTTGTCGATGATCGACTTCAGATCGGACGTCGTCGTTGAGTACAGCACAAGAAGATTGGG
Organism: Xanthobacter lutulentifluminis; assembly: GCF_043194675.2. Taxonomy (NCBI): domain Bacteria; kingdom Pseudomonadati; phylum Pseudomonadota; class Alphaproteobacteria; order Hyphomicrobiales; family Xanthobacteraceae; genus Xanthobacter; species Xanthobacter lutulentifluminis. The sequence continues at coordinate 1,024,758 of NZ_CM195525.1, read as the reverse complement.
CCGCGCTGTACGCAGGCGCTGGATGAGCGGGGTTGCATCCGACAAAGGCGTCGTGAACGCCTGGTCCACGACCACCTCCACGTTCAGGCCGGGGACGACCTGCGTCTTGAGGAGTTCCATGTAGCTGCGCGCGGGCGTGGTGCCGTCGTTCACGAGCGCGATGCGGGAAATCTCCACCTTCTGCGCGCGTGCGCCGGCGACAAGCGCCGGGAGCGATTGCTTGGCGAGCTCGGTCAATGTCGCGGAGGTCGCGAACACATTCTTGTAGCCGCGCTCGGTCAGGGAATCGAGCCAGGAGAGGGTGAGCCACGGCAGCCCGGCGCGTTCCGTCACCTCGGTCACCGCGAGCGTGAAGGACGACAGCCAGGCGCCGACGCCAGCCACCACCTCCGGCTCCTGCGCGATCAGGCGCTGCGCGGCATTCTTGGCGCGCTCGATGGAATCGCCGGCGTCATACACGACGAGCTGCAGCGGGCGCCCGCCCTTCGAGGCGACGCCGCCAGCGGCGTTGACGTCGTTGACCGCCTGCTGCGCGCCGAGCCGCATGAGCTCACCGGACCGCGCCCACGGACCCGACAGGGGCGCGATGAGCGCCACCTTGATCGGCGTCTTCGCCTCCTGTCCCAGCGCGCAGCGGGACGACAGAACAGCGGGTGCGGCAAGTGCCGCGCCCAGCACAGAGCGCCTTGTTATCTTGTTCATTGAAAGCGTCCTCCCAGATTTTATCTTTCGCGGGCAAATTCTTCGGTTGCCGCATTCGAATTCTTCAGAATTGCAGGTCGGCCGCCCCGCGAGGCGCGGATGTGTTCGATCCCGCCATCCGGACAGGCGATCGCCGGCTAGGCCACGCGGCCGCCGCCATCCAGGTAGAGCGCCGCGCCGGTCATGTAGGCGGCACCGGCCACGAACAGGATCGCATCGGCGACGTCCTCCGGGGTGCCGATCCGGCCCACGGGAAGCCGGCCGGCCGCGTGCGTGAACATCTGCTGTCGTCGGTCCTCCCCGATGTTGGCCCAGTAGGGGGTGTCAAGAAGGCCCGGCGACACGCAGTTGACGCGGATCGGCGCGAACTCGAGCGCCAGCGCCCGTCCCATGGCTTCCAGGGCGCCGTTGACGGCGGATTGGACGGCGGACGTGGGGCTCGGGCGTACGGCGAGATAGCCGGATACGAGGGTCAGCGACCCCGCCGTGTTGATCCGGGCCGCGCGCGCGATGCGGTAGCTGCCCCAGAACTTGGTCTCCATGGCGCGCCGGGCATCGTCGACCGCGGTTGCCCTGAGGGATCCAACGGGGCTTCCGCCGATGGAAACGACGACGTGGTCGAAGATGAGCGTCTCGCGATCGAGCTGCTCGACATCGGCGTCGCGGGTCACGTCGAGGACAATGCCCTCGACGCCAGAGCCGAGCTGTCTCATCGCATCGGCAAGTTTATCCGCGGTGGATGCGGCGATCACAACGCTGGCGCCGTGCGCCAGAAAGGTGCGGGCCGTGGCCAGGCCAACGCCGGAGCTTCCCCCGACAATCAAGACCTTCTTGTCCTTGAAGCTGGTCATCTGCATCGCTCCGACACGCGCTACATCAGATGGACAAGTTTTTGGGAGAGATAGGCATCCAGCCCCTCGCTGCCGCCCTCGGCGCCGTATCCGGAGTCCTTGACGCCGCCGAACGGCATCTCGGGCAATCCGATCACACTCTCATTGATGATGAGCGAGCCACATTCCACCTCGGCCACAAGTCTCTGGATGGTCGCGCTCGAGCGTGTCACCGCATACGCCGCAAGGCCGTAAGGCAGCCGATTGGCCTCCCGAATGGCCTCGTCTTCCGTCTTGAAGCTGGACACGACGGCGATCGGTCCGAACGCCTCGACGGTCCGCAGCAGGCTGTCTTCCGGAAGGTCGGTGACGACCGTGGGAGCGAAGAAATACCCCTCGTTTCCAACCCGGTGCCCGCCGGTCACGATCCGTCCCTGTCGCTGGCGCGCGTCCTCCACGAACGTTTCCATGGCCGCGAGGCGACGGGCGTTGGCGAGCGGCCCAAGCTGCGACGTTTCATCAAGGCCGTTGCCGATCCTTGTCTGGGCGATGCGGCTGCTGAAGCGCGAGACGAATGCGTCGTAGACATCCTGATGCACGATGAAGCGGTTGGGCGTCGCGCAGGTCTGGCCGCCGTTGAAGAGCTTCATCTGCGCGAACCGTTCGACGGCGAAGTCCAGATCGGCGTCCGCATGGATGATGACGGGCGCGTGGCCGCCGAGCTCCATGGTCATGCGCTTCATCTGTCGTCCTGCCTGCTCGGCGAGGAGCTTGCCGACGGGGACCGAGCCCGTGAACGAAATCTTCCGGACTTCCGGGTGGTCGATCAGGAAGCGCGAGATCTCGGCCGGAACCCCGAACACCAGGTTCACCACGCCCTTGGGCACGCCCGCATCGCTCAAGGCGCGAACCAGTTCCGCCGGCGCGGCGGGCGTCTCCTCGGGCGCCTTCGCGACGATCGCGCACCCCGCGGCAAGCGCCGGCGCCACCTTTCGCGTGAGCTGGTTGATGGGGAAGTTCCAGGGCGAGAACAGCGCAACGACGCCCACCGGCTGGCGGACAGTAGCCTGCAGGGCCGAGCCGTTGCGCGCGGGAATGACGCGGCCGTAGGCCCTCAGACCCTCAGCTGCAGCCCATTCCAGCTCGCCTGCCGCCCGCGTGGCCTCGAACGTCGCCTGCGCCAGGGGCTTGCCTTGCTCGAGCGTCAGCAGCCGGCCGATATGGCCGGAGCGCTCACGCAGCAGCGCGGCCGCCTTCAGCAGGATCTGGGAACGGTCGAATGCCGAGGTGGCGCGCCATACCTTCAGCCCTTCGCTCGCGGCCTGGACGGCGGCCGCCAGATCCTCCTGCTCGGCCTTGGCCACGCTGCCGATGACCGCTTCCGTCGCGGGATTGACAATATCCAGCCGGTCCCGTCCCGCGCCGTCTCTCCATGCGCCGTCGATGAACAGTCTGACGTGATGGCAATCGTTCTCAACCTGGCTCACCGCCATGCTCCGATCTTTGCAGGTTCCGAAAGGCCGACGCTGCCAAATGGGCGCGGCCAAAGGAGGTGTCAGCGATGTGTCAGGCCGCCGTTCACCGCGATGCACTGTCCAGTGACGAAGTCAGAGGCGGACGACAGCAGGAAAAGCAGCGGGCCGATGAGATCATCCGGCACCTGCATCCGGGGAATGCACTGGGATTCAATCAGCTTGTTCTTGAGGGCCGGCGTCAGCGTGGCGCGCGGCACCTCGGTTTCCGTTGCACCGGGCACCAGGCAATTCACGGTGATGCCGGCCTGGCCCAGCTCGCGCGCCATGGAGCTGGTCATGCCTTCGACTGCAGCCTTTCCGCCGACATAGTGCAGATAGTTCTTCAGTCCGAGCGGGACAGAAGACGACGAGACATTGATGATGCGCCCCCATCCCTTTTCGCGCATACCTTTCACCGCGGCCCGCGAGCAGTAGAAGACGCCATCGATATTCACGCCCAGCACCTTGCGCCATTCTTCCGTGGAGATCTCATCAAACGGGCGCATGGTGAGAGAGGAGAAGATCGCGGCGTTATTGATAAGGATATCCGCCGCTCCGAGCTTGCTCTCGACGTCGGAAAATGCGCGCGCGACGCTGTCAGGATCCGCGACGTCGCAGTGAACCGCCACCGCGCGACCGCCCTGCGCCACAATCTCTTCGGCGACGGATTGGCCGGATGATGAATTGATGTCGAGGACTGCCACCGCGGCGCCTGCAGCCGCGAGTGCCTGCGCATATGCACGCCCGAGTCCCTGTCCGCCTCCAGTGATGGCAGCAACCCTGCTGCTTACATCAAGAGTAGGCAGTGCGATAGAATTTGCCATTGGTGCTCCTTGCGTTTCGAAGGCCCGTGAAAATTGATTGTTTATCGCCTGGCAACCGCGAATACGCAGGTTGTGCCCGGCTTTGGCCTGCAAGCTCTGTAGCTCGTAAATAGCAGACTGACAGTTCAGAAATTATCTGTCAAGAGTCGGTTCGGCAGTTCTGCGTCGTGGGGGCAGCATGCGGAAAAGGACGGAAGGCGCTGGTCGGCCAGTCGATCTCGAGCTCAGGGAGCGCGTTCTGCGCATCTCGTTTCAGCTGCTGCGTGAAAAAAAGAATCTGAGAACGATCACGATCGATGAGATCGCCTCGTCAGCCGAAGCGAGCAAGGCGACGATCTACAAGCAATGGAGCAGCAAGTCGGCCTTGTTCGTCGACTGCTTTTTTCATGCGGTGAATACGGAACTGGCCTTCGACAAGAAGATGCCGCCTCTCGAGGCGCTTCGGAAGCAGTTCCTGGCGCTGGGGCGCATCCTTGGCAGCGAGGATGGCGAGGTCCTGCGCGCCTTCATTGCAGAATCATGCTTCGACGACGAAGTCAGGAAAGCGCTGCAGGAGCAGTATTTCCTTCCGCGCAGGAAGGCCGCCATCGCCTTCATGCGGGGCGCGATGGAGCAGAACGCGATCAGCAGCAGCACGCGCCCGGAAATCGCCGTCGATGCGCTTTACGGCGCGTATTTCTATGCGCTGATGACTGGCTTCCGGACCATAGACGAGGAATGGTGCTGCCGCATCTTTGATGCTGTCGTCAACGGCCTGGCGCGGCGCGATTGACTTCGCCTCGGCGCTCCTGCGCGTGCATGCGGTCCCCCCTCAGCTTGCAGTTGGGAGGGCCATCGGCGGCGTTTATTTCGGGGCGCCAAGAACGGCGATCTCGTCCCTGAGCACCTCGTTGGCCACGCGGATGGCGGCAAGGGCGGTCGGCGCGCCGCAGTAGGCGATGCCCTGGATCAGTACCTCGCGCAGCTCCGTGACGGTGCAGCCGTTGCGGAGCGCGGCAGGCAGGTGCGCGGCCAGCTCCTCCGGCTTGTCGAGCGCGATCAGGAAGGAGATCACCGCGATGCTGCGCAGCTTGGGCTCCAGCCCCTCTCGGGACCAGATATCCTCCCAGATGTTCTCTACCAGCAGCTTCTGGATCGGGGCATTGAATGCGTCGGTTCGCGCGGTAGCCCTCGCGACATAGTCGGGTCCGAGAACCGCGGTGCGCCGTGCCAGCCCGCGCTCGTACTTGGATGTCATGGTCGTTCTCCGAGGCTTCTGGCGGGGGGCGCGGCAGGCTGGAGCCAGGGCCGCATGCGGAAGGTCATAGCAAATCCGGGGCCACGCTGTCCCGCCAGATGCAACGGTATTCGGTCGAGTGCATCGCGAGCCGTCGCGGGCCGCGGTTGTGCTCGCGGCGGTGTGTGGCGGACTACGCGCAAAGCCGAGGCAACTTGTATTCACCGACGACATGGGTGTACCTGTTGTGGACAGCCTCTGCGTTGGTTTTAAAAGAAAATGTGCTGGCACACGTCTTGCGCGGGGCGGTCGTCCGGAATTTCAACTTCGGCCCCGGACCATTGGGAGAGACGTGATGCAGACCAAGGCAGGACAAGTGTTGAGCTGGATGGCGGCCTTAGGCTGCGCCTTATGGGCGTGCACGGCCGCGTTCGCTCAATCGACCGCCGAGAACCCGGTGAAGATCGGCGCGATCGTCGACATGACAGGCGTCTACTCGCGGCACGGCGGGCCGGGCATGGTGGCTGCGGTCAAGATGGCGGTCGAGGATTTCGGCGGGCGCGTCAACGGCCGCCCCATCGAGGTGCTCTCGGCCGATTACCAGAACAAGGTGGACGTGACCTCCGGCGTCGCCCGGCGCTGGTTCGATTCCGACGGCGTGGAGATGGTGATCGAGTCCACCGACAGCGCGTCCGCGCTCGCCCTGTTCCGGCTCGGCGCGGAGAAGAAGCGGGTGATCATCGGCGCCGGCTCAGCCACCACTGCGCTGACCAATGCCGGATGCATGCCCTACGGCATCCATTACGTCTACGACACCTACGCGCTGGCCACCGGCACCGGCTCGGCCATCGTCAAGGAGGGCGGGAAGTCATGGTTCTTCATCACCGCCGATTATGCCTTCGGGCACGCGCTTGAAGCAGACACCAGCCGCGTGGTCGTGGCGGACGGCGGCAAGGTGGTCGGCAATGTCCGCGCGCCCCTGTCCTCGACCGATTTTTCCTCCTACCTGCTGCAGGCGCAGTCGTCGCGTGCGCAGGTGATCGGTCTCGCCAATGCGGGGGGCGACTTCGTGAATTCGGTGAAGCAGGCGAGCGAGTTCGGCGTCGTCCAGGGCGGCCAGAGCCTCGCCGCCATGCTGGTGTTCATCACCGATGTGAAGGCGCTCGGGCTCGATGTGGCGCAGGGCCTGAAGTTCACCACCGGCTTCTACTGGGACCGGGACGAGGCGAGCCGCGCGTTCGCGAGGAAGTATTTCGCGCGGACGAACGCCCAGCCCTCCATGGTCCAGGCGGGCGCCTATTCGGCGACCATGCATTATCTCAACGCGGTGAAGGCCGTCGGCTCGACCGATGCCGAGAAGGTCTCCGAGTGGATGAAGGCCAACAGGATCAATGACTTCTTCGCCCAGAACGGCACCATCCGCGCCGACGGGCGGATGGTGCACGACATGTTCCTGGCCCAGGCCAAGACGCCGGCGGAATCGAAGGGCGAGTGGGACCTGATGAAGATCCTGCGGACGATCCCCGGAGACGAGGCGTTCAAGCCGCTGGCCGATTCCAGCTGCCCGCTCGTCAAGAAGAGCTGAGCGCGCTGCCTCCCGCGTTCAGGCGCGGGAGGCCATCTCGCCGAGCTTCTTGTAGAGGTAGGACCTCGAGATTCCGAGCTCCTCCGCCACCTTCTTCTTGTTGCCCTGGTGCCGCTCCAGCGCCTCGCGGATGAGCGCGAGCTCCACATTGCCGACGGTCTGGCGAATGGTGGCGGAGCCGGCGACGGGCGCCGGCGCGGCAACGGAGGCGGCGGGCTCGGCCTCTTCCAGGGCGCGGAAGTCTCGGGCGGTGAGCTCGCCGCCATCGGCGAAGATCATGGCGCGCTGCACCTCGTGATGGAGCTGGCGCACATTGCCCGGCCAGGAGACGCCCTGCAGCAGGTCCAGCGCCTTGGGGTGCACCCGCCGCACGCTGGAGCCGATCCGCTGGCCGATCCTCTGCACGAAATGGCGTACCAGCAGCGGGATGTCCGAGGCGCGCTCGCGCAGGGGCGGAACCCGCAGGGTGACGCCGTTGATGCGGAAGTAGAGATCGGCGCGGAACTCGTCCTCGGCGATGAGGCGCTTGAGGTCACGGTTGGTGGCGCTGATGAGCCGGAAATTGGTGGTGCGCGCCCGGTTGCTGCCCACGCGCTCGAACCCGCCGCTCTCGATCACCCGCAGCAGCTTCACCTGCGTTTCCAAGGGCATGTCGCCGATCTCGTCGAGGAAGAGGCTGGAGCGGTCCGCCATCTCGAACTTGCCGGCCCGGCCCTCGCGCCGGGCGCCTGTGAAGGCGCCTGCCTCGTAGCCGAACAGCTCGCTTTCCACCAGCGTCGCGGGCAGGGCGCCGCAATTGACGACCACCATCGGCCGCTGCACCCGGCGGCTGAGATTGTGGATGGCGTGGGCCACGAGCTCCTTGCCCGAGCCGCTTTCGCCGGAGACGAACACCGGCACGTCGAGTGGCGCCACCTTGCGTATGTCCTGCTTGAGGCGGCGGATCGGCTCGCTCTCGCCGACGATCTCGTCGAGGCCGAACGTGCGATGCCGCAGGCCCACGAGCTCCTTCTTGTAGTAGTCCACCTCGGCGCGCAGCGAGGAGATCTGGCGCGAGAGCTCGTGCACCTCCTCCGGCGCCTTGAACATCACGCGGCCGATGGCGCCCACGATCTCGCCGTCGCGCAGGATCGGCACGCGGTTCACGACCCGCGTCACGTCGCGCATTTCCTGCACCTGGCCGATCTCCGCCACGCCGTTGCGGGCGACGACGTGGAGGCGCGTGTTCTCGATCACCTCCTCCACGGAGCGCCCGACCGCGTCGCCGCGCGCGTGGCCGAAGAAGCGTTCGTGGACGGGGCTCAGATAGCGCAGCACCGCCTCGCGATCGACCACCGTGATCCCCTCGTAGGGGTTGGTGAGGAAGTGGTGGAAGATGTCGAAGGCGATGTCGACGCTCATGATGAAGTCCACCAGCGTGGACGAGTTGTCCTCGGCGTGGACAAGCACAGCCGTCATGTTGTCGCGCGCCGGACCGGACACCGCCACGTAGGACTGGCCCGCATGGGCGAGGGTGGAGATCCGCCGGTCCCTGCCGGGCCCTTTCATGTGCGCGGCCACGGCCTCCGCCAGCCCGCTGCCCTGCGCTGACGCGGCGGCGTAGGCGAGTGCGCCCTTGGCATCAAGGACGACGATATCGAGGGGAGCGTTCATCCCGATTCCAGTGTTTTTCTTGAGGACACAACCTTGGTCCGAGTGTCCCTTCCGCAAACATCTAGCCAGAGCGGCAACGACTGGGCAAGCGAGAAATTCTCACGATTTCGGACACTTCAGCCTATTGGCACAGCGCTTGCTCATTGCACTGCGTCCAACTGGTGCCGACCATGAATATTGCGAAAACCCCTAAGCCTGATCTGAGCGCATCCCACCATGCGGAGCGCACGGGCGCGGATGGCGGCCTGCCGGCGGCGAGCCTGCCCGAGGGGCGTGCCAACGAGGGGTTCCGCATTCTCGGCGACGTGCGGGTGCTGGATCTCACCACCTCCATCGCCGGCCCGTACGCCTCGATGCTGCTCTCGGATTTCGGCGCCGAGGTGATCAAGGTGGAGCGTCCGGGCGGGGACGACGCGCGCCATTGGGGCCCGCCCTTCCTCGATGGGGAATCGCTCTGGTTCCTGGCCGTGAACCGGAACAAGAAGAGCGTCGTTCTCGATCCCGCCGGCGCGCATGGCCGGGCGGTGCTGGAGCGCCTGCTCGACAAGGCCGACGTGGTGGTCGTCAATCAGCTGCCCGCGGCGCAGCGCAAGCTGGGGCTGGACGCGGCAACGCTGCGCGAGGCGCGTCCCGGCCTGATCCATGTCTCCATCACCGGCTTCGGCCTGTCCGGCCCGCGGGCGGCCTTGCCCTGCTATGACCTCATCGCCGAAGGCTACAGCGGGGTGATGGATCTCACCGGCCCGGCCGAGACCGAGCCGCAGAAGGTGGGCGCCCCGGCCGCCGACATGCTGGCCGGCGCCGATGCCGCCATGGCCGTGCTGGCCGCGCTGCACCGGCGCGCTGCGACCGGGCAGGGGGCGAGCATCGACATCTCGCTGACCGAAAGCATGATTCGCTTCATGTCGCCGCGCATGGTGCCCTATCTCGGCTCGGGGGAGGTGCCGCGACGCTCCGGCGGGCGCGACAGCGTGATCGCGATCTATCAGGCGTTCGACACCCTCGACCTGCCGTTGACGCTCGGGCTCGGGAACGATGCCATCTGGCGGCGCTTCTGGGAGGCGGCCGGCCATCCCGAGGAGGGCGCGCGCCCCGACCGCGCCACCAATGCCGATCGCCGCGCCCGGCGGGCGGAGATCGTCGCCCGCATCCAGGCGATCCTGCGCACCCGTCCGCGCGCGGAGTGGCTTGAGCGGCTCGCCGCCGCGCGGGTCCCGGCGGGGCCGATCTACCGTCTGGACGAGGTGGTGCAGGATACGCACTTCCAGGCGCGCTCGACATTCTTCCGCATCGCGGACGCCGGCCACGACATTCCCCAGGTGGGGCTCGGCATTCAGCTCGACGGCGCCCCCGCCGGCTTCTTCACCCGCCCGCCCCACCTCGGCGAGCACACCGAGCCGGTGCTGCGCGATCTGCTCGGATATGATGACGCGGAGATCGGTGCCCTGCGCGCGCAGGGCGTCATCTGACGCCGGAACCGGCCCAGAACCATAAATCAGCAAGGAACGCCTTCTCATGCCCTACGAGACGATTCTGTACAGCGAGGACGGCCCCGTCGGCACCATCACGCTGAACCGGCCGGACGACGGCAACATGTTCAACGCCGTCATGTGCCGGGAACTGCGCGACTGCATCGAGACCATCCGCAACGAGACGCGGACGCGCGTCGTGGTCCTCACCGGCGCCGGCGACAAGTTCTTCTGCACCGGCGGCCGCAAGGACGGGCTCGAGAAGACCAACCTCTATGCCGGCGTGCTGCCGACGCTGGAGATGTACGATGCCATCGAGCGCCTGCAGAAGCCGGTGATCGCCTCGGTGAATGGCTTCGCGGTGGGCGGCGGCAACGTGCTGCAGATGGTCTGCGACCTCGCCATCGCCAAGGAAAGCGCCGTGTTCCGGCAGGTGGGGCCCATGGTCGGCTCGTTCGACGCGGGCTACGGCACGTGGTTCCTGGAGGATCTCGTCGGCAAGCGCCGGGCCAAGGAGATCTGGTACCTCAACGAGAAGCTTACCGCGCGCCAGGCGCTGGAGTATGGCCTCGTCAACAAGGTGGTGCCCGACGATCAGCTCGCCGCGGCCACCCGCGACATGGCCCTCACCGTCGCCGATCGCGGCCCCCTCGCCATCGCCTCGCTGAAGGCGGCGTTCTCGGCGCGCCATTCGGGCGTCGGCGGCCTCGCCCGCATGGCGCACGACCTGCTGCTGCGCGGCTATCTGGAGACCGACGAGGCGCACGAGCTGGCCGAATCCTTCGCGCAGCGCCGCAAGCCCGATCCCGCCCGGTTCGGCAAGTAAGGCGGGGCGGGCCATGCAGCCGACCCTCCTGACCCTCCACGATCCCGCGACCGCCCGCGGCTATTACGCCAGCGGCCAGTGGCGGGAGGAGACGCTGTACGACCGCGTCGCCGCCCATGCCGCGGCGCGGCCCGACGGCTTTGCCCTGCGCGACGGGCGCGTCCGCCTGCGCTGGGCCGCGCTGGTGCGCTGGGTGGATGCGGTGGCGGCGGATCTCGCCGCGGCCGGGCTTCGGCGCGGCGACCGTGTGGGCGTGTGGCTGCCCAACCGGGTCGAGGCGACGGTGGTCTTCCTCGCCTGCTCGCGCGGGGGCTTCGTGTGCGTGCCCTCGCTCCACCAGAACCACACGGTGGGGGAGGTGGCGACGCTGATGGAGCGCTGCGGCGCGGCGGCCCTCGTGGCCCAGCCGGGCTGGGGCGCCGATGCCGACCGCCACGACATCCTCGCCGCCGCGCTCGCCTTGCCGGCCATGCGGCGCGTCTATGTCATGGACGGCACGGCGCCGCTGGCGTCCGAGCGCATCGCCGCCTTCCCCGGCAAGAGCGGACCCGCGCCGGCCGAACCGCCGGTGGCGAACCCGGACAAGATCGTCTACCTCGCCTTCACCTCCGGCACCACGGGCCAGCCCAAGGGGGTGATGCACTCGGACAACACGCTGCTCGCCAACGGCCGCGCGCTGGCGGGGGACTGGGGCCTCGGTGCGGACGGGGTCATCTATTCCCTCAGCCCGCAGAGCCATCACATCGCCACCGTCGCGCTGGAGCAGATGCTGGCCTCCGGGGCCGAGCTGGTGGTGAACGACCTGCCCAAGGGCGCAAGCCCCCTCGATCGGATCGTCGAGACGGGGGCCACCTACGTGATGGGCGTGCCCACCCACGCCATCGATATCTTGGGCGAGATGGAACGCCGTGGCCTCGACCGCATGGGCACGGTCAGGACCTTCTACATGGCCGGTGCCGCCATTCCCATGGAGGTGGCACGGCGGTTCCTCGCGCTCGGCATCACGCCGCAGAACATCTACGGCATGACCGAGAACGGCTCGCACCAGTACACGCGGCCGGATGATGACGTGGAGACCATGGTCCGCACCTGCGGCAAGGCCTGCGCGGCCTACGAGGTGCGGATCTTCCGTCCGGAAGCGCCGGACCTGGAGGCGCTGCCGGGGGATGTCGGCGAGATCGGCGGGCGCGGCGCCTGCCTCATGCTCGGCTATTTCGGCAACCAGCCGGCCACCGAACGCTCCTTCAATGCAGGCGGCTGGTTCCTGTCCGGCGACCTCGGACGCTTCGACGACCGGGGGAACCTGGAGATCGTCGGCCGCTCGAAGGACCTCATCATCCGCGGCGGGCACAACATCTATCCCTCGCAGATCGAGGATCTCGCCATCCGCCATCCGGCGGCGTTCAAGGTCGCGGCGTTCCCGGTCCGGGACGACCGGCTCGGGGAGAAGGTGTGCCTCGCCGTGATCGCCCGGGAAGGCGCGCGGATCGAGGCCGAGGAGATGCTGGCGCACCTCTTCGAGGCGGGCCTCTCCAAATACGACATGCCGGAATTCTTCATCGCGATGGATGCCTTCCCCCTCACCGCCAGCGGCAAGGTGCTGAAGCGGGAGATGGTGGAGCAGGTGCGCGACGGTCGGCTCTCGCCGCATCCGGTGCGCTTCCGGGCGCCCGAGCCGCCCCTCGCCAAAGGCGCCTGACAAGGACGAGCGCACATGGTCAATCTCACACGCGACGGCGACCTCGCCGTCATCACCCTCGATCGGCCGGAGGCGCTGAACGCGCTCTCCTTCGCCATCATCCGCGACATCGGCGCGGCCATTGATGCGGCGGCGGACTGGGACATCCGCGCCCTCGTCTTCACCGGCGCGGGCGAAAAGGCGTTCTGCGCCGGCGCCGACATCAAGGAGCTGATCGGCCGCGAGCTGATGGCCGAGCGCTCCGGCGCGGAGCTGGGCCAGCGCACCTTCGCCAGGCTCGACACCTTCAAGGTGCCGTCCATCGCCGCCATCAACGGCTATGCCTTCGGCGGCGGGCTGGAGCTGGCCATGGCCTGCACGTTCCGCATCGCCGCGCCACGGGCGAGGATGGGCCTGCCGGAAATCAAGCTCGGCCTGATCCCCGGCTATGGCGGAACGCAACGCCTGCCGCGCCTGGTGGGCGAGGCGAGGGCGCTGGAAATGGTGCTCACCGGCCGCACCGTCGGCGCCGAGGAAGCGTTCGCCATGGGTCTCGTGAACCGGCTGGCCGAAGGCGACGTGCTGGCGGCGGCGAAGGCGTTCGCTGCGGAATTCACCGGCTACGGCTTGCCCGCTCTGTCCTTCGCCCGCGAGGCGGTGCAGCGCGCGCTCGGCACCCCGCTTTCGGAAGGCCTGCGCATCGAGGCCGATCTGTCGACCCTTGCCTACCGCACCCACGACGCCGCCGAGGGGCTCGCGGCCTTCGTCGACAAGCGCAAGCCCACCTTCCAGGATCGCTGACATGGCTTCCCGCACCATCTTCCTCACCGGCGCCAGCCGGGGCATCGGCGCCGTGGTGGCGCTGGAGCTTGCCCGCCGCGGTCACCGCGTGGGCTGCTTCTCGCGCCGGGGGACCGGGCCGGAGGGCCTGGAGATCCCGCCCGCTCTGAAGGACCACCTCGTTCCCTTGCAGGGCGACGTGAGCGACGCCGCCGCCGTCGCCGGCGCCCTCGAAGCCTTCGCCCGCATCGCCGGCCCGGTGGACGGCATCGTCAACAACGCCGGCGTGCACGTGAACGGCCGCTCGGAGAGCCAGCCGCTTGCGGAATTCGACGAGGTGATGCGCACCAACGCGACGGCGACCTTCTCGGTCTGCCAGAAGGCCTATCCACACCTCGTGGCGGCGGGTGGCGGGCTGATCGTCAACATGGGCTCGTTCTTCGACAAGCTCGGGGTGAAGCACAACACCGCCTATTGCGCCTCCAAGGCGGCCGTGGCGGCCATCACGCGCTGCCTTGCGGTGGAATGGGCGCCGAAGAACATCCGCGTCGTGACGGTCGCGCCCGGCTACATCGAGACCGACCTGAACAAGGAGTTCCTCGCCTCGGACAAGACGCGCGCCTTCCTCGCGTCCCGCATCCCCACCGGCGGCCCGGCGGGGGCGGAGCAGGTGGCCCGTCTCATCGGCAGCCTGTTCGACGAGCCCATCCCCTTCCTGACCGGCGAGACCATCTATCTCGATGGCGGCCAGGGCATGGCCCACTGACGGCGGAGGCACACATGACCGTCATCTCCCGCCTCGACACCCTGCTCGGACTGCCCGAGGACGAGGCCCTGCTGCTCGACAACGTGCGCGATTTCGCCCGCAGCGAGATCGCCCCGCGCGCGGCCCACCACGACGAGACCAAGGAATTCCCCTGGGAGAACGTGAAGGGCATCAATGCCCTCGGGCTCAACGCCATGTTCGTGCCGGAAGCCTATGGCGGGGCGGGGTTGTCCTATCTCGCCTATCTCGCCTGCGTGCGGGAAATCTCCGCCGCCTGCGCGTCGACCGGCATCATCTGGGCCACCAACTTCCACGCCATCAAGCCGGTGATCGACTTCGGCTCGGAGGAGCAGAAGCAGCGCCTCCTGCCGCGCATTGCCGAAGGCGGCCTCGCCGCCCTGGTCATCACCGAGCCGGATGCGGGCTCGGATGCCACCGGCATGCGCACGAAGTTCACGCCCGAGGGCGATGACATCGTGGTGAGCGGGTCGAAGACCTTCATCACCAATGGCGACGTGGCCGACGTCTACGTGGTGTTCGGCAAGTGGTCTCAGACCGACGACCCTAAGGCCGCCATCTCCTGCCTCGTCATCGAGAAGGGCACGCCGGGTCTGTCGGTGGTGCGGCTGGAAGACAAGATGGGCCACCGCGCATCCTCCACCGCGACGCTCGCCTTCGACAACTGCCGGGTGCCCAAGGCGAACCTCCTGCGCGGCCCTGGCGAGGGCCTCAAGCTGCTGCTCGCCTCCCTCAACAAGTCCCGCCCTTCGGTGGCCGCGCACGCCCTCGGCATCGCCCGCGCCGCGTTCGAGGAGGCGACCGGCTACATCAACGGCCGCCGGCAGTCCGGCAGGAAGATCATCGAGTTCCAGGGCATCCAGTTCCTGCTGGCGGATCTCGCGAGCGAGCTTGCCCTGTGCGACTCGTTCCTGATGCAGGTGGGGCGGATGGTGGATGCCGGCATCTCCGACATCGGCATCGAGGCGTCCATCCTGAAGATGCGCGCCTCCGACCTCGCCATGCGCATGGCGACAGAGGCCGTGCAACTGCATGGCGGCTACGGATACGTCAAGGAATACAAGGTCGAGCGCCTGATGCGCGACGCCAAGATCACGCAGATCTGGGAAGGCACGAACCAGATCCACCGCCAGCTCATCGGCCGCAGCTTCATCGAACGCTGAGAGACCTCACATGACCGACAGGATCACCATCGGCGTCGCCGGCTCCGGCACCATGGGCACGGGGATCGCCATCGTCGCCGCGCGCGGCGGGTTTCCCACCATCATCTACGACATCGACCAGGCGCGCGCCGACGGCGCGGTGGCGCAGATGAGGGCGTTCTTCGCCAAGTCCGTCCAGCGCGGCAAGCTCGCCCAGGAGCAGGTCGACGAGATCATGGGCCGGGTGTCCGCCACCAGCGACATCGCGGCCATGGCGCCGTGCGGCCTCGTCATCGAGGCGATCTTCGAGGAGCTGGAGGTCAAGGGGAAGCTGTTCTCCGCGCTCAACGCGGTGTGCGGGCCGGAGACGCTGTTCGCCTCCAACACCTCGACCCTCTCCATCACCGAGATCGCCGCCAAATCCGGCCGCGACGACCGCTTCGTGGGCATGCATTTCTGCCTGCCGGCGCAGCTGATGAAGCTGGTGGAGATGTCCCCCGGCATCAACACCTCGCCGGAGAGCTTCGAGGCGGCCTGGAAGATCTGCGAGGCGATGGGCCAGCGTCCGGTGAAGACCCAGGACGCGCCCGGCTTCATCCTCAACTACTTCCTCGTTCCCTTCAACAACGACGCCATCCGCCTCGTGGAGGAGGGCGTCGCCGAGCCGGCGGAGATCGACAAGGCCATCAAGGGCGCGCTCGGCTACGCCATGGGGCCGATGGAGCTGCTCGACCTCGTGGGGCTCGATACCCAGGTGCTGCTCTGCGAGGCGCTCCATGGCGTCACCCACGAACCGCGTGCCGCCTGCCCCCCTTTGCTGCGCCGCATGGTCGCCGCCCGTCGCCTCGGCCGCAAGACCAAGCGCGGCTTCCTCTCCTACGAGACCGCCGCCATCTTCGGAGCCTGATGCCATGTCCTCGTCCGCTCCCACCCATCGCGTGATCCAGACCGGCGACAGCCGTTCCTTCCCCGAGGCGCACCCGTTGCTCGCGGCGGCATCGGCTGAAGGCGACGTGCTGGTGCTCGCCGGCACCGGCGCGGGCCGCGCCTTCGCCGAGGTCGCCGATACGTCGGCCCATGTGGCCATCCTGATCGAGCTCGGCACCGAGTGCCTCGGCGTCCATACCGGCGAGAGCCGGGGGGAGGAGGGCTCGAACGTGCTCGGCTTCGCCCGCTTCCGCCTCGGCGATGCCAGGCCTTCCGATCTCGTGGAGATCGTGCGCCAGCCGAACACGGCCCCGGCCGCGCTGGCGGCGGCTCGGGCGCTGTTCGAGGCGCACGGGCTGAAGACCGCGGTGTGCGGCGACTTCCCCGGCCGGATCGTCGACAGGCTGGTGCGGCCCTATTACAACGCCGCCCTCGGCCGGCTCGATGCGAAGCTCGCCACCGCCTCCGACATGGACCTGACGCTCAGGCTCGGCCTCGGCTATCCGGAAGGTCCCATCGAGCTACTGGAGCGCACCGGCCTTGCCGCGCACCACGACGTGACCTCGGCGCTGCACGAGGCGCTCGGGAACCCGGCCTATGCCCCCGCGCGGCGCGCGCAGGTGGCCAAGGCGCGCCAGCTGAAGGGGAGGGCATGATGCGGCCGCTGGAAGGTCTCCTCGTCCTCGATTTCTCTACCCTGCTGCCGGGACCGCTGGCGAGCCTCGTGCTCGCCGAGGCCGGCGCCCGCGTGGTGAAGATCGAGCGTCCCGGACGGGGCGACGAGATGCGCTCCTACGAGCCCAGGGTGGGCGAGGACAGCGTGAATTTCGTCATGCTCAACCGCGGCAAGCAGTCCATCGCCATCGACCTGAAAGCGCCGGACGCCATCGAGCGGCTGAAGCCCCTGCTCAAGACCGCGGACGTGATCATCGAGCAGTTCCGCCCGGGGGTGATGGACCGCCTCGGCCTCGGCTATGAGGCGGTGCGGCGGCTCAATCCCAAGCTGGTCTATTGTTCCGTCACCGGCTGGGGCCAGGCCGGTCCCAAGGCGCAGGTGGCGGCGCACGATCTCAACTACATGGCGGAAACCGGCGTGCTCGGGCTCTCCGCCGGCGCGGATGGCGCCCCCGTCCTGCCGCCGGTGCTGGCGGCGGACGTGGCCGGCGGCACGCTGCCGGCGATCATCAACATCCTGCTCGCCCTGCGCCAGCGCGACCTGACCGGCTACGGCTGCCATCTGGACGTGGCCATGGGCGACAACCTCTTCACCTTCCTCTACTGGGCGCTCGGCGAAGGCTTCACCGGCAACGGCTGGCCGCAGGGCGGGCAGTCGCTCGTCACGGGCGGAACGCCCCGCTACCAGATCTATCGCACCAGTGACGGCCGCTATCTGGCGGCGGCGCCGCTGGAGGACAAGTTCTGGGAGAACTTCACCGCCATCATCGGCCTGCCGGATCAGCTGCGCGACCCCGCCGCCCCGGCCGAGACCGTGAAGGCCGCCGTGGCGGAGCGCATCGCCGCGCGCACCGCCGAGGAATGGCGCGCCGCCTTTGCGGGCAAGGACGTGTGCTGCTCCATCGTCGCCACGCTGGAGGAGGCGGTGGCCGACGCGCACGTCGCCGCCCGGGGCCTGTTCGCCCACACCCTGAAGGCGGACGGACGCGAGCTGCCGGCCCTTCCGGTCCCGCTCGCGCCGGTGTTCCGCCCGGCGGCCACCCGCGCCTGCGCCCCTCGTCTCGGCGAGACCGTCGATCCCCTGCTTTCCGTCTGAGGACGTTTCCATGCTCAGCTTTCGCGTACACGAGCACGGCGCCCCTGCCGCGCTCCGCCTCGACACGTTGCCGGACCTGCGGCCTTCGGCGGGGCAGATGGTGGTCGATGTGAAGGCCGCGGGGATCAACTTCCCCGACGTGCTGGTGGTGTCGGGCAAATACCAGATCCTGCCGCCCCGTCCCTTCACGCCCGGCAAGGATCTCGCCGGCGTGGTGCGCGAGGTGGGAGCTGGCGTCACCGGTTTCGCACCCGGCGACCGCATCATGGCGCAGGTGGAGCATGGCGCCTTCGCCGAGCAGGCGACGGTCACGCCGGCGCAGAGCTACAAGCTGCCGGACGGCCTCTCCTTCGAGGCGGCCGCGGCCATGGGCCTTGTCTACCAGACCGCCCATTTCGCGCTGGTGGAGCGTGGCCAGTACAAGCGCGGCGAGACCGTGCTCGTGGGTGGTGCAGCCGGCGGCGTCGGGCTCGCCGCGGTGCAGATCGCCAAGGGCCTCGGGGCCAAGGTGCTGGCCGGCGTGCGCTCGCCGCAGGAGGCGGAGGCGGTGCGCGCGGCGGGCGTCGATGCGGTGATCGACCTCGCGGGCCCCGACCTGCGGGAGAGCGTGCGCGCCCAGGTCCACGCCGCCACCGACGGACGTGGCGCCGATGTGGTGCTCGACCCCCTCGGCGGCGACTTCTTCGGCGCGGCCCTGCGCGCCATGGCGTGGTGCGGCCGGCTGGTGGTGATCGGCTTTGCCGCGGGCGACATTCCCACGCTGAAGGTCAACTACCTGTTGTTGAAGAACATTTCGGTCTGTGGCCTGCAGTGGTCCGACTACCGCGACCGCGCGCCCGAACGCGTCCAGCAGGTGCAGCAGGAGCTGTTCGACCTGTGGCGGGCGGGGGCGGTCATCCCCCGGATCATGCGCGCGCTGCCCTTCACCGGCTTGCCGGAAGCGCTGGATCTGGTGGCGCAGGGCAGGGTGCAGGGCAAGGTCGTGGTCTCGTTCGCGGGGGGCGGAAAATGAGCGTTCTTCCAGCATCGTGCACGGTCGGAGTGATCGGCGCGGGAGCGATGGGGGCCGGCATCGCGCAGGTAGCGGCGCAGGCGGGGCACAGCGTGCTGCTCCATGACGCGCAGGAGGGCGCGGCCGAGAAGGGGCGGTCCGGCATCCTCGCCGGCCTGGACGGGCTCGTGCGCAAGGGCAGGCTCGCGCCGGAAGAGCGCGACGCCGTCGCCGGCCGCATTGCGGTCGCCCCTTCCCTCGATGCCCTCACGGGCGCCGGGCTGGTGGTGGAGGCCATCGTCGAGAAGCTGGAGGTGAAGCGGCAGGTGTTCGCCGCGCTCGAGGCGGTGGTGGCGGCAGATGCCATCCTCGCCTCCAACACCTCCTCCCTCTCCATCACTGCCATCGCCGCCGGGCTGAAGCATCCGGAGCGCGTCGCCGGGCTGCATTTCTTCAATCCCGCGCCGGTGATGAAGCTGGTGGAGATCGTCGCCGGCCTCGCCTCCGGCCGCGTCGTGCTCGACACCCTGTTCGCGACCGCCGAAGCCTGGGGAAAGGTGCCGGTGCATGCCACCTCGACGCCCGGCTTCATCGTCAACCGGGTGGCCCGGCCCTTCTATGCCGAGGGCCTGCGCCTCCTGGAGGAGGGCGCCGCCGACCCCGCCACCCTCGATGCCGTGCTGCGGGAGGCCGGCGGCTTCCGCATGGGGCCGTTCGAGCTGATGGACCTCATCGGCCACGACGTGAATTTCGCGGTGACGAGCTCGGTGTTCCAGGCCTATTTCTGCGACCCGCGCTACCGCCCGTCCCTGACCCAGCAGGAGCTGGTGGCAGCCGGCTGGCTGGGCCGCAAGTCCGGGCGCGGCTTCTATGACCATGCGGCCGGCGCCGCGCCCCCCGCGCCGGCAACGTTGGCGCCCCAGCCGGCCCCGCGCGCCGCGACCATCGAAGGCGACCTCGGCCCGGCCGAGCCGCTGGTCGGCCTCTGCGAAGCCGCCGGCATCGCGGTGACGCGGGTTTCGGGCGCCGGCCGCATCCGGCTGGACGGGGCGCGCCTCGCCCTGACCGACGGGCGCACGGCGACGGCGCGCGTGGCCGCTGGAGAGCCGTCCGATCTGGTGCTGTTCGACCTCGCGCTTGACTATGCGAGCGCCCGCCGCATCGCGCTCGCCCCGGCGGATCAGGCCGGCGAAGGGGCACGGGCGGCGGCGGCCGGGCTGTTCCAGGCGATCGACAAGGCGGTGTCGGTGATCGACGACGTGCCCGGCCTCGTGGTGCTGCGCACCGTCGCCATGCTCGCCAACGAGGCGGCTGAGGCGGCTCTTGTGGGCGTGGCATCCCCCGCCGGCATCGACCGGGCCATGACCTTCGGCGTGAATTATCCGCGCGGCCCGCTCGCCTGGGCCGACGCGGTGGGGCCGGCACGCATCCTCGCCGCGCTGGAGGCGCTGCAGGCGGCCTATGGCGACGACCGCTACCGGGCTTCGCAATTCCTGCGCCGCCGCGTCGCGTCCGGGCGCACGCTCGCAGGGTGAGCCTCGGCCGTGCTCCCTCGGGGCCGCATGGCCGCGGGCTGGCGTCGGTCCCATGCCCCTGATGGGAGGTGATGCCGCGCAGGAGGCCCATGGCGGTCCTTCCCCGCAGGCTGACCGGCCCGCGGCCATCGGGCGGAGGGCATCTGCCGCGTGGACGGGGGATCGGCACCTGTTCCCGGGAGGTCAGACGTTCCGTTCACGCCGGGGTCGAGCGGGCTCCCCGGCCGCTGCCGCCGGCGCGCCCACCGCTCCGGTCCGGCCCGACGGCCGGGCGCTCAGGACCCGTGCTGCGCCAGGGCCTTCGCGGCGGTCACGTGGGTGAGGGCGCGCGGCAGCAGGACGGCGAGACGGGCGCCCCAGGCGGCCTGCTCCTCCGGTCGGGCAAGGAGATCCTGCCGGATCTCGATGCCCACATGAAGGATGCCGCGTTGCTCGCCATGCACGGGGATGGTCCAGTCCGTCGCGTCTCCGACATCATAGGGCTCGTTGTCACCCACCGTCAGTCCGTCCTCGCCCCGCAGCACCTCCAGCAGGGTGCGCGCGAGCCGGCTGTCGCGGTGATGCAGGACACCGGCATGCCACGGGCGCCGCATGCCGCCGAACACCGGCGTGAAGCTGTGCATGGCGATGAGCACCGCGGGTCGTCCCTGCGCCTGTCGGCGGTCGATCTCGGCGGCGATGGCGCCATGATAGGGCGCGAAGATCTCGGCCGCGCGCGCAGCCCGGCCGGCGGCATCAAGGCCGGTGTTGCCGGGGATCTGCGTGCCGTCGCTGGCCTCGGGGATGGACTGGGCGGTGCCGGGCGGCCGGTTGCAGTCGATCACGAGGCGAGAATAATTCTGTTGAATGAGCGTGGCATCGAGTAGGCCTGACAGCGACCGGCACACGCCGGCGATGCCGAGATCCCACGCAATGTGACGCTCGCGGTCCGCCGCGGACAGGCCGAGCGTGCCCAGAGACCGGGGAAGCTTGTTCCCCGCATGATCCGCGACGATGAGGAACGCGGATGCCCCGTGGGCATTGAAGACCGTGACCGGCTGCATCTCGTCCGCTGCCAGTACGCAAGAAGTGCCGCTCACGTCAGAAGGCCCTTTCCCGGCCGCGCCACTCACGGGACGGCTCCGCCCCGCACCATATCCCACCGAGGCGCGGCACGCCCGCGCTCGCCGAGGCCCCGATGCTGATTCATGCTGGTTACGAGATTTCCTACAATTGCCCGGCGCCGACGCCGATGATCCTCACGCTGAGCGTCCATCCCTCGCGGATCAACGATCTCGTGAGTCTCGACCGCGCGCTGTTCGACCCACCGCTCGCCGCCAACACCTACCACGACGGCTTCGGCAATTTCTGCCACGTCATCGAGGCGCCGG
Source organism: Xanthobacter lutulentifluminis (assembly GCF_043194675.2). Lineage (NCBI taxonomy): Bacteria > Pseudomonadati > Pseudomonadota > Alphaproteobacteria > Hyphomicrobiales > Xanthobacteraceae > Xanthobacter > Xanthobacter lutulentifluminis. The sequence continues at coordinate 1,003,161 of NZ_CM195525.1, read as the reverse complement.
CCGGGGCGCTCACCATGCGGACGGATTTCGTCATCCGCGACAGCGGCCTGCCGGACGATGTGGCGCCGGATGCGCCCCAGCATGCGCTCGGCGACCTGCCGGTGGACGTGCTGCTGTTCCTGCTCGGCAGCCGCTATTGCGAGACCGACCGCCTCGGCAGCTTCGCCTGGGCGCGGTTCGGCCATGTGCCCAAGGGCTGGCCGCTGGTACAGGCCATCTGCGACTTCGTGCACGGGCACATCGCCTTCGACTATGCCCACGCCAGCCCGCTGAAGACCGCCTTCGACGCCTACACCAGCCGGCAGGGCGTGTGCCGCGACTTCGCCCACCTCGCCATCACCCTGTGCCGCTGCATGAACATTCCGGCGCGCTATTGCACCGGCTATCTCGGTGACATCGGCGTGCCGCCCGATCCCGCGCCCATGGATTTCAGCGCCTGGTTCGAGGTCTATCTCGGCGGGCGCTGGTACACGTTCGATGCCCGCCACAACACCCCGCGCATCGGCCGCATCCTGATGGCGCGGGGGCGCGACGCCACCGACGTCGCCATGGTGACCTCGTTCGGCCCCTCGACGCTCTCGGGCTTCAAGGTGGTGACGGCGCAGACCGCCTGAGATCGCTCATCGCCTTGCGGGCCGTCATTGGATAGACTGACGCGACCGGCCGTGCCGGTGTCCGGGCGATCGGCCATAACGTGGCCGGGGATTCGTGACGACCTTCAGATTGGATGTCTTTTGCAGGTTCTCGTTAGGGACAACAATATCGAGCAGGCCCTCAAGGTTCTCAAGAAGCGTATGCAGCGGGAGGGCGTCTTCCGGGAAATGAAGCAGCGGCGCGCCTACGAGAAGCCCTCGGAGCGGCGCGTGCGTGAGCACGAGGAGGCGGTGCGCCGCCATCGCAAGGCCGCGCGCAAGAAGGCGCAGTGGGAAGGTTCCATCGCCTCGCCCAAGCCGCGTGTGCGCAAGCCGGCGGGCGCGGCCGCACGCTGAGGCCTGCGGCCGGGCGGGGAGCGCACATCCCACCGCCCGGCTGTCTGCCTTCGGCTTGTGCCGTCAGTAGAAAGGCCGGGCTAGCCGCGCGCTTGCGAGGCGCGCGCCATCTGCTGCGAGGGCTTCGACCACCCAAGTATAGACCCCGCCGACGCACGGCGCCGGGTAGGGCACCGCACCCCTGGACACGAAGCCGCGGGGCGGTACCTGTACATCGCCTGCCCCCAGCGCGCTGCCGTCGGGGCTGATCAGGGTGAAGCGCAGCCGTGCGGCGCCCGTCGGCACGTTCTGCACCTCGAACTCCGGGCTGCCTGCGTTGGCCGCGCACAGCGGCGTGCCGATCCAGGTAAAATCCAGCGTCAGGTCCGCCGCGCGGGCGTGAACGGGGCCGGTGAGGATGGGACCCGCGATCGCGCAGAAAAGACAGGCAAGCAGCCGCACAATTCTCATCACAATCCCTTCACGCTCATCGCTGAGACCGAGATATTCATAGCAGAGCAAATCTCTGCCGGACGGTGGAAAGCATGATGGGTTTGACTTTTATGTGCGATAAGCCAGCTTTCCCCCGCCACGTTGTGCTAGGTTTGAGGACATGGATACGAAATTCGAAACCAACGGCTGGGTTGAATTCATCGCTGGCTTCCGTTCCCCGACAGGGCGGTTCCAGATCGTGCGGGTCCTGCCGTCGGACACCGACGAGCCCAGCTATCGCCTGAAGGGCGAGCGAGAAGCCTTCGAACGCGTGGCGCGGCAATCCCAATTGCGCCCCTGCGAGGAAGCATAGGCTTCATTTCAAATGGTTGCCCTTGCTATCGCCATAATAGTCTCCTATGTTTAGTTCGTCTGAATTTGACGGCTGATTTTCCGGCGCCTCGCTGCGTCAGACGATAACTCCCTTCAATTTCTACCATCTGTTCAGCCGGCTGACGCTGGCAGAGCATTCACGCGCGATTGAAAGGAAATCGTCATGAATATCGGAACCGTGAAGTGGTTCAACGCAACCAAGGGCTTTGGCTTCATTCAGCCTGACAACGGCGGCACGGACGTGTTCGTGCACATCTCCGCCGTCGAGCGGGCCGGAATGCAGGGCCTGACCGAGGGGCAGAAGCTCCAGTTCGACATCGTCCGCGACAGCAAGTCCGGAAAGAGTTCGGCCGGAAATCTTCAGGCTGCGTGATCGCGATCCGGCGGACCACGGATGTACTGGCCGCCGAACCGATTGCCTGAGGCACTCCACGACAAGGCTTCATCTCTTTGAGGTGGAGCCTTTTTGTTTTGTCACGGCGGTATCCGGCTTAGAGGATTTGACGTATCCGTGGTATAATGGATTATAATACCCATAACCACGCATCAAAATCTTCGTTCCAGTGCCGACAATCGGCGCCAGCTGGAAGAATCCGTCGACCGCGCCATGGCGCGCTACAGGGGCGACTTCGAGGCCGTCCGCGAGAAGACGGCCCGGCTGCGCGCCGAGCGGGAAATGCGCGAGGCGGAGGAGGCCGCTCCCCCGGCCACCGACCGGGTGCGCCGACGGAAAGCCTGACGGGCGCCCGCCGGGCCTGTCGTGGTCTCCCCGGCCGCGGATGAAGCTTGGGCCGATCCCACCGCTTGGACGCTGCAAAGGCACCTCCGCAAGGACGAGCGCATCTCCACGAAATGCGCGGTCGACATCGCGCCGGATCGCCATGACCTGTCCGCATGGACAGCACGAATGCCAGCGGTGCGCTCGACGGCTTGACGCTGCCGGGCCGCGAGGCTACCCGTTCGAGCGCAGGCGCCCTGCGCGCGCTGCCGTAGGCGTTACCGTCATCCAACGCGTCCCCGTCGAGAGGATCCCAGCTGGGAGGTCTCGATGCGAGAGACGCTGGAGATGACGACAGCCAAAGCCGCTGGACCGTCTTCCGGCCTCTCCCTGATCGGAACAGAGAGGCAACCACCATGAAGACGACAGGCAACACGGTTCTCATCACTGGCGGCACCAGCGGCATCGGCCGCGCGCTGGCCGAGGCTCTGCACGACCGCGGGAACACGGTCATCGTCACAGGGCGTCGGCAAGCCCTGCTCCAACAGATCGTCGCGGCTCGCCCTGGCATGGTGGGGCTGCCTCTCGACCTGAACGATCTGACCTCGCTGCAGCAGGTCGCGGCCATCGTTCGGGAGCGCTTCCCGACACTGAACGTCCTGGTGGCGAATGCCGGCATTTCACGACCTGAGGACATGATGGCGCCGGACTGGAACACGGCAGGCGCCGAGACGATCGTTGCCACGAACATCCTCGGCGTGCTGCGCGTCATTGCGGCCTTTCTGCCCCTGTTGAAGCAGCGGCGGAATGCGATCGTCATGGCGACGAGCTCGGCCCTCGCCTTCGTGCCGCGCGCCGACTTTCCGACCTACTGCGCGAGCAAGGCCTTCCTGCATTCCTGGCTTACATCGCTCAGGCACCAGCTGCGAGCGGTCCCGATAGAGGTGCTCGAATTGTCGCCGCCCTATGTCCGGACAGAGCTGACCGGCGCGCAGCAAGCCTCGGATCCGCGAGCGATGGCGCTCGACGCCTATGTGGCGCAGGTGCTGGACCTGCTCGACCAGGGAAATCACCCGCGGGGCGAGATCCTGCTGGACCGTGACAAGCCGCGGCGATGGGCCGAAAGAGACGGTTCCTACGACACCGTCTTTGCGGCGTTGAATCCCGGCTAGCGCGACGCTTCCCCGACGATCGTTCAGGCGGCGGCATCCCTCGGCTATGACGGCTCGGCCCGGCGCAGTCGCGACTTCAAGCGGCACGTCCGACGGCCGGCCTCGGAGGGGCCGGCCGCCTGCATACCGGCGAGATCATGTGGGGCCCTCGCGGGCCAACGGCCGGTTGCCGGCGCCGCGGCTGATCGTCCGCCGCGGCGCCGCTGGCGCGCTGTCTCTCCGCCGGAGGCCCCCTCATCGGGACGAGCGCTTGACGATCAACCTACCAGAAGGTAGACAGGGCCATGGGGAACCTGTCTACGAAATCTGACGACATCTTGGCTTGCGCACGCGCTCTCATCGTTGCCGGCGGCTACAATGGGTTCAGTTATGCCGACATCGCGGATGTGGTCGGGATCCGCAAGGCGAGCATCCATCATCATTTCCCAACCAAGGCCGACCTGGTCCGAACGCTCGTCGCGCGCTACCGGGCGGAAGCCGAAGCGGGGATGGCGAATCTCGAGCTTCAGGCGCCGGGTGCGCTTGAAAAGCTCCGGTCCTACGTTCGGTATTGGGAAGCATGTATCGCCGATGCCAGCGCTCCATTTTGCGTCTGTGCCTTGTTGGCAAGCGAGATCCCCGCCCTACCCGAGGAAGTCGGCCTGGAGGTTCGGGCGCATTTCCGCTCCCTTTCGGCGTGGCTGACCTCCGTGATCGAGCGCGGCGCGCGACACGGGGAGCTTTATCTGGCGAATACTCCGCGTGCCGAGGCCGAAGCGTTCATGGCTGCGGTTCACGGCGCGATGCTTTCCGCGCGGGCCTATGGTGATCCGAAGATGTTCGGCTTCGTGACGGGCCTGCTCCTGGACCGGCTTGCTTCGCGAGAAGAGCCGCGGCGGTGAAGGTCGCGGCCATCATCGAGTTGACAGCCGATTGGCTGGTCCAAGTGTGATGTGGCCAGCGGAAGGACGCATCTTGCCCTTAAAAACTACCGACTAGTTGGATGGTATATAGACGGAGATGGGAATGTTTGCGATTTCACCGCTCGGCTGGGTTCATACGCTCGGTAGCCTGCCGGCCATTCCGCTGGCGGCCTATATGTTTGCCCGCCATGGCCGGATCGTGCCTCGGTCGATACCCGGCGTCGCCTATTTCGTTTCGATGATGGCCGGCGCTGTCACCGTGTTTCTCGTCGCGCACCAGCCGGTGAGCTACGGCATCGGCGCGGCGACGATCCTGTTCCTGCTCGCCGGATACGGCGTCGGTCGTATTCGGCTGCTGGCGCGCGCCGGCAGATATCTCGAAACATTCTTTCTCAGCCTCACGGCGTTCCTGCTGATGGTGCCCACCGTCTCGGAGGTCCTGCGCCGCGTTCCGGACGGCCATCCCATGGTGACCGACCTGCGCTCGCCGCTTCTGCTCGGTGCCCAGGCCAGCCTCCTCGGCCTCCTCATTGTTGGCCTGACCGCCCAGTTCATTTATTTGCGCCGGGTGGGCAAGCGGTCGGCCTTTGCCGCGCCAGGCATCGCGTCGATCAAATGATCTGGGCGCTCAGAGGGTCGTGCCGCGGCGGCTTTGCTGAGGATCGACTGCAATGTGCATCACTTCGGCAGGATCAAGGGGCGATGCCGGGTGACGTGCCCTCCATTTTCCAACCGGTCACACGTCAGGGCCGACTGAGTTTCGGGTTGCGAGGGTCTCCTGCCGGAGGCCCGGCATTGCCGACAGCCGGTTGATGCGGTTCGCCGCGCTCCGGTCCGAAAGCGGTTTGCCGGGTGGCGCACCGGCGCGGTCACGCCTGATGCCGCGCCGGCCTGTCATTCCGGGCGGCAGCCGGCGGGCCATCCGGCGTCCGCGGTGGCCCCTCCCTCCGCGACGAGCCAGCGCGCGAGCGCTTCCATGTTCCGCGGATTGCGCGTCGCCCTGCGCCGGACGAGGTAGAAGCCCATATCCAGCTCGACCGCCGCCCCCAGCACCCTGAGGCGGTCGGAGGCGAGATGCGCGTCGAGATAGCGGGCATCGGTAAGGACGATGCCCGCCCCCGCCAGGGCCGCCTCGAGCGCCTGCGCCCTGTTCTCGACCACGACGCCGCCCTCCGGGGGCGTGTCCTTCTGCCCCGTCTCCCGCCACCACCGGGGCCAGTCGCGATAGCGGGCGCGGGCGCGGATGAGCGGCCAGGCGGAGGAGGGCGCGCGGTCGAGCGCAAGGCCTGGGGCCGCCGCGGGGACCAGCGTCTCGCGGAACAGCAGCGTCGCATCCACGCCCGGCCAATCGCCCGCCCCGTTGCGGATGGCGCAGTCCACGTCCTCCTCATCGAGGTCCACCACCCTCTGCGTCGTGAGCACGGCGATCTCGATGCCGGGATGCGCGCGCTGGAACCTCGGCAGACGCGGCAGCAGCCAGTTCGCGGCCAGCGTGTTCACCGTCGACAGCCGGATCTGCCGGCGCCGCCGCTGCAGCGGCGCGACGGCCGCCTCTATCTTCCCGATGGCATCGCCCATGGCGGCGAGCAGGGCGACGGCGTCGTCGGTCAGCACACAGATCCGCCCGGTCCTGGCGACCAGCTGCGCCCCGAGCTCGGCCTCCAGATCGGCGATGCGGTGGGAGAGCGCCGACCGCGAAATGCCCAGCGCCTCGGCGGCGGCTCCCTGGCGCTTGTGCCGCGCAAGCGCATCAAGGGCGGCAAGGCCACGCAGCGACGGCAGACCGGACGACATGGGCCTTCCTCTTCCCCGGCTCGCACCGACCGGACAGAATGGTGAGAACTTCTCACCAATTTGAGCGCAAACATCCGCTAGTTTCCAGCAGGGATGAACACCCAGGAGCACTTCATGACAGCGCCCGCGCCGCTCGCCGCGATGGACGTGCCGCCACGCCGCAAGCCCTCGAACTACCCCGCGCCATTCGCGGCGCGCATGTCTGGCCGGGAGAAGCGCCAGCTCGGCGACGCCTTCGGCCTCTCGCGCTTCGGCGTGAACCTCACCACGCTGGCGCCCGGGGCGCAGTCCGCCCTGCTCCATCGGCACACGCGGCAGGAGGAGTTCGTCTACATCCTCAGCGGCACGCCCACCCTGCGCACGGACGAGGGGGAGTTTGCCCTCCGCCCCGGCATGTGCATCGGCTTCCCTGCGAACGGGCGGGCGCACCACCTCGTCAATCGGAGCGGGGAGGACGTCAGCTACCTTGAGATCGGCGACCGGGACCCGCAGGACGCAGGCGAATATCCGGAGGACGACCTCGTGGCGCGCTTTTCCGCGCAGGGCTGGTCCTTCACCCGCAAGGATGGGACGCCGTGGTGAGGCACGCATGATTTCCCACGTGAACGTCGGAACCAATGACATTGCTGCCGCCAGGCGCTTCTATGATCCGCTGATGGCCCGCCTTGGCTGGCGTCTGCGCTTCTCAAACAGCGCGGGCGGCCGGGCGGGGTGGGAGCCGGCGTCAGGAGGCTGGCCCCTGTTCCTTCTGGGTCGCCCCCACGACGGCGGCCGGGCCACGTCCGGAAACGGCGCGATGGTCGCCTTCCTCGCGCCGGATCGCGCCACCGTGGACGACATCCACCGCATGGCGATCACCGCCGGTGGCGCCGACGAGGGCCCTCCCGGCCTGCGGCCCCACTACCATCCAAACTATTACGGCGCCTACTTCCGCGACCTCGACGGTAACAAGATCTGTGTCTGCTGCCACGCGGCCCAGGAGGCATGAGCCATCCCGAGGAACCGACCATGACGCTCACCAGAGAACGGATGCTCCATCATGCGGACGCCTGGATCGCGGCCTGGAACAGGCGCGATGTCGAGGCGGTCGCATCCGCCTTCACCGACCATGCCCGCTTTCGCAGCCCCTTCGCCCTGGAGTTGACGGGATGCTCCACGCTCGATGGCCGGTCGGCGATCGAGGCCTACTGGCAACAGGCGCTGGCGCGGATCGATCGCATCGAGTTCCGCCTGCTCTCGGCCATCTGTGATGAGCCCGCCCAGCGCATGGTCGTCCATTACGAAGCCACCCTCGGCCATACGACGCGCCGCGCCTGCGAGATCTTCGTCTTTCGCGGCGGGATGAAGGTCGAGGCGGAGGCGCTTTATGGCGACACCTTTCCCCTTCCGGGCGGGGATTGATCGCCCCGCGCCTGCGCCTGCGTCAGTCCTCCCAGCGGGAGGCGGGCGGCGGCACGGCCCGGGGTCCCTGGCCGATGGCGACGCCGGCCATGATGACGGCTGCGGACAGGATCAGGCCCAGGTCCGGCCCCTCGCCCAGGATGACGGCGGCAAGGCCGATGCCGACAGCTGGGGTCACGAGAACCCCGAGCGCCGCCGTGGCCGCCGGGACTCTGCGGTTCACCACCGTCATCGCCCAGTAGCCGAGGGCCGTTCCGATCACCCCGTTATAGGCGAGCGCCAGGAGCGCGGGCGTGCCGATCCGCATGGGCGGAGGCCCCTCGACCAGGAAGGCCAGGGCCGCAAGCACGACGGTCGCGATGCAGCACTGCCAGGGCAGGAGCTGGAGGGGCGTCGCCGTCCAGCGGTGGGCACGTATGGCGATGATGCTCACCGACCAGCACAGCGCCGCGAGGACCGGCAGGGCGTGGCCGAGCACGGCTGGCCTGCTGCTCCAGTCGATGGCGCCCGGGCCGGCCAGCAGCAGCAGGCCGGCCATGCCGAGCCCGATGCCGGCGGCCTGCCGCGCGGTGACCCGTTCCCGCAGGATGAGGAAGGCGGCCGGCGCCACCCACAAGGGCGTCGTGTAGCCGAGCACGATGGCCCGCCCCGCCGGGACGAGCGTCAGCCCGGCGGTCATCAGGGCTGCGAACGCGACCATGTGGAAGAGGGCGATGACGAGGACGATGGACCAGTCCCCCCGCGGGGGAAGCGCGAGCTGCCGCGTGGCCAGAAGGGCGGGAAGGAGCACTGCGACTGCCATCGCGGTGCGTATGGTCACGGCCCACAGGGGCGGAACATCCGCCACCGCGAGCTTCATGACCACCCAGTTCAGGCTCCAGGCCAAGACGACAAAGATGAAGAGCCCGACGGTGGACAGGAACTGCCCGCGAGGCGGCCATGCCGGCCCGGCGGACGAGGGCGCGTGCGGAGATGTCATGAAGCGGCCGGCGCCTCGATCGAGCCTCACGCGAACTGCTCGCCGTGGCCGACGGACCAGTTCTCCCTGGGCGCATCGGCGATAACCACGAACACGTCCTCGGACCGGATTCCCGGGCTGGCGCCGAGCAGGTCGGCGATGCGCCGGAACAGCACCTTCTTCTGCTCCGCCGTGCGCGTGTTGAAGACGGTGATGTTGATGTAGAGGAGATCATCGCTCCTGTTCACGCCGAAGGCCGCGCCATAGCGGAAATTGCCGGGCGCGTGCTCCGAGATGGTGATGAACTGGTCGTCCTCCGGCACGTCGAGCGCCTCCCGCAAGGCCCGGTAGAGGCTGTCTAGGATGGCCTGCCGATAGGCTTCGGGCTTTCCGGCGCGCATCGAGACGTGAATGAGCGGCATGAGCGGTTCTTTCCTGTGGTCCGCTCAGAGGTTAGGCGTGAGCCATTCATTTTGAAATCTTATGATATTGAATATCAGAAATAAGATCTGGCAATGGCGACGCGCCCCGCCTTGGCACGATGCGCCGCCCTAGGTGGCTCACCCCACAATGCGATGGCGCTGGTTTGTCACCATCGGAAAGGGGCCCGCCAATCGGCTGCTCCTTGAAGGGGCGCCAAGGCCACGCACATTGTGCGATCAGAGCTGCAGCGATGAAGCTCCGGTCGCGGAGCGCGCGTGGCGCTACGGGGTCAGCGCGAGCATCGCACGGACGTGGCGCTCCCGCTCGACGGCGGGGGGTGAGCCGCGGGGGCCGAACAGCGCCGAAGCTGCGTCCTGTCCGCCGTGGAAAGGGCTGCGATCGTCCCGTTCCGGGCAGAGGCCCGCCGGCCGCCGGATGAATTTTTCCTTGCCATGAAGGACGTCATCCGCAGGGGTGGGATCCCTTTATCGCGAGCGCGCGTCTGCCGATGCGCATCAGGATATCGACGTGTCGGTAGCCGCAGGAGCGATGGGCGTGCCCGGCATCTTCCTGGAGGGATTGCGACGCTGCATCACGACGTAGCTCCCCCCGCCCACCAGCAATCCGGCAAGCCATGAAAGGTCGATGCCGCCGAGCGCGAGGGCGATGGGGCCCTGCGCCAGCTCGATGGAGCCCATCTGGCACGACCATGCGGCCACAACGCCGAGACCGAGCGCGGATATGCCGGCCCAATTCACGTCGCCATGGGGGCAGGTGTCGTGAGGTTCATAAAGTGCGGGCACGTCCACGCGGCCACCCCGCAGCAGGAAGAAATCCGCAAGGGTGATGCCGGCCCGCGGGCTGATCCAGACCACCATCGCAACCATCGCATTCTCGAACGAATGCGCGAAGTCGCCGGACTGCAGGAAGAGATAGAGGATGATCACCGCGACCAGGTCGGATGCCACGGAAACGGTCCAGCGCGGCAGGCGCACATCGAGGGCGAGCGTTGCGAGCGCGGCGGAGTAGATGACGACGATGTTGGTGGCGATGGGGCCGTGGAGCAGGACCAGCAGAACCGGAAGCGCCATCACGCCGAACGCCGTGATGATGAGCTGGGCGGGGTCGGAGCCGGCGCCGCCGGACGCGATCGCCGCGCCGAGAAACGAGAGCCAGATGGTGGGCACGAACATGCCAAGGAAGGTCGCGCCGAAAACCTGCCGGCCACTCAGGCAGGTTCGGGTGAAGCGCGTATAATCGGAGGCATAGACGAGCTAGGAAATGCCCCAGCCGATGCCGATCGCCGTCATCAGCTGGCTCATGGCTGCGATCTTGGCGGTGCCGGAGAGTGTCGTGGCGGACCACTGCACGTCCACCCGCATGAAGGCAAGCGCCGTCATCGCCACCATCAGCAGCAGGATAACCGGCATGGTGTAGCGCTCGAAATACTTGATCGCGTTGAAGCCCCACGCCGCGATGCCGACCTGCGCGAGCATAACGCCGTGTGCGATGAGATATTTGAGCTAGACACTGCACTCGATTCCCATCCGCTCCAGCGCGGCGACGGCGAGCACGATCCAGGTGTTGATCGCCACCCAGCCCATGGGCATGAGCACCTGCATCAGCGTCGGCAGAAAGGCGCCCCGCCGGCCGAAAGCGAGGCGGGGCAGGACCATCTGCGGCACGCCCGACCTGTGGCCCATGACGCTGCAGGCGCCGAAGAGGGCGCACCCCGGGAGGTTACCGACGATGATGACCGCGATGGTCTCGACCAGTCTCAGCCCAAGACGGATGCCGAGCGCGCCGAGCACCCAGTTGATCGGCGCAATGTTGGCGCCGGCCCAGATCCAGAACTGGTCGAGCGCGGAGGAGGATCGCGGGCTCGTGCGTGGGGTCGGCTGGGCCGTAGCGGATGGCGACGTCGATCGCGCCGGCGCGCAGGTTCGCGACGTCCTCGGTCGCGTCCACATGGACGACGATGTCGGGGAACATGGCGTTGAAGCGTCCGAGCCGCGGCATCAGCCGGCGTTCCGCGAAGGCCCGCGTGGTCGAAACGGTGATGGCCTCGCCCGAGCGCTCCTCGCGCAGCGTCGAGAACGCATCTGCCAGCCGGTCGAGGTCGTCGCGCAGGGTGGGGAACAGCGTCCGGCCCGTCCGTGTCAGCGAGACCGAACGCCCGGAGCGGTCGAACAGCTTCACGTCGAGCATTGCCTCCAGATGGCGGACCTGATGGCTCACCGCGGCGACGGTGACATGCAGCTCGTCTGCGGCCGCGGTGAAGCTGCTGTGGCGCGCGGCCGCCTCGATGGAACGGATGGCATTGAGCGGGGGCAGTTTTCGGAAGGCGGGGCTCCACGTTGTTGGAAAGGTCATCAGGGCGCGCGGACGTTCGCCGCGATGGCCGGGATCCTCATCGTCCGTGGTCAGAGGATGGCGAAGTGGGCATCCGTCGGGTGCATGGCGTTGACCGGAACCATGTCCTGCGGGCAGGCGGAGAACACGGCGATCAGGTCCATCTCCGCCCGCAGCGAAACATGCTGCCCCGCTGCGCTGGTCGGCGATGCAAAGGCGGGCCGACCGTCGTGGCCCACCGGGACGTTCATGAAGAGGTTGAGCGGGCTCGGGACGTCCGGCGCCGTGGAGCCCAGTTCCCGGAGCGCCGAGGCAAGATTGTCAGCGCAATTGTCGTGATGGCCCTGGGCCCCGAGCTGCCGATACCGATGGGCGTCGCAGGCCGCGATCAGCATGTCGTGGACGCCGGGGGACGTATCTTCGACCAGGGTCAGGATGGGCCGCCGGCGGTTGGTGACCAATGTGTCGTCGACCTGCAGGAACAGCCTTAGCATTGAGGCCCGGGAATGTTCCATCGACATGAATTCGGCAACATCCGCGGCGCTGAACGCCTAAGTGTCGATGACTTGCCTTCGATGGGTATTGATGACCTGGACGGTTCGTCCTTTCTCGACGTGTGTGGCGATGCCGCATCATGCCGGAATGCGCACGGCTTCGTGCTGGCCGATTTGGGAGCGCGCGCTCAACACTTGTGTTTCCTCGTTGCGAGGTTGCGCCGTGCGACCGGTTCACTCGAAAAAATCACAGCGTCCCATGCAAATCCAATAAATCAGATTGGCTTCATTATAAGAATTTCAAATGGGTAGATCATGCGCATCTGCCAGCTCGAATGCTTTCGAGCCCTGATGATCCACGGCCCCATGACCCGGGCGGCGGAGCTGCTCGACATCTCGCAGCCTGCGGTCAGCACAACCATCGCCGCCCTCGAGCATGAGGTCGGCCCCACCTTGTTCGTGCGGCGGGGCGGGCGGCTGCAGCCGACGCCGGAGGCCCATCTGTTCTTTGCCGAAGCCGCGCGCGCCCTGGAGGCGGTCGAGAACACCACGCGGATCGCCGGAGAAATCCGTGCCGGGCGCCGGGGGCACCTCGCCATCGCCGCCTACCCCAGCATCTCCATCAGCCTTCTGCCGCGGATACTGGCGCAATTCCAGAAGAAGCGCCCGGAGCTGCAGATGAAGATCATTACGCGCAACTCGATGATGGTTCGGGAGCTGATGTCGACCCAGCAGTTCGACTTTGTCATTGCGGAACTGCCAATCGACTATCCCACGTCACATGGAAGTATTCTCCTATGCGTGCGAGTGCATGATGCCGGCGGATCACCCTCTCGCGGGCCGTCCCGAGGTCACCCCGGCGGATCTCGACGGCGTGCCGTTTGTCACGCTCTTTCGCGGGGATCCGATCTATCAGCAGCTTGCCGCCGCTTTCTCCGAATATGGCGCGCGATGGAGCGTGGTTGCGGAAACCGAGGTCTTTTCGACAGCTTGTGAGCTGGTTCGCGCAGGGTGCGGCGTCGGATTGATCGACCCGATCGTAAGCGCAGCCTTCACCGCCGATATCGTCCGGCGCCCCTTCCGCCCGACGATTACTTATGAGATCGCATTGCTCTATCCGACGCACGAGGAGCTTTCGCAGATCTCACGGGATTTTATCAAGATGCTCAGGGCGCATCTGAAAAATCCACTAGGATCATGACAACGCGGTGGCCGAGAGCTTCTTCAACCTGCTCAAGCGCGAACGCATCCGCCGCAATGTCTACCGCACGCGCGACGAGGCCCGCCTCGACCGCGCGCGGGAGGCGGATGCGCCCGCGGACGAGACGGAGCGCCGGGCGCGCCAGCCGGCCTATGTGGCGCGCATCTCGGTGCGCGAGGGCGGCCTTGACACGGAGCAGGGCTGGAAGACCATCGAGCCGGGCATGGCGGTGACAGCGGAGGTCAAGACGGGGCAGAGGCGCATCGTCGAGTACCTGCTGTCGCCGCTGCTGAGATACAGGCATGATGCGGGGAGGGAGAGGTGACAAAGCCACTCGGAACGTCACGTATGTATGTAGCGATGCTCTATATTATTATATCAATATCCTACGTGATTGCGCCACTAGACCTATCCGCCCAGGTCATTCCTCCTGGAAGGAGGGATAGCTTGTCGATTCCACCGTTTCTCGGTCATAGATCAATCGAGACATTCCCTGTATACGCCACAATAAATGGATCAAAATGGAGAATCCCAAGAAATTATCTGGAGAGCGCCACGCTTGGAAGGACGGATGGGTACAGAGATAATTACTCAGTAACAGTTCTTTTATACATGATAATAACATATCCTGATTTTAAAGGCACGATCAGCGAGACGCTTAGATGTTTTGGCCCCCAAAATTGTCCTCAATCAATATCAATTGCAACTCCACAAACTAAATACACACTTGATAGTGACAAAAATATCGAAATATTTAATTCATCAAGAAAAACTATATATGATCTAAAAATAATAAGCATGGATGGGTTTCAGTATATTTATGCCGGACATGTATCTGATGATTCGCAGGATATGATATTTATAAGGTGTAACAACCCAGAGGATAAACAAATTATCGTACACGTATGCAGTGTTAGATTTAATGTATTTGGTTTGCATTTTTGGTATGCGTACAAAGATGATCTGTTGCCAAAATGGAAAGAGATTCACAACGGCGTTAAAGGGCTTCTAACTTCATTTCATGTCGGAGATGATCAATGACCATGCGACTTTCGCCCACTGCACTGGCTAAGATTAAGCTCGTGCTTTCTGACGACTCCAACCCAAAACGATGCTTCACTTTTGGCCGTTCCAAGGCATCGCGCAGGGCGGAGGTGGGGTCGGTCTGGGCCCGCAGCGTGGCGATGGCGAAGCGGAAGACGCTGCCGATGGTCGATCGCAGCCGCCGCGCGCTCTCCCGCGGCCCGCTCCGCTCGACCTGCTGCAGGAGCGCGAGAATCTCGACCGGCGTGATCTCGGCGATGGGGCGCTTGCCCAGGGCGGGGCCGGCGAGGCCTTCCAGCAGCCACTTGACCTTGGCGATGATGGCCGGCGCCGAATCGCGCGCGGCGAGGCGCGCCATGTCGTCGGCGGCCAGGGTCTCGAAGGTGTTGCCCTCGCTGATGGCGGCGTTGATCTTGTCGAGCTTGCGCGCGGCGGACGGGTCTCGCCCGTCCAGCAAGAGCTTCTTGGCGTCCTCGCGCTTCTGGCGCGCGGCGGCGAGGGAGACGGTCGGGTAGGGGCCGAACGCCAGTTGCTTGGGCTTGCCGGGGAAACGATAGGCCAGGCGCCACAGCCGGCTTCCGTTGGGATTGACGACGAGGTGCAGGCCGCCGCCGTCGACAAGCTTTCAGGCCTTCTCCTTGGGCTAGGCGGTGCGCAAAGCCAGATCCGTGAGGGCCATGTGTAGGCATCTCCTTGTGGGCATGACGTCGATGCCTACAAGCATGCCTACACGCGCGCGAGCCTCAACCGGACCTCAGTGGACCCAGACACGCCGCGCGACTTAATGCTTTGATTTCTCGTGCTAAATGGGCGTTGTCGGACGTCTTCGGAGAGGCAAATGGTGCCGCGGAAGGGATTCGAACCCCCGACCCACGCATTACGAATGCGTTGCTCTACCAGCTGAGCTACCGCGGCACGTCCGCACTCTTTACGGGCGCGGGGCGGCGTTTTCAAGGGCCGAGGCGCGCGCACGATCCACAGGAGCGCCGCGGCGGGCGCAAGGGCGCGCGAGCGTGGGCCGCAAGGGCCCGACGATGCCCGACGGAACGTCCGCGATGGCCGCGCCGGAAACGGGCGGAAACGTTCCGGCCCAGGATTGGCCGGAACTTAGGGGGAGGGGGTCCATCCGGTACAACGGGGCGGCAGGGCGGGGCTCATCTGCTAGGTGGCGACCGGCCCAGGCTTCCGTGCCGGCTCGGCGGTGCGGCCGCGGCGGTCGCCGGTGTGGCCGACGCGCGGTTCAGACCACCTGCCGCAGGCCCGGCACGGCGCGCACCAGCCGGTCCACGGGTTCGGCGCCGACGGTCTCGCGGGCATAGCCGACGATGTCGCGGACCGCGCTCTGCACCTGGGGCATGGTGAGGCCGTGGGCCATCATGGCATCCGCCACGCGGATCAGCTTCGCCATGCCGCCGAAATGCCGGTCGCCGAGGGCGGGGGCCTCGTCGTCGGGCCCCTCGGCCGCCAGCGCCTGCGCCCACGGATGGACCGCGAACAATGGCTCCAGAGCCTCCGGGGGCGCTTCCCGCCCCAGAAACCGGATGACGATGACCACGAGGGCGCGGGCCGTGCCCTCGTCCACGCCCAGCTGCGCCTTCAGGCGCTCGACCAGCTCGTCCACTGCACTCTCCTTAGCGCCGCATCGCCGGGAGGCGGTGGGCAGAGTGCCGGGCGGGCGGGACGCGCGCAAGGGGCGTGCAAGGAGGGCGACGCAATTTGCTTGCCCGTCCGCCGGACGCGCGCGACAACTCCCCAAGACACCAGACCGGGCGCTTCCGGCGATTCGGCCGGAGGCGCGCGCCGCCTTCGAGGATCCGCCATGGCCCGCCCCCCCGCGAACCGTCCGCCTGCGACCGGCCCGAGGAAGATTTCCCCGCCGGCCACGGAACAGGCGCCGGCGCCTGCCGCCGGGCCGGTGGCCGATCCCGATACGGACGGGCGCATCTTCATCGGGCGCAGCCCCGCGGCCGATGGGGGCGCCGGGTTCAAGGACGAGTATCTCACGCTGCGCCTCGCCAACCGGCACGGCCTCGTCACCGGCGCCACCGGCACCGGCAAGACGGTGACCCTGCAGGCGCTGGCCGAGGGCTTCTCGCGCGCCGGGGTCCCGGTGTTCGCCGCCGACATCAAGGGCGACCTTTCCGGCATCGCCGCGCAGGGCGAGCCGAAGGACTTCCTTCTGGAACGCGCGCGGGAGGTGGGCATCGCCTACGCGCCGGATACCTTCCCCGTGATCTTCTGGGACCTGTTCGGCGAGCAGGGCCATCCGGTGCGGGCCACCGTCTCCGAGATGGGGCCGCTGCTGCTCGCGCGCCTGATGGGGCTGAACGAGACGCAGGAAGGCGTGCTCAACATCGTCTTCCGCGTCGCCGACGAGCAGGGCCTGCTGCTGCTCGACCTGAAGGATCTGCGGGCGATGCTGGCGGACGTGGCGAAGAATGCCGCCACCCTCACCACCACCTACGGCAACGTCTCGTCCCAGACCGTGGGCGCCATCCAGCGCCAGCTGCTGGTGCTGGAGAATCAGGGGGCGGACAAGTTCTTTGGCGAGCCGGCGCTCGACATCGCCGACCTGATGCGGGTGGACCGCTCCGGCTACGGCACCATCTCCATCCTCGCCGCCGACAAGCTGATGGGCGCGCCGCGGCTCTATGCCTGCTTCCTCCTGTGGCTGCTCTCCGAGATGTTCGAGCGCCTGCCCGAGGTGGGCGATCCGGACAAGCCGAAGCTGGTGTTCTTCTTCGACGAGGCGCACCTGTTGTTCGACGACGCGCCCAAGGCGCTGCTGGACAAGGTGGAGCAGGTGGTGCGCCTGATCCGCTCCAAGGGCGTCGGCGTCTATTTCGTCACCCAGAACCCGCTCGATGTGCCGGAGCGCGTGCTGGCGCAGCTGGGGAACCGGGTGCAGCACGCGCTGCGCGCCTTCACCCCGCGCGACCAGAAGGCGGTGAAGGCGGCGGCGGAGACGTTCCGGCCCAATCCGGCGCTGGACACGGCCAAGGTCATCATGGAGATGGGCAAGGGCGAGGCGCTGGTCTCGACGCTGGAGGGCAACGGCGTGCCGTCCATGGTGGAGCGCACCCTCATCCGCCCGCCGTCCGCGCGCGTCGGGCCGCTCACGGCGGCCGAACGGGGCGCGATCCTGGCGAAGAGCCCGGTGGGCCACGTCTATGACGCCGCCGTGGATCGCGAATCGGCGTTCGAGATGCTGCAGGCGCGGGCCGAGGAGAAGACCCAGCCGCAGGAGGCGGCGGCCTCGGATGGCGGCGGCTTCCTCGGCGGTGTGCTGGACAGCGTGCTGGGCACCGGCGCGCCGGAGGCGGAGAAGACGGCCGGCACCCGGTCCCCCGGCACGCGGGCGGGCGGGACGGCCGGCGGGGCGGCGGCGCGCGGCGGCAGCAGCCGCATGACCACCACCGAGGTGGTGGTGCGGCAGGTGGCGCGCTCGGTGGCGAGCCAGGTGGGCACCCAGCTCGGCAAGGCGATCCTGCGCGGCATCCTCGGCTCCCTGAGCCGCTGACCCGGTCCGCGACCCGCGACGCGTCGCGGTCGATCGCATATCGCAAAAGCGTATTTTGTTGCGTCGATCGGGCGAGGGCGGTAAGTTTATGTTTACGCCGATGGGATTGCGGGGTCGCACCGGCGGAGATGCTCAACGCGCGCGCCATGCCGCATCCGTCCCGACGGACTGCCCGGAGGCGCGCCACGAACTGGAGCGCCTCATGAAGGTGTTGCCGACCGCCCGCATTCTTCTCGTTGATTCCCACTCGGAGCGTCGCCACGCGACCCGCCTCGCCCTTTCGGCGCTGGGCGTCGGTTCCGTGCGCGAGGCCGCCTCGCTGGACGAGGTCGCGGACCCGTCCCTGCTCGGCTCGGCTGACGTTCTCGTGGTGCAGGTGGACGACCCGGATGCGGCGCCGTCCAACCCCTTCCGCTTCGGCGCCGGCATTCCCGCCGTGCTCGTGGCGGAAGTGCCGGCCCAGCAGCTGGTCCGTGCTGCCGGCCGCGCCGGCTATGATGCCGCCCTCGGCGCGCCTGTCGCGCCGCGCCTGCTCTATCGCCGCATCGGCTCGGTGATGCAGCGCGCCCGCCGTCTGGCGCGGCCGCTCGCCGCCACCGTCTCCTCGGCCACGCTGGCCCCGGCCGTGGCGCCGGCGCCGGCCCCGGCCGCGCCCCAGACGGCCGACCTCGCCGCCGCGAGCTGATTCCGGTCCTCCCTGGCCGCGGGCCTCGGCCCGCGGTCCTGCGGACGGGGGCACCGCCCGGTGCCGGATCGACCGTCGGGCGCCATCATCCAGATCCGTCTTGCCAGATGCGCGCGAGGACGCGAGCATCCGTCGCGATTCCGGGCCCCGGCCCGCGTGACGGAGGACGAGATGGCGAACCTGGATGCAACGCTCAGTGCCGTGGATGACGGGCTCGACGCCGCCCTCGCGCGCCTGTTCGACTTCCTGAAGATCGCCTCCATCTCCACCGATCCGGCCTATGCCGACGCCTGCCGCGCGGCCGCGGACTGGGCGGCGGACCAGCTGCGGGGCCTGGGATTTGCAGCCACCGTGCATGCCACCCCGGGCCATCCCGTGGTGGTGGCCCGCACCGACACCGGCGCGCCGCGCCGCGTGCTGTTCTACGGCCATTACGACGTGCAGCCGGTGGACCCGCTGGACCTGTGGCAGACGCCGCCGTTCGAGCCGCGCTTCGGCGAGACGCCGGACGGGCGGCGCACCATCGTCGCCCGCGGCGCCTGCGACGACAAGGGACAGGTGCTCACCTTCCTCGAGGCGCTGCGTGCCTTCTCCGCCGCCGGCGACCGCCCGCCGGTGGATGTCACCGTGCTGCTGGAAGGCGAGGAGGAGTGCGGCTCGCCCAGCCTGCCCGCCTTCCTTGCCGCCCACGCAGGCGAGCTTTCCGCCGACGTGGCGCTGGTGTGCGACACCGGCATGTGGGACCCGAAGACCCCCTCCATCACCACCTCCCTGCGCGGCATCCTGCACAGCGAGCTGACCATCGAGGGGCCGGACCGCGACCTGCATTCCGGATTGTTCGGCGGGGCCGCACGCAATCCCATCCAGGTGCTTTCGGGCATCATCGCCGCCGCGCGCGATGGCGAGGGCCGGGTGACGCTGCCCGGCTTCTACGACGACGTGCGCGAGATGCCGGACGAGGTGCGCGCGCGCTGGGCCGGCCTCGGCCTGACGGCGGAAGCATTCCTCGGCCCGGTCGGGCTCTCGGTGGCGGCGGGCGAGGCCGACCGGCTGGTGATCGAGCAGATCCAGTCGCGCCCGACCTTCGAGGTCAATGGCATCTTCGGCGGCTATACCGGCGCCGGCACCAAGACCATCATTCCCGCACGCGCCTCCGCCAAGATCTCCTTCCGTCTGGTGGCGGACCAGGACCCGGCGAAGATCCGCGCCGGCTTCGAGGCGTTCGTGGCGGCGCGCGTGCCGGCGGACTGCCGGGCCGTGTTCCATTGGGGGGAGGGGGCCCGCGCCTTCCTGGTGCCGCCCGAGAGCCCGGACCTGACCCGCGCCGCCGGGGCGCTGGAGGCGGAATGGGGGGTGCCTCCCGTCACCATCGGTTCGGGCGGCTCGATCCCGGTGGTGGGGCAGTTCCGCGACCGGCTGGGCGTGGACACGCTGCTGATCGGCTTCGGCCTCGACGACGATCGCGTGCACTCGCCGAACGAGAAGTACGACCTCACATCGTTCCACAAGGGCACGCGCAGCTGGGTGCGCATCCTTGAGGCGCTGGCCTGAGGCGGGCTGACGTTACGGCCGACTTTTGTGCGTCGCGCAATCGTGCAAGGAAGGCCGTATCCGGGTTCGACGGAACGCCCTGAGCACGAGCACCAGCCGAGAGGACGCCCGATGGAACGCCCTGCGAACAGGTTTGACCCGGAGGGGCTGCTTTCGGCGTGGCGCTTCGACGGACGGGGCGGCGCGACGCGTCTGCCGCTGGAGACGGCGCTGGCCGAGAGCGGGCCGGACGGCGGCTTCGTCTGGCTCCATTTCCGCCACCTGCCGCGCGCGCCGCAGACCTGGCTGAAGCAGACCAGCAGCCTCGACCCCTCGGTGGTGGAGACGCTGGGCGAGGACGACTGCCGCCCGCGCTGCGCCATGTTCACGGACGGGGCGCTCCTGTCGCTGCGCGGCATCAACCTGCAGCGCAACGCCCTGCCGGAAGAGCTGGTCACCATTCACCTGTGGGTGGATGCGCGCCGGGTGATCTCGGTGCAGCACGATTTCTTGTCCGCCATCGCCGATTTCGACGACGCGCTGATGCGCGGGCGCTGCCCCCGCACCCAGGGCGAGTTCGTGGCCGAGCTGTCCATGCGCCTCGTGGAGCGCGTCGACGCCGTGGTCGACAAGCTCATCGACGAGGCGGACGAGCTGGAGGACGCGGTGCTCGCCTCCGGCGCGTCCGAGCTGATCCCGAAGCTCGCCGTGCTGCGCCGCGTCGCCATCAAGCTGCGCCGGCACATCGCCCCCCAGCGCGAGGCGCTGAACCATTTCGCCCTCGAGGACGACGCCTGGATGGGGCCGAAGGACCGGAACCGCCTGCGCGACGCCGCCGATCGCGTCACCCGCTTTTCCGAGGAGCTGGACAGCGTGCGCGAGCGCGCCGCCGTCATCCGCGACCAGATGGTGGACGCCCGCGCCGAGCAGATGAACAAGTCCATGCTGGTGCTGGCGGTGGTGACGGTGGTGTTCGCCCCCATGACGCTCATCTCCGGCATGTTCGGCATGAACGTGGGCGGCATTCCCGGCAATACCGATCCGGAGGCGTTCTGGGCGCTGGCGCTGGCGATGATCGCCCTCGGCTTCGTGCTGCTGTGGCTGTTCCGTCGGCTCAAGTGGATCTGAGCGCCGCGCGCGTCGGGCAAGGACGCGGAAAATGAAAGGCCGGGCGCTGGGCCCGGCCTTTTGTCCTGTGCTTCGGGTCGGCGCGGGTCACTGCCGGTCGGCGAACACGCTCGGGAAGGGGCGGCCGCGCACGTCGTAGACGGTGGCGTAGGTGACGCCCTCGCGCTCGATCTTCACCAACTGCGGGGCCTTCACCTCGGCGCAGTAGAATTCGCCGAGCTTCAGGTAGAAGTCCGCGCTGCTGCTGTCGTAGGTGGTCTCGTAGCGCGGCCCCAGCTCGGCGGCGGCGGCGAAATAGGGGCCGCAGACCGCGACGCGCAGCTTGCGCCCCTGGGGCAGGGAGCGACGATGCTGCTCCACATATTCGTCCAGCTCCTCGGCGGCCTGCTTGAAGGCGAGGCCCCAGTAATCGAGCATGAACTGTCCGTCCGCGCGCTGGATGCCGCCGGCGATCCGGTTGTAATAGGTATATTCATACGGGTGGAGGCTGCGGAAGTCGGCCGCCGTGAGGCCCACGCCCAGCACGAACACGGCGGCGACACCGGCCCGCGCCATGCGCGGGAGGCTCTGGGCCTTCTCCCACAGCCATGCCGCCGCGAAACCGCCGAGGATGGACAGGGCGGGCGTGATGAACACGAAGTGGCGGATGCCGTTATAAACCACCGGCCGGGCCGCCACCGTCAGCAGCACCGGGAAGGCGGCGGCGACGGCGACCATGAGGATGCGCGCGCGCCGGGCCGGCTTGTCCTTGCCGAACAGCGCGGTCACCACGGCCCCGGCGAACCCCGCGATCACGAGGCCGAGGAAGAGTTCCGGCATCTGCACCGAGAACAGGGTCGGCACGTAGGAGCGCGGCATGTCGGGCACCAGGATCGGCCGGCCCTCGAACATCTCGTGCCACGGCACTTCCCAGAAGTGTGAATAATACTTCAGCGCAACCAGCGGGTTGAGCGGCTCGGCGACGCCCCACGGCCAGATCACGCCCATGACCACATAAGCCAGCGGCAGGCCGAGGCAGAGCAGGCCGACGAAGCGCAGGGCGCGGCCCAGGGCCGGCCGCAGGCCCAGGCTCCGCGCTTCCGCGACCAGGGTGAAGCCGATGCCGGTGACGATGAACACGCCGCTCATCAGGCCCATGACGCGGGTGCCGATGGCGAGCCCGAGGGCAAGGCCGAACAGGATGACGGTGCGCGGGGTGGGGTTGGGGAATTCGTCGAACGCCCGGACCATCGCATAGATGAGGCCGGCGCTGGCGACGGCGAAGGGTGCATCCTTCGCGTTCATGAACATGTGCCCGTAATAGAGCGGGCAGATCAGCAGCAGCGCCACCGCCGCGAAGCCGCCCCAGGGGCCGGACAGGCGCCGGGCGATGCGCCACACCACGAACAGGCCGGTGATGCCCACCACGCCGCCGAGCAGGCGCCGGATGTCGAACACGTCCACGAACGGGAAAATCCGGGAGAGCCAGTTGGCCAGGAGGTCGAAACCGCCGCCGTAATAGTACAGGTTGACGAAGGAGAATGCCTTCTGGTTCGTCATCCCCGAGGCGTAATATTTGTAGAGGAGATCGCCGTACTGGGAGTGGGTGAAATCGTCCCAGCCGAGCCCGTAATCGGAGAAGGTGAGGGCGGCGATGACGGTGATGGCCGCCAGAAGGACGAGGGTGAAGGCATCCGCCATGGCACCCGGCCGACGATCGATCTCTCGGAACGACATGGAAACTACGACCCCGACGAAGACCCCGACAAACAACTCCGGCGCGCGACCACCGTCAGAGGTAGATCATACCTCCGGCAACGGAGTCTGGGATACCTTGATACCGCTTGGGGCGGCGCGCGTCACAGCTAAGATTCACTAGGCGAAGATCGCAACAAAATTATGCAATGCGCTGCAAAAAGTTGCGGCCAATATGGAGTGAAATTGCGGCGGCCGCACAGGGCTACGTAAGGAGAGGTGCGGCGCGAAACCTTGTGGCGCCAGAGTCGTTCACCGCAAGGAGAGGAAATTTACCGGCAATTTGTTTGACCGGGAGAGGCGCCCCCCGGCCGATGCCGGAGGGCGCTCTTTTAATCACGCAGCCTTGCTGTACAGCTCGGCCACATATTCCCAGTTGACGAGATGGTCCACGAACGCCTTCAGGTAGTCCGGGCGCCGGTTGCGGTAGTCGATGTAGTAGGAGTGCTCCCACACGTCGACGCCGAGAATCGGGGTGGCGCCGGTCACCAGCGGGCTCTCGCCGTTGGCGCTCTTGGCGACGACGAGCTTGCCGTCCTTGAGGGCGAGCCACGCCCAGCCCGAGCCGAACTGGCCGACGCCGGCGGCGATGAAGTCTTCCTTGAACTTCTCCACCGAGCCGAGGTCCTCGATGATCTTCTTCTCGAGCTCGCCCGGAATGGCGCCGCCGCCGTTCGGCTTCATCCAGTTCCAGAAATGCAGGTGGTTGTAGTGCTGGCCGGCGTTGTTGAAGAGCGGGGCATTCTTGCCGAACGACCCGACCACGATCTCCTCAAGGGATTTCCCTTCAAATTCAGTTCCCTTTAGGAGATTGTTGCCATTGTTGACATAGGCGAGGTGGTGCTTGTCGTGGTGGTATTCCAGCGTCTCGCGCGACATGTAGGGGGCGAGGGCGTCATACGCGTAGGGCAGGTCGGGCAGCGTGAAGGACATGAAATGATCTCCGCAATCTATCCGGCGTCGCGCTCGGGGCGAAATCGCGGCCCCGGCGCCATACCGGGTATACGACATGTCCGAGCGTGGACCTAGATAGGGTGGCGTCCGCCGCCAAACAACCTTGATCCGGCCGATTTTCCCGGCGAGGTACCACCTGGAGTAAGAGACGGCCTGAGGCCGGCAAGCGGAAGTGGGGTGCGAGATGTGGTGGTTCCTTGTCCTTCTCGGCGTTCTCGTCGCCCTGGCGGGGCTGTCGGTGATCGCGCTTGGCGTGGTCATCTTCCAGTCCACCTTCGGCAACACGCTGATCACCACCGGCGCGGTGGCGGCCTCGGGCGGCTTCGTCATCACCGCCATGGGACTGGTGCTGCGCCAGCTGGAGCGGCTCACCCGCCAGATGGACCGCATCGCCCCCGAGGGTGAGGAGGCGCCCGCCCCGCGCCTGTCCGCCCGCGCCGCCGTCCCCCGCCTCACCGCCGAGGAGGCCGGCGAGCCGGAAGCGCTGCCTGCCGCCCCCGTTCCGCCCGCCCTGCCGCCGGCCGAACCGCCGCGCGAGCGTCTCGCCGCCCCCTCGCGCCCGGTGCCGCAGCTCGCCCCCGCCGAGCCGTCGGTGGAGCCGGCCGATCCCATGGTGGAGGCCCGCCGTCAGCGCCTGCAGCGCCGCGGCGATGCGCCGGCCCCGCCCGTCGCCCCCGCCGCTCCGCCCGCAGCATCCGCGCCCGCCGCGCCGTCGCGTCCGCGCACCGGCTACGAGCCGCCGGCGCGTCCGGCCCGCGCCGCGCCGGAGCCCGAGCCGGCGCCCCGGCCCGAGCCGGAGGAGCCGCGCATCCTGAAGTCCGGCATCGTCGGCGGCATGGCCTACACCCTCTATTCCGACGGCTCGATCCAGGCCGACCTGCCGGACGGCGTGGTGCGCTTCGCCTCCCTGCAGGAGCTGCGCGACCACGTGGCGCAGTCCCAGTCCGGCCGCTGACGCACGGGCACGGCCATCCGGCTCGCGCGGCCGGGCGGCAGCGGGTGACGACCAAGGTCCGGCCCTGCCGGCACGCGAGGCATCTCCGGTCTGCTGCCGCCTGAACCTGTCGCCGCGTGTCGCGATCTGCCGCCGCGTGAGCTGGCGCGCCTGCGTACCGGCACGCCGATCCGTGCACACCGCGGATTCGCGCCGTGTGCGTCGCCCTGTGGCCGCCGTCCTCGCGTCCCGTGTCTGGCGCGCGGCCCCGCCTCATGCATTTGCCGCGGAGGCCGCATGGCTCTATGGAGCGGGCCCATGTCTCCGGTGCGAGCGACGCACGCCGCCGTCCGGCAGCCCCAGACAGCCCCAGGTAGCCCTCCAGGTAGCCCCATGTATCCCAGCGAATCCGGCCTCCCCTTCGACGACATCCGCCAACTCGTCGCCACCATCCCCGGTCCCGACGAGGGCGCGCGCGCGGGGGCGCTGGCGCGGCAGGAGCGGCTGGTGAAGCCGCCCGGCGCGCTGGGCCGGCTGGAGGAGATCGCGGTTCACCTCGCCACCTGGCAGGGCAATTCCCTGCCCACCGTCAACCGGCCCATGGTGGCGGTGTTCGCCGCTACCCACGGCATCGCCGAGCGCGGCGTCTCGCCCTATCCGGGCGCGGTGACGAAGCAGATGATGGACACCTTCACCGCCGGCAAGGCCGCGGTGAACCAGATCTGCGCCACCTTCGACGCCGGCCTCAGGGTGTTCGATCTGGCGCTCGACTATCCCACCCCGGATATCACCACCGATGCCGCGCTGGACGAGAAGGCCTGCGCTGCCACCATGGCGTTCGGCATGGAGGCCATCGCCGGCGGGTCGGACCTGCTGTGCCTCGGCGAGATGGGCATCGGCAACACCACCATCGCCGCCGCCATCTGCCACGGCCTCTACGGCGGCGATGCCGAGGACTGGGTGGGCGCGGGCACCGGCGCCTCGGGCGAGGTGCTGGCGCGCAAGGTCGAGGCGGTGAGGGCCGCCATCGCCTTCCACCGCGATCATCTCGACGATCCGCTGGAGGTGCTGCGCCGGCTCGGCGGGCGCGAGATTGCGGCCATCGCCGGCGCCATCATCGCCGCGCGGCATGAGAAGGTGCCGGTGGTGCTGGACGGCTATGTGGTGACCGCCGCCGCTGCCGTGCTGCATGCGCTGAACCCGGCCGCGCTGGATCACTGCCTCGCCGGCCACATCTCGGCCGAGAAGGCCCATGGCGCGGTGCTGAAGCGGCTCGGCCTCAGGCCGGTGCTCGATCTCGACATGCGCCTGGGCGAGGGCTCGGGCGCGGCGCTGGCCATCGGCGTGGTGAAGGCGGCGGTCGCCTGTCATCGCGGCATGGCCACCTTCGCCGAGGCCGGCGTCTCCGACGGCGCCTGAGGCGGTTTCTCGTCCCCGGCCCCTCAGCCCTTGCCGAGGGCCCGGGCGGCCGGAAAGCGCACCCGCGCCCGCGTGCCGCCGCCGGGGCGTCGCACCAGCGTCAGCGCGCCGCCGTGCAGCCCGGCCAGTCCGCGGACGATGGCGAGGCCGAGCCCTGCGCCGCGGCCCGAGGACACATCCAGCCGGCTCTCGCGCGGATGCGGGGCGCCCAGCGGCAGCTCGCGCTCGTCGATGCCGGGGCCGGTATCCTCCACCGCAAGGAACGGCGCGCCATCCGGTTCGGTCCCGGCCACCAGCGCCACATGGCCGCCGGCCGGCGTGAACTTCACCGCATTGGCGAGCAGGTTGAGCACGATCTGGCGCAGCGCGCGCTCGTCTCCCCACAGGCGCGGAGCGGAGGCCGGGGCCGTCACCGCCAGCACCACGCCGGCCGCAGCGGCCGCCGGAGCCATCATGGCCGCGCACTCGTCCGCGAGTTGGTCGAGCCGGACCGGCGTCTCCATCAGCGAGCGATGGCCGCTCTCGATGCGGGCGAGGTCCAGCAGGTCGTCGGCCAGTGCCAGAAGGTGCCGGCCGGAGGCATGGATGTCGCGGGCGTAGCCGCCGTAGGCCGCGACCCGGTGCGGACCCAGCACCTCGTCCGCCATCATCTCGGAAAAGCCCATGACTGTGTTGAGCGGGGTGCGCAGCTCGTGGCTCATCTCGGCCAGAAAGCGGGACTTGGCAAGGCTTTCGGCAGCGGCGCGGCGGTGCTCGGCCTCGGCGGCGGCGGCCCGGCTCTCGGCGGCGCAGAGCGCGCGGGCGAGCCGCCGCATCCTGGCCAGCAGAAGCCCGGCAGCCAGCCCCGCCGCAGCTGCGCCTGCAAGCGCGCCGGCCACTCCCGCCACCCCCCCGCCGGCCAGCGCGAGGCCGCAGATGCCGAGCGCGGCCACCACCGGCGCGAGCGGCACCCGCTGCGGGAAGGGCGGCAGCGACCGTGCGAGAGGGGAGGACAGGGCGTTCGCCGCGGCGAATCCATCCCCCTCGGCCGCGGGCCCCGGCGTGGGGCAGGCGGCGTCGTCGAGCGGGGGGCAAAGGGGGCCGGACATGCGGCAGAAGCCCTTCTCGGGCGCGGCCGGCCTCGACGGAGACTCGGTTTGCGCGCCGACGGATACGCTGGATCGACTCCTGCGGCAGTCGCGGTTAACGAGCGGTTAACGACCACG
This sequence comes from Xanthobacter lutulentifluminis, assembly GCF_043194675.2. Classification (NCBI taxonomy): domain Bacteria; kingdom Pseudomonadati; phylum Pseudomonadota; class Alphaproteobacteria; order Hyphomicrobiales; family Xanthobacteraceae; genus Xanthobacter; species Xanthobacter lutulentifluminis. The sequence goes on along the minus strand of NZ_CM195525.1, from coordinate 975,800 downwards.
GCCGATGCTGCGTGCCTCCACCGGAGTCGTGCGAAAAGGCAAGCCATGCGCCCCCTCGACATTACGCTGGCCGTCCTCATCCTCGCTGGGCTCGCGGCGGTGACGGGGCTGCTGGGCCGGAACGAGGAGCTTGCCGGACCCGCAACGGTCATCGACGGCGATACCCTCGACATCGCCGGGATCCATGTGCGGCTGGCCGGGATCGACGCGCCGGAGCTGAAGCAGCAGTGCGTGCGTCGCAACCGTCCATGGCCGTGTGGCGAGGCGGCGCGCCGGGCGCTGGAAGAGGCCATCGGTGGCGCCAGGGTCTCGTGCGCTTCGAGCGAACGGGATGTCTACGGCCGGCCGGTGGCACGCTGCCGCGCGGGAACCCTCGACCTTGCCGACCACATGGTGCGCGAGGGGTACGCGCTGGCCTATCGGGGTCGCGACTATGCCGGCGCCGAGGCGGAGGCGCGGGCGGGACGCAGGGGGGTGTGGTCCGGCACCTTCGAGCCGCCGGCGGAGTGGCGCGCCGCCCACCCGCGCCGATCCTGAGGGCGGGCGCCGGCCGGTGCCGGGCCCAACGGGGCCGCACTTGCGCCATGCCCCAAGGCATGGTCTTTCGCTGGGCAAAAGACAGCAAAAGAGGAGATGCCGGCACCATGAAGCTCTACGACTCGGGACGGGCGCCAAACCCCCGGCGCGTACGCATCTTCCTGGCAGAAAAGGGTATTTCGGTCCCGACCGCGCAGGTGGACCTGGGCAAGATGGAGCATCGCTCCGAGGGCTTCACCCGCCTAAATCCGCGCCAGCGGGTGCCGGTGCTGGTGCTGGACGACGGCACGGCCATCTGCGAGACCATGGCCATCTGCCGCTATTTCGAGGCGCTGCAGCCGGAGCCCAACCTGTTCGGCCGCACGCCGCTGGAGCAGGGGCTGGTGGAGATGTGGCAGCGCCGGGCGGAGCTGGAATTGCTGTTCCCGATCATGATGGTGCTGCGCCATCTCAACCCCGGCATGGCCCAGATGGAGATGCCGCAGGTCGCCGAATGGGGCGAGGCCAACAAGCCCAAGGTATTGGCCGCGCTGGATTTCTTCAACGATGCCCTGACCGACCGGGCGTTCCTTGCGGGGGAGCGGTTCACGGTGGCGGACATCACCCTCCTGGTGGCGATCGACTTCATGCGGGTGATCCGCACCGAGGTCTCGCCCACCCTGACCCATCTCGCCCGGTGGCACGACGTGGTCTCCCAGCGGCCGAGCGCAAAGGCTTGAGAGACATGAAGCTGAAGGTGGTGGGCTGCGGCGATGCGTTCGGCTCCGGCGGACGCGGGCACAGCTGCTTCCGCGTGACGTCCGGGGCGGCGACCGCCACCCTGGATTTCGGCGCCAGCGCCCTCGTGAACTTCAACAGGTTCGACATGGGTTCGGCGGACATCGACTTCATCTTCCTCAGCCATCTGCACGGCGATCACTTCGGCGGTATCCCGTTCCTGCTGCTGGACGGCCAGTTCGTCCGGCAGCGGACCCGCGCGCTCGTCATCGTCGGCCCGCCCGGCACCCGCGCGCGGATCGAGGCGGCGCAGGAAGTGCTGTTCCCCGGCACCCTCGGCCTCGACTGGCGCTTCCCCTGGCGGGTGGAGGAGGTGGAGCCCGGCTCCACCAGCCACCACGGCCCGTTCACCCTGACCACCACCGAGGTGCGCCACCCCTCCGGCGCGGCCGCCACCGCGCTCCGCCTGACCGATGGCGTGCGCACCCTTGCCTTCTCCGGCGACACGGAGTGGACCGACGCCCTGCCGCGGCTCACGCACGGTGCGGACCTGCTCATCTGCGAGAGCTTCGCCTTCGCCGGCATGCCCTACGGCCACCTCTCCTACGAGACCATCTCCGCCCGGCGGGCGGAGCTCGGGGCCGGGCGCATCCTGCTCACCCACATGAGCGACGGCATGTGGGCCCGACGGGGGGAGGTGGACACGTCCCATTTCATCGTCGCCGAGGACGGCATGGAGCTCGATGTCTGAGGGCGCGCTGGCGGCGCTGGTGGCGCGCATCCGCGCCTGCCGGGTGTGCGTCGAGACGCCGCGCGGGGCGCCCATGCCCCATGAGCCGCGCCCGGTGCTGCGGGTGTCGCCCACCGCCACCATCCTGGTGGCCAGCCAGGCGCCGGGCACGCGGGTCCATGCCAGCGGACTGCCCTTCACCGATGCGTCGGGCGACCGGCTGCGGGCGTGGATGGGGGTGAGCCGCGAGGAATTCTACGATGCGGCCCGCATCGCCATCGCCCCCATGGGCTTCTGCTTTCCCGGCCAGGATGCGCAGGGCGGCGACCTGCCGCCGCGCCGGGAATGCGTCGCCACCTGGCACGACGCGCTGTTCGCCGCGCTGCCGCCGTTCCGGCTGATCCTGGCGGTGGGGCGGCCGGCGCAGGCGTATCATCTGGGGCGCCTCGGCCTCGGCGCCCATCTGAAGCCGAGCCTGACCGAAACGGTGGCCGGCTGGCGGGACGTGCGCGCGGCCGGCGCCGCGCTGCCGCAGCCGGTGGCGGTCTACACATTGCCGCACCCCTCCTGGCGCAACACCGGCTGGCTCAAGCGCAACCCCTTCTTCGAGGCCGACCTCCTGCCTCGGCTTCAGGCCGATATCGCCCGCGCGCTGGGTCGGCAGCACGGCGATGCGGACCCCGCGACGGTTGCCTAAGCCCTGAGCAGCGCACATATGTCGGGCTTTGAAGTTTGGGCGTCGCATGCGAATCAAGGATCTGTTCCGAAACATAGCGGTCCGCGCCTGCCCCCCGTTTCGACGCGCGCGACCGCAGGGAGTGAAGGTGATGAGCAACCACACGGCCGAGCTCAGCGAAGATCAGGTGCGCGCCGCGCTCGCCAAGGTGCGCACGCCGGAGGGCGTCGCCCTCTCGGTGTCCCCGGCGCTGGCCGGCGTGGTGGTCACCTCCGGCAAGGTCTATCTCTCCATCAATGTGGACCCGGCGCAGGCCCGCGCCTGGGAAGACGTGCGCGGCGCCGCAGAGGCGGCGGTGAAGGCGGTGCCCGGCGTCGCCTCCGCCCTCGTCACCCTCACCGCCGAGCGCAAGGCCGAGGCCGCGCCCGCGCGTCCCGCCGGCGGCCATGGCCACGGCCACGCCCACGGCGGCGCGCCGGCCCCGCGCGGCATCGCCGTTCCGGGCGTTGCCACCATCATCGCGGTGGCCTCGGGCAAGGGCGGCGTGGGCAAGTCCACCACCTCCATCAATCTGGCGCTGGCGCTGCGCGATCTCGGCCTCAAGGTCGGCCTGCTGGACGCGGACATCTACGGCCCCTCGGTGCCGCGCCTCACCGGCGTCGCCCAGAAGCCGGAGACCACATCCGACGGCAAGACCATGCTGCCGCTGGAGAATTTCGGCCTGCAGCTGATGTCCATCGGCTTCCTCGTGGAGGAAGACACGCCGATGATCTGGCGCGGGCCCATGGTCATGTCCGCCATCTCGCAGATGCTGAAGGACGTGAAGTGGGGCCCGCTCGACGTGCTGGTGGTGGACATGCCCCCCGGCACGGGAGATGCCCAGCTGACCATGGCCCAGCAGGTGAACCTGGCCGGCGCGGTCATCGTCTCCACCCCGCAGGATCTGGCGCTCATCGACGCCCGGCGCGGCGTCGCCATGTTCGAGCGGGTGAACGTGCCCATCCTCGGCGTGGTGGAGAACATGTCCCATTTCGTCTGCCCCCACTGCGGCGGGCGCTCGGACATCTTCGGCCACGGCGGCGCCCATGCGGAGGCGGACAAGCTGGGCGTGCCGTTCCTCGGCGAGATCCCGCTGCACATGCGCATCCGCGAGATGTCCGACGCCGGCCTGCCGATCCTCGTCTCCGACCCGCAGAGCCCGCAGGCCGAGGCCTACCGCCATGTGGCGCAGGGGGTGAAGGCGGCCCTCGACCGCGCCACGGCCTCCACCCGGCAGGCGCCGCGCATCGTTATCGAGTGACGGTGCGCGGGGCCTCCCGGCCCCCGTGACTTTAGGATAAGTGTTGGCGACAGGAGTACCGCGCGCGTTGCCAGCGGCGCGGGCGGTGCTCTAGAAGAGAGGTACGGTGGCCCGCCGCCCGGCGCGGCCGCACGCCCAAGAACGCAGTGCCCAAGAACGCCACGCCCAAGAACGCAGTGCCAAGAACACCTCAGGGAGCTTCCCATGAAACGCCGCGAGTTCCTCACCGCCGCCAGCGCGGGTGTTGCCGCTTCCGCCGCCGTCGCCATGCCGGCGATCGCCCAGTCGGCGCCCGAGATCAAGTGGCGCTGCACCTCGTCCTTCCCCAAGTCCCTCGACACCATCTACGGCGCCGCCGAGCTCATGGCGAAGCAGGTCGCGGAGATGACCGACGGCAAGTTCCAGATCCAGGTGTTCGCGGCGGGCGAGATCGTGCCCGGCCTGCAGGCGCTCGACGCCACCACCAACAAGACCGTGGAGATGTGCCACTCCGCGTCCTACTACTACGTGGGCAAGGACCCCACCTTCGGCATGGGCACCGCCATCCCGTTCGGCTTCAACGCCCGGCAGATCAACGCGTGGTTCCTGTTCGGCAACGGCCTGACCCTGCTGAACGAGTTCTACAAGAAGTACGGCGTCGTCATGTTCCCCGGCGGCAACACCGGCGGCCAGATGGGCGGCTGGTTCCGCAAGGAAATCAAGTCGGTGGCCGATCTTCAGGGCCTGAAGATGCGCATCGCCGGCATGGGCGGAACGGTTCTGTCCAAGCTCGGCGTGGTGCCGCAGCAGCTCGCCGGCGGCGACATCTATCCGGCGCTGGAGAAGGGCACGATCGACGCCGCCGAGTGGGTCGGCCCCTATGACGACGAGAAGCTGGGCCTCTACAAGGTAGCGCAGTATTACTACTTCCCCGGCTGGTGGGAGGGCTCCGCCGCCCTCAACTTCTTCGTCAACCAGGACAAGCTCGCCGAGCTGCCGAAGACCTACCGCGCCGCGCTGACCTCCGCCATGGCGCAGGCCAACGAGAGCATGCTCGCCAGCTACGACGCCAAGAACCCGGTGGCCATCCAGAGCCTCGTGAAGGCCGGCACCCAGCTGCGCCGCTATCCTGCGGACGTGATGGACGCCGCCTACAAGGCCTCGCACCAGATCTACGACGAGATCAGCGCCAAGAACGAGGATTTCAAGAAGATCTGGGACGACATGAAGGCGTTCCGCAACAACGCGTACCTGTGGTGGCAGATCGTCGAGTTCACCTACGACGACTTCATGGTGCGCGCCCGCACCCGCGGCTGATCCCGCGCCGTCCCGAACGCATAAAAGGCCCCGGAGCCGCCGCTCCGGGGCCTTTTTCGTCAGCGGCTGGGGCCGGGGGTGGCCTGGGTGCGGCCGCCTTCCTGCGCCGGGCCTTTGTGGGTGTCCGGCCCCGGGGCGGTGCCGGAACGGGGCGTCACGGTGCCGGTGGTATCCACCACGGCGCCGCCGCTGCCGCTGGGGCCGGGGGTGGCCTGGGTGCGCCCGCCTTCCTGCGCCGGGCCGCGGTGGGTATCCGGGTTCGACCGGGTCCCCGATCCCTGCGCCATCGCGGTGCCGGACAGGGCGATCAGGGCCGCGGCGGCGAGGGGGCCGACAAGCTGGGTCATCCTCATGGGTTTCTCCTTCGAGGGTGGCTGATGCAGACACAACCCCCGAAGTTGCGATCCGGTTCACCGCCGCGCCGGGGCCGGCGAGCGGCGGGCCGGCGGATTTCCCACCCGTGCGCGTTGCCGGCCGAACCGGGCGAGTCTGCACCGCCTGCGCCTTTCCCGGGCGGGCTGAAACGCTTCAGGTTCTGGATTCGGCGCATTTTCTTCGCGCGAACCGGTATCCACTTTCCGCGAAAATGCTCTAGTGTCCGGCCGCCCGCGGCCACGCCGCGCGGCCAGTTGTTGCGAGCTTCACATGATCGACCCCGCCCTTCCCGCGCACATGCGCCCCGACCGTTCCTTCCAGGCCCTGCTGCTGACGCTGCAGCGCTTCTGGGCGGATCAGGGCTGCGTGATCCTCCAGCCCTACGACATGGAGGTGGGCGCCGGCACGTTCCATCCGGCCACCACGCTGCGCGCGCTTGGTCCGCGCCCGTGGAAGGCCGCCTACGTGCAGCCCTCGCGCCGGCCGAAGGACGGCCGCTACGGCGAGAACCCCAACCGGCTCCAGCACTATTACCAGTTCCAGGTGATCCTGAAGCCCTCGCCCGAGAACCTGCAGGAGCTGTACCTCCAGTCCCTCGCCGCCATCGGCGTGGACCTCGCGCTGCACGACGTGCGCTTCGTCGAGGACGACTGGGAGAGCCCGACGCTCGGCGCCTGGGGCCTGGGCTGGGAGTGCTGGTGCGACGGCATGGAGGTGTCGCAGTTCACCTATTTCCAGCAGGTGGCCGGCTTCGAGTGCGCGCCGGTGGCCGGCGAGCTGACCTACGGGCTCGAGCGCCTCGCCATGTATGTGCAGGGGGTCGAGAACGTCTACGACCTCAACTTCAACGGCCGCGAGGGGCCTGAGAAGACCACCTATGGCGACGTGTTCCTGCAGGCCGAGCAGGAATATTCCCGGCACAATTTCGAGGCCGCCGACACGCATATGCTGTTCGAGCAGTTCCGCATGGCCGAGGCGGCCTGCCACAAGTATCTCGCCTTCGGCGACAAGGGCGAGACCCACGAGATGGTGCTGCCCGCCTACGACCAGTGCATCAAGGCCTCCCACGTCTTCAACCTGCTGGACGCGCGGGGCGTGATCTCCGTCACCGAGCGCCAGAGCTACATCCTGCGGGTGCGCGAGCTGGCCAAGGCCTGCGGCGCCGCCTGGCTCAAAACGGCCGCCGGCCGGGCCGCCTGAGCCACCCCGCGCTCCCCCGCCGCGCCCTGTTTCTTTCCGCCTCCGGGCGGCCCGGATCGATCCCATGCCCGACCTTCTGCTTGAACTCTTCAGTGAGGAAATCCCGGCCCGCATGCAGGCCCAGGCGGCCGATGCGCTCAAAAAGCTCGTCACCGATCAGCTGGTGGAGCGCGGCCTGCTCTATGAGGGCGCCAAGGCCTTCGTGACGCCGCGCCGCCTCGCCCTCGCGGTCCATGGCCTGCCGGGTCGGCAGGCGGACCAGCGGGAGGAGAAGAAGGGCCCGCGCGTGGGCGCGCCGGAGCAGGCGGTGGCCGGCTTCCTGAAGGCCGCGGGGCTCGCGTCGCTCGATCAGGCGACCATCCAGTCCGATCCCAAGAAAGGCGATTTCTACGTGGCTGTGGTGGAAAAGCCCGGCCGCGCCACGCCCGAGGTGATCGCCGAGATCGTGCCGGAGATCGTGCGCAAGTTCCCGTGGCCCAAATCCATGCGCTGGGGCAAGGACAGCGCCCAGGCCGGCTCCCTGCGCTGGGTGCGCCCGCTCCATTCCATCGTCTGCACCTTCGGCGCGGAGGGGGACGAGCCGGAGGTGGTGGCCTTCGAGGTGGACGGCATCGCCGCCTCCAACGTCACCCGCGGCCACCGCTTCATGGCGCCCCAGCCCTTCACCGTGAAGCGGCTGGACGACTGGATGGCGAAGCTGGAGGCCGCGAAAGTGGTGGCCGACCGCGACCGCCGCAAGGACATCATCCTCAACGACGCCAAGGACCTCGCGCTTGCCGCCGGGCTTGAGCTGGTGGAGGACGAGGGCCTGCTGGAAGAGGTGGCCGGCCTCGTGGAATGGCCCGTGGTGCTCATGGGATCGTTCGAGGAGCGCTTCCTCGACATTCCCGACGAGGTGATCCGCGCCACCATCCGCGCCAACCAGAAGTGCTTCGTGCTGAAGAACCCGGCCACTGGGCGCCTCGCCAACCGCTTCCTGCTCATCTCCAACCTCGTGGCCTCGGACGGCGGCACCGCCATCGTCGCCGGCAACGAGCGCGTCATCCGGGCCCGCCTGTCGGACGCCAAGTTCTTCTGGGATACGGACCGGGTGAACGGCCTCGCCAGCCGCCTGCCGAAGTTCCAGTCCATCACCTTCCACGAGAAGCTGGGCTCGCAGGCCGAGCGCATCGAGCGCATCCGCCGGCTCGCGGTGGAGCTGGCGCCGAAGGTCGGCGCCGCGCCGGCGCTGGCGGAAGAGGCCGCGCTCCTCGCCAAGGCGGACCTGCTCACCGAGGTGGTGGGCGAGTTCCCCGAGCTGCAGGGCCTCATGGGCCGCTATTACGCGGAAGGCGAGAACCTTCCCCCGGAGGTCGCCGCCGCCTGCGAGGAGCACTACAAGCCGCAGGGCCCGAACGACCGCGTGCCCACGGCGCCCGTCTCCGTGGCCGTGGCGCTGGCGGACAAGATCGACACCTTGGTGGGCTTCTGGGCGATTGATGAGAAGCCGACCGGGAGCAAGGACCCCTATGCGCTGCGCCGGGCGGCGCTGGGGGTGATCCGGATTGTGCTGGAGAATGGGATTCGGGTTGGTCTGATTGAATTGATTCTGAGTCACCATAAGTTGATGTATCAAGTCGAGCGTTTTGCGTTCCGTTTATTGGGTCGCGACGTCGGCGGGGATTTTGTATATCCCGAGTTCTGGAACGATATCGAATGGCCTAGAAATGGGCTTGATGGTGATGAACGCTGGCCGGTTGATGATTTTGAATTCAGTCTGGATGATGAGATTTGGGTTTATGAAAAAAGCATCACCCCTCATGATGCTGCCCCCTTGCTCGTGTCGCAGGGGCTTGTCCCCGAACATCGTAAGCAGATTGAACAGAGTTCGTTCAAATTGCAGTCCGCCCGGTCTGTCAGCACCGACCTCCTCGCCTTCTTCGCCGATCGCCTGAAGGTCTACCTGCGCGATCGCGGCGCGCGGCACGATCTCGTGGATGCCGTGTTCGCCCTGGAAGGGCAGGACGATCTGTTGCTCGTCGTCCGTCGCGTGGAGGCGCTCGGGCGCTTCCTCGACACGGAGGACGGCAGGACGCTGCTCGCCGGCTATCGCCGGGCGGTGAACATTCTGCGCATCGAGGAGAAGAAGGACGGTCGCGCGTTTGCCGGTCCCACCAATGCCGCGCTCCTGAAGGAGCCGGCGGAGGAGCGCCTCGCCGATGCCATCGACACGGTGAAGCATCGCGTGGCGGCGGCCGTGAAGGCCGAGGATTTCGCCGCGGCCATGGTGGCCCTCGCCGACCTGCGCGCGCCCGTGGATGCCTTCTTCGAGGCCGTGACCGTCAACGACGCCGATCCCGCTCTGCGCGAGAACCGGCTGAAGCTTCTGGACGAGATCCGCGCCGCCACCCGCGGCATCGCCGATTTCGACCGCATCGAGGGCTGAGCGCGCCGCGCCCGCCGGCCCGTTTCGCCTTCCGCAGCATCCGATGGCCGGGCCGTGTGCCCGGCCATTTTCATGTGCGCCCGCTGCGGCGTCCCGCGTTCACCGGCGCCTCGTGCCGGGGTCTGCTGCGGAGCGGAGGAGGGTGAAAGTAGCCAAAGCGTAAATTTCGCAATCTGCGAACCCGGTGACTTTCCTTTACTGTTTGAAAACGCCCTGTTCACGAACCGTTAGGACAAGTAAAAATCCTGTTTTTCTCGCGCCTTAGCAAAGTTTTCATCGGCGCCTGACATCTTGTCTTGGGTTTGGGATGAGTAACAGGTGCGTAGCATGACCGATGCCTATCGGCCGAGGGTGAAATATGTGATCGGGCCGGACGGTGGACCCTTGACCATCGCCGACCTGCCGCCGCCGGATACGCGGCGCTGGGTCATCCGCCGCAAGGCGGAGGTGGTGGCGGCGGTGCGCGGTGGCCTCCTGTCCCTCGAGGAAGCCTGCAAGCGCTACACGCTGACGGTGGACGAGTTCCTCTCGTGGCAAGCCTCCATCGACCGCCACGGCCTGCCCGGCCTGCGCACCACGCGCATCCAGCACTACCGGCAATAAGGCGCTCCGCGCCCCGCATCCGCCCCGGACGGGCCGCCCCGCGCAGTGGTCCCCCCTGCGGTCCGATCAGATCGGCGCGGGCGCCAGCGCGGCGGCGATGAAATCGGCCAGCGCCGCGCCGCCCTGTGCCGGCGATCCCACATTCTCGATCACGAGGTCCGGCGCCACGTCCACCTCGGGGCTGCGCCGCAGCCGCTCCTCGATGTCGGCGGCGTCCTCGCGGCCCCGCGCGGCGAGGCGGGCGGCGCGCACGGCGGGCGGCGCCGTCACCTGCACCACGCGCACGCGGGCAAAGCGCGCCCGCGCCTCCGGCAGGGTGGCGCGTGATCCGTTGGCCACCACCACGCCGCCGGCCGCGATCGCCTGCGCGACCTCCGGCCCGAGCGCGTAGGACAGGCCGTGCGCCTTCCAGCACAAGGGGAAGCGGCCGGCCGCGCGCCCGGCCTCGAACTCGGCCTCGGCGAGGGTGCCGTGGGCCTCCCCCGCGCCGGGCGGGCGCGTCACCAGCCGGCGCGCGAACAGGACGCGCGCATCGTCCGCGAACCGCACGCGGGCAAGGTCGATCAGCGTGTCCTTGCCGGCTCCGGAAGGACCCACCACCAGCAGCAGCGTGCCCGGCCCGAGGGTGTCCTCGCGCGCCGGTCTGCCCGTGTCCGCTCTCATGCCACCCTGCTTCCCGCGCGATGGACGGCGCGCACCACCGGCATGTCGCCGGCGAGGCGCACGCGGACGAGGTCCGCCCGCTTGCCTTCGCCGATCTCGCCCCGGTCGGCAAGCCCCGCCACCTCCGCCGGCGTCTTGGTGACCATGCGCACCGCGCGGGGCAGGTCGATGCCGGGCACCCGGCGGGTCAGGTCGAACGCCGCCCACAGCAGGCTGGAGGGCACGTAGTCCGAGGAGAGGATGTCGAGGCAGCCGATCCGCGCCAGCGCCTCGGCGGAGACGTTGCCGGTGTGCGAGCCGCCGCGCACGAGGTTGGGCGCGCCCATCAGCACGCGGATGCCGGCCTCGTGGGAGAGCTTGGCGGCGGTCTCGGTGGTGGGGAACTCGGCCACCGCCACCCCGTCGCCGATGGCTTCCGCCACATGCTCCATGGTGCCGTCGTCATGGCTCGCCAGCACGCAGCCGTGGGCATGGGCCAGCGCCACCAGCCCGGCGCGGTTGTCGCGGGCGTAGCGGGCGTGGAAGTCGAGCCGCGCGGCGACGATCACGTCCATCTCGTCGGCGGTGATGCCGCTCTTCTTCATGTAATAGGAGCGGAACTGGTCCACGGTCGCGAACTGGCGCTGGCCGGGCGTGTGGTCCATGAGGGAGATCAGGCGCACGTCGGTGCGCGCCATGATGGCGGCGGCATCCTCCACCACCGTGTCGGTGGGCACCTCGCAGCGCAGGTGGATCAGGTGGTCGGCGCGCAGCACGCCGGCGGCGCCGGCCTCCTCCAGCGCGGCGATGAGCAGGGGAGCGTCGCCATCCATGCCCACCGCCTTGCGGTCCGGCCACACGCGCAGGCTGTCGAGCACCGTGGTGATGCCCGAGGCGGCGATCTGCGCGTCATGGGCCAGCACGGCGGCGAGCGGGTTCCAGCGCACCCTGGGGCGGGGGGAAAGGTGGCCCTCCACATGGTCGGTGTGCAGCTCCACGAGGCCGGGCAGGAGGAAGTCGCCCTCGAGATCCTCGGCGCCCACGGGCACGGCGCCCGTTCCCACGGCGGCGATGATGCCGTCGCGCACCGCCACATGGCCGTGCACCACCGCATCGGCCAGCACCAGCCGGGCGTTGGCGAATACCTGCTCCATTGCGTCCTCCGGTCAGGCGGAAAAGCGGGTGACGTCCACCACCCGGTCGGCGACGGCATCGCGCGTCGCCGCATCGTGGAAGATGCCGAGGACGCCGCAGCCGGCGGCCTTCTTCTCGCGGATGAGCTCGATCACCACCGCGCGGTTCTCGGCGTCGAGGGAGGCGGTGGGCTCGTCCAGCAGCAACAGCGGATGGGCGGAGATGAAGCCGCGCGCCACGTTCACCCGCTGCTGCTCGCCGCCGGAGAAGGTGGCCGGCGGCAGAAAGAACAGGCGCTCCGGCAGGTTGAGGCGGGCGAGCAGGACGCCGGCGCGGGTGCGGGCCTCCTCGGCCGGCACGCCCTCGGCGCGCAGCGGGGCGGCCACCACGTCCAGCGCCGGCACGCGCGGGATGACGCGCAGGAACTGGCTGACATAGCCGATGCGGGCGCGCCGCAGCCGCAGCATCTGCCGCGGCGCGGCGCCCGCCACCTCGGCGGTGCCTTCGTCGTCGGCGATGCGGATGGAGCCGGCATCCACCCGGTAGTTGCCGTAGATCATCTTCAGGATGGAGCTCTTGCCCGCGCCCGAGGGGCCGCCGAGGGCGACGCATTCGCCGGCCGCCACCGTGAAGGAGACGCCTTCGACCACCGGCAGGCGCAGCCCGTCGCGCAGGTGCAGGGTGAAGCTCTTGGCGAGGTCCGCCACGGCGAGCAGCGGCGGAGGTTCCGCGCGCGGCAGGGTAGGGGTGGGGGCAGGGGCGAGGCTTGCGGGCATCATGCGGCGAGCACCGAGGAGACGAGAAGCTGGGTGTAGGGCTCGCGCGGGTCGTCCAGCACCTGGTCGGTGAGGCCTTCCTCGATCACGCGGCCGCCGCGCATCACCATGATGCGGTGGGAGAGCAGGCGCGCCACCGCCAGATCATGGGTGACGATGACCACCGCGAGGCCGAACTCCTCCACCAGCGAGCGGATGAGGTCCAGCAGGCGTGCCTGCACCGACACGTCGAGGCCGGAGGTGGGCTCGTCCATGAACACGAGGCGCGGGCGGGTGACGAGGTTGCGGGCGATCTGCAGCCGCTGGCGCATGCCGCCGGAGAAGGTGCGCGGATCATCGTCCATGCGCTCGGTGGCGATCTCCACCCGGCGCAGCCAGTCGGCGGCCTCGGTGCGGATGGTGCCGTAGTTGCGCCAGCCCACCGCCATCAGCCGCTCGCCCACGTTGCCGCCGGCCGAGACCGCCATGCGCAGGCCCTGCTCGGCATGCTGGCGCACGAAGCCCCAGTCGGTGCGCAGCAGCAGGCGGCGTTCGGCCTCCGAGAGGGTGGCAAGGTCGCGCAGGCTGCCGTCGCGCATGCGGTAGGAGACGCGGCCGGCGCTGGCGGCAAGCTCGGTGGAGAGCAGGCCGAGCAGCGTGGACTTGCCGGAGCCGGATTCCCCGACGATGGCCAGCACCTCGCCCTCATGGAGGGAGAGGTCCACGTCGCGGCAGCCGATGCGGCCGCCGTAATCCTTGCCGAGGCCCTCGGCGATGAGAAGGGGCGCGTCGTCGCTCATTGCCCGGCCTCCGCCGGCTGGAGGGGGCCCGGCACGGGCGGGTCCGAAATCGGAGGGGCAAGGTCCACGTGGAAGCTCACGCCGTGGCGGGCGAAGCCCAGCCCCTCGTAGAAGGCATGGGCGCGGGTGCGCCGCGAGCCGGAGGAGAGGGCGAGCTTGTAGCAGCCCTTTTCCGCCGCCACCGCCATGGCGTGGCGCATCATGGCCGCGCCGATGCCGGCGCTCTGGCGGTCCGGGGAGACGGCCACGCCCTCCACCACCGCCGAGCGGGCGCCGAGATGGCCGAAATTGTCCATCACCAGCAGCGCATGGGTGCCGACGATGCCGCCCTCGTCCTCGGCCACGTAGAGCACATAGTCCGGATAGAGCGCGAAGCGGCGGAACAGGTCGCGCGCCGCCTCCGGCTCAAGCACCGCGCCGGCGTCGAGATCCGGCTGGGCGTGCAAGGCGAGGACGCCGGGCAGGTCCGCCTCGGTCGCCGGACGGATGACGAGCGCGCTCATTGTGCCGCCTCCGCCGGAAAGCCGGCCATCTCGCCGCGATGGCCCTCGTCCTGCCGGGTGGCGCAATGGTCGGTGTCCGAGCACACGAACATGCGCTTGCCGCGATCGTCGAGGATCACCTCGTCGAGATAGACGCCCGCCGCCCCGCACAGGGCGCAGGGCGCATCGAAGGCCTGCACGCGGAACGGATGGTCCTCGAAATCCAGCGAGGCGACGCGGGTGTAGGGCGGGATGGCATAGATGCGCTTCTCCCGGCCCGCGCCGAACAGCTGCAGCGCCGGGCTGTCGTCCATCTTCGGGTTGTCGAACTTGGGGATGGGGGAGGGGTCCATCACGTAGCGGCCCGCCACCTTCACCGGATAGGCGTAGGTGGTGGCGATATGGCCGTGGCGGGCGATGTCCTCGTAGAGCTTCACCTGCATCAGCCCGTAGTCGGCCAGCGCATGCAGGCGGCGCGTCTCGGTCTCGCGCGGCTCGAGGAAGCGCAGCGGCTCGGGGATCGGCACCTGGAACACGATCACCTGCCCCGCGGCGAGCGGCGCTTCCGGGATGCGGTGACGGGTCTGGATGATGGTGGCGTCCTGGGTGCGGGTGGTGGTGGCCACGCCGGCGGTGGTCTCGAAGAAGGTGCGGATGGCCACCGCGTTGGTGGTGTCGTCCGAGCCCTGGTCGATCACCTTCAGCACGTCGTCGGCGCCGAGGATGGCGGCCGTCACCTGCACGCCGCCGGTGCCCCAGCCATAGGGCATGGGCATCTCGCGCGAGGCGAACGGCACCTGATAGCCGGGGATGGCGATGGCTTTGAGGATCGCCCGGCGGATCATCCGCTTCGTCTGCTCGTCGAGATAGGCGAAGTTGTAGGTGATGGCGGGCATGGAAGCGCCATTTTTGGATGCGGCGCTCATTCGGCGGCCTCCCTCAGATCGCCGCCGGCCGCTTCCGGCGGCGTGGCTCCCGCCTCGGCGCGCATGCGGCGCACCAGCTCCAGCTCGGCCTGGAAATCCACGTAGTGCGGCAGCTTCAGGTGCTCCACGAAGCCGGTGGCCTGCACGTTGTCGCAATGGGAGAGGACGAATTCCTCGTCCTGCGCCGGGGCGGTCTGCTCCTCCCCCAGCTCCTGCCAGCGCAGCGCCCGGTCCACCAGCGCCATGGACATGGCCTTGCGCTCGCACTGGCCGAACACCAGCCCGTAGCCGCGCGTGAACTGCGGCGGCTGGGTGGCCGAGCCCTTGAACTGGTTCACGCTCTGGCACTCGGTGACCTCGATGTCGCCGAGGGGCACGGCAAAGCCCAGCTCCTCCACGTGCAGGCGCACCTCCACCGTGCCGAAGCGGATCTCGCCCACGAACGGATGGGTGCGGGCATAGCCGCGCTGGGTGGAATAGCCGAGCGAGAGCAGGAAGCCCTCGTCGCCCCGCGCCAGCGCCTGCAGCCGCAGCGCCCGGTCGGCCGGGAAGGCGAGGGGCTCGCGGGTGAGATCGCGCGGGGCGGCGCCGTCATCCACCGGCGACCGCTCGATGAGGCCCTCGTCGCCGAGGAAATCGGTGACACGGGGCATGGACGGGGCGGGGGGAACGGTGGAGGGCAGGGGCGCGGCAACGGCAAGCGCCTCTCCCCTCTCCCGCTGCGGGAGAGGGGCCGGGGGCGGCGGAGGCGATCCAGCCGCGACACCGGCGCCAGCGCGCCCGGGCTCCTCCGCCTCACCCCAACCCGCAGCGGCGAGGGGATCTGCGGCCCCCCGATGCAGCGCCGGAGCCGGCGTCTGCCCTTCCGGGTGCGGGGCCGCCGGCGAGGGCTGCCCGGCCGGAGCGCCGGCATCGGTCGCGAGGCGCTCGTCCAGCAGGCGGTGGGTGTAGTCGAAGGTGGGGCCCAGCACCTGCCCGCCCGGCAGGTCCTTGAAGGTTGCGGAGATGCGCCGCGCCACCCGCATGCTCGCCGTGTCGATGGGCAGCGAGGCCCCGAAGCGGGGCAGGGTGGTGCGGAAGGCGCGGGCGAGGAAGATCGCCTCGATGAGATCGCCCCGCGCCTGCTTGATGGCGAGCGCCGCCAGCGTGCGGTCGTAGAGCGAGCCCTCGGCCATCACCCGGTCCACGGCGAGGGAGAGCTGGCCGGAAATCTGGTCGAGGCCGATCTCCGGCACGCCCTCGTCGCCCCGCCGGCGCCGGGCCAGCAGAGCATGGGCGTTGCGGATGGCCGCTTCGCCGCCTTTCACCGCCACATACATGGCTCAGCCCTCCAGGATCGGGGTGATGCTGCGCGGCAGGCCCGCCACCGCGCCGGGCGCGACCAGAAGAAGATCGACGCCGAGCGGGAACAGCGCCCGGTTGGCGAGCAGTCGCACCGGCAGATCGGTCGGCAGGGGCGCCGCCGAAACCGCGCGGCGGCCACGGATGCCGGGGCCTTCCAGCACCAGGGCGCCGGCGGCTTCCGCGAGGGTCTCCACCGCGACCACCAGTGTCGCCGAGCGGTCGGGATAGTCCGGCTCGCCCTGCGCGAAGCGGGCGAAGTCGGGCAGGGCGGCGGCATCGCCGATGAGGGCGAAGCGCGCCGCGCCCGGGTCTTCCACCACCGGCGCGCCGGTGTGGAACGCGAGGAAGCGCGCCACGCCCGGCACTGCGGCCAGCGGCGCGTCGAGGAACACGGGGGTCTCGTAATCGAGCAGGCTCAGCGCCACCGCCGCCATTTCCGGCGACAGCGGCGCCGGCGGGGCGAGATCGGTGGCGAGCGGGACCGGGCGTCCCGGCTCGGCCATGGCACGCATCACCGCGCTGAAGGTGCGCTGGGCGTCATGGACCGGATCGGCGAAGCCGGCGGCCAGCGCCTGCGCGCTCTCCCGCGGGGGGAATGCGCCGACGCGCGGCGCGGGCGCGCTGGCATCCAGAACGGGCAGGCCATGCGGAGCGGCCATCAGTCCTCTCCCCGCGTCATGGTGAAGAAGTTGACCCGCGTGGCATCGGTCTCGGCTGCCGTTGCGGCCGCCTCGGCGGCGAGGCGGCGGCGCACCGGGCCGAGGGCGTCGCGCACCGCGAGCTTGAGGGCCGGGTCCTGCCACAGGGCGTCGAGGGTGGCAGCGGCCTCCGCCTTGCCGGGGTCGCGACCGAGCAGATAGGCGATGCCGGTGGCGCCGCCTTCCACCTGCACGGCGGCGCGGGTCACCGTGGTCTCGCCGAGATTGAACGGCGCGCCGTCGCCGCCGGTGCGGCCCTCCACCATCACCAGCCCCACCTCGGCCGGGCGCAGGCGCCTGAGCCGGGGCAGCGGCTGGAACCGCTCCACCGCGCCCTCCAGCTCCTTGCGGGTGGCGCGGGCAAAGAGCGCCATCATGGCCTGCCGCTCGGAATCGGCGGCGGCCGGCACGTCGCTCGGCTGTGAAACAGGGGCGTCGGGCACCATGCGCGCCTCGCAAATCTTGCACCCGCTACGGATGGCAGGCGTCGGCAATCAGGGCGGGAGGCCCTGCTGGACTTGATTTGTATAATAGTCTATACAATTATGCAAGACGGCTGGACCGTCAGCGGGAGGCAGCAATGGCGGGAACGCCGCGCAGAGTGGCAGCCGAGCGTCACACGCCGATGACGCAGGAGGGGACGGACCCCGCCGCGCAGCACGCCGGCGAAGACGGCGCCCAACAGGCCGCGCAACAGGCCGCGCCAGACGGCGGCCCCGGCGAGGCCGTGGCCCGCGGCACCGGCGTCACCCTGTGGCGACAGATCGCGGGGCGGCTGGAGGAGCAGATCCTCTCCGGCGCGCTGAAGCCCGGCGCCCGCCTGCCGGTGGAGGCCGAGCTCGCGGAGGCGTTCGGCGTCAACCGCCACACCCTGCGGCGGGCGCTCGGCCATCTCGCCGAGCAGGGGCTGATCGAGGCGACGGCGGGGCGTGGCACCTTCGTGAAGGAGCCGCCGCTGCGCTACCCCATCGGCCCGCGGACGCGCTTCTCGGAAATCGTCTCGGCCGGCGGGCGCGAGCCGTTCGGCCGCTTCCTCGGCTCCTCGGTGGAGGAGGCCGGCGCCGAGGTGGCGCGCGAGCTCAATCTGCCCCAGGGCACGCCGGTGCTGCGCATCGAGAGCGCGCATGAGGCGGATGGCGTGCCGATTTCGCTCGGCACCGCCTGGTTTCCCGCCGCCCGCTTCCGCGACCTCGACCTGATCTATGCCGCCACCGGCTCGCTCACCCGGGCGCTGGCGATGCTCGGCGTCGACGACTACCGCCGCCGCGAGACGCGCATCACCGCCCGCCCGGCCAACGCCCGGGAAATGGAGCTGCTCTCCCTCGCCCCCGGCCGCGCCGTGATGGTGCTGGAGCGCCTCGACGTGGAGCCGGGCGGCACCCCGCTGCAATGGGGCCGCTCCTCCTTCGCCGCCGATCGCGTGCAGCTGGTGTTCAAGCCGTAGCGTCCGGACCGGCCTAGTCCGTACGTGGCGCGTTCGCCGCTTCCCTCGCGCCCGCGCCAGGAGCTTGCGCGGGCGTGATCTTCCGTCCCACGTTCACCCATCCCACTGGAGGTCTGCCCATGGCCGTTGTCGCCGATCACGATGCCCTGCGCCGCATCTATGGCACGCCCTCCGGCCGCAGCGTGGCCAAGGAGCTGGACCGGCTGGACCCGCACTGCCTCGGCTTCATCGCCCTGAGCCCGTTCGTGCTCATCGCCACAGCCGATGCGCAGGGCCGTGCCGATGTCTCCCCGCGCGGCGACCTGCCGGGCTTCGTGACGGCGAGCGCGCACGAGCTGCTGATCCCCGACCGCCCCGGCAACAACCGGCTGGATTCGCTCGGCAACATCCTCGCGACCGGACAGGTGGGCCTGCTCTTCCTCATTCCCGGCGTGGACGAGACCCTGCGCGTGAACGGGCGCGCCGAGATCCGCGACGATGCGGAGCTCACCGGGCGCTTCGTCGTCGGCGGCAAGGCGCCGCGCACGGTGCTGCGGGTGGAGGTGCGCGAGGCCTATCTGCACTGCGCCAAGGCCTTCATGCGCTCGCGCCTGTGGGATGTGGAGGCGCAGGTGGAGCGCGGCGCCCTGCCCACCATGGGGGAGATGCTGCGCGACCAGATCGCCGGCAAGGAGCCCGGCGCCGGCCCCGCTTCCCCGTTCGCCACCGCGGCGCCGGAGAGCCAGGAGGCCATGGTGGCGCGCTATCGGGAAATCCTCTACTGAGGCGCCCCGCTCGCGGCATGGAGCGCGAGGTCGCCTCGCGGCGCGATGCCCGTGGCCGACTCATGGCGCACCCGCGCGTCGTCGCCTCACGGCTCACTTCAGCGCGGTCGCCTCACGGCTCACGTCGTACGCGGTCGCCTCACGGCTCACGCGTACGTGGTCGCCTCACGGCTCACGCGTACGTGGTCGCCTCACGGCTTACCTTCTGCGTCGTCGCGTCACGGCTCCAGGCGCGCGCGGCCGATGATGGAGAAGCGCAGGCGCGACGAGATGAAGTCGATGACCGCAACCATCACCAGCATCATCAGGATGAGGAACGACACCTTCTGCCATTCCAGCACGCGGATCTGCTCGGCGAGGTGCAGCCCCAGCCCGCCCGCGCCGACGATGCCGACGATGGTGGACTGGCGGGCGTTGGATTCGAAGTAATAGAGCAGCTGGCTCGCCAGCACCGGCAGCACCTGCGGCAGCATGCCGAAGCGCACCGCCTCGGCCCCCGAGCCCCCGGTGGAGACGACGCCCTCCACGGGCTTGCGGTCCAGCGCCTCCACCGCCTCGGAGAACAGCTTGCCGAGCTCGCCCACGCTCGCCGTGGCGATGGCGAGGATGCCCGCGA
This sequence comes from Xanthobacter lutulentifluminis, assembly GCF_043194675.2. Lineage (NCBI taxonomy): Bacteria > Pseudomonadati > Pseudomonadota > Alphaproteobacteria > Hyphomicrobiales > Xanthobacteraceae > Xanthobacter > Xanthobacter lutulentifluminis. The sequence continues at coordinate 956,336 of NZ_CM195525.1, read as the reverse complement.
ACGGGCCGAGGCCCACCACCGTCACATAGATCAGCGCCCAGATCAGCCGGTCCACGCCGCGCACCGTGTCGAGCAGCCGGCGCACGGCGAAATGGGCGAAGATGTTGGGGATGACGTTGCGCGCCGCGAGGAAACCGAACGGGAAGGCGATGAGCGCCCCGCCCAGCGTGCCGAGGAAGGCGATGGCGAGCGTCTCGCCCAGCGCGTGGATGTAGAGCGGCAGCTGGGTGCCGGGGTTGGGCGGCAGCATCAGCGTGACGAAATGGGCCAGCTGGGCGAGGCCCGATCCGATCCGCTCGAAGCTGAAGCCGAGCCGCCAGGTGCCGAAGACGGCGATCGCCGCCAGCACGCCCGCCACCAGCGCGGCGCGCATCCGCCCGCCGGGCGGGGCGGGATGGGCGGCGGCGAGGCGGGCGCGGGCCTCGTCGGTGAGGGTGATGCGGGCGCGGGTCATCGGGGCGCGGGTGGTCTGGCCGTCGCTCATGGCCGCCCCTCCAGCCCGAGCAGGTGATGGCGGACCCGCTCGGTGACGAGATCGATGATCATCACCGTGGCGATGATGAGCAAAAGGATGGCGGAGACGTCCGAGTAGTAGAACTTGCGGATGGCCTCCACCAGATCCTGGCCGATGCCGCCGGCCCCCACGAAGCCCATGATGGAGGCCTCGCGCACGTTGATCTCGAACCTGAGCAGGCCGTAGGAGGCGAAGTTGGAGGCCACCTGCGGCACCACCGCGAAGCGCACCATCTTGGGCCAGGAGGCGCCGGACGCGACCGCGCCCTCCACCGGCTTCATGTCGATGTTCTCCACCACCTCGGCGAACAGTTTGCCGAGCGCGCCCATGGTGTGGATGGCCAGCGCCAGCACCCCCGGCAGCGGCCCCAGCCCGAAGGCGACCACGAACAGCAGCGCGAACACCAGCTCCGGCACCGTGCGGCAGAATTCCAGGAACCGGCGCGCGCCGAGGCGGATGAACGGGTTCCGCACGAGGTTGGCGCTGGCGAGGAAGCACAGGAAGAAGGCGCCGATGCTGCCGGCCAGCGTGCCGAGATAGGCGATCAGGATGGTGTCGAGCAGCAGCTTCAGCCAGCCGTCGAGGTTCCAGTACCACTCGGCGAGGTCGGCCCCGAGGGAGGACCAGCGCAGGGTCGGCGTGATGCTCCAGAAATAGTCGGTCAGCCGCCCGGAATTGGCGATGAGGACGGATGGCTTCACCTCGCCCATCCAGCCGGCGAGCACGATGCACACCGCCACCACCGCGGCCACGATGAGGCTGTGGCGCCGGCGCGCGCGCACCGCCGCGTCGTAATGCGCGAACAGGGGCGCGAGCTGCTCGTCGGGCAGGCGGGTGATGGCGTGGGACACGGGGCGTCGGCCTTCCGGAAAGCGCGGCGCCGCCGCCCGGACCCGCCGCGACCGGCAAAAAGCCGGCCGTGGGGGCGGGGCGGCGGCGCCTGCCGGGCTCAGGACTTCTTCTTGCGCAACTCGTCCACGAACTTGTTCAGCTCGATGATCTGCACATAGGCTTCATTGTCGATGGGCTGCCAGGGCTTCTGCTTGCCCTCGTAGATCTTGTCGAAGGCGGCCGGGTCGTTCTTCTGGATGGAGAAGAAGGCGTCGCGGATCTTCGCCTTCAGCTCGGCCGGCATGTCGGCGAGATAGGCGTAGGGCGAGTTCACGATCTGGTCGGACTTGAAGATGATGCGGAAGTCGTCGGACTTCGCCATCCCCTTGCGCTCCATGCGCTTGAGGTTGGATTCCTGCTCGTCGTTCCACCAGTTGAAGGCGGCGTCGCAGGTGCCCTGCTGCACGGCGATCACCGCATTCTCATGCGAGCCGGCATAGACCACCTTGCCGAAGAATTCATCCGGCTTCAGGCCCATCTTGTTCAGGGCGAAGCGCGGCACGTTGTTGCCGGAGGTGGAATTGGGATCGACGAGGCACAGGTTCTTGCCCTTCAGGTCCTCGATGGACTTGTAGGGGCTGTCGGCCTTCACATAGAGCACCGAGTGATAGCCCTTGGTGCCGTCGGCATTCACCTCGATGGCGAAGGCCTCGATCTTGGCGCCGGTCATCAGCGCGCGGGCGAAGGAGGAGGGGCCGTAGGAGGCGATGTGGATGTTGCCGGCGCGCTGGCCCTCGATCACCGCCGCATAGTCGTTGGCGATGCGCAGGGTCACCTTGGTGCCGAGCTGCTTGGAGAGATAGTCCATCAGGGGGGTGAAGCGCTCGGTGACGCCGGAGGCGTTCTCGGCCGGGATGATGGCGAACACCAGCTCGGGATACTTGGCCTTCCACTCCTGCGCGGCGGCGGCGCCGGCAGAGACGGCGAGCGCGGCGGCGGCCGCGATCAGGGTACGACGGTTCAGCATTCTCGGCTCCTGTCGGAACGGGGGAGGGCGGTAGGGGCCCGCGCACGCGCGGACGGTTTCGGGCGAACGGGTTTGGGCGAACGGGTTTGGGCGAACGAAAGGCCCCGGCCGCGCGGCCGGGACGGGGCGCCGGCGCTCAGGCCAGCGCGGCGGCTTGCGGAAGCGCGGCGCCGGCGGGCGCGGGGGCGCGGGCGGGCAGGTCCATCACCTCCCCCGCCTCGAGGCCGTAGAGGTCCTGCGCCACCTGATCGGTGAGCGCGGCGGGAGCGCCGTCGAACACCACCCGGCCCTGCGCCATGCCCACGAGGCGGTCGCAATAGGTGCGGGCGAGATCGAGCGAGTGCAGGTTGCACAGCACGGTGATGCCGAAGTGCCGGTTGATGCGCAGGAGCGCATCCATGACGATGCGGGTGTTGCGCGGGTCGAGCGAGGCGATGGGCTCGTCGGCGAGGATGAGCGCCGGCTCCTGCGCCAGCGCGCGGGCGATGGCGACGCGCTGCTGCTGCCCGCCGGAGAGGCTGTCCGCGCGCTGGGCGGCGAGGGGGGCGATGTCGAACTGGTCGAGGGCGGAGAGGGCGATGGCCCGGTCCTCGGCGCTCCAGCTCTTGGTGAGGGCGCGCCAGGCGGGCACGGTGGCGAGCCGGCCCATGAGCACGTTGGTGAGCACGTCCAGCCGCCCCACCAGGTTGAACTGCTGGAAGATCATCGCCGCCTCGGCGCGCCATTGGCGCAGGGCGTGGCCCTTGAGGGCGGTCACGTCGCGGCCGTTGAACAGGATGCGCCCGGCGGAGGGCTCCTGCAGGCGGTTGATCATGCGCAGGAGCGTGGACTTGCCGGCGCCGGAACGGCCGATCACCCCGACGAAGCTACCTTCGCCGATGGAGAGATCCACGTTGGAGACGGCGGCCTTGTCGCCGAAGCGGCGGGTCAGGCCCTCGATCACGAGCATCAGGTCGCTCCGTTGCACGACGCAGACCCGATACAGGAGAAGCGCAACAGGCTTGTGACGTTTGCGCTACGCCGGCCGGCGGAGGGCATCGCCGCGGACGACGGCGGGCGCCCCGACGCTGCGGCCATGGGCTGCGGGCGGCGTCATCGCGGCGTCATTGTCGTGTCATGGCCGGGGCGGTCCCGGCGGCAGTGCGCATCGCACGAGGGGGCGCCCGCCATCGCGCGTCGGGAGAAGGGCGCCAGGGAAAAGGGAGACGCCGGAGAGCTTGCGCTCCCCGGCGTCACGGGATCGACCGACTCGCGTTTCTTGTTGTGTTGTGCGGCCCGGCAGGCGGGTGCCCGGCGTCTGGCGTCAGACCATGCCGAGCAGCACCGCGCCTATGAAGGCAAAGGCGGCGCAGGTCTCAAGCAGGCTGAGCAAATGGCCGAAGGTCACCGCTATCCTCGCCATGTCGATCTCGTGACAAAGCTTACCAATTTCTCAAAATGCTGAAAGAGGTAAGATGTGCTGCATTGCCGTTCCAGTCCTGTTGCGCCGCATGACTGGAAAGGCGGAATTCCTCCCGTTTCACGCACTTGGCATGCGGGTGCGTTGCACACGCCAATACCGTGAAATAATGTATTTCAGCCGGCGATCGCCTGTTCCAGCAGATTCGCCACCGCCAGAGCCTGCCGGTCGCGGCCGAAACGGCCCACCACCTGCACGCCCACCGGCATTCCGCCGGGTGCCGAGAGCCCTGCCACATTGAGGCTGGGACAGCCCATCAGGGTCCACAGGCGGTCGAACATGGCCGATCCGGTGGAGGCGAGGCCCGCCGGCGCCGGGCCGGGGGCGGAGAAGGTGACGAGCGCATCCACCTCGCTGAACAGGTCGCCCAGCCGGTGCCGCGCCCGCTTGGCGACGCGGCGCGCCTGGTCGTAGGCGTCGGGCGGGATGGCGCGGGCGGCGTCGAGATGGGTGGCGAGAAGCTGCGAGAGCAGGGCGCGGTCGTGGTCCAGCTCTTCCCCGAGCGCGAGGGCCGCCTCGAAATTCTGGATCACCGGCTGGATGGCGTCGGCCTCCTCCAGTTCCGCCGGCAGGTCGAGATCGAACACGCGGGCGCCGGCCGCCTCCAGCGCGCGGGCCGCGGCCTCAAGGGCGGCGTGGGACGCCGGCTCGGCCGCATCGGCGCGGGCGGTGCGCACCACGCCGACGCGCGGGGCCTGCGCCACCTGCGCGCCGATGTCGAGATCGCGCCCGGTGATGGCGGCGGCGGCGAAGGCGGCGTCCCGCACCCGGGCGGCGAACAGGCCCACGGTGTCGAGGTGCCAGGAAAAGGTCTTCATGCCCAGCGTCGGCAGGGTGCGGAAGGTGGGCTTGTAGCCGGTGATGCCGCAGAAGGCGGCCGGGCGGATGATGGAGCCGGCGGTCTGCGTGCCGAGCGCTACCGGCAGCATCCCCGCCGCCACCGCCGCCGCCGAGCCGGCGGATGACCCGCCGGGAGTGTGGGTCGGCCGGCGCGGGTTGCGGGTCACGGACGGCTCGAGGAAGGCGAACTCCGTGGTCACGGTCTTGCCGACGATGATGCCGCCGGCCCGCCGCGTCATGGCCACCACCGGCGCGTCGATGCGCGGGCGGTGACCTGCGTAGATGGGGCTGCCGTAGGTGGTGGGAAGGTCGCGGGTGTCGAGGATGTCCTTCACCCCCACCGGCAGGCCGGCGAGCGGTCGCTCGGCCAGCCCCGGAGCCGCGCCCGCCGCGCGCGCGGCGTCGAGATCGAGGGCGCTGAAGGCCCGGATCTCCTCCTCCCGCGCCGCGATCGCCTCCGCCACCTGCTCCAGCACCGCCGTGGGGGTGGTGCGTCCGGCGCGGATGTCGGCGGCGAGGTCGCGGGCGTGAAGCAGGGACATGGGCGGCGGGCTTTCCGGGGATCGGGGGCAGGACGGCAGGAAGGGGCCGGCGGGAAGATGTGCCGCAGGGCGCAGGGTAACCGGATGCCCGGTTGCCCGATCGCCCGGCACCTTGGCCGCCCGCCGGGCGTGATGCAATGGCCGGCGGGGGGTGGTCGTGCCCGGCCGCGCGGCTGGCGGCTACTGCGCCGGCAGGATGCGGCGGCCGGTGCGCGCCGCCTCGTCATAGACGCGGGTATCCCCCGGCTTCAGGGAATAGCAGGTGTCGGCGATCACCGGCCGGCCGGCGGCGAGCAGATCGGTGACGGTGGCGAAACGGTAGCCCTTCGCCTTCAACGCCGGGATGAGCAGGCGCAGCGCCTCGGCGGTATGCTTGCCGCGGCCGTTGGCGTGCATCAGCACGATGGAGCCGGGGCGGATGGCGCGCAGCATGTCGTCCGCCATGCCCTTGGCGCCGATGAAGGCGGGGTCGCCGGAATCCACATCCCACTGGATGGCGAGGTGGCCGCTGTCGTTCACATAGGCGAGGGATTCAGCGCTGCACGAGCCGTAGGGGAAGCGGAACAGGGCGCTGCCCGCCGGCTGCGGGATCATGCAGCCCTTCGCCACCACATCCTTCTGGCGCAGGGAAATGGCGATGTCGGCATCGTCCACCTGCCGGCGCATGGCCTCGCCGGTGCGCACGGTGAGGTTGGCATGGGACCAGGTGTGGTTGCCCATCTCGAACAGGCGGTCCGCCACCAACTGGTTGCCACGCTCGGCATGGCTCATCAGCCACTTGCCGCCGCCGAAGAAGGTGGCCGGCACGCCCTCCGCGCGCAGATAGTCCACCAGCGCGCCGTCGTAGCCGGAGATTTCGCTGGAGGCCTCGCACAGGTCGAAGGTGAGGGCGACCATCTTCACCCCGGCCGGCAGCTCCACCCGGCGGATCGAGCCGCGCTGCTGCGCCGGCACCGGGGCGCGGGTCGCCGTCGCCATCTCCGGCAGCTCGACGGGCGCTCCGGCGCGCGGCCGCACGATCTCCTCCCCCGGCCGGGCGGCGAGGGCGGACGGCGGATAGCAGGCGGGACCATCCGCCCCGGCGGCGCGCGCGGGCAGGGCCCACAGCAGGGGCAGGAGGGCGAGGGCGGCGAGGCGCGGGCGCGAAAGAGCGGACAAGGCGAAACTCGGGTGGTCTGGGGCAGCTGGACGCTCCGCATAAGCCCGGTCGGCGCCCTTGACCAGATGCGGCGGGTCACATGCTGTTGCGCGCGGAAACATCAGCGTGGCCACAGGCTGTCATCAGCAGATTCCATTTGAGAAGCCGCCGCCGCCGGAGTAACCGGCCGGACGTCCCCCGCGCGGGGACGAGCCGAGGACCCGCCCCGAGGACCCGCCCCATGAACCTCCTCTCCATCCAGTCGCACGTCGCCTACGGCCATGTGGGCAATGCCTCGGCCGTGTTTCCGCTGCAGCGGCTGGGGGTGGAGGTGTGGCCGATCCACACCGTCCAGTTCTCCAACCACACCGGCTACGGCGCCTGGCACGGGCAGGTGTTCGAGGCGGCGGTGATCGGCGACCTCGTGGCCGGCATCGCCGAGCGCGGCGCGCTGCCCCGGTGCGACGGCGTGCTCTCCGGCTACATGGGCTCGGCCGACATCGGCGGCGCCATCCTCGATGCGGTGGAGCGGGTGCGCGCGGCCAATCCCAAGGCGGCCTATTGCTGCGATCCGGTGATCGGCGACGTGGGGCGCGGCATCTTCGTGCGGCAAGGCATTCCCGAGTTCATGCGCGAGAGGGCGGTGCCGGCGGCCGACGTCATCACCCCCAACCAGTTCGAGCTGGAGCTGCTCTCCGGGCGGCGCTGCGTGTCGCTGGACGATGCGGTGGCGGCGTGCGCGGTGCTGCATGCGGCCGGCCCCCGGGTGATTCTCGTCACCAGCCTGCACACCGCCGAGACGCCCCCCGACAGCCTGGACCTGCTGGCGTCCGGTCCCGACGGGCGCTTCCTCGTGCGCACGCCGCGTCTTGCGGTCTCGCCCAACGGGGCGGGGGACGCCATCGCCGCGCTGTTCTTCCTGCACGTGCTGCGCACCGGCTCCACGGCGGAGGCGATTTCGCGCGCCGCATCCTCCATTTACGGGGTGCTGGAGCGGACAGAAAAGGCACAGTCGCGGGAATTGCTGCTGGTGGAGGCGCAGGAGGAGTTCGTGGCGCCGTCCCGGCTCTTTTCGCCCCTCCCGATCTAGGCAAGACTGAGCCTGAACCGGTCCGTGCGCGGGGGCGCGGGGCTGACCTTGAGCGTCGAGACCATTCATCCATGCCGCGCCGCTATGTGATCCTGGACGTTTTCACCTCCCGTCCCTTCGGGGGCAATCCGCTCGCGGTGGTGCTCGATGCCGCCGGCCTCGATGACGCGGCCATGCAGCAGATCACCCGCGAGTTCAACCTGTCCGAGACGGTGTTCGTGCTGCCGCCGCGCAATCCGGCGAACCGCGCGCGCATCCGCATCTTCTCGGTGGCGCACGAGATGCCGTTCGCCGGCCATCCCACGGTGGGTACGGCGGTGCTGCTGGCGCGCGAGGACAAGACGGCCAAGGGCACCCTCCGCCTCGAGGAGAACATCGGCACCATCACCTGCGAGGTCACCCTCGCGGGCGAGGACGGACGGCGCGGCGCGGCCGTCTTCACCGCTCCGCGCAAGGGCGAGATCGAGGCCGCCGACATCCCGCGCGAGGCCTGCGCCGAGGCGCTGAACCTCGATCCGTCCGACATCGGCTTCGATGCCCATCGCCCGGTGGTGGCGAGCGCGGGCGTGCCGTTCCTGTTCGTGCCGCTCGCCGACCTGACCGCGCTTGCCCGCGCCCGCCGCGACGAGGCCGCCTTCCTCGCCACCCTCGGCGCCTATGGCGAGGCGCTCTACCTCTACACGCTGGACGAGGAAGGCGATGCCGACTTCCGGGCCCGCATGTTCTCCCCCGGCCTCGGCATCGTCGAGGACCCGGCCACCGGCGCCGCCGCCGCCGCCTTCCCCTGGGTGCTGCTGGACGCGGAGAACCGGGTGGACGGCCACCACAAGGTGCGCATCGACCAGGGTTTCGAGATGGGCCGCCCCAGCCGCGTGGATCTCGGCTTCACGGTGAAGGGCGGCGCGGTGCAGGGCGCCACCATCGGCGGCTCCGCCGTGGTGGTGGCCGAGGGGGTGCTGCACATCTGAGGGTCGTCAATACCTGCCATTGACAGAACTCAGGCGTGAGATCGTGCGAATGTGCGATCGCGGTCTTGGCGGGAGCAGGATGCAACATATCTTCGCTGCATCGCACTGTTCCCGCTCACCCACCCCGGAGGGTTTCCCATGAGCGCGCCGTCCCTGTTCGACAGCTTCCGCCTCGGCGATGTGACGCTTTCCAACCGCATCGTCATGGCCCCCCTGACCCGCAACCGCGCCGTCGCCGGCTTCGTGCCGAGCCCGCTCGCGGTGGAATATTACGCCCAGCGCGCCGATGCCGGCCTCATCATCACCGAGGCCTCGCAGATCTCCCAGCAGGGCCAGGGCTACCAGGACACCCCCGGCATCTATTCCGACGCCCAGGTGGAAGGCTGGAAGAAGGTGACCGATGCCGTCCACGCCAAGGGCGGGCGCATCTATATCCAGCTCTGGCACGTGGGCCGCGTCTCCCACACCGCGCTGCAGCCGAACGGCGGCGCGCCGGTGGCGCCCTCGGCCATCCGCGCCGAGACCAAGACCTTCGTGAACAATGGATTTGCCGAGACCTCCGAGCCGCGCGCGCTGGAGCTGTCCGAGATCCCCGGCCTCATCGAGGACTATCGCCGCGCCGCCGCCAACGCCATCCGAGCCGGCTTCGACGGCGTCGAGATCCACGGCGCCAACGGCTATCTGATCGACCAGTTCCTGCGTGACGGCGCCAACAAGCGCACCGACGCGTACGGCGGCTCCATCGCCAACCGCGCCCGCTTCCTGCTGGAGGTGGTGGATGCCGTGGTGGGCGAGATCGGCGCCCAGCGCACCGGCCTGCGCCTCTCGCCCGTGGCGCCCGCCAACGGCCTGACCGATTCCGACCCGCAGCCGCTGTTCAACTACGTGTTCGACGAGCTGGAAAAGCGCCACCTCGTCTATATCCATGTGGTGGAGGGGGCGACCCAGGGCCCGCGCGACATCAACCCGAACTTCTCGTTCGAGGAGCTGCGCGTGCGCTATTCCGGCGCCTGGATGGTCAACAACGGCTACGACCTTTCCCTCGCCAAGACCGCGGTGGCGGAAGGCAAGGCGGATCTCGTCGCCTTCGGCCGCGCCTTCATCTCCAATCCGGACCTGGTGGAGCGCCTGCGCCGCGGGGCGCCGCTGAACGAGCTGGACCGCGCCACCCTCTATGGCGGCGGCGCGGCCGGCTACACCGATTATCCCACCCTCGCCGACGAGGCCGCATGAGCGACGGCGGATGGGGCTTGCCCTGGGCGGTGGAGCGGCGGATCGCGCCGGTTCACCGCCTGGATTTCCGCGCGGAAGCGGGCGGATGGCCGGAGATGGAGCCCCTGAAGGGCGAGATCGAGGCCCATTTCGCCCGCCGCGCGGCGGAAAATCCGCATCTGTGGAATGGCCCCATCCTGCTTTTGCGGGATTTCACCTTCTCCGGCGGGACGCTTTCGGGAGCCTTCCGCCGGAGCGACTTTGCCGCCTTCACCTTCTGGCGGGACAACGGCTGGCGCGACCTCGGCATGGTCAACGCCTTCGCCCTCGCCGCCATCGAGGGGGCGGACGGCGGCTTCGTGCTCGGCGTGATGGGGCCGCAGACGGCTTCGGCCGGGCGCACCTATTTTCCCGGCGGCACGCCGGACCCCTCCGACATCACCGCTGACGGCCGTGTGGACCTGCACGCCTCCATGCTGCGCGAGCTTGCGGAGGAGACCGGCCTCCTCCCGTCAGACATCGCCCGCGATGGCGGCTTCACCGGCCTGTTCGACGGGCCGCGCGTGGCGCTGCTCGGCCGGCTCGTGTTCGACGCGCCGGCGACCGAGCTGGCGGTGCGCATCCGCGGCTTTCTCGCCAGCGAGGCCGCGCCGGAGCTCGCCGACGTGGCCGTGGTCCATTCGGAGGCCGACCTTACCCCGGCGATGGCCCCGTTCGCCGTGGACTACATGCGCTGGCGCTGGGCGCAGCGTTGAGAAGGCAGGGGCGCGGCATCAGCCCGCGTCCGCCGATCGGTCCCAGCCGGCGCACCGGGCGATGGCCGCGCGTTCCACCTGATCGCACCAGCGGGCTGCGGGATATTCCGGTGCGCCGGACGGAGCCGCGCGGCGGCAGAGCCGGAACAGCCGGACGGCAAGTGTCGTGAAACTGGAGATCCGCATCGCGTCATGCCTGAGGGGCCCGGCCGCGGGCGAGGCGCAGGCCACCGCCCGCGCGGGGTAGGCGGGAAGGCTCCTGGCCGGCATCTTTCACCGGTGGAGCCGCCGGAAATCCGCGCGTCTCAGGCGTATTGGGCGAGGCCGTTGCCGAGCGACCAGTTTTCCCGGACGCCCTCGATCAGGTTCACGAAGACGTCCTCGGGCCGGATGCCGGGATTCGTTCCGAGCTTGCCCGCGATCGCCTTGTAGAGCGCCTTCTTCTGCTCCGGCGTCCGCGTGTTCATGGCGCTGATCTGGATGAACACCACGTCATCGCTGCGGGCGATGCCGGCATAGGACGCGCCAAAGCGGAAGTCGGACGCATCATGCTGGGTGATGGTCATGAACTGGTCGTCGTCCGGCACGTTGAACGTCTCGGTGAGGGCGCCATAGATGCCGTCGAAGATGGCCTGGCGGTAGGCGTCCGGCTTGCCGGAGCGCAGGGAGATGTGGACGAGGGGCATGGCGGTTCCTCCGATTGGACCCCTCCGAGGCTATGCCGCGCTCCATCATTTTGATATTCTATCGGACCGAATATCAAAGATAATGAATCGATATGACTGCCGCGCCCCTCGATCTCGATTCCGTGCTCGCCTTCCTGCGCATCGCCGAGATGGGCAGCTTCACCCGCGCGGCCGAGGCCATGCAGACCACCCAGGCCGCGGTGAGCCTGAAGCTGAAGCGGCTGGAGCAGCGGCTGGGGTGCCGCCTGGTGGAGCGCACCCCGCGCCACGTGCAGCTCTCGGCGCGCGGCGAGGCGTTCCTCGACCATGCGCGCGAGCTCATGGAGGCGAACGACCGCGCCCTCTCCCTGTTCGTGGCGGCGCGGGCGCGCCTCACCATCGGCATCAGCGACCATGTGGCCGGGCCGGAGCTGCCCGCCCTCATCGCCCGCATGAACGCGCAGGACCCGCAGCTGCTGATCGAGATCCGCATCGGCTCCTCGGGCAATCTGCTGCAGGCGTTCGACCGGCGCGAGCTCGACACGGTCATCGTCCGCCTCCACGCCGGGCGCGATGACGGGGAGTGCCTCGCCGAGGAGCGATTCGGCTGGTTCGCCGCGCCGTCCTGGCAGCACCGCGCGGGCGAGCCGCTCCCGCTCGCCACCATGGCCGAGCCGTGCGGCGTGCGGGCCCTGGCGGGCCGGATGCTCGATGCGGCCGGGGTGGCGTGGACGGAGGTGTTCGTCGGCGGCGGCGTGACGGCGGTCGCCGCCGCCGTCATGGCCGGGCTGGGGGTGGCCGCGCTCTCGCCGCGCATGGTGCCGTTCGGCGCGATGGACGTGGGCCGCAGGCTCGGCCTGCCGGAGCTGCCGCGCCTGCCGGTGCTGCTGCACACCCGCGTCACGGACGACCGCCCGCGCGAGGCCCTCGCCGCCCTCGCCGCCGCCTACCGCAACGCCGTGCGGGGCTAGGGCCCCCACCCCTTGCGCTCGCCGTGCGCCTCCGGTATGAGCTTGCTCCCGATTGAATGAGCGAAGAGTAGAGCGCCCGTGTCGTTTCGCACGACCAAGACTGCCGCTTCTGCCCCCCGGACCGTGACGGTTCCGGGCAACGCTCTCATTCTGCGCGCGCTTCTTCTCCTTAGCCGCCCCTGAGGGCCGGCCGGGCTTGCGCCTGGGCACTCAGGGGAACCGCCGCCGCCGGGTACAGACCCGACGCCCGTTTCGGCTTATGATCCGGCCAAACCGCCCGCACGAGAGGGGCACCGCGCCGGACCGCGAGAGGACCGCATTCCATGACCGCCAGCCACAGCTCCGCCACGCCCGTATCCGCCGGCACGTCCGAGCGTGATCGCGTCATCATCTTCGACACCACCCTGCGCGACGGCGAGCAGTGCCCCGGCGCCTCCATGACCTTCGAGGAGAAGCTGGAAGTCGCCGCGCTCCTCGACGAGATGGGCGTCGACGTGATCGAGGCCGGCTTCCCCATCGCCTCCATCGGCGATTTCGAGAGCGTGGCCGAGATCGCCCGCCGCACCAGGAACGCCACCATCGCCGGCCTCTCCCGCGCGGCGCTGAACGACATCGACCGCTGCGCCGAGGCGGTGAAGCACGCGCGCCGCGGCCGCATCCATACCTTCCTCTCCACCTCGCCCGTGCACATGAAGTACAAGCTCCAGAAGGAGCCGCACGAGGTGCTGGAGATGATCGTCGCCTCCGTCACCCGCGCCCGCAACCATGTGGAGGACGTGGAGTGGTCGTCGGAGGACGGCACCCGCACCGAGATCGATTTCCTGTGCCGCTGCGTGGAGGCCGCCATCAAGGCCGGCGCCACCACCATCAACATCCCCGATACCGTGGGCTACACCACGCCGGGCGAGTATGAGGCCCTGTTCCGCACCGTGATCGAGCGCGTGCCGAACTCGGACAAGGCCATCTTCTCGGTGCATTGCCACGACGACCTCGGCATGGCGGTGGCCAATTCGCTGGCCGGCCTCGCCGGCGGCGCGCGGCAGATCGAATGCACCGTCAACGGCATCGGCGAGCGTGCGGGCAATGCCGCGCTCGAAGAGGTGGTGATGGCCATCGAGACCCGTTCCGACGTGCTGCCCTATCGTTCCGGCATCAACACCAAGATGCTGACGCGCGCCTCCAAGCTGGTGTCGGCGGTCACCTCCTTCCCGGTGCAGTACAACAAGGCCATCGTCGGCCGGAATGCCTTCGCCCACGAGAGCGGCATCCATCAGGACGGCATGCTCAAGCATACCCAGACCTACGAGATCATGACCCCCGAGAGCGTGGGCGTCTCCAAGACCTCGCTGGTGATGGGCAAGCACTCCGGCCGCGCCGCCTTCCGCGACAAGCTCAAGGCCATGGGCTACGAGCTGGGCGAGAACGCGCTCAACGATGCCTTCGCCCGCTTCAAGGATCTCGCCGACCGCAAGAAGGTGGTCTACGACGAGGACATCGAGGCGCTGGTGGACCAGGAGATCGCCGCCGCGCACGACCGCATCAAGCTCATCTCCCTGTCGGTCATCGCCGGCACCCGCGGCCCGCAGCGCGCCACCATGCGCGTGGAGGTGGACGGCCGCACGGTGACGGAGGAGGCCGAGGGCAACGGCCCGGTGGACGCCACCTTCAACGCCATCAAGGCGCTGGTGCCGCACCAGGCCAAGCTCGACCTCTACCAGGTCCACGCCGTGACCGAGGGCACGGACGCGCAGGCCGAGGTGTCGGTGCGGCTCGAGGAGAACGGCAAGGTGGTCACCGCCCGCGCCGCCAATCCCGACACGCTGGTGGCCTCCGCGCAGGCCTACATCACCGCGCTCAACAAGCTGCAGATGAAGCGCCAGTCCGTGAACCCGCAGAGCGCGGTCGGCTGACGCCGCCTCCCTGCGCATCCCTCCGCATCGAAAGGCCGCCTCCGGGCGGCCTTTCCGCGTTCATGGGGGCCGTGGCGTCATGGTGCGGTGCGGTAGCTGGGGAGGGCGAAGAAATTCGCGCGAGCCCCGATCCGGACGGTTTCGGGGGCGGCGCGGGGCGCGCCTGCGGGGCCGCGATGGGGCGCCGTAGGGGAAATTGACGTAACGCCAGCGTGTTGGACCTTCCGCCGGTCCGCGATGCAGTGCCGAAGGGATGGGTGTGCAGGCGCAAAACGCCTGTGCCGCCAGCAGCTTCGCCGATCCGCCGCCGCGGATTCGGGCTTGACGGTTCCCCAAGGGCGACCTTCAAAAGGGAGGTAAGGGGCGTCCTCGAGAAACAGCACCCGGAGGAGGAAACACGATGCGTATCCTGACAGCGGCGGTGGCCTTGGCCGCTGCGCTCGGCCTGGCGTCCGCGGCCGGCGCCCAGACCTACCCCAGCCGGCCCATCACCATGATCGTCCCCTTCGCCGCCGGCGGTCCCACCGACACGGTGGCGCGCCTCGTCGCCGAATCCATGACGAAGACGCTCGGCCAGCAGGTGATCGTGGAGAATGTGGGGGGTGCCGGCGGCACCCGCGGCGCCGGCCAGGTGGCGAAGGCGGCGCCGGATGGCTACACCGTGCTGCTGCACCACATCGGGCAGGCGACCGCCGCCAGCCTCTACCGCAAGCTGCCCTACAATCCCGCCACCGATTTCGAGGCCGTCGGCCTCGTCACCGCCGTGCCCATGACCATGATCGGCAAGACCGGCCTTGCCCCCAAGACCATGGCCGAGGTGGTGGAGTTCGTGAAGGCGAACAAGGAGAAGGTGACCTACGGCAACGCCGGCGTCGGCTCCGCCTCGCACCTGTGCGGCATGCTGTTCATGTCCACCATCAACGCCCAGATGACGACGGTGCCCTATCAGGGCACGGGCCCGGCCATGAACGACCTGGTCGGCGGCCAGATCGACCTGATGTGCGACCAGACCACCAACACCACCGGCCAGATCAAGGGCGGCAAGGTGAAGGCCTATGCGGTCACCACCAAGGACCGGGTGAAGTCGCTGGCGGACGTGCCCACCATGCAGGAAAGCGGCCTCAAGGACTTCGAGGTGGCGGTGTGGCACGGCGTCTACGTGCCCAAGGGCACGCCCAGGGAGATCGTCGACAAGCTGAACGCGGCCATCGACACCGCGCTCGATGACCCCAAGGTGGTGGCCCGCTTCGCCGACCTCGGCACCGAGCCGGAGCCCAAGAGCCGCCGCAGCCCGGCCTTCCACAAGGACTTCGTGATCGCCGAGATCGCCAAGTGGAAGCCGGTGATCCAGTCCGCCGGCGTCTACGCCGACTGACGGCGCGGCGGCGTCCCGCCCGCCCTCGCGGATGGCGGGCGCAGATGGCGGGCGCATGCCGCCGGCGCCGCCGGTCGCCTCGGGGAGGGCGCGCCGCGCTGCGGTTTCGCCGCCACCGCGGTCCCCACGCCGCCGTCGCGCAGATCCGGCGCTGCCAATGGGCGGCGCCGCAGTTCCGCCGCCCGCGCCCCCGGCCGGGCGGCGTCCGCGTCCGCAGGGGACCATGCCCGGCGGCCGCCCATACCAAGACCGAACCGGCTGGGAGGGGACATGAACATCATTCGCAACCCCAAGGACGTCATGTCCGGGCTGCTCTTCATCGCGCTCGCCGCGCTGTTCGCCTGGCAGGCGCTGGACCTGCCCATGGGCACGGCGGTGCGCATGGGGCCGGGCTACTTCCCGATGGTGCTGGCGGGCCTCATGGGCCTGCTCGGGCTGATCGTGCTCATCAACGGCCTGCGCTTTCCGGGCGAGATGCCGAGCGGCGTCGCCTGGCGGGCGCTGGCGGTGCTCACCTTCGCGGTGGCGTTCTTCGGCTTCGCGGTGCGGCCACTGGGCTTCCTGCCGGCGCTCGCCATCTCGGTCTTCGTCTCGGCGCTGGCCAGCACGAAGTTCCGCCTCCTCACCGCGCTCGCCAACACGGCGGTGATGACGCTGTTCGCCTGGGTGGTCTTCATCAAGGGGCTGGGCCTGCCGCTGCCGCTGCTCGGCCCGTGGCTCGGCGGCTACTGAGGGGGCGGCGATGGAACTGTTCGACAACCTCGCCCTGGGCTTCTCGGTCGCGCTCTCGCTCCAGAACGTCCTCTACTGCTTCGTGGGCGTGCTGCTGGGCACGCTGATCGGCGTGCTGCCGGGCCTCGGGCCCATCGCCACCATCGCCATGCTGCTGCCCATCACCTTCGGGCTGCCGCCGGTGTCCGCGCTCATCATGCTGTCGGGCATCTATTACGGCGCGCAGTATGGCGGCTCCACCACCGCCATCCTCATCAACCTGCCGGGCGAGAGCTCGTCGGTCGTCACCGCCATCGACGGCCACCAGATGGCCAAGAAGGGCCGCGCCGGCGCCGCGCTCGCCACCGCCGCGCTGGGCTCCTTCTTCGCCGGCACGGTGGCGACCTTCCTGCTCGCCGTGTTCGCCCCGCCGCTGGCGGACCTCGCGCTGCAGTTCGGGCCGCCGGAATATTTCTCGCTGATGGTGCTGGGCCTCATCGCCTCGGTCACGCTGGCGTCCGGCTCGGTGGTGAAGGCCATCGCCATGATCGTGCTGGGCCTGCTGCTCGGCCTGTCGGGGCAGGACATCTACACCGGCGTGCCGCGCTTCACCTTCGAGCTGCCGGAGCTCTCCGACGGCTTCGACTTCGTGGCGCTCGCCATGGGCATGTTCGGCATGGGCGAGATCATCCGCAACCTGGAGGACGAGCACGCCCGCTCGCTGGTGGCGGCCAAGGTGAAGAACCTGATGCTCACGAAGGAGGAGTTCAAGCGCATCATCGCGCCGGTGCTGCGCGGCACGGCGCTCGGCTCGTTCCTCGGCATCCTGCCGGGGGGAGGGGCGATGCTCTCCTCCTTCGCCGCCTATTCCATCGAGAAGAAGATCTCGCGCACCCCGCAGGAGTTCGGCCGCGGCGCCATCGAGGGCGTGGCGGGGCCGGAGAGCGCCAACAACGCCGGCGCGCAGACCTCGTTCATCCCCATGCTGACGCTCGGCATCCCCTCCAACCCGGTGATGGCGCTGATGATCGGCGCGCTCATCATCCAGGGCATCACGCCGGGCCCGAACGTGGTGACGGAGAAGCCCGACCTGTTCTGGGGCGTCATCGCCTCCATGTGGATCGGCAACTTCATGCTGGTTCTGCTGAACCTGCCGCTGATCGGCCTGTGGGTGCGGCTCTTGACCGTGCCGTACCACATGATGTTCCCGGCCATCGTCGCGTTCTGCTGCATCGGCGTCTACAGCGTGAACAACAACACGTTCGACGTCTACTCCATGGCCCTGTTCGGCGTGCTCGGCTACGCGCTGGTGAAGCTCGACTGCGAGCCGGCGCCGCTGCTGCTCGGCTTCGTCATCGGCCCCATGCTGGAGGAATACCTGCGCCGCGCCATGCTGATCTCCCGCGGCGACCCCATGGTGTTCGTCACCCGTCCCATCTCCGCCCTGCTGCTGGCGCTGGCGGCGGCGGCGCTGGTGGTGGTGCTGCTGCCCTCGGTGCAGAAGACCCGCGAGGAGGCGTTCAAGGAATAATCCCCCGCGTTCCCCCGGCGGCCGGACCTGTGGAAAACCGGTCGCCGGGGCTCTTGCCAGCCCGGAAAGCATTTGCTACACGAACGCCTCCTTCGGGGGCCACCCCGGACGGGCGCATAGCTCAGTTGGTAGAGCAGCTGACTCTTAATCAGCGGGTCCTAGGTTCGAGCCCTAGTGCGCCCACCACTCTTTCCCGAGACACCGGAAAGACCAGTTTGCAGCTTGGCTTGCAGGCGATCTTCCGTCTCGGTGCCGCCTCCTTCAGCTTCGGCATCGCCGCATCTGCCCCGGGGCGCGAGACTGTTTCCGCGACCGCAGGTTCCGGCAGCGCGCGCGGCGCCCTCCGGCCCGGTCACCGGCATGTGTCGCCCGCCGGAGCGCGGCACGTTGAATTCGCTGCAGTGGAGTCTTATGCGTGATCGCCATGGATACCCGCGCCAGCGCCGATAACGCCTTGCATTCCCTGTCCGTGATCCGGCCCCACGCCGGAGGGGCGGCGCCGTTCCTGCCCATGAGCCGGGCGGAGATGGACGCGCTGGGCTGGGACGCCTGCGACATCGTGCTGGTCACCGGCGACGCCTATGTGGACCATCCGAGCTTCGGCATGGCCATCATCGGCCGCCTCCTGGAAGCGCAGGGCTTCCGCGTGGGCATCATCGCCCAGCCGGACTGGCAGTCGGCGGAGCCGTTCAAGGCGCTCGGCCGGCCGCGGCTGTTCTTCGGCGTCACCGGCGGCAACATGGATTCCATGGTGAACCGCTACACCGCGGACCGCCGCCTGCGCCACGACGACGCCTATACCCCGGCGGGGGAGGGCGGCCGGCGGCCGGACCGCTGCACCATCGTCTACACCCAGCGCTGCCGCGAGGCGTTCAAGGACGTGCCGATCGTGCTCGGCGGCATCGAGGCCTCGCTGCGCCGCATCGCCCATTACGACTACTGGTCCGACAAGGTGCGCCGCTCGATCCTGGCCGACGCCAAGGCGGACCTTTTGATCTACGGAAACGCCGAGCGCGCCGTGGTGGAGGTGGCGAACCGCCTTGCCGCCGGCGCGGCCCCGCGCGAGCTCGACGCGGTGCGCGGCGTCGCCCTGTTCCGCAAGGTGCCGGAGACCTATACCGAGCTCCACGCCGACGATCTCGACGATGCCGACGAGGGCGCGGCGCGCCGTCCGGGTGACGTGGTGATCCGCCTGCCGTCCTGCGAGCAGGTGGAGGAGGACAAGGAAGCCTATGCCCGCGCCTCCCGCGTGCTGCACCGGGAGAGCAACCCCGGCAACGCCCGCCCGCTGGTGCAGCGCCACGGCGACCGCGACCTGTGGCTGAACCCGCCGCCCATCCCGCTCACCACGGACGAGATGGACGCGGTCTACGACCTGCCCTACGCCCGCGCGCCGCACCCCGCCTATGGCGATGCGAAGATCCCGGCGTGGGACATGATCAAGTTCTCGGTGACCATCATGCGCGGCTGCTTCGGCGGCTGCAGCTTCTGCTCCATCACCGAGCACGAGGGCCGCATCATCCAGAACCGGTCGGAGGGCTCGATCCTGCGCGAGATCGAGCAGATCCGCGACCGGACGCCGGGCTTCACCGGCGTCATCTCGGACATCGGCGGCCCCACCGCCAACATGTACCGGATGGCCTGCAAGGACCCGAAGATCGAGGCCGCGTGCCGGCTGCCGTCCTGCGTGTTCCCGGACATCTGCCCCAATCTCAACACCTCCCACGACGACCTCATCCGCCTCTACCGCAAGGTGCGGGAGGTGAACGGCGTGAAGAAGGTGATGGTGGCCTCCGGCGTGCGCTACGACCTGGCGGTGAAGAGCCCGGAATATATCCAGGAGCTGGTGACCCACCACGTCGGCGGCTACCTGAAGATCGCTCCCGAGCACACCGAGCGCGGCCCGCTCGACAAGATGATGAAGCCGGGCATCGACACCTATGACCGCTTCAAGGAGATGTTCGACGCGGCGGTGCGGCGGGCCGGCAAGAAATACTATCTGATCCCGTATTTCATCGCCGCGCATCCGGGCACGACCGACGAGGACATGATGAACCTCGCGCTCTGGCTGAAGAAGAACCGCTACCGCGCGGATCAGGTGCAGACCTTCCTCCCCTCGCCCATGGCGACGGCGACCGCCATGTACCACACCGGCGTCAATCCGCTGCGCCCGGTGCGGCGCGGGGGCAGCGACACGGTCAACGCCATCAAGGGGCTGCGCCAGCGGCGGCTGCACAAGGCGTTCCTGCGCTATCACGACCCGGACAACTGGCCGGTGCTGCGCGAGGCGCTGAAGCAGATGGGCCGTGCCGATCTCATCGGCCCGCGGCCGGACCAGCTGGTGCCGGCCCATCAGCCGCCCGGCACCGGCAAGGCCGCCGGGACCGCGCGCCCGGTGCGCCGCGCCGGCGGGGCGCAGCGCTTCACCACCAAGGGCGTTCCGATCAGGAAGAAGTAGCGTCCCCGGCCTCCGGGGCCGTCGCCTCGCGGGTCAGCACGGCGGCGAAGAAGCCGTCGGTGTCGTGCTGCGCGGGGGTGAGGGCGAGATAGTCGGACTGCCCCGGACGGGCGAGCTGCGGCGCCACCTCGGCCAGCGGCACCACGCGGAACGCGGGATGGGCGGCGAGGAAGGCGGCCACCTGCGCCTCGTTCTCCTCCGACAGCAGGGAGCAGGTGGCGTAGACCAGCCGCCCGCCGGGCTTCACCAGCCGCGCCGCGCTGGCGAGGATGCGCGCCTGCAGCGGCAGCAACGCCTCCAGCCCCAGGCCGAGCATGCGCCAGCGTGCGTCCGGATTGCGCCGCCAGGTGCCGGTTCCGCTGCACGGGGCATCCACCAGCACGCGATCGAACGAGCCCTTGTGGCGCTTCACCCAGCGGTCGGTCTCGCTGGCCAGCGCCCGCGTCTCGATGTTGTGCAGCCCGGCGCGCCGGAACCGTTCGGCGGCACGCTTCAGGCGGGTTTCCAGCACGTCGCAGGCGATGACATGGCCCCGGTTGGCCATCTGCGCGCCGATGGCCAGCGTCTTGCCGCCGGCGCCGGCGCAGAAGTCCACCACGCGCTCGCCCGGTCGCGCATCGACCACCAGCGCCACCAGCTGCGAGCCCTCGTCCTGGATCTCCACCGCGCCGCTCTTCAGCATGGGCAGGCGCGAGAGGGAGGGGCGCGTGGCGACGCGGATGCCGAAGGGCGCCATGGGCGAGGCGGTGGCCGGCAAGGCGAGGTCGCGCAGGCCCGACAGCACGTCCTCCCGCGTCGCCTTGAGGGGATTGACGCGCAGGTCCAGCGGCGCCGGCGTCAGCAGCGCATCCATCTCCGGCCCGAACGTGTCGGGGAACCGGCGGCGGAGCGGCTCCATCGCCCAGTCCGGGCACTCGAAGCGCACCGCGTCCGGCATGGCGGCATGGTTGACGGGGCAGCCGTGCAGCTTGACCAGCAGCGACCGCTCATTCTCGCTCAGCGGGTCGGGCGTGAGCTTGCCGCCGGTGAACAGCCGCTGCACCTGATCGCGCGTCTGGCCCTCGCCGAGCGCGAGCCAGGCGAGCAGGCGGTTGCGCGGCAGGTCCTCGCGCCCATGCCTGGCCAGCCACCAGCCGAGGCGTGCGTGGTGGCGCAGCAGCGCATAGAGCAGCTCGGCCACACGGCCCCGATCGGCCTCATCGAGGTCGCGGCGAAAGCGGAACCACGAGGAGACGATCGCATCGGCGGGGCGCGCGACGCGATCGACTTCGTGGATCAGCTCGAGGGTGGCTTGCAGACGGGCGGCAGGGGTCACGGAAGGGCGGCCAGACCTAGAAAACGGCGCGGCACCATAGACGACGGCTCTGCCGTTGCCTATCGATTCGCGCCGTTCCGGCCCGCCGCGCGGCCCCGCGGGATGGATCTCCCGCGGGATGATCGATCCGCAGGGCGCCCTCAGGCGGCGCTGACGAGGCCGCCGGCGAGGGTGACCCGCCGCTGGTGATAGGCGGTATCGCCGAACATCAGCTCGATCATGGCGAGGCGGCGGAAGTGATGCGCGCCGATATATTCCATGGTCATGCCGATGCCGCCGTGCAGCTGCACCGCCGTCTGGCCCACGAAGCGGGCGGCGCGGTTGATCTGCACCTTGGCGGCGGAGAGGGCGACGGCGCGCTCGGCCGCGTCCTCCGCCTCCACCATCATGGCGGCATAGAGCGCCATGGAGCGGGCCTGCTCCAGCGCCACGAACATGTCCACCGCCTGGTGCTGCAGCGCCTGGAACGAGCCGATGGCGACGCCGAACTGCTTGCGCGTCTTCAGGTATTCCACCGTCAGCTCGTGCAGCGCCTCCATCAGGCCCACCGCCTCGGCGCACAGGGCGGCGATGGCGCCTTCCACCACCCGCTCGACGATGACGAGCCCCTCGCCCTCCGGGCCCAGCACCGCGTCGGCGGGGATGAACACGTCGGAGAGGATCACGTCCGCCGCGCGCCCGCCGTCCTGGGTGGGATAGGCGATGAGGCTGACGCCGGCCGCATCCACAGGCACCAGGAACAGGGTGATGCCGGCCGCGTCGCGCCGGTCGCCGGCGGTGCGGGCGCTGACCACGAGGGTCGCGGCGGCATCGGCGTTCAGCACCACGCTCTTGCGGCCGTCGAGGCGGAAGCCGCCGTCCACGGCGCGGGCGGCGGTGGCGACATCGTTGAGGTCGTAGCGCGCCTGCACTTCGGAATGGGCGAAGGCGAGGCCGGCTGTGCCGTCCATCAGGCCGGGCAGCAGCGCGGCGCGCTGGGCCGGGCCGCCGGCGAGGCGTACGGCGCTGCCGCCGAGGATGACGCTGGCGAGGTAGGGCTCGGGCGCCAGCGCGCGGCCGAGGGCCTCCATCACCACCAGCGTTTCCACCGGGCCGCCGCCGAAGCCGCCATCTTCTTCCGCGAACGGCAGGCCGAGCAGGCCCAGCTCCGCCAGCTCCGCCCACCGCGCCTTCGGAAAGCCGAGCGGCTCGGCGCGGGCCGAGGCCAGCTGCTCGATGCCGGGATAGGTGTCGGCCGCCCAGCGCCGGACGGTATCCTTGAGGAGCGACTGCTCGTCGGTCAGGTCGAAATCCATGGAGCCCTCCTCACAGGCCGAGGATCGCCTTGGCGATCACATTGTGCTGGATCTCGTTGGATCCGCCGTAGATGGACACCTTGCGGTGGTTGAAATAGACCGGCGCCGCCGCGTCCGCCCAGGCGAACAGGGCCTCGGCATCATTGTCGCCGGCGCCGTCGCGCAGGGCGGGCAGGGCCTGCGGGCCGGCCAGCTCCAGCAGCAGCTCGGTGGTGGCCTGCTGCAGCTCGGAGCCCTTGATCTTCAGGATGGAGGATGCGGGGTCGGGCTTGGTGGGGTCGCGCGTCGCCTGCGCCGCCACCACGCGCATCTGGGTGATCTCCAGCGCCTTCAGCTCGATCTCCACGCTCGCGAGGCGGGAGCGGAAATCGAGGTCGTCCCACATGGTGCCGGCGCCGGCCGGGGTGGTGCGGGCGAGACGCTTGATGCGGGCGATGCGCTCCTTCGACATGCCGATGCGGGCGATGCCGGTGCGCTCGTTGGCGAGCAGGAACTTGGCATAATCCCAGCCCTTGTTCTCCTCGCCGACCAGATTCTCCACCGGCACCTTCACGGCGTCGAGGAACACCTCGTTCACCTCGTGCCGGCCGTCGATGGTGATGATGGGCCGCACGGTGACGCCGGGGCTCTTCATGTCGATGAGGATGAAGGAGATGCCCGCCTGCTTCTTGGCGTTGGGGTCGGTGCGGGCGAGGCAGAACATCCAGTCGGCATACTGGCCGAGCGTGGTCCAGGTCTTCTGGCCGTCGATGATGTAATGGTCGCCCTCGCGCACCGCGCGGGTCTTCAGCGAGGCGAGGTCCGAGCCGGCGCCGGGCTCGGAGAAGCCCTGGCACCACCAGTCCTCCAGGCTCTTGATGCGCGGCAGGAAGCGGCGCTTCTGCTCCTCGCTGCCGAAGGTGGCGATCACCGGGCCGACCATGTGGCAGTTGAACTGCAGCGGCAGCGGCACCGCCGCCTGCATCAGCTCCTCCATGAAGATGTAGCGCTCAACGGCGCTCCACGGCTGGCCGCCATGCTCCACCGGCCAGCCCGGCACGGCCCAGCCCTTGTCGTTCAGGATGCGCTGGGAGGTCACGTAGTCCTCGCGCGCCAGCTTGCGGCCCTCCGACACCTTGGTGCGGATCTCGGCCGGGATGGCAGTGCGGAAGAAGGTGCGGACCTCCTCGCGGAAGGCGATTTCTTCGGGGGTGAAGCGCAGGTCCATGGATCAGGCCTCCGGATTGATTTCGATGAGGCCCGCGGCACCCATGCCGCCGGCGATGCACATGGTGACGACCGCATAGCGCACGCCGCGCCGGCGCCCCTCCAGCACCGCGTGGCCGACGAGGCGCGCCCCGCTCATGCCGAACGGATGGCCCACCGAGATGGCGCCGCCGTTGACGTTGCAGATCTCCGGGTCGATGCCCAGCGTGTCGCGGCAATAGAGCGACTGGGAGGCGAACGCCTCGTTCAGCTCCCACAGGCCGATGTCGGAGACCTTCAGCCCATTGCGCTCCAGAAGGCGCGGCACGGCGAAGACCGGGCCGATGCCCATCTCGTCCGGCTCGCAGCCGGCGGTGGCATAGCCGCGGAAGATGCCGAGCACCTGCGCCCCCCGCCGCGCCGCCTCGGTGGACGACATGAGCACGCTGGCGGAGGCGCCGTCCGAGAGCTGCGAGGCATTGCCGGCAGTGACGAACTCGTCCTCGCCGCGCACCGGCTTCAGCTTGGCGAGGCCCTCCAGCGTGGTGTCGGCGCGGTTGCCCTCGTCGCGGGAAAGGGTGACGCTCTCGCGCCGGGTCTCGCCGGTCTCCTTGTCGGTCACCGCCTTCTCGACGGTGATGGGCACGATCTCGGTGTCGAACAGGCCGGCCTGCTGGGCCCGGGCGGTGCGCTGCTGGCTCTCGAGGGAGAAGGCGTCCTGCGCCGCGCGGGTGATGCCGTAGCGCCGGGCGACGTTGTCGCCGGTCTCGATCATGGTGACGTAGATGTCCGGCTTGTGCGCCATCAGCCAGTCGTTGCGGAACAGCTCGCGGTTCACCGGCTGCACCAGCGAGATGGATTCCACGCCGCCGGCCACCGCCACCGGCACGCCGTCGAACGCGATGCGCCGCGCCGCATGGGCCACCGCCTCCAGCCCCGAGGCGCAGAAGCGGCTGACCGTGACGCCGGTCGCGGTCACCGGAATGCCGGCCACCAGCGCCCCGTGGCGGGCGACGTTGCCGCCGGTGGCGCCTTCAGGATAGCCGCAGCCCATCACCACCTCCTCCACCTCGGCGGGGTCCACCTTGCCGCGGGCAAGGGCGTGGCGGATGGCGTGGGCGGCCATGTCGGCGCCCTTGGTGATGTTGAGCGCGCCGCGCTGCGCCTTGCCGATGGGCGTGCGCGCGGTGGAGACGATGACGGCATCAGCCATTGGGCTTCCTCGTTCTGGTCTTCAGTGTGTTTCGGGGGCTTCGCCGGCGGCCGCGGCCACTTCCGCCATCAGCACCTTGGGCAGGAGCTTGCCGACGGGGCTGCGCGGCAGCTCGGCGCGGAATTCCAGCGCGCGGGGCATCTCGTGGCGGCCGAGCCGGTCGGCGAGGAAGTCGGTGAGCGCGTCGAGGGTGAAGGGCTCGGCCCCGGCCTTCAGCTTCACGTAGGCCTTGGCGGACTGGCCGCGATAGGCATCGGGCACGCCGATGACGATCACTTCCTCCACCGCCGGATGCTCGTAGATCGCGCTCTCCACCGCCGCCGGATAGACGTTGAAGCCCGACGAGATGATCATGTTCTTGCGGCGGTCGACGATCTCGAACAGGCCGCTCTCGTCCATGCGCCCCATGTCGCCGGTGAGGAACCAGCCGTCGTGGAAGGCGGCGGCGGTGGCCGCCTCGTCGCCGAGATAGCCCTTGAACACGTTGGGCCCGCGGATGGCGATCTCGCCCACCTCGCCGGGGGGCAGCGCCTCGCCCGGCGCGTCCATGGCGACGATCCGCAGGGCGAGGCCGGGCAAGGGAATGCCGATGAGCCCGAGCCGGCGCGGCACCCGGAAGGGCACCCGCGAGCCGGCGGGGCCGGTCTCCGTCATGCCCCAGCCGTTGTTGAGCTGGGTGCCGATGATGGCCTCGATGCGCGCCTGCACCTCGAACGGCAGCGGCGCGCCGCCGGAGACGCAGGACTTCAGCGGGGAGAAGTCCACCGCCTCCACGCCCGGCCGGTTGAGCAGCGCCACCCACATGGTGGGCACGCCGGAGAACTGGCTGGCCTTCAGCTCGCTCACGTCACGGATCAGCCGCTCCACGTCGAACCGCTGGCGCAAAAGGATCTCGTTGCCGTCGCGCAGGTGGCGCAGCAGCACGGTGGTGAGCGCATAGATGTGGAACAGCGGCAGCACCGCCACCACCTTCTCGGTGCCGGCAACGAGCGGGCGGCCGCCGTCGCGCCACAGGCGATACATGCTCACCGCCGAGGTGAGGTTGCCGTGGCTGAGCATGGCGGCCTTGGGCAGGCCGGTGGTGCCGCCGGTGAACTGCAGCACCGCGATATCGTCCACCGAGGGCAGTGGCGCGTGGAGCGGAGCATCGCTGAACAGGCCGGCGAGGGGGCGCACGCCCGGCCGCGCGGGCAGGGGCAGCGGCGCGGTCTCGCCGGCGCCCCACATGGCGTCGTCGCCCACCAGCACCTCGTCCACCACGCCGGTGTCCAGCATCTCCAGCGCGCCCGGCAGGAAGCCGGGCAGGTTGGTGGTGATGATGCGGCGCGCGCCGGTGGCCTTCAGCTTGTGGATGATCTCGCGCCGGGCATCGAGCGCGCTGATGTGCACCACCCGCGCCCCGAGCCGTGCCAGCGCGAAGAAGGCGATGGGGTGCCAGGGCGTGTTGGGCAGCAGCAGGGCGATGTTGTCGCCGCGCCGCACCCCGTCCTGCGCCAGCCCGCTGGCGAGGCGCTCCACGAGGCGGCCGAGCGCGGCGTAGCTGATCTTCGCGTCGCGGAAATCGAACGCGGGCCGTTCTGCTCCGGCTGCTACACCGGCGGCGAGCAGGTCCGGCAGGGTGGTGATCTCCAGCGGCGCGGACCAGTCGCACACGTCCGGAAAATGCGCCTGCCAGGGCGGCGCCTCGCCACCCGGCGCGTGAGACGGCGCAGGGGAGTGGCCTTGCGCCATCACGCCGCCTCCGCCGCGAACGTGCCGGGCCCGGCCGCGAGGCGCCTCAGCAGCGCCGCCGGCTTCAGGCTGTCGTCGCCGGTCTCGGCGGCCATCTCCTCGAGGCCGGCGACGATGCGGGCAAGGCCCACGCCCTCGGCCCAGTGCATGGGCCCGCCGGTGAAGGACGGCCAGTTGTAGCCGTTGAGCCAGATGACATCGATGTCGCCGGAACGGGCGGCGATGCCCTCCTCCAGGATCTTCGCGCCCTCGTTGACCATCGGGTAGAACAGGCGCGCCTGGATCTCCTCGATGGTGAAGCTGCGGCGGGCGATGCCGCGCTCGGCGGAGAGCGCGGCGATCAGCGCCTCCGTCTCCGGATCGCGGGTGCCCGCGCGGGCGCCCTCGGGATAGAGATAGAAGCCGCGCCCGGTCTTCTGGCCGAACCGGCCCTGCTCGGCCAGCGCATCCGCCACCGGGGCCTTCACCGCCTTGTCGCCGGCCGCCTTGCGGGCGCGCCAGCCGATGTCGATGCCGGCGAGGTCCGCCATGGCGAACGGGCCCATGCGGAAGCCGAAATCGGTCACCGCCGCATCCACCTCGTGGGGCAGGGCGCCGGCGAGGAGCAGGCGCTCGGCCGCCTCGGTGCGGCGCGCCAGAATGCGGTTGCCGACGAAGCCGTAGCACACGCCCACCACCACCGGCAGCTTGCCGAGCTTGCGGCCAAGATCGAGGCCGGTCACCAGCACGTCGGGCGCCGTTTGTTCCCCGCGCACCACTTCCAGCAGGCGCATCACGTTGGCGGGGCTGAAGAAATGCAGGCCCACCACATCCTGCGGCCGGCTGGTGGTGGCGGCGATGGCGTCCACGTCGAGATAGGAGGTGTTGGTGGCGAGGATGGTGCCGGGCTTCGTCACCCGATCGAGGGTGCCGAAGATCTCGGCCTTCACGCCCATGTCCTCGAACGCGGCCTCCACCACGATGTCGGCATCGGCCGCCGCCTCGAGGCCCACCTTGGGGGTGATGAGAGCCATGCGCGCGTCCATCGCCTCCTGCGAGAGCGAGCCGCGCTTCACCGAGGTGGCGTAATTGGCGCGGATGCGCTCCACGCCCACGTCGAGCGCCTCGGCCTTCACCTCGATGAGGGTCACCGGGATGCCGGCCTGGGCGAAGCACATGGCGATGCCGCCGCCCATGGTGCCGGCGCCGACGACCGCCGCAGAGGCGATGGGCCGGGCCTTCACCTCCTTGCCGATGCCGGGGATGCGCGCGGCCTCCCGCTCGGCGAAGAAGACGTGGCGCAGGGCCTTGGAGCTCGGGTCCGCCACCAGCGCCTTGAAATGCGCCCGCTCGGCGGCGAGGCCGTCAGCGAACGACCGCTCGAACACGCCGCGCACGGCATCGATCAGCGCCGGCACGTTGGGAACGCGGGCGGAGCGCTTGAGCGCGTCGGCGGCGGCAGCCTCGAAGGCGGCGCGGTCCTCGGCGGTCAGCTTGTCCGCGCCCTCGCGCGCCCGGGGCCAGGTGCCGGCGGCGGCAAGCGCCAGCGCGCGCTCGGCAGCGGCCGCCACGAGGTCGCCGTCCGCGATGGCGTCGGCGAGGCCGAGGCTGAGCGCCTTCTGCGCCGTCACCTGGTCGCCCGTGAGCATGAGGGCGAAGGCCGGCGCGGCGCCGATGAGGCGCGGCAGCCGCTGGGTGCCGCCGGCGCCGGGAATGATGCCGAGCTTGATCTCGGGCAGGCCCAGCCGCGCGCCGGGCGCCACCACTCGGGCATGGCAGGCGAGGGCGAGCTCCAGCCCGCCGCCGAGCGCCATGCCGTTGACGGCGGCGACCACCGGCTTCGGGCAGTCCTCGATGGCGGCCAGCACGTCCGGCAGGGCAGGGGGAACGGGGGGCTTGCCGAACTCGGAGATGTCGGCACCGGCCACGAACACCTTGCCGGCGGCAGCCAGCACGACGGCCTTGACGGCCGGGTCGGCGGCGGCGGCCGCGATGCCCTCCGCGATGGCGCCCCGGACCGCCGCGCCGAGCGCATTGACCGGCGGATTGTCGATGACGAGCACGGCGACGCCGTTCGAGACCTCGGTGCGGACCGGAGCCATGTTGTCTCCCTTGTGTTCTGCTATGCAGAATTGCCGTCTGCAATTTTCTGAAGACGTGCCTTGCCGAATGTGTCTTGTCAAGCGCGCTTGTCGGTCAATCAGTGGTGTTATGGTAGGTGTGTGGGATATTTTGTTCCATCATGCAGAACTGATGACCGCATAATTGACATGTGGCGGGAGGGCGTGCCATTCATCCACCAGCCCCGGGCGCCGGTCGCGTGACGGGGTCAGAACGCGGAGAAGCCGCGCGGAAGGGGAGGTCTTTGCTGTCCGGACCGGGTCCGCGGCGGCGGCCGCCACACGTCCCGCGCATGCTCTTCCCGCCAGATCACCGCAGCCGCGGTCGCGTGGCGGACGGCGCGCGCCGCTCCGGTCGCGGACACGTCTGCGACCGCCGGGGCGGCCGCGCCGAGGGGATCGGCCGCCCGGCGTCAGAAACGCTCAGGGAGGACATACATGGTCGACAGGACAATCGTGTCGGCGGCGCTGGCGTTCGGCGTCACGCTGGCGGCAGGCGCGGCGGGGATCGCGAGCGCCTCGGCCCAGGATGCGCCGAAGACCTTCACCATCGGCGCGCACATGCCGCTCACCGGCTCGCTCGCCCGCTCCGGCCAGGCCTTCACCGAAGGCATGCAGGTGGCGGTGAAGATGTGCAACGCCGCCTCGCCCAAGTTCCAGGTGAAGGTGGACCTCATCGACGACGAGAGCACCCCGGCCAAGGCGGTCTCGGCGGTGGAGAAGCTGTCGTCCGACGGCGCGGTGGCGCTGATCGGCGGCTACGGCTCCAACATCATCGGCCCGGCGTCCGACGCCTCCGACAAGCTCGGCAAGGTCTACATCACCGCCGGCGCCGTCTCCGACGAGCTGACCAAGCGCGGGCTGAAGACCTTCTTCCGCATCAACAACAATGCCGGCTACGAGCGCGGCATCGCCACCCTCATCGGCGACCTGAAGCCCGCGAAGGTGTCCATCGTGGCCTCCACCAAGGAGGCGCCCGCGCTGCTCGCCGAGGGGCTTGAGAAGGACCTCGCCGCCAAGGGCATCGCCGTGACGGTGCACAAGTTCGATCCGGCGATCACGGATTTCAAGCCGATCATCAACAAGATCAAGCTGCAGGACAAGCCGGACATCATCATGATGTCGGCCTACGAGAACGACTACGTGGGCATCATCCGCGCCGCCAAGGTGCTGAAGCCCAACGTGAAGCTGATCGTCGGCACCTGGTCCCTCGCCACTCCGAAGATGTACACCGAGTTCCCCGACCTGATGAACAACGTGGTCGGCACCTCCTTCCTGCCGTTCCCGGTGGAAGTGAAGGACGAGGAGGGGCGCAAGTTCTCCGAGATCTACAAGCAGTCGTACAATAAAGAGATCGAGTATCTCTCCACCCTGAGCTTCGTGGAGACCATGGCGCTGTGCGAGGCCATCGTCCGCGCCGCCGAGGCGGGCACGCTGGACAAGGGCGGGCTTGCCGCCGAGATGCGCAAGACCGACCGCAACAGCCTGCTCGGCCGCATCCAGTTCGACGAGACCGGCGACAACCCCAACTTCGCGCTCTCCATGGGCCAGCACCGCGACGGCAAGATCGTGCTGGTGTCGCCGAAGTCGGCCGCCACGGGCGAGATCGCCTATCCCGCCCTGCCGTGGTGAGGCGAGGCTGACATCGCGGCCCGCCGGCACCGGCGCCGGCGGGCCGCATCCTGCCGGTGCCCCGACCCCGGCCTGCTCCTCACCGCCGCTCTGTAGCGCCCGCCTTGCCCCATCCGAGGTGACATGACTGAACTCATCCTGCAGGCGCTGTTCTCCGGCGTGCTCATCGGCAGCGTCTATGCGCTGGTGGCCCTCGGCCTCGCCCTCGCCTTCGGCGCCATGCGCATCATCAACCTCGCCCATGGCGAGCTGGTGCTGCTCGCCGCCTACATGGCCTATCTGGTGGAATCGCGCACCGGGCTCGATCCCTATTTCGCCATCCCGCTCGCGCTGGTGGTGGTGGCGGCGGCGAGCTTCGTGCTGTTCCTGCTGGTGGACCGCATCAAGGACCACCGCGAGCTGAACTCGCTCATCCTCACCTTCGCCATCGGCATCATCCTCACCAACGCCATCCTCCTGGTGTTCGCCAGCGACGTGCGCACCACCGCCTCGCCCTTCCTGCAGGATGCGGTGTCGCTGGGCGACCTGTTCGCCATGCGCAGCGAGATCATCGCCTTCGTGCTCTCGCTGGTGCTGATGGGCGCGCTGTGGTGGTGGCTGAAGTCCAGCTGGTACGGCCGCGCGGTGCGCGCCGTCTCCTCCAATCGCGGCGCCGCCAAGCTGATGGGCATCAACCCCACCCGCATCGAGACCGTGTCCTTCCTGGTGGCGGGCGCGCTCGCCTCGTTCGCCGGCGTCGCGCTCTACACCATGAGCGTGGTGCAGCCGGCCACCGGGCACGCGCTGACGGTGAAGGCCTTCATCATCACCGTGCTGGCGGGCGTCGGCTCCATTCCCGGCGTGTTCCTGGGCGCGGTGCTGCTCGGCGTCACCGAGGCGCTGACCGTGACGCTCGCCTCGTCCGCCCTGCAGGAGCTCGCCGGAATGGTGCTGTTCCTGCTCGTCCTGTTCCTGATGCCGAACGGCCTGTTCGGCGCGCGCGCCCGTCGCGGCTGAAAGGCGAAGCCATGCCGGTCACTTCCAACGCATCCGCGCAGGCCGCGCCCGCAGCCGCATCGCAGCGGGGTCGCGGCGCGCTCATCGGCGCGGGCCTCCTCGCGCTGGCGCTGCTGCCGCTGGTGGCGGGCGCCAGCCCCTACATGCTGGGCCTGCTGATCTCGGCGCTGATTCTCGCCGGCCTTGCCCTGTCGTGGGCGCTGCTGGGCAATCTCGGCGGCATGGTCTCGTTCGGCCACGCCGCCTTCTTCGGGGTGGGCGCCTATGGCTCGG
The DNA here is from genome assembly GCF_043194675.2 of Xanthobacter lutulentifluminis. NCBI lineage: Bacteria > Pseudomonadati > Pseudomonadota > Alphaproteobacteria > Hyphomicrobiales > Xanthobacteraceae > Xanthobacter > Xanthobacter lutulentifluminis. Next base: position 924,600 of record NZ_CM195525.1, on the reverse strand, counting down.
CGCTGCTGGCCGGCAAGCTCGGCGTGCCGGTGCTGCTCGCCATCCCGCTGGGCGGGCTGATCGCCACGGTGTTCTCGCTGGCCATGCTGCCGGCGCTACGGCTCTCCGGGCCGTACTTCGCCCTCGCCATCCTCGCCTATGCGCAGATTTTCCGCATCCTCGCCACCGAGCTCGACTGGCTCACCGGCGGCGCGGCCGGCCTGCAGCGCTATCCCGGCCTGCCGACGGTGCTCGGCTTCAACCTCGCGGACCGGGCCGGCAGCTACGTGCTGGTGCTCGCCTGCGTGGTGGTGTTCGCGCTGGTCTACATGGCGCTGCGGCGCAGCCATGTGGGCACCGCCTTGCGCGCCATCGCCGACAGCGAGGACGCCACCCGCGTGGTGGGCGTCAACGCCACGGTGCTGAAGACCTGGATGCTGCTGCTTTCCGCCTTCATCGCCGGGGTGTTCGGCGCGCTGAACGCCCACATCATCGGCTTCCTGGAGCCGGACTATGCCTTCTCCGGCATCTGGAGCGTCATGCCCATCATCGCCGCGGTGTTCGGCGGCTATCGCAGCGTGCTGGGGCCCATCTTCGGCGCGGTGGTGATCTATCTGTTCGACCAGGTGATCGCGAAAAGCCTCATTCCGGTGGGCCACCAGATCCTGCTCGGCATCGTGCTCGCCATCATGGTGCTGCTGGCGCCCAACGGGCTGTCCGGCCTCGTCGCCCGCTTCCTGCCGCGCCTTGCCGGCCGCAGTCTCTCGAACGCGGAGAAGGGCCATGCTTGAGCTCGACGCCGTCACCGTCCGCTTCGGCGGCCTCACCGCGCTGTCCGGCATCTCGTTCCGCATCGCGCAAGGCGAGATCCTCGGCCTCGTGGGGCCGAACGGGGCGGGCAAGACCACCCTGTTCAACTCCATCTCCGGCCTCGTGAAGGCGCGCGGGCGGATCAGCTTCAACGGGCGGGAGGTGACCTCCCTGCCGCTGCACAAAAGGGCGCGGGCGGGCATCGGACGCACCTTCCAGATCCCCCAGCCCATGCACCATCTGACCGTGCGCGAGAATCTCGCGGTGGCGCAGGTGTTCGGCGCCGGGCGGTACGACGAGAAGCGGATCGACGAGATACTCGCGGTGATGGAGCTGTCCCACAAGGCCGATGCCGATGCCGCCACCGCTCTGGCGCTGCAGGAGCTGAAGCGGCTGGAGATCGCCAAGGCGCTCGCCACCGAGCCGAAGCTGCTGCTGCTGGACGAGGTGCTGGCCGGCCTCGAGAGCAACGCGAAGCGCTCCTTCATGCTGAAGCTGAAGGAACTGCACGCGCTGTTCGGCCTCACCATCGTCATCGTCGAGCACGACATCGAGACCATCTCGGGCCTGTGCACGCGGGCGGTGGTGCTCAACTTCGGCCAGCTCATCGCCGATGGCACGCCGGCCGAGGTGTTCAACAATCCGGCCGTGGTGGAGAGCTACACGGGGACCGCCCATGCTTGAGACGCGCAACCTCTCCTCCGGCTACGGCGCCATCACCGTGCTGTGGGACGTGAACCTCACGTTCCGCGCCGGCGCGCTCACCGCCATCGTCGGCCCCAACGGCGCCGGCAAGACCACGCTGCTGCGCACCCTCACCGGGCTTCTGCCATTTAGCGGCGAGATCCTGATGGATGGCGCGCCGCTGAAGGGGAAGACCTGGGACCTCGCGGCCCAGGGGCTGGTGATGGTGCCGGAAGGGCGCCTCGTGTTCCGCGACATGTCGGTGGAGGAGAACCTCTGCCTCGGCGCCTATTCCGAGCGCTGCCGGGGCGATCTTTCCGCCAACCTGGAGCGTATGTACGCCTTCTTCCCGCGCCTGAAGGAGCGCCGGCACCAGCTCGCCGGCTCGCTCTCCGGCGGCGAGGCGCAGATGGTGGCCATGGGCCGCGGGCTGATGGCCAAGCCGCGCATCCTGCTCATCGACGAGCCGTCGCTGGGCCTCGCCCCGGTGATCGTCAACGAGGTGTTCGACATCATCCGCCGGCTGAAGGGCGAGGGCACCACCATCGTCCTGATCGAGCAGAACACCCGCATTGCCCTCTCGGTGGCGGACGACGTGCACCTCATGCGCTCGGGCAAGGTGATCCTGTCCGAGAAGGCGGAAGGGCTCGATCTCGACCGGCTGCATGATCTCTATTTCGCCCGCGAGGGCGCGAAGGAAGGGGCCGGGCAATGACCATGCCGTCAGATCGTCTTCCCCCCGCCTTCCGCGGCACGCTGGCGCTGCCGGTGATCGCCTCGCCCATGTTCATCCTGTCGGGGCCGGAGCTGGTCATCGCCGAATGCCTCGCCGGCGTGGTCGGCGCCTTTCCGGCGCTGAACGCCCGCGCGCCCGACACGCTGGATGGCTGGCTCACCCGCATCAAGGCCGAGCTCGCCGCCGCCCGCGCCGCCGACCCCACCCGGCGCATCGCCCCGTTCGCGGTGAACCAGATCGTCCACGCCTCCAACGACCGGCTGGAGCGCGACATGGAGACCTGTGTCGCCCATGAGGTGCCGCTCATCATCACCTCGCTGCGCGCGCCGGGCGACGTGGTGCGGCAGGCGCATTCGTATGGCGGCGTGGTGTTCCACGACGTGACCACCGTGCGCCACGCGGAGAAGGCGCTGGAAGCCGGAGTGGACGGCCTCATCCTGGTGTGCGCCGGAGCCGGAGGCCATGCCGGCACGCTGAGCCCGTTCGCGCTGCTGGGCGAGGTGCGGCGCTTCTACGACGGGCCGGTGGCGCTCGCCGGCGCCATCACCACGGGGGAGGCGATCCTCGCCGCGCAGGCGCTGGGGGCGGACTTCGCCTATATGGGCACGCGCTTCATCGCCACGGCGGAATCCCGCGCGGTTGCGCCCTACAAGGAGATGATCGCCGACGCGCAGGCGGCCGACATCCTCTATTCGCCCTTCTTCACCGGCGTGCCGGGCAATTACCTCAAACCCTCCGTGGTCGCCTCGGGCCTCGACCCGGACAACCTGCCCCATGCCGACAAGACCGCCATGAGCTTCAGCTCCGGCAAGGTGAAGGCGTGGCGCGACGTGTGGGGCGCGGGGCAGGGGGTGGGCACCATCGCCGATGCGCCGCCGGTGGCCGAGGTGGTCGCCCGCCTTGCCCGCGAATATGCCGACGCCCGCGCCCGCCTCGCCGTCGATGCGGCGGGCTTCGCCGCCTGAACGCCGACACCGTACCGCCCCCCGCCCCGGGGAGCGCCAGAAGGATCAGGAGCCGCCGCCATGACGCAGAGCCTCATCGTCACCGACCCGCACCCCGGCGTGCGCCTCCTCACCATGTCCCGGCCGGAGCGCCGCAACGCGCTGGACCGCGCCACCTACAAGGCGCTGGGCGATGCCTTCGCCGCCGCCGGTGAGGATGAGGCGGTGCGCGTGGTGGTGCTGACCGGGGCCGGAAACTGCTTCACCGCCGGCAACGACCTCGCCGATTTCCAGGACACCTCCAACGCGGGCGAGCCGAGCGCCGGCCTCACCTTCCTCAACGCCCTCACCGGCTTTTCCAAGCCGGCGGTGGCGGCGGTGGAGGGGTTCGCTGTGGGGATCGGCACCACCATGCTGCTGCATTTCGATCTCGCCTACGCCGGCGCCGGTGCGCGCTTCCGCCTGCCGTTCGTCAATCTCGGCCTGTGCCCGGAGGGGGCTTCGAGCTACCTGCTGCCGCGCATCGCCGGATCGAAGCGCGCGAGCGAGCTGCTGCTGCTGGGCGAGGTGTTCGGCGCCGAGGTGGCGGCGGAGGCCGGCATCGTCAATGCGGTGACCGAGGCGGGCGGGGCCCTTCCCCTCGCGCTCGAGAAGGCGCAGGCGCTGGCGGCGCTGCCGCCGCGCTCGCTCGCCACCACCAAGCGCCTGCTGCGCGCCGCCACCGCCGGCCCGGTGGCGGCGGCGCTGGCGGCGGAGGCCGAGCAGTTCCACGCGCTGCGTCTGGAGCCGGCCGCGCAGGCTGCGTTCGCCGCCTTCTTCAGGAAATAGGGCCTGCGATGCGTCCGGCCGCGAATCCCCGATAATGGCGTGGTTCGGGGCATTGGCCGCAGCGCCCCGGACGCCATCGAGAGCACGACCATGAAACACACCGATCCCGATCTCGAGACCGAAGGCGACGGCAAGGACGACCGCCACTTCGTGACCGCCCTCGCGCGCGGGCTGGAGGTGCTGGCCTGCTTCAAGCGCGGCGAGACCTTCCTCGCCAACCACGAGATCACCGAGCGCTGCAAGCTGCCGCGCTCCACGGTCTCGCGGCTCACCTACACCCTCACCAAGCTCGGCTACCTGCATTACGTGGAGGAGGTGGGCAAGTATCGGCTCGGCACCCAGCTGATGGCCCTGAGCACGGTGGCGCTGGGCGGTCTCGACGTCCGCCAGATCGCGCGGCCCGCCATGCGCGAGCTGGCGAACTTCTCCAACGGCACGGTGGGTCTCGCGGTGCGCGACCGCCTGTCCATGCGCTACGTGGAGTGCATGCGGGGGCCGGCGGCCATCTCGCTCAACATCGAGGTGGGGGTGCGCATGTCCATCGTGCGCTCGTCCATCGGCCGCGCCTTCATCGCCGCCCTGACGCCGGCCGAGCGCGCGCCGCTGTTCGAGGAGCTGCGCATGCTCGATCCGCTCGCCTGGCCCAAGGTGCGCGAGGCGCTCGAGAAGGCGATCGAGGATCACGCCACGCTCGGCTGCTGCTGCTCGTTCGGCGAGTGGCAGGAGAGCGTCAGCGCCATCGCCGTCGGCTTCCGGCCGGGGCGCGGCCTGCCGCCCATGGCCATCAATTGCGGTGCCCCCACCGTCATCACCGCCCCCCAGTTCCTGCTCGACGAGGTGCGCCCGCGGCTCGTGGAGATGGTGCGCGGGCTCGACGGGGTGATGGGGGCCTGACCGCGTGCCAGCTGGAGCTTGCGTCGATGAGTGAAACCAATCCCGCCGCCGCCCGCGGGCAGGCCGACGATCTGCCGCTCGCCGGCGTGCGCGTGCTCGACCTGTCGCGCATCCTCGCCGGGCCGTGGTGCGCGCAGGTGCTCGGGGATCTCGGGGCGGAGGTGGTGAAGGTGGAGCACCCCGAGCGCGGCGACGACACCCGCGACTGGGGCCTGCGGACCGGCGCCACCAACACCTCCTACTTCGATGCGGTGAACCGCAACAAGACGTCCGTCGGCATCGATCTCTCGACGCCCGATGGCCTCGCCCGCGTCAAGGCCATGGCGCGGGACGCCGACGTGCTGGTGGAGAATTTCAAGACCGGCGGCGCCGACCGCCTCGGCCTGGGCTACGAGGCGCTCAGCGCGGAGAACCCCGGCCTCATCTACTGCTCCATCACCGGCTATGGCTCCGGCGGGCCGGAGGCGACGCGCCCCGGTTATGACCTGCTGGTGCAGGGCGAGGCGGGGCTGATGGCGCTGAACGGGGAGGCCGGCCAGCCGCCGCTCAAGTTCGGCGTGGCGGCGGTGGACCTCTTCACCGGCCAGTATGCGGCGCAGGCGGTGCTCGCGGCGCTCTACCAGCGCACCCGCACCGGCCGGGGCCGGCGCGTGGAGCTGGCGCTGTTCGACTGTGGCCTCGCCATCACCTCCTACTACGGGCTCGAGGCGCTGGTGCAGGGCAAGGACCCGCCACGCTACGGCAATGCCCATCCCTCCATCGTGCCCTATGGCGTGTTCGAGGCGGCGGACGGGCCGCTCGTCATCACCGTGGGCAACAACGCCCAGTTCCGGCGCTTCTGCGCCGCCGTGCTCGGGCGGCCGGAGCTGGCGGATGATCCGCGCTTCGCCACCAATCTCGAACGCTCGCGCAACCGCGCCGAGCTGTTGCCGCAGATCGGTGCCGAACTGCTGCGTCACCGGCGCGCGGACCTTCTCGCCAAGCTGCGCGCCGAGGGCATTCCCGCCGGCGAGGTGCTCGGCCTCCATGCCGCCCTCACGTCCGAGCGTGCCCGTGCCGCCGGCATGGTCATCGGGGCCGCCGCGGAAGCCGGGGAGGGCGCGGGTACCGCCGAGGGACGCGAGGCCGCGGCGCGCTATGTCCTCGCGCCGCCCTATCGCCTCGACGGCCGGCGCGTGCCGGTGCGTAACCTGCCGCCGCCACTGGCCAAATAGGCCGCTGGGGAAAGCGACCTTGGGCGTGGCCCCACTTGTGCGCGCGCGCCATGCCGTCGCGCGTGCGGCGTGATCCTGCGGGACGGACGGTGGCGGCCGCGATAAGGTCGCCGCGTTTTCAGGGGCGCGACGACGCGCCCTTCCGCGAGAGAAGGTTGCCCATGCTGTCCAAGCGGCATTTCCTCAAGATCCTGGCGGCCGGCGGCCTGACCGGCCCGGCGCTGTTCCCGCTCGCGGCCTCTGCCCAGCCGGCGCCCGCCCGTCCCGGCTTCTTCAAGGCGAAGGACATCGCCGAGGCCGGCTTCATCTACGGCCTGCCGATCGTGATGAACTACGGCGTGATGTACGAATACGTCATCGACCGGAACTCGGGGCAGTTCAAGGCGCCGTTCAACCAGATCTCCAACGAGGCCCGGGTCTTCACCTGGCAGGACACCTCGATCCCGACGCCCAACAGCGACACCCCGTATTCGCTGGCGTGGCTCGACCTGCGCACCGAGCCCATGGTGATCTCCGTTCCGGCGGTGGACCCCAAGCGCTATTATTCGGTCCAGCTGGTGGACGGGAATACCTTCAACTACGGCTACATCGGCAGCCGCGCCACCGGCAGCAATGCCGGCGATTATCTGGTGGTCGGCCCCAGCTGGACCGGCGAGACCCCGTCCGGCATCGGCAAGGTGTTCCGCGCCTCCACCGCGTTCGCGCTGACCATCTTCCGCACCCAGCTGTTCGACGCCTCTGACCTCGACAATGTGAGGAAGGTCCAGGCGGGCTATCAGGTGCGCCCGCTTTCGGCCTTCCTCGGGCAGGCGGCGCCGCAGGCTGCGCCGGCGCCCGATTTCCCCAAGTTCTCAAAGGATCTCGCCCGCACGGATTTCTTCGAGTTCCTCGATTTCGCGCTCCAGTTCGCGCCGGCCCTTCCCGAGGAGCGCGCCATCCGCGAGCAATTGGCCACCATCGGCGTGGGTCCGGGCAAGACGTTCGATTTCAAGACGCTCTCGCTGGAGGACAAGGCGGAGATCCTCCTCGGCCTGAAGGAGGGCCAGCGCAAGGTGACCGAGGCGGTGGCGGCCTTCGGCACGAACGTGAACGGATGGCGCGTTGGCGCGGCCGCGGGCGACGCCGCCTTCTTCCATGACGACTGGCTGCTGCGGGCGGTGGGCGCTCAGGCTGGCATCTATGGCAATGACGCGGTGGAGGCGACCTATCCGCTCACCCGCCTCGATGCCGACGGCGAGACCCTCGACGGGTCGAAGCACGACTACACGCTGACGTTCCCTGCCGACAGCCTGCCGCCGGTGAACGCCTTCTGGTCGGTCACCATGTATGACGGCAAGTCTCAGCTGCTCATCAAGAACCCGATTGACCGCTATCTCATCAACGCGCCGATGCTGCCTAACCTGAAGCGCAACGCCGACGGGTCGCTGACCATCCACATCCAGAACAAGTCCCCCGGCGCGGACAAGGAGAGCAACTGGCTGCCCGCGCCCGATGGCCCGATCTATCTGGTGATGCGCCTGTACTGGCCCAAGGACACGCCGCCCTCCATCCTGCCCGCGGGCAAGGGCACCTGGCAGCCGCCGGGCATCCGCAAGGCCTGACCGGCACGGGCGGCGCGCCCCGGTCGGGTCAGGCGACCTGACCGGCGGGGCGCGGGCCCGTCCGTGCGCTCACAGCCGCAGGCCGGCCTGCTTCAGCAGCGGCAGGGTTGTCCGGGCGAAATAGTCGAAGTCGGCGGCGAAATCGTAGAAATTGAACTGCACGCCGTCGATGCCGGCCTTCTTCAGCGCCGCCAGCTGGTCCACCACCTGCTCGGGCGTGCCGATGATCTCGATGTTGCCGCCGAGGTTCTGCCCCTGCTTGTGGCTGGCATCGCGCCGGCCCTTCCAGGCCACCGCGTCGCTGTCGTAGCCGCGATGGCCGAATGAGGTGTGGGTGGGCGCGGGCACCCCGTCGGCGATGGCGCGCGCATAGGCGTGGGCCTCCGCCTCCGTGTCGCGGCTGACCACGACCGGGTTGATGATGGTCTTCACCTCGCGTCCCCTGGCGCGGGCGCGGGCCTTGATGGCGGCGATGTGGTCCGGCAGCGTTTCGAGCGCGCTGTCGATGTGGGCGCCGCCCGGCGAGGTGATGAACAGCAGGTCCGAATGCTCCGCCGCGAAATCGATGCCGGCGTCCGAGCCCGTGGCGGTGACCAGGATGGGGCGCCCGAAGGCCGGCTTGGGCGTGATGTAGCCGTTGACGATCCGCCACGGGTTCAGCCGCCCTTCGTGGGAGTAGTTCTCGGGATCGCTCCACAGGCGGTGCAGCACCTCGAACAGCTCGGCGGTCATCTCGTAGCGCCGGTCGTGGTCGATGCGGTTCCAGCCGAACATCTCGTGCTCGATGGCCCGGTGCCCGGTGACGATATTGATGCCCCAGCGCCCCTTGGCGATGTGGTCGAACGTTGCGCCGATCTTGGCGATGTGCAGCGGGTGCCACGGGCCGTAGAGCACGTGCAGCGTGGAGATGAGCAGGATGTTCTGCGTGCGCGCCGCCATGGCGCCGAGCGCCACGAAGCTGTCGAGGGAAGCCTCCCCGTCATAGCCGCCCTTGGGGAGCCACTGGGTGCGTGAGAAAGCGATGTCGAAGCCCAGCGCGTCCGCCTTCTCCACCAGCGCCAGATTGTAGTCGAAGGTCCAGCTGTTGCTGGTGGGATGATCCGAGAAATGGATGTCCTGCAGGTTCAGGAACAGCCCCAGCATCAGCGGCTGGCGGGCGGAGCGCGACAGCGGGCTGTCCGGGAAATCCAGCGGGCCGCGCAGGGTGGGGCCGCTCTGGGGCGCGGCAGCGGGAGATGAGAGAGCCGGTTGGGCGGACATGGCGATCCTCGCACGTGGGGACGGCCGGCAGGCCGGAGCCCGGTCTCAGGGCAGGGGCGGGCGCGCCGTCTGCCGGCGCGCGGAAGGGCGGGCGGACCGGCGCTCGCCGGTCCGGACCACGGATCAGCCGGCGGCGGCGAGCGGCGGCGCGTCCTTGACGGCGACGGCCCGTTCGGTGGCGCGGGCCGCGGCCCGCTCGGCCACCCGCCGGGCCGCATCCCCGCCACCGGTCAGGGGCGCGCGGCCTTCCACCGGGTGGCTGGGGTCGGTGTAGAAGCGGGTCGAGGCATGGCCTTCTGGCACCAGGGAGGCGACGAAGGCCTCGTCCTCGGCCGTGAAGTCATAGGCCAGCGCCTCGACATAGCTGTCCCACTGCTCCTCGGTGCGCGGGCCGGCGATGGCGGCGGTGACGAGCCGGTTGTTGAGCACCCAGGAGAGCGCGAAGGTGGTGGCGCTGATGCCCCGCGCCTGCGCATGGCGGGCGATCTCCTGCGCGATCAGCAGCGAATCCTCCCGCCACTCGGTCTCCAGGATGCGCCGGTCGCCACGCCCCGCCCGCGAGCCCGCGAGTGGCGCCACGCCGGGCGCATACTTGCCGGTGAGCACGCCGCGCGCCAGCGGCGAGTAGGAGACGACGCCCAGCCCGAAATGATGGGCGGCGGGCAATTGCTCCACCTCCGCCGTGCGGTCCACGATGTTGTAGAGCGGCTGGCTGGCGATGGGCCGGTCGATGCCCAGCTGGTCGGCGAGGCGCGCCACCTCGGCGATCCGCCAGCCGCGAAAGTTCGACACCGCGAAATAGCGTACCTTGCCGGCGTGGATCAGGTCCGCCACGGCCCGCACCGCCTCGCCCAGCGGCGCATCGAAGATGGCGCGGTGGAAATAGAGGATGTCGATGTAATCGGTGCCGAGGCGCCGCAGGCTCGCCTCCGCGGCCTCGATGACCCACTTGCGCGAGAGCCCCTGCCGGTTCGGCCCTGCGCCGGCGGGGTTGCCGAGCTTGGTGGCGAGCACATAGGCGTCGCGGTCCGCCGCGATCACGCGTCCCACCACCTGTTCCGTCGCGCCGTTCTGGTAGGCATCGGCGGTATCGACGAAGAAGAAGCCCTGTTCCTTCGCCTTGTGGATGATGCGGTGGGCGGTGGCCTCGTCGGTGGGGCCGCCGAACATCATGGTGCCGAGGGCGAGCTGCGGAACCTTGAGGCCGCTCGCGCCGAGATAGCGGTAGTCGGGCGTGGTCATGGGGAGCCTCTTGCTGTCCTAGTGGAGCGCTGCTGCGGGCGCGTGATGGCAGGCCACCTGCTGGCCGCCGCCCGCCGGGAGCAGGGCCGGGTCGGCCTGCGCGCACAGCGGGGTGGCGAGGGGGCAGCGGGGATGGAAGCGGCAGCCGGACGGCACGTTGCGCGCGCTCGGCAGGTCGCCGGCGAGCGGCGCGGCATGGCGCCGGCGGCCGGCGGTGGGCACCGCCTCCATCAGCGCGCGGGTGTAGGGGTGGAGCGGGCGGCTGAAGATCTCCTGCCATGTCCCGGTCTCGACGATGCGGCCGAGATACATGACCAGCACCCGGTCGGCGAAATAGCGCACCACCGACAGGTCGTGGGAGATGAACAGGTAGGAGAGGCCGAAGTCCGCCTTCATCCGCGTCAAAAGGTTCAGGATCTGCGCCTGGATCGACAGGTCGAGGGCGGAGACCGGCTCGTCGCAGATGACGAGGCGGGGCTTGAGGATCAGCGCCCGCGCGATGCCGAGGCGCTGGCGCTGGCCGCCGGAGAATTCGTGCGGATAGCGGGCGAGCGCCTCCGCCGGCAGGCCCACCCGCTCCAGCGCCGCGCCGGCCGCCTCCGCGCGCGAGGCGCGGGTGCCGATGGAATGCACCTCCAGCGGGCCTTTCAGGATGTCTCCCACCGTGTGGCGCGGGTTGAGGGAGGCGAACGGGTCCTGGAACACCATCTGCGCCTGCCGGCGGTAGCCTTTCAGCGCGCTGCCCCGTAGCGTCCCCACATCCGTGCCGTCGAACAGGATGCGGCCGGCCGACGGGTCCACGAGGCGCATCAGCACCTTGGCGAGGGTGGACTTGCCGCACCCGCTCTCGCCCACCAGTCCCACCGTCTCCCCCGGCTCCACGGTGAAGGAGACGCCATCCACCGCCCGAAGCGGCGCGCCGCCGGCGCTGTAGCCGGCGTGCAGGTCCTCAACCGACAGCAGCGGCATGGCGCACCTCCGCGACAGGGGAAGTCGCCGCCGTGACCGGGCAGGCGACGAGATGGCCGGGCGCGACCGCGGCCAGATCCGGCGCGGCGGCGTGGCAGGCGGCACGGGCGAGGGGGCAGCGCGGGGCGAAGGCGCATCCGGCCTGCCCGGCAGCCGAGGCGATGGAACCGCGGATCTCGGTCAGCAGCCCGCGCGACGAGTGCTGGGCCGCATCAAGCCGTGGCGAGGCAGCGAGCAGGCCGCGCGTGTAGGGGTGGAGCGGCGCGCCGAACAGGGTCTCGAAGGGGGCCTCCTCCACCTTGCGGCCGGCATACATCACCGCCACCCGGTCCGCCCATTCCGCCACCACGCCGAGGTCGTGGGTGATGAGCAGGAGGCCCATGGAGAGATCGCGGCGCAGCGCGTCCAGAAGGTCCAGCACCTGCGCCTGGATGGTCACGTCGAGCGCGGTGGTGGGCTCGTCCGCGATCAGCAGGCGCGGCGAGCAGGCCACCGCGATGGCGATCATCACCCGCTGGCGCATGCCGCCGGACAGCTCGTGCGGATACTCGCTCACCCGCCGCTGCGGCTCGGGAATGCGCACGAGGTCGAGCAATTCCACCGCGCGCGCCAGAGCCGCCCGGCGCGACAGGCCCTGATGCAGGCGGACCACTTCCGCGATCTGGTGGCCGATGCTGAGCACCGGGTTGAGCGAGGTCATGGGCTCCTGGAACACCATGGCGATGTCGCGGCCGCGCACGTCGCGGAGCGCGCGGTCGTCCAGCCGGGCGAGGTCGCGCCCGCCGAACAGCACCTCGCCGCCGGCGATCCGCGCCTGCGGGGGCAGAAGACGCAGCAAGGCGAGGGCGGTGAGCGACTTGCCGGAGCCGGATTCACCCACCAGCGCCAGCGTCTCCCCCGCCTCCACGGTGAGGGAGAGGCCGCGCACGGGCGTCGCCTTGGGAAAGGCGATGGAGAGGTCGCGGACGTCGAGCAGGGGCGCCATCTCACGCCTCCCCGGACAGGCGCGGGTTGAGCGCGTCGTTGAGCCCGTCGCCGATGAGGTTGAGGGCGAGCACGGTGAGCACAATGGCAAGGCCGGGGATGGCCGAGAGATACCAGGCGGTGCGCAACAGGTCGCGCCCCGAGCCGATCATGGACCCCCAGCTGACCACGTTGGGATCGCCGAGCCCCATGAACGACAGCGCGCTTTCCATCAGGATGGCGGTCGCCACCGTCACCGAGGCGAGCACGATCACCGGCGGCAGAGCGTTCGGCAGGATCTCGCGGAAGATGATGCGGGCGTGGCCGTAGCCCAACGCGCGGGCGGCGGCGACGAACTCCTTCTCCTTCAGCGCGCGGAACTGGGCCCGCACCAGCCGCGCCACCTGCGGCCACGAGACCGCGCCGATGGCCAGCGTGATCGCCGGCACCGAGGGCTCGGCGATGGCCACCAGCACGATCAGCAGGATGAAGCCGGGGACGGTCTGGAAAATCTCCACCAGCTTGGTGAGAACGTCGTCCGCCACGCCGCCGAAATAGCCCGCCGTCGCGCCCACCAGCACGCCGGCGAGGAGGCCGACCAGCGTCGCGGTGGCGCCGATGAGCAGGCTCACCCGCGCCCCGTGCACCAGCCCCGCAAGCACGTCACGCCCCAGCGCATCGGTGCCGAGGGGAAAGCGCGGGTTCTGCCCGGGCCAGATCAGCGGCCGTCCCGCCATCTCCAAAGGATCGTCCGGGAACAGGACGGGCGCCAGCAGCGCCGCCGCCAGCACGATCGCGAGGATGAGAAAGCCGGCCGCCGCCGTCGGGTTGGCGAGGAAGGCAAGGAGCGCGCGCCGGCCGCCGGCGGGGGCGAGGCGCTGCACCTCCTGCGTTGCCGCGCGGGCGGCGTCGGGCGCATGGACATTGGGCCAGGGTTCGGCCTCGCCCGCGGCGGGCGGCATCGCCGCTTCCTCCCGGAGCGGGGAGAGGCGCGGGTCGGCGGACGCGCGGGCATGGGCGGGCGCGAGGGCCTCGGTGGCGTGCATCAGCGCACCTCGATGCGCGGGTCGAGAGTGGCCTGCAGGATGTCGATGGCCGCATTGATGGCCACCACCAGCAGGGACGAGAGCAGGAGAATGCCCAGCAGCACGTGGAAATCGCGCCCCAGCACCGCTTCGTAGGCGAGCCGGCCGAGGCCCGGCCAGCTGTAGACCGTCTCCACCACCACCGCCCCGCCCATGAGCCCGGCGAGGTGCACGCCGGCCATGGTGGTGACGGGGATGAGCGCGTTGCGCAGCACGTGCCCGGAGGTGACCGCGACCGGCGAGAGCCCCTTGGCGCGGGCGGTGCGCACATGGTCCTGCGCCTTCACCTCCAGCATCTCGCTGCGGGTGAGGCGGGCGTAGATGGCCACGTAGAACAGGCCGAGCGAGAGCGCCGGCAGCACCAGGTGCCGCGCCCGGTCTGCCAGCGCCTCGAGGCCGGTGAGGCCGGCGCCGATGGTCTGCGCGCCGCCGCTCGGCAGCCAGCCGAGCTTCACCGCGAACAGCACGATGAGCATTAGCCCGATCCAGAAGCTGGGAATGGAATAGAACAGCAGCGAGACGACGCTCAGCACCTTGTCCGGCACCCGCCCGGCGAAGCCCGCCATCACCGCCCCGAGCGTGACGCCGATGAGGAGCGCGAAGCCGAGGGCGAAGCCCATCAGGCTCAGCGTGTTGGGCAGGCGCGCGGCGATGAGGTCGGATACCGGCTGGTTGAAGCGCGGCGACACGCCGAGGCTGAACTGGGCGAGGTTGGAGAGATAGGCGCCGAGCTGATGCAGCACCGGCAGGTCGAAGCCGAATTTGGACTTCAGCGCCGCCAGCGTCTCGACAGTCGCCGCGCCCGCCTCTCCCGCCAGCACGTCGGCGGCGTCGCCGGGGGTGAGGCGCAGCAGGAAGAAGTTGAGGATGACGATGCCGATCACGGTCGGCACCGCCTGCAGGGCCGCGCGGCGCACGGCCCTGAGGATGCGGGGCAGGCGCCTCATGCCTGCCTCCGCCGGGCGCCGGCCGTCCGGCGGCAGGCCGAAGTCGAGCGGCGCATGACTTACTTCTCGATGTAGACGTCGGCGAAGGAGGCATCGACGCCGGTGACGCCGATGGTGTGGTTCTTCACCTTGGTGCGGAACAGGGTGACGCCGTCGGGCGCGACGAGGCCGAGGGCCGCGACATCGTCGTGAACCGCCTTCTGGAACGCGGACCACAGCTGCTGGCGCTTCTTCGGGTCCGGCTCCACCGCCGCCTCCTCGAGCAGGCGGTCCACCTCCGGGTTGCTGTAGTGGGAGGCGTTGGAGAACGGCAGGCCGATGCGGAAGTTCTTCGACCACAAGGTGCGCTGCACGCCCAGCGTCGGGTCGAAGACGTTCTGCAGGGATTCCAGCGTCAGGTCGAAGTCGCGGCCGGTATAGGTCTTCTGGATGTAGGTGGAGAAATCGAAGAACTGGAAGTCCACCGCGATCCCCACCTTGGCCAGGGACTGCTTGATGAAGTCGCCCGCCGCCTGGGTGTTGAACGGGTTGGCATAGAGGCGGAGCGTGAAGCGGGTGCCGTCCGCCTTGCGCGGATAGCCGGCCTCGTCCAGCAGACGGTTGGCGGCCTTCAGATTGTAGCCGTAGGGCTCGATGGAGGGGTCGACGAAGCCCTTGAGATTGGGGCTGATGACCGAAGCCGCCACCTTGCCGTAGCCGAAATACACCACGTCCAGCAGCTTCTGCAGATCGATGGCCTGGGCGATGGCGAGCCGCACCCGCTTGTCCTGCAGCACCGGCCGCTCGAAATTGAAATAGAGCTGCGTCATGCGCCCGGCATAGTCATAGCCGCGCGTCTCGGCGCCGAGGCCGGGCAGGGCGGAGACCCGTGCGAGATCGGCATAGGGTACGGGCGGGCCGCCGGCGAGATCGAGCTCGCCCGCCTCGAAGGCGGCGGAGCGGGCGCTCTGGTCGGCGATGAAGCGGATCACCACCCGGTCGAGGTAGGGCTTGCCCGTGTCCCAGTAATCCGGGTTGCGATCTAGGATGATGTGGCTGCCGCGCACCCATTCCTTGAAGATGAACGGCCCGGTGCCGACGGGGGCGGAGGCGTTCTTGTTGGTGAGCGGGTCGGTGCCCTCATAGATGTGCTTGGGAACGATGGGCGATTCGTTGGCGTCGAGCGCCGTCAGCAGGTAAGGCGCTGGCTTCGACAGGGTGATGACGGCCGTGTACGGGTCCGGCGTCTCCACCGCGGTGACGGAGGCGAAGGTGCCGCGCCCGCGCGGGTGGTGCTCCTTCAGCAGCTTGATGGAATAGGCCACGTCCTCGGCGGTGAAGGGCTTGCCGTCGTGCCACTTCACGCCCTCGCGCAGCTTGAAGGTGTAGGTGAGGCCGTCCGGGCTCACGCTCCAGGCGGTGGCGAGGGCGGGCCTGGGCCTGAAGTCGAGATCATAGGTGAGGAGGCCTTCCGTCACCTTGGGCGAGACGCGCTGGGTCGGCCCGGCGGTATGGGCGATGGTGACCAGCGTGGACGGCTCGTGCTCCACCAGGAAGCGCAGCACGCCGCCCTTCACCGGCTGGCCCTGCGCGGCGCTGTCCGCCCATGCGGCTCCAGAGCCGCCGGCGCTGCCCAGCAGCAGGGCAAGGGCACCCGCCAGCACCGTGCGCCGGCCGATCTGCGCGTGGACGCCGAGCCCTTGCGCAAGGCTTCGGGGCACGGACGGCACGGACTTGGGCGGCAGCGGCATCGGGCTTCTCCTCGCAGCATTCGGGAGCCCCACGATAGGAGCGCGGCCCCCGTGGTCAATCAAAAATACATAAAATCCATAAAATAAATAAACTAATGCCGCTATGCAGATTGGGGCCATGTCCGCCGGCGTGCGCGGGGAGGAGGCGCCAGGCGCTCGCGATGTCATGCGTGCCATGTCCGGATGTCGTCGTGCCCCAAGGCGAGGCGTCACCGCGCCGTAGCCCGGCGCCCCTTCATCCGACCGGCATCGGGTCGCGGACGGACCACCGGGAGCCATTCGCCGATGCCCGAGATCGGGGCCCGGAATGCAAGAAGGGGAGCGGCATGGCCTGCCGCTCCCCTTTCGATCACGTAAGGCCCGTGGGGCCGCGTCAGCCCCTGTGCGCCCGGCTCTCCTGGATGCGTTTCAGCGCCGTCTCGAGCGCGTCCACATCCTCCCGCGTGTTGTAGAAGGCGAGGGAGGGGCGCACGGTGCTCTCCAGCCCGAACCGGCGCAGGATCGGCTGGGCGCAATGATGCCCGGCACGCACCGCGATGCCCTCGCGGTCGAGCGCGGCGCCCACGTCCTGGGTGCGGCATTCGTCCAGCACGAAGGAGAGCACGCTCGCCTTGTCCCGCGCGGTGCCGATGAGCTTGAGGCCCGGCACGGTGAGGAGGCGTTCGGTGGCATAGACCAGCAGTTCGTGCTCGTAGCGCGCGATCACCTCCATGCCGATGGCCTCGACATAGTCGATGGCCGCGCCCAGCCCCACCGCGTCGGCGATGTTGCCGGTGCCGGCCTCGAACCGCTCGGGCGGGCCATTGTAGATGGTCTTCTCGAAGGTGACGTCGGCGATCATGTTGCCGCCCCCCTGCCAGGGCGGCAGATGGGCAAGCACGTCTGCCTTGCCATAGACCACGCCGATCCCCGTGGGACCGAACACCTTGTGCCCGGAGAAGACGAAGAAGTCCGCATCCAGCGCCTGCACGTCCACCTTCATGTGGGAGACGGACTGGGCGCCGTCCACCAGCACGCAGGCACCGTGGCGGTGGGCGATGGCGGTCATCTCCCTCACCGGCACCACGGTGCCGAGCGCGTTGGAGACCTGGGCCAGCGCCACGATGCGCGTGCGCGGGCCGAGCAGCTTCCCGTATTCCTCCAGGATCACCTGCCCGGTGTCGTCCACCGGCACCACCTTGAGGCGCGCGCCCTTCTCGGCCGCAAGCTGCTGCCAGGGCACGATATTGGCGTGGTGCTCCAGATGGGTGACGACGATCTCGTCGCCCTCCTTCACGTGGCGGCGGCCATAGGTCTGGGCCACGAGGTTGATGGCCTCGGTGGCGCCGCGCACGAAGATGATCTCCTTCACCGAGCCGGCATTGAGGAAACGCCGCACCTTCTCGCGCGCGGCCTCGTAGGCGTCCGTGGCGCGGGCCGCGAGGGCGTGGGCGGCGCGGTGGATGTTGGAATTCTCGTGCTCGTAGAAGCGGGAGAGCCGATCGATGACCGCCTGCGGCTTCTGCGTGGTCGCTGCATTGTCGAGCCAGATCAGCGGCTTGCCGTGCACGCTCTGCTGCAGGATGGGGAAATCCCGCTTTACCGCGTGGGGATCGAACGGACGGGCCGGCAGCGCGAGGTTGGGCACCAGCGCGGGCGAAAGTCCGGCGGAGATGCCGGACAGGTCGAGGCCCGGCGCGGCGCGCGGCTCGGCGGCAGGAGGCGCGACGGGCGCGGCCTGCGGCAGGGCCGGGGTCTCGGCCGTCGCCCGTCCCGCGGCCTCGGGGCGATGCAGCGGGTCCGCGGGCCCGAGCTCGCGCAGGAAGTAGAGGCTGCCCGGATCGTCCGGAAGCGCGCCGGCGGGCAGGGCCGGTGCCTCGGTCCCGGCCGGCGGCCGGCGCGTGTCGAGGGCAAGGGCGCTGGCGATGCCGGGCGGGAGCGCGCCGAAGCTGAAGGCGCCGGGGAAATCCGGCAGCGCCAGTCCGGGGGAGCCGCCGGGCTGCGGCAGTCCGGGCACGCCGGGCACGGCGACGGCGGTGGGCGCATGCGGCGCCGGAATGTTCGGCGTCGGCACCACGGAGGGGACGGTCACCGGCGGCAGGTCCGGGCCGGCGGTTGGCGGGCGTGCCGGGGCGTGGGGCGCAAGCGTCGCGGCCGGCGAGACGGACGGCACGTCGCCGGGGCTCGGCGGCGAGGACGGAAGCGTCAGCACGTGGGGCGCCGCCGGCTCCTGGCTGGGCGCGGCCTGAAAGAAGGCATTGGCGATCCGGCCGATCACGGCGGGATCGAGCCATGCGGGTGGCGCGCCCACGTCGCCGGGATCGGGCGCGGACCCGGCGGCCGGGCCGGACGCAAGGTCCGGTCCGGCGCCGGCGGGAATGCCCGGCTCAGACATAGGTGTCAGGATAGCCATGATACTTGCCGACCTCGACATCGGTGAGCACGGCGAGCGCATCGTGGGTGAGCACGGCGGCCGAGCAATAGAGCGAGATGAGGTAGGAGGCGATGGCCTTGCGGTTGATGCCCATGAAGCGCACCGAGAGGCTCGGCGCCACCTCGCCCGGCACGCCCGGCTGGAACAGGCCGATGACGCCCTGCTTCTTCTCGCCGGTGCGCAGCAGGAGGATGTTCGTCTTGCCGTTCTCGTCGATGTAGAGCTTGTCGGACGGCACCAGCGGCAGCCCGCGCCAGGTGAGGAAGGGCGTGCCGAACAGGGTGACGGTGGGCGGCGGCACGCCGCGGCGGGTGCATTCGCGGCCGAAGGCGGCGATGGCGCGCGGGTGGGCGAGGAAGAAGGCCGGCTCCTTCCACACCTTGGTGATCAGCTCGTCGAGGTCATCGGGCGTCGGCGCGCCGGTACGGGTGGAAATCTTCTGCGAGGGCGCGGTATTGGCGAGCAGGCCATATTCCGCGTTGTTGATGAGCTCCGCCTCCTGCTTCTCCTTCACCTTCTCGATCAGCAGGCGCAGCTGCTCCTGGATCTGGTCGTAGGGGTGGGAGTAGAGGTCGGAGACGCGGGTCTGCACGTCGAGGACGGTGGTGACCGCATTCAGCGAGTATTCGCGCGGCGCGTCCTCGTAGTCGACGAAGCTCTCCGGCAGGTCCGGGTCCTGGTCGCGGCGCGGCGAGCATTCCACCTGGGCGTTGATCTCGCCGTTGTATTCCTTCACCCGGTTGAGGCGGTAGATGCCGGCCTCCACCGGGGTCCAGGGCAGGAAGGAGACCAGCCAGCGCGGGGTGATGCCCGACCACTGGGCGCGGGTCTTGGTGGCATTGGCGAGCTGCCGCGCGGCAGCCTCGCTCAATGTCCTGCGGATGGCAGGCTCTTCGGTCATGCGGTTCCCCCGTTGCGGTGAAGGTTTGGCGCGGCGGCGCCTGTCGAGGCGGGCTCGGGCCCGGCGCCGGAGCGCGTCTGGGCCTGGGTGATGTGGCTGCCGGCGGGCACGGAATGGGTGAGCCAGACGTTGCCGCCGATGGTCGAGCCCCGGCCGATGGTGATGCGGCCCAGCACCGTGGCGCCGGAATAGATGACCACGTCGTCCTCGACGATGGGATGGCGCGGCGCGCCCTTGATGATGGCGCCGCGGGCATCGGTGGGGAAATTGCGCGCGCCCAGCGTCACCGCCTGGTAGAGCCGCACCCGCTCGCCGATGATCGTGGTCTCGCCGATGACGACGCCGGTGCCGTGATCGATGAAGAAGCTGCCGCCGATCCGCGCGCCGGGATGGATGTCGATGCCGGTGCGCGAATGGGCGATGTCGGCGATCAGCCGGGCGAGGAACACCGCGCCCAGGCGATAGAGGGCATGGGCGATGCGGTGGTGCACCACGGCGGTGAGGCCGGGATAGACCAGCAGGATTTCCGAATAGCCGGTGGCGGCCGGATCGTTCTCGTAAGCGGCGCGCAGGTCGCTCACCAGCAGGCCGCGGATCTCGGGCAGCTGCTGGGCGAACGCCCGCACGACGGCGTTGGCCTCCCGCTCGAACGCCGTGTCCGGCCGATCCTCACCGGTGCAGAAGGGCAGGCTGCGGCGGGTCTGCTCGGCGAGGGTGGAGAGCGCCTCGTTGAGGGTGGCGCCGACGAAATAGTCGATGGTCTCGGCGGTGAGGCCGGGGGGGCCATAATGGGCGGGAAACAGCGCGGCCGCCAGCCCGCGCAGGGCCGACACGATCGCCTCCCGCGACGGCGGGGGGCGCAGCAGGCCGCGATGGCGGATGTTGTGCTGCACGTCGCGCGAGAGCTTCAGCGCCGCGACCACGGCGTCGAGATTCCAGCTCCTGCCCGCCGTCCCGTCGTCCGTCCGGTCTTCGCCATCGAGGGCATGCGCGCTCCGGCCATCGACGTCGATCCCCCTGACCGCCATCCCTGTCCCCGCCACTGACACCGCCGGGCCGCTCAGGCCCAGTCCCATTCATGGATGGCATGGGCGCTCCATCCTGTCCAGTTAATCCATAAAATAAATCAAAACAGTGTGATTGCGGGGCGGTTCGTTCTCCGCGCGGTTGGCGCAGCGCGAACCCGCGACGGCCCGGGCGCGCGCAAGCGTTGGAGACTCCGGGCTTCGGGCTCGCCCCGCGGCATGGGCGGTACGAGGGTGGGCAAAAATAGCGATAAATTTGATAGATATTATTGACTAACAAAAACCGTGCGCGGTATCGTTAAATCCACCCGAAAATATTGTGCTTTAAGGAACAGGACACATGCGGCATCCCGGCCTTTGGACAGCAACGCTGGCGGCAGCCGTCGCGGCGCTCATCTCCGCCACACCGGCGATGGCGCAGGGCACGCAGCCGGCGGCATCGGCCGAGACGCCGAAGCGTGGCGGCACGCTCACCGCCATCATCCAGCCCGAGCCGGTGATCCTCACCGCCGCGCTGAACACCGCCGCGCCCACCGGTGTCGTCACCGGCTCCATCTTCGAGGGGCTGGTGGACTATGACGCCGACCTCAATCCCGTCCCCGCCCTCGCCGAGAGCTGGGAGACCTCGAAGGACGGCCTGACCTTCACGCTGAAGCTGCGCGACGGGGTGAAGTGGCACGACGGCAAGCCCTTCACCTCCGCCGACGTGAAGTGGACGCTGGAGGAGGTGTGGAAGAAGATCCACCCGCGCAACCAGGCCATCTTCGCCAAGGTCACCTCGGTGGATACGCCGGACGACCGCACCGTGGTGCTGCACCTCAGCCAGCCTTCGGTGGCCATCCTCTCCTCGCTCAATTCCAACGGCGCCCAAGTGCTGCCCAAGCATCTCTACGAGGGCACCGACATCCTCAACAACCCGCACAACAACAAGCCGGTGGGCACGGGGCCGTTCGTCTTCAAGGAATGGAGCCGCGGCAACCATATCGTGCTCGAGCGCAATCCCGATTACTGGCAGAAGGGCAAGCCCTACCTCGATCGCGTCGTCTTCCGCGTGATCCCGGACGCCGCCGCCCGCTCCGCCGCGCTGGAGAAGGGCGAGGCGCAGTACGGCGTGCTCAGCCCGGTTCCCCTGAAGGATGCCGAGCGCCTCGCCAAGCTGCCGAACCTGCGCGTGTCCACCGAGGGCTATGAATGGCTCTCGCCCTGGCTGTTCGCCGATTTCAACGTGGAGCGCCCGCAGCTGAAGGACCCGAAGGTGCGCCAGGCGCTGGCGCAGGCCATCGACCGCAACGCCATCTCCAAGGTGGTGTGGTTCGGCTTCGCCAAGCCGGCCGACAGCCCGGTGCCCTCCACCCTCGCCGCCTTCCATGACAATGGCGGCGTGGTCTATCCGTTCGATCCCAAGAAGGCCGAGGCGCTGCTGGACGAGGCCGGGTACAAGCGTGGACCCGACGGCACCCGCTTCTCGCTCGATATCGACTACATCCCCTACGGCGACGACTTCAAGCGCACGGCCGAATACCTGAAGCAGGCGCTGAAGCGCGTGGGCGTCGAGGCCAGCGTCCGCTCGCAGGACACCGCCGCCTTCACCCGCCGGGTCTATGGCGACCGCGACTTCGACATTTCCGTCACCTGGTTCGCGGCCTTCTCCGATCCGCAGATCGGCGTGAACCGCGCCTACTGGTCGGGCCCCATCGGCAAGAACATCCCCTGGACCAACGGCTCCGGCTACCGCAACGAGAAGGTGGATGCGCTGATCTCCGCCACCCAGGGCGAGCCGGATCCGCAGAAGCGCATCCAGCTGTTCAAGGACCTGCAGAAGACGGTCCTGACCGACCTGCCCACCCTGCCGCTGGTGGAGCTGAAGTTCTTCACCGTGGAGGCCGCCAACCTGAAGCACCCGCGTCCGCGCGGCGACCAGGTCTATGGCTCGTTCGCCGATTACTGGTTCGACGACGTGAAATCCAACTGAGTTTCTCCCGAAACTGGGCCGTCCGGACCTCTGCCGGACGGCCGCTTCTTCCGTGTCCCCGGGATCCGCCTCCATGCCCCAGCTGTCGCGCCGCTCGCTCCTCGCCGCCGTTTCCGGCGCCGCCGTCCTTGCCGCGGTCGCGGCCGTGCCGAACCCGCTCGCCCCGGCCCGTGCCGCCGAGCCGGCGCCGACCCCCGTGCGCGGCGGCACCCTGTCCATCATCCTGCAGCCCGAGCCGGTGACCCTCACCCCCGTCGCCAACGTGGCGCAGCCGACCCAGCTGGTCGCGGGCAACGTCTTCGACGGCCTCGTCTCCTACGGCTTCGACCTGAAGCCGCAACCGCTGCTGGCCGAAAGCTGGGAGGTGGCGCCGGACGGCCTCACCATCACCTTCCGGCTGCGCCAGGGCGTGAGGTGGCACGACGGCAAGCCGTTCACCGCCGCCGACGTGAAATGGTCGCTGGAGAACGTGTGGAAGACCATCCACCCGCGCAACAAGGCGCTGTTCGAGAACGTCTCCGCCGTGGAGACGCCGGATGACCACACGGTGGTCCTCAGGTTCTCGAAGCCGTCCCTGCCCATCTTCTCGGTGCTGAACGGGGTGGGCGCGCCGATCCTGCCGAAGCACCTCTATGACGGCACGGACATCCTCAACAATCCCTACAACAACAGGCCTGTGGGCACCGGCCCGTTCGTGTTCAAGGAGTGGAAGCGCGGCGAATACGTGCTGCTCGAGCGCAATCCCGACTACTGGCAGCCGGGGCGCCCGTATCTCGACCGGATCATCTTCCGCGTGATCCCGGACGCTGCCGCCCGCGCCGCCGCGATCGAGAAGGGCGAGGTGCAGTACGCGCCGTTCAATCCCGTGCCCTTCCGCGACGTGGAGCGCCTCGCCGCCCTGCCGCATCTGAAGGTAGAGACGCGCGGCTACGAGTGGCTCTCGCCTGTGCTCTACTTCGACCTGAACGTGGAGAATCCCGCCCTGAAGGACGTGCGGGTACGACAGGCCATCGCCCATGCGGTGGACCGGGACGCCCTCGCCAGGGTGGTGTGGTTCGGCTATGCGAAGCCGGCGGTGAGCCCGGTGCCCTCCACCCTCGCCGCCTTCCACGATCCGGACGTGCCGAAATATCCGTTCGACCTGAAGAAGGCCGAGGCGCTGCTCGATCAGGCCGGCTTCCCGCGCGGCGCCGACGGCACCCGCTTCACCCTCGCCCACGACTATCTGCCCTACGGCGACGATTATCGCCGCACCGGCGAATTCCTGAAGCAGGCGTTGAAGAAGGTCGGGATCGAGGTGAACATCCGCGCGCAGGATTCCGCCGCCTTCATCAAGCGGGTCTATGCCGACCGCGACTTCGACATCTCGTCCTCCTACAACGCGGCCTTCCCCGATCCGCAGATCGGCGTCGTGCGCGAATACTGGTCCGGCTGGCTCGGCACCAAGACGCCATGGACCAATGGCTCGGGCTATCGCAACGCTGAGGTGGACCGCCTGATCGAGCACGCGGCGGTGGAGGGCAACCCGCAGGCGCGCGCGGCCGACTTCCGCGCCTTCCAGCAGATCGTCCAGCGCGACCTGCCGACCCTGCCGCTGCTGGAGCTGAAGTTCTTCACCATCCATGCGGCGAACCTCAACGGAGCGGTGCAGCAGGGCGACCAGGTCTATTCCTCGCTGCGTGAGGCGTGGCTTGCGCCCGACGCGGCGAAGGGCAACTGAGCCGTGGCCCGATATCTCAGGCGCACGCTGGGGCAGATCGCGTTCGTGATCCTCGGCATCGCCGTCATCAACTTCTTCCTGCTTCGCCTCGCTCCCGGCGATGCGGCGCAGGTGATGGCGGGGGAGGCGGGGTCCGCCACGCCCGAATACATGGCCGCCCTGCGCCAGCAGTTCGGCCTCGACCAGCCGCTCTACGTGCAGTTCCTCGCCTATCTGAAGAACGTGCTGACGCTGAACCTCGGCTATTCCTTCCGCCAGGGCCTGCCGGTGTCCGAGCTGATCTGGCAGCGCCTGCCGGCGACACTGCTGCTGATGGGAACCGCCATCACGTTCGCGCTCACGGTGGGGGGCGTGCTGGGCTTCATCGCGGCGCGGCAGGCGGGGCGGATCACCGACACGCTGATCTCGGCCCTTGCCCTCCTGTTCTATGCGACGCCGGTATTCTGGATCGGCGTGATGCTGGTGGTGGTGTTCTCGGTGCTGCTGGACTGGCTCCCGGTGGGGGGCATGGCGAGCATCGAGGCCGGGCTGAGCGGCTGGGCTTACGCGGCGGACGTCGGCCGGCATCTCATCCTGCCGGCGCTCACGCTCGGGCTGTTCTACCTTGCCATCTACACCCGCCTCATGCGCGCCTCCATGCTGGAGGTGTACGGGCAGGATTTCGTCCGCACCGCGCGGGCGAAGGGCGTGCGGCCGCGCCGCATCGCGGTGCGCCACGTGCTGCGCAACGCACTCTTGCCCATCGTCACCACGCTCGGCGTGCAGCTGGGCTCCATCCTCGGCGGCGCGATCCTGGTGGAAACGGTGTTCTCCTGGCCGGGGCTCGGCCGGCTGGCGTTCGAGGCGCTGTTCCAGCGTGACCTGAACCTGCTGCTGGGCATCCTGTTCTGCTCGTCGATCGTGGTCGTCTTCGTCAATCTCGCGGTGGATCTCGCCTATACGGTGCTCGACCCGCGCATCGAGCTCAGCTGAGGCGCGCATGGCCCTTCTCGACATCACGGCCGCGCCTGCGGCCCCCGCGATTCCGCGCGACACTCTGCTGCGGCGGCTCGCGCGCCGTCCCTCCGCCGTGCTCGGCCTCGTGCTGCTGGCGGCCATCATCGCCATGGCGGGATCGGCGGACCTGATCTATCCGGATGATCCGCTCGACATGGTGGCCCAGCCCTTCCTCTGGCCGGGGCAGGACGCGGCCTATCCCCTCGGCACCGACATGCTGGGGCGCGACATCGCTTCCGGCATCTTCCACGGGGCGCGGGTGTCGCTGCTCATCGGCGCGGTGGCGACAGCGGTGTCGCTGGTCATCGGCGTCACGGCCGGGGCTCTCTCCGGCTATTACGGCGGCCGGCTCGACGCGGCGGCGATGCGCATCACCGAGCTGTTCCAGACCATCCCGCCCTTCCTGTTCGCCCTCGCCATCGTGGCGATCCTGCAGCCGTCCATCGCGACCATCACGGTGGCCATCGGCATCACCGCCTGGCCGTCGCTGGCGCGGCTCGTGCGGGCGGAGGTGCTGAAGATGCGCCACGGCGAACTGGTGGCGGCGTCGATCGCGCTCGGCGCCTCGGACCTGCGGATCGTGGTGCTCCACATCCTGCCCAACACGCTGGCGCCGGTGATCGTGTCCGCATCGATCCTGGTGGCGAGCGCCATCCTCACCGAATCCTCCCTCGCCTTCCTCGGCCTCGGCGATCCCAACGTGGTGAGCTGGGGCGGCATGGTCGGCGCGGGGCGCGAGGTGCTGCGCACCGACTGGTACGTGGCCACGATCCCGGGCCTCGCCATCGTCGCGGCGGTGCTGGCGCTGAACCTGCTGGGCGACGGCCTCAACGATGCGCTGAACCCGCGGGAGGCCCGGCGATGAGCGATCCTGTCCTGCGCGTCGATCACCTCTCCATCGCCTTCGTCAACGGCCGCGCGCGGCGGCAGGCGGTGCGCGACCTGTCCTTCTCCGTCGACCGGGGCGAGACGCTGGCGCTGGTGGGGGAGAGCGGCTGCGGCAAGTCCATCACCGCCCTGTCGCTGCTGGGCCTCCTGCCCACTTCGGGCAGGGTGGACGGCGGCAGCGTCCGGCTGGAGGGGCGGGACATCTCCGCTTTGCCGGAAGCCGAGCTCAGGCGCCTGCGCGGCGCGCGCATCGCCATGATCTTCCAGGAGCCCATGACCGCCCTCAACCCCGTGCTCACCGTGGGCGAGCAGGTGATGGAGGCCATTCTGGAGCACGAGAACGTCAGCCGCCGGGCCGCCCGCGCGCGGGCGCTGGCGCTGCTGGAGCGGGTGCGCATTCCCGATGCCCCGCGCCGCTTCGACGACTTTCCGCACCGGCTGTCCGGCGGCATGCGCCAACGGGTGATGATCGCCATGGCGCTGGCGCTCTCGCCCGCCGTGCTGGTGGCGGACGAGCCCACCACCGCCCTCGATGTCACCATCCAGGCGCAGATCCTCGACCTCATCGACGAGCTGAAGCGGGAGAACGGCACCGCAGTGGTGCTCATCACCCACGACCTCGGCGTGGTGGCGCAGCACGCCGACCGGGTGCTGGTGATGTATGCCGGCCGCAAGGTGGAGGAGCGCCCCACGGCGGAGCTGTTCGCCCGCCCGCTCCATCCCTACACCCGCGGCCTGATCGCCGCCCGCCCGCGCCTCGGGGCCGAGCGCGCCGGCCGGGCGCGGCTCGCCGAAATCCCCGGCACCGTGCCGAGCCTTGCCGCCATGCCGGCCGGCTGCGCCTTCGCGCCCCGGTGCGCGCTGGCGGAGCCGGCCTGCCGCGTGGCGGTGCCGCCCCTCGTGCCTCAAGGCGACGGCGCGGTGGCGTGCCTGCGCACCGGAGACATCCATGTTCCAGAACACCCGCGTGACGCCGTTGACGCCTGAACCCGTGCTGGCGGTGGACGACCTCACCGTCCGCTTCGCCACCGCGCGCGGCACCGTGCAGGCGGTGAGCGGCGTGTCGCTCGCGCTGGCGCCGGGCGAGACGCTGGGCCTCGTGGGGGAGAGCGGCTGCGGCAAGTCCACCCTCGGGCGTGCCATCGTGCGCCTCGTGGAGCCCGCATCCGGCCGCATCCACCTCGCCGGCACCGACATCACCCACGTCCCGCGCCACCGCCTGCGGACCGCGCGGCGCAAGGCGCAGATGGTGTTCCAGGACCCCTTCGCCTCGCTCGATCCGCGCTGGACCGTGGGCGAGCTCATCGCCGAGCCGCTGCACATCCATGGCATCGGCACGCGGGCGGAGCGGCGAGCGCGCGTCGCCGACCTGCTGCGCAAGGTGGGCCTGCCGCAGGACGCGGCCGAGCGCACCCCGCACCAGTTCTCCGGCGGCCAGCGCCAGCGCATCGGCATCGCCCGCGCGCTCGCGCTGGAGCCCGAGGTGGTGGTGCTGGACGAGCCGGTCTCGGCCCTCGACGTGTCGGTGCAGGCGCAGATCCTGAACCTGCTCGCCGACCTGCAGCAGACGCTGGGCGTCGCCTTCCTGTTCATCAGCCACGATCTGTCGGTGGTGGAATATGTGAGCGACCGGGTGGCGGTGATGTATCTCGGCCGCATCGTGGAGCTGGCCGACCGGGAGACGCTGTTTCGCGCCCCGGCCCATCCCTACACCCGCGCGCTGCTGGACGCGGTGCCGCAGATCGAGGGGGGCCCGCGCCGTGGCGCTACCCTCGCCGGCGATCTGCCGAGCCCCTATGCGCCGCCCCCGGGCTGCGCCTTCCACACCCGCTGCCCCCTTGCCACCGCCCGCTGCGCGCAGGAGGCGCCAGCATTGCGGACGCTGGCGCCGGGCCAACAGGTGGCCTGTCACCTCGCCGGCGCTGGCGCCTGACATCATGCCCCGGCCGGCGGCCGGGGCATGGCTCCCTCAGGCCGCTGCGGCATCGGGATGGCGGAACCGCGCGCCCGCGTGGGTCGGCTTCAGCTGGTCGGTGCCGGAGAACTTGGCGCGCAGCGTTCCCGGCGCGTAATCCTGCTTGTAGACGCCGCGGCGCTGCAATTCGGGCACCAGCAGGTCCACCACGTCGACGAACGTCTCCGGCACGAAGGCGTGGGAGAGGTTGAAGCCGTCCACGTCGGCCTCCTCCACCCACGCCTGCAGCTCGTCGGCGACGTCGGACGCGCTGCCGACGAACAGCGGGCCGCGCCCGCCGATCCCGTTGTGGGTGACGATCTCCCGCAGGGTCCAGGTCCGTCCCGGATCGGCGCTGGTGAAGCTGTCGATCACCGACTGCACGGCATTGTCGCGGATCTCGCCGCGGGTCAGCGGCGCATCGAGGTCGAAGCCCGAGAAGTCGATGCCGGTCCAGCCGGAGAACAGGGCCAGCACGCCGTCGGGATCGGTATGGCGGCGATATTCGGCGAGCCGCGCCTCGGCTTCCGCGCGGGTCGGCGCCACGATGGCGGTGGCGAGGGTGAACACGGCGATGTCACGCGGATCGCGCCCGAGCGCGATGGCGCGCGCGCGGATGTCGGCGATGCCGGGGGCGATGCTCGCCTTGGTCGGTCCGCCCACGAACACCGCTTCCGCATGGCGTGCGGCAAACGCGCGTCCGCGCGGCGAGGCACCCGCCTGGAACAGGAAGGGCGTGCGCTGGGGCGAGGGCTCGGTGAGGTGGATGGTGTCGACGTCGAAATGGGCGCCCTGGTGCCGCACCGGGTGCACCTTCGTCGGATCGGCGAAGGTGCCGGAGGCCCGGTCGCGCACCACCGCGCCGTCCTCCCACGAGCCCTCCCACAGCCGGTAGGCGACCTCCAGGAACTCATCGGCGCGATCATAGCGGTCATCGTGGCCGATCACCTTCTCGCGCCCCACGGCGCGGGCGCCGCTGTCGGAATAGCCGGTGACGATGTTCCAGCCGATGCGGCCGTCCGTGAAATGATCGAGCGTGGAAAAGCGCCGCGCCAGCACTGCCGGCAGCTCGTGGCTGGTGGAGGCGGTGATGCCGAAGCCCAGCTGCCGCGTCTCGTGGGCCAGCGCCGAGACCAGCATCAGCGGGTCGAGCTTGGGGAACTGCGCGCCGGAGCGGATGGTGGCCTCGGCCGAGCCGCCATACACGTCGTGCACGCCGATGCCGTCGGCGATGAACAGGGCATCGAACTTGCCCCGCTCCAGCGTCTTCGCCAGCTCGACCCAGTAGTCGAGGCTGTTGTAGGCCGCGCCGCGGCTGCGCGGGTGGGCCCACAGCCCGGGCGAAAGATGCACCGGGCTGAAGCCGGTGAAGCCGTTGAGGCGGATCTGGCGGGTCATGCGGAGCCTTTCGCGCGCCACGCCGGGCGCCGGAGACGGAAGGGGAGGGCGGCGGTGAGCCGCGCCAGCAGGGGGCGCAGGCGCGGCCCGACCGGCGCCGGAGACGGGGCAGGCGGGGCGCCGAGGGGAAGCGCGCCGAACAGCAGGGTCACGGCCTCGAGGCCATCGCTGGAAGACATGATGCGGCTCCTGCCGGCTGAGGGGCTCAGACGGCGGCGCGGCGGTCAGCGCCGGCGGCGTCGGGACGGAAGGCCGCTGCGGGATGGCTCTGCGGCAGCCGGCTGCGGCCGGGGCCGTAGAGCTTCTCGCGCAGGGTGCCGGGGGCGTAGGCCTGCTTGAAGCGGCCGCGCCGCCGCAGCTCCGGCACGACGAAGGCGCCGAAATCCGCATAGCCGCCAGGGGTCACCGCATAGCTGAGGTTGAGCCCGTCCACGTCGGTGGCGTCCACCCACGCCTCGATCTGGTCCGCCACCTGCGCGGCCGAGCCGACGAACACCGGTCCGCGCCCGCCGATGGCATTGTGCTCGGCGAGCTCGCGCACCGTCCACACCCGGCCGGGATCGGCGATGGAGAAGGCCTCCAGCGCCGAGACCAGGCCCTGCGTGCGGTCGTCGAAGCGGATGGGGGCGTCGAGGTCGTACGTGGAGAAGTCGATTCCGGTCCAGCCGGAGAACAGGATCAGCGCCGCCTCCGGGTTGATGTAGCGCCGGTAGCTCTCCAGCTTGGCGCGGGCCTCGTCTTCGGTCGCGCCGACGATGGTGGTGGCCATGGAGAAGAACAGGATCTCCCGCGGGTCCCGCCCCAGTGCGGCGGCGCGGCGGCGGGTGTCGGCCACCACCGGGGCGATGACGGCGGCGGTGGGGCCGCTGACGAAGATGCATTCCGCGTGGCGCGCGGCGAAGGCGCGGCCCCGGGTGGAGGCCCCTGCCTGGAACAGCACCGGCGTGCGCTGGGCCGACGGCTCGGACAGGTGGATCGCATCCACCTGGAAATGCTGGCCGCGATGGGTGACGCGGCGCACCTTGGCAGGATCGGCGAAGGTCAGCGCCGCCCGGTCGCGCACCGCCGCGTCGTCGTCCCAGCTGCCTTCCCACAGCGCATAGACCGCGTCGAGATATTCGTCGGCGATGTCATAGCGGGTGTCGTGCGGGGTGAGCGCCTTCTCGCCCACCGCCCGCGAGCCGGAGGTGGTGTGGCCGGTGACGATGTTCCAGCCGATGCGGCCGTTCGTGAGATGGTCGAGGGTCGACATGCGCCGGGCGAACGGGTAGGGCGGCTCGTAGAGGGCGTTGCTGGTGATGCCGAAGCCGAGATGCTCGCTCACCCGCGCCATGGCCGAGACCGCGACGATGGGATCGAGCTTGGGGATCTGCGCGCCCACCTTCAGCGCCGCATGATAGGAGCCGCCGTAGACATCGTTGGAGGCCATGCTGTCGGCGATGAACAGGGCGTCGAAGCCGCCTGCTTCCAGCGTGCGGGCAAGGTCGGTCCAGTAGCTCAGGCGCGTGTAGTCGAGCGAGCGGTCCTCCGGGTGCCGCCACAGGCCGGGCGAGTGATGCACCGGCGAGGCCATGGCGAAGGCGTTGAGGCGGATTTCCTTGCGCGGGGCATCGGGCCCGCTGGCGATCTGGGTCATGGATGGCCTCCGGCTCAGGCGGCGCTGGCATGCGCGGCGGCGGGCGCCTGCACCGGGGTGAGGTGCCGGGCGGCGATGAGCTGGCCGAAGGCGCCCGCCTGCGCCACGATCTCGGCGATGGTGGTGGATTCCCAGCGCGTGCCGCGCAGGATCGGTCCGATGCCGAACACGCGGGCGGAGGCGACACCGTCGGCGCCGATCACCGCGGCGTCGGCGTCCACGTCGATGCCATAGCCGAGGCCGCCGGGGCGCACCGTGCCGCGGCCCAGAAGGGCGGTGACGAGCGGGCGGTCCGTGATGCGCGGCCACGCATATTCAGCCCCGGTGCAGTTCACCACGAGATCGACCCGCACCTCTTCCTCCGGCCCGCCGCCACGCGGGCGCAGGCGGACGACGGCGGAGGCGCCATCGTCGGAGATGCCGACGATCCGCCCCGGCCGGGCGGCGAGGCGGCCCTGTGCGCGCACCTCGGTGAACACGACGTTGGAGGGGCCGGGCGCCCGGTGCAGCGCCAGCTCCCAATAGCGGCGCAGGTGGCGGTTGAAGCGGGCGCGCTCCGCCGGCGACGCGCCGGCCCACAGCTCGGCGAGGCGGGCGCGGATGACCGGCACCACCGCCTGCCAGTCGCCGCCCTCGGCCGCGATCCGCGCCAGCGCCTGCCGCACGCGCACGAGCAGGTCCCGCGCGGTCGCGGGCAGGTCGCCGGCGAGGAAGTCGGCGGCCGGCGGCGGCTCGCGGCGTTCGTGGATGAGCAGGCCGTGGCGCGACACGCTCACATAGCTGCCCGAAAAGCCCCGGCGCTCGAGCGACACCAGCGCATCCAGCATGGTCAGCCCGCCGCCG
This sequence comes from Xanthobacter lutulentifluminis, assembly GCF_043194675.2. Classification (NCBI taxonomy): domain Bacteria; kingdom Pseudomonadati; phylum Pseudomonadota; class Alphaproteobacteria; order Hyphomicrobiales; family Xanthobacteraceae; genus Xanthobacter; species Xanthobacter lutulentifluminis. The sequence goes on along the minus strand of NZ_CM195525.1, from coordinate 892,968 downwards.
ACGAACAGCACCGTGCCGTCGCGCGGCACCGGCCGTGCGCCGAGGCTCCAGGGATCGGCCACGTAGCGCTCGCCCCGCAGCGCCGGCTCGTCCACCGCGAAGCCGGGCCGGTTGCCGGAGAAGCCGGTGGCGAGCAGGGCGATGTCGGCGCGCAGCAGCCTGCCGTCCGAGAGGGTGACGCCGACGCCGTCCGGCCCCTCCCGCAGATCGACCGCCTCGGCGCGCACGTGCTCGACGGAGCTGCCGATGCCCGCCTCCCCCTGCGCCCGCGCCAGCTCGGCGCGCACATAGGCGGCATAGAGGGCGCGCGGCACGAAGCTGTCGGCGAGGCGGCCGGATGGCGGCAGGGGAATGCCCGCCGCCTCCTCGCGCGCCGCCACCCAGTCCACGAGATGGTCCGGCCGGTCCGGATGCAGGCCGAACAGGCGGGCGGGGCCGTTCAGGTAGTGGGCCGGATCGGACGTGGAGAAGGCCAGTCCCTGTCCCAGCTCGGCGCGCGGCTCGACGATGCGCAGGCGCAGCGGGCGCCCGCCGGCGGCATCCAGCAGCTTGATGGCGGCGGTGACCCCGGAAAAGCCGCCGCCGATGATGATGGCCGTGAACGGTCGCGCGCCGTTGCTCATGTCCTGCCTCCCGAAGCTGTTTCGGGCCGAGGAAACCAGCCGGTTCCTATTTAGTCAATAAATTCTATTGAAATTATATAAAATATTGCGACCATGCCCCCGTTATTTCCCGGGAGGATTCCGCATGACCACGACCCTCGCGCTCCAGCCTGGCGCAGGCGTCCCCGCCGCCGAGGTTCCGACGCTGGATGCCGGCGCCCTGCGCGCCCGTCTCGCCGCGCCCGGCGAGCTGGCGCTCATCGACGTGCGCGAGGAGGGCGTGCGCTCGCGCGACGGGCATATCCTCCAGTCGGTCCCTCTGCCGCTGGGGCAGATCGAGCTGCGTGCCGCCGCGCTCCTGCCGCGCTTCGGCGCGCCGGTGGTGGTGACCGATGCCGGTGACGGCGACCGCGCGTTCCGCGCCGCCCGGCGGCTGGCGGAGCTGGGCTATACCGACGTCTCGGTGCTGGAGGGGGGCGTGGCGGCCTGGGCGGCCGCGGGCGGGGTCGTCTACACCGGCGCCAACGTGCTGTCGAAGGCCTTCGGCGAGTTCGTGGAGCATGCCTATGGCACGCCCCGGCTCCCCGCGCGGGAGGTCAAGGCGCGCCTCGACCGGGGCGAGGACCTGGTGGTGCTCGACGGGCGCACGTTCCAGGAGTTCGAGACCTTCCACATTCCCGGCGCCCATGCCGTGCCGAACGCCGAGCTGCCGCTGCGCGTCCATGATCTCGTCGCGTCCGACGCGACGCTGGTGGTGGTCAATTGCGCCGGGCGCACGCGCTCGATCATCGGCGCGCAGGCGCTCATCAACGCAGGGATTCCCAACCCGGTCGTGGCGCTGGAGAACGGCACCATGGCATGGCTGTTCGAGGGCTACGATCTGGCGCAGGGCGATCTCAGGCCCGCGCCGGCGCCGGGCGCGAAGGGGCTGGAGAAGGCGCGGGCCACGGTCTCGCGGCTGGCGCAGCGCTTCGGCATCCGCGCGCTGGACGCCGCGGGCCTCGCCCGGTTCGAGGCCGAGCGTGGCGCACGCACCCTGTACGTGCTGGATGTGCGCACCCGGGCCGAGTTCGAGGCCGGGCACCTGCCCGGCGCGGTGTGGGCGGAAGGCGGCCAGCTGGTGCAGGCGACCGACCGCTGGGTAGGCACGCGCAACGCCCGCATCGTGCTGGTGGACGATGCCGACGGCGTGCGCGCAGCCATCACCGCCTCGTGGCTGATCCAGCTCGGCGTGGGGGAGGTCCATGTCCACGCCATCGATCCCGGAGCGGCGGATCTGGAGCGCGGGCCGGAGCGCACCACGGTGCTGGGCCGCGCGCCCACCGTGGCGGTGACGACAGTGGCCGGCCTGGAGCGCCTGCTCGCCCGCGAGGCCGCCGTGGTGCTCGATCTGGACACCAGCCTTGCCTATGCCGCCGGCCACATTCCCGGCGCCCGGTTCGCGGTCCGCGCGCGCCTGCCGGAGGGACTGGACAGCCTGCCGCAGCGCCCGCTGGTGGTCACCTCCGCGGATGGGCGCCTCGCCGCGCTGGCGGCGGCGGATCTCGCGGGCGCGGGGCGTCAGGTCTCGGTGCTGGAGGGCGGCACGGCCGCATGGCGCGCCGCCGGCCTGCCGATCGAGACCGGCGAGACCGCTCTGCTTCACGTCGCCGACGACGTGTGGCGCTCGCCCTATCAGGAGGGCGGCGACCGCCACGCCGCCTTCCGCCGCTATCTCGACTGGGAAATCGCGCTGATCGACCAGATCGGGCGCGATGACACCATCGCCTTCAAGGTCTATCCCTGACGCACGAAGGCCGCCGGAGGGACATCCGGCGGCCTTCCGCTTGTTCGGATCGGGTCAGGCGAGGGCGCGGCCGCCGCCGTCCACGAACAGATTGGCGCCGGTGATGTATCGCGCCTCGTCCGAGAGCAGGAACGCCACCGCGTCGGCCACGTCGGTGGGAAGCCCGGGGCCGGGAAGCGCGGTGTCGGGCGGCGCGCCGGTGCCGGCGGCGTTCAGCGCGTCGAGCCGGGGCGATTTGATGGGGCCGGGCGAGACGGCATTCACCCGCACCCCCTGCGGCCCGTAGACCGTGCCGAGGCCGCGCACCAGAAGGATCAGCGCCGCATTCACGCTGGAGCCCGGCAGATGCTGGGGCGAGGGCTCGATGCCGCCGCGCCCGCTCAGCACCACCACGCTGCCCTTTCCGGCGGCGATGAGATGCGGCAGTGCCGCCCGCACCACCCGCACGGTGCCGAGCAGCTTGGCGTCGATCACCTTCAGCCAGTCTGCATCGTTCAGCTGCAGGAAGCCGCCGAAGATGGGCAGGTTGGTGGAGGTCACCACCCCGTCCAGCCGGCCGAAGCGGTGTGCGATCTCCGCCGCGGCCGCCTCGACCGCGGCGGCATCGGTGATGTCCACGGCAAGCGGGATGATGCGCTCGCCGGAGGGCAGCGTCTCCGCCCGCCGCCCTGAAGCGATGACGGTCGCGCCCTGCGCCGCCAGCGTTTCCGCGCTGGCCCGGCCGAGGGCGCCGCCGGCGCCGGTGATCCAGATCACGCGGTCCTTGAAATCATGTGCCATGGTGGCCTCGGTGGGAGAGGGGGCAGGTGCGTGTTCAGCGCACCGCGTCGAAGAGGGTGGCGATGTCGTCCACGCCTTCCAGCCGGTGGACGCGCTGGATCAGCGCTTCCGCCTGGGCCTCGGTGAGGGCGCTCGGGCCGTAGGTGAAGGCGGCGATGAGCTTGGCATAGGCCTCCTCCTCCGCCAGCGGCGCCTCACGGCTGCCGGGCAGCGCATCGAAGCGGGTGTGGAGGCTGCGTCCGTCATGGGTCTCGATGGTGACGTCGGCGGGGGCGAACGTGCCCTCGCGGCTCCCGTCCACGCGCACGTCGAGCCGCTCCACCAGCGGGCGGATGGCGGGGTCGAGCACTGCTTCCGGCTCGATGTCCGCGAGCCCGAAGCCGCCCCGCAGCAGGATGGCGGCGACGCCGTAGCGGACGTTGAACTGGCCCGCCACCTGCGGGTTGGCCTCCGGCGCGAAGGCTCCGCCAACGAGGCGGTGCATGTAGGGCGTGATGACGATCTCGCCCCGCTTCACGTCGTCGGCGCCGATGCCGTGGCGCCGGACGAGATCAAGCGTCGCCTGCAGCGCCGCATGGCTGCAGCCGCAGGCGGGAAAGCGCTTGAGGCTGGTCTCCTCCAAAAGGAAGCGCCGGCCGAAATCGGCGAGCACCGTGTCCGCCGTGCCCTCCTCGAACAAGGCGAACAGGGCGAACGGGCCTTCGAAGGCGGCGCGCGGCCCGGTGACGCCGAGGGCGGCGAGATCGGCGGAGATGACCCCGTCGCGCGCGGCGAAGGCCGATTGCAGGCGCTTGGTGAGGCGCTGCTCCACATGGCTCTGCTGGGTGCCGCCGGCCTGGCACAGGGCGATGCCCAGGGCATTGTGGGTGCGCCCGGCATCGAGCCCCCGCAGCCGCGCCGAGGCCAGCGCCGCGCCGAAGATGCCGGCGATGGAGGTGTGGAAGAAGCCCTTGTTGGTGAACATGGCGCCGGCGAGCCGGATGGCCAGCTCGTTGCCCAGCGCCAGCGCCGCGATCAGCTCGCGTCCGTTGCGGCGTTGCTGCTCCGCCACCGCGAGGGCGGCGGGCGCGGTGATGATGTCGGCGTGGATCTGGCCGGCGAGGCTGTCGAAGTCGAGCGCCGCCGCCAGCGTGCCGTTGAAGAAGGCGGCGGCCGAGGGCTCGCGCCGGGTGCCGCGGTGGCCCCACAGGGTGGCATGGCCGGGGGCGCCGCGCAGGGCCAGGGCCCGTGCCGCGTTCACGCCCGCCGCCTCCCCCGCCGCCCAGGCCACCGCGAGGGTGTCGAGCAGCACCCGCTTGGTGGCGGCGACGACGCCGGACGGCAGGTCGTCGTAGGAGATCGCGCGGGTGGCTGCGACCACGGCTGCGGTGACGCCCGCCTCCGGGCCTGTCGAGGCTGCGGAGGCGGAGGGCTTGAACGGCACGTTCATGACAAGGCTCGTGGCTGGCCGCGGCGCGGGGCGCTCAGTTCACGGCGGCGTTGAAGGTGGTGTTGAACTCCGGCGTCACGTCCACCGCGCGGGGGATGGCGCCGGCTTCCAGCAGCGCGTCGGCGATGCGCTGCTCGCGGGCGATCAGGTCGGCGTCGATGGGCCGAAGCCGCGCCTTGCCGAATTCCACATAGTAGCGGGCCCGGGTGGCGCTCTGCTTCACCTTGTCGATGTAGATCCGCTCCACCGTGTCCAGGTTGTTGGCGTACCAGTCGAAGTAACGGCCGAGGCGGGCCGCGAAATCGGCCAGCACGGCGCGACGGGCGGGATCGGCGATGGCATCGCCCCGCGCCGCGAACACGCCGAGGCCCGGCACGTCCAGGTCATCGCTGGTGAGGACGATGCGCGCCTGTCCCTTCTCCACCGCCTCCGCCACCAGCGCGCCGATGCCGGAATAGACGTCCACATGGTCGGCGTTGAAGGCGGTGGCGGCGGCGTTGCCGTCGCCGAACTGCACCGGCTCGATGTCGGCGCTGGACAGGCCAGCCTTCTTGCGGGCCAGCAGGTATTGCGCATAGTTCAGACCGCCGAAGTTGAAGCCCCATTTGAGGCCCTTCAGCTGCTGCGGCGTGGTGGCGCCGGTGCGGGTGCGCACGGCGGTGACGATGCGGGGATAGCGCGCGTCGAGATTGCGCCAGCCGACGATGATCTGCAGCGGCGGCTGCTTCGTCCAGGCCTCCGGCGCCTTCGCCTGCTCGACGATCAACGAGGTGTCACCGAGATGGGCGAGGTCGATGGCCTTCGAATAGGCCGCCGAGAGCTGCGCCGCCGGCCCGGGCAGCACCACCCATTCCAGCTGATAGGGCGCATCGTCGAACACGCCGGAGGCCTGGGCGAGCGCCGGCAGGGTGGTGTCCTGATAGCCCACTTTCAGGCTGGGCTCGGCCGCGCGGGCGGACGGGGCGGACAGGCCCGCGAGCGCCGTCGCGATCGCCGCCGCGAGGGTGAGGACGGTACGGCGCGTGGCGCGGCGGCCGAGGGGGGTGAGGCTGTGTGTCATCGTTCTGCTTCCTCGTCCGGCGCGTCAGTTGTTGCCGACGGTGGCGGCGTTGAAGCCGCGGTAGAACTCGACGTTCACGTCGATCTTGCGGGGAATGGCGCCGGCCTCGAACAGCACGTCGGCGATCTTCTGCTCCCGCTGCACAAGCGCGTCGTCGAGGGGGCGGAACGTGGCCTTCTGGTAGAGCGTGGTCAGCTTGGCGCGGGCCGGCGTCTGCTTCACCTTCTCCTCGTAGAGCTTCTCCACCGTGTCGAGATTGTCGGCGTACCAAGTCCAGTGGGTGCGCACGCGGGAGAGGAAGTCGGCGAGCGCCGCGCGCTTCCTCGGGTCTTTCAGCACCTCGCCGCGCGCGGTGAAGACGTTGAGCGCGGGAATGTCCAGCTGGTCGCTGTTCACCAGCACCCGGGCGACGCCCTTCTCGATGGACTCGCCCACCGGCGCGATGGAGCCGGAATAGGCCTCGACCCGCCCGGAGTTGAAGGCGGCGGCGGTGGCGTTCTGGTCGCCCAGCTGCACCGGCTCGTAGTCCTTCGGCGTCAGCCCCGCCTTGAGGCCGGTGAGCACGTACTGCAGGTAGTTGAAGCCGCCGAAATTGTAGGCCCACTTCTTGCCGCGCAGGTCGGCGAGGGTGTCGATCTTCGCGTCGGTCCGCACCACGGTGACGATGGGGGGATACTTGGCGTCGGTGGCGCGCCAGCCGGCGATGATCTGGAGCGGCGGATTGTCGGCCGGCCATTCCTCCTTCGCCTTGCCCTGCTCGATGATGAGCGAGGTGTCGCCCATGTGCCCGACATCGATGTTCTTGGAATAGAGCGCGGACAGCTGCGCCGCCGGGCCGGGCAGGATCACCCATTCCACGTCATAGGGCGCGCCTTCCAGCACCTTGGAGGCGGTGACGGTCGAGGGCACCGTGAGGTCCTGGTAGCCGATGAGCAGCTTGACCCGCTCCTGCGCGGCGGCGGGACCGGCGAGGGCGGCCGCGGCGAGGGCGGCCGCGGCGGCGAGCACACGGCGGCGGGTGGTCTTCGGACGGGCGGTCATGGTGGCTCCGGATGTTCGGGGAAGGGGTCAGGCGTGGCCGGCGGCGTCGGGCGCGGCGACGCCGAGCTCGGCCAGCAGCCGGGCGCGCAGGGCGGTGAAGCCGGCATCGCCGCGCTGGCGCGGGCGGGGCAGGTCGACGCGGGTGTCGAACGTCACGTTCCCGCCGGAGAGGACGATGACGCGGTCCGACATGAGCACCGCCTCGTCCACGTCATGGGTCACCAGCACCACGGCGGGCAGGTGCCGGCGCCAGAGCTGGGCCACCAGCGCATGCATGCGGATGCGCGTGAGCGCGTCGAGCGCGGCGAACGGCTCGTCCAGCAGCAGGAGCTGCGGTTCGCGGGCCAGCGCCCGGGCCAGCGCCACCCGCTGCGCCTCGCCGCCGGAGAGGGTCTTGGGCCAGGCGTCCGCATGGCGGCCGAGGCCCACCTCCTCCAGCGCGGCGGCCGCGAGGCGGCGGCTGGCGGCGGTCTGGGAATGGCCGAGAACCACGTTCTGCCAGACCCGCTTGGCGAGCACGAGGCGCGGCTCCTGGAACACCACAGAGCGCGCGCTCGCCACCTCCACGCGCCCGCCATCGGCGGTGTCGAGGCCGGCGAGGATGCGCAGCAGCGTGGTCTTGCCGGTGCCGGACGGGCCGAGCAGGGAGACGAACTCGCCACGCCGCACGTCGAGATCGATGCCGTCCAGCACCGGGCGGCCGTTGAACACCCGGCGCACGCCGGCAAGGCGCACCGCGTGGGGCTGGAGCGCGCGGGGCTCCGAGGCCGGATCGAGCGCGGGCGGCAGCACCGCCGGAAGGGCCGCGGCGGCGAGGGGGGACGGGCTATGCAAGGACAAGGCTGGGCCTCCAGGGCAGGGCGAGGCGTTCCACCACGCGCATGATCAGGTCGATGAGGATGCCCAGCACCGCGTAGACGATGATGCCGGCGATGATGATGTCCGTGCGCTGGTTCTGGTTGGCGCTGATGAGGATGAAGCCGATGCCGGTGCGCGCGTTGATCTGCTCCGCCGCCACCAGCGCCAGCAGCGAGACGCCCGCCGCGTAGCGCAGCCCCACAAGGATCGAGGGCAGGGCGGTGGGAATGATGACGCGCGTGGCAATCAGCCGGTGCGACAGGCCGAGCACGCGCGCGGCCTCGATCAGCTTCTGGTCCACGCCGCGCACGCCGGCGTAAGTATTCAGATAGACCGGGAAGATGGTGGCGCCGAAGATCAGCGCGATCTTCGCCTGCTCGCCGATGCCGAACCAGATGATGAACAGCGGGATCATGGCGATGAAGGGAATGGTCCGCAGCATCTGCAGCGGGGCGTCGAACAATTCCTCGCCCACCCGCCACAGGCCCGCGAACAGGCCGAGCAGCAGCCCCGTCAGGGCGCCGAGCGCAAGGCCCGTGAGCGCGCGGGCGAGCGAGGCGGGAATGGCCGCCTGCAGCTCTCCGGTGCGGATCAGCTCGGCATAGGCGGCGGCGATGTCGGTGGGGGCGGGCAGCACCTCCGGCGAGACGAGGCCGAAATGCGAGCTGGCCTGCCACACGCCGAGCACCAGCGCCGGCACCAGCGCCCGCGACAGCAGACGCGAGCCGGAGGCGAGGCGGGAGCGGCCGGCACCTGTGCCGGGGGCACGGCTCAGGTCCACCAGCTGGATCGCGGCGGCGGGGGGATGAGACGCCGGGGCGGGCGCGTCATCCCCGCGCGGGGGGCTCGGGGCCGTCAGGCTCTGGGCCAAGGGGTGTCCTCCTGTATCGGGCTGTGTGCGGGCGTCCGGTCCGGCTATTCGGCAGCGACTGGGGCGGCCGCGGCGATCGCCGCGGCATAGGCCTCGCGCGGCAGGTCGGTGGTTCCCACCGGGGCGAGGAAGCGGGCGAGGTGCTCCGCCCGGTCCTTCACGAACAGGTCGCGGCCGATGGCCGATACCGCGCGCGGGATGTTGTGGCGCAGGCTCGCGATGTCCCCCACCGGCCGGCCGGTGCTGGTCATGGCCGAGAACGCGAGGAAATGAATGTCCTTCAGGAACGGCGCGGCGCCGGGCCGGGTCTCCACCAGCTCGAAGCCGGGGCCGAGATAGGGCGCGGCGGCGAGCGCCTCCTCCTCGGTGCCCGCCGTCGCCACCCGGTCCGACCAGCGGGCGATGGCATCGGCGAAACCGGCGAAGGGCAGGAAGGCGCGGGCATCGGCGCGATAGCCGGTGCCGAGCACCACGAAATCCGCATCGACCACCGCGCCCGAGCGCAGCGTGAGGCGCGCGCCCGCGCCCGCCGCCTCGGCTTGCACGAGGGCGGCGTCGAGGTGGAGGCGGAAGTTGGGGTGGGCCGTCGCCCGCGTCACCGCCGGGACCGGCGGGAAGGAGGCGCGGCGACGGAAATGGCGCATCACCGCCCAGCGGTCCGCGTCCGGCAGGGCATGGAAATGCTCCCATGCGCCGAAATGGGAGAAGGGCTTCATGGGTGAGCCGCGGGCGAGGTCGTCGCCGCGGGCGAGGAGGTGCACCTCCGCGGCGCCCGCCTCCAGCAGCGCGCCGGCGGCATCGAAGGCGGAGGCCGCGCCGCCCACCACAGCGACCCGGCGCCCCTTCAGCGCGGCGGGATCGAACGCATGGGTGTGGGCATAAAGCCGTGCCGGCAGGTTCCTCAGCACCAGGTCGGGAATGAAGGGCCCGCCCGCTCCGGCGATGCCGGTGGCCAGCACCAGCTTGCGGGTGGTCTCGGTGAAGCGGCGGCCGCCCGCCACGAGGTGGAGCCGCAGCGCCCCCGTCTGCGGCTCCACCCGCTCGAGGGTGACGCCGTTGCGCACCTCGATGACGGCGGCGATGCGGAACCAGTCCACGTAGTCCGCCCAGGTCTCGCGCGGGATGGCGCCGAGCGCCGCGTAGGCGTCGATGCCGTAGGCCGCTTCGTACCAGGCCTGGAAGGAGAGGCTGGGCAGGCCGAGCTCGGGGCCGGGCGGCACCTTCGGGGTGCGCAGCACGTTCATCCGCGCCGGCCCGCGCCAGTTGCCCTCCGCCCCGGCGGGCGCGGCCTCCACCACGCTCACGCGGCCGATGCCGGCGCGGCGCAGGCCGAGCGCGGCGGACAGCCCGCTCTGCCCCGCACCCACCACGACCACATTGTGGTCGATGCCCTCCGGCGGCGGCACCCAGTCCGCGCCGGTCTCGCCGATGCGGGCAAGATCGCGCGCCACATCGGCGGCGAGGCGGGCGAGGGCGTCGGTGTCGGGTCGAAGGGACGCGGCTGGAGCGGGGGTGGTCATGGCAGGCTCTCGGTGAGACGGATGGGCTCAGCTGTCGGCGCGGGCGGGGGCGCCGTCGCCCACGCGATAGGGGCCGGGCGGCCAGGTGCCGTTGACCGCGAAGTCGCCGACGATGCGCTCGCGGTAGATGCGCGGATTGTGGGAGGAGAGGGTCCGCGCGTTGCGCCAGTGGCGGTCGAGGCCAATGCCGCGCTTGGCCGCCGAGGCGCCGAGCGCATCGAACAGGGTGGTGGTGGCGTCGAGGATCAGGGAGGTGACGACGGTCACGCCCTGGTTCACCTCCAGGTCCGCGACGGCGACGAAGATGTCCTGCCCGTCCGTGCCTTCCGTCGCGCGGGTCTCGTAGACGCGCTGCAGCGCCTCCGCCGCCTTCAGCACGGTGGCGCCCGCGCCATAGGCATTGGCCCGCACCTTGCCCACCACCTGCAGGATCTGCGGATCGGCGCCGGCGCGATCGGCATTGCCGTGGCTGAACACGCGCCGCCGCGCGCCGACCAGCCGCGCCACATCCCCCGCCGCCGCCCGGCCGATGCCGGCGAGGGTGGCCAGATGCACCAGCTGGTAGAAGGCGACCGAATAGCGGAAGCGCTTGCGCTGCGGATTGATGAGATCGTCGGTGAGCGTGACGTTCGAGAACTTCGCGGTGCCGGAGGCGGTGAGCTGCTGGCCGAAGCCGTCCCAGTCGTCGAGGATGGTCACGCCGGGCGCGTTGGTGGGCACCTGGGCGAGGATGAAGTTGCCGTCCTCGTCATCGGCGCCGAGATTGATCCAGTCGGCGAAGAGCGAGCCGGTGGTGTAGAATTTCTCGCCGTCGAGGCGCCAATTCCCGCCGTCCCGCACCAGTCGGGTGGAGAAATGGCCCACGCTGTTGCCCTCGGCCTCGGAGAAGCCGCTGCCGGAGGTCTGCTTCGCGGCGATGCGCTTCACCCAGGCGTCGCGATAGTCCTTGAACGGCGAGTTCAGCACCTCCTCGGAGAAGCCGAAATGGGCGCGCAGGGCGTTGGTGACGTTCGGGTCCGCCTCGGCGAGCTCGATCAGCAGGTTGAACAGCTCCGGCAGGGTGGCGCCGAACCCGCCCTCGGCTTCCGGCAGGCGCAGGGTGGTGAAGCCGGCCTCCTTGAGCGCGGCGATCTCCTCGCGCGGCAGGCGATGGGTCTGCTCGCGCTCCACGGCGCTCTCGCGGATCTGGCGGAAGATGGGCCGGAAGCGGCTGGCGAGCTCCTCGTAGCGGTCGGAGGGGCCGGCGCCCCAGGCGTCTTCGATCTGGCTCATGTGCGGATGTGTCCTCGGCGGAAATGAAGGAGGGATCAGGCGCCGGCGGCGCGCGCCGCGGGGGCGGGGGCGGCCGCGAAGCGGCTCGGGGGCCGGGCGAGGCCGAAATGGTCGCGCAGGGTGCGGCCGGCATAGGCGGTGCGGAAGATGCCGCGCTGGCGCAGCAGCGGCACCACCTCGTCCACGAATACTTCCAACCCCTCGGGGAGCACGTCCGGCATGAGGTTGAAGCCATCCACCGCGCCGGCGCGGAACCAGGTCTCGATATCGTCCGCGATCGCCTTCGGCGTGCCGACGATGACGCGGTGGCCGGTGGAGCCGCCGAACCTGCGGATCAGCTGGCGGACCGTGAGGTTGTCGCGGCGGGCCTCCGAGACGAGGGCGTCGAAGAAGGTCTGCATTCCGTCCGCCGGCCGGGGGACGGCGGGCAGGGGGCCGTCGAGATCGAGGCTCGCCGGGTCCACCTTGAGGATGCCGGCGACGCGCCGCAGTCCGTAGTCTCCCGGGCTGAGCGCCCACAGCTCCTCCTCGCGGCGGCGGGCCTCCGGCTCGGTGGAGCCGATGATGGTGGCGAGGCCGGGCAGGATGACGATGTCGTCGCCGCTGCGGCCGAAGGCCCGTGCCTGCGCGCGGATCGCGCCGGCGAAGGCGAGGGCCTCCTCCAGCGTGTGGGCGACGCTGAAGATGGCTTCCGCGGTGCGGGCGGCGAGGCGCTGTCCGTCTGCCGATCCGCCGGCCTGCACCAGCACCGGCCGGCCCTGCGGCGAGCGGGGCACGTTGAGCGGCCCGCGCACGCTGTAGAAGCGGCCGCGATGGTCGATGGGGTGCACCCTGGCGGTGTCGATGAAGCGGCCGGACGCCTTGTCGCCGACGAAGGCGTCGTCCTCCCAGCTGTCCCACAAGGCGGTCACCACGTCCGCGAACTCGGCGGCGCGCTCGTAGCGCTGGGCGTGGGCCTCCACGTCGTCGAAGCCGAAGTTGCGCGAGACGTTGGCGTCGGCCGTCGTGACGATGTTCCAGCCCACCCGGCCGTTGCTGGCGAGGTCGAGGGAGGCAAAGCGGCGGGCGAGATTGTAGGGGTCGTTATAGGTAGTGGAGGCGGTGCCGATCAGCCCGATGTGCGCGGTGGCAGCCGCCACGTGGGCCAGCACGATGGTCGGTTCCAGCGCCTGGAACGGCCGCAGGTCCGGCCGATCGGCGAAGGCGGGCACGTCGGCGAGGAAGATGGCGTCGAAGGTGCCGCGCTCGGCGATCTGCGCCACGCGCACGTAATGCGCCACGTCGGCGAAGGCGCGCGGATCGGCCGAGGGGGCGCGCCAGGCCGAATTGTAGAAGCCCGAGTTCAGCGTGTTGACGTTCAGATGAAGCTGGCGCGCGCCCATGGAGCGGGTCTCCCGCAGGGCGGCAAGGGCGCCCCGGAATGTCGTGCGGATCACTCTACGATCAAAATAGAGTTTGTCGATAAAATTAATAGAAAAATGAGCGAGGCGCCCTCCGTCGAGCGCCGAAAATCCCGATCCTTCAATGGGGATGCGGGCTCCCGTGACGCTCGGCCAGCAGCTCCAGGATGCGACGGGTATCGGTGACGAAGGCGAGGGGGCCATGGGTCCGCGCGTCGGCCGGCGGCGGCAGGGCATCGCCGAGGATGAGCACCGGAAGGCTCTGATTCTCCGCGCCCAGCAGGGCCACCACCTCGGCGCGCGGCCGGGGGAAGGGCACGCGCCGCACCTCGACCTTTGCGGCAAGCGACGGGTCGGACGCCAGCACGCCCTCCACCTGGTTGCAGTCCGGGCAGAAGAAGCGGCGGCCGGGATGGGCCGGGTCCTCGAAGCCGGGAGCGATGAGAATGAGGAGGTCGCGGCGCGCGGGCTGGCTCATGGGCATGTTCCGGATAAAAAGTCGGGCCGGCGCCGGAGCGACACCGGCCCGCAGGGGGAGAGACGGCGGAAGCGCCGGCGCGCTCAGGCGGTGCCGGCGGAGAAGGCGTCGAGCGGCTCGCCCTCGATGGCGGCGGAGGGCCGCCCGTCCACGCCCACCGGAACGTCGCCCTTCAGCGTGATGCGGTAGAGCTGGCGGTCGAAGTCGAGGGCGTAGATGTCGCGCGGGGCGAGGTGGGCGGTGGTCCGGTTGTCCCAGAAGGCGATGGAGCCGGGCTGCCAGCGGAAGCGCACGGTGAATTCCGGCCGGGTGATGTGCTCGAACAGCAGTTCCAGGATCTGCTGGCTCTCGCGCGGGGAGAGGCCGGTGATGCTTTTCAGGAAGGACGGGCTGACGAACAGCACCCGCTCGCCGGTTTCCGGGATGACGCGCACCAGCGGATGCTCGCTCACCAGCGGCCGGCGGACGTTCTGCGCGCGGAACGATTCGGTGCCGATCTGCCCCTCGGGCGCGGAGAAGGCGTGGACCCCGCGCAGGGTGTCGACGAACCCCCGCAGCGTCGGGGACAGCGCCTCATAGGCCACGGCGAGGTTGGTCCAGAAGGTGTCGCCGCCGTAGGGCGGGATGACGTCGCCGCGCAGGATCGAGGCGGCCGGAGGGTTCACGGCGGCGGTCACGTCCGTATGCCAGCCGGTCCACGGGCGGATCAGCGGCTCGCCGGTGTGGCGCGTGGCGAAGCGGTTGCGGGCGACGGAATAGACCTGCGGATAGCCCTCCACGAAGCCGAACACCGGGTGCCCGATGGTGGGTGCGCCGAACGCGCTCGCCAGCGCCACGTGCTGCTCATGGGTCAGCGGCTGGTCGCGGAAGAACACCACCTTCCAGCGCGAGAGCGCCGCGCGGATCTCGTCCACCACCTCGGCGGCGAGGGGGCGCGAGAGGTCCGGCCCCTCGATCTCCGCGCCGATATGGCCGGTGAGCGGATGCACCGCGATGTGGCGGGGCGGGGCCTCCGCGACGGCGCGGGCGGCGGTGGCGGCGGTGCTCATGGGGGCCTCCTGGCGGGTTCTTTTGGGGATGCGGGGGTGGAGCCGATGGCCGATGCGCGCGGCGCCACTCAATAATCTACTTAGTGCATCGATTTTATATAAAATCAATTGACGAAATGCGCTGCCGGCCTATCGTGGGTCTCGAACCAGTCGAACGGGAACCGGACATGCCGCAGCCGCCTGCGCGCGCAAGCCATTGGGAACGCGAGGAGATCTGCGGTCCATCCGGGCCGTTCCGGCGCGCGGGCGGCCTATGTCCGGCGCGGCCGGGCCGCGTCCGCCGACCCGTCGCCGACTTCGCCGGCTGATCCCGGCCCACTGCACGTTCTGCCCCGTCACGCGCCTTGAGAGATCAAAGGAGAGATCCCATGGCTATCGCGTCTTCCGCCGCCTCTTCGGCCAGCCCGCAGCCCGGTTCCGGCCGGCAGCTCGTGCTCAACCTGTTCATCTATCCGGGCGGCCATCACGAGGCCGGCTGGCGCTATCCCGGATCGACGCCGGACCGGCTGCTCGACATCGGCTTCTACCAGGACCTCGCCCGCTCGGCGGAGGCGGCCAAGCTCGACGCGGTGTTCTTCGCCGACGGGCCGGCGCAGGTGGACAACATCCGCTACGCCTCGCGCTTCCGCATCGAGCCGCTGACCTGGCTCTCGGCCATCGCGGCGGTGACGAGCCGCATCGGCCTCATCGGCACCGCCTCCACCACCTATTACGAGCCGTACAATCTCGCCCGGCTCTATGCCTCGCTCGATCACCTGTCGGGCGGCCGCGCGGGCTGGAACATCGTCACCACCGCCGTGCCGCAGGCCTCCTCCAATTTCGGCCTCGCCGAGACGCCGAGCCATGCCGATCGCTACGCCCGCGCCGCCGAGTTCGTGGACGTGGTCTCCAAGCTCTGGGACAGCTGGGAGGATGACGCGCTGGTGGCCGACGCGGCCTCCGGCGTGTTCGCCGATGACGCCAAGATCCACCCCATCGAGCACGTGGGCCGGCACTTCCGGGTGAAGGGCGCGCTGAACACCCCGCGCAGTCCGCAGGGCCGGCCGGTGTACGTGCAGGCCGGCTCCTCCGACGACGGGCGCTCGTTCGCCGCCCGTTATGCCGAGGCCATCTTCACCGCCCACCAGACGCTGGAGAGCGCGCAGCGCTTCTATGCGGACATCAAGCGGCAGGCCGAACAGCTGGGCCGCAATCCGGACCACGTGAAGATCCTGCCCGGCATCAGCCCCTACATCGGCACCAGCTCGGCCGAGGCCCAGCGCCTGTACGAGGAACTGAACGACCTCATCCAGCCGGCCTATTCCCTCACCCAGCTCAAGCAGATCACCGGCGTGGACTTCACCGGCCACCCGCTCAACGCCGAGGTGGCGCTCGATGCCTTCGCCGATGCTGCGCCGTCGAAGCAGGTGGCGAGCCGCTTCCAGCTGGTGGTGGACATCGTGCGACGCGAGAAGCCGACGCTGCGCCAGCTCATCGACCGGCTGGCCGGCGCGCGCGGCCATTATGTGATCGTCGGCACGCCCGACCGCATCGCCGACGAGATCCAGCTGTGGTTCGAGAACGGCGCGGCCGATGGCTTCAACGTGATGCCGCCGTGGTTCCGCGGCGGCTTCGACCTGTTCGCCTCCGAGGTGGTGCCGATCCTGCGCAAGCGCGGGCTGTTCCGCCACGACTACACCGGCCGGACCCTGCGCGAGCACTACGGCCTGCCGCGCCCCGACAGCCTCTACGCGACGCCGGCCCGCGCCACCGCCTGAGCCGCGCCCCGATCGCGACCGCGCGGCTCCCCCGCAGCGTGGCCGTGGCCCGGCCCCTTCCCTGGTCGCTCGGGGGTGGGGCCGGGACCTTCCTTTCCCGCACCGACCCATTGCATGAGGACTTTCGCGCCGTGACCATTGCCGTCAATCCCCGCCAGGCCGAGCATCCGGTCGAACCCTTCTTCCTCGAGCGCTGGTCGCCGCGCGCCTTCACCGGCGAGGAGATCGCCCCGGCCGAGCTGAATTCCCTGTTCGAGGCGGCCCGCTGGGCGCCCTCCAGCTACAATTCCCAGCCCTGGCGCTTCCTTTATGCCCGGCGCGGGACGCCTGAGTTCGAGACGTTCCTCGGCCTGCTCAACCCGTTCAACCAGCAATGGGCGAAGAACGCCGCGGTGCTCATCATCGCCTTGTCGGCGAAGAGCTTCGTGCGGCCCGGCTCGACCGAGGTGATCGCCGCGCGCAGCCATTCGTTCGATACCGGGGCGGCCTGGGCCAACCTCGCGCTCCAGGCCTCGCGCCTCGGCTGGCATGCCCACGGCATCGGCGGGTTCGATCCCGAGCGGGCGCGGGCCGAGCTCTCGGTGCCGGACGACTACGCGGTGGAGATCGCCATCGCGGTGGGCCGGCGCGGCGACAAGAGCCTGCTGCCGGAGAACTTCCACGCCGGCGAGACCCCCAACGGCCGCCGCCCGCTCTCCGAGACCGCCTTCGAGGGCGCCTTCCCCGCCGCCTGAGGCCGCCCGCCGGCTTCGCACGATCGATCCCCTGAACATCCGATGGACGCCATGACCCCCATTTCCCGCCGCCACCTCTCCGCCCGCATCTTCGCTGCCGCTCTCTCGGGCCTCGCGATCCTGGCCGCCGTGCCCGCCGTCGCCCAGGCGCCCGCCGCCGACAAGCCGCTGAAGATCGGCGTCTCCGCCGGCCCCTATGGCGACGTGCTGCGCGAGGCGGCGCGCCTCTCCGAGAAGCAGGGCGTGAAGGCGGAGATCATCGAGTTCACCGACTGGAACCAGCCGAACGCCGCCCTGCAGGCGGGCGACATCGACCTCAACAATTTCCAGAACCGCCCCTATCTCGCCAACCAGATCAAGACGCGGGGCTATCGCCTGACCGCCTTGGACGAATCCCTGCTGGTGCCGGCGGGCATCTATTCCAAGACCTACACCAGCGCGGCCGACATCCCGGCCGGCGCGAAGATCGCCATTCCCAACGATCCCACCAACGGCGGGCGCGCGCTGCTGCTGTTCCAGAAGGCCGGCCTCATCAAGCTGAAGCCCGGCACCGGCCTCTACGCCACCGTGCTGGACGTGGCCGAGAACCCGAAGAAGCTGCAGATCGTGGAGATCGACGCCGCCCAGCTGCCGCGCTCGCTCGACGACGTGGCGGCGGCGTTCGTCTCGTCCAACTATGCCTTTCTCGCCGGTCTCGAACTGAACAAGGCGCTGATCGCCGAGACCAGCATCGAGGAATCGAAGCCCTATTTCACCCTCGTCTTCGCCGCGCGCGAGGATCGCAAGGATGATCCGCGCATCGCCAAGTTCATCGAGGTCTACCGCTCGCAGCCGGTGAAGGACTTCGTCAACGCCCGCTTCAAGGGCACCATCCAGCCCGCCTTCTGAACACGCGCGCCGACGTCCGGAATTCCGCGAGACCTGCCATGACCCGATCCTCCGCTCTGGCGCGCGCCGACGCGCGTCCTTCCGCCTCTCCCGACTGGGTGGCCCGCGCCGAGACCGTCGCCGCGGCGCTGCTGCCCGACGCGGCCGCCCGCGACCATGCCGGCGCCTCGCCCCGCCGGGAGCTCGCCCTGCTGCGCGATGCGGGGCTGCTCGAGCTGCTCTATCCGGCCGCGCTCGGCGGGGGCGGGGGGAGCTTCACCGATGCGCTCCTCGCCGTGCGGATCATCGGCCGGGCGGATGCCTCCATCGCCCAGCTGCTGGCCTATCACTACCTGCACCTCACCAACGCGCTCTGGCGCGCCGGCACCGAGCAGGCGGTGGCGCTGACGCGCGCGGCCGTGGCGGGCCGCTGGTTCTGGGGCGGCGCCTCCAACCCGCGCGATCCGGAATCGCGCCTTGCCCCGGACGGCGAGGGCTTTCGCCTGTCGGGGCGCAAGACCTTCGCCTCCAACGCCGTGCTGGCGGACCGCATCACGCTGCGCGCGCAGCTCGGCGACGGCTTTGCCGTGCTGGTGGTGCCGGGCGACCGGGAGGGCGTGACCCACGGCAACGACTGGGATGCGTTCGGCCAGCGCCTGTCGGAGAGCGGCACCATCACGTTCGCCGACGTGAAGGTGGGCCGCGACGAGATCCTCGGCAATCCCGCCGCCCCGCCGCCGCCCCGCACCAGCCTCGTGGTGCCGTTCCACCAGCTGCTGATCGTGAATTTCTACATCGGCACCGCCGAGGGCGCGCTGGCCGAGGCGAACCGCTACATCCGCGAAGTCTCCCGGCCGTGGCAGACCTCGGGCGTGGAGAAGGCGAGCCTCGACCCTTACATCCTGGAACATTACGGCATTCTCGACGTGGAGCTGCGCGCCTCCACCGCGCTCGCCGACGTGGCCGGCCAGCGGTTCGAGGCGGCCGCCGCGCGCGGCAATGCCATCACCCAGGACGAGCGCAACGTGGCCGCCGCCGCCATCTATGCGGCCAAGGTGCACTCCAGCCGCACCGCGCTGGAGGTGACCTCGAAGATCTTCGAGCTGATGGGAGCCCGCGCCACCGCCTCGGCCCATGGATACGACCGCTACTGGCGGAACATCCGCACCCACACGCTCCACGATCCGGTGGCCTACAAGGCGCGCGAGGTGGGCAATTACGCCCTCAACGGCACCATCACGCCCACCCCGCTGTACAGCTGAAGGCGAAGCAAGATGAGCCGGCCGAAGGAAATCCGCTTCAACGCCTTCAACATGGCCTCGCCCGGACATACCTGGGCGGGGCTCTGGTCCCACCCGCGCGACACCGCGGCGGACTACAACACGATCGATTACTGGGTGAAGCAGGCGCAGACCGCCGAGCGCGGGCTGTTCGACGGCATCTTCATCGCCGACGTGTTCGGCGTGTACGACGTCTATGCCGGCACGCCGGATGCGGCGCTCCTCTCGGCGGCGCAGACCCCGGACATCGACCCGACGCTGGTGGTGCCGAGCATGGCGCAGGCGACCCGCCACATCGGCTTCGGCGTCACCGCCAACCTCACCTACGAGCACCCCTACCAGTTCGCCCGCCGCTTCGCGACGCTCGACCATCTCACCGGCGGGCGTGTGGGCTGGAACGTGGTCACCGGCTATCTCGACAGCGGCGCGAAGGGCATGGGCCATGCCGGCAACCGTGCCCATGATGCCCGCTACGAGGCGGCCGAGGATTTCCTGGAGGCCCTCTACAAGCTGTGGGAAGGCAGCTGGGAGGACGGTGCCGTGCGCCGCGACCGGGCGGGCCGCATCTTCACCGATCCGGCGAAGGTCCATCGCATCCGCCATGACGGCCCGTACTACCAGGTGGACGGCATCCAGCTCGCCGAACCCTCGCCCCAGCGCACGCCGGTGCTGTACCAGGCCGGCACCTCCGGGCGCGGACGGCTGTTCGCGGCGAAGCATTCCGAGGCCATCTTCCTCAACGGGCAGACCCGGCCGATCCTTGCGGAATCGGTGAAGGCGATCCGGCAGGCGGCGGTGGATTTCGGGCGCGATGCCTACGACATCCGCATGTTCCCCGGCGCCACCGTCATCGTCGCGCCGACGCGGGCCGAGGCGCTCGACCGGCTGGCCGACTATGCGCAATATGTCCACACCGCCGGCCAGCTCGCGCTGCTCTCCGGCTGGACCGGGGTGGACCTGTCCACGCTCGATCCGGAGGAGGCCATCTCCTACGTGAAGAGCAATGCCATCCAGTCCACGCTGGAGAACCTCACCCTGCGCTCGAAGGAGCCGCTGAAGGTCAAGGATCTCGCCACCCTCTCCGCCACCGGCGCCCGTGCGCCCTTCATCGTCGGCTCGCCCGGCGAGGTGGCCGACGAGATCATCTCCTGGGTGGAGGACACGGACGTGGACGGCTTCAACCTGAACCGCCTGGTCTCGCCCGAGACGCTGGAGGCGTTCGTGGACCTCGTGGTGCCCGAGCTGCAGGATCGCGGGGTCTACAAGACCGCCTATGCCGAGGGTACGCTGCGCGAGAAGCTGTTCCCCGGCCGGGGTGCGACCTTGCCGGGAAGCCACCCCGCCGCCGCCTTCCGCCGTCCCGCGCCGGCCGCTGCCGCACCCCGCGTCACGGGTGCCGCGCCGCTCGCCGTTTCCGCCTGAACCGGTCGCCGGGCCGCGCGTGGCCCGGCGCCCTTGAGGAGAGCCCATGTCAGCCGCTGGTTCCGCCGCCCGCTCCGCCCCGATTGCGTCCGAAGACCCCGCCGCCGCCGTCCGCGCCCTGCTGGAAGCCCGCTATGGCGCCGAGGAGGTGCCTGCCGGCGTCCTCCTCAACGACACCATCGCCCGCATCCTCGCCCATCGCACCGTGCGAGCCTTCGCCAGCCGGCCGCTGCCGGAGGGGTTGCTTGAGACGCTGGTGGCGGCCGCCCAGTCGGCGCCGTCCTCGTCGAACCTTCAGACCTTCAGCGTAATCGCCATCGAGAACCCCGCCACCAAGGCGCGGCTCGCGGAGATCGCCGGCGGGCAGAAGCATGTGATCGAGGCGCCGCTGGTGCTGGTGTGGCTCGCCGACCTCAACCGGCTGGAGGAGGTGGGCCGTCGCGCCGGCCATCCCACCGATGCGCTCGGCTTCCTGGAGACGCTGCTGGTGGGCATCATCGATGCCGCGCTGGCGGCGCAGAACGCCCTGAATGCGCTCGAATCCCTCGGCCTCGGCGGGGTCTACCTCGGCGCCTTCCGCAACCGCCCGACCGAGGTGGCCGAGCTGCTGGGCCTGCCGCCCAACGTGCTGGGCGTGTTCGGCCTCGCCATCGGCTATCCTGATCCCGAGCGGCCGGCGGACGTGAAGCCGCGCCTCTCCCAGCGGCTCGTGCTCCATCGCGAGCGCTATGACGCGACCCTGCCGCAGGACGCATTCGACCATTACGAGACGGCGCTGAAGGCTTTCCAGAAGGGCCAGAACCTGCCCGAGGTCGGCTGGGCCTCGGCCGCGCTCCTCCGCGTGCGGGGCGCCGAGGCCCTGAGCGGGCGGGACCGGATGCCCGAATTCCTCGCCGCTCTCGGCTTCGGCCTGCGCTGATCGGAAGGTGGCCCTGCCCGGCGGTGCCTCAGGCGATCCGCCGGCGCAGAGGAAGTCCGGCCAGCATCCCGCACAGGGCCGCCGCCAGGAACACCCAGCCGGAGAGAGCGCCGGTATGAATGCCGGAAAGCAGCACCCCCACGGTGCAGCCGAGCGCCGTCATGCCGCCCCATCCCATTAAAAGCCCGCCCACGAGGCCCGAGGCGATATCGGCGGCGCGGGGCCGGCGCGGCGCGAAGTCGCCGGAAACCAGCGCCGCCGCGAAGCTCGCCCCCACGAGGCCGAGCACGAACAGGCCGTTCCTGGAGAGCAGCGCCGTCTTGACCGCGGTGGCGCAGCCGCGGAAGCCGTCGAGGCCGTAGAGGGTCTGCGGCAGCAGCCGGGCGTGGTCCGCCGCGCTGCGGGCGAGGCTGCCGATCTCCGCCGTCACGCCCAGAGGGCCCACCCGCAGATAGCTGGCAGCCGAGAGAAAGCCGACCAGCGCGCCCCCGACGAGCGCCGGCCAGCGCGCCACGAACACCGCCTGGAGCGCCCCGCGCAGCGGGCTTCGCGTCTCCGGCGCGGGCGTACCCCGCGCCGCCCCCGCACCCGGCCGGGCGAGGGCCAGCGCCAGCGCCGCCAGTGCCGCCAGCACGGCCAGCGACAGGCCGAGCGTGCCGGCATAGCCGAGGTGGTGCGGCAGCCAGATCACCGGCGCCTCGGACACCACGGCGAGATAGAGGCTGTTCCAGGTCAGGAAGCCCAGCAGGAAGCCGCCGGCCGTGCCCACCAGCGCGAAGGGCGCGGTGGGCGATCCCTCGCCCAGCCGGTAGAGATGGGCCGAGATGCATGATCCGGAAATCGCCATGCCGAGGCCGAACACGAAGGCCGCGCCCGCCAGCACCAGGCTGACGGGGCCGATGTGCGCATCCGGCGGCAGCCGCCCGGGCGCGGGGACGGGCAGCCAGGCGCCGACAACCAGCGTGTAGCCCGCAACGCCCACCGCAAGCGCCGCAAGGATGGCCAGAACCCCGCGCGGATCGCCGCCCTCGATCAGGTCGCGGGTGTGGCAGAAGAAGCAGAAGCGCGACCGCTGGAGCGTGACCCCGAACACCGCGCCGAGGGCGAGCGAGAGGCCGAGCGTGCGTGACGCCGCATCACCGGCGGAGAGCTGGAGCACGCCCGCCACGATCAGCACCGTGACGAGAAGCGCGAGGACAAGCGCCGCCGGGCGTCGCCCGCGGGTCGAGCGGGCCGCGGGGGCCGGAACGGCAGGCGGCCGGGACGCGGGCGTGGCGGGGGCTGCGGGCACGGTCATGGGGCGGGAGGCATCCGGTGCAGGAAGGCGTGGGCCGGCAGCGGCGGGGCCGTTGAGGGGCACGGCGCTGGCGTTCGGCGGAGACCCGGCCGGGCGGGGCGGCCCGTGCATGGCACGTGCGCAACCCCGCCCGGTCGTGGCCCGATCGATCTTCGCCCGCGCGGCTGCCGGGCGCGACCCGGGCGGCCGGACCGGCGGCGTCCGGCCAGGGGCGGCCGGTGCTCCCTGCCGTGCTACCTGCCCTGCCAGACGGTGCCGGAGAGGTTGGCGATCGGCACGCCGACCGAATTGCCGTACTCGGTCCATGAGCCGTCGTAATTCTTCACGTCGTAGCCGAGGATGCGCGAGAGCGCGTACCACGTATGGCTCGAGCGTTCGCCGATGCGGCAGTAGACGATGACCGGCTTCGAGCCGTCCACGCCGGCGTCGGCATAGAGCTTCTTCAGGTCCTCGCGCGACTTGAACTTGCCGGTCTCGGGGTCCACCGCCTTGGACCAGGTGACGTTCTTCGCTCCGGGGACATGGCCGGCGCGGATGGACAGCTCCTTCGAGCCCTCCGGCGCGAACAGCTTGCCGGAATATTCATCCGCCGAGCGGATGTCGACGATCACCGCGCCGGCCTTGCCGTCGGCGGCGGCCAGCACGTCCGGCAGGCGGGCACGCAGGGCGGCGTTGGGGCCGGTCAGGCTGATGTTCGAGGCGGCGTAGGCGGGGGTGCGGGTGTCCAGCGGCAGGCCCAGCTTTTCCCAATACTTGCGGCCGCCATCCAGCAGCTTCACCTGGTCGCCGAGGCCATAGATGTTGAACACCCAGGCGCCCCAGGCGGCGAACCAGTTGTTGTTGTCGCCATAGAGCACGATGGTGGTGTCGCGGGTGACGCCGGCCTTGCGCAGCAGGGCCTCGAACTTGTCCTTGCCGACGATGTCGCGGCGCACCGTATCCACGAGGTCGGTGTGCCAGTCGATGTTCACCGCGCCGGGAATGTGGCCGCGCTCGTAGAGCCCGGGGTCCACGCTGACCTCGAACACCCGCACCTTCGGGTTTTCGAGGTTCTTGGCCAGCCATTCGGCCTCGACCAGCGGACCCTGCTGGGCCAGCGCCGGCACGGTGGCGGCGGCGACGAGAAAGCCGCCGGCGATGACCCGCGTCAGAGTGCGCATGAAGGACATGAAAGCTCCCCGTGAAGGATGGCCGGCGCGCCTGTCACCGATGGTGCCGGCCGGACGGAGGGATGCTGACGCAGGGTAAATCCAATGTCAATAAAATGAATTGAAATAGTGGTTATAATGCGCGACAGTCCCGCTCCCTCCGATCGGGAGCGTCGCGTCGCGACGCGTTCGGCCGGCGGACCGCGCATCCAACCGACCCGAACGCCGCGCCGGACCCTGCCTCGCCGGAGCTGGCACACAGATCGCCCGCGGAGGCGAAAGATGAAGAAGTCCCGTCAGATCAAGCTCGGCGCCTTCCTGATGACGGATGGCCACCACGTCGCCGGCTGGCGCCATCCGCGCGCGCCGGCCAATGCGAACGTGCGGGTGGACCATTTCCTGCGCCTCGCCCGCATCGCCGAGGCCGCCAAGTTCGATGCCATCTTCCTGTCCGACTCGCTCGGAGTGCGGGACACGAACCTCGAGTCGGTCCACCGCACCTCGCGCAACGTGGGGTTCGAGCCGCTCACCCTCCTGTCGGCGCTTTCGGTGGTGACGCACAACATCGGCCTCATCGGCACCGCGTCCACCTCCTTCAACGAGCCGTTCCACGTCGCCCGCAAGTTCGCCTCCCTCGACCTGATGAGCGGCGGGCGCGCGGCATGGAACCTCGTCACCTCCTCCGGCGAGGAGGAGGCCCGCAACTTCAACCGCGACCGGCACATTCCCCATGCGGAGCGCTACGAGCGCGCCCGCGAGTTCCTTCAGGTGGTCAAGGGCCTGTGGAACAGCTGGGAGGATGATGCCTTCATCCGCGACCCCGTCTCCGGCACCTTCTTCGATCCGCAGAAGCTCCACCTGCTGAACCACCGCGGGACGCACTTCAAGGTCGATGGCCCGCTCAATGTGGCCCGCTCGCCGCAGGGCCATCCGGTGGTGGTGCAGGCCGGCGCCTCCGAGGACGGCCGCGCGCTGGCCGGCGAGAGCGCTGAAGCCATCTTCTGCGCCCATCGCACCCTCGCCGAGGCGCGCGCCTTCTATGCCGACATCAAGACCCGCGCCGCCAATGCCGGGCGCAATCCGGACCACGTGAAGATCATGCCCGGCGTGTTCCCGGTCATCGGCCGCACCGAGGCGGAGGCGCGCGAGAAGTTCGAGGAGTTGCAGTCGCTCATCCATCCGGCGGTGGGGCTGCAGCTGCTCTCCGTGGTGGCGGGGGTGGGTGACCTTTCGGGCTACGACCTCGACGGCCCCTTGCCCGACCTGCCGGAGACCAACGGCCCCAAGAGCCGCCAGCAGCTGGTGATCGACGCCGCCCGGCGCGACAATCTCACCATCCGCCAGCTCTATCTCTCCATCGCCGGCGCGCGCGGCCACTGGCAGGTGGTGGGCACGGCCGAGCAGGTGGCCGATGCGCTGGAGGAGCGGTTCACCCGGGAGGGCGCGGACGGCTTCAACGTCATGGCGCCGCACCTGCCGGGCGGCCTCGAGGACTTCATCGAGGGCGTGGTGCCGATCCTGCGCAAGCGCGGCCTGTTCCGCAGCGAATACGAGGGCACCACCCTGCGCGAGAACCTGGGCCTGCCCTTCCCCGCCCACCCGGCCACGCGCCCGGCGCGTGCGGCGGCGGCGGCGGAGTAGCGGCTGCCGCACGATCGACAGTGGAAAAAGACGACAGTGGAAAAAGAGAACGGCGGCCGGGATGTCCCGGCCGCCGTTTTCATTCGGGCGCTGGCGGCGCGTACGTCAGACCGAGAGCACGTCCGCATAGACCTTCTCGGCGAAGCGCTGGGTGTTGGTGCCGGGCTTGAACACCTGCACCAGCTTCAGCTCTTCGGCATAGGCCGCGATCTGCCGCTTCAGGTCGGCGCCCACCGGGCTGTGGTGGTGGTCCTGGCTGTTCAGCATGGCGACGAGATCGTCCACCGATCCCTTGCCGCCGTAGCCGGCAAAGACACGGGCGGCGAGCTCCGGATCGGTGCCGGCCTTGTGCGCGCCTTCGAGGATCGCGCGGGTGAGGGCGGTGGCCACCGGCCGCTCGTCACGCACGAGGCTGCCGCGGATGCCGATGATGCAGCAGGTGCGGTCGGCGTATTTCTCCGACAGGTTGGTGGCGAGCTCCACCAGCTTGCCCTTGCTTTCCTTGATCCAGATCCAGGTGCGCGGATCGGCGTCGGCCAGCGCCTGCGCCTCGCCCTTGTCGATGGCGAGCGGCAGCGCCTCCAGCGGATACTGGCGCCACTCCACGTCCTTCGCCGGGTCGATGCCGTGCTCGGCGAGGAAGATGGAGAAGAAGTTCTTGCCGGGCGAGGCCTGGTCGGAGACCGCGATGGTCTTGCCCTTCAGGTCGGAGACCTGCTTCACGCCCGAGCTGGCGTCGCCCAGCAGGCGCAGGCAGCCGCCGTGGACGCCGGCGGTGATCTTCACGTCGAAGCCCTGCTCCAGCGGCTTCAGCCAGCGCAGCGCCATGCCGATGCCGGCGTCCGCCTTGCCGGTGGCGATGGCTTCCAGCAGCTGCTCGGTGGAGCTGCCGAAATTCACGAACTCCACGTCGAGCCCGTGGCGGGCGAAGATGCCGGTCTCCTTGGCCACCGGGGCGGCGGCGGTGCAGATGGCGCTGGCGTTCCAGGCGAGCTTGAGCGGGCGCAGCGGGCCGGTGGGGGCGGCGCCTTCCGCGGCGGTGAGGCAGAGCGGGAAGGCATCCACCGGAACGGCCGCCGGCGCCTGCATCAGGTTCGCCGCGAGCACGCGCCCGCCGACGCCGCCGATGAGGGTGGCGGCGCCGGCGGCGAGGCCATAGCGCAGCAGCTGCCGTCGGCTGGACTGCGGCGCCGGGGCCCCGGTCTGGGTGTCGGGGTCTGCAGGGGTGGGGGACGTGGTCATGGAAGGACTCCTCGGGATCGACGGAAAAGGGGACGCGGGGCGGCTCACCAGGTGGCGTCGAGCCCCAGCAGGCCGAGCAGGTGGTGGCGCAGCTCCGCGAGCCGCGGGTCGCCGCGGTGGCGCGGGTAGGGCACGTCCACCGCCACGTCGGCCTTGATGGTCGCGGGCCGCTCGGAGAAGACGATCACCCGCTCGGCGAGGAACAGCGCCTCCTCCACGTCGTGGGTGACCAGCAGCGCGGTGAAGCGCGCGTCCTGCCAGAGCTTCAGGATCTCGCCCTGCATGGTGATGCGGGTGAGGCTGTCGAGCTTGCCCAGCGGCTCGTCGAGCAGCAGCAGGCGCGGCTCGTTCACCAGCGCCCGGGCGAGGGCGACGCGCTGGGCCATGCCGCCGGAGAGCTGGCGCGGATAGGCGCTGGCGAAGCCGGAGAGGCCGACGAGGGAAAGCGCCTCGCCCACGCGGCGGCGCTGGGCCTTCAGGAGGCCGCGCGCCTCCAGGCCGAGCGACACGTTGGCCTCCACCGTGCGCCACGGATAGAGGGTCGGGTCCTGGAACACGAGGATGCGCGAGGGGTCGGGGTCGGTGATCGCGGACCCGTCGGCGGTGATGGTGCCGGCGGTGGCGTGGTCGAGCCCCGCCACCAGCCGCAGCAAAGTGGACTTGCCGCAGCCGGAAGGACCGAGCAGGGCGACGAACTCGCCGGGGCGGGCGGTGAAGCCCACGTCCCGCAGCACCGGCAGCGGGGCGCCCTCCAGCTGGAAGGCGTGGCTCACGCCGTCCACGTCGAGGCGGATGCCGGGATCGAGGTCCGCGGCGGTGGCGGGAGAGGGAGAGGGGGAGGAGAGGGCCGCGCTCACCACCGCACCAGCTCCTTCTGCCAGGCGAGGGTCCGGTCGCGCAGCCGGAACAGCAGCGTGACGAGGGTGGAGCACATGAGCGCCATCACCAGCAGCGCGGCATACATGTTGGCGTAGGCGGCCCAGCCCTGCGCCCATTGCAGGTACCATCCGAGGCCGGCCTTCACGCCCAGCATCTCCGCCACCACCAGCACCGCGAACGAGGTGCCGAGCCCCATGAACAGGCCGACGAACACGTGCGGCAAAGCGGCGGGAATGGCCACCTTCAGCACCAGGAAGCGCTGGCTGGCGCCGAGCGTGCGGGCGATGTCGTAATAGTCCTTGTTCACCGAGGCGATGCCGGACCAGGTGAGGATGGTCACCGGGAAGCCGGTGGCCAATGCCAGCAGGAACACGCTGGCGCTCCAGGAGGACGGGAACAGGAAGAACGCCACCGGCAGCCAGGCCGTGGCGGGCAGGGGGCCGATGAAGCGCAGCACCGGATGCGCCCAATAGCCGGCGATGCGCCACCAGCCGATGGACACCCCGAGCGTCACGCCCACCGCCGCGCCGATGGCATAGCCCCAGGCCAGCAGCTTCAGCGAGGCCACCGTGCTCAGGCCGAGCTTGGGCCAGTCGTCCAGATAGACCTCCAGCAGCGCCTGGGGCGCGACGAAGAACGGGCGCGGCAGCAGCTCCAGCTTCGCGGTCACCGCCTCCCACCCCAGCAGTCCGAGCGGGAGGACGGCGAGCCACGGGCCCCAGTGGCGCAGGCCCTTCAGGTTTAGTCCGGCCAGCGGGCCGGCGACGGCGGCGAGGATGAGGAAGGAGCCGATGGCGGCGACGCCGACCGCGAATTCCCGCGTGTACGCCACGTCGTCGGCGTCGGGGACGATGCCGCTGTAGGCGCCGGCCGCCAGCCACAACAGGCCGGCTATCAGGCCCGTCGGCCACAACAGCGGCTGGCCGGCCGTTCTTCGGGCGGTGCGTCCGGCGGCGAAGGGTTTGGGGTGGGCGGCGTCGATGAGGTGATCTGTCATTGCGTGCCCCGGCTGCGGAGTGAGCGTGGCGCCCGGATCCACGCCGCCGCCACCGGGGCGGAACGCCTCGGCCATCACGGCAGCTCGATTTCCGGATGGAGCCAGCTTCCCCCTCGGCATTAGATAGAATTAATTCTATCGATTCTATCAAGTTTTAGTCAAGCCGAGTGTGGCCCCGCTGTGGCCAACCTGCGCGTGCGGCGTCCGTCCGGCATCACGACGGGGTGTGGGCCGAGCCTCGATGCCGGCAGCGCATACTACGATTGTCAATTATTATGGGAGTGCATAGCCAGCCTCCCCTATGCTTTCCCGCGTATTGCCTCGAATGGCAAAAAGAAAAGCAAAAACAAAACAATAAACATAATGGGAGGGCGTTCGCGCCATGGCCGGAATGCAGAAGTTCAAACGTGCCTTGACGCTAGCCTGCGGCCTCGCTTCGCTGGGCCTGCCGGCATCGGTCCGGGCGGAAGACGTGAAGGTCGCGCTGATCACGCCCGTCTCCGGCCCGATGGCGCGGCAGGGCGACCTGATGCGCAAGGGCGCCGAGCTCGCCATCGAGGACATCAACGCCGCCGGCGGCATCAAGGCGCTGGGCGGTGCGAGGCTCTCGCTGGTGGTCGAGGACGCGGGCGACAAGGTGGAGACCGCCAAGAACGCCGCGCAGCGTCTGGTGGCCAACCGCGCCGGCGTGGTCGCGGGAACGGGGGCGTGGAGCTCCTCGCTCACCCTCGCCATCACCGAGGTGACGGAGCGCGCGGAGCTGCCCTGGCTCACGCTCTCCTACGCGGACCAGATCACCGACCGCGGTTTCCGCTACGTGGTCCAGACCGTGCCGGTGGCGAGCCAGCTGGCGCTCAACTCCATGCCCACGGTGCTCGACATGGCGCAGGCCGCCTCCGGACGGCGCCCGACCAAGGTCGCCATCATCTCCGACAGCACCGCCGCGTCGCAGGCGTTCGTGACGCCGTTGCGCGATGGCGGGTTCCAGAAGCTGGGCGTCACCGTGGTCGCCGACGATGTCTTCACGCCGCCGCTGACCGATGCGACGGCGATGATCCAGAAGCTGCGCGCCACCCGGCCGGACTTCCTGCTGTTCTACTCCACCAGCTTTCCCGACGCGAAGCTGGTGCTGAACAAGATGAACGAGTTCGGCCTCGGCAAGGGCAAGCTGCCGGCGGTCACCGTGGGCGTGCAGCTGGCCAGCCCGGAGATCCTCAAGGCGGTGGGGCCGGAGCTTCTGGAAGGGCTGGTGGTGGTGGCGCCAAACTGGCCCTCGAAGGCGCAGGAAGCCGCCCTTCCGGGCCTCACCCGCCGCAGCGGAGAGCCCTGGCTGGGCCAGGACACCATCAGCACCTATGGCGACATCTGGCTGATCAAGGATGCGCTTGAGCGGGCGGGCTCCACCGACAGCGCGAAGGTGATGGCCGCCCTGCGCGCCACCAACCGTGCCGACGGCCCCGCCGACTACTATCTCGGCGATCGCCTCGCCTTCGACGACAAGGGCCGCCGGCTGGGTGGCGCGGTTGGGCTGGTGCAGTGGCAGGGCGGCGCGCCCTACCTCATCTGGCCGAAGGAAGACGCGGTGCGCACGCCGCTCTGGCCGAAGTCCTGACAGCCACGCGGCGGGGCCCGCCCCCGCCGCGCCCCGATCGCTCGAAACGGGCCTTGCCGATGTCTTTTTATCCTTCCGGCCTCGAGGCCGTGCTGCAGGCGGTGGCGACCGGCCTGCTCGTGGGCTCCACCTACGGGCTGATGTGCGTCGCGCTGGGGCTGATCTTCGGAATCATGCGCCTCATCAACTTCGCCCAGGGCGATTTCCTGATGCTGGGCATGTACTTCGCGCTGGCGATCCTGTCCGGCCTCGGGTTCGGCTCCCTGCTCGGGTCGCTGCCGGCGCTGCTGCTCGCGGCGGTGGCCGCCGTGCCGGTGTTCTTCCTCGCCGGCTGGGTCATGCACGGGCTGCTGCTCGGCCGCATCGGCCAGGGCCGGCCGGACATGACCGAGAGCGAGAAGCACCAGACGCAGCTCATCATGACGCTCGGCATCTCGCTGGTGCTGTCCAACGGCGGGCTGATGCTGTTCGGCTCGACCCCGGTCTCGCTGCAGACGCCGCTCGCCTCGCAGGCGGTCGTGCTCGATGCCTTCGGCGGCGACGTGCTGGTGTTCCTCAACGAGGCGCGGGTGCTGGCGGCGCTGGCGGCGCTGGCCGCGAGCGGCGGGCTCTACCTGCTCCTTCACCGCACCGACCTCGGCAAGAAGCTGCGCGCCGCCGCGGACAACCCGCTGGCGGCCACCTACATGGGCGTGGACGTGGCCCGCTGCCATCGCGTCACCTTCGGCCTCGGCTTCGGCCTCACCGCGCTCGCCGGCGCGATGGTCGCGAGCTACTACCCGTTCCAGCCCTATGTGGGCCTCGACTTCGTCATCGTGATGTATGCCGGCGTGGTGCTGGGCGGCCTCGGGTCCATCATGGGCTCGTTCTGGGGCGGCGTGGTGATCGGGCTGGTGCAGCAGCTGTCCACGCTGGTGCTGCCCATGCAGCTGCAGGGCACCACGGTGTTCGTCGTGTTCCTCCTCATCCTGCTGGTCCGCCCGCAGGGCCTTTTCGGCCGCAGCGTGGAGCGCGCCTGACATGTTCAACCCGCATCCTCGCCTCGCCTATGCCGGCATCGTGGCGCTCGGCGTCGCCTATGCGCTGGCGATCTTCCTCACGTCCAATTCGTACTACCAGCTGATGCTGGCGCTGGTGCCGGTGTGGGCCGTGCTCGGGCTCGCCTGGAACGTGTTCTCCGGCTACAGCGGCCTCGTCTCGTTCGGCCATGCGGCCTTCTTCGGCATCGGCGCCTACACCACGACGCTGCTGTTCGCGAAGGCGGGCGTGACGCCGTGGATCGGCATTCCTGTGGCGGCCGCTGCCGGCAGCCTCGCCGCGGTGGTGATCGGCGCCATCACCTTCCGCCTGCGCGGGCACTACTTCGCCCTTGCCATGCTCGCCTACCCGCTGGCCATGCTCTACGTGTTCGAGTGGGCGGGATTCCAGGAGGTCTCGCTCCCCATGAAGCGGGAGAATGCCCTCGCCTTCATGCAGTTCGCCGACCAGCGGTGGAACGCGCTCATC
Source organism: Xanthobacter lutulentifluminis (assembly GCF_043194675.2). Classification (NCBI taxonomy): domain Bacteria; kingdom Pseudomonadati; phylum Pseudomonadota; class Alphaproteobacteria; order Hyphomicrobiales; family Xanthobacteraceae; genus Xanthobacter; species Xanthobacter lutulentifluminis. The sequence continues at coordinate 861,521 of NZ_CM195525.1, read as the reverse complement.
GGCCTCGGCCTGCTGGTGCTGGCCATGCTGGTGTCGCTGCGCATCGAGCGCTCGCGCTTCGGCATGTCGCTCATCGCCATCAAGCAGAACGAGATCGCCGCCGAGGTGGCGGGCATCGACAGCTTCCGCTGGAAGCTGAAGGCCATCGCCCTGTCGGGGGCGCTCGCCGGCGCGGCGGGCGGGTTCTACGCGGTGGTGCTGCTGGTGGTGACGCCAGCGACCGTGTTCGGCCTCGCCACCTCGGCGCAGGCGCTCATCGTCACCATGTTCGGCGGCGTGGGCACGCTGTGGGGGCCGGTGGCCGGCGCGGCGATCCTGGTGCCGGTGTCCGAGATCCTGCACGCCGAGCTCGGCGGCCGGCTGCCGGGCATCCAGGGCGTGGTGTTCGGCCTCGCCATCATCGTGGTGATGATGCGGATGCCGCAGGGCATCGTCTGGGCCATCCGCGACCGCTTCATGCCCCGGCCCCAGCGTCCGGCGCGGGCCGCCGGGACCGGCAAGGTGGAGCGCCTGACCGCGCCGTTCCAGCTCCCGGCCCATGCGGCGACGCTGCTGGAGGCGGAGGGCATCTCGCGCAGCTTCGGCGGGGTGCGCGCCCTCACCGACGTGAGCTTCCGCGTGCGCACCCAGGAGATCCTCGGCATCATCGGCCCCAACGGCGCCGGCAAGACCACCCTGTTCAACGTGCTCAACGGCCTCGTCACGCCGGGAAGCGGCGCGGTGCGGCTGGGCGGGCGCGACGTGTCGGGCCTGAAGCCGAGCCGCATCTGCGCCCGGGGAGTGGGGCGCACCTTCCAGGTGGCGCGGGTGTTCGCCCGCATGTCGCTGGTGGAGAACGTGGTGGTCGGCGCCTTCGTCGGCACCGCGACCGATCAGGAGGCTGCGGAGCGCGCCCGCGAGGCGCTGGGCCGGGTCGGGCTCGCCGACCTCGCGGAGGCCCCGGCCGAGGCGCTCACCAACTATGAGCTGCGGCTGCTGGAGGTGGCGCGGGCGCTCGCCTCGCGCCCGGTGCTGCTGCTGATGGACGAGCCCTTCGCAGGGCTCGACACCGGCGAGGTGCGCGTCTTCATGGGCCTCATCCGCGCCCTGCGGGAGGACGGCCTCACCATCGTGATCATCGAGCACACCATGCACGCCATGGTGAAGCTGGTGGACCGCTTCGTCGTGCTGGACCACGGCACGGTCATCGCCGACGGCGCGCCGCAGGACGTGGTGCGCGACCGCGCGGTGATCTCGGCCTATCTCGGTGAAAAATGGGTGCCCGATGCTGTCGCTTGAAGGGGTTAGCGTTCGCTACGGCGGCCGGATCGCCCTCGCCGACGTCGCTCTCGACGTGGCGGAAGGGGAGTTCGTCACCATCATCGGCCCCAACGGGGCCGGCAAGACCACCCTGATGAAGGCCATCTCCGGCGTGGTGCCGCTCTCCGGCGGGCGGATCCGCCTCGCGGGAACGGACCTGGGCCCGGTGGCCGCCAGCCGGCGTCCGCATCTCGGCCTCGCCCATGTGCCCGAGTACCGGCAGGTGTTCGGCAACATGTCGGTGATCGAGAACCTCGAGCTCGGCGCCATGCCGCTCGCCGACCGCGCGCGCCGCGCCGAGAACATCGAGCAGGCCCTCGCCCTGTTCCCGGTGCTGCGGGAGCGCGCGCAGCAGCTCGCCGGCACCCTCTCGGGCGGGCAGCAGCAGATGGTGGCGATCGCCCGCGGCCTCGTCTCCGCGCCGCGGGTGCTGCTGCTGGACGAGCCCTCCATGGGCCTCGCTCCGGCGGTGGTGGACACCATCTTCGAGCGCATCGCCGATGTCCATCGACAGACCGGGCTGACCATCGTGCTGGTGGAGCAGCGGGCGATGGAGGCGCTGGAGCTGTGCTCGCGCGCCTATGTGCTCTCGACCGGGCGGGTGGTTGCGAAGGGCTCCGGACGCGAGCTGATGCGCAACGAGGAGGTCAACCGGGCCTATCTGGGGGCCTGATCCCCGACGCCCCTAATCCGGGAGCAGACGATGTGCGAAGGGTGCCTGAAAACCCGGTCCGGCTGGCGCGGCTTCATGGAGCTGCCGCCGCCGCGGCCGCTGCTGGCGACCGGGGAGTGGGTGGACCTCTCCCACCCCGTGAGCCCGACCATGCCATGCGCGTCCATCTTCCCGGCGCCACGCTTCGAGCGGGTGCGGCAGGTGCCGCAGGACCCGTTCAACGTCACCGAGATGCACATGGTGGCCCATGCCGGGACGCATGTGGATTCCCCCATCCATTTCTTCAACGATGCCCCGGGCTTCGAGGACATCCCGCCGGAGCGGCTGTGCGGGCCCGGCGTGGTGTGGCACCTGCCGCAGCCGCCCGACGGGGTGATCGGCATCGGCGCCCTCCAGCGCGCCCGCCCGTTGCTGCAGCCGGGCGACATCCTTGCCATCGACACCGGCTGGGCGGCCCGCGTCGGCACCGCGCTCTATGAGCGCCATCCGAGCCTGTCGGTGGAGGCGGCGCGCTGGCTGGTGGATCAGCGGGTGAAGCTGTTCGCCTGCGATTTCGCCACGCCCGATCTGGTCTACCACCTGCGCGCGCCGGGCTTCGACTGGCCGGTCCACCGCACGCTGCTCGGCAACGGCGTTCTGGTCTGCGAGCATCTCACCGGACACGCCGGGCTCGCCGGGCGACGGGTGGAGTTCGTGTTCGGCGCCCTCAACGTCACCGGCTGCGATGGCGCGCCGGCACGCGTCCTCGCCCGTCCCATCGCCGATTGAGCCGCATCGCGGGCAATCCCGCAGGAGGGCAGGGGGCGAGCCCCCGCCCTCCGGCTCCTCACACCCGGACGGCGAACGGGTCCCGCACGTCGTCGGAGAAGTCCACCATCACGTTCTTGGTGCGGACGAACTCATAGAGCCCGTCCTCCCCGCGCTCGCGGCCGAAGCCGCTCTCCTTGACGCCGCCGAACGGGGTCTGGGCGGCGGAGGCGCGATAGGTGTTCACCCACACCATGCCCGAGCGGATGGCCCGGCTGACGCGCAGCGCCCGGTTCAGGTCCTGGGTCCAGATGCCGGAGGCGAGGCCGAAGCGCACGTCGTTGCCGATGGCGATGGCCTCCTCCTCCTCGTCGAAGGGGAGAATGGAGAGCACCGGCCCGAACACCTCCTCCTGGGCGATGCGCATGGAATTGCGCACGTTGGCGAAGATGGTGGGCTTCACGAACAGGCCGCGGGCAAGGTCACCCTCCCGCGCCGCCTCGCCGCCGGCCCTGAGCTCGGCGCCTTCCGCCTTCGCCGAGGCGATGAAATCCAGGATCATGTTGAACTGCGGCTCGTTGGCCGCGGTGCCCATCTCGGTGGCGGGGTCGAGCGGGTCGCCGAGGCGGATCATGCCGGCGCGCTCCACCAGCCGCTCGACGGCCTGCTCGTACACGGGGCGCTGCACCAGCAGGCGCGAGCCGGCGATGCAGGTCTGCCCGGTGGCGGCGAATATGCCGGCCAGCGCTCCGACCACCGCGCGGTCGAGGTTGGCGTCGGAGAAGATCATGTTGGGGGACTTGCCGCCCAGCTCCATGATGACGGGCACCAGCGCCTTGCCGGCCGCCGCCGCGACCTTCCGCCCGGTGTGCCCGCTGCCGGTGAAGGAGACCTTGTCCACCCCCGCCTCGATGAGCGCCTGTCCGGTGCGCCCGTCGCCGGTGACCACGTTGAACACGCCGGGCGGAAAGCCGGCCTGCTCCACCAGCCGGGCGAACTCCAGCGTGGTGACCGAGGCGTGCTCGGACGGCTTCACCACCACGCAGTTGCCGGCCGCCAGCGCCGCCGGCAGCTTGTTGGCGAGCAGCGACATGGGCGAGTTCCAGGCGGTGATGAGCGCCACCACGCCGAACGGCTCGTAGGTGGCGTAGTCGAACACGTTCTGCTGGTCGAGGGGGATCACCTTGCCCCAGATCTTGTCGGCATAGCCCGCGAAGAAGCGGTAGATGCGGGCGGAGAACAGCATCTGCGGCCGGGTCTCGCGGATGACCTTGCCGTTGTCGGTGGTCTCGAGGCGGGCCATGCGGTCGGCATTCTCCTCGAGCAGGTCGGCGAGACGCAGCATCAGCCGCCCGCGCTCAAGCCCCGTGGTGTGCCGCCAGGTGGTCTCGAAGGCGCGGCGCGCCGCCGCCACCGCTGCCTGAACGTCGTCCGCGCTGGCCTGGGAGACGAGGGCCCACGGCTCGCTGGTGAACGGGTTGTAGGTGGGGAAGGTGGTCTCGCCTTGCGCCGGCGTCCAGCGGCCGTCGATATAGAGCGGATAGGTCTTCAGCTGGCCGAGGGCGTTCATCCCGTGTCTCCTGTCGCGCAGGACCGGCGGGGCAACGCCCCGCGCCTGCTTCCGTGCGCGCCGACGCTAGAAGCGCCGACCATAAGCGAAAAATACCTTCTTTCCATGCGGGCATGCTCAGGACGCATACTGCCGGGGCGGCGTCACACCATGCGCGATTGGCATACTGGAGGCCGTTTCGTGATTATCTTCCGATTGTGAAGCCCCCTAAGGTCGCTGCCCGTGAGCCGGAGGTGTCGGGGGAAGCGCGCCTTCCGGCACATGCGGCGACAAGATCGACGGTCCGCGCGGGGACCGCAAGGGACGGTGGGAGTAATGGAAACGCCAGGAAAGAACGTTCGGGAAGCGGCTGCGGAGACCCATGACTTCGATTTCGTGGTCGTCGGCGCGGGCTCCGCCGGCTGCGTGGTCGCCAACCGCCTCTCTGCGGACGGCGCCTACAAGGTGCTGCTGATCGAGGCCGGCGGCCGGGACCGCTCCATCAACATTCATGTGCCGCTGATGGTCGTGAACCTGCTCCGGGACGAGCGCTACACGTGGCCCTTCATGACCGAGAAGCAGGTCCACCTGAACGGCAAGGAGCAGCTGTGGACGCGCGGCAAGGTGCTCGGCGGCTCCAGCTCCATCAACGGCAACGTCTACGTCCGCGGCGATCCCGCCGAATTCGATTCCTGGACCGGCATGGGCTGCCCCGGCTGGGGCTGGGAGGACATGCTGCCCTATTTCAAGCGCATGGAGAATTTTGCCGAGGGCGATCCCAGGACCCGTGGCAAGGGCGGCCCCATCAACGTCACGCAGCTGAAGAACTTCGACAAGCTCGCCGACGCCTATCTGGCCGCCAACCGCGAGGCCGGTTTCGAGCTGGTGGACGACTACAATGACGGCCACTACGAGGGCGCGTCCTACCTGCAATACTCCACGCGTCGCGGCTTCCGCTGCTCCTCTGCGGTCGGGTACCTGCGCCCCGCGCGCGGGCGCCCCAACCTGACGGTCTGGACCAACACCATGGTCGCCCGCGTGCTGCTGGAGGGCCGCCGCGCCGTGGGCGTGGAATGCCTCAGGGACGGCAAGGTGGTCCATGCCCGCGCCGGACGCGAGGTGGTGCTCTCGGCCGGGCCGTTGCAGTCGCCCAAGATCCTGGAGCTGTCGGGCATCGGCCGGCGCGACGTGCTCGCCCCGCTCGGCATCGAGGTGCGGCACGAGCTTGCGGGCGTCGGCGAGAACATGTCGGACCACCCCAACGTGCGCCTGACCTTCGAGTGCGCGCAGCCCATCACCATCAACGACGTGCTCCAGCGCCCCACCAGCAAGCTGAAGGAGGGCCTGCGGTACATCCTGTTCGGCAAGGGCCTGCTCTCGATCTGCTCGGCGACGGCGCACACCGTCATGCGCAGCGATCCCGGCGAGAACCAGCCGGACCTGAAGCTCCAGCTCCAGCCGTTCTCGGGCAAGGACCGCTACGCCCGGCGGCCGAAGGACGGGCTCGATCCCTATTCGGGCTTCACCATCGGCATCATGGCGCTGCGCCCGCGCTCGCGCGGATACGTGCACATCGCCTCCACCGACCCGATGAAGCACCCGAGGATCGATCCCAACTACCTGGCGGAGGAGGCGGATGCGAAGGTGCTGATGGCCGGCATCCGGGCGGTGCGCCGGCTGTCCGAGGCGCCGTCGCTCAAGCGGCTCATCGTGCGCGAGACGCGGCCGGGACCGCAGGTGCAGAGCGAGGCGGACCTCATCGCCTACATCCGCTCCACGGCCCAGACCACCTGGCACGTGGTCGGCTCCTGCAAGATGGGGCTCGATCCCGAGGCGGTGGTCGATCCCCAGCTGAAGGTGCGCGGCATCGAGGGGCTGCGGGTGATCGACTCCTCCGTGTTCCCCACCATACCGTCCTCGAACACCAACGCGCCCACCATCGCGCTGGGCGAGCGGGGCGCGGACCTCATCCTGAGGGACTGCGCGGGGAAAGCAGAGATCAGCCGGGCGGCCTGAGGGAAATCATGATCGAGCGTATCGAGGTTTTCGTTACCGAGCTGCCCATCCGTCTCAAGCGCATCTTCTCCAGCGGAAGCTACGACACCGGGCCTGCCGGGCAGCTGCTCGGCAAGCCGGTGTTCGTGAAGATCCACGCCGAGGGGGTGGTGGGCTGCGCCCAGATCCGGCCCATCAGCCCGGGCCATTTCGTTGCCGACACCACCCAGTCCGTGGTGGCCGCCATCCGCGAGATCTACGGCCCGAACCTCATCGGCCGCAGCATCTTCGACACGGAGGCCATCACCGAGATGTTCGACCTGCGCCTCGCCGCCAATCCGGCGGCGCGGGCGGTGCTCGACATCGCCCTGCACGATGCCATGGGCAAGGCGCTGGGGGTGCCGGTGCACCGGCTGATCGGCGGGCGCAGCCAGGGCGTCATTCCGCTCGAGTGGTCGGTGAGCCTCGCCGACGACGTGGCGGTGATGATCGCCGAGGCGAAACGCGCGGTCGACGAGTTCGGCATCACCGTGCTCTGCCTGAAGGCCGCCGGCCGCAAGGGCTGGCGCGAGGACGTGAGGAACTTCGAGGCGGTCCGCCGCGCGGTGGGGGATCACATCGTCATCGGCGTCGATCCCAACACCGGCTGGAGCGTGCCCGATTCCATCGCCGCCATGGAGGCCATGCGTCCGTTCGACGTGGGGTACGTGGAGCAGCCGGTGGGGCGGCGCGATCTCGCCGGTCTCGCCGAGATCCGCCGCAATGCCCGCGGAGTGCCGCTGATGGCCGATGAGAGCCTGTTCACCGTCGAGGACGCCACCGCCCTCGCCGAGGCGAAGGCGGTCGATGTGTTCTGCATCAAGCTCTACAAGGTGGGCGGGCTGACGCCGGCACGGAAGATCGCGGCCATCGCCCAGGGCGCCGGCATCCAGCTCAACTGCGGCGGGCTCGCCACCGTCTCCACCTTCGAGGCGGCGGCATCGGCCCACTTCTGCGCCACCATCCCGGCGCGGCGGACCTTCGGCGCCGCCGAGTTCGTGTTCGGCCTGGGGCCGCTCGGGCGGGACCCGCTGTCGGCCAACGAGGCGCTGGTGATCAAGGACGGCGCCGTCGCGGTGCCCGACGGACCGGGCCTCGGCATCACGCTGGACGAGGCCGCCCTCGAGAAGGCGACCCTGCTCAAGGAGGTGATCGCCCGCTGAGGCCCGTCCTCGTTCGTGCCTCCACCGATCGGGCCGCGCGGCCGGGGCGCCTCACGCCTCGCCCGCGCGGCCCGCATTCGCGTCGCGCAGGGCGGCGCGCACCACCGCGGGCGTGAGCTTGGGCGCCACGGCGCGGATGAAGTCCAGCATGTAGGCGCGCAGGTAGGTGTTCGCGCGCAGGCTGATGAAGATCGTGCTCGGCTCGAACAGGTGGCTGGCGTCGCGGGCGCCGAGCTCGGTGTCGCGCCTGGGATCGAAGGTGATGGTGGTGAGCACGCCGATCCCCAGCCCGAGCTCGATGTAGGTCTTGCATACGTCCGCGTCGATGGCGCTCAGGATGATCTTGGGGTCGAGGCCGGCCGCCTTGAAGGCCTTCATCACCCGCCAGCGACCGCTGTAGCGCTGGTCGTAGGAGATGATGGGATAGCTCGCGATGGCCTCCAGCGTCAGCTCCGGCACCTGCAGGATGGGATGATCCTTGCGCGCCACCACCGAGCGGGGCAGGGAGAAGCACGGCAGCTTCACCAGATTGGGCAGGGCCGCGACGGTGTCGGTGCCGATGGCGATGTCGGCCTCGGCCGAATCCACCATGGCGCAGATGTCTTCCGGATTGCCCTGCCGCAGCACCAGTTGCACGTCGGGGTGGCTGCGCACGAATTCCTCGATCACCCGCGGCAGGACATAGCGCGCCTGGGTGTGGGTGGTGCCGATGGTCAGGGTGCCGTGGGCGCCGGAATTCACGTCCTCCTTCAGCGCCTTGAGCGCGGCCATGTCGGTCACGACCCGCTTGGCGATCTCCAGCACCTGGTAGCCGGGCTCGGTGGGCCCGATGATGCGGTTGCGGGTGCGCAGGAACACCTCGAACCCCAGCTCCGCCTCCAGCAGCTGGACCTGCCGGCTCACGCCCGGCTGGGAGGTGTGCAGCGCTTCCGCCGCGGCCGACAGGTGATTGTTCTGGCGAACGATTTCAAGGATGTAGCGGAGTTGCTGGAGTTTCATGGCGCCTCTGCATGCGCAATTTGTATCCCAGAATAACATCATATTCTGTGCGTGCATACTGAAGGTGGCTCTATGTGTTTCTCGACGGAGCGGGGCGTGTTGGCCCCTGCGCCAGGGAGATACGCTCGATGTCGGGGCTCACCGGAAAGAATTACGATGTAATCGTCGTCGGCGGCGGCAACGCCGCCCTGTGCGCGGCGCTGTCCGCGCGTGAGCACGGCGCCAGCGTCCTCGTGCTGGAGCGCGCGCCGTTCGCGGAGCGCGGCGGCAACTCCGCCTACACCGACGGCCTGATGCGGGTGGTCTACAACGGCGCGGACGACATCCGCGCCCTCGCCCCCGACCTCACCGACGAGGAGATGGCCAACTCGGACTTCGGGGCCTACACCGAGGACGACTTCTTCGACGACATGGCGCGCATCACCCAGTACCGGACCGATCCCGACCTGTGCGAGATCCTGGTCCGGCGCAGCAGGGAAACGCTGCTGTGGATGCGCGACCAGGGCGTGCGCTTCATGCCCAACTTCGGCCGCCAGGCGTTCCGGGTGGACGGGCGCTTCAAGTTCTGGGGCGGCGCCACCATCGTGGTCGCCTCCGGTGGGCCGGGCCTTGTCGACGCGCTGTTCGCCACCGCCGAGAAGAAGGGCGTCGAGGTGGTCTACGAGGCGTGGGTCCGCGGCCTCATCCACGACGACGCCGGCGTGCACGGCGTCACCCTGCAGCACGACGGCAAGACGGTGGATGTCACCGCCGGCGCCGTCATCCTCGCCTGCGGAGGGTTCGAGGCCAATGCCGAATGGCGGGCGCGCTATCTCGGCCCGGGCTGGGATCTCGCCAAGGTGCGCGGCACCCGCTTCAACAATGGCGACGGCCTCGCCATGGCCCTCGCCATCGGCGCGCAGCCCTACGGCCACTGGTCCGGCTGCCACGCCACCGCCTGGGAGCGCTACGCCAGCGAGTTCGGCGACCTCGCCATGACGCCGCAGTACCAGCGCCACTCCTATCCGTTCGCGGTGGTGGTGAACAAGGACGGCAACCGCTTCATCGACGAGGGGGCCGACTTCCGCAACTACACCTACGCCAAGTATGGCCAGGCGGTGCTCCAGCAGCCGGGCCAGGTGGCCTGGCAGATCTACGATGCCAAGACCCGCCACCTGCTGCGTGACGAGTACCGCGCCCGCACCGCCACCAAGGTGACCGCCGACACGCTGGAGGAGCTCGCCGACAGGATCGAGGAGATCGACAAGGCGCAGTTCCTCTCCACCATCGGCGCGTTCAACGCGGCGGTCCAGCAGGACGTGCCGTTCAACCCCAACGTGAAGGACGGCCGCGGCGCGCCCGGCCTGCCGGTGCCGCGCTCGAACTGGGCCTGCACCATCGATACCGCGCCGTTCGAGGCCTATGCGGTCACCTGCGGCGTCACCTTCACCTTCGGCGGCATCCGCGTCACCACCAGCGCCGAGGTGGTGAACACCGCGCAGGAGCCGATCCGCGGCCTGTTCGCGGCGGGCGAGATGATCGGCGGCATCTTCTACTTCAACTATCCGGGCGCGAGCGGCCTCACCAGCGGGGCGGTGTTCGGCCGTCTCGCCGGCCGCAGCGCGGCGCTGTTCGCCAAGGGCGAAAGCGCGGCCGCGCCCGCCGCCGAGGCCCGCAAGTACGGCTGAGGCCCGCAAATACGGCTGAGGCCCGCAAGTACGGCTGAGGCCCCAACCACGGCCAAGCCTGTCGGCTCCGGCCGGGGCCGAGCCATCGCCAGGGCCTGCCGGGGGCGCGTGCCCGTCCCTCTCCGGAGGGGCCCGAGGATGCGCGCCTCCGCCCGCCCGGGCGCCCCAGAACACACCCGAGGAGACACACCCAATGAACGTCGCCGTTTCCGTCGCATCGCCCACCCGGGCCCTTGCGGAGTTCGCCGCCAACCTGAGGTATGAGGACCTGCCGCCCGACCTCGTGGCCCAGGCCAAGCAGTGCATCCTCGACAGCCTCGGCTGCTCGGTGTTCGGCTCCGACAAGCCGTGGACGAAGGCGGTCGCCCGCGTGGTGTCGCGCCTCGGCCAGAACCAGAGCGCCAGCGCCTTCGGCATGAAGATGCGGGCCGACCCCACCGGCGCGGCCCTCATCAACGGCACCGCCGCGCAGGGCTTCGAGCTGGACGACTGCCACGACCAGTCCATGTCCCACTATGGCGCCGGCGTGGTGCCCACCGTGCTCGCCATGGCCGAGGCGTTCGGCCCGTTCAGCGGCAAGGACATCATCCTCGCCACCGTGGTGGGCTACGAGCTCGGCACCCGCATCGGCAACACCGTGAGCCCCCACGCCTTCAACCGCGGCTTCCATCCGTGCGGCCTCACCTCCACGTTCGCCGCCGCGGCCACCGCCGGCAAGCTGCTGAAGCTGGACGTGGACCAGTTCGTCAGCGCCCTGGGCCTCGCCGGGTCGCAGGCCGCCGGACTGATGGCGTCGCAGTACGGCGCCATGGCGAAGCGCTTCCATTCCGGCAAGGCCTGCCAGAACGGCATCCTCGCCGCCATGTCCGCGCAGGAGGGGCTGACCGGCGTGCGCAACGTGCTGGAAGCGCCCTATGGCGGCTTCTGCTCCACCTATGCGGAGAAGTACGACCTCGACTACGCCACCAATGGCCTCGGCACCGCGTTCGAGATGCGCCACAACGGCTTCAAGCGCTATTCCTCGCTGGCCTCCAGCCAGACCTCGGTGGATGCGCTGCGCGCCATCATCGCAGAGCATGGGGTGAAGGGCGCGGATGTGGCCAAGGTGTTCATCGAGACCACCGCCATGGTCCATCGCCACTGCGGCTGGCCCTACGTGCCGGCCGAGACCATCACCGCCCAGATGAACCTGCCCTACACCGCGGCGGTGACGCTGCTGGAGGGCAACGCCTTCATCGACCAGTACACCGACGACAAGCTGCGCGATCCCGCCATCCTCGACCTCGCCAATCGGGTGGAGGTGGTGGTGGCCCCCGATCTCGACGCCCTCGGCCCGCATGAGATGCGCGCGGTGCGTGTGACCGTCACCACCCGGTCGGGCGAGACCTTCACCCACGCCCAGACCTATCGCTCCGGCCACTGGAAGAACCCGCTTTCCGACGAGGTGCTGAAGGCGAAGTTCCGTGACCTCGCCGGCCGCGTCCTCGCGCCCGAGGCGGTGGCCGAGGTGGAGGAGATCGTCTCCACCCTCGAAGCCCATGCCGAGCCCGCCCCCCGGCTTGGCGCCGCCCTGCAGAAGCTGCGCGCCTGAGGCGCCCCCGGCGCGCCACCGGTTCCCGGCGGGCGCGCCGGCACAATCCAATTCAGGAAGGAACGCGAGAATGGGACAGCCGACCACCGAGCGCACGCTCTCCACCGAATTCGCCGCCTTCGCGGCCGGGCTGCGGCCCGAGCACATTCCCGCGCCGGTGCGGGAGGCCGCGCTCTGGCACGTGGTGGACTCGATCGGCGTGTGCATCGCCGGGGCCAATCCGCGCGAGGAGAGCGGCATGGTCGCCCACCGGCTTGCGGCCAAGTGGGCGGCGCCGTCCGGCGCCACCGTGCTCGGCACCGGCGCCAGCGTGCGGCCGGAGATGGCGGCGCTGGTGAATGGCGCGCTCGCCCAGGCGCTGGAGATGGACGACAAGCACGGGTCCTCGCTGGCCCGGCCCGGCTCCACCGTGACGCCGGCCGTGCTGGCGGTGGCGCAGGCCGCGGGCCTCAGCCTCGCCGATGCGATCACGGCCGTGACGGTGGGCTACGAGGTGATGATCCGCCTCGGCTTCGTGGCGGGCGAGCGGTTCCTCGAGCGCGGCTACCACACGAGCTCGCTTTTGGGCGCGTTCGGCACGGTGGCGGCCATCGGCTCGCTGATCCGCGCCACGCCCGCCCATATCACGGACGGCCTCGGCATCGCCGGCACCTTCGCCGCCGGCATCCAGGAGGCGACCCGCACCGGCTCCACCTCGAAGATCCTGCACGGCGGCTGGGGGGCGCATTCGGGCATCGTCGCGCTGGACCTCGCGCAGGCGGGCATCACCGGCCCGGTCACCGTGTTCGAGGGCAAGTTCGGCTTTTTCAGCTGCTTCCTCACGCCCATCACCGGCCTGCTGGACTACGACACCGCCGGCGACGGTCTCGGCAGCCGGTGGTACCTGCCGGAGACGGCCTACAAGCCCTATCCCTGCTGCCAGCTGCTGCATGCCTTCATCGAGGCCGGCAAGCAGATCCGCGCCGAGATGGAGCGTGACGGCGTCTCCCTCGATGCCATCGAGGCCATCCACTGCCAGCTCGCCGAGCCGGGACTCACGCTCGTCACCGAGCCGAAGGACAGGAAGCGCGCCCCCCAGCACCCCCACGAGGCGCGCTTCAGCCTGCCGTACGGTGTCGCCACCACGCTGGTGCATGGCGACGTGGACGTGGAATCCTTCCGCCTGGAGCGCCTGGGCGATCCGGTGGTGCGGCGCATCTGCGCGCTCGTCACCGCCTCGGTCGATCCCGAGTCGGACTACCCGCAGCACTGCCCCGCGAAGCTGCAGGTGAAGGCCGGCGGAAAGGCCTATTACCGGCACGTGCCGCATCATCCCGGCTCGCCGGAGGCGGCGCTCACCCGCAGCGACGTGCTCGACAAGTTCGCCCGCAACACCGGCTGGCTGTTCGGCGCCAACGCCCGTGCCGTGGGCGCCGCGCTGGCCGAGACGCCGGAGAGCGCGCCGGCCGACGCGCTGTTCCGCCGCATCGCCGCCGAGGCGACGCGGCACAAGGTGGCGCAGGCGGTCTGAGCCATGGCCAGCCCCTCGCCCCTGAAGGCTTCCGAGGCCGCCATCGCCGTGCGCCACTACGAGCGCCTGTTCATCGCCGGGGAGTGGGTCGCCCCCCGGTCGGGGCGGATGATCCGCTCGGTCGATCCGTCCACCGAGGAGGTCTGGGCCGAGGTGGCGGAAGCCGACGCCGCCGACGTGGACGACGCCGTGGCGGCTGCCAAGGCCGCCCTGCGCGGCCCCTGGGGCCGGTCCGTCACGCCGAGCCGGCGGGGCGAGCTGCTGGCGCGGCTCGCGATGCTGATGCGGCGCGACGCCGACCGCCTGGCGGAGGTGGAAAGCCGCGACAACGGCAAGCCGCTGCGCGACACCCGCGGCGAGGTGCTGCGCGCGGCGGACTGGATCACCTTCTTCGCCGGGGCGGCCGACAAGATCAACGGCGAGCAGATCCCGTTCCGCCCCGACGCGCTGGCCTACACCCGGTGCGAGCCGGTGGGGGTGGTGGCGGCGATCCTGCCGTGGAACTCGCCCATCTCGCTGTGCTCGTGGAAGCTCGGCCCCGCGCTCGCCGCCGGCAACACCGTGGTTCTGAAGCCGGCCGAGCAGACGCCCGCCAGCCTGCTGGAGCTGGCGCGCCTGGTGGAGGAGGCCGGCTTTCCCGCCGGCACGGTCAACGTGGTGCCGGGATTTGGCGCGGTCGCCGGGGCGGCGCTGGTCGCCCACCGGGACGTGGCGAAGGTCTCCTTCACCGGAGACCATCGCACCGCCCGCAAGATCATGGCCTCCGCCAGCGAGACTCTGAAGCGCTGCACCTTCGAGTGCGGCGGCAAGTCCCCCTACATCGTCTTCGCCGACGCCGACCTGGACAAGGCGCTGACGGTGGCCACCCACAGCGCGTTCCGCTCCACCGGGCAGTCGTGCTCGGCAGGGTCGCGCATCTTCGTGGAGCGCTCCGCCTACGACGCCTTCGCCGAACGCCTCGCCGAGCGCGCGCGGCGGATCCGGGTCGGCCTGCCGCTCGATCCGGCGACCCATATCGGCCCCCAGACCTCGGCGGAACAGCGCGCCAAGACCGAAAGCTACATCGCCCTCGGCCGCGAGGCGGGCGGGCGCGCCTTGTCCGGCGGCGGGCGGCCTGCCCATCTGCCGCGCGGCTATTTCGTCGAGCCCACCGTGTTCGTGGACGTGCCCAACACCGCCCGCCTCGCCCGGGAGGAGGTGTTCGGCCCGGTCGCGGTGGTCATCCCGTTCGACGACGAGGAGGAGGCGATCGCCCTTGCCAACGACACCGACTACGGGCTCGTCGGCGGCTTGTGGACCTCGGACGTGACCCGTGCCCACCGGGTGGCAAGCCGGATCGAGGCGGGACTGGTCTCGGTCAACACGTTCCGGCCGGTGCATCACATGCTGCCCTACGGCGGCTTCAAGATGAGCGGCATCGGGCGCGAGAACGGGCTGCAGGTGCTGAAGGAATACACGGAGGTGAAGACCGTGGTGGTGGAGCTTTCGCCCGCGCCGCCCGCCGACCCGTTCGCCGATTGAGATCCCGGCCGCGAAGGCGGGCGCCTTCCGCTAGGGATATAGCCGGAGCGGGCTCGATATCGTTCCGACATACTCATTGCGCAAACGGTATTTGAAACGATAAAGGCGGCTCATACTCTCGAACCGCCAGGACCGCATCGGCCGCCGCGCGCGGCCGGAACCAGACGGCCGGACAAGAACAATCTAGGGAGCAAAACATGATCCGTCGCAGTGGAATCGCTTGCGCCGCGGCCATTCTTCTCGCCCTCGGCGCACCGGTGGCGCGCGCGGAGCAGCCCATCTCGATCGTTGTCGCCTACCAGGCCGGCGGCACCACCGACACGCTCGCCCGCGTGCTCGGCTCCCGCCTGTCGGAGAAGCTCGGGACCCCGGTCATCATCGAGAACCGCGCCGGCGCGACGGGGCAGATCGGCTCGAAATACGTCGCGAAATCCGCGCCGGACGGCCGCACGCTGCAGCTCGCCACCCAGACCACGCACGCGGTGGCCCCGGCGCTCTATCCCAACATCGGATACGACCCGCAGAAGGACTTCACGCCGATCAGCCTCGTGGCGTGGTCCCCGCTGGTGCTGGTCACCAACCCGTCGTTCGCCCCGGCGACGGTGAAGGACCTGATCGCCTACGCCAAGGCCAACCCGCGCGACCTGAGCTACGCCACCGGCGGGCGGGGCGACGGCTCGTTCATGGCGGCCATGTTCTTCAACAACATGGCGAAGATCTCCCCGGTCGCGGTGCCGTTCCCGGGCGAGGCGCCGGCGTTGCCGCAGGTGCTCGGCGCCCAGCTGCCCTACATGTTCTGCAGTGCGCCGACGGTGGCCGCCTCCATCGAGGCCGGCCAGCTCAAGGCGCTGGCGGTCACCAGCAAGGTCCGCGCCTCGACGCTGCCCAAGGTGCCGACCATGGCCGAGGAGGGGCTTCCCGGGTACGAGATGGTCAACTGGTGGGGCATCTTCGGCCCGGCCGGCATGTCGCCGGAGCTGGTGGCCAAGCTCAACACCGCCTTCATCGAGATCCTGAAGGAACCCGAGACGCGGGCGCGGCTGGAGCAGCTCGGCTACGAGCTCACCGGCACCTCGGCCGCCGAGTTCAAGGCCTATGTGGCGGCCGAGACCGACAAGTGGGCAGCCCTGGTGAAGGCCGAGAACGCCGTGCCGGCCCAGTAGGGCCTTGCCGGCCGCGCGCCGGCCGGAACCCCCGCCCGTCGCCGGGCCGCCGCGCGCCTTGTCGGCGCGGCGTCTCCCGACCGGCGGGCGTCGACACCCTGGCACATGTTCGGAGACTTCCGATGGACCTCACGCCGCCCCGTGTCCGGGCGTCCCTTATCCGTGATCCGCAGAACTTCGCGGCCGGCCTCGTGCTCATCGGCTTCGCCGTGGTCGGCTGGCTCGGCACGTCCGACCTCGACGTGGGCCGTCTCACCGCCATGGGGCCGGGCCTCGTGCCGCGCTTCCTGGTGGTCTGCCTCACCTGCTTCGGGCTGTTCATGTGCGTCAACGCCTGCTTCCAGGACGGGGCGCGGATCGAGCTCGCCGATTTCAGCGGCGTGCTGGTGATCCTGGCCCTCGGGGCGGCCGCGCTCGGCATCGCCTCGCTGCTGCCGCAGGCGCCCTTCGGGTGGCCGGCAGTGGGCTTCGTCTTCTGCGTCCTCTATCTGGCGCTGATGGTGGTCCTCGTCATCCTCGCGGCGCGGCGCTCCACCTTCCTCGACCGGAGCGGACTGCGCGGGCCGGTGTTCGTCATCGGCGGCATCATCGCCTTCGCGCTGACGGTGCGCTCCGCCGGGCTGCTGGTGGCGGGGCCGCTGCTGGCGATCATCAGCGGGGCGGCGG
Source organism: Xanthobacter lutulentifluminis (assembly GCF_043194675.2). Lineage (NCBI taxonomy): Bacteria > Pseudomonadati > Pseudomonadota > Alphaproteobacteria > Hyphomicrobiales > Xanthobacteraceae > Xanthobacter > Xanthobacter lutulentifluminis. The sequence goes on along the minus strand of NZ_CM195525.1, from coordinate 844,939 downwards.
CCTCCGATACGCGCTTCGGCGAGCTCATCCTCTATGCCATCGGCATGACCCTCGTCAGCATCGGGCTGTTCCGCTACCTGCTGCAGCTGCCGATGCCCGTCCTCGTCATCCCCGGCGTGCTTTATCTGTGAGGAACGATGGACATCCTCGCCAACCTCGGTCTCGGCTTCGCCACCGTCCTCAACCTCGCTGACGTCCATCTGCCGCTCATCGGCACGGTGCCGCTGCCCACCAACATCCTGCTGTGCTTCGTCGGCTGCCTGGTGGGCACGCTGATCGGCGTGCTGCCGGGCGTGGGGCCCATCGCCACCATCACCATGCTGCTGCCGATCACCTTCGGCCTGCCGCCCACCGGCGCCCTCATCATGCTGGCGGGCATCTACTACGGCGCGCAGTACGGCGGCTCGACCACGGCGATCCTGGTCAACATTCCCGGCGAGGCGACCTCCGTGGTCACCGCCATCGACGGGCACGAGATGGCCAAGCAGGGGCGGGCGGGGGCGGCGCTGGGCATCGCCGCCATCGGCTCCTTCTTCGCCGGCTGCGTGGCGACGGTGGTGATCGCGGCGCTGGCCGTGCCGCTGACGCGCATGGCGCTGCTGTTCGGGCCGGCGGAATATTTCTCGCTGATGGTCATGGGCCTGGTGTTCGCGGTGGTGCTGGCCCACGGCTCGCTCCTGAAGGCCATGGCCATGATCTTCCTCGGCCTGCTGCTCGCCACCGTGGGCACCGACCTCGAGACCGGGCAGGACCGCCTGACCTTCGGCTTCGCGCCGCTCTCGGACGGGATCGACTTCGCGATCCTCGCCATGGGCGTGTTCGGGTTCGCCGAGGTGCTGCGCAATCTCGGCATCGACGAGAAGCGCGATCTGGTCGCCAAGCCCATCGGCCGGCTGATGCCCTCGCGGGAGGATTTTCGCGAATCGGCCCTGCCGGTGGTGCGGGGGACCATCGTGGGCGCCATCCTCGGCATCCTGCCCGGAAACGGGGCCGTGCTCGGCCCGTTCGCCTCCTACACGCTGGAGAAGCGGCTCTCGCGGACACCGCAGCGGTTCGGCCGCGGGGCCATCGAGGCGGTGGCGGGCCCGGAGAGCGCCAACAACGCGGGGGCGCAGACCTCCTTCATCCCGCTGCTGACGCTGGGCGTGCCCCCCAATGCCGTGATGGCGCTGATGGTGGGCGCCATGACCATCCAGGGCATCATTCCCGGCCCGCAGGTCATGACCAAGAACCCCGACCTGTTCTGGGGCATGATCACCTCCATGTGGATCGGCAACCTGATGCTGCTGGTCATCAACCTGCCGATGATCGGCATCTGGGTGCGGCTGCTGCGCATCCCCTACCGGCTGCTGTTTCCCACCATCCTCATCTTCTCGTGCATCGGCATCTATTCCATCAACAATTCGCCCCTGGACCTGCTGGTCACCGCCGCCTTCGCGCTGGTGGGCTACCTGTTCATCAAGCTGGGGTTCGAGCCGGCGCCGATGCTGCTCGGCTTCGTGCTGGGCAAGCTGATGGAGGACAACCTGCGGCGCGCGCTGCTGATGTCGCGGGGCAGCCTGCTCGGTGTCATCGAGCGGCCGCTGAGCGCCGCCTTGCTCGCGGTGGCGGTCGTCATCCTGTGCGCCGCGGTGCTGCCGACCCTCCGGCGCGGACGCGACCGGGTGTTCGCCGAATAGGGCGGCACCCGGCTCCGGCGCGGGGTTTGCGGCCCCGGCCGATCTGACCCAGCGTAAATGCTTCGAGCCATTATCCTTTTCGCAAAATGACAAAGAGGGTGTTCACCGCCGCGTTTTCTGCTTTACTCAGCGTCCAAACACACAACCCTGGGGTACCGGGGACCGGGAGGACAAAGGGTGGACTTCAATCGGAACGGGCATGCGCGCCAGCCCATTGGGCGCGCGGCGGCGACCAGCATCGCCGCAGGAGACGAGATGGCGCGGCAGGGAGCGGCAGTGCTGGTGGTGGCCATGTCTTGCGCCCTTTCGGGCCTGGTCATGGGCCTGTGCCTCGCCGGCGCCCACTGGCCGGCGCTGGCGTTCGTGTTCGGCGCGGTTTTGGCCGGAACGGGAAGCTGGTTCGCCAAGGACCTGGTCGCCCAGATCAAGGGCTGACCCCGCGCGGACTGCCGCGCGCCGACATACGGCCGCCGGGCGACGAGAACGCCGGCGTCATCGTTCTCCAGAAGGCCGGCTCCGCCGGCTTCTTTTTTGGCGGGTGCGCTTGCCCGGGCGGGCAGGGGCAGCCAACGCGCCCGAGCGGCGGCGAGCGCGCATCCCGGTCGGCCGAAACCGGCTCACGGCGGGCCGGCGCTGCCGATATCCCCGTCGCAAGCCGGCTCCCCGCATATCCCTAGGAGAAGCGCCGCCGTCCAAGAGGACTTCGCGCCCAAGAGGAGCGCCCTCCGCCGTCCGTCCGCGGGTCGGCCCGCCGAGACCGCTCCTTACCCCGCGGCGAACGGGTGGCGGGCGCTGCCGACGCGCTCCAGCACCTCCTGCGGGCGGGGCGATCCGGTCACCGCGCGCTGGATGGCGAGGCGCGTCGCCTCGTGGTTGAAGGCCTGGATCTTCGCGTCGTCCGTGGCATCCCAGTGGATGAAGACGCCGACGCAGATGAAGATGTCGTCCGCTTCCTCCACCGGGATGATGCCTTCGGCCACGCAGTCGGTCACCGCCTTGGCGACCGCATATTGCGCCGGGCCGAACATCTGCACCGCCTGGCGGGCATCGCGGATGGTCACCTTGTTGAACAGAACCGTGGAGGGCTTGGCCATCAGGTTCGGCTCCACCACCGCGAGCAAGGCGGTGAAGCCGTCCTTGTTGTTGGTGAGGGCGTTGACGAACGCGGTTTCGGCCGAGGAGCCGCGCGGGCCGAGGATGAGGTCGATATGGGCCACCTCGTTGCCGTCGCCCACGAGGGCCTCGCCCACCATGAGCCGGTCGATCTTCGGCATCCAGTCCTCCGGAAAGTCTCAAGCTGAAAGAAGGGGCTACTGCACCTGGAACGGCAGGTTGCCGGTGGCGGCAGCGCCGCGGCCGTCCCGCACCGTCACGAACAGGCGGTAGGCGCCCGGTTGCAGGCCGGCGACGCGCACGCCTGTGGGGGAAGGCTCGCGCAGGCCGGAGGGGAAGCTCGGCGGCACCGGCTCGGGATCGCCGCCGACGCTGCGCACCTGCGTCTCGGCCATGATCTGCCAGTCCACCTTCAGCGGGTCGCCGTCCGGGTCGGTCGCCACCAGCCGCGCCTGGGTCTCGCCCTCGATGCCGAAGCGCGCCGGCCCGGCGAAGGCGAGGGAGACGATGCGCGGCGCGCGATTGGGGGCGCCCGGCACCTGCCCGCCCCACACCTCGGCCATCTCGCCCACGGTCTGCGTCCATTCGCCGGTCGGCAGCAGCAGGGAGTACCAGGTGGGGGTCACTTCCTGCTTCTGGCCCCACAGGAAGGGAATGGCGCCCACGCCCGCCTGGCGGGCGGTCGTCAGGTAGCGCTTCACCCGGTCGGCCTTCTGGGTGGAGGTGAGCTCCACCGGCGCGCCCCACTCGGTCATCGGGGCGTCCCAATGGCCGAGGGCACCCATCTCGGTGATGATGACGGGGCCGGTCCAGCCCTGCGCCCGCGCCCGCTTGGCAGAGGTGAGCAGTCCGTCGCCATAGCCGTTGATGCCCAGAACGTCGATGCTGGGGGCAAGGCGCTTCACCAGCTCGGCCTTGCCGTTCCCCACCTCCGCCACCACCGCCATGGTGGGGTGCTGGCCATCCAGCGTCTTCGCCAGCTTCGCCGCCTCCTCGATGGCCGGCCACACCACCATGGCCTCCTCGGGGGTGAGGTCCACCTCCACCTCGTTGCCGATGCCCCACATGAGCAGGGCCGGGTGGGAGTGGTAGCGATCCACCATGTGGCGCAGCGCCTCGAGCTGCTGGGCCACGGCCGCGCGATTGGCGTAGTCGAAGCCGAGCCGCGGGTGGCCGAGCCAGAATCCCACGATCACCTTCAGCCCGGCGCGCTGGGCGGCGTCGAGGATCTCTCCCGGCTCCTGCCCGTAGGTGCGCAGCACGTTGGCCCCCAGCGCCTTCAGCTCGACCAGCCGCTCGACGCCGCTCGCGCCCATCGGAACGAACGGCTTGCCGTCCACGAGGATCTCGGAGCCGCGCAGGCTCACCTGCGCCGCCGTGGCCAGGGACGGATGGATGCCGGAGAGAAGCAACGCGCTGAGCGCGGAGAGGAAGGCTTTGCGCACGGGAGACGGCTCGCTCGGTGACCGGTCGGTTCGCGCCGCACCATCGCCCGTGTGCGGGCGCGAACGCAACATGAACTTTCGCGTGTGCGCCGCGCCCTTCCGCCGCCGGGCGGGGCCGGCCGATGCCGCGCGCGTCCGGCGCGATCTGCTATAAGCGCCGCGTGTGAGCCGGTGCGAGGTCTGCCTCATGTTCGTGATCGCCCATCTGTCCGATCCCCATCTGGGGCCGATTCCCGAGGCCCGGATCTCGGAGCTGCTGGGCAAGCGCTTCTTCGGCATGATGAACTGGATCGGCGCGCGGCGGCGCAATTTCGGCCAGGCGACGCTGGCGCCCCTCATGGCCGACCTGCAGGACCAGGCGCCGGACCACATCTGCGTCACCGGCGACCTCGTGAACGTGAGCCTGCCGGCGGAATTCGACACAGGCGCCACCTTCCTTGCCGCCCTCGGCGAGGCCCGGGACGTCAGCGTGGTGCCCGGCAACCACGACGCCTATGTGCGCTCGGCGATGCACTATCATCTGGAGCACTGGGCGCCGTTCCTCGCCGGCGACGACAGCCATCCCCACACGCCGGTGGACGTGGACGCCTTCCCGTACGTGCGGCGGCGCGGGCCGGTGGCGGTGGTGGGCGTGTCCACCGCGGTCCCGACCGCGGTGTTCCTCGCCAGCGGCGAGGCCGGGCGCGGCCAGCTGGAGCGGCTCTCCCGGCTGCTCGCCGCGCTGGGCGAGGAAGGGCTGTTCCGCGTGGTGATGATCCACCATTCGCCGGTGGGCGAGCGCCCGTTCCACCGTGACCTGCGCGACGCGGCGCGGGTGCGGGCCGTGCTGGCGGAGGCCGGCGCCGAGCTGGTCCTGCACGGGCACGATCACCGCGCCTCGTTGGGCAGCGTGGCGGGTGCGGCGGGGCCGATCCCGGTGGTGGGCGTTCCCTCAGCCTCGGCGGGCCCGGACTCCGAGCGCGGGCCCGGCGGCTATTGCCTCTACCGCATCTCCGGCGGCACTGGCGCGTGGCGCTGCGAGATGGAGCGGCGGGGCTATCGCGCCGGCAGCGGGGAGGTGCACGCGCTTGCGCGACAGGTCCTCCTCGGGGAAAATACGTAAAGGACAACTTGTCGCCACAAATGTTTTCGCGGAACTGGTTCCTGTATCCGGAAGTTTCCATTTGTAATCACTTGTAACCAGATGCCAATTACAGAAGTTTAAGTTGTTTGCAGGGGCGCGCCGCTCAATTCTCCTCATCGTCCCTTGAAGGAGGACCTGACATGAAACGTGCCGTCATTGCCGCCACCGCCGCTGCGCTCATCGCTGGCTCTGCGGCCACCTTTGCCGCCAATCCCGGCACTGGCGCGGGCCCCGGCAACGGCCCCGGCGCCGAGCGCGCCGCCCGCTGGCAGCCGAGCGCCGAGGACCGCGCCATCCTCACCGACGCCCGCATCGCCGCGCTGAAGACCGCGCTGAAGCTGACCCCTGATCAGGAAAAGCTGTGGCCCGGCGTCGAGACCGCGCTGAAGGATGTGGCCAAGGATCGCGCCGCCCGCCGCGACCAGGCCCGCGCCGCCCGCGAGGCCGCCCGCCAGGCCAGCACGGCGCCCGATCCCATCGCGCGCATGCGGGCCATGGCGACCCGTATGGACGCCGGCGCGGCCGACCTGCGCAAGATCGCCGATGCGGCGGACCCGCTCTACAAGACGCTGGACGATGCCCAGAAGCACCGCCTGAACGCGCTGCTGCACCAGCAGTTTCGCGGCATGCATGGCCCGAAGGGGCCGCATGGCGACGGCCCCCGCCGCGGCTGACGGGCGTTCCGGGGACGGCCGGGCTCCGGCCGTCCCGCGACCCATGAGGTTCCCTGATGGGTCATGTGACGAAGATTGATTTACGCAGGTGTGGACTGATCCCATAGACTGTCTGTGAAACGCGCCGCAGCGGCGCAGCAGCACAGCGAGTCGGTTCATGTCCGCCACGTCCCCGGCGCCCTCCGAAGGAGCGCGCAGCGCGATGCCTGTCGTCGCCATCGTCATCGCCGGCTGCGCGGTGGCGCTCATCACCTTCGGCCCGCGCTCGGTCTTCAGCCTGTTCCTCTTGCCCATGTCGCAGGAATACGGCTGGGGACGCGACGTGTTCGGCCTCGCGGTGGCGGTTCAGAACCTCCTGTGGGGCCTCGGGTCTCCCTTCGCGGGCGCCGTCGCCGACCGCTTCGGCATCGTGCGCGTTCTGTGCGCCGGCGCGCTGCTCTATGCCGCCGGCCTGGCGCTGATGGCGTTCGCGAGCTCGCCGGGCCTGCTGCACCTGAGCGCCGGCGTGATGGTGGGGTTCGGCCTGTCCGCCGCCTCGTTCAACCTGGTGCTCGCGGCGTTCGGCAAGCTGCTGCCCAACGAATGGAAGTCGCTCGGCTTCGGCGCCGCCACGGCGGCCGGCTCGTTCGGGCAGTTCCTGTTTCCCCCGCTGGCGCGCGGGCTCATGGACAGCATCGGCTGGCACGAGACGCTGCTCGTCTTCGCCGCCTGCCTGCTGCTGGTGATGCCCTTCTCCTTCGCCCTCGCGACCCGCCGCGTGGCGCCCGCCCATGCCGGCCCCGCGGCCCCGCAGCAGAGCATCGGCGCCGCCCTGAGCGAGGCGCTGCGGCACCCGAGCTATGTGATGCTGGTGCTGGGCTTCTTCACCTGCGGCTTCCAGCTGGCGTTCGTCACCGTGCACATGCCGGCGTTCCTGGTGGACAAGGGGATGACCCTTTCGGTCGGCGCCTACACGCTGGCGCTGATCGGCCTGTTCAACATCCTCGGCTCGCTCACCGCCGGCTACCTGTCGACCCGCATGTCGCGCAAGTGGCTGCTGGCGTGGATCTATTTCGGGCGCGGCGTGGCCATCATCGCGTTCGTGCTCGCGCCCGTGACGCCCATGAGCTGCTACGTGTTCGGCGCTGCCATGGGCTTCCTGTGGCTGTCCACCGTGCCGCCCACCTCGGGCCTCGTCATGCTGATGTTCGGCACGCGCTACATGGCGATGCTGTACGGCTTCGCCTTCTTCTCCCATCAGGTGGGCGGCTTCCTCGGCGTGTGGCTGGGCGGCATTCTCTATGAGCGCACCGGCAGCTATGACTGGGTGTGGTGGCTATCGGTCGCGCTGTCCTTCGCCTCCGCCGCCATCAATCTGCCCATCAAGGAGCGCCCTGTGCACCGCGCGCCGGTTCCGGCGTGAGTCTGGCCGACCGCGGCCCGGAAGGCACGGTCGGGCAAAATCCGCTTCGGCGGGGGGCGTTCCGTGTTCACCTGCTGTTCCCGACTCTTGACAGGGACAGGGGGTGTCTGCGCAACGTGGGACAACACGAACAGGTATTCGCGAACAAGCCATGCGCAGCATTCTTCTCGCGGCCTTCGGCTGTGCCGCGCTTGCTTCGGCGCCGGCAGCAGCCCAGCAGCTCTCGGCCCAGCAGGCGCGCGAGTTCGTCATCGGCCGTTTGTTCTCGTTCAACTGCTTCGAGGGATCGAAGGGGGCGGGGCGCGTCTATCCGGACGGCTCGGTCGCCGGCCTCATCACCCTGCGCGACGCGGAGCCGCGTTTCGTCCGCCTGCCGGCCAACACGCTGCGGGTGCGTGGCGAGAATGTCTGCGGCTTCGTGAAGGGCATGACCTTCGAGCCCTGCTTCGACCTGGTGAAGACCGGGCCGGGCACGTTCCGCGGCTCGCTCTCCGGCGTGCAGACCATGTGGTGCGACTTCGTGAGCGCCGGCGGCGATCGTCCGCAGGTCGCCTCCCGCCGCTCCAAGGCCAAGACCAAGGGCCCCGCCGAAGCCTCCGCGGAATAGCCACGTCTCCCGAGCCGCGGCGTTCCTTGGCGCGGCGCCTGCTGTGGGCGCGGCGTTTGTGGACGCGGCGTTCGGGCCCGTCTGGAGCTGGTTCATTGCTGCAGGCCAACCGTTCCACCGCGGATTTCCGATCGGGCACGTCCTGATCAGGCTCCGCGCCGGCTATGACTCGCGCCGGGTCGAACGGGCGGCATCCACGCAGGCCGCGTCCCCTCAGGCCGCGTCCCCTCAGGCCGCGTCCCCTCAGGCCGCGTCCTCTTGCGCCGCCACGCCCTCGATGCGACCCCGCAGCTTGCCGATCTCGCGGCCCGCATGCTCCATGAAGGTGCGCACCCGCGCCGTCGCCTTGATGTCGGGATGCGTGAGCAGCCACAGGCCGGACTCCATCTCCGGCTGCGGCCCCATCAGCTGCACCAGCCCCGGCGTCACCGCCGCGATGAAGCAGGGCAGCACCGCAAGGCCGATGCCCTCGGCCGCCGCTTCGGCCAGCCCCAGCACCGTGTTGACGCGATAGACCAGCTTCTCCTCGCCCACCCGCTCGCGCAGCCATTTGGCCGGCTTGATGCCGCCGAGATTGTCGGAAAATCCCACCCAGTCGTGGCGCCGCAGGTCGGCGGCGGCGAGGGGAGCGGGCGGGGCGCGGTCGGCGCGGCCGTAGATGCCCCAGGCGATGGAGGCCATGCGGCGGCCCACGAGCGTGTCGCCCGGCCGGTCGCTGGCGCGGATGGCCACGTCGGCGTCGCGCTTGGACAGGCTGAGCGACTGGTTGGAAATGACCACATCGAGCCGGATCTCGGGATAGGCCTCGCGGAAGGAGGCGAACAGCGGCGTCAGCATGTGGACCAGCAGCGTGTCGTTGGTGGTCACGCGCAGCTCGCCGGAGGGGCGCAGGTCCTGCCCGGTGATGCGGCGCTCCACCGCCAGCACCTCGTCCGCCATCCGGTCGGCGAGGCGCACCATCTCCTCGCCCATGGCGGTGGGGACATAGCCGGCGCGGGCCCGCTCGAACAGGCGGGCGCCCAGCTGCTCCTCCAGCGTGCCGAGGCGGCGGAAGACGGTGGAATGGTTGACGCCCATCTGCTCCGCCGCGCCGGCGAGGGAGCCGCTGCGGGCAATGGCCTGGACCAGCCGGAAATCGTCCCACGCGATCATGGTGTTTGCACCGATGCAAAAATGATCTGGTTTTTATGAGTATGGCCGTGCGCCGTTACAAAAGCTAGATCTGTGTCACCTCAAACCGGAGTTTCCTCCCATGGTTGACACCCGCCTCGCCCCCTACGGCCTTTTCGTCCTGCGCCTCGCCGTCGGCCTCATGTGGCTGTCGCACGGCCTCATGAAGGTCATCGTCTTCACCGTGCCCGGCTTTGCCGGCTTCCTCGGCAAGATCGGTCTTCCGCCCGCCCTCGCGCTGCCGATCATCGCGGCCGAGATCATCGGCGGCCTGCTCATCATCTCGGGCGTCTATGCCCGGCAGGTGTCGGTGCTGCTGATCCCGCTCATGCTCGGCGCCCTGAACTTCCATGCCGGCAACGGCTGGGTCTTCTCCGCCCCCGGCGGCGGCTGGGAATATCCCGCCTTCCTGGTGATCGCCCAGATCGTCGTGGCGCTGGCCGGCGAGGGCGCCTTCGCCCTGAAGCCCGCCGCCCTCATCCCCGGGTTCGGCCGCGCCGCGCACGCCTGAACGCCTCTCTCCTCCGAAACGCGAACGGCCGGCTCCCCGGGGAGCCGGCCGTTCCGTTCTCGGGGTCGAAGCCTCAGTGGGCGCGGGAGAGGCAGAAGTCCACGGCCTCGATCAGCGCATCCTTGGCCGGGCTCTTGGGGAACAGCGCCAGCGCGTCCTTGGCGATGGCGCCGTAATGCCGGGCGCGCTCGATGGTGTCGGCGATGGCGCGGTGGCGCGTCATCAGCCCCACCGCCTGGGCGAGATCGGCGTCGTCGGCCTCGCCCTTCTCCAGGCAGCGCTGCCAGAAGGCGCGCTCCTTCTCGTCGCCGCGGCGGAAGGCGAGCAGCACGGGAAGGGTGATCTTGCCCTCGCGGAAGTCGTCGCCGACATTCTTGCCGAGCTTGGCCTGGTTGCCGCCGTAGTCCAGCGCGTCGTCCACCAGCTGGAAGGCGATGCCGAGGTTCATGCCGTAGGAGCGGCAGGCGGCCTGCTCCGCCTTGGGCCGCTGGCCCAGCACCGCGCCCACCTCGCAGGCGGCGGCGAACAGCTCGGCCGTCTTGCCGCGGATCACCGCGAGGTAGTCGTCCTCGGAGGTGGCGGTGTTCTTGGCGGCGGCCAGCTGCATCACCTCGCCCTCGGCGATGACGCAGGCGGCGGTGGAGAGGATGTCGAGGCAGGTCATGGAACCGACCTCCACCATCATCCGGAAGGCCTGGCCGAGCAGGAAGTCGCCCACCAGCACGCTCGCCTCGTTGCCCCAGAGCTTGCGGGCGGCGAGCTTGCCGCGGCGCATGTCGCTCTCGTCCACCACGTCGTCGTGGAGGAGGGTGGCGGTGTGCATGAACTCCACCGAGGCCGCGAGCTTCACGTGGCCGTCGCCGCGATAGCCGGCAACCGCCGCGCAGGCGAGCGTCAGCATCGGCCGCAGGCGCTTGCCGCCGGACGAGATGAGGTGGTTCGCCACCTCCGGAATCATCGCCACGTCGGAGCCGGTGCGGGCCAGGATGGTGGCGTTCACGCGCTCCATGTCCGCCTTCACGAGGGCGACGAGGGCCTCGATCGACGGCTCATTGGGCTCGAACGGAAGGACCAGGGCCAAGAAACGCTCCCGCTTGTCATTCTTTGGGCCGCACCATAGGGATGCTGACGGGCTCCGCGCAAGCTTTGCCCGCTTCCGGGCGAGCGGCACTCAGGCGCACATGCCACCACAAATGGACGAAAGTCGGATGCAGGAGCTGGTGCGGACCAACGATCTGGTGCTTCTGGGCGCCATCGAGGCGCTGTTCGTCTCGGCCGGCATCGGCCATCTCATCGCCGACCAGCACATGAGCGCCGTCGAGGGGTTCATCGGTGTCCTGCCCCGCCGCCTGCTGGTGGTGGAGGAGGATGCGCCGCGCGCCCGCCGCCTGCTGACGGAGGCCGGTTTCGGCGCGGCGCTGCGCGATGCCCCCTGACGCGGACGCCTCGTCCGCCGCCGCTCCGGCGCCCGAGACCACCACGGACCGGGTTCTCGGCGGGCGACTCACCCTGCGGCAGCCTGTCGCCGGCCATCGGGTCGGCCATGATGCGCTGCTGCTTGCCGCTTTTGCCCCGGTGGACCGACGGTGTGCGGTGGACCTCGGTGCGGGGGTGGGCAGCGCCGGCCTCGCCTTTCTGGCACGCGTGGGGCAGGCGCAGGCCACGCTGGTGGAGATCGCCCCGGAGCTCGCTGCCCTGGCATCGGAGAATGCGGCCGCCAACGGGCTCGCCGAGCGGGTCGCGGTCGTGACGGGCGACGTGCGCGTCCTCGGCCGCCCCTCCGGGCCGCCGCTGCCGGAGGCGGGGGCGGCCGATCTGGTGCTGTGCAACCCACCGTTCAACGCCCATGCCCGGCACCGGACCTCGCCCGATGCGGCGCGCGCCCGCGCCCACATGGCCGACGGCGCGCTGCTGGACGAATGGGTGCGCGCCGCTGACCGCTGCCTCGCGGCACGGGGCGTGCTGTGCCTCATCCACCGGCCGGAAGCGCTGGCCGAGCTTCTGGCCGCGCTCGCCGGGCGGTTCGGCGCGGCGGAGATCCTGCCGGTCCATCCCCGGCCGGACCGGCCTGCCGTGCGCGTGCTGGTACGGGCGGTGAAGGGACGGCGCGCCGCGCCCGCGCTGCTTCCCGGCCTGGTGCTGGCGGAACGGGACGGCACGCCCACCGCGGCCGCCGAGGCCGTGCTGCGCGACGGAGAGGGCCTGCCGCCGGCCTGAGGGCGCCGCGCGACGGCTTGCGGCCTTGCGGCGGGCGCATGCGAAGGGCTGCCTCTGTTGCCGGCACGTGGAGGCGACCTTCCGGTGCCATGCGGGTGCGCGATCTGTTTCCGTTGCGGCATCGCTCCGGACCGGGGCCGGTCGCCCGCGGAGCGTCCGCGTCGCGGACGGCAGGGCTTCCGGGTCCGTCTCGCGACATGACACGTCCGCGCGGGCACATCCGCACGAGAAGCGGTTCCCGCGCCATCGGCGCCTGCGCCTTGAGCGGGGGCCGCGCGCGCCCTACATCTCAACTATGGCCGACAGTTTTCTCTCCTCCATTTCGCGCCGCGCCCGCGGCATCCTGCCAAAGTCCTGGCGCAAGGACGTGCCCGTGGTGCCGGTGGTGCGGCTTTCCGGCGCCATCGGCATGGCCTCGCCCTTCAGCCGCAGCATGTCGCTCGCCAGCACGGCGCAGGCGCTGGACAAGGCGTTCGCGCTGAAATCGGCGCCGGCGGTGGCGCTGCTCATCAATTCGCCCGGCGGCTCGCCCGTGCAGTCGCACCTCATCTTCCGCCGCATCCGCGCGTTGGCGGAGGAGAAGGGCAAGCACGTGTTCGCCTTCGTGGAGGATGCGGCGGCCTCGGGCGGCTACATGATCGCCTGCGCCGCCGACGAGATCTTCGCCGATCCCTGCTCCATCGTCGGCTCCATCGGCGTGGTGACGGCGGGATTCGGCTTCGATCGCGCCATCGAGAAGCTGGGCATCGAGCGCCGCGTCTTCACGGCCGGCGAGCGCAAGGTGACGCTGGACCCGTTCCGACCCACCCGCCCGGAGGATGTGGAGCGGCTCGACCAGCTGCTGAAGGAACTGCACACGGTATTCGTCGATCTCGTGCGCTCGCGCCGTGGCGACGCCCTTACCGAGACCGACGAGACGCTGTTCTCCGGCGAGTTCTGGCTCGGCACCCAGGCGGTGGGGCTCGGCCTCGTGGACGGGCTGGGCGACGTGCGCGGCATCCTGAAGGCGCGCTACGGCGAGGAGGTGCTGATGCCGCTGGTGCAGCGCCCTGCAGGCTTCCTGCTTCGCAAGCCCGGTGGTTTTTCCGTCTCCGGCGCTCTGGCGCAGGCGGCGGTGGACGGCGCCGTTTCGGCGGCCGAGGAACGCGCGCTCTGGGCCCGGCTCGGGCTGTGATCCCGCGGCGCCGCCCGGCGCCCGCATTACCTTGTTATTCTTGATATTTCATCCTTCCATTGCCACAGGTGACCTTGAGCCATGAACAGCGATGAGCCCGCCGACACCCTCTTCATCGCCGTTGCGCAGCTCAATCCCGTGGTGGGTGACGTCGAGGGCAATCTCGCCCTCGCCCGCCGCACCCGGGACAGCGCGCGCGCCGCGGGGGCGGACCTCGTGGTGTTTCCCGAGCTGTTCATCTGCGGCTATCCGCCGGAAGACCTGGTGCTGAAGCCGGCGTTCCAGCAGGCGTGCATGGAGGCGGTGGTGGCGCTGGCGGCCGAGAGCGCGGACGGCCCGGCGCTGCTGGTGGGCTCGCCCTGGGTGGAGGAGGGGCGGCTGCATAATTCCATGCTGCTGCTGGATGCGGGCGGCATCGCCGCCATCTGCCACAAGGTGGACCTGCCCAATTACGGCGTGTTCGACGAGAAGCGCGTGTTCGCGCCCGGCCCCATGCCGGGGCCCATCGTGTTCCGGGGTGTGCGGCTGGGTGTCCCGGTGTGCGAGGACATCTGGGGCGAGGACGTGGTGGAATGCCTCACCGAGACCGGGGCCGAGATCCTGATCGTGCCCAATGCCTCGCCCTATCGCCGCTCCATCTATGCCGAGCGCGAGAACGTGGTGGTGGCGCGCGCGGTGGAAAGCCGCCTGCCGGTGCTCTACGTGAACCAGGTGGGCGGGCAGGACGAGCTGGTGTTCGACGGCGCCTCCTTCGCGCTCAATCCCGACCGCACGCTGGCGCTGCAGTTTCCCGGCTTCATGGAGCGGGTGCGCCTCTCCCGCTGGGAGCGCACGGCGGAAGGCTGGAAGTGCCGTGGCGCCAACGTGGCCGACCGCATCGAGGGCGACGAGGCGGACTATGCCGCCTGCGTGCTCGGGCTGCGCGACTATGTGAACAAGAACGGCTTTCCCGGCGTGGTGCTGGGCCTGTCCGGCGGCATCGACAGCGCCCTGTGCGTGGCCATTGCGGTGGATGCGCTGGGGGCCAAGCGGGTACGCACCCTCATGCTGCCGTATCGCTACACGGCCGCGGAGAGCATCGAGGATGCTGCTGCGGCGGCCGCTGCGCTGGGCGTGCGCCATGACGTGCTGCCCATTGCGCCCGCTGTCGAGTGCCTCATGGCCGCGCTGGCGCCGCTGGAGGACGTGCCTGCCGCGGGGGTGACGGCGGAGAATCTCCAGTCGCGCGCCCGGGGCACGCTGCTGATGGCCGTCTCCAATGCCACCGGGGCGATGGTGGTGACGACCGGCAACAAGTCGGAGATGTCCACCGGCTACGCCACGCTGTATGGCGACATGAACGGCGGCTTCAACCCCATCAAGGACCTGTACAAGACGCAGGTGGTCCGCCTCGCCCGGCTGCGCAACCGGTGGAAGCCGCCGGAGGCGCTGGGCCCGGACGGCGTCGTCATTCCCGAACGGGTGATCGCCAAGCCCCCCTCCGCGGAGCTGCGCGAGGGCCAGACGGACGAGGACGCCCTGCCGCCCTATGGCGTGCTCGATGCCATACTGGAGCGGCTGGTGGAGCGCGACGAGCCGGCGGCGCGCCTGATCGCCGATGGATTCGACCCGGCCACGGTGACTCAGGTCGAGCAGCTGCTGGCGGCGGCGGAATACAAGCGTCGTCAGGCCGCGCCGGGGGTGAAGGTGACCGGGCGCAACTTCGGCCGCGACCGGCGCTATCCCGTCACCAACCGCTTCCGCGAGGGTTGAGCATCGCCGTGGCGTGTCCATGGTACCGCCGTCGCGTGCGTGGAAAACTCTTTTGAAATTGTGGACTTAAGCAGCATCGCCTAGGCTTGGCCCGCGCGGTGGGCTGGGCCGCCGCACCGGCTTGGGTGCGCGTGATGGATGGATGGGCGCTTCTTGTTCTGGCGGTCCTCGCCTTTCCGGTGATGGCGCTGGTGGCATTCGTGCTCGCCCTCGGCCATCGCGGGCGCATCCGGCTGCTGGAGGAGAAGGTGGCCTTGCTGGAGGCGGCAGCCGCGCGCGCCGGCTTCGCCCCGCTGCCCGAGGCCTCGTCCGGCTCGCCCTTCGCGCCGCAGCCGGTGCCGCAGGCGCCGCTCGTTCCCGACGTTCCCTCGCCGGACGGCCTCGCCGCGCCGTCACAGCCGCAGGAAACGGGCACTCCCGCCACGCCCCCGCCGCCGATGCCTCCCGGCGCGCCGGCCGCACCCCCGCCATGGCCGTTCGGCCGCACGCGGGCGCCGTGGCAGCACGCGCCCGCGCCGGAGCCGGGAGCGTCCGCGACACCGGCGTCCGACGCGGATGCACTGCCGCCCCCGCCGCCTGCGCCGCCGGTCCCGCTCAAGGAGCGTCTCGCCGGCTTCGAGGAGAAGGTGGGCGCGCGCTGGGCGGTCTGGGTAGGCGGCCTCGCCCTGGCGCTGGGCGGCGTCTTCCTGGTGCGCTTCGCCGTGGAGCAGGACCTCATCGGCCCCGCTGCGCGGGTGGGGCTGGGCCTGCTGCTGGCGGCCGTGCTGCTGGCCGGCGGCGAATGGCTGCGCCGGCGCGACCGCACGGACGGGTTTGCCGGCGTGCCGGCCGCGCATGTCCCGAGCGTGCTGACCGCCGCCGGCACCATGACCGCCTTCGGCAGCATCTATGCCGCCTATGAGCTGTACCATCTGATCTCGCCGCAGCTCGCCTTCGTGCTGCTGGCGGCGACCGGCGTCGCGACCCTGCTGGCGGCGCTGCTGCACGGCCCGGCGCTGGCCGCCCTCGGCTTCGTGGGCGCGGCGGTGACGCCGTTCCTCATCTCCACCGACGAGCCGAACGCCTGGGGCGTCGCCCTGCTGGTGGCCGCCGTGGCGGCGAGCGCCATGGGCGTGGCGCGGGTGCGCCGCTGGGCGTGGCTGGCGCTGCTCGCCACCGCGGGGGTCGTGGCCTGGGGCCTGACGCTGCTGGCGTTCGACGTGCCGCAGGCGGTGAACGCCTCCGGCGTGCTCGGCCTCGTGCTGCTTGCCCTCACCGCCGCGCTGCTCACGCCCGGGCTGCTCTGGGGCCCCTCCGGCGACGGGCGGCCGGATGCCGTCTCCTCCATCGCCGCGGCCGGCGCGGTGGTGCTGGCCGCTGCTGCGGCTGCGGCCGGCGAGGTGGCGGCCGGGCCGCTCGCCGTGTTCGTGGGGGCAAGCGTCTCCCTCATCGCGCTGGCGTGGCGGGCGCGGGCGCTCTCTTTCGCCATTCTCTCGGTGGCGCTGCTCGCGCCCGGCCTGCTGATGCTGTGGGAGTTCCCGCCGGACGCGGGTTCCGCCGTGGCACCGCCCGGGCCGGTGGCGGGCGCCGTGCCGGAAGCCGCGAGGCTGCCGCTCGGCCATTTCCTCGCCTATGGCTTCGGCATGGGCGCGCTGATGCTGCTGGCGGGCCTCGCCGGCGCGGCGCGGGCCGGGCGGGCGAAGGTGCGTGTCGCCTGGGCGGTCACCGGCACCCTCGGCCCGGTGCTGCTGACCATCGCCGCCTATGCGCGCCTGACCGATCTCGACCGCAGCCTGCCGTTCGCGGCGCTGGCGCTGGCGCTGGCCTTCGCCTTCACCGTTGCCGCCGAACGCCTGTCGCGGTCGGAGCGGTCCCATGGCGCCACCGTGTTCGCCGCCGGCGCCGTGACGGCGCTCGCCCTCGCCCTGACCTTCGCGCTGGAGAAGGGCTGGCTGACGGTGAGCCTCGCGCTCGCGGCCTGCGGCGTCGCCTGGATCTCCACCCTGCGGCCGCTGCCCGGGCTGCGGCAGTTCTCCGCTGCCCTCGCCCTGGTGGTGCTTGGGCGCGTCATCTGGCTGCCCACCATCGCCGGCGTCGATCCGGGGTCGACGCCCATCTTCAACTGGCTGCTGTGGGGCTATGGCGTGCCGATGCTGGCGTTCGCCGGGGCGGCGGCGCTGCTGGCGAAGGGCGGGGACGACTGGAGCCGGCGGGTGCACGAATGCCTCGCGCTGGTGTTCGCCGTGCTGCTCGCCACGCTGGAGGTGCGCCACCTCGCCCACGGCGGCGACATCTATGCCGAGAGCACGCGCCTGTTCGAGACGGGGCTGCTCGCGTGCATCTACGGCGCCTATGCGGTGGGCCTCGCGCGGCTTGCGGCGGTGACCGGGCGATGGCTCTACCGCGCCTTCTCCGATCTGGTGGCGGTGCTGGCGGCGGTGTGCGCGCTGAACGGGCTCGGCGAGCACAATCCGTTCGCAACCGGGGAGAGCGTCGGCGGGCCGGTGTTCAACGACCTGCTCATCGCCTATGCCCTGCCGGCGGTGCTGGCGCTCGCCTTCGCCGCGCTCCAGCCGATCGGGCGCCCGCGCGTTCGCCTTGCGGCCCGCGGCGTGGCGGTGGTGCTGGCGCTGGCCTATGTGACGTTCGAGGTGAGCCGCCTGTTCCAGGGCCCGATCCTCGATCCGGAGGCCATCACCTCGGCCGAGTGGTACGCCTATTCGGCCGCCTGGCTGGTGTTCGGCATGGTGCTGCTGGCGATCGGCCTGTGGCGCGGCTCGCGCACGCTGCGGCTGGCCTCGGCGGCGGTGATGGTGGCCACCGTGCTGAAGGTGTTTCTCTCCGACATGGCGGATCTGGAAGGGGTGCTGCGCGCCCTGTCCTTCATCGGCCTCGGGCTGGTGCTGGTGGCCATGGGCTGGGTCTACCAGCGCCTGCTGGCGCGCGGCGCGGCCGCGAAACCGGAGTAGCGCGCGGCGCCCTCAGCCGCGCGGGCCGAGCACGATCACCGCCGCTCCGGCGAGGCACAGGGCCGCGCCGGCGGCGTCCCAGCGGTCCGGCCGCACGCCTTCCACGCCCCACATCCAGGCGAGGGAGGAGAGGATGTAGATGCCGCCATAGGCCGCGAAGGCGCGGCCCGCCGCCTCGGCCTCCACGAAGGTGAGGGCATAGGCGAAGGCCGCGAGGCTCGCGAGCCCGGGCACCAGCCACCACGCCGAGCCGCCGAGGCGCACCACGTGCCATATGGCGAAGCAGCCGGCGATCTCGCCCAGGGCGGCCAGCAGGAAGGCGGGCAGGGTGGCGGGCAGCAGCATGGGGTCCTCGCGGTCAGCGCAGGACGGTGGGCTTCACCCACCATCGAGGCTCGACGGCTTGCACGCGCCGTGCCAGCGCGGCGGCCGCCCGGCAGGAGGCGGCGAGCGCGAACACCGTGGCGCCGGAGCCGGACATGCGGACCAGCAGCGCCTCGGGCGCGGCGGCGAGCACATCCAGCGCGTGGCGGATCTGCGGGGCGACGGCGATGGCCGGCGGCTCCAGATCGTTTGGCTGGGCGCCGACGAACGCGCGCAACGCGTCCGGGTCGGTCGCGATCTCTGCCGGCAGGCCGGCCGGATGCTCCGGCCCCGGCAGCGCCGCGCCGGGAAACAGGCCGAGGGCGCGGAACACGCCGGCGGTGGGCACCGCCACGCCGCAATTCACCAGCACCGCCGGCAGCGGCGGCAGTCCGAGCGGCGGGGAAAGGAGATCGCCCACCCCGCGCATGATGCGTCCGCGCGGATCGAGGCACACCGGCACGTCCGATCCGGTGGCGCGGGCGGCGGCGAGCAGGCGGGGGTCATCCGTTGCAAGGCCGTTGAGCCGGGCCAGCAGCCGCAGGGCGGCGGCGGCATCCGAGGAGCCGCCCCCAAGCCCGGCCGCCACCGGCAGGCGCTTCAGCAACGAAAAGGCGCCGAGCCGCAGGCCCGGAACGTCGGCTGCCAGGGCGCGGGCGGCGCGCAGCACCAGATTGTCGGCGTCGGGACCCGCCGCGCTGGCGGTTGGGCCACCCACTGTCAGCGCGAGGGGGAGATCGGGCGTCAGGGTGAGGACATCGGCCGCGCCGGCGAACGCCACCAGACTCGCGAGATCGTGATACCCGTCCGCCCGGCGACCGACGATGCGCAGGGTGAGGTTGATCTTGGCCGGAGCCCGCGCGCGCAGCATGTCCATGGCGCGGCTTATGCCTTGCCCTCGCCGGCCGGGCAAGGCAGCGAACATCCCGCGGCGAGCGGTGTGCGGTGCAGCAAGCATGGCGCCGGCACGTCCCGTCTGGCTGACGCAGCGGCGGGAGGGCGGCGGGCCTTCGGCATCGCGCCGGCGGTGCCGGTTGGCCCTGCGGAAGGCGCCCCGTCCGCCGGCGGGAACGACGGGCGGCGGGCACCCGCGGCGCGGGAAACTTGCGGTGCCACAGGAAAGCCGCCATCCTCGCGCCATCTCGCCCGCCGAACACGCGCTCGAACTGCGGGCCCGCATTTCAGGACATACGATCGGTGACGACTGCACGCCCCTTCTTCTCCGTGGCCATGGCGGCCGGCTTCGCTGCGGTGCTCCATCTTGCGGCGACACCGGCCCGCGCCGAGGCGGTCCCCGACGTGGACAGCTCGCTTGCGGGCAACTATCTCGCCGCCCGACTGGCGAGTTCCGAGCGCGATTCGGATGCGGCCGTCACGTACCTGCGCAACCTCATGCGGCTCGATTCCCGCAACGAGGAGGTGGTCGAGCGCACGTTCTTCGCCATGCTCATGGACGGCGAGATCGATGACGCCATGAAGCTGGCCGACCGGCTGGTGAAGACCGACCGCACCCACCGCATCGCCCGGCTGGCGCTGGCGGTGCGCTCCATCAAGAAGGGCCATTACCAGACCGCCCGCACCAACCTCGCCCTCTCGGTGCGGGGCCCCATCGGCGATCTGACCGCGACCCTGCTGGCGGCCTGGACCTTCTACGGCTCCGGCAACACCAAGGGCGCGGTGGAGCTGATCGACCGCCTCGAGGGGCCGGACTGGTACACCCCGTTCAAGGACCTTCACGCCGGCCTCATCCTCGATGCCGCCGGGCTGAAGAAGGAAGCCGGCAAGCGCCTTGAGCAGGCGGTGAAGGACGATCCGGCCTCGCTGCGCGCGGTGGACGCCTATGCCCGCTGGGCCTCGCGCAACGACAGCCTGAATGCCGCGCTCGCCGCCTATGCGGCGTTCGACCGGCAGCTGCCCAACCATCCGCTGGTGGCGCAGGCCATCAAGGAGCTGAAGGCCGGCAAGAACCTGCCGCCGCTCATCAAGACCGCGCAGGAAGGCTCGTCGGAGGTGCTCTACGGCCTCGGCGCCACGCTCGGCCGGCAGGGCGGCGAGGATCTGGCCCTCGTCTATCTGCAGCTCGCCATCTGGCTGTATCCCGAGCACCCCTTCGCCAGCCTGACGCTCGCCGATCTCTACGAGCAGCTCAAGCAGCCGGCCAAGGCCATCGAGGTCTACGAGACGGTGCCGGAGACCTCGCCGCTCAAGCGCAATGCCGAGGTGCAGCTGGCGGTCAACCTCGACGCCACCGACAAGACCCAGGAAGCGCGCGCGCATCTCGACAAGATGATCGCCGCCGATCCGAAGGACATCGAGGCGATCGTCGCGCTCGGCAAGATCCAGCAGACCCGCAAGATGTTCGCCGAGTGCGCGGACACCTATTCCAAGGCCATCGCCCTCATTCCGCAGCCCTCGCGCGGCAACTGGGCGCTGTTCTACTTCCGCGGCATCTGCAACGAGCGGTCCAAGAACTGGTCTGGCGCCGAAGCCGACCTGAAGAAGGCGCTGGAGCTGAACCCGGACCAGCCCCATGTGCTCAACTACCTCGGCTATTCGTGGGTGGACCAGGGCATCAACCTGGACCAGGGCCTCGACATGATCCGCAAGGCCGCCAAGCTGCGGCCCGACGACGGTCCCATCGTCGACAGCCTCGGCTGGGCCTATTACCGCCTCGGCCGCTACGACGAGGCGGTGACCGAGCTGGAGCGCGCCATCGAGCTGATGCCGCAGGATCCGGTCATCAACGACCATCTCGGCGATGCCTACTGGAAGGTCGGGCGCAAGCTGGAAGCGAGCTTCCAGTGGGCCCATGCCCGCGACCTGAAGCCGGAGCCCGACGACCTCGTCAAGATCGTCCAGAAGCTGGACAAGGGTCTCGACGCGGTGGACCAGCCGGCCCCCGTCCGCAAAGCCGAGGAACAGCAGAAGGGCGGCTGATCCTCTTCCGGCATCGAGGGCAGGGGACGCATGCCCCCCGCCCTTCCCGGAGCGCTTTCCTCGCGCGGCCGGACCCGATAGGGTCTCGCCGTCCGGGGACCGCTTCATGCACGAGACCACTGCCCGCCCGCTCGATCCCACCTCCGACGCCGCCATCGCCGCAAGCGTCCAGCCGCTGCCCATCGCTGCGGTGGGCGAGCGGCTCGGCATCCCGGCCGATGCGCTTTTCCGCTACGGGCCGCACAAGGCCAAGGTGGCGCTGGATTTTCTCCGCGCGCTGGAGGACCGACCGCGCGGCCGTCTCGTGCTCGTCACCGCCATCAATCCGACCCCGGCGGGGGAGGGCAAGACCACCACCAGCATCGGCCTCGCCGACGCGCTGGCGCGGATCGGCACCCGTGCGGCGGTGTGCCTGCGCGAGCCCTCCCTCGGCCCGGTGTTCGGCGCCAAGGGCGGGGCCACCGGCGGCGGGCATGCCCAGATCATCCCCATGCAGGACATCAACCTGCACTTCACCGGCGATCTCCACGCCATCACCGCCGCCCACAACCTGCTCTCGGCGCTGATCGACAACCACATCCACTGGGGCAACGCCCTCGATCTTGATGCCCGCCGCATCAGCTGGCGGCGGGTGATGGACCTGAACGACCGGTCGCTGCGGCAGATCACGGTCGGCCTCGGCGGGCCGGCCAACGGCTTCCCCCGGGAGGACGGCTTCGACATCACGGTGGCGAGCGAGGTGATGGCCATCCTGTGCCTCGCCTCCAGCCTTCAGGACCTGGAGGAGCGGCTCGGCCGCATGGTCATCGGCCAGACGCGCGGGCGCCGCATGGTGCGGGCGGAGGAGCTGAACGGCGTCGGCGCCATGGTGGCGCTGCTGCGCGATGCCTTCCAGCCCAACCTGGTGCAGACCATGGAGGGCACGCCGGCCTTCGTCCATGGCGGCCCGTTCGCCAACATCGCCCACGGCTGCAATTCGGTGATGGCCACCAAGGCCGCGCTCGCGCTCGCCGACGTGGTGGTGACGGAGGCCGGATTCGGCGCCGACCTGGGGGCGGAGAAATTCCTCGACATCAAGTGCCGGCAGGCGGGGCTCACCCCGTCCGTGGCGGTGGTGGTGGCCACCATCCGGGCGCTGAAGATGCACGGGGGCGTGCCGCTGAAGGCGCTCGGCGCGCCCGATCCCGCAGCGGTCGCGCTCGGCTGCGGCAACCTTTTGCGCCACGTGGACAATCTGGCGAAGTTCGGGCTGCCGGTGGTGGTGGCGCTGAACCATTTCTCCGGCGATACGGACGGGGAGATCGAGGCGGTGCGCGCCGCCCTCGCGCCGCTGGGCGTCAACGTCCACGTCTGCCGCCACTGGGCCGAGGGCGGGGCTGGAGCGCAGGCGCTGGCGCGCGAGGTGCTGGCGCTTTCCGCCGGTCCGTCGCGCTTCCGCACGCTCTATCCCGACGACATGCCGCTCGCCGCCAAGATCGCCACCATCGCCCACGACATCTACCGTGCGGACCGGGTGGACATCTCGCCCACCGCTGCCGCGCGGCTGAGGGAGTTCGAGGCCGCCGGCTTCGGCGCCCTGCCGGTGTGCATGGCGAAGACGCAGTATTCCTTCTCCGCCGATCCCGCCCAGCGCAACGCCCCCACCGGCCACGTGCTGCCGGTGCGCGAGGTGCGGCTCTCCGCCGGGGCGGGGTTCGTGGTGGCGCTGGCCGGCGACATCATGACCATGCCGGGCCTGCCCTCGCAGCCCGCCGCCGAGCAGATCTTCGTCATGCCGGACGGCTTCATCGCCGGCCTGTCCTGACACCTGCGCCGGTCCGCCGGCCCCACACAAAAATGCAGCGGCCCACGCCGCCGGGAGGAAGACACATGGAGATGAAGGCCGCCATCGTCGGCTGGGCGCACTCGCCCTTCGGCAAGCTGGAGGACCCGGACACCGAGGCGCTGATGGCGCGGGTCGCCGGCGCCGCCATCGAGCATGCAGGCCTGTCGCCGGAGGATGTGGATTCCATCCACGTGGGCGTCTTCAACGCCGGCTTCCAGAAGCAGGATTTCCAGGGCGCCATGCCGGCGCTGTCGGTGCCGGGCCTCGCCCATGTCCCGGCGGTGCGGGTGGAGAACGCCTGCGCCACCGGATCGGCCGCAATCCATTCCGCGCTCAATTTCATCGAGAGCGGGCAGGGCCGCATCGCCCTCGTGGTCGGCGCCGAGAAGATGACGGCGAAGCCCACAGCCGAGGTCGGCGACATCCTGCTCAACGCCTCCTACCGCAAGGAAGAGGCGGACATCGAGGGCGGCTTTGCCGGCGTGTTCGGGCGCATCGCCCAGACCTATTTCCAGCGCTACGGCGACCGCTCCGAGGAGCTGGCCCGCATCGCCGCCAAGAACCACAAGAACGGCGTTTCCAATCCCTATGCGCAGATGCGCAAGGATTTCGGCTTCGAGTTCTGCAACACCATCTCCGAGAAGAACCCCTATGTCGCCGGCCCGCTGCGCCGCACCGACTGCTCTCTGGTGTCGGACGGGGCGGCGGCGCTGGTGATCGCCTCCGCCGATGTGGCCGAGACGCTGGCGCGGGCCGTCGGCTTCCGGGCGCGGGCGCATGTGAATGACATCATGCCCATGTCGCGCCGCGACCCCATCGCCTTCGAGGGCGCCCGCCGCGCCTGGGCCAAGGCGCTGGAGCGCTCCGGCCTGACGTTGGACGACCTCAGCCTGGTGGAGACCCACGACTGCTTCACCGTGGCCGAGCTGATCGAGTACGAGGCCATGGGCCTCGCCAAGCCCGGCGAGGGCTACAAGGTGGTGCGCGAGGGCATCACCGAGAAGACCGGCAAGCTGCCGGTGAACCCCTCCGGCGGGCTCAAGGCCAAGGGCCACCCCATCGGCGCCACCGGCGTCTCCATGCACGTCCTCTCGGCTATGCAGCTCATGGGCGAGGCCGGCGACATGCAGATCGACGGCGCCAAGGTCGCCGGCGTCTTCAACATGGGCGGCGCGGCCGTGGCGAACTACGTGTCGATCCTCGAACGGCTGAAGTGAGCCGCAGCCTCCGGAACGGATGATTGGGCGGGCGGTCCCTCGGACCGCCCGTTTTCAGTCCGTTGCTGCAGCCAGAATCGGCCCGCCGGCGGGCGCCTGCACCAGGATGGCGGTGCGCAGGCCCGGCGCCGTTTCCGGCCGGGTGAAGCGGGTCCGCGTGCCGTTCCAGCTGCCGAGCCGCTCCAGGCGGCGCACCACCCGGGCGTGAGGCAGGGTGCGGCCGGCATTCTCGCCGCGGGCGATCGGCACATCGATCACCCCCGGCTCGTACTCGGCGAGCCAGACGTCGGCGGGCGTCGTGGGCGCGGTGCCGGCGCCGACGGCCACCTCGCGCGCGGCGATGGTCACGTCCGGTCCTGCCAGCGGCTCTGCGGCGCTGATGGCCCGCTCCACCTCCGGAAGGCTGTTGCCGACCCGGCTGAGGCGCCCGTTCACCACCATCTGCGGCGTGAACGGCCCGCGCTCGCCGAGCATGGGCTCGTAGATGTACTGGCGCTGGGTGAACTCCGGCTTGCCGAAGGTGTCGCGCCAGCCGAGCCGGTCCCAGTAGGTCACGCTGAAGCTCAGCGCCAGCACGTCCGGACGCCGGGTCAGGGTGATGAGGTTGGCATCCGCCGGGGGACAGGACGAGCAGCCCTGGCTGGTGAACAGCTCCACCACCGTGAGCCGCTGGCTGCGTGGCGCGGCGGCGGCGCGCTCCGGGGCGAGGAGGCCGGCGGCCAGGAGCGCGGCCGCGCCCACGGCAGCGATGCCCAGGGCGGTGCGAGACGGGCGAGCGGGGTTGAGGGCCGGGGAGGGGAGGGCGGTCGGGGTCTCTGCCATGGGCGTCTCCATGCGGGGACGCGCCTGCGCGCGAGCTGCGACGCGGTGCCGTCCCGCTCCTCCTTCGTGCGGCGGGGCCGGCCGGTTACGCGCTCACGGCATCGTGCGCCGGCGCCTCACCCCCGCGAGAGGCCGCGGGCCTCCAGCGCCTTGAGATAGGCGCCGAACTTCTCCTCCTGCTGCGTCCCGTAGGCGTGCAGCAGCTCCCAGGTGTAGATGCCGGTAGAATGGCCGTCGTCGAACACGAGACGCACCGCATAATTGCCCACCGGCTCCACCTCGACGATGCGCACCGCGCGCTTGCCGGGGATGAGCTGCTTTTCATCCGGCTGGTGGCCCTGCACCTCCGCGGAGGGGCTTTCCACCCGGAGATATTCTGCCGGCAGCGTGAAGCGGGCGCCGTCCTCGAAGGTGACCGCGAGGGCATGGCGCTCGTTCACCACACGCAGCTCGGTGGGCCAGGGGGCAGAGGCGGGGCTGGACATCTCGTTCTCCAATCGCACGCTCGGGCGGGCCACACGGCGATGTGTATGGCGCGCGGGCCTGTTCAGGGCCGTGTTGCATACGATATATTGGGACCGCGCCGAAGCCCGCGCGCTGCCGCACCCGCGGCGCGCTCGGGGCGAGACCGGCGGCGCAGCCGGCGCATCGGCGGGGCGGAGACGACGGAGCAGACGCGTGAGTGACGTGTTGAGGGATCTGATCGACAGGCCGGGCGCGGCGGCCACCGGCACGGCCGGGCCGCTGGTGGATACCTTCGGCCGCGCCGTCACCTATCTGCGGGTCTCTGTCACGGACCGGTGCGACTTCCGCTGCGTTTACTGCATGTCCGAGCACATGACGTTCCTGCCCAAGCAGGATCTGCTCTCGCTCGAGGAACTGGACCGCCTGTGCAGCGCCTTCGTGCTGCGCGGCGTGCGCAAGCTGCGCCTGACCGGCGGCGAGCCGCTGGTGCGGCGGGATGTGATGACGCTCTTCCGCAGCCTCTCGCGCCATCTGGACAGCGGCCGCCTCGACGAGCTGACGGTGACCACCAACGGCTCCCAGCTCGCCCGCCACGCGGCCGACCTTGCCGCCTGCGGGGTGAAGCGCATCAACGTCTCCATCGACACGCTGGACCCGGCGAAGTTCCGCGCCATCACCCGCTGGGGCGACCTTTCCAAGGTGCTGGAGGGGGTGAACGCCGCGCGCGATGCCGGCATCCGCGTGAAGATCAACGCCGTCGCGCTGAAGGACGTGAACGAGCACGAGATCGCCTCCATGATGGAATGGGCCCATGGCGAGGGCCACGACCTGTCCCTCATCGAGGTGATGCCGCTCGGCGAGGTGGGCGAGGAGCGGGTGGACCAGTATCTGCCCCTGTCCGCCGTGCGCGCGCGGCTGGAGGAGCGCTTCACCCTCACCGACATCGCCTATCGCACCGGCGGCCCGGCGCGCTACGTGGAGGTGAAGGAGACCGGCGGCCGGCTCGGCTTCATCACGCCGCTGACCCACAATTTCTGCGAGGGCTGCAACCGCGTGCGCGTGACCTGCACCGGCACCCTCTTCATGTGCCTCGGCCAGGAGGACGCCGCCGACCTGCGCGCACCGCTGCGCGCCTCCCAGGATGATGGGCTGCTGCACCGGGCCATCGACGAAGCCATCTTCCGCAAGCCCAAGGGCCATGACTTCGTGATCGACCGCACCACCCGCCAGCCGGCGGTCGGGCGGCACATGAGCACCACCGGCGGCTGATCCCGTCGCCGATTGCGGCGACGCGGTGGCAGGGCCATGCCGCACGCGGGGGACTCGCCTGCCAGTTCCCGCATTTGCGCAGGACGGGATTTACTGTCCTTAGGGTAAACCTGCCTCATTCAATCGATGAGAGCGGGCCGGTGCCCGTTCCTGCGGAGAATCCGGGAGGTCCCGGTGGAGCGGTGCGCCATGACGCGAGGCGATGCGGTGCGGCCCGGTGCGATGCCGGGGACTGCCGTATGTCACGCATCCGCGGCAGGCGCCGCCCTGTTCTCCCGGCCGTCGCGCCCGGCCTGTCGCGCGGCGGTGCCCCCCAGGGAGTGCGCCCGATGAATGCCGCCGCCGCCCGCATGCTGCCCGCCAGCGTCAAGGGCGTGATCGCCATGGCCGCCTCCATGGCCATGTTCGTCACCCACGACACCTTCATCAAGCTGGCGGTGCGGGAGCTGCCCGTGGGCGAGGCGCTGGGCCTGCGCTCGCTGCTCGCCGGCCTCGTCCTCCTGGTGCTGATCGCCCGCTCGGGCGACCTGCCGGCGCTGCGCTATGCGTTCCACGGGCGGGTGGTGACCCGCTCGCTGCTCGATACGCTCACCACCTTCGCCTACGTGGCGGCGCTGGCGGTGATGCCCATCGCCTCCTCCACCACCATCTACATGGCGGCGCCGCTCGCCACGACCGCCCTCGCCGTGCCGCTGCTGGGCGAGAAGGTGGGCTGGCGCAGCTGGTGCGCCATCATCATCGGCTTCATGGGCGCGGTGATCGTGACGCGGCCCGAGCCGTCCACCTTCGAGATCGTGGCCCTGCTGCCGCTGCTCGCCGCCCTCACCGGCGCGGTGCGCGACGTCTCCACCCGCCGCATCGGCATGGAGATTCCCGGCGCGGTGGTGGGCTTTTCCAGCACCCTTGCATTGTGCGTGACGAGCCTCGTGTTCGCCTTCTCCGAGCACTGGGTGGTGCCCTCGCTCGCGGTCTCGGCCTACCTTGTGGCCGCAGGGCTGTTCTTCGCGGCGGCGACGCTCCTTCTGGTGTTCGCCTTCCGCAATGCTCCGGTCGCCTCGGTGTCGCCGCTGCGCTACCTGCTCGTGCTGGGGGCGCTGGTCTCCGGCTATTTGGTGTTCGGGGATCTGCCCGATGCCTGGACCACCATCGGCATGGTGCTGGTGGTGGGCGCCGGCCTCTATGCCCTGCGGCACGAGCACCAGAAGAGCCGGGCTGTGCGCTCCGCCGCCGGCGCCGCCACCGTCACCTCGGGCACCGGGCGCGCCGTGCCGGCCTGCGCGCCGTCCCACGACTGAGCCAGACGCGGGTCATCCGGCGTCGGGTCAGTCTGTCGCGGAGGGACGCCCGGCAGGGAACGGCACGTCTTCCGTGGACGTCTTCCCGGGTGAGTGGATCGGCGCCTCATCGATCGCGATGGCCGCAGCGGACGACCGCCAGCTGAACGGACACAACCCTCCCCAGCGGAGACGTGCAAGGCGGCCGGAGGCAGGGAGGCCGCCGCGGAGGTTTCCCCGGAACGCGGCATCTGGCGGGAGAGGCCGACCCAGGCGTGCCTAATCGGCCCTGGGGCGATAGGCGCCGGTCACGGGATCGCGTTCCAGCCTGATGGGGGCGGGCTCGTCGGGGGCAGGGGCGCGGTGGCGGTCGAGGGCGGCGTTGATGCGACGGGCCTCGGCGGCGATGACCTTCACCACGGCTGCTGCGCCGAGCGCGCCCAGAGCGACGACGACGATGGGTGGCACTGTCCCGACTCCCTTGCGATCCCGAGGCACACGCATTCTTTCACCATGCGCGCATGGCGAAAAGGCGTCAGGCACGGTGCCCCCGGTGACCTCGGTGACCTCGACGCGATCGCGCCACCCGGCCGGTCGCGTCCCGGTGCCCGGGCAAGGCCATGTGCCGTCAGGCGCCCGTCGAACTGCCGTCAGGCGGCGGTCGAACCTGCAGTCAGGTGCCGGCCTGACGCGACTCATCCGGGCAGGTCGCCCGAATGGCAGCCGGACCGGGCCGCTCCGAGCGTCCCGACGCGGCAGGCGCGCCGTTCAGCGGGCGGGCTGGGGGAACACCTTGTAGCGGCGCGGCACGAGGCCGACGCGGGTGCCCGGCTCCAGCGTGCGGCCATGGGGCACCGCCGCTTCCACCACCACCGGGCCGGCGCCGGCGTCGGACAATTCCACATCGGCCCGGCGCGTGGGGCCGAAGGTGCGCACCGCCAGCACCTTGCCGGCGAACGGCGTCTCGTCCGGCTCGGCCAGCTCCACCTCGTGGGGACGGGCGAGGATGCGGGCCGGGCCGTCCGCCACGCCCTGCGGATCGAGCCCCAGCGCATGGCTGCCGAAATAGAGCGCGCCGCCGCGCACCTCGCCGGGCAAAGCGATGGTCTCGCCGATGAAGTCGTGCACGAAGGCGGTGGCCGGGTTGTCATAGACCTCGGCCGGGGAGCCGACCTGCTCGATCTTGCCGTGGCCCATCACCACCACGCGGTCGGCGAGCTCCAGCGCCTCCTCCTGGTCGTGGGTGACGAGCACGGAGGTGACGGGCAGCTCCTCGTGCAGGTGACGGAGCCAGCGGCGCAGCTCCTTGCGCACCTTGGCGTCCAGCGCGCCGAACGGCTCGTCCAGCAGCAGCACGCGCGGCGAGATGGCGAGCGCGCGGGCGAGCGCCACGCGCTGGCGCTGGCCGCCGGAGAGCTGGGCGGGGTAGCGCTCGGCCAGCCAGTCGATCTGCACCAGCGAGAGCAGCTCGTTGACCTTCTCGCGGATGGCGGCTTCCGGCAGCTTGTCCGCGCCGCGCCGCACGCGCAGGCCGAAGGCCACGTTCTCGAACACGTTCATGTGCCGGAACAGGGCGTAGTGCTGGAACACGAAGCCCACGTTGCGCTCTCGCACCGAGCGGGAGAGCGCGTCCTCGCCGTCGAAGCGCACCTCGCCGGCGTCGGGCCATTCGAGGCCGGCGATGATGCGCAGGAGCGTGGTCTTGCCCGAGCCGGACGGGCCCAGCAGGGCGACGAGCTCGCCCGAGCGGATGGTGAGGCTCACATGGTCGAGCGCGGTGAAGGTCTTGAAGCGCTTGGTGACGCCGACGACGTCGATGGTCATCTGTCTTCCTCGGCGAGGCGGTGTTCCAGGATGGTCTTGGCGATCAGCGTGACGAGCGCCAGCAGCGCCAGCAAAGACGCCACCGCGAAGGAGGCGACGAACTGGTACTCGTTGTAGAGGATCTCGATGTGCAGCGGCATGGTGTTGGTGACGCCGCGGATGTGCCCCGACACCACCGACACGGCGCCGAACTCGCCCATGGCGCGCGCGTTGCAGAGCAGGACGCCGTAGAGCAGCGCCCATTTCACGTTGGGCAGCGTGACCCGGAAGAAGGTGGACAGGCCTGAGGCGCCGAGCGAGATGGCCGCCTCCTCCTCCGCCGTGCCCTGCTCCTGCATGAGGGGGATCAGTTCGCGCGCGACGAAGGGGAAGGTGACGAAGATGGTGGCGAGCACGATGCCCGGCAGCGCGAAGATGATCTTGATGTCCCACGCCTGCAGCCACGACGCGAACAGCCCCTGGGCGCCGAACAACAGCACGTAGATGAGGCCCGCCACCACCGGCGACACCGAGAACGGCAGGTCGATGAGGGTGATGAGCAGGCTCTTTCCCGGGAACTCGAACTTGGCGATGGACCAGGAGGCGACGAGGCCGAACAAGAGGTTCGCCGTCACCGAGATGGCGGCGACGATGAGGGTGAGACGGATGGCGGCCAGCGCGTCCGGCTCGATGATGGCGGCCACATAGGCGGCCCAGCCGCGCTTCAGGGCCTCGTAGAACACGCTCACCAGCGGCAGGCCGATGAACAGGCCGAGGAAGGCGAGCGCCACCACGATGAGGGCGATGCGCACGGCCCGCGGCTCGGTATGCACCGGACGCGGACCGTGGTTGGCGTAGATGGTTGACTGGGCGAGGGCGGAGGGCAGGCCCTCGCTGGCGCCGGCGTGGTCGAGCGCGTTCATGCGTTGCGGCCCCCGCGCGTCTCGGCCCAGCGCTGGAGCCGGTTGATGATGAAGAGCATGACGAAGGAGGCGAGCAGCATGACCGTGGCGATGGCGGTCGCGTCCGCATAGCGGAACTCCTCCAGCCGGATCACGATCAAAAGCGGCGCGATCTCCGAGACGCCGGGCAGGTTGCCGGCGATGAAGATGACCGAGCCGTACTCGCCCACCGCGCGGGCGAAGGCGAGGGCGAAGCCGGTGAGCAGCGCCGGCCAGATGGAGGGCAGCACCACCTTCACCAGCGTCTGCACGCGCGAGGCGCCGAGGCTGGCGGAGGCCTCCTCCAGCTCCTTGTCGAGATCGGCCAGCACCGGCTGCACCGTGCGCACCACGAACGGCAGGCCGATGAAGATGAGCGCCACCAGGATGCCGAGCGGCGTGAACGACACCTTGATGCCCAGCGGCGCCAGCAACGAGCCCACCCAGCCGTTCTCGGCATAGAGCGCGGTCAAGGCGATGCCGGCCACCGC
The DNA here is from genome assembly GCF_043194675.2 of Xanthobacter lutulentifluminis. Taxonomy (NCBI): domain Bacteria; kingdom Pseudomonadati; phylum Pseudomonadota; class Alphaproteobacteria; order Hyphomicrobiales; family Xanthobacteraceae; genus Xanthobacter; species Xanthobacter lutulentifluminis. The sequence goes on along the minus strand of NZ_CM195525.1, from coordinate 813,717 downwards.
CGTGGGCAGGGCGAAGGGAATGTCGATGAGGGCGTCGGCGACGCGCTTCAGGGGAAAGTCGTAGCGCACCAGCACCCACACCACGATGGCGCCGAACACGGCGTTCACGGCGGCGGCCGCCAGCGAGAGGCCGAACGAGATCTGCAGCGCATGCAGGGTGCGCGTGGCGGTGACGATGGCGATGAAGCGGTCGAACGTCAGCTCGGACGTCTTGATGATGAGCGCCGACAGGGGCAGCAGCACGATGAGCCCCAGCCACGTCAGCGTGAGGCCGAGCGTGAGCCCGAAGCCGGGGAGGACGCTCTTGTGCCGGAAGGCGATGCGGACCGGAGTGGCGCTCATGGCTTGCGGTTCAGTTCAACGTTGGGCCGGATCGACGTTGACCCGGGCGAGTGAAAGCCCGGCGGCCGCTTCTTCCGCGCGGTTCAGGCGCGGAGGAAACGGCCGCCGGGGCGGAAATGTGGGCCGGCTCAGTTGCCGGTGATCTGGTCGAAGACGCCACCGTCGGAGAAGTGGGTCTTCTGCGCCTTCTGCCAGCCGCCGAACACCTGGTCGATGGTGAACAGCGAGACGGGCGCGAACTTGTCCTTGTAGGCGGCCGCGACCTTCTCGTCACGCGGACGGTAGTAGTTCTTGGCCGCGATCTCCTGGCCTTCCGGCGTGTAGAGGAACTTCAGGTAGGCATCGGCGATGGCGCGGGTGCCCTTCTTGTCCACCACCTTGTCCACCACGGCGACCGGCGGTTCGGCCAGGATGGAGAGGGAGGGGGTGATGATGTCGAACTTGTCGGGGCCAAGCTCGTTCACCGAGAGATAGGCCTCGTTCTCCCAGGCGATGAGCACGTCGCCGATGCCGCGCTCCACGAAGGTGACGGTGGAGCCGCGGGCGCCAGTGTCCAGCACCGGGGCGTTCTTGAACAGGGCCTGCACGAATTCCTTCGCCTTGGCCTCGTCACCGCCGCTCTTCTTCAGCGCGTAGCCCCAGGCCGCGAGATAGTTCCAGCGGGCACCGCCGGAGGTCTTCGGGTTGGGGGTGACGATCTTGATGCCGGGCTTCACCAGGTCGTCCCAGTCCTTGATGCCCTTCGGGTTGCCCTTGCGCACCAGGAACACGATGGTGGAGGTATAGGGCGCAGCATTGTCCGGCAGGCGCTTCTGCCAGTCGGCGGCGATCAGTCCCTTCTCGGCGATGGCGTCGATGTCGTAGGCGAGGGCGAGGGTCACCACGTCCGCCTCGAGCCCGTCGATGACGGAGCGCGCCTGCTTGCCCGAGCCGCCATGCGACTGGTTGATCTTCAGCGTGTCGCCGGGGTGCGACTTCAGCCACTCGGCCGAGAACGCCTTGTTGACGCTCACATACAGCTCGCGGGTGGGGTCGTAGGAGACGTTGAGCAGCGTCGTGTCGGCCGCTGCGGCGACCCCGCCCGAAAGCGCCAGCGCGGCGAGCGCGAAACCGGTGCGCAGGAAGGTGCGGCGAGACATGAAAACCTCCGGCGAAAGCTATCCGTCAAACGGATCATTCGTTCGATGAACCGAACGATGGCACCGCCCTCCCGGCAGGTCAAGTCATATCATCACAAAATCGATGGAATTAAATCTAAATGCCATCGCCGAAATGGATACCGCACTCCGTCTTGGCCTTGCCGCGCCAGCGGCCGGCGCGCGGGTCCTCGCCCGGCTTCACCCGCGTGGTGCAGGGCATGCAGCCGATGGAGGCAAACCCGTGCTTCTCCAGCGGGTGCCGGGGCAGGCCGTGGGCGTCCATGTAGGCGAGGAGGTCATCCCGGCCGAGGGCGGCCAGCGGGTTGAACTTCACCCGCGGCCCGTCCTGCTCCACGAACGGAATGTCGGTGCGGGTCGTCGCCTGATAGCGCTTGCGGCCGTTGATCCAGGCGGCATAGGGGCCAAGCGCGCGGGCCAGCGGCTCCACCTTCCGCAGAGCGCAGCAGGCGTCCGGGTTCTCGGCCCACAGGGCGCTGTCCGCATCGTGCGCGGCGAGCGCAGCCGGATCGGGGGAGAAGGTCTGCACGTTGGTGAGGCCGAGATGCTCGGCCAGCGCGTCCCGGTACGAGAGGGTCTCCGCGAACAGGTGGCCGGTGTTGAGGAACAGCACCGGGGCCGCCTTGTCCACCTGCGCCAGCATATGCAGCAGCACCGCCGATTCCGTGCCGAAGGACGACACGGCGGCGATCCGGCCGGGGAAGGCATCCAGCGCAGCGGCGATGATCTCCACCGGGGAGGCCTCGCGCAGGCGCGCGTCCAGCGCGGCGACATCGAGAACAGGGCGGTCCATGGCGTTCATGGCGGTCATCCCCGCGCGGCCGTGCGGGCGTCGCGGACGGTGGCGCGCCGGTCGCCCGTGGGCTGGTAGAAGACGGAATAGGTGGCGATGGCCTTGCCGAAGGCGTCGGCGTCCGCCTGCTTCTCCAGCGCGAAGGCATCGAAGCCGGCGCGCACCATCATCAGCACCTGGTCGCGCAGCACGTTGCCGGTGGCGCGCAGCTCGCCGCGGAAGCCGAAGCGCTCGCGCAGCAGCCGGGCCTGGCTGTAGGCGCGCCCGTCGCGGAACTTGGGGAACACCAGCGCCACCAGCGACAGCCGGTCGAGGTAGGGCGCAAGCTCGGCCACGTCGCGGTTGTTGGGCCAGAGCACGCCCAGCTCGCCGTTGCGGCCGGCGAGGGCGGGCCCCTCCGCCAGCAGGCGCTCGGCGGTGACGATGACCGCGCCGTCGGGCAGCGGCTCGCCGTCGGCCACGGTGACGAAAGGATCCGCGGCGGCCGCGCCGTTCTTAACGAGGGGCATAGGCGCGCTCCTTGAAAGGCTCGATGCCGAGGCGCTGCACCGCGGCGATGAAGGTCTCGGACGGGGACTTCCGCAGGTCGAGATAGGTATCGACGATGCGTTCCACCACATCCACGATCTCGCTCTCGGGCACGGCGGGGCCGATCAGCTCGCCGATGCGGGCCTTGGAATTGCCCTTGCCGCCGAGGGTGATCTGGAAGAACTCCTCGTCCTTCTTCTCCACGCCCAGGATGCCGATGTGCCCCACATGGTGGTGGCCGCAGGCATTGATGCAGCCGGAGATGTTGAGGTGCAGCCGGCCGATGTCGGCGATGCGCGCCTCGTCGGCGAAGCGCTCGGTGAGCTTCTGCGCGATGGGGATGGAGCGCGCATTGGCGAGCGAGCAATAGTCGAGGCCGGGGCAGGCGATGATGTCCGTCACCAGCCCGACGTTGGGGGTGGCGACGCCGATCTCCCGCAGCTTCGCCCACAGGGCCGGCAGGTCCTTCTGGCGCACGTGGGGCAGGGTGAGGTTCTGCTCGTGGGCGACGCGGATCTCGCCATAGCCATACTGGTCGGCGAGGTCGGCGATGGCGTCCATCTGGTCGGCGGTGGCATCGCCGGGCGGGGCGCCCACTGGCTTCAGCGACAGGGTGACGATGGCATGGCCCGGCACCTTGTGGGCGTCGACGGAATTCGAATACCAGCGGGCGAAGGCGGCATCACCCTCCAGCGCCGCCGTGAGCTCCGCCGGATCGTCGGACAGCGCCGCGAAGGCGGGGGTGGCGAAGCGCTCGCGGATGGCGTCGAGGGCGGCATCGTCCAGCTTGAGGGCGCCGTCGCGGATCTCGGCCCATTCGGCCTCGACCTTGCGGGCGAACGCCTCCTCGCCCATCTCGTGCACCTGGATCTTGATGCGCGCCTTATAGATGTTGTCGCGCCGGCCGCCGAGGTTATAGGTGCGCAGCACCGCCTCCAGATAGGAGAGCAGGTCCTCCTTGGGCAGGAAATCGCGGATGGTCTTGCCCACGTAGGGCGAGCGGCCGAGCCCGCCGCCCACGATCACCTCGAAGCCGGTCTGACCGTCGCGGGTGTGCAGGCGCAGGCCCACGTCGTGCACGCGGATGGCGGCGCGGTCGCGGGCGGCGGCGGTGATGGCGATCTTGAACTTGCGCGGCAGGTAGGTGAACTCGGGGTGCAGCGTGGACCACTGCCGGATCACCTCGGCATAAAGGCGCGGGTCCTCCACCTCTTCGCGCGTGGCGCCGGCCCACGGGTCGGTGGTGGTGTTGCGGATGCAGTTGCCCGAGGTCTGCAGGCCGTGGATGCCCACCTCGGCGAGGTCGGCCATGGCGTCGGGCAGCTCGGCGAGCTTGATCCAGTTGAACTGGATGTTCTGGCGGGTGGTGAAGTGCCCGTAGCCGCGGTCGTACTTGCGGGCGACGCGGGCCAGCGCGCGCAGCTGCTGCGACGACAGGGTGCCGTAGGGAATGCACACCCGCAGCATGTAGGCATGCAGCTGCAGGTACACGCCGTTCATCAGCCGCAGAGGCTTGAACTCCTCCTCGTTCAGCTCGCCCGAGAGGCGCCGCGCCACCTGGTCGCGGAACTCGGCGACGCGCTCCTGGAGGAAGGTGCGATCGAACTCGTCATAGACGTACATGAGGCGTACTCGCTTGGGCGTGGCCTGTGAGGCTTGGCCTGTCGGGGCGGTCGGCTGCGATATCAGGCGGCGCCGGGCACGGAAATGGTGGGGCCGCCGAGGCGGATGCGCTCGCGCAGGTTGGCGGGCTGCGGCGTCCCGTCGCTCGCGAGGGAGACGGGAGCGGAATATGCACCCACGGCGGTGTTCTCGTCGGCGTGGGCGATGTCGAGCAGCCTGAGCACCTCCTCGCCGGTCCGGCCGACGGCGGCGTCGGCGAGGCGCTCGCTCCAGCCGCCTTCGGCCGTGAGCCACACCACGCCGCCGTCGGCGAGGCGGTTGGCGGTGACGACCGTGGGGCCGTGGATCTTCAGCTTGCGCTGGAGGGGAGAGGTCATGTGCGGCGGCTCCGCGCGCTCCAATTCCCGACCACATCCGGGTGAGCGCACAATAATCCAGTTGACGTGTGCCTTAAGCTAAATTACCGATCAAAAATGCGCAATATGAAAATAACCGCCTCTCGGGAATGTAAAATCTACTGGATTGGTAGACTTTCGAGCCGGCGCCGCGCAGGTCACGCTGCACTGGTCAGGCCCGGTGACGGGCAAGATCAAGGACGTGGCGCCTCCGGGCGGTTAGGGATTGACAATTGTCCCCGGCAGGTCGCGTAGCCTTTGGCGGGCGGGATCGACGGGGGCGGCACGGCGCCAAGGGCGGCGCGACGAAGGCAGAACGGTGCCCGGCGGCGCCACGAAGGAATGACGGCATGACGCGTCTCGATGCGCTGGAAGCGCAGAGCATCTTCATCTTCCGCGAGGCTTTCGCTCAGCTCCGCAAGGTTGCGATGCTGTGGTCGCTGGGCAAGGACTCCAACGTGATGATCCACCTGGCGCGCAAGGCCTTCTTCGGCAAGCTGCCGTTTCCGGTGATGCACGTGGATACCGGCCGCAAGTTCGACGAGATGTACGCCTTCCGCGACCATTACGCGAAGGAATGGGACCTCGACCTGATCGTCGAGGACTGCCCGCCCATCGAGAGCACCGATCCCACCCTGCCGCCCGCCGCCCGCTCGGCCGCCCGCAAGACCGAGGGCCTGCGCCTTGCGCTCGCCAAGCACGGCTTCGACGGCGTGATCGCCGGCATCCGCCGCGACGAGGAGCCGACCCGCGCCAAGGAGCGCTTCTTCTCGCCGCGCGGCACCGACGGCGCCTGGAACGTGCGCGAGCAGCCGCCGGAGTTCTGGGACCAGTACAACACCGCCCTGACCCCCGGCGCCCATGTGCGGATCCATCCGATCCTGCACTGGACCGAGATCGACATCTGGGCTTACACCCAGCGCGAGAACATCCCCGTCATCCCGCTGTACTTCTCGCACGGCGGCAAGCGCTACCGCTCGCTGGGCGACAAGGACATCACCAGCCCCGTGGTGTCGGACGCCGCGACGCTGGACGAGATCCTCGCCGAGCTGGCCACGACCAAGACGGCCGAGCGCTCCGGCCGCGCCATGGACCATGAATCCGAGGACGCCTTCGAGCGCCTGCGCGCCGCCGGCTACCTGTGAGCCGGCCCGCCGCGCCGCCCGTCATTTGAAGAGATGAAGCCCATGCCTGCTTCCACGTCGCCTGCTTCCACGTCCGTTTCCGCGCCCGCTTCCGCCGCCGTCTCCGCGCCCCCGGCGCCCGGCGCCGCCGCCCGCGAGCGCGAGCTCCTGCGCATCGTCATCGTGGGCCATGTGGACCACGGCAAGTCCACCCTCGTCGGCCGCCTGCTGCACGAGACCGGCTCCCTGCCCGACGGCAAGCTGGAGATGCTGAAAGCCGTCTCCGCCCGCCGCGGCATGCCGTTCGAGTGGTCGTTCCTGCTCGACGCGCTCCAGACCGAGCGCGACCAGGGCATCACGGTCGACACCAGCCAGATCCGCTTCAAGACGCCGAAGCGCGACTATGTGCTGATCGACGCGCCCGGGCATGTGGAATTCCTGCGCAACATGGTCACCGGCGCCGCTCAGGCCGATGCCGCCGTGCTGCTGGTGGATGCGGGAGAGGGCGTGCGCGAGCAGACCCGCCGCCACGCCTTCCTGCTGCACCTGCTCGGCATCCGCCAGGTGGCGGTGGTGGTGAACAAGATGGACCGGGTGGCCTTCGACCGCACGGTGTTCGCGAGCATCGAGGAGGAGGTGGGCGCCTATCTCGGCGGCTTCGGCCTGCGCCCCACCTGCGTCGTCCCGGTGTCCGCCCGTGACGGCGATTTCATCTCCGAGCGCACCACGCGCCTGCCGTGGTACGAGGGCCCGACCGTGATCGAGGCGCTCGACGCCTTCACCGCCCCGCCGACGCTCGCCGACCAGCCGCTGCGCTTCCCCATCCAGGCGGTCTACAAGTTCGACGAGCGGCGCATCCTTGCCGGCCGCATCGAGAGCGGCCGTCTCTCCGTGGGTGACGAGCTGGCGTTCGAGCCGGCCGGCACCACCGCCCGCATCAAGTCCATCGAGGCCTGGCCCGGCCCGGCGCCGGACACGGTGGAGGCCGGCCAGTCGGTGGGCATCACCCTCGACAAGGACCTGTTCGTCACCCGCGGCGACATGGCCGCCCATGCGGACCAGCGCCCGCGCGCCGCGCGCAGCCTGCGCATCCGCCTGTTCTGGCTGGACGACGCGCCGCTGAAGGCCGGCGATCCGGTGGTGGTGCGCCTTGCCACCGCGGCCGCGCCCGGCATGGTTTCGGCCGTTGCCAGCGCCGTCGACCCGGCCAACCTCATCACCGAGGGCCAGGCGACCCTCGGCCGCAACCATGTGGGCGAGGTGGAGGTGACCCTGCGCCGCCCGCTTCCGGCCGACCCGTATCACCTCAACGCCCTCACCGGCCGCATCGTGGTGGAGCGCGACCGGCGCATCTGCGGCGGCGGCATCATCCTGCACGCCGCCCGCGAGGCGAGCGCCGAGGAGGCCCGTCGCGGCCCGGTGGTGGCGGTCGATTCGGCGGTGACCCCGGCCGAGCGGCTGACGCGCTTCCGCCATCACGGCGCGGTGCTGTGGCTCACCGGCCTGCCGGCGGCGGGCAAGTCCACGGTGGCGCGGGCCATGGAGCGGCGGCTGTTCGATCTCGGCGGCTCGCCGGTCTATCTCGACGGCGACACCCTGCGCACCGGCCTCAACTCCGACCTCGGCTTCTCGCCGGAGGAGCGCTCGGAGAACATCCGCCGCGTCGCCAACATGGCGTCCTTCCTCGCCCGGAATGGCCACATCGCCATCGCCGCGCTGGTCTCGCCGACCCGGGCCGACCGGGCGCGCGCGCGCGAGGTGTGCGGCGCGGGCTTCCACGAGGTGTTCATCCGCGCCTCGCTCGACGTGTGCGAGGGCCGCGACCCGAAGGGCCACTATGCCCGCGCCCGGCGCGGCGAGATCGCCAATTTCACCGGTATCTCCGCGCCTTACGAGGAGCCGCTGACGCCGGAAGTGGTGGTGGACACCACCGGTGACCTCGCCGCCTCGGTGGCTGCGCTCGAGGCCTATCTGGAAGAGGCCGGCGTCCTGTTCCCGGCCGAGGCCGATTCGCCGATCTGATCCGGCCGGCGCCGCTTGTGGCGGCGCCGCGCCTTTGGCAGCCTGACGCTCCATACGATTGAACCGCCGCACGATGCGGCGGTCGCGCGAGGAGCGTCCATGAGCGCCGAAGACAACCCCATCCGCCTCGATATCGCGGAGGGCATCGCCCGTATCCGCTTCAACCGTCCGCAGGTGCTGAACGCCATCAACGAGGCGGCGGTGCTGGCCTTCCGGGCGGCCGTCGACGAGGTGGCCCAGGACCGGAGCGTGCGCGTGGTCGTGCTCTCCGGCGAGGGGCGCGCCTTCATGGCCGGCGGCGACGTGGGCCGCTTCCACGAGGCGGGCCGCGACGCGCCGAAGGTGGTCAACGCCATCATCGATCCCTTTCACCACTGCGTTCTCGCGCTGGCCGCCATGCCGGCGCCGGTGATCGCGTGCCTTCACGGCGCGGTGGCGGGGGCGGGGGTGTCCGTGGCGCTGGCGGCGGACCTCGCCATCGCCGCCGACGACATGAAGATGAACCTGGCCTACGCGCGCATCGGCACCTCGCCGGACGGCTCCGCCAGCTTCTCGCTGCCGCGCGTGGTGGGCCTGCGCAAGGCGCTGGAGATCGCCCTCCTGTCCGATCAGGTGGACGCCGCCGAGGCGCTGCGGCTGGGGCTGGTGAACAAGGTGGTGCCCGCCGCCGACCTCGCGGCCGAGACCGAGGCGCTGGCGAAGCGCCTCGCCGCCGGGCCGACGCTGGCCTACGGCCGCATCAAGCACCTGATGCGGGCCTCCTTCGGCCACAGCCTCACCGAGCAGCTGAACGCCGAGCGCGACGCCTTCGTCGCCAGCGCGGGGACCCACGATTTCGCCGAGGGCGTCGCCGCCTTCGTGCAGAAGCGCCCCGCAGTGTTCGAAGGGCGCTGAGTGGCCCCTGCGCCGCGGCTTCGGCCGCGGCGCGCGCCGGAGCGGAAAGGGTGGCTTCCAAAACCACATGATAAAACTGGTTATTGACTTATTTCCATCATTCCATAAAACTGCTGGAAATTATGGAATGTGGAATATGACCCAGGTTCGTGGACAGGTCCTTCGGGACAGCATCCTCTTCCTTCTCGCCTACGGCATCATCGTCGGCGCTGTCGTTTTCGGCTGACCCTATCGGGCGCGGAGCGCTGATCCTGCGGGCAGCCGGAGCGGGCGCCCTCATACTTTCCGCTTCCGTCCAACGTCGGGGTGCGGCATCCCGCTCCACCCCCAAGCCATTGCACCGCTTGGCATCCGGCTTCGGGTCCGGCACCTTTCGCGGATGCGCTGCCGCCTGATGCAGCGCACTGGGGATGGGGACCGAGGAAGCCCGATGCAGCAGGCGAGCCGGATGGCCCGCGACGAAACCGCAGAGGAGACGGCTTACGGCACCGCGCGCTCGGCGCTGGCGCCCCGGCTCCACGAACGGGCATTCCACATCCTCGCCGGGCAGATCCGCTCCGGGGCCCTCGCGCCCGGCGAGCGGCTGCTTGAATCCCGCATCGCCGATCGCTTCGGCATTTCCCGCGCCCCGGCCCGCCAGGCCCTCGCGCGTCTGGCCGAGATCGGCCTGGTGCAGCGCTCGGAAGGCCACGGCTTCGTCATTCTGGCGGTGGAGGGGGCGGCCCGGGATGAGATCGCGCAGGTTCCGCCGGCCGGGGAGCCGGAGGGCGACGGCGCCATCCAGCTTGCGCCCGAATCCACCGGCGAGCGCATCTACAAGGAAGTCGAGCACGAGGTGGTGGCCCGCAGCGCCTTCGGGGCGTTCCGGCTGGTGGAGAACCATCTCGCCGCGCATTACGGCGTCAGCCGGACGGTGGCGCGGGAGGTGCTCTCGCGCCTCCACCGCCGCGGCATCGTCCGCAAGCATGCGCGGCTGCACTGGTTCGCGCCCGCGCTGACGCCGGGCTATCTGGCCGAGCTGTTCGAGATGCGCGCCATCCTCGAGCCGGCGGCGCTGCGGCTCGCCGCGCCAAGGCTGCCGCCGGCCGCGCTCCACCGGCTGAAGGTCAACCTGCGCGACGCCCTGGACGCGCCCGCCGGCATCGACGGTGCCCGGCTGAGCGCGCTCGAGGAGGAGATGCACATCGACCTCCTCGCCCATTGCGGCAACGCCACCCTGATGGAAGCGCTCTCGACCTACCAGACCCTGCTGGTGGCGCTGACCTTCCTCTATGACGCCGCCTCGCGCGGGCAGCGGGGAGAGCCGTTCCTTGCCGAGCACCTCGACGTGGCCGACCGGCTGCTGGCCGGCCATGCGGACGCGGCGGTGGTGGCGCTGCGCAGCCATCTCGATGGCTCGTTCGTGCGGGCCATGGAGCGGCTCGAACGGGTGCGCCGGAGCGAGGCCCCGGGCATGCTGCCCTATCTGGCGCCGCTGTGAGGGGCGGCCCGCGTCGTCATCCTCTGTCGTCATCCTCTGTTGTCACCCTCTGTCGTCACATGGGCGTGACCGCCTTGGCGCGGCGGGCGCAAAGGCCCATTTGTTGATCTGGACGGGTGGCGCTCGGCGCCAGCCGGTTTAAGATTGCGTTGTTCGCCGGCGCATGGATCTGCCCGAAGACAGGTTCTGCCGGCGTTGCGGTGGAGAATGTCCATGTCTCTCGTTGCCGGTTCCGCTGCCCTCGCCGCGCTCGCTGCGATGGCGCTCGCCCAGCTTGCGGCGCGGCGCAGGCAGCCGGTGCCCGTGCGTGTCCGCGCCCGGCGCGAGCGACGCTGAGCGGCCCCATCGGGGCCTGCTTCCGGCGGGCCCCGTTTCTTCGAGCTTTCCCCACCAGCGCCCGTTCCTGCCCGCGCGCCTCGCGCCGTGCCCGCCTCCGAGCCCCGCCTGATGGTCACTGACATCGAGATCCGCGTGGAGCGGGTGTCGCAGCTCTTCAACATGCTGGACCCCTTTCCCTTCCGGGAGCGGGATCTCGATCCGGATGCCGAGGCATTCATCGTCGAATGGGCGCGCGAGCTTCCGCGCGCCGCGCCGGTGCGCGTCGTGGTGCATCTGCCCGGGTCGCAGGCGGAAACGGCGGAGGCGGCCGGGCTGCCCGAGGCGCTGCGCCATTATTTCGAAGGCCGGGAGGCGACCCTTGCAGCCGAGCTGAAGGAGCTGTTCCGCATCGGCCGGCTCTCGCTCGCCATCGGCGGCGTGGTGCTGGCGCTCTGCATGGTCCTCGCCGGGGTCATCGGCGAGGGCACCTACTCCAAGACGCTCGCGGGGTTTGCCGCCGAGGGGCTCATCATCCTCGGATGGGTCGCCTTGTGGCGGCCCATGGAGATCTTCCTGTACGACTGGTGGCCCATTGCCCGCCAGCGCACGCTGTTCCGCCGGCTGGCTCGCGCGGACGTGAGCGTCCGCGGCGACCTGCCGGGATAGGGCTGCCGGGATAGGGCGGGGCGGAGCCGGACCTTTCCCCGCCGCGCGGTCTCAGGCGGCGGCGAGGGCGACGCGGGCGTGGCCGCGGATGCGCTCCACCATGGACCGAAGGCCGTTGGAACGCTGGGGGGTCAGGTGCCCCTCAAGCCCGATCTGCCGGAACACGCCGAGGATGTCGGTCTCCAGGATGTCCTTGGGGCTGTGGCCCGACACCAGCGTGAGCAGCACCGCCACGAGCCCGCGCACGATGTGCGCGTCCGAATCGCCCTGGAACTCGATGACCGGTCCGGCGGGGGTCTGCTTCAGCTCGGAGATGAGCCACACCTGGCTGGCGCAGCCCTGCACCTTGTTGGTCTCGTTGCGCTCGGCCTCCGGGAACGGCGGCAGCTTCTTGCCGAGCTCGATCACGTGGCGGTAGCGGTCTTCCCAATTGTCCAGGAATTCAAAGTCGGCAATGAGGTCGTCTGCGTTCATGAGGCCAATTCCTCGTCCCACCTGCGCGCCCGGCCGCAATGTCTGGCGGGCGACGGTCAATCCTTGCATCGCAGCATAACACAGCCGGCAAGGCGTCGGCGATTTTCTCGCCGGTAAAGCGGTATGTCTCGGTCAGGCCGGGCGGCGCGGCGGCAGCGGCGGCTGGGCGGCCGGGCCGGCCGGCGGGGCGCCGGGCGGCAGGATGGTGCGGCCGTTCTCGCCGCCGCCCCAGACGGGGGCGAGGTCCTCGGGCGTGAGCGAACCGGCGGCGCTGCCGGCCGGGCGGGGCGCCTCGGGCCTGCCGTCCGCTGCCGGGGCATGGCCGAGCGAATCGTAGAGCCATTTGGCGCCCACCTGCGCCTTCTCCGCCAGATGGCTGGCCATCTGCCCGCCCACGGCGCAGGCTTGGGGCTGGCGATCGCAGAAGCCGCGCAGGTCGGACACCAGCGCCTGCACCGCGCCGAACGTCTCGAACACGCTCACCTCCCGCCCGTCCTGGCCCTTGAGGCCGAGCGGCAGGAGCAGCAGCACGAGGCCGATGAGGAAGGCGAGGCGCAGCAGGAAGAACATGGCTCCCTCGGTTGACGGACGCGCCTGTTCTTGGGCGCCCCCCGATTATACCGGAGCCGGGCGGCTGCGGGCGCCGGCGCGCCGGTCGGCTCCCCCGACTTTTCAAGACATCGTTAACGCTGCCGCCGGCTGCGGTCGGCGCTTAGCGTTCGCTTAAAGCTCCCGTGCGAGGGTTTCCGACAAGGCGCGATCCCCTCCGGCGCGCCGGATCTGCGGACAAACGGCAGCTGGCAGGCAACCCACGTGCGGCACCTCGGCATCAGCGACGCGGCGGAGCGCGATATCCCCGCCTCCGCGCGGGACGCGGGGGCAGCGGCCCTGCCGCGCCTCGCGGTGCTCGGCCGGGTGACGTGGGCGATCCTGACCGCCCTCGGCATCCTCGGCCTGGCCTTCGGCGGCATCGCGCTGGTGGGCGAGGTCTCGGGCCTCGTGCAGGGCGCGTTCGTCAATGCCGCCGTGCTGGTCACCATCGGCCTCGTGTGCGCCGCGCTGGCGGCGGTGGCCGGCGGCCTTGCCCGCGCCGCGGCCCGCGCCAGCGAGGAGGTGCCCGACGACGCCCTGCTCGTGACCCGCCACGGCCCGCGCGGCGAGGTCTCCGCCGTCGAGGCCCGGCAGGGCCCGTTCACCGGCTCCCCCATTGCCGCCTTCGCCGGTACCGCGCTGTTCGAGCGCGTGCTGGTGGCGGATCGTCCCGCCTTCCTGTCCGCCGTCCAGGCCGCCGCCGCCGGGCGCGTGGGAACCTGCGGCCTGCGGCTGCGCTGCGACCTGCCGCCTGACGGGGCGCCCTCCTTCATGACCGTGGAAGCGCGCTGCGCGCCGGTGCGGGGCGGGCAAAAGCTGGGTGGGCAAAAAGAGGGTGGACAGGTGCGCATCATCTGGCGCGCCCCCTGGCAGGCCGCCGCCGCCGAGCGCGAGAAGGCCGCCGCCGCCGCCCGCGCCCGCGCCGAGGCGGAGGAGGCGAACGCCGCGAAGAGCCGGTTCCTCGCCGCCATGAGCCATGAGCTGCGCACGCCGCTCAACGCCATCCTCGGCTTCTCGGAGCTGCTGGCCACCGAGGCCGGCGCGCCCATGGACGACGCCCGCAAGGCCGACTACGCGCGCATCATCCATGAGAGCGGCCAGCACCTGCTGGGGCTGGTGAACGACATTCTCGATCTCTCCCGCGTGGAGGCCGGCGCCTACGAGCTCGAGCGCGAGCCGGTGGACGTGGTGACGCTGGTGGCCGGCTGCGCCGAGATGGTGGCGCTCGATGCGGGCAAGTCCGCGGTCGCCGTCAAGACCTCCTTCGCCCCGCGCCTGCCGACGCTCGATGCCGACCGGCGCGCGCTGCGGCAGATCGTGCTCAACCTCATGTCCAACGCGGTGAAGTTCACCCCCGCCGGCGGCCGGGTGCATGTGAGCGTGCGCCTGCAGGGCGAGGCGCTCGACATCCGCGTGCGCGACACCGGCCCCGGCATGAAGCCGGAGGACGTGGCGCGGCTCGGCGAACCGTTCTTCCAGGCCGGCGACTGCGTGCAGCGGGCGCGCGGCAGTGGCCTCGGCATCGCCGTGGTGAAGGGGCTGGTGAAGCTGCACGGCGGCACCTTCCGGGTGGAGAGCGCCCCGGGGCGCGGCACCAGCGTCACCGTCAGCCTGCCGCGGGCGGTGGCTCCGGCGGAGGTGGCACGGCCGGAGGGTGTGGTGGCGCCGTTTCCGGCCCGGATGGATGAAACCCGCGCGAAGAGGATGGCATGAAGCTCGAACCTGTCATGGACGGAGCGGCCGCGGAGCCCGTCGCGGACGTCCACCTCGCCGACGGACCGACCCCGGAGCAGCGTCGCCTGCGCCGGCTCGACATCCTCGCCGGACTGGTGGCGGTGGTGGCGTGTGGCGGTTTCCTCGCGAACGTGCTGCTGCTGCAGGCCCCGCCCGCCGGCGCGCCGCTGCCGGAAGCGCGCCCCGCCGGCGCCATCCAGGCGTTCGACCGCGGCAAGGGCAACCGCACCACCGTGCCCCTGCCGCCGGCCCACGCGGCCGCCGCGCCTGCCGCCCAGGCCGGAGGCGCCACGAACGGCGCGCTTGGCTACCTCTCCATCCGCACCACCGTGACCGGAACCGCGGCACCGCTCGTGCCCGTCACGGCCACCCCCAACCGCGCCACCGCGGATGCCGCTTCCGAGCCGCCGCCCCGGCGTCCGCCGGCCAGCGTCGGCGCGACGGCCGACGTGACCGGCGCGGTCCGCCCGCCGGCGGATGTGACGGCCTCGCCGCGCATCCTCGCGGTGCAGAAGGCGCTGGCGAAGCTCGGCTACGGTCCGCTCAAGGTGGATGGACGGCCGGGCGGGGAGACCCGCACCGCCATCCAGCGCTTCCAGCGCGACCGCAATCTCTCGCCCGACGGGGAGATGTCCGACCGGCTGGTGCGCGAGCTCGCCTCCGTCTCCGGCACGGCGATCAACTGAATGCGGCTGAAGAGCGCCATCTTCGTCTCCGCCCTCATCCGCCGCGCGCAGGTGGAGGGTGCTTTCGCAGCCGTGGTCCGGCGCGGCGCGGAGGAGGCGGGCGCCATCTTCGTGAAGGTCTCGCAGCTCGACGGCACCGCCGCCCTCTATGGACCGGCGCCGCAGAGCGCCTTCGACGAAAGCGCCCCCGCCGACCGCCTGTTCAGCATGATCATCGCGCCCGGCCGTCCCGAGGCCGACGCGGATGCGCGCATCGCCCGCGAGCTGAAATTCGACCCCGACATCTTCGTGGTGGAGATCGAGGACCGGGCCGGCCGCCATTTTCTCGACCTCGCGAAAGCGTGATCGCGGCCGCCGGCCGGCAGGGGTCGGTTAATGGATCGTTAAGGTTCAGGAAACCATAAGGACGCAAGCGACGTTGTGATCACGGCTCTCGATGGAGGATCAGAGCATGAGCACGGTCATTGCGTTTCCCGGGACGCGCCCCGTGGCGCCCCGCCTCAGGCCGGACGATCGCGGGGACGGCACGCGCGCACAGCGGCGCGAGGCCGATATCGTTATCCTGCCGGTGGTGCGCATCGAGCGGCATGAGGCGCGCCTGCCCGGGCCGGTGATGCCGCTGGGCAACGGCCGCCGCGCCCACTGACGCGGCTCCGCGCCGGCGCAGGCCCGCCGGTGAATGAACGCCCGCGTGGCCCGAGATGCCCGCGCGCGACGGCTTTCCGTTCCGTCAGTTCGACAGGGTGCAGGCCGCAGCCTCCAGCTGGCGCCGCACCAGATCCCGCATGCCCCGCTCGCGCACGAAGGCGCGCACCGCGACGATGCCTTCCAGCGCCGGGGATTCGATCACCAGCCGGTCGGCGGCGGTGATC
This sequence comes from Xanthobacter lutulentifluminis, assembly GCF_043194675.2. Taxonomy (NCBI): domain Bacteria; kingdom Pseudomonadati; phylum Pseudomonadota; class Alphaproteobacteria; order Hyphomicrobiales; family Xanthobacteraceae; genus Xanthobacter; species Xanthobacter lutulentifluminis. The sequence goes on along the minus strand of NZ_CM195525.1, from coordinate 798,018 downwards.
TCCTCGTCCTCCGGCAGCGCGGCTTTCTGGCTGGGGGTCATCAGATCCAGCTCGATCACCTTGCCTGCCGCCTGGTCGCTCAGCGCATAAAAGGCGAGGCCGTCCGCCGTGTAGAACGACACCGACGTGTAGTCGGACGTGGCCGGCACCCGCACCTTCAGGGCGCCCTGCGCCAGATCATAGAGGCACACGGCGGAGATGAAGGCCGGGTCCATCATGGGCAGGGGCTGCTGCTGCGGCGTCGGGTCCGGCAGCAGGGTCATGGTGTTGGATTCCATCCGCTCGGACAGGCGCGCATAGGCGTTGCGCTCGGCCAGCGCCGGCATGGCGAGGATGGAGACGATGTGCGCGATCGCGCCCAGCACCACCGCGAATGCCGCGAACAGCAGCACCTGGCCGGGCGAGCCGAAGTGCGGCCGGCGCAGCCGTGGCCGCGGCAGGCGGGCGGCGGCTCCACCGGCAAAGCGGGAGAGACGGCCGGCGACGTCGCCGGCTTCCTCGCGCAGCTCCTCCAGCGTGCTCACTGGCAGGCCTCCCGGGTGATGCGCGGCAGGCCCGAGGCCTCCGCCGCGCCGGAGGTGAAGGAGAACGGCGCATCATAAAGCCGCAGCGCCACCTTCAGGCGCGGACGGGCACCGGTGGGCAGCCAGTTGCCGGCGCGGGCGCGGGGCGAGAGGCGCACGTCGATGGCGCCGTCGTCGCGGTAGACCACCTCGGCGCTGGTGAAGCCGTAGCGGCCGGCGTCATTGGGGATGAGGTGGCCGTCCTGGTCCATCACCGTCAGCGTCCACAGCCGTGCCTGGGGCAGGATGCCGACGATGCGCGTCTCGCAGCGGCCGTCGAGCGGTTGTCCGGCATCGTCCGTGCTGGCGAGGAAGAGGAGGCCGTCCGCCAGCTCCAGCGGCAGCTCGCCCGAGCGGGCGAAGGCGGCGCGGGCGTAGGGGTCCGCCTTGGCGGTGCCGGCGCGCGGCCAGCCTTCCCACGCGCCCGCGCGCACCACGTCGAGCCCGCGCGAGTGCGTCACGGCGAACCAGGTGACGCCGAGCCCGAGGACCGTGGCGAGAAGAAGCGTGAAGGCGAGAGGCAGAAGGCGCACGGCACGTCCGGAGGCTGTCGCCTCCTATCTAGAGCACAAAGCCGCCGGGGGCAAAGCCGGCGGAGCGGCCGGGCGCGAAGCCTAGCGGCGCCTGTGCTGCTCCAGCACGGCGCGGCTCGCCTCCGGCAGGGGCAGGGGGCGGCGGTGGACGGTGTCGAACAGCACGATCACCGTCTCGGCGGTCGCCGTGCAGGTGCCGTCCTGGAACAGGGCCTGCGCCAGCGTGACGGAGCTGCGGCCGATCTCGAGCACCGCGGTGCCGATCTCGACCTGCCCGGGCCAGTGCATCTCGGCCCGATAGTCGAGGACGAGACGGGCGATGACGAAGCCCGCCCCTTCCGGTGCCACCGCAGGCTCCGAGCGCAGCAGCAGGCCGGTGCGGCCGGTCTCCAGGAAGGTGGAGAACACCGCGTTGTTGACATGGCCCAGCTTGTCCGTGTCGCCGTAGCGGATGGTATCCACGGACCGGATGGGGAACTCGTCCAGCGTCGGCAGCGGCGCGCGTTCCTTCGCCATCACGCGCCCCGGCCCAGCGCGCGCCAGCCGATGTCGCTGCGGTAGAAGCCGTCCGGCCAGTCGATCCGCGCCAGCGCGCCGTAGGCCCGGTCCCGGGCCTCGCCAAGGGTCGCGCCGGTGGCGGTGACGTTCAGCACGCGCCCGCCGTTGGAGACCAGCATGCCGGCCTTGCGACGGGTGCCGGCCTGGAACACGATCACCCCCGGCTCGGCGGTGGCCCGCTCGATGCCGGCGATCTCGCTGCCGGTCTGGTGCGGGCCGGGATAGCCGCGCGAGGCGTAGACCACGGTCATCGCCGAATCCTGCGACCACAGCGGCGTCACCGCGGCAAGGCGCCCGGTGGCCGTGGCGTGCAGCACCTCCACCAGGTCACCGGTGAAGAGCGGCATCAGCACCTGGCACTCGGGGTCGCCGAAGCGGCAGTTGTATTCCACCAGCTTGGGGCCGTCCTTGGTCAGCATCAGCCCGGCATAGAGCACGCCGCGATAGGGCGTGCCGGCCCGCACCATGGCGCGGGCGGTGGGGATGACGATCTCCTCGATGGCGCGGCGCTCCAGCTCCGGCGTCAGCACCGGGGCCGGGGAATAGGCGCCCATGCCGCCGGTGTTGGGGCCGAGGTCGCCGTCGAACGCGCGCTTGTGGTCCTGCGCGCTGCCGAACGGCACGACGGTCTCACCGTCCACCAGGGCGAACAGGCTCGCCTCCTCGCCCTCCATGAATTCCTCGATGAGCACCTCGGTGCCGCCGCCGGCGAACACCTGCTCCACCGCCTCGATGGCTTCCTCGACGGTGAAGGCGACGACAACGCCCTTGCCGGCCATCAGCCCGTCCGCCTTCACCACGATGGGCGCGCCCTGCGCCCGCACATAGGCGGCGCCCTCGGCGGCGGTGGTGAAGCGGCCGAAGGCGGCGGTGGGAATGCCGTTGGCCTTGCACAATTCCTTGGTGAAGAGCTTGGAGCCCTCCAGCCGCGCGGCGGCGGCGGTGGGGCCGAAGGCCGGGATGCCGGCGGCCTCCAGCCGGTCCACGAGGCCGGCCACCAGCGGCGCCTCGGGGCCCACCACCACGAAGTCGATGCGGCTCTCCTTGCACCACTTCACGATGCTGTCATGGGCGGAGAGCGGGATGCCCTCCACCAGCTCCGCATGCTCGGCGATGCCGGGGTTGCCCGGGATGGCATAGAACTGTCCCAGACGCTTGCTCTGCGCCAGCTTCCAGGCCAGGGCGTGCTCGCGCCCTCCCGAACCGAGCAGCAGGATGTTCATGCGGCCTCCCCAGAGATCGTGTCACATTCGCCCTATCGGCTCGCGGCCGCGCAAACAAGAGGCAGGCTCTGCGCTCGCCGCATGAGGGACCTTCCCGCTATGCTGTTTCCTTGAGCACTGAAGGCCCCGATTCGATGGTGGATGCCCCCGAAAGCCGCGCGAATGCGCCGGAATGGAGCGTTTCCGAGCTGTCCGCCGCGCTCCGGCGGACGGTGGAGGACGCCTACGGCCATGTGCGCGTGCGCGGCGAGATTTCCGGCTATCGCGGTCCGCACGGCTCCGGCCACGCCTATTTCAGCCTGAAGGATGCCGGCGCCCGGCTGGATGCGGTGATCTGGAAGGGCACGTTCCAGCGCCTGCGCCTGAAGCCCGAGGAGGGGCTGGAAGTTGTGGCGGTGGGCAAGCTCACCACCTATCCGGGCAAGTCGGGCTACCAGATCGTGGTGGAGGCGCTGGAGTTCGCCGGCGCCGGGGCCATCATGGCCATGCTGGAGGAGCGCAAGCGCCGGCTCGCGGCGGAAGGCCTGTTCGATCCCGCGCGCAAGCAGGAGCTGCCGTTCCTCCCGGCGGTGATCGGCGTCGTCACCTCCCCCACCGGGGCGGTGATCCGCGACATCCTGCACCGCCTGTCGGACCGCTTTCCCCGCCGGGTGGTGGTGTGGCCGGTGCGGGTGCAGGGGGAGACATCGGCCGCCGAGGTGGCCGCCGCCATCCGCGGCTTCAACGCCCTGCCGGCGGACGGCCCCATTCCCCGGCCCGACGTGATCGTGGTGGCGCGGGGCGGCGGCGCGCTGGAGGACCTGCTCGGATTTTCCGACGAGGAGGTGGTGCGGGCGGCGGCCGAGAGCTTCATTCCGCTGGTTTCCGCCGTGGGGCACGAGACCGACGTCACGCTCATCGACTTCGCCGCCGACGTGCGCGCGCCCACCCCCACGGCCGCGGCGGAGATGGTGGTGCCGGTGCGCTCGGACCTCATCGCCACGGTGGAGGACCTGGGCGCGCGCCTTGCCGCCGCGCCGGTGCGGCTGATGGAGCGGCGAAGGGCGGAGCTGCGCGCGCTGTCCCGCCTGCTGCCGGGGGCGGAGAGCCTGCTCGCGGTGCCCCGCCAACGGCTCGATGCGGCCGCCGACCGGCTGCCGCGGGCGCTCAAGGCCAATGCCCACGCCCATCGCCTGCGCCTCGTCGCCGCCCGCGCCCGCCTCTCGCCCGATGCCCTGCGCGCCCGCATGGGCCGGGGGGAGGACCGGCTTCGGGCGCTGGGCGAGCGCCTGCGGCTGGCGCTTTCCGTCGCCAGCGAGCGGCGCGGCGCCCGGCTCGCGTCGGCGGCGCAGCTGCTCAAGGCGCTGTCCTACAAGGATGTGCTCGCGCGCGGCTATGCGCTGGTGCGCGACGGCGCCGGCCATCCGGTGCGCAGCATCGCCGCCGTCGCGCCCGGCGTTGCGCTGGAGCTGGAGTTTGCCGACGGCCGCGCGGCGGTGGTCGGGGCAGGGGCCGATGCCCCGCTTCCGCCGGAGCCACCGGGCCGCGCCGCCCCCACGAGCCGTCCCCGTCGCAGCCGGCGGATCGAGGGTCCGACCCTGTTCGACTGACGGGACGGCAGGGTCTGAAGCCGGCGCCCCTTTCGCGCTGCGGCGCGAGGGATTATGTTTGAACCAGACAGTTCAGGATGACCACTGCGGTGATGAACAGATTCGAACGCTTCCCCGAGCCCCACGGCGAGGCGGAGGTGCGCTACCTCGACGGCGAGTTCCGTATCCTGCGGCCCGGCAGCTTCGTGCGCTGCGCCGTGACCGGGCAGAACATTCCGCTGGATGAGCTGCGCTACTGGAGCGTCGACCTTCAGGAGGCCTATGTGGGCCCCGAGGCGGTGCTGACTCGCGTGCGCGACCTGCCGCGCGAGTAATTGCCGCGCGAGTAGATTGCCGCGCGAGTGGATTGCCGCGGGAGCAACCCTGCGCCGCACGTACCGGCGATCATGAAAAAGGGGGCGCCCCGGCCGGGACGCCCCTTTTTCGTTTCGTCCATCTTGTCCGGCTTCAGCGCTGCGGCTGGAGGGTTTCGAGGAAGCGGATGGGCTGGCCGGCGGAGGGGCCGGTGAGCTCGCCCTCCCACATCACCTTGCGCCCGCGCACGAAGGTGCCGACAGGCCAGCCGGTGACCTCCTTGCCGTCATACGGCGTCCACTGGGCGCGCGAGGCGATCCAGCCGTTGGTGATGGTGGCGCGGCGCTTCAGGTCCACCACCGTGAAGTCGGCGTCGTAGCCCTCCACGATCCGCCCCTTGCAGGCAATGCCGAACAGGCGCGCCGGGCCGGCGCTGGTGAGATCGATGAAGCGCTCCAGCGACAGGCGGCCGGCGGCGATGTGGTCCAGCATCAGCGGCACCAGCGTCTGCACGCCGGTCATGCCGGAGGGGCTGTCGGGATAGGGCTTCTGCTTTTCTTCCAGCGTGTGGGGCGCGTGGTCGGAGCCGAGCACGTCCACCACGCCGCCGGCGATGGCGGCCCACAGCGCGTCGCGGTGGCGGGCGTCGCGCACCGGCGGGTTCATCTGGGCGAGGGTGCCGAGGCGGGCGTAGCAGTCCGGCGCAGCCATGGTGAGGTGATGGGGCGTCACCTCCACCGAGGCCACGTCGCGGGCGTCGGCGAGAAACGCCATCTCCTCGGCCGAGGTCACATGCAGCACATGGACGCGGGCGCCGGTCTCGCGCGCCAGAGTGACGAGCCGCCGGGTGGCGGTCAGCGCCGCCACCTCGTCGCGCCACACCGGGTGCGAGGAGGCATCGCCCGGCACGCGCAGGCCCTTGCGCTCGATGAGGCGCGGCTCGTCCTCGCAGTGGAAGGCGGCACGGCGGCGGATCACCTTCAGGATGTTGCGCACGCCGTCGTCATCCGCCACCAGCAGCGAGCCGGTGGAGGAGCCGATGAACACCTTCACGCCGGCCGCGCCGGGCAGGCGCTCCAGCTCCGGCAGGTCGGCTACATTGTCGTGGGTGCCGCCCACATAGAAGGCGAAATCGCAGTGCATGCGGTTGGTCCCGCGCGCGATCTTGTCCTCCAGCGCGGCGGCGGTGGTGGTCTGGGGAATGGTGTTCGGCATCTCGAACACGCCGGTCACCCCGCCCATGACGGCGGCGCGCGATCCGGTCTCCAGATCCTCCTTGTGATCAAGGCCGGGCTCGCGGAAATGCACCTGCGTGTCGATCACGCCGGGCAGCACGTGGAGGCCGGTGGCGTCCACCATTTCGCCGGCGCTCGCGGCGGAGAGATCGCCGATGGCGCGGATCTTCCCGCCCGAGACTCCGACGTCCGCAACGGCGATGCCGGCAGGGGTCGCGACCGCGCCGCCCTTCAGCAGCAGATCGAATGTCACGGGCATGGGAGGAGCCTCGCTCTTGTTGGGACAGGCAGGCGGCCTTAAATCTGGTTTTTCATTTGCTGACAAGGACGGTCCCATGCCCGTCGTTCATTTGACCGATCGTGTTCTCATTCGTGCTTCCGGCCCCGAGGCCTCGAAATTTCTCCACGGTGTCATCACCTGCAACGTGCAGACCATGGCGGTGGGCTCCTCGCGCTACGGCGCGCTGCTCACCCCTCAGGGCAAGATCATCTCCGACTTCCTGTTCTACCGGGACGGCGAGGACAGCTATGTCTTCGACGTGCCGGCCGAGCGCGCCGAGGACCTGCTGAAGCGGCTCACCTTCCATCGCCTCAGGGCCAAGGTGACGTTCGAGACCGTCGCCGATCTCGCGGTGGCGGCGGTGTTCGGGGAGGCGGGGAGCGTGCCGGAGGGCGCGTCCTACGAAGATCCGCGCCTGCCGGCCCTCGGCCGCCGGCTGCTGCTGCCGCGCGCGGCCGCCGGGGCGCTGCCGGCCGATGCCGCCGCCTATGAGGCGCACCGCATCGCGCTGGGCATTCCCAGGGGCGGAGCCGATTTCGCCTATGGCGACACCTTCCCCCACGAGGCCGACATGGATCAGCTCGGCGGCGTGGACTTCAAGAAGGGCTGCTATGTGGGGCAGGAGGTGGTGAGCCGCATGGAGCACCGGTCCACCCCGCGCAACCGGCTGGTGGAGGTGCTGTTCGCGGCGCCGCTCGATGCCGGGCAGGAGATCACCGCCGGTGACAAGGCGGTGGGGCAGCTCACCTCCGTCACCGACGGGCGCGGCATCGCCACCGTCCGGCTCGACCGCGCCACCGACGCGCGCACCGAGGGCGTGCCCCTGCGGGCCGGCACGGTGGAGGTGGAGCTGCGCCGGCCGGAATGGGCCAGCTTCTCGCTGGACTGGGAGAAGAAGGTGAGCGAGCTCGACCGCAAGTTCCAGGGCAGCTGAGAGGACACGCATGGCAGCGGACACGCCGGCCCCGGCGCGGGCCGAGCGGGCGCCCGTGATCGCGCACCAGGACGGCGTGACCCGCTGCTTCTGGTGCGGCACGGACCCGCTCTACATGGCCTATCACGACACCGAATGGGGCGTGCCCGAGCGCGACAGCCGGGCGCTGTTCGAGAAGCTGCTGCTGGACGGCTTCCAGGCCGGCCTGTCGTGGATCACCATCCTGCGCAAGCGCGACAATTTCCGCCGCGCCTTCGACGGCTTCGACCCCGCCACCATCGCCCGCTACGACGCCGCCAAGGTGGAGGCGCTGATGCAGGACGCCGGCATCGTGCGCAATCGGGCGAAAGTGGAGGGGGCGGTGCTCTCCGCCCGCGCCTATCTCGATCTTCAGGAGGCCGGGACCTCGTTCGCCGACCTCATGTGGGATGCGGTGGATGGCGAGACGCGCCTGAACCGCCCGCGCCGCATCGCCGACATCCCGGCCGAGACGGAGCAGTCGCGCGCCCTCTCCAAGCGCCTGAAGGGGCTGGGCTTCAAGTTCGTGGGGCCGACCATCGTCTATGCCGCCATGCAGGCGTGCGGGCTGGTGGACGACCACCTCGCCGGCTGCCATTGCGCCCGGGCCTGACCCGGCACGGCACGGGAATGCCGATTCGCGGGGGATGACGGGCGACTTTGTGGCCCGCGCCCCTTTCATCGGCGGCGGCCGGGCCTTATATTCCAAGAGCCGGCGCAAGCCGGATATGGCGATAAATGGTTGTCGTAATAAGCCTTTCGGACCCGGGGGCAGTACCCGGCGCCTCCACCAGAGCCCATCTCCCCTGCGGGGCGTTGGGCTCCGGCGGGGGCGAACCAGGATCGACGAGGGTGTAAAGGGCAGACTTTCGCTCGGCATGGTACCGCCGTTATCGGGCTAAACTTATAGTTGCCAACGACAACTATGCTCCGGTTGCTCAGGCCGCGTGAGCGGTTTGACGATCGAAATCAAAGTCCTACCGGGTAGCACTGGATAGGCGGGGTTCGGAGGCACCTGGCAACAGAAGCCTCCACTTCCCTTCCATCCGGCCGGACGAGGGAAGGCTGAAGGCTCCTCGCCGGAAACCGCCCCGTGGGCGGCTGCGTTGCCGGGCTTCGTCGGAGGGGGTCCACCGGACATCCTGCGGTGGTCCGGGCGTCGGGCGGGAGCGGTGATGCATCGGTCGTCGCGGGATTGCCCATCCCGGGGCCGGTCATCCGGTTTCACCGGGCCGGACGGGGAAGTGCTGCGGGCTCATGTCGGTCGATCACATCCGCTACGATCTTCTCGCCCAGGAGGCGCTGCGCTCCGTGGTGCGCCGCGTGCTCGCCGATGTCGCCCGCACCGGCCTTCCCGGCGACCATCATTTCTACATCTCCTTCGATACCCGCGCGCCGGGCGTCCGCCTGTCCCAGCGCATGCGCGAGAAGTATCCGGAGGAGATGACCATCGTTCTCCAGCACCAGTTCTGGGACCTGATCGTCACCGACGTCTCGTTCGAGGTGGGCCTGTCCTTCGGCGGCATTCCCGAGCGGCTTCTGGTGCCGTTCTCCGCGCTGAAGGGCTTCTTCGATCCCTCCGTGAAGTTCGGCCTCCAGTTCGAGCTCGCCTCCAACGACGCCGAGGCGCCCGAGGATGACGACCTGCCGGTCGAGCCGCCGCGTTCGGCCAATGCTCCGGCCGCGCCCGGTCCGCGTCCCTCGCGGGGAGCGGCCTCCGAGCCGGCCTTGGCCAGCGCCTCCGCGCCCAGCGACGCCGACGCCGACGCGGAGAAGGGCGAGGGCGAGAAGGAGGCGGGCGAGCGCCCGGCCGGCGGCGCCCAGGTGGTGCAGCTCGACGTCTTCCGCAACAAGAAGTGACGCGGCTCCGGGTCGGCGATCGTGACTGACGAGGCCGACGTCGCGGTCATCGGCGCCGGGGCGGCGGGGCTCGCGGCCGGCGTCCGTCTGCGCGCGGCTGGCATCGACGTCCGCGTGCTCGAAGCCGCCCCAATGGTGGGCGGGCGCGCCGCCACCGACACCAGCACTCTCGGCGTGCCGTTCGACCTCGGCTGCCACTGGCTGCACGACGCCACCGCCAATCCCTTCACCGCCATCGCCCGGCAGCTGGGCTTCCGGGTGGGCGGCAACAATCCCAATCCGCGCCGCCTGCATCTGGGCGATCGCTTCGCCTCTTCCGAGGAGAAGGCGGAGGCCGACACGCAGGTGGACGCCGCCTTCGAAGCGGTCCTCGACGCCGGTGCCGCCGGTCGCGACATTTCCGCCGCCGCGGCCATGGGCGGCGCCGAACGATACGGGCCGCTCGCCCGCCACTGGCTGGAACTGATGGCCGCCGCCGGGCCGGACGCCATCTCCGCGGTGGATTTCACCCATTACCACGACAGCGACGACAACTGGCCGGTGCTCGACGGCTACGGCGCGCTGGTGCTGGCCGCTGCCGGCGACCTGCCGGTGACCACCAACTGCCCGGTGCAGCGCATCGACCGCTCCGGCCGGCGGCTGCGCATCGAGACCCCGCGTGGCGCGCTCTCCTGCCGGGCCGCGGTGGTGGCCGTGTCCACCGCCGTCATCGCGTCCGGGCGGCTCGCCTTCGCGCCGGCGCTTCCGGTCGAGCTCGCCGAGGCGTTCGCGGCCCTGCCGCTGGGATTTGCCGAGAAGGTGGCGCTGCTGTTCGACGGGGACGTCTTCGGCGTGCCCGAGCGCACCGCGCTGGATTGCGTGAGCGCGGCAGATCCTGCACGCGCCGGCGCATCGGTGCTGCTCCGGCCCGGCGGCGCGCCGGCAGCGCTGGTGCATGTGGCCGGGCCAGCCGCGCAGGCCATCGCCGCCGAGGGCGGGACGGCGCTCGCCGATTTCGCGCTGGACGTGCTGGCATCCGCGTTCGGCAACGGCATCAAATCGCGGGTGCGGCGCGCCCATGTCACCGACTGGGCCGGCATGCCCTTCATCGGCGGCGCCTATTCCTGCGCGCTGCCGGGCCGGGCGCACCTGCGCGCGCGGCTCGATGCGCCGCTGGACGGGCGCATCTTCTTCGCTGGCGAGGCGCTGGGCGGGCAGGCCTTCTCCACCTGCCACGGCGCCCACCTCTCCGGCATCGCGGCGGCCGAGGCCGCCATCGCCTCGCTGGAGCCCGCGCCATGAAGTCCCGCCACCCGCTCGCCCTCGTGGTCGCCGTCTCCGAGAACGGCGTCATCGGCTCCGGCGGCGGCCTGCCGTGGCGCCTGCCGTCCGATCTCAAGCGCTTCCGGGCGCTCACCTGGGGCAAGCCGCTGCTGATGGGGCGGCGGACGTTCGAATCCATCGGCCGGCCCTTGCCGGGCCGTACCTCGGTGGTGATCAGCTCCGATCCCGCCTTCGCCGTGCCGGAAGGCGTGCGCACCGCCACCAGCCTCGCCGCCGGCCTCGCCGAGGCGGACGCCGCCGCCGATGCCATGGGCGCCGACGAGATCATGGTGATCGGCGGCGAGCAGGTGTTCCGCGAGACGCTGCCGCTCGCCGGGCTGCTGCACCTGACGCAGGTTCACGCCGCGCCCGAGGGCGACGTGCATTTTCCGCCGCTCGATCCCTCCGCGTGGCGGGAGGACGCGCGCGAAGGGCCGCTGCGGGGCGAGACCGACGAGGCGGCCTTCACCTACATCACGCTGCGCCGCATCGCGGACTGACGGCGACGTTCGCAGGCCGTGGCGGCCGGGCGCGCCTGCGCTGCCGGCGGCGGGGGCATGCCCGCAGTCCCTGCCGCCAAGAACCTGTCTTCGGAACCTGTCCTCGGAACCTGCACATCTAGCCCGCGTCCTCCATGCGGGCACGGCCAAGCTCCCCGCTGCGCGCGCGGCTTGGCCGTGCCCGCGGCCGGAGCGCGGCCAGATGAGGCGTGGCTTCTATTGTCCGCCGACGAGGCCGGGCGGCCGGGGGAGGTCGCCGAAGCCGCGCGTCGGCGGCAGCGTCGGCTCCGAGGGGGCCGGCGCATAGAGGCGGGGCGGGGGTTGGAGCTCCTGCGGCCGCTCGCGGCGGGGCGGCGCCTGCCGCGCGACGGCGGGCCGGCGCTCGGTTGCCGGGCTCGTCGTGGGACGGCTCTCGGGCCGGGCGGCGGAGGAATCGCCCGGCGTCGCGGTGCCGGCGGCGCCGGACGCTGTGGGCGCCCCGAAGCCGGCCGGGGGCGCGTCCTGCCGTTCGATGCCCTGTGGCGCCGCCGGTCGCTGCGCGGGGGCGGGGCGCGCCGCCTGCGTCTCCGGCGCCGCCTGCGCAGGGCGTCCGGGTGCGGGCGGTACGGCGGGTGCCGCCTGCGGCGACGAGGGCACGGGCGCCGGCGCCGGGCGTGCCGCCGAAGGTGAGGCCGGAGCAGGCGCAGCCGGAGCGGGCGGTGGCGGTACGGGTGCCGGGGCCGCCTGCACAGGCGCCGGCGCCGGGCGTGCGGCGGCGGGTGCGGCCGGAGCGGGCGGTGGCGGGGTTACGGGTGCCGGGGCTGCCTGCACCGGTGCCGGTGCCGGACGCGCGGCGGAGGGGGCGGCGGGCGCAGCCGGGGCGGGTGGTGTCGGGGGTATGGGCGCCGGGGCTGCTTGCGGGGCAGGCGCGGCGGGGGACACCGAGGCCGGCGCCGGCGCGGGACGGAGAGCCGGCACGGCCGGCGGAAGCGCGGCGCCGGGCGCGGTGCCATCGGGCACGACCCGGCCCTGCCGCTCCTCCAGCCTGCGGGTCTCGCGCTCGATGGCGCGCATGGCGACGACGCTGGTGAGCGCCGCCGCCGCCACCCGACGCTCGGGATTGGTGACGGGGCCGCGCCAGGCGACGCTGCCGCCCGGCACGCCGCCGGAGCCTTCGGGTCCTTCCAGATCCACGCTCGCATCCATGGCGAGGCGCGCCAGATCGAAGCTGCCGCCGAAGCCGACGCGCACGCCCTCGGCCGTGGAGCGGGCGGGGGAGAGGCGGGCGGTGCCGTTCACCACGCCCAGCGTGGTTTCCACGAAGCCGATGCGGAGCGGCCCGCGCGCCAGGGCGCGGTCCAGCATCAGCGCAGCACGCCGCTCGTCGGGCGGGGCGGGAAGGGTCGCGGTCTCGCCCAGCACGGCCTCGAGCGCTGTGGGGCTGACACCTTCGATTACCAGATCGCGCACGCCGAGCGTGCCCTGTCCGGACAGGGCCTGCACCACGCCCATCACGCTGCGGCCCGAGCCGCCGAGATCGAGCAGCAGGTTCACCCGGCCGCGCGGCGGCTGACGCGGGCCGGCCGGGGCGACGAGGGCGGCGGCGTCCACGTCCTCCAGCACGAGCCGGCCGTCGGCCTGAAGCAGGTCGGCCTGCCGACGCACGCGGAGCGACGCCGCTGCGCGGCCGCCACCAATGGCGCCAGACATATCGCGCACGTCGATGTCGCCGCCCTCGCTGCCCAGCAGCAGGCGCGCATTGCCGAGCGCATAGGGCCCGAGCACGGCGAGGCGCCCGGCCGAAAGCTCGAGATTGAGCCCCAGCCCGCTCACCGAGGCCGGCTGGATGCGCGCCGCGCTCCACGGGCCGGCGGTGGCGGGGGCATCGGTGCCGGTGCGGGCGGCGAAGGTGGCGAGGATGCGCGGCAGGGACAGGCTGTCGAAGGCGAGCTTGCCGCCGAAGCGCGGCACCGGGCCGGGCTCGAAGTCGAGATAGCCGGAGACCGGGGCGGCGGCGAGCGAGCCGGATATGGCATCGAGCCGCCAGCCGGCGCCGCGCCGCGCCAGGGTGAAGGCGAGGGCCGAAGGCACGGGCCCTTCCGCCGCCGCGGCGGCTTGGGGCAGCACGCGTCCAAGGTCGCCGCCGTCGAGACGCACGGCGAAGCTGGGCTCGATGGTGCCGCCGGCGATGCGGGCGGTTCCGTCCAGCTGCGCGGTGATGTCGGCGAGGGCGAGCTTGCCGCGCACCTGCGCCTCGCTGGGGGCGAGCGGGTCCACGGAGAGCTCGATCCGCGCCGGCCCCAGCCGCTGGCCGAGCGTCAGGCCAAGGCTCTCCACCCCGAAGGCGCCAAGGAAGCGCGCGCCGTCGGTGGCATCGCCCTTCAACGCGATGCGCAGCGGCACGCCGGCATTGCTACGGGCGAAGGTGACGTCGCCCGTGAGCTGGCCCATGGAGCCGGCGATGCTGATGTTGCGGCCGCCGGCCTCGCTCCAGACCACGGTGCTGGCGAGCTTCACCGGCGCGGCGATGGGCGCGAGGGCGGAGACCACCTGCGCGGTCTGCTCGCCGGCCACGAGCCGGGCGAGGGGCACGAGCCCGTCCGCCCGCGTGCCGGAGGCGGAGACGTTGAACTCGCCGCGCGGCGTGGTGGAGAAATTCTCCATCCGCCCGGCGCCCTCGATGCGGATGCCGGCGAGGTCATCCAGCACGATGCGCTGCAGGCGCCAGTTGCCGCCGGTGGCGGAGGCATCGAAATTCAGGCCGCGCAGCGGCAGTCCGGAGAGGGTGAGGTTGCGCCCGTCCAGCTGGAGCGCGCCATCGGCTCCGCCGCCCACTGCGGCAGCGGCCGTCTGCAGCGCCGCCACCAGCGGGTCGAGGTCGAAGCCGTCGAGGGAGAGGCGCAGGTTGATCTTCGGCGGGGCGCCGGCATCCAGCGCCGCATTGGCCGATCCGCGCACGCGGCTGGCGGCGAAGGTGGCGTCGAGGTTCTCCACCGCGATCCGGCTCGGCCCGGCGGAGACTTTCCCGGTGATGCGCACCGGCCCCTTGGCGGCCGCCACATATTCGCGCGGCGCGGCGGGGGCGGCCCAGCGCAGGAACACGGCGGGATCGTCGGCGGAGAAGGTCACGCTGCCGTCGAAGCCGCCGCCGGCGGCGCGGCTCGGCGTGCCGGAGAGGCGCAGCGCCGCCTTGCCGGGCAGCTGGGCTTCCGCGGTATCGACCCGCCAGCCGGACGCGGCGCCGGTGATGTCGGCGCGCACGTCGCGCACCAGCGTGCCGCCCAGCATCAGCTGCTCCACCGAGAGGCCGATGCGCGAGGCGATGTCGGGCGCCGGCAGGCCGGCCACGCCGCCGAGGAAGCGCGTGAGCGCCCCGGCCGGGTTCTGGTCGGCCGGCTGCGGGGCGGCGCCGCGCGGCGACTGGGCGCGTTCGCCTGCGGCCCACAGCGCGTCGAGATCGAGGCTGCGGGCGTTCAGCACCGCGTCGAGCCCCACCGCACGGCCGAGCGTGAGCTTGCCGGAGCCGGAAAGCTGGGCCGGCGTCTGGGCGCCGCCGAGGGCGAGGTCGAGATTGTCCGCCAGCACGGATTCGGGGCTGGCCTTCAGCGTGCCGGACAACTGCCAGGCGTCGAGCCCCTCGCCGCCGCGGCGGGCGAGGGTGGCCTTGCCGTCGAAGCGGGGGCGCGCGCCGGACAGGTTGAGATTGCCGTCAAGGTCCACGGCATAGGGCCCGGTTCGGCCGTCGAGCGCCAGCTTGAGGCGGCCGGCGCCGTCGTCGCCGATCTTGCCGAGGCTGGCACGCAGGGCGAAGCGGGTGCCGGCGGCGTCCAGCTCGCCGTCGAGGCGGAACGGGCCGGAGAGGGAGCGCGCCTCGCCCTTCACGTCGAAGCCGGTGAGGCTGGCGGTGCGGTCGGAGGCGCGGTCGAGCAGGTCGAGGCTGCCGCCCTTCACCTCGAGCCGGGCGATGGAGAGGTCGGTGGGCCGGGCCGCGCCGGTGGGCAGGGCGAGGCGGCCGGCGCTGTCGAGCACGAGGCGGATCTGCGGCCGGTCGAGGCGCACGCCAGTGGCTTCCACATCGCCGCGCAGGAGCGCGCCGAGGGAAAGCTCCGCCGTCATTTCCTTCACGGTGCCGCCGGTGGAGACGACGTCGCCGAGGGTGACGTCGCGCAGCGTCACGCGCGGGGCGGGCAGGATCTCGGCGTCGATGGGGCCACGGATGACGATCGGCAGGCCGAGGGCGCGGCCGATCTCCGTCTCGAACGTGCCGCGCCACGTGTTCCAGTCCACCACGAACGGCGCGGCGAAGGCCCCGCCGATGGCCAGGATCACCGCCGTGGCGAGACTGATCAGAATCCCCTGCACACCTGTCTCCCCGACACCACCCCCTCCGGGCGGGGGCTTCCCACCCTATGCGCAGGGATTGCGATCACAACGCGACGATCTTGCCCGGATTCATGATGTTTTTGGGATCGAGCGCGCGCTTGATGGCGCGCATGGCCTCAAGGGCGGGATCGCCGTGCTCGGCGGCCATGTATTTCATCTTGCCTTGGCCGATGCCGTGCTCGCCGGTGCAGGTGCCGCCCATGGCCAGCGCCCGCTCCACCAGGCGCTTCATGTAGAGCTTGGCCTTGGCGAAATCCTCCGGGTCGTCCACGTCCACCATGAGGGTGGTGTGGAAGTTGCCGTCGCCCACATGGCCGACGATCGGGGCGATGAGGCCCATCTCCTCGATGTCGCGCTTCGTCTCCATCACGCAGTCGGCGAGGCGGGAGATGGGCACGCACACGTCGGTGGCGACCGCCTTGGCGCCGGGGCGCAGCGGCAGCACGGACCAATAGGCATCGTGCCGCGCCTGCCACAGCTTCGTGCGATCCTCGGGCTTCACCGCGAACACGGACGGCCCGCCCCCGAACTCCGCGGCGATCTCGCCGAAGCGCTCGGCCTGCTCATGCACGCTCGCCTCGGTGCCGTGGAACTCCAGGAACAGGGTGGGCGTCTCCGCCAGCGCCAGCTTGGCATAGGCGTTGGAGGCCTTCACCTGCATCTCGTCCAGGAGCTCGATGCGGGCCACGGGGATGCCGCTCTGGATGGTGGTGATCACCGTATTGCAGGCCGCCTCGACGCTGGGGAACGGGCAGACCGCGGCCGAGACCGCCTCCGGGATGCCGTAGAGCTTCAGCGTGATCTCGGTGACGATGCCGAGCGTGCCTTCCGCGCCCACGTAAAGGCGGGTCAAATCGTAGCCGGCGGAGGACTTGCGGGCCCGGGTGGCGGTGGTGAGGATCTCCCCGGTGGGGGTCACCACCTTCAGCGAGAGCACGTTGTCCTTCATGGTGCCGTAGCGCACGGCATTGGTGCCGGAGCAGCGGGTGGAGACCATGCCGCCGAGCGAGGCGTCCGCGCCCGGATCGATGGGGAAGAACAGGCCCTGGTCGCGCAGCTCCTCGTTCAGCCGCTTGCGGGTGACGCCGGGCTCGATCACGCAGTCGAGGTCCTCGGTGTTCACGGCGAGGATGCGGTTCATGCGCGAGAGATCGATGCAGATGCCGCCGTAGGGCGCATTCACATGCCCTTCCAGCGACGTTCCGGCACCCCAGGCGATCACCGGGACCTCGTAGGCCGCGCAGGTGCGCACGACCTCCTGCACATCTTCCGTGCATTCGGCGAAGACGACGGCGTCTGCCGGCTCGTTGGGCAGGTAGGTGGTCACATTCGCGTGCTGCTGACGGACGGCGAGGCCGCTCACGATCTTGTGACCAAGGCGAGCCTTCAGCTCGGCCACTGCGGTGAGCGCGCGCTCCTGGCGCGACGGCTGCGAATTCGCGGCTGCAACAACCATTTACGATTCCTTAACTTTGCCATGCCCGGGCAGGCTGGCGGCCCGGGACTTATCCCCAGAAAGGAGGGATCCGGGTGCCGGTATGGAGCGGAATGACCTTGACAGTGACTTTTTTGATTCGGTTTTTCGCGCCTCCGGGGGCGTGACGAATGCCTCATCTCGCGTCACAGTGTGCTTACCAACGGCACATTACTGCAGACGAAGCGAGGCGGCCATGCTGGACCGGATCGACTTTGAACCTGTGTTCTTCGCGCCCTTCGTCGCCTCGGCGATGAAGGTGGAGAGCGAGTGGGTGGACTACAACGGCCACCTCAACGTGGCCTATTACACGCTCATCTTCGACCGCGCCGCCGATGAGGCCCTGTGCCTGCTCGGCCTCGGGCCCGCCTATGCAGCGCGCCGCGGCGCCTCCTTCTTCACCGCCGAGTGCCATGTGCGCTACCTCAGGGAGCTGGCGCCCAACGCGCCGGTGCGCGCCGCCCTGCGGCTGGTGGATTATGACGAGAAGCGCCTGCACGTGTTCCAGACGCTGCATCATGCCACCGAGGGGTGGGTGGCCGCCACCTGCGAGCAGATGCTGCTGCATGTGGACCTCGGCAGCCGCCACGTCGTGCCCTTCCCGGACGACGTGCTGGAGCGCATCGCCACCATGCGCGCCGCCCATGCCTCCCTGCCGCCGCCCGACGGGATCGGCCGCAAGGTCAACATGCCGGCCACGCGTTCCTGACCGGATGGGCCGCCCATCGGCGGCCCCCGGTGCTCCGGCTTCGGGCCTTCGCAGCGCGCCTGTCCCCACGGTGCCGGCCGTCTTCGTCCGCACAACTGGCCCACATCGTGTCCGGGACATCGTTCCGGACGGAAAAGGGTCATGTGCGCGGAGCCCCCTTGCCGGATGACGGCCGGGCGCAAACCTCTCTGATTTCATCTTGATGGTTACCCAGCCCGGGCGAGTGGAATCCTGCGCGCGGCGCAGGGCTGGCATGCCACGGCGTGCGTTCCGGCCCGCCTGCACGAGGCGTATCTTGCACTGCAACAAGGGCAACAAAGCCCCTAGCAGGAGTAGGCCTCCATGAGCGCCGTCAGCTACACCGACCCCAACTTCGTCCGTACTCGCAGGACCACCCCCGCCGCCCCCCAGGGCTTCCTCGCCCGTCTGTGGGAGGCTGCCAAGGCGGCCCACACCCAGCAGATCGAGCGCGAGTATCTGCGCTATTTCGAGATCCACGGCCACGACCCGGTCGTGGTCTGACCGGATCGCGCTCCGGCCGGATGATCCTCCGGCCGGCTTGATCTCCAGAGCTCGCGATCAGGCGCGCGGACGGTTCTGCCGTGCTGCCAGCGTCAGCGTCGCCCAGCCGTCGATGCGCCGCCAGGAGACGAGTGACAGTCCCTGCGCGCGATAGGTGGCGAGCGCCGCCGGCGCCTGCGACACCAGAAGCCCCGACAGCACGATTCGCCCGCCCGGCGCCAGCAGGCGGCTGAGCGGGCGCGCCAGCCGCTTCAGCGGTGGCAGCAGGATGTTCGCGAGGATGAGGTCGTAGGGCCCTTCCTCGGCGATTTGCCGCGCGCCGGTGCCGGCGGCGTGGATCATCCGGATGCCCGGCGCCTTGTTGGCCCGCGCATTGGCCGCGGCCGTGCGCACGGCGATGATGTCGATATCGCTGCCCACCACCGGCGAATGGAAGCGCCGCTCCGCCGCGATGGCGAGCACGCCCGTGCCGGTTCCCACATCCAGCACCCGCGGCAGGCGCGCGCCCGGCCGATGGCGGCGCGCCGCGTCGGCGATGGCGTGCAGGCAACCCTGCGTCGTGCCGTGATGGCCGGTGCCGAAGGCGAGCGCGGCCTCGATCTCGATGCCGATCTGGTTCGGCCCCACCCGGTCGCGGTCGTGGGAGCCATGGATCACGAACTGGCCGACCCGCACCGGGGCAAGCCCCTCAAGACTTGCGGCGACCCAGTCCTTCACCTCCACATCGCCAAAGGTGACGCGGGCGGCTGCCTCGGGCCCGGCTGCCAGCTCGACCAGCTCCCGGAGGCGATCGGCGTCGAACGCCTCGCCGGCATAGACCTCCACCACCCATTCGTCGTCGGTGCGCTCGAAATTCGCCACCGCCACCTCGGCGGGGTCGAACGTCTCGGAGATCAGGTCCGCGATGCGCTGGGCGTCCCGGCGGGCGGCGTCCACCCGCATGACATGGGTGGCATCGTTGGGAGGCAGGCCTTCGAGCATGGGCGCGGGATCATCCGTTGTCGGGTATGGCCTCGGCCCCGGAAACGCCGACCACACGATCGCGTCCGGCCGCCTTGGCCGCGTACAGGCGCTTGTCGGCCGCATCCAGCAGGTCCGTCAAGGCCTGCCCGTCCTGCGGCGCGGTGGCGATGCCGATGGACAGGCTCTGCCGCGGCACGCCGGGGGGCAGCGACATGGCGCCGACCCGCCGGCCGAGCTGCTCCGCCAGCCGCAGCGCGCCGGCATGGTCGACGCCCGGGGCGAACACCGCGAACTCGTCGCCGCCGTAGCGCACCACGTGGTCCGATTGCCGCAGCCCGGTGGTGAGGCTGGCGGCGAGCCGGCGCAGCACGTCGTCGCCGGTGGGGTGGCCATGGCGGTCGTTCACGTCCTTGAACGAATCCACGTCGATGAGCAGAAGGCTGACCGGCCTCCCGGTGGTGCGGGCCACCGCCAGCAGATCCCGGCCCAGCGGCTCCAGCTGGCCGCGGTGCAGCACCTGGGTAAGGGCGTCGCGGCGCGATTCGCGCTTCAGGTCCTCGTAGCGCTGGCGATAGGTGAGGGCCTGGAAGATGTCGGCGATGGGCCGGTGCGGCGCCGCGCCGGCAAGCTCGAAGCGTGCCAGATACTGGGCGATCATCACCGCGTAGACGCCCGACGCGGCAAGCTTTCCGACCCATCCGCCCACGCCCGCCGTCCACGGCACCCCCATGGCGAGCGAGAGCACGCCGAAGAAGGCCGCCTGGTCGAAGGTGAGCACCAGCACGAGCGTGAGCCACACCGCCAGCGTCGGCAGGCGGGGAAGGCGCCGGGCCAGATGCTCGTAAACGAGGATCATGGCGATGGAATCCACGAACAGCAGCAGCGTGCCCCACAGCATCAGCACGCCCATGGCATCCATGAAGGCGAGGTCGGCCGGCGCGCCGGGGGCGGACATGGCGTCGTGCTGGCGCAGCAGCAGCACCAGCGCCATCAGCAGCAGGTTGCCGATGAACAGGCCGTAGATGGGCTGGCGCGCCACCAGCGCATCCTCGCGGATGTAGACCAGCAGCAGCAGCGCCAGCTTGCCCGAGAACAGCACCACCGAGCCCGGCGAGAGCGAGATGCCGAACGGCAGCGGCACGAAATAGGCCGCCGCCAGATAGGTCTCCATGAAATGGAAGCTGCCGAGCGCGCAGAAGAAGACGCCGAGCCCCAGCCTGTCGCGGAGCCGGAACAGCGCCAGCATGGCGCCGAAATAGAGCGCCATCTCGCCGAGGAGCAGGAGAACGTTGACGCCGGCCATGGCCCCTGCCGGAAGTGGGAGAGAAGCGAACCGAACCGCGACACGGCCGGCAAAGCCCGGAGAGCGGAGGCCTGGACAACCGGAGGCGGGTCCAGCGCAGAGCTACACCTTTTCGACGAATGTCTCCAGCACCCGCTTCTCGCCGGCCTTGTCGAACAGGACGGTCAGCTTGTTGCCGTCGATGCCGGTGATCTCGCCATAGCCGAACTTGATGTGGAACACCCGCTCGCCGGCGCTGAAGGCCGAGGCGGAGCCGGTGGAGGTGGCGAGCAGGGTGCCCTCGATCAGCGGCGGGCTGCCGCGCCTGCCGCCCGTGCCGGCGTCGTACCGGCTGCCGCCGCGCTCGGAGAAGCCCCCGCCGGAAAACCCGCCTCCGGAGAAACCGCCGCCGGTAGAGCCTCCGCGTCCGCCGCTGTCGGGGCGCCCACGGCTCGCCTGCGCCCGTTGCCAGCCGGGCGTGGAATAGGACGATGCCGCGAACGGCTCCGCCCGGTCGAACCGGCTCTGGCCATAGCCGCCCCCGCCGTAGGAGGAGCCGCCCCAGCCGGCCCCGCCGCGGCTCTCCTCCACCCGCACATGGGCATCGGGCAGCTCGTCGAGGAAGCGGGAGGGCACGGTGGAATTCCACATGCCGTGGATGCGCCGGTTGGAGGCGAACCAGATGCGGGCCGAGGCGCGGGCGCGGGTGATGCCCACATAGGCGAGGCGGCGCTCTTCCTCGAGCCCCGCCTTGCCCTGCTCATCCAGCGCCCGCTGGTGGGGGAACAGGCCCTCCTCCCAGCCGGGCAGGAAGACGGTGTCGAACTCCAGCCCCTTGGCGGAATGCAGGGTCATCACCTGAACGGCGTCCTCGCCGGCGCCCTGGTCGGCATCCATGACGAGGGAGATGTGCTCGAGGAAGCCGGTGAGGTTCTCGAACGGCTCCATGGAGCGCACCAGCTCCTTCAGGTTCTCCAGCCGCCCGGCGGCCTCGGCGGAGCGGTCCTTCTGCCACATCTCGGTATAGCCGCTCTCGTCGAGCACGATCTCGGCGATCTCGGTATGGGAAAGCACGCGCGCCTGCTCGCGCCAGCGGTCGAACGCCTCGATCAGGCCGCGCAGGGTGCCGCGCACCTTGGGCTTGAGCTCCTCGCTCTGGGTGAGGACACGCGCGGCCTCCTGCAGCGGCACGCCGGCGGCGCGGGCCACGTCGTGGATCTGCTTGACGGTCGCATCGCCGATGCCGCGCTTGGGCACGTTCACGATGCGCTCGAAGGCGAGGTCGTCGGCGGTGGAGGTGACGCAGCGCAGATAGGCCAGCGCGTCGCGGATTTCCGCCCGCTCGTAGAAGCGCGGGCCGCCGATGACGCGGTATGGCAGGCCGAGGGTGACGAAGCGGTCCTCGAACTCGCGCATCTGGAACGAGGCGCGCACCAGGATGGCCACCTGCGACAGGGGATGGCCGGCGCGCTGCAGCGCCTCGATCTCGTCGCCGATGGCGCGGGCCTCCTCGCCGGAATCCCAGGCGCCGGTGACGGTCACCCGCTCGCCGTCCTCGCCCTCGGAGAACAGGGTCTTGCCGAGCCGCCCCTCGTTGTGGGCGATCAGGTGGGCGGCGGAGGCGAGGATGTGGCCGGTGGAGCGATAGTTGCGCTCCAGCCGGATCACGGTGGCGCCGGGGAAATCGCTCTCGAACCTGAGGATGTTGTCCACCTCGGCGCCGCGCCAGCCATAGATGGACTGGTCGTCGTCGCCCACGCAGCAGACGTTCTTGGAGCCCTGTGCCAGAAGCCGCAGCCAGAGATACTGGGCGACGTTGGTGTCCTGATACTCATCCACCAGCAGGTACTTGAACCGCTTATGGTATTCGGCGAGCACGTCGGGGTTCTCGCGGAACAGGCGGATGCCTTCCAGCAGCAGGTCGCCGAAGTCCACCGCGTTCAGCGCCTTCAGCCGGGCCTGATAGGCCGCATAGAGCATGCCGCCCTTGCCGTTGGCGAACACCGCGCCCTCGCCGGGCGGCACGTCCCTGGGCGAGAGGCCGCGGTTCTTCCAGCCGTCGATGGTGGAGGCCAACAGCCGCGCCGGCCAGCGCTTCTCGTCGATGTTCTCGGCGGCGAGCAGCTGCTTCAGGAGGCGGATCTGGTCGTCGGTGTCGAGGATGGTGAAGCCGGATTTGAGCCCCACCAGCTCGTGGTGGCGCCTGAGGATGCGCACGCCGATGGAATGGAAGGTGCCGAGCCAGGGCATGCCCTCGATCTGGTCGCCGACCATGGCATGGATGCGCTCCTTCATCTCCCGCGCGGCCTTGTTGGTGAAGGTCACCACCAGGATCTGGGAGGGGAAGGCGCGGCCGGAGGCCAGGATGTGGGCGACGCGGGCGGTCAGAACCCGCGTCTTGCCGGTGCCGGCGCCGGCGAGCACCAGCAGCGGGCCGTCCAGCGTCTCCACGGCGGCGCGCTGCTCGGGGTTGAGGCCGGCAAGATAGGACGGGTCGGGCAGGCCGGACGCCATGGCCGCGCTGGCGCGCGCGGCAATGCCCCCGGCGCGGGGGGCGGGGCGCTCGGGCGCCGGCTCGGCCGGGAGCCGGCGCGGATGGGGCAACTCGCTCAAGGGGGAAACTCTCTCGGCACGCCTGATTCTATCGTGAGAACAAAATGGCACTCAATCGCGGCGAATGCGAGGGCACCCCGTCAAGATGGCATGGCGCTACTTCAACAGCTCCATCTCGCCCTCGCGGCGCCAGGTGCGGGCGCGCAAGCGCGGCGCCAGCGCCCAGGACAGGGGGGCCGAGACCAGCGCCGATACGCCCACCACCCACGGCATCAGCGCCATGGCCCCGGCGGACAGCGGCGACAGCAGCACGACCAGCACGGCGGTGAAGAACACCACCGCCTGGATCATCATGAACAGCATGACGGCGATCTGCAGACGGACGGACATGGGGCAACTCCTCTTCCGGAGACATCCATGAAGAGGCAACCCGCGCCCGCCGCGCCCGGTTCCGGCCGCTCAGCCTGCGGCGGGCGCCTTCGGCAGGTGGACCACATAGAACTTGCGCACGGCGGTCACGCTCTTCCAGGTGCCGGTGAAGCCGGCCGGGATGACGAAGGACGCGCCGGCGCCGTAGGTCTCCATGTGGCCGGAGGCGTCGGTGAGCTCCACCGTGCCCTCCAGGATCACGCAGAACTCGTCCTCGTCGTACGTCACCGCGATCTCGGATGGCTGCGACGCCCAGAAGCCGGCGGAGAAGGCGCCGGTGCGGTCCTGATACCACTCGTGGACGGTGGTGGCGGCGCCGGCGTCGATGGCCGGGGCGGGGTCGAAGCGGATGGAACGGATGGTCATGGCGGGCCTCCTTGGGCCTTCATGTGGCATCCCCGCTGCCCGCCGTCGATAGGGCCGGCGCGCGGGCGGAGGCGGCGAGCAGCGCCGCCCCGACGCCGAAGAACGCCACCAGCACCGCCACGCCCGCTTTCTGGCTGCCGGTGGCGGCCGTCACCAGCGCCACGCAGGTGGGGGCGGCGAACGAGGTGATCTTGCCGGAGAGCGCGAACAGGCCGAAGCATTCGGTGAGGTGGGCCGCGGGCGCGAGCCGCACCAGCAGCGTGCGCGAGGCGGCCTGCAGCGGCCCCGCGACGAGGCCGATGAAGAGGCCGAGGCCCACATAGATCTTCTCGGGCAGGGTGCCATAGAGGCCGGTACCCGGCGCCGTCGGCACGAGGCCGAACAGCAGCGCGTCCCGCGACACGCCGAGGATGCCGACCGAGGCGAACAGCAGCACCGCCAGCGCGCCGAGGATGACCCGCCGCGATCCCAGCGCATCGTCCAGCCAGCCGCCGGCGAGCGCGCCGAGCGTGCCGGTGAGGGTGAGCAGGATGCCGAAGATCCCGATCTCCACCGAGCCCCAGCCGAAGGTGCCGGCCGCATAGATGCCGCCGAACGCGAACAGCGCCACCAGCCCGTCGGTGTAGACCATGTTGGCGATGAGGAAGCGCGCCAGCGCCGGCCGCTCCTTGAGCCGCGGCAGCATCTGCCGGACGCCGCTGATTCCGGCGCGGATCGCCTGCCCCATGGGCCGGCCGGCCGGTGCGTCGGGCGCGAACAGGAACAGGGGCAGGACCAGCACCGCGAACCAGACGGCGGTGAACGGGCCGCTGAGCCGGTCGCCCTCGCGCGCCGCCGCGTCGAGCCCGAACGCCGGCGGGTTGCCGAGCAGGGTCAGGCCGGTCTGCGGGCTGGTGGAGAAGAAGGCGAGCATGATGGCCAGCGAGATCAACCCGCCGAAATAGCCCGCCGCCCAGCCGGTGCCGGAGAGGCGCCCCAGCCGCTCGGGCGGGGCGAGCGTCGGCATCATGGCGTTGTTGAAGACGGTGGCGAATTCCACGCCGATGGTGCCGACCGCGAAGGCGGCGAGCACGAGGGGGATGCGCGCTTCATCCCCCGGCGCGGCGAACCAGAGCGTCGCGGCGCCGGCCATCATCATCAGGCCGAAGGCGAGGATCCACGGCTTGCGCCGGCCCGCCACATCGGCCACCGCGCCCAGCACCGGCGAAGAGACGGCGATGACGAGCCCCGCCGCGCCGGTGGCGAAGCCCCACAGGGCCTGGCCGTCCGCCGGTGTCGGTGCGACCGCCGAGGCGAAATAGGGGGCGAAGATGAAGGTGGTGATGAGGGTGAAATAGGGTTGGCACGCCGGATCGAACAGGACCCAGCCGATGAGCGCCCGACGCGGCGCGGGAACGAAATCGCTGTGTGGGGAGGGCATGGGACGTACCGCAGGAGACTGCGCCAGGGGGTGTGCAAGGGGCGCACAGCCGCGTCCGCGATGCAAGAGCGGGGGCTGGATCTCGTCGCTGCCGCGGACGGGATCGGCGCGCAGCCGCGCCGGCGGACGGGATGGCGCGGCCGGCCCCGCCTGCCGAGAACAGCGGTCAGGACGAGCGGCTTGGGATGCCTTCGGGCTCGACCTGCGTCGCGCCGGGGCCTGCGTCGCGCAGAGGGGCCTGAGATGCTGCGGCCGCCTTCGGCCTTGGTCTTGCAGCGGGAAGTGAGGGGGCAGGGGCCATCCGCCGTGGATGGCTCCGGCCCGCAGCGCCGACGGGAGGATGGCCGTTTCAGGGATTGGGCTACGGGTGAGCAACGCATCCCGCCCGGCGCAACCGTGGGTGCGGAACGCCGACGCTGGCGCGGCCGTTCCGAACCGCGCGCTCTTGCAGCCAGTCGGCTGTCCTGCATGCCGCTGTGGTCCGCTCGTTCATCCGAGGGGGTGCCTCGGACATCGCAAGCTCCCCGGAGCCTGATGCCGGCGCGCCAGCTCCACGTCCTCCTGGCCCGGAGCGCGGGCGGGGCCCGTGCCATCGCCGTCGGCTCCGCCGTTCGCCCGCCCGATGGATCGCAGGGCCGCGCTGAAGCGTTGTTGCCCTGCCGGGCGGCCGGGCGTGCCGCGGCGAGGGAGAGACCGACATGCTGGATGCGGGCAAGGCGGCGTACCGCGCGCCCATGGTGGCCGACAGGCAGGAGAGGGATCGCCTCCCTGCCTTCTTCGCAGCCGTCGCCATCGTCACGGTGCTCTACGTGGGTCGCGACGTGTTCGTGCCCATCGCGGTCGCCATCCTGCTGTCGTTCGTGCTGGCGCCGGTGATCCTGGTGCTGCGGCGGCTGCGGTTGCCGCGCATGCCGGCGGTGGTGGCGGTGGTGCTCGCCACCTTCATCGGCCTCATGGCGCTCGGCGGGGTGATCGCGCTGCAGGTGACCGACCTTGCGGCGGAGCTGCCGCAATACCGCATGAACCTGCGCGACAAGATCAAGTCCATCAAGGAGACGACCGCCGGCTCGGGGACGCTCGGCCGCACCATGGACATGTTGCAGGACCTCGGCCGCGAGCTCGACGGGCCGGAAGCGGCCCCCGGCGTTCCAGCCCCGCAGGACGGTCGCCCGGTGCCGGTGGAGGTGCGCCAGCCGGCCCCCGGCGCGCTCGGCACGCTCTCGGCGGTGGCGGCGCCGCTGCTGCACCCGCTCGCCACCTTCGGCATGGTGTTCATCTTCGTGCTGTTCATCCTGCTGCAGCGGGAGGACCTGCGGAACCGCTTCGTCCGGCTCGCCGGCGCGCACGATCTCCAGCGCACCACCGCCGCGCTCGACGATGCGGCCACCCGGCTCTCCCGCTTCTTCCTGACGCAGGTGGCGCTGAATGCCGCGTTCGGCGCCGTCATCGGCCTCGGCCTGTGGGCCATCGGCGTGCCGAGCCCGCTGCTGTGGGGCCTCGCGGCCGCGGTGCTGCGCTTCGTGCCCTATGTGGGGGCGGCCATCGCCGCCGCCCTGCCCATCGGGCTGGCGCTGGCGGTGGACGCCGGCTGGACCATGGTGCTCGCCACCGTCGCGCTGTTCCTGGTGGTGGAGCCGCTGGTGGGGCACGTGATCGAGCCGCTGCTCTACGGCCGCTCCACCGGCCTCTCGCCGGTGGCGGTGATCGCGGCGGCGGTGTTCTGGACCTGGCTGTGGGGGCCGGTGGGGCTGCTGCTCTCCACCCCGCTCACGCTCTGCCTGGTGGTGCTGGGCCGGCATGTGAAGAGCTTCGAGTTCCTCGACGTGGCGCTGGGCGATCGCCCGCCGCTCTCCGCCAGCGAACTGCTCTACCAGCGGCTTCTCGCCGGCGACCCGCTCGAGGCCGCGGCGGCGGCCGAGGACTACCTGCGCCAGGGCCCGCTCGGCGATTATTGCGACGACGTGGCGTTGCCGGCGCTGCGGCTCGCCCAGCGCGATGCCGCGCGCGGCGCGCTCGACGCCGCCCGTCAGGAGCGGGTGCGCGACACCTTCGCCGAGCTGCTCGATGACCTGCCCGCGCCCGGCGAGCCGGAGCCGGATCAGGAGGAGGCGGGGCCGTCGATCCTCGTGCTGCCGGCCCGTTCGGCGCTGGACGAGGCGGCCGCGCTGCTGCTCGCCCACCGCCTGCGCGCCGCCGGCCTCGCGTGCGAGACCCGGCCACCCGGCGCGGTGGGGCGGCCGGTGGCGGAGGATGTGGAGGTGGTGGTCCTCTCCTATCTCTCGCCCGCGACGCCGGCGCACCGGCGGTACGCCCTGCGGCGCGTGCGGCAGGGCCGGCCCGACCGGCGCGTCGTCATCGCCGACTGGAGCACCGAGCCGGGCGAGCCGAAGGTCCTCGATGGCGAGACCGCCGCCGTGCGCGCCATCGGCGAGGCGCTGGACGCCGCTCGCCAGCAGCCGGCAGCCGCCTGTGCCGCCTGATGCGGCCGCCTGACCGTGCGGATGCCGCCCCCGGGGCCGATCGCCCCCGCCGCGACCGGGGGCGGGGAGCGGCCGGCGGGCCGAGTGCCGGAGGCTTGGCGAGGCGTTTGCAGGCCCGAAACCGGCGCGGCTTGCTTCGCCTGCGGAGGAGTTCGCGTGGCGCGGCCGGCGCCGAAGGGCTGCATGACGGGCGGCGAGGACCCGCCGCGACCCTGTCCGCGCCTGGGAGCCCGCCGGCCTTCGTCGGAGCGGGGCCCGTCGCACCCTCCGCGGCGCCTCGCTCTCCCGGAAAGACGAGCACGGCCGAGAAGCCAGATGGCCGCGCCGCGGGCGCCGCTTCCGTCTTCCCCCCGGGATGCTGCCGGGCAACCAGACGGAAGCCGGGGGCGCGCCCCGGCGTGCGGACCGCCCCGGACCATCACCTCGCCGAGGCGTGACCCGTGGCAAGGGCGCGGGCACTGGCGCGGGGGAGGGGTCGCCGCTTAGGGTTCCCCCGCCGCGTTCGTCCCTCCGGAGTCCCCATGTCCCATCCCTTCGACTGGTCCGCCGGTTATCCCTCCCGCCGGGCGCCGGTGTTCGGCACCAATGTGGTGTCCACCTCCCATCCTCTGGCGGCGCAGGCGGGGATGCGGATGCTCTGGCAGGGCGGCAATGCGGTGGATGCGACCATCGCCGCCGCCGCCGTGATGGCGCTGGTGGAGCCATGCAGCAACGGGCTTGGCTCGGATGCCTTCTGCATCCTGTGGGACGGCAAGCGCCTGCATGGCCTCAACGCCTCAGGTCGCGCGCCGGCGGCATGGGCGCCGGCCTATTTCCATGCCCGCTACGGCGAGGATGCCCGCACGCCGCCGCAGCGCGGCTGGGACAGCGTGACCGTGCCGGGCGCGGTGGCCGGCTGGGTGGCGCTCTCGCGCCGGTTCGGGCGCCTGCCGTTCGCCGACCTGCTGGAGCCGGCCATCGCGGTGGCCGAGCGCGGCTATCTGGTCTCGCCCAACGTCCGGCAAAAATGGGCGGCGGCGGCGCAGGTGGCCGATCTGGTGCGCCAGCCGGGCTTTGCGGAGGCCTTCCTGCCGCGCGGGCGGGCGCCGCAGGTGGGCGAGCATTTCGCGCTGCCCGGCGCGGCGCGCGCGCTCCGGCGGATCGGCGAGACGCAGGGCGCTGCGCTCTATGGCGGGGAGATCGCGCAGGCGCTGGAGGCGTCCGCCCGCGCCCATGGCGCCGCCCTCACCGCCGCCGACATGGCGGCGTTCGAGCCCGAATGGGTGGAGCCGATCGGGCAGGATTACCGGGGCTTCACGGTGCACGAGATGCCGCCCAACGGGCAGGGCCTCGTCGCGCTGCTGGCGCTCGGCATGCTCGGGCATTTCGACCTCGCCGGCCTCGGCGCCGACAGCGTGGCCGCCAACCATCTGCAGATCGAGGCCATCAAGCTCGCCTTCGCCGATGTCTACCGCTACGTGGCCGACCCCGCCGCCATGCAGGTGCGGGTTCAGGACATGCTGGCGCCGGACTATCTCGCCGCCCGCGCCCGCCTGATCGACCCGGCCCGCGCCCAGCGCTTCTCCGCCGGCATCCCGCCGCGCGGCGGCACCATCTATCTCACCGCGGCCGACGACACCGGCATGATGGTGAGCTTCATCCAGAGCAACTACATGGGCTTCGGCTCGGGGGTGGTGCTGCCGGAGTGGGGGCTCTCGCTGCAGAACCGGGGCCATGGCTTCAGTCTCGATCCGGCGCGGGAGAACGTGGTGGCGCCGGGCAAGCGCCCGTTCCACACCATCATCCCCGGCTTCATCACCCGCGCCGGCGCGCCGGTGATGAGCTTCGGCGTGATGGGCGCGCACATGCAGCCGCAGGGCCATGTGCAGACGCTGGTGCGCATGCTCGACTACGCCCAGAACCCGCAGGCGGCCTGCGATGCGCCGCGCTGGCGGTTCGAGGGCGGGCTGACCATCGACACCGAGGCGGGGATGTCCCCCGCGCTGGTCGCCGGACTGGCGGAAAAGGGCCACGACGTGGCCCGCCTCACCGACAGCTATCAGGATTTCGGCGCCGGCCAGTTCATCTGGCGCATGGGCGATCCCGCGCGCGAGGGGTATGCGGCGGCGAGCGATCCGCGCCGCGACGGGCAGGCCGTGGTGTGGTGAGGCCGCTCAGACCGTGACCGCGAAGGGGACGATGGCGGCGAATTCCTCGTCGTTGGGCGACCAGTCGCGCCACATGAGGATGGCGAAGGCGGCTTCCGCATCCAGCACCGTGAGCGGCGCGTGCCAGACGCCGCGGCCGAAGGTGATGCCCGCGCCGGGGGGAGGCAGGAAGGCTTCCGCCCGCTCCAGGTCCGGCCCGCCGTCGGGCGCATCGGGCGCCACCACCACCAGCCAGCGCGCCGGTGCCATGGGCAGGAACGTCTGCGGGGTGAGCGGATGGCGCTCGATCACCGCCACCGGCACCGGCCGCGCCGCGACCGGCGCGGCACGGACGATGGAGAGACTCGCCGGTGCCTGCGGTGCGAGGGTGCCCAGTGCGGCATCGAAATAGGTGCGCACCCCGGCCGTCTCCGGCGTCGCCAGCACCGCGCCATAGGGCGCGAAGGCTTCCGCCGTCAGCGGACGCGCGGCGAGCGGCAGGGTGCGCGCGGCGCGTCCGGCAGAGGCGCAAAGGCTCATGCGGCGCCCGCCTCGCCGGTGAGGGCCAGCACCGCGTGCAGCAGCACGTTAGCGCCGGCGGCGCAGTCCTCCGGCGTGGCGCTTTCCAGCTCGTTGTGGCTCACGCCATCCTTGCAGGGCACGAAGATCATGCCCGTGGGCACGATGGTGGCAAGGTGGAAGCTGTCATGGCCTGCGCCCGAGACCATGGGCCGGTGGGGCAGGCCCAGCCGGTCGGCGGCGGCTGCGACCGCGCCGGTCACCTTCGGGTCGAAGTGGGTGGGGTCCTTGCGCCAGATGGTGTCGAGCGCGATCTCCACCTTGCGCCGGGCCGCGATGGCCGGAATGGCCGCGCGCAGACCTTCGTCCAGCGCCTGCAGGATGTCGGCGTCCGGGGTGCGGAACTCGGTGGCGAAGGTGATCTCGCCCGGGATCACGTTGCGCGACTGGCGGGCGATGGTGATGTCCGCAACCGTCCCCACCGCGTTGGGCCCGTGCTTCACCGCCAGCGCCTCAACGGCGAGCACGATCTCCGACAGGGTGGCGAGCGCATCGTGGCGCAGGTGCATGGGGGTGGAGCCGGCGTGGCTCTCGAAGCCGGTGATGCGGCCGTCGTACCAGATGATCCCCTGGCCGTGCTCCACCACGCCGATGGTGAGCCCCTCCGCTTCCAGGATCGGCCCCTGCTCGATGTGGAGCTCGAGAAAGGCGCCGAACTTCTGCGCGCCGAGAGGCGTATCGCCGCGATAGCCGATGGCGTCGAGGGCCGCGCCCACGCTCACGCCCTCGGCGTCGGTGCGCGCCAGGATGTCGGCGGCCGGCAGGTCGCCCACGAAGCCCGCCGAGCCCATCATGGCCGGGGCGAAGCGCGAGCCTTCCTCGTTGGTCCAGTTGACGACGCACAAGGGCGCGTCGGTCTCGATGCCGGCATCGTTGAGGGTGCGCAGCACCTCCACCGCGCCGAGCACGCCGAGGATGCCGTCGAACTTGCCGCCGGTGGGCTGGGTGTCGAGGTGCGAGCCGATGCCGAGCGGCGGGCGGCTCATGTCGCGGCCGGGGCGCAGGGCGAACATGTTGCCGAGCGCATCCACCGTGACGGTGCAGCCGGCGGCCTCGCAGGCGGCGCGGAACCAGTCGCGCACCTGCCGGTCCTCTTGCGTGAGGGTGAGGCGCTTCACGCCACCCTTGGGCGTGCCGCCGAACGCGGCGGTTTCCAGGATGGTGCTCCAGAGGCGGTCGGCATCGATCTTCAGATTCGTGGGGGTCATCAGGTCACCGGAACGGACTTTTCGGCCAGCACGCACCTTACGGTCCGCCCGGGGCCGAGTTCCACCTCGGGAGGCAGGCGTTCTGTGCAACGCTGCTGTGCATACGCGCAGCGCGGCGCGAACGAGCAGGCGGTGGGCGCGACATCGAGGGAGGGCGGGGTGCCGGGAATGGTCTCCAGCCGCGCGCCGCGCTGGGCGCCGTGGACGGTGGCCGCCAGCAGTCCGCGCGGATAGGGATGCTGCGGCGTGCGCACCAGCTCGGAGAGGGTGCCGCTCTCCACGATCTGGCCGGCATACATCACCGAGACGCGGTCGCAGATCTCGATGGCGACGCCGATGTCGTGGGTGACGAAGATCACCGACATGCCCAGCTCCCGCTGCAGCTCGCGCAGCAGCAGCAGGATCTGGATCTGCACCGTGGCGTCGAGCGCGGTGGTGGGCTCGTCCGCCAGCAGGATCTTCGGCTTGCAGGCCAGCGCCAGGGCGATCATGGCGCGCTGGCGCATGCCGCCGGACATCTCGTGCGGATAGGCCTCCAGCCGGCGCTTGGCCGAGGGGATGCGCACCAGCTCCAGCATCTCCAGCGCCCGCGCCATGGCCGCCTGCCGGGAGACGCCCTCGTGCCGCACAACCGATTCCGCGATCTGGTGGCCGATGGTGTAGACCGGGTCCAGCGCCAGCGCCGGCTCCTGGAAGATCATGGAGACGGTGCGGCCGCGGAAGGCGGACAGGGTGGCGTCGTCCATCGCCAGCACGTCCTGCCCCGCCACCGAGACGCTGCCGGAGATGACCGTGCGCTTCTTCGGCAGCAGGCGCATCAGCGCGCGCATGGTGACGCTCTTGCCGGAGCCGCTTTCGCCCAGCAGTCCCAGCACCTCGCCCTCGCCGAGGGAGAGCGAGACGCCGTTCACGGCATGCACCGTGCGCTCGCCGGTGAAGCGGATGGTGAGGTCGCGGATATCGACCAGCGGCGCGCTCATGCCGGTTCTCCCGAGGACGCGGCCGCCGCAGGCGCGGCAGGGTGCGCGGCGGTATGGCCCGAGCCGGGGATCACCATGTGGCAGGCGGCGAGATGCTCGCCCTCGGCGACGGGCGAAAGGGCCGGCATCACCTGTCCGCACACCGTCTCGGCGAAGGCGCAGCGGGTGTGGAAGCGGCAGCCGGGCGGCGGGTCGATGGGGTTGGGCGGATCGCCGGTGATGGGCGGGGTCTGCGTCCTCTGGTCCGGATCGAGGGACGGCATGGCGGCGAGGAGGGCGCGCGTGTAGGGATGCGCGGGGCCCTCCCAGACGTCGTCCACCGGGCCGAGCTCCACCACCTGCCCGAGATACATCACCAGCACCCGGTCGGAGATGTAGCGCACCACGTTCAGGTCGTGGCTGATGAACAGGTAGGTCAGGCCGAGGTCGCGCTTGAGGTCGGTGAGCAGGTTCAGCACCTGCGCCTCCACCGACTTGTCCAGCGCCGAGACCGCCTCGTCGAGGATGACGAGCCGCGGCTTCAGCGCCAAGGCGCGGGCGATGTTGACGCGCTGGCGCTGGCCACCGGAGACCTCATGCGGATAGCGCGCGGCGAACACTTCCGGCCGCAGCCCCACCTTGCCCATCAGCTCGCGGGCGAGGGCACGGGCGTCGCGGTCGGAGACGCCGTGCACCTTGGGGCCGAAGGCAATGCTGTCCTCGATGGTGAGGCGGGGGTTGAGCGAGGCGTAGCTGTCCTGGAACACCATCTGCATGCCGCGCCGGAAGTCGCGCAGGGAGAGGGTCTCGCCCACCAGCTCGCCGTCGAACACGATCTCCCCGGCGTTGCGCGGCATGAGGTGCATGAGCAGGCGGGCGGTGGTGGACTTGCCGCAGCCGCTCTCGCCGACGATGCCCACCGTCTCGCCCTTGGCGATGGAGAAGGAGACATCGTCCACCGCCCGCACCGTCTTCTTCTCGCTGAACAGGCCGCCGCCCACCGGGAAGTGCTTGGTCAGGTTCTTCACGTCCAGCAGCGGCTGGGCCGGGCCGCCCACATCGGCCAGGGGCTCAAGCACGGGCTCCGGCATGGGCTCGGGAGTGGTGTCGAGGAGGCTCAATTGCGGATGTCCATGGCGCTGCGCAGCCCGTCGCTGAGCATGTTGAAGCAGATGGAAACGGCGAAGATCATCACGCCCGGCAGCGCCGCCACGCCCGGATTGACATAGATGGCGGTGCGCAGCGTGTTCAGCATCAGGCCCCATTCCGGCTCGGGCGGCCGCGTGCCGAGGCCGAGGAAGGACAGGCCCGCGGCGAGGATCATCGACACCGAGATGAGCCCCGTCGCGTAGACGAAGATCGGCCCCAGCACGTTGCCCAGCATGTGCACGCGCATGATGGTGACGGCCGAGGCGCCCGAGGCCCGCGCCGCATCCACGAAGTCCAGCGAGCGCACGGAGGTGGTCACGCTTTCCGCCACGCGGGTGATCTGCGGCACGAACACCACGGTGAGCGAGACGATGGAATTGACGATGCCCGCGCCGAGCACGCCGGAGATGGCGATGGCCAGCAGCACCGAGGGGAAGGCGTAGAACACGTCCACCGTGCGCATGATGGCGGTGTTGACCTTGCCGCCGAAATAGCCCGCCACCACGCCCAGCATGGTGCCGATGCCGAAGGCGAGCACCACCGGCAGGATGCCGATGAGCAGCGAGAGCCGGCCGCCGTAGACGAGGCGGGCAAGCATGTCGCGCCCCAGCTCGTCGGTGCCGAGCGGATAGCCCGGCGTGCCGATGGGGCGCAGCCGGCGGATCATAGAGCCCTGGTAGGGATCGGCGAGGCCGAGGAAGGGCGCGAAGATCGCCGCCAGCACGATCAGGATGAGGATGGCGGCGCAGGCCATGCTCACCTTGTCGCGCGAGAGGCGGCGGGCGACCGTTCCCCAGTAGCCGCGGGATTTCTGGACCGGCGCTGCGGCGCTGGCGGCATCCGTGGTGGCGCTCATGGCCTCAGGCCCTCTTGATGCGCGGGTCGATCGCCGCCTGGGCGATGTCCACCACGAGGTTGAGGAAGACGAAGAACAGCGCCAGCACCAGGATCGTGCCCTGCAGCAGCGGCAGGTCGCGCTGGAAGATCGCCGAGTTGAGCAGGAAGCCGGTGCCGGGCCAGGAGAACACGGTCTCGATCAGGATCGAGCCGCCGAGCAGGTAGCCGAGCTGCAGGCCCATCACCGCCACGGCGGTGGGCGCGGCATTCTTCACCACGTGGCGGAACACCTGGGTTTCCTTCAGCCCCTTGGAGCGCAGCGCCTCGACGAAATCCTGCGAGAGGATGTCGCCGGTCAGCGCGCGCACGGTGCGGGTGACGATGCCCATGGGGATCACCGACATGGTGACGGCGGGCAGGATGAGGAAGCGCATGTGCTCCCAGTTCCACGACCAGCCGCCCGGGCCCATGCCGACGGCGGGCAGCCAGTTGAGCCAGACCGAGAAGATGATGACCAGCACCATGCCGAGCCAGTAGTGCGGCACGGATACGCCGGCCACGGCTACGCCCGTGGCGAGCTTGTCCACCCAGGTATTGCGGAAGTAGCCGGCGATGAGGCCGAAGAAGATGCCGAGCGCGAAGCCGATGATCGAGGCGCTGACGGCGAGGATGAAGGTGTTGCCCACCGCCGCCGTCACCTCGCCCAGCACCGGGCGGCCGGTGGCGATGGAGGTGCCGAGATTGCCGTGCAGCGCGTTCCATACCCAGATGCCGAACTGCACCGGCAGGGGCCGGTCGAAGCCGTAGGCGGCACGCATCTGGGCCGCGAGCTCCGCCGAGGCATCGGGCGGCAGCACCGCCACCAGCGGATCGCCGGGCGTGACGTGGACGAGCAGGAAGCACACCAGCGCCACGGACAGCACGATGGGGATCACATAGACGATGCGCCGCAGGATATAGACGAGCACGGGGCCACCTTGTGGTTGCCGAAGAAGCGCGGGGCGGAAGGGCTCCGCGCGCTGCTGGTTCCGGTCCGCCCTCCGGGAGGGCCGGCCCGCCTGCGCCCCTCCCGCCGCGCGGGAGAGGAGCCGGGGGCGAGGGGAATGCCTTGCCGCCGGCGCGCTTTCCGGCGGCTCGGCCCCCTCATCCGGCGCGCGGCCTGCGCGAGATCCACCTTCTCCCCGCACGGGGAGAAGGCAGTGGCGTCACTGGCTGATGGACACCGGCGAGAAGTCCACGAACCAGCTCTTGGGCTGCACGAAGCCCTTGATCTTCGGGCTGAGCGCGCGGGGGCCCACGTCGTGCGCCACATAGAGGAAGGCGGCGTCGTCCACCGAGGCGGCGTGCAGCTCGGCCAGCGCCGCATCGCGCGCGGCGGGATCGAACGAGGTGCGGGCCTTCTTCACCAGCTCGTCGAACTTGGGGTTGTTGATGTAGCCCCAGTTGTTGGAGACCGGCGGCGCCATGCCCGACTGGAGGAAGCGCACCATGGCGAAGAACGGGTCCATGGCGGCATAGGTGATGTTCACCGCGTTGGAGCCGTTGGCGGACGGGTCCTTCGCGCCCTTGCGCCAGTTGGTGAACAGCGTGTTCCACTCGATCACGTCCAGCTGGACGTCGAAATAGCACTCCGCCAGCGCCTGCTGCAGGTATTCGTTCATGGGCAGGGGCAGCATCTGGCCGGAGCCGGAGGCGGAGGTCTGGGTCTTCACCTTCAGCTTCTTGTCGGGGCCGAAGCCGGCCTCCTTCATCAGCTTCTGGCCCTCCTTCACATCATACTTGATCTGGAAGGTGGGGTTGCCGCGCCACGGGTGGCCGGGCTCCACGGTGCCGGTGGCGGGGGCCATGAGGCCGCCGAGCAGGCCGTCCTTCATGCCCTCGCGGTCGATGCACAGGTTCGCCGCCTTGCGCACGCGGATGTCGTTCCACGGTGAGCCTTCGATGCGGGAGAACTGCCACGGCCACACATGCGGCTGCTCGTTGCTCTCGATCTTGAAGCCGCGGGACTTCAGCTGCGGGATGGCGTCGGGCGCGGGGGCCTCGATCCAGTCCACCTGGCCGGCGAGGAGGGCGGCGGTGCGGGCGTTGGCCTCGGGCATGGGCAGGAGGACCATCTTGTCCACCTTGGGCACGCGGGCCTTGTCCCAGTAGGCGTCGTTCTTCGCCAGCTCCAGCCGCTCGCGCGGGACGAAGCCGGTCATCTTCCACGGGCCGGTGCCGGAGGCGTTCTTCGCGAACGCGGTCCAGGCGGCGGCCGCCTTGGCCTTGGCATCCGCGCCGTCGGCCGCGTCATAGAACTTCTGCCACTGGGTCGGGCTGGCCATGAACAGGTTGGTGAGGTTGTAGGGCAGGAACGAGTCCGGCTCCTTGGTGGTCAGTTCCACCGTGAGGTCGTCGATCTTCTTCGCCGAGGCGAGGGTGGGCATGCGCGAGGCGGTGACGCCGACCTGGCTGGCATCGAACTGCGGTGCTTCCT
Source organism: Xanthobacter lutulentifluminis (assembly GCF_043194675.2). Taxonomy (NCBI): domain Bacteria; kingdom Pseudomonadati; phylum Pseudomonadota; class Alphaproteobacteria; order Hyphomicrobiales; family Xanthobacteraceae; genus Xanthobacter; species Xanthobacter lutulentifluminis. The sequence continues at coordinate 761,235 of NZ_CM195525.1, read as the reverse complement.
TGTTCAGCACCTTGTCGACGTTCCACACAACGGCATCGGCGTTGAACGGCGAGCCGTCATGGAAGGTGACGCCCGGGCGCAGCTTGAACACCCACTTGGTCTTGTCCGCGTCATCCACCTTCCACTCGGTGGCGAGGCCGGGGATGAGCACGCTCGGCTTGGTGGCGGAGGACAGGTCCCACAGCACCAGCGCGTCATACATGGTGAGGCCGGTGAAGCGGTTGCCCTCGAAGCCCTGGTCCGGCTGGCCCAGCGTGCGCGGGATGTCCGCCGCGGTCATGCCGATGCGCAGGGTGGTTTCCGCGTGCGCGCCGAGCGGGGCGAAGGCCCCGGCGGTGGCCAGAAGCAGGGCGGCGAACGTCGTCCGGCGGCGCGCGGAGCGGGTCCGCTGTTCAGTCACGGGCATCATGGAATCCTTTGCGGCGGGATGCGCGGTGCGTTCCGCCCCGGAGTTAGCAACCCCCGTGCCAGCCCTGTGCGCCGCTGGATCGGACGACGTGACGAAGCGGAATGAAAACGAAGTTTCGTCGTCAAATCGTCTGCGTGTCCGGCATTTTGCCCATTATGTGAGCAGCTACAGCTTCGCCTGAGCCGCGTGCATGCGCGGCTTGGCGCAGCCCGCCCGCCGTGCTTCCCTTGCGGCCGACGGATGATTGCGGATAGGGCGGCGCACCTTGAAGATCCTTGTTCTGAACGGCAATACCACGGTCGAAGTGACCGATCGCATGGTCGCGGCGCTCGGTCCGTTCTGCCTAGAGAATGTGCATATCGTTGGCGCGACGGCGGCTTTCGGCATGCCGTATGTTTCGACCCGCCCGGCCGTCGCCATCGCCGGCCATGCCGCGCTCGAGGCGGTGCGCACGCAGGTCGCGGGCGAGGCGGCGGCCGGCCGCGCGCCTTTCGACGCCTGCTTCTACGCCTGCTTCGGGGAGCCCGGCATCGACGCCCTGCGCGCCGAGAACGCCTTTCCCGTCGCCGGCATGGCCGAGGCCGCCATCCTGACGGCGCTGCAGCTGGGGGAGCGCTTCTCCATCGTCACGGTCGGCGCGGCGTGGCCGGGAATGCTGCGCGACCTGATGCGACGCACCGCCCTCGACGCGCGCTTCGCCGGCTTCGGCGTGGTGCCGGGCGACGCGCTCTCCGTCGCCTCCGACCGGGCGGCGGGCGGGCGGATCGTGGGCGATGTGATCGCGCAGGTGCTGGCCACCCAGGCCCCGGACGTGGTCATCGTCGGCGGGGCGGCGCTCGCCGGGTATGGCACCCAGCTGCAGGCCGCGTGCCCGGTGCCCATCGTCGATTCCCTTCACTCGGGCTTCGAGCAGGCGCTCGCCCTGGCGCGGCTTGTCCGCCGGGCCCGCCCCTCCGCCGCCTGACGCCCGATGCCTCAGCCCGCGTGGGCGACCCACGCGGGGAACAGGTGCCCGAGCGCCGCGGTGATCATCTCCATGGCGATGGCCGCCAGCACGATGCCCATCAGGCGCTTGGAGATGCTGAGCGCCGTCGGCGACAGGATGGTGGAGAGCGCCGGCGCGGCCGCCATGCAGATGCCGAAGAAGATCACATAGCCCACGAGCGCCAGATAGAAGCCCGCCGCGCCGCCGGCCGACCCGCTGGACTGCGAGAAGATGATGATGGTCGTCATCGTGCCCGGCCCGATGGAGAGCGGGATGCCGAGCGGGTAGACGCCGAGGCTGGAGGCGGAGCTGAAGGTCTTCTTCTCCTCCTGCGTGCCGGAATGGGCGCTGTGCTCCTCGCCGCTGAGCATGGACAGGGCGAGCAGGAGCACGATGAGCCCGCCCGCCAGCTGGAAGTGGGTGACGTCGATGCCGAACACCCCCAGCACGAGGCGGCCCCCGAGCGCGCAGATCAGGCAGCCCAGCGCCACCGTCGCGTTCAGCACCAGCATGGTGCTGCGCCGCTCCGCCGGAGAGCGGTCGGCGGTCAGGCTCAGGAAGACCGGGATGATCGTCAGCGGGTTCATGATGGCGAACAGCGCCGCGAACAGCTTGGCGGAAAGCGTGAGGTCGATATGGGCGAAGTTCACGTCGCGAGCCCCCGTGCGGCGGACGATCCAAATGGCCGGGCGACCCTAGTGCAGGGCGCCGGCCGGCTCAATGCGGCCGCATGGGGCGGCCGCGTCACCGAGCGATGAGCCCGGTCGGCACCTCGCGCGATGTCATGGCGCCGAGGACGAAGGCAAGGTTTGCCGCCGCCGCCAGCGAAGCGGCATGCGCATCCGCCCGCGCCTGGCGGGCGACGAGCAGGCCGCTGTCCGCGGCGGTCGCCACCGAGATGTTGCCGACGCCGGCCTTGTAGGCCGAGAGCGCCGCGTCGTAGGTCACGGCCGCGGCGTCGGCGAGCGCGCTGGCCGCCCGGTAGGACGCCAGCGCCGAGCGCAGGGTGTTGGCGCTCGCGACGATCTCGCGCGCGGCGGTGTCCCGCACCTTCTCGAAGGTCGCCTCGGTGGCGGCCGCGAGGGATTCGGCGTTCTGCACCTGCGCGGCGCGCAGCCCGCCGTCGAAGATGGGCACGCTCGCCCCCACCATGACGCCGGAAGCGGACGAGATCTGGCCGATGTTCGGCAGGCCGGACGCCGACAGGGAGGTGTTGCCGCCGGCCGCCACCGCGCTGAGATAGACCTTCGGCATGAACTCCGCCTGCGCGGCGGCGATCCCCGACTGGCTCGCCTTCATGGCGGAGAAGGAGGCCAGGACGTCTGGCCTGCGGGCGAGCGCGGCCTCGATCATCTTCTCGGTGGGCGTGCCGATGTTCTCCGGCAGGCTGCGGCCGGTCGCGGGCTTCACCTTCATCGCGGTGACGGGGCTCACGCCCACCGCGCCGAGCAGCGCCTGATAGGCATCCCGCTCGCCGCCCTCGGCCTGCACCAGGGCGAAGCGGGACTGCGCCACCTGCTGGCGGGCCTGCGCCACCTCCACCGTGTTGCCGATCCCGTTCTTCAGCCGCGCTTCGGCCGCATCGAGGATGTCGCGGCTGTTGGCGAGGGTCTGGGCGGCGATGTCCACGCGGCTGCGGGCGGCACCGTAGAGGAAGTAGGCGCGCGAGACGTCGTAGATGATCTTCTGGTGCACGCCGTTGAACAGCACGTTGGCGGCGCTGGAATTCTGCCGTGCCGTCTCGTGCAGGGCGCTGCGCTGGCCGAAGTCGAACACCAGCCATTGCAGCGCCACCTGCGGCGAGAGGCCGGAGATGTTGCTCTGCACCTGGTTGACGTTGCCGATGGTGACGGGGAGCGGGTTGGTGAACTTCTGGTAGCCACCGATCACGTTGGCGGTGATGAGCGGCACGTAGGTGGCCTCGACCATCCCCGCCGCGAGCGCCGCCTGCCGCGCCTGCTGCCAGGCGAGGCGGGTCGAGGGGTTCTGCGTCTGTGCCAGATCGATCAGCTCGGCAAGGCCGTAGGCCCGGTTCGGCGCGATGTCCGGCGTCGGCTTCAGCACTCCCACGGCAGGCTCGGCCGACACGCCGAAATCGCGCACCGGCGCTGCGCCCATGGTGGCGCCGGCAGGCGGGGGCGCGGCTTCCGCCGTGCGTGCGGAGGCCGGCTCGGCCGGGGTCCAGGGCTGGGAGGGATCGGCCGGCGCGCTGTCGAGCGCGTTGAGCGCGCAGGCGGGCAGGAGCAGGCAGGCGGCCGCCAGCGCGGCCAGCACGCCGGGCCAACGGCGGTTGTAACGTGCGCGCGGGAAGGTGCGCGGGGAAGGGGGCTTCAGCGCCATCGCCTCACCCCGCCGCCAGCCGCTCGATGCGGCGCACGCGCGCCGAAAGCGCGCCCGCCGCATCCTCTCCGCCGGGAAGAGCGGTGTCCGTCGCGGCGCCGCGCCCGGCGATCTCGTCGGCTGCGCGCTCGAGCCGCGCCGCGAGCTCCGGCGACCGCCCGGGCGAGTAAAGCAGGGCCGGAAGCGCGGCGCGGGCCTCCTCGATCAGCGCGGCGAGACGGCGGACGCGGCCGGGGGAGGGGCGCTCGGATGCCGGCTCGAACGGCAGCAGCAGCAGGCGCTGCCGGGCTTGCTCAGCCTCGGTCTCCACGAGGGAGGCCTCCTCCACCGCCTGCACCCGCGCCGCCGGCTCACGCGCCGCAAGCTGCGCCAAGGCGGCGAGCACGCGGGACAGGCGGGCCTGGATATCCAGCGCGGCGCTCTTCGGCCAGATGCCGGTGAAGACCAGATAGACGACGAGATTGCCGAGCAGGATGCCGACGATGCGGTCACGCCCGGCGGCCATGTCGAGGCTCGGCGCGAAGCCGTTGAGGATGGTGAGCAGGAAGGCGAGCCCCACCTGCACCCCGGCATAGGAGATGCGCTCGTTGCCTGAGGAGATCCAGGCGGCGGGCAGGATGCCGCAGAAGACAAGCACCATCAGCCCGCCCACCGATTCCAGATGGGGAATGACGAACAGGATGGAGAGGAAGCCCAGCGCCGCTCCGATGAGGCAGCCGATGATGCGCAGGGCCAGCTTGTGCACCGTTTCCGCGGTGGTCGCCAGCGCCGCCACATAGCAGGTGATCATGGCGGTGTGGATGCCCTGCCATCCGATCAGGGAATAGGTCAGGTAGCAGATGACGGCCGCGGCAGTCGTCTTCAGGGCATAGCGCTGGTAGTCCGGGTTGGTGAAGGCATCGGCGGCGAGGAACGGCGGCTTCGGCGCCGCGGCGCTGCTGCCCCCGTCCGGCCGGGAAAGGCCCGCGAGGGCAGCCGTCACCGCTTCCTCGGGCGAGCTGTTGGGGACACCGGCGGACGGGACGCCGGCCGAGGCAGTGCCGCCCGATGGAACGCTCCCGGCGCCGCTGCCGTCGGGCGCCGGCTGGGGGCGCCGTCCGGCGCGGACCGCGTCCGCCGCTTGGCGGCACCGCTCCGCAAGCGTCGCTCGCGCCGCCGCGGCGGCCGGTCCGGGCAAGGCCGCGACCGCCAGCAGCAGCTGGTAGCTGGTGCGTGTCGCGCCGGCGAGCCACGTCACCTCGGCCGCCGGGGCGGTGTGGAACAGGCGCGCCAGCATCACCTGCTGCCCGGCCGCGTCGATGCCCTCCCCGAGGGGCCCTTCGAGCCGCCGCGCTGCCGCGTCCGGCTCCAGCGCCAGCGCCTCCTCCGCCGCCTCCAGCCGGTCCACCACCGTGCCGCGCAGGAGCCGGTGCGGCGAGGTGCCGAGCACGAGGTTGAAGACGATCATCAGCGCCATCGGCATGCACGCCATCTGCCATGCGTAGAGCAGGCCGCGCGTGGCGATCTCCCCGGCCGGCAGCCGGTCCACCAGCGTCAGCACGAAGACGATGACCAGGGCGATGATGGAGCCGATCTCGCCGAGCTGGGAGGCCGCGCCGAGAAACACGAAGACGAACGAGATGAGGGCGAGGATGGACAGGCGCAGCAGCGGGCTGTCCGCCGTTGCCGAGATCAGCGGCGCCATGGCCAGCACCACCACGCTCGCGAGCAGGATGAGGCCGATGGCCTGACCTACGCATTCCGCCCCGTTCGGACGGGCGAGGAAGATGACGAGATAGCAGCCGATGGCGGCTTCCGGCACCTTGTAGACCATCGCCACGGCCGCCACGAGCGCGCACAGCAGCGCGACGCGCCACGTCATTCCGGAGCGGCCGGGAAACGGCTGGAGGTCGCGCCAGACCTGCCGGGCCATGGCCGGCCACGGCCGGTCAGCAGCGGCTGCCATGGTGCACCGTGGCGGTGGCGGAGGCGCCGATGCGCATGAGGCTGTCGGGCGGGTCGATCAGGCGGATGCGCACCGGGAAGCGCTGGGCCACCCGCACCCAGTCCAGCGACTTCGGCACGATGGGCATCGCACGCGGCAGCTTGATGAGCTCTTCGGAGGCGACGCCCCATCCCACCCCTTCCACCCGCCCGCGGATGGGCAGGGCGCGGTCGGCTAGGGCATAGACGGTGGCGCAGTCGCCGATGGCGATCTGCGGCAGCTCGGTCTCGAGGAAGGCGGCGGAGACGAACCACGCCCCGGTGTTGATGAGGGTGAAGACCGACTGGCCGGTGATCACGAACTCTCCCTGCGAGACGGTGAGGCCCACCACCTTGCCGTCGAACGGGGCGTGGACCTCGGTGTCCGCCAGCGCCCGCTGCGCGAGGGCAAGGGCGGCCCGGCGGGCATCGACCAGGGCGGCGGCCGCCGCCGTGTCGCTCACCAGCGCATCCGCGGCCGCCTGCTGGTGCAGCGCCTGCTTGAGGGAGATTTCGGCATCGCGCTTGGCGGTGGCCGCGTCGTCCACCTGCTGGGCGCTCACATAGCCCTTGGGCCGCAGCGCCTCCAGCCGCGCGAGGGTCTGGCTGGCGAGGTCGAGATTGGAGCGGGCGCGGGCCACCTGCTCCTGCGCGATCACCGCGTTGGAGCGCGCGGCCAAGACCGCCCGCCCGCGGTCGGCCAGCGCCGCCTCGGCGATGCGCAGGTCCGCCGCCGCCTGCTCCGCCTGGAGCCGGTAGGAGGTGGCATCGAGCGCGAACAGGAGGGCGCCCTTGCGCACGCTGCCATTGTCCTTCGCCTCGATGACGGCGATGCGCCCGGGCACGGCGGCGGCCACATTCACCGTGTCGGCGGTGATGACCGCATCCTGCGACAGGGGATTGAGCTCGGCGTTCCGTGCATAGCGCCAGCCGAACAGCACCGCCATCGCCACCGCCGCGAGGCTGATGCCGATGCCGAGGGCGCGTCGGGGATGAGCCTTGGCTGCCTCCTCCACCGGCTAGCGTCCGAAGCTGACGATGGAGACGAGAAAGCCGATTCCCGCCGCGATGCAGACGTAGACGGGCAGGCGCGCCGGCAGCAGGTCGTCGATGCCGAGCCGGATCAGCGCCACCCGCACGAGCACCGCGCCCACGATGCCGATGAAGGCGCACAGCAGCCAGGCCGGAAAGAACGCGCCGAAGAACGGAATCGAGGGTGCCCCTCCGGGAACGCAGCCGCCGAGGCTGACGGCCAGAAGGCCCACCGCGGCGAGGCGCTCGGCCGCGCGGTTGTCCGCCTGCCGCCGCTCAATCGCCGGAGGGCAGGAAGGGCGCCGGCGCCGGTCGCGGATCAATGGATGGGACACGCGGGAGGAACCTCCGCCGACGAACGGGCCTTCGGGGCGGATGCGGCCTCGGTGCGGTGTCCCGATGCTTCCTTCCCACGCGGAAGTCCTAACAAGCGGTTAACCGGAAATCAAACCCGGTCAGTGCGCTAACGCTGGGGTACACGGACTTTCCGCCCGCGCCAAAGTGTGCGACCAAGCAGGGCATTGGGAGCCCGCGCGGCTTCACGGTCAGGGGAATGCAGGCATGTGCACAGCGCTCGTCTACAGTGACGCTTCGGGACACGACTATCTCGGCCGCACGCTGGAGCTGACCGTCGATCTGCCCTACGAGGTCGCCTTTTTCCCCATCGGCTTTGCGGTGAGCTCCGAGGTGTCGGGCCATCCCGCGCTCGCCTACAAGCTGGCCCATTCCTTCCTGGCCGTCACCATGCCCGCCCGGGTGCCGACGCCGGCGGCGCCGATCGGCATTTCCGACCTGAAGGTGATCGAGGGCCTGAACGATGCGGGCGTCACCTTCAGCATGCTGTCCTATCCCTCCGCCGCCGGGCGGGCGCAGTCGGCGGAGATGACGCGCGCGGTGCTCGCCGTCTCCGATCTCGGCAGCTGGGTGCTGGGATGCTTCGCCTCGGTGGCGCAGGTGAAGGCGGCGCTCGCGGCCCAGCCGGTGTTCCTGGAGGCGCTGGCCATCCTGCAGGGGGCGGTCGCGCCGTTCCATTACGTCGTCAACGATGCCGCCGGCGCCTCGCTCGTCATCGAGTTCCACAAGGGCGAGATGCAGCTCTACGACAACCCCGTGCGCGTCATGACCAACGGGCCGCGGTTCGACTGGCACCTGACCAATCTCGACAACTACACGTTCCTCAGCAACGTCGACCGCGCCAGCGCCACCTTCGGCGGCTATGCGGCACGCCAGCCGGATTCGGGCATCGCCACCGAGGGCCTGCCCTCCTCGAGCACGTCCGTGGGCCGTTTCGTGCGCGCCGTCTACTATGCCCAGTTCGCCGAGAAGGCCGATACGCCGGACAAGGCGGTTTGCGCGCTGGCCCATGTGATGAACAATTTCGACCGCCCGCGCGGCATCTCCATCGACTACCCCGGCGACGGGGGCGGGCACATGGAAGTGGCCGGCCTCAAGGAGGACGGGGCGAAGCCCTACGCCACCGAGTTCACCACCTGGACCAGCCTGTCGGACCTTGATCGCCGGCTGTTCTTCGTGCGCGACTATGCCGGAATGAACTTCACCCGCTTCGATCTCGGCGCGCTTGCGGGCGTCGATGCGCCCAAGGTGATCCCGCTGCACCGGCTGGCCGGCGCGCCCGCCGACGCCACCGCGGCGCTCAAGGGCGGTCAGTGACCTGAGGGGCGGACCCGGATTTCGGGACCGCCCGCCGAACCCGAGATGCAGGCCCGCGACGCCGCGGGCCCGACACGGCCGGCCGGGATGGCGCCACGCGCTAGACCATCAGGCGCTGGCTGTGCTCCCGCGTCGTCCGCTTCAGGAATTGCCACACCGCCTGAACGCGGGCGATGCGCTTGAGCTCGGTCGGCATCATCATCCAGTAGGTCCGCTGGAAGCTCACCTCGCTGCCGAGCACCGGCACCAGTGCGGGATTGTCGCCCGCGAGGTAGGACGGCAGGATGGCGATGCCCCCGCCCGAGGCGACGATGGCCATCTGCGAGAAGATGCTCGTGCTGCGGATGCCCGGCGTGCTCGACTGCACCAGATCCCAGATCACCGGCAGGCCCTTGGCCGGGCCGCTCTCCTCGATATAGCTGACGAGGTGGTGGTCCTTCAGGTCCGCCAGCCGCCGGATGGGGGCGCGCGTCGCGAGGTAGGACGGCGCCGCATAGAGGCGCAGCGTGTAGTCGTAAAGCTTGGTGATGAGATAGGGACCGCGCTCCGGCCGGTCGATGGTGATGACGATGTCCGCCTCGTTCCGCGCCAGCAGGATGGGACGGGGCTGCACGATCAGGTCGACCCGCAGGTTGGGATGCTCGCCGCGCAGCGCCGCAAGGTCGGCCGGCAGCACGCCGGCGCCGTAGCCCTCGGTGCAGCCGAGCCGGACGATGCCCGTGACCTGCTGGGCCGGTGCGGTCTGCTCCTCGTCCATGCTGAGGAACAGGTCCTCGATGGCCTGCGCTTCCACCAGCAGGTTGCGGCCCCGCGTGGTCAGCTCATGCCCCTCGTGGGTGCGCGTGAACAGCGGGGCGCCGACCGCCAGCTCCAGCCGCTGGATGCGGCGGGAGACGGTGGTGTGCTTCACGTCCAGGCGGCGCGCGGCCTCGGTCAGCGTGCGCGTGCGCGCCAGCTCCAGAAAGAACCGGAGATCGTCCCATTCCATGCGCGCGCCCCGAGGATGTGCAATTTTGCACACTAGCCTTACGCTCAGGGGCACTTCAAGCGCGCGGCCCGCGTGATACCAATTTCCCTGCGGAACCGATCCACGGAGCGCGGCGGCACTGCCCGCAAGACGCTCAGGCTGCTGCCACGCAGAAGCTGAAAACGGACGGTCCGAGGGAGCAAGTGATGTCCAGGATTGCCTTCATCGGCATCGGAAACATGGGTTTTCCGATGGCGGCCAACCTTGTGCGCGCCGGCCACGCCGTCGCCGCCTTCGATCTTTCGCCAGATGCCTTGCAGCGTCTCGAAGCCCTCGGCGCGCAGGTCGCGCCGAGCCCGCTCGCTGCGGCCGAGGGCGCCGACATGGTCATCACCATGGTGCCCAACAGCCGCGCGGTTTCCGGGCTCTATCTGGGGCCGGAGGGGCTGCTCGAACGCCTTCAGGCCCGCCCGCTGCTGGTGGATTGCTCGACCATCGCGCCGGAGACCGCCCGCGAGGTGGCCGCGGCGGCGGAGCGCGCGGGCTTCGCCATGCTGGATGCCCCGGTTTCGGGCGGCGTGCAGAAGGCGGCCGAGGGCACGCTGGCCTTCATGGTCGGCGGCCGCGACGAGGTGCTGGCGCGGGCGCGGCCGGTGCTGGAGCAGATGGGGCGCTTCGTCTTCCATGCCGGCGGCAGCGGCGCGGGGCAGGCGGCCAAGATCTGCAACAACATGCTCGCCGCCGTCACCATGGCCGCGACCGCCGAGGTGATGGAGCTCGGCGCGCGCAACGGCCTCGATCCGGCGGTGCTGACCGCCATCATGCAGAAGAGCTCCGGCGGCAACTTCTTCCTGGAGCGCTGGCATCCCTGGCCCCAGGTGCTGCCGGAATCGCCCTCCAGCAAGGGCTATGTGGCGGGGTTCCAGCTCGCGCTGATGCTGAAGGACCTCGGGCTCGCGCTCGACAACGCCCGGGCGAGCGGCGCGGCCGTGCCCATGGGGGCGCTGGCGCAGAGCCTCTACGCCATCCGGTCCCGCGAGGACGGCGCCCCGGCGCTGGATTTTTCCTGCATCCAGACGCTCTTCACGCGCCCGGCCTGAACTGAAATCCCCCATCCAAGGAGTATTCCCGTGTACGGCATCGACCATTACATCGGCGGCACCTTCAGCCGCGGCTCCGGCACCCGCTCCGGCCCGGTGTTCAATCCCTCCACCGGCGAGGAGATCTACCGCTGCAACTACGCCGATCGCGGCACCGTGGACGCGGTGGCGAAGATCGCCGCGGCGGCCGGCCGCGCCTGGGCGGGCCAATCGCAGGCGAAGCGCCTGCAGGTCATCTTCAAGATGCGCGAGCTGGTGATCGCCAACATCGAGGCGCTCGCGCAGATCACCGGCCTCGAGCACGGCAAGACCATCGACGACGCCAAGGGCGAGATCGGCCGCGCGGTGGAGGCGCTGGAGTTCGCCACCAACGCCGCGCAGGTGACCAAGGGCGAATATTCGCTCAACGTCGGCGGCGGCATCGATACCTTCTCGATCCGCCAGCCGGTGGGCGTGGTGGGGTGCATCGCGCCGTTCAACTTCCCCGTCATGGTGCCCATCATGATGGGCGCCATGGCGGTGGCGGTGGGCAACGCGGTGGTGGTGAAGCCCTCCGAGCGCGTCCCCGGCGCGACCGCGTTCGTCAGCGACCTGTGGAAGCAGGCGGGCCTGCCGGACGGCGTGTGGAACGTGGTCAACGGCGACGCCGAGGTGGTGGACGCCATCCTGGAGCACCCCTCCATCGCCGCCATCAGCTTCGTGGGGTCCACGCGCGTCGGCGAGTACATCTACCAGAAGGGCTGCTCCCACAATAAGCGCGTGGCGGCCTACACCGGCGGCAAGAACCACATGGTGGTCATGCCCGACGCCGACCTGGAGGCCGCCGCCGCCGCCTTCATCAGCGCCGGCTACGGCTCCGCGAGCCAGCGCTGCATGGCCATCTCGCTGCTGGTCGCGGTGGGCGACGAGACCGCCGACCGCCTGCGCGCGCTCATCGTGCCGATGGTGGAGAAGCTGCGCGTCGGTTCCTATGACGACAAGAGCGCGGACTTCGGGCCGCTGGTGACCGCGGCCGCCAAGGCGACGGTCGAGGCCGCCATCGCCCGCGCCGTCGAGGAGGGCGCCGAGCTGGTGGTGGACGGTCGCGGCGCCGGTCCCGCCGACAAGGGCTTCTATGTGGGCGCGTCGTTGGTCGACAATGTCACCACCGACATGCAGATGTGGAAGGAAGAGGTCTTCGGCCCCGTGCGCGGCATGATGCGCGTCACCTCGCTCGACGAGGCGATCGACGTGGTGAACGCCCACGAATACGGCAACGGCGCGGTGATCTTCACCCGCAACGGCCGCGCGGCCCAGCGCTTCTACACGGAAGTCGAGGCCGGCATGCAGGGCGTCAACGTGCCGGTGCCGGTGCCGGTCGGCTACCACAATTTCGGTGGCCTGCGCCGCTCCAAGTTCGGCGACGCCCACATGTTCGGGCCGGATGCCGCGCGCTTCTACACCAAGATGAAGACCATCTCCCAGCGCTGGCCCGAGCCTGACGCGCGCGAGGAGCATGCCGTCTCCATGTCCTTCCCGAGCAACGGCTGAGGGAGAGGCCGGGCACGCCCGGCGGCGGTCATCCGGACCGCGTGGAAATTCCGGGGCGGGTGGGTCACGCCTCCCGCCCCGCAGGGACGGAGCCCGGACACCACCGGGCCCGGAAAACACAATAATCAAAGCAGGAGGAACGCCGTGAAGCTGATGACTTCCCTCGCCGCGCTGGTCGCGTCCGTATCCTTGTGCCAGGCCGCGGATATTTCCGGCGGCGTGGTCAAGATCGGGGTCCTGAACGACCAGTCCGGCGTCTATGCCGATTTCGGCGGCCGCACCTCCGTCGAGGCCGCGCGCATGGCGGCGGACGACTTCACCGCCAGGAACAAGAACATCAAGGTCGAGATCGTCTCGGCCGACCACCAGAGCAAGGTGGACGTGGCCTCCGCCACCGCCAAGCAGTGGTTCGAGCTGGAGGGTGTCGACGCCATCGCCGACCTGACCAACTCGGCGGTCGCCATCGCGGTGAACAACATGGGCCGCGAGCTCGGCAAGGTCACGCTGATGACCGGCCCGCTGACCACGGCCCTGACCAACGAATCCTGCTCGCCCACCGGCTTCCACTGGGGGTGGGACACGTATTCCCAGTCGGTCGGCACCGCCTCCGCGCTGCTCGACCGCGGCGAGAAGGACTGGTTCATCCTCGCCGCCGACTACGCCTTCGGCGCGGCCATGACGGCGGAGCTCGACCGGGTGGTGACGGCCAAGGGCGGCAAGGTCGTCGGCCAGGTGAAGCACCCGCTCGGCGCCAACGATTTCTCCTCGTTCCTGCTGCGCGCGCAGTCCTCGAAGGCGCAGATCATCGCGCTCGCCAATGGCGGCACGGACACCATCAACGCCATCAAGCAGGCCGGCGAGTTCGGCATCGCGGCGGGCGGGCAGAAGCTGGCCGGTCTCGCGGTGGTGATCAGCGATGTCCACGCCCTCGGCCTGAAGGCGGCGCAGGGCCTCATCGTCACCACGCCCTTCTACTGGGACCACGACGCCGAGACCCGCGCCTTCTCCAAGCGCTTCCAGGAGCGCACGAAGCGGATGCCGGGCGTGGTGCAGGCGGCGACCTATTCGGCCGTGCTGCACTATCTGCAGGCGATCGCCGCCGCCGGCACCGACGACGGTCGCAAGGTCGCGGCCAAGATGCGCGAGATGCCGGTCCACGATGCCTACGCCCCGAACGGAAAGATCCGCCCGGACGGCCGCATGGTGACCGACATGTACCTCGTGGAGGTGAAGACCCCGGCCGAATCCAAGGGCGAGTGGGACTACTTCAAGGTGCTCGGCAAGATCCCGGATGCCGACACCGCCGCGCCCCTCTCGGCCTCGCGCTGCCCGCTGGTGAAGGAAGCGGCGAGCCAGGGCAAGTAGCCCGCGCCGGGTCCCGTCACCAAAGCAAGGCCGGTGCCCGCCTGACCGGGCGCCGGCCGGCAGGGGCCAGCCATTCCAATCAAAGCTCGCGGATGCGGGAGCGTGCGGATGCGCGCACCCGACGTCCAGATCATGCCCGAGCAACCGTCGCCCGAACACACGTCATGCCCGAACAGGGGGAGCCGCAGCCGTGACCAGCATCGCGTTCATCGGTCTTGGCAACATGGGTGCGCCCATGTGCCGACATCTCATCAAGGCGGGCCACAGCGTGTCCGGCTTCGACCAGTCCGCGGAGAAGCGGCATGCCCTCGCCGAGATGGGCGGGCGCGCTGCCGATACGTTGCAGGATGCCGTCGCCTCCGCCGCATGCGTGATGACGATGCTGCCGACGGGACGGCACGTGCGCGAGGTCTATGAAGGCCCCGGCGGCGTGCTGGAGCATGCGCCCGGCGGCGCGCTCCTCATCGACAGCTCGACCATCGACGTGGAGAGCGCGCGGGCGGTCAGCACCGCCGCAGGGGCGGCCGGCTTCACCATGGTGGACGCGCCGGTCTCCGGTGCCGTGCCCGCGGCCGAGGCCGGGCGCCTGACCTTCATGGTGGGCGGCACGGCGGAGGGCTATGCGCGCGCCGTTCCGGTGCTCGAGGCCATGGGCCATCGTTTCTTCCACGTGGGGGAAATCGGCGCCGGCCAGGCGCTGAAGATCTGCAACAACATGATGACCGGCATCAGCATGGTCGCCATTTCCGAAGTCTTCACCCTCGCCGGCCAGCTCGGGCTGGACATGAAGACGGTCTACGACGTGATGGTCGGCTCGTCCGGCAACTGCTGGGCGCTGGAGCACTACTGCCCGGTGCCGGGCCCGCTGCCGAGCTCGCCGGCCAACCGCGACTACGCGCCGGGCTTCACCGGCCACATGATGCTGAAGGACATGCGCCTGTCCCAGCAGGCCGCCGCCAACGCCTCGGCCGCGACCCCGCTCGCCGGAGCGGCCGCCGCCGTCTACCAGATGCTGGTGGCCAACGGGCATGGCGACCGCGACTTCAGCTACGTCTTCAAGATGATCTCCGGCCGCTGACCCGGCCGGCCCGCCTGTATCTGCGCCCCGTGTGCGGGCGAGCATGGAGATGCGCGATGAAGTCCAGAGCGGTTCGTGTTCACGCGGCGGGCGGGCCGGAGGTCCTTTCCATCGAGACCGTCGATGTGCCTGCGCCCGGGCCGGGCGAGGCGCTGGTCCGCCACACCGCCATCGGCGTCAATCTCATCGACATCTATCACCGCGCCAGCACGTCCGGCCAATATGCCATTCCGCGGCCCGCCACCCTCGGCGTCGAGGCGGCCGGCGTGGTGGAGGCGGTTGGCGCCGATGTGGCGGACCTCGTGCCGGGCCAGCGCGTCGCCTACTGGAACCTGCTCGGTGCCTATGCCGAGCGGCGTCTGGTTCCGGCCTGGCGTCTGGTGCCCATCCCCGATGCGGTGGACGACCGGCTCGCCGCGGCGGCGCTGGTGAAGGGGGCGACGGCCTTCTACCTGCTCGATCGCATCTGGCCGGCGCGGGCCGGCGCCACCATCCTCGTGCATGCCGCCGCCGGTGGTGTGGGCCAGCTGCTGTGCCAGTGGGCGAGCCGCCTCGGCGTCACGGTGATCGGGACCGTCGGGTCGGACGCCAAGATGGAGGTGGCGCGCGAGGCGGGATGCGCCCTCGTCGTGAACTACCGGAAGGAGGACTTCGCCGCCGCCGCGCGCGCCTTCACCGGCGGTGCGGGCGTGGACGCCGTGTTCGACTCCATCGGCCGGGACACGTTCGACCGGTCGCTGGATTGCCTCAGGCCGGTCGGCCTGATGGTCAACTTCGGCCAGGCGAGCGGGCCGGTGCCACCGCTCGACGTGGGCGTCCTCGCCGCGAAGGGGTCGGTTCTGCTTGCCAAGCCGACGCTCGCGACCTTCACGAAGACGCCCGCGGATATCGCCGCGCTGACGCAGGGCGTCTTCGACGCGCTCGCGCGCGGGCTGATCGCCCCGGCCATCGGCCTGACCGCCGCCCTCGACGAGGTGCGGGCCGTCCATGAGACGATGGAAGCCCGCGCCACGACCGGGGCGACGGTGCTGATCCCCTGAGCCGTGCCGGCCTCGGGACAATGCCCCCTCACATGCGCCTTGCGGAGGGCAGGCCGCCGTCTGCCGGCATGGCGAGGAGATGGTCGAGGGAGAGGCGTCCGGCCCCGTAGGTCATCACCGCGAGCGCCATGGCTGCCCACGGCAGATGGAAGTTGGCCCAGCCGTCGGGAATGGTCAGCTGGATGATGGCGGTCATCCCCAGCAGCCCGAGGGCCGCGAACCGGGTGCCGAGACCGATCACGAGGAGGATGGGCAGCGCGATCTCGCCCACGCCGGCGAGAAACGCCATGAGGTGCGGCAGGGGATAGGCGACTTCCGCGCCGAACAGATGCAGCCGGAACTCGTCGGTGAAGAGATAGACGGCGCTGCCGGAGAGCTGCAGCCCCTCCCATTTGGTCAGCCCCGATCGGAAGAACGGGACCGCGAGCGCAACGCGCAGGGCGAGCTGGGTGAGGGAGGAGGGGAACCGTCCGAGCACGGCCTCGGCAGGCATCAGGACGGAACGCAGGGCATGGAGCATGGAAAACCCGTGGTCTCTTGACGTTTCAGGAGGGTGAGGCGGCGACGACCGCGCCCATGGCGAACAGGCCGACGAGGGCGCCGCCCAGGTCGAAGCCGACCCCATCGCGGCATGCGGCCCCGGCGGCCTCGCCCACGGTGCGGCCGCCGCGCAATTCATCGAGGAAGGCGAAGCCGCCCTCGGGAAGGCGATGGACCAGCACGTCGGCATCCGGCCGCACCACCAGCACGTCCTCGCCCACCCATTCCGCGGGCCCCTCCACTGCGTCCCCTCCCTGATGCGCCAGCCAGATGCTGGCGACCGGATAGGCGGAACGGATGAGCCGTGCCGACGGATGGAGCGACAGCCGCAACGCGGAGAGGCGATCCGGCGAGAGCGGGCCGAGTGCGGCGGTGGTGACGGGAGCCGCCTCGGCGGCGTGATAGGCCGCCCCATAGGCGACTTCCAGGCGCGCCACATCGGCAAGGTAGGGCAGCCCGGCGGCGGGCGGGAACGCGGCGATAAAGTCGGGGAAGTCGTCGCCATAGGCCATCAGCAGCGGCGAGCGCGGCTTGGTTGCCGCCGCATGGACACGGGCCATGGCCCGGAAGAATTCCTCGCCCACGAGCTGCGCGCAGACGGGAAAGCGCGCGGCGAGGGCGTCCACGAGCCCGACCATGACATTGTTGCGATAGACCGCGAAGCGGCGCGCGTCGGCCCGTCCGCCAGGGCCGCCGATGCCCGGCGGAACCGGCGTGTCCGGGTTCAGCAGGGCCGCGGCGAAGGCGGCCTGCGCCTCACGCAGGGACATGCCGCCCTCCCGCAGGCGCAAGGGCGGCCGGCGCCGGCCCCTTCAGGATCGCGTCGGCCCGCCGCGCCTCGTCCATCAGCACGGGCCAGCCGGGCACGTCGTTGTCCCATTCGATGAGCGTCGGCACGGCGCCGATCCGCTCGATCACGCGGGCGTACAGCTCCCAGACCGATGGGGCGACGGGAGAGCCGTGGGCATCGATCAGCAGCCGCGCGCCGGCGGCGTCGACCGCCTCGGCGGAACCGGCGAGGTGGATCTCGCCCACATGGTCCATCGGGAAGTCAGCCAGATAGGCCAGGGGATCGGTGCCCTGGTTGGTGGCGGTCACGGCCACATTGGCCACGTCCAGCAGCAGCCCGCAGCCGGTGCGTGCGGCGACGGCGGCCAGGAACTCCACCTCGGGAATCGTGCTCTCGGCGAAGACCACGTAGGTGGAGGGGTTCTCCAGCAGCATCCGGCGGCCGAGCGTTGCCTGAACCTCGTCCACGTGATCGCAGATGCGGTCCAGCGCTTCCGGCGTGTAGGGCAGCGGGAGAAGATCGTTGAGGAAGCCCGCATCGTGGGTGGACCAGGCCAGGTGCTCGGAGAACAGGCCGGGCTCGCATCGCGCGATCAGCCGCTTCAGGCGGGCCAGATGGTCCCTGTCGAGCGGCGCGGCGGCGCCGATGGAGAGGCCGACCCCGTGCAGCGAGACCGGGTAGCGCGCGCGGATGGCGTCGAGGTAGCGCAGCGGCGGGCCACCGTCGCCCATGTAGTTCTCCGCATGGATCTCGAAGAATCCCACATCGGGCGCCGTGCCGAGAATGTCGCGGTAGTGCTGCGGCTTGAGACCGACGCCGGCGCGCGGCGGGATGGCGGCGGAGATGGGCGCGTCGGCCATGGTCGCATCCTGCGGTGGAATTCGGGGAGGGGCCGCCGCCCCGCGCGAGGGGCAGGCGCGCGGGGCGGCGGCGACCGGAGCGCGAACGCTCCGGCCGGGGCGGAAGATCAGGTCCGCGGGACGTCGCGGGTGAGCGCCGCGAGCGAGCCGGCGCGGTCACCGGGCAGCTTCATGGTCTCGCAGGTGCCCTTGGGCACCAGCTTCCAGGCATTGCCCTGATAATCGACCTTGGAGGTGCCGGCGCAGGTGGTGCCCGGGCCGGCGGCGCAGTCGTTGTCGCCCTTCAGGGCGACGCCGAAGCACTTCTCCTTGGCCGCATCCTGCGCCGCTGCCGGCTGCGCGAGCAGCAGCACCGCGGTGGCGAGCGCTCCGGCGAGCGAGGTGACGTTGGACAGCGTAGGACCCGACATGACGTGTCTCCTGGGTTTCATGGGTGAGGGCAGGCTGATGGGTGTGAAGCCGAAGGCCGGCCGGACGCATCCGGCCGGCCTCGCTCACTTCGCGTTCAGCTCTTCGGCCGGAACGTCCTTGATCTTCGGCCACTCGACATTGGCCTTGACGATGTTGCCGGGCACGTCCTGGTTCCAGCGCTTGGCGACGTCGGCGTTGACGTTGAGATACAGGCGCCCGTCCACCACCTTCCACTGCATCGGGTCGCCATCGAGCTTCTTGTCGAACACCGTGCCCATGGCACAGAAGCCGCCGAAGGCCGGCGCGTACTTGGCGGGATCCTTGAGGAAGGCTTCCTTGTGCTCCTTGGAGGCGAAGTAATAGTGCCCGCCCTCGTATTCGGCGGTGATGTGCTCCGATCCCTTCACCGGCTTGGCGTCGGTGAAATAGGCGACCGGATCGTAGCCCCTCAGCATCAGGCCGCCGTGGCCCGCGTTGAGCTCGACGCCAGCGCCGGCATGCTCCCCCGCATGGGAGAGGCTGGCGCCGCCAAGGGCTCCGGCGGTGACGATGGCCGCCGCGGCGGCGAGCTGGAAGAAGGCCCTGCGACGGGGATGGGTGGTGGTCACGTGGATCGATCCTCGCATCTGAAGCTGCGGCCCGGTCCTCGATCCGGCGCTGACGACGCCGTGCCGATCGGGCTGCATGTGGGGATAGTCGTGCCGGACCCCGCCGCCGTTACGCCGCTCGCGGCGCTGTGATCGCGCTGTGCCGGGGAAATGTCGGGGCAGGCGCGATTTTGCGGAAATTGTTCAATGGTTTAGCTGATTTTTGCCGACGTGGGCCATTGCGGCCGCTCATGCGGCAGGGCGCGTGCGATGGCGGGCTGCGGTCGTCGTGCCGCCGCATGCGGCTGCGCGCATGCACGCGGCGGTCGCCGCCCCCTGGGTGGGGCGCTGGGCGTCGCGAACGACATGGCCGATGACCACCGCGCCACCGCCGCGGGCCCGCGCGCATGGCGCGGTCACGCCCGTCTGCCGGCGTACGCCGGCGCCGGCATCGGGGTCGTCCGGCCGGGGGCTGCGTTCAGGAATGCGCGGGCGGCGCGCCGGGTCTCAGGGTGTCTGGTCGCGGGGCGGGCCGGAGCGGCGGAACAGCTCGGCGAGGGCGTCCTCGGTGGCGCGGTCGGGTGCCTCCGGCGCGGCCTGGCGGAGCAGCGTCACCGTCTTCGCGAGCTGGTCTGTGTAGCGGCGGCAGTTCCGGCACATCACCAGGTGCAGACGGAATTGCGCCCGCGCCGGCCAGCTCAGGTCCTGGTCGAGATGGGCATTTGCCATTTCGGTCACTTCGCGACACGTCAGCACGACAAGGCTCCGCGATGCGGTCGACAGGCGACCCGGACGAGGTGAGGCTGCTCCTCAGTCTCGCGTTTCATCCGACTGTTACACTTTTCCTGACGCGCGCCGACCCGTGGCCGCGCGCGCCCCGGCCAGCAGTGCCTCCAGCGCATCGCGCAGGCGGGCGCGGCCGCGATGCAGGAGCACGCGTTGGTTGGCCTCGCTCACCCCGAGGATGGCGCAGGCCTCCTCCGCGTCCAGCCCTTCCACATCGCGCAGGAGGATCACGCTGCGCTGGGCCGCGGGCAGGGTGTCGAGGGCGGCCCGCACATGCTCCAGCATCTGCCGCCCGGCAACGATGCGCTCGGGCGTGAGGTCATGGGACAGCACGGGCGGCTCGTCCCATGACCCGTCGGGCCTGAAGCGGTGCGGGTCCACGGCGGGGCCGCCCTCCTGGCCGAGGTCGGAGAAGCTGAGCATCCGCCCGTCCCGCGCCCCGCGCGTGCGGGCCTTGTTGACGAGGATGGAGAAGATCCAGGTCTTCAGCGAGGACCGCTCCTCGAAGGTGGAGAGACCCGAGATCACGGCGACCCAGGTGTCCTGGACGACCTCCTCGGCAGTCGCGCGGGTTTTCACGAAGGTCCGGGCAAGGCTCAGCATCGGCTCGTTGAAATCCCGCACGATCCGGCGGAACGCGGCCTCATCGCCCGCGCGCAGCCGTGCGAGGGTATCCCGCGCCTCGGCCTCGCCCGGGTTATGCCGCGTCCTCCCGATCATCGCGCGCTCCCGCTTGCGTTCCCGCGCCCCGGGGCGGCCCCGCCGGTCCGCCCGGCGGTCTTTCCTGGCTCACCGGGAGCGTGCCGCGATGGCCCTTCGCAAGGGTGCCGCGCCACGGATCGCAGGAAAACAGGCGGGGCGGGTCGTCCGCCGGCGAGTTCTAGATCGGTCGATCAAAAATGCAAGCGCCGTTTCTGGGGGACGCCCCTGCGCCGCGCCGGCCGGGGGCGCGGGATGCGCGGCGGGGCGGTCTAACGGGTTCCGGCGTTCGGCGTGAGGGGAGGAGACAGATCCAACGATCTGGCGCCCCGTTGCGGCCAACGGGGCGCCAGCGTTCCGGCTTGCGCGATGCCGTCGATGCCGTCGCGACGGCGCGCGCGGCTACATCTTCTTCACCAGCGGGCAGTCGCTTTCGGAAAGCGGCCGGAAGGCCCTGTCGCCCGGCACGGTGGCGGCGAGCTTGTAGTAGTCCCACGGCGCCCTGGAGTCCGCTGGCGCCTTCACCTGGAACAGGTACATGTCGCGGATGACGCGGCCGTCCTCGCGCACCTTCCCGTCCCTGGTCATGAAGTCGTTGACGGGCGTGTCCTTCATCTTCGCCATCACCGGGCCGGCGGCGTCCGTCCTGGCCGCCTTCACGGCCTTCAGATAGTGGGTGACGGCGCCGTAGACGCCGGCCTGGTAGAAGGTGGGCATGGCCTTGCGCTTCTCGAAGAAGCGCCGGGAGAAGGCCCGGGTGCCGTCGTTCAGGTCCCAGTAGAACGGCGCGGTGAGGCGGATGCCCTGCGTCGCCTTGAGGCCGAGGGCGTGCACCTCCGTGTCCGCGAGCAGCAGCGCCGCGATGGTCTTGCCGGATTCGGTGAGGCCGAACTCCGCCGCCTGCTTGATGGCGTTCTGCGTGTCGAGCCCGGCGGTGGCGAGGGCCACCACGTCGGCCTTCGAGCTTTGCGCCTGCAGGAGGAAGGAGGAGAAATCCGCCGCGTTCGCCGGCATGCGCACCGAGCCGTGGACCTTGCCCCCGGCCTTCTGCACCACCGCGCCGGTGTCGCGCTCCAGCGCATGGCCGAAGGCATAGTCCGAGGTGAGGAAGAACCAGTCCCTGAGGCCGGACGCCACCACCGCATCGCCGGTCACGTGCGCGAGGGCGTAGGTGTCGTAGGTCCAGTGGATGCCGTTCGGCGAGCAGGCCTTGCCGGTGAGGTCCGAGCTTGCCGGCGAGGAGAAGATGGCGATGCGGTCCTTCTCCCGCGTGATCTGCTGCACCGCCAGCGCGACCGCCGAATTGGGCACGTCCATCACGGCGTCCACCCCGTCCACCTCGTACCACTTGCGGGTGGTGGCGGCGCCGATATCCGCCTTGTTCTGGTGGTCGGCGGAGACGATCTCCACCTTCACCCCCTCGATGGGGCCGAAATCCGCCACCGCCATCTCCGCCGCCAGGATGGAGCCGGCGCCGGTGGAATCGGCGAGCTGGCCGGACAGGTCGGTGAGGATGCCGATCTTCACCACGCCGTCGGAGTAGGACTGCGCCCGCGCGCCGGCGCAGGGCAGGGCGACGGCTGCCGCGCAGGCGGCCGCCAGCATCGTCTTTCGCATTGTGTTTCCTCCCTCTTGTATCTGGTTCAGAGCGCCGTCTTGAGGCGCGGCGCCAGGGTCTGCGCGGCGTGCAGGCCGGCGAGGCGGCCGAACACCGCGCCGCGCAGCACCGAGGTCGATCCGGTGTAGACTTGGTGATAGAGCCCCACCGTCTCACCCGCCGCGTACAGGCCGGGGATGACCTTTCCGTCGGCGTCCAGCACCTGGGCGGAGGGGTTCACCTTCACGCCGCCGAAGGTGAAGCAGGCGGTGGAGATGATGGGATAGGCGCGGAACGGCGCCGTCTCGATCCTCCGGCACCAGTGCGACTTGCGCGGCGCGATGCCGGTGGTCGCGCGGTGGTCGATAGCGAAGGGCGTGAACGCGCCGCTCTCGTCCGGGCAGGCGGCATTGAAGGCGGAGATGGTGGCGAGCGTCTCCGCCGGCAGCCCGAGCTTTTCGACCAGCGCCTCCAGTGTATCGGCCTCCACCGCCGGAACGTCCGAGCGGATGGCGGTGCGCCAGCGCGGGATGTCCTCCACCTTGGCGTCGAAGATCACCCACGAGATGCCGCCGGGCTGGTCGGCGATGGCCCGGCCGATGTTGTCGTAGTGCGCGTCCACGGTGCCGGGGGCCTCGTCGAGGAAGCGCCGGCCGTCGCGGTTCACCAGCACCCCGTAGGGATAGATGAACACCACGGCCTCGGCCTGGAGCGAGCGGGGATCGACCGGCTCGGCGTGGTAGGAGCCGAACTCCCCGGCGGGCGCGGCGCCGGCCTCCAGCATCATGCGGATGCCCTCGCCGCGATTGTAGTAGCCGCCGCGCGCCACCGGTCGGATGTTGGCCGCCTTCCGGCCGATGTAGCGCGTCATCATCTCCGGGTTGCCCTGGAAGCCGCCGGAGGCGAACACGGTGGCACCCGAGCGGATCTCCTCGCGGCGACCATCCGGGTCGGTGACGGCGACGCCCGCGACCCGCCCGTCGGCATCGTGCAGCAGGGCGGTGGCGGTGGTGCGGAAGCGCACGTCGGCGCCGAGGCGCTTGGCCTCCGCCATCAGCCGCTCGATGAGGGCGAGCCCGCCGCCCTGGGCGGCGATGCGCGTGGTGTTCTGGGTGAGGAGATAGATGGGCTGGGGCCCGAACTTCAGGCCGAAGCCCTTGAGCCAGGCGATGGTCGGCGGCACCTCCGCGGCAAAGGTGGAGATGACCTCGGGATCGGGGAAGGGATGCGCCTTCACCACGCCCGGCCAGTCGGCATAGGGGCGGGCGGCCTCGGTCAGGACGTTGGGATCGAGATTGGGTCCGGCGTTGGCGGCGAAATGCTCCTCGAAGTCGTCGGCGATCTCGCTGTCGTTCTTCATGCGCATGTAGGCTTCGGTCCAGCGGGTGTTGCCGCCGAACTCCTCTTCCGGCGCGCGCTCGAGCAGCGTCACCGAGAGCCCGCCCTCAAGGGCGGACACGGCCGCGCTGAGCCCGGCGATGCCGCAGCCCACCACGAGCAGGTCCGGGCCTTTTGCTGTCACTGGCATGTTCTCCTCCCGGAGTTTCGTTGTCCTTGTTCTGCTTCAGCGGGACGCCGCGGCGCCCGTGGCCACCACGCCCTCCCGCGCCAGCGCGGCGATGGTGTCAGGCGAATAACCGAGGGCCTCCAGCACGTCGGCCGTGTCGGCGCCCACCTCCGGCGGGTCGCTGCGCAGCGAGAGGTCCGTCTCGCCCATGTGGATCGGCAGGCGTGGCAGGCGCGTTTCCACGCCGTTGGGCAGGCGGGTCGCCATGAGGCCGCCGGTGGCGGCGAGGTGGGGATCGTGGAACAGGTCCTCCGGCCGGGCGATGGGCGCGAAGGGGATGCGCGCCTTCTCGCACAGCGCCACCGCTTCCTCCTGCGTCAGCGACCCGAACAGGCAGGCGAAGCACGGCAGGATGCGTCCACGCGCGGCCACCCGGCCGTTGTTGGTGGCGAGGCTGGCGTCGGCGAGCATGTCCTGCCAGCCGACCAGCGCGCAGAAGCGCTGCCAGTGCCCGTCGGTGGTGATGCCCACGAAGAACTGCCGCCCGTCCTTCAGGGTGAAGGGCTCGTAGACCGCCCAGGCGGAGACGCGCTCGGGCATGGGCGGGATGGGCTCGTTGGTCTGCGCCGCATAGGCGAGGTGCTGGCCCATGAGGAAGACGGTGGTCTCGAACAGCGCCGCCTCCACCACCTGCCCCTCGCCGCTCGCCTCCCGCTCCCGCAGGGCGGCGAGGATGGCGATGACGGCGAACATGCCGCCGGCGATGTCCACCACCGAGGTGCCGGCGC
Organism: Xanthobacter lutulentifluminis; assembly: GCF_043194675.2. NCBI lineage: Bacteria > Pseudomonadati > Pseudomonadota > Alphaproteobacteria > Hyphomicrobiales > Xanthobacteraceae > Xanthobacter > Xanthobacter lutulentifluminis. Next base: position 737,191 of record NZ_CM195525.1, on the reverse strand, counting down.
GCAGCGGGCGGCCGCTCGGCCCGGTCATGTAGGCGAGGCCGGACATCATCTGCACCACCTCGTCGAGGGCGAGGCGCTGGGCGTAGGGGCCGTCGAGGAAGCCCTTCAAGCTGGCGTAGACGAGCCGGGGGTTGAGGGCGAGGGCGGCCTCCGCATCGAGGCCGAGGCGCCCCATGGTGCCGGGGGCGAAATTCTCCACCAGCACGTCGGCGTCCTTCACCAGCCGCAGGGCGATCTCGCGCCCCGCCTCGCTCTTCAGATCCACCGCCAGCGAGCGCTTGTTGCGGTTGAAGTAGCCGAAATAGCCCATGCCGAAGCCCAGGAGCTGGCGGGTCGGGTCGCCCCCGGCCGCCGGCTCGATCTTCAGCACGTCGGCGCCGAGATCGGCGAGGATCATGGCGCAGGACGGGCCCATCACGGTGTGCCCGAAGTCGAGCACGCGGAGCCCGGCGAGGGGCAGGTGCTTCTCGCGGATCATGGCGCGGTCCCTCCCGCCGTGTCGGTCTTGCGGGGAAGCGGCCGCAGCGTCGCTCCGTCGTAGGTGTAGGGCACCGAGGGCGGCATGGGGCCCTTGATGCGGCCGCCCTGCGCCTTCTGCTCGAGGGCGTGGGCGAGGATGCCCACGGAGCGGGAGAGGATGAACAGCCCGCGCCCCTCTTCCGGCGCGAAGCCGAGCTCGCAGAGGACCACGGCGGTGGCCCCGTCGATGTTCATGGGCAGGCGCTTGCCCTTGGCGGCGGCGAGGGCGTCCTCGACCGCGCGGCCGATGGCGGCGAAGCGGCCCGTGACCACGCCGCGCGCCGCCGCGCCGTCCACCAGCGACAGCAGGCGACCCGCGCGCGGGTCCACCGGATGGAACCGGTGGCCGAAGCCCGGCACATGCTCGCGCCGCAGCAGGCGGGCGCCGATCTCCGCGCCGGCGGCGGCATCGAGGGTGATCCCGTGTCCGGCGCGGCCATGGACGGCGGCGTACAGTTCCATGCACTGCTGACCGGCGCCGCCGTGGACGTCGCCGAGCGCGTTGACGGCCGATGCCATGGCGTTGTTCACGCCCACGCCGCAGGTCATGGCCATGCGGGCGATGGCGATGGAGGGGGCCTGCGGGCCATGATCGACCGCAGCCACGAGAACCGCGCCGAGCAGCGCGCCCTCGTCGGCCGTGGGCAGCTCCCCGCGCAGCATCAGCCAGATCATCTCCGGGAAGGAGAGGGTGCCGATGAGGTCCTCGATGGCATAGCCGCGCACGCGGATGGAGCCGGGCGCGATGTCGATGATGGCGGTGCGCCACCACTGGGCGGCATCAGGAGAGGATGACACGGCGCCCTCTCAGCCCAGGATGAAGGGGTTGGAGCGGTTGGGCCGGGTGGTGATCCACACGCTCTTGGTCTGGAGATATTCCTTGATCGCCTCTACGCCGCCCTCGCGGCCGAGGCCGGAGCGCTTGTAGCCGCCGAAGGGCGTGGCGAAGCTCGTGGAGCGATAGTTGTTTACCCACACCGTGCCAGCCTTCAGGCGGTCGACGCACCACAGGGCGCGGTGGAGGTCCCTCGTCCACACGCCGGCGGCGAGGCCGAAGGGGACATCGTTGGCGATGTCGAGCGCCTCCTCCTCGTCCTTGAACTTCAGCACGCACACCACCGGGCCGAACACCTCCTGCTGGGCGATGCGCATGTCGTTGCGAACATCGGTGAAGATGGTGGGGGCGACGAACTGGCCCTGGCCGTAGCCGGGGCCAGCGAGCGCATGGCCGCCGAGGGCGAGGGTGGCGCCATCCTCCTTGCCCATCTCGATCATGCGCAGGATCTTCTCGAACTGGGCGCGGGTGGCGATGGGGCCCACCTGCGTCTCCATCAGCGCGGGATCGCCGATCTTCGCGTCCTTCACCACCTCGATCAGGCGGGCGAGGAAGTCGTCGTGGATGCCCTCCTGCAGCAGCAGGCGCGAGCCCGCCATGCAGGTCTGGCCGGAGGCGCCGAACACGCCGGCCACGGCCCCCTTCACCGCCTGCTCGAGGTCGGCGTCGTCGAACACGATGTTGGGCGACTTGCCGCCAAGCTCCAGCGTCACCTTCTTGAGGCCGGGTGCTGCCGCCTCGTTCACCTTCTGGCCGCCGATGTCGCCGCCGGTGAAAGCGACCTTGGCGGTCAGCGGATGGCACACCAGCGGCTCGCCCACCTCCGGACCGAAGCCGGTGACCACGTTCACCACGCCCTTGGGAAAGCCGGCCTGCTCCGCCAGCTTCGCCAGCTCCAGCAGCGAGGCGGAGGTGTATTCGGACGGCTTGATGACGATGGTGTTTCCGGCGGCCAGCGCCGGCGCCATCTTCCAGGTGGTGAGCGCGAGCGGCGAGTTCCACGGCGTGATGGCCACCACCACGCCCAGCGGCTCGAGCTTCGTGTAGTTGAAGACGTCCGCCTTGTTGATGGGCACCACGTCGCCGCCGACCTTGTCGGCGAGCCCGGCATAATAGTGGAACCACTGCGCCACGTTGCGCACCTGGCCCGCCACCTCGGCCATGAGCTTGCCGTTGTCGCGCTGCTCGACCCTGCCGAGCAAGTCCACATTCTCCTCGATGAGCCCCGCGAGCCGGCGCAGCAGCGCTCCCCGTTGGGTGGCGGTGAGCGAGGACCATTCCGGCGAGAGGAAGGCGCGGTGCGCGGCCTCGACCGCGCGGTCGGCATCGGCGGCGGTGCCGCGGGGGATCAGCGCCCACGCCTCGCCCGAGAAGGGCTCGCTGGTCTCGAACCACGCGCCGGACGCCGGATGACACCATGTGCCGTCGATGAAGAGCTGGTAGCGCTCCACTCTTGCCTCCCTAAAAATTCTGCTAGACAGAACTAATTTCTTTCTGATAGAACTATCCCTGCAAACCGGACGTGTCAACAGGCGCCCGGGGTGCGCCGTGCCATTCGTGTGGGGGGCGGAATGTCGTCAGAGGCGGAGAAGGAGGCGAAATCCGCCGGCGGGGTGGAGGCGGTGGACCGTGCCTTCCGCATCCTCGGCGCCTTCAGGGACGGGGATGCCGCCCTCAGCCTGCACGAGCTTGCCGAGCGGACCGGCTACTACAAGAGCACCATCCTGCGCCTCACCGTCTCGCTGGAGCGCGCCGGATGCCTCGTGCGGATGCCGGACAAGACCTATGCGCTGGGGTTCGAGGTGATGCGCCTCGGCAGCCTCTACCAGCGCAGCTTCCGGCTCGACCGGCACGTCCGCCCCATCCTGCGCGAGCTTGTGCGCGAGACGGGCGAGAGCGCGTCGTTCTTCCATCGCGACGGGCCGGTGCGCGTGTGCCTGTTCCGCGAGGATTCCAACCAGCCGATCCGCGATCATATCCGCGAGGGCGACGTGCTCGCCCTCGACAGGGGCGCGGCCGGCCATGTGCTGACCGACTTTTCCCGCAGGCTGGATCAGGATCAGCGGCGGGTGCTGATGGAGCGCCTGCCGGTCGTCTCGCACGGAGAGCGCGATACCGAGACCGCCGCGGTGTCGGTGCCGGTGTTCTCCGGCCGGACCGCGCTGGCCGGCGCGCTGACCCTCTCGGGGCCGCGCACGCGCTTCACCCCGTCCCAGATCGCCATCATGTCGCCGGTCCTGCTCGCCGCCGGGCAGGAGCTCACCGCCATTCTCGGCGGGCAGTGGCGCTGACGCCGCCGGGGTTCCGCCTCGTGCGGGCCGGGCGCGCGCGGTTCCTGCGCCCCGTCACCCGAGAGCCGCCTGCCACCCCTGCGGGGGCGGCATGGCGCACGCCATCCCGGATCAGGACGGCCGACCCGGGCCCGCCCCCCTGGCGAAAGCCCTAGGCAGCCGGCGCGAGCCTGCGCTCGGCGATGGCCACCCAGAGGGATGCGCCCACCGGCAGCGCGTCGTCGTTGAAGTTGTAGGCGGGGGAATGGAGACCCGCGCCGCCCCCCTGGCCCACCCACACATAGGCGCCCGGCTTTTCCTGCAACATGAAGGCGAAGTCCTCGGCCCCCATGCTGGGCTCGATGGTCTCGTCCAGCGTCAGCATGGGCGAGAGGCCGCGCACCACGTCCTGCACGAAGCGCGCCTCTTCCGGTGCATTGATGGTCGCGGGATAGCGGCGCTGGTAGTCGATGGTTGCGGTGCAGCCCATGGCCTGCGCGATGCCGTGGGCGATGGCCTTCAGCCGCGTCTCGATCAGGTTCCCCACCTCCGGCGCGAACCAGCGCACGGTGCCGGTCATCCGGCACGATCCGGGAATGACGTTCCAGGCATCCCCGCCATGGACGGTGGTCACCGACACCACCGCCGAGGCCATGGGCGAGACGTTGCGCGCGGCGATGGTCTGCAGCGCCGCGCCGATCTGGAACATGCAGGCGATGGGGTCGACGCCCTGGTGGGGCATGGCGCCGTGGGCGCCGCGGCCGGTCACCGTGATGTCGAAGATGCCGAAGGCGGCCATCATGGGCCCGGTGGTGAGGCCGGCGCGGCCGAGCGGCAGGTCCGGCCAATTGTGCATGCCATAGACCGCATCCATCGGGAACCTGTCGAACAGCCCGTCCTCGATCATGCGGCGCGCGCCGCCCTCGTTCTCCTCGGCCGGCTGGAAGATGAAGCGCACGGTGCCGTCGATGCTGTCGCTCTTCGACAGGCGGCGGGCGGCGGCCAGCAGCATGGCCATGTGCCCGTCATGGCCGCAGGCGTGCATGCGGCCGGGGTTCTGCGAGGCATAGTCGAGCCCCGTCGCCTCGGTGATGGCGAGGGCGTCCATGTCCGCCCGCAGGCCGATGGTGCGGTCCGAGGTGCCGCGCTTGAGCGTCGCCACAACGCCGGTGCCGCCCAGTCCCGTGTCCACCTCGAGGCCGAACGACTTCAGCTTTTCCGCCACGAAGGCGGAGGTCTCGCGCTCCTCGAAGGCGAGCTCGGGCATGCGGTGGAGGGCGCGCCGCCAGGCGATGGCGTCGGCGATCTCCTCGTTGGTGAACTGGGCGGGCGTGACGCTCATGGGTCGGCTCCGGTCGGCGATGGCGGTGGGGCGGCGCGGCGGGATCGGCGCGGTTCAGCCGGCGGACTTCAGCCGGTAGCGGAAATCGCAGCGCGTGCCGCCCTTCATCAGGGTCTCGGTGCGGGTCAGCTCCATGTCCGGATTGTAGCCGGTGCAGAACTCCCCGTCGCGATTGCACGAGAGCAGGTGGCCGATCTCGCCGAGACCCATCTCGCGGTACATCTCGGCGTAGCGGCAGCGCACCACGTCGAAATCGAGCCGGTCCGGGGCGGCGTGCTTCACTTCGATGGCGAGGGAATCCCCCGCGGTCCAGTTCGGCAGGATGGCGGCGAAATCGGCGAGGTCGGGGTCGCGGCCGAGCTCGGCGCGGAGCTTCGCCCCCTGCGCCACCGCCGAGCGCGACACCGCCTTGTCGAGGGTGGCGCGGGCGACATCCACGCCGTGGCTTTCGGTGAGCACGTCATAGACATGCTTGAGGATCTCGGCCTCGATCCGCCGGCGCTCGATGATGGGCAGGGGGGCTGGCTTTTCGGCTGGCTCTGTCATTGCTTTGGCCTCAGATGGCGCGGGCGTTAGATGGCGTGGGTCTGGCCGCCGAGATAGGCCTCGACGATGCGCGGATCGTTGGCGAGCGTCGCCGCCTCGCCCTCGATGATGATGCGGCCGCTGTCCAGCACGGCGGCACGGTCGGAGATGCGCAGGGCCGCCTTGGCGTTCTGCTCCACGATGAGGATGGAGAGCCCCTCGTCGCGGATCTGCGACACCAGGTCGAAGATGCCCTTCACGAACTTGGGCGCGAGGCCGAGGGAGGGCTCGTCCAGCAGCAGGATCGAGGGTTTCGCCATCAGCGCGCGGGCGATGCACAGCATCTGCTGCTCGCCGCCCGAGAGGGACCCCGCCACCTGCCCCATGCGCTCGCCCAGCTTGGGGAAGAGGGCCAGCACCCGGTCCAGCTCGGCAAGTCCATGCCGGCCGCCGCCGATGACGAGGTTCTCGCGCACGCTCATGGGCGAGAAGATCTGCCGGCCCTCGGGCGCCTGCAACAGGCCGCGGGCGACGATCTCGTTGCTCTTGAGCCGGGTGATGTCCTCGCCCTTGAAGCGGATGGTGCCGGCCTTGGCGCGGTAGACGCCGGAGATGGTGCGCATCAGCGTGGTCTTGCCGACCCCGTTGGAGCCCAGCACCGCCACGATGCCGCGCTCCGGCACGCTAAGGTCGACGCCGTGCAGGATCTCCTGCACGCCCATGGAAACGGTGAGGCCGCGGATTTCGAGAAGGCTCATGGGTCCGCTCCCTTCAGTCTTCCACGCCGAGATAGGCTTCGAGCACCACCGGGTCGGCCCGCACCACCGCCGGCTCCGCATCTGCGATCTTGCGGCCGGAGGCGAGCACCACCACCCGCGAGCAGATGCCCATGACGAGGTTCATGTCGTGCTCCACCAGCATGATCGCCATCCCGGCGCCGTTCAGCGCCTTGATGAAGCGGGCCAGCTCCGCCGTCTCGGAATCGTTGAGGCCGGCGGCCGGCTCGTCGAGGATCAGGAGGTCCGGCTTCATGGCGAGCGCGCGGGCGATCTCCAGATACTTGCGCTTGCCGTAGGAGAGATTGGCGGCGAGCTCCTCCGCCTCGGCGGCGAGGCCGACGCGCTCGATCGCCTCCCAGGTGCGCGCCGAGATGGCGTCCGCGCGGGCGGACCTGCCGAACACGGCTCCCAGCGCCGACTGGCCCATGGCCCCCACCGCGCCCACGGACACGTTGTCGAACACCGACATGTTCGGGAACACGCGCAAGTTCTGGAAGGTGCGGGACATGCCCCGTGCCGCGATCCTGTGGGGCTTCAGGCCGGAGATGGTCTCGCCCTTGAAGCGCACGCTGCCCGAGGAGAGCGGCGTGAAGCCGGAGATGAGGTTGAAGAGGGTGGTCTTGCCCGCTCCGTTGGGGCCGATGACGCCGACCAGCTCGCCGTCCTCCACCCGGGTGGTCACGTCGTCCACCGCAAGGAGACCGCCGAAGCGCCGCGTGACGTGCTCGATCTCGATCAGGCTCATTGCCAGCCGACCTCCCGGTTGGACGGCGCCGCACGCCACTTCAGGCCGAAGCCGCGCCGCACCACGGACAGGGCGGAGACCTCGCCGAACAGGCCCTTGGGCATGAACAGGATGGAGAAGAACATGACGAGGCCCACCATCACGTTGCGCAGGTCGCCGAGGCCGCGCAGCAGCTCCGGCAAGAGGATCAGCACCACCGCGCCGATCACCGCTCCCGGCAGCGAGCCGAGCCCGCCCACGACGATCATCGCCAGGATGAGGATGGAGGTGGAGAAGCCGAAGTCGTTGGGCGAGACATAGCCCGTCGTATAGGCCCACAGCGCCCCGGCGATGCCGGCGAAGAAGGCCGAGATGGTGAACACCTCGATCTTCAGCTTCACGGTGTTGACGCCCATGGCGTCGGCGCACTGGTCGTCCTCGCGCAGCGAGCGCAGGGCGTTGCCGTAATAGGAATGGCTCAGCCGGTGCAGCACGAAGATGGAGACCGACACCAGCACCGCCACCAGGAAATACACCGCCACCGGCCCCTTCACCGGCAGGCCGAACAGGTTGATGCCGGAGAACAGCATCACGCCATTGGGCCCCTTGGTGACCGCCACCCAGTTGAGCAGCACGGTGTTGATCATCTGCCCGATGGCGAGCGTCGCCACCGCGAAGTAGATGGACACGAGCCGCATGGTGGGCAGCGCCACCACGAAGGCGAAGGCCGCCGCCACCAGCCCTGCCGCCGGCAGGCCCCAGATGAAGCCGATTTTCAGGTCGGTGCCCATCAGCGCGGCCACATAGGCGCCGATGCCGTAGAAGGCGGCATGGCCGAGGTGCAGCAGGCCGGCGGCGCCCGTCACCAGATGCAGCGAGGCGGCGAGCAGGGCGAAGATCAGGACCAGGTTCGCCACCTGGAAGAAATAGCCCTTGCCGGCGAAGGCGAGCAGGCCCGGCACCACGGCGAACACGAGGAGAAGCAGGAGGATCTTTCCGACCCACCCCTTGCGCATGAGATCAGACACGTTCCCTCCCCGCTCCGAAGAGACCCTGCGGAAAGAAGATGAGGGTGACGATCAGGAAGCCGTAGGCGACCATGTCGGCCCAGTTGGACGAGATGAAGGTGGTGGCGAGGCCCTCGGACAGGCCCAGCAGCAGCGCGCAGACCACCGCGCCGGGGATGGAGGAGAGCCCGCCCATCACCATGGCCACGAACGCCTTGATGCCGGGCACGAAGCCCATGGCCGGGAAGATGGCGCCGTAATAGAGCCCCACCAGGATGCCGGCCCCGGCGCCCATCATGGAGCCGAGCGCGAAGGTGGTGATGATGGTGCGGTCGGTGTCGATGCCGACGTACTTCGCGCCCAGCGGATTGGCAGACACCGCGCGGATGGCAAGGCCCGCCCGCGTCCGCGTCAGCATGTACTGCAGGCCGGCAAGCATGATGGCCGCCACCGCGAAGATGATGATGTCGCCGGTGACGATGGTGACCGGGCCGAGCTCGATGGGCTTGTTGATGAGATACTCGAACGGCACCGTCTGCATCTGCGAGCCGAAGGCGTATTCGAGGCCCTCGCGGGCGACGATAGAGACCGCCAGAGACGACATCAGCGTCGATTCCCGCATGGCGCGGGATTTCAGCGAGGCCTCGTCCGAGAAGCGGCGGAACGGCTTGAAGGCGATGCGCTCCAGCCCCACGCCCATGGCCGCGCCCACCGCCAGCACCACGAACAGCACCACCAGGAACGGCGGCGCGAACGCGGTGATGAACAGGAGCCCGACGAAGCCGCCGAGCGTGTAGACCTCGCCATGGGCGAAGTTGACCACGTTCAGCACGCCGAAGATCAAGGTGAAGCCGATGGCCATCAGGGCGTAGATGACGCCCTGTGACAGGCCGATGGCCAGTTGCTGGAGATAATACGGGTCGATCACGGAGGGCCCCTTCAGTCGGGTCGCGGACCGCCGGCGAGGCCAGGGCGCTCGGCCCCGGGGTCACCGGATGAGGAATGGACGTGCCGCATCATGCGGGCGGGACATCCGCCGCGCGCGTGGACACCTTGGGCGGATACCGGAACAGGGTCAGCCGGGAGCCGCGGCGGCGTCCCGGCCGCACGCTCACTCCTCGACGGGGGTGAACGCCCCGTTGACGATGCGCACCTTCATCAGCTGCTTCACCGGCTCGCGGTCGGGGCCGAAGGTGGTGGTGCCGGTCACGCCGGGGAAGTCCTTGGTGGCGGCCAGCGCGTCACGCACCTTGGCGCGGGTCACGTTCGGATAGGCCTTCACGATGGCGTCGAGCATGATGTTCACGGCATCGAACGCCTGGGCGGGGAACTGGCCCGGCTCGGCGCCGCGCGCCTTCACCCATTCGGCCACGAAGGCCTTCACCTCGGGCCGGGGGCTGTTGGGCAGGAAGTTGGTGGTCAGCGACATGCCCTCGGCATCGGCGCCGGCCAGCTCGATCACCTTCTGGTTGTGGGCGGCCGAGGTGGAGAAGACCGGAATGTTGATGCCAAGCTGCTTCATCTGCTTGAGGAAGTTCGCGGCATCCTCATAGAAGAACGCGGTGTAGATGGCGTCGGGCCTGGCGCGCTGGATCTTGGTGAGCAGGGCGCGGAAATCCGGCAGGCCGCGGTTGAAATACTCGGTCAGCACCACCTTGCCGCCGCCGGCCTCGAAGGCATCGCCGAAATATTTCACCGAGGTCTGGCCCCAGTCGGTCTGCTCGCCCACCAGCGCCACCTTCTTGATGCCCTTCTTCAGCATCCAGTCGGCATTGTAGGGGCCTTCACCGGCCTGGGTGGTGATGTTGCGGAACTGCCACTCGGAGATCTTGGCATAGTCCGGGTGCGAGGCGGTCTGGGAGAGCTGGGGCATGCCCGCCTCCTTGTAGACCTGCGCCGAGGCCATGGACACGCCCGAGGTGAAGTCACCCAGCACGCCGACGATGGCCGGATCGTCCACGAACTTGCGGGCGATGGACACGCCTTCCTTGGCATCCGAGCGGCTGTCCTCGTACACGATCTCCACCTTCACCGGCAGGCGGCCGGAGGCGTTGAACTGGTTCAGCGCGATCTCTGCGGCTGTCTTGAAGTCCTGGCCGTACTGGGCGGTGCTGCCCGTGAGCGGCAGCTGATAGCCGATCTTGATGGGATCGGCCGCCAGCGCCGGGCCCGCGAACGCGGTGGCGAGGGCAAGCGCCACAAAGGCGCGGCGGCTGGGGGAACGAGGCATCTGCGTCATGGCTCAGGTCTCTGGAAGGGAGGTTTGACCGTTATTGTATATTGTTTGAACGCGAACGAGTGTGCGGCACGAGGTTTCAGGCGGCCGGGCCGGGCTCGACGATCAGGCGGCAGCAGCCTTCCTCGCCGGGGTGCCAGGTCTCGCCCTTGAAGACGAAGCCGGCCGCCTTGAACAGGCCGCCGTCGATGGCGCCGCCGGCCTTGCAGAGGAGCTCGAGGTCCTCGTCGGAGCGCCCCATGGCGGCCCAGGCTTCCTTGAGCGGGCAGCGGTGGAACTTGATCTCCAGCCGCTCGGCATCGCACTGGCGCACCTCGGGCTGGAACAGCACGTCGCCGGCGGGAATGCCGCCGAGGAACCGGTCCTTCAGGCCGGCGAGGTCGGACGGGCCGAGATCGGCGAAGCGCGCGCCCATGGTCACGCCCATGCGGCGGGTGGCCTCGCCCACCAGCTCCACGGCCCGCTCGGTGCCGAACGCCTCGCGCAGCACGTCGAACATGTTGGCATAGGCCGCGGCCCGCATGTTGAAGGCGCCCTGGAGCCACTCGATCGGCACCATGCGGCCGGTGGAGGTGGTGTCGCTCATGTCCTCGTCCTTTTTCGATGGCTGCGGTTGCGTGGCTGTCGGATGGTTTCAGGAGGGCTCGCGGCCATCCTTGTAGCGGTACCAGGCGAGCATGGTCGGGGCGACGAGCCTCGCCACGGCGTGGAAGGGGTAGGGGCGCACGGGGGTGAGCGGCACCGGAAGATCCGCCTCGGCCTTGCCCTCGATGGCGTCGGCGAACACCGGGCCGAGGGCGGTGGACAGCGCGACACCGCGCCCGTTGCAGGCCACCCAGGCCCACAGGCCGTCGGCGACGCGATGGAAGCGCGGCATGCGGTCGTCGGTCATGCCGATGCGCCCGTTCCAGACGAAATCGAAGGTGGGCACGCCCATCTGCGGGAAGATGCCGGCGAGCCGGCGTCCGATCAGCGCCTTCAGGCGTTCCGCGCCATTGAACGGCACGATGAGCGCGCCGCCGCTCACGAGCCGCCCACGCGCGTCCCAGCGGAAGAAGCGCAGGTCGCCGTGGGTGTCCGAAAGGGCCTGCCGGCCGGGCAGGACGGCGGCGCGCACCGCCTCGGGCTGCGGCGCGGTCGCCATCTGCCAGGACAGGACCGGCACGAGGGAATGGGCGAGGCGCGGCGCCAGGCCGGGCACGAACCAGTCGGAATAGCCGTTCGCCGCCATCATCACCTGATCGGCGACGACGCGGCCGCGGTCGGTCGCCACCACCCAGCCGGCGGGCGTGCGCTCGACGCTGCGCACCGGGCTGTGCTCGTGCAGGGTCGCCCCGGCCGCCACCGCTGCTCCGGCGAGCGCGCGGGCGAACGCGAGGGGATTGATGTGGCCGCCGGAGCGGTTGAGCATGCCGCCGTGCCAGTCCCGCGAGCCGGTGAGGCGGGCGGTTTCCGCGGCGTCGAGCAGGCTCACCGGCGCGCCGCGGCGGGCCCAGGCCTCCACCCGCGCGGCGGAGAGCTTCACCCGGCCGGGCGAATGGGCCGGCTGGAACCAGCCGGTCTGCTCCGCCTCGCACGTCAGGTCGAGACGCCGCACCAGGTTGAACAGGTTGGCGGCGCTGTCGCTGACCAATTGGGCGAAGCGCTCGCCCACGTCGCCGAAGCGCTGGGCCATCATGTCCGGCTCGGCGCCGGTCATGGTGGGGATGACCTGGCCGTTGTTGCGCCCGGAGGCGCCCCACCCGGCCTCGGCGGCTTCCACGATCACCACCCGCCGTCCCCGCTCGGCGAGCGCGAGCGCGGTGGACAGGCCGGTGAAGCCCGCCCCGACAATGGCGACGTCCGCCCGCACCTCGCCCTCCAGCTCCGGCAACGGCGGCCGCTTCGGCGTCACCGAGGCCCAGAGAGAAGGGGGAAAGGACACGGGCGTGGACATGGCGACAAGGTTCCGGAGACGGGGCGCTGGGGGATCAGGCCGCGACGGTTTCTACCTCAAGCGACCCGTCGAAAAAATCGACCGCAGCGCGAGCATGCAGCTTGGTGGAATCGAACGCCGGCAGCGGGCTGTCGGTTTCGTCGATCAGCAGGCCGATCTCGGTGCAGCCGAGGATGACGCAGTCGGCGCCCTGGGCGGCGGCCTTGCGGATCACCTCCACGTAGCGTGCGCGGGACGTCTCCTTGATGATGCCGCAGCACAGCTCGTCGAAGATGATGTCATGGACGGCCGCGCGGTCCGCCTCGTCGGGCACGATGGTGTCGAGGCCGAACCGGGCCTTCATGCGGTCTCGGTAGAAATCCTCCTCCATGGTGTAGCGGGTGGCGAGCAGCAGCGGCTTCTTCATGCCCGCCTGCACCAGCGCATGGCCCACCACATCCACGATGTGCAGCAGCGGCACCGGCACCGCCCGCGCCACCGTGTCGGCGACGAGGTGCATGGTGTTGGTGCAGATGAGGATGCAGCCGGCGCCCGCCTTCACGAGGCCATTGGCGGTGTCCGCCAGCGCCTGCTCGGCGAGGTCCCACCGGCCGGCCTTCTGCATGGCCACGATCTCGTCGAAGTTCACCGAGTGGAGCAGGAGGTCGGCGGAGGCGAGGCCGCCCCGGCGGTCGCGCACCAGCTCGTTGATTTCCTTGTAATAAACGGCAGTGCTCTCCCAGCTCATGCCGCCGATCAGTCCGATTGTCCGGGACACAGGACATCTCCCTCAGTGAATGTCCCGGCAACTGTAAAGGCCCTGGCGCGGAGGCTGTGCGCGTTCTTCGGCGTCCGGCAATGATTGTTTGCAATCTGATTGCGAAAATAGCCAGTATGAAGAGAAAATTTTCCGATATTCCGGATCTTCAGACAAACACGGGGCACCATGCTGGACATTCGCGACAAACGAATCCTCGAGACCCTCCAGGAGGACACCACGCTTCCGGTGGCGGATCTGGCCGAGCGGGTGGGCCTGTCCACCTCGGCCTGCTGGCGGCGCATCAAGGCGCTGGAAGAGGATGGGCTGATCGCCCGGCGGGTCGCGCTGATCGACCGGCGCAAGACCAATGTGGCCATGACGGTGTTCGTCGGCGTGCGCACCTCACGCCATTCCATGGCGTGGCTCGATGCGTTCCGGAAGGTGATCCAGGACATTCCCGAGATCGTCGAGGCCTACCGCCTCACCGGCGACATGGACTATCTCCTGCGCCTCGTGGTGCCGAGCGTCGAGGTCTATGACGCCGTCTACAAGAAAATGATCAGCCAGGTGGATTTTACCGACGTGACCTCGTTCATCTCCATGGAGGAGCTCAAATATACGACCGCCGTGCCGCTGCGTTACGCGTGATGGCAGCGGCGGCTTTCGCCCGCGGCACACGGCCGGGAGCGGGACGCGCGTCGTTGCGGCAGGACGCCGAAGCTGCCACCCGTCAGCGCGAGGGCAGCCTCCGGCGCGCTCACCGCGCCCGCCAGAGGACGCCAAGCAGGGCCGCCGCTCCCAGCCACAGCGCCACCAGCGCGCCGAGTACGGCGGCGGGCCCACCCATGGAGAGGAGATATGCCGCGCCGAGCGGGGCGAGGGCCTGCGCCAGAAGCGCCGGACGGGCAAGGCGCCCCGCCAGCGCCGGATAGCTCGGCGCCCCGAACAGGGCGAGCGGCACCGTCCCCTTGGCGATGGAAAAGATGCCATTGCCGGCGCCATAGGCCACAAGCGCCGCCGCCACCAGCGGAAAGCCGGCAGCGAGCAGGATGAGGCCGATGCCGATCAGCCCAACCGCCCAGCTCATCGTCCACAGCGGGTGGTGGCGTCCGCCGCTCAGCTGCTCGATGACGCGCGCGAAAACCTGCGCGGGCCCGATCAGCGCGCCCGCCGCCACGGCCTCGGCCAGACCAAGGCCGCGCGCCTGGAGCAGCGCCAGCACCTGGACCGACATGGTGGACGCGATGGTGCCGGCGAGCGTCACGATGCCGGCGAGCAGAAGGAACGCGGTGCGCTCGCGCCCGTGGAGCGCAACCGGCGGACGCGTCCGGGGGGCGCCGTCCGCGCGTCCCGCCGGGGCGGCGGGAACGGATGCCATCAGCAGGGGCACGCAGGCGAAGGCCTGGATGGCGGCATAGGCGAGGCAGGCGCCGCGCCAGCCGAGATGGGCATCGAGGAAAGCCGAGATCGGCCAGCACACGGTGCTGGCGAAGCCGCCCCAGAGGGTCAGCAAAGTGATCGGCCGGCGCGCCGCAGCCCCATAAAGGCGCCCCAGCGTGGCGAAGGCCGCATCGTAGAGGCTCGCCGCCATTCCCGCGCCGGCGATGCACCAGCCGAGGGCGAACACGGGCAGGCCGGGCGCAAGCGCGATGACGCAGAGCCCGAGGGCGAGCAGCGTGCATCCGCCCAGCAGCACCGGCCGCCCGCCGCGGGCGTCGATCAGCGCCCCCACCTTCGGCGACAGCAGCCCCGCCACCAGAAGCCCGAGCGAGAGGCTCCCCATGATGGCTTGCAGCGTCCAGCCGGTATCCTGCGCGATGGAAGGGGCAAGCACAGCGAGCAGATAGAAGGACGACCCCCAGGTCAGGATCTGCACCATCCCGAGGCCGGCGATGACACGCCCGCGGCCGGCGCCTGCCGCTCCCTCTGCGCCCACGGGAGCCGGCCCGCTCACCGCCCGGCCGCGCCGGGCGCCGGCCGCTCCTCCGGCTGCGCCGCAACCCGCCTGCGCTCGTTGCAGCTGTCTGCGAGGGCCTGCGCGATACCGGGCGCGCGCCGGGGCATCTCCCACAGGCCCGCCGCGTCCAGCCCCCGATGGGGGGACGGCGCCATCCGGCCGGTGTCCCTGCGCGCCCGACCGGCCTGCGCCCGGGAGAACTGGTTGGGAAGGGTGAGCATGAGGGCGCCGAGGCTCTTCAGATTGTCCCGCTTGCCGATGATCTGCCGGAGTTTCTCCGGCCCGTCCACCGGCAACGTCCGCGACCGCCTCGGCAAGACATCCCCGGATGTCGCGCCGGCTCATCGGGGATTGCCCGCCAAGACCGCAGCACGCGCTGCATCACGCCTTGGAGCTTGCCAGCCGTCTTTGACATTCGTGAACTGGAATGGTGCTGCGAGAGAGGATTGAACTCTCGACCTCTCCCTTACCAAGGGAGTGCTCTACCACTGAGCTACCGCAGCGTGCCAAACGGGGGCGAAAGATCCGCCGGCCCGGAAGGCGACGGTTATGCCGTCGTCAGGCGGCCTCCTCTGCCACATGCAGGGGGCGGGTGCAAGGGGCTTTGCATCACGTCGGTCAATGGGCTGGGGATGACGGGCTCCGCAGCGGCGGGATCGACACCGGAAAAAGGGGCTGACCGCGGGACGTGGCGCGCTGCGTCGGGCACCCGAACCGCATGGGGTTGCGCCGGCTCATCGGGTGCGCCGGCCCCGGGGGGCGGGAAGGGGAAAGCCGGCGCCCGCTCCGGAGCTGCCGGCGGGGCGCCGTTGCGAATCGGGGGTGCCGAAGGAACGCACCGAGGCTGCGCGCGGGATGAGGTGGCGGAAGGGAAAGCCGTTGGCGCAGAGCCCGAGCGGACCATCGGGCCGCCGGCACGGTTGGTCCCCTGTTCACAGGCGGGCGCCGGACGGAACGGTCGGGGCCTTGGCGGGGTTGCCTGCACGCGGATCTTGCGCGGGTCTGAGGGCCACATGGACGCGCCGCTCGGCCGGCGGCGGGGCACCGGGGCTGGCCGTCTCCGGCCGCCCGCGAGGCTCCGAGCTGGCCGTCCGGTCTCGGCGCGCCACCGCAAAGGTGGCCCGCTGGCCGCGCTCCATACCTGAAGGAGGAACCTGCCATGACCCGCCCCGACGCCTCGCCGCGCGATCCGATGGAACTGGATGCCTGTGTCGCGGCTCATCGACAGATGCTGGTGCTTCTCTCCACCCTGCTGGCGCGGGACGAAGGGCGCCATGCGGCCATGGTGGAAGCGGTGAGCCAGCAGCTGAGCTTCCATGATGCCCACGAGGACGCCGGACTGGAGGCCGACACCGCCTTCGCCTTCGAACGCCGGGTGGACCTGGAGCTGCGGCGCATTCTCGAGGATGTGGAGGTCGCCCTGCGGGTGGCGCGGGCGGCGGGCTGACCGCGCGCCGGGGTGCAGGTGCCGACATGCGGTTGCCGACATGCCGTTGCCGGCAAGCCGGGGCTGTTGGCATGACCGGCCTCGTCGAGCCGCCTCCGTGCCCCCGCTTCTGCACGCGGCCGACCCCACGGCGCCGCGCGCCGCCCACCCGACGCGTGCGTGTCCGGCCCGGCGACGATATTCGCCCCAGACCTGGCGCATTCGCCGTGACCGGCATCAGGTGCCGCATTCCTGCCGGGCCTCCCGGCCTCAGAAGCCCTCCAGCACCACCTTGCCGATGCTGCGGCCGCTTTCGATGATCGCGTGGGCGCGGCGCAGGTTGGCGGCATTGATGGTGCCGAGGGTCTCCCGCAGGGTGGAGCGCAGCACCCCGGCATCCACCAGATCGGCCACCTCGTTCAGCAGCCGGTGCTGGCGGATCATGTCCGGCGTGCCGTAGAGCGGGCGGGTGAACATCAGCTCCCAATGCACCGAGAGGCTCTTGCGCTTGAGGGGCACGATGTCCAGCGTCTGCGGATCATCGATCAGCGCCAGCGCACCCTGAGGTGCAAGGGCGCGGGTGATGGCCGGCAGATGATGATCGGTGGCGGTGAGGCTCGCCACATACTGCACCTCGCGAATGCCGATGGCGCCCAGCGCCTCGTCCAGCGGCTGGCGGTGGTCGATGGTGTCGTGCGCGCCCATCTGCCGGCACCAGGCGATGCTTTCCGGCCGCGAGGCGGTGGCGATCACCCGCAGGCCGGTCAGGCGACGGGCGAGCTGGGTGAGGATGGAGCCGACGCCGCCGGCGCCGTTCACGATCAGCAGCGCCCCCGCCGCCGCCTTGACGCCGTAGGGCACCTTCAGCCGGTCGAACAGCAGCTCCCACGCCGTGATGGCGGTGAGGGGCAGGGCCGCCGCCTCGGCGGGGCTCAGGCGCGCCGGGCGGCGGCCAACGATGCGCTCGTCCACGGCGTGATACTGCGCGCAGGTGCCGGGCCGGTCGATGGTGCCGGCATAGGCCACCGCATCGCCCGGCCGGAACAGCGTCACCTCGGGGCCGATTGCCTCCACCACGCCGGCGGCGTCATAGCCGAGGATGCGGGCGCTGCCCTCCGGCGGCGTGGCGCTGGCGCGCACCTTCACGTCCACCGGGTTCACCGAGATGGCCTCGATCCGCACCAGCAGGTCGCGCGGGCGCAGCTCCGGCATCGGCAGGTCCAGGTCCACCAGCGATGCGGGGTCGTCGATGGGACGGGGCGAGTGGAAGCCGACGGCTTTCATGGGGAGACCTCGGGCAAGGGGAGGGGGAGGAGGGGCAGGGCTCAGGCGATGTCGATGACAACCTTGCCCATCGCCTTGCCGGCTTCCAGATGCCGGTGGGCGTCGGGCGCGGTCTCGAGGGTGAAGCGGGTGGGATCGACCAGCGGGCGCACGAGGCCGCGGTCGACGAGCCCCGCGAGCTCGGTCAGCAGCGCCCCGTGCCGCGCGCGGCCGATGTCGTGCAGCATCGGGATCAGCATGAAGACCACGTGCAGCGACAGTCCCTTGGCGTGCAGCGGGGACAGGTCGTGCGTGGAGCGCGTGGCGGTGGCGGCCACCCGTCCGTTCAGCGCCGCGGCGGCGAACGAGCGGTCGAGGTTGGCGCCGCCCACCGTGTCGATCACCACGTCGAAGCCGCGCCCGGCGGTCAGCCGGCCCACATACTCGGCGACCTCCTCCCGCGGATAGAGGATGGCGGCCGTGGCGCCGAGGGTCCGGACGAGCTCCGCCGACGCCATGGTCGAGACCGTGGCCGCCACCTGCGCCCCCCGGGCCCGCGCGAGCTGGACCGCCACATGGCCGACGCCGCCGGTGCCGCCATGCACCAGCACATGGTCGCCGGGGCCGGCCGCGGTGCGCGCCAGCGCCTCCATCGCGGTGATGGAAACCAGCGGCAGGGCGGCGGCCTCGCGCATGGAGAGGCTGGCCGGCTTGTGCGCGAGAAGCCGGGCGTCGGCGACGATGAAGTCCGCCAGCGTTCCGCCGAGGCCGCGCACGCCGCCGGCGCAGCCGAACACCGCATCGCCCGGCCGCAGGCCCTCCACGTCCGGGCCCGTCGTCTCCACGGTGCCGGCGACGTCCGAGCCGAGGATGGCGGGCAGGGCCGGGCCGATGGGCAGCCCGCCGCGGATCTTCAGGTCCACCGGATTCACCGAGGTCGCGGCGAGCCGCACCAGCACCTCACCCGGTCCGGGCTCGGGCCGGGGCACCTCGGCGAGGACGAAATTCTCCGGCCCGCCATGGGCCGTCAGCATCTGGGCGCGCATCGCAGCCTCCGCATCGGGACGGCGCCACCCTGCGGGCTTGTCAGCAAGAAGCCAAACGCATAGTTCTAATTCGATCCAGCAGAATGGCTAATGATCGATATGCGCTACCCGGACCTCGACATGGATCTGCTCAGGGCCTTCGTGGCGGTGGCCGAGACCGGGGGATTCACCGCCGCCGCCGAGGTGGTCGGCCGCTCCCAGTCCGCCGTCAGCCAGAAGATCCTGCGGCTGGAGGAAGTGCTGGGCCGTCGCGTCTTCACCCGTTCGAGCCGCTCGCTGACCCTGACCGACGATGGCGCGCGGCTGCTGGTCATGGCCCGCCGGATGCTGGAGCTGAACGATGTGACGGTCCGCGCGCTGCTGGAGCCGCGGGTCGGCAGCCTGCGGCTCGGCGTGGCGGAGGATTTCGTGCCGAACCTGTTGCCCGGCATGCTCACGCGCTTCCAGCGCCTGTATCCGGGCCTGCATCTGGAGCTGCGCACCGGGCTCAGCTGCGAGCTGCTTTCCGCCTATGACGGCGGGCAGATCGACGCGGTGATCGCCAAGAAGGACGGCAACGCCCAGCGCGGCCGGGTGATCTGGCGCGAGCAGCTGGCCTGGATGGCCTCGATCGACCATCGGCCGGACCCCGACCGACCGGTGCCGCTGGTGCTGCTGCCGCCGCCCTGCACTTACCGCGAGGTGATGATCCAGGCGCTCGACGGGGTGCGGCGGGAGTGGTTCGCCGCCTGCACCGCCTCCAGCCTCGTCGGAATCCGCGCGGCCGTGGCGGGCGGGCTCGGCGTCACCGTCCTCGGCCGCTCCTTCATCGGGCCGGACATGCGCGAGCTGCGTGCGCCGGAGCATTGGCCGGCGCTGCCCATGACGGAGATCGTGCTGCTCGGCGAGGAGCGCACCGAGGCGGAGTTCGTGCGGCCGCTGGTGGAGTTCCTGACGGAAAGCCTCGCCGGCGCCCGCGGGGGCGCGGCCGCCTGAGCACCGTCCGCGGCACCGTCAGCGCGCCTGCATCCGCAGCCCCGCGTCCAGCCGCACGACCGTCCCGTTGACCATGCGGTTCGCGATGATGGCGAGCGCCATCTCGGCATATTCGTCCGGCCGCCCGGGGCGCTTGGGAAAGGGGATGATGTCGCGCACGCGGGCCTGAACCTCGTCGGTCATGGCGTCCACCATGGGCGTGCCGAACAGCCCGGGCGCGATGGCGGCCACGCGGATGCCGTGCCGCGCCAGCTCGCGGGCGGCGGGCAGCGTCAGCGAGGCCACACCGCCCTTGGCCGCGGCATAGGCGGTCTGGCCGATCTGCCCCTCGAAGGCTGCCACCGAAGCGGTGTTGACGATGACGCCGCGCTCGCCCTCGGCGTCGGGAGCGTTCCGGGCCATGGCGGCGGCGGCAAGGCGCAGCCAGTTGTAGGTTCCTGTGAGGTTGATCCGGACGATGCGCTCGAATTCGGCGAGGGGACCCGCCTGCTCCGTCTCGATGATGCGCGCGCCCGGCGCGATGCCGGCGCAATTCACCAGAACGGACGGCTGCCCGCGCTCGGCGAGGATGCGGGCGAAGGCGGCCTCGGAGGCGGCGGCATCCGCCACGTCGCAGGCGAGCGTGAGGGCCCCGGCGTCGCGGGCCAGATCGGCCATGCCGTCGGCGTTGAGGTCGACCAGGGCGAGCCGTGCGCCGCGCTCGGCGAGCCTGCGGGCGGTGGCGTGGCCGAGGCCGGAGGCGGCTCCGGTGACGATGGCGAGGGTGCCGGACAGCTCCATGATGGTCTCCTCGGGGTTCGGGATGCGGACATGCGCCCGCGCTCGCGCACCGGTGGGTGCGCGTTGACATCGCGGGGGGACAAGGGGGCGCGTCGCCGGCGCTCAGGCGCGGCGCGACGCGAAACGACGTGCTTTCACCCGACCGGATCGGTCGCGAGCGCGTCGACGAAGCGCACGAAGCGGTCCAGCGGCTCGCGCTCGGTGGCGAAATTGTTCTCCGGCGCGGCGGGGTCGGCGTGGCCAAGCGCCATGCCGCACACCACCATCTGCGTCGGCGGGATCGAAAGGCGCCGGGCGATGACTGCGCCATAGGAGTTGAACGCCGCCTGCGCGCAGGTATCGAGCCCGAATCCGCGCGCGGCGATCATGATGTTCTCGAGGAACATGCCGTAATCGAGCCAGGAGCCGCGCTCCATGTCCCGGTCGAGGGTGAAGATCAGCCCCACCGGCGCGTCGAAGAACAGGAAATTGCGGGCGTGCTGGGCGCGCATGCGGTCCGTGTCGCGGCGGGCGATGCCGAGCGCGCCATAAAGATCCCATCCCACCTTGCGGCGGCGCGCCAGATAGGGCTCCCGCCAGGTCAGCGGATAATAGGCGTATTCGTCCGCGCCCGGCTCGCCGGAGAGGGAGAGGGCGTGCAGCTCCTGCTTGAGGGCCTCCAGCGGCGCGCCGCGCAGAACCAGCACCTGCCACGGCTGGATGTTCGATCCGGACGGGGCACGCGCGGACAGCTCCAGGATGCGGGCGATGGTCTCGTCCGGCACCAGTGTCGGCAGGAAGGCGCGGATGGAGCGGCGGGTGCCGATCGCCTCGGCGGCCGACATGGCCTCGCCATCGGCGCGGGCAGGGGGCGGGGTGACGGGCGCGTTCATTTTCCGGGCATGTCCACGGGTGTTGCCATGTCGAGGTTGGCCAGCTCGTAGCCGCGCTTGAAGTCGAGGATGTGCTTTTCCATCCACTCGCGGGCCTGCTTCTCGTCGTGGTCGCGGATGGCGGCGAAGATGGCCTCGTGGGCCACCAGCAGACGCTCGCCGGCGTTCAGCCGCGACATCACCTTCAGGAACGGCGGGTAGAACAGCTCGGAGAGCGGCAGGCGCGCCATCTGGATGGCACGGTTGCGGGTGGCGCGGGCGACCAGCTCGTGGAACTCGATGTCGAGAGCGGTGAGGCTGGTGGAATCGCGCAGCGCCTCCCGGGTGGCGGCAAGGTTGCGCTCGAGGTCGGCGAGGTCATCCGCGTCGCTGCGATGCGCGGCGGAAGCGGCGGCCGCCGGCTCGATGGCGTACATGGCCTCCCACAATTCCTCGAACGTCACCTGGTGCAGCACCATGGCTGCGGTGAGCCGGCGCGAGATGTCGCCGGAATGGGGAATGGAGGCGTAGAGCTTCTTGCGTCCGGCCTCGCGCTTCACGAAGCCGTTCTGCTCCAGCACCCGGATCGCCTCGCGGATGGTGGAGCGGTTGACGCCCAGCTTCTCCGCCAGTCCGGCCTCGGAGGGCAGGGGGTCTCCCGGCCCGATCTCGCCCGAGAGGATCTTGCCCTCGATGGTGCGCGCCACGAGGCGGAAGGCGGGCTCCACCTGCACCGGGTCAAGCGCGAGCGACATCGGGCACCTTCCTCTCGGCCGCGCGGGCCTTCTCCAGATCGCGCAGCACCTTGCGCTGCACCTTCCCGGTCATGGTCTTCGGCAGCTCGTCGAGAAACTCGATGGCGCGCGGGTACTTGTAGGGAGCGGTGACACGCTTCACGTGATCCTGCAAGGCGGCCGCGAGTGCGTCGTCGCCGCAAAACCCGCGCCTGAGCACCACGAAGGCCTTCACGATCTCGCCGCGCTCGGCATGGGGCGCCGCCACCGCCGCGCATTCCTGCACCGCCGGATGGTCCAGCAGGGCATTCTCCACCTCGGACGGGCCGATGCGGTAGCCGGCCGAATTGATGACATCGTCGTTGCGGCCGCGGTGGTAGAAATAGCCGTCCTCATCCATCATGCCGAGGTCGCCGGTGACGAACCAGCGCCCTTCAGGCCCCTCCACGTGGGCGTTGGCGGTGCGCTCGGGCTCGTCCAGATAGCCGAGCATCATCTGCGGGTTGGGCGTGAGCACCGCGATGTCGCCTTCGGCGCCCGGCGGCAGGCGGTTGCCCGCGCCGTCGATCACCGCCATGTCGAGCCCCGGCAGCGGCTTGCCCATGGAGCCCTCGCGGGTGGGCTCGCAGGGGTAGTTGAGCAGCGTCATCAGCGTCTCGGTCTGGCCGTAGGCCTCGAGGATCGGCACGCCGGTCGCCGCCTCCCAGCGCCCCGCGACAGCCGGGTTCAGCGTCTCGCCGGAGGAGACGGTGTGGCGCAGGCGCGAGAGGTCGTGCTCGGCAGCCCCCGCGTCCACCACCCGGAACAGCTCGGTGCCGGGGGCGCAATAGACCGTGACGCCGTATGTCTCCAGCAGGCGCAGGCGCTCCTTGGGGTCGAACGGGCCGTCGTAGAAGAAGCTCGCCGCGCCGCAGCTCCACGGACCGAACAGGATGGAGGTGCCCGCCTTGCTCCAGCCGGTGTCCGCCGTGCACCAGATGGTGTCGCCGGGGCCGAGGTCCAGCCAGTAGATGGCCGAGCCGCGCCAGCTAAAGAGCCCGCGCGAGGCGTGCAGCACGCCCTTGGGCTGCCCGGTGGAGCCGGAGGTGTAGTAGAGGATCGCCGGATCGTCCGCCGCCACCTCCGCCGCCGGGAATGCCGGGTCGCCGGCGTCCAACGCGGCCTCCAGCGGCTCGAAGCCCGGCGCGCCGCCGAGGGCGAGGCGCACCGGCACCTCGTCCATCACGTCGGCGAACTTGGCGGCATGGGCGCCGCGGGCGATCACCGCGCGCACGCCGGCATGGCGGACGCGATAGGCGATGTCCTTCGCGGTCAGCATCTCGATGGAGGGGATGGGCACCGCGCCCAGCTTCAGGCAGCCGACGATGGCAACCTGCCACTCCGGGATGCGCGGCAGCATCACCAGCACCCGGTCGCCCTTGCGGATGCCCCGCGCCGCCAGCGCCGAGGCGAAGCGGCTGGTGAGGCGGGACATGTCGGAGAAGGAGAAGCGCCGCTCCTCGCCCTCCGCATTGGTCCAGACGAGGGCCGGCCCGTCGGCCTCGCGGGCGAGCCGGTCCACCACGTCGGCGGCGAAGTTGAAACGCTCCGGCACCTGCCAGCGGAAGGTGCGGGCCGTCTCGGCATAGTCGGTCATGTTGCGGGGCTTGTTACGCGGGGCCATGGCGTCCTCCCGGAGCATTGCGCTCTCTTGGTCTCGGTTCACCGTGCTCAGATCACTTTGGCGGCCTTGAGGGCCGCGATCTCCGCTTCCCCGTAGCCGAGCCCCTCCAGCACCTCCGCATTGTGCTCGCCCAGCAGGGGCGGCGGGGAGCGCAGGGTGCAGGGGGTGCCGGAATATTTCACCGGAAAGCCGAGCTGCGGAATGGTGCCTTCCACCGGGTGCTCCATGGACAGCAGCATCTGCCGGTGCCGCACGTGGGGGTCGGCGAAGGTCTCGGCCATGGAGAGGACCGGGCCGAAGGGGATGTCGGCCGCCTCCAGCTCCGCCACCCACTGGTCGCGCGGCTTGCGGGCGAACAGCGCGGCCAGGACCTGCTTCTGCGCCGCCTCCCGCTCGCCCACCGGCCATTGCTCGTCCTTCAGCTCGGGCAGGCCGACCGCGTCGCAGAAGCGGTGCCAGAAATGCTCCTCGATGATGCCGAGCGCCACGTGCCGGCCATCGCCGCAGGCATAGACGTTGTAGCACGGCGCCTGGCCGATGAACGGCCGCTCGCCGCCCCGCGGCTCCAGGCCCGCGAACAGGTGGTCGGCCCCGTGATAGACCAGCCAGGACAGCGCGCCGTCGTGCATGGAGACATCGATGAACTGGCCGCGCCCGGTGGTGGCCCGCGCCAGCAGCGCGGCGAGGATGCCGGTGGAGGCCATCAGCGAGCCGCCGCCCACATCGGCGATGGAGAGGCCCGGCACGATCGGTCCTTCTCCGGCCTTGCCGAACAGCTGCAGCGCGCCGGCCTCGGCGAGGTAGTTCAGGTCATGGCCCGGCTTCAGCCGGCTCGGCCCGTCCTGGCCGTAGCCGGAGATGGCGCAGAACACCAGGCGGGGGTTGATCTGCGCCAACGTCTCGTAGCCGAGGCCGAGCCGGTCCATCACGCCGGGGCGGAAGCCCTCCAGCAGCACGTCGGCCTCCGCGACCAGCTTGAGCAGGATGGCGCGGCCTTCCTCGGTCTTCAGGTTCAGCGTCAGGCTCTTCTTGTTGCGGTTGAGCAGCAGGAACGAGCCGGATTCGGCGCGGTTCAGAGGCGGGAAGGTGCGGTTGTAGTCGCCGCCCTCGGGCTGCTCGATCTTCAGCACCTCGGCGCCGAGGTCCGCCAGCATGAGCGAGCAGAAGGCGCCGGGCAGGAGGCGGGTGAGGTCCAGCACCTTCAGGCCGGCGAGGGCGAGCGGGGTCGCGGTGGGGGTGAGCGCGTTCATGTGTGGCTTCCGGATCAGGCTGCGGTCCAGCCGCCGTCCACCGCCAGCGAGGCGCCGGTGATGTAGGAGGCCGCGGGCGAGGCGAGGAACAGGCAGGCGCCGACGATCTCCTGCGGACGCGCCATGCGCCCCATGGGGGTGCGGCCGTTGATGCGCTCGCTGAGCTTGGGATTGTGGCGCAGGCCCTCGGTCAGGTCGGTCTCGATGTAGCCGGGGCCGACGGCGTTCACGCGCACCCCGCGCCCGGCCCATTCCAGCGCCAGCTGGCGGGTGAGCAGCTCCACGCCGCCCTTGGCCGCGCAATAGGCGGTGGTCCGCGCGAGGCCCACCCGTCCGCCGACCGAGCTGACGTTGACGATGGCGCCTTCCCCCTGCGCCAGCATCACGCGGCCGGCGGCGCGGGCGGCGAGGAACACGCCGGTGAGGTTGGTGTCCACCACCGCCCGCCATTCGTCGAGGGTCGTGTCCTCGGCGGTCTTGTACCAGGGGTTGATCCCCGCGTTGTTCACCAGCACGTCGATGCGGCCGTGGCGTTCGGCGACGGAGCGGACCAGAGCGTCCACGTCGGTCTCGCTGGAGACGTCGGCGGCGATGCCCTCGGCCGATCCGCCCTGCGCGGCGATGGCGGCGGTGGTTTCCTCCAGCGTCGCGGCGCTGCGGCCGGTCAGCACCACATGGGCGCCGGCGGCGGCGAAGCCCTCCGACAGGGCGCGGCCGAGGCCCCGCCCGCCGCCGGTGACGATGACGACCTTGCCGGCGAGGCCGGCGACGGGGGCGGACTGGGGCATGGCGACGGCGAGGCCCATCACGCGGCCCTCCCTTCCGGCATGGCCTTGACCGCCGCGCCGCGCGCGAGGCGGCGGGCGATGTTCCAGCGGTGCACCTCGGATGGCCCGTCGTAGATGCGGAAGCCCCGCACGTCGCGGAAGATGCGCTCCACCTCCGTGTCGCGCGTCATGCCGAGGCCGCCCAGCACCTGGAGCGAGCGGTCGACGATGCGGAAGATGGCCTCCGAGGCCAGCACCTTCACCATGGAGCTCTCCACGTTCGCCTTCTCGCCCTGGTCCAGCAGCCATGCGGCGTGGCGGATGGCGAGGCGGGTGGTGTGGAGGTCGATCTCATTGTCGGCCAGCATGAACCCGACGCCCTCGTGGGACAGGAGGGTGCCGCCGAACGCCTCGCGCCGCGCGGCATATCCGGTGGCGATGTCATGGGCGCGGCGGGCGGCGCCGAGCCAGCGCATGCAGTGGGTGAGGCGGGCCGGAACCAGCCGAGCCTGGGCATGGCGGAACCCTTCGCCGACACCGCCGAGCACGTCGGCGGCCGGCACGCGCAGGTTCTCCAGCGCCACCTCGGCGTGGCCGCCGGTGAAGGAGCTGTCCAGCGTGTCGAGCGCCCGCACGATGCGCACGCCCTCCGCCGGCAGGTCGGCGAGGAACATGGTGGCGCCCACGTCGCGACCGTCCACGATCGTGCGGGCCATGATGATGGCGAAGGCGGCTCCCTCGGCCCCGGTAATCAGCCATTTCAGGCCGTTGATGACGAAGCTGTCGCCATCCTTCACCGCCGTGGTCTTCAGCAGCGAGGGGTCCGCTCCGGCGCCGGGATGGGGCTCGGTCATCAGGAAGCAGGAGCGGGTCTCGCCGGCCGCCATGGGGGCGAGGAAGCGGGCCTTCTGCGCCTCGCTCGCCACCTCGGCGAGAAGGTGCATGTTGCCCTCGTCCGGCGCGGCGATGGCGAGCGCGATGGGGCCGAGCATGGAATAGCCCGCCGCCTCGAACACCACCGCCTTGCCGAGGTGCGAGAGGCCGAGGCCGCCCCATTCGCGGGGCACGTGGGGGCTCAGCAGCCCGGCGGCGCGCGCCCTGGCCACCAGATCGAGACGCAGGGCATCGGTGGGGCCGTGGGCGGTGCGGCGGTCGTCCGCCTCGAACGGCAGCACCTCGTCGCGCACGAAGGCCGCGGTGCGGGCCTCCAGCGCCGCGAGTTCCGGGGGAAGCGCAAAATCCATGGGGCCTCGCCTTCAGAAGTTCTTGTCGTTGACGATGTCGAGGGTGAAGTCGAACAGCGCCTCCGCCAGCGCGCCGAAGCCGGCGTAGCGCGGATCGGTGGTCTCGCCGTTGAGGTGCAGGGTGTGCAGCTGGTGGAACACCACGCCCAGCTTGAGCATGGTCAGCACCCGGTAGGGCTTCAGCTGCGCCAGCGAGCGGCCGGTGGCGCGGGCATAGGCGTCGGCCACCTCGGCGCGGGTGAGGAAGCCGGCGTGGGCGGTGGGCATCTGCGCCAGCTCGTGCATGCAGGGCGGATCGCCTGCCTCGGTCCAGTAGCTGAGCAGGGTGGCGAGATCGAACAGCGGGTCGCCGCGCGTGCCCATGTCCCAGTCCACCACCGCCACCGGGGCGCGGGTGGCGGGGTCGATCAGCACGTTGTCGAGCTTGAAGTCGTTGTGCAGCAGCGTCGGCCGCTCGGCGTCCGGCACCTGCGCGGCGGCGAGCCAGTCGGCGACGGCGCGGGCGGCGGGGGAGAGCCCGCCCGGCTTCACCCGCTCGCCCCGGCCGATCCAGCCGGCGGCGGTGCGGGCGAAGAAGCCGGCGGGCCGGCCGAGATCGGCGAGCCCGACGCTCGCCGGGTCCACCGCGTGGATGGCGGCCAGAGTGTCGACCAGCATGGCGCAGAGCGCGGCGCCGGTCTCCGGCGTGGCGGGCAGGGGGGCGAGGCTGTCGCCCCGCACCGCGAATCCGGGGCGAAATTCCAGCAGCTGGAAAGGCGCGCCGGTGACATCGGCATCGGCGCACAGGTGCAGGCTGCGCGGCGCCAGCGGCAGCGCGCGCCACAGGTTGGAGAGGATGCGGTGCTCGCGCGCCATGTCATGCGCGCCGGGCGGCAGCGGCCCGTCCGGGGGACGCCGCAGCACCGCCCAGCCGTCGCTGAGCCGCACCAGGAAATTGAGATTGGCCAGCCCGCCCGCGAACTGCCGCGGCGTGAAGTCGGTGTCGAGGATCAGCCCGTGACGGGCGAGGTGGGCCGCCACCGCCGCCCAGTCCAGCGCGCGGCTCTCGGCGAGGCTGCGGAGCGCGACGCCGACCGGCGGGGAGACCGGCCCGCGCGGGCCTGGGATGTGGTCCGCCCCTGCCGCCGATGAGGGCGGCGGAGGCGGATGCATGCGAGCGGCTTCGACCATGGGGCACCGAGGGAATGTTCGTTCTGTCGGGCTAAAATTGTCGGACCAAAAATATTTGGTCAAGCCAAAAATCGTCGCTGCAGCGCATCAAAATGGTTGGATATAAACAATCAGTATGTTGAATATAAACGATAAATAGCCATTTTTCGTGTATTCAATGCGGATGTTGACGTCAAATCGTGCTTCGATTTATGGTCGGATCATCCGATAAAAATTGCCGGACCAAAATGTGCCGGCCTCGGGAGGAAGACGCCATGTCTCGAAGCTTCAGCCCACGACGTCTGCCCGCCGTGGCGCGCGCCTGCGCGCTCGGCGTCGCGGCTCTTGCCGGCGCGCTGGCGGGTGCCCTGCCCGCCGCCGCCCAGCCGGCCGCCGGTGCGCCCATGGAGCAGTTCGTGCCCATCGCCATCTACCGCACCGGCCCCTACGCGCCGGGCGGCTCGGGCATCTACGGCGCCTATGCGGATTATCTCGCCCTGGTGAACGCCCGCGACGGCGGCGTGAACGGCGTCAAGCTGGTCTATGAGGAGTGCGAGACCGGCTACCAGCCCGACCGCATGATCGAATGCTACGAGCGCCAGAAGGCCAAGGGCCCCACCGGCGCCGCCGCCTTCACGCCGTCCGGCACCGGCGGCGTCTATGCCCTCATCGATCGCATGACGGCTGACAAGATCCCCTCCGTCACCATCGGCTACGGCCGCACCGATTCCTCCGATGGCCGGGTGTTTCCCTATTTCTTCCCGCTCATCTCCAACTACTGGAGCGAGAACACCGCCACCATCCGCTACATCGCCGAGCGGTCTGGCGGGCTTGAGCAGCTCCGGGGCAAGAAGATCGCCAATGTGGTGATGGATTTTGCCGCCGGCCGCGAGACGCAGGCCATCCTCGACGCGCAGGCCAAGCGCTATGGCTTCGAGGTGACCACCTTCCCCATCGCCCCGCCCGGCCTCGACCAGCGCGCGGTATGGCTGCAGGTGCGCCAGTATCGGCCGGACTGGGTGCTGTTCCGCGGCTGGGGCGCGGCCACGCCCACCGGCATCAAGGAAGCCGCCCGCGCCGGCATCCCGCGCGATCGCATCATCGGCTGGTGGTGGTCCGGATCGGAGGAGGACGTGACGCCGGCAGGCGAGGCGGCCAAGGGCTTCATCACCGCCCAGTTCCACGCCACCGGGCCGAACTATCCGGTGTTCGAGGACATCAAGAAGTACGTCTACGCCAAGGGGCAGGGCAACGTGGAGGAGAACCGCATCGGCTCGGTCTACTACGTGCGCGGCGTGCTGCACGGCGTGACGGTGACCGAGGCCATGCGCACCGCCATGAAGAAGTTCGGCAACCGCCCGCTCACCGGCGACGAGGTGCGCTGGGGCCTCGAGCATCTCGTGATGACGAAGGACCGCATCAAGGAGCTCGGCCTCGAGGGACTGATGCCGGAGATCCAGGTCACCTGCGCCGACCACGAGGGCGGCGGCGCCATCCGCTTCCAGCAGTGGGACGGCACCAAGTGGGTGATGATCTCCGACTGGATCCAGTCCGACCAGTCCATGGTGCGCCCGCTCATCGAGGCTTCCGCCGCCCAGTACGCCCGGGAAAAGGGCATCACGCCGCGCGATTGCGCCAGCGAGACCAACTGAAGCCATCCCCGCCGGCGCGCCGCCCTCCGGGTGCGCGCCGGCTCATGCCGGGGGGCGCACCCCGCCGGCCGGGCCACATCCAGCAAGGGAGAGACCGCCCGTGAGCGAGCAAGGCCCCCTCCTGTCCATCGCCGGGATCGAGGTGATGTATTCCCGGCTCGCGCTGGTGCTGCGCGGGCTCACGCTCAGCGTGCCGCGCGGCGGCATCGTCGCGCTGCTGGGCGCCAACGGCGCCGGCAAGACCACCACCATGAAGGCGATCGCCAACCTGCTGCGTGCCGAGCGCGGGGAGGTGACCCGCGGCGCCATCCACTATGACGGCGCGCGCATCGACGGGCTCGATGCCTCCGACCTCGCCGGGCGCGGCCTCTCGCTGGTGATGGAGGGGCGCCACGCCTTCGGCACCCTGTCCGTCGAGGACAATCTGAAGGTCGGCGCCTTCTCCCGCCGCGACCGTGGCGTCGCCGACAGCCTGGAGCTGGTCTACCGCTATTTCCCCCGCCTCAGGGAGCGGCGCCACCAGCCGGCCGGCCTGCTGTCGGGTGGCGAGCAGCAGATGTGCGTCATCGGCCGCGCGCTCATGGCCCGGCCGCGCATGATCCTGCTCGACGAGCCCTCCATGGGCCTCGCGCCCCTGCTGGTGGAGGAGATCTTCTCCATCATGAAGCAGCTCAACGCGGAGGAGGGCATGACCTTCCTCCTCGCCGAGCAGAACGCCGCCGTCGCCCTGCGCTACGCCACCTACGGCTACCTCGTGGAAAGCGGTCGGGTGGTGCGCGAGGGCCCGGCGGAGGTGCTCGCCGCCGATCCGGAAATCCGCGCGTCCTATCTCGGGCTCGATGCCGCCGGAGCGGCGGGTGGAGCGGCGCTGGCCGTGCGCCGCCGCCCGCGCTGGCTCTCCTGATCCAACCATGGCCGAAGGGACACGACTGCCCATGAACCGCACCTTCGACCCCCGCACGCTGGACCCCGGCGCGCCCGCCGTCCCGCATCCCGAGGCCATCGCGGGGGAGACGCTACCCGGCGCGCTGCTGGCCGCCGCGCGTCGCCATGCCACCCGCCCGGCGCTCCGCCACAAGAGCGGAGGCATCTGGCGCACCTGGACCTTCGCCGAGTATCTGGCCCGCGTCGCCGCCATGGCCCGCCTGCTCGACGGCGCGGGCTTCACCGGCGACGGCCTGCTCGCCACCGTCGGGGAAAACCGGCCGGAGCTTTATGCCGCCGCGCTGGCGGCCCAGGGGCTCGGCGCGGCGGTGATGCCGCTCGGGCCGGAATTCCTGCGCCGGTTCGGCGCGCCCGAAGCCGCGCCCGCCCTGGTGCTGTGCGAGACCGAGGAGGCGGCCCGCGTCTGGCGCGCGGCGGCGGGCGCGGGCGCGCCGCTGCTGCGCCTCGACGAGCTCGGGCCGGCGCCGGATGCCGCGCCGGAGGAGGCCGTCTCCTGGTTCGCCTGGCGCGCCGCCACCGCCGAGGCCGGGCGCGTGGCGCTGGTGCTGCACACGGACGGGGCCGATGGGCCGCCCGATCCGGTCCCGCTCACCCATCGCAGCCTGCTCGCCGGCGGCCGCGCGGCCGTCGCCGGCCTGGCGCTGAGCGCGGCTGACCGGCTGATGGCCTTCCTGCCGCCCTCCGGCATCGCCGATGCCGCCGGCAGCCTGGTGCAGCCGCTGCTGTCCGGCTGCAGCGTGCATTGCGTGGAAGGCCCCGCCAGCTTTCCCATCGATCTGAGGGAGGTCGCCCCCACCGTCCTCGGCGCGCCGGCACGGGCCTTCGAGCTGATCGACCGCGATGCCCGGCGCCGCCTGTCCGCCGGCGGAGCGGTGGTGCGCCTGCTGGCAAAGGCGGCCGAGGCCGGCGCTCCCGGATCGGGACCCGCCTTCAGCGCGCCGCTGCGCAATGCGCTGGGGCTCAGCCACTGCCGCCTTGCCTATGTCACATCGGGCATTCTGGAGCCGGGCAGCGCCGCGCGGCTCGTCGCCTGGGGCGTGCCGCTCGATGCCGACCCCGGGGTTGCCGCGGACGGCAACCTCATCTCCCGCGCCGCTGCGCCCGCCGGGCCCGCGCGGCGGGTCGAGGCGCTGCTGCGCGGGGAGGCGGGCGTCGACCGGGCATGCGTCTCTTATGTGGGGGATGGCAGCGAGACCGGCCTGCTCGCCCGCCTCGCGGTGGCGCCGGCCGGCGAAGGGGAGGATGCCGCCGCCGTCCATGCCCGGGCGGCCGATGCGGTGGAGCGGGTGAATGCGCGGCTCGCCGCCGATCCCCTGCTGCGGCGCGTCCGCATCCGCGCCCTGGAGGTGGCCGCGGAAGGCTTCGCCGCGTCCGATCTCACGCTGGAGGGCGAGGTGCGGCACGCCCCGCCGGTCAAGGTTCACCTCGCCGCGGAAACGGTGCAGGCCCGCGCCGCCCGCCCGCGCGGCGGCCTGCTGATGGACGTTCAGGACGTGTGCGTCGCGTTCGGCGGCGTGAAGGCGCTCACCGATGTTTCGCTGGCCGTGCACGAGGGCGAGATCCTCTCCATCATCGGCCCCAACGGCGCGGGCAAGACCTCGCTGCTCAACGTCATCAACGGGGTCTATCACCCCCGTTCCGGCACCATCACCTTCGCCGGCAAGGCGCGTGCCCGCATGCGCCCGGCCTTCGCCGCCCGCTCGGGCATCGGCCGCACGTTCCAGCACGTCTCGCTGTTCAAGGGCATGAACGTGATCGACAACGTGCTGGTGGGGCGCTCCGCCCGGTTCGGCGGGTCGCTGGTGGGCAAGCTGCTGCGCCTGCCCTCCACCGCCGCCGAGGAGCAGCGCGAGCGCGCCGCGGCCGAGCGCATCCTCGCCTTCCTGGAGCTGGAGCACCTGCGCAAGGCGCCGGTGGCGAGCCTGCCCTACGGCATCCAGAAGCGGGTGGAGCTGGGCCGCGCCCTCGCCACCGAGCCGCGCCTCCTGCTGCTCGACGAGCCCATGGCCGGCATGACCCAGGAGGAGAAGCGCGACATGTGCGGCTTCATCCGCCGGGTCAACGAGAGCTTCGGCACCACCATCCTCATCATCGAGCACGACATCGGCGTGGTGATGGGGCTCTCCGACCGGGTCGTGGTGCTCAACTACGGCCGCAAGATCGCCGATGGCGTGCCCGACGCGGTGCGCGCCAACCCGGACGTCATCGCCGCCTATCTCGGCTCCGCCGCGATGGGCGAGGCCGCCTGAGGGACAAGACCATGAGCGATTTCTCGTTTTTCCTCGAAGTGGTGGTGGGCGGCCTGCTCTCCGGCGTCATGTACACGCTGGTGGCGCTGGGCTTCGTGCTCATCTTCAAGGCCTCGGGCGTGTTCAACTTCGCCCAGGGCGCCATGGTGCTGTTCGCGGCGCTGACCTTCGTCGGCTTCCTGGAGTTCGGCCTGCCCATGTGGGCCGCGTTCCTGCTGGCGCTGGCCGCCATGATGGCGCTGGCGGTGGCCATCGAGCGCACGGTGCTGCGCCCGCTGATCGGGCAGGACCACATGATCCTGTTCATGGCGACCATCGGCCTGTCGATCTTCCTCGAGGGCTTCGCCCAGCTGATCTGGGGCACGCGGGTGCGCGGGCTCGATCTCGGCATCCCCGACGAGCCCATCGAGATCGGCGGCATCCTCATTTCCCAGTTCGACCTGTCGGCCGCGGTGATGGCGGCGGTGCTGGTGGCGGTGCTCTCCGCCTTCTTCTCCTACACCAAGGTCGGGCGGGCGCTGCGGGCGGTGGCCGACGACACGCAGGCGGCGCAGGTGGCCGGCGTGCCGCTGGGCTTCATCTGGGCCGTGGTGTGGGGCGCTGCGGGCTTCATCGCGCTGGTCGCGGGCCTCGTGTGGGGCGCGCGGCTCGGGGTGCAGTTCGCGCTCACGCTGGTGGCGCTGAAGGCGCTGCCGGTGATGATCCTCGGCGGGTTCAACTCCATCGCCGGGGCGATCGTGGCGGGGCTAGTCATCGGCGTCAGCGAGAAGCTCGCCGAGATCTACATCGGCCCGCTGGTGGGGGGCGGCATCGAGAACTGGTTCCCCTACGCGCTCGCCATCGCCGTCCTGCTCATCCGCCCCGCCGGCCTGTTCGGCGCCGCGCGCATCGCGAGGGTCTGACCCATGTTCTACCGTGACGCCGGATCCCTGAAGACCACCTACGCGCAGGAGCAGGCCATCTTCCCGGTGGCGCTGGACCGCTGGGCCGTCCTCGGGCTGGTGGCAGCGGGGGCGCTGGTCGTTCCCGCGGTGGCCGGGCCCTACTGGCTCGGCTCCATCCTGCTGCCGTTCCTCATCCTGTCGCTCGCCGCCATCGGCCTCAACATCCTCACCGGCTATGCCGGCCAGCTCTCGCTGGGCTCGGGCGCCTTCATGGCTGTGGGGGCCTATGCGGCGGTGAACCTCGTGATCCGCCTGCCGTGGATGCCGTTCCCGGTCTCCTTCCTGCTGGCGGGGCTGGTGGCGGCGGCGGTGGGGCTCACCTTCGGCCTCCTCTCCCTGCGCATCCGCGGCTTCTACGTGGCGGTGGCGACGCTGGCGGCCCAGTTCTTCATCGAATGGATCTGCACCCACATCCCGTGGCTGGTGCTGAACACCCCCTCTGGCGTCGTATCCACCCCGACGCTCTTTTTATTCGGCCACGCCTTCTCTTCCGTCTCCTCGCGCTATCTCGTGGCGTTCGTGACGGTGGTGGTGTTGGCGCTGCTCGCGAAGAACCTGGTGCGGTCCTCCGCCGGCCGCGCGCTGGTGGCGGTGCGCGACCACGAGACCGCGGCGGAGCTGACGGGCGTCGATACGGCCCGCGCCAAGCTCACCGCCTTCGCCCTCTCCGGCTTCTATTGCGGGGTGGCGGGGGCCATGTGGAGCTTCCTCTATCTCGGCACGGTGGAGATCGAGGCGTTCTCGCTGCACCGCTCGTTCCAGATCCTGTTCATGATCATCATCGGCGGGCTCGGCTCCATCCTCGGCTCCTTCCTCGGGGCGGGCTTCATCGTGCTGCTGCCGGTGGCCATCGCCAACGCGGCGGTGCTGTTCGGCGAGGCGCTGAAGCCGGACGTCTTGGCCAATCTCGAGCTGATGATCTTCGGCGGCCTCATCGTCTCCTTCCTCATCATCGAGCCCGCGGGCCTCGCCCGGCTCGCGGTGAAGGCGAAGGAGCGGCTGCGCCGCTGGCCGCTGCCGTACTGAGCCCCCGTCCGGCGTCCGCGCGGATGCCGGGCCGTCCGTCCGCCCCTGCCGGAGGCCCCATGACATCGCCCCTTCAGCCCGCCGCGTCGCCGGCGTTCGACCTCATCCGCACCCATGCGGACGGCGCCGTCGGATGGATCACCCTTCACCGGCCGCAGGCGCTCAATGCGCTCAACGCGCAGATGGTGGCGGAGATCCTGCAGGCGCTCGCCGGCTTCGCGGCCGATCCGCAGGTGGGCTGCATCGTCATGACCGGATCCGAGCGTGCCTTCGCCGCCGGCGCGGACATCAAGGAGGGGGCGGACCTCTCCTATCCCCAGACGTTCCTCGACGACTATCTCGCCTCCTGGGACGGTGTCGCGCGGGTGCGCAAGCCCATGGTGGCGGCGGTGGCGGGCTATGCCCTCGGCGGCGGCTGCGAGATGGCGCTGATGTGCGACCTGATCGTCGCCGCCGACACCGCCCGGTTCGGCCTGCCGGAGGTGAAGATCGGCGTCATGCCCGGCGCCGGCGGCACCCAGCGGCTGGCGCGGGCCATCGGCAAGGCCAAGGCCATGGACCTGTGCCTGACCGGCCGGATGATGGACGCGGCGGAGGCGGACCGCCTCGGCCTCGTCTCGCGCGTGGTGCCCGCGGCCGACCTGCTGGCGGAGGCGCAGGCGATCGCCGAGACCATCGCGGGGAAATCCCGGGTCGGCACGCAGGTCATCAAGGAGGCGGTGAACCGCGCGTTCGAGACCTCCCTCGCCGAGGGCCTGTTGTTCGAGCGGCGCACGTTCCACGCCCTGTTCGCCACCGCCGACCAGAAGGAAGGCATGGCCGCCTTCGGCGAGAAGCGTCCGCCGCGCTTCACCGGACGCTAGCCGGCGCGGCGCCCATACGTTGGTATGTCTATTGTATAGAGGCGTATGAGGTGGGCAAACATCCATAGAATTGTTGATTTTCAGGCGGGTGAATACTCTTCGGACATCAACAACGGAGTGTTCGCCATGTCCATCAAGACCTTCATCCTCGCCTCCAGCGTCGCCCTCACCCTCGTGGCCTCGGCCGGCGCGGCCTTCGCCGATCCGGAGATCCAGAAGGAGAACCAGGAGCAGTATGCAGTTTCCGCGCAGGAGAGCCTGCAGCCGGCCTCTGCCGCTGCCGCCGCCCGCGAGGCGCAGAAGCTGACCCGCCCGAGCGCCTTCGGTACCCCCGGCCCCTACTATGTCTCCGAGCGCCCGTTCGCCGAGGGCAATTCCCACTGGGGTCCCGCCCGGAACGCCGACCAGAACTGATCGCGCCGGGCCGCCGTGACAGTGGCCACCCGCTTTGCACGGCGGGTGGCCACGTCCCCTGCGGACGGCTTTCGCGGTCGTCCGGGCCTCCCCTGATCTTCCGTTCGCTCCATGCCGCGGTGGCGGCCAGGGAAGACGCAGCCGACCGGAGCCAGCTGTGGCGCCGAGCGTTGCCGTCCATCGCGATCTGTTCAATTGCCGTCCAGTGAAAATGCGACCCAACACGGTTGATCGATTGATGAGGCGCCGATGAATACACGAACCAAGCTGTTCCTCACCGTCTCTACCCTGGTCTTCATCGGAGCGGGCGTGGTGGGTACCGCCCGCGCGGACAGGGCCTTGCCCTCCGCAATGCGGACCGATGCCGGCGTCTTCGATGCCCGGCCCGGTGTGCCCGGCAACCCGTTCGCGTCCGTCTTCGCGCCCGCACCGAGGCTGCATGCCGCGGCCCGCGCTCCGGTGGCGGTCGCCCCCGCTTCCCGGCCCGATCCGCACTGGGGTCCCTCCGAGGACGCGACCTCGCCGGGCGCCTGAGCCGCCCCACCTTCGTGCCCTTGAAAACGCCGGTGGCCCATGGGGTCGCCGGCGTTTTCGTGTTGTCCGGCTAGGGCTTGCAGCAAGAACGGGTCGGCGCAGCGCGTGGCGCGCGCACCAAAAAGCCGCCGGCACGGGCCGGCGGCAGGTGGCGGCAGGTGGCGGGAGGAGCGCGGAGGGATCAGCGGCTGCGGGTGGCCTCATAGAGGAACCACACGCGCCGCTCGGCGTCATCGATCCACGTCTCGATCAGGCTGGCGGTGGCCACGTCATTGTACGTCCCGCACACCTCGTGGACCTCGCGCAGGTAGGTCACGAGGCGCTTGTTGTCATCGCAGAGCTCGGCCAGCATGTCCTGCGCGGTCACGAAGTCGGCGTCGTTGTCGGCCAGGCGCTGGAGGCGGGCGATGTGCCCCACCGAGCGCAGCGTGGTGCCGCCCACCTTGCGGGCGCGCTCGGCGATGGCATCGGTGGTGGCGAAGATCTGGTCGCCGTGCTCGTCCAGCAGAAGATGGTAATCGCGGAAGTGCGGGCCCGACATGTGCCAGTGGAAATTTTTGGTCTTGATGTAGAGGGCAAAGGTGTCCGCGAGCAGCACCGTGAGCGCACCGGCGATGTCGCGGGTCGCGTCCGCGCCCAGATCGGTGGGGGTGCGCAGGGGCGCTTCGCGACGGGCCTTGGCCTGAGTGGCATCCATGGGAGTGGTCCTTGTGGTGAGGGCGGGTGAGCCGCGCTGTCCGGCGCGGCAGCCGCCGGTGAAAGGCAACGGGGCTGATGGTAGGGACAGGCCGGCCGCGAATGAATCGCGCGCTCGTTTGGCGTCCTCATACGTGGGTATGTCGACAGTCCACCGGCACGGCCCGGACATCGACGCATGCGCCCGGCGCGCCGGTGGGCGCGGGAGCCCGTGCGGCGCCCGCAGGCGAGCCAGCGTGCCCGTGCGGCGGCGGGCGACGTCCGCGGTATGGTGCGAGGGGAGGAGGGAGGCCGGCGCCGGGGGAGCCGGCGCCTGTGCTCCACCGGGATCAGGGGGGCGGGGCCGGGGCGCTGGGAGCGGCTCAGTCCGGCCGCGCCGCGCCGCTGGCCCGCAGCGCGCGGTCGATGCAGTCGATCATGGCATTGCCGTCGAACGGCTTGGCGAGAAAGCCGAAGGTCCCCGCCGCGTCCACCTGGCGGCGGATGCGCTCCTCGGGAAAGGCCGTGATGAAGATGAGGGGGACGCGATCGCCCTCGGCGCGCAGCCGGCCATGCAGCTCCACGCCGCTCATGCCTGGCATCTGGACATCGGTGATGACGCAGGCCGTCCGCTTCCGTTCCGCCGAGCCGAGGAAATCCTCGGCCGAGGCGAAGGAACGCGCGCCGAGCCCGAGCGAGCGGACGAGGCTTTCGGTGGCGAGGCGAACGGCCTCGTCGTCGTCGATGATCGTGATCATCGGAAGGGAAGACACTTCAGGACACCTCTATGCAGGCTGCGGCATCGGCCGCCGCACCGGATTGCCCCGAACAATAGGCCCCCGGCCTGCCGGACTGAATCATACAGACGTTTGCGCGCTTATCCTTTCGCACGGCCGGGGCCGAGCGCCTCGGCCATGCGCACGAGATCGGCGAGGGAGTGGGCTTCCATCTTCCGCATCACGTTGCCACGGTGGATCTTCACGGTGATCTCGCTGAGCCCGACCTCCGCCGCCACCTGCTTGTTCATGAGCCCGGAGGTGACCAGGGCCATGATCTGCTTCTCCCGCTCCGACAGGGTGTCGTAAAGGGTGCGCAGGCGCGCGGATGCGGCTCGGGTCTCGCGACGCTGGCGGTCGATCTCGATGGCGGCGGCGACGGCGTCCAGCATGTCCTGGTCGCGGAACGGCTTGGTCAGGAAGTCCACCGCGCCGGCCTTCATGGCGCGCACCGACATGGGGATGTCGCCGTGCCCGGTCATGAAGATGATCGGCATGTCCATCTCGGAGCGGGCCAGCTGGCTTTGGAAGTCGAGGCCGCTGACGCCGGGCAGGCGGATGTCGAGCACGAGGCAGCGCGGCGCGTCCGGCAGGGTCGCCGCCAGCAGCTCGGCGGCGGAGGAGAACAGCGCCACCTCCAGGCCGATGGAGCGGAACAGGCTGGACAGCGCTTCGCGCAGGTCAGCGTCATCGTCCACCACGATCACGACGGGGGCGCTCGGCGGCGGCGCGGTGCGGCTTTGTGGGCGCAGGGTCACGACAGGGCTTCCTTGGCGGCCGGCTCGCGGGCATCCCCGGCGAGCGGCAGGGTGAATGTGAAGCGCAGCCCTCCGGCCGCGCCCGGCGCCGCATCGATCCGGCCCCCGTGGGCCTCGACGATGGAGCGCGAGATCGACAGGCCGATGCCGATCCCGTCCTTCTTGGTGGAGAAGAACGGCGTGAACAGCCCCGCCAGCTGGTCGGCCGCGACGCCCGGCCCGGTGTCTTCCACGAACAGCGCGACGACGCCCTCCGCGGCGCTCCCGGTGCCGATGCGCAGGCGCCGCCGGTGCTCGGGCACGCCGTCCATGGCCTGGATGGCGTTGAGCGCGAGATTGATGAGCACCTGCTGCAGCTGCACCCGGTCGCCCCTGACGGCGGGCAGGCGGGGCGCGAGGGCGAGATCGAGCTGCACGCGGTGGTTCGAGAGCTCCCGCTCCAGCAGCATCACGCAATCTTCTACCAGCTCGGCGGCCTGGAGCGGAAGATAGTCCGGCTCCCCGCGCCGGGCGAGCGCGCGCAGGCGGGCCACGACCTCGCTGGCGCGGCGGGCGTTCGCGATCATGCGTGTCACGGTGCCCTCCGCCTCGGCGATGTCCGGCACCGGCCGGCGCAGCCAGCGCAGGCAGGCCTCCCCGTTGGTGACCACGGCCGCGAGCGGCTGGTTGACCTCGTGGGCGATGGAGGCGGTGAGCTCGCCCATGGTGGTCACCCGCGTGACATGGGCGAGCTCGGCCTGTGCCTGGTGCAGCTGGTCCTCGGCCTGCTTGCGTTCGGTGATGTCGTGGTTGGTCTCCATGGTGCCGATGGGACGCCCGCGGGCGTCGCGCTGCAGCGACCAGCGGCTCATGGAGATGACCTTGCGGCCGTCGCGGGTGGTGTGCACCACCTCGCCCTCCCATTGCCCGGTCGCCTCCAGCGTGGTGGCGATCTCCTCCCGGGCGCAGGGAAACGCGGTCTTCAGCAGCGCGCCGGCCTTCTGCCCGGTCGCCTCCGCCCGCGACCAGCCATAGAGCAGTGCTGCGCCGCGGTTCCAGTAGGTGATGGTATCGGCGGTGTCGCGGACGAAGATGGCGTCGTGGGAGAGATCGAGCAGCGCCGCCTGATCGCGGAGCGAGCCGGTGACCTCCTGGTTG
The DNA here is from genome assembly GCF_043194675.2 of Xanthobacter lutulentifluminis. Classification (NCBI taxonomy): domain Bacteria; kingdom Pseudomonadati; phylum Pseudomonadota; class Alphaproteobacteria; order Hyphomicrobiales; family Xanthobacteraceae; genus Xanthobacter; species Xanthobacter lutulentifluminis. The sequence goes on along the minus strand of NZ_CM195525.1, from coordinate 697,201 downwards.
CGCAGCACCAGCAGCGTCGTCACCGCGATGGCGGCGATGCTGACGAAGCCGCGCATGGTGGCCGGAAGATTGTAGCTGTCGCCGTGCATGATGGTGAAGCTGAGCGCGGTGAGGCCGACGCAGCACCCCGCGACGATCAGCAGCCCCGCCCGCTTGAACACGCCGGCGGCGAGCAGCACGACCACCACGTAGAGAACCGCGATCGCCATATCGAGCGGGGAGAGCGTGTCCACGAGGAAGATGGCGAGGCACAGCACCGCCACCAGCGCGGCCCCGACCCGCCGCGCAGCGGGGCTCTCGGCCGGCACTCCGGACAATGCGCTTCCCAGGCCATACATGGGCGCCTCACGTTCTGGATCGTGCGATCATACGCGCAGCCCCGCCCTCCGGCAGAGGGGCGCCGCACGCACGGTACGGTCCCGGCTATCATTGCGCGTGGCCGTCGTCTTGTCGGATACGACTGCCGCGTTTCAAATTCGCGCGGCCGCGTGCTGCATCTCCGCTCGCGCCGCCCCGGGCGTCCCGTCGCCGCGCGAGTGTCGCCCCCTCCGGAGGGGCGGGGTGACGGCGGCGTCGGCAGGCAACCGATTGCCCCGGCGGCCGCCTCGTGCACCCCGCGCCATCGGGCCCGCGCCTCAAGCGCGCCGCAGACCCGCCGGCGACTGCGGGAGCCGCCGGCACGCATACCAACGTATGGGTTGCCCGGCATTTCATATGGGCCGGCAAAGCCCACGTAGAATGGAGAAGCGCGCGCCGCGCACCGATCCTCGAAGCATCCGCCGGAGCGGGGCGTTCCTTCCTCCCATGCCGGGCGATCCGGCCAGGAGAGAGAGGGACCCGCCGAAAGCCGGCATCACGCCGAGGGGTTCTGCGCATGTCCGTCCACGTTTCCCCGTCCGTCGACGGGCGCCCCGCCCTCACCGATCCGGACGCCGTCGCCGGTGCCGGCCTGCTGGGCCGGGAGCGCGCGCCGCTCGTGGTCCAGCTGCGCCGGGAGCCCGGTGTCCCCGCGCGCGCCGAGGCCCGGCCGTCGAGCGACCAGCCGGAGGTTGCGGCGGACGATCTCGTCGCCCGGCAGCTGGCGCAGGCGCTGGAGGCGGCGCGCGGCACGGCAGGCGAGGGGCTCTATGCCGATGCGCTGCGCCTCGCCCTGCTGGCGCGCTCGCTGGTGAAGAAGGTTCCGGCCCCGGTGCCGGCCGAACAGCCGGCGCCGCCGACGGAACGGGCGAGGTCAGGGCTGGTCGCGTGGCGCCTCAAGCGCGTCCTCGCCTTCATCGACCAGAATTTGGGCGGGGCCGTCACCCTCGCCGACATGGCGCACGCCGCCGGGCTCAGCCGCATGCACTTCGCCGCCCAGTTCCGGGTGGCGACCGGCCTGCGCCCGCACGAGTTTCTGCTCCGTGCCCGCATCGAGCAGGCGCAGGAGATGATGGCGCGGACCCGGGAGCCGCTGGTGCAGATCGCGCTTGCGGTCGGCTTCCAGACGCAGGCGCACTTCACCACCGTGTTCCGCCGCTTCGCCGGCACCACGCCGCACCGCTGGCGTTCCGACCGCGCCGTCGGCTGAACGGGCTTGCGCCTGCGTGCCGGGCTGCGACAACAGCCCGCTGCCGGCTCACGACCCGCATCCTTGATCGCTCGAAGGCGTTCCGCCATGGTGCCTGCCGCGCTGCAACATGTCTGCAGCGCCATGACACACAGCCGATAATGGGGTCCGCCATGCGATCTGCCGCGCGTGCGTTCCTTCATGTCCCGGTGGTCGGATGGTTCCTGAAGGACGCCATCTACGGGCTGCCGGACGCGAAGTATTTCTTCATGGGTAACCTGGTCGTGGTCTTCGCGGCCCTGGTCTATCTCTTCGGGTATCCCTTCCTCATCGTCTACGCGCTGAGCGCGACCGCGATCGCGCTGGTCTCGCTCATCATCCTGACCGCGTCGGACCTGCTGTCGCAGAAAAAGAAGAAGGCGTAAGGCCCGCGCTGCCAGCCGGCACGGGACGCGCGGCGTCCCGGATCGGCCGGGCATCGGCCCGGCCGACCGCTTGTCGGCACCGGATGCCGTTCAGCGCTTGAAGGCGGCGCAGGCGATGCGCGCGCCGGCTCCGCCGATGGGCTGGGTGGTGTGATCGTCCGCATTGGCGTGGATCACCAGCGCGAACCCGTCCGGGTCCAGCAGCCCGTTGGCGCCGGTCAGCCCGACCGGGCTCGTCACCTCGGCCGAGACCGATCCGTCCGTGAAGGCGAAGACGTTGGGCAGGTCGCCCTCGTCCGGGCCGTTCGGGTTGAGCAGCCCGTGCGCCTTGCCGCCGTGGTTCACATGCGCCTTGGAGGCAAGGAACTTCTCGGTGTCGGAGCAGTCCGCCACCGCGTGGAAGTGGATGCCGTGCCAGCCGGCCGGCACCGCGCCGGGCGTGAGCAGGATGCGCACGATGGTCACGCGGTCGGTGCCGGTAGCGGTCGCCGAGCCGAGGGTCCTGCCGTCGTTTCCGGTGAGCGCGCCGGTGACAACGGTGGGCGCCGGAGCCGCGGCGGGGGCGGGCGTCTGCGCCATCGCGGCGGAAAGTCCCGCGGCCAGCGTGGCTGACGCAACGAGCAGGGTCCTCAGAGCCATCGTATCCTCCTGATCCACCGGGCGCGCCATTCGGCGTCGCGCGATCCTATCACCGCGGCCCACCGCGGTCTTGCGTCGACGCCCAGCCCGAATCCCTCCCGCCCCTGCGGCGACGTGGCGGGGCGCGGTGTCGTGCTGCTGTCAGGTTTCTGGCTTAAGTGGTTGAACCAGAACGCCTGCGCAGCGGATCCTGCCCCGTCCCGGCGTGGTCTCGGGAGGCCGCGGCACACGCGCGGCCAGGGATGGGTGCGATGAAGAAGACGCAGATCGTCGAGGTGCTCGGCGAAGGCGGGCTGCTGCTGCCGGCGCTGGTGGAGGCGGCCCTGAAGGCCAACGACCGCGCCAAGCTGCGCATGACGGCCCTGCAGGAGGCCGCGGCGCATGCCCGTGCCCCGCAACAGCCCCTGCGGCCGCTGGAGGCCGAGGCGCGGGACGCCGGCGCGGCCGAGGACGGGCTCGACGCGCTGGTGGGCGGCGCGCGGCCGATGGCCGACGGCAGTGTCGCGGCCCCGGGCGCCCGGCGCATCGTCGAAGGCATCCTCGATGACATCGCCTGCATGGCCGAGCCGCTCGCGGCCGCGGGCCTCGCCACGGCCGGCATGTTCACGCAGCGCCTGACGGAGTTGAGGACCGCGCTCGGCCGCATGGCGGACGACGTGGTGGACGACGGCGTGCTCACGCGCACCACATCGGCGCGCCGCGGGGCGCAGGACACCGCCCACCTGCTGGTGATGGACCTGCACAAGGCGCTCAACCAGCTGGCCGCCAGCCTCGCGGTGGAAACCATCGACGGCGCGCGGGCGCTGGCGATCGCCGACGCCGATCGCCCCCGCATCCAGGCCTTCATGCGCGGGCTCAACGCCACGCGCGGCCTCGCCTTCGGCCATCCCGGCCTCGACACCACCGCCACCCGCAGTGGCGCGCGGCTGGTGCTGCAGAACGACATCGGCACCACCGACGCCCACGTCATCATCGTCACGGTCGAAGGGCTCAGCGCACGCGTGAGCTACACGGACGTGCACCGCTCGCGCGCCAAGTTCTTCATCGGCCTGTTCCGCAGCTTCGATGCCGAATGGACGCCGCTGGCCGAGCGCAGCGCCGACGGGCTCGGCGATGCCGGGCGCTTCCTGATGGTGACAGGCAGCTATGCGGCGCCCGACGAGGCCGCCCTCGACGCCTTCCTGGAGGGCATCGGCGCGCGGCTCGTGTTCCTGATCGACTGGAACAAGGCCCGCAAGCAGCTGCAGACCTTCGTGGACAAGCCCGCCGCCATCCGTCTCCTGACCCGCGCCGCGGGGGCGCGACATGGCCACCGCGCCTTTCTGGAGCTGGGAGGCGCCGAACTGGTGTTCGACGCCATCCGCCGCAGCGCCGAAGGCCGGGTGCCCTACGGCGCCCGCCTCGACCGGGTGCTCGGCGCCGCGGCTGTGGAAAGCCTGCTCGGCGAGGTGCTGCGGCTGACCTCGGAAGGACTTGCCGGCGGCCGCTCGGTGCGGCTCATCCGCGACGAGGTGCGCTCGGAGCTCACCCATCGCTTCGGCTCGGCCGAGCAGGAGATCCTCGGCCTGGCGCTGCGTCAGCTGGGGACGGCGCGGATGCTGGCGGCCATGGTGGCGGAGGCGCTCGACGGCGCCGAGGCGCTTCCGGAAACCGCCCGCACCACCCTGCGCGCCCGCGCCAAGCGGCTGGAGGAGAAGGGCGACGCGCAGGTGCTCGCCGCACGCGACCGCGCGTCCGGCCCGTTCGGGCGGGGGCGGCGCTTCCTGCCCGCCGCCGAGCAGGTGGAGGACGCGACCGACGCGCTGGAGGAGGCGGCCTTTCTGCTCAGCATCGCCCATCCCGCGCGCGAGCGCGCCGCCGCGGCGCCCCTCGCCGAGCTCGCCGGCATTGCCGTGGGCTGCTGCAGCGATCTGGTCCGGGCCGTCGCCGCTGCGAGCGAGGATCCGGCCGGGCGCCGCGAGGACATCACCGCCGCGCTGGAGGCCATCGATGCCGTCAGCGAGGGCGAGCGCCGCGCCGATGCCGCCCAGCGCCGGGTGCTCGCGGCCGCGCTCGGCGACGCCGCGCCGGCGCAGGAGCTTGCCGCCACAATCGAGATCGCCCGCGCCATCGAGGCCGGGACCGATCATCTCGCCCGGGCCGCCCTGTCGCTCAGGGCCGGCATGCTGGAGGAGACCGCGCCGTGACCCGCCACCTTCCCGCCCACAGCGCCGCCGCCCGTCCCATGGCCTTCATCGGGCCGCAGGGCGACACCGCCGCGCTCACCGCGCGCGAATTCGGCTCCAAGGCCGCCCAGCTCTGGCGGATGCACGACCTCGGCCTGAACGTGCCGCCGGCCTTCGTGCTCTCCACCGCCCTGTGCGGTGCGGAACGTTCGCAGAAGCAGGTGGACCATCTGCTCGCGGAAGGCATCGCCCATCTGGAACGCGTCACCGGGCGTGGCTTCGGCGATGCGCGCCGCCCGCTCCTCGTCTCGGTGCGGTCCGGCGCGGAAAAGTCCATGCCGGGCATGCTGGAGACAGTGCTGGACGTGGGCGCCACCGCCGAGGCCGTCCGCGGGCTGATGCGCCTTTACGGCAATCCGCGCCTCGCCTGGGACTGCCGCCGGCGCTTCCTGGAGGCCTATTGCGAGGTGGTGGCCGGCCTGCCGCGGGCACCGTTCGAATCCGCCCTGCGGGCCCTGATGGCGGCGGAGGGCACGGCCGCCGACCGTGAGCTGGACCCGGACGCGCTGGAGCGCCTGTGCGGGCTTTATCTCGACCTGGCGTCCGAGCGCTTCGGCGCGGTCGTCCCGTCCGATCCGGCCGAGCAGCTGCGCGCGGCGGTGGAGTCGGTGTTCCGCTCGTGGGACGCGCCCAAGGCGCAGGAATACCGACGCCTCAACCATCTGGAGGGACTGGCGGGCACCGCCGTGACGGTGCAGGCCATGGTGTTCGGCAATGCCGGCGGCCGCTCCGGCTCCGGCGTCGCCTTCTCGCGCGATCCCGCCAGCGGCGCGCCGGAGCTCTATGCCGACATGCTGTTCGAGGCGCAGGGCGAGGATGTGGTCTCCGGCCGCCGCCAGCCGGTGGGGCTGGAACGGCTGGGCGCCGTCATGCCCGCCGTGGCGCGCGAGCTGGCGGACGGCGTACGCGCGCTGGAGGCCGCCTATCGCGACGTGCAGGACGTGGAGTTCACCATCGAGGAGGGGCGGCTGTTCTTCCTCCAGACCCGTGCCGCCAAGCGCACGCCGCTGGCGGCGCTACGGATCGCGGTGGATCTCGTCGCCGAAGGGGCGCGCTCGCCGGCCGAGGGGCTCGAACTGCTGGAGGGCATCGACCTCGCCGCGCTCGGTGCCCGCCGCTTTATCGGCACGGCAGAGCCGGCGGCGCACGGGGTGCCCGCCTCCCCGGGCACCGCAAGCGGACGCATCGCCTTCGATGCCGAGGCCGCGCGCCGCTTCTGCGAGGGGGGCGAGCCCGTGATCCTGGTGCGCCCGGACGTGGCGACCGACGACATCGCCGGGCTCGCCCTTGCGGCCGGTATCCTGACGACGGTCGGTGGTCGGACCGCCCATGCCGCCGTGGTCGCGCGGCAGCTCGGGCGCGTCTGCGTGGTGGGCTGCGCGGCGCTCGATATGGATGGCAACGCCCGCCGCGCGCGCATCGGCACCATCGAGGTGGGGGAGGGGGACTGGATTTCCCTCGACGGGGACACCGGCGCAGTCTTCATCGGCCGGCGCGAGATCGCGGTGGAAAGGCCGGAGGCCGCCCTTGCCGTGGTCGCCGGGTGGGCGCAGCGCGACTGAGCTCAGTCCGGCCGCGTTCCCGCCGCGCCGCAGGCGGGAGGGCGGCGCCGAGGTCCAGCGGCGCACCGCGCGGGTGAAGCTGGAGCTGGAGCTGTAGCCCATGCGCGCGGCGATGTCCTGGATCGGCATCGTGGAGGCGGTGAGCCCCGCCACCGCCGCCCGCGCGCGCTCGGCCTCGATCAGCCGCGACAGGCTGGTGCTCTCCTGGGCGAGGCGGCGTTGCAGGGTGCGGGTGCTCATGTAGCAGAGGTCCGCCAGCGCCGCGACGGATGGCTCCCGCCCCAGCATCAGCAGCATGGGCAGAACCGCCAGGATCGATCCCGTCAGGGTGCCGTCGCCCCGGATCACCGCGCTGCCCTCGGGCACGGGGCCGAGGTGGATGCGCGGGCCGGGATAGGGCCGGTCCAGCACCGCGTCGGGTAGCCTCACGACCGTCGCCCCGGTGGCGGTGGGCACGACCCGGTTGCCGAACTGCGCGGCCAGCGGCGCCAGCCCCGCCGTGGGATGGGGGGTGAGCTCGATCCGCTCCACGGCGGACAGGGCCGGTCCGGCGAGGCCCGTCGCATCGATGATGAGGGCGGCGCAATATTGCTGGACGTTGGCGAGATCCTCGGTGTCGACGGGCACCCGGAAGGCATGGCGGATGGTGGCGCCGCCGGCGTGGCCCACGATGCTGAACACCTCGTGCGAGCCGTGGTGCGAATAGGCGCGCGTGATCTTCTCGAAGGCCTCCCGCGGCGTCCGTGACGAGCGGATCAGCAGGCCGAGGAAGCCGAGACGGTCCACGCCGGCATGGGCGACGACGCGGCTCGGCAGATCGGGGCCTTCCGCCCGGCAGGCGGCCCGGACGAAGGCAATGCCGGCGCGGAGCGGCATCGGCTCGTCCTCCCGGGAGACCACGGTCGGATCTAACCCAACGTCAATCAGAAGTTGCTCCACCGGCCGCCCCATGTCGCGGAGCAGAATGACGAACGGCGCGAGCGCTGCGGCCCGCACGAGAGGGAGCGTCGTCGTCATGGTCGCCGTGTGTCTCGCCATGCGCGGGTCATGGCCGGATCTTGCCGCAAATGGTGAAGCCGTCATGGCGCGCAAAGTCAACAGCCACCCGGTGCCAGCCGCGATTTCGTCACGGCCCCGCGATGTCGCGGCGCGCTGCGGGAGCGGAGCGAGGCGGTGTGTGCCGGTCCGGGTCAATCCACCCGGGCTGCGGCGCAGCTTGCCTGCTCACCGCCGTTGGCCGCAGTGCGCAAGCTCGCCAGCAGCGGGCTGGTCGCTGCAGGACCGAGCCCAGCTGCGCCACGGGATCTCGCCGCGGATGCGTCGGCTTCTCGGCGGGGCCGTCGCTGCCGCCCTGCTGCATTCCGCGGGGGCGGTCGGCCCCCAAAGCCGGTTCCGGCACCCGTGCCCGTCGTCCAGGCCCGTCGGGCGCGGCGGCGGACGGTTTTGCCGCGGGCGCCCACGCCGCCGAAGCGGCCACAGCGCCGCCCTGCGGCTCTTATCCCTATCCGCACCGCGGCGGAGCCGGGCGCGGGCTCCTGGCCGGCGGCCTGCCGCCCGTCACACCCAGAACGACGGGAGCGTTTCCTCCAGCCCGGCGCCGAGGCGCACGGCGGCGACCTTCACGGCAAGGCCGGTGCGGTCGTCGGTCTCCACCGCGACGCCGGAGAGCGTGCCGGGACCCGTCGCCGGCTCGAACCGGCCGGAGGCGAGCTTGCGGGTGAAGCGCCGCAGCGGCTCCTCCTTGTCCATGCCGATCACGCCGTCATAGGCGCCGCACATGCCGGCATCGGTCATGTAGGCGGTGCCGCCGGGCAGGATGCGGTGGTCGGCGGTGGGCACATGGGTGTGGGTGCCAACCACCAGCGTGGCGCGGCCGTCGCAGTAATGGCCGATGGCCTGCTTCTCGCTGGTGGTCTCGGCATGCACGTCCACCACCACCGCGTCCACCATCTCGCCCAGCGCGGCGCCCTCCAGCGCGCGGTCCAGTGCGGCGAAGGGGTCGTCCAGCGGGTCCATGAAGATGCGGCCCATCACGTTCAGCACCAGCACCCGGGCGCCGTTCTTCGCCTCCACCAGCGCCGCGCCGCGGCCGGGCGTGCCGGGAGGATAGTTCATGGGCCGCACCAGCGCCGGGGCCCGCTCGATGAAGACGAGGGCGTCGCGCTGGTCGAAGGCGTGGTTGCCGAGCGTCACCGCGTCGGCGCCGGCTTCCATGAGCTCGGTGTAGATCGCCTCGGTGATGCCGAAGCCGCCGGCGGCATTCTCGCCGTTCACCACCACCAGATCGAGCGACCAGCGCGCCACCAGCTCGGGCAGGCGGGAGATGACGATTTCCCGTCCGGGGCGGCCGACGACATCACCGAGGAAAAGCATACGCATGGGCGGATTCCATGGGGCCGGACGCGGCCGGGATCAGGGGAGGGGGCGCGTGGCCCAGGCTTCAGCCTCCGTTACCATCATGTCGACCGCTTCGTCATGGGGCTCCGCGGGAACGTGATCGACCTGCTGGCAGGCGAAGGCAAAGCCGAGGGCGCGCACCGGACCCCGCGCGCGCAGCAGGGCGAGGGTGCGGTCATAGAAGCCGGCGCCATAGCCGATGCGGAAGCCGCGCGCGTCGAATGCCGCCAGCGGAACGAACAGGATGTCCGGCGCCACCTCCGGAGCCTCGGGCCCGGGCTCGGGGATGCGGTAGGCGCCCGCAGGCGTGAGGGGTGCCCCCAGCTCCCATTCGCGGAACAGCAGCGGACGGTCGCGACCGAGGATGACCGGCAGGGCGAGGCGCGCCTCCGCGGCGCGCAGCAGGTTGGCCAGGGGAGCGGTGTCGATCTCGTCGCGGAAGGGGGCGAACAGGGCGATGGTGCGGCCGGTGACAGGTCCGTCGGCCAGCAGCGCGGCGCGCGCCATCCCCGCCGCGCGGGCGGCAGCCTCGGCGCGGGCATCGGCGCCCATGGCCGCCCGGCGCTCCAGCGCCAGCGCGCGCAGGCGCTTCTTTTCCGCCGCGATGTCCATGGAGGGGCCGGTGGGGACGGGACGAAAGACGTGCGGAGCCACAAAAGCCGTCGGAGGTCGATCCCGGGAAACCTACAACGTAGGTGGGCGCCATGTGTCCGAGCCCGGAGGCAAGGTCAGGGACAGCTCCCTTAAGGATCGATAAGGCCCCGGGGAAATGTCTCCTAACGAGCCCCGCAGCCCCGCTCGACCAATGTAGGGAGGAACCGCCCCCGGCGCCAGCCCCCGGCCTGTGGATGGCGGCCGCCAATTGCAGCCGCGCGCCTCAGCCCATGCCGATGGTGCCGCGCTCCTTGGGGCCGAGCTGCGCCACCAGCTGCTCGATGCGCTCGGCCACGGAATCGATGGTGCGCGCCACCTCCTCCTCGCTGGCCTCGATGCGCGCGATGGCGGAGGCGCGGGCGTCCCGCTGGCTCTCGATGTCGCTTTCCAGCGCCCGGATGCGGGAGCGTGCCTCGGCCAGCTCGTCGGCGATGGTGATGGCGGTCATCACCACGAGGCGCTGGTCGCCGATCTCGCCGAAAGCGCCGCGCAGCTGGGAGATGCGGCTGTCGATGTCGTGGGCGAGGCGGATGAGGTGCTCTTCCTGCCCCTCGTCGCACGCCATCCTGTACTGCCGGCCGGCGATGGTGACGGAGACGTGGGGCATGGCTGTCAGCCGCCGTGGGTCGCGAGCACGTCGCGGATGGTGCTCATGGCCACGTCGAGGCGGCGGATGATCTCGCGGCCCACCTCCTCCACCTCGGCGGCGTCGGACCTGGCGAGGTCGAGCTCGGCCGCGAGCCGGGCGCGGTCGTTGCCCATGGCGTGGAGCTGGGCCATCAGCGCCTCCTGGTGGCGATCGGCCTCGCGGCGGCGGTCCAGCGCGTCGGTGAGGGAATCGAGCGCCGCATGCAGGCGCTTGGTGGCCGCCTCGATGGGGGCGTCCTGCAGCGGGGGGCGTTGCTTCAGCGCATACATTGGCAAACTCTAGCCGAGTCGGGCGGCGCGGCGCCAGCCATCCCGGGATTGTCAACACAATCGCAGGCGGCAGGGAAGATCGCTCGCCCGTTATGCTGCATGTGCGAATGACGCAGCGCAGCACTTTTGCTGCACCCGCGACGATGCAGCGCGGGGCGCTTTACCCGCAGCGACTTGACGTTCGTGGAGCGGGCAGGTTTGACAGCCCTGCGAGCCTTGGTACAAGGCGGCCCGCCATAGGCCGCGTGACCCAGGGGTTCTGCACCCTGCGGGGTCTGCCACTGCACGAGGGTGTCTCTTGCGGGCGGCGCGTGCCGGAATCCGGCGCGGGAGAAACAGAATTCATGCTGAGCCGCACGCCCCACGATCGCCTCGCCAACGCCATCCGCTTCCTCGCGGTGGACGCGGTGGAAGCCGCGAACAGCGGCCATCCTGGCCTTCCGATGGGGGCGGCGGACATCGCCACCGTGCTGTTCACCCAGGTGCTGAAGTATGACCCCGCGAACCCGGCCTGGCCGGACCGCGACCGGTTCGTGCTCTCCGCCGGCCACGGCTCCATGCTGCTCTATGCGGTGCTGCATCTTGCCGGCTTCCGCAGCGTGAGCATCGACGACATCAAGTCGTTCCGCAAGCTCGGCTCGCGCACGCCGGGACACCCCGAGAATTTCGTCACCGAAGGCATCGAGACCACCACCGGCCCGCTCGGGCAGGGCATCGCCACCGCCGTGGGCATGGCCATGGCCGAGCGTGCGCTCGCCGCCCGCTTCGGCAAGGACGTGGTGGACCATCACACCTACGTGCTCGCCTCCGACGGCGACCTCATGGAAGGCATCAGCCAGGAGGCGGCGGACCTCGCCGGCCACCTCAAGCTGAACAAGCTGATCGTGATGTGGGATGACAACGGCATCTCCATCGACGGCGCCACCTCCATCTCCGGCTCCACCGACCAGCTCGCCCGGTTCGCGGCGTCCGGCTGGGCCACCACCCGCATCGACGGGCACGATCCCGAGGCGATCCTCGCCGCGCTGAAGGCCGCCAAGGCCTCCGACCGGCCGACCCTGATCGCCTGCCGCACCACCATCGGCTTCGGCTCGCCCAAGAAGGCCGGCTCGGAGAAGGTGCACGGCTCGCCGCTCGGCGCCGAGGAGATCGCCGCCACCCGCGCCGCGCTCGGCTGGGAGGCCGCGCCGTTCGAGATCCCGGCCGATGTGCTGGAGAGCTGGCGCGCCGCCGGTGCCGCCGGCACCGAGGCCCGCACGGCATGGGAGAAGCGGCTCGCGGCCCTGCCCGAGGCCGATCGCGCCGAGTTCACGCGCCGCATGGCCGGCACCCTGCCGGAGGCGCTGGAAGGCGCCATCGTCGCCGCCAAGGCCAAGGCGGTCGCCGATGGCGGCGCCGTCGCCACCCGCAAGTCGTCCGAGCTGGTGCTCGACGTCGTCACCCAGGCGGTGCCGGAGATGGTGGGCGGCTCGGCCGACCTCACCGGCTCCAACAACACCAAGGCGAAGGGCGCCAAGGCGATCACGCCGGACGACTTCTCCGGCTCGTTCGTCCATTGGGGCGTGCGCGAGCACGGCATGGCCGCGGCCATGAACGGCATCGCCCTGCACAGGGGCCTCATCCCCTTCTCCGGCGGCTTCCTGGTGTTCTCCGATTACTGCCGCCCCTCCATCCGCCTCGCGGCGCTGATGGGCGAGCGGGTGATCCACGTGCTCACCCATGATTCCATCGGCCTCGGCGAGGACGGCCCGACCCACCAGCCGGTGGAGCATCTGGCCGCCCTGCGCGCCATTCCGGGCCTCTTGGTTCTGCGCCCCGCCGACACGGTGGAGACCGCCGAGTGCTGGCAGATCGCCCTTGAGGCGAAGGACCGTCCCTCGGCGCTGATCCTGTCGCGGCAGAACCTGCCGCTGCTGCGCACCGACGCCACCGCCGAGAACCGCTCGGCCGGCGGCGCCTACGAGATCGTCGCGGCTTCCGGCAAGGCGCAGGCGAGCCTGTTCGCCACCGGCTCGGAAGTCTCGCTCGCGGTTGCGGCCGCCAAGCTTCTGGAGGCGCAGGGTGTGCCCACCCGCGTCGTCTCCATACCCTCGTTCGAGCTGTTCCTCGAAAGGCCCGCCGCAGAGCGGGCGCAGGTGATCGGGGATGCCCCGGCGAAGGTGGCCGTCGAGGCCGCCATCCGCATGGGGTGGGACGGCATCGTCGGCTCGGATGCCGCCTTTGTGGGAATGACCTCGTTCGGCGCCAGCGCGCCAGGAAAGGATCTCTTCGCCCATTTCGGAATCACGCCGGAAGCAGTCGTGGGCAAGGCCCTCGAACAGCTCCGGCAGGCCTGATCACAGGCGCACGGCGGGCGCGAGGAAGCCGGGCCGCGGAGTTCGCCGCGGCCGCGGAATGCAGATTCGGAGAGGCCGGGCTTCAAGCCGGCTCATGGAGGACCCATTATGAGCGTCAAGGTGGCCATCAACGGTTTCGGTCGCATCGGGCGTAACGTGCTGCGCGCCATCATCGAATCGGGCCGGACCGACATCGAGGTGGTGGCGATCAACGATCTCGGCCCGGTGGAGACCAACGCCCACCTGTTCCGCTTCGACAGCGTGCACGGCCGCTTCCCCGGTGAGGTGAAGGTGGCCGGTGACACCATCGACGTGGGCCGCGGCCCCATCAAGGTGACCGCCGTGCGCAACCCGGCCGAGCTGCCCCACAAGGAGCTCGGCGTGGACATCGCGCTCGAGTGCACGGGCATCTTCACGTCCAAGGACAAGGCCTCGGCGCATCTCGCCGCCGGCGCCAAGCGCGTGCTGGTCTCGGCCCCCGCCGACGGCGCCGACCTGACCGTGGTGTACGGCGTCAACCACGCCAAGCTCACCGCCGAGCACCTGGTGGTGTCCAACGCCTCGTGCACCACCAACTGCCTCGCCCCAGTGGCCAAGGTCCTCAACGATGCGGTCGGCATCGAAAAGGGCTTCATGACCACCATCCACGCCTACACCGGCGACCAGCCCACGCTGGACACCATGCACAAGGACCTGTACCGCGCCCGCGCCGCGGCCATGTCCATGATCCCGACCTCCACCGGCGCCGCCAAGGCGGTGGGCCTCGTGCTCCCCGAGCTGAACGGCAAGCTGGACGGCACGTCCATCCGCGTGCCGACCCCGAACGTCTCGGTGGTGGACTTCAAGTTCATCGCCAAGCGCGCCACCTCGAAGGACGAGATCAACGCGGCCATCCTCGCCGCCGCGGCCGGTCCGCTGAAGGGCATCCTCGGCACCACCGACCAGCCGAACGTCTCCATCGACTTCAACCACGACCCGCACTCCTCCACCTTCCATCTCGACCAGACGAAGGTGCTCGAGGGCACGCTCGTGCGCGTGCTGTCGTGGTACGATAACGAGTGGGGCTTCTCGAACCGCATGGCCGACACTGCTGTCGCCATGGGCAAGCTGGGCTGACCGGGCAAAGGGGGCGCCATCATGATCGCCTTCCGCACCCTCGATGAGGCCGATCTCGCGGACAAGCGCGTGCTTGTCCGCGTGGACCTCAACGTTCCCATGGAAGGCGGGCGCGTCACCGACGCCACCCGCCTCAAGGCCATCCTGCCCACCATCCGGGACATCACCGGAAAGGGCGGCAAGGTGGTCCTGCTCGCCCACTTCGGCCGGCCCAAGGGCCGGGACGAGAGCCAGTCCCTGGCGCCCGTCGCCAAGGCGCTGGAGGGCCAGCTCGGCCAGACGGTCGCGTTCGCCGACGATTGTGTCGGCGAGGCCGCGGCCGGCGCCATCTCCGGCCTCAACGCCGGCGGGGTGATCGTGCTGGAGAACACCCGCTTCCATGCGGGCGAGGAAAAGAACGCGCCGGACTTCATCGAGGCCCTCGCGTCCCTCGGCGACGTCTACGTGAACGACGCCTTCTCCACCGCCCACCGCGCCCACGCCTCCACCGAGGGTCTCGCCCGCAAGCTGCCGGCCTATGCCGGCCGCTCCATGGAAAGCGAGATCTCGGCCCTCACCAAGGCCCTCGAGGCGCCGGCCCGTCCGGTGCTCGCGGTGGTGGGCGGCTCCAAGGTGTCCACCAAGCTCGAGCTCCTCGGGAACCTCGTGCGCAAGGTGGACATTCTGGTCATCGGCGGCGGCATGGCCAACACCTTCCTCGCCGCTCTCGGCAAGAAGGTGGGCAAGTCGCTGTGCGAGCACGAGATGCTCGGCACCGCCCGCGAGATCCTGGAGAAGGCCAAGGCGGCCGGCTGCGAGATCGTGCTGCCGGTGGATGCGGTGGTGGCCAAGGAGTTCAAGGCCAACGCGGCGCACCGCGTGGTCAGCGTGGACGACGTGGCCGACGACGAGATGATCCTCGACGCCGGACCGGAGACGGTGGCCGTGGTGGAGCAGAAGCTCGACGCGGCGAAGACGGTGGTGTGGAACGGGCCGTTCGGCGCGTTCGAGCTCACCCCGTTCGACGCCGCCACGGTGGCGGTCGCCCGGCTGGTGGGCAAGCTCACCCGCAAGGGCGCGCTGCTCTCGGTGGCCGGCGGCGGCGACACGGTGGCCGCGCTGAACCATGCCGGCGCGGCGGAGGAGTTCTCCTACGTCTCGACGGCGGGCGGCGCCTTCCTCGAATGGCTGGAAGGCAAGGTCCTGCCGGGCGTCGAGGCGCTGCGCCGCTGACGGCCGAGCCCCGGGCGAAAGCGCGTCCGGCGGCGTGATTTGCTGCGTCGCGGCAGCTTCTTTTGCTGCGGCGCACTGTGTAAGATGATCAACGGACCCGCGCCGATCCGCCTTCCGGCCGATCGCGGCGCGGGTCTCATCCCGACGGGGCCGCAGCGCCTCGCAACCAGCCCGCCGAGGGGCGGCACAACGGCAGGTGAAGGCACATGACGGCTGAGCTCGACACGATCGCGCAGAAGATGGTGGCCGACGGCAAGGGCATCCTGGCGGCAGACGAGAGCAGCGGCACCATCAAGAAGCGCTTCGATGCCATCGGCGTCGAATCCACCGAGGAGAACCGCCGCGACTACCGCGAGCTGATGTTCCGCTCGGAAGGCATGGCCAAGTACATCTCCGGCGTCATCCTCTATGACGAGACGATCCGCCAGAAGGCGAAGGACGGCACCCCGCTCGTCACCCTCATCGAGAAGTCCGGCGCGATTCCCGGCATCAAGGTGGACGCCGGCGCCAAGCCGCAGCCGTTCTGCCCGGGCGAGACCATCACCGAGGGCCTCGACGGCCTCGGCGGCCGCCTCAAGGAGTATTATGATCTGGGTGCCCGCTTCGCCAAGTGGCGCGCCGTGATCGACATCGACACCGCCGCCGGCATCCCCTCCTACACCTCGCTGCGCGCCAACGCCCATGCGCTGGCCCGCTACGCGGCCCTGTGCCAGGAGGCGAAGATCGTCCCGATCGTGGAGCCGGAAGTGCTCATGGACGGCAGCCACGACATCGACACCTGCTACCGCGTCACCGAGTGGGCGCTGAAGACGGTGTTCGAGGAGCTGTACTACCAGCGCATCCGCCTCGAGGGCATGGTGCTGAAGCCCAACATGATCGTTCCCGGCAAGAAGAGCCCGAAGCAGGCGTCCGTCGCCGAGGTGGCCGAGAAGACCGTGCGGGTGCTGAAGTCCTGCGTGCCGTCCGCGGTGCCGGGCATCGCCTTCCTCTCGGGCGGCCAGTCGGACGAGCAGGCCACCGCCCACCTCGACGCCATGGTGAAGCTCGGCGGCCTGCCGTGGAAGCTCACCTATTCCTACGGCCGCGCGCTGCAGGCCGCGCCGCAGAAGGCGTGGTCGGGCAAGGCCGAGAACGTGGCCAAGGCCCAGGCCGCCTTCACCCACCGCGCCCACATGAACTCGCTGGCCGCCCTCGGCCAGTGGACCGCGGACGAGGAAAAGAAGGCCGCCTGAGCGCGTCTTTCACCATTCTGGGAAAAGGGCCGGCACACGCCGGCCCTTTTTCGTATGGTGCCTTCCCCGGCGTCCGCGCCGGCCCGCCCCTAATTTGCCGATTTCTTGGCTGACCGATCTGCCCATGGCCCAACACATGCCGCCTCCCGGCGCCCGCCTCATGCTCGTGTTCACGCTCACGCCCGATCTGTCGGCGGAACGGGCCCTTGCCGCCGCGCGTGCCGGCGATGTCGCCGCCATGGTGCTGCGCGTGCCGGAGAACGGCGGCGCGGCGACCGCGCACCTGCGCGAGGTCGCCGATGCCGTGCAGCGGGCCGGCGTGGCGGTGGTGGTGGAGGGGCCGGACGCGCTGGCGGAGGCCGCCGGGCTCGATGGCGTCCACGTGGCCGATCCCGCCCGGCTGGCGGCGACCCTCAAGGCGCTGAAGCCGAAGTCCATCGTCGGCGCGGGCGGTCTCGGCACCCGGCACGATGCCATGGTGGCCGGCGAGAGCGGCGCCGATTATGTGTTCTTTGGCGGGCTCTCTCCCGCAGCCGGCGATTTCCCGCGCGCGCTCGATCTGGTGCGCTGGTGGGCCGAACTTTTCGAGGTGCCGAGCGTCGGGCTCGCCGCCAGCCTTGACGAGGTGGAGGCGCTGGCCGCCGCGGGCGCCGACTTCGTGGCCCTGGCCGAGTCCCTCCACGGCGGCGCGGCTGATGTGGTGGCCGCGGCCCAGGCGCGCGTGGACGCGGCCGGCGGCGCCTCATGAGCATGCGGCGCGTGACCGGCCAGCGTCCTGTGACCATCGTGCGTTCCGCGCTGGAGGCGCCGCGCTGCGCGCGGCCGCGCGCGCTGCTGATTCTGGCGCTGGCGCTGGTGGTCGGCGGCCCCGCGCTCGCCCAGACGGCGCCGGCCCAGTCGCCCGCGCCCGCCGCCAATCCGGATGCCGGCAAGCCCGCGCCCGCGCCCAAGCCCGCGCCCAAGCCGGCCGCCAAGCCGGATGCGAAACCCGCTGCCAAGCCGGCCGCGAAGCCGCCGCAGAAGGGCAAGGAGCCCGCGCCCACGGCCCGCGAGGCGCCGCCGCTGCTCGGCCCGCAGATCACCTATCCGAGCCTCGACACCCCCGGCGGCAGTGGCGATCTCGCCTATGGCGCCTACCAGCGGGGCTATTATCTGAGCGCCTTCAACGAGGCGCTGAAGCGCGCGCGCGCCGGCGCCGACCCTGCCGCCATGACCCTCCTCGGCGAGCTTTATTCCTCCGGCTATGGCGTGCCGCTGGATTCGAACAAGGCGGTGGAATGGTACCGCAAGGCGGCCGATGCCGGCTCGTCCGCGGCGCTGTTCGCCCTCGGCAACCTGACCCTGTCCGGACAGGGCGTGAAGGCGGACGAGCCGGCCGCCGCCAAGCTGTTCCGGCAGGCGGCGGAGAAGGGCAGCGGCGCGGCGGCCTACAATCTCGGCCTGCTCTACCTGCAGGGCCGCAAGATCCCCAAGGAGCCGTCCGAGGCGGCCCGCTGGTTCGAGCTCGCAGCCGCCAAGGATATCGAGGACGCGCAGTACGCGCTGGCGGTGCTGCTGAAGGAAGGCAACGGGGTGGAGCGTGACGTGCCCGCCGCGGCGCGCCTGATGGCAAGCGCCGCCAAGCTGGGACACATCACCGCGCAGGTGGAATTTGCCATCATGCAGTTCAACGGTGTCGGGGTGCCGAAGGACGAGGCTGCCGCCGCCGCCATGTTCCGCAAGGCCGCGCTGGGGGGCAACGCCATCGCCCAGAATCGCTATGCGCGGCTGCTCTCGGTTGGCCGCGGCGTGGGGCAGGACAAGGTGCAGGCGGCATCCTGGCATCTGCTCGCCAAGCGGCACGGCCTCGGCGATCCCATGCTCGACGACATGGTGGCCCAGCTCACCCCCGCGGATCGCAAGAAGGCCGAAGCGCAGGCCGCGCGCTGGGATGCCGGCCGCTCCTGAGCCGCGCTCCTGAGCCGTTCGCCGCGCCGCGCCGGCTGTTGCCGTTCTGCAACGCCTTATCCCGCCGCGCGTCTGCCCCTCGGGCAGCACGTGCTCGCCATGATGACGCCATGAGCCGGCATCAGTGAAGGAGCCGTCGACGGAACGGCATGGCCGCGCCGTCGTCCCCACCGGAACAGCCGCAAGCGCTCCTGCATCCATGTGCGGGCAAGCCGGCGCATGCGGCTGGTGGGCGGGCATAACGTCTTGGAAACCATGGCGCACGGGAAGGCCCCCGCGCCGGCGGTTTCGGGGCGCTCAGGCGGCCGAGGGGCCGCGCGCGGAACGTTCGCTTAACCGGACGGCTGATAGATCGAAGCCTCCGGTCCAGCGTTGAGAAGGGAGATACCGGAATGCGTTTCCTCAGGCTAGCTCGCGGCTTCCGGTTCGCGGCTCTGTTCGGCTTCGCGCTGGCCCTTGCCGCGTGCGCCAACAATCAAAACCAGAATGCCGGCGTCGGCGGCGCGGGCGGCCCGCCCGGCTCGCCGCAGGAATTCGTCGTCGCGGTGGGCGATCGCGTGTTCTTCGAGAGCGATCAGACCGATCTCACCCCCCAGGCGCGCGCCACGCTCGATCGCCAGGCCCAGTGGCTGCAGCAGTGGAACCGCTACACCTTCACCATCGAAGGTCACGCGGACGAGCGCGGCACCCGCGAGTACAACATCGCCCTCGGTGCCAAGCGCGCCCAGAGCGTGCGCGACTATCTCGCCTCGCGCGGCATCGACTCCTCCCGCATGCGGACCATCTCCTACGGCAAGGAGCGTCCGGTCGCGGTCTGCAACGACATCTCCTGCTGGTCGCAGAACCGGCGCGCGGTCACGGTGCTGAACGCCGGCGGCGCCTGATCGCCCACCGGTGCCATCGAAAAGGGCCGGCGCCGCTCGCGGCCGCCGGCCCTTTCGCTTTGGGGCCTGCACATGCCCCGCAACCCGTTGGCGAGTCACACTTTGGACGTGATCGCCGCCCTAATGTGGAGCGGCCCGGAGCATCGGTTCCGGCATTCCCTCCCGCCCTAGCCTTGGACCCATGATGATGCGCCTGCCGCTGGTCGGTGTTCTCGCCCTCTCGCTCAGTGCCGTCGCCCTGCCGGCTGCCGCCCAGAATGATGGCGGCCTGTTCGGCAACATCTTCAAGCCGCCGGGCACCACCCAGGAGCCGGTCCGCGCCAGCGACGATTCCGAGATGGTGTCGCGCATGGAGCGGCTCGAATCGAGCCTGCGCCAGCTCACCGGCCAGGTGGAGCAGCTCCAGTTCCGCAATCAGCAGCTGGAGGCCCAGGTGCGCCGGCTCGAGGAGGCCGGTGGCGCCGCCCCCGCTGGCCGCGCGCCCGCCGCTGCCACGCCCGCGGCCCCCGTTGCCGCGCCGACGCTGCCGTCCGGGCGGCCCGCCACCGTGCCCGGCCCGCCAGGCCGCCGCTCCGATGCATTCGATCCCAACATGGACCCCACCGCCCCCGGGGCGCCGCAGCCGCTCGGCTCGCCAGCCAGCACCGCGCCGCCGGCGCGCGCCGCCGACGCGGGTCGCACCATCGGCGGCGCCGGTCCGGTCACGCCGCCGGGCGGCGTTCCTTCCTCCGGCACCCAGGTCGCGGCGCTGCCCTCCGGCACATCGCGCGAGCTCTACGACGCCGGCCAGGCCCAGCTGCAGCGGCAGGACTATGCCGGCGCGGAGCAGACCTTCCGCCAGATCATCCAGAGCGCGCCGGGCGACCGCATCCAGCCGGATGCGATGTTCATGCTGGGCGAGAGCCTGTTCCTGCGCCAGAACTACGGCGACGCCGCCGCTTCCTTCCTGGAGGTCTCCACCAAGTATCCCACCTCCGCCCGCGCGCCGGAGGCGCTGCTGCGTCTTGGCCAGTCGCTGGCCGGCCTCGGCGAGAAGGAAACCGCCTGCGCCACGCTGCAGGAGGTGGACCGCAAGTACCCCCGCGCGCCGTCCTCCCTCCGCCAGGCGGTGGAGCGCGAACAGAAGCGCGTGGGATGCTGAGGCGCGATGGCGGCAGGCACGCCTGATCCCGCATCTCCTGTTGCCGACGGCGAGCTGGAGGCTCTGCTCGCGCCGCTTGCCGGCTTTGAACGGGTGCTGATCGCCGTCTCCGGCGGCCCCGATTCCTCGGCCCTTCTGCATTTGTCCGCCCGCTGGCGCGCCTTGCGCGGGCATGGTCCCGAGCTGCTGGCCGCGACCGTGGACCACGCGCTGCGCGCCGAATCCGCGCAGGAAGCCGCGGCGGTCGCAGCTTTGGCGGCGCAGCTCGGCGTCTCCCATCAGATCCTACGCTGGGACGGTGCCAAGCCGGTGCGGGGCATTCAGGAAGCTGCGCGCGGCGCGCGCTATGCCTTGCTGACGGAGGCCGCCCGCGCGGCCGGCGCCGGCGCCATCGTGCTCGCCCATACCCTGGATGATCAGGCCGAGACGGTGCTGTTCCGGCTGGCCCGCGGCTCCGGCCTTGCCGGCCTTGCCGGCATGCGGGCCCTGTCCGATCGGGACGGCCTCGCCCTGGTGCGTCCGCTGCTGGACGTGCCCAAGACGCGCCTTGTGGCGACGCTCGCCGCGGTCGGCCTGCCGTTTGCCGAGGATCCCAGCAACCTCGACCTGCGCTTTGCCCGCCCGCGCCTTCGGACGCTGGCGCCGGGGCTGGCGCGGGAGGGCCTCGATGCGCGCCGGTTGGCGGTGCTGGCGCGACGCATGGCCCGGGCCGATGCCGCGCTGGAGCAGGCGGCCGATGCCGCCGAGGCAGTGCTGGACCGGCCGGCCGCAGGGGAGGGGGGTGTCGTCGCCATGGTCGTTGCCATGGACGCGGCGGGATTCGCCGCCCTGCCGGGCGAGGTGGGGCTGCGCCTGCTCGGCCGCGCCATTGATCGGGTCGGCACCGAGGGGCCGGTTGAGCTGGCCAAGCTGGAAAGCCTGATGGATGCCTTGAGCGCGGCCGATGCCGCAGCCGGCGGCCCGTTTCGTCGCACCCTTGCTGGTGCTCTGGTAAGTCGCCACAAGGGTCTGCTGCAGGTGTCGACGGCTCCGGCCCGCCGGGCGGAGGCGCCGCTCGCGTCGAATTCACACGGCGCGGCGCCGGGTGTCCTTGGCAAGAGGGGGCCTCGCTCCTAGATTAGGCAGCGGACGGTGTGGGAGGTCCCGCCGACGGCCGAGAGCGCGGGAGTTTTTCCTTCCGTATCGTAAGGCGTCGCGCTCAGCCCCGCCCGGCTGTCCCCAAGAGGGTTCAATGAACGCCAATCTACGCAATTTCGCCCTGTGGGTGATCATCGTTCTGCTGCTGCTGGCGCTGTTCTCGCTGTTCAACAGCCCGGGCCAGCGCACCAACGCGAACGAAATCTCCTTCTCGCAGCTCCTCAACGACGTCGACGCCGGCAAGGTGCGCGAGGTGGTGATCGAGGGGCCGAACATCACCGGCACCTATTCGGATCGCTCCGGCACCTTCCAGACCTACGCGCCCAACGACCCCTCGCTGGTGCAGCGTCTGTATGGCAAGGGCGTGCAGATCACCGCCCGCGCGCCGACGGACAACGTGCCGTGGTTCGTGAGCCTGCTGGTGTCTTGGCTGCCGTTCCTGGCGCTGATCGGCGTGTGGATCTTCCTGTCGCGCCAGATGCAGGGCGCCGGCGGCAAGGCCATGGGCTTCGGCAAGAGCCGCGCCAAGCTCCTCACCGAGGCGCACGGCCGCGTCACCTTCGACGACGTGGCCGGCATCGACGAGGCCAAGAGCGACCTGACCGAGATCGTGGACTTCCTGCGCGACCCGCAGAAGTTCCAGCGCCTCGGCGGCCGCATCCCGCGCGGCGTGCTGCTGGTCGGCCCCCCCGGCACCGGCAAGACGCTGCTCGCCCGCGCCATCGCCGGCGAGGCCAACGTGCCGTTCTTCACCATCTCGGGCTCCGACTTCGTGGAGATGTTCGTGGGCGTCGGCGCGAGCCGCGTGCGCGACATGTTCGAGCAGGCGAAGAAGAACGCGCCGTGCATCATCTTCATCGACGAGATCGACGCGGTGGGTCGCCACCGCGGGGCCGGCCTCGGCGGCGGCAATGACGAGCGCGAGCAGACCCTCAACCAGCTGCTGGTGGAGATGGACGGCTTCGAGGCGAACGAGGGCATCATCCTCATCGCCGCCACCAACCGTCCGGACGTGCTCGACCCGGCGCTGCTGCGTCCCGGCCGCTTCGACCGCCAGGTGGTGGTGCCGAACCCGGACGTGGTGGGCCGCGAGCAGATCCTGAAGGTGCATGCCCGCAAGATCCCGGTCGCGCCCGACGTGAACCTGAAGACCATCGCCCGCGGCACCCCCGGCTTCTCCGGCGCGGACCTCGCCAACCTCTGCAACGAGGCGGCGCTGATGGCGGCCCGGCGCAACAAGCGCATGGTCACCATGCAGGAGTTCGAGGACGCCAAGGACAAGGTGATGATGGGCGCCGAGCGCCGCTCGCTGGTGATGACGGAGGAGGAGAAGCTCCTCACCGCCTATCACGAGGGCGGCCACGCCATCGTCGCCCTCAACGTCCCGGCCACCGACCCGGTGCACAAGGCGACCATCATCCCGCGCGGCCGCGCGCTGGGCATGGTTATGCAGCTGCCGGAGCGCGACAAGCTCTCCATGAGCTACGAGCAGATGACCTCGCGCCTCGCCATCATGATGGGCGGGCGCGTGGCCGAGGAGCTGATCTTCGGCCATGACAAGGTCACGTCCGGCGCCGCCTCCGACATCGAGCAGGCCACCCGCCTCGCCAAGATGATGGTGACCCGCTGGGGCTTCTCCGACCTGCTCGGCCAGGTAGCTTACGGCGAGAACAACGAGGACGTGTTCCTCGGCATGTCCATGCAGCGGCACCAGAATGTGTCGGAAGCCACCGCCCAGACCATCGACAAGGAGGTCAGGCGGCTCGTGGACGAGGGCTATACCGAGGCCAAGCGCATCCTGACCGAGCGCGCGGACGACCTTGAAGCCCTCGCCCGTGGCCTTCTGGAGTACGAGACGCTCTCGGGCGACGAGATCGTGGACCTGCTGAACGGCAAGACGCCGAACCGGGAAAGCGTGATCGAGCCGTCCAACCCGCGCGGTTCGGCCATCCCCACCACCAAGCGCCCCCGCCCCGGCGGTGCCGGCGGCTCCATCGAGCCCCAGCCCCAGGCCTGAGGTCGATCGATCAAGAGAAACGCCCGCGCAAGCGGGCGTTTTTTATTGGCCGCAGCGTGATCGCGTGGAGCATGGGCAGCGCCTCGCCGCCGGCCTCGGAGGACGGGCGCCCCCGGCGACGCAGACACGCATCGACACCCGCGCCCCAGGTTGCCATAACGCCCGGTACCGCCGGCCCGCTGTCTCTCCAGGGGACGGCCCGTCACTCCATCCGCCGTCTCGCCCATGTCGCTCCTTGCCCGCACCTCCATCGTCTCGGCGGCGACGCTGCTCTCGCGCGTGCTGGGATTCGTGCGGGATGCGGCCACCGCCGCGGTGCTGGGGGCGGGGCCGGTGGCGGACGCGCTGGTGGCGGCGCTGGCGCTGCCCTTGCTCGCGCGCCGCCTGCTTGCGGAAGGCGCCTTCAACCTCGCCTTCATTCCCGCCCTTGCCCGCGCCGAGGATGAGGGCGGCGCCGCTCCGCAGGCCCTCGCGGCCGCGACGCTGGTGCTGCTGTTCGGGCTGCTGCTCCTCTGTGCCGTGCCGGCCTCGATCTTCATGCCGCAGCTGATCCGCCTTTTGGCGCCGGGCTTCGAGCCGGGCGGGCAGCGGGCGGATGTCGCCATTCTCTGCGGGCGCGTGGCGGTGCTCTATCTGCCGCTTGCCGGCCTCGCGGCCATCTATGGCGGTGTGGCCAATGCCGCCCACCGCGTGACGCTGCCGGCGCTGGCGCCGGTCGCCGCCAACATGACGGTGCTGAGCGTCATTGCCGTCCTCATCGCCGATGGCCTGATGGAGAGCGATGCCGCCGCCTTCGCCATCGCGCTCGCCACGGTCGCCGCGGGGGTGGCGCAACTGGTGCTGATGATGATCGCGGCCCGCGGCTGCCCGGCCCGGCCGATGTTCTCCCGCGCCATGCGCGCGCGGATGGGTGAGCGGATCGGCGCGGCGCTCGGCGTGGTGCGGGCAGCCTCGCCGGCGCTCCTGTTCGCCGGGCTCAGCCAGTTCCGGCTGATCATCGTGGCGGCGGCGGTGTCCGCCAGCCCGGGCGCGGTGGCGGCCCTCAACTACGCCCAGCGGCTCATGGATCTCCCTCTCGGCCTCGTCGGCGCGAGCGCCGGGGCGGTGCTGGTGCCGGCCCTGCTGCGGCGGCAGGGCGCCGGGGAAGCATCCGAGGCGGCGGGGCGTGCCGTGCTCGCCGCGCTCGCCTTCGCCTTGCCGGCCGCGACCGGCCTCGCCGTGCTGGCCGAGCCGATCGTCACGGTGCTGTTCCAGCGCGGCAGCTTCGATGCGGACGACGCCCGGCTGACCGGCGCGCTGCTGGCGGTGCTCGCCGTGTCCCTGCCGGCGCAGGGGCTGGAGCGCATCCTGTCCGCCACCGCCGCCACCTCCGGTCTTGTGCGCGCGGCCGAGCGGATCGCGCTCGCCTCCCTGGTCCTGTGCGTGGCCGCTGCCGCTGCCCTCGGTCTGGGCGCGGGACCCACCGCAGCCGCGGGTGCCGTGGCGCTTTCGGCCTTCGCCTCCATCGGCGCGCTGGGGACCGTGCTGCTGCGGCGGGGCGCGTTGGCCCTGTCGCGCGCGGTCATCCTCTCCGCACTCGGCCTTGCCGCCGCCAGCGCGGTGATGGGCGGATCCGTGCTGGCGCTTGCTGCCGCATGGCCCGCGCCGGAAGGGCAGGTGCCTGCGGCCATCCGGCTGGCCGTGCTCGTGGGCTGCGGCGTCGCGGCCTATGGCGGCGTCGGCCTGGGGTTCAAGGCGCTCCTCGGGCGGCGGATCGGCCCGGCCTGAGGACGTTGCCGGCCGGGCCGCGTGGTGCCGCTGCGGGGTTTCACATGCGGCCGGCGCATCAGCGGGAACCGGCTTGCGAGGGGTCGCGCGGCGCCCCGCCCCTTGCGCCGGCGGGGCGGGGGTGGCATGACGCGGCCATCGTCTCCCGGGTCGGGCGCAGCGCCGCCGGGGGCTCATCCCTGCGGGTCGCGGAACGCATCCCGGCGCCGGCCGAGCCGGTCCGCCGCGATGCGCCGCCGGGACCGGCCTGCGAGCGGCGGCCGGTGCCGCCCGCTCATTTGGAGGTCGCCATGGCGGCGGTCGCGGAACGCGTATTCTCTGGCGTGCAGCCTACGGGCAACCTGCACCTCGGCAATTATCTCGGCGCCATCAAGCGCTTCGTGGAGCTGCAGAAGAGCCACGAGTGCATCTATTGCGTGGTGGACCTGCACGCCATCACCGTGTGGCAGGACCCCGAGGAGCTGAAGCGCCACACCCGCGAGGTCACCGCCGCCTTCATCGCCTGCGGCATCGATCCGGCCGCCCACATCGTCTTCAATCAGAGCCAGGTCTCCGGCCACGCCGAGCTCGCCTGGATCTTCAACTGCGTCGCCCGCATGGGCTGGCTGAACCGCATGACGCAGTTCAAGGAGAAGGCCGGAAAGGACCGCGAGAACGTCTCGGTCGGCCTGTTCGCCTATCCCGACCTGATGGCGGCGGACATCCTGCTCTATCGCGCCACCCATGTGCCGGTGGGCGAGGACCAGAAGCAGCATCTGGAGCTGACCCGCGACATCGCGATGAAGTTCAACAACGACTTCGGCCCCTCCATCGCCGCCCACGGCCATGGCGAGGGCTATTTCCCCCTGACCGAGCCGCTGATCGCCGGCCCGGCCACGCGGGTGATGAGCCTGCGCGACGGGTCGAAGAAGATGTCCAAGTCGGATGTCTCCGACTTCTCGCGCATCAACCTCACCGACGACCGCGACGCCATCGCCTCCAAGGTGCGCAAGGCCAAGACCGATCCCGAGCCGCTGCCGTCCGAGGAGGAGGGCCTCAAGGGCCGGCCGGAGGCGGACAACCTCGTCGGCATCTTCGCCGCGCTCTCGGATCGCACCAAGGCGGAAGTGCTGGGTGACTTCGGCGGCGCCCAGTTTTCCGCCTTCAAGGGTGCGCTGGTGGATCTGGCGGTGGACAAGCTCGGCCCCATCGGCGCCGAGATGAGCCGCCTGATGGCCGATCCCGCCGCCATCGACGCCATCCTGATCGAGGGCGCCGACCGGGCCCGTGTCATTGCCGACCAGACTATCGCCGACGTGAAGGATATCGTGGGCATGGTCCGCGGCTGATGCGGGGGCGGGCGCCGGGCGTGCCCGCCTTGCCCCTCCCACGGGGCGGGGCTAATGCTGGTGCCCCGCCATGAGGCCGTCCGCGCGACGGCCGAGGAGGCCCGATGTCGCAGATGAACGCCACCGTCGATCCCGAGGAGGTCGCGCGCTTCGACGCGCTCGGCGCCCAGTGGTGGGACGTGAAGGGCAAGATGGCCCCGCTCCACGCCATGAACCCGGCCCGGCTGGCGTTCGTGCGTGACGCGCTGGTGCGCCATTTCGGCCGCGACGACCGCTCGCTGCGCCCGCTCAAGGGCCTCAGCCTCGTCGACATCGGCTGCGGCGGCGGGCTCCTGAGCGAGCCCCTGACCCGCCTCGGCGCGCACGTGACCGGCATCGATCCGGCGCCCGGCAACATCGAGGTGGCGCGGGCCCATGCCGACGCGTCGGGCCTTGCCATCGCCTATCGCGCGGTGACGGCGGAGGAACTGGCCGAGGCCGGCGCGCGCTTTGACGTGGTGGTGGCCCTCGAGGTGGTGGAGCACGTGGCCGACGTGGGCCTGTTCATCCGCACTGCCGGCCGGCTGGTGGCGGAGGGGGGCGTGCTGGTGCTCTCCACCCTCAACCGCACCGCGCGCAGCTTCGCGCTTGCCATCGTCGGCGCCGAATACATCCTGCGCTGGCTGCCGCCCGGCACCCACCGCTGGGACAAGTTCATCACTCCCGAGGAGCTGGAAGCCTCCCTCGCCGCCGCAGGCTTTGCCGCGCGCGAGAAGGCGGGCCTCGCCTACGAGCCGCTGTCCGGCGACTTCCGGCTGACCGAGGACCTGTCGGTGAACTACTTCCTGGTGGCCTCCCGCGAGGGCTGAGCCGCCGTCGGGCGCTGTGACAATCGCTCGCGGTAAGACCGCGCGATGCTGAGGGAATTGCGGATCGTTGCGGTGAGCGGATCGTCGCGGTGAGGCGTGGCGCCAACGGCACCCTAGTTGCGCTCGTCCGGCAGCACGGGGAGGGGGAACACCTCCACCTCCTCCTCATGGAGCGCCTTCACCTCGTCCACGGTGGCCTCGCCGTAGATGGCGCGATGCTCGATCTCGCCGTCGTGCATCTTGCGCGCGAGGTCGGGGAAGGCGTCGCCCACATAGTCGGAATTCTGCACGATGTGCTCGCGCAGCTGGCGCATCAGCGTGCGCAGCTCCGCCTCGGGACGGGTCATCATCGAAACGGGTGGTGGATCCGCGGCTTCGGCGGGGGCCGCAGGCGCGCTCGCGGGCACGCCTTCGGCCTCCGGCTGCGGCATGACGGAAGGGCTGCGGTCGGTGCGGGCGACGGAGGGGGCCATCACCGCCTTCTCGACCTCGGCAGAGCCGCAGGTCGGGCAGGCGACGAGCCCGCGCTGGTGCTGGGCATCGTAGCTCGACGAGGAGGGGAACCAGCTCTCGAACTGGTGCCCCGCCGCGCAGTTGAGCGTGTAGCGGATCATGACGACGCGCGCACCACGTGCAGGTGCCCGATCTGGCCCGGTTCGGCGATCTCGAACCGCCGGCCGTTGGAAAGGGAGGGGACGCGGCCGCGCGCGGCGGCCACTTCCTTCAGGTCGAGCTCGGCGAGCACGACGCCCGGATCGGTGCCACCCTCGGCGATGACGCGGCCCCAGGGGTCCACCACCAGCGAATGGCCATAGGTGTCGCGGCCATTCTCGTGGCGGCCGCCCTGGGCGGCGGCGAGCACATAGGCGCCGTTCTCGATGGCACGGGCACGCAGCAGCACGTGCCAATGGGCCTCGCCGGTGGGGCGGGTGAAGGCGGCGGGCACGGTCAAGACCTTCGCCCCGCCTTCCGCCAGCGCGCGATACAGCGACGGGAAGCGCAGGTCGTAGCAGATGGACAGGCCGAGGCGGAACTGGTCCACCTGCGCCAGCACGGCCCGCTCGCCGGGGCGGTAGGCGGAGGATTCGCGGTAGCTCTCGCCGTTGCCCAGATCCACGTCGAACATGTGGATCTTGTCGTAGCGGGCGGTGATCTCGCCCTCGGGCGAGATGACGAAGGCGCGGTTGGCGGCGCGCTTGTCGCCCACCTTCAGCGCCAGCGAGCCGATGTGCAGCCAGATGCCGAGCTCGCGCGCCAGCGCGGTGAGGGCGGCGAGGGTGGCGTCCTCCGCCTCTTCCTTCAGCTTCTCGAACAGCAGCGGCCGCTCGAGCTCCATGATGTTGGTGGTCTCCGGCGTCTGGACATAGCGCGCGCCCCCGCGGGCGGCCTCGCGCACCAGCGCTACGGTGGTCTCCAGGTTGGCGGCGGGGTCGCGCCCGCTGCGCAGCTGGACCAGCGCGATGCGAAGGGTCTCGGATGTGTCGGCGGAGGTCATAGGGTGCGGTCTTTCCTCGGTGCTGAACCCGCCCGTTCCGTCATGCGCCCCTTGGACAGGAGCGCCTCCCCAGACAGATAGGATGTTGTTTCAGTCTTGCACGGGTTCGAGCGCCACGGAACGAAAAGCTCAGGCGGCGAGCTGGTCCAGCCGGCCGGCGTCCTCCAGCGCGTAGAGGTCATCGCAGCCACCCACATGGGTGTCGCCGATGAAGATCTGCGGCACGGTGGTGCGGCCGTTGGCGCGGCGCGTCATCTCCTGCTGGCCATCCTTGTCGGTGGTCACGTCGATCTCGGTGAAGGTCCAGCCTTTGCGCCGCAGCAATTCCTTGGCGGAATGGCAGTAGGGGCAGTAGCTCTTGGTGTAGATCTCGATGGGCTTCATGATGTCACGATGGTTGCACGACGGCGGGGCACCGTCACGAAAGCGTCGCATCATAAGGCCTCACGCGAAATCGACAACCCGCGCAAATGTCAGGGCATCCACCCCCGAGGCCCCCGCGCGCCGCAGGGCTAGGGCGCAGGCGTCGAGCGTCGCGCCGGTCGTGTAGACGTCATCCACCAGCAGCACCCGCCGTCCCGCCAGCACCGATGCTGCATTGCCGCAGGGCGCGAACGCTCCCGCCACGTTGGCGCGGCGCTCGGCACGGCCGAGCGAGGTCTGGGTGCGCGTCGCCCTGCGCCGGGTCAGCAGGTCGGCGCGCTGGGGCAGGCCGCTGGCGGCGCCGATGTGGCGGCCCAGCATGGCCGCCTGATTGAAGCGCCGGCGCCAGAGCCGGACGGCATGCAGCGGCACCGGCACGATCAGGTCGGCGGAGGCGATCAGCTCCGCCCCCGCCTGCGCCATCAGCCGGGCCATGGGGGCGGCCACGTCGAGGCGGTCGGCGTACTTCAGCTTGTGCACCAGATCGCGTGCCGCGTCGGTGAAGGTCACGGCGGCGCGGGCGCGGTCGAACGCGGGCGGGCTGTCCAGCGCGTCCGGGTGGATGCGCGGCGCGCCGTCGTCGAAGGCGAAGGGGGCGCCCGTGCGCTCGCAGCAGGGGCTGGTGATGAAGGAGAGGCGGCCCCAGCAGGTCCCGCACAGGCCGCCCGCCGATCCGGTGACGGTGCCGCAGCCGATGCAGGTGGGCGGCAGGGCGAAGCCGAGCACCATCCCCGCCACGCCCCGGACGACGCCGGCGGAGGCCGCGAGCGCGGTGCGGGGATGGCGGAGGAAGCCGTCCGCGCCGAACCGGGCGGCGCGGGGAGGGCGTTCACCCGTCGCCGCACGCGCCGGGTTGAACGAGGGCGAGCGGGCGCGCGCGCCGGAGCGACGCGGTGTGGTGTCGTCTTCGGGATCTGGCGAATGGAAAGGGGCTGTCCCGGTCCGGCCGTCCTGCCGATGCGCAACCTGCACGTACGCATCGTCTGGCCCGGCGCCGGTCACGGCTCGCGCGGCGCCGGCAGCCCATGCGGGCAGCCTCCAGCGGCTCCGGCCGGTCGAAACCGGTCCGTCCGCATCATCCCCTGCCTCCGAGACCGGCCGATCCATCGCGCCCCCCGCACCAATTCTGCGCGCGGGGGGCGCGCTGTAAAGTGCCGTCAGCGCGGGCGCCAGCCGCGCAGCGTGAGGGCGTTGGCGATGACGCTCACGGAGGACAGCGCCATGGCTGCCGCCGCCACCATGGGCGACAGCAGCAGCCCGAGCGAGGGATACAGCACGCCCGCCGCGATGGGCACGCCCGCCGCGTTGTAGACGAAGGCGAACAGCAGGTTGCGGCGGATGTTGGCCATGGTCGCCCGCGACAGGCCGCGGGCATGGGCGATGCCGTTGAGGTCGCCCTTCAGCAGGGTGATGCCGGCGCTTTCCATGGCGATGTCGGTGCCGGTGCCCATGGCGATGCCCACGTCCGCCACCGCCAGCGCCGGCGCGTCGTTGACGCCGTCGCCGGCCATGGCCACCACGTGGCCCTCCTTGCGCAGACGGTGGACCACATCGGCCTTGTGGTCCGGCAGCACTTCGGCCTCCACCTCGGTGATGCCGAGGCGCTTGGCCACGGCGAGCGCGGTGGTGCGGTTGTCGCCGGTGAGCATCACCACGCGGACACCATCGCGGGCCAGCGCCTTCAGCGCGGCTTCGGTGGTGTCCTTCACCGGATCGGCGATGGCGACGATGCCGGCCGCGTGTCCGTCGATGGCGACGAAAACCGCGGTCGCACCCTCGCGGCGGAAGCCCTCCGCGATGGCGGTCTGGTGATCGGTGGGGATGGCCAGCTCGCTCATGAAGGCGGCATGGCCCACCGCCACGCGATGGCCGTCCACCTGGCCGGTGATGCCCTTGCCGGCGGGGCTCTCCACGCCCGAAGGCTCGGCGAGGGCGAGACCGCGCTGCGTCGCCGCATGCACCATGGCGGCGGCCAGCGGATGCTCGCTCGCCCGTTCGAGGCTGGCGGCGAGGCGCAGCACCTCGTCCTCGGGGTAGCCGTTGAAGGCGCGGACCGCCACCACGCTGGGCTTGCCCACGGTGAGGGTGCCGGTCTTGTCCACCACCACCACGTCCACCTTCTCCATGCGCTCCAACGCCTCGGCATTCTTCACCAGCACGCCGAGCTGCGCGCCGCGGCCGACACCCACCATCACCGACATGGGCGTGGCGAGGCCCAGCGCGCAGGGGCAGGCGATGATGAGCACGGACACCGCGGCCATCAGCGCGAAGGTCAGGCGCGGCTCGGGACCCACCGCCATCCACACGGCGAACGCCGCCACCGCCGCGGCGAACACCAGCGGCACGAACCAGCCGGAGACCTGATCGGCCAGGCGCTGGATCGGCGCGCGCGAGCGCTGGGCCTGCGCCACCATCTGCACGATCTGGGAGAGCAGGGTGTCGCGCCCCACCTTCTCGGCCTTCAGCACGAAGGCGCCGGAGGCGTTCAGCGTGCCGCCGATGACGCTCTCGCCCGCCTCCTTGCTCACCGGCAGGGATTCGCCCGTGACAAGGCTCTCATCCACCACCGCGCGGCCTTCGGCGATGATGCCGTCCACGGGCACCTTCTCGCCGGGCCGCACGCGCAGGCGGTCGCCGGGCGCCACCAGCGCGAGGTCGACCTCCTCGTCCGTGCCGTCGGCGCGGATCCGCAATGCGGTGCGCGGCGCGAGGGAGAGCAGCGCCTTGATGGCGCCGGAGGTGCGCTCGCGGGCACGCAGCTCCATCACCTGCCCGAGCGCCACCAGCACCGTGATGACGGCGGCCGCCTCAAAGTAGACCGGGACTCCACCCTCGTGGGTGTGGAAATCATGCGGGAACAGGCCGGGCGCGAAGGTGCCGGCGAGCGAATAGAGATAGGCCACCCCCGTGCCCAGCGCGATTAGGGTGAACATGTTGAGATGGCGCGTCTTCAGCGACAGCCAGCCGCGCTCGAAGAACGGTTTGCCCACCCACAGCACCACCGGTGTCGCCAGCAGGAACTGCACGTAGTTGGAGGTCTGCTGCGGCAGCAGGTGCAGGCCGAGCAGGTGCTGGCCCATCTCCAGCACGAACACCGGCAGGGTCAGCGCGAGGCCGATCCAGAACCGGCGCGTCATGTCCACGAGCTCGTGGTTCGGCCCCTCGTCGAGGGTGACGATCTCCGGCTCCAGCGCCATGCCGCAGATGGGGCAGATGCCGGGCCCGATCTGCCGGATCTCCGGGTCCATGGGGCAGGTGTAGACCGTGCCCTCCGGCACCTCCTGCGGCGGCGGGGGCGCGGCGCCGCCCACATAGCGCACGGGATCGGCCTTGAACTTGGTCTCGCAGGAGGAGGAGCAGAAGAAATAGGGCTTCTTCTCGTGCCGCGCGGAATATTTCGCCGTGCCGGGCGAGACCATCATGCCGCAGACGGGGTCCTTCACGGGAGCGAGATACTTGTCCGGCTCGGCCTCGAACTTGGTCTTGCAGCCGTTGCAGCAGAAGAAATAGGTGCGCCCCTCATGCACCGTCGTGGGCTTGCCGGCCTCGGGGTCCGTCTTCACGTCCATGCCGCAGACCGGGTCCTTCACGGTCTCGGGCAGGGCCTCGGCCGGGCGCGGGGCGGCGGTGAGGTCGAGCGGGGGAGGAGCGGTGCCGCCGCAGCAGTCGCCGCCGGCAGCTGGCGTCGCCGGGTGGGGCGGGGCGGTGAGGTCGAGGGGCGGGGGCGCCTTGCCGCCGCAGCAGTCGTGGCCGCCCTCGGCGTTCGAATGATCGTGCGGGTGATCGTGTGCCATGGGCGGCTCCGGAAAATGCGGGTGCCAGCAGAAGGCCATTTCGCGAACAGCGGCCTTGCGCTGGCTCATGTTCAGGCTGCGCAATTACCCCAGGGGGGTATTCTGCTTGCTGAATATACCCATCGGGGGTATATGGCAAGCATGCACAGTCCGAACAAGGAACAGGTTCTCAAGCGTCTGAGCCGGATCGAAGGCCAGGTGCGCGGTCTCTCCCGCATGGTGGAGGAGGACCGTTACTGCATCGATGTCATCACCCAGATCTCCGCCGTCCGCGCCGCGCTCAAGCGGGTGGAGGAGGAAGTGCTGCGCGAGCATGTGGCCCATTGCGTGGAGCATGCCATCCGCTCCGGCGATGCGGAGGACCAGCGGCGCAAGGTGGCCGAACTGATGGATGTGATCGTCCGCGTCGAGCGCTGAGGCCGCGTGCGTCTCGTGCCTTCCGCGTGGCGGGCGGAATGACCCAGGGTATTGATCTAAAGATAGATTCGCGCAAACCGGCGGTCCGGCGCGGGAATGCGCTCATCCCGCGCGTCGGCGGCGCTCGGGCGAGCGGACGTCCTGAAGCGAGCTCCCGTGAGCCAGCTCCCCGGGGGCATGCAAGCCATGAGGCGATGGGATCGCGTCGCGGCTCAGGCCCGTTCCAGGAAGATCAGCTCGCTCTCGTCATAGGCGCGGCGCTCGATCTCGTGGAAGCCTTCGGGCGTCACGAATGCGCCCGTGCGCTCCTCGACGATCACCAGCGCATCGTCGGTCAGCCATCCGCCCGCCAGCGCCCCGGCCAGCGCCTGCTCGGCGAGGCCCTTGCCGTAGGGCGGATCGCAGAACACCAGTCCATAAGCCTCGCCCGGCCCCATGTCGCCGAGGCGGGTGGCGTCGCGACGGAAGATCCTGGTGACGCCGGTGAGGCCCAGCGCCTCCACATTGTCGCGGATGAGGCCGCGCGCTTCCGCCGCCTCTTCCACGAACAGGGCGAGCCGCGCCCCGCGCGAGACCGCCTCGATGCCCAGCGCGCCGGTGCCGGCGAACAGGTCCAGCACCCGCGCGCCGTCGCAGGGATCGCCATAAGCGTGGGCGAGCATGTTGAACAGGCTCTCCCGCAGCCGGTCCGAGGTGGGCCGCGTGAGGCTCGATGACGGGCCCTTCAGCGTGCGCCCCTTGAGCGAGCCGCCGACGATGCGCATGGATCAGCGCCTCGGCTCAGCGCTTGCCGCGCGGGCCGCCCGGCTTGCCGCCACCGGGCTTGCCACCACCCGGCTTGCCACCACGGGGGGCGCCCTTCGCGGGGCCACCCGGACGTCCGCCGGGCTTGGCCCCGAACTTCCCGCCGGGCTTGCCACCTGGCTTGCCGCCAGCCTTGAATCCGCCCGGCTTGCCGCCGCCATCGCCGAAGCCACGCCCCGCCGGCCGCTCGCCGCCCGCGCGGAACGGACGGTCGCCGCTCGGGCGGTCGCCCGACGAGCGCTCTCCTGCGGGGCCACGGCGCGGCCGGTCCTCATAGTCCCGGCCTTCGGGACGGGCACGACCGCGGGCCGGCTTGTCCTCATATCCGCCGCGTCCCTCGGGACGGGGGCGGAACGGACGGTCGCCGCTCGGGCGCTCGCCCGACGAGCGCTCCCCTGCGGGGCCACGGCGCGGCCGGTCCTCATAGTCCCGGCCCTCGGGACGGGCGCGGCCACGGGCTGGCTTGTCCTCATATCCTCCGCGTCCCTCCGGACGAGGGCGGAACGGACGGTCGCCGCTCGGGCGCTCGCTCGACGAGCGCTCCCCTGCGGGGCCACGGCGCGGCCGGTCCTCATAGTCCCGGCCTTCGGGACGGGCGCGGCCGCGGGCCGGCTTGTCCTCATATCCGCCGCTGCGACCTTCCGAGCGCACGCCATAGGCGCGGCCGCCCTGCGCGCGCTCGTCGTCGCGGCGGGGACCGGAGCGCTTGAAGCCGCCTTCGTCGCCATATCCGCGACGCGGCCGCTCCTCGCCCGATCCGGAGCGGCGGGCGTCGTCGCGGCGGGGCGGGCGGGTGTCGAGCTCGGGCGGACCCCTGCGGCCGGGCCCTCGGCCCCCCGGCTTGCCGCCGCGCGCGGGCCCTTCCTTGGAGGCGACCACACGCTCCACCTTCACCGCGCGGCCCTTGCGGTCGGCCACCGTGCCGACGCGCTCGGTATCGCGCTCCTCGCTGGCGCGCCGACGCGGGCGCGGGCCGGCGGGATGGATGAAATCCTCCGCCGGGGCGGCGAAATCCTCGTCGCGCGTCGAGCGGCGGGCCGGCTTCTTGAGGCCGCCGGCCGTGTCGGCGGCAGCCTGCTTGCGGCCGGCGGGGCGCGGCGCCGGACGGGGGCGCTCCTCCTCCACCTCGCGCTCGACGAGCGGGCCTTCGAAGTCCGCGCCGGCGGCGGCCGCGAGATCCGCGCCGATCTGGTCGCGCAGCACGCGGGTGCGCACCTCCTCGACGGCGCCCTCGGCGATCTCGCCCAGCTGGAACGGGCCGTAGGAGACGCGGATCAGCCGGTTCACCTTCAGGCCGAGTGCCCCGAGCACGTTGCGCACCTCACGGTTCTTGCCCTCGCGCAGGGAGACGGTGATCCAGCAATTGGCGCCCTGCACGCGGTCGAGCTCGGCCTCGATGGGGCCATACTCCACCCCGTCCACCGTGATGCCCTTGATGAGCGCGTCGAGCTGGGCCTGGTTCACCTCGCCATTGGCGCGCACGCGGTAGCGGCGCAGCCAGCCGGTCTCGGGCAGCTCCAGCACGCGGGCGAGGCCGCCGTCGTTGGTGAGCAGCAGCAGGCCTTCGGAATTCAGGTCGAGCCGGCCGACGCTGACGAGGCGGGGCAGGCCCTGCGGCAGGATCTCGAACAGCGTGGTGCGGCCCTCGGGGTCGCGGTTGGTGGTCACGACGCCGCGCGGCTTGTGATAGATGAAGAGGCGGGTGCGCTCGCGCTCCGGCAAAGGCTCGCCGTCGATGGTGATCGTGTCCTCGGCCGTCACGGTGACGGCGGGGCTGGTGAGCACCTCGCCGTTCACGGCCACGCGCCCTGCCTCGATCCATTCCTCGATCTCGCGGCGCGAGCCGAGCCCGGCGCGGGCCACCACCTTGGCGACGCGCTCGGCCTCCTTCGGGGCGGCGGCTGGCAGTTCGCGCTTCTGGCGCGGAACGCGGTTCTTGTCCTTGCGGGGCGGGGATGTGCGCGGCATGCAGGAATGGGCCAGGGCGTTTTCGGGCGAAGAGGGCAACCGGGTCGCGTGAAGAAAACGCATCAAGCAAAAGGGTCTTGCGCATCTCCGCGATTCAACGGAACGGAAAAATGCTCTAGCACAGCCCGGTCCGCGCCGCGAGCGCGGCGATGGACGGGGCGCGGGACGACAGGGGCAGCATGTCCGGAACCTTCATGCAGATGGCGCTGAACGAGGCGCGCGCGGCGGCGGAGCGCGGCGAGGTGCCGGTGGGCGCCGTGCTGGTGCGCGGGGCGGAGGTGATCGCCCGCGACGGCAACCGCACCCGCGAGCTGAACGATCCCACCGCCCATGCGGAGATGCTGGTGCTGCGCGCGGGCGGGGGGCTGCTGAAGTCGGAGCGGCTCTTGAACTGCGACCTGTACGTGACGCTGGAGCCCTGCGCCATGTGCGCGGCTGCGCTGTCGTTCGCGCGCGTCCGGCGGCTCTATTTCGGCGCGTCCGATCCCAAGGGCGGGGGGGTGGAGCACGGCCCGCGCTTCTATTCGCAGCCCACCTGCCACCACGCGCCCGAGGTTTACGGCGGCATTGCCGAGCGGCAGGCGGCCGAGGTGCTCAAGGCCTTCTTCCGCGATCGGCGCTGAACGCCACCGGAGGCGGCTCCGCCGGGGCGCAGCCGCCCCGGCGGGGCGGCGGACGGATTATCGAACCGCCTTCAGGTCGATGAAGCTGCGATTGTTCGGCTCATACTGGAAGGCGTAGGCCTTGCCTTCGGCGCAGCTCTGCCCCTGGGTGGCACGGCGCTGCAGCTTGTAGGTGATGTTGAAGCGGCCCTGCCGCAGATCGGAATCGAACCGCACCCGCAGGTCCGGCGAGCGGTTCTCGTTCTGCCGGTCGTAGGTGTGCGAGAACCAGCGGGTCCCGCCGGGCGCGATGGAATACGCGTTCCACGCGCCGTCACCCACCTGGATGGCGTAATTGATGGTGGTTGCGGTACGGTTGTAGATGCAGGCGATGCCGTAGCGGTTCGCCGCATAGGCGGTTTCATGGCCAAGCATGAGCGTGGCAATGGTCAAGATGACGATGGATAGTGCTGTGGTCTTCATGGCATATCCCTCCGGATCATGCCGCCGCTCTTCTGGCGCGCGACATCCGTGGCTGCCCTGATGCTTGGGGAAGCCGAAGGGAACTTCATCCGCCGTTTGGGGGATGGCGCGGTGCCGGGCGGTGCCGCCTGGCTGCCGCGCCGCGGTCAGGCGAGGAAGGGCAGGACCGCCGCGAGCGTGCGCTCCGGCGCCTCCTCGGCGAGGAAGTGGCCGCACTCGATGCCGGCGCCGGTGACATCCGGCGCGAACGCCTTCCACGCCTCCAGCGGGCTCGCCCCGCGGGCCGGAATGCCGGAGCTGCCCCACGCCACGAACACCGGGCAGGAGAGGGTGCGCCCGGCGGCGATGTCCGCCTCGTCATGGGCGAGGTCGATGGTGGCGCCGGCGCGGTAGTCCTCGCACATGGCGGTCAGCCGGTCCGGGGAGGAGATGGCGGCGCGATAGTGCGTCATGGCACGGGGGTCGAAGGCCGAGAGATCCTTGTTCGCGGTCCAGCTGGCCATGGTCCAGTCGAGGAACCACGCGGGCTTGGAGCCGATCAGCTTCTCCGGCAGGGGCTTCGGCTGCGCCAGCATGGACCAGTGGTACACCTGCAGCGCGCGCGCCCGGTCCATGCGGTGCCACATGACGTAGGTCGGCACGATGTCGAGCAGCACCAGCCGGTCCAGCCGGCCGGGATTGTCGAGGCCGAGCCGGTAGCCGACCCGCGCGCCGCGATCGTGCCCCATCAGCGCGAAATGGGCGAAGCCGAGGCGCTCCATCACCTCCACCATGGCAGCGGCCATGGCGCGCTTGGAATAGGGCGCATGGCCCTCGCCGGCCTCCGGCGCCGCGCTCCAGCCGTAGCCGGGCAGGTCGGGAATGATCAGCGTGTGCTGCTGCGCGAGCTTCGGCGCCATGCGGTGCCACATGACGTTGCTCTGCGGGAAGCCGTGGAGCAGCAGCAGCGGCGCGCCGGACCCGCCCTGGCGCAGGAAGATGCGGCCGGCGCTGGAATCCACGTAGTGGGATTCGAAGCCGGGATACAGGTCGGACAGGTCGGACATGGTGCCTCCTTCTCGCCGGCGCGGCGCCGGGGGCGGCTGGGACGGGAGCGATGCGGCAGGGCGGCCCGATGCGCGGACCGGGCCCGGCGTCGATCAGTCGAACACCTCGTCGGCGGCGGTGATGAGGCCGACGCTGGGCGCGGACGCGCAATAGGCCGCGAGCTTCTCGGCATTCGCCACGAAGGTGTCGGTATCGATCACCGGCGGGGCGTCGTCGTCCTTGTAGTAGGCGTCGAGCCACGTGAGGATGATGGTGATGGTCGGCTTGTCCGCCTGGAGGAACTGCTGGCAGGTCATGGTGGAGAGGTCCCACTTTTCGGCCGCAGCGGGATGAAGCCCCGCCAGCAGGATAACGGCCGCGACGACCAGATGTTTCACCATTGCGCCCTCCCGGGAAGCTGCGGCCTTGCCGGCCGGCTGCCGCATCATGCGCCCGGGCGCGAACCCGCGCCAGCGGTGACGGGCGGCCTTTCCGGAGCAAGATCGCGCGATGGCGCGCAGCAGGAGCGGCAGGCAGGCGCGCGCTCAGCGCGCGCCGAGCACGGCGGCGCAGGCGGGGGGCAGGTCGGTCAGCGTCAGCGGCGGCTTGGGCTTGGACGGCTCCTTCTCCGGCTTCGGGTGCAGCACCTCGTCGGTGAACCACCAGTCCAGCTCGGCGCCGCAGCCCTCGCCGGTGGGCGGCGCCTCCTGCGCGCGGCACTCGGGGCTGCCGGCCGGGCAGGTGAGGCGCACGTGCATGTGGTAGTCGTGGCCCCAGTAAGGCCGTACCTTCGCGAGGAAGGAGCGGTCGCCGGTCGCCTCGCGGCACAGCGCCTTCTTGATGGCGGCGTTGACGAAGATGCGCTCCACCCGCGGATCGAGCGCGGCGGCGCGGACCACCTTCCAGTGGTCGGGGCGCCAGTTGGCGGGGTCGATGTCCTTGCGGTCCGCGCGCACCATCATCGAGGCGGAGAGCTTCTCGCGCTCGTCCCGCGTCAGCTCGCGGCCGGGGCTCGGGGTCAGCCAGATGTCGGCATCGAGCCCCACCTGGTGTGAGGCGTGTCCGGTAAGCATGGGCCCGCCGCGCGGCTGCGCCATGTCGCCCACGAGGATGCCGTTCCATCCCGCCACCTTCGGCACCTGCGCGGAGAACCGCTCCAGGAAGGCGACGAGGTCCGGGTGGCCCCAGTTGCGGTTGCGCGACAGGCGCATGACCTGCCAGTTCGGCCCGTTCACCGGCAGCGCCTCGCCGCCGGCAAGGCAGCCCTTGGAATAAAAGCCGATGGAACGGGCCGCGAGGGGGGCGGGCCCATCCACCCGGCCGAACAGCTCCTTGGCGGGGGTGCTCGCGCTCGCAGGCTTCGCGGCCCCGCCGCCGGCGGCAAGGCCGGCGGGCGGCGCCAGCTGCTGCGCCCGGGCCGCGCCCGGGCCGGCGAGCAGGCCGGCGAGCAGGGTGAGCCCCGCCGCCCGGAGCAGGGGGCGCGCGATGGGGCGCGCGGCGCGGGAGCGCGTGCGGCCTGCCAAAAGGGCGGCAGCCATCAGCTCGTGGCCTTGTGGGTGAGGATGACGAAGTCGCCGTCGCTGCGGGTGCCGGGGTGGGCCGGCAGGTCGGTGACGAACAGGGTGGCGCCGGGCGTCACCAGCGCCGCCACCTGCCGGTTGATGGAGGGGTCCACGGCGATGCGCGCCAGCGCCTTCTGGGCCGCGCCGGCCGGCGCGTTGCCGCCCTCGTAGGACACGGCGCTCCAGCGCGGGGCGGCGCCGTCCTTGCTCATGAGCACGTAGACCACATTGCCGAGCGGCGTCTGCGGATCGCGGATGGTCACCGGACCCTGCACCGTGGTCTGGGCGCCGCGCAGCACGGTGATGGTCCTGTCCGCTCCGCTCACCACCATGGAGACCGGCTCCGGCGGGGCGGGCGCGATGGGGACCGCAGCGCCGGCCGCGGCCGCCACCTGCGCCTGATCCTCCGGCGGCGCGCCCTGGCCGGTGGCGGCGACGGCGAGCTGCTGCTCCAGCCCCTCGCCCATGAGCAGGCCGGGATGGAGCACGTCCTCCGGCGCCGAATGGCTGTCGGCGATGATGACCGGCGTGCCCAGATGGGTGATGCCGAACACCAGCTTGGAGAAAGCGAGCGGCAGATGCACGCAGCCGTGCGAGGAGGGATAGCCCGGCAGTCCGCCCGCATGCAGCGCGACGCCGGACCAGGTGAGGCGCTCCGTGTAGGGCATGGAAGCGTTGTTGTAGATGGAGGAGTGGTGGTCCACATCCTTGCCGAGGATGGTGAACACCCCGGTCGGCGTCTGGTGCCCCTCCTTGCCGGTGGACACGGTGGTGACGCCGATGCGCACGCCGTTGCGATAGACGTAGCCGCGCTGGTCCGACAGGTTCACCACGATGGCGACGAAGCCGTCCGGCGCGCGCTCGGGATACCACACCCACTCGCCCGGCTTCATGGCCTTGATGGCGGCGATGTCGGGATCGTTGGCGGCGACGACGGGCAGCAGCGCATCCAGCATCAGGGCGCCGGCCAGCGTCGTGCCGAGCTTGAGGGCGCCGCGCCGGCTCAGGCGGTGGAGGAGCGGCATGAGGATCTCCCACGTGTGAATGGGGCGGGTTCGGCCAAGGCAGGGTCCAGCGAAACGGATACGCCATCGCGTGACGACAATGCGTTAACGCTCCATGTGTGGCGCGCCCGGCCGGCCCTGTCCATGCCGCCGTGGCCCCTGCATCCGGAACGCGCCGGCCCGCGCCCGTCGCGCCGCCGTCTTCCCTGCCGGGAGCCGCATCGCGGCGGGGCGGTTGGGTGGCGAGGCCGGCACGGCAGCGTTCCGGCGGCTCCTGCGCCGTTCGCCGGGGGCGCATCGCTCAAAATGGCATGCGGGCAGATTCGCG
Organism: Xanthobacter lutulentifluminis; assembly: GCF_043194675.2. NCBI lineage: Bacteria > Pseudomonadati > Pseudomonadota > Alphaproteobacteria > Hyphomicrobiales > Xanthobacteraceae > Xanthobacter > Xanthobacter lutulentifluminis. The sequence continues at coordinate 655,964 of NZ_CM195525.1, read as the reverse complement.
CGGGCACCCCTCACCCCTGACCCCTCACCCCACCATCGGCACCGCCCGCTCCACCGCGATCCCCTCCGGCGTGACGCGGCAGGCGAGGCCGAGCGCTTCCACCCCGAGACCGCGAGCGCGGTCGAAGGCGCGGCCGTAGGCGCCGTCGAGGTCGCGGGCGAGGGCGATGGCCTCAGCCGAGCCGATCTGGCTGACATAGACCATCACCGCCCGGTTGCCGCGGCCTGCCTCCTCCGCCAGCTCGTCGAGATGCTTGGCACCGCGCGCGGTCACGCAATCGGGGAATTCGGCCCGGCCGGGGGTGCGCATGAGGTGGACGTTCTTCACCTCCACGAGGCACAGCGGGCGGGCGTCGTCCTCCAGCTGGATGTCGATGCGGCTCGCGCGGCCATAGCGCACCTCGCGCCTGAGGCGCGCATAGCCGGCCAGCTCCGGCACGCGGCCGGAGGCGATGGCCTCGGCCACCAGCAGGTTGGGGTGCATGGTGTTGACGCCCACCAGCTCCGGTCCGGCGCCGAAATCCGCCTCCACCAGCTCCCAGCTCAGCGGCAGCTTGCGCGCGGGGTTGGCGGAGCGGGAGAGCCAGACCCGGCTGCCCGGCGCATCCAGCCCCAGCATGGCGCCGGAATTGGCCACGTGGGCGGTGGTCTCGGTGCCGTCCTCCAGCACCACGTCCGCGAGGAAGCGCTTGTAGCGCCGGACCAGGCGGCCTTCGATCAGAGGCGTGGCGAACAGCATCAGCCGCGCGCGGGCCCGGCCGCGTCGTCGCTGCGGCCGTGCAGGCAGATGAGGGTCTGGCTGCCGCTCGCCACATGGACCCGGGCGCCGTCCTGCTCGGCGTGCACATCGAGCCGCACGATGGTGAGCGTGCGCCCGGAGCGCACCACCTCGCCCACCGCCACCAGCCGCTCGCCCCGGCCGGGCGCCATGATGTTGATCTTGTATTCCACCGTCAGCACCGTCGAGCCGGGCGGGAACAGGGAGAAGGCGGCATAGCCGCCCGCCGTGTCGGCGATGGCACCGATGGAGCCGCCGTGGAAGAAGCCGTGCTGCTGGGTGACGCGCGCGGAAAACGGCAGCACCACCTCCACCCGTCCCGGCGCCACCGCGCCGAGGTGGGCGCCGATGGTGTCCATGAACGGCTGGCGGGCGAAGCTGTCGCGCACCTTGGTCTCGTAGGCGGGATCGGCGGGCGCGAAGGCGGCGGGCGCGGGATGCGGGCCGGGATGCGGAGGAGGCTGGGAGGTCATGGGCACCGGGGGAGGGTGGGAAGGTGTCGCGCGACCATAGCCGAGTTCGGCCTCGGCGCGCATCTCCCGCGGGGCGGCGGCCGGCCCTTGTGCCGCGTTGACAGGGGCGTGGCGCGCGTCCCTTGTCGGGCACCACCCCGCCCACCGGAACGCCGCCCATGAGCTATCTCTACCTTGCCATCGCCATCGTGGCGGAGGTCATCGCCACGTCCGCCCTCAAGGCGACGGAGGGCTTCAGCCGTGTGGGGCCCTCGGCGCTGGTGGTGCTGGGATATGCGACAGCCTTCTACTGCCTGTCCCTCACCCTGCGCGAGCTGCCGGTGGGCATCGCCTATGCCATCTGGTCCGGGGTGGGGATCGTCCTGGTCACCGCCATCGCCTGGCTCTGGTACGGCCAGAAGCTCGACCTGCCGGCGCTGGTCGGCCTCGCGCTCATCATCGCCGGGGTGCTGGTGATCAACATTCTGTCGAAGAGCGTCGCCCATTGAACAAGCAGGCAACGAAAGAAAAGGCGGCGCCCTGGGGCGCCGCCTTGCCGTCGGGGCAGACGGGGTGATCAGCCGGTGACGAGCTCGCCTTCGTCGCGAGCGCTCTCGGGCATCAGCAGGTCGAACAGCCGGCCGGTGGCCAGGCGCTGCGCCTGCAGCACCGCACCGGCCATGCCCTGCGCATCCGCCGCCGCTTCCTGCGCCAGCGAGAGCGCGGTGGGGAAGGGGGCGGTGAGCTCGGCGACGACCTCGTCGGTGTCGAACGTCAGCTCCGCGTCGAACTTCCGCGCGATCTGCTGCATCCGCCGGTTGTGGGCCAGGCAGTTCATGCACAGCGTGCGGATGCCGCGATTGCGGGCGGTGAGGATCACGCGCTCCAGCAGCAGGCTGCCGAGGCCGTGATTCTGATATTCGCGCTCCACGCTGAAGGCGGCTTCCGCTTCGCCCGGCAGCACATCGCCCATGGGGTACAGCTCGGCGGCGGCACGCAGCTCGCCGTCCACGAAGCACCCATGCACGATGGCGCCGGTGCGGAACACCCGCGACGCATAGCGCTCAACAAACTCGGCGGATACCGCAGAGCCGAACCTGGACCGGCGGCTCTCCTGATCGAGCCTCAGGAGATGATCGCGAAACAGCGCGGCCTCTCCGGTCCAAAGCTTGCGGATGATCCCCGGTGCGACCTGTTCGGTCATGGTAGTCTCCAGACTTGGCGTCTTGGAAAGCCCCCGGTTCCTCCGCAACGGAACTTATGTGCATTGCAGCAAAGGTCAATACCCCTGACCTTAACGAATAGGGCAATCTCCTGACCAAAATCCGGCTCATGCGGCATAGATGATTGATTTAAATCAATAAAATTACGCCATGCGTCCAGCGCAGCGCGGCTAGGTCGCTGCCACAGGCCTCGCGCACCTGCGGTTGCAGTGCCGAAGGCGGGCCGCCTACCGCACCAGGATGGCGCGGAAGTCGTTCACGTTGGTCAGGGTCGGCCCGGTGATGACCAGACGGTCGAGGGCCGAGAAGAAGCTGTAGCCATCGTTGTTGGCGAGGTAGGCGGCGGGATTGGCGCCCTTCCGCGCCGCCTCCTCCAGCACCGCCGAATCGAACCAGGCGCCGGCATTGTCCTCGGTGCCGTCCACCCCGTCGGTGTCGCAGGAGATGGCGGAGACCCCCTCCCGCCCCTTCAGCGCGATGGCGAGGGCCAGCAGGAACTCGACGCTGCGGCCGCCCCGGCCCTTGCCGCGGACGGTGACGGTGGTCTCGCCTCCCGAGAGCAGCACGCAGGGCGCGGCCGCCGGCATGCCGTGGGCGGCGGCGCAATTAGCGATGCCGGCGAACACGATGGCGGCTTCCCGCGCCTCGCCCTCGATGGCGTCGCCGAGGATCAGCGGGGTGAGGCCATAGGCGCGGGCGCGGGTGGCCGCGGCCTCGAGCGCCATCAGCGGCGTGGCGATCATGTGCACCTCCTGGCCGGGCAGGGCGGCGCCGTCCACGGTGTTGGCGCGGATCACCCGCTCCAGCCGCTCCGTCACCGCGATGCCCCAGGCGCGCATGAGCTCGAGCACCGCATCGGGATCGGACGCCTCGGGAATGGTCGGGCCGGAGCCGATGGCGGCCGGATCGTCGCCCGGCACGTCGGAGATGAGGTAGGTCACCGCCCGTGCCGGTGCGATGGCGGCGGCGAGGCGCCCGCCCTTGATGGCGGAAACCGACTTGCGCACCCGGTTCATCACGCCGATGGGCGCGCCGGACTTCAGCAGCGCGCTGTTCAGCGCCTGCTTGTCCTCCAGCGTCAGGCCCTCCGCCGGCAGGGTCAGCAGCGCCGAGGCGCCGCCCGACATGAGGCTCACCACCAGATCATCCGGCCCGGCGCTGCGGGCGAGCTCCAGGATGCGGCGGGCGGCATCGAGGCCGGCCTGGTCGGGCACCGGGTGGGCGGCCTCGACGATCTCGATATGCTGGGTCTCGCAGCCGTGGCCATAGCGGGTGACGATGAGCCCCTCGCACGGGCGGCCCCATTCCGCCTCGAACGCGCGCGCCATGCGGGCGGAGGCCTTGCCGGCGCCGATGACGATGGTGCGACCGCCCTTGGCCACGTCGGGCGGGGCCGGCAGGCGATCCCTGAATTTGCCTTCCGGCAGCGCTGCAGCGAGCGCCGCGTCGAACAGGCCGAGAAGGATGTCCCTGTCGGACAGGGTCTCACTCGCCATGGCGTCCTCCCGCCCGCGCCGGCCGGGGCGCGGAATTGCGATTATTTTCCCATCGGCTGTACCGGCCGGCCGGCGGTCGATCAATGCCGGGAAGCGAAAGGGACCTTTAATGCCGTGCGCAAGGTGACGGCCGGGCGGTCGCCGGGCGGCGTTCCGTGGCCGCCGGACTTTGTGCGCCCGGGAGCGGCGCCGGGTTACGCGCGCTGCTTGCGGCGCGTCCCGAGGGGACGGCATCGGGCCCCCGCCATCCTGGCCTCCGGGGCTCCGAGGTGTGGTGCATCGGCGGCGGCGAGCGCCTATATGGGCGGCATGAGCGATGCGCCCCACCTCGTCTTCGACCGGCCCCTGGTCCGCCGCCGCCTCGCGCGCGCTGCCCGCATCGGCCCCGAGCCCTTCTTGCTGGAGCGGGTGGCGGAGGACATGGCGGATCGGCTCGCCGCGGTGAAGCGCCGGTTCGAGACGGCGGTGGATCTCGGCACGCCGGCCGATGCCCTTGCCCGGGCGCTGGCCGGCCATGCAGGAGTCGGGCGCCTGTTGCGGGCGGCACCGCTGGCGATCGAGGGGGCGCGCGCGGATCTGGTGGCCGACGAGGAGGCGCTGCCGTTCGCGCCGGCGTCGCTCGATCTCATCGTATCGGCGCTGTCGCTGCAGAGCGTCAACGACCTGCCCGGCGTGCTGGCGCAGGTGCGCCGCGCGCTGCGGCCCGACGGGCTGTTCCTCGGCGCGCTGCTCGGCGGCGGCAGCCTCGCCGAGCTGCGCCAGTCCTTCGCCATCGCCGAGAGCGAGACCACGGGCGGCCTCTCGCCGCGTGTCGCACCGTTCGCGGACGTGCGCGACCTCGGCGCGCTGCTGCAGCGGGCCGGCTTCGCTTTGCCGGTGACGGACGTGGACCGCGTGGTGGTGCGCTACGCCAATCCCTTCTCCCTGTTCGCCGATCTGCGGCGCATGGGAGCGGCCAACGCGCTCGCCGAACGCCGGCGCGTGCCGTTGCGCCGCGCCACCCTGCTGCGGGCGGCCGAGGTGTATGCGGAACGATTCGCCGATCCCGACGGCCGCCTGCGCGCCACGTTCGAGATCGTCTATCTGCTGGGGTGGGCCCCGCACGAGAGCCAGCAGAAGCCCATGCGGCCTGGCTCCGCGCGGATGCGCCTTGCCGATGCGCTCGGCGCGCGGGAAGTGCCGTTGCCGCCGGACGAGGGGGCCGGCGGCTGATCGCCCCGGTCGCGATGGCGCGCGGGGCAATGCCTTCTGAAGCTTTAGAGGTGCCCTGCAGGCGGGACGTGCTCTAGAACGGGGGACGCATCAGCAGCGGGGGAAACGCATGAGCGGACAGTCCGGGACCGGCGGCGGGCGGGAGGAGCCCGTTCTCATCGACGGCTTCAGCCATCTGCGCTCCATCAGCACGCGATGGGCCGACGTGGACGTCTACGGCCACGTGAACAACGTGGTCTATTATTCCTACTTCGACACGGTGGTGAACGAGCAGCTCGTGGCCGCCGGCGCGCTGGACCCGCAGACGAGCCCTGTCATCGGCCTCGTGGTGGAGACGCGCTGCACCTATTTCCGCAGCCTCACCTATCCGGCACCGGTCATCGCCGGCATGCGGGTGTCGAAGCTCGGCTCCTCCTCGGTGCGCTACGAGATCGCCCTGTTCCAGGGGGAGGACCCGCGCGCGGCGGCGCAGGGGCACTTCGTCCATGTCTATGTGGATCGCGCCAGCCAGCGCCCGGTGCCGATTCCAGACCCGGTGCGGGCGCTGCTGGTGCCCCTCGTGGTGTGAGCCTGAAACGCACATGCCCCGGACGAGCCGGGGCATGGCGACATATGGCGGAAGCGGCCCGGACGGCCGCGCGCGGCGGCGGGCGCCGGCCGGATCAGACGATGTACTGGGCGCCGTTGATGGTCAGCGTCGAGCCGGTGATGAAGCTGGCCTCGTCGGAGGCCAGGAACACCACGGCGCGGGCGATGTCCTCCGGCTCGCCGAGGCGGCCGACCGGGATGGTCGCGACGATCTTGGCCAGAGCCTCCGCGGGCACCGCGCGCACCATCTCGGTGGCGATGTAGCCGGGGCAGATGACGTTCGCGGTGATGCCGAGCTTGGCATTTTCCTGCGCCAGCGCCTTCACGAAGCCGATCTCGCCGGCCTTGGCTGCGGAATAGTTGGTCTGGCCGAACTGGCCCTTCTGCCCGTTGATGGACGAGATGCAGACGATGCGGCCGAACTTGCGGTCGCGCATGCCCTCGATCAGCGGGCGGGTCATGTTGAAGGCAGAGTTCAGGTTGGTGTTGATCACCGCCTGCCACTGCTCCAGCGACATCTTGTGGAACTGGCCGTCACGGGTGATGCCGGCGTTGTTCACCAGCACCTCGACGGGACCCACCTCGGCTTCAACCTTGGCGAGGCCGGCCTTGCAGGATTCGAAATCGGAGACGTCCCACTTGTAGGCGGGAATGCCGGTCTTCTCGGTGAAGGCCTTGGCGGCCTCGTCGTTGCCGGCGTAATTCGCGACCACCGTGTAGCCAGCGCTCTTCAGCGCGACCGAGATCGCCTCGCCGATACCCCGCGTGCCGCCCGTGACCAATGCGACGCGTCCCATGGTTCCCTCCTCGCTCTATTGGCTCGACCTGACGTAGCAGCACCCGTCCCGGGCGGATCGAGCCACACCCGGGTCGGGACTTAGCAAGCGAATCTTTCTCCCGGAAAACAGCCGGCCGCGATGGAACGTCGCGGACCGCGGGCGCCGAAGCGGCCGGGGCCGGCCCGCCGGGAACGCATGTCCCGCGCGGGCCGGAGCCGGACCGGTCAGTCGCGCTCGACGCACATGGCGATGCCCATGCCGCCGCCGATGCACAGGGTGGCAAGGCCCTTCTTGGCATCGCGCTTCTGCATCTCGTGCAGCAGGGTAACCAGCACGCGGGTGCCGGAGGCGCCGATGGGGTGGCCGATGGCGATGGCGCCGCCGTTCACGTTCACCTTCGAGGTGTCCCAGCCGAGGCCCTTGTTCACCGCGATGGCCTGGGCGGCGAACGCCTCGTTGGCCTCGATCAGGTCGAGGTCGTCCTTGGACCAGCCGGCCTTCTCCAGCGCCAGCTTGGAGGCCGGGATGGGGCCGGTGCCCATGACGGACGGATCCACGCCGGCCTGCGCCCACGAGACGATGCGGGCCAGCGGGGTCTTGCCTTCGGCCTTGGCGCGGGCGGCGCTCATCAGCACCACGGCGGCCGCGCCGTCGTTGATGCCCGAGGCATTGCCGGCGGTGACGGAGCCGTCCTTGGCGAAGGCGGGCTTCAGCTTGGCCATGGCCTCGATGGTGGCGCCGTGGCGGATGTACTCGTCGGCGTCCACCACCACGTCGCCCTTGCGGGTGGAGATGGTGACGGGGACGATCTCATCCTTGAACCGGCCGGACTTCTGGGCCGCTTCCGCCTTGTTCTGGGAGGCGACGGCGAACTCGTCCTGCTCCTGGCGGGTGATCTGGAATTCCTTGGCCACGTTCTCGGCGGTGTTGCCCATGTGGTAGCCGTTGAAGGCATCCCACAGGCCGTCCTTGATCATGGTGTCCACGAAATCGGCGTTGCCCATGCGCACGCCATTGCGCAGGTGCGCGGCGTGGGTGGACTGGCTCATGGATTCCTGACCGCCGGCGACCACCACCTCGCTGTCGCCGTTGGCGATGGCCTGAGCGCCGAGCGCGACCGAGCGGAGGCCCGAGCCGCACACCATCTGCACCTCATAGGCAGGGGCGCCGATCGGCACGCCGGCCTTGAGCGACGCCTGGCGGGCGGGGTTCTGGCCCTGGGCGGCGGTGAGCACCTGACCGAGAATCACCTCGCTCACCTGATCCACCGGAATGCCGGACCGCTCCAGCGCGGCCTTGATGGCGATGGCGCCGAGCTCATGCGCGGGCAGCGGCGCCAGTGCGCCGTTGAACGAACCGACGGGGGTGCGCACTGCGCCGACGATGACGACCTCGTCCTTCATGTTTCTCTCCTGGGGAAGATCGGGCGGGCGGCTTTGCGCCTCATTGGACGTGAGGTGTTGAAAACTCGGCCCCTATCGTGGCCGGGCCGGACGATGTGTCAATGACCCACCTCATGGCAAGGGCGAGAAGCCCGCGACGGGATTCAACCTTCGTCTGTGCGACGTGCGCAAGACACAACGGCGCGTGTCTGGCGCGTGTGCACAATGGACGCGGGCATCGCACACAAAGTGGTAGCTCTGCCCATAAAAACGCCCTAACCTGCCGATCCGAGCAAGGAAAACGGATGACCGGACGATGGCAAAGTCTACAGAGCCAGTCACCATCAAGAAATACGCCAACCGCCGTCTCTACAACACGGGGACCAGCACCTACGTGACCCTCGAAGATCTCGCCAACATGGTGAAGGATGGCGAGGATTTCGTGGTGTACGACGCCAAGAACGGCGAGGATATCACTCACTCCGTGCTGACCCAGATCATCTTCGAGCAGGAAAACAAGGGTCAGAATCTTCTGCCCATCGCTTTCCTGCGGCAGATCATCCGGTTTTACGGTGACAGCATGCAGATGCTGGTGCCGCGCTATCTGGAAGCGTCCATCGACAGCTTCACCAAGGACCAGGAAAAATTTCGCGATCACGTCACGAAGACGCTGACGGGCGGCGGATTTTCTGGCCTGGACGACCATGTTCGCCGCAACATGGACATGTTCGAGCGCGCCTTCCACATGTTCCTGCCCTTCCCGAAGGGCGAGGAAGGCGCCGCAGCACCCGCCACGACGCCCCCTGCTGCCACGCCTGCTGCCCCGGCTCCGGCCGAGCGGACCGACGAGCTGGACGCGCTCAAGCGCCAGATGGCGGACATGCAGGCCAAGCTCGAGCAGTTGGTGCCGAAGGGCGAGGCCAAGCCGGACGACAGCAACGGCTGAGATGGGTCCGGCGCCGCTGTTCGAGAGAGCCCGGCGCCGGATTTCCCTTGGGGTGCAGGCAGGAGCCGCGCCCGGAGGCATTGGCGCGATTCAATTCAAGGCCAAGGTCCGGCCCCGCTGCGCGCGGGCCGCTGCGCCGCAGCGCTAGGCGCGCCCACAGCTGAGGCGTTCCCGGCCCGTTTTGCGCATGAACCTGTTCGCCCGGGCGCCCTTCACTCGGGCGCTCTTAACTTGGGCGCCATCCATCGGCCGCCCAAGCCGGCGCGCATCAGGGACAAGACGGAGCGGGGACAAGACGGAGCAGGCAGGTGCCGCACCGCGGATCGATCCCGTCGAAGCCGGCCGCATTTCCCTCGATCGCGGACAGTGATCCGCCTTCGGATCGCTCCAGCCGATTCCCGCGGCGCAGGCCGGCCTATTCGCGCGGCTCGACCGAGAAATCGCGCTGCGCCACGCGCACCGACACCGAAAAGCCGGCCACCACGTCCAGCAGCATGATGCACAGCAGCAGGGCGAACACGGAGTTGCCGGCCTGGCGCACCAGCAGGAACTCGGTGATGCCCACCACGAACACCAGCATGGACAGCATGTGATCGATGATGGAGCGCGACGTGATGCGCGTCGCCTTCAGGATCTCGAAGAACAGGAAGAACAGGCTGAGCGCCACGAAGGCCTCGGCCATGCTGATGGTCCACTCCGCCCCCGACAGCATGGAAACCGTCGTCAGCGTGGTCGTCCATTCCATGCCGGGCATCAGGAAGGCGATGATGTTGTAGATCGCGAGGGGGACGATCAGCAACGGGACGGGCGTCAGCATGTGTGCTCCTCGGGCCGTTGGCCGCGCGAGCGAATCCTCGGATGCTCGCCGCGGTGCAGCGGACTGGGTGACACATCAGCCGCGGAAAGTCACGGCCTCGCCCTGCCCGAGGGGAAATGCGGGGGCGCGATTCCCGGACCGGAGGGCGCGGCGAGAATCGGCAGACGGGAAGCTTGCCGCGGCCCGACAGATCGCGCGCGGTACCATGCGGGCGCACAATCGCGGCGCACAAACGACAACGAGGCGCACAAACGACAAAGGCGCCCGAAGGCGCCATGACGCGGACGCGGGGCGCGCGTCCATCAGGCTCGGCACAAGCGGGAGGCGCCGGCATGCCGGCGCCCGCCGGTCAGGCCTCGGCCTTCACCTTCAGGACCTGGCGACCGCGATACATGCCGGTCTTCAGGTCGATGTGGTGGGGACGGCGCAGCTCGCCCGAATCCTTGTCTTCGACATAGGTGGGCTGCTTCAGCGCGTCGGCCGAACGGCGCATGCCGCGACGGGACGGCGAGGTCTTTCTCTTCGGGACAGCCATTGTCCAAACTCCTGAACGGCGTAACGTGAAGGACGCGTGGGTCGACGATCGACTGCGGCGGCCTTCCGGCTCATGAAACCCGTGGTCGGCGAACACGTCGCCGGAGAGCCGAGGTGCAACCCGCCGGGGCGGGGCGCGCGGGGCTCGCCGAGCATTCAGCATTCCCGATTGAAGGCGCGCCTTATACAGGCTCGCGCTGCGGAGCGAAAGCCCCGCCGCGCCGATTTCCCGCCGCGTCTTCATCCATCCCCTATGCCCCAACAATGCCCTCTTGTCAGTCAAGGAGTGCTGCGCGAGGTTGCGCCCCGCTTCGGGCAGCCCGAAGACATTCCGAGGAAACCGGACCCATGATGCGTTCCGCAAGCACCCGTCTTTTCGCCGCCGCGCTGGCCGCGTCGGTCTCCGTCGCCGGCGTCGGAGCCGCGCTGGCGCAGCAGGCCGCGCCCGCCGCGCAGGCGGCCCCGGCCTCCGACCCGGTGGTCGCCACCGTCAACGGAACGCCCATCCGCCAGAGCGAGGTGACCATCGCGCTCGAGGATATCGGCGGCGGTCTGCCGCCCCAGCTGCAGGGCCCGCAGCGGGAGGAGTATGTGCTCTCCTTCCTCACCGACATGACCCTTCTGGCCAAGGCCGCCGAGGCCCAGAAGCTGGACCAGAGCCCCGAATTCCAGCAGCGCCTCGCCTATGCGCGCACCAAGGCGCTCATGGAAGCCATGATGATGCAGGAGGCCAAGAAGGCGGTGACCGCCGAGGCCAAGCGCAAGACCTATGACGAGTTCGTCAAGTCCGCCCCGGCCGAGGCCGAGGTGCGCGCCCGCCACATCCTGGTGGAGGACGAGACCAAGGCCAAGGAAATCGCCAAGAAGGCCAAGGCCGGCGAGGATTTCTCCAAGCTCGCCAAGGAAAACTCCAAGGACAGCGCCGACGACGGCGGCGACCTCGGCTACTTCACCAAGGAGCAGATGGTGCCGGAGTTCGCCGAGGCGGCCTTCAAGCTGGAGAAGGGCCAGGTCTCCGATCCGGTGAAGACGCAGTTCGGCTGGCACGTCATCAAGGTGGAGGACAAGCGCCAGAAGCCGGTTCCGAGCTACGAGCAGGTCGAGGACCAGGTGGAGCAGTACCTCGTGCGCAAGGCCCAGGCCGACATGGTCACCAAGCTGCGCACCGACGCCAAGGTGGAGAAGACCGCCGCCCCGGCCGCGCCCGCGACCCCCGCGGCGCCGGCCCCCGCGGCCGATCCCGCCAAGAAGTGAGCCGCGTCGCGGCCAACGACAGGGGGCGCTTCGGCGCCCCCTTTTGATTCTTGCGTCCGTCGGCGCTGCGTCAGATCTCCTCCAGAGCCGCCTTCGCCCGCGCCTTGAGCTTTGCGGCGTCGAGGGGCGTGTCCTTCTCCGCTTCCACCACCAGGGCGCCGAAGCTTGCGGCGAGCGCGGCGCAGACGCCGAGGGCGCTGATCTCCTCCCGCACATCGCCGCTCCAGCGCAGATCGATGGCCACGTCCCGCGCCGCGAGCGCCCCGGCAAGGGCGGGGGCCGGGGCGTCGGCGGCGCGGAAGCGCAGGGTGAAGCCGGCATCCTCGCCGTCGAGCGTGCGGGGCAGGTAGCCGGACGATTCGAACGGCACATAGCCGTCGTCCAGCATCAGCTTCAGCTTCAGGGCGTCGATGGCGGTCTGCAGGGCATCGCGGGCGGGCACGTCCGCGCGGGCGAGATAGGCGACAAGGGCGCGCGCCATGGCGTCTCCTCCAATCAGGCGAATGAAAAGGGTGCCGCCGGGCGGCCCGGCGGCAGGCTGAAACGGGCAAAGTCTAGTGGATTTCCCCTGTTCCGCACGGGCGCCGTGGCGCGAAACGGCGTCGCGGCCGGGAAAGGCAGAACCGTGGCGCGTCCGGGGATGCGGGTGCCGGGTCGAGGGCAGGCCGGCGCGGTGGCCGGGACCGGCCCCGATCCGCCTTCCGACTGCGTTCCGGCCGGTCACCGAGCGGGCGCGTGGTGGCCCGAGGTTCCGGCCTCGGCGGCGATGGCCGCCTGCCTCCGCGCCCCTCGCGCGTCTGGCGCTGTCGCTTCCATGGGAATTGCGCGGGCACCTCCGCGCCATCGCTGAAGATGGTGGAAATGGCCTCTGGGAGGCGGCTCCGGACGAAGCCGCGCGGGGCGCGCACGGGCCGTGTTCGCCGGCTGTCGGCGGGGGCAAGCGTCCGTGCCTCCGCGCCGTGCGCCCGCGGGGGATCGCGATGCAACCTGCAGCCCGCTCCCGCCGTCCACTCCCTGCCGCCCACTCCCTGTCGCCCCTCAGCGCTGCGGCGCGCCGGTGCAGGTGCGGGACGGGGTGGCGAGGGCGGTCCACACCGCTTCCACGGCCACGGCGTTGTTGCAGCGGTCTGCGGTGGGCTCCAGCTGCTCGTGCAGGTTCATCTGCACCGGCTTGGAGAGCCACCAGCTCATGGAGACGTCGCGGATCTTCTCCGGCGTGGCGGAGCCGACCGGGCAGCGCCCGTCCGCCGCCTCGGGCCACACCTTGATCTGCGCGAGGCTGGCGGCGCAGCGGGTGCCGAAGCGCTGGTCGAGCCAGTAGGCCGCTCCGGCCACCGCGAGGCGCCCCCGCCCGCTGCGCACCGCGCCGATGGCGCCCACGGGGCCGCCCACCTCGGTGAAGGCGGCATGGTCCTCCGCATCCGGCACCACCACGCCGCGCGCGGTGCGCTCCTCGGTGAGCACGCTGGCCGGATCGTTGGAGATGACGAGGATGAACGGGGCGAGGCGCGGCTCCACGTCGGTGATGGCCTGGGCCAGCTCCAGCGCGCTCTGGGCGCCGAAATTCTCGAAGTAGCCTCCGTCCACGATGCGATCCACCACGTCCGTGTCCACCTGGTAGATGGAGCCCGGCGGGGAGATCACCGGAAAGCGCGCGGAATTGGTGGCGGCGGTGGAAAGGCGCACGTCGAGGTCCGACCGGACCAGCCCGTGGAAGTCGATGGCGTGGGTGAAGATGGGGCACTCGGCGTTCGGCCCGCCCGAGGGGCAGCGTCCGGCCGCGGCGAAGGTGGGCAGCAGGTCGGTGGTGACGATGCGCTGGCCGGTCTCCACCGAGGTGCCGTTCAGCACCAGGAACGGCACCCACCGCGCCGGATCGCGCGGTGCGCCGAGGAATGGCGCCGCCATGCGCCCGGCGGCATCCGGCAGGGCCTTGCCACCGGCGTCCGCCACATGGCGGGAGAAGCTGTGCTCCCAGGCCTCCTCCAGCAGCGCCGCCCGATCGCGCAGGAACAGCTGCACCTGATCGTGGAAGGCGAGGCCGAAGAAGGTGGCGGTGAGGTAATCCCCGCCGGTCATGGATTCGAGGCAGTCGCGCCAGCCGCCGATGGCACCGCCGAACCAGTGGGCGGGCGGAACGGCGGGGCAGGGCGGAGCGTTGCCGGCCCGCGCGCCCAGAGCCGCAGCCACCACCGCCGCGCCGTAGGACCCGCCCGACACGCCGGAGATGGCGAAGATGCGGGTGGCCATGTCCTGCCCGGCCAGCGCCTGCTCCACCTCGGGGGAGAAGCGCCCGTCGTCCCGCGCCGCGCGGGCGATCCGCGAGCCGTCGGCGCGGGTGAAGCCGAAGGCCTGCCGGTGGCGCTCGAAATCGAGGAAATGGCCGATCACGCTGGCGGTGAAGAAACCGGCGCGGCTCGCCCCGCCCGCCGCCGCGACGATGAGGGGGCGCGGGCAGGCGCCGGGGTCCTCCGCGCAGCCATTGGCCTGCATCCACAGGTGGACCGCCTGTGCCAGCGAGGTGCGGCGATAGGCGGGCTCTTCGGCGGTCAGGGTGCGCACGCCGTGGTTGTCGCCGAACACATAGACGCCGATGGCGCCCGCCACGAACAGGCCGGTGACGAGCGGGGCGTGGAAGCGCCGCCCCACCGAGGAGAGATAGGACAGGATCGGCACCCAGCCGCCGAAGATCAGCGGCACGGCGAAGGCGAGGGGAAGCCGCGCGGCCAGCCAATGGGGGCTGGCGGCCAGAACGACGATCACCAGCGCGGCATAGGCGAACAGCACCACGCGGCCGGTGGCGTGGAGGTCGTCTGCCGGGTCGCCCGGACGGCTTTCGATGCCGAGCAGGCGGAACACGCCCGCGAGGCGGCGCCCGAGGGCGGCATCGAACCGGGCCAGCCGGCTCTTCCGCGCGCCGCCGCGCATCAGCGTGTAGGCATAGAAGACGGGCACTGCGGCCAGCATCACCCAGCCGAGCCGCACCAGCTGCACACGGGCGGCATCCATGGCCGGCCGGTCGGCGAGGGTGGGCAGGTTGGCTATGGCGGCGAACGCGCCGACGGCCATGGCCACAAAGGTGAGCGCGCCGAGGATGCGCGGCACGTGCCGCACCATCAGGCCCATCGGGAGGTCACGGTCCTTCCCCGCGGCGCGGGCGGCGGCGGTGCGGCGGGCGCACAGGTCCGCCAGCCCGGCATCCGTCTCCATCAGCAGGCGCGCGGCGTAATGCACCGGCATGGCCCACAGCACGAAGACGGCCACGGCCAGCGCCGCCATCGCCCGGGAGATGCCGGCGGCGGCCCCCACCGGCGCGCCGGCCATGGCCACATCGAGGGTGACGTCCTGCGCCTGGGTCACGAAGGCCATGAGGGCGAGGCCGAGGACGACGCTCGCCAGCGGCACCCGCACCACCCACAGCACCAGCGCGAAATCGAGGATGCGCCGCCAGATGCGGCCGGGAAGGGACCGGGGAAAAGGATCAGGCTGCCGGGAAGCATGCTGCCCGGCCTGCGGCGCGATCGGCTCGATCCTCATGCGTGCCTCCAGTCCCCGCACGCATGGGCAGAATACATGCCCGGCGGGCGCCGGACAACGGCCGGCAGCGCTTGCCACGCTGCCGGCCGGAAGGCGTCAGATCATCGCCATGCCGCCGTTGACGTGCAGGGTCTGGCCGGTGACGTAGCCGGCCTCGTTGGAGGCGAGGTAGACGCAGGCGGCGGCGATGTCCTCGGGGGTGCCGAGCTTGGCGGCCGGCACGGCCTTCAGGATGCCCTCGCGCTGCTTCTCGTTGAGCGCGTCGGTCATGGGGGTGGCGATGAAGCCGGGGGCGACGCAGTTCACGGTGACCCCGCGCGAGGCCACTTCCTGCGCCAGCGACTTGGACATGCCGATCATGCCCGCCTTGGCGGCGGCGTAGTTGCCCTGGCCGGCATTGCCGGTGACGCCGACGATGGAGGTGATGGAGATGATGCGGCCGGAGCGGCGGCGCATCATGGTGCGCACGGCGGCGCGGGCGAGGCGGAAGGCGGCGGTGAGGTTCACCGCGATCACCTGGTCCCACGCCTCGTCCGACAGGCGCATGAAGATGTTGTCGCGGGTGATGCCGGCGTTGTTGACGAGAATGTCGATGTGGCCGCCCAGCGCCTCCTCGGCTGCGGGCACCAGCTTCTCCACCTCTTCCACGTTGCCGAGGTTGCACGGCAGCACCACGACGCGCTCGCCGCCGAGCTCGGCCGCCAGGGCGTCGAGGGCCTCGCGGCGGGTGCCGGAGACGGCCACGGTGGCGCCCTGCGTGTGCAGCGCCTTGGCGATGGCGCCGCCGATGCCGCCGGTCGCGCCGGTGACGAGCGCGGTCTTGCCGGTCAAATCGAACATGTCAGCCCCCAGTGTGTGATTGGTTTTCGGCGCCAGCGCCGATTGATGCGCGGAAAATGCGGCGCGCCCCGCCGGCGGTGACCGGCGGGGCGCGAAACGGGAAGGCGGTGCCGGTCAGGCGGCCGAGGCGGCGGCGTTGCGGGCGGCGATGAAGGCGGCCACGTCCTCGGGCGTGCCCACGGCGCTTGCGGCGATCGACTTGTCGATGCGCTTCACGAGGCCGCACAGCACCTTGCCGGCGCCCACCTCGACCATGCGGGTGACGCCCGCGCCCGCCATGTAGATCACGCTCTCGCGCCAGCGCACCGTGCCGGTGACCTGCTCCACCAGCAGGCGGACGATCTCGGCCGGGTCGGTGACCGGGGAGGCGCGCACGTTGGCCACCAGCGGCACGCGCGGGGTCATGACGGTGGAGCCGGAAAGGGCCACCTCCATCGCTTCGGCGGCGGGGCCCATCAGGCGGCAGTGGAAGGGGGCGGACACGGGCAGGAGCACCGCCTTCAGCGCGCCCTTCTCCTTGGCGATGACGATGGCGCGCTCCACGGCGGCCTTGGTGCCGGAGACCACCACCTGGCCCGGCGCATTGTCGTTGGCGGCCTCGCAGACATCGTCGCCGGCGGCCTCGGCGGCCACGGCCACGGCCTGGTCGTAGTCGAGCCCGAGCAGGGCGGCCATGGCGCCCTCGCCCACGGGAACCGCCTCCTGCATGGCGCGGCCGCGGATGCGCAGGAGCCGCGCCGCCTCGGTGATGGTGAGCGCGCCGGCGGCGGCGAGCGCCGAATATTCGCCCAGCGAATGGCCGGCCACGAAGGCGGCCTCGCGGGCCAGATCGAGCCCGGCCTCGGCCTCGAGCACGCGCAGGGCGGCGAGCGAGACCGCCATCAGCGCCGGCTGGGCGTTGGCGGTGAGGGTGAGCACGTCGGCCGGCCCTTCCCACATCACCTGGGTCAGGCTCTCGTTCAGGGCGGCGTCCACCTCGTCGAACACGGCCTTGGCGGCGGGGAAATTGTCCGCCAGCGCCTTGCCCATGCCCACGGCCTGGCTGCCCTGGCCGGGGAAGATAAAGGCGGTCTGCGGTGCTGTACGCGGCCCTTCCGTCATGGGCGCCCTCCCGATCATCAAAATTGGGGAGGGGAGAGACACCGGGATTGTGGGCGAGTCAAGGCAAGGCACCTTGACTTTGGGGAATGCAGGGTGTTCGCCTCTCCTGCTTCACAATTTGTGCATACGGCTCAGGCGAAAGTCGCGCACCGGATGCGCAGCAAACCGGGGTATGGTTTCCCGGCGCAGACAGGAAAGTGGTTCGTCGTGAAGGCTCACTGGGGTTTCATCGCAATCGTCGTCGCCGGCCTTTCAGGGGCAGCGCCGGCCGTGGGGCAGACCCTTCAGCCGGCCGCGTCCCCGTCCACCGCTGCCCGGCCGCTGCCGACCATGACGCCCTCCGGCGGCTATGCCACCACGCAGACGGCCGGCGAGGTCGCCGCCCCGGCCATGGCTGCGCCTGCGCCCGCTTCCGCCGCTGCTGCGGGCACCTCGCCCCAGCACCTGGTGGCCTATTCCGCCGCCCATGTGGACGGCCCCTACATCGCCATCACCTTCGATGACGGCCCCAATCCCGAGACCACGCCGCGCCTTCTGAAGATGCTGGCGCAGCGCGGCATCAAGGCCACGTTCTTCGTGCTCGGCAGCCGGGCCTCGGCCTCCCCGGAGATCATCAAGCAGATGATCGCCGAGGGACACGAGGTGGCCAACCATTCCTGGGATCACCCGCAGCTGCCCAAGATCCCGGTCGCCGCAGCCGACAAGCAGATCGGCGACACCAATGCCGCCATCGAGCGCATCACCGGCAAGTCGCCGCTCTATGTGCGTCCGCCCTACGGCGCCATGACCCCGGCGCTGCGCGCCCACCTGCGGGAGAAGTTCGGCTCCACCTTCGTCTACTGGTCCGTGGACCCGCTGGACTGGAAGGACCGCAACCCGCAGGTGATTCACGACCGCATCGTCGCGAACGTGCATTCGGGCGCGATCATCCTGGTGCACGACATCCACCCGACGACGGTGGACGCCATGCCGAAGACCTTCGATGACCTTCTGGCCAAGGGCTACAAGTTCGTCACGGTCTCCCAGCTGATCGCCATGAACAAGTCGGTGCCGGAGCCGAAGGTCGCGCTGAACACGCCGGCGCCGCAGAAGAAGAAGCCGAAGCCGGCCGGCACGCCCACCGCGGCCACGGCGTCCGGCACGGCCAAGCCCGCGACGACGAAGCCGGCCTCCGCCAAGCCTGCTTCTTCCGCCAACCCCGCCTCGGGTGCCAAGCCGGCCGCCACCTCCGGCCTGTTCTGAGCCGGGGCGCGGCCCGCGTCCTTCCGCCCGTTCCTTCCGCCCGCGAGGCCGGCGCGGAAAACGCCCGCCCGGGCCGGCGTGGCCTTGCTTTGTGCGGGAGATCTGCTATACGCCGCGCTTCCGTCGCACCCGGCCGGGGGCTGAACGGACGGCCTGTCGTCGCCTCGGCGTCACAGGCAGGGCCTGATGGCCCGCCGTCCCGTGTCCCCGCCTTCCGAGCTTCGCGCCTTTCCGAAAGGCAAGAAGGGCTTGGCGCCGGTGGACGGAAGGACAAGAACTGAAAGGCAGACGAACACATGCCGCTTTACGAGCACGTGTTCCTCGCGCGCCAGGACGTGACGGCGCAGCAGGTCGAGGAACTGACCACCCGCTTCAAGGGTGTGATCGAGGCGAATGGCGGCTCGGTCGGCAAGACCGAGTACTGGGGCGTGAAGTCCCTGACCTATCGCATCAACAAGAACCGCAAGGCGCACTTCACGCTGCTGAACATCGACGCCCCCGCGGCGGCGGTGCAGGAGCTGGAGCGCCAGCAGCGCATCGACGAGGACGTCCTGCGCGTCCTCACCCTGCGCGTCGAGGAGCACGAGGAAGGCCCCTCCGCCATGCTGCAGAAGCGCGACCGCGACGACCGCGGTGAGCGTGGCGAGCGCGGCGAGCGTGGTGACCGCGGCTTCGGTGGTCGTGAGGACCGCCCGCGCCGTCCGCGTCCCACTGAAGAGACCCAGGCCGAGGAGGAAAACTGATGGCTTTCGCTTCGTCCGGTGGCGCCGGCGGCGGTCAGCGCCGTCCTTTCTTCCGTCGTCGCAAGACCTGCCCGTTCTCCGGCCCGAATGCGCCGAAGATCGACTACAAGGACGTGCGGCTCCTGCAGCGCTACATCTCCGAGCGCGGCAAGATCGTCCCCTCGCGCATCACGGCGGTCTCCGCCAAGAAGCAGCGCGAGCTGTCGGCGGCCATCAAGCGCGCCCGCTTCCTGGGCCTGCTGCCCTTCGTGATCCGCTGATCGCGCAACGATGACCGGGTGCCCCCCGTGGGAGGGCACCCTTTTTCCAATCGGCGACGCGCCGCGGGGCCTGAACCCCGGGGCGTCTGCTGGGGCGGCCTGCGGGCTTCGCCTCTAACCGCGACCGCGGGACAGCTAGTCGGATGACACGTCTTCTGCTCATAGGCCTGGCGGCCGGATTGGCTTCCGCACTTCTCGCCGCGAGCGTCGCGGTGGGCTCGGTGCTGGGCGTGCCCTTCTTCTACCTGTCGCCCCTGCCGGTGATGATCGCCGGCATCGCCTTCTCGCCCATCGCAGCCATCGTCTCGGTCGCCACCGGCGGCCTCGCGCTGCTGCTCGCGTTCGGCGGCACCTTCCTCGTGACCTATCTCGTGGGCATCGGCGGCCCGGCCTTCGGCCTGTCCTACGCGGCCATGCTGGCGCGCAGCGACCCGGCCGGCCGTGACGGGCTGGTGTGGTTCCCGGTGGGCGGGCTGGTGCTGATGGCAGCCGGCTTCGCAACCGTCTCGGTGATCGTGGCGCTGTTCGCGGTCGCCGGCACCTACGAGGGCTACCGCACGGCCGTCACCGCCGCGTTCGAGGCGCTGATCTCGGCCCAGGGCCTGCCGCCGGGCGCCGGCGTGGTCGAGGACCCTGCCGCCATGGGCCGGCTCATCGCGGCCATCCTGCCCGCAATGGCGGCGGTGATGACCATGGTGTCCCAGCTCGTGTGCCTCTATCTCGCCGGCCGCGCCGCGATGATCTCCGGCCGGTTCGCCCGGCCGTGGCCGAAGCTGTCGGCCTTCCGCCTTCCGCCGGCCACCTCGCTGGTGCTGGCAGTGGCGCTGGCCCTTTCCATGGCCGGCGCGCTGCTGGGGCTGTCGGCCTCCGCCGCCACCGCCACCATCCTCGCCGCCTATGCGCTCGCCGGCTTCGCCGTGGTCCACGCGGTGACCGAGGGCCATTCGGCCCGCACCCTGATCCTCTCCGCGCTCTGGGTGACGGCCATGGTGCTGGGCTGGCCGGTGCTGGCCATGGCGGCGCTGGGTTTCGTGGACGGCGTGCTGGACCTCAGGTCCCGGATCGCCCGCGGCAACGGGCCGCCCGCCGCCAACGATCGCTGACTTTCAATTCCCGTCATTCCCGAACACATCGAACAGGAGAACCAAAATGGACGTCATTCTTCTTGAGCGCGTCGCCAAGCTCGGCCAGATGGGCGAAGTGGTGAAGGTGCGCGACGGCTACGCCCGCAACTTCCTGCTGCCGAACGGCAAGGCCCTGCGCGCCACCAAGGCGAACAAGGACCGGTTCGAGACGATGAAGATCGAGCTCGAGGCCCGCAACCTGGAGCGCCGCAAGGAAGCCGAGGCCGTGGCCGAGAAGCTCAACGGCCAGAGCGTCGTGATGCTGCGCCAGGCCGGCGAGAGCGGCCAGCTCTACGGCTCGGTCTCCACCCGCGACATCGCCGAGGGCTTCACCGCCGCCGGCTTCCACCTCGATCGCGGCCAGATCGTGCTGAACCACCCGATCAAGACCCTGGGCCTGCACGTGGTGCCCGTGACCCTGCACCCCGAGGTCGAGGTGAGCGTGCAGGTGAACGTCGCCCGCAACGCCGAAGAGGCCGAGCGCCAGGCCCGCGGCGAGGACGTCCGCACCGCCCGCGACGAGGACGCCGAGATCGAGGCCGAGCTCGCCAGCGAGCGTGCCGAGATCGCCGCCGAGCTGGAGGCCGAGGAGGGCGCCGAGGGCTGATCCTCCGGAGCGCCTCCGCCGCCCCCGGGCGGCACGGCACGGACTGACGCAGCGGCGTCCCGGCGAGAGCCGGGGCGCCGTTCGCGTTTGCGGGCGGCTTCGCGACCTCGTGTGGAGGTGCCGGGTTGCAGTCGCCGCGCGTTGGTGTTTTCATCTTGGGCGTAGCGACCATCCGCCGCGGCCGGTCAGACGTCGGAATCTTTTCGATCCCGCGAGAACCGGTGCCGTGGCGTGCGCGTTATTGCCCGTGCGGCGTGTCGCGGGAACGCTCGCGTGTGGATGGCGGTATTTGGTTAAGCGTTGATCGGGGGTGGCATCTCGGGGGCACAGCGGAGGCGGCCGATGGAGCGGTTGCTGGAAAATCTGTTGCGACGGGTCATGGTCCACGGTGCGCTGACCTTCACGACCGCATCGGGACGAACGCTCAGGGTCGGCGCGCCATCGGCGGATATGCCCGAGGTGGCCGTGCGCTTCACGGATGCCGCGACCGAGCGCGGCATCGTCGTCGATCCCGAGTTGCGGCTGGGCGAGGCCTACATGGACGGCACGCTGCGCATGGAGCACGGCGACATCGCCGACCTGCTGCACCTGCTCATGTCCCAGCCCTGCGCCGTCAATCCGACCATGCCCGCGCGGCTGCTGCATGTGGTCCGCCTGATGGGGCGGCGCGCCGCGCAGTTCAACCCGCGCGACCGCGCGCGGCGCAACGTGGCGCACCATTACGACATCGACGGGCGGCTCTATTCCCTCTTCCTCGATCACGACCGGCAGTACAGCTGCGCCTATTTCGAGCATGAGGGGCAGAGCCTGGACGACGCCCAGCTGGCCAAGAAGCGGCATGTCGCGGCCAAGCTGGTGCTCGATCGCCCCGGGCTCGAGGTGCTCGACATCGGCTCGGGGTGGGGCGGCCTCGCCTTGTATCTCGCGGAGATGGCGGACGCCCGGGTCGCGGGCGTGACCCTGTCACAGGAGCAGCTCGCCTTGTCCCGCGCCCGCGCCGCCGAGCGGGGGCTGGCGGATCGGGTCTCGTTCACGCTCACCGATTATCGCGACGTGAGCGGGCCGTTCGACCGCATCGTCTCGGTGGGCATGTTCGAGCACGTGGGGGTCGATCATTTCGGCGCCTACTTCCGCAAGGCCCGCGCGCTTTTGAAGGACGACGGCGTGATGCTGCTGCACGCCATCGGCCGCTCGGACCCGCCGGGCGTCACCAACCCGTTCATCGCCAAGTACATCTTCCCCGGCGGCTACATCCCCGCCCTGTCGGAGGTGCTGCCCCACATCGAGCGGGCGGGGCTGGTGGTGACGGATGTCGAGCTGCTGCGCCTGCATTATGCCGAGACGCTCAAGGCCTGGCGCCAGCGGTTCCTGGCACGGCGGGAGGAGGCGGCGCGCCTCATCGACGAGCGGTTCTGCCGCATGTGGGAGTTCTATCTCGCGGCCAGCGAGATGGCGTTCCGCTTCCAGGGGCTCAACGTGTTCCAGATCCAGCTGGCGCGCCGGCAGGAGGCGGTGCCGCTGACCCGCGCCTATCTGGAGCGGGCGGAGGAACGGCTGCGGCGGCGCGAGGCGGCGGCGCGCCCGCCGCTGCGGCTGGCCGGCGAATAGCGGTTCACGGCGGGGCGGCCCTCGCCCCGCCGGTCGCCCGTCGCCTCAGATGAAGTAGAGGAATGTCAGCAGGGCGAAGCACGGCACCAGGAAGGTGATCGACCACGCCATGTAGCCGAAGAAGCTCGGCATCTTCACGCCGCGATGGCGGGCGATGGACAGCACCATGAAGTTCGGCGCGTTGCCGATATAGGTCATGGCACCCATGAACACCGCGCCGGCCGAGATCGCCTCCAGCGTCACCGCCAGCGGGCCCATGAGCTGGTGCGGATCGCCGCCGGCGAGGTTGAAGAAGACGAGATAGGTGGGCGCGTTGTCGAGGAAGGCGGAGAGCGCGCCCGTCAGCCAGAAATACCACACGTTCACCGGCTGCCCGTCCGGCCCCGTCACCAGCTCCACCAGCGGCGAGAAGGCGCCGCGCGAGCCGGCCTTGAGGATGGCGATGACCGGGATGATGGTGAGGAAGATGGCGGCGAACAGCTTCGCCACCTCGCGGATCGGCTCCCAGTCGAAGCCGTTGCGCTCGCGCACCAGCGCCGGGGTGATGGCGAGCGAGATCAGCGCGAAGGCGATCAGCAGCACGTCGCGGGCGATCCACTGCAGCTCCACGTGGGTGCCATAGAGGTTGAAGGTGACGCCCGGCTTCCACAGCGCCGAGATCAGGATGGCGCCGATGATGCCAGCGAGCAGCGGCAGGTTCTGCGCGCCGCGCAGGCCGAGGCGCTCGGTGGGCGGGGTGGGGTCGGCACGCCGCGCGCCGGCATCCTCGCGGGCGTAGAAATAGCGATCGAGCAGGTAGTAAGCCACCAGCAGCAGGGCTGCGATCACCGCCGTGTCGTGCAGCAGGTGGGTGGTGGTCCAGAAGAAGCTGACGCCCTTGAGGAAGCCGAGGAACAGGGGCGGATCGCCCAGCGGGGTCAGCGAGCCGCCGATGTTGGACACCAGGAAGATGAAGAACACCACCGTGTGGACGTTGTGGCGCCGCTCGTCATTGGCGCGCAGCAGCGGGCGGATGAGCACCATGGAGGCGCCGGTGGTGCCGATGAGGCTCGCGATCACCGTGCCGATGGCGAGGATGAGCGTGTTCACCTCCGGCGTGCCCTTCAGGTTCCCGGTGACGAGAATGCCGCCGGAGACGGTGAACAGGGCGAACAGCAGGATGATGAAGGGGATGTATTCCAGCAGGGCGGTATGCACCACCTCGTGCGCCATGGCCGGCGCGCCATAGGTGGCGGCGAACGGCACCACGAACGCCAGGCCCCAGAACAGCGCCACCTTGCCGTAATGGTGATGCCAGAAATGGCTCGCCAGCAGCGGGAACAGGGCGATCGACAGCAGCATGCCCGCGAACGGCAGGGCCCAGAGCGGCGAGAGTCGCGCGCCGTCGAGCACCAGCATCCCCTCTGCCGCGAGGGCGGGGGAGGGGGAGGCGAGGAGGAGGGACAGGGCAGCGGTGCCGCACGCAAACAGGATCCCGCGACGCTGCACTGCCATTGCCACCCTCCAGATCATCCCACAGGGTTTGATGGACGAAGGCGCCGCGCGTGGCAAGCCTTGTCAGGCCCGGCGCGCCGGCCGCGCCGCTGCCGGTCCGCGAGGCGTGATCGCTGCGCCTGCTTTTGATGCGCGGCAGATGCGGCTCCGGATGCGCCCGCCCGCGCCGCTGGTGCCCGGGTGCGGCGGGCGGGGGGAGAAAGGTTGACCGGCGGGCGCGTTTCTGTCCTAGTCCGCGCGCTTTTACCCCCGACGGACCCATGACCCAAGATCGCACGCCGGACCGCGCCCAAGACAGCATGCAGGACCCCTCCCAGGCCGAGAAGACGCCGGAGCGCTACAACGCCCGCGAGGCCGAGCCGAAGTGGCAGAAGGCCTGGGCCGAGCGCGGCATCTTCCGCACGCGCAACGACGATCCGCGCCCGAAGTTCTTCGTGATGGAGATGTTCCCCTATCCGTCGGGGCGCATCCATATCGGCCATGGCCGCAATTACGTGATGGGCGACGTGCTGGCGCGCTACAAGCGCATGCGCGGCTTCAACGTGCTGCACCCCATGGGCTGGGACGCGTTCGGCCTGCCGGCGGAGAATGCCGCCATCGAGCGCGGCATCCATCCCAAGAGCTGGACCTACGAGAACATCGCCTCCATGCGCGAGCAGCTCCAGCTGCTCGGCCTCTCGCTGGACTGGAACCGCGAGATCGCCACCTGCGACCCGTCCTATTACGTGGAGCAGCAGCGCATCTTCCTCGATTTCCTGGATCACGGCCTCGCCTATCGCAAGGAAAGCGAGGTGAACTGGGATCCGGTTGACAACACCGTGCTCGCCAACGAGCAGGTGATCGACGGGCGCGGCTGGCGCTCCGGCGCCATCGTGGAGCGGCGCAAGCTCTCCCAGTGGTTCCTGCGCATCACCGATTTCGCCCAGGAGCTGCTGGACGCCATCGACACCCTCGACCGCTGGCCCGAGAAGGTGCGCCTGATGCAGCGCAACTGGATCGGCCGCTCGGAAGGGCTGGAAGTGCTGTTCGAGTTCGCCAAGGCGGGGCTTGCGCGCCTGCCGGCGGGCACCAAGGCGGTGAAGGTCTACACCACCCGCCCCGACACCCTGTTCGGCGCCTCTTTCCTCGCCCTGTCGCCCGATCATCCGCTCTCGCGCCATCTGGGCGAGAAGGATCCGGCGCTCGCCGACTTCATCGCCGAGTGCAAGAAGGGCGGCACCTCGGCCGAGGAGATCGAGACCCAGGAGAAGAAGGGTTACGCCACCGGTCTCGAGGTGGTGCATCCGCTCGATCCCAAGCGGACCGTCCCGGTTTATGTCGCCAATTTCGTGCTGATGGACTACGGCACCGGCGCCATCTTCGGCTGCCCGGCCCACGACCAGCGCGACTTCGACTTCGCCACCAAGTACCGCCTGCCCATCGTCCCGGTGGTGCTGCCGCCGGAGACCGATCCCGGCGCCTTCTCGGTGGCGGACGGGCCCTATGACGGCGACGGCACCCTGTTCAACTCCGGCTTCCTCGACGGCATGAGCGTGCCGGACGCGAAGGAGGCGGTGGCCCGCCAGCTGGAGCGCTTCCGCGTCGGCGATGCGCCGCAGGGCGCGCGGCGCGTGAACTTCCGCCTGCGCGACTGGGGCATCTCGCGCCAGCGCTACTGGGGCTGCCCGATCCCGGTCATCCATTGCGACGCGTGCGGCCCGGTGGGCGTGCCGCGCGAGCAGCTGCCGGTGGAGCTGCCGGACGACGTGACCTTCGACCGCCCCGGCAATCCGCTGGACCGCGCCAAGGCGTGGCGCGACGTGCCGTGCCCCAAGTGCGGCAAGCCGGCCCGGCGCGAGACCGACACCATGGACACCTTCGTGGATTCGTCCTGGTACTTCCTGCGCTATGCCTCGGACAATGTGGCCAAGCCGCTGGACAAGGCCGCGGTCTCCCACTGGCTGCCGGTGGACCAGTATATCGGCGGCATCGAGCACGCGATCCTGCACCTGCTCTACTCGCGCTTCTTCACCCGCGCGCTGAAGAAGTGCGGGCGCGTGGACCTGGACGAGCCGTTCGCCGGCCTCTTCACCCAGGGCATGATCGTCCACGAGACCTACAAGGATACCGACGGCAAGTGGCTGTTCCCGGAGGAGGTCAAGCTCCTCGGCACCGGCAAGGCGGTGAAGATTTCGGACGGCTCGCCGGTCACCGTCTCCCCGCCGGAGAAGATGTCCAAGTCCAAGCGCAACGTGGTGGCCCCCGAGGTGGTGGCCGACACCTACGGCGTGGACTGCGCCCGCTGGTTCATGCTCTCCGACACCCCGCCCGAACGCGACAGCGAGTGGACGCAGGGCGGCATCGAGGGCGCCTGGCGCTTCGTGCAGCGCGTGTGGCGGCTGGTGAACGAGGCGGTGGAGCTGGGCGCCGCGCCCGGTGCGCCGCGCCCGGGCGCCTTCGGCGAGCAGGCGCTGGGCCTGCGCCGCGCCGCGCACGTCCTTGTCGCGACGGTGGCCGAGGATATCGAACGGCTGCGCTTCAACGTCGCCGTGGCCCATATCCACGAGTTCGCCAACGTGTTCGGCAGCGCGGTCGCTGCCGCCCGCAACGCGAAGCCGGTTCCCGAAGACCTCGCCTTCGCCCTCACCGAGGCGGCGCAGATGCTCGCCGCGGTGGTGGCGCCCATGGTGCCGCACCTCGCTGAGGAATGCTGGGTCGTGCTCGGCCACGACACGCTCGCGGCCGAGGCCGCCTGGCCTCAGGCCGAGCCCGAGCTGCTGCGGCAGGACACGGTCACACTTCCGATCCAGATCAATGGCAAGAAGCGCGACGACATCGTCGTCCCGCGCGAGGCGACCGCCGCCGAGGTGGAAGCGGCGGTGCTGAAGCTGGAAAGCGTGCAGCGGGCTCTCGACGGGCGCGCGCCGAAGCGTATCATCGTGGTGCCGCAGAGGATCGTGAATGTCGTTGCCTGATCCCTCGTACCCCGCGTCCCGCCCCGTGCCGTCCCGCGCGGGCATCTTGGCGCGCCTCGCGCTGGTCGGCGCGCTGTCGGCCGGCCTCGCCGGCTGCTTCCAGCCGCTCTATGCGGACAACGCCCCGGTGGGCGGGCCCGCGCTGATCGACAAGCTCAAGGATGTGGAGATCATCCAGATCCAGGGCCGGCTCGGCAACGAGCTGCGCAACGACCTGATCTTCGATCTCACCGGCGGCGAGGGGAACCCCAAGGGCGCCCCGCTGCAGATGGTGATCTCGGTGGATTCGTCCACCTCCTACGCGCTGGTGAACTCGGCCTCGGGCCTGCCCGAGAACCAGATCATCCGCGTCACCGCCAACTGGCGCCTCATCAAGGCCGGCGACGAGAAGAAGAAGGTGCTGGCGCAGAATTCCGCCACCGGCACCGCCACCATCGACGTGAGCGACCAGCGCTTCGCCAACTACAGCGCCTCCATCGACGCCGAGAAGCGCGCGGCGCGCTCGGTGGCCGAGCAGATCAAGGCCCAGCTCTCCGCCTATTTCATCCGCACCGCCAACACGCCCGGCTCGGGAAGCTGAGCCATGGTCGCGGTGCGGCCCGGCGACGCCGAGGCGGCGCTCGCCCGGCGCGACCGCTCGAAAAGCGTGGTGCTGGTGTTCGGTCCCGACACCGGGCTCGTGCATGAGCGGGCCGAGGGGCTCGTGCGGCGGTCCGTGCCTGACGCCCACGACCCGTTCGCGCTGGTGCGCCTGGAAGGCGACGAGCTCGCCTCCGATCCCCGCCGCCTCATCGACGAGACCTCCACCATCGGCCTGTTCGGCGGCGAGCGGGTGATCTGGGTGCGCGCCGGCGCGCGCAACATCGTGCCAGCGCTCCAGCCCGTGCTCGCCGGCCCGTGCGATGCGCTGGTGGTGGTGGAGGCCGGCGACCTGAAGAAGGGCGCGCCCCTGCGCTCCCTGTGCGAGAACGCCCCCAACGCCCTTGCCATCGCCTGCTATGCGGACAGCGAGCGCGACCTCGCCCGGCTGGTGGACACGATGATGGCCGAAGCCGGCCTCGCCATCGACCGCGATGCCCGCGAGCTTCTGGTGTCGCTCATCGGTGGTGACCGGCTCGCCTCGCGCGGGGAGATCGCCAAGCTCGCCCTTTATGCCGCCGGAACCGCGCGTGTCAGCCTGGACGATGTGCGCGCCATCGTCGGCGACGCCTCGGCGCTGGCGCTGGACGATGTGGTGGATGCCGCCCTCGCCGGCGAGACGCGCGATGCGCTCGCCGCCCTCGGCAAGGCGTTCGGCGCCGCCACAAGGCCGGATGCGGTGCTGGGCGCGCTGCTGCGGGCGCTGGCTTCGCTGCATCCCATGACGCTGGCGGTGGCGTCCGGCGCGAGCCCGGACCAAGTGGTCGGCTCGGCCCGGCCGCCGGTGCATTTCTCGCGCAAGCCGCGGCTGGAGAAGGCGTTGCGCGGGCTTGATCCCGACCGGTGCCTGAAGGCCATGCTGGCGGTGGACGAGGCGGTGCTGGCTGCCCGCCGCAATGCGCCGCTGGCCCCGGCCATCTGCGAGCGCGTGGTGCTTCAGGTGGCCCAGCAGGCCGCGCGGCGGCGCTGAGGCAGGGCGCGTCAGGCCGGCGCGCCGTCGGCCCTCAGAGCGCGGAAATGGCCCTTCATCTGCAGCCACGCCAGCGCCACCATGCCGGGAATGCCTGCCACCGAGGTGAGGATGAAGAACAAGGGCCAGCCCGACGCCTCGGCGATGGCGCCGCTGGAGGAGCCGAGCAGGGTGCGGCCCACCGCGGTGAGGGCGGTGAGCAGGGCGTATTGCGTCGCCGTGTGCTCGCGCGCGCCGCACAGGGCGGAGAGGTAGGCGACGAAGATCACCGTGCCGATGGCGCTGGTGAAGTTCTCCACCAGGATCACACCCGTCAGCACCGAGACGTTCGGCCCGGCGTAGGCCTGCAGGGTGAAGCCGAGGTTGGAGGTGATCTGCAGCAGCCCGGACACCCACAGGCAGGTGCCGAGCGGATGGGCGCGGGCGAGCCACGCCCCGGCGAAGCTGCCGGCGATGGTGCCGCCGAAGCCCACCACCTTCACGATCTCCACGTAGGTCGTCTTGCTGAAGCCGATATCCAGCACGAACGGGCCGGTGAGCACGCCGGCGAAAGCGTCGCAGAACTTGAACAGCATGACGAACAGCAGGATCGTCACCGCCTGGTCGCGGCGCAGGAACTCGCCGAAGGCGCCCACCGTGGTGTGCACCAGCCGGGCGCCCATGCTCTCGTCCGGCGCGCGCTCGGGCGCCTTCGGCTCGCGGGCGAACAGGGTGGCGAGCATGCCCACCGCCACGGTGCCGGCAGCGAGGGCATAGCCCCAGAACCAGCTGGTGGCGCGCGGCAGGCCGAGGCCGTCCTCCAGATAGGCCACGAGCGCGATCACGCCGGCGCCGGTGGCCAGCATGGCGATGCGATAGCCGGTGACGTAGCCGGCCATGCCGGCGGCCTGCTCGCTCGACGTATCGAGCCGCTCGACGCGGAAGGCGTCGACGGCGATGTCCTGGGTGGCGGAGGCGATGGTCACCGCCAGCGCGCAGGCGGCCACCGCGAACGGGGCGGTGGTCGGGTCCTGCAGCGCCAGCGCGGCGATGGCGGCCATCAGCACGATCTGGCAGGCGAGGAGCCAGCCCCGCCGCCGCCCGAGCAGGCGCGACAGCACCGGCACGTCGATGGCGTCCAGCACCGGCGCCCACAGGAATTTCAGCGTGTAGGGCAGGCCAACGAGGCTGAACAGGCCGATGGCCGTCAGCGTCACCCCCACGTCCTTCATCCACAGCGCGAGCGTGCCACCGGTGAGCGCCAGCGGCAGCCCGGAGGAGAAGCCGAGCAGGCTGACGGTGAGCACGTCGCGCCGGGTGTAGAGGGCGAGCGCATCCCTGAACGAGCGGCGCGCGGGCGCCGCGTCGGGGCGCAGGGTTTCGTCGGTCATGGCGTGGCGGTCCTTCTGCCCGGCGGGCCGGATCGGCTCTTATCCACCCCGACCGGTGAATGTGCCCCTACCAAGGCAGACGCGCGGGAACGCGCGCCGCCCTCGCCGCGCGGCGCGTCGTCAGGCCTGCGGATGGCTCCACAGGCCCTGCTCCACCTTGGACACGGCGATCACGGCCTGGGTGCGGCTCTCCACCCCGAGCTTCTGCAGGATGGCGGAGACGTGGGCCTTCACCGTCGCCTCGGAGACGGAGAGCTCATAGGCGATCTGCTTGTTCAGCCGCCCCTCCGACAGCATCATCAGCACCCGCACCTGCTGCGGCGTGAGGGTGGCGAGGCGGGCGATGATGGCGTCGGTCTC
Source organism: Xanthobacter lutulentifluminis (assembly GCF_043194675.2). NCBI lineage: Bacteria > Pseudomonadati > Pseudomonadota > Alphaproteobacteria > Hyphomicrobiales > Xanthobacteraceae > Xanthobacter > Xanthobacter lutulentifluminis. The sequence goes on along the minus strand of NZ_CM195525.1, from coordinate 625,655 downwards.
GGCATCCGACTTGCCGGGCGTGTTGAGATCCGGCGGGGTGAAGGTCTCGCCCGCGAGCACCTCGGCGATGGCATCGCGCATGTGGGCGACGGCCATGGTCTTGGGAATGAAGCCGGAGGCGCCGAGATCGATGCAGCGGCGGATGACCGCCGTCTCCTCGTTGCCGGAAACCACCACCACCGGAAGGCTGGTGTACTGGGCGCGCAGATAGATCAGGCCCGAGAAGCCACGGGCGCCGGGCATGGTCAGGTCCAGCAGGATGAGGTCGAATTCCTGGTCCCGTTCCAGGAGCGCCGTCAGGTCGTCGAAGGTGCCGACCTCCTCGATCACGGTGTCGGGCTGGCGGCCCAGCACCGCCTCGCGCAGCGCGCCGCGGAAGAGGGGGTGGTCGTCGGCAATCACAAGGCGCAGGCTGCTCCCGGCGTCTTCTCCCATGCTCCCTCCCGAAAGGTCGGCCCTTTTAGTCGCGGCAGCCTTGAACCTGCCACGAATCGGTTTCCCCGATCATCAATCCATGGCGAAGCCGTGACAAGCCGATCACGCGAAATGACCAATTGTTCCCGTGAACGCAAGAACGATCTCGCGCCGGTGCGGCCGCGCGCGGTGCTCGATGAGGTAGATGCCCTGCCAGGTTCCGAGCAGCGCCCGGCCGCCGCCGACCGGGACCGAGAGCGACGTGTCGCTGAGCAGCGTGCGCACGTGGGCCCGCATGTCGTCCGGTCCCTCGGTGTCGTGCACCCAGCCGAAATCGCGCGGCGCGAGGACGCGCAGGGCCGAGATGAGATCGGTGCGCACGTCCGGGTCGGCGTTCTCCTGGATGGTCAGCGAGGCCGAGGTGTGGCGGCAGAACACCGTCAGCAACCCGTCGCCGGCCTCGATCTGCGCGAGGAAGGCCGCGGCCTCGCCGGTGAGGTTGGTGAAGCCCTCGCCGGTCGTGTCCACGCTCAGGCGGGTCTCGGCATGGCGCACCTGCGCGGTGATGGTGGGCGGGGTGCGGCGGATGCGGGACATGGGGGCTCCTTGGCGCGCTTGCGTCCGGTCGGTGCCGCACGTACCAGTTTTCCCACCCGCCCGTCTCCCGCCCGTGGCGCCCGGCGCCCGCGGACCCCGCCCGAGGACCCCCCGCTCATGTCGAAGCTCGTTCTGGATGCCGCCGTCTTCTCGCCGGGGGCGATCGCGCCCGACACCCGCATGGTGAATGACGCCATCGTGAAGGCCATGCGCGCTGTCCCGGACCGCTGGGCGGTGCCGCTGGCGGAGATCCGCGCCTCGCGGCAATCCGGGCAGGGCGTGTTCCCGTTGCCGCCCGAGAGCCGGCGCGCCACCGATGAGACCATCCCCGGCCCGCGCGGCCCCGTGCCCGTGCGCATCTACCTGCCCGACGGCGCGCCGCGCGGCGTCTATCTGCACATTCACGGCGGCGGCTGGACGGTGGGCTCGGCCCGCGAGAACGACGGGCTGCTCGACCGCATCGCCGCCAACACCGGCCTCGCCGTGGTGTCGGTGGACTATGCGCTCGCCCCCGAGGTGCCCTATCCCGCCGGTCCCGACGACTGCGAGGCCGCCGCCCTCTGGCTTGTGAAGGAGGGCAAGGCGCGGTTCGGCACGGAGCGCTTCGCCATCGGTGGCGAATCGGGCGGGGCGACGCTGTCGGTCGCGACACTGGTGCGGCTGCGCGACCGGCACCGGATCACGCCTTTCTCGGCCGCCGTCCTCACCGCCGGCTGCTACGACCTGCGCCTCACCCCGTCCGCCCGCAACTGGGGCGACCTGCCGCTGGTGCTGAACACCCGCGACATCAATTTCTTCGTGGGCAACTACCTGCGGCTCGCCGGCAGCGCCGACGAGCCGGACGTGTCGCCGCTGCTCGCGAACCTGAAGGGCCTGCCGCCGGCCCTGTTCGGCGTGGGCACGCTGGATGCGCTGGTGGACGACACCCTGTTCATGGCCAATGCCTGGGTGGCGGCCGGAAACGCGGCGGAGCTGGATGTCTATCCCGGCGGCTGCCACGTCTTCATCGGCTTTCCCGGCACCATCACCGACACCGCGCTCCGGCGCATCGACGCCTTCCTCTCCGACTTCTGAGGCGGAGCGGCGTCACAGCCGCTCCTGTCCGCCGGGGCCGCGCATCTCGTCGATCAGGCCCTTGAGGCGGCGATAGACGCGCTCGGCATAGTCCAGCGCCCGGTCGAACTCTGAAGCCTCCGGCGAAGGCGCTGCGCCGGGGGCGGGCGGTGTGCCCGGAGCCGGCGGGACGGGAGGCAGGGACGGGCCCGCCGCCATCTGCCGCCGCAGGGTGTCGAGCTCGGCCGCGAGCCGCGCGATCTCCGCCTCATAGGCGTCGCGGGTGTCGGGCACCGCCTCGCAGGTGTAGCCGGCTGGCCGCTTGGCGCAGAGCGAGACGCGCCCGGTCTCGCGGTCGAGCTTCAGGGCGCCGCCCTCCACCGGGGCGAACGCGAAGCGCGGCGCCTGCACCTCTGCCGGCAGGCCCTGCGCCGAGGCGCCACCGGCCGGCCCCACGGCTGCGCCGAGGACGAGCAGCCCGCCCAGCGCCAGCTGGCGCGGATCTGCGATGCGACGGATCATGGTGGCCTCCCTCGTGCCGGTGCGGGGCTGCCCGGCACCTTCCCTTCAGATATGCCGCGCGATCCCGGCCGGAAGGGGGCGGGGCGGCTCACACGTCCGGACGGAACGCCGCGCGGCCGCTCGCGAGGGCGTCGTTCAAAAGGTCGATGCGGTCCTGGCCCCAGAACACTTCGCCGTCCAGCACATAGGAGGGGGCGCCGAACACGTCGGCGGCCAGCGCCCGCGCGCGGTTTTCGAGATAGATGGCCTCAGCCGCCGGCGCCTGTGCGGCGGCGACCAGCTCGGCGCCCGGCAGCCCGGTCTCGTCGGCGATGGCGGCCAGCACCTGTGGGTCGGCGAGGTTCTCCTGACGCTGCCACACGCCGGAGAAGATGCGGGGCAGCAGATCGTCCACCGAAAGACCGGCGGCGAGCGCGGCAATGACGGTGCGGTCCGCGAGCGCGCCGTCGAACGGCCAGAACGCGGGATGGACGTGCAAGTCCACGCCCCGCTTCACCCGCCAGCGCTGCAGCTCCAGGATGCGGTAGCGCTGGCGCTGGGGCGCGCGCTGCGCCAGCGGCAGCCCGCCGGTCTCCGCGAACACGGGCCCGAGCGACACCGGATGGATCGCCACGGACGCGCCATGGCGGCGCGCCACCTCCATGAACGGGGCATGGCCGAGGAAGGTCCACGGGCTGACGCAGGAAAAGAAGTAGTCGATGGTGCGGGGCATGGGGGCAACCGGGCGGGGCAGGGGGACGTGAGGGTGGGGGCGGCATCCTAGTCCGGGACCGGAGCGGATTGCACGCCCCGATGCGCCGCGCCGCCTGTCCCGAACGGCCGGTGGCCGGCGTCGACATGGGGGCAGCACGGCGCGTCTTCGGGCCATTGAGAATGCCGTGGCGCGGCAGAGGGCTGCGCGCCGCCCGCGGAGCCGACCGGACGCGCGGAGCACGGCGGGAAGCCTGTCGTCCCGCGTGCGGAAGGCGGGATCCCGGGCGGCCCCGATGGTGTTGTCCTCCGGCGTCGCGGACGGAAACCATTCCGGCGGCTTCGGCTTGACAGGGGCCGCGGCCGGGTTCCCTCTGGCTGCGGCGCGTGGCGACCTTGCGGAGGCATCATGGACGATGCGAGCCATGCGGAATTGCTGAGGATGCAGGCGGAGCTGGCCGGCTCGGCCGCGGCCCCGGGACATGGCACCGCCGCACCGGATGCGGTGGACGATCCGGCGGAGGCGCCGGAGGCCGGTCCGGCGCAGGGGCCGGGCTGCGGGGCCGGCGGCCTCGTCGGGCGGCTGTGCGTGGCGCTCGACGAGGTGCGGGGCAAGGTGCGTCGCCGTCCCCTCGCCGGCATGGCGGTGGCGCTGCTGGCCGGCGCGGTCGCCGGCCTGATTCTGGTTCCGCCGCCCCCGCGTCCGGACATTCGCAAGCCCGCCGCCGGCGAAAGGCCGCGCGCAGGAGGAAACGCTCGATGAACCTGGACCAGCTCTCGCGGCACCTGCGCATTCTTCTGCGCACCAACACCATCATCGCGGAGATCCACCTGCGCCACATGGTGTCGCGGGCGGGCCTGTTCGCCTTCGCGGCGCTGGTGGCGAGCTTCGGCGTGGTGATGCTGGGCGTTGCCCTGTTCCTCGCGCTGGAAGAGACCATGGGCGCCAAATGGGCGGCGGTGGTGGTGGGCGCCGGCGGGCTCGCGCTGGGGCTGATCGTGGCGGTCATCGGCGCCCGGCTGAAGCCCTCGCGGGAGCTGGACCTCGCCAATCAGGTCAACCAGTCGGCGCTCGATGCGGTGCAGGCGGACCTGCGCGCCACGGGCGCCTCGTTCTCGCAGTTCGCCTCGCTCGCCGCCGTCCCCAGCCTCGTCACGCCGGTGCTGACCCTGCTGCTGCGGCTGGTGCGCGGCCGGCCGCGGCAGGGCTGAGCGGCCTCAGGCCTTGCGGACCCAGCGGCCGTTCTCGTCCTGCTGCCAGTAGGTGAGGGCGTGGCCGCCGGTGGCCGCGAGCGCCTTGGCCTCCCGCCAGCGCTCGCGCGCCTGCGCCACCTGCTCGTCGTCCCGCCCGTCGAACAGATGCACCACCCGCACGTACGGCGCCGGATCGGCCAGCGGCACCGCATCCACCAGAAAGCGCACCTGCGCGCCGTTGGGGTTCGCCTCGCTGGTGGCCAGCAGCACCGGCTGGCGCTCGGGCTGGGGCTGGGTTTCCGTGCCGTGGGGCAGGAACGACGCCTCGGAATAGGTCCACAGGTGGGAATCAAGCGCGTCCCGCCGCTCCGCCGAGCCGCATTGCACAGCGCACCGCCAGCCGCGCTCCAGCGACTTCTCGAGGAGCGTCGGCAGCACCTGCTCCAGAGGGCGGCGCTCCAGGTGGTAGAAAAGAATTTCGGTCATCGCGCGCTGGACGGGGAGGAGAACACACCCCCTCCGCATCGTGGGGCGGGAGCCGGACGAGCATAACGCGTCCTGCCCCGGCGCGGCACATCAATCGCGTCGGCTCGGCACGTCTTCCGACGGTGGCGGAGGGGTCGATCGCTCAGGAGGCGGCGGGCGCCCGGGCGGGCTTCACCACGCCCACGTCCACCTGGATCTCGTTGCCCTCCACCCGCAGCTCGTAGGGATGGAGCGCATTGCGCACGAGGTGGGTGACGCACTTGCCGCTCACGGCATCGAAGCCCCAGGCATGATGCGGGCAGGTCATGGTCGCGCCATTGAAGGTGGCGTCGGTCAGCGGCACGTCGGCATGGGGGCAGCGGCCACGATAGGCCTTCAGCTCGCCGCCCTTGGGCCAGAGCAGCAGCACGCTCTTCTTGCCCGCCTGAAAGAGGCCCATGCCCCCTTCGCTCACGGCGTCGGTGTGACAGATGAAGGTGAAGGCCATCGCGTCCGCCCCTTGAACAGCACAGTTCGAGAGAGGCGGAAGCAAGTTGCGGACCAGCGCGAAGAATGCAGGCAAGGCCAGGGATTTCGCGCCTGGATTGTCGCAAAGGCGACGCCGGACCGTGCGAGCGCGCGGCAAACCGGCCAGCGGCCTCGACGCCGTCGCCCTCCGGCTTGACCGGAGGAAGGAGGGTGCGGATTGCACGGGCCGCGGAGCTTGGTGCCGCCGTCCGAATGCCGCCCTCCGGTCGTGCCGGAGGGCGGTAGCGAGAGAGATACGGGCGGCACAGGTGACGCCCTCGGCCTCAGCCCTCGTAGTGGTCCTTCACCAGCTGGTCGAGCAGGCGCACGCCCCAGCCCGAGCCCCAGCTCTTGTTGATGTCGGAGGCCGGCGAGGCCATGGCGGTGCCGGCGACGTCGAGGTGGGCCCAGGGCGTCTTCTCCACGAACCGCTGCAGGAACTGCGCGGCGGTGATGGAGCCGGCGTTGCGGCCGCCGGTGTTCTTCATGTCCGCGAACTTGGAATCGATGAGCTTGTCGTAGGCATCGCCCAGCGGCATGCGCCACACCCGCTCGCCGGTGGACTGCCCGGCCTCGGCGATGCGGCCGGCCAGCGTGTCGTCGTTGGAGAACAGGCCGGCATATTCCGAGCCCAGCGCCACCAGGATCGCGCCCGTGAGCGTGGCAAGGTCGATCATGAACTTCGGCTTGAAGCGGTCCTTCGCGTACCAGAGCACGTCAGAGAGGACGAGCCGGCCCTCGGCGTCGGTGTTGATGATCTCGATGGTCTGGCCCGACAGGGAGGTGACGATGTCGCCGGGGCGCTGGGCGGCGCCGTCGGGCATGTTCTCCACCAGGCCGATAAGGCCCACTGCGTTCACTTTCGCCTTGCGGGCGGCCAGCGCATACATGAGGCCGGTGACGCAGGCGGCACCGCCCATGTCGCCCTTCATGTCCTCCATGCCGGCGGCCGGCTTGATGGAGATGCCGCCGGTGTCGAAGGTCACGCCCTTGCCGATGAAGGCCACCGGCGGCTCGTCCTTGGGGCCGCCGTTCCAGCGCATGACGACGACACGGCTCTCCTTGATGGAGCCCTGGCCGACGCCGAGCAGAGCGCGCATGCCGATGTCGGCGAGCGCGGCATCGTCGAGGACTTCCACCTCCACACCCACGGATGAGAGATGCTCCTCGGCGCGGCGGGCGAACTCGGGCGGGTCGAGCACGTTGGAGGGCTCGTTCACGAGGTCGCGGGCGAACAGCACGCCGTCGCCCACCGCCTCACGCGCGGCAAAGGCGCGCTTGGTGCCGGCCTCGTCCGAGACCAGCAGCGTCACCGTGAGGGCGGCGCGCTCGGCATCGTCCTTCTTCTTCGTCTTGTAGCGGTCGAACGTGTAGCTGCGCAGGCGGATGCCGAGAGCCACCTCGGCCGCGGCCTCGGCGGAAACCTTCACGCCCGGCAAGTCCAGAACCACCGTCGCCTCCTTGGCGGAGGCGGGGATGCGGCCGGCGGCGACACCGCCCAGCTTCAGGAAGTCGGCCGGCTTCAGCTCACCCGCCTTGCCGACGGAGATCACCACGAGGCGCGGCGCATCGAGCCCGGCGGGGGCGAGCAGCTCCAGCGCGCCGAAGGCCTTGCCCTTGAAGCGCTCGGCATCGAAGGCGCGGGTCAGCGTGGCGTCGGCGCCCTTGACGATCTTCTGGGTCTGCGTCCCGAAGGCGAGGGTGTCGTCGGTGAGCACGATCACGACGCCCTTCGGCGCGGCGGTCAGCCTGGCGAACGAGACGGTGACGGGGTTGGACATCGGGCGCTCCGGGCGGGGAGGGAATCGGTCGGAACCCCATGTCTAGACCGGCCGGCGGCAGGGCGGAACCATCCTTGCCGTCGCGTCCGAGCTTGGGGTCAGGGCTTACATAGTCCCGCAGCGGGCGATGGGAAGGGGCGGGGCGCGGGGCGGCCCCGGAAAACCGGCGCGATCACCTGGATGGCGCAACAAAAAAGGGGGCGCGCGGCGCCCCCTTTCGCGTGTCCTGGAGCCGTGCGCGGGGCACGGCAACGCCTCACTCGGCGGCTTCGCCACCGGCGGCGGCGGCGGCCTTGTCGGCCTTCTCCTTGGCGCGCTCCTTGGCCTTCTCGCCGGGCTCGGCCTTCTTCGGGTTGTTCCTGGCCTCGCGCTTCAGCAGGCCGGCGGCGTCCAGGAAGCGGGCGACGCGGTCGGTGGGCTGGGCGCCCTTCTCGAGCCAGGCCTTGGCCTTCTCCACATCGAGCACCACGCGGGTCTCGGAATCCTTCGCCAGCAGCGGGTTGAAGGTGCCGATCTTCTCGATGAAGCGGCCATCGCGGGGGGCGCGGGCGTCGGCGATCACGATGCGGTAGTAGGGACGCTTCTTGGCGCCGCCGCGGGCGAGACGGATCTTGAGGGACATGGGTCTTTTTCCTTTTTAAACGAGAGACTTGATGTTTACGGGTTCGTGAGTTCAAAGCCGCGCTCCGGTCCCGCCCGCAAGGCGGAGGGGAGCGCGGAGCGGTTCGGCGCTACTTCTTCTTGCCGGGGCCTCCGAGGCCGGGGAGGCCCTTCGGCAGGCCGGGCAGGCCGCCGGGGAAATTGGGCGGCAGGCCGCCGCCCGGCAATCCGGGGAAATTCGGGGGCAGGCCGCCGGCACCGCCGCCGCCCTTGCCCATCTTCTCCGCCATCTCCTGCAGCATCTCGGGCGAGGGACCGCCGCCGCCGAAGCCCATCATGTTGGCAAGGCCGGCCAGCGGGCCGCGCTTGCCGGCGGCGCCGCCCATGGCCTTCATCACGTCGGCCATCTGGCGGTGCATCTTCAGCAGGCGGTTGATCTCCTCCACCTTGGTGCCGGAGCCGGCGGCGATGCGGCGCTTGCGCGAGGCGTCGAGCAGCTTGGGCGCGCGGCGCTCCTTCGGCGTCATCGAGTTGATGATGGCCACCTGCCGCTTGAACACCTTGTCGTCGAGGTTGGCGGAGGCGATCTGGTTCTTCACCTTGGCGACGCCCGGCAGCATGCCCATGAGCCCGCCGAGCCCGCCCATCTTGGCCATCTGCTCCAGCTGGCCACGCAGGTCGTCAAGGTCGAAGGTGCCCTTGCGCATGCGCTCGGCGGTGATCTTCGCCTTCTCGATGTCGATGGCCTCGGCGGCCTTCTCCACCAGCGCGACCACATCGCCCATGCCGAGGATGCGGCCAGCCACGCGATGGGGATCGAAGTCCTCCAGCGCGTCCATCTTCTCGCCGGTGCCGAGCAGCTTGATGGGCTTGCCGGTGACCGCGCGCATGGATAGCGCCGCGCCGCCGCGGCCGTCGCCGTCGGCGCGGGTGAGCACGATGCCGGTGAGGCCGACGCGGCCATCGAACGCCTTGGCGGTGTTCACCGCGTCCTGGCCGGTGAGGCTGTCGGCGACGAGCAGCACCTCGTGCGGGTTGGTGGCGGCCTTCACCTCGGCCACCTCGGCCATCAGCGCTTCATCGAGCGTCACGCGGCCGGCGGTGTCGAGCATCACTACGTCGTAGCCGCCGAGCTTCGCCGCCTCGATGGCGCGCTTGGCGATCTGCACCGCGGACTGGCCGGCGACGATGGGAAGGGTCGCGACCTCCACCTGCTTGCCGAGGGTGGCGAGCTGCTCCATGGCCGCCGGGCGGCGGGTGTCGAGGGAGGCCATCAGCACGCGGCGCTTGCCGCGTTCGGTGAGGCGCTTGGCGATCTTGGCGGTGGAGGTGGTCTTGCCCGAGCCCTGCAGGCCGACCATCAGGATCGGCACCGGGGCGGGGGCGTTCAGGTCGATGGGGTCGGCGTCGGAGCCCAGCGTCGCCACGAGCTCGTCGTGGACGATCTTCACCACCATCTGGCCGGGGGTGACGGACTTGATGACCTCGACGCCCACGGCGCGGTTCTTCACCCGGTCGGTGAAGGAGCGCACCACGTCGAGCGCCACGTCCGCCTCGATCAGCGCCCGGCGCACCTCGCGCATGGCCTCGCCGACGTCGGCCTCGGTGAGAGCGCCGCGCCGCTTCAGCTTGTCGAGAATGCCGCCAAGGCGGTCGGAAAGGTTATCGAACATGGGCGTCCATGTGGTTGGGTCTCACGCCGGACACGCCACGCCTCGCCGCCGCGCGCGGTCCCGGAACCAAGGCCCCGGAAGCCAACGCAAAGCACGCCCGAGGGCGCACAGCGCTGTCGGGCGGTGACCTCCGGACCCTCGGTCCGGTCGGCGGATCGGCATGGCCGTCCTTGTGAAGGGTGAGGCTGTTAGCAGGTTTGGGCCCGTGAGGCAAATGCGGCCCGGGACCGCCTCAGGTCCGGATCGCCGCGCCGGCAAGCGCCACCGCGAGGAAGGCGAGCCACAAAGCGGCCGCGCGACGATAGAGCAGGGGCGTCGTGGCACGGCCCCGATTGAGCATGGCGCCTCCGCCAGCCCAGATCAGCGCCACCCCCAGGATGGAGGCGGCGAACAACCCGAGATGGAGCGGGAATTCCGGCGCCGTGCCGCGCGGCAGCAGGGTGAGGCCGATGATGAGCCCCTTCGGATTGAGCAGCGTGGTGACAAACACGCGCCGCGCCGTCACCGCCCCGCCGGCTGCCTCCGTCGTGCGGATCCGCCACAGCCCGACAGCAAGGAAGGCCACCCACGCCGCCGCGGCGAGCTTGACCGCGCTGGCGACCAGCGGCTCGCGGGCGAGGAACTCGGTGCCGAGCACGGCGAGGGGAACCGTCACCAGCAGATAGGCCGCGATCTCCGCCGGCATCAGCCGCACGGACCGCGCCAGCCCCGACGACGCGCCGGAGAGGGCGAGCAGGGTGTTGGTGGGCCCAGGGGTCAGCAGCAGCGCCCATATGGCGACGAGGAAGGCGAGCGTTCCCATGGACGATTGTGCCCCGTGATACGGTGCGTGGAATGTGGACTTCGGCATCCGGAGGACCCGACGGCCCCGCAGACTTTCCCCGGCGCCGAACACTAGGCGCCGGCGGGGGCGCCGCAAACCGCAAGCGGTGTCGCATGGGGATATCCCTTAGGCGCGGGAGCTGTTGCAGGCATAGTGATCGGCGCGCACCCCGCGCGCCCGCCGGATACCGGCACGGGAGGACGCATGCCTGACACAGCCACGCCCGCCACGCCGCCCGCTTCCCCGCAGGTGGTTCCGTTCCCGCCCGGCTTCCGCACCGAGGAGATCGCTGCCAACGGCACCACCCTCCACGTCCGCGTCGGCGGCAGCGGCCCGGCGGTGCTCCTGCTGCACGGCTATGGCGAGACCGGCGACATGTGGGGCGCGCTGGCCGCGGCTCTGGCGCCGGACCACACGGTGGTGGTGCCTGATCTCAGGGGCATGGGCCTCTCGGCGAAGCCCGCGGGCGGCTATGACAAGAAGACCCAGGCCGGCGACGTCGCCGGGGTGCTGGACGCGCTGAAGATCGACAGGGTGGCGCTCGTCACCCACGACATCGGCAACATGGTGGGGTTTGCCTTCGCCGCCCTGCATCGCGACCGCGTGACCAGGTTCGCCCTCATCGACGCGCCCCTGCCGGGCGTGGGCCCCTGGGACGAGATCCTGAAGAACCCGCTGCTCTGGCACTTCCGCTTCGGTGGGCCGGACATGGAGCGGCTGGTGGCGGGGCGCGAGCGCATCTACCTCGACCGCTTCTGGAACGAGTTCTCCGCCGATCCGAGCCACTTTTCCGAGGCGGCGCGGGAGCATTACGCGGCGCTCTACGCCCAGCCGGGCGCCATGCGGGCGGGCTTCGCGCAGTTCGCGGCATTCGATCAGGATGCGGCCGACAATGCGGCCTTCCTGGCGCAGGGCAAGCTCTCCATGCCGGTGCTGGCGCTGGGCGGAGAAAAGTCATTCGGCCTCGCCATGGCCGAGGTCATGCGGTTCGCCGCCACCGATGTGCGCGGTGATGTGGTGCCGGGCAGCGGGCACTGGATCATGGAGGAAAATCCGGCCGCGACCATCGCGCTGGTCCGCGCTTTCCTGGAAGCAGGGTGAAAACGCCCGCCTCGCGCTCTTCGACCGGTGCCGTTGCCCGCGGGCCAAAAAGGCCCTCGCGCGTTGCCCGCGGCCGTGCCCGGCGCTAGCCTGCGATGCGGCCGAGCTTCAGCCCCGGCTCATCATCGGAGGCACCCTTGCCGAGCACCCACGACAGCAGCGCGGGCGCCGTGTCCGCCTCTCCGGGCCTTGATCGCCGCACGCTCATGGGCGGGGCAGCCGCCGTCGCGCTTGGCCCGGCGGCGGGCGCCGGCGCCGCGGAGCGTGGGGCCACGGCGGGAGGGCAGGGAGGACCCATGCGCAAGATTGCCCTCGAGGAGCACTTCACCACGCCGGAGCTTTCCCGCCGCTACGTCGCGCGGCCGACCCGCAGCGACGCCCTGTTCGCCGACATCGAGCGCCGCCTCGCCGATTTCGACGCCCTGCGCCTCGAGGCCATGGACCGCGCCGGGATCGCCCTCGCTGTGCTCTCGGTGACGACGCCGGGGGTGCAGGCGGAGAAGGATGCGGCCACCGCCACCCGTCTCGCCCGGGAGGCCAACGATGTCCTCGCCGCCGAGGTGGCGCGCCAGCCCAAGCGCTATGCCGGCTTCGCCCATCTGGCGCTGCAGGACCCGGCCGGCGCCGCCGACGAGCTGGAGCGCTGCGTGCGCCAGCTGGGCTTCAGGGGCGCCCTCATCAACGGCCAGACCAACGGCACCTATCTGGACGCCGACAGCTGCCTGCCGTTCTGGGAGCGGGTGTCGGCCCTCGACGTGCCGGTCTATCTGCATCCCGGCCAGATGGCCGATGCCCCCGCCATGTTCGCCGGCCGGCCGGAGCTCGACGGCGCGGTGTGGGCCTGGACCGCGGACACCGCCACCCACGCGCTGCGGCTGGTGTTCGGCGGCACCTTCACGCGCTTTCCCAATCTCAAGGTCATCCTCGGCCACATGGGCGAGACGCTGCCCTACCTGCTGTGGCGGCTCGACAGCCGCTGGGCCTGCACGCTCGGGCGGGATCTGGCTCCGGAAGAGAAGCCTTCCGCCATCTTCCGCCGCCACTTCGCCATCACCACCTCGGGCGTGTGCGACCCGTCCGCGCTCGCCGACGCCATCGCCGCGGTGGGTGAGGACGCGGTGATGTTCTCGGTGGACTATCCCTATGAGGACACGCAGGTGGCCGCCGGCTTCATCGACACCGCCCCGATGAGCGAGGCGGTGCGCGCCAAGATGTGCCACGCCAACGCCGAGCGCATCCTGAAGCTCTAGCCGCGCGGCGCGCCCCTCCCGCCCCGGCGGCCGCCGTGCTAGAGCGTCTTGGAACCCGCCGCGCGCCGGGACGTGCGGGGCGCCGGGCTTGAGGAGAAGGCCATGTCCGAGAACAACGAGCTCACACGCTTCTTCGGCGGCTCCCCCGCCTGGGTGCTGGTGCGCCTCGTGCTGCTCTCGGTGGTGGTGGGCGTCATCCTCGCCGCGCTGGGGCTCGACCCGCGCAACATCCTCACCAGCCTGGAGCGGCTGGTGCGCAGCCTGTTCTCCTTCGGCTTCGAGGCGGTGGAGAACCTGTGGCGCTACTTCCTGCTCGGCGCGGTGATCGTGGTGCCGCTGTGGCTCATCATGCGGCTGTTCGGCCGGCGCTGATCCGGCCATGACACAGGCTTCGGGGGTGCCGGAGGTCACGCACCGGCGCGTGCTGGCCATCGCCCTGCCCATGACGGTGGCGCACCTCACCACGCCGCTGCTGGGCGTGGTGGATGCGGCCGTGGTGGGGCGGCTGGGCGATGCGGCGCTGCTGGGCGGCGTTGCGCTGGCCGCCGTCATCTTCGACATGCTGTTCTGGATCTTCGGCTTCCTGCGGATGGGCACGGTCGGGCTCGCGGCGCAGGCGCTGGGGCGCAGCGACGGCACGGAACAGCGCGCCGTTCTCGCCCGCGCGCTGCTGCTGGCGCTGGCGCTCGGCCTTGCGCTGGTGCTGCTGCAGGCGCCCATCGCCCGGCTGGCCCTCACGCTTGCCGGCGCGAGCCCGGCCGTGGACCGGGCCGTCGGCGACTATTATGCCGTGCGCATCTATGCGGCGCCCTTCACCCTCGCCAATTACGTCGTGCTGGGCTGGCTCGTGGGGCTCGGCCGCACCGGCCGGGCGCTGGCCCTGCAGGTGGGGATGAACGTCCTCAACATGGCGCTCAGCGCCGCCCTCGTCCTCGGCGCCGGCTGGGGCGTCGCGGGCGCGGCGGCGGGCACGCTCGCGGCCGAGATGGCGGGCGCTGCTGCGGGCGTGGTGCTGTGCGTGCGGATGCTGGGCGGCAGCCTCGCGGTGCCGCGCGCCGTGCTGCTCGACCGCAGCCGGCTGACCGAGGCGTTCCAGCTCAACCGCGACATCATGATCCGCACCGCGGCGCTGATGTTCGCCTTCTCCTTCTTCGCCGCACAGGGGGCGCGGGCGGGCGACGTGACGCTGGCCGCCAACGCGATCCTCAACAACATGGTGCTGGTGGCCGCCTATTTCCTCGACGGCTTCGCCACCGCCGCGGAGCAGATCTGCGGCGCGGCCGTGGGCGCGCGCCGGCGGGGCGCCTTCAACGCGGGGGTGCGGCTCTCGCTCGGGTGGGGGTTCGGCTTCGCGCTCTGCGCCTGCGCCCTCTATCTCGTCGCCGGGCCGGCCATCGTGGACGCCATGACCACCAGCCCCGAGGTTCGCGCCGCGGCGCGCGACTTCCTCGTCTACGCCGCGCTTCTGCCGGTGGCGGGCGTCGCGGCCTATGCGTTCGACGGGGTCTATATCGGCGCGCTCTGGTCGCGCGACATGCGCAACCTGATGCTGGCCGCGCTGGCGGTCTATCTGGCGGCGTGGTGGGCGCTGCGGGGGCTCGGCAACGACGGCCTGTGGCTCGCGCTGCTCGCCTTCCTGCTCGCTCGCGGCGGGCTCCAGGCCCTGCGCCTGCCGGCGCTGGAGCGGCGCACTTTCCCGGCCTGAGGGTCAGGCGAGGTCGGGGAACAGGTGCGCGCCGTCGGCGCCACGCGGCAGCACGCGCACCCAGCGCACCGCCGACAACGGCAGCGGCCCGTAGAGATGGGGAAACAGGTCACCCCCGCGGGAGGGCTCCCACCGCAACGCCGCACCCAGCGGCGCCACGGCGACCGCCACCAGCTTCAGCCCGTCCTGACCGGCGAAGTGCCGGGCGGCGGTCTCGCGCACCTGCGCCGCGGTGGAGAAGTGGATGAAGCCGTCCTGGTGATCCACCGGCGCGCCGGCGAACAGTCCGGCGCGCTCCGCCTCGGCCCACAGGTCGGCGGGGCAGATCTTGAAGACGAGGTCTGGGGCGGTCATGGCGGGCTCCGGAGCGTGGCTGGCCGCCGTCCTAGCGTCACGCGAACGAAACGGCAACCCGATGCGTCCCATGGTTGCATGCGGACTGTTTTCCTGTACAAATAGGGAACAAATTCTTATGGTGCGCCGTGTGCGCGGCCCGCCGGTGCGGAGGCGCATCTCGGGACAGGCAATGCGGGCGGGGAGCGCGAGGTGCCATGCTCACTCATGGAGAGGTCTGGCGCGCGATCGATCATCTCGCCGAGCAGCACGGCCTGTCCACGTCCGCGCTGGCGCGCCGGGCCGGGCTGGACCCCACCACCTTCAACCGCTCCAAGCGCATCACCACGGACGGACGGCTGCGCTGGCCCTCCACGGAGAGCATCGCCAAGGCGCTGGCCGCCACCGGCACCAGCGTGGAGGACTTCTTCGGCCTGTTCGCCACGGCGCGACCGGCCCACGACGCGCCCGGCTTCGCCGAGGACCCCGGCGCGACCCACGTGATCCCGCTGATCGGCCTCGCCCAGGCCGGGTCCGGCGGCTATTTCGACGACGCCGGCTTTCCCGTGGGCAGCGGCTGGGACGAGATCAGCTTTCCCGGGGTGCGCGACATCCATGCCTATGCGCTGGAGATCGCCGGCGATTCCATGCAGCCGGTCTATCGCGACGGCGACATCGTGGTGGTCTCCCCCGCGGCCGAGCCCCGGCGCGGCGACCGGGTGGTGCTGAAGACGAAGGAGGGCGAGGTGCTCGCCAAGGAGCTGATGCGCAAGACCGCCCGCCAGGTGGAGCTGCGCTCCCTCAACCCCTCCCACGAGGACCGCCAGATTCCCCTCGACCAGGTGGAATGGCTGTTCCGCATCATCTGGGCGAGCCAGTAGACGCCAGGTTCATTGTGGATCGCAGCAATGGATTCTCAGAGGCAATCGGTGAGCAGTTGGATCAGCGGGATGGCAAGAACAACTGGCGAAAATGCGAATACCATCAAGGAGATGGCAGTCGTTCCTGACAGTTGTCCAAGAGTTAAATATCTCACGAGCCTGTTTGTCAGGGAATTATCCGTGAGTTCGGCGTGGTGGCTGATCCATTTGGAGACCCATCGCCAGCCGAGGGCCAACAGACAAATCCAAACCGTCCACGCTGCCGTAACCTGCACCGCGTTCCAAAGGGTTATGCCCGGGCTCCTGACCAAACGCCATCCGGCGCACTGCCCGGTGGTTGGCTCGAACACCTTGAGGAAGATGAGTGTCAGGAGCGTCACAATGAACATGGTCCATGCCGAGAACCGCAGGACCTTTCCCGTAAGCACCGGGTCAAACGGCGGTGGCGGCGCGGCGGCAGGCATGGCTTAGGAGATCCAGGGTTGTGGGCAATGACGCACCTTAGCCCAGAAGCGCCTCCAGCATCTCCAGCCGGTCGGCCTCGCCGGGCGGCTTGTCCCACCTCAGGCGGGCGATGCGGGGGAAGCGCATGGCGATGCCGGAGCGGTGGCGGGTGGAGCGGGCGAGCCCCTCGAACGCTACTTCCAGCACGAGGCCCGCCTCCTTCTCGTGCACCACCTCCCGCACCGGGCCGAAGCGGTTGACGGTGGAGCGGCGCACGAATGCGTCGATCTGCTTCAGCTCCTCGTCGGTGAAGCCGAAATAGGCCTTGCCCACCGGCACCAGCACATCCGCCCCGTCCTCGCCCTGCGTCCACACGCCAAAGGTGTAGTCCGAATAGAAGGACGAACGCTTGCCGTGGCCGCGCTGGGCATACATGAGCACGGCATCCACCGTGTGCGGGTCGCGCTTCCACTTCCACCACGGGCCCTTGGGACGGCCGGGCAGATAGGCGCTGTCGGCGCGCTTCATCATCACGCCTTCCACCGCGCCGGCATCCGGGCCGGCGCCGGCCGAGGCCGGATCGCGGCGCGCGGCGGCGAGGTCGTTCCAGGTGCTGAAGGGGACCATCGGCGAGATGTCGATGCGCCCCGGTCCCAGCCGCGCCACCAGCGCTTCCAGCCGCGCGCGCCGTGCCGTGAAGGGCAGATCGCGCAGGTCCTCGCCGTCCTCGGCCAGGAGGTCGTAGGCGCGGATATGGGCGGGGAACTCCGCCATCATCCGCACCGTGACCGTCTTGCGGTTCAGCCGCTGCTGCAGCACGTTGAAGGGCTCCACGCGCCCCTCGCGGACGATCAGCAGCTCCCCGTCCAGCGCTCCGTCGAAGGCGATGGCCTCGGCGAGATCGGGGAAGGCGCCGGAGATGTCCTCGCCGGTGCGCGAATAGAGCCGCACCATGCGCACGCCGTCCGGGCCGGTGCCCGCCGCCGCCTGCACGCGGATGCCGTCCCATTTCCACTCGGCGCGGAAATCCTCGGGCTGGAGCGCGGAGAAGTCCGCTTCCTCGATGGCATGGGCCAGCATCACCGGGCGGAACGGGGCGGGATTGGCCGAGACCGGGCGCGGCCCACGGCCCTCCACCCAGGCGAACAGCGTCTCATACGGCGGCTGAAGGCCGGGCCAGACCAGCTCCACGTCGTCGGCCGTCACCTCCGTGAGGCCGCCGCCGAGGCTGGCGACGGCGGTCTTGGCGAGGCGGGCGGAGGCGCCCACCCGCATGGCGCCGGTGATGAGCTTGAGGAGCGCCCAGCGCCCGGTCTCGTCCAGCCCGTCGAGCCAGTCGGCGAGATGCCGGGGCAAGGCGGTGCGCGAGAGAGTGGACAGTCCGTGGACGATCTCCGACAGGTCCGGCGCGTGGGCGGCGGCCCCTTCCGGCCGCGGCCACATGAGGGCGACTGTCTCCGAGAGGTCGCCCACGTAATCGTAGGACATCTCGAACAGCACCGGGTCCGACCGCTCCATGATGAGCGCGCGCACCAGCCCCGGCTTGGCATTGGCGAAGGAGAGGGCGCCGGTGAGGGCGGCCAGCGCATAGCCGCGCTCGGGATCGGGCGTCGAGCGGAAATAGTCCGCCATCAGCCGGATCTTGGCGTTGCGCCCGGCCTCGTAGGACATGCGGTCGAGCAGCGCGGCGAAGCGGTTCATGCCTCCCCCTCCGGGGCGGGCACCTCCGGGGGCGCCTCGGGGGCGGGAACGGCCGGCTCCTCGTCCTCCTCGCCATAGCCGACCATGTGGAGCGGGCGGGCACGCAACTGGCGGGTGGTCGCCCAGTGCACCAGCGCATCCTCCGCCCCGTGGGTGACCCACAGCTCCTCGCAGCCGGTGGCGCGGATGGTGGCGGTGAGGCCGTCCCAGTCCGCATGGTCGGAAACCACCAGCGGCAACTCGACGCCGCGCTGGCGGGCACGGGCGCGCACCCGCATCCAGCCCGAGGCGAAGCACGCCACCGGATCGGAGAAGCGGCGGGCCCACAGGTCGGTCATGGAAGAGGGCGGCGCCAGCACCACGGCGCCGGCGAAGGCGGCCTTGGGCGCGCCCTTCACCGGCCGGATGGGGCCGAGATCGCGCCCGCCGGCGACGTAATAGTCGGTGATGGCGGCGAGGGCGCCATGGATATAGAGCGGCGCATCGTGTCCGGCGGCGCGGATCAGCGCCATCATGCGCTGGGCCTTGCCGAGGGAATAGGCGCCGACGATGTGCGTGCGCTCCGGGAAGACGCGCACAGAGGCGAGCAGCTTGTCGGTCTCGCCGGCGGCGTCGGGATGGCGGAACACCGGCAGGCCGAAGGTGGCCTCGCTGACGAAGACGTGGCAGCGCACCGGCTCCAGCGGCGGGCAGGTGGGATCGGCGGCGTCCTTGTAGTCGCCCGACACCACGATCACGAGCCCGTCCTTCTCGATGCGCACCTGGGCCGAGCCGAGCACATGCCCCGCCGGATGCAGGCTGACGCGGACGCCGTTGATCTCCACCGTTTCCCCATACGCCAGCGCCTGCGTGGCGCCGGCGAAGGCGGGGCCGGAGCGGATGGCCATCAGGTCCAGCGTCTCGCGGGTGGCGAGCACGCTGGCATGGCCGGGCCGGGCATGGTCGGAATGGGCATGGGTGATGATCGCGCGCGGGACGACGCGCGTCGGGTCCACGTAGAAGTCGCCGATGGGGGAATAGAGCCCTTTCGGCGAGGGACAGAGCAGGTCTTCCGGGCGCATGTCTTTATCGGGCGGGTTCCAGCCTATATGGGATGCGCCGGATTGTTTCGCGAGGGACCCGTGGCCGCTTCCGCCTTCATCGCCTCTTCCGGCGATCCCGTGCTCGACCGCCGGCTCGACTGGGCGCGCGCTTTCCTGGAGGAGGGCGACGCGGCCGCCGCTGCCGAGCTGCTGGCGGAGACGGTGGCCGATGCCGCCCATTTCGCCGCCGGCTGGTTCCTGCTCGGGGAGGCGCGGCTGGCGCTCGCCGACACGGCGGGCGCGGCGGAGGCGTTCGGGCGGGCGCGGGCGCTCGATCCCGATGATGCGCTGGGAGCCGGGCTCCGGCTGGCCCGCCTCGGCGCGGCGCCGACGGGGGAGGCCATGTCGCCGGCCTATGTGCGCACCCTGTTCGACCAGTATGCCGACCGCTTCGACGCGGCCCTGCGTGGCAAGCTCGCCTATCGCGGGCCGGAGCTGCTGCACGATGCGGTGGCCCGCGCCTCGACCGCCCTCGGCCGGCCGTGCGCCTTCGCGGCCGGGCTGGACCTCGGCTGCGGCACCGGCCTTGCGGGCGTGCTGTTCCGCGACCGGGTTGAAAAGCTCGACGGGGTGGACCTCTCGCCGGCCATGCTGGCGAAGGCGGCCGCCCTCGGCCTCTACGCCCGGCTGGAGGAGGCGGAGCTCGGTTCCGCGCTCGCGGCCGCCGCCCCGGCCAGCCTCGACCTCATCATCGCAGCCGATACCCTGTGCTACGTGGCGGACCTCGCGCCGGTGTTCACCGAGGCCCGGCGGGTGCTGGCGCCGGGCGGCCTGTTCGCCTTCACCCTCGAGACCCATGACGGCGATGGCGTGCTGCTGCGCGACACCCTGCGCTATGCCCACGCCGCCGCGCTGGCGCGCGACCTCGCCGCAGCGGCCGGGCTTGCCGTGGTGCTGCTGGATGAGGCCTCCACCCGCTCGGAGAAGGGCGTGCCGGTGCCGGGGCTGGTCTGCGTGCTGGCCTGAGCGGCCTCATCTCACCGGCAGACAGAAGGGCTCGCCCTCGAACGCATCGGCGCCGCGGCCGATCGAATGGATGGCGGCGATCATCCGCCCGTCGCGCCGCAGCGCCGCATCCGCCAGGGCGACGATGCGCGGGTTGGGCGTGGCGGTGGGCGAGGCATGGCGCAGCCGCTGGGCCAGCTCCAGCTCGTCGCGGTCGGGCAGGAGAGCGCACAGCGTGGCATAGGCCGCCGCCGTGGAGCGGG
The DNA here is from genome assembly GCF_043194675.2 of Xanthobacter lutulentifluminis. Taxonomy (NCBI): domain Bacteria; kingdom Pseudomonadati; phylum Pseudomonadota; class Alphaproteobacteria; order Hyphomicrobiales; family Xanthobacteraceae; genus Xanthobacter; species Xanthobacter lutulentifluminis. The sequence goes on along the minus strand of NZ_CM195525.1, from coordinate 605,610 downwards.
AGATGCCGGCATAGCAGTGGATCACCAGCGGCGCCTCGCGCGGCCAGGCGCGCACGAACTCCAGCAGCTCGTTCATGTGCGCCTCTTCCGGCGTCACCATGCCCTCGATCTCGCTGACGATGTCGTTGATGCCGAGGAACAGGTGGTTGGTAGGGTCCACGTTGCTGGGCCGCGTGAACACCGTGCTGCCGTTGACGAGGGTGATGACGTGCCGCGCGCCGGTGGTCTCCACCGTCTCGTGCAGCTTGGCGAGCGAGCAGACATGAATCATGGCGCAAGCTCCTCGAACCGTTTCAGAAACCGTGCCTTCGCGGTTTCTGCCTCCCATGGGGTGAGATAGTCCTTTTCCTGCTCAGCGTCGAGCCGGGCGGGGCGGCCGAAGAAGGCCTGCGCCTCCGCCGCGGTGAAGCCAGCGAGGCGGGTTGCCTCGAAATAGGCGGCGGCCCGGTCGGCGGACTTGGCGATCTTCACCAGCGCCTCCGGCCACACCGGCGGCAGGGAGAAGCGGATGGAGATGGCGGCGAGCAGGCGCGCCTCCACGGCCTTGTAGTCGCCCCCCAGCACCGCCTTGAACGGGGAGATCATGTCGCCGATCACATATTCGGGCGCGTCGTGCAGCAGCACGCACAGGCGCCAGCGCCGGTCGAGATCCGGATGCGCGCGGCGCGACAGGCGCTCCACCAGCAGGCTGTGCTGGGCCACCGAGAAGATGTTGCCGCCTGAGGTCTGCCCGTTCCAGCGCGCCACCCGGGCGAGGCCGTGGGCGATGTCCTCGATCTCCACGTCGAGGGGGGAGGGGTCGAGCAGGTCCAGCCGCCGGCCGGACAGCATGCGCTGCCAGGCGCGGGGCGGCTGGGCCTTGCCGGGGCCGGCGGGCCGGGCGGGGGGCTGGCGCGCCGGGGCAGGGGAAGTGTCGTCGGTCACGAATCGCGTGCTCCGCTGGAGCGGGGAGGGTAAGCTGCCGCCCGTCCATCACAAGCTGCCCGTCGCAGGCGGACGGTATCGCCACCCCCGGATCGCCACAGCCCGAGCCCTGCCATGACCGAGACGTCGATCGCTCCCGCGCCCGCCCCGCAGGATGACCCCGCGCCCGTGCGCCCCACCCTGGCAGCCAGCGCGGCGGTGTTCCGCGGGCCGCTGGTGCTGCTGGCGCGTCGCGCCGCCAATCCCGGTGCCGGCCTGTGGAGCCTGCCGGGCGGGCGGGTGGAGGCGGGGGAGACGCTGGTGGAGGCGGCCGCCCGCGAGCTGATGGAAGAGGTGGGGGTAACGGCAGACATCGTCGGCCTGGCCGCGGCGCGGGACATCATCGTCCGCGACCGGGAGGGCGAGCTGAAGGCCCATTTCGTGGTGCTGGCCCATGCCGCCCGCTGGCGGGCGGGCGAGCCCATACCCGGCGCGGAGGCGGCGGAAGTGGGCTGGTTCCGTCCCAACGAGGTTGCCGGCCTGCCGACCACGGACGGGCTGGCCGACGTGGTGGCCGAGGCCGCCCGCCTCGTGCTGGAACAGCCTTGACCCAACGCGCCGCGGGCGGCAGGAGAAGGTGTCGAAACGGCATTCGCATGCGCATCCATCGTCTTCTTCTCGCCGGCGCCCTCGCCCTGAGCCTCGCCACGCCCGCCGCGGCCGCCGGTCCGGCGGAAGGGGCGCCGCCGCCCTATGACCCGGACCTGCTGCGTCTCGCCGAGATCCTCGGCGCGCTGCACTACCTGCGGCCCCTGTGCGGGGTGAGCGCCGAGGCCCAGCGCTGGCGCAACGAGATGCAGGCGCTGATCGACACCGAGCAGCCTTCCGACGCCCGCCGCGCCAAGATCATCTCCAGCTTCAACCGCGGCTATTCCAGCTATGCCGAGGTGTACCGCACCTGCACGCCGGCGGCCCGCGTGGCGGTGGACCGGCAGCTGGACGAGGGCTCGCGGCTCGCTCACGACATCGTGGTGCGCTACGGCGGAAATTGACGCCGCCGCGTTAACCTTTTGGTCAGAACTGGCCTGAACGGCGCCGCGCGGCGTGCTAGAGAATGCCGTGCGCCGCCCTGATTTTCCGCGGTGCGGAGGCCCTGCCGTGTCCACCTTTCCCACCCCCGCCATCGCGCTTCCCGAGATTGCCGACATGGCCGCTGACGATCGCCACGTGGCGCTCACCTATCTGAACGACGCCTGGGTGGAGGCGGTGCGCGAGGGGATCGAGGAAGACTGCCTGGTGCAGGCCGCCCTGTTCACGGCCCTGCGCAGCCTCGTCGCCACCTATGGCGAGAGCGCCAGCGCGGAATTCGTCACCCGCCTCGCCGAGCGCGTCGAGGCCGGCGAATACACGGTCGCCACCAGCACCCACTGAGCACCCCGCGCCCAATCTCGCCCCCGTCCCGACTTCCAGCGCCCAGACACGATCTCCCCTGCCGCCGCGCCGGACGACACCGGCGCGCGGAGGGGATGTCGTGCGTCGGAGTGGCTGGCCGATCCACCGCGAGCTCCTCGCGGCCGGGGTGATCAGGGCCCGGGGGGATCAGACGCGAATCCGGAGCGGCGTCCCGTCGGCCCATGGCGGGGGCGCGTGATCGGCTGCCATCGCGTCACCCTGCCGGCGGATGCAACATGGCCGTTGCCGGCGGCGGTCCGGCCGCATCGTGCGCGTCGTTTCCGTGCGCAGGTGCCGTCCCGTCCTGTCCCTGGCCCCAAAACGCAACCGGCGCCCTTGAGGGGCGCCGGCGCTGGTTTCTCGACCGTGTCCAGGTGCGATGCGCCTCAGGCGGCGGCGTCGCGCTTGTTCTGGCGGTTGTGGATGAGGTCGTCCACCACGCCGGGATCGGCGAGGGTGGAGGTATCGCCCAGGCTCTCGAACTGGTCCTCGGCGATCTTGCGCAGGATGCGGCGCATGATCTTGCCCGAGCGGGTCTTGGGCAGGCCCGGCGCGAACTGGATCAGGTCGGGGGAGGCGATGGGGCCGATCTCGCGGCGCACCCAGGCGATGAGCTCCTTGCGCAGCTCCTCGGTGGGCTCCTCGCCGTCCATCAGCGTGACATAGGCATAGATGCCCTGGCCCTTGATGTCGTGCGGGAAGCCGACCACGGCCGCCTCGGACACCTTGGGATGGGCGACGAGGGCGCTTTCCACCTCGGCCGTGCCCATGCGGTGGCCGGACACGTTGATCACGTCGTCCACGCGGCCGGTGATCCAGTAGAAGCCGTCCGCGTCGCGGCGGCAACCGTCGCCGGTGAAGTACTTGCCGGCATAGGTGGAGAAATAGGTCTGCTCGAAGCGCTCATGGTCGCCGTAGACCGTGCGCATCTGGCCCGGCCACGAGTCCGCGATCACGAGATTGCCCTCGCAGGCGCCCTCGAGGACCTGTCCGGCCGCGTCCACCACTTCCGGCACCACGCCGAAGAAGGGACGGGTGGCGGAGCCGGGCTTCAGCTTGGTGGCGCCGGGCAGGGGGGTGATGAGGATGCCGCCGGTCTCGGTCTGCCACCAGGTATCGACGATCGGGCAGCGCTCGTCGCCGACCACGCGGTGGTACCACTCCCAAGCTTCCGGATTGATGGGCTCGCCCACCGAGCCGAGCAGCCGCAGGGAGGCGCGCGAGGTCTTCTTCACCGGCTCCTCGCCCGCCTGCATCAGCGAGCGGATGGCAGTGGGGGCGGTGTAGAAGATGTTCACCTTGTGCTTGTCGATCACGTCCCAGAAGCGCGAGACCGACGGATAGTTCGGGATGCCCTCGAACATCAGGGTGGTGGCGCCGTTCGCGAGCGGGCCGTAGACGATGTAGGAGTGGCCGGTGACCCAGCCCACGTCGGCGGTGCACCAGTAGATGTCGCCGGGGTGATAGTCGAAGATGTACTGGTGCGTCATGGACGCATAGACGAGATAGCCGCCGGTGGTGTGCAGCACGCCCTTCGGCTTGCCGGTGGAGCCGGAGGTGTAGAGGATGAACAGCGGATCTTCCGCGTTCACCGGCTCGGCCGGGCACTCGTCGGTGACCATGGCGGCGGCTTCGTCGTAATAGACGTCGCGGCCGGGGGTCATGTTGACCTTGCCGCCGGTGCGACGCACCACGATCACGTGGTCCACGCCGCCGTCGATCTGGTCGATGGCCGCGTCCACATTGGCCTTCAGCGGCACCTTGCGGCCGCCGCGCAGACCCTCGTCGGCGGTGATGATGACCTTGGAGCCGCAGTCGGACACGCGGCCGGCCAGGCTGTCGGGGGAGAAGCCGCCGAACACGATCGAGTGAATGGCGCCGAGCCGCGCGCAGGCGAGCATGGCGAACGCCGCCTCGGGGATCATCGGCAGGTAGATGGTGACGCGGTCGCCCTTCTCCACGCCGCGGTTGCGCAGCACGTTGGCGAGCTTGTTCACCTCGGAGGACAGCTCGCGATAGGTGATGTTGCGGCTCTCGTCCGGGCTGTCGCCTTCCCAGATGATGGCGACCTGATCGCCGCGGGTCTCGAGATGGCGATCGACGCAGTTGTAGGCGACGTTGGTTACACCGTCCTCGAACCACTTGATGGAGACGTGGCCGGGATCATACGAGGTGTTCTTCACCTTGGTGTAGGGCTTGAACCAGTCGATCCTCTTGCCGTGCTCGCCCCAGAAGGCGTCGGGGTCCTTGACCGAAGCGGCATACATCTCCTCGTAGCGCGCATTGTCCACGTAAGCCTTTGCGGCCCAGTCGGACGGAACGTCATAGACCTTGTCGGACATTTTCTGCCTCCCTCGCGCGGGCGCGTGCCGCGATCCTTCATTCGTAGCGGTTGAGCCGCTTTGGTTGCGCCGGATTATGGGGAGCGTGCCTGTGCTCCACAAGGCGTCGCCAAGGCAGACTTTGGGTGCATAGCCGTAAGTCGTCCAACGTCTGGTCGTTGCACTGCAGCAACCAGCCGCGTTTTCTGTTCCCGCCGGGCAGCTTATGGATGGCATCTTCAGGAGGAGCCGTCATGCCGCCCGTCATCCGTGTTCTTGTTGCCGTCGCCGCGCTGATGGGCGCCGCCGGCGTGGCGGCCTCGGCCGCAGCCGCGCATGTGGGCGGCGGGACGAATCTGGCCACCGCCGCGCACTTCCTCCTGTTCCATGCCGCCGCCATCGTCGGCCTCGCCGCGCTGGCGGCCCAGGCCGGGCGCGGGCGGATGGCCGTGACCATCGGCGCCGCCGCGATCGCCGCGGGCGCGTTCCTGTTTTCGGGGGATCTGGCGCTCAGGGCCTTGATGGAGGTCAAGCTCCTGGGCGGCAGCGCGCCGGTGGGAGGCGTGGCCATGATCGCCGGGTGGCTCGTGGTCGCGCTCGCGGCGCCGTTCCTGCGCCGGGCCTGACCCTCCGGGGGCGGGAGATCCTCAGCCCGCGCGGGCGCGGAACCGCTCCTCCGCGCGGGCGACGAGCGCGGCGAGGGCATCGGCCTCCGCCATGCGGAGCGTCACCGGCAGGACGGCGATCCGCGGGCCGAGGGCCGCGCGATCGGCGGCGGAAAGGCGCGCGAAGTCCTTCTGCGTGGTCGCGAGCAGCGCGCCGCGCGCCTGCGCCTCGGCCGCGAGACGGGCGAGCTCCTCCGGACGATAGGGGTGGTGATCGGCGAAGGGGTGTCGCGACGCCACGGTGAGGCCCTCGGCCTCCAGGGTCGCGAAGAACTTTTCCGGCCGGCCGATGCCCGCGAAAGCCACCAGCCGCTGCCCGCGAAGGGCCGCGACGGCGGCGGGGTCCGGCGCGAGGCTGCCGTGAAGGATGGCGCAGCCCGCGGCCGCCGCCTGCCGGGCGACGGCGTCTCCGGCCACGCCCGGGCCCATCACCAGCACTGCATCGGCCCGCGCCAGCTGCGGCCCGAGGGGCGCCCGCAGGGGGCCGGCCGGGGTGACGCAGCCATTTCCGGCGCCCACCGCCCCGTCCACCACCAGCACCGCCGCATCCTTGTGCAGCGACGGGTTCTGGAAGCCGTCGTCCATGACGATGTGCGTCGCCCCGGCCGCCACCGCCAGGGCCGCCCCCTCCAGGCGCCGGCTGCCGGCGACGATGGTCGGGGCGTGGCGGGCGAGGAGCAGCGCCTCGTCCCCCACGAGGTCCGCGCCATGATGCTCCGGGTCCACCACCAGCGGCTCCGAAGCCGAGCCGCCATGCCCGCGCAACAGCGCGAACGGGCGGGCGCCGCGCGCGGCCAGAAGATCGAGCAGCGCGATGGCGGTGGGCGTCTTGCCGGCGCCGCCGACGGTGGGGTTGCCCACGCACAGGACCGGCGCGCCGACGCGTCCGCCCGCCCGTGCCATGCGATGCAGCGCGACCGCCCCCACTGCCGCGCCGAAGGGCCAAAGCAGCGCCGAGGCGAGACCGGGGCGGCGCCACCAGAAGCCGGGCGCGCCCGGCATCAGCGCGCCTCGAGGCGGATCTGGATGAGATAGGGCTCGACGGCCGAGAGCGTGTGGTCGAGCGCGCCGCCGAGCGCCGTCACCGTGGCATGGGCGGCATCGGCCATGCGGCCGTGCAGCTGCACGTCCTTCAGAAGGGCGTAGGCGGCGCGGGCGATGCCCAGCGCGTCCGCCACCTCGGCCGCACCCTGGTCGGCATCGAGCTGCTGGTAGATGGCGTCGAAATTCCACACGTGGGGGCCATGCAGCACCACCGAGCCCAGCTTTGCCGGCTCGATGGGGTTCTGCCCGCCGTGCTCCACCAGGGAGCCGCCCATGAACACCACCTGCGCGAGCCGGTAGAACAGGCCCATCTCGCCGATGGTGTCGGCCACGTAGACGCCGGCTTGCGGGTCGGGGTCCTCGTCCATGCTGCGCTGGCGCACGGAAAAGCCGCGCGCCTCGGCGAGGTCCGCCACTTCGTCGCCGCGCTCGGGGTGGCGCGGGGCGATGATGGTGAGCAGGTCCGGGATCTTGGAGGCGAGCATGCCGTGCGCTTCGAGCACCAGCTCCTCCTCCCCCTCGTGGGTGGAGGCGGCGAGCAGCACCGGGCGGTTGCCGATGGCGCGGGAGAGGTGGTTCAGCTCGGCCGGGTCGGCGGCCGGGGGCGGGGCATCGAACTTCAGGTTGCCGCTCACCTCGACGCGGGGCGTGCCGAGGGCGCGGAAGCGGGCGGCGTCCTCCTCGCTCTGGGCAAGGCACAGGTCCACCCGCGAGAGCAGCGCCCGGGCGCTCTTGGGCAGGCGCGACCAGCGCTTGGCCGAGCGCTCCGACAGGCGGCCGTTCACCAGCACGATCGGTGTGCCCCGCCGGCCGAGCTCGGCCAGCAGGTTGGGCCACAGCTCCGATTCGGCGAGCAGGACGAGGTCCGGCTCCCAATAGTCGAGGAAGCGGGAGACGAAGCCGCGCGCATCCAGCGGCATGAACTGGTGGATGACGCCGGGAGGCGCCCGCCGCTCGGCGATGCGGCTGGAGGTGAGGGTGCCGGAGGTGAGCAGCACCCGGAAGCCGCGAGCGTCCAGCCGTTCGATCAGCGGCAGCACCGAGATCACCTCGCCGACGCTGGCGCCGTGCACCCACACCAGCGGCCCGTCCGGCCGCTCGGCGCTGGCATGGCCGCGCCGCTCGGCGAGCCGCTCCGGATCCTCCTTGCCCTTGCGCACCCGGTAGGAGAGCCAGGCCGGGGCCAGCAGCGAGGCGGCCGAACTGGCGCCCCGGTACAGGCGCAGGGTCAGGGGGAGGGCGCGACCCTTCATGCCGCGTCGATCCCGGCGAGGGCCTCGGCCCGGGCGGTCACCGCCTCGAGGCGCGCCTGCACCAGCTCGCGCGCGGCGGCCAGCGCCGCCTCGTCGGCGTCACGCGGCACGAACACGGGCTCGCCCACGACGGCGGCACCACGGCCGAACGGCAGGTTGAGGCTGGCGCGGTCCCAGCTCTTGAGGGTGATCCGGTTTCGGGTGGCCATGGCGAGCGGGATGATAGGGCGTCCGGAATACCGCGCAATGGTGACGACGCCCATTCCCGCCTTGCGGGCGATCTTCGGCACGTCCGCCGTCATCGCGACGTTGACCCCCTCGGCCAGGGTGTCGAGCATCTCGTAGGTGGCGGAGACGGCGCCCTTGCGGTGGAAGTCGCGCCGCGAGGTGGCGCCCGAGCCGCGGATGGTGCCGACCCCCAGCCGCTCGGCGGCGATGGCGTTGATCTCGGCATCGGCATGGCGGGAGATGAGCACCTTCGCCTTGTGGTGCGGCTTCATGGCGAACGGCGTGAGGAAATGCTGCCCGTGCCAGAAGGTGACGATGACCGGCATGTCCTCGTCGATCCGCTCGAAGATGTCCGGCGGCTCGATCACGAACCGCGTGGTCTTCGCCACGAGCTTGAAATACGAGGCGAAAGTCGATCCCGCCGCCAGCTGGAAGGTCCTGTTCGCCCGCAGTCGTCGCCACATATTCAGGTCTGCTCGCTTCTAAAACGCTCCGGCCGGCATGCAGCGCACGCCGACCGGATAATGCGTGGGAAAGATGATCGTCGATGCCGCCTGCCGCGCGATCCCGCAAGGGGGCGCAGCCAGGAGGCGGAAGGCTCAGTCGCCCTGGACCTTGCCGGTCTCCGGATCGAGCAGCCGGTGCAGGTGCACCACGAAATAGCGCATCATGGCATTGTCCACCGTCTGCTGCGCCTTCGCCTTCCAGGCCGCCGCGGCGCTCGCATAATCGGGAAAGATGCCGACGATGTCGAGCTTGGAGAGGTCCTTGAACTCGCTTCCCTCGATGGAGGCGAGCTCGCCGCCGAAGACGAGGTGGGGCAATTGCTTGGTCTGGGTCATGGCGCGTCCAATCAGGGGCTGAAAAAATCGGAAAGCTGCGGGGCGGCCAGCGTCGCGGCGTGGAGCGCGTCGCCGGCGCAGACCAGCGCCGGGTGGCGCGGGTCGGCCCTGTTATAGATCAGGTGCGCGCCCGCGCGCGTGGTGAGGCGGGCCGCGGCCTCGTGCACCACCAGGTCGGCGGCGGCGAGGTCCCAGTCGGCGCTGTTGCCGGCGGACAGGGCAAGGTCGATCTCGCCGGTTGCGACGCGGGCGAGACGCAGCGCGAGGGACCGGATGCGCGGCAGGCGCTCCACCGGCGCCACGCGGGCGATGGCGTCCATGTCAGACGGAGGCCCGGCGACGCGGGCACCCGCAAGCCCGCCGCGCGGCGGAGCGGCGAGCCGTGTCCCGTTGCGCTGCGCGCCGTGGCCGGCGAGGGCGGTGAACATTTCCTGCGTCACCGGCGCGAACAGGGCTGCCGCCACCGGCCGCCCGTCCTCCACCAGCGCGGCCGAGACCGCCCAGTCCGGCCCGCCGGCCATGAAGGCGCGGGTGCCGTCGATGGGGTCCACCACCCACACGCGCCGAACGGCGAGGCGCGCGGGCGTGTCGGCCGATTCCTCCGAGAGCCAGCCGATGGCAGGGTCGAGCGCTTCCAGGCTGCGGCGCAGGAAGGCGTCCACGGCCATGTCGGCCTCGGTGACGGGGGAATCATTGCCCTTGGTCCAGGAGCGGACGCCGGCGCGGGACATGGAAAGGGCCATCTCGCCGGCCTCCGCGACCACATCGACCAGCCGGCGCGCCAGCGCAGCCGTCTCCGCGGAGGCGGGGTGGGGGGTGGCAAGGACCGGCGCGGCGGTTCCCGGATCGCCGCGGCCGCTCGTCGTCTCGACGCTCATGGGCCTGCCAAATAGGCGGCGTCGCGCCGGGAGGCAAGACGACTTCCGTTGCGCCGCGTCAAAGCACCGCCGGCCATGGCGGTCACGGCAGCAGCGGCGCGAGGGTGTTGGGCACCAGCGTGTCGAGGGCGAGACCGGCGAACAGGATCAGCCCGGCGTCGCGGTTGGACTTGAACACGGCGAGGCAACGCTCGGGATTGTCGATGTCGAGCCGGCGCACCTGCCCGTACAGATGCACCGCGAAACCGGCGAGGCCGAGCCAGGCGAACGGGCCGGCCGAGACCGCCAGCAGCGCCGCGCCGAACAGGAACACCACCACCGCGTAGCACAGCGCCACCACCAGCGGGGTGCTGCGCCCGAACAGCAGGGCCGTGGACCGCACGCCGACGATAGCGTCGTCCTCCTTGTCCTGGTGGGCATAGATGGTGTCGTAGGCGAACACCCACACCACGCAGCCGGCGAACAGCAGCAGCGCGGGATCCGAGATGGTGCGCAGCACCGCGGCCCAGCCCATCAGCGCGCCCCACGAGAAGGCGATCCCCAGCGTGAGCTGCGGCACCGAGGTGATGCGCTTCATGAGCGGGTAGACCGCCACCACGCCGAGCGAGGCGAGCCCGGTGACGATGGCGAAGTGCGGCAGGGAGAGCAGCACCGCGAGGCCCACCAGCGCCTGGAACACCAGGAAGGCGAGGGCGGCCCCGACGCTGACATCACCGCTGGCGACAGGGCGATTGCGGGTGCGCGCCACCTGCCGGTCGATCTTGCGGTCGAGGATGTCGTTCCAGGTGCAGCCGGCCCCCCGCATGGCGATGGCGCCGATGGTGAACAGCACCAGAAGCCGCAGATCAGGGTAGGCGGCATCCACCGCCATGGCGGCGAGCGCGGTGGACCACCAGCAGGGCAGAAGCAGCAGCCACCAGCCGATCGGCCGGTCGATCCGCGCCAGCCGCAGGTAGGGTCGCACCGCGACGGGCGCGAGGCGCTCGACCCAGTGGCCGCGCACGGAGTCGGCGACGGGGGGGCTCACGCCCTCGGGGGACCTGGAACTCAATCGGGCCTCACTTCAGCGCATTGCCGTTCAGCGTGTCGAACACGCCCGTGCTCTTGGACGGGCTGAGGCTGTAGCCGGTCGTGATTCCCAGCGCGCTGGACATGGACCCCTGCGGCGGGGGCTTGCCGCCGCCCGGCGCGGCGGCGCCGTTGGCCGCGGCGTCGCAGATCTTGTCGCGGATGCCGGCGGTGCGCTTGCTGCTGGTGGCCGCGCCCTCGATGGCCTGGGGCGGGATCTGGCACCAGTCCTTGTTGTCGCTCAGGAACTTCACCCACTTGGCCTCGGAGGCCGAATAGGCCCGGAACAGCGGGCACAGGACCTTGGGGTCGTTGTTCTTCTTGATGGCGGCCTGCAGCGACTTGCCCTTCTCCTCCAGCTCCGTGCGGAGAGTCGTCACGTCGCTCTGGCAGTCGGCGAGCGCGGCGCCTGCCGAAAGCGCGGTTCCCACCAGCGCGGCAGACATGGCGAGCGTCAGTTTGTTCATGAGGCCTTGCCCCTCCTCATTCCGCCCCAGCAGAATGTTGCGTGTGATATACAGAGCCGACACTTGGGGCAATATCGCGGCGGACCGTGCGGCATGGTCGCGCGAATTCCCTAAGGGAATATGCCGGCGGATGGGCCAAAAAGCCAATGCCGGCGCTTGACTGGCGGCGCATGCGTCGCTAGCTTCGCGCAACTTTTGAAAGGGACGGCGCCGACATGCGCAAGATCGTTGTTATTCTTGTAGGGTGGCGCGCCACTTTTTGTCCAGCCTGAGGGCTGTGGCAATCGAGGTGGCGCGCGACGAGGGGCCTTCGGGCCCCTTCGTCGTTTCAGGGCCCGGCCTCTGGCTCCGGGCCGGGGATGAAAGTCGATCAGCAGCGCGGCCCGGCGGGTCGCCCGGGACCTCAGGGGTTCCGAGGGAGTTCGAGACATGAGCAAGCAGATGACCGGCGCCGAGATGGTGATCCAGGCCTTCGCCGACCAGGGCGTCGAGCACATCTTCGGCTATCCGGGCGGCGCGGTTCTGCCCATCTATGACGCGCTGTTCCACCAGAACGCCATCGAGCACATCCTGGTGCGCCACGAGCAGGCTGCGGTGCACTCGGCCGAGGGCTATGCCCGCTCCTCCGGCAAGGTCGGCGTGGTGCTGGTCACCTCCGGCCCCGGCGCCACCAACGCGGTCACCGGCCTCACCGACGCGCTCATGGATTCGATCCCGGTGGTCTGCATCACCGGCCAGGTGCCGACCCAGCTCATCGGCAACGACGCCTTCCAGGAGTGCGACACGGTCGGCATCACCCGCCCCTGCACCAAGCACAACTATCTGGTGCGGGACGTCAATGATCTCGCGCGGGTGTTGCATGAGGCGTTCTACGTGGCGCAGAACGGCCGCCCCGGCCCGGTGGTCGTCGACATCCCCAAGGACGTCCAGTTCGCCACCGGCACCTACGTCGGCCGCGAGAACATCCAGCACAAGACCTACCGCCCCAAGCTGAAGGCCGAGGACGCGCAGATCGCGGCCGCGGTGGAGCTGATCGCCTCGGCGAAGAAGCCCATTTTCTACACCGGCGGCGGCGTCATCAATTCCGGCCCCGAGGCCAGCCGCCAGCTGCGCGAGCTGGCGCGGCTCACCGGCGTGCCCGTGACCTCGACCCTGATGGGCCTCGGGGCGTTCCCGGCCGCCAACCCGCAGTGGCTGGGCATGCTGGGCATGCACGGCACCTACGAGGCCAACATGGCCATGCACGGCTGCGACGTGATGGTCTGCATCGGCGCGCGCTTCGACGACCGCATCACCGGCCGCCTCGACGCTTTCGCGCCCGGCTCGAAGAAGATCCACATCGACATCGACCCCTCGTCCATCAACAAGAACGTCAAGGTGGACCTGCCCATCATCGGCGACTGCACCCGCGTCCTCGAGGACATGGTGGCGGCGTGGAAGGCGCGGTCCCTGAAGGTGGACAAGGCCGCCCTCGAGGCATGGTGGATGCAGATCGACCGCTGGCGGGCGCGCAACTGCCTCGCCTACCGGCCGTCCGACACCATCATCAAGCCGCAGTACGCCATCGAGCGCCTGTACGAGCTGACCAAGGACAAGGACGTCTACATCTCCACGGAGGTGGGGCAGCACCAGATGTGGGCGGCGCAGTTCTTCCGCTTCGAGGAGCCGAACCGCTGGATGACCTCCGGCGGCCTCGGCACCATGGGCTACGGCCTGCCCGCCGCCATCGGCGCGCAGAAGGCCCACCCGGACGCGCTGTGCATCGACATCGCCGGCGAGGCCTCCATCCTCATGAACATGCAGGAGATGTCCACCGCCATCCAGTTCGACCTGCCGGTGAAGATCTTCATCCTGAACAACAAGTACATGGGCATGGTGCGCCAGTGGCAGGAGCTGCTGCACGGCGGCCGCTACTCCCACTCCTACTCCGAGGCGCTGCCCGACTTCGTGAAGCTGGCCGAGGCCTACGGCGGCGTCGGCATCCGCTGCGAGAAGCCGGGCGACCTCGACGGCGCCATCGAGGAGATGATCTCCATCAGGCGCCCGGTCATCTTCGACTGCATCGTGGACCAGCAGGAGAACTGCTTCCCCATGATCCCGTCGGGCCGCGCCCACAACGAGATGATCCTCGGCGACATGGCCGTGGACCTCGACGCGGCCATCACCGACGAGGGCAAGATGCTGGTGTGATCCGGACCCGGGCGGCTCCGGCCGCTCGCCGCGCCACGGCTTCTCTCCCAAGCGCGCGGGAGCCGGGTCGCGCAGCGGGCCGCCCGGCCACCCGATCCGACCCCGCACCCCCGTATTCCTGTCCCCTCCCGTTCCGGGGAGGGGTGCCTCCCTCAGCGCCCTGCGCATCCTCCATCCGAGACATTCCATGTCCCAGACCCCCGAGCCCATCGAGCGCCACACCCTCTCCGTCCTCGTCGACAACGAGCCGGGCGTGCTGGCGCGCGTCATCGGCCTGTTCTCCGGCCGCGGCTACAACATCGACAGCCTCACCGTGTCGGAGGTGAGCCATGAGGGCCACCTCTCGCGCATCACCATCGTCACCACCGGCACCCCCATGGTGATCGAGCAGATCAAGAACCAGCTGGACCGTCTGGTGCCGATCCACCGGGTGCGCGACCTGACGGTGGAGACCCCGTCGCTGGAGCGCGAGCTTGCCATGGTGAAGGTGCGCGGCGTGGGCGACGCCCGCGGCGAGGCGCTGCGGCTCGCCGAGGCGTTCCGCGCCCGGGTCATCGACGCGACGCGGGAGAGCTTCGTGTTCGAGATCACCGGCAAGTCCGACAAGATCGACCAGTTCGCCTGGCTGATGGAGCCCCTCGGTCTCGTGGAAGTGGCGCGCACCGGCGTGGTCGCCATCTCCCGCGGCCCGGAGGCCATGTGAGCCGGCGTGTAGCCCCGTTCATCACCTGAGTCAGTCCGCGCGCGCCGGACAGGGCCGGAAACCGGCCCTCCGGCGCGAACGGCTGTTCCCATTTCCCGCGATCCGGTGCAAAGGGACGCCCGGCGCGGATCCAACCGACATTGAAGACAACGCCCACAAGGAGACACCGATGCGCGTTTACTACGATCGCGATGCCGACCTGAACCTGATCAAGGGCAAGAAGGTCGCCGTCGTCGGCTATGGCAGCCAGGGCCACGCCCACGCGCTCAACATGCGCGACTCGGGCGTGAAGGACGTGGTGGTCGCGCTGCGTCCCGGCTCCGCCACCGCCAAGAAGGCCGAGGCCGAGGGCTTCAAGGTGATGAGCCCCGCCGATGCCGCCAAGTGGGCCGACGTGGTGATGATGCTCACCCCCGACGAGCTGCAGGCCGACATCTATCGCGAGAGCCTCGCCGACAACATGAAGCACGGCGCTGCCCTGCTGTTCGCGCACGGCCTCAACGTGCACTTCAACCTGATCGAGCCCCGCAAGGACCTCGACGTGCTGATGGTCGCCCCCAAGGGCCCCGGCCACACCGTGCGCTCCGAGTACCAGCGCGGCGGCGGCGTGCCGACCCTCATCGCCATCGCCCAGGACGCCACCGGCAACGCCCATGACCTCGGCCTCTCCTACGCCTCCGCCATCGGCGGCGGCCGCGCCGGCGTCATCGAGACCACCTTCAAGGAAGAGTGCGAGACCGACCTGTTCGGCGAGCAGGTGGTGCTGTGCGGCGGCCTCGTGGAACTGATCCGCGCCGGCTTCGAGACGCTGGTGGAAGCCGGCTACGCCCCCGAGATGGCCTATTTCGAGTGCCTGCACGAGGTGAAGCTCATCGTCGACCTCATCTATGAGGGCGGCATCGCCAACATGAACTACTCCATCTCCAACACCGCGGAGTATGGCGAGTACGTCACCGGCCCCCGCATCATCACCGCCGAGACCAAGGCCGAGATGAAGCGCGTGCTCGACGACATCCAGACCGGCAAGTTCACCCGCGACTGGATGCTCGAGAACAAGGTGAACCAGGCCTCCTTCAAGGCCGTCCGCGCCCGCGCCAACGCCCACCCCATCGAGGAAGTCGGCGAGAAGCTGCGCGCCATGATGCCCTGGATCAAGGCCAAGGCGCTGGTGGACAAGACCAAGAACTGATCTGGCATGGACCGCCGTCGAGAACGGCGGTCCCTGACCGGGCGTCATGCGAAGGCCGGCGGTGCTCCCGCCGGCCTTCTGCGTTCTGGGACGCCCCTAGCGCACCCCCTCCACCGGAAACGCCACATAGCGGGCGATGCGCCAGGCGCCGTCCGGATCGCGGCGGAACACGTCGAGGCCGATGTCCTGCGTGCGGGTGGCTGTGCCGGCGTGCTGCTCGGTCAGCGTCCAGATGAGGCGCACGCTGGCGAGGTCGCCGGACACCAGAATGTCGTGGATCTCGAAGGCGTAGGTCAGCCGCCGGTCGGGCGCGGCGAGGGCCCTTGCGATGCGCGCGCACACCGCCGCCTTGTGGCCGGCCGGGGCGCCCTGCATGTCGGACTGGAGATCGTCGGCGAACAATTCGCAGGTGGTGGCGGCATCTCCGCGGTTGAACGCGTCCGTCCACGCGGCAAGCCGGGCGCGAATGGCGGCAGCATCACGCTCAGCCGCGGTATCGGCCGCCGCGCCGCCGGTGGCCGCGAATGCCGCGAGCGCGCACAGGATGACAGCAACGCTCCGTCGCATAGGCCCCCCGGGGATAGGGGCGCGGACGGTGCCGCCCGCGCCCTGGGGCGATTGTAGAGCGGGACGCGACCAGATTGAATCCAGCGGAGGGGTGAATCGCCGTCTCACTCGAGGTACGGCACGCACGTGCGGCAGCCTTGGACACGGCAGCCTTGGACACGGCGATCGAGGCCGCGGTGAGCGTGCCGCCGTCGTCCCGGTGCGCTCGGCCCGATCCTCTCCCCCTGACCGAGGCTCAATGCCCCCCGCCACCGCCGCCGCCCGGCCGCGTCCGGCGCATCAGCGGCGCGGCGAGGACCAGAGCAAGGAACAGGAAGGTGAGCAGGTAGAACACGTCGGCGAAGGCCATCACCAGCGCCTCCCGCCGCACCAGCAGCGCCATCTGCTTCAGGGCCGCGTCGGAGGCGAGGGAGCCGAGGCCGGCGAAGGCGCCGGACATGCTCTCCAGCCGTTCCACCGCCGCAGCGCTCCCCCACTGCACCTGCTCGTGCAGGCGGGCGAGGTGCAGGTCCCAGCGATGGTTGAGCACGGTGTTGATGAGCGCGAGCCCCACCGCGCCGCCGAGGTTGCGGGTGAGGTTGAACAGGCCGGAGGCATTCTTCAGCTGCTGAGGCGGCAGGGTGCCCAGGGAAATGTTGTTGATGGGGATCATGCAGATCATCAGCGAGGTGCCGCGCAGGATCTGCGGGATCAGAAGCTCCCAGAAGTCCCAGTCCTTGGTGATGCCCGTCACCTGCCACGTCCCGAGCGCGAAGCCGGCGAAGCCGAGGGAGATCATCACCCGCGGGTCGAGCTTCGTCATCAGCCGCCCGGCGATGGGGGCGGTGAGGAACATGGCGATGCCGGTGACGAACATGGTCTCGCCGATCATCAGCGCCGAATAGCCCCGCACCCGCCCGAGATAGATGGGGTAGAGGTAGGTGAGCCCATAAAGGCCGATGCCCATGACGAAGCTGAAGGCCGAGCCCACCGCGAAATTGCGGTTGGTGAAGGCGCGGATGTCCACCACCGGCTCGCGCGCCATCAGCACCCGGGCGAAGAAGGCGACCGCGGAGACGGCGCACACGACCGCGAAGGTGGAGATGGCGGTGTCCTCGAACCAGTCGTTGGTGGGCCCTTCCTCCAGCACGAACTCGAGGCTGCCGAGGAAGCCGGCCATGAACAGGAGGCCCCACCAGTCGAACCGGTCCAGCAGGGAGAAGTCCGGCTCGTCGAAGTCGATCAGCGTCACGGCCGCCAGCACCACCAGGATGCCGGGGATGACGTTGACCAGAAACAGCCAGTGCCAGGAGAACAGGTCGGTCAGGTAGCCGCCGACGGTGGGGCCGATGGTGGGCGCCAGCGTCGCCACGAGGCCGATCATCGGCGCGACGATGGGCTGCTTCTCCTTCGGGAACACCGAATAGGCGGCGGCGAACACCGTAGGGATCATGCCGCCGCCCAGAAATCCCTGCAGCGCGCGATAGGCGATCATCTGCTCGATGGAGGTCGCCGTCGCGCACATGAAGCTCATGACGGTGAAGCCCGCCGCCGAGGCCGCGAACAGCCAGCGGGTGGAGAGCGCCCGCGACAGGAAGCCCGACAGTGGGATCATCACCACCTCGGCGATGAGGTAGCTGGTCTGCACCCAGGAGATTTCGTCGGAGGAGGCGGCGAGGCCGGCCTGGATCTCGGCCAGCGAGGCGGAGACGATCTGGATGTCCAGGATCGCCATGAACATGCCGAACACCATGCACAGGAAGGCGAACATGCGCCGCCCTTCCACCCCTGCGGAGGGGCGGGCGGGGGGCGCCGAGGTGGGGGGCCCCGAGACGGTGATGTCGGTCATGGGTCGCCTCCGCAGGCGGGACGGCGCCGGCCTCAGGAGGCGTCGGCGCGGGTGTTGACGACGGCGGTCACCGACATGCCAGGCCGCAGGTCGTGCCGGGCGAGGCCGTCGGCATCGATGGCAATGCGGACGGGGATGCGCTGCACGATCTTGGTGAAGTTGCCGGTGGCGTTCTCCGGCGGCAGCAGGCTGAACACCGAGCCGGAGGCCGGGGAGACGCTGACCACGGTGCCGGTGAAGTCACGGTCGGGGTAGGCGTCCACCCACACCTTGACCTTCTGTCCGGGATGGATGCGGTCGAGCTGGGTTTCCTTGAAGTTGGCGTCCACATAGACGCCCTCCAGCGGCACGATGGCGGTGAGGCGGGTGCCCGGCTGCACCAGCTGGCCCACCTGCACGGCGCGGTTGCCCACCACGCCGTCGATGGGCGCGCGCACCACGGTGAAGTCGAGATCGCGCCGGGCCTGGTCGCGGGCGGTGCGGTATTCGTCGAGGACGCGGGCGGCTTCCTGCCGCTGCGCCTTCAGCACATCCACGGCGGCCTCGGCGGAGGCGACGGCGGCGGTGGATGCGGCGACGCTCGCCTGCGCCTTGTCGCGATCGGCCCGGGCATTGTCGAGCGTCGAGCGGCTGGCGTAATTGGCGCTGGCCAGCTTGTCCTGCCGCTCGAATTCCAGCTGGGTCCGCTGCAGGTCCGCCTTGGCGGCGGCGAGCTGGGCCCGGGCCTGATCCACGGTGGCGTCGGCGGCCTTTTCCTGCTGGTCGAAGCGGGTGAGGGCGGCTTCCTGGGTGGCGATCTTGTTCTCGGCGGCCTTCAGGGTCAGCTGGAAGTCGCCGTCGTCGATCCGCGCCACCACGTCGCCGGCCTTGACCCACTGGTTGGCCGCCACATCGACCGCGCGGACATAACCGCCCACCTTGGCGGCGAGCACCGAGGTGTCCGCGCCCACATAGGCGTCGTCGGTTGAGATCTCGAATCGGCCGACCGTCCACCAGTGCATGCCGAACCAGCCGCCCGCGCCCAGCGCCACGGCCAGCACCGCCCCGAGGATGAGGCGGCGGCGCGATGGCTTGGGCGCTGCGGGGGACTGCGCCGCGGGCGCCTCGGCCGCAGGGGCCGGCGGCGCGTCCGGGGCGGGGCGCGGCGGCGCATCGGCGGGACGGGCCTTCAGCACCGTCACGCCCTCCGGCGCCGGCACGCTGCCCGCGGTCTCGATCCTGTTCGCCTGGGACACTGTGCCCTCCCGATGGCGGTTGAAAAACTGAACGGTTTAGTCCACATACCCTACATTGAACTGAACCGTTCAGTCAAACGCTTTGACAGGCGCCCCCGCGGAACCTTATGCAGGGACATGTCAGGAAGGTTGGAGATGACGCATCCCATCAAGGGCGCCGTCGCGGAGCTCACGGCGGCGACCGATCATTCGGAGCCGGAGGCGCGCAAGCGCCGCGACATCATCGACGGCGCGCGCCGCGTGTTCTTCGACAAGGGCTTCGACGGCGCCAGCATGGACGAGATCGCCCGCGCCAGCAGCGTCTCGAAGGCCACCATCTACGTCTACTTCCAGAGCAAGGAAGACCTGTTCCAGGCGCTGGTGGCGGTAGATCGCCGCAAGTCGGCCGAGCGGCTGTTCGAGTTCGACCCCAATGATCCCGACGTGGCGAGCCTGCTGCACCGCATCGGCGTGTCGTTCATGACCATGATGGTCCAGCCGGATCACATCCGCCTCGTGCGCATGGTGATCGGCGCGGCGGAGAAGTTTCCCGCCGTCGGCCAGACCTTCTTCGAGACCGGCCCCTGCCATGGCGGGCGGCGCCTCGCGGAGTTGCTGTCGCGCCAGACCGAGCTTGGCCATCTGGCGGTGGACGACTGCGACATGGCGGCCTTCCAGTTCTTCAATCTCTGCCAGGGCAACCAGGTGAAGGGCCTCATGTTCGGCACCGGCCGCGCGCCCACGGCGGCGGAGATCGAGAGCACCGTGGCCTCGGCCGTGCGCGTGTTCCTCGCGGCCTACGGCTCCCGCGGGAGCTGATCCGCCCTGCACGCCAAAGCTGTGCTGCGGCGGGCCTTTTTCGCTTGATCCATCCCTCCGGCGGTGCATTTTACCATCGGAGGCGATCACAATGGCTTTGACCGAGGAGCGGCGGCGCGTCGATCCGTGCCTGCATGGCATGGGCGCATGAGCGTTGCGCAGTCCGCGCGTGGCGCCAGTTCCGCGCCCGCCCCTACGGCGCTCGATCACGCGTTGCGGGCGGTGCGCCCCGCGTTCATCGCGGTGATCGTGTTCAGCTTCTTCATCAACCTTCTGGGCCTCAACGCCTCCATCTACATGATGCAGGTGTACGACCGGGTGCTGTCGAGCCGCAGCATCGAGACGCTGGTCTTCCTCACCCTCATCACCGGCTTCCTCTACATGGTCTGGGCGGCGCTGGAGGGGGTCCGCACCCGCGTGCTGGAGCGGGCCGGCGTCGCGTTTGACGGCAAGGTGAACACGGCCGTGTTCGACGCCATCCAGCGCGCCGCGGTGCGCGAGCGGGCGGCCGGGCAGACGCAGAGCCTGCGCGACCTCGACTCGGTGCGGGAGTTCTTCGCCGGTCCCGGCCTGACGGCTTTGTGCGACCTGCCGTGGATGCCCATCTACGCCATCTGCGCCACCATGCTGCACCCCTATTACGGCCTGCTGGCGCTCGGCAGCGCGCTCCTTTCGGGCGGGCTCGCGGTGCTGAACAACCGGGTCACCCGCGGCAGCCTCGCCGAGGCCAACCGCAAGAGCATCACCGCCAGCAATCTCGCCGCCGCCACCCTGCGCAACGCCGAGGTGCTGCAGGCCATGGGCATGTCGGCCGAGCTGCGGCGGCGCTGGACCACGGTGCGCGATGCCGCCATGGGCTGGCAGGGCGTGGCCGGCGACCGGGGCACGGTGCTCGTCTCCCTCACCAAGTTCAACCGCGCGCTGGTGCAGAGCATCGTGCTCGGCCTCGGCGCCTATCTCGCCATCCAGCGGGAGATTTCGCCCGGCATGATCATCGCCGGCTCGATCCTGGTGGGGCGGTGCATCCAGCCCATCGAGCTTGCGGTGGGCAACTGGAAGTCGGTCGTGAACGCGCGTTCCGCCTACGAGCGCGTGCAGCAGCTGCTGCGCAGCGCGCCCGAGGCCGGCAGCCGCCTGCGCCTGCCCGACCCGCGCGGGGAACTGTCCGTCGAGGCGCTGTTCGTGCGCGCGCCGGGCCGCGACGTGCCGGTGGTGCGCAACCTGTCGTTCCGCCTGCCGGCCGGCACCAGCCTCGGCGTCATCGGCCCGACGGCGGCCGGCAAGTCCAGCCTCGCCCGGGCGCTGGTGGGGGTGTGGCCCGCGGTGTCCGGCTGCGTCCGGCTCGACGGGTCCGATCTCACCCACTGGGACGAGACCCAGCTCGGCCAGGCCATCGGCTACCTGCCTCAGGACGTGGAGCTGTTCGCCGGCACCATCGCCGAGAACATCGCGCGCTTTACCGCGGCCGATTCCGTCCACATCGTCGCCGCCGCCCGACTGGCCGGCGTCCATGACCTGATCCAGCACCTGCCGCAGGGCTACAACACCCAGATCGGCGAGGGCGGCACGGCGCTGTCCGGCGGCCAGCGCCAGCGCATCGGCCTCGCGCGGGCGGTGTTCGGGCTGCCGGCGCTCATCGTGCTCGACGAGCCGAACGCCAGCCTCGACCCGCCGGGCGAGCTGGCGCTGGCCGAGGCCCTGCGCCAGCTGAAGGCGGCCGGGCGCACGGTGGTCACCATCACCCACCGTTCGGCCGCGCTGGGGCAGTGCGACATGGTGCTGGCGCTCAAGGATGGCGTCGCCCAGGCGTTCGGCCCGCGGGAGGAGGTCATGTCCCGCCTCATGGGCGCGGCCCCGCCCGCGGGGCCCCGTCCGCCGCTCGCCGCGGTTCCCGGAGGTGCCGTCCCCACGTCGCCGGAGGGCGCGCCGCGCAGGGACAACGGCCAGATGCCGCCCTCCCAGATGGCGCCTTCCCAGATGCGGCCCTCCCAAGAGCGGCCCTCCCAAGAGCGGCCCTCGCATGCGGAGCCGTCTCATGTGGGGCCGTGACGTGTGGCATCCCGCGCGCTGGTTCCGGCGCACCCCTGCGCCCCCCGACGGGGCGTCCGTTTCGCCCGCCGGCGCGCCCGCCATGGCCGCCGCACCGCCGCCGCCTTCGGATTACCGCAGCATGGCGCTGGTCGGTTATGGCCTGATCGCCTTTACCTTCTTCGGGATCGGCGGCTGGGCGGCGCTGGCACGGGTCGACAGCGCCGTGATCGCGCAGGGCCTCGTGGCGGTGGAGAGCAAGCGGCAGGTGGTGCAGCATCTGGAGGGCGGCATCATCGCCGAGATCCAGGTCCAGGAAGGGCAGGAGGTGGCCAAGGACCAGGTGCTGTTCCGCCTCGATCCCACCCAGCCCCGGGCCAATGACGAGGCCGCCCTCGCCCAGCTGCGCGCCGCGCTGGCGCTGGAAGCGCGCCTTGTCGCCGAGCGCGACGAAGCCCGGGACATCACCTTCCCGGTCGAGCTGACCCGAAATGCCGCCATTCCCATGGTGCGGGACGCCCTCGCCGACCAGATCACCCAGTTCCGGGACCGCCGGGCCTCGTTCGAAGGACAGGTCGGCATCCTGAACAGCCGCATGGAGCAGTTCGGCCACGAGATCGAGGGCCTCAGCCAGGAGCGCCTCTCGGCCGAGCAGCAGCTGGTGTTCATCGAGGACGAGCTGGCCGCGGTGCGCGCGCTGGAGCAGAAGGGGCTGGTGAACAAGACCCGCGTGTCTTCCCTGGAGCGGGAGAAGGCGCGGCTCGACGGCATGGTGGGCCGCAACTTCGCCGACACCGCCAAGGTGCGCGGCTCGGTGGGCGAGATGAAGATGCAGATCGCCCAGCTGCGCCAGCAGCGCGCCGAGGAGATCGGCGACCAGCTGCTGGAGGTGCGCCAGAAGCTCGCCGACCTCTCCGAGCGCGCGCGCGTCACCGGCAACGTGCTCGGCCGCATCGACATCCGCGCCCCGCGCGCCGGCACGGTGCAGAACATCAACGCCAAGGTCTACACGGTGGGCGCGGTGGCCCGGCCCGGCGACACGCTGCTGGAAATCGTGCCCCACGATGCGCCGCTGGTGGTGGATGCGCAGGTGCCGGTGCAGGACATCGACCGGCTGCACCGGGGCGACGAGGTGGAGGTGCGCTTTCCCGCGTTTCACGGGCACACGACGCCCATGGTGCTCGGCCGCCTGCTGTCGGTCTCGCGCGACCGGCTGGTGGACGAGGTGACGCACCAGCCCTACTTCCTCGCCCGCGTGGCCGTGGCGGAGACCGACATCCCCTCACCCCTCAAGCAGCGGCTGGTGCCGGGCATGAACGCCGAGGTCGCCTTCTATGCCGGCAAGCGCACGGTGCTGAGCTATCTCATGCGCCCCTTCACCGACGCGCTCACCCACTCCTTCACCGAGCGCTGACACGCCGGTCGCTTGCCATGCGGCCGCCCGCCATGCCCAACTCGGGCGCGGCCCTGGCGGTCGCGGCGGGCAGCCGGAGACATGGCCATGAGCGGACGGCACGACAGGCCGGCATACGACAGGCCCGCACACGACAGGCCCGCCATGGAGGCCGTTCGCCTCGATCGGCGCGGCCTCCTCCTCGGCGCTTCCGCGGTCGCCATGGCGGCAGCTCTCGGCGCGGGAGCGGCGGTGGCCGGAACAGGCGGCCCTGTCGACGCCCACAGCCACAGCTGGGGCGGCGACAGCGCCCGCTATCCCATGGTGCGCGGCCAGACAGAACGGGACCGCGATCCGCCGGCCTACAGCATCGAGACCCTGCTCGGCCGTGAGGCCGCAATCGGCGCCGTGCGCGTCGTGCTGGTGCAGCACATCGGCTATTTCGGGTATGACAGCAGCTATCTCACCGCCGCCGCCCAGGCGCATCCGGGCACCTTCGCCGTGGTGGGCGCGGTGGACGACCGCCGGCCCGATGCGCCGCAGGCCATGCGCGCCGCCAGGGCGCAGGGCGTGAAAGGCTTCCGCCTGCGGGGTGTGGACACCGCCGCCTGGCTCGCCGCGCCGGCGATGGCCGAGATGTGGTCCACGGCGGCGGCGGAGAAACTCGTGCTGTGCCCGCTGCTGCGGGACAGTCCGGACATGAGCGATGACGCGCTCGTCCACATGGCCGAGCTGTGCCGGCGTTTCCCTCAGACCGCGGTCTGCCTCGACCACATGGCCCATGTGATGCCGGGCGATGCGCGCCAGCTCGACCGGCTGCTGGCGCTCGCCGAATTCCCGCTGGTGACCGTGAAGATCTCCGGCCTCAACAAGTTCGACGCGCCGCCCTACGACCGGGTGATCCCGCAGTTGATGGCGCTGCTCGGCGCCTTCGGGCCGGAGCGGCTGATGTGGGGCAGCGACATGCCGGTGCTGGAGCGCGATCCGCCCAACACGCTCGCCGCCGCCTTCGATTTCATCGCCCGCCGTGCCCCGCTGGACGACACCCAGCGCGGATGGCTCCTGAAAGGCACGGCGGAGCGCGTCTTCTTCACCTGAGGCGTGCGCCCGTTGCGGGGCGCCGCCGTCAGTGCGCGTGGCCGAGATAGGCGGCGCGCACGGCGGGGTCGTTGCGCAGGTCGGCCGCCGGGCCGCGCGCGCTCACCCGGCCGTTCTCCAGCACATAGCCGAAGTCGGCCACCTCCAGCGCCGCGGCGGCGAACTGCTCCACCAGCAGCATGGTGATCTTCTCTTCCTTCAGCCGGGCGATGGTGGCGAACACCTCGGCCACCAGGCGTGGGGCGAGGCCCATGGAGGGCTCGTCCAGCAGCAGCACGCGCGGGTTCAGCATCAGCGCGCGGGCCATGGCCAGCATCTGCTGCTCGCCGCCGGAGAGGGTGCCGGCCAGCTGCGCGCGCCGCTCGGCGAGGCGGGGGAACAGGGCGAACATGCGATCGAGATCCGCCTCCACGTCGCCGCGCGGCCGCGCTCCGGTGAGGCGCGGGAAGGCGCCCAGCAGCAGATTGTCGAGCACCGACTGGGTGGGGAACACGCGCCGCCCCTCGGGCGAGTGAGCGAGGCCCTTCTTGGTGATCTTGAAGGAGGGCAGGCCGGTGAGGTCCTCCCCGCCCAGCCGCACCGTGCCCTGCTCCGGCGCGATCATGCCGGATATGGCGCGCAGCGTGGTGGTCTTTCCGGCGCCGTTGGAGCCGATGAGGGTGACGAGCCGGCCTTCCTCCACCTGGAGGGAGAGGCCGTGCAGCACCTTCACCTTGCCGTAGCCGGCCACGAGATCGGTCACCTCGAGCATGGCGCGCTCCTTATTCGGCGGCGGCGGCAGCGCCGCCGAGATAGGCTTCGATCACCCGCGGGTTGGCCTGCACCTCGGCCGGCTTGCCCTCCGCGATCTTCTGGCCGAAATCGAGCACGGTAACCGTGTCGCACAGGCCCATCACCACATCCATGTGGTGCTCGATGAGCACCAGCGTGACGCCGGCGTGCCGCACCTTCCGGATGATCTCCACCAGGTGGCGGATGTCCGGCGCGGTGAGGCCGGCGGCGGGCTCGTCAAGCAGCAGCAGCTCGGGGTCGAGCGCCAGAGCGCGGGCGATCTCCAGCAGCCGCTGCTTGCCGTAGGGCAGGTTGCGCGCCTCCTCGTTGGCGAGGTCGGCGAGGCCGACGAAGTGCAGCAGGCTCATGGCCCGCTCGCGCGCCGCCTTCTCCTCCCGACGGATGCGCGGCAGGCCCAGCGCCACCTCGGCGAAGGTGGCGCTGTAGGTGTGGTGGAGGCCCACCAGCACGTTCTCGATCAGCGTCAGCTCGGCGAACAGCTGCACGTTCTGGAAGGTGCGCGCGATGCCCTCCGCGGCGATGTCGGAGGAGGTGCGCCCGGCGATGTTCTTGCCGCGGAAGCGGATGGCGCCGGCGGTGGGCACATAGATGCCGGTGAGCACGTTCATCATGGTGCTCTTGCCGGACCCGTTGGGGCCGATGAGGCCGTGGATGGTGCCCGGCGTCACCGCGATGCTGACCGTGTCGAGGGCTTTCAGGCCGCCGAACTGCATCACCACGCCATCCACCTGAAGCAGCACGCCCTCATGCGGGATGTGCGAGGCGGTGACCGCCTTGCCGTGGGTGTCGGCCTCGATGAGCGCGTGGGTCCGCACCAGATCCGGCCACAGCTGGGCGGCGGTGCGCTTGAGGAAGCCGACGATGCCCTCCGGCAGGT
This sequence comes from Xanthobacter lutulentifluminis, assembly GCF_043194675.2. Lineage (NCBI taxonomy): Bacteria > Pseudomonadati > Pseudomonadota > Alphaproteobacteria > Hyphomicrobiales > Xanthobacteraceae > Xanthobacter > Xanthobacter lutulentifluminis. Next base: position 579,791 of record NZ_CM195525.1, on the reverse strand, counting down.
AGTAGACCACGAACAGGATCATCACGCCGAAGATGGCGAGCTTGTAGTCCGTGATCTTCTGCAGCATCAGCGAGAAGGCGAAGAAGACGAGGCACAGCACCACCGGGATGGCGTTGCGCACCCGGTTCTCCGGGTCCTTCACGAAGGCCCGCGCCCCGGCGATCACCGCGATCAGCGCGATGGCGCCGGCGATGTAGCGGAACAGCACGATGTCCGAGAGCAGGTTCGGCAGGAACACGATGATGACCGCGCCGAGGATCGGCCCGAGCCGCGACTTGCGCCCGCCCACCGTCACCGCCAGCAGGAACTGGACAGAGAGCTCGAAGCCGAAGTTGTTCGGGGCGATATACTGCTCCGAATAGGCGAACAGCGCGCCCGCGAGGCCCGCGAGGCCGGCGGAGACCACGAACGCCAGCACCTTGTGCTTGTAGACCGACACGCCCATGCAGTCGGAGGCGATGGGGCTGTCGCGCAGCGCCTCGAACGCACGGCCGAGGTGGGAGGCGAGGATGCGGTTGATGACGATCAGCGTCAGCACCAGCGCGGCGGCGGCGATGTAGTAGTATTCCACTTCCTTCATGCGCTTCAGCGACATGTCGAACAGCGGAATGCTGTCGCCCAGCCAGCGCAGGTCGAGGAAGAGCGGCGTCGTCAGCTTGATGCCCAGCGGCCCGTTGGTCAGGTCCGTCATCTCGTTGATGAGGATCTGCACGATGGTGCCGAACGCCAGCGTCACCATGGCGAGGTACGGCCCCGTCACCCGCAGCGCCGGCAGGGCCAGCACGATGCCGAACACGGCCGCCACGATGATCGCCAGCGGCAGCGCCGGCCAGAAGCCGATGCCGAAGTGCATGGCGAGGCAGCCGGCGGTGTAGGCGCCGATGCCGAACAGGGCGGCGTGGCCGATGGAGACCTCGCCCGTGTAGCCGAACACCACATCGAGCCCGAGCAGCAGGATCGAGAAGATGGCGATGGTGATGGTGAGGTGCAGATAGTACGGGCTCGTCACCACGAACGGCAGCACGACGAGCAGCGCGAGGCCGATCAGCGGCCCGCCGACGGAGAGGATGCGGCGCGCGAGCATGCCGTCAGACCTTCTTGATGGTGGCGCGGCCGAACAGGCCGGACGGCTTCAGCGACAGGACCAGCAGCAGCAGCACCAGGCCGGGCACGTCCTTGTAGCCGGTGGAGATGTAGAAGCCGGTCAGCGTCTCGGTGATGCCGAGGATCAGTCCGCCGACGATGACGCCCATGCCGCTCGACAGGCCGCCGATGATGGCCACCGCGAACGCCTTGAGGCCCAGCACCGCGCCCATGGTGGCCCCGGTGAGGGTGACCGGGGCGATGAGCACGCCGGCGAACGCCGCCGTCATGGAGGACAGGGCGTAGGAAAAGGTGATGACGCGCCGCGTGTCGATGCCCATCAGGCCGGCCGCGTCGCGGTCGTTGGCCGTGGCCACCACCGCCTTGCCGAAGATGGAGCGGCGGTTGAAGATCTCCACCGCGAGCATGATGGCGAGCGCGCCGACGACGATGGCGATCTCCATGGGCTGGATGCGCACCGGCCCGATGACGATGGCCGCCTCCGGCAGCGGCGAGGGGAAGCGCAGCGCGTCGCGGCCCCAGATGTTCTCGGCGAGATTGCGGAAGATGATGCCGAGCGCGATGGTGGCCATGATCCACCCGGCTTCCGACTTCGCCTTCACCGCCTGCCGCACGCCCAGCCATTCCACCACCGCGCCCTGAGCGAGGCCGAAGGCGAACACCACGGGCAGCATCAAGAGGTAGGCCCACAGGGTGCCGAGCGCCTGCCCGATGAGGAAGTTGATGGTGGTGAGCCCCACCAGCGCGCCCAGCATCAGCGCTTCGCCCTGGCCGAAGTTCAGGGTCTTGGAGGTGGCGAAGGTGAGCTGGTAGCTGAAGGCGATGACGCCGTAGATCATGCCCACGGCGATGCCGCTCACGATGAGCTGCAACAGAATGTTCATGGCGGTCTCCGGAAGGGCGCGCGGCCTTCGCGTCGGGGCGAAGGTTCCGTTCGGGCCAGCCGCCGCGCTACGTGGCGCGGCGGTCCGGCGGGGCGTTGCGTCTGTGTGGGGCGCCGGCGCGAAGCAGGGAAGCAGCAGCGCTCCCCGCCCCGGCGTGCGCGGTGCCGGCCGGAGCCCTGGCGCCGGACCGCGGATCACCCGCGCCCGGACCGGGACCAGCCGGCGTCGGCGTCAGTTGTTCGCCTTCACCCGCACCGCCTTGTCGCCGGCGATGTCTTCCGGATGGGCGGCGACGACGCGGCCGTCCTTCACCAGGCCGAACACCGGGATGTTGGCGGTGATGGCCTCGTGGTCGGTGGCGCTGAACGGCTTCTCGTAGACGGTCACGACGCCTTCCACCTTGGTGCTCAGGTTCTCCAGCGCCTCGCGGATCTTGCGTCCGTCGGTGGAGCCGGCCTGCTTGATGGCGGCGGCCAGCAGCAGCACCGAGTCATAGCCCTGCGCGGCGGAGACCGGAGAGGGCATGCGGTCGATCTTGTAGGCCGCCTGATAGGCCTCGATGAAGGCCTTGCGCTTGGGGGTGTCGGGCAGCTGGATGAAGGTCTGCGGCATCATCGCGCCGTTGCCGTTGGGGCCGGCGGTGTCGATGAAGTTGGCCATGGAGAGGGTCCACGAGCCGATCATCGGCACCTTCCAGCCGAGCTTGGCCATGCCGTTGGCGATCTGCGCCAGCTCCGGGCCGATGGCGTAGGTGAGGACGACGTCGGCGCCGGCCTCCTTGGCGCGCAGCAGCTGCGCGGTCATGTCGGTGTCGCCGATGTTGAACTTCTCTTCCGCCACCGGCTTCACGCCGAGGCCGGCGAGGGCCTTCACGAGATCGGCGCGGCCGAGCTGGCCGTAATTGGTGCTGTCGGCGAGGATGGCCGGCTTCTTGAAGCCCTGCCGCTTCACCGCTTCCTCGGCGATCATGGCGCTCTGGATGGCGTCGTTGGCCGAGGTGCGGAAGATGTAGTTCGACTTGTTGTCCGGCGGCAGGAACTGCTTGGAGATCAACGTGCCGGTGGCCACGTTGTTGATCACCGGAATCTCGGCTTCCTGATAGAAGCGCTGGGAGGCGAGGGCCACGCCGGTGTTGATGTAGCCGAGGGTGGCGACGACGCCTTCCTTGTTGATGAGCTCCTGGGCGATCTGCACGCCCACCTCGTTCTTCGCCTCGTCATCGCGCTCGATGAGCTGCAGCGGACGGCCCAGCACGCCGCCGTTCTTGTTCACCTCGTCCACCGCCAGCTTCACGCCGTCGCGCATGCTCACGCCCATGGAGGACGAGCCGCCGGTAAAGGGCCCGCTCAGGCCGATCTTGATGGGTTCCGCCGCAATGGCCGCGCCGGACAAGGCGATGCCTGCGGCCAGCGCCGCAATCATTCCGCTCAGTCGCATGTTTCACTCCCTGGCGGCCCTGTCCCGGGCCTTTTGTTCTCGAACGGCTTACCGCCGGCCGGACTTCAATCGTTTAAGGCAATCCCTGCGGAAGTGCCATAGTGACGCAGGGGAAATATCGGGGGCGGATGCCAGCCCCGGGGAAGCTTCCCCGGCAGGCCACGGGCGCAACCGGTAGGGGTGTGAGCCGTATCGGAACAAGGAGTTGGAGCGTTCGCGCGCGCACGTCGCGGCCGGACGGCGTTCCCGGAACCGCGTATGCGACCTTCGTCGTAGAAGCGCGGGCGGGACCGCCGGGGCGGGGGGAAAGGGGGCGCTGGCACGCGGGCTGCCGGCCGCACGATGGCGCATCGGAATCAGCGCCGGTGCGGTATCCGGTCCGGGCTTTGGGCCCATCCGGACTGCGGCATTCCGTCGGACGGAGGCTGCCGGTCCGGCCGCCTCCGTCGCCGCCGCAGGGGCCGGCCCGAGCATCGCCCGGGCCAGCGCCCGGCTCAGTTGTGCGAGGTGCGGGTGGCCGCGGTGCGCTCGGCCCGGCCGGGCAGCAGGCGGGCGAACGACGTCTCGTTGTCGTCGTTCCAGATCACCTTGTCGCCGGTGAGGGCCACGAACACGCAGTTCCAGCTCGGCTTCTTGCCGTTCTCCTCTTCATAGGCGAAGCAGAGCTTGTTGCCGGCGATGCGCCACCAGCCTTGATAGGAATCATGCTTGTTGTGGCCGTAGATCACGCCGTTCGGGCTGAGGTATTCGGCATAGAACTCGCCGTTCTCGATGCCGACGATGGTGTTGCCGATCATCCGCGCGCGGATCTCGTCGGCGGTCAGCTCCATGTCGGACGCGTGGGCGAAGGTCGCCACCAGGGCGATGCCCGCTGCTGCGAGTAGTCTCATGACACGATCTCCTCGTGTGGTCCCTATTCCACCAGGTGGGAGAACAGGGGGTAGGAGGTGGCGACCAGCTCCAGCAACAGGACGACGAGGATCCACGCCTCGATCCGCGTGCCGCGGTAGAACTGGGACGCCTCGGTGATGCGGTTGTTGATGAGCTCGTGATAGTCGAAGGCGAAGTCCAGCGGCTCGCCCAGCGCCTCGAGCCGGTCGTAGAGGTTGGCCTGCAGCGCCAGTTCCGCGAACAGGCGCTTGGATGCGCCGGTCAGCTCCGGGTCGAGCTGCTCCAGCGCCTCGTCGTTGAGCAGCGCGCGGCGGTTCAGCTCGGCGACGCGCTCGGTCATGGCCCCGACCGGCCCGGCGCGCCGGCGGATGTCGCGCCGGGTCACGGTGTGGGTGAGCCGCGCGTCGTGCTTGATGGCGCCCCACACCTGCGGCATGGCCGCCTCGATCTCGCTCGTGTCCCGCTCCAGGACGGTGAACCGGACGAGCGCGTCGCAGGCGTCGCCGAACTGGTCCGGCGGCGCGTAGACAATGGCGCGGGCGTTGGTCCAGACCACCCGCGCCGTTCTCAGGCCGGCGCGCACCACGCGCCCGTTGTCCTTCAGCCCCTCGAAGGGAATGCCCTCGAGCCAGGTCTCGTCGGCATCCTCCGGTGCCTGCGGCGGCATCCAGAGCAGGGAGAGCGAGCGCCCGCCGGCGTCGTCGGCGCGCGAGGGCGGATAGGCGGCGTCCACCGGCTCCGCCAGCACGTAGGTCGGACGCGGCGAGCCCACCCTGATGGTCCGCGCTCCGGCGGCGGTCAGGTCCGCCGGGGGCGGCGCGTCGAGGAAGCGCAGGCGCCAGGCGCGGGCGTCCATCTCGACGGAGGGATTAGGCAGTGTGCGTTGCATGGCTGTACCCCTTCTCGGGAGAGGATCACGGCATGGCGGCCACGCGGCCGACCAACGCTCGGACGGGAACGCGATCATCGTCGTAGAGATGCTCGGCGATGATCCGGGCGACCTCGGCCGCCGCGGCGAGATCGTGCGCCGCGGTCGCAGCGCTGGCCTCGTAGATGCAGTACTTGAGGCTCTCCTGATCCTCGAACCATTCGCTGGGCGCGACCCCCGCCACCACCGACCGGCGCCAGAGGGAATCCAGCCGCGCCGGGTCGGCAAGGGCGAAGCGGAAGCCGAGCGACAGCAGGAGGTCCGACCAGCCCCAGCGCGAGGTGAGCGTGCGGATGCCGTCGAGCATCTCGTGCCGCTCGATCAGCTCCACCGGCAGGTCGGTGGAGACGGAGCCGAGGATCATGCCGCGCGCGGCCACCCGGCGGATCTCCTTGAGCACGCCGGTGAGATGGTCGCGCTCCATGCGGCAGAGGCCGGTCTCCACCACCAGGTCGAACGAGCCGTCCGGGAACGGCAGGCGTTCCGGGCAGATGCGCACATTGTGCCGGCGCAGGCGCGTGGGCGTTCCCTCCCAGGCCGCACGGCAGGGCTCCACGCCCAGCGCCTCGAAGCCGAGGGCGCGCAGGTCCGACACCAGCTGCCCCGAGCCCGAGCCGAAGTGCAGGATGCGCGCCCCCGGCCCCAGATCCCACGCCAGCTCCGCCACCTCGGCGATGTAGCTGCCGGAGAGGGCGCCGTGCCGGCCCGCCGGTTGTGCGCCGGCGGAGCGGGTGCGCGCCGGGATTTCCGGCGGGCGGAAGCGGGCGCACCGGCGCGCCAGCACCTCGCTGACGATGATGTCGGAGGCGGCGTCGGCGGAATCCAGCACGCCGTTCAGCGTGGCGTCGAACATGTAGTCGCCCACCACCAGGAAGCCCGGATGGGCCTTGGCCGCCGGCCGGTGGTTCACATAGGCCGAGCGCTCGGGATAACCGCCGGGAATGGCGTTCACCGAGGCCATCCAGCGATGGATGCGGCGATCCACCAGCATCCGCCGCGCATCGCCGAACTGGGGCGGCAGGGCATCGAGGCAAAGCTGCTCGATGTCGTTGTCCGCCATGTTGGCGAGCCCGAGGGCGGCGTTGCCGGCGATCAGGAAGCCCAGCGCGCCCCATGGGCCGATGGGGGTGCGCGCGCCTTCGTCGTAGGCGCAGCAGCCGTCGAACGCATCCAGCATCCACCAGGCGCCGGAGATGTGCTCGCGCCAGAACGGACGCTCGAAAAGCAGCGTGGCGCGCAGGTAATGGCCGGGCCGATCGAAGTAATCGATGTGCCGATCCATCGCCGCCTTCAGGCCCGGCGAGCGCCAGTCGATGATGGACAGGGCGGTGAGGGGAAGCGCCACCACCACGTAGTCGGCCACCACATGCTCCATGGTGCCGTGGGTGCAGACATCGATCTGGAAGCGGCCGTCGAACAGCGGCGTCACGGCCTTGACGGTGGAGCCGAGGTGGATGTCGGCGTCGATCTCCTCGACGAGGCGCTCGACGATCTGCCCGTTGCCGCCCACCACCGAGAAGACATCCATGTATCCGGGCACATCCATGAGGACATTCTTCAGGAACGTCAGCCCGTTCGTGAGATGCGGCGGCGCGGCGACATCGCTGTGCGCCATGATGCGCACGTAGCGCCGCGCGATGTCGCTGGTGATTTCCTCGTAGAGCGTCTCCTCGCCGGACCGGCGGGCCCAAGCGTGGTGGTTGTCCACGTCGCGGGTGCTGGAATAGAAGTCGTCCTGGCTCAGGAGCTCGGCGCACTTCTCGCGAAAGCGCACCACCTGGTCGCGCGCCTCGGCGCCGAAGATCTCGCCGAGCGTGTCCACGTCATGGATGACGTGGCCGTCGAGCACGCAGGCGCCACCGGCGATGTGGCGGATCTCGAGGCCGAGCTCGGTCTCGATGAGATGGCGCAGGGGGTCCGGCCCCAGGGCGGAGTAGTCGTAGATCTCTGCGACGCCGGCCTCATAGGGGCCGACGCCGGCGAATTCGCCGGTCACGATCTTTCCGCCCAGCCGGTCGCTGGCCTCGAAGATGCTGATGCGACAGGCTTCGCCGAGCTTCTCGGACAGGTGCTTGGCCGTGAGCAGACCGCCCGGGCCGCCGCCGATGATGGCGATGGAGCAGGTATCAGCCGGGCTGCCGGGAAACTGTGCCGGCAAAGGAATGTATTGCATGTGCGGCCTCCTCCGGATAGCCGACGTCAACGGCAGGGACGGCTGTATGCCGGGGGACACGGAACGGGGGCGGGGTCGCCGCGTCAGGCGCGCACGCCTCCTCCTGCGCCGGAGGTCTGCGTCCGGCGGTCCTCATCGGGTCTGTCGTGTCTGCTGTCGCGTGACGTCAAGACACGCGGATCTGGCATGATCTCGCGCGGGGCTGATTTCTGTTCGCCCGGAACGGGTTTGTTGTCTTGCTTCGAGCGAATACGAAATCCATAGCATGGCCGGACTTGGCCATAAATACACGCGTCGCGCCCATTCTTTGACGTTGTTTCGCCATATTCTCCGGTTCCTGCGAACACGCAGATTCAGCCGGGCTCCCGATTTGCGAAAAGTGGCGTGCCGCCGGCTACCTTTTCTGCCGTAGCGGCATTGTGTGGGGAAAAAGGTATCTGCCTGCAACGACTTGGACGCAGGTCGCGTCTTTGTGAATTGAATCGACACGTGATTGTCGCACGCGAAGGTGTCGTTTCACGAATACTGGCGCCCGGCTACCGTTAAGCCGGGCTAAGCCCTGCACCGAGCCATCAGGCTGCCGCGGGCCGCAGGGTCGCGAGCGCCGCGGCGTGCAGGTCGGCGGTCGCCGCCGCCACCACCTGCCCGCGCGAGGCCAGGGTGAGGGGCGCGCCGGTCCAGTCGGTGATGACACCGCCCGCGCCTTCCACCACCGGAACGAGCGCCATGAAATCGTACGGCTTCAGGTCGGCCTCCACCACCAGCTCCACGTGGCCGCTGGCGAGCAGCCCGTAGGCGCAGCAGTCGCCGCCGAAGCGGCGCAGCGCCACCTGCGCCTCAAGCGCCGCGAATGCGGCGGCCTCGGCCGGATCGAACATGTCCGGCGAGGTGGCGTAGAGGCGTGCCTCGACCAGCCGGATCACCGGGCTGGTGCGGCAGGGGGCGCCGTTGAGGCAGGTCGCGGCGCCGGCCACGCCCACCCAGCGTTCCCCGAGCGCCGGCACCTCGATCACCCCCACCAGCGGGCGGCCATCCACCAGCGCCGCGACAAGGGTGCCGAACAGGGGCAGTCCGGTCATGAAGCTCTTGGTGCCGTCGATGGGATCGACCACCCATATCACGCGCCGGTCGAGGCCCACCGCGTCCTCCTCCTCGCCGAGGATGCCGTGGTCGGGCCAGCGCTCTGCGATTGCGGTGCGCAGCGCGCGCTCCACCGCCCGGTCGGCGGCGGTGACGGGGCTGAGGTCGGCCTTCCAGTCCACGCCCACGGGGGTGCGGAAATAGGACAGCGCCAGCGGGCGGGCGAGGTCGGCCAGGTGCGCGGCGAAGGCGGCAAGCGCCTCGGCATCCGGCAGGGCGGCGCCGGCCGTGGGGGACGGGAAGGGGGAGAGGCTATTGCGCATAGTCAAGCCTGCGGCCGCTGCCGCCGTTGCTGTCCGCCAGCGGCGGCGCCTCCACGATCCGCGCATGCTCCAGCTGCCCGCGCACCGAGGCCGGCGGCGTCGCATCGCTCACCAGCACGTCCACGGCCGACCAGTCGCAGACCTGGATCAGGCCGGGCTTGGCATATTTGGAGCTGTCGAGCAGCAGCATCACCCGGTCCGCCAGCGGGATCATGGCGCGCTTGAACTCGGTCTCGAACAGGTCGAAGTCCATGCAGCCGCGGGTGGGGGAGGCGGCGGCCACCGACATGACGAACAGGCTGGGCGTGAACTGCGAGGCGAAGTCGATGGCCGACGGACCGATGATGGTGCGGTCGTCCGCGCGCAGCTCGCCCCCCGGCAGGATCACCCGGTGGTGACGGCCCGCGGTGGAGAGGATCTGCGCCACCTCCATGGAGAAGGTGATGGCGGTGAGCCGCCCCGGGCGAGGCGCCAGCACCTGCGCGAGGAAGCAGGAGGTGGAGGAATTGTCGAGCAGGATGGTGGCCTCTTCCTCGATCAGCTCGGCCGCCGCGTGGGCGATGCGGCGCTTGGCGGGGGCCTGCTCCCGCAGCCGGCGGTCGAAGGGGGCCTCCCATTCGGCCACGTTGAGCCGCACGCCGCCGTGGAACTTGTCCACGAGGCCGGCTTCGGACAGCGCCTTCAGGTCACGCCGGATGGTCTCGTCGGAGACGGTGAAATGCTCCGCGAGGTCGGTGATGGTGGCGGAGCGCCGCTCCCGGAGCAGCTCCACGATCTGCTGCTGGCGCACGGTCTGGGCCATGGTCGGCTCCCCGGTCAGGCGAGGGCGCGGCCGCTGGCCGCGTCGAACAGGCGGGCCCGCTCCAGGTCGAACACGAGGCCCACCTGGGCGCCCGGCTCCGGCGCCCGCGTCACCGGCGTGCGCGCCACCAGACGGTCGGCGCCCACGCGGATCTCCGCCAGCGCTTCGGAGCCGATCAGCTCGGTGCGCTCCACCACGCCCTGCGCCATGGCGCCGTCGGCGGGGCCCACCGTCACCTCCTCCGGCCGGATGCCGAGGAAGACATCCGCCACCCCGGGGCGCTCCGGCACGTGGACCGAGAAGGCGGGGTGGCTCACCACGCTGCCGGTGCCGTTGGGGCTCAGGTCGCAGCGCAGCAGGCTCATCTCCGGCGAGCCGATGAAGGTGGCGACGAAGGTGTTGGCGGGCCGCATGTAGAGGTCCATGGGCGCGCCAACCTGCTGCAGGCGGCCTTCGGAGAGGATGGCGACGCGGGTGCCCAGCGTCATCGCCTCGATCTGGTCGTGGGTGACATAGATGACGGTGAGCCCCAGCTCCTTGTGCAGGCGCTTCAGCTCGCCGCGCATGTGGGTGCGCAGCTTGGCGTCGAGGTTGGAGAGCGGCTCGTCGAACAGGAACACCTTGGGCTGGCGCACCAGCGCCCGGCCGATGGCCACGCGCTGGCGCTCGCCGCCGGACAGCGCGTTGGGCTTGCGGTCGAGCAGGTGAGTGATGTGCAGGATCTCCGCCGCCTCGCGGATGCGCCGGTCGATCTCGCCCTTCGAGAGCTTCGATGTCTTCAGCAGCCCGAACGCCATGTTCCGGTATGCGGTCATGTGCGGATAGAGCGCGTAGGACTGGAACACCATGGCGATGTCGCGCGCCTGCGGCTCGGCGTGGGTCACGTCCCGCCCGTCGATGAGCAGGCGGCCGGCCGAGATCTCCTCCAGCCCGGCGACCATGCGCAGGGTGGTGGACTTGCCGCAGCCCGAGGGGCCGACCAGCACCATGAATTCCCTGTCCGCCACCATCAGGTCCACCGCATGCACGGTGGGCCGGCCCTGGTAGGACTTGCTCACGCCCTGAAGAACCACTTCGGCCATGCTCGATACTCCTACTTCAGGCCCGCGTGCATGAAGCTGTCCACGAAGCGCCGCTGGAAGATGACGAAGAACAGGAGCAGCGGCGACACCACCACGACGGTCGCCGCCATCAGCCGCGTCCAGTCGGCGCCGCTGTCGGACTTCGCCAGAAGGCCGAGGCCGATGGGCAGGGTGCGCACCCGCTCGGAATTGGTGACGAGCAGCGGCCACATGTAGTCGTTCCAGTGGGTCACCACCGCGATGATGGAGAAGGCCACCAGCGTCGGCTTCACCAGCGGCAAATAGACGTGCCACAGGATGCCGAGATGCCCGCACCCGTCGAGCCGCGCCGCGTCGGCAAGCTCGGTCGGCACCTGCCGGAACGCCTGGCGCAGCATGAAGGTGCCGTAGCCGGACGCCACGAACGGCACGATCAGCGCCGGCAGCGAGTTGAGCAGGCCCAGCTCGCGCACCGTGACGAAGTTGGTGAGGAAGGTGGCGTAGATCGGGAACATGATCTGCAGCAGGAACAGCGTGAAGAGGATGTTCTTGCCGGGGAAGTTCAGCCGCGCGAAGGCATAGGCGGCGAGCGTGATGGTCACGAGCTCGCAGGCGAGGATGCCGCCGGTGGCGAGGATGGAGTTGATGAGGTAGGTGCCGAACGGCGCCACCGCCATGGCCGCGGGATAGTTGCTCCACTGCGCCACCGCCGGCAGGAAGCCGGCATTGGGGTCGAACACCTCCACCCGCGTCTTCAGCGAGGTGACGATGATCCACACCAGCGGGCTGATCCACAGCGCGAGGATCGGCAGCAGCACGGCGTGCAGCCAGTTGCGGCGCAGCGCCTTGCGCAGCTTCAGCAGCGTGCCACGGGAGGTGGCGGGGGCGGACAGGGTGAGAGGGTCGTCGAGGGTCGCCATGCCGTGCCTCAGCGTCCGAGGTAGTGGACACGCCGGCCGAACACCAGCGCGACGAGGGTGATGAGGCCGCCGACGAACAGGAGCAGCACGTTCGCCAGCGTCGAGGCGTAGCCGATGTCCTGATACTGGAAGCCGTTCTGATAGATGTAGAAGGTCAGAACGTTGGTGGCGTCCGCCGGCCCGCCCTGCGTCATCACGTAGACGTAGTCGAAGATCTGGTAGGAATGCAGCAGGCCGATGATGACGACGAAGTAGAGCGTCGGCGAGATCAGCGGGATGGTGATGTGGATGAGCCGGTTCCAGGCGGACACGCCGTCGAGCCGTGCCGCCTCGTAGAGGTCCGAGGGCACCATCTGCAGGGCGGCCAGCAAAATCAGCATGAAGTAGCCGGAATACTTCCAGATGCTCATGATGATGATGGCGATCATCGCCGTATCGGAATTGTACAGCCACTCGAGCTTGGGCAGGCCGAGGAGGGCGAGCGCATCGTTGATGGGTCCGTAGCCCGGCGCATAGAGGAACACCCACACCATGCCCGCCGCCACCGAGGGGATCATCACCGGATAGAAGAAGGCGGAGCGGTAGAAGGTCATGCCCCTCAGCTTGCTGTCCAGCGCCACCGCCAGCAGCAGCGCGCAGCAGATGGCCGAGGGAATGGTGACGAGGGTGTAGAAGGCCGTGTTGCCGAGCGACTTCCAGAACAGGCCATCGGTCCACAGCCGCTCGTAATTTTCCCAGCCGAGGAAGAACATCTTGTCCGAACCCAGCATCACGTCGTGGAAGCTGAAGTAGACGGAGCGGATGATCGGCCAGTAGGTGAAGGCGCAGAGGAAGACCAGCGAGGGCAGGAGCAGCAGATAGGCGAGCCCCGCCTCCGACACACGGGCGCGCAGCGCGGAACCTCGAACCATTGCGATCCTCATCTTCTGCGGGCGGGAAAATGGCGCCCGCCCCGAAGGACGGGCGCCCGTTTCGTCACGAGCGGCGGCGCAGCAGGCGCTGGATCTCGCGGTTGGAATTTTCCGCGGCTTCCTTCAGCGCGGCGTCGGGCTGGATCGAGCCGGCCAGCGTGCGGTCGAGCGCGCTCTTCAGGTACTCGCGGACCTTGTGATAGCCGGGCACCTGCAGGAAGGCGCCGGCATAGGCCGACTGCTCAAGCGCCACCTTGGCCTGCGGCACCTTCTCCAGGTACGCCTTCATCTCCGGCGTCTCCCACGCCGACTTGCGCACCGCGAGATAGCCGGTGTCGCGGCCCCACTGGGACTGCACCTCGGTGGAGGTCATCCAGCGCGCGAAGGTCCAGGAGGCCTCGATCTGCTTGTCGGTCTGCTTCTTGGCGATCATGATGGGGCCGCCGCCTTGGCAGGCGCCGAAGGTCTTGTTCTTCGGCATGAAGGCGACATCCACCTCGAACGGCGAGGACTTGCGCAGGTTCGTCAGCGAGCCGGTGGAGTGGTAGAGCATGGCGGTGCGACCGGCCATGAAGTCGTTGGCCGAGCCTTCCCAGGTGGAGGCCGGCGGCATCACGCCCGCCTTCACCATCTTCACCCAGAACTCCAGCGCGTCGACCGCCTCGGGCTTGTCGAACAGCACCTTGTCCTTGGTCCATGGCACCAGGGCGTTCTGGCGGCAGTAGCACTCGAAGATCCAGTCGTGCCAGCCGCCGCCGATGGTGAGGCCCCAGCGCTTCAGCTCGCCGTTCTCGCGCACGGTGAGCACCTTGGCCACCTCGAGCAGCTCGTCCCAGGTCACCGGCGCCTTGGCGATTCCGGCGGCCTTCAGCGCGTCCTTGTTGAGGTAGAGCACCGGGGTGGAGGGCTGGAACGGCAGGCCGTAGAGCTTGCCGTCGGAGATGCAGGTCTCGAGGAAGCCGGGGATGAAATCCTGATAGATATCATCGGCCTTGGCCTTGGACGTGATGTCCGCCAGCGCGTCGAGGCCGAGGAAGGTCTGCAGCGCCGAGTTGATGGGCAGCCAGGTGGCGGGCGGCTCGCCGACGCCGAGCGCGGTGATGACCTTCTGCTCGGTGTTGTCGTAGCTGCCGGCGTAGATCGCCTCCACCTCGATGCCCTCGTGGGCGGCGTTGAACTTGGCGATCATGGCCGAGACCAGGCGATTGATGTCGCCCGAGACACCGACCGGATACATGAACTGGAGCTTCACCTTGTCCGCCGCGCGGGCCCGGCCGCCGCTGAGGCCGGCCACTGCCGCCGCCGCGCCGCCCACTAGGACGCCGCGCCGGGAAATGTGGGAAAATGTGGAATTGACCGACATCTCTTACCTCTCACAGAGCGAGTGGGCGTCGAGCAGGCGAGCGCCGCCCGCCGCCGATGGGCGGCTGGATGAGCCTTGTGCTGTAACTCCCCAGGGGGTGCGCCCGGCGGTTCAGATCCGCCCCCGGCGCGCTGTGTTTTCTGTACCGGTTCGGTGACAGTGGTGTGACCCTAACCCTGGGGAATTTGGAAATCGAGGCTATAAAATGAGCAAGATGCACAAATAACCACATAATCCCTCAGGCGCCTCGACCTGACGCTGCGCAAGCCCTAGAAGACAGGCGACGGAGCGTGTGGAAGCCGCCGCCGTCCGCCGGGTGAGATGTTGGAGCTTTCGTTCGATGCTGATGGCGCAGATCACCGATTTTCACGTCACTCCGGCGGGCCGGCTGGCGGGCGCAGTCGATACCCGCACGGCCTTCACCGCCCTCGTCGACCACCTCGCCCGGCTCGCGCCGCGGCCCGACCTGCTCATCGTCAGCGGCGACCTCGGGGAGGTGGGCGTCGAGGAGGAATACGCCTTCGTGCGGGAGGGGCTGGAGCGCCTCGCGATCCCCTTCCTGGCCGTGCCCGGCAACCACGACCGGCGTGCGCCCATGCGCGCCGTTTTCGGTGCGCGGCACGATGATCCCAGCGCCGTTTTCGGTGCGCGGCACGATGATCCCAGCGCCGTTTTCGGTGCGCGGCACGATGATCCCAGCGCCGTTTTCGGTGCGCAGCACGATGATCCCAGCGCCGTTTTCGGTGCGCAGCACGATGATCCCAGCGCTGCTTTCGGTGCTGGATCGATCCATCTCGGCGTGGTGCGCGATATGGGGGCGTTGCGCATCATCGGCCTCGACACGCTGGTGGAAGGTCACTCCCACGGCGCCATCGCGGGCGACCAGCTGGCCTGGCTTGCCGCCGCGCTCGAAGGCGCCGCGGACCGGAAGGTGCTGATCGTCATGCACCACCCGCCGTTCGTCACCGGCATTCCCGCCATGGACGCCATCGGCCTCAGGGAGGGACGGGCGGAGCTCGAGGCGCTGCTGCGGGGGCGGGCGAACATCCTCGGCATCCTGTGCGGGCATGTCCATCGCGCCATCGTCGGCAGCTTCGCGGGGCACCGCGCGTTCATCGCCCCATCGGCCAGCCACCAGTTCGCGCTGGACTTCGCGGGCGCCGGCTTCCGCGTGGTGCGCGAGGCGCCGCAGATCGCCCTCCACCGGGTGGAGGACGGGGCGCTCGTGACATGCCTCGTTCCCGGCCCCGCGCTTTCCTGGTGAGGCGCGGCCCCTCGCGGCGCCAGACGGTCGTCCCCGGCGCGCGTATCAGTCCGCGATGCGGCCGTCCACCACGCGAATAATGCGGTCGCAACGGCCGGCGAGGTCCATGTTGTGCGTCACCAGCAGGAAGGTGGTGCCGTGGCGCGCGTTCTCGCGGCGCATCAGGGTGAACACGTCGTCGGCCGAGCGTGTATCGAGGTTGCCGGTCGGCTCGTCCGCCAGCACCAGATCCGGCTGCATGGCGAGGGCCCGGGCCACCGCGACACGCTGCTGCTGGCCGCCGGACATGTGGGTGGCCTTGTTGCCGGCCACGGCCCCGAGCCCCACCTCGCCAAGCAGCTCCAGCGCGCGCTTCTCCATCTGCGCGGAGGGAAAGCGCCGGTCCGCCAGCAGGGGCATCATCACGTTCTCCAGCGCGGTGAAGGCGGAGATGAGCAGGTGCGACTGGAATACGAAGCCGATGGTGTGGCCGCGCAGGCGTGTCAGCTCGCCCTCGCCGAGCGCGCCGGTGTCGCGGCCGTGGATCAGGATGCGGCCGGATGTCGGCCGGTCGAGCAGGCCGATGATGTTGAGCAGCGTGCTCTTGCCCGATCCCGACGGACCGATCAGGGCGACGAACTCCCCGCGCGCCAGCGAGAGGTCGATGCCGTGCAGCACCTCGGTCTCGGAGGGAAGGCCGAGGTTGTAGGATTTGCGGATCTGTTCCAGCCGCAGGATCGGTTCAGCCACGGATCGCCACCACCGGATCGAGACGCGCCGCACGCAGAGCCGGCACCATCGCCGCCAGGATGCCGGTGAGGCTGGCGAGCAGCGCCGTCTCCACGAACAGGGACTGCTGCAGCACCAGCGGAAACAGCTCGCTGCCGTCGGCCTGCCGGGCGAGCGCATGCCAGTAGATCAGCGCACCGGCGCCGATGGCCGATCCCACCAGCGAGCCGAGGAAGCCGAGCAGCCCGCCCTGCAGCAGGAACACCGCCAGCACCTGCCCGCGCCGCGTGCCCATGGCGCGCAGGATGCCGATGTCGCGCGAGCGCTGGATCACCGACACCACCAGCACCGCCGCGATGCCGAACGCCACCGAGATGGCGACGAACACGCGGATGAGCAGGTTGGTGTTCTTCTGCGCCTGCACGGCGGTGAAGAACTGGGCGTTGGTCTTGATCCAGCTGTCGGCCTGCACCCGCTCGGTGGCGCCGATGGCGCGGGCCACGTCGTCGGCGGCGTAGATGTCGTGGACCGCGATGTCGATGGAGGTCGCCCCGCCGATGATGCCGAGCAGCGACTGGGCGGTGCGCAGGGCAACGAAGGTGGAGCGCTGGTTGGCCGCCTTGTTGCCGAGGTCCATCAGGCCGGTGATGGTGAGGGTGCGGGTGGCGCCGCTGGCGGCGCGCAGGTTCAGCTTGTCGCCCACGGTGGCGCCGAGATCCTTGGCGAGCTCGGTGCCGATCAGGATGTCCTCGGAGGTCAGGCGCGGCTGGCCGGCGACGATGTAGTCCGGCACGCGCACGATGCGGAAATAGGTCTCCGGCTCCACCCCCGTCATGGTCACGGAGCGGCTGGCATCGCCACGCGCCGCCAGCACCGATCCGCCGGCGGTGGGCGAGGCCTGCGCCACCTGCGGCATGGCGCGGGTGGCGGCGATGATGCGTGGCCACTGGTCGATGGAGATGATGCGCTGGCTGGGCCGCTGCACCACCGCATCCTCCAGCGTGCCGGGCGCGTCACGGAGCGGGCGGGCGATCTGGTCCGGCGGCAGGAGCTGCACATGGGCCTGCGAGGTGAGCACCCGCTTCAGGAAATTCTGCTCCAGCCCCGCCAGCATGGCGGTCATGAACACGATGACGCCGACGCCGATGGCGATGCCGATGAGGATGAACAGCGTCTGCAGCCGGCCCTCGCGCAGGAAGCGCACGGCGGTGATCCACTCGAAGGGCAGGAGCGGGCTCATGGCGCGATCTGACTCATGGCAGCGGGCTCATGGTAGCAGGCTCATGGCAGCTGGCTCATGGCTTGCTCGCCCCCGCCGCGCCGGGCGCGAGCGGCCGCAGCCGCGCGCCGGGGCCGATGGCGATGCCGTCCGGCACCACGAGATCGCCGGCCGCGAGCCCTTCGGTGATCTCCACGCGGGCATTGCCGCGCAGGCCCAGCCGCACCGGCTGGCGCACCGTGCGCCCGTCCCTCACCAGCATCACCCACGGGGCGGCCGAGGCGAGGTCGCGCACGGTGTTGAGCGGCACGGACAGGACATTGTCCCGCCGCGCGGTCTCGATGTCCACGGAGACGGTCATGTCCTGCCGCAGGTAGGCCGGCGGGTGGGGTACCGTCAGCTTCACCTGCACGGTGGCTCGGGTGATGTCGATGCCCGGGTTGATGTAGGTGAGCGTCGCGGCGAACCGCTCGGCCGGAAAGGCGTCGGCGGAGGCGAGCGCCGGCTGGCCCAGAGCCAGCATGCCGAGATTGCGCTCGTCGATGTCCGCCACCAGCTGCACGTCGCCGGCGGGGGCGAGCACCAGCAGCACGCGGCCGGGCTGGACGATGGTGCCGCGCTCCACCTTGCGGGCGATGAGCACGCCGTCGCGCGGAGCGGTGATGGTGGCGTAGGCGAGGCGCGAGCGCGCCGCCTCCAGCGTGGCGCGGGCCTGGTCCAGCTCGGTCTGGGCCATCACGAAATCGCTGCCGCCGGTGCTGGCGGTGAACACCTGGAACTGCGCCGCATTCACCTGCGCGCGGGCCTGGTCGAGGGCCCGCTGGGCATCGTCGAGCGCGGCCTTGGTGGCATTGCCGTGGGCGGCGAGCTCGGACGTGCGGTTATAGCTCGCCTGGGCGTTGCGCAGAGAGGCCTGCGCCTGCGCAAGGTTCTCCTTCGCCACCGGCAGCGTCAGCTCCGTGAGCTGGCGCATGCGTGCCTCCGCCTGCGCCACCGCCCCCTGCGCCTGCACGAAGACGGCGTTCAGCTCCTCGCGCTGGATGGCGACGAGCGGCTGGCCGCTGGTGACGCTCTGGCCTTCCTCCACCAGCACGTCGGCCACCATGCCGGTGATCTGCGCGCCGATCTCCACCCGGAACGGCGTCTCCACATGGCCGCTCGCCACCACGGTGCGCACGAGGTCGCCGCGCTCCACCCGCGCCACCGTGATCTCGGGGCCGACGAGGGCGCGGCGGACCTGCCAGCCGCCGAAGGCCACAAGGGCGATCGTCACGGCAACCAGCCAGCGGTGGGCCCACAGCACGGCGATGCGCCCGCGCACAGGTCGCGTGGGCGCGGGGGAGGGGGTATCCGGCAGGGGCTGGCCGGCGGGCGTGGGCTCTGTCTTCACGATCGGCATCTTCACGCGGTCGCGGGCGAGGTCAACGGCCTGTCGGCGCGGCCGCGTCGCCCTGCCGCGCGGCACGTCGATCCGTCGCGAGGCATCGCCCGCTGGCGCCGGGGACGGAAACGCGGTGGCAACCTCGCTGCGCCACTTTGCGCCATCGCCCGCTCGCCGGAGCGGGACCGGACCTTGCGGAGAGCCAGAACCATGAGCGCCTCACCCCTCACCGTCATCGCCGTGACCCGCGCCAAGCCGGGCCGCGCAGATGCCCTGCGCGCGGCGCAGGAGCAGCTGGTGGCGGACACCCTGCGCGAGGACGGATGCCTGCGCTATGAGCTGCATCAGTCCCTGGAAGATCCGCATCTCTTGATCTTCGTGGAGAGCTGGCAGAGCGAGGAGAAGCTGCAGGCGCACCTCACCGGCGCCGCGATCGCCCGCTTCGACGCCTCCGGCCCGCGGGCCCATCTCGCCGATCTGGTGATCCACCGGATGGAGAAGATCGCGGGATAGGAGCGCCGGCAGGCGAGCGAGGCTCCCGCCCCTCAGCTGCAATTGGTGACCTGGTTGGAGCAGATGCCGCGCCACCAGCCGCGCCGGCCGTCGCGGCTCTTCGTCAGCGCCCAGTTGGCTGAGCAGGCGTAGAGCTCAACCAGCGCGCTGTCGATGGCAAGGGTGCCGTCCGGCGTCGCCGCGCCCTCGCCCGGCGGGAAGTCCTGCGCATCCACATGGGGCGCCTGCATCAGGTGCTGCACCGGCATCTGCGAGTTGGCATAGGCGCCGCCCGCCTCCGAGGCGCGGATCCAGCCGGTGCCGGAATAGGTCTTCGGATAGGAGCGGGGCGGGGGATCGTCATAGGGCGCGCCGGGCGGGGTGGCGCCGGTGATGCGGAACCAGCCGGCCTTGTAGCCGGTGATCTTGAACTCCACGCGCCACCCGGCCTCCGAACCCTGGCCGGACTCCGGCGTCTCGTGCATCGGGGCGAGGCGGCCGACCACCTTCGCGGTGTCGGAAGGGGCGGCGCGCACGGCGATGCCCTTCTTCCCGTCATCCATGGCCCAGGCGGAAAGGGCGCAGGGCTCGATGCCCGGCTCGGCCTTCCGCTTCGCCGCAAGCTTGCGCTCCAGCGCCTGCATCTCCTCGTCGAGATCATCCCGCGGGCGCTCCTCGGCCCGGCGCGGGCGCAGGCTGGCGGACGCGACCGCGAGGGTGCCGTTGTCCGACGTCAGCACCACCTCGAGCACCTGCCCCGGATCGAGCGCGCTGCCCGGCGTGGCAGGATTGTCCGCGCCCGCCGGGTAGACCGCGATGGCCGCCTTCAGCCCGCCCTCGTCGAGCAGGATCACCTGCCCGGCGACAAGGCCCGGCGGCAGCTTCGCCCGCGCGGCGGCGATCCACGGAGCCTCCTCGCCCCGCGCCGGCAGCGCGAGGGCGACGAGCGACGCGGCCAGAGCGACAGCGGGTCCGACGCGGCGGCCGGCAAACATGGCGGGCCTCACTGGGGCGCGACCACGCGGAGCGGCGTCGCATAGGGCTCCACCCTGAGGCTGTCGTGGCCGAGGATGCTGATGCGGCGCAGCGGCGCCTGCTCCAGCTGCCCGTCGGGCGCCTTGCGCACGGCATACTGCCAGACCGTCAGCTCGCCCTTGTCCTTCAGCGCCCGGCCCACGGCCGTCACGTCGCTGCCGCCGATGGCCTTGGCCTCCTCGGGGCTCAGCCCCACCACGACCTCGTCGCGCACCGTGACGATCTTGAACAGGTTGACGGACTGCGCCAGCGCGCCAGTGGCGAGCACGGACGCCAGCGCGCCGGCGGCGGCCAGCGTCGCGGTGGTGCGGCGCAGGGCGCGCATCGAGAAAGGCGTGACAATCGACATGATGGGCTCCCGGCTCCAGCTCGACCGCAGCGGACGCGCATCCGCATCGTCCGTCAAGCGTGGCCATAAAGCCCCGCGGTACATGAACGCCAGCCGAACGAAGTCATGCCCCGCCATCGCGCAGTGAAGCGGGGGGCAGCCGTGTCTTGATCCATGTCAATCGCCGTCCCGCCCGTAATAAAAGGGTCAAGGGCACCAACTAGAACCGCATTCGGGGGACGTGTCGCGCTGTCTTCACGGATCGGGCGATGCCGCATCGACGCCAACAAAGGCGACGTGGGAGAATGTCCGTCCCCGTCACATGCGTGGAAGAGCGGGGGCGGCATGTTTTCACTTCAGGGTCACAAGGCGCTGGTGGTGGGTGTCGCCAACGACCAGTCCATCGCCTGGGGCTGCGCCAGGGCGCTGCGGGCGCAGGGCGCGGAGCTTGCCATCACCTATCTCAACGAGAAGGCCGAGCGCCACGTGCGCCCGCTGGCGGAGGAGCTGGGCGCGAGCCTGATCCTGCCGCTGGACGTGAGCGTGCCGGGCGAGCTCGACCGCGTGTTCGACGAGATCGCCGCCCGCTGGGGCCGGCTCGACACGCTGCTGCACTCCATCGCCTTCTGCCCGAAGGAAGACCTGCACGGCCGCGTGGTGGACTGCTCCGCCGAGGGCTTCGCCCTGGCCATGGACGTCTCGGTCCACTCCTTCCTGCGCATGATCCGCCGCGCCGAGCCGCTCATGGGTGAAGGCGGCACCTGCATGACCGTGTCGTTCTACGGCGCGGAGAAGGTGGTCGAGAACTACAACATCATGGGGCCGGTGAAGTCGGCGCTGGAATCGGTGGTGCGCTACGCCGCCGCCGAGCTGGGCGAGAAGCGCATCTCCGTCCACGCCCTCTCGCCGGGGCCGCTGAAGACCCGCGCGGCCTCCGGCATCGGCCATTTCGACGACCTGCTGAACGCCGCGGCCGAGCGCGCGCCCACCCACCTGCTCGCCTCCATCGAGGACGTGGGCGCCTACGCCGCATTCCTCGCCAGCCGCGAGGCGGCCAACGTGACGGGCGGCGTTCACCAGATCGACGGCGGCTACAGCATCATCGCCTGAGCGACCGGCAGGGGCCGCCGCGCTCCGGCCGGCGCGGGCACACGAGAGGCCGCGGGCGCGGCGCACCACGGGGCAGACCGACATGAAGCGCGAGAACCGGACCTTCGACGAGCTGCAGGTGGGGGAGAGCGCGGAGCTCAGGCGCATCTGCACGGCGGATGACCTGTTCGTGTTCGCCACGGCCTCGGGCAACCACAATCCGCTGCACCTGCCGGGCTACGACCTCGACGCCGACGGCGCCGCCGACCCGGTGTCGGCGCCTTCCATGTGGGTCGGCTCGCTGATTTCCGCCGTGCTCGGCAACATCCTGCCCGGCGCCGGCACGCTCTACCGTTCCCAGACGTTCCAGTTCCTCGGCCGCGCGCGTGACGGCGACGACCTGATCGCCCGCGTCCGCCTCACCGAGAAGCGCGCGGACGGCACCGTGGTGTTCGCCACCTCCGTCCGCCGCGAGGAGCCGGAGGAGATGCTGCTCGAGGGCGAGGCGGTGGTGGTGGCGCCGCGCCGCAAGTTCGTGTTCGAGGAGCAGGACGTGCCCGGCCTGCTGGTGGAGCGCCATCGCCATTTCGACGCGCTGGTGGCGCGCGCCGAGACCCTGCCGCCGCTGGCGGTGGCGGTGGTGGCGCCGGAGGAGCCGAATGCGCTCGGCGGGGCGCTGCTGGCCGCCCGGCACCACCTCATCACGCCGATCCTGATCGGCAGCCGGCGCAAGATCGAGGCCGCCGCGCGCGCGGGCGAAGAGAGCCTCGACGGCATCGAGATCATCGACATCGCCGACCATTCCGCCGCCTCCAACGCCGCGGTGGATCTGGTGGCCGACGGCCGTGCCGGCGCGCTCATGAAGGGCCATCTGCATACCGACGAACTGCTCCATGCGGCCCTGCGCAAGGAGCGCGGCCTGCGCGCCGGCCGGCGCTTCACCCACATCTTCGTCATGGACGTGCCCGGCCTCTCCCATCCGCTGCTGGTGACGGATGCGGCCATCAACATCCAGCCGGACCTCGCCACCAAGGTCGACATCGTGCAGAACGCCATCGACCTCGCCATCTCGCTGGGCATCGCCGAGCCGAAGGTGGGCGTGCTCTCGGCGGTGGAGACGGTGAACCCGCAGATCCCCTCCTCGGTGGACGGGGCGCTGCTCTCCAAGATGGCCGAGCGCGGCCAGATCCATGGCGGCGTGGTGGACGGGCCGCTCGCCATGGACAACGCCATCGACATCGCCGCAGCCCGCACCAAGGGCATCTCCTCGCCGGTGGCGGGCCGGGCCGAGGTGCTGGTGGTGCCGGATCTCGACGCCGGCAACATGCTGGCCAAGCAGCTCACCTACATCTCCCACGCCGAGGGCGCGGGCATCGTCATGGGCGCGAAGGTGCCCATCATCCTCACCTCGCGGGCCGACAGCGCCAAGGCGCGCCTTGCCTCCTGCGCGGTGGCCGCCATCCACCACGCCCGCATCGCGGGCCTCGCCGCCAAGGAAGGCGCCGCCTCATGACGCTGCCGGTCACCCTCACGCTGAATGCCGGCTCATCCTCCCTCAAGTTCAGCCTCTACGACATCTCCGGCGAGCCGGCGCAGATGGCCATCGGGCTGGTGGAGAACATCGGCCGCCAGCCGCGCCTGAAGGTGGACCTGGGCGAGGCCCTGCCGCGGGTCGCCCGCGACCTGTCCGCCGAGGAGGCGTCGGACCACGTGAGCGCCCTTGCGACCGTGCTCGCGCTGCTGCGCCAGCATTTCCCCACCGCCCGCGCCAGCGTGGTGGGGCACCGGGTGGTGCATGGCGGCCCGCGCTATTCCGAGCCGATGGCGGTGACCGACACGGTGATGGCGGAGCTGACCCGTCTGTCCCCCTTCGCCCCCATCCACCAGCCGCACAACCTCGCCGGCATCGCGGCGGCCAAGGCGGCGTTCCCGGATGCGCTGCAGGTGGCCTGCTTCGACACCGCCTTCCACCGCCACCATCCCAAGGCCAACGACGTGTTCGCCCTGCCGCGCGAGTATTACGACAAGGGCATCCGCCGCTACGGCTTCCACGGACTCTCGTACGAGTACGTCTCCGGCGAGCTGAAGCGCATCGCGCCGCAGCTGCACGCCGGGCGGGTGGTGGTGGCGCATCTCGGCAACGGCGCCTCCATGTGCGGCATCCTCGGCGGGCGCTCGGTGGCGTCCACCATGGGCTTCACCGCGCTCGACGGACTGCCCATGGGCACGCGCGTGGGGCAGGTGGACCCGGGCGTGATCTTCTACATGGTGCAGCAGGAGGGCCGCACCATCGACGAGGTGCGGGACATCTTCTACACCCAGTCCGGCCTGCTCGGCCTCTCGGGCATCTCCAACGACATGCGGGTGCTGGAGAGCGCCGGCGTGCCGGAGGCCAACGAGGCCATCGACTATTTCGTGTTCCGCATCCGCCGCGAGCTGGGCGGCCTTGCCGCCGCGCTGGGCGGGCTCGACGCGCTGGTGTTCTGCGGCGGCATCGGCGAGAACTCGCGCAAGATCCGCCGGCGCATCTGCGACGGGCTGGACTGGATCGGCCTCGAGCTCGACCATGATCGCAACGACGGCAACGCCCGAGTCATCTCGACGGACTTCAGCCGCGCGCGCATCATGGTCATTCCGACCAACGAGGAAATCGTGATTGCCCGCGCCGCCCGCCGCCTCCTGGGGGAACACGGGGGCGGCGCGGCCGGGGAGAAGGGGGAAGCATGAGGAAGGCGATCCATCCCGAGGATGCGGCGGCGCTCGTCCCGGACGGCGCGGTGGTGCTCATCGGCGGCTTCATGGGCGTCGGCACGCCCGAGCGCATGATCGACGCGCTGGTGGCGCGCGGGGTGCGCAATCTCACCGTGGTGGCCAATGACGCCGCCATGCCGGGCCGCGGCATCGGCAAGCTGGTGAGCGCGGGAGCCGTCTCGCGGGCCATCATGTCCCACATCGGCCTCAACGCGGAGATCCAGAAGAAGATGATCGCCGGCGAGGTGGAGGTGGAGCTGGTGCCCCAGGGCACGCTGGTGGAGCGCATCCGCGCGGCCGGCGTCGGCCTCGGCGGCGTGCTCACCGCCACCGGCCTCGGCACCCCGGTGGAGGACGGCAAGCAGGTGGTCGAGATCGACGGCCGCCGCTTCCTGGTGGAGAAGCCCATCCACGGCGACTTCGCGCTGATCGCCGCCCAGCAGGCCGATTATGCCGGCAACCTCATGTATTCGCTCACCGCGCACAACTTCAATCCCATCATGGCGCTGGCCGGCCGCACGGTGATCGTGGAGCCGGAGCTGATCGTGCCGGTGGGGGTCATCTCGCCCGATGCGGTGAAGACGCCGGGCGTGCTCGTCGACCACATGCTTGCGAGGGCCGCGTGATGGATGCCCGGACGCCCATGAGCGCCAAGGAAGTGATCGCCCGCCGCGTGGCGCAGGAGATCAAGCCCGGCATGCTGGTCAACCTCGGCATCGGCCTGCCGAGCATGGTGGCCAATTTCATCCCCCACGACTACGGCGTGTTCTTCCAGGCGGAGAACGGGGTGATCGGCCTCGGCGCCCGCCCGCCGGAGGGCATGGAGGATCCGCACCTCACCGACGCCGGCGGCGGCTTCGTCACCGCCGTGCCGGGCGCGGCCTCTATCGACAGCGCCATGAGCTTCGGCCTGATCCGCGGCGGCCATCTCGACATGACCGTGCTGGGCGGCCTGCAGGTGGACGAGCACGGCTATCTCGCCAACTGGATGGTGCCGGGCAAGATGGTGCCTGGCATGGGCGGCGCCATGGATCTGGTGGCGGGCGCCAAGCGCGTGGTGGTGGCCATGGTCCACTCGGCCAAGGGCGAGGCGAAGATCGTGCCCGAATGCACGCTCCCCCTCACCGCCATGCGCCGGGTGAGCCTGATCGTGACCGAGCTGGCGGTGATCGAGCCCACGCACGAAGGGCTGGTGCTGCGCGAGCGTGGGCCGGGCGTGAGCATCGACCAGATCCTCGCCCAGACCACCGCCAAGCTCATCATCGAGGACGACGTTCCCGACATGTGCATCGGCTGAGGCACAGGACCGAAGCCGCTCCAACACGGCCGTATGATTGAAGGAAAGGGCCGGGCGATGCGCGTCCGGCCCTTCGCCGTTTGATCTGTCTGCGGGACGCCATGCGCGTCGCCCGTCCGCCTGCCCGCGGCGCACCGCGCCGGCGGTGCGGGCACGATGCGGCACGCAAACCCGGTCCGCTCCCGCTCCTCGGCCAAGGCCGGCGCCGCAAGAGGATGCGGCGCCCGCTCCGATGCCCCGTCCCGGCGCCTATTGCGCGGCGACCGTGAGCGACGTCAGCGGATCTTCCAGCACGTCCAGCGTTGCCGGCGGCAGGCCCAGCACCTGGCGGAAGCGCTGGAGCATGGCGAGGGTGCGCGGCTCCATGTCGGCGAGGGCGCCCGGCACGTATTGCACCACCTCGGCGGCGCGGCGGCGCTCCTCGGGGGTGCGCAGCAGGTCCGGCAGGGTGTCGATGGCGGCGGCGCCGGCATATTCCACGATCAGCGTCTGCTCATGGATGATCTGCGCCCGCCGCGCCGTCGGCAGGGAGCGGAACGGCTCGTCCTTCGTGAGCACCCGTGCCGAACGCTCCAGCCGGTCGCGGCGCACGGTGCCGCGGGCCTCCGCCAGCAGGATGAGCATGCGGATCACAGCCTCAACGAAGCCGCCCGAGGACACGTGCAGCAGCGCCGACTGCACCTCCGGCAGGCCCACGAGTTCCTCCTTCGACTTGCGGGTGCGCTCGAAGTTGAAGGCACGGCCGAACCAGCGCATCTGCGGCGTGGCGTAGATGGAGAAGAAGGCCACCTCGTACCAGGCGTCGCGCACGTCGCGGATGATGTCGAGCGACTGCTCGAAGGCGTCGGCCAGCAGCTTCTCCGCCAGCACGAACGGGTTGTCCTCGGCCGCCGGCTGGCGCGCCTGCGCGGTCGCCTCGGCGGCGGCGGGCAGGGCGCCGCACAGCGGGTTGCGCGAGGAGAGCAGGGCGCGCTGCAGCCGCAGCGGATGCATCTGGCGGCCGATCTCGGCGCTCGCACGCGTCACGCTCGCCTGCACCAGCGGGCGGGCGAAGATGTCGTAGAGCTCGCCCTGCAGTTCGGACATGCGCTCCACCGCGCCGAACGGCACCTCGTCCTGCCGCCCGTCGCCATAGCCGGGCAGGTCCGAAATCCGGCGCTCGGCGAAGGAGACGGTGAAGTGCTTGGAATGGCCTTCGCCCGCCACGTCCTCGATGACCATCTCGTACAGGCCCGGGGCCAGGGCCTCGATGGTCTTCAGCGTCGATGCCACCTCCGCATGCTCGCGCTTGGCGATGGAGGAGGAGACGAAGATGCCGAGGTGCCCGATGGAGTCGTGCACCATGTAGACGATGCGCTGACCGCGGATGCGGATCTCGGTCTCGTCCGCATACGCGTCCATGATCCAGTTCAGCGCCTGCTTGACGGGGGTGATGTTGTCCCCGTGGCTGGCGAAGACGATGATGGGCGAGCGGATCTGCTTCACGTCGAGCGCGCGGCCGTGCTCGAGGCGTGCCTCGTTGCGGGCCAGCTTGTTGCCCACGAACAGCTCGCGCACGATCCACACGATCTCCGGCTCGTTCAGCAGGAAGAAGCCGGACCACCACTTCTCGAACTCGAGGAAGCGGCCGCGCTCGCTGTCCACCTTCTCGAACAGGTCGTAATACTTGCGGAACCAGGTGCGGCCGGGGTTCAGCATCTCGAAGTTGAGCACCAGCCACGCGCCGTCGAACACGCCGTCGCCGAAGTCGGACCAGAACATGGGCAGGACCTGCCCGCCGAGCAGGCCGGCGTTGTAGCGCATGGGGTTGGCGCCCACGTCGCCGGACCACGTCTCCACCGGCGCGCCGTTCAGCACCAGCGGGCCGGTGATGTCGGGGTTGGACGCGCCCAGGACCAGCGTCGCCCAGCCGCCCTGGCAGTTGCCGATCACCACCGGCTTCGGGGCGTCGGGATGGGCGGCCTGGACGTGCCGCACGAAGGCGGCCTCGGCGCGGGTGACGTCGGCCAGCGTCTGGCCGGGCTCGGGCTCGCGCCGGAACGAGGTGAAATAGACCGGGTGGCCGGCCTTCAGCGCCACGCCCACCTGGCTGTCGGCCTTGAAGCCGCCGATGCCGGCGCCGTGCCCCGCTCGCGGGTCGATGATGATGTAGGGCCGCTTGCTGTCGAGAACCTCGACGCCCTCCGGCGGCTTGATCCGCAGCAGCATGTAGTTCGAGGGACGCGGCAGGTCGCGGCCGTCCACCACCACGTCGTAGTCATAGATCAGCACCGGCGGGCAGCCGGCCGCCTCGTGGGCGAAGAAGGTGTCGCCGCGCTCGCGCAGGGCATCGGCCACCAGCACCGCCCGCTGCGCCCGGTCCTGCAGGTAGGCGCGCGCGTCGCTCACCAGCGCCAGCGGCGGCCGGCCGGGCTTCGTCACCTCGGCCACGAGGCCGGTCAGGGCGTTGAAGGTGGTGCGCAGCCGCTCGCCATGGGTGGCCGAGATGTTGCTGAAGTGCCGGCCCGCCGCCTTGGAGGTGAGCTCGCCCACGCCAGACCATTCCGACATCTGGGCGGTGAGCGCCAGCGCGCGCTGGCGCGCGGTCCAGGCATTGCCGTCGGTGACGGCGTTGAAGAACGGATTGACGTAGTCGGAGTGCGGCAGACGCATGTCCAAGCGAACCTCCATGCCGCGGGCGCCGGCTCCGGCCGCCACGCGCGGGAATGTAATGGCCGGGGGGAGGGCCATCTCGCGCGTGAGGCTAGCGCACCAACATTGCAGGCAAATGGCTGTCGCGGATCAATTGCGCTGAGCCGGCAAATCACTCCGTGTCGGGGCAGAACAACGCGCCGCGGCGACAGAAAAGACCGTTCCGCGCCTGCATCTCCGCAGTCTTATTGCGCGCCGTGAGCGCGGATCGCCGATGAATATGGCGCAGTCGCGCCACGCTGGGGCGGGATCACCGCCTCCCGGCGCACCTGATCGAGCGGCCGGTCGCGCGGGATCAGTGCGTGGTCGTAGAGATAGTCCGGCAGATAGCCCGAGAGCAGGATGCGCCAGTCGAACGGCACGCCCGGCTCCACCAGCCGGGCCAGGTCGTAGATCACCGTCGTGCAGTTGGAGGTGGCGGTCTGGTAGAAGGCCGGGTGGGCGGCCAGATCGTTGGCGAGCGCGACGTAGGACAGGAACAGCCGACGCGCCTGATCGGGCGTCACCTTGAGCGGATAGAGCGAGACCGTCTCGCCGCGCGCATCGGTGCGCAGGCGCACGATGTCGTTCTCGTCCGCCGCGATCAGCGCCAGCTCGAACTCCTTGAAGAAGCCGCCCACCTCGGAGAAGGCCTCGGTGCGCTCGCGGCGGATCTCCACCGAGAACACCACCCGCTCCCCGGTGGAAAAGCCGAAGCCGATGAGGGTGTGGGCGATGGCCGGGTTGCCCCAGACCGAGCTGAACAGGTCCACCGACTGGAGCGTGTCCAGCTGGTAGAGGCGGGTTTCCCAGCGGGGGGAGAAGTCGGTCTCGCTGCGCCAGACGAAGTTGCGCACGTTGTGCAGGATGACCTGATTGCCCTCCACCTCGCCGGTCACCGTGCGGGAGACTTCCGGCGCCCAGTCGCGACTGTCGGACGGGCGGATGGACCCCCACCACAGGCCGACCGCAAGAACGAGCGCGGCCGTCCCCGCCCACGCCAGCGCCTGCCGCCGCAGGGCGAGCACCGCCAGCCCGACGGCCGCGACCACCGTTCCGGCCATGGCGAGGGAACGCCAGCCGTCCGGCGCCTGATAGGCGAGGGCGGTGAGGGTCCACGTGGTGGCGAGCGCAAGGAGGACGACCAGCAGGACGATGCCCGCCACGCGCGCCCGGCGCCGCCGGGAAGGGGCAGGGGTGGCATCGGCCGGCGGAGGGGGAGGTGGGGTCTGGGTCATGGGCGCGGGGGCAGGAGGGCGATTGCGAAGGAAGGATCGGCCGCCCTGTAGCCCCTGCGGCCCCGGAATGCCAGCGCGCGGGCGCCTGCCGAAGCTCCTCGGCAAGCGCCGGCGGGCGGGTGTGGACTGCCTGCGCACCGCCCCGGATGTGTGGGAGCGGCGGTGTCGTGCGGCCGCACGCCCCTCCGGGGCGCGCGGGGCCCGGGTCAGCGATCGCGCTTGGCCGGCGCGCGGACCGCACCGCCGCCGATGGCTTCCGGCGACGTCGGCAATCCTGCCGAACCGTGCCTTCGGGAGCAGCAAGGGAGCGTCGCCGGGCCGGGGCCTGTCCACCGGCCGTTAACGTTAACTGGGGATTAAGCGGACGCTGCGACGTTGAGGCATGTCTGCCGCTCAACCTCTCGCTGAACCCGTCCCCGGCCCGATCCGGGCGAGGCCCGCGCGCCGCGCGGGTGCCGGCCTCGCGCTGGCGCTCGCGCTGCTCGCGTCCACGGCGCCGCCTGCGCGCGCCCAGAATGTGGAGCTGTCCGGCGCAGCCTGGGCGGCCGCGGACAAGGCCTACGCCGCCCAGCGCGAGCAGCGCTACGCGGAGGCGGAGGCCTATGCGCGCGAGGCGCTGAAGCTGCGCCCCGATGCGCCCCAGCTCTGGCTGATCCTGATGGATGCGCTGGAATGGCAGGGCAAGCTGGACGAGGCCGTGGCCGTCGGCAACAAGGCGCTGGCCCAGGGCATCACCGACCAGTCGCTGGTGGCGCGCCTGCGCTCCCTCAGCAGCAAGCTCGCGCAGGCGCCCGGGCTCGCCGCCAACAAGGCGCTGGAGGCGGGGAACGCCCGGGCCGCCGCCGAGCAGGCGCGCAAGGCCATCGCGCTGGTGCCGGATGCGCTCACCTACCGCATGCAGCTCGTCTATGCGCTGATCGCCGCCGGAGACCTGCCGGCAGCCGAGAAGGCCGCGAGCGAGGCCATGCAGGTCGATCCCCAGTCCTTCCTTCCGCGCGCGCTGCGCGGCTACCTGCGCGAGCGTCAGGGCCGCATCGCCGAGGCGGAGGCCGATTTCGACGCCGCGCTGGAGGATGAGGTGCTCACCGGCGCCACCGGCCGCGAGGTGCGGATCGTGATCGCCGACGCCGCCATCGCCGCCGGCCATCCCGAGCGGGCGATCCGCATCCTGGAGGCGACGGGGACGCCGGATGATCCTGCGGTGGCGCTGCGGCTGCGCGCCGCGCGCCAGCAGATCAAGACCCCCGGCATGGTCTCGGCCAAGGCGTGGCAGAGCCTGCCGGTTCCGTTCCAGAAGTGCGTCGAGACGCCTTACGGCCCGGCGTGCAGCCTGTGGCCGGCGCAGGCGCCGCCCGGTGCCGCGCTGGCCGCCCTCAACCCTTCGGCGCCCGGCTACGCTGCCGCTACCGCCGCTTACGCCGCGTTCGGCCGCAAGGATTACGGCGGCGCCATCCGCGAGGCCCGTCGCGCGCTGGCCGCCGAGCCGGGCAACATCAACTATCGCCTGCTGCTGCTGAACGCGCTCCTCGCCGGCGGCCAGCACGCGGCGGCGCGCGACGAGGCGCGCCAGCTGCTCGCATCCGGCAAGCTGCCCCCCGCGCAGGTGCGCCCGGTGCGGCTTTCGCTCGCCGATGCGGCGCTGTCGGCCAAGCAGCCAGAGCTCGCCATCTGGGCGCTCCAGCCCTATGCCGGCGAGGACAGCTACGAGGTGCAGGCGCGGCTCGGATATGCCTATCTCGCGCTGGAGGACCGGGAGGCGGCGCTGGCCGCCTTCACCCGCGCCGCAGCCGGCGCCCGCACGGCGCAGGAGCGCATGGCGATGCTCTCCGCGCGCATCGGCGTGCTCGCGCAGCTCGACCGGAAGGACGAGGCGCGGCAGCTGTTCCTGTCCGCCTACGAGAGCGGCGCCCTGCGCGGCATGAAGGCGGTGGACCTCGCCGTTCTGGCCAGCCAGGCGGGAGAGGACGATCTCGCCTACGCCTATTTCTCCGAGGCCAACGGCCGCTGGGGCCTGCGCGGCACCACCCTGATCGAGGCGGCCACCAATGCCCGCCGCACCTACCACAACGCCGAGGCGGTGGATTACCTGAAGTCGGCCATCGACGAGGCGCGCGAGGGCAAGCTCGCGGTCGATCCGCAATATCTGTTCGGCCTGCGCCGGCAGGTGTCGGAGCTGACGCGCACATGGGGCGCCTATGCTTCGGTGAACTATGGTCCCGTCGGCGTCGCCCCAGGCTCCTATCTCGCGCCGCCGTCCCCCGGCGCCAGCAACACGGTGGGCGCCGGCGGCGAGATCTTCTGGCGGCCGCCGGGGATCGGCTACCGCGACGGCTCCATCTTCGAGCTGTTCGTCCGCGGCTTCGGCACGCTCTATGCCGACGCCGGCGGCCCGACCGGGTTCGATACGATCCAGGGATCGGTGGGTGCGCGGTGGAAGCCGATCAAGAACGAGAATCTCGTGTTCGAGATCTCCTATCTCTTCCCCGTCGGCCAATATGCGCGCGAGGATCTCCTGCTGCGCGCCGCCTGGTCGCGGGGGGAGGGCACGGACCTGCGGGTGGACGTGGACACCTGGCGCGCGTGGCAGATCTATGCGGACTACAACTATTTCGTCAGCCTGCCGGAGACGATCGCCACCTTCGAGGGGCGCTACGGCCAGGCGTTCCGCATGGATGCGCTGTCCGACCATCTGGTGCTGTGGCCGTATCTGGCCATCGGCGGCGGCTATGACACAGCCTATGCGACGCCGTTCGCGCTCGGTGCCGGACCCGGGCTGACGGCCCGCTACTGGTTCAACGAGGACGAATATTCCGCGCCGCGCTCCTACATCGACCTGACGCTCCAGTACCGCTGGAAGCTGGCCGGCGACGACCGTGCGCAGGGCGTGTTCGCCGGCGCCTTCCTCTCCTACTGACGGGCCACGCCGCCGCCTCAGTCAGGCGTCGCCCCGGCCAGCCGTGGCCTTGCTGCGGGCGCGCGCCTTCGGCTTCGGCGGCCCTTTCGCGGCGCCCGCCGGGGCCTCCGCCGCGTGGAAGCTGCACTGGCCGTGGTCGGACAGCGTCTCGATGACACGACACTCGGCGACGCGCCCATGGGCGCAGGCGCGCACCATCTGCGCCAGCTCGGCCTCCAGCGCCTTGAGGAACGAGATCCGCTGGCGCACCTCCTCCAGCCGCGCGCTGGCGATGGCGTCGGCCTCGGCGCAGGACTGGTCCGGACGGTCCTGCAGGGAAAGCAGGGCGCGGATGGCGTCGAGCTCGAACCCCAGCTCGCGGGCGTGGCGGATGAAGACGAGCCGCCGCACCTCCGCCGGGCCGTAGAGCCGCCGGTTGGCCTGCGTGCGCACCAGCTCCGGGATCAGGCCGGCCTGCTCGTAGAAGCGGATGGTGGGCACCTTCACCCCGCTGGCGCGGGCCGCCTCGCCGATGGTGAACGCCGCTGCGACGGTGCCGGACATGGGGCTTGCTCCTCTAGTCACTAGAGCATCTAGGGTGCGCCGGTGACAAAGGGAAGGGTTGCATGATGAACGCCCCGGAGGCCCGGACGCGCTTCCGCGTGACCGGCATGGATTGCGCGGCCTGCGCCGCGAAGATCGAGGTGGCGACCCGCCGTCTCGATGGCGTGGTGGAGGCCAGCGTGTCGGTTGCCAGCGGCACGCTCGTGGTGCGCCACCGGCCGGATGCCGACCTCTCGGCGCTGGCGCCGCGCCTGAGGCCCATGGGCTACGAGCTGCTCGCGGATGCAGGCGAGGCGTCGGCCTCCGCCGTGGCGCCGTGCTGCGGCGGGCATGCCGGCCATGACGATGACGGTCACGACCATGACGGGCATGAGCACGGAGCGCATGACCATGCTGGCCACGACCACGCGGGGCACAGCCATGCCGGCCGCGACCACGACCACGCCGCGCCCCCATCGGCCGGAACGCCGGCCGCGTTCTGGTCCAGCCCCAAGGTGCGGCTGACGCTGGCGAGCGGTGCGGCCTTCCTCGCCGCCTTCGCTTCCGGCCTCGTGCTGCCGCAAGCCCAGACGGCGCTGTTCATCGCCGCCATGCTGGTGGGGCTGGTGCCCATCGCGCGGCGCGCCTTTGCCGCCGCCACCAACGGGATGCCCTTCACCATCGAGATGCTGATGACGGTTGCGGCGGTGGGCGCCGTCATCATCGGCGCGGCCGAGGAGGCGGCGGCCGTCGTGTTCCTCTTCCTCGTCGGCGAATTGCTGGAGGGCTTCGCGGCCGGGCGCGCCCGCGACGGCATCCGCGCGCTGGCGGCGCTGATGCCGAAGACGGCGCTCGTCCGGCGCGGCGAGGGCTTCGTGGAGGTGGATGCGGCGGGGCTGGCCGTCGGCGACGTCATCCTCGCGCGCCCGGGCGACCGGATCGCCGCGGACGGCGAGATCGTCGCCGGCGCCGGCGGCATCGACGAAAGCATGGTCACGGGCGAGAGCGCGCCGGTCACCAAGGGCGTCGGCGCCGGCGTGTTCGCCGGCACCGTCAACGGCGAGGCTGCGCTCACCGTGCGCGTCACCGCCGCTGCCCGCGACAACACCATCGCCCGCGTGGTGAAGCTGGTGGAGGAGGCGCAGGAGGCGCGTGCCCCCACGGAGCGCTTCATCGACCGCTTCTCGCGCTATTACACCCCGGCCGTGGTCGTCCTCGGCGCGCTGGTGGCCCTCGTGCCGCCGCTGCTGCTGGGCGGCGCGTGGGAGGAATGGATCTATCGCGGCCTTGCCATTCTCCTCATCGGCTGCCCGTGCGCGCTGGTGATCTCGACCCCCGCGGCCATCGCCTCCGGACTGTCCGCGGGCGCGCGGCGCGGGCTGCTCATGAAGGGCGGGGCGGTGCTGGAGACGGCGGGCAAGGTGAACGTCGTCTGCCTCGACAAGACCGGCACGCTCACCGAGGGCCGGCCGCAGGTGACCGATATCCTGGGCGTGAGCCTGCCCGAAGCCGAGGTGCTGCGCCTCGCGGCAGCGCTGGAGACCGGTTCCAGCCACCCGCTGGCGCGCGCGATCCTGGACCGGGCGGCGGCGGACGGCGTGACGGTGCCGGCGGCGGGCGATGCCCGCGCCCTCGCCGGCAAGGGCGTGCGCGCCAGCGTGGAGGGGCGGGATGTGTTCCTCGGCGCGGCCTCCGCGATCGCGGAGCAGGGCGTGCCCGACGCGGCCTTCTCAGACCGCCTCGCCACGCTCAACGACGCGGGCAAGACGGTCTCCGTGCTGCTCGTCGACGGGGCCCTCGCGGGCGCCATCGCCATGCGCGACGAGCCGCGCCCGGATGCGGCCGCCGGCCTTGCCGCGCTGCGGGAGCGGGGGCTGCGCGTCCTCATGCTCACCGGCGACAACCCCCGCACCGCCGCCGCCATCGGCCGGGCCCTCGGCATCGAGGTGCAGGCGGGCCTGCTGCCGCAGGACAAGCAGCGCATCGTCGCCGGGCTGCGGCAGTCGGGCGCGGTGGTGGCCAAGGTGGGTGACGGCATCAACGACGCGCCGGCCCTCGCCGCCGCGGACATCGGCATCGCCATGGGTGGCGGTACCGACGTGGCGCTGGAGACGGCGGACGCCGCCGTGCTGCATGGACGGGTCCGCGACATCGCCGCCATGTTCGACCTGTCGTTGCGGACCATGCGCAACATCCACCAGAACATCGCCATCTCGCTGGGGCTGAAGGCAGTGTTCCTGGTCACGACCATCGCCGGCATCACCGGCCTGTGGCCCGCGATCCTCGCCGACACCGGCGCCACCGTTCTGGTGACCGCCAACGCCCTGCGCCTTCTGGACATCCGCGCCCGGGAGGGGTGAGCGCGCGAGGCAAGCCGCTCCGGCCCGCACGGGCGGCGGCACCGGCACCGCCGGCGAAAGCTGTGGCCTGGCCGCGCCGGCAGGCGCATGATCCGCCGGTGCGGCCGAGCCGGTGCCGGTGCCGAAGGTCGCGCGAGCAGGTGGGCCATGTGAATGGCGGCGCCCGCACAGTCCGACGCCATCCGCACCGCGGGGATCACCCCATGCCGTACATCTTGCTGGCTGCCATCATCAGCATCCTGCTGCTGCAGGGGACGGGCGCCATTCCGCTGGACAGCGTCGGTGGCTCGATCGTCATCGCGGGCGCCGTTCTCGTGGGCGCCGTGGTCGTCGCCGTCCATGAGGCCTGGACGAAGAAGCGAGGCGTCCTCGGCTGGATCGTGAACATCGTCATCGCATGTGTCGGCGCGCTCGTCGTGGCCCCGCTCGGCGGCGCGGTGATGGTGATGCTGCTCTCGCCGTTCATGGACGGGTCGTCGTCGCTGGCCGCCGCAGGCGGCTTCCGGATGGGCGTTGCCCTGGCCGGCCAGATGGCCATCACCCTGCTGGGGGCGTGGGGCGCTCTGCGCCTCGTGAGCCGGTGGCGCTGAGCCTGCGCGGCCAACGCGCGCTCGCCCGCGCCCCGGACCGGGACCACGCGGACAGGCCCGGCGCGGCCCGCGAGCCGATCGCGCTTCGTCCGTGCCCCATGCTTCCCACATACGCCGCTGGGAATGTCGCGCCGGAGGAGCGGCCCTCGGCGCAGGTGCCACGGATCGTGACGGGGAACTGCTGGTGACGTGGATGGGAGAAGGGCGCTGCGCACCGACGGCTGGCCGGGGTCAGGCCTCGTCGGCCGTCAGTTCCGTGTCGACCGCGACCTGATTGCGGCCGTTGCGTTTCGCGGCATAGAGCATCCGGTCCGCCCGATGCATCACCTCGATCAGCTGTTCCCCGGTCCGCCATTCGGCGACGCCGAAGCTCGCGGTGACCGTCACATGGTTCGGCAGGCCCGAGAAACGCGTGAGCTCCACCGCCTGGCGCAGGCGCTCCGCGAACTCGGCGGCTCCCCTCCTGCCTGTCCTCGGGAGCAGGACGACGAACTCCTCTCCGCCCAGGCGCGCCGCCACGTCCCGCGGGCGCGTCTTGGCCTCCAGCAGGAGGGCGAACTCGACCAGCACCCGGTCGCCCGCGGCATGGCCGAACCTGTCGTTGATGCTCTTGAAATGATCGACGTCGCAATAGACGACGCTCATGGCCTCCGGCGACCGGTTGGCGGCGGCCTCCGCCCGGACGAGGAAGCTGCGGCGGTTGGCGATGCCCGTCAGCGGATCGACCGCCCCTTCCCGCCGCAATTCCTCGATCACGTCCCCCACCACTGCGCCCAGCAAGGTCAGCGAGATGAGGAACGTGCTGATGAGCAGGGTGAAGTTCAGCACCTGCCAGAACGGCGAGTGGCGGAAGATCGGCCCCGCGGCCTTCATGTCGAACCCCGGCCGGGACGCGTCCATGGAATAGATCTCCTGGGACACCGACATGGTGAGGATGGTGCGCGGGAAAAAATGCAGGCCGAAAATAAGGATGAGCCAGAAGATCAGCCGGTCGAGCCCCCGTTGCGGTCCCGCCCGGGCGATGCAGACCGCCGCGACCAGGAACATGAGGCCGAAGCCGAAGTGCTGCACGTAGATGCGCATCACCAGATCGCGCTGGATGTAGAAGAAGTAATATTTCAACGCCATCAGGATCGCGGCGATTAAAAAGAGGAGGAGTTCTCCTTCCTTCACGCCCAGCCGCGCCCATACGCCCTTGATCAGGAACAGGATGGCGAGCGTATAGAGCGTTCCTGCCACCATGGTGTTGTGGCCGGTATCGGACGGAATGCCCAGCATCTGCGAGAGCGAGGCCATGGCGAACGTCAGGAAGGTCGCCGTGAACAGCAGGATGTAGCGGCGAGACCTCTGGAACAGCCATGCGCCGAGGAAGGCTGCGGCGAAGATCACCGAGACCGCTGGGCCCGTATAGAGGTAGATGTCGGTGACGGGTGTCACGGTCGCCCTCACCCAGCCCCGAACCCGCGCACCCGCGCCCCCGCAGCAGCGCCCTCCTTGCCCACCCGATGCCCCTCCCGGTATGGCCGCATGTCCGTTCCATAGGGGCGGCTTTGCCGTCCGGGTCAAGCGTCAATCAGGCGGCGCGCCGGAACCTAGCAATGGCCGCGAAGGCAGGATCGGGAGCTGAGGGAGGCCGAGGCGCGCCGCCGAACGTGCCCGGGCCTCCGCGAACGCCGCGGGCCGGAGGGGCGGACAGCCATTCAAGAATACTATTTAAGATCAGTCTGATGGTTGGGAGCCTAGGCGATAGCGGCGAAGAATACTTCAAATCCCGGCGGTGCGCTTGGAGTGCCCGGTTCGGACTTTGCCGGGATCAGGCGGAGGAGGGCGCGACCGTCGGCGCCCCCACGCCCGGTTGAAGATTTGCGCTATGCTACTTCGTCGCATGTTCCGCGGCGAATGTAACGCTATGGTTGCATCGTCAAGGCAGGGGGTGCGAATGGTCAGGCTGGGGCGAGTGGTGATCATGGCCGCAATGCTGGCGGCTGTCGGCGGGTGCCAGCTCTCAAATCCCAGACTTTTCGTGACCCACCACCCACCCCAGATGGGGCCGGTCCCACAACCGGGAACCGACTTTGCCGTGCATCCGTGAGGCCCGGCTATAGCCGCGCGCCTGTGGAGCCTTCATCCCTGTCCAGCCCGCGCTCTTTTCATGGGTGCGGCTGGAGCCACGTCCCGTCCGGGAATGGCAGCATCACCGGCGGATGCTCCAGGCGTATCCGCCTGTGGTTCAGGCGCAAAATGGCGGCCGCGCGAGGTGAGGCTGGGCACGCTCGGCGATCCCCGTTCCACCGCACCCGGTTGATGAGGCACGGCGCTCGGCAGCATCGCCCTGCCAGTGGTTCTGGCCCGCGCGAAAATGCGCCCAGGCACCTCCTTCCTCACGCGGCGGGGCAGGGCCTTTCGGAGGGGCTGCGGATCACCGTGAGATTGATCGTCGGTCAGCCCTTGCAGGCCGAATCCGCCGGAACCGAGAGGCGTGCGACGGTGGCGATGCGCCGGGCTGCGAGCTCCGAAACCAGGAAGGCGGCTCCGAGAAGACCCGCGCCGACGAAGCCGAGGTCATGGCCGCTGAGTGCCCGGAGGCCCAGCGCGCCGACGATGCCCGCGGTCGTGACGCCGAAATAGGTGCACGAGGTGTTGAGGCCGACCACGATGGGGGCGATCGCGGGCGCCAGCGTCACCAGACGATGCTGCTGCGGCTCCAGGATGCCCCAGCCGCAGGCGCCCCAGATGGCAATGGCCAGAACGGCCGTCCAGGCGTTGGCGCTCGACCAGGGCATCAGCGCGGTGTTGACGATCAGCACCGTCAGCATCGCGACGACGACCTTGCGTGACCCGATCCTGTCGATCAGGCGACCCGCAAGCAGGTTGGAGGCCGTTCCCGCGATCCCCCACATCACCAGCAGGCCGCCGATCATCGCAGGGCTGCCGCCGATGGCACGGTCGAAGACGACGGCAAAATAGGTGTACGGGATGAAGATCCCGCTCATGGCGAGCAGCGTCGTCGCGAGCGTCAGTCCGATACGGGCGTCGGCAAGCGGCGCGAGGCGCTGGCGAAGCGTAACCGCGGGCGGCAGCGGCATCTCCGGCAGGAATGCCCAGACGCCGAGACAGGATGCAGTCCCGAGCGCCGCGACGAAGACCATCGTCCACCGCCAGTCGCCGAGGCCGCCGATCACGGCGCCCGTCGGCGAGCCCAGCGCGGTGGCCGTCGTCAGGCCGGCCACGATGACGGCGAGCGCGAAGCCCCGGCGCTCCGGCGGCACAAGCATGGAACCCGCCCCCATTGCGGTGGGCGAGAACATCGCGGCGCCGAGGCCCGCGACCGCCCGTGTCAGCAGGGCAATTGCGAATGTCGGGGAAACGGCCGTCGCCAGATTGGCCACCACGAACAGCGACAGGCCCGCGAGAAGAAGACGCTTGCGGGCGACCGATCCGGCGAGCGCTGCGATCGTCGGCGCCAGGACGGCGTAGGTGATCGCATAGACCGTCGTCATCTGGCCCGCGGCGCCGATGCCGACGCCGAAGGCGCGCGAGATCTCCGGCAGCACGCCGGCGATTACGAAGCTGTCGGTTCCCAGCGCGAACGTGCCGAGAGCCAGCGTGAGCAGGCGTCTGTCCATGACCTGAGATCCTCGATGCTGGAGGGCCCGAATGGCGGGATCAGCCGTTGCCGCGCGGGGCGGCAAACACCGCCTTGATCTCGGCAGCGACCTGCGCGGCATTCTCGTCGAGCACGAAGTGGCCGCTGTCGAGCCAGACCAGCTTCGCGTCGGGCAGGTCGCCCAGATAGGCGCGGGCGCCGGGCGGGATGAAAAACGGGTCGTGCCTGCCCCAGACGATCAGCGTCTTCGGCTGGTGCTCGCGGAAAGCCGCCTGCCACTGCGGATAGAGCGCGATGTTGCTCTTGTAGTTCTCGAGGAGGTCGACCTGATAGTCCTGTGTGCCAGGTCGATCGAGCAGCGCCTGATCGAGCACCCAGTTGTCCGGATTGATGGCTTCC
Source organism: Xanthobacter lutulentifluminis (assembly GCF_043194675.2). Classification (NCBI taxonomy): domain Bacteria; kingdom Pseudomonadati; phylum Pseudomonadota; class Alphaproteobacteria; order Hyphomicrobiales; family Xanthobacteraceae; genus Xanthobacter; species Xanthobacter lutulentifluminis. The sequence goes on along the minus strand of NZ_CM195525.1, from coordinate 540,050 downwards.
GGTTCCTTTGCGCCCACCAGCCAGTGGAATTTCGTGCCTTCCAGGCTGACGAATTCGCGCGCCGCCTTCTCGGTTTCCGGCGTACGGTTCTCCCACAGCGGCAACAGCGCCTGCCTGGGCGCCTCGCCCACACCCTCGAGATAGGCATTGGCGTTCTGGATGATGAAGCCGCTCACCTGTGCAGGGCGGCGCGTAAACAGGCGAAAGCCGACCGGACCGCCGTAATCCTGCATGTAGAGGATGTACGAGGTCAGCCCCAGGACATCGACGAGTCCTTCGACATGGGCCGCCAGATTGTCGAAGGTATAGCTGAAGGTGTCGCGCGGCGGAGCATCCGAATGGCCGAAGCCGATGTAGTCGGGGGCGACGAGGTGAAAGGCGTCCGCCAGGGCGGGCATCAGGTCCCGGAACATCTGGCTGCTCGTCGGAAGGCCGTGCAGCAGCAGGATCGTTGGCGCCGCGGGATCACCGGCCTCGCGGTAGAAGACCTTTCGCCCGTTCACGACGGCGGTGCGGTGGTAGATCCGGCTGTTCATTGAATTGACCCCTTGTCGATCCGGGCTCGGGCGCCGCGCCGGCGCCGCCTTGATGACTGCATTTGTGGGGCTTTCCAAAATCGGGCGGAAGACGCTAAAATTGGGAAAGACCCTCCCATTCCCTGGAAGGCCATGGATCGCCTGGAAGCCATGTCGGTGCTGCTCTCGGCGGTGGAGAGCGGGAGCTTGTCGAAGGCGAGCCGGAAGCTCGGGCTGCCGCTGGCGACGGTCAGCCGCAGGGTCTCCGAGCTGGAAAATCACCTGAAGGCGACGCTGCTGGTGCGGTCGGCGAAGGGCCTGGAGCTGACGCCGACGGGGCGGTCATACGTCACGGCCGCGAAAGCCATTCTGGAGCAGTTGACCGAGGCGGAGCGTGCCGCCGCGGGGGAGTACACCGAGCCGAAGGGCGAACTTGTTGTGACCGCGCCGATCATGTTCGGCCGGCTCCACGTTCTGCCGGTGGTGACGCGCTTCCTGGATGCCTATCCCGAAGTGGCGGTCGGTCTTGTCTTCACGGATCGGGTCACGCATTTCCTGGATGATCAGGTCGATGTCGCGCTCCGCATCGGCGCCCTGCCGGACAGCAGCCTGATTGCCTCCCGGCTCGGAACGGTGCGGCATGTGGTGTGCGCAAGCCCCGATTACCTGGCCTCGAACGGGATCCCCGCGACGCTCGATGACCTTGCGCGGCACCGCGTGATCTCGTTCCAGAGCGTGTCCGCGCTGAGCACCTGGGATTTTCAGGCCGATGGCGTCGACGTCGCCGCCTCGTTTCGCTCGCGGCTCAGCGTCAACACCATCGATGCGGCGATTGAAGCCGCTCTATCCGGCGCGGGCCTCGTCCGAGCGGTTTCCTACCAGGTGTTCGATCACGTCCGGAACGGCAAGCTCGTCATCGTGCTCGATGCCTTTGCACCCCCGCCGCGGCCTGTGCATCTCGTCTACGACAAGCAGAACCGGCTGCCGCTGAAGCTTCGTGCGTTTGTCGACTTCGTCGTTCCCCGGCTGCGCGAGCGCATAACGAGTGCGGCCGTGTTGAGCTTCGACGCGGCCTAGCGGGCTTGGGGTTCGATATCGTCGCTGACGACAGCTTCACCACGAAGCGGGGGAAGGATGCGGTGGGACAGCAAGGCGACCGCGCGCAATTCCGATCGGCGCCGGCGGGACACGTGATGACCTCGCGCTCCTGCCTTCTCCGCGCGCTCGGGGAGTGACGGCTTCGATGCGACCATGAAGGAGACCGCAAAATCCTTGTAGCTATCTGATTTTATTGGTGGGCCCGGAGGGACTCGAACCCCCAACCAGACCGTTATGAGCGGTCAGCTCTAACCATTGAGCTACAGGCCCGGCACGGCGCCGCGGAAACGGGTCGGCCTTGGAAAGCTGCTGTAGCAATCCCACCGCCGGCGAACAACCGCATCGGCGGCACGGCGCGCCGCGAGAGCGTGCAAAAGGCGTGGATGCCCGCCGGGCTGCCCGTGTCCGCCGCAATGGCGCCGCCTTCGCAGGGTCGTCTGCGGCGCGGACAAGGTCCTGAAACAGCGAAGGGTTCCCGATCATGCCTCATCTTCCGTCCGCCCCGGCGTCAGCTCCGCGCGCGCGGCGCCGCATGTTCGCGTCGGCGGTGGCCCTTGCGCTGCTGAGCGGCGGGCCGGCCGCGGCCGCCACGCTCACCGTGGTGGGCGAGGCGCGGATGACCGCGCCGCCGGACATGGCGGTCCTCACCACCGGCACCGTCTCCACCGCCAAGACCGCGGACGACGCCCTTGCCGCCAATTCCAAGGCGGTGACCGAGGTGATCGCCGCGCTCAAGGCGCAGGGCATCCCGGCCAACGACATCGCCACCTCCAACTTTTCCATCCAGCCCCAGTACGTCTACCCGCAGCAGGGCTCGCGAGAGCCGCCGAAGCTCGCCGGCTTCGAGGTGCGCAACGGCGTGCGCGTGACGGTGCGCGACCTCGCCAGGCTCGGCCCGCTCCTGGACAAGGCGGTGCAGTCGGGCGCGAACCAGGCGTCGGGCCTCTCCTTCTCCCTCGCCGAGCCGGAGAAGATCGAGCGCGAGGCGCGGGTGGCCGCCGTCAAGGATGCCATGGAGCAGGCGCGCGTGCTCGCCGAGGCGGCCGGCCTGCGGCTCACGCGCATCACATCCATCCAGCCCGAGGGGCCGGCCGGCGTGCCGGTGATGCCCGCGCCCATGATGATGAAGGCCGAGGCCGCCCGCATGAGCGTGCCGGTGGAGGCGGGCGAGGTGGAGATGCGCGCCCGCATGGTGGTGGTCTACGAGGCCGAGCCGCGCTGAGCCCGCGCGTCGCGCCGCGGCCCTGCCCGGCGCGACGCCGCAGTGCAGCAGGAATATTGACCGAATCGGGTGCGACGCTGCGGTTTCCGGCGTATGCACGGAGGCGAAGCAACTCACCTCCCCGTCCAAGGGGCCTGTCGCGGGTAAGCTCATGTCCTCTCGCTGGGGTTGGCAGATGCCGCCGGTGGCCGGCGCATCGACGGGACGGCGCGTCCAGTACGCCGCTCTGCCCTATCGCGTGCGCCGCGACGGCGAGGTGCAGATCCGCCTCATCACCTCCCGCGAGACGCGCCGCTGGGTGATCCCCAAGGGCTGGCCCATCAAGGGCCTCACCCCGCCAAAGACGGCGGCGCGGGAGGCCTATGAGGAGGCTGGGCTCGTGGGCGTGATCTCGCGCGAGCCGCTGGGCCTCTACACCTACGAGAAGCGGCTCGGCACGCGTTCCGTGCTGTGCGACGTGCTGGTGTTTCCGCTCAAGGTGAAGCGCTCGCTGCAGAAATGGCCGGAGCGGTTCCAGCGTTACGGGTTCTGGTTCTCCATCGACAGCGCCGCCGCCGCCGTTCAGGAGGAGGACCTGTCCGAGCTCATCCGGGCCTTCGGCGGTGTCATGGCCCGCCAGTGGGCGGCCAAGCAGAGCGAGAAGTCGGAAGAGGCGGGCGCCCGCGGCAAGGACGGCAAGCCGGGCCGTTCGCCGGCGGATCTGGACGCCGCCGCGCCGAAGAAGGCGAAGGCCGCCAAGGGCAAGAACGCGGACCGGACCGGCGCTGCCGGGACGGCCGGCGAGATCGTGCCGCCGGGCGGCGGTTCCGCCTCCGCCGCGCCGGCGCCGGACACCACCGCACCCGCCGAAAAGGCCGGCCATCCCAAGAAGATGTCGGGTGGCAAGGCCGCCCGGACCATTGCCGCGCCGGTCGCGTCGGACGCCGGCGAGCGGCAGGCCGCTGGGACGCAGGATGCGGATGGTGCCCGGCCGAAGCGCGCCAAAGCCAAGGCGGGCAACGGAAAGAACGACAAGGCGGCGGCCGTCCCGGACCTGACGGAGGCACGGGACCGGTCGTCTGCCGGACGGGACGTGGGCGAGGAGGCGCGCCCGGCGGCCGAATCAGCCGCTGCCGATCCTGCCGGCGCCAAGGCCAAGGTCGGCAAGGCGCCGGCGGCCAAGGCCAAGCCGGAAAAGGCCAAGCCGGAAAAGGCGAAGGCCGACGAGGCGAAGCTTGCCGGACGCGAGCCGGGAGGAGAAGCGGCCGGCCCCGTGCCGGTCGCGGCCAAGCTCGATCAGGCCGGGATCGGGAAGGCGGGGCCGGATAGCGGCAAGGCCGCCAAGGCCAAGCCGGCCAAGGCCAAGTCGAACAAGCTCAAATCCGCCAAGGTCAAACCGGTCAAGGCCAAGCTCGCGAAGGCAAAAGCCGCCGGGACGAAGCCGGATGAGGACGAGCCGACCGAGGCCGGGCCCACGGTATCGCAGCTGGAAAAGCCCAAGCGTCGGTCGTGACGGCGCGCGCCGCGCCCATCACCAAGGCGCGGTGGACAGCGACGCGCGCAGGAAGCGCTGCGAAGACACGTGGCTGACGAGCCGATCCGAGCCGGGAATCCGCTCCATCCGCAGCGCGGCCCGTGCTGGCGATCTCATGCCGTGGCGCCGCATCCGGCCGCAGCCTCATCCGGCCGCAACCTCATCGTAGGCGCCCTCAGCCTCGGACTTCTGCCGGCTCGCGCCGGCAACGGACGCGCGTGCGCGGCTTGTCTCCGTGGAGATTTCACCGGCGTCGCGCCGGCGGGCCGGCCCCTTAAACGAAGCGGGCGGCCCGCCGTGGAAGGCAGGGCCGCCCGTTGGGTGAAGCTGCGGGATGCGCCGTTCCTGCGCACCCCGGTTGGGAGTTCAGTCCGCCGGCTGCACCGCGCGGCGGTACAGGTGCCAGGTGGCGTGCCCCAGCACCGGCAGCACCACGACCAGCCCCAGCAGGCAGGGCAGCGCGCCGACGACGAGCAGCGCCACCACCGTCACGCCGAAGGCGATCATCGGCCCGGGGCTCATCAGCACCGCCTGCACGCTGGTGATCATGGCGGTGACCACGTCCACGTCGCGGTCCATCAGCAGCGGGAACGACACCACCGTGATGGAGAACAGCCCGAGCGCGAGCGCGGCGCCCACCACGTGGCCCACCGCGAGGAAGCTCAGCCCGTCCGGGGTATGCAGCACCACCTGGATGAACTCCTTCAGCGTGCCGAAGGAGGCGAAGCCGAGGAAAAGGGCGAGCAGCAGCCGCACCTGGTACATCCAGATGATGAAGGCGAAGATGGTGACGAACGCCATCCACCCCAGCTCACGCTGGCGCTGCGCGAAGACGGTGGACATCACATGGCTGAAGGTGGGCGTGCGGCCTCCCTCGATCTCCCGGCTCACGTCATAGAGGCCGGCCGCCACGAACGGGCCGATGAGCACCGAGCCGGCGAACAGCGGATAGGCCAGATAGCCGATGTCGAGCGCGAACACGCAGGACAGGATGAGGATGCCGCCGAAGGCATAGATGGCGCCGAAGAAGGCGCCGATGGCCGGCGCGCGGTTGAAATCCTGCACGCCGGCGAGCAGCGACGCCTTCACATCCGCGAACGTGATGGCCCGGACGACGGGCGCTCTCGACACGGCTGGCGCCGGCTGATCGATAACATTGGCCATGGTCTCACTCCCTGAGGGGCCCTGAGGGCCGCCTTCTGCTTTTGGTCAGAGAGTGCGGGCGTGCCGGGGGGGTGTAAAGGGTTTTATGCGACGTCCTGCCTCAGGACGTCTTGCCCTAGGACAACATGTCGCAGAACCGGGCGCGGCAATCCAGCCGCCCGTCCGCCGCCGGCCGCAACGTCAGTTGGTGAGCATGTCGATGCGGGCCGTCGCCATGCGGATGCGCCCCGCGAGCAGCACGGCAAGGTTGCGGATGATGCGGTCCGCCCCGGCCGGATGCAGCCCGGCGAAGGCGTGGAACTGGTCGCGCGTCAGCTCCAGGCACACCACCTCCGTGTCGGCGAAGATGTCCGCGGTGCGGGGCTCGTCGATCAGCGCCAGCTCGCCGAACACCATGCCCGGCGCGAACGTGGCGAGGCGGGCGTCCGCCACCGAATGGGCGCTCGCCATGCCGCGCAGCAGGAAATAGACGTGGGAGGAAGCGTCGCTGGCCGCGAGGATGCGCGTGCCAACCGGGAAGCTCACCCGCGTGCCGAGGCGGGCGAGGTCGGCGATCTCCTCCGGCGAGAGGCCGGCGAGCAGCGCCTGCCGGCTCAGGTCGGCCTCCACCCCCACCTGGGCGAAGCCGCCGTGGCGATAGACGATCTGGTCCTCCGCCCATTCCACCGCCGCGTCGTAGCTCGGGAAGATGCGCACCCGCACGCCTTCGTCCCTGAGCGCGCGCAGCTGCGCGCCGAGCGGGGCGGCCACGTCCACGCCGGCGATGACGGCGGTGGTGGAGGGCGGCAGCTGGCCCTTCAGCATGCCGGTGAGCAGCCGCAGGCCCGCATCGGTGATGGTGGAGACCCGGTGCAGGTTGAGGATGAGGAATTCGGGGACGCTCGCGGGGTCGGTGAGGCGGCGGGTCACGTAGTCCATGGTGGCGAGCGAGAGCTTGCCCGCCAGCTCCAGCACGCGGATGGCGCCGGAGCGGGCCTGCAGGATCGCCTGGGCATGGGGCTGGCGGCCGGGCTTGGGCGGCACGGTGCGGAAGTCGTAGTCCGCCGCCACGCTGGTGCGCACGTCGTCCCGGCGCGAGAGCAGGTGCAGGTCGAACGCCTCCGACAGCGCCGCGCAGGTGCGGATGCCGCGCACGCTGTTGCCGTGGGCGTCGAGCCGGGGCGAGAACACGCCGAGCCCGAGCTGGGAGGGCAAAGCGGCAAGGATGCCGCCGCCGACACCGCTCTTGGCCGGCACGCCCACGCGGTAGATCCACTCTCCGGCGAAGTCGTACATGCCGGAGGAGATCATCACCGCCAGCGTGCGGGCGACCGCATAGTTGGAGGCCACCTGCTCGCCGGTGACGGGGTTCACGCCGTGGTTGGCGAAGGTGGCGCCCATCACCGCGAGATCGCGGGCGTTCACCAGCACGGAGCACTGCCGGAAGTAGGTGTCGAGCACATGGTCCACCTCGCCGCGCACGCCGCCGTAGGTGCGCAGGAGATAGGCGATGGCGCGATTGCGGTCGCCGGTCTGGCGCTCGGATTCGAACACCGCCTCGTCCACCCCCAGCGTGCGCCCGGCGAACCGCCCCAGGGTGGAGCGGATAAGCTCGAACGCCTCGTCCCCCGCCGCATCGGCGATGAGGCCGCAGCAGGCGATGGCGCCGGCGTTCACCATGGCATTGAACGGCCGGTTGTCGGCCTTCAGGCGGATGGAGTTGAACGCCTCGCCGCTTGGCTCCACGCCGATCGTCGCCTCCACCCGCTCCGGGCCGAGCATGTCGAGGGCGAGAGCGAAGACGATGGCCTTGGAGATGGACTGGATGGTGAAGGGAACCGCCGTGTCGCCGGTCTCGTAGACGTAGCCATCGGTGGTGGCGACGGCGATGCCGAACTGGTCGGGATCGGCCTTGCCCAGCTCCGGGATGTAGGAGGCGACCTCGCCCTCGTCCAGCGACACGAACCGCGCGTGGGCGTCGCGGATGGCGCGCAGCAGGGGCGTTTCGAGGGGCGCGGAAGAGGACGGGGGCAGAATCGGCACGGCAGCGGGCTCCTGGATCGCACCGCCAAGTGAAGGCGCCTGCCGCATTTATTGCAACGCCGAAGCGCGCGTCCTTTGGTCCGGGGCGGTTCTTTGCGATGCAGCGGGGGACGGAGGGGCGCTGAGGACAGGCCCCGGCGGTCAGACGACAAGCGCCGGCGGAACCCGCGGGGCAGACGACCGCGCCCGTTGCCGGCATGCGCAGCAGGGCGGACGGGGCGCCTGCCCCCCGCCGACCGAGGCTCAGTTGCGGCGCAGCCGGGCGACGAAGGCGGCGATGGCGGCCTTGCAGGGGGCTAGCACCTCCTCGCGCTGGTCCTTCAGGCACTGGAGCAGGGCGGCATCGTCCGACTGGTCGGGACACAGCTTCGGCGCATCCACGGCGCAGGCGGCGCGCAGGGCCCGCCCCTCGGAGGGGCTCACCGGCTGCATCGGCGCCTGCGCGCCCGCCGGAGACGCGACGGCGAGGCCGATCGCAGCGACGGAGAGGAGCATGCGGGCGGGGCGGGGCATAAGGCGGTCCTGTCTGCGCTGCGCGGCGAGGCCGGATTCGTCAGCCATCGACCCCCCTACATCCTCAATCGCCGATCCGCCAGAGGGGCCACACCCCAGCTTCCGGGAACCGGCTCTTGCCGCGGGCAGCGCCCGGCCGGGGAGGGCGTTCCAAGGAGGCCGGCGGAACCGACCTTTCCCGTGCCGGCCCGGTCGCCTGCCGCGACGCGCAGGGAGCGTGGCTGCCGATCTCGCGGCGCCACCCGGGGCACCATCGCCCGAACTGTCGCGCGTGGCCCATCGCATCCCGGAGAGCCGGCTCCGCCGACCTGCGGGGAGGGGCGGGCACCGTCGTCGGGCACCAAGAGCGCGCCTCCCGCGGCCGGCAGCACGCCGGCCCGGCGGAGGCGCGCATCGGCCGCGCAGGGGATCGGCTGGCGCGGCCACGCGTGCCGTCTTCGGAGGCGTCGGTCCGAAGCGCCGCGGCGGGCCGCCACCCGCCTCCGGGATACGCCGACCGGAAAGCCGCAGCGGGGAGGCGGTTGGTGGCCGGCATTGGCGCGGGCGCCGTCATGGGGGCGAAGATCCGCGCATGGCCACACTGCCCGGAGCCGGGCATCTGCGTCCCGGGCCTTGCCCCGGCCCCGGGCCCCTCACCCCGGCAGGGTGGTGCCGCTGATCTGGGCGTAGAGCCGGGCCACGGAGGCATCGTCGTCGCGGCCCATGCCGGCGCCGGAGGCGGCGAGGAACATCTGCAGCGCTGCGGCGGCGACCGGTACCGGGAAGCGCGCGGTCCGGGCCATGTCCTGGATGATGCCGAGGTCCTTCACGAAGATGTCCACCGCGCTGCGGGGCGTGTAGTCGCCCTCCAGCACGTGGGGCATGCGGTTCTCGAACATCCAGCTGTTGCCGGCCGAGGCGGTGATGACCTCGTAGACCTTCTTCAGGTCCAGCCCCTGCCGGGCGGCGAACGCCATGGCCTCGGACGCGGCGGCGATGTGCACGCCGGCCAGCAGCTGGTTGATCATCTTGAACGCCGCGCCGGCCCCGGCCGCGTCGCCCAGAGCATAGACCTTGGCCGCCATGGCATCGAGGGCGGGCCTTGCCTTGGCGAAGGCGGCCGGCGTTCCCGAGGCGAGGATGGTCAGCGCGCCTTCGGCCGCCCGCTGCGCGCCGCCGCTGATGGGGGCATCCAGATAGTGCCGGCCGGTGGCCTCCAGACGCGAGGCGAGGCTGCGCGCCGCCTCCGGGTCCATGGTGGCGCTGGAGATGAACACCGCGCCTTCCGGCAGGGTCTGCGCCACGCCGCCGGGGCCGAACAGGATGGCCTCGGTCTGCGCGGCGTTCACCACCACACTCACCACCATGTCGGCGCCGGCTGCGGCCTCGGCGGGATTGGCGGCGCCGCGGCCACCGGCGGCGGTGAAGCGCGCAACCGCCTCGGCGCCCACGTCGCAGCCGGCGACGTCCAGCCCGGCGCGCAGCAGCGACTGGGCCATTCCGAATCCCATGGAGCCGAGCCCCACCACGCCGGCACGGCGGGGGGCGGCGTGCGTTTCCTGTTGTGTGGTCATTGCGCTCATCCCTTCCGGAGGCGTGCGACGCGCGGGCCTGCCGCCCGGCGCCGGCTCCGTTGTAAAGTTTGCGCGGGCGCGGATCAAATCGTTTAAGGTGAGGCGGATGGCACGCCGCCGAACGCAGTGCGGGAGCTGTTGCGCGCGGGGGCGCGGTCCGGTTTGCTGGCACCCCCGCCGGCGCGGGCGCACGAAACGGGGGAGGGGAGGGGGCCATGGACGAGAGCAGGCTGCGCGAGGAGATCTGCCGGTTCGGCCGCTCCCTGTTCGAGCGCGGGCTGACGCCGGGCTCCTCCGGCAACATCAGCGTGCTGCTCGACGACGGCGGCTGGCTGGTGACGCCCACCAACGCCTCCCTCGGCTTCCTCGATCCCGCGCGCATCTCGCGGCTGGACGGGGCCGGGCGCCTCGTCTCGGGCGATGCGCCCACCAAGGAGATCCCGCTCCACGGCGCGCTCTATGACACGCGCGGCTCGGCGCGGGCCATCGTGCACCTGCACTCCACCCATGCGGTGGCGCTCACCATGCTGCCGGAGATCGATCCCCGCGCCGCCCTGCCGCCCATGACGCCCTATTGCCTGATGCGGGCCGGCCAGACGGCGCTGCTCCCTTATTACCGTCCCGGCGATCCGGCGGTCGCCGATGCCATCAAGGGTCTGGCGGGGCGCTATTCCTCGGTGCTGCTCGCCAACCACGGGCCGGTGGTGGCGGGCGACACGCTGGAGGCGGCGGTGTTCGCCACCGAGGAGCTGGAGGAGACGGCGAAGCTCTACCTGCTGCTGCGCGGCCTCAACCCGCGCTATCTCTCGCCGCAGCAGGTGGACGACCTGGTGCGGGTGTTCGGCCTCACCCTGCCGGCGCCGGACGCGCACGATCACCACCATCCCCACGGGCCGCGCTGAAACGACTGCGGCGCCCGGCCCAAACGCCTGCGGCGCCCCGGAGGTCCGGAGCGCCGCGCGGTCTTCAGCGAGGAGAGGGGTTCAGTAGACGCCGGCGGCGCGCTGCTGGGCCGGCTGCTGCGGCTTGGGCGCCGCCGGCTTGGGGGCGGACGCGGTGGCGCCATCCTTCGGCTTGGGTTTCTGCGCGTTCTTCTGCTGCGCGCCCTGCGGCTTGGCGCCGTTGGCGGGCAGCGCGGCGACCGTCACCTTGGGCGCCTTGTCCATGGCGACGAGGTCGGAAATCGTGCCGAACTTGTAGCCCTTGGCGATGAGATCATCGATCACGCGCGGCATGGCGGCGACGGTGGTCGGGTAGATGTCGTGGGAGAGCACGATGGCACCCGGCTTCACCTGCGCCATGATGGCGTCGTAGACGGCCTGGGTGTTGCGGTTCTTCCAGTCGTTCGGGTCCACCGCCCAGTTGACGATGGTCAGGCCGTACTTGTCCTCGATGTAGGTGCGCAGCGTCGGCTTCATGGAGCCGTAGGGCGGGCGCAGGTAGATGGGCTTCTTGCCGGTGACCTGGAAGATGGCCTCGGAGGTGTTGCCCAGCTCCTTGTCCACGCCGGCCTGGCTGATGCGGGTCAGCTGCGGATGGCTCCAGGAGTGGCTGCCGATCTCGTGGCCCTCGTCGGCGATCATCTTCAGCACCTCGGGGTGCTTGGCCACCATGTTGCCGAGCACGAAGAAGGTAGCCTTGACGTTGCGCTCGCGCAGGATCTGCAGCAGCTGCGGGGTGGTCTCGGGGCTCGGGCCGTCGTCGAACGTCAGGGCGATGTAATTGCCCTCCAGGTTGAACGACTTGTACGTGTAGCCCTTGCGCGGGGTGGCGGCGGGGGCCGGCGCCGGGGCGGGAGCGGGCGCCGCGGCGGGGGCTGCGACGGCGGCCGCAACCTGCTTGCCCTGGGCCTGCCCCGACTGCTGGGCCGGCTGGCCGATGGACTGGGTGGTGGCCGGGCCGTCGTCCTTCGGCGCCTTCAGCATGGGACCGATGATGGCCCCCACGCCCACAGCGCTCGCGACCACAAAACCAGAGACGATGAGAAGTGGCTTCACGGCGTCGGCATCCCGGAATGAATTCTGTTCCCGTTCAACCTCACGCGTTTTTGTGGATAAATCGTGAAGCGCAGCCGTTGCGGCGCCTAAATTGATGAATTCCGCAACGTCAATTGATCCCCGCCGGCCGGATCGGTGGTGGATACTACCTCCACGCCGCCGGCATCAGCGCTGCAGGCCCCACCGCCGCACCGTGCGCTGCTCCACCGCGCGGAACAGGGCTTCCACCGCGAGGCCGATCAGGATCACCGTCACGAGGCCGGCGAACACGCGGTCGGTGAGCAGCTCGTTGCGGCTGCGGTAGACGAACCAGCCGAGCCCGCCCGAGCGGGAGGAGACGCCGAACACCAGCTCCGCCGCGATCAGGGTGCGCCACGCGAACGCCCAGGCGATGCGCAGGCCGGACAGCAGCGATGGCAGGGCGGCGGGCACGAGGATCAGCGCCACATAGGCCGGGCCCTTCAGGCCGTAGTTCCGGCCGACCAGCCGCTGCGTCTCCGGCACCTGCTCGAAGCCGGTGAGGGCGGCGAGGGCGAACGGCCACAGCACGGCGTGGACCATCACCAGCAGCAGGCTCGCCTCGCCGAGGCCGAGCCACAGCATGGCCAGCGGCAGGAGCGCGATGGCCGGCAGCGGATTGAACATGGCGGTGAGGGTCAGCAGCACCTCGCGCACGAACGGCACCGCGATGGCCACCGACACGAAGGCGAGCCCCAGCGCCACGGCCAGCGCATAACCCTTCACCAGCACGGTGAGGGAGGCGATGGCAGCGGGCAGCAGGTCCTCGTGGGTCAGCGCCTCCACCAGCGCCGAGGCGGTGGCGGTGAAGGTGGGGAACAGCAGCGGATTGTTCTGCAGCGTCGCCGCGACCTGCCAGATCACCGCCATGCCCGCCAGCACCACGGCGCGGCGCACCAGCGTGACCTGCCACACCCGTCCGGCCACCGCCGCGAGGCGGGCACCGGGGGCGGGCGGGACAGCGGTGGCGGACGCGGGCGCCGGCGCCGGGATGCCCGCCGCAGGCGCGGGCGAGGCCGTGATGCCGGAGACAGTCACGTCAGACATGTCGGCCTCCGCCGGCAAAGAGAAGGGCATCCACATCGCGCACAACGGCCTCGAACGCAGAGGTGCCGCGATCCGCAAGGCCGAGGCCGGCGGTCTCGAAGGTGGCGATGGTGCGCCCGGGATGGGCGGCCAGAAGATGCAGCCGGGTGCCGACCAGCACCGCCTCGTCGATGGCGTGGGTGACGAACACCAGCGTGAAGCGCTGCTCCTCCGCCAGCGCCAGCAGGTCTTCCTGCAGGGTGCGGCGGGTGAGGGCATCGAGCGCGGCGAACGGCTCGTCCATCAGCAGCACCTGCGGCTCGGCCGCGAGCGCCCGGGCGATGGCCGCGCGCTGCTTCATGCCGCCGGACAGGGTGTGGGGATAGGCATCGAGGGCGCGGGCAAGGCCCACCTTCACCAGCGCAGCCTCGGCCCGCTCGCGCGCCTCCCGGGCCGGCATGCGGCGGGCGACGCGCAGGGGAAACGCCACATTGTCGCGCACGCTCTTCCACGGCAGGAGCTGGTCGAATTCCTGGAACACCACCACCCGGTCCGGCCCCGGCCCGGCCACCGGCGCGCCGCGCACCTCCACCGTGCCCGCGGTCGGCCTGATGAAGCCGGCCAGCGCCTTGAGGATGGAGGACTTGCCGCAGCCCGAGGGTCCCAGCAGCACCAGTCGCTCGCCCTCGGCGACGGAGAAGCTCACGTCCTCCACCGCGCGCAAGCGCCCGGCGGGGCTCGCATACTCGAGGGTGAGGCCGCGCGCCGCCAGCACCGGACGGGCGGGCGCGGGGGGCGGCGGGGGCAGGGACTGCACGGGGGCGGCGGTCATGGCGTCCTCAGCTTCCCGAGGCCGCGTGCAGATCCTCGAAGGTGAATTCCTTCCAGCTCGTCGGCTTGGCCTTGATGGCGCCGATGCGGTTGAGGAAATCCGCGAACTTCAGCGTGCCGAGGGGCACGGTGGTGTACTGCACCTCGGGATCCGACAGCACCTCGGCGATGAAGGCCGGATCGAGCCTGGACTGCTCGACCTTCACATAGATCGCGGCCGCCTCCTTCTTGTTGGCCTCCACCCATTTGGTGGCCTCGTTGAAGGCATCCACGAAGGCCTTGTAGGTCTTCGGGTTCTCGGCGCGGAACTTGACCGTGGCATAGGCGACGGTGGGGGTCGCGGGGCCGCCGAGCACGTCATAGGACGACAGCACCTTGTGCACCTTGGGGTCCTTGAGCGCCTGGTTCTGGAACGGCGGGTTGGACAGGTGGGCGGTGATCTCGGTGCCGCCGGCGATGAGGGCGGCGGTGGCGTCGGGGTGGGGCAGCGTCACCATCAGGTTGTCGAGCTTCCTGGCATTGCCCGGCCCGAACGCCTGCTCCGCCGCCATCTGCAGGATGCGCGCCTGCACCGACACGCCGGCGGCCGGGGTGGCGACGCGGTCCTTCTCGGTGAAGTCGGCGATGGTCTTCACGTTCGGATTGTTGGTGAGCAGGAAGTTCGGCTGCGCCCCGAACGCCCCGACGATCTTGACCTCGTTGGCGGTGCCGCGGGTCTTGTCCCACAGGATGAGGAACGGGCCGATGCCGGCGGAGGCGATGTCGATGGTGCCGGCGAGCAGCGCGTCATTGATGGCGGCGCCGCCGGACAGGCGGGTCCATTCCACCTTGATGTCGATGCCGAGCGCCTTGCCGTGCTTCTCGATGAGGCCCTGGTCCTTCATCACGTGGAACGGCGTGTAGAGCGTGCCGAACTGCTGAGAGATGCGCAGCAGCCCCTCCGCACGGGCGGGCAGCGCGCCGAGGGTGGCGCCGAGGGCGATGCCGGCGGCCGCGAGGCCGAGCAGGGAGCGGCGGGCGAGGGAACGGCGGATCATGGTTGTTCTCCTGTGGCCCGGGCTCAGGACGCGGCGGCGAGACGCCGCTCCGCGCTGTGGGAGCCCACGGCGAACTCATTGACGATGTTGTCGGAAACCTTGCGGCGGCGGCCATCGATGCCGAGCTCGGGGAACAAAAGCTCGGCGACGCGGTAGGCCTCCTCGAGGTGCGGGTAGCCCGAGCCGATGAAGGTCTCGATGCCGATCTCCTGATATTCGCGGATGCGCGCGGCCACGCTCTTCGCGTCGCCCACCAGCGCGGTGCCGGCGCCGCGCCGCACCAGGCCGATGCCGGCCCACAGGTTGGGGGCGATCTCCAGCCGGTTGCGGTCGCCGGGCTGGAGCGCCGCCATGCGCGCCTGGCCCACCGAGTCCATCTCGTCCTTGAAGCGCTTCTGCGCGTTCTCGATCTGCTCGTCGGAGATGCGGGAGATGAGCTTGTCCGCCGCCGCCCAGGCCTCGGCCTCGGTCTCGCGGACGATGAAGTGGATGCGCAGGCCGAACTTCAGCTTGCGCCCGCGCCTTGCGGCGCGAGCCTGCACGTCGGCCAGCTTGTCCTTGAGCAGGTGGGGCGGCTCGCCCCAGGAGAGGTAGGTGGTGACATGCTCCGCCGCCACCTCGTGCCCGGCCTCGGAGGAGCCGCCGAACCACAGCGGGGGATGGGGCTGCTGCACCACCGGGAAATCGAGCCGGCCGTGCTGCACCTGATAGTATTTGCCGGAGAAATCCACCGTCCGCCCGGCCACCAGATCGCGCCAGATGGAGAGGAATTCGTCGGCCTGCGCGTAGCGCGCGTCGTGGTCGAGGAAGATGCCGTCGGCGGCAAGCTCGGCGGGATGCCCGCCCACCACCACGTTCAGCAGCAGCCGTCCGTCGCTGAGCCGGTCGAGCGCGGCGGCCTGCCGGGCGGCGAAGGCGGGCGAGGTCACGCCCGGCCGGAGCGCCACCAGGAATTTCAGCCGCTCGGTGGCGGTGGCGAGGCCCGATGCGGTGATCCAGCTGTCCTCGCAGCTCTGCCCGGTGGGCAGCAGCACGCCCTTGAAGCCGAGCCGGTCCACCGCCTGCGCGACCTCGCGGAAATAGGCGAACTCCGGCGGCCGCTGCCGGGTCTCCGAGCCGAGATAGGCACCGTCCCCATGGGTCGGGATGAACCAGAAGAGGTCGGGCGCGGACGGGGTCGGGACGGCGGCGGACATGGCGGCTCCTGCTTTTCCCGGCAGGATTGCGGAGAATAGTTGATATTGTCAATTGAGAATGTAGAAAAATAATCCGCTGTCGCAAGCCGGGGCGTCACGGCTGGAAAAACACGTGTCTACACAAAGTGTTGTCCGACCATGTCAACCGCGCCTGCGCGGCGCGAGCGCATTCGTGCGGACCTCGCGGGATTGACAGCCGTTGAAATAAAATTTTGTCTATCGAAAAAATGGAGATTAGTCCGCCATGTCCGCAACTCCCCTCCGCATCGGCGTGTGGGCCCCCGTCCACGGGCCGCGTGCCGCGCTCCAGGACCCGGCCGAGCCGTTCGATGCGTCGTGGGAGCACAACCGCGACACCGTGCTGGAGGCCGAGGCGCTGGGATATGACGCGACCCTCGTCGCCCAGCACACCGTGAACCCCCACCTGCCGGATCACGACCAGCTGGAGGCGTGGACCGGCTCCGCAGCCCTCGCCGCGCTCACCAGCCGCATCGAGATCATCGCCGCCATCAAGCCCTATCTCTACCACCCGGTGGTGCTGGCGAAGATGGCGCTGCAGATCGAGAACATCTCGCGCGGGCGCTTCTCCTTCAATCTCGTCAACGCCTGGAACCGCGCCGAGTTCGAGAAGGCCGGCATCCCCTTCGGCGAGCATGACGAACGCTACGCCTACGGCCGCGAATGGGTCGGCGTGGTGGAACGCCTGCTGCGCGGCGAGGCGGTGACCCATCTCGGCGAGCACTTCCGGCTCGACGACTATCTCCTCACCCCCCGCGACCTCCACCGGGCCCGCCCGCGCATCTATCTCGGCGGGGAATCCGAGCCGGCGCGCGCGCTCGCGGCCGAGCGGGCGGATGTCTACTTCATCAACGGCCAGCCCCTCGATGACGTGAAGGCCATGATCGCCGACCTCGGCGCCCGGCCGCGCGCGGCGGTGCCGCTCTCCTTCGGCCTTGCCGCCTTCGTCATTGCCCGCGAGACCGAGCGCGAGGCGGAGGAGTATCACCGCCACCTGCTCGCCCTGGCCGCCCGCGATGCGCCCGCCCGGGCCGCGCAGGCAGGCCGCACCGATCCCAACGTGGTCATGGTGAAGACCTTCGCCAAGTCGCCGCGCGTCGGCACGAATGGCGGCACGGCAGCGGGGCTCGTGGGCAGCTACGATCAGGTGGCCGAGCGCATCCGCGCCTTCCACGCCGCCGGCATCGAGCTGTTCATGCTGCAGTTCCAGCCGCTGCGCTCCGAGCTCGCGCGCTTTGCCGCCGAGGTGTTCCCGCGCCTCGGTCGGGCGGCGCCGCCGCGTCTCGTGCAGCGCCAGTCGCAGGCGGTGTGAGCGCCTGCCCGCCCGCCCCGCCAGTCCTGTTCCACACAGAATTCGCCCCGAAAGCGTCCCGTCCCGAGGTGCCCGTGACCCACGCCGATCCCACTGCAGCCCTTGCCCTGTCGGCCCTCGCCGCCGGGCCCCAGCCGGCACCGGCGCGCCCACGCCGCGCCCCGCTCGGGCGTCGGACGCTGCTCGCGCTGTCATGGGCGGCGCCGCTGCTGCTGGTGGTGGTGTGGGAGGCGCTGGCGCAGGCCGGCCATCTCTCCCCGCAGGTGCTGCCGGCGCCCAGCAAGGTGCTGCGCACCGCCTGGAAGCTCGCCACCACGGGTAGCCTGCTGGCCGATCTCGGCACCAGCCTGCTCCGGGCGGCGATCGGATTTGCCATCGGCGGCAGCATCGCCTTCGTGCTGGGCATCCTGGTCGGCTTCTCGCGCCTCGCCGAGGCGCTGGTGGACCGCAGCGTGCAGATGGTGCGGGCCATTCCCTTCCTCGCGCTCCTGCCCATGGTCATCGTGTGGTTCGGGGTGGGCGAGGGGCAGAAGATCTTCCTGGTGGCGCTGGGCGTCGCCTTCCCCATCTACATCAACACGACGCTGGGCATCCGGCAGGTGGACCCGAAGCTGCTGGAGCTCGGCCGCGTGCAGGGGCTCTCCACCTGGCAGACCATCCGGCGCATCGTCCTGCCGGGGGCGCTGCCCTCCATCCTCACCGGCGTGCGCTATTCGCTGGCCACCGCGTGGCTGGCGCTGGTGGTGGCGGAGACCATCGGCGCCCAGTCCGGCATCGGCTTCCTCGCCATGGATGCGCGGGAGTTCCTGCGCACCGACGTGGTGGTGCTCACCATCGTCATCTACGCGCTGATCGGGGTGGTGGCGGATTCCGTCGCCCGCCTGCTGGAGCGGCGGATGCTGGCATGGCATCCCAATTTCGGCGGAGCGCAGCGATGAGCGCGCTGTTCGCCGATGCCGCCCCCGCCGTCCGCGTCAGCGGACTGCGCCGGGCCTATGGCGCGCGGGTCGTCATCGACCGGCTCGACCTCGTGATCCAGCGTGGCCAGTTCGTCGCCCTCCTCGGCGAGAGCGGCTGCGGCAAGACCACGCTCCTGCGCGCGCTCGCCGGGCTCGATCCCATCGACGGCGGCCGCATCGAGGCGCCGCGCCGGCCGGCGGTGGTGTTTCAGGAACATCGCCTGCTCCCGTGGGACAGCCTGTGGCGCAACGTGGCCCTCGGCCTGCCGGCGGAGGATGCACGCGAACGCGCCGCCGCGGCGCTGGCCGAGGTGGGCCTCGGCGGGCGGCTGGACGACTGGCCCCGCAACCTCTCCGGCGGGCAGGCGCAGCGCGTGGCCCTCGCCCGCGCGCTGGTGCAGGAGCCCGAGCTGCTGCTGCTGGACGAGCCGTTCGCCGCGCTCGACGCGCTCACCCGCATCCGCATGCACCTGCTGGTGAAGGCGCTGGTGGCGCGCCACCGGCCGGGCGTGCTGCTGGTGACCCACGACGTGGACGAGGCCATCGCGCTCGCCGACCGCGTGCTCGTCATGCGGGGCGGCGCCATCGCCGCCGAGCACCGGCGTCCCGCGCCCGGGAGCCCGGCCGCCACCCGCGCCACCCTCCTCGCCGAGCTCGGGGTCGAGAACGACCTCGGCGCCGCCTGATCCCTCCCTCACCGAGATCTGCCCATGTCCTCCCTGCTGCACCCCTCGCGCCGCCATCTCCTCGCCCTCGCCGGGGCGGGTGTCGCGGCCGGCCTTCTGCCCGGCGGCGCCGCGGCCGCGCCCGACACCCGCAACACCGACACCGTGCGCCTGACCTGGGGCTTCCACGGGCTGACGCTGATCGCCAAGGAGCGCGGCACGTTCGAGAAGGCGCTGGCCGAGAAGGGCATCAAGGTGGAATGGCTGGGCCCGTTCCCGAACCACGCGCCGACCCTGCAGGCGGTGACCGGCGGCACCGCCGACTTCGGCTTCGGCGGCTCCACCACGCCAGCGCTGGCGGCCATCATCGCCGGCTCGCCGCTGGTGTTCAGCCAGTTCGTGCTCTACGAGCCGCGCACCACGGCCATCATCGCCCGCGAGGGCTCGGGCATCCAGAGCGTGCCGGATCTGGTGGGCAAGTCGGTGGCGGTCAACCGCTCCGGCCTCGGCGAGTTCCTGCTGGTGGCTGCGCTGGAGAAGCACGGCGTCGACCGCTCCAAGGTGAAGTTCGTCTACCTCAACCCGCCGGATGCCGCGCCCGCGCTCGCCTCCGGCAAGGTGGACGCATGGTCCATGTGGAGCCCGGGCGTTGATATCGCGCGGCTCGAATACAAGGCGCATGATGTCTTCGTGGAGGGGCGCGACCTCGATTTCTACATCGACTACAGCTCCTATGTGACGAGCCGCAAGTTCTCGACCGAGAACTCCGCCATCGTCCGCGCCGTTGCCGCCGCCTACGAGGCCGAGGCGAAGTGGGTGAACGGCAACGTGGTCGAGGCCGAGACCATCGTGCAGAAGCGCGCCGGCTACAGCGACGTGATCCGCGACCAGTTCATCGAGCGCCGGCGCACCTACCAGCTCATTCCGGTGTCGGACAAGGCGTTCGTGGCCAACCTGCAGAAGGCCGCCGACTGGCTGGTGGCGCGCCGCATCCTGCCCGAGCCCATCATCGTCTCCGACCATCTCGCCCAGCTCTGAATTCTGTTTGCCCCCCGTTCCAGCGTCAGGTTGTCCATCATGAACAAGCCCGTCACCGATCTCGCCCTCCGCCTGCCCGTGCCGCCCGTGGCCGAATTGTCCCAGTGGCAGCGCCTGTTCGATCACATCGGCGCCGGGGCGGCCGAGCGGGAGCTGAAGCGCATCCTGCCGTTCGAGGCGGTGGACCTGCTGAAGCAGGCCCGGTTCGGCGCCCTGCGGCTGCGCAAGGAGGACGGCGGGGCGGGCGCCAGCTTCCGCGAGCTCTACGGCCTGACGCTGCACCTCGCCGCCGCCGACGCCAACGTGGCGCACATCTTCCGCAACCACTTCACCGTGGCCGAGCAGTATGCGCGCAATCCCTATGACGCGCGCAGCAAGGCCTGGCAGGAGGCGGTGCGGGACGGCGCCATCTTCGGCCTCGCCTCCACCGAGTCCGGCTCCAGCCCGGCCGGCGGCTTCGCGCCGGACACCAGGCTCGTTCCGGAGGGCGACGGCTTCCGCCTCGAGGGTGTGAAGTATTATTCCACCGGCACCCTGTTCGCCGATTCCATGCTGGTGCGCGCGGGCGATGCCGAGGGGCGGGTGGCGGCGGTCATCATCCCCACCGCGCGCGAAGGCATCGAGATCGTGGACGACTGGGACGGGGCGGGCCAGCGCCTCACCGCCTCGGGCACCACGCGGTTCCACAATGTGCGGGTGGAAGCGGACGAGGCGGTGTTCGACACCCCCGGTCTCGGCTATGGCCTCGCCTATTCCAACACCCAGGCGCAGCTGTTCCTGACCACGGTGGTGGCCGGCATCGTGAAGGGCATCCTGGACGACGCGGTGGCGCTGGTGCGCCGGCGCAAGCGCAGCTTCTACTATGCGCCGACGCCGAGCCCGGTGGACGATCCCTTCCTGCACCAGACCATCGGCCAGATCGCCGGCAATGCCTTCGCCGCCGAGGCCATCGTGCTGGCCGCCGCCGATGCGCTGGAGCGGGCGAGCGACGCGCGCGAAGCGGGCGACGACCGGGCCGATGCCCTCGCCGCCGCCGCCGCCCGGGCTGCCGCCCAGGCGAAGCTGGTGGTGGACGATCTCGCGCTGCGCTCCGGCTCGCTGCTGTTCGAGGCGGGCGGCGCCTCCGCGACCGAGCGCAGCGCCAATCTCGACCGTCACTGGCGCAACGCCCGCACCATCGCATCCCACAATCCGGCGAGCTACAAGGCGCAGGCCATCGGCGCCTTGCTGGTGAAGGACACGCCCCTGCCGGCCAAGGGCTTCTTCTGAGGCCGGACGCGGGGCCGCGCCTGCCGCCGGCAGGATCGTGGACCCGCGCCGGCCCGCCCCGCAAGGCTGGTTGGCGGTCGCCGGTGAATCCGGCGGCCGGGCCTGTGCAGGAAGGCGATTTCCCTGAGAGATCGCTCTCGCAAGATCGGGCCCGGAAGGTGCCGGCAGCCAGAGCTTCCCGCCGCTCGGGAGCTCAGGCCGCATCCCGGGCATCGCATCGGTCATCATCTCCAGTCGAATGCAGCGCGGGGCCGGCGGGAAACCGCCGGCCCCGCATCGTTTCGGCGGCGACCTCCGGCAGTGGCGACGCCCGGTGTCGCGGACACTTCCATGTCGGCGGCCCGTTTCAGGGACCTCCCGCCGGCGAGGTCCAGCGCTCGGACGGAGACTTCCCTCATACCGGCAGACCAGGGAGCCGGCCGTCCCGCCACATGCCGCGCCCGGTTCCGCGCCTGAACCGCGCGATTACCTGTCTTTGACCATCGGACATGGCGAACGCCCCTGTAATCCGTCACCTCACCGGCTGCCCGGGCTGCTCTCTGTCGGTGGCCAAGGACGGCGCGCGACCGCGCTGGCGGCAGGATCACGTCATCCACAGGGCGGGCGGCATCATGGCACCGTTGATGGCGGTGCAAACCTCCCCTTAACGCCGGGGGCCTAAGCCTCTTGGAACGGCGCCGGTGCTGCGGATTACGGATCAGCATGTCTTCCTTCAACCGTCCTCCGAGACCCTTCCAGTTTCCCGCCTACGACTCGCAGGCGGACTATGCCCCGGGGGCTGGCTTCGGCCGGCCGGGCGCCGCCCTCGACGCCTTCGCGCGGGGCGATGATCGCGCGTTCGGCGCCGCCCATGCGCGCGCCTATCCGCCGCCGCAGGATGCCTATTCCCATGGCGCCGATTCCTATGCGACGGATGGGGTCATCGATCCGCATGAGCCGACGCACAGCTGGCTGGATCTGGAGCTCATCCCGAGCTGGCTGCGGCCGTTCACCCTCGACGCCAACACGCGCTTCACCCGCACGCCCGATCTCTATCTGCGCCCCCGCGAGGCCGAGGCCGAGGCCGAGGCGGAGGTGGCCATCGCCGCTGCGACCGAGACCGCTCCTGCGCCGGACATCTCCAGCCGGAGCTGGCATTTCGTGCTCGATCCGACCGATGACGATCCCGTCGCCGCGCCCTTCACGTCCCACTGGTCCGAGCCGCCGGCGCACCCTGCCGACACCGCCGGCGTGACCGGGGAGGCGTGTTCGGACGCCGCGACGGACTGGGATCGCCCGGCCTTCATCGAGCACGGCCTCGCCACGCCGCCGGCAGATGCGGAGCCGGCCGACACGCCCCTGCCTCACGAGCAGCAGGCGCCCGCCGATGTCATGCTGGACGGCACACAGGAGCAGGGTCTTCCACAGGCGGAGGCGCTCGCGTCGGGCTTTGTGCTTGACGCCAGCCTTCAGGCGCCCGTGATGGATGCCATCAAGGCCGGAGCGCCCGATTGTGCGTTCCTTGCCGAGGCGGAGGCCGCCGCCGTCCCCGCCTCTGTCGGCCTTGATTCCGGCGATGCCGTCACCGGCGATGGCCATGCGGCAGCGCCGGCCCTCGCCGCGATCGAGGCTGCCGACCATCGAGAAGCAGCCCCCACCGCCGTCGATCCGGACACTTCCGTCGAGGAGCCGCTGGCCCCGCACATGGCGGCGCTTGGCCGCCTCGTCGTCATCGGACGCGCGGCCCTGCCGCCGGCTCCGGCCTCGGATCAGGATATCGCCGCCGCCGCGACGCTGGCGCCCCCCGCCGCGCGGGACGACGTGCCGCCGCCGCCGGAGGCCGCAGGCGACGGCGCGGCGCCGTGGTGCGATGCCACTGCCAATGCCCCCGACGCACGCGGTGCGCAGGGCCAGGGTGAAGCCGAGGCCGCCGCGGACGCTGCGGGGACCGCTTTCCTGGACGCCGACGGCACCAGCTGGACCCCGGCCGTCGACGATTCCGCGACGTTGGAAGACGCTGCTCCGTTCGAAGACACTGCCCCGTTCGAAGACACTGCCGAACCGGTCGTCCTGACCGAAGCCTACGACCTCGCCCCCGCGGCTCCCTTCGAGCCGTTCGCAGCGGACGTCGCGCAAGAGGCTTCAGGGTCGGACGCCGACGCGATGAATTGGCCCGCCGAGGATGCTGCTGCGTTCCCGGCCGACACCGCGCCCCCGTCGCCGCCCGTCGAGGCGGCGGACGCCTTCGAGGGTATCGCCGCCGAGCCCGCCTTTGCCGAGGCCAATGCGGCCGAAGCCATGCCCATGGACGATGCGTTCCCGCTGCTTGCGGATACGGGTCTCGATGGTGCGGAGATGGGTTCGGACGTGGCCGTCGATCCGGCCATCCCGGTTCTGGCCGATGAGGCGCCGGCGGAAGCCGGGCCCGCCGCCGCGCAGGACCTCGCTTCCCCCGCGACGGGTGCGGACGATGCGGATGCGTCAGGCGCCGGGGCGGTTGCCGCTGTCGCCGCGCCGCTGGCCTCGCCTGTGGGGATCGCATCCCTGTGGTCGCCGTACCAGCAGGTGGTGACGGCGCATTTCCTCGGCGGCGCTGCCCCGTTCACGCCCGCCGCGCCGCTGCCGGCCGCGCCCGCTCCCGTTGCCTCCCATGCGCCTGTTGAGCAGCCGCCGTCCTCGCCGGCCGAAGCCGCAGTGGCGGCGGACACGGCGGGCGAAATCGTGGCCGGCTATGACCTGCCGCCGCTCGACCTCCTGCGCGAGCCGCCGGTGGTGGAGCCGGACTATGAGCTGTCCGAGGAATTCCTCGACCAGTCCTCCACCATGCTGCAGCAGGTGCTGCGCGATTTCGGCGTGCGCGGCGAGATCATCGACGCCAATCCCGGTCCGGTGGTCACCCTCTACGAGTTCGAGCCGGCGCCGGGGGTGAAGTCCTCCCGCGTCATCGGCCTCTCGCCCGACATCGCCCGCTCCATGAGCGCCATCTCCGCCCGCGTGGCGGTGGTGGAGGGGCGCAACGTCATCGGCATCGAGCTGCCCAACCGCCGGCGCGAGACGGTGTGGCTGCGCGAGCTGCTCGCCAGCCACGAGTTCGCCGAGGCGCGGCCCAAGCTCGGCCTGTGCCTGGGCAAGACCATCGGCGGCGCGCCGGTGATCGCCGATCTCGCCCGCATGCCGCACCTGCTGGTGGCGGGCACCACCGGCTCGGGCAAGTCGGTGGCCATCAACACCATGATCCTGAGCCTGCTCTACCGGCACACGCCGGAGGCCTGCCGGCTCATCATGATCGACCCCAAGATGCTGGAGCTCTCCATCTACGAGGGCATTCCGCACCTGCTCACCCCCGTCGTCACCGACCCGAAGAAGGCGATCATCGCCCTCAAGTGGGCGGTGAAGGAGATGGAGGAGCGCTACAAGAAGATGAGCCGCCTCGCGGTGCGCAACATCGACGGCTACAACGCGCGGGTGAAGGAGGCGGCGGAAAAGGGCGAGGTCATCACCCGCAACGTGCAGGTGGGCTTCGACAAGGAGACCGGGGAGGCCCTGTTCGAGGAACAGGAGATGGACCTCACGCCTCTGCCCTACATCGTCGTCATCGTCGACGAGATGGCCGACCTGATGATGGTCGCCGGCAAGGAGATCGAGGGCGCCATCCAGCGCCTCGCCCAGATGGCGCGCGCGGCGGGCATCCATCTCGTCATGGCGACGCAGCGGCCCTCGGTGGATGTCATCACCGGCACCATCAAGGCCAATTTCCCCACCCGCATCTCGTTCCAGGTGACCAGCAAGATCGACAGCCGCACCATCCTCGGCGAGATGGGCGCGGAGACGCTGCTGGGGCAGGGCGACATGCTGTTCATGGCCGGCGGCGGGCGCATCACCCGCGTGCACGGGCCGTTCGTCTCCGACGCCGAGGTGGAGCACGTGGTGTCCTACCTCAAGGCGCAGGGCGGCCCGGATTATCTGGACGCCGTGGTGCTGGACGAGGACGCCGAGGCGGACGACGAGGACGAGGCGGTGTTCGACCGCTCCGGCCTCGGCGAGGCGGGCGGCGACCTCTACGAGCAGGCGGTGGCCATCGTCATGCGCGATCGCAAGGCCTCCACCTCCTACATCCAGCGCCGGCTGCAGGTGGGCTACAACAAGGCCGCGAGCCTGATGGAGCGCATGGAGACCGAGGGCATCGTCGGCCCCGCCAACCACGCCGGCAAGCGCGAGATCCTGACCTTCTCCAGGCCCGGCTGAGGCGGGCGGCGCGCGCCGCCCGTTCCCGCCCCCGGTGAGGCGCGTCAGCGCCGCACCTTCTTTGCTGCGTGAGGCGCGCCAGAGCCGCGGTTTTTGCTGCGTGAGGCGCGCGTCAGCGCCGCGCTCTTTCCCGCGTGAGGCGCGCGTCAGCGCCGCACGAAGGTGCCGAGGCCGTTGTCGTCCAGCAGCTCCACCCGCATGCGCCCGTCGGTGAACGTCACCTGCGAGACGGAGCCGGGCGGGGCCGTCTCCTGCCCCTCCGGCCGGAAGGTGAAGGCATCGCCGCTCCAGTGGGCGAGGGTGAAGCGGCGGGGTTTGGGCCCCACGCTCAGCACGAGGCGGCCGGCCTCCTCTCGCACGGTCGCATCGCCGAAATAGGGATTGGCATAGGTGCCTTCATAGGCCGCGAGCGGGTTCGCCGGCGCGGGGTTCGCGGGCGGGGATTTGCCGGCGAGCGCGCCGAGCGGCGTGTACATCGGGTCGATCAGCGGCGCATAGGCCGCGAGCCAGTCGCGCGTGACCTCGCCGAACTGCACGAGGTCCATGAAGCTCATGGAGATGGCCTCCGGCAGGCCGACCGGCTGGGCATTGGTGAGGGTGACGATGCCCAGCCTTTCGGTGGGCAGCAGCGCGAACTCGGTGGCTGCGCCCAGGATGAAGGCGCCCGAATGGTCCAGCATCACCCGGCCGGAGGGGGTGACGCCGGCGCCGAAGCCGTAGCCGTAGAAGCCCGAACGGGCATCCGCCGCATAAGCCGGGGAGGAGATCGTCTCCGGCCGCATGGCCGGGAGCAGCGCTGCCTGCGGCACCACCTCGCGCCCCTCGAACGTGCCGCCGCCGAGCACGAAGCCCAGCCAGCGCGCCATGTCCCGCGCCGTGGAGGAGACCCCGCCCGCCGGCGCCTGCGCGTCCGGATCGCGCTGGTACTTCGCCGCGAACGCCCCATCCTGCCGCACGTGGGGCACCGCGCGGTCCGCCCGCGCCATGAAGTCGGCGAAGCGCGAGGAGGTGGCGGTCATGCCGAGCGGCTTGTAGAGCACCTCATCCGACAGGCTCGCCCAGTCGGTGCCGGCGGCGGTGGCCACCGCCTCGGCGGCCGAGGTAAGGCCGAAATTGGTGTAGGCATAGCTGGCGCGGAACGGGGCGAGGGGCAGCTCGCGCAGGCGCTCCATCACCTGCCGGCGGTCGAAGCCCAGGTCCTCCAGCTCGTCGCCGGCGTGGTCGGGCAGGCCGGAGCGGTGGCTGTAGAGATCGCCGATGGTGACGTGCGCGCCCACCCACGGGTCCTTGAGCGTGAACCACGGCAGGATCGTCTCGACCGGCGTGTCCCATTTCACCGTGCCGCGCCCCACCGCATGGGCCACCACGCCCGCCCCCACCGCCTTCGACAGGGAGGCGAGCTGGAACACCGTGTCGGCGTCCACCGGCGCGCTCTCGCCCGCCTTGCGCACGCCATAGCCCTTCACCAGCAGCGGCCGGCCCTCATGCACCACCGCCACCGCGACGCCCGGCACGCCCGACCGCTTCATGAGGTCCGCGACGATGCCGTCGAGCCGCGCCACCGCCTGCTCGATCCGTCCCGCGGGGAGGGGATAGGCCGTCACCGTCTGCGGCGGCGGGCGGGAGGCATCGATCGCAACGGCGCCGGGCAGGGTCTGTGCGGCGGCGGGTGGCGCGAGCAGCAGGGCGGCGAGGAGGGGGAGGAGAGGGCGTGGGGTGGGGCGCGGCCAGGTCTGGCGCGGCGAGGTTTTCATGGGGCGGCCTCCAGTCGGGGACGCCATGCCGAGCGCCCGTTGCAAACAGGCTTAGAGCATTTTCGAGGGAAGTGGAGACCGGTAGGCACGCAGTGTATGTGTCGCCTCACCGCGCGCTGCCGACGGGGGCCGGCAGCGACAGCGTCTGAGCCTCACATCACCGCCGCGAGCCGCGGCGTCTCGTTGGAGTTCGCGGCGCGGCCGTTCACCGGGAGGCGGACGAACACCGTGGTGCCCCGGCCCTCGATGGAGCGGATGCGCATGGCGCCGCCGTGCAGCTCCACCAGCGATTTCGCGATGGCGAGGCCGAGGCCCGAGCCCTTGTGGGTCTTGGTGAACTGGCTTTCCACCTGCTCGAACGGCCGGCCCAGGCGGGCGAGGGCGTCGCGGGCGATGCCGATGCCGCTGTCCTCGATGGCGATCACCGCCGCGGTGCCGTTCACCCGCGCCTTCACCGCGATGCGCCCGCCCTCGGGGGTGAACTTCACCGCGTTGGAGAGCAGGTTCAGGAGGATCTGCTTGAGCGCCCGGCGGTCGCCCTTGATGGCGAGGTTCTCGGCCGCCGCCATGGTCATGGTGATGGCCTTCTCGTCGCCGTTCACCGCCGTGACGCGCATGGCGTCGGCGATGATCTCGTCGAGGGCCACGTCCTCCACCTCCAGCTGCATGCGGCCCGCCTCGATCTTCGACATGTCGAGGATGTCGTTGATGACGTCGAGCAGGTAGGTGCCGGAGCCTTTGATGTCGGTGCAGTATTCGGCGTATTTCTCCGAGCCGAGCGGGCCGAACATGCCGCTCTCCATGATCTCCGAGAAGCCGATGATGGCGTTGAGCGGCGTGCGCAGCTCGTGGGACATGTTGGCGAGGAACTCGCTCTTGGCGCGGTTGGCGTCCTCGGCCTTGTTGCGCTCTTCCGAATACTTCTCCGCGAGCTCAGCCAGCTGCTGGGCCTGATGCTCCAGCGTCTGCTGGCTCTTGCGCAGGTCCGCCACCAGCGCCATCAGGCGCTTCTCATTGTCCATGAGGCGCTCCTCGTGGCGCTTCATGGTGGTGATGTCGGTGCCCACCGAGACGTAGCCGCCATCCTTGGTGCGGCGCTCGGCGATCTTCAGCCAGCGGCCGTTGGAGAGCTGCGCCTCGAACGCGCGGGAGCCTTCCTCCGGCTTGTCCTCGGGCTTCAGCGGGGTGCGGGTGATGGGGTGGCGGCCCACCGAGGCGATGGTGTCGAACGGCGTGCCGACGGCGATCGCCTCGTCGGGCAGCTCGTGCAGGGACTGGAACTTGGAATTGCAGAGCACGAGGCGGTTGTGGCTGTCCCACAGCACGAAGGCCTCGGAGATGCTCTCGATGGCGTCGCGCAGGCGCATGTCGGCGGTCACCGTGCGCTCTGCCATGCGCTGGGCCTCGGTGACATCCATGGCGATGCCGATGAGGTGGGGGCCGTCCTCGCCCGCCTGCTGCACCACTTCGGCGCGCATCCGCAGCCACACGAAGTCGCCCTTGGCGGTGCGCATGCGGAACACCCGGTCCACCGAGGCGCCGGGCCGCTCCGCCAGCTCCTGGGCCAGCTCGTAGAGGTCGCCGTCGTCGGGATGCACCAGCTTGGCGATCTCGCCGAACGAGATCAGCTCGTCCTTCCGCTCCAGTCCGAGGATCTCGAACATGGTGTCGGACCAGTACATGCGCCCGCGCGCCATGTCCCAGTCCCACATGCCGCAGCGGCCGCGGTTCAGCGCGGTGTCGATGCGCCGGCGCACGGTGTCGTAGATGGCGTCCGCCTCGCGCGCCCGGCTCGCCTGCCAGTGAAAGGAGAAGCCGAGGATCAGGAGCACCATGCCGGTGGTGGCGAACAGCGTGACGGTGAGGGTGGTCGAATCCGACCAGGTGGCCAGCGCCCGGTCCATGGGCTGGATCAGCACGATCTGGCCGAGCGGGGCAGAGAGGTTGCGCACGGTGGCGAGTGCCGTGCCGGTGCCGAACGGCACCTCCAGCACGCCGGCGCGCTCGGCGAAGATCACCAGCGGCTGCGCGGGGTCGATCAGGTCGGAAAGGGTGGCGGGGGTCTCGCCGCGCGGCGCGGAGGCGATGATATGGCCCTGCGCGTCCGTCACATAGACGCGGCGGCCGCCCTCGGTGGCGCGGGGCGGCAGGCTCTCTTCCAGCGCAGCGGGCACGCGGGCCAGCGCATTGCCGGCGCGCAGGGTCAGTCCCTCGGCGGTGGCGAGGGCGAGCAGGGAGAGATCGTCCTTGGCGTTATTGACCTCGGCGACGCGGTGGGAGTGCACCTGCACCACCGCGCCCACCCCGATCACCACCAGGAAGGTGACGATCAGCGCGGGGACGATCCGGCGCAGGACCGGCTCTGCATCGAGCAGTCGCTGGTAGGCAGGGCGCGCGATCGACCGTGCCAGACCTCGAATGGCTTGGTCGCGCGCGCCGACGCTCGCAGCGTTGGCGCGTGCCATCGCCGGTCTCCTCCGGGTATCCGGGAGCCTCGAGCGGCCTACTGCTCTTGAGCCCCCACGTCCTCGATCTGGAGGGACGTGCCGCATCTCTCCGAATCGAGACCATTGGAATCGAATCGGCCCCCTGTTGTCTAGAGTCGAGCTGAGTCAAGCGCCGAAAAAATGCGACTTTCGCGCGCTTTTCAGCCTGCTTGAAAGCGTGGCCGTCGCTGGATTTGCGCGAGTGATGCACAGCGACGCTCCGTCGCCGTGGACGGGCGGCGCGCGGGGTGGTCTGTTCCCGCTCTCACGCGGGAGGACGGGACATGACCGACATCTGGTTCAAGGCTGGCGAGGCGACGGTTCTGGCGGCTGATGGACAGGCCACCGATGCCATGCCGGAAGTGCTGATCGGCTCGGTGCGCGGCCCGGTGGGGCAGGCGTTCGCCTCGATGATGGGGCAGGTGCAGGGGCACACCCGCATGTTCGTGGTGCGGGATCTCAACCAGATGGTGCGCCCCGTCACCATGATGACCACCAAGGCCACCATCCACACCGCCGAATATGTGGAGCTGCTGGGCGGCGTGGTGCAGGCGGCCATGGGCGACGCGATCGTGGATTGCGTCAGCGAGGGCATCCTGCCCAAGGACGAGGTGGACGAGCTCGCCATGATCATCATGGTCTGGCTCGACCCGCGCTGCGCCGAGGACCCCAACCTCGACAAGGCGGACCTCTACCGCACCAACTACGAGGCGACCAAGCTCGCCATCTCCCGCGCCATGACGGGCGAGCCGGGCATCGACACCCTCATCGCCAACCGCAGGACGGTGAAGCACTACGCGCTCGACGGCGTGATCGATTATTGAGGGCGGTGCCGCGGGTCCGGTCGCGCCGACGTTAGTGGAGGCGGTGCGGCCGGTGGGCTAGGGTCGGCCGCCGGCCTGAGCTTCGCCCTGCGGAGTCATCCGCCGGCGCGTACCGGTCGTAACAGGGTGCATGTATGTCGCCGAGCCACCCCGCCTTGCCGAACCGGTCGAGACGCCGAGCCTGCCGCCACGCGGACGGGTGCGTCGCGGGCTTGCGGTCATGAGCGCGGGGGCCTCAGGGAGCGCCGGCGCATCGACCGAGACCGGCGCGGAGATGAGCGCGCTCATCGTCGCCATCGCCGAGCGGGCGGACCGGGATGCGTTCGCCCGCCTGTTCCGCCATTTCGCGCCGCGGGTGAAGGCTTTCCTGGTGCGCGGCGGCCTCTCGCCCAACGCCGCCGAGGAGCTGGCGCAGGAGACGCTGCTCACGGTGTGGCGCAAGGCGACCTATTTCGACCCCACCCGCGCCGCCGCGTCCACCTGGATCTTCACCATCGCCCGCAACCTCTCCATCGACCTGAAGCGCCGCGAGCGTTATGTTGATACCTCCAGATCGGCAACGATGGAGGAGGAGGCGGACGAGACGTCCGGCGAGACCGTCCTGATGACGGCGGAGCGCGAGGCGCGCGTGCGCGCGGCGCTGTCGAAGCTGTCGGAGGAGCAGGCCGCCATCGTCCGGCTGTCGTTCTTCCAGGACAAGCCCCACTCCCAGATCGCCCAGGAGCTGGGCATTCCGCTGGGCACGGCCAAGTCCCGCGTGCGGCTGGCGCTGAGCCGCCTGCGCAGCCTTCTGGAAGACCTGAAATGAGCGTGGCATCCCACCCCGGCGACGAGACGCTGCTGCGCTACGCGGCCGGCACTCTGCCGGCCGGCCCGCGGCTCGTGGTGGACGTGCACCTGGAAGGCTGTCCCGCCTGCCGCGCCATGGTGCGCGCGTTCGAGGCGGTCGGCGGCCGGCTGCTGGAGGAGATGGCGCCGGCCCCGCTGGCGGATAGGGCGCTCGAGCGCGCGTTGTCCGCCGTTTCCGGGGCGCCGGCACCGGCGCGACCGTCCATGGGCGTGAGCCCGAGCCGCCTGCCGGCCGGGCTGGTGCTGCCGCCCGGCGTCGCCCTGCCGCGTCCCCTCGCGGCGCGGCGCATCGGCGCTCTGGTGCCGGTGGCACCGGGCGTCCGGGTCGGCCGCGTGCACGTGCCGGAAGACCCGGACGCAAACGTGCTGCTGCTGCGCATCGGCGCCGGCCGGGCCATTCCGCGCCACACCCACGTTGGGATGGAGTTCACGCAGGTGATCTGCGGCGCCTTCGGCGACCCCCTCGGCCATTACGGCCCGGGCGATCTCGTGGAGGCGGGCGACGACGTGGACCATTCGCCCGAGGTGGATGCGGACGCCGAATGCGTCTGTGTCGCCGCGTTCGAGGGGCGGGTGCGCTTCCACGGCCTGCTCGGGCTGGTGATGCGGCCGTTCATCTGATGGAGCGTGTCCGCCCGGCCGCAAGTCGGCGATCCCGCCTGGCTTCGTGACCGGGGGGCCCCGCGCGCGGCTTCAGAAGCTGTTGCGGGGCACGCCCTTCTTCACCAGCGCGAGGGCGCGCGACAGGTCGTCCGCCAGCGAGGCCTTCTGCTCCGGCCCGAGGAAGCGGCCCACCGGCACGGTGCGACGGCCGCTGACCAGCGCCACGTCCTGGGTGCCGTGGTCCTCGTCGTCCTCGCGCCACAGGCGGGTCCAGAACGGGTTGAGGCGGGTGACGGTGATGCGCCCGCGCGGCGGCTCGCGCCGCACCTCCACCAGGCTGGGCGTGACGCGGATGTGCTCGCGCGCCCGCGCGGAGCGGAAGTTGGCGCGGAAGGCGATGTAGATCAGCAGCACGTCGAGCCCGAAGAAGCCGAAGATCGGCCACGCCCCCATGGCGAGGAAGGCGAGACCGCAGACGAGGCTGATGCCGCCGATGCCCAGCATCACCGCCAGAAATCCGCGCGGCGTCAGCGAGCGGTGCGGCGCGAGCGTCACCGCATAGACGACGGGTTCGTCGTCGGGGTCCGGCTCCGCGCGGGGCGCGGTATCGGGGTCGCTGGCGTGGGGCATCGGCAATCAGTATACGGGAAAAATGCCGCGCAAGATGCCCCCGTCCCAGCCGCCCGAAGCGCCCCGCCCCTCCGGACCCGGCACCGGAAGGTCGCGCGCCGGAAAGAGCGTGGAGGCCGAAGGCCCCAAGACCGCATCCGCCACGCGCAATGCCGACGTTCTCGCCACCGGGACGCCGCCGCAGAAGGCCGCCGCGGAAGGCCGCCGGTCTCCGACCGCCGCGCCGGGTGGGGCTGCGCCCGGCAACCGCGCGTCTCGCAAGGAACCGTCTCCAAAGGGAGCCGTGGCCCACGGGAGCAACCGCGCCGGAGCGCCGGGCGACGGCGGCTCCGGATCGGGTGCCATCGCCACGGGGCAGGGCGGCCGGGGCGCGCCGGGTGAGGGGCCGTCCGCCCGCACGGGGGGGCGCCGGCAGGGGAGTGGCACTCCCGGCGCGGCCGCCGCCGTTCCTGCCGCGGCAATCGCCTCCGACCCCCCTGCGGCCAAGCGAGGGCGTTCCGCACGCGCCGCAAAGTCCGCCGCCCCGCCGTCCGCCAAGGCCCGCCGCCCCGCCGCGCCGGCTGCGGACCGCAGCGCGAAGCCCGCGCGACCGTCAGCACCGAGCGCCCCGAAGCGCGGCCGGGGCCCGACGGCGGTCGCCGAGCCGGTCCGGCGCAACAAGGCCGTGGCCAATGCCGCCGCAGCCGCGCAGGGGCGAACCCTCGTCCAATGGAGCGCGGAGGAGATTGACGAGGCCTTCACCCGCTTCGCCGCGCAGGATCCCGAGCCGCGCGGCGAGCTCGACCATACGGACGCCTTCACGCTGCTGGTGGCGGTGGTGCTCTCGGCGCAGGCCACCGATGCCGGGGTGAACAAGGCGACGCGCGGCCTGTTCGCCGCCGCCCCGACCCCCGCCACCATGGTGGCGCTGGGCGAGGAAGGGGTGGCGGAGCATATCCGCACCCTCGGGCTCTTCCGCACCAAGGCGAAGAATGTGGTGGAGCTTTCCCGCCTGCTGCTGGAGCGTCATGCCGGCGTGGTGCCGCAGGACCGCGAGGCGCTGGAGGCGCTGCCGGGGGTGGGGCGCAAGACCGCCAACGTGGTGCTGAACATCGCCTTCGGCGCGCCCACCATCGCCGTGGATACCCACCTGTTCCGGGTGGCGAACCGCACCGGCCTCGCCCCCAGCGCGACGCCGCTGGCGGTGGAGCTGGGGCTGGAGGCGCGCATCCCCGACCGCTTCAAGCTGCACGCCCACCACTGGCTGATCCTGCACGGGCGCTACATCTGCAAGGCGCCGAAGCCGGTGTGCGGCCGCTGCATCATCGCCGACCTGTGCCGCTGGCCGGACAAGCAGTTCTGAGCGGATTGGCTCGAGCCACCGCGACGCGCGGCAGCGTCCCCAGGCACGCCCCGCCGCGAGGCGCGGCGGGTGTCCTCAGCGCACCTCTTCGAGAAACGCGCGCACCTCGGCCGGGTTCACGTCCTTGGCCACGAACGCCTCGCCGATGCCGCGCACCAGGATGAAGGTGAGCGCGCCGCGGCTCACCTTCTTGTCCTGGGCGATCAGATCCATCAGCCCGTCAGTGTCGGGCAGGAGGCCGGGCACGTCGGCGATGCGGGTGGGCAGGCCGGTGGCCTCCAGATGGCGGATCACCCGCGTCACGTCCTGCCCCGGGCACAGGCCGAGGCGGGCGGAGAAGGCGAAGGCCAGCGCCATGCCGATGGCGACGCCCTCGCCGTGCAGCAGCCGGTCGGAATAGCCGGCGCCGGCCTCCAGCGCATGGCCGAAGGTGTGGCCGAGATTGAGCAGGGCGCGGTCGCCGGTCTCCTTCTCGTCGCGGGCGACGATGGCGGCCTTGGCGCGGCAGCTGGCGGCCACCGCGGCGATGCGCTCCGGCCCGCCCTCGATCACGCCGCGCCAGTCGCGCTCCAGCGTCTCGAACATGGGCTTGTCGCCGAGGAGGCCGTATTTCACCACCTCGGCATAGCCGGCGCGCACCTCGCGCGCGGGCAGGGTGTCGAGCGCGGCGGTGTCGGCCAGCACCAGCACCGGCTGGTGGAAGGCGCCGACGAGGTTCTTGCCCTGCGGCGAGTTGATGCCGGTCTTGCCGCCGACGGAGGAATCCACCTGCGACAGCAGGGTGGTGGGCGCCTGCACCACGTCCACGCCCCGCCGCAGCACGGCGGCCGAGAAGCCGGCGAGGTCGCCGACCACGCCGCCGCCCAGCGCCAGCACCAGGTCGCGCCGCTCCACGCGGGCGGCGATGAGGCCTTCCACCACCTGCTCGAGGCCGGCCCAGCCCTTGGTCTTCTCGCCCGGCGGCACCACCACGGCGGTGTGCTCGATGCCGGCGGCGGAGAGCGATTCCTGCACCGTGCGCAGGTGGCGCGCGGCCACGTTCTCGTCGGTGACGATGGCCACCCGCGCGCCCTTGCGCAGCGCGGCGATGTGGTGGCCCGCCTCGGCCAGCAGGCCGGGCCCGATGTGGATGTCGTAGGGCCGGCCGGCCACGTCCACATGCACCATGGTGCGCGCGCCGGCGGGGCTGGTCTCGGCGACGGCGGTGGCGGGCATGGCGGGCGTTCCTTCGGACGTGCGGATCAGGTGGCGGTGGACGGCGCCGATCACCTCCTCGACGACGAGCTCGTGCACAACGTCGCGGGAATCGACGGTGACGTCGGCGAGGGCATAGGTGTCGCCGCGCTGGGCGAGCAGGGCGGCGAGCTTCTGCGCCGGGTCGCCCTGCGCCAGCAGCGGCCGGTCGGTGCGCTTCCTCACCCGGCGCAGAAGGGTGTTGAGGTCGGCCCGAAGCCAGACGGAGACGCCGCTCTGCGCCACCGCGGCGCGGGTGTCGGCATTCATGAAGGCGCCGCCCCCGGTGGCCAGCACGCACGGGCCGGACTGGAGCAGGCGCACCATGACGCGCTTCTCGCCCTCGCGGAACTCGGCCTCGCCGCGCTGGGCGAAGATCTCGGGAATGGGCATGCCGGCGGCGCGCTCGATCTCCTCGTCGGCATCGACAAAGGCGAGGCCCAGGCGCTTCGCCAGCCGCCGGCCCACGGAGGACTTGCCCGCCCCGGGCATGCCCACCAGCACGATGGAGCGCCGCCCCAGGCCGCGGATCAGCTCGGCCGGCACCGCCCAGGCGGGCGCGCCCGACGCGGCCGCGTCTGCGGCCTCGGTCTCGCCACGGGACTGGGGAAACTTCTGCGTCTGCACCCGCGCATCCTTGTTCAGGCCGTCTCCCGGCCGTCGGGCGCGCTCGACACGGGGCGTCTCCCCGGGGCACGGTTCGGGCGCGGGTCGGGCGATCCGGACGTTTGCGGCTCTAGCATCCGCGAGCCGAGCCGGCAATGCGGTTGAACAAGACGACGGACCGTGGCACCTCTCCGGCGATAGGGGCCGGCGGAGCGATTCGCGGCCCGCACGAGGAGGCGAGGGTGCCGACACTCTTCCGCTTGCTGGCGGTGCTGGTCGTGCTGGGCGGCCTTGGCTATGCCGCGCTCTGGGCGCTCGCCAACAAGGTGGAGCCGCAGGAGCGCGAGATCGTCTTCTCCGTGGCCCCCGAGAAGATCGGGAAATGAGCGCCCAAGGCCCGCTCGCGCTGTTCCTGGACATGCAGGCGGTGGAGCGTGGCGCGGGCAAGAACACCCTCGACGCCTATCGTCGCGATCTGGAAGACCTTTCCGCCTTCCTCTCGCCGCGCCCGCTGGCGCAGGTGGATACCGCCGCCCTGCGCGCCTATCTGGCCGATCTTTCCGATC
The DNA here is from genome assembly GCF_043194675.2 of Xanthobacter lutulentifluminis. Lineage (NCBI taxonomy): Bacteria > Pseudomonadati > Pseudomonadota > Alphaproteobacteria > Hyphomicrobiales > Xanthobacteraceae > Xanthobacter > Xanthobacter lutulentifluminis. Next base: position 503,967 of record NZ_CM195525.1, on the reverse strand, counting down.
GCGGCTTCAAGGCGACGACGGTGGCGCGGCGGCTCTCGGCCCTGCGCCAGTTCTACCGCTTCCTCTATGCGGAGGGGCACCGTGGGGATGATCCCGCCGCAGTGCTGGAGGGCCCGAAGCGCGGCCGCCCTCTGCCCAAGGTGCTCTCCGTGGACGAGGTGACGCGCCTCATCGAGACCGCTCACCGCCTCGCCGCGGATATCGCGCCGCCGCCGGAGGGCGCCGCCGCGGCCGAGATGAAGGCTGCCCGGGCCGAGCGCCTGCGCCGGCTGCGCCTCGCCGCAATGGTGGAGCTGCTCTATGCGAGCGGCCTGCGTGCCTCCGAGCTGGTGGCGTTGCCGGCGGCCGCCGCGCGGGCGCGCACCGATGCCATCATGGTCACCGGCAAGGGCCGCAAGGAGCGCCTCGTGCCGTTGCCGCCCCCCGCCCGCGCCGCCATGGCCGCCTATCTGGAGGCGCGCCGCGCCGCCGGGCACGAGGCCTCGCGCTGGCTGTTCCCGGCCGGCTCGGAGAGCGGGCATGTGACGCGCCAGCAGGCGGCGCGCGACCTCAAGGAGCTCGCCGAGGCGGCAGGCCTCGACCCGGCGCGCCTGTCGCCCCATGTGCTGCGCCACGCCTTCGCCAGCCACCTGCTGGCCCACGGCGCCGATTTGCGCGTGGTGCAGACGCTGCTCGGCCATGCCGACGTCTCCACCACGCAGATCTACACCCACGTGCTGGACGAGCGCCTGAAGGGCATGGTCCGCGACCTGCACCCCCTCGGCGACGGGTGAGGCGAAGGGGCGGGGCGGCGGGCGTTCGGCCGGCGATCTGGAGCCGGAAGACGTCGCCCTGATGCACCAGGCGCTCGTTGAACCAAGCTGAATGGGCGCCTGAAGGCCGCGAGGCGCGCCTGCGCTCTCGCGGCTGGGGCCGGTCCGGGCCGGGGCCCGGCGAAACCCGGCCGCGCCGTCCCGCGCATGGACGCCGGCAACGGACGGGGCGCACCGGCAGGGCGCCTGGTGCTGCGTCCTGCGCTGTCCCGGCGGGGAGAGCTGCTCCGGCGTGCGGCGGGAGCCCGCGGAAGGGCGTCGCCTCATCCGCTGCCATCGGCGCGCGGGCGGTCTTGCCTCGCGCGCGCTCCCAGAGGCCCGCCGCTTCGGCGCAAGCTGCGCGCCGTCCCGCCCTCAGAAGCGGGTCACCACCTCGGCGAGGACGGGGCGGGGACGGTCCTCCAGCTTCTGCGCGGCGGTGCCGATATAGATGAAGCCGACCAGCTGCTCGGTGGGGGACAGGCCCAGCGCGGCCCGCGCGGCCTCGTCATAGGTGGGCCATTCGGTGACCCAGGTGGCGCCATAGCCGAGCGCGGCAGCGGCCAGCAGCATGTTCTGGCAGCAGGCGGCGGCCGAGAGCAGCTGCTCATATTCGGAGATCTTCACGTGCGGCGCGGCGCGGGAGACCACAGCCACCACCACCGGCGCGCGCAGCAGGCGGTTCTGCTCCTCGGCGAGGCGCTTCTCCGGCGTGGCGGGATCGGCGGCGGCCAGCACTGCGGCGAGCGCGGCGCCGGCGCGGGCGCGGCCCTCGCCCTCGAACACGATGAAGCGCCACGGGGCGAGCTTGCCGTGGTCCGGCACCCGCGCGGCGATGGTGAGGATGGTGTCCAGCTCGCCGGCGGAGGGGCCGGGCGCGCCGAGATCAAGGATGCGGGACGAACGGCGGGTGGCGAGCAATTCGAGGGCGTCGGGCATGGCAAAGGGCTCTGGGATCGGAAATCGGGGCGGGCGAAAGCGCCGGCGCGGCCGGCCGGCGGACGGCGCAGGTTAAAGCCCAGTGACGGTGGTTTGAACAGGGTGGCGCGGGCGTTGCGACGCTGCCGCTGCGTCGCCGACTTGAATCCGCCCGGAATTTATGCACCTCAAGACAGATGATCCGTTTCACTCGCGCTCAGGACCCGCACGCCGGCCGGTGCTCCGCCCCGGAGGGCGCGTTCCGGCGCGTCGACGCCGGCGTGCTGGCCCGTCGTCTGGCCGCGCTGGGGCTCGCGCTCATGGCCTGCGCGCTGCTCGCAGTCGCGCCCGCGGGGCCTGCCGCCGCCCAGACCATGCAGTTCCTCGGCCCACCCTCCGCGCCGACGCCACCGGCGGGGCCGTTCGCCACGCCGCCGGCCCAGGGACGGCCGGCGTTCGCGCCGCCCGGGGCAGGGCAGGGGCCGGGGCCGTCCGGCTCCAGCCGCGAGCCGCATGCCGTGCTGCCCCCCGCCCCCGCGGGCAAGGCCGCGCTCGGCGTCTATGCGCGGTTCGGCGCCGACGGCGGGGCCATCCCCCGCGGCGTCGTCTGGCGGGTGTTCGCGGACCAGCCCGAATCCACCGGCGCCTTCGCCCTGGTAGCCGAAAGCTCTGACGCGACGCCGGTGTTCTTCCTCAATCCGGGCGGCTACATCGTCCATGTGGCCTACGGCTTCGCCACCTCCGCGCAACGCGTGCAGATGGGGCCGGTCTCGCGGCGCCAGGCGTTCGACCTGCCGGCGGGCGCGCTGCGCCTCAATGCCGACGTGGACGACAAGCCCATCCCGGCCCAGAAGCTCACCTTCGACATCTTCGAGGGCTCGTTCCTCCAGGGCCGCACCTCCAGCCAGCCCTATTATCGCGGTGCCTCTGCGGGCGAGGTGATCCTGCTGCCCGAGGGCACCTACCACGTGGTCTCCACCTACGGCGACGCCAATGCCGTGGTGCGGGCCGACGTGGCGGTGGCGCCCGGCAAGCTGACCGACGCAACCGTTCACCACCGCGCCGCGCAGATCACCCTGAAGCTGGTGAAGGTGGCGCATGGCGAGGCGCAGGCCGACACCCAGTGGACGGTGATCACCCCCGGCGGCGACACCATCAAGGAATCCATCGGCGCATTCCCCACCTTCGTGCTCTCGGAGGGCGACTACACCGCCATCGCGCGCAAGGACGGCAAGAATTTCAGCCGCGACATCAAGGTCGAGGCGGGCAAGAACCAGGAGGTGGAGGTGCTGGCGAAATAGCCGGCGCCCCGCCGTATCAGGAAGGGACCACCATGCCTCAGCCAGCACGCCTGCGCCTTGCCGGGACGGTCCTCGCCCTCGCCGTGTCCGTCGCCGCGGGCCCGGCCCTGTCGGCACCGGCGGATGCCGCGGCCGGGCGGGCGCTGGCGGAGCGGTGGTGCGCCGCCTGCCACGTGGTGGCGCCGGGCCAGCCGGGGGCGGTGAGCGATGCGCCCACCTTCGCCGCCATCGCCGCGCGCGACGGGGACGTGTCCGGTGCGTGGCTCTCGTTCCGCCTCCTGAAGCCGCATCCGCAGATGCCGCAGGTGACGCTCTCCCGCGAAGAGGCGGCCGACCTCGCCGCATATTTCGCGTCGCTGAAGCGCTGATCCCCCGCCGAAGCTGATCCAAGCCTGAAACGACGACGGGCGGGAAGCGCGTGCCTCCCGCCCGTCTCGATTCGTGCCGTTCAAGGGCCGCGTCAGGCCGCCTTTGCGGCCGCCGCCAGCGCCTTGCGCTTCAGGTCCGGCGGCACGGCCTCGTCGGTGAGCGCCGCGACCACCTCGTCGAGGGCGCCGGAGGACTGGGCGTTGGAGCCGAGACGGCGGATGGAGAGGGTGCGCTCGGCCGCCTCCTTCTTGCCCGCCACCAGCAGCACCGGCACCTTGGCCAGCGAGTGCTCGCGCACCTTCAGGTTGATCTTCTCGTTGCGCAGGTCGAGCTCGGCCCTGAGGCCGGCAGCCTTCAGCTGCGCCACCACCTCTTCGGCGTAGTCATCCGCATCCGATGTGATGGTGGCGACCACCACCTGGGTCGGCGCGAGCCACAGCGGGAAGTGGCCGGCGAAATGCTCGATGAGGATGCCGGTGAAGCGCTCCATGGAGCCGCAGATGGCGCGGTGGATCATCACCGGCGTCTTCTTCTGCCCGTCCGCATCCACGTAGAAGGCGCCGAACCTCTCCGGCAGGTTGAAGTCCACCTGCGTGGTGCCGCACTGCCATTCGCGGCCGATGGCATCCTTCAGCGTGTACTCGAACTTGGGGCCGTAGAAGGCGCCCTCGCCGGGCAGGATGCCGGTCTTGATCTTGCCGCCCGAAGCATCCTCGATCTGCTTCAGCACGCGGGTCATCACCTCCTCGGCGTGATCCCACACGGCATCCGAGCCGACGCGCTTCTCCGGCCGGGTGGAGAGCTTCACCACGATCTCCTCGAACCCGAAGTCGGCATAGGTGGAGAGGATGAGGTCGTTGATCTTCAGGCATTCCGCCGCCATCTGCTCCTCGGTGCAGAAGATGTGGGCGTCGTCCTGGGTGAAGCCGCGCACGCGCATCAGCCCGTGCAGCGCGCCGGAGGGCTCATAGCGATGCACCGCGCCGAACTCGGCGAGGCGCAGCGGCAGGTCGCGATAGCTCTTCAGCCCGTGCTTGAAGATCTGCACATGGCCGGGGCAGTTCATGGGCTTCAGCGCGAAGATGCGCTCGTCCTTGGTCTCGTCGCCGGCGGACTGGACCTTGAACATGTTCTCCTTGTACCAGCCCCAGTGGCCCGAGGTCTCCCACAGGGAATGGTCCAGCACCTGCGGGGCGTTGACCTCCTGGTAGTCGGCCTTCAGGCGGCGGCGCATGTAGGCGACCAATTCCTGGAACAGGGTCCAGCCCTTGGGGTGCCAGAACACCGTGCCGGGGCCTTCCTCCTGGAAGTGGAACAGGTCCATCTCGCGGCCGAGGCGGCGATGGTCGCGCTTCTCGGCCTCCTCGAGGCGATGGATGTAGGCGGCGAGCTCCTTCTCGTCCTGCCAGGCGGTGCCGTAGATGCGGGTCAGCATGGGATTGTTCGAATCACCGCGCCAGTAGGCGCCCGCCACCTTCATCAGCTTGAAGGCGTTGCCGATCTTGCCGGTGGAGGGCATGTGCGGGCCGCGGCAGAGGTCGAACCACTCGCCCTGCTTGTAGATCTTCACGTCCTGGTCGGCGGGGATCGCGTCCACCAGCTCGACCTTGTAGTTCTCGCCCTTCTCGGCGAACACGCGCTTGGCCTCGTCGCGGGTCCACACTTCCCTGGTGAAGGGGCGGTCGCGGGCGATGATCTCGCGCATCTTCGCCTCGATGACCGGCAGGTCCTCGGAGGTGAAAGGCGCGTTGCGGGCGAAGTCGTAATAAAAGCCGTTCTCGATCACCGGGCCGATGGTGACCTGGGTGCCGGGCCACAATTCCTGCACCGCTTCCGCCATCACATGCGAGCAGTCGTGGCGGATCAGCTCCAGCGCGCGCGGGTCGTCGCGGGTGACGATCTCGATCTTCGCGTCGCGGCTGATGGGCTGGGACAGGTCGGCCAGCTCCCCGTCCAGGGTGACGGCGACGGCCTTCTTGGCGAGGGACTTGGAGATGGCGGCGGCGATGTCCGCGCCGGACGTCCCCTCGGCATAGTCGCGCTTGGCGCCATCGGGGAAGGTCAGGGAAATCATCGGGTCGGCTCCTTTGCGCCCACTCCTGCGCACCACGCAGGTAGGCATCTTCAACGTTTGCGCGGCCCTTTTAGGCGGGCCGGGCGCGCGCATCAAGAATGGCCGGGACGCGGGGCGAAATCGCGACAACCCGGTGCAAGCGCGGCGGCAGAGCGCAAAAAGATACCGTTCGGAAACACTCCATGGGGAAAATGCGGGCTCCTGCGGGCCGCGGCCCCCTTTCCCTCGCGCGCGGCCTCGGCTAATCGGGTAAGCGGGGTCGTGAGAGTTCGCCATGCCGGCGTCTTCACCCGTGGACCGTCGTGTGACGGTCCGGGTGGGCAGGGCGGATCACGCGGGGAGGGGACCCGGCCAAGTCAGCGCGGTCGCGCGCGACGGGCCGGTTCGCGTGTTCACCGTGTCCGGCGGGTGTCCGTCCGGATTCGTAAGGATGAGGCCGGCATGATGCCTGAGACGTTCAAGACCTTGACCTTCGCCGCCCTGCTCCAGGTGGGCCTGTTCGCTTTCGCCGCGGGCGCCCATGCCCAGGTCGGCCCGCGTGGCGCGCCCGGCGCGGTGATGGACATCGACGACCAGCCCGGTCTCGAGGCGCCCGCCGACGACGTGGCGCAGATGGACCCGGCCTTCCGCCGCCAGCCGGTGTATTTCCGCACCACCGAGAAGCCCGGCACCATCGTCATCCACACCAACGAGCGCTTCCTGTACCTGGTGCAGCCAGACAACCGCGCCATCCGCTACGGCATCGGCGTGGGTCGCGACGGCTTCCAGTGGTCGGGCCTGAAGAGCATCGAGCGCAAGGCCGAGTGGCCCGACTGGACCCCGCCGCCCGAGATGATCCAGCGCCAGCCCTACCTGCCGCGCTTCATGGCCGGCGGCCCCGGCAATCCCATGGGCGCCCGCGCGCTCTACATCAGCGGCACCGTCTACCGCATCCACGGCACCAACCAGCCGCAGACCATCGGCTATGCCGTGTCCTCGGGCTGCTTCCGCCTGGTGAACAGCGACATCATCGACCTGTACGGCCGCGTGCCCGTGGGCACCAAGGTGGTCGTGCGCCAGCAGGCCGCCCTCTGAGGGCGGTCCTTTCACCTGACAATCCTCACTGGGGGCATTCATGAAGACGATCCTGGCCATCGTGGCCGGCGCCACCCTTGCGCTCGCCGCCACCGCGGCTTCGGCGCAGACCCTCAAGAGCGTGAAGGACCGCGGTGAGCTGGTCTGCGGCGTCTCCAAGGGCCTGCCGGGCTTTTCGGCTCCCGACGCCGCGGGCAAGTGGTCCGGCTTCGACGTGGATGTCTGCAAGGCGCTGGCCGCGGCCATCTTCAACGATGCCAACAAGGTGAAGTACGTGCCGCTGTCCGCGGACGAGCGCTTCCCGGCCCTGAAGGACGGCAAGATCGACGTGCTCTCGCGCAACTCCACCTGGACGCTGGAGCGCGAGGCCAAGCTCGGCTTGCTGTTCGCCGCCATCAGCTATTATGACGGCCAGGGCTTCCTGGTGCGCGACGCCCGCAAGGTGACCTCCGCGCTGGAGCTGAACAAGTCCAAGGTCTGCGTTCAGGCCGGCACCACCGCCGAGGACAACACCAAGGACTTCTTCGCCGCCAACGGAATGGAGCTGGAGCTGGTCACCCTGCCCACCTCCAACGACCTCGTGAAGGCCTACGAGGACGGCAAGTGCGACACGCTCACCACCGACGTGTCGCAGCTCTACGCCCTGCGCCTCACCATGGCCAAGCCGGGCGACCACATCGTGCTGCCGGACGTGATCTCCAAGGAGCCGCTCGGCCCGGTGGTGCGTCAGGGCGACGACCAGTGGTTCAACCTCGTGAAGTGGACCATCTTCGCCATGATCAACGCCGAGGAGCTCGGCGTGGCCACCACCACCGTCGACCAGGCGCTGGCCTCCAAGAAGCCGGAAGTCCGCCGCCTCGTCGGCAATGACGGCAGCTTCGGCGAGGAGCTGGGCGTGACCAACGATTTCGCCGTGCGCATCGTCAAGGCGGTGGGCAATTACGGCGAGAGCTTCGAGCGCAACGTGGGCGCCGCCTCCAAGCTGGGCATCCCGCGCGGCATCAACCAGCTGTGGAGCATGGGCGGCATCCTGTACGCCCCCCCGGTGCGCTGAGGCGCCACTGCCATCCGTGGCCTCCGGGCCACGCATCGAGGAAGCCGGCCCCGGGGGGCCGGCTTTTTCGTGCTCGCGACCATGTGACGGGTCATCTGCCGCAGCGGCATCGATCTTCGGCTACCTCTCGCCTAAGCTCCGCCCGCTGTTGGGCAGCCCCGCTCTGGGGCAGCAAGGAGACGGGCATGTCCGATGTGTCGCGGCGAACCTTCCTGGCCGGCTCTGCCGGCGTGACGGCGGCCACCCTAGGCGGTGCCACGCTCGCCGGTCCGGCCCTGGCACAGGCACCGGCGCAGACCTCCCCGGCACCCGCGGCATCCCCCGCCATCAGCCAGACGCCCAGCGCGCACCGCTACAAGGTGGGCGATGTGGTGGTGACCGCCGTGTCGGACGGCATGCGCACCATCCCGCTCGCGGACACCTTCGTGCGCAACCAGCCGAAGGAAGCCGTGAATGCCGCGCTCAAGGCGGCGTTCCTGCCCGAGAACGAGGTGCCCATCTCCTTCACCGTGCTGCTGCTGGAAATCGGCGGCAAGCGGGTGCTGGTGGATACCGGCAACGGCGGCAACCCGGGCCCGGTCGGGCTGGTGCGGGGCACGCTCGGCGCCATCGGGGTCGATCCGGCCAGCGTGGACCAGATCGTCATCTCCCATTTCCATTCCGACCACATCAACGGCCTGATCACGCCGGACGGGGCGCTCGCCTATCCCAATGCGCAGGTGTTCGTGCCCGAGCGGGAGTGGGCCTTCTGGATGGACGACGGCCAGATGAGCCGCGCGCCGGACGCTTTGAAGGGCGGCTTCCAGAACGTGCGGCGCGTGTTCAAGCCGCTGGAGGGCAAGGTGGAGCACTACGCCTGGGACAAGGAGGTGGCGCCCGGCCTGAAGGCGGTAGGCACGCCCGGCCACACGCCGGGGCACACCTCGTTCGCGCTCGAATCAGGCCAGGACAGCCTGTTCATCCAGTCCGACCTGTCGAACCTGCCGGCGCTGTTCATCCGCCATCCCAACTGGCATGCGCAGTACGACATGGACCCCGTGGCGGCCGAGCAGGTGCGGCGCCAGACCTACGCGCGCCTCGCCGCCGACCGCACCTTGGTGGCAGGCTACCACATCCCGTTCCCCGGCGCGGTCTACCTGGAGAAGGACGGCGACGGCTTCCGCGCCGTCCCCACCTACTGGCGGCCGGTGCTGTAGCCGGCGCGCCGGCCCCAGCCCTCGCGGTCCCAATCCTCGCCGCCCAGTCCTCCTCGCGGCCCGGTCCTCGCGGCCGGGTCCTCGCGGCTCAGTCTTGGCGGCTCAGTCCTGGCGCGGCGCCACCTCGGCGGCGATCCAGGACAGGAAGGCCGGCAGGCCGTCCTCCACCTTCAGCACCAGCGCCGCCGGCAGGTCGTGGGGGTGGGTGGCGCCCAGCGCCTCCAGCACGGCGTCGGTCCGGCCGATGGTGGTCTTCAGCAGCATCACCACCTCGTCGGCCCGCTCCGTCCGGCCCTCCCAGCGGTAGATGGAAACCATGCCGGGCAGGATGTTGGCGCAGGCGACGAGCCCGGCCTCCACCAGGCTGGTGGCGGCGTCGCTGGCCGCGTCGAGGGAGGGGAAGGTGGTGTAGATGAGGCGGGCATCCATGGTGCTCTCCTTCCGGCAGGCGTGGCTCGGCCTGCTCCTGTCATAGGCCACGGCGGCGGCGCGGCGAAGCCCCGTGCGGGGCGCGGCGCGCGCGTTGCCTCGACAGATGCGGGCGCGGGGGCTAGACCCATGTCGCATTCCCCGCATCTCCGCCCGCGGATGCCCCGAGACTGCTGCCCGAGACCGCTACCCATGAGCGAACCTGCCCGTCGCTTTGAGAAGATCGCCTTCGTCGGTGCCCAGACGCCGGAGGCCGAGGCCGCGCGCATGCGGCTGGAGGCGCATTACGGCGCTGTCCACGAGGACGACGCGGACGTCATCGTCGCCCTCGGCGGCGACGGGCTGATGCTGCAGACCCTGCACCGCTTCCGCGACCGCGGCGTGCCCATCTACGGCATGCACCGCGGCACGGTGGGTTTCCTCATGAACACCTTCCGGGAGGACAACCTGCCGGCGCGCCTTGCCGCCGCCCAGCAGGTGACGATCCATCCGCTGCTGATGGAGGCCGTGGACGCCAACGGCGTGCGCCACCGCGCCCCGGCCATCAACGAGGTGTCGCTGCTGCGCCAGACCTACCAGGCGGCGAAGCTGCGCATCTCCATCGACGGGAAGGTGCGGCTCGAGGAGCTCATCTGCGACGGCGCGATCATCGCGACGCCGGCCGGCTCCACCGCCTACAACCTCTCCGCCCACGGGCCGATCCTGCCGCTGGGCACGGCGCTGCTGGCGCTCACCCCCATCTCGCCGTTCCGTCCCCGTCGCTGGCGCGGCGCTCTGGTGCCGGACAAGGCGCGCATCGACATCGCCGTGCTGGAGGCGGACAAGCGCCCGGTGAGCGCGGCGGCGGACCATTTCGAGGTGCGCGACATCATCGCCGTGTCGGCGCGGCTCGATGCCACGTCCTCCATCGACATGCTGTTCGATCCCGACCACGGGCTGGAGGAGCGTATCCTGCGCGAGCAGTTCGTGTATTAGAGCACGCGCCGGTCGGCCAGCGCCGCAAGCTGATCGGATAACGCGTTCCCTATCCATAAATGAGAGGGCGATTTCCGCCGCAACGAAAGGGCTTTCCGGCTTCCGGCTCCATGGTCTTCTCCTCGGTCACCTTCCTCTTCTATTTCCTGCCGGCCTTCCTGCTGTGCTATTTCGCGACGCCGGGCGTGCGCGCGAAGAACATGGTGCTGCTGGCGTTCTCGCTGGTGTTCTACGCCTGGGGCGGGCTGGCGAATATTGCCGTGCTCGCGGTCTCCATCGTCGCGAACTACGTCTTCGCGCTGGCCATCGACGGGCGCAGCCCGCGCTGGCGGCTCAGGGTGCTGGGGCTGGCGGTGGCGGCCAACCTCGCCGGGCTGATCGCCTTCAAATATGCCGGCTTCCTGGCCGAGAACCTGAACGTGCTCCTCGCCCCCGCCGGCCTCGCCCTGCCGGTGGTGCATCCGGCGCTGCCGCTCGGCATCTCCTTCTTCACCTTCCACGCCATCTCCTACCTGGTGGACGTGTATCGCCGGAAGGCGTCGGCCAACGGCCGGTTCGAGGAGATCGCGGTCTACATCACCATGTTCCCGCAGCTGGTGGCGGGCCCCATCGTCCGCTACTCCACCATCGCCCGGCGCATCCGCGAGCGGCGCACCACGCTCGGGCGGGTGTCGGCGGGCCTGCGCATCTTCATCATCGGCCTGTCGTGGAAGGTGCTGATCGCCGACGAGGTGGCCCCGGTGGTGGCGGCCGCGTTCGACAACATCCACCAGCCCAACCTCGCCGAGGCGTGGATCGGCGTCACCGCCTACGCGCTGCAGATCTATTTCGACTTCGGCGGCTATTCCAACATGGCCATCGGCCTTGCCATCGCCATGGGGCTGAAGTTCCCGCGCAACTTCAACCTGCCCTATGGCGCCATCTCCATCACCGACTTCTGGCGCCGCTGGCACATGAGCCTGTCGAGCTGGTTCAGGGACTACGTCTACATCCCCCTCGGCGGCAACCGGAACGGCCACCTGCACACCGCCGTGAACCTGTGGAGCGTGTTCCTGCTGTGCGGCCTGTGGCATGGGGCCAGCTGGACCTTCGTCATCTGGGGCGCGCACCACGGCACCTTCCTGGTGCTGGAGCGCACCCGCTTCGGCGCGCTCCTGAAGGCGGCGCCGCGCGTCGTCACCCACGCCTATGTGCTCGCGGTGGCGCTCACCGGCTGGGTGTGGTTCCGCGCCAACAGCCTGGAGGGCGCGCTGGAGTTCTTCCAGGGCCTCGCGGGGCTGAACGGGGTCGGCTATCTGGCGGCGCAGGTGGAAGTCAGCCTCAAGCCGGCCACCATCGCCGTGATGATCCTGGCGTGGCCTCTCGCCATGTTCGGCCTGCCCCGGCCGGGCGCGCGCAGCCTCGCGCCGAAGCTGCGCATGGCGCTCTACGGCACGGCGGACACGCTGGTGGTGTGGGCGCTGTTCGCGCTGTGCGTCCTGTCGGTGGGAGCGGCGACCTATTCGCCCTTCCTGTATTTCCGGTTCTGAGGAGGTCGGGCCGTGCCGCTTCTCATGTCCTTCCGCCGCTGGTGGGCCGCCGTGCTGGTGGCCATCCTGCTGCTCCCCGCCCTCGGCCATTTCCTGCCCGATGTGCCGGCCCCCATGCGCAAGGTGCTCGAGCCCGAGGCGCGCTGGTGGGAGGACGCGGCGCGCCGGCTCGATCCCTACATCAACAACGCCTTCGGCTTCCGCGGCGCGGTGCTGGCGGCGCACCGCTCCTATGTGCGCTTCATCGGCGACACCCAGAGCCAGCTCGCCATCAAGGGCGAGAACGGCTCCCTGTTCCTGAATGACGAGAACGCGCTGGAGCAGTCCATCGGCCAGCTGGTGCGGCCGGAGGCGGTGGAGGGCTCGCTCGCCTTCGCGCGGCGCATGGATGCCTACATGAAGGCTCATGGCGGGCGCTTCGTCATGCTCATCCCGCCCAACGGGGCGACCACCAATGCCGAGTACCTGCCGGCCTATGCCCGGCGGCTGCGCAAGTCGCCCACCGAATACGACCTCCTCGCCCAGCGCATGAAGGCGGAGGGCCTCACCTTGGTGGACATGCGCCCCATCCTCGCCGAGGCGAAGAAGACCGGGCCGGTGCACTGGCGCTACGACACCCACTGGAACCAGCGCGGCGCGCTTTTGGGCTTCAACGCCGCCATGGCCGCCGCCGGCCGCCCGGATCTGGAGGTGAGCCCTGAGGACGCCTATGGCCCGCCCCAGCCGCGCCGCTTCGGCGACCTTCTGCGGGTGGCCGGCGCCCCGGTGCCCGACCCGCCGGACGTGGAATTCCCGCCCAAGGCGCCCATGGCCAAGCCCGTGGACCCGAAGCTGGTGGAGGGCATCATGAAGCCGGTGCCCGCCAACGAGCCGTTCGTGCCCTATGTGATCGACACCGGCCATGCCGGGCCGCGCATCATGGTCATCGGCGACAGCTTCAGCCAGGGGCCGTGGCAGGGCCTCGGCACCTATCGCGCCTCGGCCTACGCCTGGATGCACCACCGCTATTGCCGCTTCGACATGGGCGCGGTGGAGCGCTTCAAGCCGGACATCCTCATCTACGCGCCCACCGAGCGCGCGGTGCCCTGCCGGGGCGAGCCCACCGACTGGCCGACCGGCGGCTGAGGCGCCGGCCTCCCGCGCGGGGGAGGGGCTGCATCAGTCCGGGAAGGGCTCCACATGGGTCTCGCCGGTGCGGCCGTAATAGACGGCGCGGCGGCCGAGGAAGGACACCATGTAGCCGGCGCAGCCCGCCGCCGTGACCTTCCCGCAGAAGCCGCGATAGGTGTAGCCGGGCGCCAGCCGCTGGGCTTCGCCGATGGCCTCCTGGATGGCGCCGGCCTCGAAGGTCGCGGCAACGGGCGCGGCGTGCGCGGGCATGGGCAGCTCCGCGCTGTCGCCATCCGGGCGGTAGTAGGTGGCGGCGGCGCGGCGGAAATCCACCGCATAGCTCTCGAACCCGCCCGCCATCAGCGCGGCGACGATCTCGGGAAAGGTCATGGTGCCGGTCTCTGCCGCATCGAGGCAGGTGCGGGCGAGGGCGATGCTGCGGTCGTCCATGGGGGGCTCCTTGGTGGGGCGGGTCGGCCGAGGCCGATGGGTGGGTCGATCCGTTGCTCGCGGTTCAGTCGAGCGGCGGCGCGCTCATGCGGCCGCGTTCGGCGAGCTGTCGCAGGAGGCGCTCCAGCTCGGCGCGCTCCGCAGGGGCGAGCACGCCGAAGAAGGCGGCGTCATTGGCATCCGCCAGGGCGGCGAGCTCGGGAACCAGCCGCGCCCCCTCCGCCGTGAGGGTGAGGGTGTGGGCGCGCCGGTCCTCGACGCTGGCGGTGCGCGTGGCGAGGCCCTTCGCCTCCAGCCGGTCGGCGAGCTTGCTGATGGCGCCCCGAGTCATGCCCATCTCGGTCGCGAGGTGGCTCGGCGACAGGGGCGCGCGGCCGTAGAGGGCGCGCAGCATCACCCATTCCGCCACGGTGATGCCCCGATCCGCCACCCGCGCGGCGAAGGCGTGGGAGACATGGTTGGAAACCACCCGCAGCCAGTAGCCCAGATGGTCGGTGAGGTGGGAAACGGCCGGATTGGCCGAGGTCTCGCAAGCCCTGTCCCGCAGCGTGTCACCGGTCATGGCGCCTCCTGATTGCCTAGGAAACTACATCAGAAAGTTTCCTAGTCAATCAGTTTTCCGGGACGCGCCAGTCAGTCGATGACCGCATGGGCGCGTCATCCGGAACCCGGCGCGCGCCCGTGTGGAGGGAGGGTCAGGCGGCCGGCGTCCGCGCCTTCATGTCCATGCCGCCGCCGGGCGGGCGCTCGCGCTCGATCAGGCGGTCGACCGGGGCGTAGTCCAGATAGCCGCAGCGCGCGAGCGCCTTGACGGCGGCGATGTCCACCCGCCCGTCGATGATGGCGGCATCGTCGATATGCACGCCCACCACCTCGCCGATCACCATGTGGGCGTTGGTCTGGGTCCCGTCCTTCGCGCGGGGGCGGAAGGTCTCCACATAGACGCACTCCAGCGCGCAGGGCGAGGCGGCCACCCGCGGCGGCTTCACCAGCGTCGAGGACGCGCGGGCAAGGCCGGCCACGTCGAACTCGCTCACATCGCGCGGGGCCGGGGTGGAGGTGAGGTTCACCGCGTCGATCAGGTCGAGGGTGACGAGGTTGCACACGAACTCGCCGGTGGCGGCGATGTTGGCGAGGCTGTCCTTGGCGCCCAGCGAGCAGAACATCACCAGCGGCGGCACCTCGCAGATCAGGTTGAAGAAGGAATAGGGGGCGAGGTTGGCCACGCCATCCGGAGTGAGGGAGGATATCCAGCCGATGGGGCGGGGCGCCACGATGGCCTTGAGCGGGGAGTGGGGCAGGCCGTGGTTGCGCTTGGCAGGCTCGTAGAACATCGCAATGCTTTCGCGGGACAGGGACGAGGCCGCAAACATAGAAGCTTGCGCGCAGGCCGGGCAGGGCCTCCCGCGCATGCCTCGCGCACCTGTGTGCGGTGCGGCGGGCCGCCTCAGCCCAGCGCCACCAGCGCGGAGCGGATGTCGTCGAGCGACCGCTCGGCCGCTTCCATGCCGGCGGCGATGGCCTCCCGCGCGCGCTGGAACTCGAACAGGCCGATCCTGCCGAGCTTCGGCGAGAGCATCACGTCCGGCGGGTCGCCGGCGAGGCGCGAGCGGGCGATGCGGTCCTGGGTGATGTTGAAGGCGTCGATCATCACCGTGGAGAGGCCGCGCGGCCCGTCCGCGGCATGGCCGGTGAAGAACTGCCGGCGCAGCCGCTCGGGGCTGAGCATGGCGGCGATGCCTTCCTTCTTCTCGGTCAGCGCCGCCTCGGCCACCCGCTCCACCACGCCGCCATGGTCCTGGATGACGGTCCCCCGGCCGAACACGTCGGCATTGAGATTGACCGCGATGACGAGCCGCGCGCCCATGGCCCGGGCGGCGGAAACCGGGACCGGGTTCACCAGCGCCCCGTCCATCAGCCAGCGCCCGCCCACCTTCACAGGCGTGAAGATGCCGGGCAGGGCATAGGAGGCGCGGATCGCCTCGACGAAATCGCCCCGCGTCAGCCAGATCTCATGGCCGGTGCCGAGCTCGGTGGCGATGGCGGCATAGACCACCGGCAGGTCCTCGATGGAGAGGTCCCCCACCTCCCGCCGCATCAGCTCCACCAGCCGGCGGCCGCCGATGAGGCCTGCGCCGCCGAGGGCAAAGTCCAGCAATCCCAGAACGTTGCGCTTGGTGAGGCCGAGCGCCCAGTCCTCCAGCTCGTCGAGCTTTCCGGCCGCCCAGATGCCGCCCACCACCGCGCCGATGGACGTGCCCGCCACCACCTGCGGCTGGATGCCGGCCTGCCGCAGCACCTTCAGCACGCCGATATGGGCAAAGCCGCGCGCCGCGCCGCCGCCGAGCGCGATACCGATGGAGGGCTTGCCCTCGCCGCCATTGCGCTGCGCCGGATGGGAAGGGGCGCCGAGATCGGGAGGCGCTGGCTCGCCGCCGGCAGACAGCCGCGCGGCCGGCGCGGCAGTCGATGCGGCGGATGCGGGGGCAGAGCCGGAAGCCGGGCCGGATCGCCAGTGGAGGGACTGGAACATCAACACCTCCTTGCGCGCCGCGCGTGGCGGCGCCTGACCTGCCAATGCCCCCCAAGCCGTGCCGGTTCCGGCACAGCTCAACTTTAGTGGGTTCCTGTTAAGGCCTGGTGTCGGAAGCGTGGTCGGGCTGCGGTCATCACCGGCCGATTCAGTGGCCGTGACCGTCCTTGCCGTAGACGGCCGCGGGGTCGAAGCGCGGCGCGTCGCCGGTGAAGCCGAGCCGGGTGTCGCCAGAGGGCGCCGCGCCGAGCGGCACGGTGCGGTAGAAGCAGGAGCGCCGGCCGGTGTGGCAGGCGGCGCCGGTGCCGCCCATCTCGACGCGGATGACGACCGCGTCCTGGTCGCAGTCGATGCGCATCTCCACCACCTTCTGGGTGTGGCCGGAGCTCTCGCCCTTCTTCCAGAGCTTGCCGCGCGAGCGGCTGAAATAGTGCGCCTCGCCGGTCTCCATGGTGAGGGCGAGGGCCTGCGCGTTCATGTGGGCGAGCATCAGTACCTCGCCGGTGCGCGCATCCACCGCCACGCAGGTGATCAGGCCGTTCGCGTCGAAGCGGGGCGAGAGGATGGTGTCCTCCTCCAGCGCGGGGCCCTTGCCGGGCGCGGGGAAGGCGAAAGTGTCGGCGCTCATGTGGATGCTCGCACGGATGAAGGCGCTCCCGCGCCGCGGAAGCGCCCTTGCCGGCGTCCCGCGGTCAGCCCTTGGAGCGGACCAGGGTGATGAAGCGCACCTGCTCGGCCGGGTCGTCCCGGAACACGCCGGTGAACTGGGTGGTGAGGGTGGATACGCCGGCCTTGGCGATGCCCCGCATGGACATGCACATGTGCTCGGCCTCGAGCATCACCGCCACGCCGCGGGGGTTGAGCCCGCCGTCGAGGGCGTTGACGATCTGCGAGGTCAGGTGCTCCTGGGTCTGCAGGCGGCGGGAGAAGATCTCCACCACCCGCGCGATCTTGGACAGCCCCACCACCCGCTCCACCGGGAAGTACGCAATGTGCGCCTTGCCCACGAACGGCACCATGTGGTGCTCGCAATGGGAGTGGAAGGGGATGTCCCGCAGCAGCACGAAATCGTCGAAGGTGCCGATCTCGCCGAAGGTGCGGTCGAGCAGCTCGTCCGCGTCCTCGCCATAGCCGGAGAACAGCTCCTCATAGGCCTTCACCACCCGCTTGGGGGTGTCGATGAGGCCCTCGCGCGCCGGGTTCTCGCCGATATAGGCGAGCAGGGTGCGCACCGCCGCCTCGGCCTCCTCGCGGGAGGGACGGGGGGTGCCGTCGGGCAGGGTGGGGGAAGGGGCGGCCTCGGCCTGCGGGGCCGGTGCGTCCGCCTTCGACTTGGCGCGACCTCCCGCCTTGCGGCGGCGTTCGCGCTCCTCGTTCTCGGCCTGCGCCTTGAACAACTTCACTACCGCGTCCATGACCAACTCCGTCCGACCCGCCCCATGCGCGACCGTTCCGTCGCGAGGCGGGAGTGTCACCGGTCGTCGGCTGCGCATGCGCGGTGTCGCTCAAACCGCGCCCCGCCGGCCCTGCCCGGCGGCGGCTTTGCCGTCCGTTCCCCGTCTGCGGCCCGACCATTCGAGCCGAAGCGTAATCATGGGGCCGCAGGGCCGGTTCTGCAAGGGATGGTGCGCCGCAGGGGTGGTCCGGCCCGGACGCCGGGGCGACGGCCAGCGGTGCTGGAGAACCGTGCCGGACGTCAGCGCGACCCGGACGGGTCTTCCGCCTGCGGTGCGGGTGGCGTGCGCCAGACACCGTAGCGCCACGGACGGTACCAGCGCGCATCGGCCGGCAGGCAGCGCGGCACCGGATCATAACCATGGCCGCCCCAGGGGTTGCACCGGCAGATGCGCGCCGTCGCCATCACCGATCCTGCGAGCGCGCCGTGGCGCATCACCGCCTCCTCGGCATATTCCGAGCAGGTGGGCAGATAGCGGCACTGGCGGCCCATGAAGGCCGAAAGCGAATAGCGATAGACGAGGATGAGCCCGCGCACGGCGAGCCGCGGCGCCCGGCGCAGCAGCGCGAAAGGCCCGCTGCCGCCGGACGCGTCCGGCTGCTCGTTCCGCATCCTGTCGCTGCCCTGTCGCGTCATCCGTCCTCGCGTCCTCGCCTCAATGCTGCCATTCTGGGCGCGGCTCATGGAGCCATCCCAATCCTGATTCAGGCCGGGCCGAGCTGGTCCCGGCGGCCGGCGTGGCTCCGCCCTGCGGAGGTGCCCTTGTGACTGCCGATGCCGTTCCATCCGCGTCCCCGGCCGATCTCGCCCTCGTGGTGCGGGCGCTGGCCTTCGCCACCCTGCGCCACACCGACCAGCGACGAAAGGGGCGGCGCGCGCAGCCCTATGTCAACCACCTGGCCGAGGTGGCGCTGCTGGTGAGCGAAGCGACCGGCGGCCGCGACGCGCCTCTGGTGGCCGCCGCCCTGCTCCACGACGTGGTGGAGGACCAGGACGTGACGCCGGCCGAGATCGAGACCACGTTCGGTCCCGACGTGATGCGCCTCGTGATGGAGGTGACCGACGACAAGGGCCTCGATGCCGCCGAGCGCAAGCGCCTCCAGGTGGCCCACGCGCCGCACATGTCGGCGCGGGGCAAGCTGCTGAAGCTCGCCGACAAGACCGCCAACCTGCGCTCGCTGGCCGAGGATCCGCCGCAGGACTGGGGCGCCGCCCGGGCGCGGGCCTATGTGGAATGGTCCCGCGCGGTGGTGGCTGGCCTGCGCGGGGCCTCGCCGGCGCTGGAAGCCGCGTTCGACGCGGCGGCCGAGGAGGCCATCTCGGCCATCGACACCCGCGCCGCCGAGGCGGCCGGCTGAGCCATCAGCCCGCGGCCGCCGCATCCTCTGCCCGGCGGGCCGCCTCGATCTGGCCGATGGCATCCACCACCGCATCGAAGGTGAGCATGGTGGAGGCGTGGCGGGCCTTGTAGTCGCGCACCGGCTCCAGCACCTTCAGCTCGTCCCACCGGCCCTCGGGCGGCGGGCCGTCCTCCCTCAGCATGCGCCACATGGCCTCGCGCACGGCACGCAGCTCGTCCGTCCGGGCGCCGATCACGTGGCGCGCCATCAGGGAGGAGGAGGCCTGACCGAGGGCGCAGGCGCGCACCTCATGGGCGAAATCCACCACCGTGTCGCCGTCGAGCACCAGATCCACCGTCACGGTGGAGCCGCACAGGCGCGAATGCGCGCGCGCGCTGGCCTGCGGCGCCGGAAGCCGCCCAAGCCGCGGGATCTCGGCGGCGAGGGCAAGGATGCGGGCATTGTAGACGTCGTTGATCATCGAACGCTTCCACCGCTCCGGTGAAGGCGGGCCGGGGGCGGTACTTGAGGTCACTGCAAGGCGCGATCGTCCCCGCGCCGGCTTCAGACCATATATAGCGCTGCGCCGGATCGGCGGAAGGCCGGGTCCGGCGCCGATCCCGAAACGACCGCAGCCGCCGGCGATGCGGCGGCCGGGAAGGGCGCCGCCGCTCCGGAAAGCCCGCGCAACGTATGGCGGGCCGGCGCAACAAAAACCGGGCGCGTCAATTCCGGCGGACGGGCGTCGGGAGCGGGGTCTGCCCGGCGCCGGGCGAGGCCGCTGCCGGTGTGGCCCCGGCGGGGGCTTGCGGGCGCGCCTGGGCGGCCGGCTGGGCACCGGTGGCCGCGCTCGCGTCCGTCACCTTCAGCTCCGCCTCGCGGAAGAGGCGTTCCAGCCCGGCGAGCCGTTCCGCCGCACGGGGCGACAGGGTCACCGGCCGCTCGCTTTCCGACAGGCCGGGCACGTTCACCATGGGCGGCGGCTCCTCGATCTTCGGGATCGGGGTGGTGACGCCGGGAATCGGCTTGATCTCGATGCCCTGATGGGCATAGGCCATCACCTTCTGCCAGGTCATGGCCGGCAGGGAGCCGCCGGTCATCTTGTTCATCATGGCGTAGTCGTCGTTGCCGAACCACACGCCGCAGACATAATTGCCGGTGAAGCCCATGAACCAGGCATCGCGGTAAGAGTTCGTGGTGCCGGTCTTGCCCGCCACCTTGGAGTTCACCAGCCGCGCGCGCCGCCCGGTGCCATTCTCCACCACGTTGTTCAGCATGTCGTTGATGTCGTAGAGCGCCTGCTGCGGGATGATCTGAACGGGCTTGGGCGCATCCCGGTCGAACCGCCACACCACGTCGCCGTTGCCGACGCGCATCTCCACCACGGCGTGGGGATAGACGCTCTTGCCGCCGTTGGCGAACACCGAATAGGCGGTGGTCGCGTCGAACAGGGTCACCTCGGCGGCGCCCAGCGGCAGCGGCGCGGAGATGGGCAGCGGCGTGCGGATGCCCATCTGGTGGGCGAGGTCCACGATCTTCTTGCGGCCGAAACGCTCGGCGAGGCGCACCGCCACCGTGTTCAGCGAGTGCTGCAGCGCCGTCTTGAGCGTGATGGAGCCCATGTAGGAGCGGCCATAGTTCTGCGGGCACCAGTTGCCGAGGCAGATGGGCGCATCCTGCACGATGGTGGACGGCCTGAAGCCGTTCATGAGCGCCACCGTGTAGACGTAGGGCTTGAAGGAGGAGCCGGGCTGGCGCAGGGCGTCGGTGGCACGGTTGAACTGGCTGTCGCCATAGTCGCGCCCGCCCACCATGGCGCGCAGGGTGCCGTTGGGCTCCATCACCACGATGCCGCCCTGCTTCACCTTGTAGTCACGGCCGAATTCCGCCAGCGAGGATTCCAGCGCCGCGTCCGCCACCTTCTGGATGTTGGGGTCGAGACCCGTGCGCACGATGAAGTTGCGCTCCACCACCGAGGGCGGGAACTGGTCCACCAGCTTCTTCACCTCGCCGAAGGCATAGTCGAGGTAATAGTCCGGCACCTCGTCGTCGCGGCGATCCACCGGGGTGGCCGGGTTGCGGCGGGCGCCGAACACCTGGCCCTCGGTCATGAAGCCGGCATCCACCAGATTGTCGAGCACGGTGGAGGCGCGGGCGCGGGCCGCCGGCAGGTTGATGTGCGGCGCATATTTGGAGGGCGCCTTGAACAGGCCGGCGAGCATGGCCGCCTCGGCGAGGTTCACCTCCTTCACCGACTTGCCGAAATAATAGCGCGCCGCCGCGTCAACGCCGTAGGCGCCGCCGCCGAGATAGGCGCGGTCGAGGTAGAGTTTCAGGATCTGGCTCTTGGTGAGCCGCGCCTCCAGCCAGATGGCGAGGAAGGCTTCCTTGATCTTGCGCTCGATGGTGCGCTCGTTGGACAGGAACAGGTTCTTGGCCAGCTGCTGGGAGAGCGAGGAGCCGCCCTGCCGCACGCCGCCGGCCCGCGCGTTGGTGAGCACCGCGCGGAAGGTGCCGGAGACGTCGATGCCCCAGTGCTCGTAGAACCGGCGGTCCTCGGTGGCGAGGGTGGCCTTGATGAGCTGGTCCGGGATGTCCTCCAGCGGCACCGTGTCGTTCTGTCGCACGCCGCGCTCGCCGACGGTGTTGCCATAGCGGTCGAGGAAGGTGACGGCGAGCTCCGTGCGCTTCAGCCAGTCGTCGGAGGTCTCGCGGAAGGCGGGCATCGCCAGCGCCAGCATGACCACCGCGCCGGCGACGCCGAGGGTGAAGCCCTCGGACGCCACGCCCACGGCGAAGCGCGGGACGCCTGACAGGTTGAACCGCTCGGTGAAGGCGGCATAGGCGGAGAACGCCCGCCGGGTCCGCGCGCCCAGGCTGAACAGCCCGCTGTCCAGAAGCGCGTCGAAGTCGAGCATCAGCCCGCGCAGGCGCGAGAAGAAGGAGGGGCGCTTTGGCTCGGTCACGTGCGGGCTCGGCTTCGAATCGGAAGGGGGCAACGTCCGGCGGCTCCCCGACGCCGGTTCCATCACTCGTCCCTATATAGCGCGGCGCCGGGGCGAGCGCGAGCCGGTGCGGGTCAGCGGCCGGGAATGGACAGGATGCCGTCCGGGCTCAGCCGGTCGATGATGCCCGGCAGATGCTCGGCGAGGAGGCCCGGCAGCAGGTCCGGCGAGAGACCGAGCGCGCCGGCCACCTGCGCGAGCTGGTCGGAGCCGAGCGCCGCCGTGATCTGCTCGGCGGAGACCGCAGCGTTCGGACCGGTTCCGATCCAGCTCGCCACCTGGTCGGCGAGCCCCGATTCCCGGAGCTGGGCGAGCACGCCGTCGATGCTGCCGAACGGCGTCTTGGCGAGCGCTTGGTCGAGCATCCCGGGCACGGCCTGCGCCATGGGGCTGTTGAGCAGCGTGCCGAGCAGCGCGCCGGCGTTGCCGCCATTGAGCTGGCCCAGCATGTTGTTGAGAAATCCGCCCATCATCTGGTCGAACAGGCCCATGGCCGAAGCTCCGTCAAGATCGTGCGGGGCGCGGCCCCGGTCCGGTTCGGTTGCAGTGCAAGATGCGTTGCGTCAGGTCATGGTGTACGCGATCGCAGGATCGTAGTCGATTGCGCTTGGGGGCGGGCGTCGGGTCGGCGTGCGACGCCCGCCTTGCAGCACCTGCCCCTGCGGCCCCGCGCCGCTGGGACCGCGTGTGACCTAGGCACGCGCAGTTTCACCCGCTAACGGCTCTGAGGTGATGATCCCACTGCCCTTGTTCGCAGCCTTCGCGCTCATGACCGCCCTCGCGGCGCTCGCCGTGCTGTGGCCGCTGTCGCGCGTCCGCACCGTCCGCGCCGCGCGCGAGGCGGACCTCGCCGTCTATCGCGACCAGCTGGCCGAGATCGCGCGCGACGCCAAGTCCGGCCGTCTTCCCGCCGCCGAGGCGGAGGCCGCCCGGGTGGAGGTGGCGCGCCGCATGCTCGCCGCCGATGCCGCCCGCGAGCCGGGCGACGCGCAGGACACCGGCCTCGCCACCCGCCGCCGGCGCATCGCCGCCGTGGTGGCGCTGCTGCTGGTGCCGGCCTTCGCGCTCGGCCTCTATGTCGATCTCGGCTCGCCGCGCCTGCCCGGCGCCCCGCTCGCCGACCGGCTCAGCGCGCCGCCGGACCGCGGCGACGTGGCGATTCTGGTCCGCCGCGTGGAGGAGCATCTCGCGCGCAATCCCAACGACGGGCAGGGCTACGAGATTCTTGCCCCGGTCTATCTCAGGCTCGGCCGTCCCGATGACGCGGCGCGCGCCTATGCCGAGGCGATCCGCACCCTCGGCCCTTCGCCCGAGCGCCATTCCGCGCGCGGCGAGGCGCTGGTGGTGGCTGCCGACGGTCTGGTGACGGCCGATGCGGCGCGCGCTTTCGCCGCCGCGCTTGCGCTCGATCCCCAGGAGCCGCGCGCCGCCTATTTCCTCGGCCTCGCCGCCGAGCAGGACGGGCGGGCGGCGGATGCGGCGCGGATCTGGGCGGATCTGCTGGCCCATGCGCCCGCAACCGCGCCCTACCGGCCGATGGTGGCCGCCGCGCTTGCGCGGGTGGGCGGCGCGCAGGTTCCGGCCGCGCCTACCGCCTCCGCGCCTGCCGCTCCCGGCCCCGGCGCGGCCGATGTGGCGGCTGCTGCCCAGATGTCGGCGCAGGACCGCGACAGCATGGTGCGCGGCATGGTCTCCCGGCTCGCCGCCCGGCTGGAGAGCGAGCCCAACGACATCGACGGCTGGGTGCGCCTCGTGCGCGCCTACGGCGTGCTGGGCGAGAAGGACAAGGCAGCCGAGGCGCTGAAGAGCGCCCGCGCCGCCTTCAGGGACAATGCGGAGGCCCTCGGCCGGCTCGATGCCGCCGAGAAGGAGCTCGCGGGAGGCAAGGGATGACGCGCAAAGGCCGGCGGCTGGTTCTCATCGGTTCGGGTCTCGCCGTGCTCGCGCTCGCCGCGGGCCTCATCCTGTCCGCCCTCACCGACACCATCGTGTTCTTCCGCACCCCCACCGAGGTGGCGCAGCAGCAGGTGCAGCCGGGCGCGCGCCTGCGCCTCGGCGGGCTGGTGGAGACGGGCAGCGTCGCCAAGACCGGAACCCTCACCACCTTCTCGGTCACCGATGGCAATGCCACGGTGAAGGTCGCCTATTCCGGCATCCTGCCGGACCTGTTCCGCGAGGGGCAGGGCGTGGTGGCCGAGGGCGCGCTCCAGCCGGACGGCACGTTCAAGGCCGACAGCGTGCTCGCCAAGCACGACGAGAAATACATGCCGCGCGAGGTGGCCGACGCGCTCAAGCAGCAGGGCCACTGGAAGGACGGGGCGCCCGCGCCCGGCGCCGCCAGCCCCGCCCAGCGCCAGCCGGGGAGCTGACATATGATCGCAGAGCTCGGCCAATACGCCCTCGCGCTCGCCTTCGCCCTGTCGCTGGCGCAGGTGATCCTGCCGTCCTGGGGCGCGCGGCGCGGCGATGCGGTGCTCATGGGCACCGCCGGTCCCATCGCGCTCGCCCTGTTCGGCTTCGTCGCCTTCGCCTTCGCCGCGCTGGTGCAGCTCTATGTGACGTCCGACTTCACCGTCATCAACGTGGTGGAGAACTCCCACTCGCAGATGCCGCTGATCTACAAGGTGACCTCCACGTGGGGGAACCACGAGGGCTCCATGCTGCTGTGGGTCTTCGTGCTGGCCTTCTTCGGCGCGCTTGTGGTGATGTTCGGCGGCAATCTGCCGGATCGGCTGAAGGCGCTGGTGCTGGCGGTGCAGGGCGCGGTGGGCGCGGCCTTCCTCTCCTTCATCCTCTTCACCTCCAACCCGTTCCTGCGGCAGGTGTCGCCGCCGGCAGAGGGGCGCGACCTCAACCCGATCCTCCAGGACCCCGGCCTCGCCATCCATCCGCCGCTCCTCTACCTCGGCTATGTGGGGCTCTCCATCTCCTTCTCCTTCGCCATCGCCGCGCTGATCGAGGGCCGCATCGACGCCGCCTGGGCGCGGTGGGTGCGGCCGTGGACGCTGGCGGCGTGGGTGTTCCTGACCCTCGGCATCGCCATGGGCTCCTACTGGGCCTATTACGAGCTCGGCTGGGGCGGCTGGTGGTTCTGGGACCCGGTGGAGAACGCCTCGCTGATGCCGTGGCTCGCCGCCACCGCGCTCCTGCACTCCGCCGTGGTGATGGAGAAGCGCGACGCGCTGAAGGTGTGGACCATCCTCCTCGCCATCCTCGCCTTCTCGCTCTCGCTGGTGGGCACCTTCCTGGTGCGCTCGGGCGTCCTCACCTCGGTCCACGCCTTCGCCACCGATCCGGCGCGCGGCGTGTTCATCCTCGCCATCCTCACCTTCTTCATCGCCGGCGGGCTCACCCTGTTCGCCCTGCGCGCCTCGGAGCTGCGGCAGGGCGGGCTGTTCGCCCCGATCTCGCGCGAGGGCGCGCTGGTCTTCAACAACCTGTTCCTCACCGCCGCCACCGCCGCCGTGCTGGTGGGCACGCTCTACCCGCTGGCGCTGGAGGCGCTGACGGGGGCGAAGATCACGGTGGGGCCGCCCTATTTCAACCTGGCCTTCGGCGGGTTGATGCTGCCGCTGGTGTTCGCCATGCCGTTCGGCCCGCTGCTGGCTTGGAAGCGCGGCGACCTCCTCGGCGTCGCCCAGCGCCTGATGCTGGCGGCCGGGCTTGCCGTGGTGGCGGCCGTCGTCACCTCAGCCGCCAGCACGGGCGGGCCGGTGCTGGCGCCGCTCGGGGTGGGGCTCGCCGTGTTCATCATGCTCGGCGCTCTGACCGACATCGTCGAGCGGGCCGGCCTCGGCCGGGTGAGCGGGCGGGTCGCGCTGGCCCGCCTCGCCGGCGTGCCGCGCTCCGCCTGGGGCACCGCCATCGCCCATTTCGGCGTGGGCGTGTGCCTGCTTGGCATCGTCAGCGAGAGCGCGTGGAGCCTGGAGAAGATCGCCTCCGTGCGGGTGGGCGAGACGGTGGCCATCGGCACCCGCACCCTGACGCTGGAGCGCATGGAGAACCGTACCGGGCCCAATTTCCGCGCGCGCACGGCGGTGTTCTCCATCCGCGACGACGGCGTGGCGGACGGCACCATCGAGGCTTCGCGCCGCCTGTTCTCCGCGCGGCAGATGGCGACCACCGAGGCCGGCATCCGCACCTTCGGCCTCAGCCAGCTTTATGTGAGCATGGGCGAGGAGAGCCCGGACGGGCATATTTCCATGCGCGCCACCTACAAGCCGTTCGTGACGCTGATCTGGCTCGGTGCGGTGGTGATGGCGCTGGGCGGCTGCCTGTCGCTGGCCGACCGGCGCCTCAGGGTCGGCGCGCCCCGCCCGGCGTCGAAACGGCCGCGGCGGGCTGTGGCTCCGGCGGAGTGAGGGGCGTGCACATGCGTTTTCTTCGCTGGATCTCGCCGGCTCTCTCGGTCCTCATCCTCGCGGCGACGCTCGTTGTCCCCGCCCGTGCCGTCCAGCCCGACGAGGTGCTCGGCGATCCCGTGCTGGAGAGCCGTGCCCGCGCCATCTCGGCCGAGCTGCGCTGCATGGTCTGCCAGAACCAGTCCATCGACGATTCGGATGCGCCCCTCGCCAAGGACCTGCGCGTCATCGTGCGGGAGCGGCTCAAGGCTGGCGACAGCGATGCGCAGGTGATGGATTTCATGGTGGCGCGCTACGGCGAGTTCGTGCTGCTGCGGCCCCGCTTCTCCTGGCGCAACGCGCTTTTGTGGGCTGCCCCGGTGCTGGTGCTGGCCCTGGGCGCGCTGGCGGCGGTGGCCGGGCTGCGCCGCCGCCGCGCCGCCGCGCCCGCGCGCCTCTCGCCGGAGGAAGAGGCCCGGCTGAAGCGGCTGATGGCCGAGACGGACAGCGCCTCCGGCGGCCCCGGCGCCTCCTGACGCGGTAATGTCCTGCGTGGCGAGCGGACCAAGGTGCCGGCAACCGCTGCTGCGTTTCGGCCCACAATAGCCGGCGCCAGCGGGGGCGGTCGGTAGGCCCTGCGCTCGCCTCGGGACCCGCGCAAAACCTTGCCAGGACAAGTTCTGCGGCGAGGGACGCGCGGCCCCGTCCGCCCGCCGGACCCCGCCCGGCGCTGGCCTTGCCGCCGCCCCGATGTCTCTCACGCGGGCGTGAGCGACATTACGGAAGCTTAATCCGCCCGCCAGACTGCCGTAACGGTCGGCCCCTTAGCTTGCGTCTCGAACCTGCCCAACCGGCAGACAACCAGAGAGACGCGAACTCACATGACCCGCTCCGACAACACCCCTTCCGTGACGAAGCGCCATCGCCGGGCCCTGCTCGCGGGCGTGGTCGGTCTGGCGCTCGCCGGCGTCGTGGCCGGCCAGTTCGTGCCGCCCGGCAACACCGCGGCGCAGGCCCAGATCACCACCAACCAGCCCGCCGGCACCTTCTCCTTCGCCGACATCGTCGAGAAGGTGACCCCTGCCGTGGTTTCGGTGAAGGTGAAGAAGGATGTCGGCGACCGGCAGATGGCCATGGGCGGCGACCTCGGCGGCAACGTGCCGCCCCAGATCGAGCAGTTCCTGAAGCGCTTCGGCTTCGGCGAGGGCCAGGGCCCGATGGGCCCCGGCGGCCCCGGCATGGGTCCGCGCGGCAACGGCCCCAAGGGTGAGCGCCCCGTGGTGGGCCAGGGCTCCGGCTTCATCATCTCCGCCGACGGCTATGTGGTCACCAACAACCACGTGGTGGACGGCGCCGATGAGGTGGACGTGACCACCACCGACGGCAAGGAGTACGTGGCCAAGGTGATCGGCACCGATCCGCGCACCGACGTCGCCCTGCTGAAGATCGAGAACGCCAACAACCTGCCGTGGGTGAAGCTCGCCGACGGCGCCCCGCGCGTCGGTGACTGGGTGATCGCGGTCGGCAATCCGTTCGGCCTCGGCGGCACCGTGACCGCCGGCATCGTCTCGGCCCGCGGCCGCGACATCGGCTCGGGCCCGTATGACGACTTCATCCAGATCGACGCCCCCATCAACCGGGGCAACTCCGGCGGCCCGACCTTCTCGCTCAACGGCGAGGTGATCGGCATGAACACCGCCATCGTCTCGCCCTCCGGCGGCAACGTGGGCATCGCCTTCGCCATCCCGTCCGAGACCGTGAAGACGGTGGTGAACCAGCTGCGCGAGAGCGGCTCGGTGGCCCGCGGCTACATCGGCGTGCAGATCCAGCCGGTGACCGAGGAGCTCGCCTCCGGTCTCGGCATCAAGGACGCCGAGGGCGCCCTCGTGGCCCAGGTCCAGCCCAACACGCCCGGCGCAAAGGCCGGCCTGAAGGCGGGCGACGTGATCGTGAAGCTCAACGACGAGGCCATCAAGGACGCCCGCGACCTCACCCGCAAGGTGGGCATGATGAAGCCCGGCGCCGAGGTGAAGCTGCAGCTGATCCGCGACACCAAGCCCATGACCCTGGCGCTGACCCTCGACAAGCTCCCCAACGAGCAGGTCGCCTCCCGCGCCACGCCCCAGGGCGAGGATGACAGCGCCGGCGCCAAGGACCTGCCGCGCCTCGGCCTCCAGCTCGCCCCGGCCAAGGGCGTGCAGGGTGCCGGCTCCGAGGGTGTCGTCGTCACCGGCGTCGAGCCCAACGGCCCGGCCGCCCAGCGCGGCTTCAAGACCGGTGACGTGATCCTGAAGGTCGGCGACAAGGTGGTCGCCACCCCGAAGGACGTGCGCGACGGCCTCGCCGCCGCCAAGGCCGAGAACCGCAAGGCGGTGCTGATCCAGGTGAAGAGCGGGGAGGGCGTGCGCTTCGTCGCCATCACCCTCGACACCAAGGCCAAGGGCTGACCACGGATCAAGGGCTGACCACGGTCCAAGGCTGACCACGGTCCAAAAGCCGGCCCCGCCTCCCGAACCTTCTGGCGGCCCCCCTTGCGGGCGGGCCGCCAGCCTCCGGACCGAGGCGACCATCCCATCGCCCCCCTGATGCCGCTTCGGCTCCGACGGCGCGGGAAGCTCCAGAGGGCTTCCCGCGCCTCTTTTTTCGCCGTCCGCCGGAGGAGATCCGCGCCGGCGCGTGGACCCAATCCCAAGGTGAGCTAGAGTGATGACAGCGAATCTCGATCCGGGTCCCCTCTCCGCCATGCGCCTCCTCCTCGTCGAGGACGACCGCGACGCCGCCGAATATCTGCGCAAGGCCTTCCGCGAGGCCGGCCACGTCGTCGACCATGCCGCCGACGGCGAGGAGGGGCTCACCCTCGCGCTGGACGGCAAGTACGACGTGATGGTGGTCGACCGCATGCTCCCCGCCCGGGATGGCCTTTCGCTCGTGGCCGAGCTGCGCGGACGCGGGCAGACGACGCCGGTGCTCATCCTGTCCGCCCTCGGGCAGGTGGACGACCGGGTGCAGGGCCTCAGGGCCGGCGGCGACGATTACCTGCCCAAGCCCTATGCCTTCACCGAGCTGCTCGCGCGGGTCGAGGCATTGTCGCGCCGCGGGGTGGGGCAGGGGGCCGAGACCACCGTCTACAAGGTGGCGGACCTGGAGCTCGACCGCCTCGCCCACCGCGTCACCCGATCGGGCAAGGAGATCGCGCTCCAGCCGCGCGAGTTCCGCCTTCTGGAATACCTCATGCGCTACGCCGGACAGGTGGTGACCCGCACCATGCTGCTGGAGAACGTGTGGGACTACCATTTCGACCCGCAGACCAACGTCATCGATGTCCACGTCTCGCGCCTGCGGTCCAAGATCGACAAGGGCTTCGAGGTGCCGCTGATCCACACCGTGCGGGGCGCCGGCTACATGGTCCGCGCGGGGGCGGCGTGAGCGCACGGGCGACCGCGCCGTCCGCACGCGGGGAGGGGGGACGATGAAGGCCGGCGTCTCCAGCTTCACCCGGCTCGTGCGCACCACCGCCTTCAAGCTGCTCGCCGCCTACCTGCTGGTGTTCGCCGTGTTCGCGGTGTCGGTCATCGTCTACACCGCCTGGCACACGCGCGAGCTGATCCAGGGCCAGGTGGCTGACGACCTCAACCGCGAGGTGGTCTTCCTGTCCGAGCAGTACCAGATCGGCGGCATCCAGCGGCTCGTCTACGTCATCGACCGGCGCACGCGGCGGCCGGGCTCGTCCATCTACATGCTCACCAATTTCCAGGGCGAGGTGCTGGCGACCAACGTCTCCGACCTGCCCATCGGCCTGCTCGACAGGCCGGGAACGCGCTTCACCACCTACAACCGGCCGGACGATGCGGGGCTGCGCAGCCACGTGGCGTTCGTGCAGGCCATGATCCTGCCCGGCGGCTACCGCCTGCTGGTGGGCCGCGACATCGAGGAGCGCGACACCCTGCGCGATCTGGTGGCGCGGCCCGCGCAATGGGCGGTGGTGCTCATCGTGGTGCTGGGCGTCGCCGGCGGCATCTTCGTGACGCGGCGGGTGCTCAAGCGCATCGATTCCATGACCGCGACCGCCGAGACCATCATGGCCGGCGACTTCTCCGGCCGGCTCGCTGTGGCGGGCACCGGGGACGAGTTCGACCGCCTCGCCCATTCGCTGAACGTGATGCTGGACCGCATCGAGGGCCTCATGCAGGGCCTGAAGGAGGTCTCGGACAACATCGCGCACGATCTCAAGACCCCGCTGACGCGCCTGCGCAACCGCGCCGAGGAGGCGCTGCGCACCGCTCGCTCGGAGGAGGACTGGCGCGCTGCCATGGAGACCACCATCGAGGAGAGCGACGGGCTGATCCGCACCTTCGACGCGCTCCTGATGATCGCCCGCGCCGAGGCCGGGCAATCCCGCGCCACCATGAGCGACCTCGACCTCGCCGAGATCGCCGAGAATGTCGGCGAGCTGTACGAGCCGCTGGCCGACGAGCAGGGGCTCGATCTCCTGGTTTCGGTGGAGCCGGCGACCATCCACGGCGTCAAGGAATTGCTGGCGCAGGCGCTCGCCAACCTCATCGACAATGCCATCAAGTATGGCCGGCCCGCCGACGGCAGCCGCGGCCGCATCACCGTCTCGCTCGTTCGCCGCGATGGCGAGGCGGTGCTGAGCGTGGCCGATACCGGCCCGGGCATTCCCGCGGAGGACCGCGAGCGGGTGGTTGAGCGCTTCGTGCGGCTGGAGGTGAGCCGCACGCGGCCGGGCTCCGGGCTCGGCCTGTCGCTGGTGAGCGCGGTCGCGCGCCTGCATGGCGGCAGCCTCTCCTTCGGCGACAACGGCCCGGGGCTGGTGGTGCGCCTCAGTTTGCCGGCGAAATAATGCCGGCTCGCGCGTCATTCCCGAGCATGTGCCGTTAACCTGTGCCGTTGCCGGGCAAATTTGCTGTTAACCATGCCTCTCCGACAGCTCCGGCTGCGCATCAAATGAGCAAGGGGGCTTGCGCCGCGCAGAGCGCTGGTGCCTTTAGGTGAAATCATGCGCGGGCCCCTCGAACCGGATTCGGCCGACCGGCCACCTCTTGCCCTGCAGATGCGGGAAGCTCCCGTCCTCGCGGATCGCGAGACGGCAAAGATTAAGCTTTCCCACGCCATCGAAGCGCTCGCCCCCGCCGACAGGGTGGCGCTCGAGGGGCTGCTGGAGCGCGCGCCCGATGCGCGGGATGTCTGCCTCGCCATGGCCGAGGCTTCGCCCTTCCTCACCGAGGTGGTGCGCGCCGAGCCGGCGCGCCTCCTGCGCGTGCTCTCGCGCGATCCCGCGGTCCATCTCTCCGGCCTTGTCGCCACCTGTGCCGAGACCCTGCGCGAGGGGACCGAGGCGGAGGTGATGCGCGCGCTGCGGCGCATGCGCAGCGAGGCGGCGCTGATGATCGCGCTTGCCGACATGGGCGGCGCCTTCGGCCTGGTGGAGGTCACGGCCGCGCTGACCGAGGTGGCGGACGCAGCTCTGCAGGTCGCGCTCGGCTTCCTCTTGGGCGAGGCGGCGCGCACCGGCCGCCTGCTCCCGCCCGATCCCGAGGACCCGGCGGCGGGCTGCGGCCTGGCCGTGATCGCCATGGGCAAGCACGGCGCGCGGGAGCTGAACTATTCCAGCGATATCGACCTCGTCGTGGTCTACGACCGCGACCGGGCGCCCCTCTCCGACAAGGTCTCGCCCTCGCCTTTCTTCGTGAAGGTCATGCAGGGCCTCGTGCGGATGCTGCAGGAGCGCACCGCCGATGGCTACGTGCTGCGGGTGGATCTGCGGCTGCGGCCCGATCCGGGCTCGACGCAGGTGGCCCTCTCCACCACCTCCGCGCTGGACTATTACGAGCGCGAGGGCGCCACCTGGGAGCGCGCGGCCTATATCAAGGCGCGTCCGGTGGCGGGCGACCTGGAGGTGGGCCAGCGCTTCCTCGCCGAGCTCTCGCCCTTCGTGTGGCGCCGGGTGCTGGACTTCCAGGCCATCGCCGATGTCCATGCCATGAAGCGCGAGATCCACGCCTTCCGCGGGCACGACGTGGTGGCGGTGGAGGGCCACAACGTGAAGCTCGGGCGCGGCGGCATCCGCGAGGTCGAATTCTTCGTCCAGACCCAGCAGCTCATTGCCGGCGGGCGCGATCCGCTGCTGCGCAACTCGCGCACGCTGGAGGCCCTCGACGCCCTCACTGCCCGCCGCTGGATCGAGCCGCGGGTGCGCGACGAACTGGCGGAGGCCTATCTGTTCCTGCGCCGGGTCGAGCACCGCATCCAGATGGTGGCGGATGCCCAGACCCATTCCCTCCCCGAGAGCCGCGCGGCCATGGAGGGCTTCGCCCGCTTCATGGGCTACGCCGACCGCGACGCCTTCGCCGCGGCGCTGGTGACACGGCTGCAGACGGTGCAGGGCCATTACGCCAACCTGTTCGAGGATGCGCCGCCGCCGGCCGTGCTCGACGCCGATCTGCTGTTCCCGCCCGACAGCCATGACCGCGCCACGCTGGCGGCGCTGGCGCGCCTCGGCTTTCGCGATCCCGGGGCGGCGAGCGCCATCGTGCGGGGTTGGCTTGCGGGCGTGCCGCGGGCGCTGAAGTCCGAACCGGCGCGGGCCCATCTCGCCCGCATCGTCCCGCTGATGCTCGAGGCGCTCTCGCGCGGCGGCGATCCGGATGGCGCGCTGATCGCCGCCGATCGCTTCCTTACCGAATTGTCTGGCCCGCACCTCCTCACCGCGCTGGACCGGCATCCGGATCTCGTGCGGCTGCTCGCCACCATCCTCACCGCCGCCCCGCGCCTGAGCGAGACGCTGGCGCGCCGGCCCTCGCTGACCGACGCGCTGCTGGACCCCGCCTTCTTCGACGTGCTGCCGGACGAGGCGAGCCTTGCCGCCCATCTCGACGCCCTGCTCGATTCCGCCGACACGGAGGAGGAGCAGTTCGACCGCGCCCGCCGCTTCCGGCAGGAACAGCACGTGCTCATCGGCGTGCGTATCGCTTCCGGCACGCTGCCCGCTGCACGGGCCGGCGAGGCCTATGCGACCCTCGCCGAGGTCATCATCCGCGCCCTGCACCGGCGGGTGCGCGCGCGGTTCGAAGAGGCGCACGGCACGATTGCCGGGGCCGAGACGGCGGTGATCGCCATGGGCAAGCTGGGCGGGCGCGAGATGACCGCCGGCTCTGACCTCGACCTGATCGTCCTCTACGATTTCGACGCCGACGCCGATCCCACATCGAACGGCGCGCGGCCGCTCACCGGCGCGCAGTATTTCGCCCGCTTCACCCAGCGCCTCATTACCGCGCTCACCTCGCTCACCAACGCCGGCAAGCTCTACGACGTCGACCTGCGCCTGCGCCCATCCGGCCGCTCGGGACCGCTGGCGACGCGGCTCGGCTCGTTCGCCGCCTATCAGCGCGAGGAGGCGTGGACCTGGGAGCACATGGCGCTCACCCGCGCCCGCATCATCGCCGCCGCGCCCGCCTTCGCGGACCGGGTGGGGGAGGTGGTGTGCGCCGTCATGGCCCAGCCTCGCGATGCCCGCCGCCTCGCCGGCGACATCCTGGACATGCGCCAGGCCATCGCCGCGGAGAAGGGCGAGGACGACAAGTGGAACCTGAAGCACGCGGCGGGCGGGCAGGTGGACGTGGAGTTCCTCGCCCAGTACCTCGTGCTCGCCCACGCCCACGCCCATCCGCAGATCGTGGACACCGCCACCGCGCGGGTGCTCTCCATCGCCGAGGAACTGGGATTGCTGGGCAAGGAGGACGCCCACGTCCTCACCCGCGCCTGCCGGCTCTACCAGAACCTCACGCAGGTGCTGCGCCTCGCCGTGGATGCCCATGTGGTGCCGGCGGACGCCAGCCCGGCGCTGCGTGCGCTGCTGGCCCGCGCCGGCGAGATGCCGGATTTCGCGATCCTGGACGCTGACCTCACGGACACGCAGGGGAAGGTTCGCGCCATCTTCGAGCGCATTCTGGGGACCGCGGCGGGGTAGGCTCGCAAGGCCAGCGCCTGCCGCAAAGATCCGAGCGGCGGCGCGCCACCATCAGAGCGACACGTATCCGAGCGACACGGGCCTCGCGGGCAGGCGGCAGACCGCCGCTGTTCTCGCCCGGCGTCGGGCGCAACCTGGGCCCGGCCGTTGCCCGGCAGGCTTCGCCACGATCCCCTCCGCCGGGTCCTCACACAGCGTCGAGCAGGATGCCGACGCCGGGCGGGGCGCCCGGCGTGGTGGGGTGCATTGACCGCGCGCCCGGCCCGGCGTGCGGACCTTCAGCCCAGCGAGCGGGTGGCGATGTCGGCCACGTCGGCGGAGAGGCCGGGGGTCTCGGCCACCCGCCGCAGCGCGCGCTCGGCGTTGGCGCGGCGCACCGGCTCCAGCTGGCGGAAGGTCTTGAACGAGGCGAGGAGGCGCGCGGCCACCTGCGGGTTCTTGCCATCCAGCGTCAGCACCACATCGGCCACGAAATCGTGGCCAGCGCCGTCCGCCCGGTTGAACTGGGTGGGGTTGCCGGCGGCGAACGCGCCGATGAGCGCGCGCACCCGGTTGGGGTTCGCCAGCGAGAAGGCGGGATGCAGCATCAGCTGCTTCACCCGGTCGAGGGTGCCGGCGGAGGCGATCTGCGCCTGCAGCATGAACCACTTGTCGATCACCAGCGCGTCCGCCTCGAAGCGGCGGTAGAAGGCGTCGAGCGCGGCCTCGCGCTCCGGCACGTCATGCTGGGCGAGCACGGCGAGGGCGGCGAAGCGGTCGGTCATGTTGTCCGCCGCCTCGAACTGGGCGAGGGCACGGGCGATGCCCTCCCTGCCGCCGGCGACCGCGAGATAATCAAGGCTCAGGTTGCGCAGAGCCCGCCGGCCAGCGGAGGCGGCATCCGGCGAGAAGGCCGCGGTGGCGGCATGGGCGGCATGGAGGTGGGCGAAGTCGCCCGCCAGCGCCGTGCCGAGGGTGACGCGCAGCACCTTGCGGGCGGCGAACACCGCGTCGGGATCCACGTCGCTTCCGAGCTCGCGCGCCACCTCGCCCTCGCCGGGCAGGGCCAGCGCCTGCGCCTGGAAGGCGGGATCGAGCGCGGGGTCCGCCACCACCGCCTGCGCCGCCGCCACCAGCGCATCGGCCGGCGGCACGGCGCCGGAGCGCGCCCCCGCCTTCAGCAGCTCCAGCGCGATGCGCTGCAGCGCGTCGAAGCGGTTGAAGGGGTCCGCGTCATGGGCGGCGAGGAACACGCGGTCCGCCTCGGTGAGGTCGCTCACGAGATTGACCGGCGCGGAGAAGCCGCGGTTCAGCGACGGCACGGGGCGGGCGTCGAGGCCGGAGAAGACGAACGTCTGCTCGGGCTGCGTCACCTCCACCACGCCATGCTCCACCGCCGCATTGCCCAGAATGAGCGGCCGGTCGCGCCCGTCCGGCCCCACGAGGCCGAGCGCCAGCGGGATCTGCATGGGCTTCTTCTGGGGCTGGCCCGGAGTGGGCGGCACCGACTGCTTCACGTCCAGCCGGTAGGTGCCGGCCTCGGCATCATAGGCGCCGCTCACGGTGAGGAGCGGCGTGCCCGACTGGGCGTACCACAAGGCGAACTGGGAAAGGTCGCGCCCGGTGGCGTCGGCGAAGGCGGCGAGGAAGTCCTCGATGGTGGCCGCCTCGCCGTCGTGCTGGGCGAAGTAGAGATCCATGCCCTTGCGAAAGCCGTCCTCGCCGAGGAGGGTCTTGAGCATGCGCACCACCTCGGCGCCCTTCTCATAGACGGTCGCGGTGTAGAAGTTGTTGATCTCGCGATAGGTTTCCGGCCGCACGGGATGGGCGAGAGGGCCTGCATCCTCGGTGAACTGGGCCGCCTTGAGCATGCGCACGTCGGCGATGCGCTTCACCGGGCGCGAGCGTTGGTCGGAGGAAAACTCCTGGTCGCGGAAGACGGTGAGCCCTTCCTTCAGGCACAGCTGGAACCAGTCGCGGCAGGTGATGCGGTTGCCGGTCCAGTTGTGGAAGTATTCGTGGGCGATCACGCCCTCGATGCCGGAGTAATCCGCATCGGTCGCAGTCTCGGGCGTTGCCAGAACGTACTTGTCGTTGAAGACGTTGAGGCCCTTGTTCTCCATCGCGCCCATGTTGAAGTCGGACACGGCGACGATGTTGAACACGTCGAGGTCATACTCGCGTCCGAACACCTCCTCGTCCCAGCGCATGGAGCGCTTCAGCGCGTCCATGGCATAGCCGGCGCGGCCTTCCTTGCCGTGCTCGACGAAGATGCCGAGCTCCACCGTGCGTCCGGAGGCGGTGACGAAGCTGTCGCCGATCCGCGCCAGCTGCCCGCCCACCAGCGCGAACAGGTAGGAGGGCTTGGGCCACGGGTCGTGCCAGACGGCGAAATGGCGCGAGGCGCCGCGCACGTCGCCGCTCTCCACCAGATTGCCGTTGCCGAGCAGGACCGGCGCCTCCTCCTTCTCCGCCTCGATGCGGGTGGTGAAGACGGACAGCACGTCCGGCCGGTCGGGATAATAGGTGATGCGGCGGAAGCCCTGCGGCTCGCACTGGGTGCAGTAATTGCCCGAGGTGCGGTAGAGGCCCATCAGCTGCGTGTTGGCGGTGGGGTCCACCAGCGTCTCGATGTCCAGCACGAAGGCGTCGGCCGGCGGATGGGAGAGGGTGAGCCGGTCGGGCGTCGCCTCGAAACTGGAACCTGCCAGCGGCTTGCCGTCGATGGCGAGGCGCACCAGCGTCAGCCCGTCGCCGTCGAGCACCACCGGCGCGCCGGCCGCGCCATCCGGATTGCGGCGCAGCGCGAGGCGGGCGGTGACGCGGGTCTGGGAGGGATGCAGCGCGAAATCGAGGTCCACCGTATCCACCAGCCAGTCCGGCGGGCGGTAGTCGGAGAGGCGAACGGGCTGCGGCTCGGCATCACGCATGACAGGACTCCCGGCGCGCCGCGACGGCGCGATCATTCGGGCGGGAAGAGTAAAGCGCACCGGCGGGGGAGGGAAGGCGGCTGGCGCGCCGGCTGGCCCGCGCCGGTCGCACGCCTTCCGAAACGGCATCGAAAAGTCGTTTCTGCCAAAAAATGCACACGTACCGGTAGCGCGCGGCCGGGGTGCCCCAAGGCCGTACCTCAACCCGACACGGCTGCGTGAGGACCCCTTTTCACCGGGGCGGGGGCCTCCCAGCTAGGCCCCTCAGGCGGCGTGTCCGCGTCGCCTGAACATGGAGGTGAAGATGGGCCACCATACAACTGGAGCCATTGTTCTCGCCGCCACCCTGCTCGCGGCCTCGGTCGCCTTCGCAGCCGATGAGCCCTCGCGCAGGGATGCGGATGCGGAAGCCGAGGCCGGGATGTCCGCGACATATTATTATACCCAGCAGAGACTGGGCTATGTCGCGACGCCCGACCGTACCCACCCCGCCTTCGAGCGGTTGAGGGAGTACCCGGTCGAGCCCGTCCGCCGGGAGGACCCGGACCGGATGTTCCTGGAGCAGGGAGACCGCGGGCTCGGCAACGACTGAGCCGATGACGGCGCTGCCGGCCCCGCCGGCGGTGCAAGCGGACGCCCGCCTCGGGGTGCGGGCGTCGGTGAGTCAGCCGAGCCGGGCCTGGAGCGCCTCGAACAGCGGATTATCCGCCGCGAACACGTATTCGATGGCGCCGACCGTGACCATGTTGGCGCCCTCCGCCCGCAGGAAGATGGAGAGGGCGTGCAGGGTGTCCGGCGGGCAGTGCAGCGTCAGCATGCCCGAGGAGGTCGGGCCGCCGAACGGCGCGACGCACCGATAGGCCTCAACCGCCCGCCCCACCAGCGCGGCATCGCAGGCGGCGAAGCGGCAGCGCACCTCGCGCATCGTGCGGGCGCGCTTCTCCGCGCCCAGCCGGTCGAACATGTCGCGGGCGGCGGACAGCGCCCCGGCGCTCCAGTCGGCGGTGAGCGAGGCGACGAGATTGGCCTCGGACTTCAGCATCACCCCGTCGTCCACCACCTTCAGCGCATTGGCCGCGAGGGTGGCCCCGGTGGTGGTGATGTCCACGATCAGCTCGGCCGTGCCGGCGGCCGGCGTGCCCTCGGTGGCGCCGGCGCTCTCGACGATGCGGTAGTCGACGATGCCGTGGCGGGCGAAGAAGCCGCGGGTGAGGTTCACATATTTGGTGGCGACGCGGATGCGGCGGCCCGTGCGGCCATGGAAATGGCTCGCCACGTCGTCGAGATCGTCCATGGTCCGCACGTCGATCCACGCCTGCGGCACCGCCACCACCACGTTGGCATGGCCGAAGCCGAGCTTCTCCAGCAGCGCGACGCGGCTGTCGGCGTCGAGGATGTTCTCGCGCACCAGGTCCTCGCCGGTGACGCCGATATGGGCGGCGCCTGCGGCGAGGGCGGCGGCGATCTCGGAGGCGGAGAGATAGGCCACCTCCACATTCTCCACCCCGCCCAGCGCGCCGCGATAGTCGCGGGCGCCGCGGGCCTGCGTCAGCGGCATGCCGGCGCGGGAGAAGAAGGCGTTGACGTTTTCCTGCAGCCGCCCCTTGGACGGCACGGCGAGGATGAGCGGGCTGGTCATCGGGCGGCCTTTCTGCCGGCGGCCAGCGCGGCGAGGCGCTCGACCCAGACGGCGAGGCCGACGCCGGGCACACAGGTCTCGGCGCCGAGGCGCGAGAGCAGCTTGTCGTAGCGCCCGCCGGCAACCAGCGGGCCGTCGCCGGGCGCATCGCGGTCGTGCAGCTCGAACACCATGCCGCTGTAATAGTCGAGCGGGCGGCCGAAGGAGGTGGAGAAGCGCACGTCGGCGAGGTTCACCGCATAGGCAGTGAAGAAGCCGGTGCGGCGGTCGAACAGGTCGAGCGCGGCGCCAAGGTCGATGCCGGCCTCGGCCGCGAGCGCGCGCATGCGGGCGGAGGCCTCGTCGGGCGCGCCGGAAATGGCGAGGTAGCGGGACAGGATCTCCCCGGTCTCGCCGGAGAGGCCGGCCCCGGCCTCCAGCGAGGACTGCTCCAGGAACCGCTCGGCGATCTCCGAGACGGTGCGCCCGCCCACGGTGGAGATGCCGGCGATGGAGAGAAGATCGGTGATGAGGGCCCGCGCGGCCGCAGGGTCCGCTCCGGCCAGCGCGGCGAGCACGCCCGCGTGGAGGGCGGCCCCGTCGCCCTGGCGGGTCTCGATCAGCGGCGCGCCGGTGGCGAGCCGGCCCTGGCCGAAGTCCTTCAGCAGGCGTCGGCGCAGCGCCGGCGCGAGCGGCAGCGCCTCCAGCAGCGCCGCGAACAGGCCCACGTCGCCGAGCCGGATCTCCGGCTGGCTCACGCCATAGAGGGCGCAGGCGGTGAGGCCGAGGGAGAGGATCTCCGCATCCGCCGCCTCGATGTCGGTGCGGCCGAAGGATTCCACGCCCGCCTGCCGGAACTCGCCCGAGCCTTCGCCGCGGAACCGGAACACCGGCCCGAGGTAGCTCACGCGCGCCGGGAGGGGCGCCTTGCCGGCGATGACCGCGCGCGCCACCGGAATGGTCAGGTCGGGCCTGAGGCACAGCTCCCGGCCTTCCTCGTCCACCGTGAGGAACATGCGGCGGCGGATGGATTCGCCCGACAGGTCGAGGAACACGTCCGCCGGCTGGAGGATGGGCGGATCGAGGCGCGAGAAGCCGGCGGTCTCGAAGCAGGCGAGCAGCGCCTCTTCAAGTCCGGTGGTGTCGCGAGGCTCTGGGGGCGCGGACGCCGCGGGGAACATGGGATGCAAGGTTTCCGTGAAGTCTGGCGGGCTTCTAGCAAAGCCCGGGCGCCGGGGCCACCCCGCCGGGCACGGTGGCGGCCCTGGGGCAGCCGCATACCGCAGCGGTCCGACGGGTGGCGCGCGATCCTGTCCCGTTGCCTCGGCCTTCACCGTGAACCAGTCTGTTCCCGCGGCCCGGGCCGTCGTGGGCGGACGGCGGGCAGGGGCGGGGCACGATGGAGAGTTCCGGCGACGACCAGCGCAGGGACAATGCGCACACCGGGCCGGCGCAGGCGATCGACCCGGTCTTCCGCAACGGCTCGGTCACCGCCATCGGGGTGGTGGTCGGCTTCTCCCTCGCGTTCCTCGCCAACTGGGCGCTCTCGCCGGGCCGCTGGCACGGGCCGGCGGTGGTGGCCTTCGTGCTGCTGGGTCTCGGCATCGGCTTCCAGATCCGGGCGCTCGCCGGGATGCTGGAGCTTGGCTCGCTGGAACAGCTCCGCTACGAGCGGCTGGTGCGGTCGTTCGTGCGGGGCATCTACCTCACCGCCGCCGGCGTGCTGCTGGCGCTGCTCGCCGACGTCACCGGCCTTGCCGCCTTTTGGCCCAGCTGACGGCGCCGGTTTCGGCCGGGCGGCGCCCTCGTCTATGGTGGGGCCACGGAATCAGGGAGACAGCCATGGCAGGCGCGACGGAAGGCAAGGGCGGCAAGGCAGGCCCGGCGTCGGGTGTCGAGGCGCTCACCTTCGAGGCGGCCCTCGCCGAGTTGGAGGCCATCGTCGCGAGTCTCGAGAAGGGCAACGTGCCGCTGGAGGAATCCATCGCCATCTACGAGCGCGGCGAGGCGCTGAAGAAGCGCTGCGAGGCCCTGCTGCGCGCCGCCGAGGCCCGGGTGGACACCATCACCCGCGACGCCGAGGGCCAGCCCGTGGGCACGCGCCCGCTCGATCCCGAGGGCTGACAGCCGCGCCCGAGGGGACGGGTCTGCCCGAGGGCTCAGGCTCCCGGCGCGAGGGATGCGATTCCGGAACGTTCGGACATCCCCCTGCCGGGCCGCTGCTCCGCGCCGATCCAGCGCGGTTCGCAGCGTCCCGTTGCGGGACGGGCGCGGCCATTCTTGGCACGGCGCGTGAACAGAGCCTGTCCGAATCGCTTTGCCACCGGTCCCGTTTCGGGACGCTCCCGCATGTCGCGGCACGGGCGGGGAACGCACCATGTCCGAATCACGTCCCGCCGCCGTCCCGGTTCGGGACAGGCCGTGCGGGGGCGGGGGCAGCACGGGAACGCAGCGTGTCCGAATCGCTCGTGGGGTGACTGTCCCGGTTCGGGACAGCCTTGCCCGGCTGCGGCACGGGCCGGGAACGCAGCGCGAGCGAATCGCTTCCCGCCCATGGTCCCGTTTCAGCACAGGTGCCGACCCAAGCGGCACGGCGCGTGAACGCAACCGGTCCGAATCGCTGACGCCGCCGCCGTCCCATGACGGGGCACCGGCTCCCGTTGCCGGGACGGGCCGGGAACAGGGCGTGCGCGAATCGGCGACCTCGCTTCGGGCGCGGTTCGTTCCGGATGTCAGTAGATGCCGGGGATGATGCGCTTGGTGCGCTTCTCGTAGGCGACGTATTCCGCGCCGAACGCCTCGCGCATCATCTGCTCCTCCCGCCCGACGCGGAAGAAGAACAGGATGCCGAAGCCCACCAGCCCCGCCGGCCCGGCGATGAGATTGGGCAGCAGCAGCGCCTGCGCCACCGCCCACAGGAAGAAGGCCGAGTACATGGGATGGCGCACCCGCTCGTACACGCCCGAGGTGATGAGCTTGTGGCTGTCCTTGATCTCCAGCGTCACCGACCAGTAGCGCCCGAGCTGGCGGTGGGTGCGCCAGAACAGCCAGAGCGCGGCGGCAAAGGCGACGACGCCTGCCGCCACCTGCGCCACCGAGGTGGGATAGGCGGCAAACCGCGGGAAGGAGGTGGCGGCATAGATGGCCGGCACCACCCCGAGGCCGAGGGTCGAGATGGAAAGCAGCGTCATCTCGCGCACCGTGCGATGGCGGGCATCCGCCACCTTCTGGCGCTTCGCCTTGCGCTCGAACGGGATGCGCATGACGTACCAGGAGACGACGCCGAGCGCCCAGGCGATCTTGGCGAAGGTGACGAGGGTCATTGCGGTCTCGCGTTCTCTTCAAGGGGCAGGATGCGCCCGTCCGCGTCGGTGACGAGGGGGCGCAGGGTTCCGTCGGGGTCGAGATAGGCCCGAAGGCCGTTGCTGTGGGCGGCGGTCACGTCGAACGCGAGCGGGCCGCAGATATGAGCGTAGAAATCGTGCCGCGCGCGCACCTCGTTGGCGAGGAAGCACTGGCAGTGCAGGCGCATCACGTCGAAATAAAAGCGCCGGTAGGCCGCCGGGGTGAGCATCTCGCGGATCTCGACGTGCCGCAGCAGCGGCCGCTTCGCGAAATCGCCCGCCGGAAGGAGCGGCTCCGCGAAGGTCGCCGGCGCGAGCGTCACCGGATTGACCTTGTAGAAGGAGACGATGTCGTCGCGGGACTGGATCTCCATCCAGCCGATGCGCGCCTCGTCGGCCACCCGTTCCGCCGCCGCCCGCAGGCGCGTCCCGGCGGGGTGGAGCGCGAACTTGGCGGTGGTGCTGCCCAGCGTGAGGATGCGCACCCGCGTCCGCGTGCCGAAGGCGGGGTCGGCATCGAGCGCCGCCGCTACCGCGCTCACCGCGTGCATGGCGCCGAGGCTGTGACCGGCGACGATGATCTCGTCGATGCCCTCCGCCGGTGCCGCGGCTTCCACCGCGCGCAGGCGCTCGGCAAAGGCGGCGATGCGCGCGTCCACCTCGGGATGCCGGCCACAGGCGAAATCCACCGAGAATTCCGCAAGATCCAGCGACTGGCGCAGGCGGAAGCGCCGCCCGGGCCAGCGCAGCAGCAGCGCGCCGGCGCCGAGCGCCACGAGGATGCCCGCGCCGGCCGCGAGCCATGGCCCCGCGAGCGGCGCCAATGCGCGTCCGGCCGCAAACCCCAGCGCCGCCGCCACCACCCAGAAGGTGAGGAGCAGCGCGTAGGTGAACAGGAAGAACAGGCCGTAGCGCCGGCTGGTGCGGAAGTAGGCGGCGATGGTGCCGCTCGTCATCATGTCGGCAAGGGCGCGGACCGAGCCGGCCATGTGCGAGCGCACGGGGCGGGCCATGTCAGCGCGGGCGATATCGTCCCAGGCCAGAAGCTCGAAGGTGGGCGCGGTCTCCCAATCCGGCCCCTGCGCCCGCGCGCGCCAGAGGGCGCCGGTGGGCGTGGGCACGGGCGCGGCGTCAAGGCACGCGGTGCGCGCGCCCCAGACCGTGCCGAACCGCGCCAGCTCACGGCGGAAGATGCGGTCGTGCCCCTCCGCCGACATGGCGTCATAGCCCGCGACGAAGAAGACGTGCCGCCGGCGCACGCGCAGGTCCCGTTCCGCCACGGCGGTCAGGCCCTCGGGGCGGGGCGGGCGGCCCGGCGTGCGGACGATGTCATGCTCCACGTCGCTCATGGTGTCGGTCAGGGCGCCGGCGGACCCCGCAGCGCCGGGCTGATCTAGCGAAGATGGCCGCCGCTGGCTAGCGATGGTATCGAGGTGGCGGATGCTTGGCCGCCTTGTCATCCCGCCCGCGGGAGCGCAGGAAGAAGGCGCGCCGCCGGGCCCGTCCGGCTCCGTCCATGAGGTCGCCGTGTCCGTGTCCCTGCCGCCCGCTCCTGCCGTCACCGTGGTGTTCGTGACGTACAACAGCGGGGCGGTGATCGCCCGCGCGGTGGAAAGCGTGCCGGCGGACTGTGCGGTGGTGATCGTGGACAACGCCAGCCCCGAAGGCACGCCCTGGCGGGAGGGGCTGGCCCGGCCCGCGGACTTCGTCGCCCTGCCGGCCAACGCCGGCTTCGGCACAGCCTGCAACGCGGGCGCCCGGCGCGCGACCACGCCCTATGTGCTGTTCCTGAATCCCGACGCCGTGCTGGCGCCCGATGCGGTGGCGCGTTTGCTGGCGGCCGCCAGCGCCTATGGTGATCCCGCCATCCTCATGCCGGCCATCGTCGGCGAGAACGGCCGGCTGATGCGCAAGGAGGGCTCCATCCTCGAGAAGGTCCAGCGTGGCCAGAGGCTTCAGCCGGAGGAGATCGCCGGGGACTTCTGCACCCGCTTCGTCCACGGCGCCGCCTTCATGATGGCGCGGGAGGCCTTCCTCGCTCTCGGCGGGTTCGACGAGGCCATCTTCCTCTACCACGAGGACGACGACCTCTCCCTGCGCGCCATGGCCCGGCACATTCCGATCGTGGTGGTGACGCAGGCGCGGGTCACCCATGCGGGCGGGCGGTCGAGCGCGCCGTCGTTCCGCCACACCTTCCGTATCAACCGGGCGAAGATGCATTCCGAGCTGTACGTGCTCGCCAAATACGGCCGCTCCCGCCCGCGCGCAGCGCGGCTGGCGTGGCTCGGCGCCGGGTGCCTGCTGGCGGCCTGCTGCCTCGATGCCCACCGTCTCGCCATCCGCGCGGGAAAGATCGCGGGCGTCATCGACGGTGTGCGCCGGAACCCCTCCTCGTCCGTATAGGAAAGGCGTAGTGGTTCCGGCCTTGTACGTTGCATGCCAGAGTGGGCCTGTGTAAGGCTCGTTTTTCCCGGTTCGTTCCGGTCGGAGTGGTCCGTGACCGTGCTGAAGACCCCGTTGCTCGATACCATCAAGGATGCCGCCGACGTGCGGCGCCTGCCCCAGGACAAGCTGGCCCAGCTCGCCGCCGAGCTGCGGGCCGAGACCATCGACGCCGTCTCCGTGACGGGCGGGCATCTGGGCGCGGGCCTCGGCGTGGTCGAGCTGACGGTAGCTTTGCACCACGTATTCAACACCCCCCACGACCGTCTCATCTGGGACGTCGGCCACCAGTGCTACCCCCACAAGATCCTCACCGGGCGGCGTGAGCGCATCCGGACGCTCCGCACCGGCGGCGGGCTCTCGGGCTTCACCAACCGGGCGGAGAGCGAATACGACCCGTTCGGCGCGGGCCATTCCTCGACCTCCATCTCGGCCGGTCTCGGCATGGCGGTGGCGCGCGACCTTGGCGGCGTCGA
The DNA here is from genome assembly GCF_043194675.2 of Xanthobacter lutulentifluminis. NCBI lineage: Bacteria > Pseudomonadati > Pseudomonadota > Alphaproteobacteria > Hyphomicrobiales > Xanthobacteraceae > Xanthobacter > Xanthobacter lutulentifluminis. Next base: position 459,247 of record NZ_CM195525.1, on the reverse strand, counting down.
GCGCAACGTGGTGGCGGTCATCGGCGATGGCGCCATGTCGGCGGGCATGGCCTACGAGGCCATGAACAATGCCGGCGCCATGGACTCGCGCCTGATCGTCATCCTCAACGACAACGACATGTCCATCGCCCCGCCCACGGGCGCCATGTCGGCCTATCTGGCGCGGCTCATCTCCGGCCAGACCTATCGCTCCCTGCGCGAGATCGGCAAGCAGATCGCCGGCCACCTGCCCAAGTTCGTGGAGCGCGGGGCCGCACGGGCGGAGGAGTTCGCCCGCGGCTTCTGGACCGGCGGCACCCTGTTCGAGGAGCTGGGCTTCTATTACGTGGGGCCCATCGACGGGCACAATCTCGACCACCTCCTGCCCGTGCTGAAGAACGTGCGGGACGCCAAGACCGGGCCGGTCCTGGTCCATGTGGTGACCCAGAAGGGCAAGGGCTACGCCCCCGCCGAGGCCAGCGCCGACAAGTATCACGGCGTCGTCAAGTTCGACGTGGTGACGGGCGCGCAGGTGAAGGCCAAGTCCAACGCCCCGGCCTATACCCGCGTGTTCGCCGAGAGCCTGATCTCCGAGGCGCGGCGCGATCCGAAGATCGTCGCCATCACCGCCGCCATGCCGTCCGGCACCGGGCTCGACCTGTTCGGCCAGGTGCATCCCGAACGCACCTTCGACGTGGGCATCGCCGAGCAGCATGCGGTGACGTTCGCCGCCGGCCTCGCCACGGAAGGCTTCAAGCCGTTCTGCGCGCTCTATTCCACCTTCCTTCAACGGGCCTACGACCAGGTGATCCACGACGTGGCCCTGCAGGGCCTGCCGGTGCGCTTCATCATCGACCGCGCCGGCCTCGTGGGCGCCGACGGGGCGACCCATGCGGGCGCCTACGACCTCGCCTATCTCGGCTGCCTGCCCGGCTTCGTGCTGATGTCGCCGGCCGACGAGGCGGAGCTGACGCACATGATGGCCACCATGGTCGCCTATGACGACGGCCCGTCCGCCGTGCGCTTCCCGCGCGGTGAGGGCGTGGGCGTCGAGCGGCCCGAGCGTGGAGAGGTGCTGCCCATCGGCAAGGGCCGCATCGTGCGCGGCACGGGTGAGGGCGACATCGCCATCGTCTCCCTCGGCACCCGCCTCGCCGCGGCCCTCGACGCCGCCGAGCGGCTGGAGGCGGCGGGCTTCGCCGTCACCGTCGCCGACGCGCGCTTCGCCAAGCCGCTCGACCGTGAGCTGATGCTGCGCCTCGCCGCCGGCCATGGCGCGCTGGTCACGGTGGAGGAGGGCTCGGTGGGCGGCTTCGGCAGCCACGTGCTCCAGCTGCTCACCGACGAGGGCGCCCTCGACCGGGGCACGCTCAAGGCGCGCGCCATGGTCCTGCCGGACATCTACATCGACCACGACACCCAGGCGCGCCAGCTGGCGCAGGCGGGCCTCGACGCCAATGCGATCGTGGCGAAGGTGGAGGGCCTCATCGGCACGGCCAAGGCCGGGCGGAGCCTGCCCAAGGCAGGCTGACCGGGGGCCGACCCGCCGCGTCGCATGCGCAATGGCCGCTCGCGCTGATGTCGTCGCGCGAGAGCGGCTGTCGTCGCGCGAGAGCGCCCCAGCCTGTGGCGTGGCTCGCCCGTGTGACGGCTGCCGGCCCGCGGCGGCTCCTCGCGAAAACCCCTCAACGCGACAGGATGAAGCTGGCGATGGCCGAGACAGCCGCCGCGTCGTTGCCGGCGAAGGCGTGGGCGGCGAACGGGCCGCACGGATTGCCCTGCCCCGGCCCGGAGCGGATCCACGCCACCTGCACCTTGCCGGCCCAGGCCTGGAACGGGGCGACGCCGGACGCCGGCGTGGAGGGGCAGGCATCTTCCGGATTGTGCACCACCAGCGTGGGCGGCAGGGCCGCAGGCGTGCCGGCCGCTCCCTGCACGGATCGGGGCGCCGGGCCGGGCATGAGCGGGCCGGAGACGAGCACCAGCCCGTCGGCGCGCGCGGCCCCGCCAGCGGCTTCAAGGGTGCCGCGGCTCATGCCCACCACGACCACGGGCCGCGCCGCGCGCGCCACGGCCGAGGCAACGTCGCTCTCCGCGATGATGGTGGTGATGCCCCGCTGCTCCAGCGCCGGGCGGTTGCGGATGAGGAAATCCGATGACACCGCTCCGCCCGCGCCCGGCACGAGGATGGCGGTCGCCCGCTTCTGCGCCTGCGCCGCACCGGGCAGCGCGCTGAGGGCGACGACCGTGATCGCCGCCAGCAGGCGCATGCGGCCGCGCGGCTGCGTCCGGCGCCACGCGAAGAGGGATGGCATTTGAATCTAATCCCGTTCGCAGAAAGATGACGTGACGCTACGCCATGTGCCCTGGCCCGACCAGAGGCGCTTGCGTCGTGCCGGCACGCATCCCCTCAACCGGCGCCGCGATGCGCCGCGGCATGGGCACCCGGGGTGCGGCAAGGCTCCTCCTTCAGTCCCACCAGAAATACCACCGGCGCGCGGTGCGCAGCCGGGCGATGTAGTCGCTGATCTGCTCGAAATAGACTTCGTTGCCGGCGATGTAATGTTCCTTCGCAAGGCGCGTCGCGTCCTCGAAGGGGGCCGGTGGTCGGTCGACCACAAATTCCAGTGTGTCGAAGGTGACGACGGCGAGTTCCGCGCCGTAGAGCAGCTTCCAGCGGCGCGCAAAGGCTGCCAGTGAGGCCGTGTCCGGGCAATTGTTCCAACCGCCGAGTCCGAGAAGCAAAGGAACACGCCAGCTGTCGGCCGTGGGCAGGCGGGTGATCGCGACCTGAGGATAGGGGGCATTGAGATAAAACGAGTTGATGTCGTTGAACTGCTGCATTTTTGGATCGGGCTCCGGCGCATCAGGCTGTAATTCTTGAACATCGCTAAAGAATTCGCGATTGAAGCGGTATGCCCCGCCCCGATTATAATCTTCCGCCTCTGCCGGCGCGGCAGCGACCTGATCAGGTGAGGCTTCCCTGATATTGTAGGGACCTGTTTTATTATCGGTGGCCCAGTCCTCAAAAAGGAGCTTGCGCACGTAAGTGTCCACGATCGTCTCGGGAGATGGGATGTCCTCTTCCGCAATGTCCGGCAGATCCTCGGGAATTTCGCGGTCTGTGGCGTGATCACGATCGGCCAGAAGCCCTCGCGGGCGCCGATGGCCGCCTCCTCGAACCAGGCCGCCGTCGCCTCGGTGCCGGACACGAGCCGCAGCGGATAGGGCCATTCTGCGATGAGGCGCTGCCAGTCTGCGTGTTCCTTGAGGGCCATCTCGGCCGAATGATCCAGCTTGGGCCGGCGCCTTCCGAACAGGCCTCTCAGCCATGACCACATGACGACTCGCTCCTGCACCAGCGCCCGATATCCAGAAGCAGAGCATAGGTGCCGCCGCACGTCATGGCTGTGTCAGAGCGCCCCTGCCACCGCCTCCACATTCCGACGGTGCACCGCCTCGTAGGGCTCGAAATAGGAGATCGCGCCCGTCGCGAAGGCCTCCGCCGCGAAGGTGGCGAGGTCCAGCTCGGCCAGCGCCGGCTCGGCCTTCAGCCGCAGCAGCTTTTCCACATAGAGCCGCGTCGCATCGATCAGCGCCGGCCCGTAGCCGCCCGCGGCGATCACCTCCGGGGCGCCATGGCAGGGCAGGATCCGCGTGGCGCCCAGCTCGGCGAGGCGGTTGAGCCCCGCCAGATGGGCGCCGAGGCGGGCGGGCTCGTCCACGTAGGTGATGGGGTCTTCCAGCGTGTCGCCGGCCAGCAGCAGGCCGCCGGGCAGCAGCGCGACGGTGCCGTCGCGGCTGTGGATGTCCACGTGCACCAGCTCCACCGGGATCGTGCCGACGGTGAGCGACAGACGCTCCTCGAACAGGCGGTTGGGCAGGACGAGCGGGCGGATGGGCGGGTCCGCCGCCTCCAGCCGGGCGCGGTTGGCGCGCAGCAGGGCGGCGGTCTCGCAGTTGGCGATGATCTCGCAATCGGCGAAGGCGGCGTTGCCGGCCACATGGTCGTCGTGCCAGTGGCTCAGCACCACGCGGATGCGCCGCGCGCCCCTCTCCTCCAGCGTGCGGCGGATGGCGCGGGCGTGGGAAAGGGTGATGTGGGTATCGTAGACGAGGGCGTCATCGCCGTCGATCACCGCATAGGAGGCGATGCCGAGGGCGAAGGCGCCATCGTCCAGCCAGTTCTCCTGCGGCCCATGCAGCCGCACGCCCGGCACGCGCCCGTCATAGAAGGCGAGCACGCCCGGCGCCGGCTCCAGCAGCCGGAGGGTGGAGCCGGGCGCGATGGACGGCGCCCCGCTCGCGCCTGCGCTCACTCGGCCGCTTCGAGGTTGTGCCCAAGCCGGTGGGAGAGGGTGTGCAGCAGCTCGCTCGCGGCGTCGGCGATGACGGTGCCGGGCGGGAAGATGGCCTCGGCGCCGAAGGCCTTCAGGGCCTCGTAGTCCTGCGGGGGCACCACGCCGCCCACCACCACCATGATGTCGCCGCGACCCTCCGCCTCCAGCGCCGCCTTCAGCGCCGGCACGAGGGTGAGGTGGCCGGCGGCGAGCGAGGAGATGCCCACCACGTGCACGTCGTTTTCCACCGCCTGCCGGGCGGCTTCCTCCGGCGTGGCGAAGAGGGGGCCGATGTCCACGTCGAAGCCGAGGTCGGCGAAGGCGGAGGCGATCACCTTCTGGCCGCGGTCGTGGCCGTCCTGGCCCACCTTGGCGACGAGGATGCGCGGGCGGCGGCCCTCCGCATGCTCGAACGCCTCCACCAGCTTCTGCACCTTGCCCACCTTGTCCGTCATGGCGGAAGCCTCGCGCTTGTAGACGCCGGAGATGGCACGGATCTCGGCGCGGTGGCGGCCGAACACGGTCTCCAGCGCGTCGGAAATCTCGCCCACCGTGGCCTTGGCCCGGGCGGCGTCGATGGCCAGCGCCAAGAGGTTGCCGTTGCCGGCGGCGCCGTTGGTGAGCGCCTCGAGCTTCGCCGCCACCTCGGTGGGATTGCGCTCGGCGCGCAGGCGGTTGAGCTTGTCGATCTGCGCGGCGCGCACGGCGGCGTTCTCCACCTTGAGCACGTCGATCAGCTTGTCCTTCAGCGGCTTGAACTTGTTGACGCCGACCACGGTCTGGGCGCCGCCGTCGATGCGGGCCTGGGTGGTGGCGGCGGCCTCCTCGATGCGCAGCTTGGGGATGCCGGCCTCGATGGCCTTGGCCATGCCGCCCAGAGCCTCGACTTCCTGGATGTGCGCCCACGCCTTGGCGGCGAGGTCGGCGGTGAGCTTCTCCACGAAATAAGAGCCGCCCCACAAATCGATCTGCCGGGTGGTGCCGCTCTCCTGCTGCAGCAGGATCTGGGTGTTGCGGGCGATGCGGGCGGAGAAGTCCGTGGGCAGCGCCAGCGCCTCGTCGAGCGCGTTGGTGTGCAGCGACTGGGTCTGGCCCTGGGTCGCCGCCATGGCCTCGATGGCCGTGCGCATCACGTTGTTGAACACGTCCTGCGCCGTCAGCGACCAGCCGGAGGTCTGGGAGTGGGTGCGCAGGGGGAGCGACTTGGGGTTCTTCGCCCCGAGGTCGGTCATCAGGCGGGTCCACAGGAGGCGGGCGGCACGCAGCTTCGCCACCTCCATGTAGAAGTTCATGCCGATGGCCCAGAAGAAGGAGAGACGCGGCGCGAACACGTCGATGGGCAGGCCAGCCGCCGCACCGGCGCGGCCGTATTCCACGCCGTCCGCCAGCGTGTAGGCCAGCTCCAGGTCCTGCGTCGCGCCGGCTTCCTGCATGTGGTAGCCGGAAATGGAGATGGAGTTGAAGCGCGGCATCTCCTTCGAGGTGAAGGCGAAGATGTCCGAGATGATGCGCATGGAGGGTGCGGGCGGATAGATATAGGTGTTCCGCACCATGAATTCTTTGAGAATGTCGTTCTGGATGGTGCCGGAAAGCTTGGAGGCCGCCACCCCCTGCTCCTCCGCCGCCACCACATAGAGCGCGAGGATGGGCAGCACCGCGCCGTTCATGGTCATGGACACGCTCATCTGGTCCAGCGGAATGCCGGAGAACAGCGTGCGCATGTCGTAGATGCTGTCGATGGCGACGCCCGCCATGCCCACGTCGCCGGCGACGCGGGGGTGATCACTGTCATAGCCGCGGTGGGTGGCGAGGTCGAAGGCCACCGACAGGCCCTTCTGGCCGGCGGCGAGGTTGCGCCGGTAGAAGGCGTTGGAATCCTCGGCCGTGGAGAAGCCCGCGTATTGGCGGATGGTCCAGGGCTGGGTGGCGTACATGGGCGCATAGGGCCCGCGCAGGAACGGCGCGATGCCGGGATACGTGTCGATGTAGCCGAGGCCCTCGATGTCGGCCACGCCATAAAGCGGCTTTACCGGGATGCCCTCCGGCGTGGTCCACGGCTCGGCGGCGACGGACGGGGCGGCGGGCTCGGGAGCGCGCCAGTCGATCTCGGCGAAGTTGGGGATCCGGCTCATCTTCATTCCCTCGAATTCGGCCGCGCGGTGCGCGAAAGGCTCGGTTCGTTCGGCTCAGATCCGCTTGGCGAACCAGGAGCCGCTGCACTTGGGGTTGGGCGAGGTCCAGTCGCCCGACGCCTGATCGCCTTCGGCAAGGCCGGCCGCGCTCACCTTGTGGTGCCCGTGGGCGAGCGTCATGCGCACCGCCCCTAGCTTGTTGATGCCGCCCGTCGCCTTGACCGGCCAGAAGCCCGCATAGGCGACTTTGCCACCCTTCACCGAAAGCTTGAAGTCGTAATTCTTGTTGCAGTCGCCCGTCTCGGCGGAGGTGCGGATGCTCCAGGTGCCGTCGAAGCGCTTGGCGTTGTCGGCGTGGGCGGGCACCGCCGCCGCGATCAGCGCGAGGGCGGCAAGGCTCAGATGAAGGCGTCCCATGGTCCGCCCCCTCAGCCGATGCCAGCCGCCGCCTGCGCGCGGGTCAGCGTGTCCAGCGCGTCGCAGCCGGCGAAGATGAAATCGGTGACGCTGGCGCCGGCGAGGGTCGCCTGAAGCTCGGCGGCCGGCTTGCCGGCAAGCCAGACGGCCGTGGCGCCGGCAGCCTTGAGCGCGGCAGCGGCCGCGACACCCTCGGCGCCATAGACCTCGTCGGAAGAGACGAGGCAGGCGAAGGGCGTGCCGGAGGCCTTGAAGGCGGCGACCAGCGCGTCGAGATCGGCGAAGCCGTCCGGCACCGCAGCCGCGATGCCGCCGGCCTCGAAGAAGTTCTTGGCGAAGGTGGCGCGGGCGGTGAAGGCGGCCACCGGGCCGAGCGCGGCGAGGAACACCACCGGCGGCTTCGGCGCGGCCTCGGCGGCATCGCGCAGGGCTTCGAACGCCTCGGAGACGCGGTAGGGGGCGAGGGCGCCGTCCGCCACCGGCTCGGGGGTGGGCGCGAGGGGCGCCAGCACCTCCGGCGCTTCCTGCACCAGGATGGGGAATTCCGAGGTGCCGGTAATGGGCGCCTTGCGGGTGGCCACATCGGCGTCGCGCTTGGCCTTCACCTCGGCGATCTCGGCCTTGAACCAGCGATCCTCCAGCACATCGGCCATGCCGCCGCGCTTCTCGATGGTACGGAACAGGTCCCACGCCTTGGCGGCGAGGCCGTCCGTGTGCGCCTCCATGGCGCCGGCGCCGGCGGCGGGGTCGGCGACGCGGTGGACGTTGCTCTCCTCCAGCAGCATCACCTGCGTGTTGCGGGCGAGGCGGCGGGCGAAGGCGTCCGGCAGGCCCAGCGCCTGGGTGAAGGGCAGCACGGTGACGCTGTCCGCCCCGCCGACGCCGGCCGCGAAGGCGGCGACGGTGGTGCGCAGCAGGTTCACGTAAGGGTCGCGGCGGGTCAGCGAGCGCCACGCCGTGGTGCCGTGCAGCTTCAGGGCGGTCTCGGGCAGGCCGCATTCGCGCAGCACCGCGGCCCAGAGCAGACGGATGGCGCGGAACTTGGCGATGGTCGCGGTCTGGTTCACATCGGCCACCAGCGCGGCCTCGATGCGGCCGGCAGCCTCCGGCAGGGCGACGCCGGCTTCCGCATAGGCCTTCAGATAGGCCACGGCGGTGGCGAGCACGGCCGCCAGCTCCTGCGCGTCAGAGGCGCCGGCGGCGTGGTAGACCGCCCCGTCCGCCCGGGCCACGGGGCCGGTGAAGCCGCGCGCGGCGAGGATGGCCGAGGTCTCGGCGAAGCGCTTGGCCAGGAGCGGCCAGGCCATGGGGAGCGTCCCGTGGGCCGCGAAGTCGCCCAGCGGGTCGAGGCCGAAGGAGACCGCCACGCCCTTGGGGTCGAAGCCGCGCGCCTCCACGAGGTCGGCGAAGGCGAGGGCATCCTCGCGGCCCTGGAAATTGCCGCTCTCGATGCGCGTCTCGACGAGGTCGAGCAGCACGTCCTTCAGCACCGCCGAGAGGTCGGTGCCGTCCGGCAGGCCGAAGCCGTGCGCGGAGGGCGAGGAGGCGAACACCAGCGCGAGGCCGGAGGCGCCGCCGTCCAGATCCTCCAGCGCCTGGGCGTTGGCGGCCGCGGCGTCGGGCTGGTCCACCCGCATGGAGATGATCCACGGCGCGCCGGCGGGCCGGCCGGCGACGATGGGCGCCTTCACCTTGCGCGCGGGCAGCGCGTCGAGCACGAGGCCCTCATAGGTGCGCGTCACGAGGCGCTTGTCGTAGGGCGCGCCCTTGAGCACGCCTTCCACCAGCTTCAGCCAGTCTTCGCGGGTGACGGCGGGCAGATCCTGCGTGAAGGGCAGGGCGGTCATGAGCGGACCTCCGGATGAGGAATGGTCTGGAAAGGATGAGAGCGGCGGGCGGGCATCAGCGGCCCTCCCGCGCCGCGAGGGCGCGCTCGGTGTCGAGCATGTAGTCGCGCAGCACCGGCACGTCGTCGCGCTTCTCGGAGAGGAGCAGCTGGAACACCATGTTGGAGCCGTGCAGGAAGCCGAGCTCCACCGCCGCGAGGTAGAATTCCCACATGCGGCCGAAGCGCTCGCCCATCATGGCGTCGGCTTCCGCGCGGCGCGCCATGAAGTTCCGCCGCCAGGCGCGGATGGTCCAGTAGTAATGGAGCCGCAGCACCTCGCAGTCGTCCACCCACAGATGGCTGCGCTCGGTGGAGGCGAACACCTCCGACAGCGCCGGCACGTAGCCGCCGGGGAAGATGTACTTGCGGATGAAGGGCGCCGTCGTGCCGGGCGGCGACATGCGGCCGATGGCGTGGATGAGCGCGAAGCCGCCGTCGTCCAGCAGGTTGCGGATGGTGGTGAAGTATTCGTCGAAGTGGGCGACGCCCACATGCTCCATCATGCCGATGGAGACCACACGGTCATACTTGCCGGTGAGGTTGCGGTAGTCGACTTCCTTGAAGTCGATGCGGTCGATCACGCCCGCCGCCTCGGCCAGGAGCCGGCTCTCGGCCAGCTGCTCCGGCGAGACGTTGATGGCGGTGACCTTGGCCCCGCATTCCTTCGCCATGTAGATGGCAAGCCCGCCCCAGCCGGAGCCGATCTCCGCCACCCGCATGCCGGGGGAGATGTTCAGCTTGGCCGCGATATGGCGGAACTTGTTGCGCTGGGCATCGACCAGCGGCTGGTCGGGATGGGTGAAGTAGGCGCAGGAATAGGCCATCGTCTCGTCCAGCCACAGCCGGTAGAAATCGGCCGGGTGGTCATAGTGGGAGGAGACGTTCTCCTTGGCCTTGGAGACGGGGTTTGCCTGCTGGAACCTGCGCACCGAGCGCCACGCCTTGCGCAGCGCCTGCTGCACGGGGTGGGAGCCGAGGCCCTTGCGGTTCACCGAGAACAGATTGAGCAGCTCGAACGCGCCGGCCCCGTCCTCGAAGGAGAGGCGGCCATCCATATAGGCCTCCGCCGCCACCAGCTCCGGATTGAAGAACAGGTCGCGCTCCAGCTTCCTGTCATGCATCCGCACCGTGACGGACGGGCCGTCCTTGCCCGAGCCGAACACGTGGCGCTGGCCATCGGCCGTGATGACCGTGAGCTGGCCCTTTTCCACGAAGCGGCTGAGGAGGTGGGAGAGGAGGCGCATGGTCAGGTCCTCGGCTCTTGGTTGCCCTGGATCGGTCCGGAGCCGGGCGGCTTCCAATTGAGGATGTCGTCGTCATCGCGGCCTCGCCCGCTGCCTGCCACAGCAGGTGCAGTAGGGAAGGCAAGACAGAAAAGGGAGATTGCGCCCAACAGGACGATGGTCCCCCGGCCGAGGGTAATGGTCATGAGCTCCAATGCGGCTGGGTCCATGGGCAGGCCGACAAAGTGGAGATAGGCGAAAATGGCGGCGGTTGGCAGCGCCACGAAGACAATAATGGCGATCAAGATGAAGCTGCGCCAGAAGCGGAAGCCGGCATCTGCCAGCCGGGCGCTGGAGATCATCACGTAGGTGACGCCGATAGCCGTCCAGATATGGTCCGCATAGCTTTGAGGCACAAACTGGTCCTGAAACTGTGCAAAAACGATGCTTCCGCCAATCAGGACCGCGACCGACAAGGCATAAGCCAGACGTGACAATCGCATCGACCGGGTCATGACCTGATCTCCCAACGCGGCCCGCCACCGCGGCGACCGTTCTCTTCCCCCTGCCATGGCAGGGGGAAATTGAACAGCCCGCGCCGCAAGCATCACGCGAATTCCAGGATCACCGCATCCACCGCGAGGCTGTCGCCTGCCTTGGCGTGGACCGCCTTGATGGTGCCGTCACGCTCGGCGCGCAGGACATTCTCCATCTTCATGGCTTCCACGATGGCGAGGATCTCGCCGTTCTTCACCTCCTGGCCGGGCACCACCGCGATGGAGACCACGAGGCCCGGCATGGGGCACAGCAGCTCCTTGCCGCCGCCGGCGTTCTCCTTCTTCGGCATCAGCGCCGCGAGGGAGGCGGACAGCTCGGTATAGACCCGCGCCTTGGTGGAGATGCCGCGATGGGCCAGCTGGTAGCCGTTGGGGATGGTGCGCACCTGCACCGCCACCTGATCGGCGTCGATGGTGCCGGACCACACCACGTCGCCGGGCTTCCAGGTGGAGCGCAGCAGGTGGGTGTGGCCGGGGGTGCCGTCGGCGCCGAAGATCTGCACCTTGTAGCCGCCGTCCACCGCCTCGACCTCGCAGGGCGTGGAGAGCACGCCCTCGCCGGCGGAGAGCTGGACGATGCGGCGCTTGGCGAAGGCCACCGGCACGCCGGTGGTCTGGCCGGAGATGTGCCGCTTGCGGGCGTTGTGGATGTGGTCGATCACCGCCGCGACGGCGGAGAGCGTGTGCACCAGCTCGCCTTCCGGCGCGCGGGCGACGAAGCCCTCCGGATACTCCTCGGCGATGAAGCCGGTGGAGAGGTTGCCGGACTGCCAGCGCGGATGGGCCATCAGCGCCGAGAGGAACGGGATGTTGTGGCCGATGCCGTCGATGGCGAAGGCGTCCAGCGCGTCCGCCTGCGCCTCGATGGCGATGGCGCGGGTGGGGGCGTGGGTCACCAGCTTCGCGATCATGGGATCGTAGAAGATGGAGATCTCGCCACCCTCGTACACGCCGGTGTCGTTGCGGACCGTGATCGGGCCGTCCTTGCCTTCCGCCGGGGGCCGGTAGCGCACGAGGCGGCCGGTGGAGGGCAGGAAGTTGCGGTAGGGGTCTTCCGCATAGATGCGGCTTTCCACCGCCCAGCCGGTGAGCTTCACGTCGTCCTGGCCAAAGGCCAGCGGCTCGCCCGCCGCCACCCGGATCATCTGCTCGACAAGGTCGATGCCGGTGATGAGCTCGGTGACCGGGTGCTCCACCTGCAGGCGGGTGTTCATCTCGAGGAAGTAGAAGCTCTTGTCCTGCCCGGCGACGAACTCCACCGTGCCGGCGCTGTCGTAGCCGACCGCCTTGGCGAGGGCGACGGCCTGCTCGCCCATCTTCTTGCGGGTGGCCTCGTCCAGCAGCGGGGAGGGGGCCTCCTCGACGACCTTCTGGTTGCGGCGCTGGATCGAGCACTCGCGCTCGCCGAGATAGACGACGTTGCCGTGCTTGTCGCCCAGCACCTGGATCTCGATGTGGCGCGGATCGACGATGAACTTTTCCACGAACACGCGGTCATCGCCGAACGAGGACTTGGCCTCGGACTTGGCGCGGTCGAAGCCGTCCTGCACCTCGTCGCGGGAATAGGCGATGCGCATGCCCTTGCCGCCGCCGCCGGCGGAAGCCTTGATCATCACCGGATAGCCGATCTCGTCGGCGATCTTCGCGGCTTCCACGCCGTTCTCGATGACGCCGAGATAGCCGGGCACCGTCGAGACCTTGGCGGCGGCCGCCGCCTTCTTGGACTCGATCTTGTCGCCCATGGCGTCGATGGCGTGCGGGTTCGGCCCGATGAAGACGATGCCGTTCTCCGCCAGCAGCTTGGGGAAGGACGCGCGCTCGGACAGGAAGCCGTAGCCGGGGTGCACCGCCTCGGCGCCCGTGAGCTTGCAGGCCTCCACGATCTTCTCGGCGATCAGGTAGGACTGGGCGGCCTGCGGCGGGCCGATGTGCACGGCCTCGTCGGCCATCTCCACATGGAGGGCGTCCTTGTCGGCGTCGGAATAGACGGCGACGGTCTTGATGCCCATCTTGCGCGCCGTCTTGATGACGCGGCAGGCGATCTCGCCCCGGTTCGCGATCAGGATCTTCGAGAACATGGTTCGGGTTCCTCGGGCGCCAGCGGCGCGGCAGTCTTTGCGGTCGTGCCCCGGACGGCCGGGGCGCAGCGGAGGCGGATGAGAGGGTCTGCGCCGGCCCTGGTGGCCCGGCCGGGGCTGCGCCGCCGATGGGGCGCGCCACCCCTCATCCCGGTCCTCCCCGCCGCTGTCCGGCCGGGGCCGGGTCCGCGCGGGGAGGGAGATCGCCGGGCGGACCCGGCGACCGCTCACACCGGCATGTTGTCGTGCTTGCGGGGCGGCTGCTCGAGCTTCTTGGTGCGCAGCATGGCGAGCGCGCGGGCGAGGCGCCGGCGCGTCGAATGCGGCATGATCACCTCGTCGATGAAGCCCCGCTCCGCCGCCACGAACGGCGACAGGAAGCGCTTCTCGTAGTTCTGGGTCTGGGCGGCGATCTTGTCCGGGTCGCCCATGTCGGCCCGGAAGATGATCTCCACCGCGCCCTTGGCGCCCATCACCGCGATCTGGGCGGTGGGCCAGGCGTAGTTGACGTCGGCGCCCACGTGCTTGGAGGCCATCACGTCATAGGCGCCGCCGAAGGCCTTGCGGGTGATGACGGTGACCAGCGGCACGGTCGCCTGCGAGTAGGCGAACAGCAGCTTGGCGCCGTGCTTGATGAGGCCGCCGTATTCCTGCGCGGTGCCGGGCAGGAAGCCGGGCACGTCCACGAAGGTGACGATCGGGATCTCGAAGGCGTCGCAGAAGCGCACGAAGCGGGCCGCCTTGCGGGAGGCATCGCTGTCGAGCACGCCGGCCAGCACCATGGGCTGGTTGGCGACGAAGCCCACCGTGCGGCCCTCGATGCGGCCGAAGCCGGTCACGATGTTCTTGGCGTAGGCCGCCTGGATCTCGAAGAAGTCGCCCTCGTCCACGACCTTCAGGATCAGCTCCTTGATGTCGTAGGGCTTGTTCGGATTGTCGGGGACCAGCGTGTCGAGGCTGTCGTCGTAGCGGCCCGGATCGTCGAACGACGGCCACTCGGGCACGCCCTCCTGGTTGTTGGAGGGCAGGAAGTCGATGAGGCGCCGGGTCTCCAGCAGCATCTCGACGTCGTTCTCGAACGAGCCGTCCGCCACCGAGGACTTGGTGGTGTGCACCTTGGCGCCGCCCAGCTCCTCGGAGGTGACGGTCTCGTTGGTGACCGTCTTCACCACGTCCGGGCCGGTCACGAACATGTAGGACGTGTCGCGCACCATGAAGATGAAATCGGTCATGGCGGGGGAGTAGACGTCGCCGCCGGCGCACGGGCCCATGATCAGCGAGATCTGCGGGATGACGCCCGAGGCGATCACGTTCCGCTTGAAGACTTCGCCGTAACCGCCGAGCGCGGCGACACCTTCCTGGATGCGGGCGCCGCCGGCATCGAACAGGCCGATGATGGGCGCGCGGGTCTTCAGCGCCATGTCCTGGATCTTGGTGATCTTGCGCGCGTGCTCCTCGGAGAGGGAGCCGCCGAACACCGTGAAGTCCTTGGCGAACACGAACACCTTGCGGCCGTTGACCGTGCCCCAGCCGGTGACGACGCCGTCGCCCGGGATCTTCTGGTCGGCCATGCCGAAGTCCACGCAGCGGTGCTGCACGAACGTGTCGTACTCCTCGAACGTGCCGCGATCGAGCAGCAGCTCGATGCGCTCGCGGGCGGTGAGCTTGCCGCGCGCGTGCTGTGCCGCGATGCGCTTCTCGCCGCCGCCGAGGCGGGCGACGCCGCGCCGGTTCTCGAGCTCTTCGAGGATGTCCTTCATGCCGAGCGCCCCTCTGTGGGAACCTGAGTTCGATCCGAGACTAGCGGCGGGAGAAACCCTGCGAAAGCCGCAGCTTCAGCATTCCGCGAGAACGGTCGGGATGTCGGCTAACAGGAGTTGCGGGGATGTGGAATATGTGAAAAATTCACATTGCGGATTGTGAAGAATTTGCAATCGCGAAGTCCGGGGCTGCCCATGCGTCAGAAGGTCTATGCCGGCCATGCCGTGCGCCGGCTGCGGGAGAAGCTGGGGCTGAAGCAAAGCGAGCTGGCCCAGCGCCTCGCCATCTCCCCATCCTACGTCAACCAGATCGAGAGCAACCAGCGCCCGCTCACGGCCTCGCTGCTGATCGCCATCTCCCGCACCTTCGCCGTGGATATCACGTCCTTCGGCGCGGAGGATCTCGACCGGCTGGTGGCTGACCTGCGCGAGGCCACCGCCGACCCCCTGTTCAAGGACCTCGACCTCGGCCTGCAGGATGCCAAGGCGGTGGCGAACCTGTCGCCCGCCTTCGCCCATGCCTTCCTGCGCATGCACGTGGCCCTGCGGCGCACGGCGGAGTGGCGCGCCTCCCTGGATGACATGCTCACCGCCGGCGTCGCGCCCGGCGCCGACGAGGCCAAGATGATCCCGTACGAGGAAGTGCGGGACTTTTTCCACTACATTGACAATTACGTGGACGGCCTTGATCGCGCAGCAGAAAATGCCGCGTCTTCACTTGGAATCCTAGACGGCTCGGACCCCTTCGCCGCCTTCTCCGCGCATCTGGCGCGGCAGCACGGCGTGCAGGTGGAGATCGGTCCGGCCGACCCCGGAGCCCCCCTCTCCCGCTTCGATCCGAGGGTGCGGCGGCTGGTGCTGTCCGGCGTGCTGCCGGTGGCCACCCGCGCCTTCCGCCTCGCGGCCACCATCGCCCAGCTGGAGCATGAGCGGCTGGTGGAGGAGACGGTCGCGGCCGGCGCCTTCCGCAGCCAGACGGCCGCGGAGATCTGCCGACTCGCGCTGCAGAACTATTTCGCAGGCGCGTTGATGCTTCCTTACCGGCGCTTCCTCGATCTCGCGCGCAGTCTGCGGCACGACCTCGACAGGCTGGTGCTGGAGACCGGCGCGAGCCTGGAGCAGGTGTGCCACCGGCTCTCGACCCTGCAGCGCCCGGGGGCGAAGGGGGTGCCCTTCTACTTCGCCAAGGTCGACCGGGCCGGCAACATCACCAAGCGCCATTCGGCGACGCGCTTCCAGTTCGCCCGCCACGGCGGGGCCTGTGCGGCATGGAACGTCCACGAGGCGTTCGAGATGCCGGGCCGCATGCTGGTGCAGCTGGGCGAGATGCCGGACGGGGCGCGCTACATCTGCCTTGCCCGGGCGGTGTCGAGCCCGTCCCTGCGCCATGGCCAGCCGGCGCGCGCCTTCGCCTTCGGCCTCGGCTGCGAGGTCGCCTTCGCCCACGACATCGTCTACGCCGACGGGCTGGACCTGAAGGCGGCGCCGGTGGCGCGGCTCGGCGTGTCCTGCCGCATCTGCCCGCGCCGCGACTGCGACCTGCGCGCCTTCCCGCCGCTGGATCGGGAAATCCGCATTGACGAGAACGTGCGGGAGATCGTCCCCTTCACCATCTCGTGACGCAATTTCGCCGCGTGACCGCTTCCGAAACGCCCCGCCCGCGCACATGAAACGCCATCACAAGGCGGATAGAGTGCGGCATCGGCTCGGGTCGAGTCGCATGGGAGTGATCCATGAGGGTGCTCAAGGTGGCCGGCTGGGTAGCCGGCCTGGCGATGGCGGGAATGGTTTCGGCGCAGGCGGCGCCGGGCTTCTCAACCGCGAACGTCAACATCCGGACCGGTCCGGATACGGAATTCCCCAGTCTCGGCGTTATTCCCGACGGCTCGCCGCTCGAGATCGAGGGCTGCCTCGAGGACGAGTCCTGGTGCGACGTGATCTGGCAGGACTACCGCGGCTGGGTCTACAGCGAATATCTCGGCTTCGAGCAGCAGGGCCGCTCCGCCGTGCTGCCGGATTGGGGCCTCGCGGCTGTCGGCGTGCCGGTGGTGGCGTTCGCCGCCTCGCAGTACTGGAACAATTATTACGTCAACCGCCCGATCTACGTGAACCAGCCGTGGTACGCGGATCGCTGGCGCTGGGAGGCCTATAACCCGCGGCCGCGCCCCGGCTGGGGCCCGCCGCCTCCCGGCCCGCGCCAGCCCGGCTGGTGGCGTTCCGGCTACATGCCGCCTCCCGGAATGCAGCCCCCGCCTCCCGTGACCCCGCCGCCCCCGCCCGGCTGGGGACGTCCCGGCTATCCCGGCTATCCGGGTGGCCCCGGCGCACCCGGCTATCCCGGCGGACCCGGTCGTCCCGGCTATCCCGGTGGTCCCGGCCAGCCCGGCGGTCCGGGTGGTCCTGGCTATCCTGGAGGTCCCGGCCAGCCGGGTGGTCCCGGCTATCCCGGCGGTCCGGGTGGTCCCGGCTATCCTGGAGGTCCCGGCCAGCCTGGCGGTCCGGGCGGCCCCGGCTATCCCGGCGGTCCCGGCCAGCCGGGTGGTCCCGGCGGTCCGGGCGGTCCCGGCTATCCCGGCGGTCCGGGTGGCCCCGGTGGTCCCGGCGCGGGTCAGCCGGGCCAGCCCGGTCTTCCTCCCGGTCAGCCGGGTGGTCCCGGTCGCCCCGGTGGTCCCGGCGCGGGTCAGCCCGGCCAGCCCGGTCTTCCTCCCGGCCAGCCGGGTGGCCCCGGTCGCCCCGGTGGTCCCGGCGCGGGCCAGCCCGGCCAGCCCGGTCTTCCTCCCGGCCAGCCGGGTGGTCCCGGTCGCCCCGGTGGTCCCGGCGCGGGTCAGCCCGGCCAGCCCGGCGTGCCTCCCGGTCAGCCGGGTGGTCCCGGTCGCCCTGGTGGTCCCGGTGCGGGTCAGCCGGGCCAGCCCGGCGTGCCTCCCGGCCAGCAGGGTGGCCAGCCGCAGCGGCTCACGCCGGCGCAGGAGCGTCAGCAGCAGATCCAGCAGCGTCAGCAGCAGCTTCAGCAGCGCCAGCAGGAACAGATCCAGCAGCGCCAGCAGCAGCTGCAGCAGCGCCAGCAGGATCAGCTTCAGCAGCGCCAGCAACAGCAGCAGCGCCAGCAGGAGCAGATCCAGCAGCGCCAGCAGCAGCTGCAGCAGCGCCAGCAGGAGCAGTTCCAGCAGCGCCAGCAACAGCAGCAGCGCCAGCAGGAGCAGATCCAGCAGCGCCAGCAGCAGCTGCAGCAGCGCCAGCAGGAGCAGTTCCAGCAGCGCCAGCAACAGCAGCAGCGCCAGCAGGAACAGTTCCAGCAGCGTCAGCAGCAGTTCCAGCGCCAGCAGGATCAGCGCCAGCAACAGTTCCAGCAGCGCCAGCAGCCGCAGCAGCAGCCCCAGCAGCAGCAACAGCGGCCGCAGGGTGGCCGGCCGAACTGCAACGGGCCGGACTGCCCGCAGCCCCGCTGACAGCTCGCGCACCATCCCGAAGCCCGGCGGCGACGCCGGGCTTCTTCTTTTGTGCGGATGCCGGCCCGCTGCCGCCTTGCCCATCGACGCCGGCGCGCAGCCGGGCTAAGGGGCAGGCCCATGTCCCAGTCCCAGTCCGGCCCGATGGCCCGTCCCGCCGCCAGCACCGATCCGGGCGCGGCCCCGGTTGTGCGCTTCGCGCCTTCGCCCACCGGCCTGATCCATGTGGGCAATGCCCGCACGGCGCTGCTGAACGCGCTCCTCGCCCGGCGCGCCGGCGGCACCTTCATCCTGCGCCTCGACGATACCGACGCCGCCCGCTCCCGCGCCGAATATGCGCAGGCGATCGTCGCGGACCTCCATTGGCTCGGCATCCCGCCCGATCGTGCGTTCCGCCAGTCGGACCGGCTCTCCGCATATGCGGAGGCGGCGGAACGGCTGAAGGCGGCGGGGCGGCTCTATCCCGCCTACGAGACGGAGGAGGAGCTGGAGCTGAAGCGCCGCCTCCAGCGCGCGCGCGGCCTGCCGCCGGTCTATGACCGCGCGGCGCTCGCCCTGTCGGCGGAGGAGCGCGCGCGGCTCGAGGCCGAGGGCCGGCGTCCCCACTGGCGCTTTCGGCTCGATCACCGCACCGTCGGTTGGGTCGACGGGGTACGCGGCCCGCAGCATGTGGACACGGCGAGCCTCTCCGATCCCGTGCTGGTGCGGGCAGACGGTTCCTTCCTCTACACGTTGCCCTCGGTGGTGGACGACATCGCCATGGGGATCACGGATGTGATCCGTGGCGAGGACCATGTGACCAACACCGCGGTGCAGATCGAGATCTTCGAGGCGCTGGGCGGTCCGGTGCCGCGCTTCGCCCACCATAATCTCCTCACGCTGCCGTCCGGAGAGGGCTTGTCCAAGCGGCTCGGCCACCTCTCGCTCGCGGCCCTGCGCGAAGCCGGCCACGAGGCGCTGGCGGTCGCTGCGGCGGCGGTTCTGGTGGGCACCTCCAGCGCGCTGGAGGCTGTGGAGAGCCTCGATGCGCTGGCGGCGCGGGTGGACCTTGCCCACATCTCCCGCGCGCCGGCCCGGTTCGACCCGGACGAGCTCGGCGCGCTCACCGCCCGGACCCTCCACCTGATGCCGCCCGAGGTGGCCGTGCCGCGGCTGGAGGCGGCCGGCATCGGCGGCGGCGCGGACTTCTGGCGGGCGGTGCGGGGCAATCTGGAGCGCTTCGATGATGCCGCCACGTGGTGGCACATCGTCTCCGCGCCCGCCGCCGGGGGGATTGCCGAAGAGGATCGCGCCTTTCTGGCCGAAGCCGCCGGCCTTTTGCCAGCCGGGCCGTGGGGCGCGGACACCTGGACCCCTGACGCCTGGAGCGCCTGGACCCGCGCCTTGAAGGCGGCGACCGGCCGGTCGGGCCGGAGCCTGTTCCATCCCCTGCGGCTCGCGCTCACCGGGCGGGAGAAGGGGCCGGAGCTCGCCGCCCTGCTGCCGCTGATGGGCCGCGCCCGGGTGGCCGGACGTCTGGCGGGGCAGGTCGCCTGACTGGGAGATGCGGGCGGGTACTTCCGGCATTGGCAGGGCAGGGCCGATGTGCGGGCGTCCGCGAGCATGATGCGCGGTCCCGACAGGACGGCGGGGCGGGAGGGGCGCCGCCGCAGGGGGCGTGCACGGCAGGAATGGGGGCGGAAGCGGCCGGATGCGAAACGCCGGCGGCTTCCCCATGCAGGGCGGAGCCCGGCCGTCCCCGCGCCCTATAGGCCCGATGGCAGAGCGCTGGCCTCAGCCGCCGCCAGGGTGATCACCAGCCCCGCGTGGTCCGAGATCCGCCCGTCCGCGCCGAAGCGGTTGGGGATCAGCTCCACCCCCACGGCGCGCAACGCGGCACCGTGGGCCAGATGGTCGATGGACAGGTGATCCTGCCCGGCAACGGGCCCGGCGGTCGCGACGGTGAGGCGCGGGCCGAGGGTCGCCATGAGCTTCTCATGCACGGCGCGCGGGGCGCGGGTGCGCGGGAGCGTCTGGTTGAAATCGCCGAGCAGAAGGGTGCGCGCGGCTTCCGCGGGGGCGCGGTCGAGGAGCGGCTGCAATCCGTCGAGAAAGCGCTGGTGCTCCTCCCACGGACGGGCATCGTGGCGGCCCAGCCGCACATGGGCGCCATCCCACGGAATGCACACGCCGATCACATCCACCGGGCCGGCCGGCGTCGCGGTCCTCCCCCGCACGAAGCGGCCGGGCGGTAGCTGCGGATCGCCCACATCGTCCACCGCTTCCCATGGCCGGGCGCTCCAGAGAAGCACCTTGCGGCGGCCGGGACGGGTGGGGCCGCCGAAGTCGGCGGCCGAGGTGATGCAGCGGTCCGGAGGGAGGAGGTCGGCGGTCGCCTCGGTCAGGCAGACGAGATCGGGCGCGTGGTCGGCGATGACGGCGCGGACGGCGGCGCCGCGGGCTGTTCCGGCCCGCTGCCATTGCACGTTCCAGACAAGGACCCGGACGGTCATGCGGGATGCTTCCGCCGAACGGGCGCCCCGGCCCTACTGCGCCGCGCCCGGCTGGTTCTGGGCGTTCTGCGAGCGGGGCAGGGGGACGACGCGCACGTTGCGCTGGCCCGGCTGCTCGGAGGCGGGCGCCAGCGGCGCGGCGACGGTGGCGCCCTGCTGGCCGGCAGCGGTGGCGTCGGCCGCGGGAGCCGCTTGCGGAGCCTGCCGGGCCTGACCCTTGCCCTTGCCGGCGGGGTCTGCGAGGCGCGGCTGCGACATTTCCCGGGCCTGCTCCTCGGTGACGAGGATGTCGCCCTTGCGCAGGGTGGTCTCGTCCTCCAGCCCGGCGAGCGCCTGCGCCCACGACTGGCCGGCCGGCTTGCAGGTGCAGGACGGCACCAGTTCCTTGCGGTAGCGCAGGGCGTTGGGCAGCGACATGTAGGGCTGCCCCGAGACGCTCACCGCCGACTTGATGTCGCCGCTGTAGGTGAACAGCTGCGCGTCCGAGCCCGGGCACAGCCGCTTGCAGAGCTGGTCGTCCTGCGCATAGCGGCTGGAATTGGTGGAGCTCGCCATGGGGAAGAAATAGCCGTCGCAGGTGCGCACGCACACGGTGCGCGACGAATACTGGCGCGGCTGGTCCAGCGGGATGGTGCCGAGATCCGGGGCGGTCTCGTCCTCCGGCTCGGCCTGCTGGGTGCCGAAGATGGCGTCGAAGAAATTGCGCGGGCGCTGCGGCTCGCTGCGGCGGGCGGCCTGCACGGCGGCGGTGTACTGGGGGCCGCAATTGTTCTGCGCCAGCGCCAGGATGAGCGCGCGCCGCTGGCCGGTCTGCTCCGAGCCGCCGCGCTCGATGCCGGCGAGCTGGGAGCGCAGGCGCGAGACCTGGTCGTCGATCTGGTCGCACTGGGGCGGACGCGGCGGGCCCTGGAAGATCAGGAAGCCGCGCGGCGCATCGCAACCCATCCCGCGGGCCTGCGAGGTCAGCCGGTCGAGGTCGCCGCGCAGCCGGGCCGCCTGCTGCTGCTGGGCGGCGGCGCCGTTGGGGCTGCGGTCGATGGCCATGAGGGAGGATTCGAGCTGCATGCAGGCCGGGCTGCCGGCCTGGGCGAGCGCATCACCCGCTGCGCCGGCCGTTGCCGCCGCCATCAGAAGCGCGAACACCAGTTTGCGGGACACGCCCCGGACGCCCGTGCGTCGCTCCGACCCCATACTCACCTCGAATCCCGCTCTGCGCCCCACCCGGCCGGCTTCTCTATAAACCGACAGCGCGGGGCAATGGTGACCAAACTGTGGCCTCTTCACCGCGGGGAAGGGGCGGTGCTCCCGTCCCCGCCCCGGGCGGCTTATCAGCTCTTGCCGCGCGAGCGGATGTTGAAGCTGTCGAACGCATATTCCGCGATCTGCCACCACACCAGCTGGTCGGAGCGGATGGCGTTCATGGACTCCAGCGCCTGCTTGAAGGCGGGGTTGGTGGCGGCAAGCTCGTTGTAAAGCTCGAACGCGGCCTTGTAGCCGGCTTCCATGATGGAGGCGGGGAAGGGCTTCAGCTCCACCCCCTGCTGCACCAGCCGGCGCAGGGCAGGCGGGTTCACCGCGTCGTACTTCGCCAGCATCCAGTTGTTGGCGGCCTCGGCGGCGTTGCGCACGATGGCCTGATAGTGCTTCGGCAGCGCGTTCCACTGGGCGTTGTTGACCACCAGGTGGAGCATGGCGCCGCCCTCCCACCAGCCCGGGTAGTAGTAGTATTTCGCCACCTTCACCAGGCCGAGCTTCTCGTCGTCATACGGGCCGACGAACTCGGCGGCGTCGATGGAGCCGCGCTCCAGCGCCGGATAGACGTCGCCGGGGGCGATCTGCTGCGGCACCACGCCGAGCTTGGCCAGCACCTGCCCGCCGATGCCGCCGATGCGGAACTTGAGACCCTTCAGGTCCTCCACGCTGGTCAGCTCCTTGCGGAAGAAGCCGCCCATCTGGCATCCCGAATTGCCCATGGGCATGGAGGTGACGTTGTACTTCGCGAGCACGCCGTTGATGATCTGCTCGCCGCCGCCGAAGAACCACCAGGAATGCTGCTGGCGCGAGTTGAAGCCGAACGGCACGCCGGTGCCGAAGGCGAGCGCGGTGTCCTTGCCGGTGTAGAAATAGGTCGCCGTCTGGGCGCACTCCACCGAGCCGGTGGAGACCGAATCCAGCGCCTGCAGGCCGGGCACCAGCTCGCCCGCCGGGAAGGTCTGGATCTGGAAGCGGCCGTCGGTGGCCTCGGCCACGTATTTTGCGAAGATCTGCGCCGTGCCGTAGATGGTGTCGAGCGAGCGCGGGAAGGACGAGGTCAGCCGCCAGCGCACCTCCGGCTGGGTCTGCGCGACGGCGGGGGCGGCAAGGGCGCCGGTCGCCAGCGCGGTGGCCGATGCGCCAATGAAATGCCGGCGCTTGATCTCCATGGGGGGCTCCTCGGACCTGTTCTTGTGGACACGTTCGTCGGGGCGCAAGGGGTGTCACGGCGCGGGCCGGCCGTCAATCGCGAGCCGGCACACGGGTACGGCATCCCTTTGCGCAAGCGGCGCGGTGCCCCATATGGAGGGTGACAACCCACGGGAGCTTCCATGACCGTCGCGCCGTCGTCCGCTGCGTCATTCCCCGCGCCTGCTTCGCATCCGGTCCCTCCGCGCACGACCCGCGCGCCGTTCCGGCCGCGCGCGGCGCTGCTCGCCCTCGGGGCGCTGCTCGGGGCCGCCCTGCTCGGCGCCGTGCCGGCGGCGGCGCAGGAGCCGAACCTCATCTTCAAGAAATCGACGGTCTGGAAGTTCCTGACGCCGGACGACAAGCTCGCGGTCTATGGCATCGACGACCCGTTGGTGGAGGGGGTCGCCTGCCACTACACCACGCCCGAGAAGGGCGGCGTGAAGGGCATGGTGGGCCTCGCCGAGGAGGTCTCCGACATCTCCCTCGCCTGCCGGCAGGTGGGCCCCATCTCGTTCAAGGGCAAGTTCGAGCAGGGCGATGTGGTGTTCCGCGAAAGCCGCTCGTTCTTCTTCAAGAAGATGCAGATCGTGCGCGGCTGCGATACCAAGCGCAACGTGCTGGTCTACCTCGTCTATTCGGACAAGCTGATCGACGGCAGCCCGAAGAACTCCACCTCGACCGTGCCGATCATGCCGTGGGGCGGGACCGGCGAGGTGCCGAAGTGCGCGGATTTCCTGCGATAGACCGCGATCCGACCGGATTGAATCCCGCTGGCCGGTGAATGCCTGCCGGTCCAGGCTGGCGCACGCGCCGGGGCGGAGCGCCTGCGCGTGCCGCCCCGGGAAGAAGTTCGTGCCGCCTAGAGGAAGCCCACCTTGCCGGTGGCGATGTCGTAGATTCCGGCCATCGACTTGAGCGTTCCGGCAGCGGCGTGGGCCGACAGGATCGGGCCGGCCGTCTGCGCCAGCGTCGCGTTCAGCCTGGCGTTCTGCTCGGTGGCGGCGGCGAGGAGGTTGGCCGGGTTGGTGCGCATGGCATCGTAGACGGCGGGCCGCAGGGCATTGACGAGGCTCGGCAGATGCCCCGGCGGGAGGGTCTTGTCCCGGATGGATGTGATGGTGGCATCCACCGCGCCGCAGGCGGTGTGCCCGAGCACCACGATCAGCTTGACGCCGAGGACGGCGGCGCCGAATTCCAGGCTCGCCAGCCCGTCCTCATTGATGAAATTGCCGGCGACGCGCACGACGAAGAGCTCGCCCGGCCCCTGGTCGAACACCAGCTCCGGCACCACGCGCGAATCCGAGCAGGCGACGATGGCGGCGAACGGCCGTTGTCCCTGAGACCGCTTGAGGCGGTCGGCGGAATAGTCGGCGTTCTGCGGCGTTCCGGCCACGTAGCGGGCGTTGCCGTCGATGAGCCGCTTCAGGGCATCCTCGGGCGAGACCGGCTCGGGCGCGCTGGCCTGCGCGAAGGCGGGCGCTGCTGCGACCAGCGGCGCTGCGGCGAGTGCCAGTCCTGCAGCAAGCAGGCCGCGGCGTCCGATCGGCTGTGTTGGGCACTTCTCGCACATGGGCGTTCCTCTCCCGGCAAATCGTTGGGCGGTGTCTCGGCCGCCGATTGGCCCCGCCTGCGCGCAGGTGCGCGTCAAGGCGAGACGCAGCGGAACATAGCCGATTTCGGAAGCGGAAGCCCGAGCGGAACCGTTCACAACTTCGCGGAAGATCGCGGGGCCGCGGCCCCCCGCGATGCTTGCCGGGACAGGGAGGTTCTCGCCCTAGCGCGAGCAGGTGATGGTGACGGTCTCCGGGCAGAGCGGCCCGGTGCAGGCGGGCGCCGGGGCGGCGCTCGCGGGGGTGAACCCGCTGCCCGGCTGGGCGACGCGGCCGAAGTCGATGGCGTGCTCGTAATCGTGGGAACGGCACCAGGCGTCGGCGGCCTGCCGGCCGCAGGGCGCGCCGGAGGCGAGGCAGGCGTCCACGCCGGAGCCGTCCGAATTCTCGATGATGAAGATGCGGCTCTCCGCGCGGGCGGCGGCGGCCGAGAGGGCGAGCGCGAGGGTCGCGATCGCCAGCGTTCTGGAAGATGGCATGAAGAAGGACGAGCCTCTCTGACATGGCGCGGCGCCTGTTCGCGCGGGGCGGCGGAGAGCCGGTCCGGAGGCGAGGGGCGGGCGGGGACGACGGTTTCGCCACGGCCCCCGCCGGCGCAGCCGCGGTTCGGATAGACGCGGGGCGGCCGCATGGTCAAGCGGAGCTGCATAACGTTTTGCGGAGCGGCTGCGCGGCCCGCGGCACGATCGGTACCCCGACCCTCGCCCAGTTCCGCGCTCAGGGGCCGGAGCCGGCCTTCCGCCGCCCCGGCGCGCGCGAAAATCCTTGACGCCCGCCCCCGCGCGAACCATTGTCCCGCGCCATGAACGGCGGTCTCGTCACCATCTGCGCCATTGCGGCGATTATTTGCGGTTAGCCGAAAAGCTGGCCGCGGCCGTCCTTTGCTGCTCTTCTAAGACAAGGATCTGGACGCCCCGGCCGGTGGACCGGCTTGGCGCATTGTGCTGCGCCATTCGGGGGAACGATCCATGGAGCTCAGGCTCTACAATACGCTGACCCGCTCGAAGGACCTGCTGCGTCCGCTCGATCCCGCCCGCGTGCGCATGTATGTGTGCGGGCCGACGGTCTATGACCACGCCCACATCGGCAACGCGCGCCCGGTCATCGTCTTCGACGTGCTGTTCCGCCTGCTGCGCCGCCTCTACGGCGCCGACCACGTGAAATATGTCCGCAACATCACGGACGTGGACGACAAGATCAACGCCCGCGCCGCCGAGCGCTCCATCTCCATCCGCGACCTGACGGAAGAAACCTACCGCTGGTTCCGCGAGGATACCGCGGCGCTGGGCTGCCTGCCACCCAGCGTCGAGCCCCGCGCCACCGAGCATATCGCCGAGATGCGCACCCTCATCGAGGGGCTGGTCGCCTCTGGCCATGCCTATGTGGCGGAGGAGCACGTGCTGTTTCACGTGCCGTCCATGCCGGACTACGGCCGCCTCTCCCGCCGCCCCTTGGACGAGATGGTGGCCGGCGCGCGGGTGGACGTCGCCCCCTACAAGCGCGATCCCATGGACTTCGTGCTGTGGAAGCCGAGCGATGCCGGCGTGCCCGGCTGGCCCTCGCCGTGCGGCATCGCCACCCCCGGGCGCCCGGGCTGGCACATCGAGTGCTCCGCCATGTCGTGGCGCCACCTGGGCGAGACCTTCGACATCCACGGCGGCGGCATCGACCTCGTGTTCCCGCACCATGAGAACGAGATCGCCCAGTCGCGCTGCGCCTTCCATACCGGCGTGATGGCGCAGATGTGGATGCACAACGGCTTCCTGATGCTGGAAGGGGAGAAGATGTCGAAGTCGCTCGGCAACTTCGTCACCATCCGCGAGCTTCTGGACGAGTGGCCCGGCGAGGTGCTGCGCCTCGCCATGCTCTCCACCCACTACCGCCAGCCCATCAACTGGACCCGCCAGGGCCTCGGCTTCGCCGCCAAGACTTTGGACAAGTGGTATCGCGTGATCGGCGAGGTGGAGGCGGAGACCGGCGAGGCGAACCCGTTCGAGACCGAGATCGCCGACCGCCTCGCCGACGACCTGAACACCCCCTCCGTCATCTCCCACCTGCACCACCTCGCCGAGGTGGCGGAGCATGAGGAGACGTCCTCCGCTTTGCGCCGCCGCTTCAAGGGCGCGGCCAACCTGCTCGGCCTGCTCGGCGATACCGAAAGCGGGTGGCGCGCGCGGCAGAAGCAGGCCATCGCCCTCGACGAGCAGGTGATCGCCGGCCTCATCGCCGAGCGTCTCGCCGCGCGCAAGGCCAAGGACTTCAGGCGCGCCGACCAGATCCGCGAGGAGCTGGCGGCCCAGGGCGTGGTGCTGATGGACAACAAGGACGGGACAACCAGCTGGGAGGTGTCGCGATGAGCGCCGCCCGCCTCTCCCTGCGCCCCTATTTGCCCGCCGACGCACCCGCGCTCGCCGCCCTGTTCCGGGCCTCCATCGCGGAATTGACCGGCGAGGATTACGACGAGGAGCAGCAGGAGGCCTGGAGCGCCGCGGCCGCCGACGAGGAGGCTTTCGCCGCCCGTCTCGGTTCCCTGCTCACGCTGGTGGCGCTGCGCGATGGCGTCCCGGTGGGCTTCGCCGCGCTCAAGGACAATGCCCACGTCGATCTTCTCTACGTGGCGCCACAGGCCGCCGGCACCGGCGTCGCGCGGGCCCTCGCCGACGCGCTCGAGACCCTGGCGAAGGGGCGCGGCACCCGCGTGCTGAGCGTGGATGCGAGCGACACCGCGCTCGGCTTCTTCCAGAAGCGCGGCTACGTGCCCCAGCGCCGCAACATGGTGCCCCGCGGCGATACCTGGCTCGCCAACACCGCCATGGAAAAGCAGCTCGGGGACGGGAAATGACGATGGCCGAAACCGCGACCCGCGAGCGCCTCTACCTGTTCGACACCACCCTGCGCGACGGGGCGCAGACCAACGGGGTGGACTTCACCGTCGCCGACAAGCTGCGGGTGCTCTCGCTGCTCGACCAACTGGGTGTGGACTATGTGGAGGCGGGCTATCCCGGCGCCAATCCGACCGACACCCAGCTGTTCGCCCAGGAGCACGACGCCCGCGCCCGTGTCACCGCCTTCGGCATGACCAAGCGGCCCGGCCGCTCGGTCTCCAACGATCCGGGCGTCGCCGCGCTGCTGGAGGCGAAGGCCGATGCCATCTGCTTCGTCGCCAAGTCCTCCGCCTATCAGGTGCGGGTGGCGCTGGAGACCACGAAGGAGGAGAACCTCGCCTCCATCCGCGAGAGCGTCGCCGCCGCCGTCGCGGCCGGGCGCGAGGCGCTGGTGGATTGCGAGCACTTCTTCGACGGCTTCAAGGAAGACCGCGACTTCGCCCTCGCCTGCGCCCGCGCGGCCTATGAGGCCGGCGCCCGCTGGGTGGTGCTGTGCGACACCAACGGCGGCACCCTCCCGCACGAGGTGGAGGCCATCGTCGCCGAGGTGGTGAAGGTGGTGCCGGGGGATCACGTGGGCATCCACGCCCACAACGACACCGAGCAGGCGGTGGCCAACTCGCTGGCCGCCGTGCGGGCCGGCGCGCGGCAGATCCAGGGCACGCTGAACGGCCTCGGCGAGCGCTGCGGCAATGCCAACATGTGCTCCATCATCCCGACGCTGCTGCTGAAGAAGGACTATGCCGAGCGCTTCGACATCGGAGTCTCGCGCGATGCGCTGGCCGACATCGCCAACGTTTCGCGCACGCTGGACGAGATGCTGAACCGCGCCCCGGACCGCCACGCGCCTTATGTGGGCGAGAGCGCGTTCGCCACCAAGGCCGGCATCCACGCCTCGGCCATCCTGAAGGACCCGGCCACCTACGAGCACGTGCCGCCGGAGGCGGTGGGCAACCGGCGCAAGCTGCTGGTGTCGGACCAGGCCGGCAAGTCCAACGTGCTGGCGGAACTGGAGCGGCTTGGCGTGCCGGTGGACAAGGCCGACCCGCGCGTCAACCGGCTCCTGGACGAGGTGAAGACCCGCGAGGCGCTGGGCTATGCCTATGAGGCGGCGGATGCCTCCTTCGCGCTGCTGGCCCGGCGCATCCTCGGCTCGGTGCCGGATTTCTTCGACGTGGAGCGCTTCAGCGTGAACGTGGAACGCCGCTTCAACGCGCGCGGGGAGATGAGCACGGTGGCCGAGGCCATCGTGAAGGTGAAGGTGGGGGAGGAGGTGCTGATCTCCGCCGCCGAGGGCAACGGCCCGGTGAACGCCCTGGACGTGGCGCTGCGCAAGGACCTCGGCAAGTACCAGCCCTTCATCTCCGGGCTGCACCTCACCGACTATCGCGTGCGCGTCCTGAACGGCGGCACCGAGGCGGTGACCCGCGTGCTCATCGAGAGCGCGGACGAGAAGGGCGAGCGCTGGACCACGGTGGGCGTGTCGCCGAACATCA
Source organism: Xanthobacter lutulentifluminis (assembly GCF_043194675.2). Lineage (NCBI taxonomy): Bacteria > Pseudomonadati > Pseudomonadota > Alphaproteobacteria > Hyphomicrobiales > Xanthobacteraceae > Xanthobacter > Xanthobacter lutulentifluminis. Next base: position 430,499 of record NZ_CM195525.1, on the reverse strand, counting down.
TCGACGCCTCGTTCGAGGCGCTGATCGATTCCATCACCTGGAAGCTGCTGAAGGAAGGCGCGACGGCCTGAGCCGGCCGCCCTCCCGTCGACACAGTGTGCAATGCTGCAAGCGCCGCTTTGGGAAAATGCCGGCGTTTGCAGAGGTATCCCTTGCTCCACGTCAATGTTCGTTGCCGCGAAAGGCGCACGATCGCGCTCAAGTATTGATCGTTCTGGTCAATACAATTCTCGCGACAGGGGCATTTACCATGTCAACTTCATCTGGAAGATTTGACCTTACGGATCCAATGGTGGTCATAAGGCTCGCATGTGGGCTGTTCTACTTTCCTCATTCCATATCGAAGATCGTCGGGTTCTCGGGTTCCGTGGTCTTTTTCACAAAGGCGGGGTTCCATCCGCCGGAGTTCTTCGTGGCCCTGTCCGTCGTGATGGAGCTCACGTGCGCCGTGGGCCTGACCCTCGGGCTGTTTCCGAAGTATCTTGGGATCGTCTCGGCCGGGCTGATGGCGGTTGCGGCCTATGCCACCGCCATGGTGCATGGACTGGGCTGGTTCTGGGCGCAGCATGGCATCGAGTATCTGGTGTTCTGGGGCGTGGCGTCGCTCGCGGTTGCGCTGCATGCCTGGAACGCCAACCCCGGCTTCTTCGGCCTGTTTGCCTGGCCGCTGCGGAGGGCGAAGCCCGCCACCGCGTGAGGGCTGGCACCACATGAAGGGATGGGCCTGCGTGTCCCATCCCCGAGGGCGGACGAAATGACGAGAAGGGGCGGGATGCGGTCGGTGCCGCACTCCCGCCCCTTCTCGTTTCGCTCGATGCGCCGGTGATCGATTTGCCGGCCGGCTCAGTCCTTCGCGAGCGCCTTGAGCGCCGCCAGCACCGCTTCCGTATCCGCGCCGAGGCGGGGGCTGGCGCTTTTCGCCACCTGGCGCTCGCCGTCGAGCACGATGGGGCTCGCCACCGCCGGCACCGTGCCGCCGCCGGCCTCCTTCAGGTCCACGCGCAGCCCGCGCGCCTTGACCTGCGGATCCTCGAACACCTGCGCCACCGTGTTGATGGGCCCGGCCGGCACGCCCTGCTTCTCCAGCAGGGCGAGCAGGTCGTCGCGCTTGAAGGTGGCGGTCAGCGCCGAGAGCTGCGGCACCAGCTCGGCGCGGTTGGCGACGCGCTCGGGATTGGTGCGATGGCCCTCGGCCTGCGCCAGCTCCGGCGCGCCGAGCACGGCGCAGAAGCGGGTGAACTGGCCGTCATTGCCCACGGCCGCGATGAAATAGCCGTCGGCGCAGGGGAAGACCTGATACGGCACGATGTTGGGATGGGCATTGCCCATGCGCTTGGGCGCCTTGCCCGAGGCCAGATAGTTCATGGCCTGGTTGGCGAGCACGCCCACCTGCGTGTCGAGCAGCGCCATGTCCACATGCCCGCCGGTTCCGGTCTCCTCGCGCCGGCGCAGGGCGGCGAGGATGCCGATGGTGGCGTAGAGGCCGGTGAAGATGTCGGCGAAGGCGACGCCCACCTTCTGCGGCTCGCCGTCCGGCGCGCCGGTGAGGTCCATGATGCCGCCCATGCCCTGCACCAGGAAATCGTAGCCGGCGCGCGGCGCATAGGGCCCGTCCTGGCCGAAGCCGGTGACGGAGCAATAGACGAGGCGCGGGTTCTCGGCCTTCAGGCTCTCATAGTCGAGGCCGTACTTCTTGAGGCCGCCGCACTTGAAATTCTCGATCAGCACGTCGCTCTGCCGGGCGAGCGCGCGGATGGCGGCCTGCCCCTCGGCGGTCTCGAAATCGATGGCGACCGAGCGCTTGCCGCGGTTGGTGGCATGGAAATAGGCGGCGCCGAGATCCGCCCCGTCGGCGCCGGTCAGGAAGGGCGGGCCCCAGCTGCGGGTATCGTCACCGGCGCCCGGCCGCTCGACCTTGATGACCTCGGCGCCGAGATCGGCGAGCATCTGCCCGCACCACGGCCCGGCGAGGATGCGGGCGAGCTCGAGGACACGCAGGCCGGCCAGGGGAGAGGGGCCGGAGCGGGGAGCAGACATGGACAATCTCCCGGATGAAGAAAGCCCCCCTCCCGGCAGGGAGAGGGGAAGGGGGCGGGAAGTCGCATGGTGCCGCGTTGGGCCGCCATGGAGCCAGTCTCCCCGCCCTGACCCTCTCCCCGCCCATATCCGGCTTTCGCCGGGTATGGAATTGCGAGATCGAAGTCGGCAGCGGCCGACTTCGAAGGGAGAGGCGCATCAGGCTGGCCGGGCGCTCAGAAGAACGCCTGGATGCCGGTGAGGGCGCGGCCGATGATGAGGGCGTGGATGTCGTGGGTGCCCTCGTAGGTGTTCACGGTCTCGAGGTTGGCCGCGTGACGGATCACGTGGAACTCGGCCGAGATGCCGTTGCCGCCATGCATGTCGCGGGCGACGCGGGCGATGTCGAGGGCCTTGCCGCAATTGTTGCGCTTCAGGAAGGAGATGGCCTCCACCGGCAGCTGGCCGTCGTCGAACAGCCGGCCGGCGCGCAGGGCGAGGTGCAGGCCGAGGGCGATCTCGGTGGCCATGTCGGCCAGCTTCTTCTGCACCAGCTGGGTGGCCGCGAGCGGCTTGCCGAACTGCTTGCGGTCCAGCGTGTACTGGCGGGCGGCGGCAAGGCAGGCCTCGGCCGCGCCCATGGCGCCCCAGCCGATGCCGTAGCGCGCGCGGTTGAGGCAGCCGAACGGGCCGGCGAGCCCGGCGGCGTTCGGCAGCAGGTTCTCTTCCGGGATCTCCACGCCGTCGAGCACCACCTCGCCGGTGATGGAGGCGCGCAGCGAAAGCTTGCCCTCGATCTTGGGGGTGGCGAAGCCCTTCATGCCGCGCTCTACGACGAAGCCCTTGATGGCATTGTCATGGGCGGCGGACTTCGCCCACACCACCGCGAGGTCGGAGATGGGCGAGTTGGTGATCCACATCTTCGCGCCGGTGAGGCGGTAGCCGCCGTCGATCTTCTCGGCGCGGGTGCGCATGCCGGCCGGATCGGAGCCGGCGTCGGGCTCGGTCAGGCCGAAGCAGCCGACCCACTCGCCGGTGGCGAGCTTGGGCAGGTACTTCTTGCGCTGCTCCTCGGTGCCGTAGGCATAGATGGGGTGCATGACGAGGGAGGACTGCACGCTCATGGCCGAGCGGTAGCCCGAATCCACCCGCTCCACCTCACGCGCGGCAAGGCCGTAGGAGACGTAGCCGAGGCCCGCGCCGCCGTATTCCTCGGGGATGGTGGGGCCGAGCAGGCCGAGCTCACCCATCTCGCTCATGATCTCGCGGTCGAAGCGCTCGTCGAGATAGGCGGAGGTGACGCGCGGCAGCAGCTTCTCCTGCGCATAGTCGCGCGCGGTGTCGCGCACCAGGCGCTCTTCCTCGGTAAGCTGGCCGTTCAGGTCGAACGGGTCGGTCCAGTCGAAAGCGGCCTTCGAGGTAAGGGACTTGGCTGCGGCCATCGGCGCGTCTCCCGGTTGCGAGCCCGCCGAATGGCGACGGGCTACGTTTACATTCCGACCAGTCGGTATATAATTATCGCGCCCCGGTCAAGGGAGAGGAACGCTGGAAGACGAAAAGACCAAGCCGCGCCGTCCGGCCGCTCCCGCGCGGAGCCGACGGCCGCCCTCGGCCCGCCCCGGCCGCCCGCCGCTGATGGATGATCCGCGCGCGGAAATTCTGCGCCAGGCGGCGCAGCTGTTCGCGCAGAAGGGCTATGTGGAAAGCTCGCTGAACGAGCTGGCGCGCGCCATGAACTACTCCAAGGGCGCGATCTACAACTATTTCTCGTCGAAGCAGGAAATCTACGACGCCATCATCATCTACACGCTGACCGGGCTGTACGACTCGGCCCGCGCCGCGGTGGTGGACACCGATCCGCCGGCGACGCGGCTGCGGCAGTTCATGGTCGCCCACGCCCGCTTCCTCGCCGACAATTACGACTGCTTCGTCACCATGCTGGTCGGCTATTCCGGCATGGCCAACAGCGAGCTGAAGGACGACGCGCTCGCGCTGCGCGACGCTCATGAGGGCCTGCTGCGGCGCATCCTCGCCGACGGGGTGGCAGACGGCTCGTTCCGGGCGGTGAGCGCCGCCATGACCGGCCGCGCGGTACTCTCGCTGTTGAGCTGGATGGTGCGCTGGTTCCGGCCCGGCGGCGGCAAGTCCGCCGAGGAGGTGGCGGAGGAATATCACGACCTGCTGGTGCGGGGGCTGCTGCCCTGATGTGTCTGGCAGGTCCTGGAAAGAACAAGGCCCGCGACGGTGTCGCGGGCCTTTCCTTTTGCGCAGGGCTTGCGGGCGCGGGGTCGCCGGATCGCTCAGGCGATGCAGCCGAGGAAGCCTTCCTCCAGCCCCTTGGCGTCGAGCTTGCGGCCGATGAAGACGATGCGGCTCAGGCGCTTCTCGTCGTCCTTCCACGGGCGCTGGTGATCGCCGTCGAGGATCATGTGCACGCCCTGGAACACGAAGCGGTCCGGGTCGTCCTTGAACGAGAGGATGCCCTTGGAGCGCAGGATGTTCGGCCCCTCCAGCTGCACCAGGTTCTGGACCCAGGGGAAGAAGCGGTCCGGATTCAGCGGCTTGTCGGTGGAGAAGGAGACCGACTGCATCTCCTCGTCGTGGACCGCCTTCAGGCCGTGATGGTGGTGGCCGTGGTCATGGTGGTGGCCATGGTCATGATCGTGGCCGCAGCCGCAGTCGGGGCCGTGCTCGTGCCCATGATCGTGATCATGGTGGTGGTGCTCGTCCTCCTCCAGGAAGGCGGGCTCGATCTCCAGGATGCGGTCGAGGTCGAACGCGCCCTGGTTCAGCACCTTGTCGATCTCGATCTGCGACTTCTGCGTGCGGTAGAGCTTGGCATAGGGGTTGATGCCGCGGATGCGGGCCTCCACCTCGGCCAACTCGCCGGGGGTGACGAGATCGGTCTTGTTGACGAGGATGACGTCGGCGAACGCCACCTGGTTCTTCGCCTCGGGCGCGTCCTTGAGCCGGTCGGAGAGCCACTTGGCATCGGCCACCGTCACCACCGCGTCGAGCCGGGTCTTGGCCTGCACCTCCTCGTCCACGAAGAAGGTCTGCGCCACCGGGGCCGGATCGGCGAGGCCGGTGGTCTCGACGATGATGCCGTCGAAGCCGTCCTTGCGGCGCAGCAGCCCGTCGATGATGCGGATGAGGTCGCCGCGCACGGTGCAGCAGATGCAGCCGTTGTTCATCTCGAACACTTCCTCGTCGGCGCCCACCACGAGGTCGTTGTCGATGCCGATCTCGCCGAACTCGTTGACGATGACGGCGAACTTCTTGCCGTGTGGCTCGGAGAGGATGCGGTTGAGGAGCGTCGTCTTGCCGGCGCCGAGATAGCCGGTCAGCACGGTGACGGGGATCTTCGCCGCTTCGGTTTCAGCCATGGGTCTCACCTGATGTGGGTCGGCGGCGACTGCCCGGCCGTGGGCCGGAGGATCGCCGCCGCGGAAGCTTCGGGCGCTGTCAGCTCGCGAGCGCGGAGGACAGCTCGCGGACGTTCGAGCGCATCATGTCGATGTAGGTGCTCGCCGGGCCTTTGTCATCGGAGAGGGCATCGGAATAGAGCTCGCCGCCCACCTTGGCGCCGCTTTCCCTGGCGATGCGCTGGGTGAGGCGCGGGTCGGTGATGTTCTCCACGAACACCGCCGGGATCTTCTGCGCCTTGATCTGGCGGATGATGCGCGCCACGTCCTTGGCGGAGGCCTCGCTCTCGGTGGAGACGCCCTCCGGCGCGATCAGCACCAGCCCGTAGGCTTCGCCGAAATAGCCGAAGGCGTCGTGGGAGGTGATGATGCGCCGCTGCGCCTCGGGAATGCGGGCGAGCGCCGACTTCACCTCGCCCTCCAGGGTGTCGAGCCTGGCGAGGTAGGCGGCGGCGTTGGCGGTATAGGTGTCGCGGCCGGCGGGGTCGGCGGCGATCAGGCCATCGCGCACGTTGGCCACATAGACCTTGGCGTTGGCGATGGACTGCCAGGCGTGGGGATCGATGTCGCCGTGGCCGTGCTTGTCCTTCTTGCCCGCCGGCGCATCGTCATGATCCTCGAAGCCGGTGCGCGGGGTGATGCCCGTGGTGGCCACGACGATGGTGGCCTTGGTGCCGGAGGCCTTCACCAGCCGGTCGAGCCAGCCCTCGAAGCCGAGGCCGTTGACGAACACCACCTTGGCCGCCGCCATCGCCTTCGCGTCGGCCGGGGTCGGCTGGTAGACGTGGGCATCGCCGTTGGGGCCGACGATGGTGGTGAGCGCGATGCGCGCGCCGCCAACCTCCTTCACGAAATCTCCGAGGATGGAGAAGGAGGCGACCACCGGCAGCTTCTGCGCGGGGGCGGCGTCCTGGGCGCGGGCGGGGCCGCCGATGGCGGACGCCAGCGCGGCGGCCAGCGGCAGGGAGAGAACGAGGCGGCGGGAGATCATCTGCGATTTCCTCTTCAGGCTTCCAGATGGCGGCGCGGGGTGACGCGGGTGATGAGCCCGCCGACCGGGCCGAGGATGACGGCGAGGGCATAGGCGAGGCCGGCCATCAGGATGATGGAAGGCCCGGACGGCGTGCCGAGGTGGTAGGAGACCAGCAGCCCGACGGTGCCGGCCGCGAAGGCGATGGCGGTGGCGAGCGCCACCAGCGCCGTGAGGTCGCGCACGAAGAAGCGCGCGGTGGCCGCCGGCAGCATCATGAGGCCCACCGCGAGCAGCGTGCCGAGGGCATGGAACCCGCCCACGAGGTTCATCACCACCAGCGACACGAAGGCGATGTGGCTCACCCCGCCCGCCCGGCTCACCGAGGCGAGGAAGGTCGGGTCCACGCATTCCAGCACCAGCGGCCGCCAGATGACGGCGAGGGTGACCAGCGTCACGGTGCTGATGCCGGCGATGAGAAACAGCGTCGCGTCGTCAATGCCCAGCACGGTGCCGAACAGCACGTGCAGCAGGTCCACGTTGGAGCCGCGCAGGGAGACGATGAGCACGCCCAGCGCCAGCGAGATGAGGTAGAAGGCGGCGAGGGATGCGTCCTCCTTCATGCCGGTGGCGCGCGCCACCACGCCGGCGCCCACTGCCACCAGCAGGCCGGCGGCAAGCCCGCCCGCCGTCATGGCGAACAGGTTGAGGCCGGCGAACAGGAAGCCGATGGCGGCGCCCGGCAGGATGGCATGGGCCATGGCGTCGCCGGTGAGCGACATGCGCCGCAGCATCAGGAAGGCGCCGAGCGGCCCGGCGCCGAGCGCGAGGGCGAACACGCCGGCCAGCGCCCGCTGCATGAACTCGAACTCCGCGAACGGAGCGATGAGAAGCTCGTAAGGGCTCATTGCCGTCTCTTCGGGCGCAGTCTCCGCAGCCGCGGGTCACGCGGGCGGAATGCGGCGGCTCAGGCCGCGTCGGTGCAGGGGGCGGCGCCGTTGCGCCAGGCTTCGGCCATGCGGCGGGCGCGCAGCAGATTGTCGGGGCCCAGCGCGTCGGCGGTGGGGCCCCAGGCGATGGCGCTGCGCGCCAGCAGCAGCGTTTCCGGGAAGGTGGCGCGCACCAGGTCGAAATCGTGCAGCACGGCGATCACGGTGCGCCGCTCCCCGTGCCAGCGGCGCACCAGCGCCACGAGATCGGAGACGGTGCGGGCGTCGAGCGCGGTGAACGGCTCATCCAGCAGGATCACGCGGGCATCCTGCAGCAGCAGCCGCGCGAACAGGGTGCGCTGCATCTGCCCGCCGGAGAGCGTGCCGATGGGCCGGGCCTCGAAGCCCTCCAGCCCCACGGCGGCGATGGCGTCCTCGATGCGGCCGCGATCGGCCCGGCCGATGCCGCCGAACAGGCCGGCGCGGCGCCACAGGCCCATGGCCACCATGTCATAGACATTGACCGGGAAGCTGCGGTCGATCTCCGCGCCCTGCGGCAGATAGGCGATGTCGCGCGGGGAGAGGCCGTGCCGGTCGATGGCCCCGCCGAGCGGGCGCAGCGCGCCGCTGATGCCCTTCAGCAGGGTGGACTTGCCGGCGCCATTGGCGCCGCACACGGCGAGGAGCGTGCCTTCCTCCACATCGCCGGAGAGATGGTGCACGGCGGGGTGGCGCTCATACCCGAGGGTGAGGTTGCGGAAGGAGATCTGCGCGCTCACACTTGGCTTCCCGTCACCAGCAGCACGATCGTCCAGAGCGCGGCGATGAGCACGCCTGCGATCACCAGCCGGCCGCCGAGCGAAAGCCGCAGCACCGAGGGACCGAGGCGGACGGCGGGCCGCGCCGCCGCGGCGGGGTGAAGGTGCCCGTGCGCCTCATGGGCGTGACCAGGGGAGGCGTGATCGGGGGAGGCGTGACCGGGGGAGGCGTGATCGTGCGCGGCCGCGTGCGCGGCAAGGGGGTGCGCTTCATGGGGGTGCGCTTCATGCGGGTGGGCGGCAGGATCTTGCGCCGCCGCGCCCGGCATCGCCACGACGCGCGCGCCGGCCCGCTGGGCGTCGGCGCGGGTCTCGTCGGTGGCGGCGGAGAGGGGCATGTCGGCGGTCCGGATGATCTGTCGGCAGCGTTGATACAGTGTATCAGCATGCCTGTCCAGCGCCCCTCGCGCAGTCGTGTCATGCGGTGGCCGGCATCTCCATGAAGGCGCGGAAGCCGCCGTGGGCGGTGATGTCGCGGGCGCCTTCCAGCGCCGCCGCCTCGGCGAGGAAGCCGGTGACGCGGCTGCCGTCCTCCAGCTCCACCTGCCCCAGGCCCAGCGGCGCCGGGATGGTGGCGAGCAGCTTGCCCACGCCCTCGAACGGCAGGGACCAGACCTCGCCCGCAAGCGCCGCGCCCTCCGCGGCCACCCGCACCACGCCGGGGCGGGCCACGTCGCCGGGCAGGAGCTTCATGCGATAGGCCGGCGCGGTGCGCGCGGCCTTCACGAAGCGTCCGCCCATGGCCTTGAGATCGCCGTTCAGCGCCATGCCGGAGAGATGGGCGCCGAACACGCACACATCGAGCCGGCCGGCCTGTGGCGCGGGCGCGAGCAGCGGCAGCGCCGGTGCGGGCGCATGGCCGGCGCCGAGCGGCAGGTCGCCGGTGGCGATGAAGGCGCGGCCCAGCGCCGCCATCTCCGCGTCCCGCCCGGCGGGAGCGAGCAGGGTGACGCCATAGGGCACGCCGTTGGGCGCGATGGCCGCCGGCACGGCGATGCCGCACAGGTCCATCAGGTTGACGAAATTGGTGTAGGTGCCATTGCGGGAGTTGAGGCGGATGGGGTCGGCCAGCACCTCGTCCACCGTGTAGGCGGAGGGCGCGGTGGGCAGCAGCAGCGCGTCGATGCGTGCCAGCACCGGCGCCACCTTCGCCCGCAGCTCCTTGAGCTTGTACATGGCGCGGAACGCGTCGGCAGCGGTGGCCGTGCCGCCCGGCTCGGTGATGGCGCGGGTGACCGGGTGCACCGCCTCGGGATCGGTGGAGAGCAGCTTTTCCGCCACGATCCAGCGCTCGGCCACCCAGGGACCCTCATAGAGCAGGCGCGCGGTCTCGGCGAAGGGGGAGAAGTCGATCTCCTCCAGCCGCGCCCCCATGGCCGCGAAGCGCGCCAGCGCATCCGCATAGGCGGCGGCGGCGTGGGCATCACCGAAGAACTCGCGCTGGCTCTCCGGCAGCACGCCGATGACGGGGGCGGGCGCCGGCGCGGTGAGCGGTCCCACCGGCAGGTCGCGGGAATAGGCATCCTCGGGGTCGAAGCCGGAGATGACATCCAGCACCGCCATGGCGTCGTCCACCGTGAGGGCGAACACGGAGATGCAGTCCAGCGTCTTGCAGGCGGGCACGAGGCCGGTGTTGGGCACGAGGCCGAGCGAGGGCTTCAGGCCGACGATGTTGTTCAGCATGGCCGGCACGCGGCCGGAGCCCGCGGTATCTGTGCCGAGGGAAACCGGCACGATGCCGGCGCCCACCGACGTCGCCGAGCCGGAGGACGAGCCGCCCGGCACCAGCGCCGGATTGAAGGCATTGCGCGGGATGCCATAGGGCGAGCGCACGCCCACGAGGCCGGTGGCGAACTGGTCGAGATTGGTCTTGCCGATGATGAGCGCGCCCGCCGCCTTCAGCCGGGCGACGGCCGTGGCGTCGCGCTCGGGCGTATAGGCGAAGGCAGGGCAGGCGGCGGTGGTGGGGAGGCCCGCGACGTCGATATTGTCCTTCACAGCCACCGGGATGCCGTAGAGCGGCAGCGCGCTGTCACCCTTCGCCTCCAGCGCCGCCGCCTCCGCCAGCACGTCGGCCTCGGGGCGCAGCGTGATGAACAGGGCCGGGTCGTCATGCAGGGCGATGCGGGCATACACGGCGCGCACCGTATCGGACACGGTGCGGCTGCCGGACCTGTGGGCGGAAAGAAGGCTGGCGACAGTCTGCATGATGAAACCCGTTCTCGGCCGCACGACGCGGTATCACGGGACTAGCAGGAAACGCGCCATCTGTATGCAATTTTCGAAAAATGTATATTATACAGATAATTATATTCATTAAATCCTGTTCGCGATGCGCGAAACACCGGGGCTGTGGCGCGCTCGCGGGCGCGGAGTGCCGGGAAAATGGGCAGGATCTGCCTCGCGCGCGCCGGAGCGACGGGCCGGCGGGGGCGACGGCACACCGCGTCGGCGCCATCGCCGGGGACCGGAAGCATGGGGATCGGCGGGATGCTAGCCGCGATCCCCGTTCTCGGGGGCGATGGTGCGGCCCGGCGGCATCTGCGGCGCGGTCACCGGCGGCGGCGGGTTGCCGTTCGGCCGGGTGATGTTCTCCGGCGCGCTTTCCGAGGGCTCGGGACCGCCGCGGTTCGAGAAAGTGTTGGCGGCGAACAGCGCCAGCACCAGAACGAACCCGGCGGCGATGAGGACACCGTTGCGGGTCATGGGAGGGCTCCCTGAAGGTTGGGGACTGCCCTCCCAACGCCGTGGACCACGCCGGGGTTTCCCGGCGCGGCCATCTGCCTGCGTGTCAGTCGCGGAACACCACCGTGCGCGAGCCGTTCAGCAGCACCCGGTCCTGCAGGTGCCAGGAGATGGCGCGGGCGAGCACCCGGCGCTCGATGTCGCGGCCCTTGCGCACCAGATCATCGGGCGAATCCTGATGCGAGATGCGCTCCACGTCCTGCTCGATGATCGGCCCCTCGTCGAGGTCGGAGGTGACATAGTGCGAGCTGGCGCCGATCAGCTTCACGCCGCGCGCATGCGCCTGGTGGTAGGGCTTGGCGCCCTTGAAGCCGGGCAGGAACGAATGGTGGATGTTGATGCACTTGCCCGCGAGCTTGGCGGACAGGTCATCGGACAGCACCTGCATGTAGCGCGCCAGCACCGCCAGCTCCGAGCCGGTGGACTTGAAGATCTCGAAGATCTGCGCCTCCTGCTGCTGCTTGGTCTCCTTGGTCACCGGCAGGTGGTGGAAGGGGATGCCGTCGAGGTCGAGGTGGGCATAGGTCTCGCGCGGGTGGTTGGAGATGATGCCGGTGATGTCCATGGCGATCTCGCCGATGCGCCAGCGATAGAGCAGGTCGGCGAGGCAGTGGTCGAACTTGGAGGCGAGCAGCAGCACCCGGCGCTTCTCGTCCTTCGGGCGCAGGGTCCAGGTGAGGTTGAACGGCGCGGCGACGGCGCCGAAGCCCTCGCGGATCTCGGCGAGGGAGGCCGTGCCCTGCACCACGTTGAACACCACCCGCATGAAGAAGCGGTTGGCCTCCGTGTCGTCGAACTGCTGCGCCTCGAGGATGTTGCAGCCCTTCTCGAACAGGAAGGTGGATACCTTCGCCACGATGCCCGGCCGGTTCGGGCTGGAGAGGGTGAGGATGAAATGCTCGGTCGGCGTCGTCATGTGATGCGTCTCTCGGGGTGGCGCCCGCAGGTGGCGGCGCGATGACAGGATGGGTTCGGCAGGACGGGAGCGCGCGCCGCGCCGCGGTCAACCTCGTCCCGTGCCGGAGAGGGCGAGCCCGTATTCCGCCGCGCTCGCGGTGAGCCAGCGCAGGAAGGCGGGCGCGAAGGAGCGCCCCACGAGAAAGCGGTAGGTGGGTCCATCGTCGCGCCGGAAGAGCGTGACGCCCACGTGGGAGACCACTGTGGTGGCGGCATCGCCGGGGCCGAACGCCGCCGGGTCGAGATCCACGCCCACGCCCTTCATCAGCGCATCGCGCACGCGGGGGCCGGAGACATCGAGCACGAGATTGGCGTCGCTCTGGTCGGTCAGCGCGGCGAGCCCGCCGGAGAGGTCGCGCAGGCGGGCGAGCAGCGTTGCGCCGGAAACCCCTTCCGCCAGCACCAGCCAGCGTCCGGGACCGGTGCCGACGGCCTCCAGTCCACCGCCGGCCGAGACGCGCGGGGCATCCACCAGCGGCAGTCGCTGGGCGGCTGCCGCTGCGAGCAGGGAGCCGACGGCGCCGCGCCGGGCCACCAGCGTGGCGGCGGCGATCCCCTCCACCACGCGGGCGGTGACGCCCGTCGAGCCCTCGGGCCCGTAATGCCCCGCGGGCACCAGCCGGGTGGGGGCGAGATGTGCGAGCAGGTCAGACACGCTGCTTCTCCCCTTGCGGATCGACGAATGCGGGAGAGCACACTTCGACCTCCATGTCACCGCCGCGCACCGGGTCATAGGCGCGCACGATCTCGCCGATCCGCTCCGGCCCGCGCTTCAGCAGCCCGAGGCCGATGGAATGGCCGAGGATGGGCGAATAGGCCACCGAGGTCATGTAGCCCTCGTCATTGGCCATGGTGGGCTCCGCGCCGACCTTCAGGAAGTGGGCGCCGGCCCTGAGCCGCGCCGCGCGGTCCACCGGCCGGAAGCCGACGAAGGTGGGCCGGTCCGGCTCCGCGAAGGCGGGACGGGCGGCCATGACGCGGCCGATGTAGTCCTTTTTCGTCGAGGCCATCTTGCCGAGGCCGAGATCGCGGGCGCTGGTCTGCCCGCTCAGTTCGTTGCCGGAGACGTGTCCCTTCTCGATGCGCATGACGCCCAGCGCCTCGGTGCCGTAGGGGGTGATGCCATAGGGCTTGCCGGCATCCATCAGCGCCCGCATCAGCGCTTCGCCCCTGGTGGCGGGCACGGCGATCTCGTAGCCCAGCTCGCCGGAGAAGGAGAGGCGGAAGATGCGCGCCTCGGTGCCGCCCATCACGGTGGTCTGCGCGGCACCCATGAAGGGCAGGGAGGCGTTGGACACGTCGAGCCCGTCCACCACCTTGGCCAGCACATCGCGGGAACGCGGGCCGGAGAGGGCGATCTGCGCCCACTGCTCGGAGATGGAGGCGAGCTGCACGTCCAGCTCCGGCCACAGCACCTGCAGGCAGAATTCCAGATGCTGGAACACCTTGGCGGCGTTGGCCGTGGTGGTGGTCATCACATAGTGGTCGTCGGCGAGGCGGGCGGTGGTGCCGTCGTCCATGACGAAGCCGTCCTCGCGCAGCATCACGCCGTAGCGCGCCTTGCCCACCGCGAGGGTGGAGAACATGTTGATGTAGACGCGATCGAGGAAGGCGCCCACGTCCGGCCCCTGCAGGTCGATCTTGCCGAAGGTGGAGACGTCGATGACACCGACGCCCTCGCGCGTCGCCTTCACCTCGCGGTTCACCGTCTCCAGCCAGTCCTTCTCGCCGGGCCTCGGGAAATACTGCGCGCGCAGCCACAGGCCGGTCTCGACGAAGACGGCACCCTCGGCCTCGGCCCACGCATGGGTCGGGGTGGGGCGGGCCGGCTTGAAGTCGACGCCCCGGTGGTGGCCCGCCAGCACGCCGATGGCCACCGGCGTGTAGGGCGGGCGGAACACGGTGGTGCCGGTCTGCGGGATGCCCTGGCCGGTCAGCTCCGCCATGATGGCGAGGCCCGCCATGTTGGAGGTCTTGCCCTGGTCGGTGGCCATGCCCAGCGTGGTGTAGCGCTTCAGCAGTTCCACCGCCCGGAAGCCCTCGCGATGGGCGAGCGCCACGTCTTTCGCGGTCACGTCGTTCTGCTGGTCCACGAAGGCCGCGCCCTTGGCCTTCACCTGCCAGAAGGGGCGGATGCCGGAGGGCGTCTCCTCCGCCACCGGAGCGGGCGAGGCCGGGCCGGTGAAGCCCGCATCCGCCGCCGCCTCGGCACCGAGCCGCGTGCCCGCGCGCAGGGTCTCGGCGAGGGCGAGGTCGCCCGCCACAGCGCCCGCCACGCTCATGCCGGGCGGCAGGGCTCCGGGCACGAAGGCGGCGATATCCTCCCGCCACACGGGCTTGCCGCCCTGGTGGCAGGTGAGGTTCAGGTTCGGCGTCGCCCCGCCGGACACGCCGAGCGCCTCCACCGCCAGCGTCTCGGTGCCCTTGGCCGTGCGCACGGTGATGGAGGAGAGGCACTTGCCGGCAGTGGCGATCACCTCGCCGCCGGCGATGACCCGCACGCCCAGTGCTTCGGCCTTTGCCGCGAGCGCCGCCGGCAGGGCCGGGCGCACGTCGATGACGGCGGCGAGCTTCAGCCCCGCGGCGGCGGCATCGAGCACGCCGGCGACGGCATGATCGTTGTTGGTGAAGGCTGCGGCGTTCACGCCCGCGCCGACGCCGAAGCGCGTGGCGTAGGTGGCGAGCGCTAGGGCGGACATGACGCCCGGCCGATCATTGCCGGGGAACACGATGGGCCGGTCGAAGGCGCCGGCCGCGAGCACGGCGCGCTTCGCCACGAACCGCCACAGGCGCTGGCGCGGCTGGAACGGGGCGGGGACGGCGAGGTGGTCGCTCACCCGCTCCACGGCGCCATATTCGCCGCCGTCATAGGCGCCGAACACGGTGGTGCGGGGCATGAGGCGCACGTTGGGCAGGCTCGCCAGCTCCGCCTCCGCCCGCGCCACGAAATCGAGCGCGCTGGCGCCGTCGATGGTGGCGCGTTCGGCCAGCAGCTTGCCGCCGAGATGGAAATCCTCATCTGCGAGGATGACGCGCGCGCCGGTCCGCCCGGCGGCGAGCGCCGCGGCAAGGCCGGCGGCGCCGGCGCCGATCACCAGCACGTCGCAGAATTGAGTGGCCTTCTCGTACTGGTCCGGGTCCGCCGCATCGGCGGCGCGGCCGAGGCCGGCGGCGCGGCGGATCATGGGCTCGTAGACCTTCTCCCAGAAGGCGGCGGGCCACATGAAGGTCTTGTAGTAGAAGCCGGCGCCGAGGAAGGGCGAGACCAGCCGGTTGAGGCTCAGCACGTCCACGTCGAGGGAGGGCCAGCGGTTCTGGCTGGTGGCCTCGAGCGTGTCGTAGAGCTCCACCATGGTGGCGCGGGTGTTGGGCTCGCGCCGGGCGCCGGAGCGCAGCTCCACCAGCGCGTTCGGCTCCTCGGAGCCTGAGGTCGCGACGCCGCGCGGGCGGTGATACTTGAACGAGCGGCCCATCAGACGCACGCCGTTCGCCAGCAGGGCGGAGGCGAGGGTGTCGCCGGGGTGGCCGCTATAGCTCCTGCCGTCGAAGGTGAAGGCGAGGGTGCGGCTGCGGTCGATGAGGCCGCCTGCGGAAAGCCGGGTCATTCCGCTGCCTCCGTGCGGGCAAAGCGCGCCGCGCTGATGGCGTGGGTGCGGGTATCCCGCGTCACCACCAGCCAGCGGCGACAGCCGTTGGCGTGGTACCAGAGCTCATCCATCACGCCGGCCACGTTGTCGCGCTCGTTCACATAGGCGTTGAAGGCATCCGCCGCGTCGGGCGCGGCGGGATCGGGACGGGTGGGCGCGGCGTCGCCGAGATAGGCGAACTCGTGGGACGAGCGCGAACCGCAATAGGGACAGGGGATGCGCATGGCTCAGTGCAGGTTCGGCTGCGCGCCGACCCCCTTCTCGTCGATGACATGGCCGGAGCGGAAACGGTCGAGGCGGAAGCCGGCGTTGAGCGCGTGCGCCTCCTCGCGGGCGATGGTCCAGGCGAAGCACCAGCCGGAGGCGGGCGTCGCCTTGAAGCCCCCGTAGTTCCACGCGGTGTTCAGGAACAGGCCGGGCAGGGGGCCCACGTCGATGATGGGCGAGCCGTCCATGGACATGTCGACGAGCCCGCCCCAGGAGCGCAGCATGCGCAGCCGGCCGATGAGCGGCATCACCGCCATGCCGCCCTCGCACACGTCCTCCACCACCGGCAGGTTGCCGCGCTGGGCGTAGGAATTGTAGCCCTCGATGTCGCCACCGAAGACGAGGCCGCCCTTGTCCGACTGGCTGACATAGAAGTGCCCCATGCCGAAGGTGATGACCCCCGGCACCAGCGGTTTCAGCCCTTCGGAGACGAAGGCCTGCAGCGCGTGGCTCTCGATGGGCAGGCGCAGGCCGAGATGCTTCGTGAGGCGGGACGTGGAGCCGGCCACCGCGAGGCCCACCTTGCCGGCGCGGATGGTGCCGCGGGTGGTTTCCACGCCCACCACCGCATCGCCCTCGCGCACGAAGCCGGTGACCTCGCAATTCTGCACGATGTCGACGCCGAGCCGGTCGGCGGCGCGGGCATAGCCCCACACCACCGCGTCATGGCGTGCGGTGCCGGCGCGGGCCTGCATCAGCCCGCCCTTGATGGGGAAGCGGGAATTGTCGAAGTCGAGGAAGGGGCACAGCGCCTTCACCTGCTCGCGGTCGAGCAGCTCGCTGTCGGCCCCGGCGAGGCGCATGGCGTTGCCGCGCCGGGCATAGGCGTCGCGCTGGGCGTCCGAGTGGAACAGGTTGATGATGCCGCGCTGGGAGACCATGGCGTTGTAGTTGAGGTCCTGCTCCAGGCCCTCCCACAGCTTCATGGACCACTCGTAGAACGGCTCGTTGCCGGGCAGCAGGTAGTTCGAGCGGATGATGGTGGTGTTGCGTCCGGCATTGCCCGAGCCGATGTGGCCCTTCTCCAGCACCGCCACGTTGCGGATGCCGTGCTCCTTGGCGAGGTAATAGGCCGTGGCGAGGCCGTGGCCGCCGCCGCCGACGATGATCACGTCATACTGCGGCTTGGGCGCGGCATCGCGCCAGGCGGGCTTCCAGCCGGTCTGGCCGTTGAGCGCATTGGCGATCAGGCTCAGGAACGAATAGCGGGACATCGATCACTCGCTGGGGGCAGGGCGAGGCACCCTTCCCTCCCTCTATATCTCGGCTTGAAACGAGGCTTAATATAAATCCTGCTTATTGTAGGGGTGAAGCCGGTGCGCGAGCTGCTGCCGTTCGATCTGAAGGCGCTGGAGATCTTCCTGTCGGTCTGCGAGGCCGGGGCCATGGCGGGCGCGGCGCGACGGCTGGGCCTGACGCAGCCGGCGGTCTCGCAGGCTGTGGCGGAGCTGGAGGCGCGCATGGGCGTCGCCCTGTTCGATCGCAGCGTCCGGCCGCTCGGGCTCACCGCCGCCGGCGGGGTGCTGCGGCAGAAGGCGAGCGCGCTCCTGTCCGAGGCGCGGCAGATCGTGCCGGCGCTGCGCGAGACCGAGCACGGGCGCCTGCCGCTGCTGCGGGCGGGGCTGGTGGATTCGCTCTCCCGCGCCCTGTCGGCGCCGCTGGCGGGCCGGCTCGCGGGCGTGGCGGAGGAGGTCTCGATCCTCGCCGGCCTCACCGCCTCCCATGCCAGCGCGCTGCTCTCCCGCCAGCTGGACCTGCTGGTGGGCGCCGACGAATTGGCCGACATCGAGGGGCTGGAACGCCTGCCGCTGGTGAGCGAGCCCTATGTGCTGCTGCTGCCCGTCGGCGTCGCGGCGCCCGAGCGGGTCGAGGATCTGGCGGCCCTCGCGGGCGACCTGCCGCTGGTGCGCTTCTCCGCCCGGTCCAAGACGGGGATCGAGGTGGAGCGCCATCTGCGCCGCCTGAAGCTCGACCTGCCGCGGCGGCTGGAGTTCGACACGCCCTATGGCGTCACCGCCATGGTGGCGGCGGGGGAGGGGTTCGCGGTGACGACGCCGCTCTGCCTCCACGAGGCGGGGGTGGATCTGGCCCGGGTGGCGTGCCGCCCGCTGCCGGGGCCGGCCTTCTCGCGCAGCCTGACCCTCATCGCCCGGCGGCAGGAGCTGGGCCGGCTGCCGCGCGAGGCCGCCGCCTTCTGCCGGCGCGCCCTCGCGGACGAGGTGCTGCCCGGCCTGCGGCAGGCGCTGCCGTGGCTGCCGGAAGGCGCCATCTCCGCCGGCTGAACGGCGAATGGCGCCGCCCCCGAAGGGACGGCGCCACCTGCCTGACTTGCCGGATGATGCCGGCGCGGCCTATTCGGCCGGCGTCGCCACCGCCTCGGAGGTGTGGTCCAGCATCTCCTCATGGAGCGACTTGTCCATGGCGATCTGCTTCATGATGAAGGCAACGAAGAACACCAGCGCGATCACCGCGAACAGCGGCTCGTAGCCCGCGAAGGGATAGACTTCCGCCGTCTCCGTGAGCTTGGCGAGGGAGGTAATGCCCGTATTCATGATCAGGTCTCCTTCGGAGTGCTGTCAGAGCTTGGCTTCGCGGCGCTGGATGCTTTCAAACGCCGCTTCCATGCCGGAGTGGTGGGGGTAGTTGGCCGGCACGTGCTTGCCGTCGAGGCCCTTGATCTCCGCCGCCACCGGCACCCGCAGCAGGCCCGCCATGGCGAGCAGCTTGGAGATGACGTAGCCGGGGATGAAGCCGAAGCCGATGGCGAACACCAGCGAGCCGATGATGTTGCCCATGGGGGTTATGATGGGCAGGCCTTCGGCGTTCACACCGAACCAGCCTACGCCTTCGCCCAAAGTGATGAGCGCGCCGGAGGAGGGCAGCACCGCCGGGTAGCCCCAGAGCGCGAAGCCCGCCACGATGCCGCCGAACACGCCGCAATAGCCGTGCACGGCCACCGCGCCCACCGCGTCGTCGATCTTGAACTTGCGCTCCACCCAATAGTGCAGCTTGTAGGCCATGACCGTGCCGGCCACCGCGATCACCAGCGCGATGATGGGGTGGTAGAGGTCATTGCCGGCGCTGGCCGAGATGAGGCCGGTGAGGCCGCCGGAATAGGTCCAGTAGGCATTGCCGTTGGACACCATGTAGGCCGCGACCATGCCGCCGAACAGCGCCAGCAGGAAGTTCATGGTCACGCCCGACAGTGTGATCGGCACGCCATAGATGTTGGTGGCGGTGAAATAGGGCGCGCCCGCGGTGCCCACGTCCACGATCGGGATGTGGCAGGCGGCGTAGAAGCCCCAGAAGCCCACGTAGATCATGAACAGGCCGATGGTGACGAGCCACGGATTGTGCGCCGGGATCTCGCGCGGGGTGCCGTCGGCGGCGAACTTGCCGATGCGCGGGCCGAGGTTGATGAGCACGCCCAGCGTCGCGAAGCCCGCCACCGAGTGCAGGATGGCCGAGCAATACTGGTCGTGGAAGCCGAGGTACTGCGCCATCCAGCCGTTGCCGGCCCAGGCCCAGGCCGCCGGGATGACCCAGGCGATCGCGCCCACATAGATGGCGAGGATGAAGAAGCCCGAGGTCTTGGTACGCTCGATGAGCGCGCCCGAGACGATGGAGGCCGCCGTCATGCCGAACAGCGCGAACGCCGCCCAGAACACGCCGGAGATGCGGTCCGTCAGGTTGGGCGCGATCTTGGTGGACCACGGCTCGAAGCCGGTGGTGAACGACAGCGACGAGGTGGAGATGGGCCAGCCCTGGAAGGCGATGTAGATCCACATGCCGAACAGGAAGAAGGCAAGGCCCACCAGCGGGATCGCCATGGTGTTCTTGAGCAGGGTGTGCTGCACGTTCTTCACGCGGGCGGCGCCCACCTCGTACATGCAGAAGCCGACGTGGATGAAGAACATGAGGACGACCGTCAGGAAGTAATAGAACTCCGTGAAGATGGTCGTCAGCGCGGCCAATTGATCTGTCATGAAGATCCCCGAACGCTGTTGCCGAGAGGCAGGGCGCAGGAGGCCGCCGCGGCAGGATGCCCCCGCGGTGCCCCTCAGTATCCCTGTTTCACTGTTGAGCAACAAATATGCCAGACAGGGATAATCATCCGGAAGGAGCCCCGGCCCGCGCAGGGGAGCGCGCTCTGGCCTGACAAGTAGCTGGAAGCATTTGGAAAAATCGCGGAAACGATTGCGGCGGGGCGACCGGCGCGCCGGCGCCGCCAGCGCGCGCGAGGGTGCATCGTCTCCGACAGCGCAAAAACTGACGTAGAGGCATCAAAGAAATGCCTGCGAACCGGGCGAATAAAACCGCGTCCCCGGAATCCTGATTATTTTTCAATGCAGGCGAAGCGTTCTCGAACGTTGCGGCATGCCTAAAGGGAAGGCGGTGGCGTCCGTCGGCCTGCCGGGTGCCGGCATCGTCGCGTGCGCACGATTGGCCTATGCTCGGCGCGCAAGCCCGGTCCAACGGGCGAGGGAGGAAAAACAATGCTCAATCGACGCGGATTCATCTCCTGCGCCATCTGCTCCGCCATGGGATATGCCGCCACCGAGGCGGCCGCCCAAGGCACGCCTCAGGCAGCCGCGCCGGCGGCCCCCTCGGGCATCACGCGCACGGTGCTCGGCAAGTCGGAACTGCCGGGCGACAGGTATGTGGTGATCCTGATGGAGGCGGAGTTCGATCCGGCGCTGAAGGTGGCGCGCCATACCCATCCGGGGGTGGAGAGCAGCTATCTCATCGCCGGCGGCGGCGTGCTCTCGGTGAAGGGGCAGGCCGACCGCACGCTGAAGGCCGGCGAGGCGTTCCAGATTCCGGCCGAGGTGCCGCACGCCTTCCAGGTGGGCGCGGAGAAGACGAAGCTCGCCATCACCTATGCGGTGGACAAGGACAAGCCCCTCGCCACCCCCGCGCCGGAGTAGGCCCCAAACGGAAAGAGCCCGGCGCGGGGAATGCGCCGGGCTCCTCCGGGACAACCGACAGAGCAGGGCTCAGATATCGAGGGTGTTGTCCCGCTCCCACTGGGTGAGGTGGCGGGAGAAGGCGTTCCACTCCTCGGTCTTCAGCTTCAGGTAGCCATCCACGAACGGCTTGCCGAGCCGCTCGCCCAGCACCTTGGACTTCTCCAGCGCGCGCATGGCGTCGAGCAGGTTCAGCGGCAGGCGCTTGGCACCCTTCACCTTGTGCCCGTCGGTGTACATGTTGATGTCGAGGCGCTTGCCGGGATCGCGCTTGTTGGCGATGCCGTCGAGGCCGGCGGCGGCGAGGCCCGCCTGGAGCAGGTAGGGATTGGCTGCGCCGTCGGCGAGGCGGAACTCGAACCGGCCCGCGTCCGGAATGCGGATCATGTGGGTGCGGTTGTTGCCGGTGTAGGTCACCGTGTTGGGTGCCCAGGTGGCGCCGGAGATGGTGCGCGGGGCGTTGATGCGCTTGTAGGAATTCACCGTGGGATTGGTGATGGCGCACAGCGCGTCCGCATTGTGGATGAGGCCGCCGATGAAGTGGTAGCCGAGCTCCGACACGCCCAGCTCGCCCTTGGCGTCGGAGAAGGCGTTCTTGCCCTTCGACCACAACGAGACGTGCGCGTGGCAGCCGGAGCCGGTGAGGTTGATGAACGGCTTCGGCATGAAGGTGGCGCGCAGGCCGTGCATCTCGGCGATGGACTTCACCATGTATTTGAAGAACACATGGCGGTCGGCGGTGAGCAGGGCGTGGTCGTAGTTCCAGTTCATCTCGAACTGGCCGTTGGCGTCCTCGTGGTCGTTCTGGTAGGCGCCCCAGCCGAGCTTGAGCATGGCGTCGCAGATGTCCTTGATGACATCGTAGCGGCGCATCAGCGCGGACTGGTCGTAGCAGGGCTTCTCGGCGGTGTCGGAAGTGTCCGAGATGGACTTGCCGTCCGGGGTGATGAGGAAATACTCGCACTCCACGCCGGTCTTCATCTCGTAGCCGAGCGCGGCGGCGGCGGCCAGCTGGCGCTTCAGCACCGTGCGCGGGGCCTGCTCCACTTCCTTGCCGCCCATGTAGAGGTCGGCGGCGAGCCAGCCGATCTCTTCCTTCCAGGGCAGCTGGATGAGGCTGGTCGGGTCCGGCACCGCGAACAGGTCCGGGTCGGCCGGCGACATGTCGAGCCAGGTGGCGAAGCCGGCGAAGCCCGCGCCTTCCTTCTGCATGGGGCCGATGGCCGCCGCCGGCACCAGCTTGGCGCGCAGGCCGCCGAACAGGTCCACGTAGGAGATGAGGAAATACTTGATGCCCCGCTCCTTGGCCACCTTGGCAAGGTCGATGGCCGCCTTGGCAGAGACGGAGGCGTGTCCTTCCGCCTCCCGTGCGATGTCGGCGATGCGCGTCATGGTCTGGTTCCTGGAATGGAAGGTGTTCGGTTTGTTGTCGGGCCGCGCCGGTCGAGCGGCGCGGCCGAAGGGCAGGGCAGGGGCTCAGTAGCCGCCGTTGCGCCCGGGAACCCAGCTGGTGCCGGCCAGCGGCACCCCGGCCATAGCGGCCGCCTCCACCGTGAGGGCGACGAGGTCCTCCGGCTCCAGATTGTGGACGTGGCTCTTGCCGCAGGCGCGGGCGATGGTCTGCGCTTCCAGCGTCATCACGGACAGGTAGTTGGCGAGCCGCCGGCCGGCCTTCACCGGATCGAGCCTTTTGGCGAGCTCGGGGTCCTGGGTGGTGATGCCGGCGGGGTCGCGGCCCTCGTGCCAGTCGTCATAGGCCCCGGCGGTGGTGCCGAGCGCCTGGTACTCGTCCTCCCACTGGGGATCGTTGTCGCCGAGCGCCACCAGCGCGGCGGTGCCGATGGCCACCGCATCCGCGCCCAGCGCCAGCGCCTTGGCCACATCGGCGCCGGAGCGGATGCCGCCGGAGACGATCAGCTGCACCTTGCGGTGCATGTCGAGGTCCTGCAGCGCCTGTACGGCCGGGCGGATGGCGGCGAGGATCGGGATGCCCACGTGCTCGATGAACACGTCCTGGGTCGCCGCGGTGCCGCCCTGCATGCCGTCGAGCACCACCACGTCGGCGCCCGCCTTCACCGCCAGCGCGGTGTCGTAATAGGGACGGGAGGCGCCGACCTTCACATAGATGGGCTTCTCCCAGTCGGTGATCTCGCGCAGCTCCTCGATCTTGATCTCGAGGTCGTCCGGGCCGGTCCAGTCGGGATGGCGGCAGGCCGAGCGCTGGTCGATGCCCTTGGGCAGGGTCCGCATGGCGGCCACGCGGTCGGAAATCTTCTGGCCGAGCAGCATGCCGCCGCCGCCGGGCTTGGCGCCCTGGCCGATGACGATCTCGATGGCGTCGGCCTTGCGCAGGTCCACCGGGTTCATGCCGTAGCGCGACGGCAGGTACTGGTAGACGAGGGTCTTGGACTGGCCGCGCTCCTCGGGAGTCATGCCGCCGTCGCCGGTGGTGGTGGAGGTGCCCACCTGCGAGGCGCCGCGGCCCAGCGCTTCCTTGGCCTGGGCCGAGAGCGCGCCGAAGCTCATGCCGGCGATGGTGACGGGGGTCTTCAGCGTGATCGGCTTCTTGGCGAAGCGCGAGCCGAGCACCACGTCGGTGCCGCACCTCTCGCGGTAGCCTTCCAGCGGATAGCGCGACATGGAGGCGCCGAGGAACAGCAGGTCGTCGAAGTGGGGCACCTTGCGCTTGGTGCCGCCGCCGCGGATGTCATAGATGCCGGTCGCCGCGGCGCGGCGGATCTCGGCGAGGGTCGCCGGATCGAAGGTGGCGGAGAAGCGGGGCGGGGTGCGGGGCACGTTGTTGTGGGCGGTCATGTTTGCCTCAGCCCTCAGTACGCATCGACGTTGTCGACGTGGAAGTTGTAGAGGCGCCGGGCCGAGCCGTAGCGCTTGAACTCGGAGAGATCGACGCTCCCGGGCGCGACGCCCGCAGCCTCGAGCTTGGCGGAAAGGAGCGCCTTGTGCTCGTCCCGCACCTCCTTCTCGATGCAGTCGGCGCCGAGGCTCTTCACCGTGCCGCGCACGAACAGCTTGGCCTCGTAGAGGCTGTCGCCCAGCGCCTCGCCGGCATCGCCGAACACGACGAGCGCGCCGGCCTGGCCCATGAAGGCGCTCATGTGGCCCACCGAGCCCTTCACGACGATGTCGATGCCCTTCATGGAGATGCCGCAGCGGGCCGAGGCGTTGCCGTCGATGACCAGCAGGCCGCCGTGGCCGGTGGCGCCGGCCGACTGGCTGGCATCGCCGCGCACATGGACGAAGCCGCTCATCATGTTCTCGGCGACGCCGACGCCGGCATTGCCGTGGATGATGACCGAGGCCTCGGCATTCATGCCGGCGCAGTAGTAGCCGACGTTGCCCTCGATATCGACGGTGAGCGGGGCGGCGATGCCGGCGGCCACCGCGTGGCGGCCGTTGGGGTTCAGCACCCGCCAGCGGCGGGCGTTGCTTTCGCCGGTCGCCTGGTGGAGCGCGGCGTTCAGCTCGCGCAGCGGGGTGGAGGCGAGGTCGAACGTGACGTCGGGGGACATGGCGTTCACTGTGCGCGCTCCCAGAAATAGACGGTGGCGGGTTCGGGCTCGAACACCTTGGCCTTGGCGATGCCGGGCAGATCCACGAGCGCGCGGTATTCCGAGCCGAACGCCACATACTGGTCGGTCTCGGCCATCACGGCGGGCTTGCACGCGATGGGATCGCGCAGCACGCCGAAGCCGTTCTCGGTGCCCACCACGAAGGTGAAGAAGCCGTCGAGATCCTTCAGGCCCGCTTCCAGCGCCTCGCCGAGGGACGCGCCCTGCCGCATGCGCCAGGTGAGATAGCCGGCGGCCACCTCGCTGTCGTTCTCGGTCTCGATGGCGACGCCCTCGCGCTTCAGCTGGCGGCGCAGCGCGTTGTGGTTCGACAGGGAGCCATTGTGCACCAGGCACTGGTCGGCGCCGGTGGAGAAGGGATGCGCGCCGGCGGTGGTCACGGCGCTCTCGGTGGCCATGCGGGTGTGGCCGATGCCGTGGGTGCCGCGCATGGTGGCGAGGCCGAAGGTGTCGGCGACTGAGGAGGGCAGGCCCACCTCCTTGAAGATTTCCATGCGGGCGCCGGTGCCCACCACCGCCACCTCGGGATGCCGCTCCGCCAGGAAGGCGCGCACGGCGGCCTCCCGCACGGCGGGGATCTCGACGATGGCGTGCGTGCCGCGCGCGGTGACGGGCGGCAGGCCGTCCGCCGGGAGGGAGAGGCCGGCGGCCAGCGCGGCGAAGTCATAGCCCTTCGCGGCCCGCAGGGAGAGCTTCACCTTGTCCTTCGCGCCGCTGCCGTAGACCGCGAAACCCGCGCTGTCGGGGCCGCGATCGGTCATGACGCAGAGCATGGAGGCGAGCATGGCCCCGAGCTCGCCCTCGAGCTTGGGATCCTTCAAGAAAAGTCCGACGATGCCGCACATGGCGCTGTCACAGTCTCCATTCCGGGCCGCGCGTGCGACCTTGGAATGAAGAGTTAAGCCCGTTGGCCTAGCTCGTCAATGAAAAAGAATAAATTTTTCGCAGGAGGAAAACAGGCGCGCGGGGCGGAGGGCCTGCGCCCGTCGTCGCGGCGCCCGCGGCGGCGAGCGCTCAGTGGCGGTCGCGGCCGTAGACGATGATGGAGAGGTACGTCATGGGCGTCTTGATGAGGTCCTCCGGGCCGTGAGCGGCGCCGGAATCGAACATCAGCGCATCACCCGCGCGCAGGTGATAGGTGCGGTCGGCGTGGCGGTAGAGCACCTCGCCGGAGAGCATGTAGAGGAACTCCACGCCCGCATGGCGAAAGCCGGTGTAGGGCGCGGCTTCCTCCGACAGGGTGATGAGATAGGGCTCCACCACGATGTCGCCGCCAAGCCCGTGGCCGAGCAACTCGTACTGGTGGCCCACCTTGGTGCCGCGCCGCTCGATGATGACGCCCTGGTGCGCGCGCACGAACGAGCAGTCCCGCCGTTCCTCGAACGCGGAGAACAGGGTCGTCAGCGGCACGTTGAGCGCCTTGGAGATGGCCTGCAGCGTGGCGAGCGAGGGCGAGATCTGGCCGTTCTCGATCTTCGAGAGCATGCCCACCGAGATGCCCGCCGCCCCCGCGAGATCGGAGACCGTGAGGTCGAGCTCGCGGCGGATGGAGCGCACCTGCACGCCGAGCGCCTGCTCGAGGGTCGTTGCCGAACTTGCGGGCGCGCCCGATCCGGTCGTGAAATCCTCGGACTCGTGAGTCTCAGGGACGTTCTTCGCCTTCCTCTCGGCCACTCTGTCGGTCCCCCGCCTACACGCGCGCCGCCGCACCGGCATGGCCGCATTGTGCCCAGTTTCGTCTCGGGAAAACAGGCCCCGGCCGGCCTTTTTTGCGGTGCGGGAGGTCGGAATCGGGTCCGCTGGGCGTGAATTCGGCTGCGAAATGCCCCTGAGAGGGGCCGGATGGCGCGCCGGAGCCCCATTTTCCCGCGCGACGGCTTTTTCCACCGGCCGCCCCTTCGGGCCTCCGACCCTCGTGTCTCCCGTGCCCCGCCCCGCGCCGCGCCGCGATCCGCCGCCACGATTGGGCGCGCGGGTCCGGGAAGCCGGCGCCACTCGCTCAAGGCTTTCCCGCTCGATCTGCTCGCACGATTTCGCGCGCGTGTGCGGGACGCCGGAGATCGCACCGATGCCCTGATCCATGAACCGCAGCGCACGATTTCGCGCGCGTGTGCGGGACGCCGGGTGCATCATGTCCTCAGATCGGCTCGAAGAACCGCGCACGATTTCGCGCGGTCGTGCAGGACGCCGGCCTTATAAGCCGAGGACCAAAGCGGAAGACCTGCGCACGATTTCGCGCGCATGCGGGAGCCCGGCGACAGGTTGATGCCGTCGCAGTACTGGACGCACGATTTCGGGCGCGCGTGCGGGACGCCGGCTGTCCGGTCGCCCACCCGGTCTTTGCGGGCGCTGTCGCGGGTATCGACCATGCTCCAGGCCCCGGCGCGGCCGCCCGATGCGCCCACATTCTGCGCGCGCCTTTCCAGTGTCCATGCCGCTTCCGGCGTGCCGCCGCCCCCGCCGCGGCGCGAATTTTCCACAGGCCGGCGGCTTCATCGGCCGGTGCGACGCGGCCCCTATGGACACGCCGCATCGTCCTGACTATACACTCGCCTCTCCGAACGACGCCCGCGCCGTCCGGACGCCCAGGTAGCTCAGTTGGTAGAGCATGCGACTGAAAATCGCAGTGTCGGTGGTTCGATTCCGCCCCTGGGCACCATTTTACCGTCCGATGACATCCAAAGATGTCTAATTCATCTGAAAATTCAGATCATTACGCCAAATGGTCGTCCATCTGGGCCAACTGAGGTCCGGTTGAATCTCGCGCGCGTGTAGGCATGCTTGTAGGCATCGACGTCATGCCCACAAGGAGATGCCTACACATGGCCCTCACGGATCTGGCTTTGCGCACCGCCTAGCCCAAGGAGAAGGCCTGAAAGCTTGTCGACGGCGGCGGCCTGCACCTCGTCGTCAATCCCAACGGAAGCCGGCTGTGGCGCCTGGCCTATCGTTTCCCCGGCAAGCCCAAGCAACTGGCGTTCGGCCCCTACCCGACCGTCTCCCTCGCCGCCGCGCGCCAGAAGCGCGAGGACGCCAAGAAGCTCTTGCTGGACGGGCGAGACCCGTCCGCCGCGCGCAAGCTCGACAAGATCAACGCCGCCATCAGCGAGGGCAACACCTTCGAGACCCTGGCCGCCGACGACATGGCGCGCCTCGCCGCGCGCGATTCGGCGCCGGCCATCATCGCCAAGGTCAAGTGGCTGCTGGAAGGCCTCGCCGGCCCCGCCCTGGGCAAGCGCCCCATCGCCGAGATCACGCCGGTCGAGATTCTCGCGCTCCTGCAGCAGGTCGAGCGGAGCGGGCCGCGGGAGAGCGCGCGGCGGCTGCGATCGACCATCGGCAGCGTGTTCCGCTTCGCCATCGCCACGCTGCGGGCCCAGACCGACCCCACCTCCGCCCTGCGCGATGCCTTGGAACGGCCAAAAGTGAAGCATCGCGCGGCCCTGACGGACCCCAAGCAACTGGGCGGCCTTCTGCGTGTGTTTCGGCATGGAAGATTGACCCCGTTGTGAGGGGGATCGGCGTGTAATTTTGACCCCCCTCTTGGCTCATGGTCCGTCGTTTCGTTGCGACGGGCGGGCTGGGGATGAAGGGCGTGGATACGATTGCACGGATCCGGCGCGCGCATTTCGTGCGCGGCAAGTCCATCAAGGAGATCGTGCGGGAGCTGCACGTTTCGCGGAACACGGTGCGCAAGGTGCTGCGGACCGGGGCGACGGCATTCAGCTACGAGCGGGAGGTGCAGCCGCTGCCGCGGATCGGGCCCTGGCGGGAGGCCCTGGATAGGCTGCTCGCCGGCAACGAAGGGAAGCCGGCGCGGGAGCGGCTGACGCTGATCCGCATCTTCGAGGAGCTGCGCAGCCAAGGGTATGAGGGCAGCTACGATGCGCTACGCCGCTATGCCAAGGGCTGGCGGCGGGCGCAGGCGACGATGACGGCTGCGGCCTACGTGCCCCTGAGCTTCGCGCCCGGCGAGGCCTACCAGTTCGACTGGAGCCACGAGATCGTCCTGATCAACGGCACCACGGTGTCGGTGCGCGTCGCCCATGTGCGGCTGTGCCATTCGCGGATGCTGTTCGTGCGGGCCTATCCGCGCGAGACCCAGGAGATGGTGTTCGACGCCCACGCAGGCAAGCGTGCGCAGCCTGCGTCAACTTGGCTGCGGGCCTTCGCCTTCTTCAAGGGCTGCTGCACGCGCGGCATCTACGACAACATGAAGACCGCGGTCGATGCGATCTTCGTGGGCCAACCCCATCGCGCTGGCGCGATGGGGACCCCAGGACAAGGAGCGGGCTTATAATCGCCGCTTCCTGCAGATGTGCAGCCACTACCTGGTCGATCCCGTTGCCTGCACCCCGGCGTCCGGCTGGGAGAAGGGTCAGGTGGAGAACCAGGTCGGGCTGGTGCGGGAACGCTTCTTCACCCCCCGGCTCCGGGTGAAGAGCACGCAGACAAGTTTACGCAGTCTGCGCACGCTTGACTGCGCGCGAGCTGAACGTCTGGCTGCTGGACCAGTGCATCGCCTACGCCAAGGGCCATCCGCACCCCGAGCGGCGGGAGGAGACCATCTGGCAGGCGTTCGAGGCCGAGCGCCCGGCCCTGGTGCCCTATGCCGGGCGGTTCGACGGCTTCCACGCCGTCCCGGCTTCCGTATCGAAGACCTGCCTGGTCCGCTTCGATAACAACCGCTACTCGGTCTGCGCCAGCGCCGTGGGCCGCCCGGTCGAGGTCCGGGCCTATGCGGAGCGGATCGAGCTGCGCCAGGACGGCCGGCCGGTCGGCTCCCACCCGCGCTGCTTCGGCCGGGACCAGACCATCTTCGACCCCTGGCACTATGTGCCGGTCCTGGCGCGCAAGCCCGGCGCCCTCAGGAACGGCGCTCCGTTCAAGGACTGGGTTCTGCCCACCAGCCTCGATCGCGTCCGGCGCAAGCTCGCCGGTGCCGCCGACGGGGACCGGCAGATGGTGGACATCCTCACCAGCGTGCTGAGCGATGGCTTGCCCGCGGTCGATGCAGCGTGCGCCGAAGCCCTGCACCAGGGCGTCCACGCGCCGCCAAGTCTACGCAGGCTGCGCAAGCGCACCTGCTATGCGACGTGATCCTCAACATCCTCGCCCGGCGCCGGGAGCCTGCAGCCCCCGTCACCATCATCACGCCCGACGCCTTGCGCCTCCACCACGCCCCGAGCGCCGACTGCTCACGATACGACCTGCTGAGGAGATCCCCATGATGGAGCGTTCCCAGATCCTCGAGGCCATGGGCGAGCTCAAGCTCTATGGCATGAAGGCCGCCTACGACAAGATCATCGCCACCGCCGTCAAGCGCCAGCACGAGCCGCAGCGCATCGTCGGCGACCTTTTGTCGGCGGAGATATCCGAGAAGCAGGCCCGCTCCATCAAGTACCAGATCACCATCGAGGGACCCCATGCGACCAGTCGCATGGGGTCCCTTCGAAGCTGCCCCTGGCCAAAGACGTCGACGACTTCGTGTTCGACGACACCCCCATCAATCAGACCCTGGTACGCGACCTCGCCGGCGGCAACTTCCTCGCCCACCAGCGCAACGTCGTGCTGATCGGCGGGACCGGAACCGGCAAGACCCACCTGGCCATCGCCATCGCGCGTGCCGCCATTGCGCCAAACCAACGCTCCGCGGCAGTGGGGTCAATGCCCCAGACAGGGGTCAACATTCGGCGCCGATAGGGTGTCAGGTTTCCACGCCGATTGACACCGTGCGGGGGGCGACCGCGGGATGCCGCTCTCAAAGGCCTTTTCGGAGTAGTTTCGATCCACGCCCCCGTGCGGGGGGCGACATGGCGTCGAAGGCGCCGCGGGCCCCCAGCTCGAAGTTTCGATCCACGCCCCCGTGTACGGAATTACAAAGATGATCCGCCGCAGCCCGTGACGCACCGCATGGTCCAACGCGAAGGCGAGTGAGGTCAGGGTCTTGCCGCCGCCGGTGGGCACGGTGAGGCTGAACAGGCCGGGCGCGAGGGCCGCCTTGTCCAGCGCATGGCGCAGGATGGCGGCGCGCAAGGCGTTGAGCGGGCTTTCGGGGGCGCCGGCGCCGAGGGCGGCCATGTGGGCGGTAAGCCGCGCGCGCAGGGTGGCGAGGTCCGTGTGGCCGCCACGCGCGGCCTCGGCATCCGTGGCCTTTGCGTAGAATGCCTCCGTCGCAATGAAATCGGCATCCACAAGGCAGGAAAACAGCATCCGCACGAGGAAGCTCAGGGCGAAGCCCTTCGGGCCGCCCGCAGGCAGGGGCCTGCTCGGCCTAAGCGCTGCCATGTCCGGCAGCGGACCAGTATGGGCCTGCCAGTCCGCGGGGATCAGCTTCGCCGCTCCTGCCATGCGCCGTGCGAGATCGTCTCCGTCGGCAAGGCCGGCGTGATGTGCTGCGATGACGGCGGCGAGCACGGTACCAAATGTCGGCCCGTAGTGGTCCAACGCGATGCGAGCCCCGGCGGAGGAATGGTCGCCACCCGATGCGCGGTCCCCCGCAATATAGGCCTGGAATTCCGGCGACAGCTTGCCAATGTCGTGGAGGCGCCCCGCCAGGCGGGCGACTTCCGCCCACCCAAGACACGCGCCAAGCTCTGCAGCGAGGGCGCCCACCGCTTCGTGGTGATCGCGCAGTGTTTCCCACCGGCCCACGGGCGCGCCGGGGACGGAATGGGCGTAGGCCTCGGCCACTGATCCTCCCACATCGGGCGACGCGGTGATCGACCCAATTCGCTTCGTTGCTCACGGTGCAAAGGAGGTACGTTGGATGCTGCGCAGTCAAGGCTCCGATGTCGACGCCTCACTCCGATCGGCCGCTGCGGACCTCCTGCGCTCGGATCACCCGTCGCCCAGCAGAGCACGGCGTCAGACACCCCCCATGGGCTCCGCGAGTGGCGCCTCAATCGTGGCGATCTTGCACGGGCGGATGAACGGAAGGAGCCGGCAGGCCGCTCTCGCGATACCCGGCGCCGAGCGGTCCGTCATCCGGCAGGGGGCGGTTCTCGGCGCTGGTGAGCATCACCACCCAGGGCAACTCGGCGGCCTCGCCCACGCCTTTGGGGGACATGACCAGCGCGGGGAGACGCTAACCGGGTGGAGCGATCCGTGTTGGGGAAGGGGACGCCGACGACAGCGCCCTTTCTTCAGATCGGCACAGGCCTTGCGATATGCGTCACTGTCCCAGTCGCTGAAGGTGGCGAAGGGGTCATCGCCGCTCTTCGGAGCGGCCCTGGTGAGCGCAACACGGCCGTCCTCGGTGCCATAGGCGATCCCATCGCCGACCTTGAGGTGCAGGGCCGGGCGCACCGCCTGAGGCGGGGGTGTCTGGGCCTTGGACGAGAGTTTGCCGGCAATCATGCCGGCGCCTCCTTCACGACAAAAATCAAGGGGATCGTCCCCGATACTTATCCATATCATTACCCGTTGTTGAAGAAATTAATAGAAACAACTCAAGGACATGTGGCGATCCAGTCTTGATCGTATGCAATGTGATTATCATAAGTCACACCTTCGATGCAAAAAGGAAGTACATCTCCTTCGCGCGACAATACGTAGAAAAGGTGTTCGATCAAAATTTTGACCATCGCGGCACGCTCACCGCTAATGTGGTCTCGTGCTGCCGGATGCGGATTTCCGACATTCTCTCGGCTTCTATAGCCAAAGCTAATTATCCTAATGGATGTAACGTATTCACTTGAGAACGATTCTTTCCAAGCCCCGTAGAGGGGATATTCTCCAGAAAATATTACGCAAAATGTGTCAGTCCCCCCGTCTGGACCAGATGTTGTTCCGGAATAAAAAATTTCGTTGTTGTCGACGCGTATGTGCTGGCCTAACGGCATATTATTATTCGCATAATTTTTCAGCCTCCAATTTTACTTATATCACCACTTCATCGGGAGGCGCGTTTAGGATTGAGTGAGAGCCCGGTGGCCGGACATCGTCAACATTGTGTGACTGCTTAAGTTTGGACGCGTGCCGCCAGCTTATCCTCACCTCTCCCTCCCCGCATCATGCCTGTACCTCAGCAGCAGTGACAGCAGATACTCGACGATGCGCCTCTGCCCCGTCTGGACCTCCGCCGTCACCGCCATGCCGGGCTCGATGGTCGTCCAGCCCTGCTCCGTGTCAAGGCCGCACCCGCGCACCGCGATGCGGGCCACGTAGGCCGGCTGGCGGGCCTGGCCTCCGCCTCGACCGCGCGCGCATCCGCCTCCCGCGCGCGGTCGAGGCGTGCATCGGAGACGACGGCGCGGGTGATTTGCGGCCCCTCGGGAGCGTCGCTTGCCGTCGGCTGCCGGGGCGTTCCGGCTGTCGTCGGATCCTGACTGTCGGGTGCTGCATCCGGTTGCTGCGTCGAGCGGCTGCGTGCCCGGCCCGGGTGCAGGCGTGGGAAAAAGCGGCTGCTGCCCCAGTTCCTCGGCTCATCCGCGCGCTTCAGGCGGCCGCCGGCAAGCATCTCAGCCCGGCCGGCCCGTTTGCTTCCGCGCCCTTGATGCCGCGCCTGTCAGGAGCCGGGAGGCCAGCGCGCATGGTCCACAAGCTGGTCCAGCAGCAGCCGGATCGCGGCGGGGACGGGCTCGATGATGCGGCTGGCGAAGCGGTCGCGCAGGCGGGCGGCGGCGGCGCTCAGCGGGCCGCCGCCGATGACCACCGCCTGCGCCCCGTCCTGCTCGATGCAGGCGATTGCCGCCGCAGCCAGCGCCTGATCCTGCAGGGGAGGGTCGGCGGCCAGCGTGAGGGGGTCGCCCTCGGGCACGCGCACGCCGCTGAACCTGTCGCCGAGGCCGAGGTCGCGGACGCCGGCCTCGATGGAGCGCACGAGACCCGGCGTGGTCGTCGCGATGCCGAAGCGGGCGCCCTGCGCCGCGGCTGCCCGCACGGCCGCCTCGCCGATGCCGACCACCGGCACCGGCACCATCGCCCGCAGCGATGCGGCCCCCGGATTGCCGAACGCGGACACCACGATGGCGTCCACATGCGCGGCCTCCGCGCGGCCGATGCGCACCACCTCGTCCGCCGCGGCGGCGAGGGCGTCCTCGTCCACGATCATGGCCGGCCCGCGCGCGGCGGTGGCGCCCCGCAGGGTGATGCCCGGCGGAAGGAGCGGACGGGCGACGGCCAGCATCATCGCGGTCGAGCGGGCCGAGGTGTTGGGATTGATGAGGAGGATCGTGGTCACTCATGGCTCCTGGATCGCCGGGCCGCGACGGGCGGCCCGGCATCGCGGGGTCAGGCGGTCTGGAGCGGGCGCTCGGCGGCCTCGGGGTCCGGCTGCGCCTCCATGGACTTGCCGAAGGTCTCCGGCGCTAACTGCACGGCGATGGCGAAGATCGCGTACATCGCCGCCATCAGCGAGAACATGCCGGCGATGCCCGCCGCGTCGAACACCCGTCCCGCCACCAGCGGCATCCACGCCCCGGCCATGGTGCCGAGCGCAAGGATGAAGGAGGTGCCGAAGCCGCGCACCCGCGTGGGGTAGTTTTCCGGCGCGAAGATCCAGATGGTGGTGTTGAGCAGCAGCACGAAGAACTGGAAGGCGGCGCCGAAGGCGAGAATGAGGGCGTCGGTCTTCGCGAGGAAGCCGAATCCGAGGCCTGCCGCCACCGCGCACAGCGCGCCGGCCGTGAGCACGATCTTGCGCGGCACGCGCGCCGCCAGGATGGCCGCCGCCAGCGCTCCGAGCAGGCTGCCGCTCTGCAGGATGATGGTGTAGAGGAAGCTGCGCGTGATGGTGTGGCCCTGCGCCACCAGGATGGTGGGCATGAGCGTCAGCACGGTGAGCTGCGCGCCGAAGGTCATCCAGGAGGCAATGCCCACCGCCAGCGTGCGCCGCAGGAGGCCGCCGCGGAAGATGTCGGCGATGATGGCGCCGAGCCTGGGCTTCTCGATCACCGGCCGGGCCGTCACATGGTCCACCACCTTCACGCCGCGCGTGGAGAAGGACCCTGTGGCAAGCTGGGAGAGCACCTGATTGGCCTCGCCGACGCGGCCGCGCGACACGAGGAAGCGCGGCGTTTCCGGCACGAAGCGGCGATAGAAGACCACGAGGATCGCCGGCAGCACCAGCGCGCCGAACAGCCACCGCCAGCCGTCGGGGCCGGGAAACAGCGTGAACACCAGCAGCGCGAACGCCGGGGCGAGCATGTTGCCGAGGCCGCCGCCGCCCACGTTGATGAGCCCGACCGCCGTCCCGCGGAATTTCGACGAGCAGAACTCGGCCAGCAGCGTCACCGCCGTCACGATCTCGCCGCCGAGGCCGAGGCCGACGATGAAGCGGCCGACGGCCATCGTCGTGTAGTCGGGCGCGAGGGCGCAGACGGTGGCGCCGATGGTGAAAAGCAGCAGGTTCACGTTCAGCATGAACCGCCGGCCCACCCGGTCGGCGAGCACGCCGGAGCCGAGCCGGCCGGTGGCCGCGGCGATGAAGGTGACGGTGTTGAGGAAGCCGATGTCGCCGGCCGAGAGCTGCCACTGCTCCCGCAGGAACGGGGCGATCAGGCCGACGGTGTTCTGCTCGAACACGTCGAACATCACGCCGAACAGCACCAGCAGCACGATGACCTTGTGCGCGTTGGTGACGCCGATCCTGTCGAGCGCTGTCTCGACCTGCGCTGCCGCCTCCGACGTGGGGGCGGCAAGCTGAACGTTTTCCCCTGCCATGGTCCAGTCCCTTCGGTGATCAAAAACCTGCAGAACTGCCGTGACGATATTTTCATCGTACACATTCTGCAAAATTTTTTTCAGCAACTTCCATGCCACCGGTTCCGCCTGCGTGGCGCGAGGGAACGGTTTGCGTCATACAGGGGAAGTGTTCGGCAGGAAGCCATCCGCCCGTTCGCGGCCATTCGGCTGGAGCGGCAAGGCTTTGGACAGGGTGACAGGCGGTGAGCACCATGATCTCGGCCAAGGACTCGCTGGTAGCGCGCATCACCCGCCATACCGGCACGCTGCCGCCGACCGAGCGGCGTCTCGCTGAATTCTTGCTCGATTTCCCCGGCAATCTGCCTGCTTACACGGCAACCGAGCTCGCCCAGGCCGCTCGCGTGTCCAATGCCGCGGTGACGCGCTTCTTCCAACGCCTGGGCTACGACAGCTACAACGAGGCCCGCCGCCAGGTGCGGCTGGAGCAGAAGGCCGGCTCGCCGCTCATGCTGCTCAACGAGGAGGGCGCGCCTGACGGCGATGCCCTGCGGGCGCACCTCGAGCTCAGCGTCCAGAACCTGTCGGAGACCTACCGGGGCCTGTCCGGGGACATGGTCGACCGGGTGGCTCGGGCGATGCTGGGCGCCCGGAGGGTGTGGTTCGCCGGCTTCCGCAACAATCATTCCTTCGCCGCCTACCTGCGCTGGCAGGTGTTCCGCGTGATCGAGACCAGCATCCTCCTGCCGGTCGCGGGCGAGACCGTCGCCGAATACGCCGTGACGCTGAAGAAGGGCGATGTGCTCGTCGTCTTCGCCCTGCGTCGCTCCACGGCCGCCTCGGCACGGCTGATCGCCCGCGCGGTCGAGGCGGGGGCGGAGGTGCTGTGCGTGGTGGATTCCGCGACGGAGAACCCCGGGCCCGCCACCTGGCTCATCACCTGCCAGGCGCACGCGGCCGGGCCGCTCGACAATCATGTGGCGGTGATCGCGCTGTCCCATTTCCTCGCCACACGGGTGGTCGAGCTCAGCGGGCGTGACGGGCGCCGGCGCATGGCGGCGATCGAAGCTGCGCATGACGCTTTCGAGGAGGAGCTGTAGGCGCCGTCTCCGCGCCATGTGGGATGGCGCGTGGGTCAGGAGACCGGTGCGGTCCCGGCGGCCGGCAGCCAGAACCAGAACGACGCCCCCGCCGCGGGAGCATTGCCGACGCCGATGTGGCCGCCGGCCCGCTGGACCAGCGTGAGGCTGATGGACAGGCCGAGCCCCGTGCCGCCCTGCGGTTTCGTGGTGAAAAAGGGATCGAAGATCCGCTCGATCCGCTCCGGCGGGATGCCTGCGCCGGTATCGCTCACCTGGAACCGCACGCCGGGCCGGCCGCGCTCGTCGGCATCGAGGCACGCGAGCGTGAGCCGGCCACCCGCCGGCATGGCGTGGATGGCATTCACCATCAGGTTGATGAGCACCTGCTGCAGCTCGACCCGGTTCATCATCACCGCTCGCGTCGCCGCGTCCTCGCGCTCCACCACGATGTCGGCGCGCGACAGCAGGTGCTGCACCAGCAGCAGGGAATCGGCGATCACCTCGGCGGGCGAGACGGGTTCCAGATAGCCCTCGAACTCCGAAGGCCGGGCGAACTGGAGCAGCTTGGAGACGATCACGTTGATGCGGTGGACCTGCTGGTCGATGAGGTTGAACTCCGCCCGCACCGGCTGGGCGGCGGTGCCCAGCACGTCGCGGGCGACGTCGAGATTGCCCTGGATCACCGCGACCGGATTGTTGATCTCGTGGGCGACGCCGGCGGTGATCTCGCCGATGGCCGCCAGCTTTTCGGACATCACCAGCTGGCGCTGGGTGGCCGCCAGCTCGAGGTTCGCCTCCTTCAGCTCCGCCGTGCGCTCGGCCACCCGGCGGTCCAGCTCCTGCGCCCATCGGCGCAGCTCCGCGTCGCGCTCCTGCAGGAGGTCCAGCATGCCGTCGAGGTGGTGGGCCACCCGCCCGATCTCGTCGCAGGTGGCGGCGACGCCGGTGCGGGCGGACAGCGCGCCCGCCTCCACCGCCGCGATGGTGCCGTTCATGGCCTCCAGCGGCCGGAATATGGCCGCCGCCCAGCGCAGCAGCACGGGAATGGCCACCATGGCCACCAGCAGGAACCCCACCCCGACGGCGGCAAGGCTCGCCCGCTTGAGGGCGAGGAACGGGGCTTCCAGGAACCCCACGTAGAGCATGCCGATCCGCCGCCCGTGGCTGTCCACCACCGGTTCGTAGGCCGAGATGTACCAGTCGTTCACCACGAACGCCCGGTCGAGCCACACCCGGCCCTCGCCCAGCACCGCATCGCGGACCTCCTGCGACACCCGCGTGCCGAGCGCGCGACGTCCCTCGAACAGGCGCACGTTGGTGGAGACGCGCACGTCGTCCACGAACAGGGTGGCGGTGCCCGCGCTCCCCTCCGGCAGGCTGCCGGGCCGGTAGACGAGATCGTTGATGGTGTCGATGAAGTCGAGGTTCTGGTTCAGCAGCAGCCCGCCCACCAGCGCCGCGGCGCCGACGCCCGGCAGGATCACCGGGGTGCCGGACTGCACCACCATGCCACGGTCCTCTTCCGCCCGCGTGGCGGGGGCAGCGCCCGGCGTCGGCACGAGGGCGACGCGGGCCCGCTCCGCCAGCTGGGGCGAGATGCGCGCGAGGTCGGCGGGACCGAACACGTCGATCTCGGTGGAGGCGCGGCCCTTCAGCGCCCGCTGCTCCACCGGCCACAGCGGCGCTGCGGCGCCATCCGCTGCGGAGGAGGGGGAGGTGGCGATGCGCCGGCCCTCCGCGTCGAGCAGATAGAGGAAATCGAGGCCCAGCGCCTTGCGCCGCGCGTCGAGGAAGTCGGCCATGGCGGACGGCCCGGGCTGTCCGGCGCTGCCATCTCCGCTCGCGCCGTGCCCGGCGGCGACGCGGGCGAAGGCGACGCTGTCGCCGAGCGCGTGCAGCGTCTCGTCGGAGCGCTCCATGAGCCGGTCGAGATACTGGCGCGCGATGGTGAGGTCGCCGTTCACCTTGGAGATGAGCAGACGGTCAAACTGCCGCGTCCACCAGGTGACGACCACCGCCAGCACCACCGGAAGGATGATGAGCGTGGGCAGCAGCGCGATGGCGAGCAGGCGCATCCGCACCGAGCGCAGCCGCCCCAGCAGGCCGGGCGGCCGGCTCGGGCCGGCGCCGGCCTTCGCGTCCGCGGAGCGAGCGGGGGAGGCGGACGCGTTCTCGCTAGCCATTCCACGCCTTCAGCTTGCGATCCAGCGTCTTGCGCGCGACGCCGAGGCGACGGGCCGCCTCGGCCCGGTTGCCTCCGGCCTCCGCGAGGATGCGCAGCATGTGGGACTTTTCCACCGCGTCGAGCGCATCGGGTCCTGCTCCGCCGACGGCACCCTCCGCCTGGAGCGCCTCCGGCACCACGTCGCCGGGGAATTCGCCGAGGATCAGCGTGCGCTCGATGACGTTGCGCAGCTCGCGCACGTTGCCCGGCCAGGGATAGCGCGCCAGCGCCGCCAGCACCGCCTCGGGCAGCTCCAGCGGCGCCATGCCGAGGGTGCGCGAGATCTCCGCCATGAACAGGCGCGCCAGCGGCGCCACGTCGG
Source organism: Xanthobacter lutulentifluminis (assembly GCF_043194675.2). Taxonomy (NCBI): domain Bacteria; kingdom Pseudomonadati; phylum Pseudomonadota; class Alphaproteobacteria; order Hyphomicrobiales; family Xanthobacteraceae; genus Xanthobacter; species Xanthobacter lutulentifluminis. The sequence continues at coordinate 391,896 of NZ_CM195525.1, read as the reverse complement.
CCGGCCGCTCGCGCAGCGGCGCAAGGTTGAGGTTCACCACGTTCAGGCGGTAGTAGAGGTCCTGCCGGAAGCGTCCCGCCGCCACCAGCGCCTTCAGGTCGGCGTTGGTCGCCGCCACGAGGCGCACGTCCACCGGGATCTCCCGCTCCGCGCCCACCGGACGGACCTTCTTGTCCTCTATGACGCGCAGCAGCTTGGACTGCATGGCGGGCGGCAGCTCGCCCACCTCGTCGAGGAAGAGGGTGCCGCCCTGTGCATAGAAGAACAGCCCTTCCCGCGAGGACGCGGCGCCGGTGAACGCGCCCTTCAGGTGGCCGAACAGCTCGCTCTCGATGATCTCGGGCGGGATGGCGGCGCAGTTGACGGGAACGAAGGGCTTGGCCGCCCGCGGCGACACGGCATGGAGCGCGCGCGCCGTCACCTCCTTGCCGGTGCCGCTCTCCCCGGTGACGAGCACGGTGGTGGGCATGGGGCCGACCCGCTCGATCACCTCGCGGGTGGCGCGGGTGGCGAGGCTCTCGCCGACCATCAGGAAGGCCGCGGCCCCGGGCAGCGCCTTGAGCTCGCGCCGCAGCACGAAGTTCTCGCGCATCAGCCGGCCGCGATCGAGGCAGCGCGCGATGGCGTTGAGGATCTGGTTGGAGCGGAACGGCTTCAGCACGAAGTCGGCGGCGCCGGCGCGCAGCGCCTTGATGGCGGTTTCCAGGTCGGCGAAGGCGGTGATCAGGATCACGTCGCGATGGAAGCCGGAGCCGTGCAGCTCCTCCAGCCATTCGAGGCCGGAGCGGCCGGCCATGATGTTGTCGAGGATGATGAGGTCGAACGGCGTCGCTTCCAGCAGCCTCGATGCGGCCGCCACGTCCGGCGCCTCGGCGACATGGCGGCAGCGCGTCGCCAGCATCCGCACCAGGAAGTTCCGCATGCCCGGCTCGTCGTCCACCACGAGGATGGAGGCGCCTGCAAGGTGCGGGCTGAAGGCGGTGTCGCCCGCGGCGGGCGGCTGCGCCTCGCGGGAGGCGTCGGCGGTGGTGCTCATCTCGTCTCGGCCGTCAGTGCCGGGCCGCCGCCACCGTTGGGCGGGACCCTCGCGAAAGACGGACCGGTCCGGCGCGCGCGGCGCCGGGCATCCCGTCTTCCTCCCCCGATGCCCCCGGCGCGCATTGGAGCGCGCGCCGTTTGCCGGCATCGCTTCCATCCATCGCGCATTCCGCGCCGGCGATCAAACGGGAAAGGCGCACGCCCCGCCGCGCGGGCGCCGGGGCGTGCAAGGTGCGAGCCGGGAGGGCTCAGCGGAACAGGATCACCGCCTTCTGCAGGGTGATCCAGATGCCCCAGATGAGCGGAATGCCCACCGCCACCCAGGCGGCCGCCACCAGCGGCAGGGGCGTCGCGCCGGCGGCGACGGGCGTGCTGGTGCGCATGGCCACTGCGACGCCACCGTCCTTCGCCTCTTCCCCGAAGTCCTCGAAGTCGCCATGGATGGCGTCCTCGCGGGCGACCGCGGCGGCCTTCTTCTTCAGCTCCTCGTCCTTCATGTAGAGGTGCTCGGCGACCGGGCGCACCAGGAGGTTGGCGACGAAGCCGAGGACCAGCAGGCCGGCCAGGATGTACATGGTCTGGTCATAGGCCGCCTGCTGCGGGATGCCGGAGGCGATCTGGTATTCGCGCAGGTAGTTCACCAGCACCGGGCCGACCACGCCGGCGGTGGCCCAGGCGGTCAGCAGCCGGCCGTGGATGGCGCCCACCATGTGGGTGCCGAAGATGTCCGCGAGATAGGCCGGGATGGTGGCGAAGCCGCCGCCGTACATGGACAGGATGATGCAGAAGGCGCCGACGAACAGCACCACCGAGCCCATGTGCGCGAAGGTGGGCACGAGGGCATAGAGCGCGAACCCGAGCACGAAGAACACCGCGTAGGTGGTCTTGCGTCCGAGCCGGTCGGAGCAGGAGGCCCAGCCGAACCGGCCGCCGATGTTGCACAGGCTGAGCAGGCCGGTGAAGCCGGCGGCGATGGCGGCGATCTGCGCCTTCTGGCCGGCATCGAGCTGCGAGAAGGTGAGGTCGAGGCCGATGAGGCGGCCGCCGAACACTTCCTGCAGCATGGGCGAGGCCATGCCGATGACGCCGATGCCTGCCGAGACGTTGAGGCAGAGCACCGCCCAAAGCATCCAGAACTGCGGCGTGCGCCAGGCGACGTCGAGGTGGACGTGGCGATGGGTCACCATGGCCTTGGCGCTGGCGGCCGGCGGGGTCCAGCCCTTCGGTGCCCAGCCCTCGCGCGGCACCCGATAGCCGAGCGCGCCGCCGATCATGAAGACGAAGTAGATGGCCGCCATGGCGAGGAAGGTCTGCCAGACGCCCACCGAGGTCGGGGTGGCGAAATACTGCATGAGCATGTTGGCCAGCGGCGCGCCGATCATGGCGCCGCCGCCGAAGCCCATGATGGCCATGCCGGTGGCCATGCCGCGCCGGTCGGGGAACCACTTGATGAGGGTGGAGACCGGCGAGATGTAGCCGAGGCCGAGCCCGATGCCGCCGATGACGCCGGAGCCGAGCCAGAGCATCCAGATCTGGTGCAGGTAGACGCCCAGCGCCGAGATCACGAGGCCGCCGCACCAGCAGAAGGCGGAGACAAGGCCCGCCTTGCGCGGCCCCGCCGTCTCCAGCCAGCCGCCCCAGACGGCGGCGGACGAGCCGAGCAGAACGAAGAACAGGGTGTACATCCAGCCGAGCTGCGAGATCTGCCAGTCGCAGGAGGTGGCGAACAGGCCGGCGATGAAGCTCATGTCCGCTGGGCATGCCACCGGCTTGGTGACGCCCACGGCGCGCGAGAGCGGCAGCCAGAAAACACTGAAGCCGTAGGCCATGCCGATGCACAGGTGGATCGCGAGGGCGGCCGGCGGCACCAGCCAGCGGTTGAAGCCGGCGGATGCGATGGTGCGCTCCCGGCTCAGGAATGGCGGTGGCGCGAATGCGGTGACGGACATCTTTCCTCCACTCGGGTTCTTGCTTGGCGCGATGATTTGGCGTGCCCCGCTGGGGCTGCGCGGCGTCGCCGTAGCAAGGCTGGGGCCAGAGGGAGGGATAGGGATTCGCAATGGTTTGATCGGGCTTTGCCGGCCGAATGTGGACTTTTTGTCCCGGAGCGGCGGGACGCCACGGGCAGTTTGTCCACCCGTGCGGGCGGTGGCGGCCGGGGGGCGCGTCCATCGGCGTGCGGAGGCGCTAGGGCGCGCGGCGCTGCCCCGCCTTCTGGAGCATCGCTTCGGCCATGAACTTCTCGAAGCGTGGATCGTCGGCATAGGCCACGTTGATGCGCAGCGAGGGCCGGCGCGGCTCGGCATCGGGGTGGAACACCGCGCCCGGCGCCAGCAGGATGCCGCGCTCGGCGGCGCGGCGGGAGAGGGCGCTGTCGTCCAGCCCCTCCGGCAGCTCGCACCACAGGTAGAAGCCGCCGCCCGGCGGCCCGAAGATGGGCAGGCCGAGGCGGCCGAGCGTCGCCTGCGCCTGTGCCGTCGCCGCCCCGACGCGGCCCCGGAGGCGCTTCAGGTGCCGCCGGTACTGGCCCGAGGTGATGAGGTCGTGGACGATGCGCTCCACATAGCCGGACGAGTTCACGCTGGTGACCATCTTGAGCGCGCCGAGCCGCTCGATGAGGGCAGCGGACGCCACCACATAGCCGCAGCGCAGGCTCGCCGAGAGGGTCTTGGCGAAGGTGCCGACATAGATCACCCGCTCCAGCTGGTCGAGCGAGGCGAGGCGGGGATGGGCGGCGGGCAGGATGTCCGCGAACGGGTCGCTCTCCACGATGAGCAGGCCGTGGCGGGTGGCCACCTGCAGCAGGCGATAGGCCACCGCGGGCGTGAGCGAGGAGCCGGTGGGGTTGTGCGCCAGCGACTGGGTGAAGAACATCTTCGCCCCGGATTGCGCGGCCTTCTCGGCGAGGTCCGCCACGTCCGGCCCCTCCGGCGTGCGGCGGACCCCGAGGGTGCGCGCCTTGGCGAGGCGCAGCTTGCCGAACAGCGGATAGTAGCCGGGGGAATCCACCAGCACCGCGTCGCCCGGCTCCACCAGCGTGCGCACGATGAGATCGAGGGCGTGGTTGGCGCCCTGCGTCAGCAGCACGCGCGCCGGGTCGGCGGCGATGGCGCGTTCCGCCAGCAGGTCGGCGATGGCCTCGCGCAGCAGGGGGAAGCCGAACGGGCTGCCGTAGCTGGCCGGGAAGGGGCGGCGGCCGGGGCGGTTGATGGGCTTCAGATAGCGCCCCACCTCGGACCCCTCCATCCATGAGGGGGGCGGGCGGCCGTCGCCGACGCGCACGTCATAGTGCTGCTCCAGCTGCTCGCGCAGCAGCCATACGCTGTCCACCGCCTCGATCACCGCCGGGGCGGCGGGCGGACGCACCGGGGCGGCGCGGGTGCGCATCACATAGAAGCCGGAGCCGGGCCGCGCCTCGATCCGGCCGGAGGCGGCGAGCCGCTCATAGGCTTCCACCAGCGTGTTGCGCGAGACGCCATAGGCCGCGAAGGCGGAGCGGATGGAGGGCAGCTTCTCCCCTGGCCGCAGCTGGCCGGCATCGATGCGGCGCGACAGCCGGTGGACGATGGCGTCCACCCGCGTGCGGCCCTCGTCATCCTGCTCTGCGGGATCGATCGTACCCATCGAATGAAGGGTACGGCAGCATCATTTCCGACGCAAAGTGTTCCTTGCCGTACCCCTTCCCCCGGCGGAAAGTCCGCGACAACAGGCACGCCCCGAGCGGCCGGAGAAAAGACAGGGAAGAAACGCCGGACACCGTGCCCCGACCGGGCGCGCGATGCACCGTCCGTGGCTTTGCTCGTGCCCCGGCCCTTGGTCGTGGCCCGCGCCTCGGCCCGCGCTTTTGCCCTGCCTTCCGCGCCGCCCCGGAACGTCCTGTCGTCATCCGCCCGCGCCAAGCCGAGCGCCACCAAGCCGCGCGCCAGCAAGCCGCGCGCCCGACAGGAAGGCCAGACCATGAATGCCCCCGCCGGCCACAACCGTTCCTCCCGCATCGCCGGCTTCCACAAGCACAGCCCGCGCGAGCGGCTCGATCTTGTCGCCGACTTCGCCGGGCTCGATGCCGCGCAGGTCGCCCACCTCGCCAACATGGGCAATCTCGATCCGGTGCTCGCCGACAAGCTGATCGAGAACGTCGTCGGCACCATGAACATCCCGGTGGGGGTGGCCACCAACATGAAGATCGACGGGGAGGACGTGCTGATCCCCATGGCGACGGAGGAATCCTCGGTGGTCGCCGCGGTCTGCAATGCGGCCAAGCAGAATTACGAGACCGGCTTCTTCACCTCGGTCTCCGGCAACCTGATGATCGCGCAGGTGCAGGCGGTCGAGGTCGCGGACCCCGCCGGCGCGCGCATCCGCATCCTCGAGAAGCGCGACGAGATCAAGGCCGCGTGCGATGCCTGCGATCCGGTGCTCGTCTCCCTCGGCGGCGGGTTCCGCGATCTGGAGGTGCGCCTCCTCGACACCCCGTCCGGCACCATGGTGGTCACCCATCTCATCGTCGATACGCGCGACGCCATGGGCGCGAACGCCGTGAACACCATGGCGGAAAAGCTCGCCCCTGCCATCGCGGCGTGGTCGGGCGGGCGGGTCTACCTGCGCATCCTGTCCAACCTCGCCGACCGCCGCCTCGCCCGCGCCCGCGCGGTGTGGAAGACCGCCGACATCGGCGGCGAGGCGGTGCGCGACGGCATGATCAGCGCCTATGAGTTCGCAGCCGCCGATCCCTATCGCGCGGCCACCCACAACAAGGGCATCATGAACGGCATCTCCGCCGTGGTGCTCGCCACCGGCAACGACACCCGCGCGGTGGAGGCCGGCGCCCATGCGTTCGCTGCCCGTTCCGGCCGGTACACCTCGCTCACCACCTATGAGGTGACGAAGGACGGCGACCTCTCCGCCACCATCGAGCTGCCGCTGGCGGTGGGGCTCATCGGCGGCGCGACCAAGGTGCATCCGACAGCCCGCGCCTGCATCGCCATCCTCGGCGTCACCACCGCCGAGCGGCTCGCCCGCATCATCGCGGCGGTGGGCCTCGCGCAGAACTTCTCGGCGCTGAAGGCGTTGGCCACCACCGGCATCCAGAAGGGTCACATGGCGCTCCACGCCCAGAACATCGCCATGATGGTGGGGGCCGTGGGCGAGGAGATCGACAAGGTGGCGCGCCTCCTGGTGGAGCGCGCGAGCGTGCGCATGGACGTGGCGCAGAAGGTGCTGGAAGAGGTGCGCGGCGGCTGACCGCGCTCCCTTTCAAGAGACAACCAGAAGAACACACACAGGGAGAAGACCATGCTCAGGAAGACCCGGCTCGCGCTCGCCGCGGGCGCCGCACTCCTCGCCGCGGCGCACCTTGCCGCGCCGAGCCCCGCCCGCGCGGAAATCCCGGGCAACAAGATCCGCCTCGGCGTGCTCACCGACCTTTCCGGCTTCGCCTCCGATTCCACCGGCATCGGCTCGGTGGTGTCGGCGCGCCTCGCCGCGGAGGATTTCAAGAAGGAGCACCCCGGCATCGAGGTCGAGGTGATCTCGGTGGATCACCAGAACAAGCCGGACATCGGCTCCGCCACCGTGCGCAAGTGGATCGCCGACGGCACGGTGGACGTGATCCTCGACGTGCCCTTCTCCTCCGTCGCGCTGGCGGTGCAGGAGGCGGTGCGCGGCTCCAACGTCGCCTTCATCGCCTCCGGTCCGGGCACGGCGCTCTTGACCGGCGAGAAGTGCTCGCCCAACTCGGTGCACTGGACCTACGACACCTGGGCGCTGGCCCACGGCACCGCGCTGGCGCTGCTGAAGGCCAACAAGAAGACTTGGTTCTTCGTCACCGCCGACTATGCTTTCGGCCATGCGCTGGCCTCGGATGCCCAGGCGGTGGTGAAGGCCGAGGGCGGCAAGGTGCTGGGCGAGGTGCGCCACCCCACCAACGCCTCGGACTTCTCCTCCTTCATCCTGCAGGCCCAGTCCAGCGGCGCCGAGGTGGTTGCCCTCGCCAATGCGGTGGGCGACACCATCAACTCGGTGAAGGCGGCCGCGGACTTCGGCCTCACCCAGAAGCAGAGCCTGGCCGCGCTGCTGATGCAGCTCACCGACGTGCATTCCCTCGGCCTGCCGGTGGCCAAGGGCCTGTTCCTCACCGAGGGCTTCTACTGGAACATGAATGACGGCACCCGCGCCTATGCGGACCGCTTCGCCGCCCAGACCAACGGCCGCCGCCCCACGGCCAACCAGGCCGGCGTCTATTCCGGCGCGCTCCACTATCTGCGGGCCGCCGCCGCCGCCAACACCACCGAGGGCCAGAAGGTGGTGGCGAAGATGAAGGAGCTGCCCTCCAACGATCCGCTGTTCGGCAAGGGCGAGGTGCGGGCCGACGGCCGGCACATCCACAACATGTACCTGTTCCAGGTGAAGGCGCCGGACCAGTCCAAGGGGCCGTGGGATTATTACAACCTCATCGAGACCATCCCCGCCAAGGACGCGTTCCGCCCCATGGCCGAAGGCAACTGCCCGATGGTGAAGGGCTAAGGCGCTCAGGCATTTTCGAGCGCCCGCTTGTCCGGCGCGCCGCCGCCGGACATCATGACCCGTGCCCGACCTGCCCCGGGCGACCGGCCGGATTGCTTCCAGCAGTCCGGCCGGTCTGCGTTTTCAGGGGGCTCGCGTTTTAAGCTGTCAGCGTTTTCGGGGAGCCTGCGGCCCGCTCATCCACGCAGATCCTCGGGCAGCAGCGCCTCCGGCAGGTTCTGGTAGCTGACCGGCCGCAGGAAACGCCGGATCGCCATGGTGCCCACCGATGTGGCGCCGAAATTGGTGGAGGCGGGGTAGGGGCCGCCATGCACCATCGCCTCGCCCACCTCGACCCCGGTGGGAAAGCCATTGGTCAGCACGCGCCCGGCCTTGCGCTCCAGCACCGGCATCAGGCGCCGCGCCAACGGCAGGTCGGCGTCGTCCATCTGCAGGGTGGCGGTCAGCTGGCCCTCGAGGCCGCGCGCGAGGGTCTCCATCTCTGCCGCGTCGTCCACCCGCACCAGCAGCCCGAGCGGGCCGAACACCTCGTGCGCGAGAGCCGGATCGGCCATGAAGGCTGCGCCGGTGGTCTCGAACAGCGCAGGTGCGCCGTTGCGGCCCTGGGCCTGCGCGCACAGCGCCCGGCGCACGGCCGCCTTTTCCGCCAGCGCATCGCGGCCGGAGCGGAAGGCGGCGGCGATGCCGTCCGTCAGCATGGGCTGGGGCGCCACCGCCGTCAGGCCGTCGAGCGCAGCGGCGGCGAAGGCGTCGGCGTCGGGACCGGCGATGGCGATGGCCACGCCCGGATTGGTGCAGAATTGCCCCACGCCCTGGGTCAGGGAGGCCGCCCAGCCGGTCCCGATCTGCACCGCCCGCGCCTTGAGGGCGTGGGGCAGCAGGAACATGGGGTTGACCGCGCCGAGCTCGCCGTAGAACGGGATCGGCGCCGGGCGCGACATGGCGAGGTCGAACAGGGCGCGCCCGGCCTTCAGCGATCCGGTGAAGCCCACGGCGGTGATGAGCGGATGGCGCACCAGCGCCGCGCCGGCTTCGATCGTGTCCGAATGGACAAGGCTGAACACGCCGGGGTCTATGCCGCGCGCGCGGATGGCATCGAGGATGGCCTCGGCCACGATCTCGCTGGTGCCGGGGTGGGCCGGATGGCCCTTCACCACCACCGGGCAGCCGGCCGCCAGCGCCGATGCGGTGTCGCCGCCGGCGGTGGAGAAGGCGAGGGGGAAGTTGGAGGCGCCGAACACGGCGACCGGTCCAATGGGACGCTGCATCAGCCGGATGTCGGGGCGCGGCAGGGGCGCGCGGCCGGGCAGGGCGATGTCGTGCCGGCGGTCGAGATAGGCGCCGTCGCGGACATGGCCCGCGAACAGACGCAACTGGCCGGTGGTGCGCCCCCGCTCGCCCTCGATCCGCGCCGCGGGAAGGCCGGTCTCGCGGGTCGCGATCGCCGTCAGGGCGGCGCCGCGGGCCTCGATGGCGTCGGCGATGGCCTCCAGGAACAGCGCCCGCTCGGCGCGCGAGGTGTCGGCGAAGGCCGGGAAGGTGGCTTCGGCGGCGGTGGCGGCAGCGTCCATGTCGGCCGGCGTGCCACGCGCGAAGCTGCGGGCAGGTCCCTCCACCGGCCGGTTCTCGAATGTCTCCGTGCCGGCGACCCAGGCGCCGGCGATGAGGTGACGGCCTTCGGGCTCAACGCTCATGGCTGGTCTTCCGGAAAGATGGGATCGGCGACGAAGGCGCCGCCCTGATACAGCGCGAGCGGCTCGCCGGAGCCGGGGCGGGGGACGGTGGCATCGAGCTCGGCGCGGAAGCGTTCGGCATTGTCGCGCGGCCGCCAGCCGAGGAAGGCGGCGGGCGTGTTGTCCCACCATTTGCTGTCATTGTCCGAGATGCCCCAGATGATCGGGCAGCCGAGCAGCGGCGCGCGGAAGACGCAATCGATCAGCGCCGCGAAATCATCGTAGGACATCCAGGTGGACAGCATGCGGTGGTTCTTCGGCTTGTCCATGCAGCTGCCGATGCGCACCAGCGCCGTTTCCTGCCCGAACTTCTCGAAATACATGCGGGCGAGCGCCTCGCCGAAGCATTTGGACACGCCGTAGAGGCCGTCCGGACGCATGGGGGCGGTGGCGTCGATGGCCCGGTCTTGCCGGTAGAAGCCGACCGTGTGGTTGGAGGAGGCGAACAGGATGCGCGGCTGGCCGGTGGCGCGCGCGGCTTCATACAGATTGTAGAGGCCGAGGATGTTGGCGTTGAGGATCTTGGAGAACTTGTCCTCCACCGATACGCCGCCCAGATGCAGGATGCCGTCGCAGCCTTCAACCAGCGCATGGACGGCGGCCGCATCGCCGAGGTCGCACGGCACCAGCTCCTCGTGGGGGGCGGCCTCGCCCAGGTCCGCAATGTCGGAGAGGCGCAGCGTCTGCGCCACATGGGAAAGGCGTCCGCGCATGGCCCTGCCGAGCCCTCCCGCGGCGCCTGTCACGAGCAGTCTCTTGAGCATTCCCCCTCCCGGGTCGTGTGTTCACGCATCATGTGGATGCAAACTTATCATATATGTATGTGGCGACTTCTCAAGGCTGGCGGCGGCGCGGCGCAACTTGTACCAAACTTGACATATCACTAAGGCCGGTGCTCTGCTCGCCGTGCTGCGGACAACCGATGGGGATGCGCGTGACCAGCCAGACCGATGGAACGGCGAGAGTGCGGAGCGCGGCGCGTCCTTCGGTGCGTGCCGGGCGCGGCTCGGAGACGCTGGTGGAGCGCGTCAGCGACACCTTGCGGCAGGCCATCCTGTCCGGGCAGTTCCCGCCGGGCAGCAAGCTGCCGAGCGAGGCCCAGCTGACCGCCGCCCACGGCGTGAGCCGCACCGTGGTGCGCGAGGCCATCGCAGCCCTCAGGGCGGATCGTCTGGTGGAGGCGCGCCAGGGCGCCGGCGTGTTTGTTCTGGAGCCTCAGCCCAGTCCGCCTGTCGCGCTTCAGGGCATTGATCCGGAACGGGTTTCATCCACCATCGAGCTGCTCGAGCTGCGCACGGCGGTGGAGGTCGAGGCCGCCGGCCTTGCCGCCCTGCGCCGCTCTCCGGCTCAGGAGGAGGTGATCCTCGACCGGCACTTCGCCGTGCGCGAGGCGCTGGAGGCCGGCCGCGTCACCAGCGAGGCGGATTTCGCGCTGCATCTCGCCATCGCCGAGGCCACCAACAATCCGCGCTTCCCCGAATTCCTGACCCTGCTGGGGCAGAACGCCATTCCCCGCGCCGCCCTGCGTTCCGACGCGCCGGAAAAGGATTCGGCCTACATCAAGCTGATCGACAGCGAGCACAGCCGGATCGTCGCCGCCATCTCCAACGGCGATGAGGATGCCGCGCGCGAGGCCATGCGCGAGCACCTGCGCGGGAGCCAGTCCCGCTACCGCGCGCTGCTGCGCGATCAGCGCAAACTTATCATATAAGTTATTGACGCATCCGCGCCGCGCATGTATGACAACTCTGCCCGGGTGCTGACCGTCCGCGAGAGACGGAGCCCGCGGCACCGGCGAGGCAGAGGAGCTCCCATGACACCGCAGGACATCAAGGTCGCCCTCGGCGCCGGACTTCTGTCCTTCCCCGTCACCCATTTCGATGCCGAGGGCCGCTTCCACGCGGAAAGCTACGCCCGCCACGTGGAGTGGCTGGCCAGCTACCCGGCGCCCGTGCTGTTCGCCGCCGGCGGCACCGGCGAGTTCTTCTCGCTCGCCCCGTCCGAAATCCCCGCCGTCGTGCGCGCCGCCAAGGAGGCATCGGGCGACACCGCGATCGTCTCCGGCTGCGGCTATGGCACCGAGATCGCCGTGGAGATCGCCCGTGCCGCCGAAAAGGCCGGCGCCGACGGGCTGCTGCTGCTGCCCCACTATCTCATCGATGCGCCGCAGGAGGGCCTCTACGCCCACGTGAAGGCGGTGTGCGACGCGGTCGGCATCGGCGTCATGGTCTACAACCGCGACAACAGCGTCCTCCAGGTGGAGACGCTGGCGCGCCTGTGCGACGCCTGCCCCAACCTCGTCGGCTTCAAGGACGGCACCGGCCAGATCGGTCTTGTGCGGCAGATCACGGCGGTGATGGGCGACCGGCTCACCTATCTCGGCGGCATGCCCACGGCGGAACTGTTCGCCGAGGCCTATCTCGGCGCCGGCTTCACCACCTATTCCTCGGCGGTGTTCAACTTCGTGCCCGGCCTGGCGGTGGAGTTCTACGACGCCCTGCGGGCCGGCGATCGCGCCACCTGCGAGCGGCTGCTGAAGGACTTCTTCTATCCCTTCATGACCATCCGCAACCGCCGCAAGGGCTATGCGGTCTCCGCCATCAAGGCCGGCGTGCGCCTGCAGGGCTTCGACGCCGGCAAGGTGCGCGCGCCCCTCGACGACCTGACCGGGCCGGAAGAGGAGATGCTGGCCCAGCTCATCGCTCCCTACCGGCGCTGAGGCGGGCCATGAGGATCGCGGCGGTCCGCACCCACCTTCTGGAGCACCGGCTGGCGGTGCCGTTCGAGAGCGCGTCCATGCGCTTCGACCGGCGGGTCCATGTGCTGGTCGAGATCGTCTGCGACGACGGCACCGTTGGCTGGGGCGAATGCCTCGGCCCCGCTCGCGCCAATGCGGCGGTGGTGGAGGCCTACGCCCCCTGGCTCATTGGCGCCGATCCGCTGGAGACGGAGAAGCTCTGGGCCCGGCTCTACAATGCGCTGCGCGATCAGGGCCAGCGCGGCCTCACCATCACCGCCTTGTCGGGCATCGACATTGCGCTGTGGGACATCAAGGGCAAGCATTTCGGCGCCTCCGTCGCCACCCTGCTCGGCGGGCGCTTCCGCGAGAGCGTGAAGGCCTATGCCACGGGCAGCTTCAAGCGCGACGGCGTGGACCGCGTCGCCGACAATGCGCAGGAGATGGCGGAGCACGCCGCCGCCGGCTTCCATGCCGCCAAGATCAAGATCGGCTTCGGCGTGGAGCAGGATCTGGAGGTGGTCCGCGCGGTGCGTGCCGCCGTCGGGCCCGAGATGCGGCTGATGGTGGACGCCAACCACGGCTACGACGTGCTGGAGGCCGTCGCCTTCGGTCGGCGCGCGGCGGACCTCGGCATCGACTGGTTCGAGGAGCCGGTGGTGCCGGAACAGCTCGACGCCTACCGGGCGGTGCGTGCCGGCCAGCCGATCCCGGTGGCGGGCGGCGAGACGTGGCACACCCGCTGGGGCATGCGCGAGCCCATCGAGACGCGCGCCGTCGACATCATCCAGCCGGATGTCTGCGGCGTGGGCGGCTTCACCGAGGCCCGGCGGGTGGCGGACATGGCCGCCCTGCATGGCGTGCGGCTCGTGCCGCACGTCTGGGGCACGGCGGTGCAGATCGCGGCCGCGCTCCAGTTCATGGCGGCGATGGTGCCGAACCCGGTGCGGGTCAACCCCATCGAGCCGATCCTCGAGTTCGACCGCACCGAGAACCCGTTCCGCCAGGCGGTGGTGACGCGCCCCATCGAGCATGTGGCCGGCGTCGTCGCCATCCCCGACGGACCCGGCCTCGGCATCGAGATCGACCGCGCGGCTCTGGCCGAATTCCGCATGCGGGAGGCCTGAGATGCTGGTGCGCACCCTGTCCGGCCGCCCGCCGCAGCCGCCGCTGCCGAAAGGCACCATCGACACGCAGATGCACATGTACCAGCCCGGCTTCCCGGCGCTTCCGGGCGGTCCCGGCCTGCCCGCCGGCGCGCTGCCGGATGCGGACCAGTACCGGCAGGTGATGGGCTGGCTCGGCATCGACCGGGTGGTCGTCACCCAGGGCAACGCGCACCAGCGCGACAATTCCAACCTTCTCGTCTGCCTCGCCGAGATGGGCGCGGCGGCACGCGGCGTGGCGGTGATCGACGGCACCACGACCGAGGCGGAGCTGGACCGCCTGTCGGCGGCGGGGATCGTCGGCGCCCGCATCATGGATCTTCCCGGCGGGGCCGTGGGCCTTGCCGATCTGGAGGCGGTGGACGCCCTTGCCGCCGCGCGCGGCTGGATGCTGGCGGTGCAGTTCGACGGCTCGCGCATCCTCGATCATCTGCCGCGGCTGGAACGCCTCGCGTCGCGCTGGGTGCTGGACCACCACGGCAAGTTCTTCTCCGGCGCGTCCCCGGACGGCCCCGAGGTGGCGGCCGTGAAGCGGCTGATGGACCGGGGGCGGACCTGGTTCAAGTTCGCCGGCGTCTACGAATCCTCGAAGGTCGGGGCGCCGGAATATGACGACGTGGCATCGGTGGCCCGCGTGCTCGCCGCCCACGCCCCGGAGCGCATCGTCTGGGGCACCAACTGGCCGCACAATCTCGCGAAGACGAGCGCGGACTATCCCGACGACGCGACCCTCACCGAGACCGTGCTCGGCTGGCTGCCCGATGCGGCCGCCCGCCAGCGCGCGCTCGTGACCAATCCGCAGGAGCTCTTCGGCTTTCCGCCCATGGGGGCCTGAACACCCAAACGACACACATCGGCATCGCCAGGGCCCATCGGGCCCGCCGAACAGGGAGGAAGACATGGGACATCACACACGACGGCGCGCCCTGTCCGCGGCGCTGGTCGCGGCGGTTCTGTCCGCGGCCGGGCTCGGCCTCGGCGTGGAGGGCGCGCGGGCGCAGCAGATCACCCTGCGCTCGGCCGACATCCACCCGGCCGGCTATCCCACCGTCGAGGCGGTGAAGTACATGGCCGACCTCGTGGCCGAGCGCACCAAGGGGCGCATCAAGATCGAGGTCTATCCCAGCGCCGTGCTGGGCGGCGAGAAGGACACCATCGAGCAGACCAAGTTCGGCGTGATCGCCCTCGACCGGGTGAATGCCGGCGCGCTCAACAACGTGGTGCCCGAGACGGTGGTGCTGGGCCTGCCGTTCCTGTTCCGCGACACCGAGCACCTGCACAAGGTGCTGGACGGCCCGATCGGCGATGAGATCCTCGCCGGCTTCACGCCCAAGGGCTTCATCGGGCTCGCTTATTACGATTCCGGGGCGCGCTCCTTCTACACCACGCGCAAGCCGGTGAAGAGCCTCGCCGACCTCAAGGGCCAGAAGATCCGGGTGCAGCAGTCGGACCTGTGGATCGCCATGATGAGCGCGTTCGGGGCGAACGCCACGCCCATGCCGTTCGGCGAGGTCTATTCCTCGCTGGAGACCGGCGTCGTGGACGGGGCCGAGAACAACTGGCCTTCCTACGAGTCCTCCCGCCACTTCGAGGTGGCGAAGAACTACACCCTCACCGAGCACTCGCTGAACCCCGAGATCCTGATGATGTCGAAGATCGCCTTCGACCAGCTCAAGCCGGAGGATCAGGCCATCATCCGCCAGGCGGCGAAGGATTCCGTGGCGAAGATGCGCGAGCTGTGGACGGCCCGCGAGAAGGTCTCGGAGGAGAAGGTCCGAGCCTCGGGCGTCAACGTCATCAAGGTCGACAAGGCGGAATTCCAGGCCGCCATGAAGCCGGTCTACGACCGCTTCGTCACCGATCCGAAGCAGAAGGATCTCGTCGCGCGGATCCAGGCCGTCAAATAGGCCGCCGCCGGTGCGGCGCCCCCGTGATGAACGGGCGCCGCACCGCGCAAGGCAGGTCCAGACAAAGTGTTGGGAGGAAATGACAATGCGGGGCTTCCTGGTCACGGCCCGCGCCGTGCTGGACAAGATGAGCACGGCCGCGCTCTGGCTCTCCGGGATCGGCCTGGTGACGATGACGCTCATCGTCGGCTGGCAGGTGTTCTCGCGCTACTGGCTGAACGATTCCCCCAACTGGTCCGAGCCGCTGTCGCTGCAGCTCATGAGCTGGTTCATCCTGTTCGGTTCGGCGGTGGGCGTGCGCGAGAGCGTGCACCTGGGGCTGGACCTCGTGCGCCACAACATGCCGGCTGCGGTGCGGCGGGGCATGGACCTCGTCAACCTCGCCCTCATCGCCGCCTTCGGCGTGGCCATGGCCTATTACGGCACCGTGCTCGCCCAGGGCACCTGGGGCTCTGTGGTGCCGGTGCTGGGCTGGCCCGGCGGGGTGGACTTCTTTCCGCTCATCGGCGGCGGCGTGCTGATCGCGCTGTTCGCCGCCGAGCGCTTCCTGGACGTGCTCGTCGACGTGCCGACACCGGCCGAGGAGCACGGCGACGAGGCCTGCGGCGCCGAGGAGGTGGCCTGATGTCCTACACGATCCTGTTCGGCTCCTTCACCGTGCTGATGATCCTCGGCATGCCGATCGCCTTCTGCCTCGGCATCGCCTCGCTGGCGACGGTGCTCTACATGGGCCTGCCGCCCATCGTGGTGTTCCAGCAGCTCAACTCCGGCATGAACGTGTTCGCCATGATGGCGATCCCGTTCTTCATCTTCGCCGGCGACCTGATGGTGCGCGGCGGCATCGCCAACCGGCTCATCCGCTTCGCAGCCGGCCTCGTCGGCCACGTGCGGGGCGGCCTCGGGCAGGTGAACATCGTCACCTCGACCCTGTTCGGCGGCATCTCCGGCTCGGCGGTGGCGGACGCTTCCGCGGTGGGCGGGCTGATGATCCCGCAGATGGTGAAGCGCGGCTATGACGCCGGCTACGCCGTCAACGTGACGGTCAACGCCGCCATCATCGCCCTGATGATCCCGCCCTCGCACAACATGATCCTGTATTCCATCGCGGCCGGCGGCAACGTGTCGGTGGCGGACCTGTTCACCGCCGGCATCATCCCCGGCCTGCTGCTGGCGGCGGCGCTGATGGTGACGGCCTACGTGGTGGCGGTGCGCCGCGGCTATCCGGCCGAGCCGTTTCCCGGCTTCGCCCGGGTGGGAGGCTATCTCCTCGCCTCGGTGCCGGGGCTGCTGCTCATCGCCATCATCTTCGGCGGCGTGCGCTCGGGCATCTTCACCGCCACCGAGAGCTCATGCGTCGCGGTTCTCTACGCCTTTCTGGTGGCGGTGTTCGTCTATCGCGAGCTGGACCTCGCCGGTTTCATCCATGCGGTGCTCGGCGCGGTGCGCACGACCGCCATGGTGCTGCTCGTGATCGGCACCGCGGCCTCGTTCGGCTGGCTGATGGGCTTCCTGCAGGTGCAGCAGCTGATGATCGGCGCCATCCGCGCGGTGGCCAATGATCCCATCACCGTGCTGCTGCTGGTGAACGTGGCCCTGCTGGTGCTCGGCACCTTCATGGACATGGCGCCCATGATCATCATCGCCACCCCGGTGCTGCTGCCGGTGGTGAAGGCCTTCGGGGTCGACCCGGTGCATTTCGGGGTGATCATGATCCTGAACGCCGGCATCGGCCTCAACACGCCGCCGGTGGGGACCGTGCTGTTCGTCGGCTGCGCGGTGGGGCGCATATCCATCCGCGAGGCGATGCGCACCATCTGGCCCTTCTTCGGCGCCTCCATCGCGGTGCTGATGCTCGTCACCTACGTGCCGGCGCTCACCCTCTGGCTGCCGAGCCTGTTCCGCTGACAGGTTTCCCGCCTCCCGGCTCGAGCCGGGAGGTGGATTCGCGCTGGCGCCGTCGCGCCGGCACGGGCACGGCGCCGCGGGGGCGTCCGCTTGCCCGGAGCCCGGAGTGACGGCGCCGGTCGGGTTGCCGGTGCCGGGACGCCCGGTGAAAGCGCCTCTCCTCGCGCGCCGGCTTGGCCTTGGCCCTGGCGCCGGGCTGGCCGATACTGCGCCGCCGTTTGAGGAGACACCCGATGAAACCCCTGTTCGCGCGCCTCGCCGCGCTTGGCCTCGCTGCCTGCGTTGCGGCCTCCTGCGGGTCAGGCGCCCGCGCCATGGAGAGCCTGGACAGCTATCTCGCGCAGGTGCGGGCCCGCTACGGACTGCCGGCGCTGGCGGCTGCGGTGGCGCGCAACGGCGAGATCATCGCCGCCGGGGCGGTGGGCACGCGCGTCGCGGGCAAGGACATCCCCGTCACCCTGGAGGACCGCTTCCACCTCGGCTCCGACACCAAGGCGCTGACCGCGACGGTTGCCGGCACGCTGGTGGACGAGGGCAAGATCAAGTGGACCACCACCCTCGGCGAGGTGCTGGGCAAGAAGGTGCAGGGCATCAACCCGGCACTCGCCGCGGTGACGCTGGAACAGCTGCTGGACCACACCAGCGGCATCCCCTCCGACACGCCGGAGATCATCGACATCTACTTCAACCCGGTGGAGTTCCAGAAGGGCCCGACCGACCTGCGCCTCGACGCGCTGGAGCGCTGGAAGGCCCACGCGCCGCAGGTGCCGAAGGAGGGCTCCCCGTTCCAGTACGCCAACCTCGGCTACATCTTCGCCGGCGCCATGCTGGAGGAGGTCTCCGGCCAGTCGTGGGAGCAGCTGGTGCGCGAGCGCATCTATGAGCCGCTGGGCCTGAAGACGGCCGGCTTCGGCCCGCAGGCGACCTTCGGCCGGTATGACGCGCCGTTCGGCCACTCCATCGACGACAAGGGCGTGGTGACGCCCATCGGCTGGGGCTCGGCGGCGGACATTCCGGCCGTGACGGGCCCCGCCGGCATCGCCCACATGTCGGTGCTGGATTTTGCCCGCTGGGCCGACTGGAACGCCGGCGGCGGCAAGCGCGGCCCGGCCATCGTCAAGCCCGAGACCCTGGCCGAGATCCATCGCCCGCGGGTGAAGACGCCGCCGTTCAAGGACCCGCCCCCCGGCACGCCCGCAGCGGGTGAATACGCGTTCGGCTGGGGCATCGTGGCGTTCGACTGGGCCAGGGCGCCGGTGCTGACGCACAACGGCTCCAACAGCATGAACCTCGCGAAGGTGCTGGTGGAGCCGGTGAGCCAGCTCTCGGTGGTGGTGGTGACCAACTATCCCGAGCAGCAGGCGGAAAAGGCCGCGCGCGAGGTCCAGCAGCATCTCTACGAGATGTTCCGCGACCGGCGCTGAAAACGCGGACGGGGCGCGCCGCAGGTGGCGCGCCCCGTCGCTTCAGGTGTCCAGGGCGTCTCAGCGGGTCAGGCTGAATTCGCCGCGCTCGTGGATGGTGTTGGCGCGCCCGACGATGAGATTGTCCACCACGCCGATGCGCTTGGGATCCTTGCCCGTATAGGGCAGGGAGTGCAGCACGTAGCGCATGGCATTCAGGCGCGCGCGCTTCTTGTCGTCGGACTTGACGACGGTCCAGGGCGAGTCGGCCGTGTCGGTGTGGAAGAACATGCCTTCCTTGGCGCGGGTGTAGTCGTCCCACTTGTCGAGGGAGGCGAGGTCCACCGGCGAGAGCTTCCACTGCTTCAGCGGATGCACCTTGCGCTCCTTGAAGCGACGGCGCTGCTCATCCTGGCTCACCGAGAACCAGAACTTGATGAGATGGATGCCGCTGCGCGCGAGGTTGCGCTCGAACTCCGGCGCCTGGCGCAGGAACTCGCGATACTCGTCGTCGCTGCAGAAGCCCATCACCCGCTCGACGCCGGCGCGGTTGTACCAGGAGCGGTCGAACAGCACGATCTCGCCCATGGTGGGCAGGTGGCTGACGTAGCGCTGGAAGTACCACTGTCCGCGCTCCACCTCGCTGGGCTTCTCCAGCGCCACCACGCGGGCGCCGCGCGGATTGAGGTGCTCCATGAAGCGCTTGATGGCGCCGCCCTTGCCGGCCGCGTCGCGCCCCTCGAACAGGATGATGACGCGCTGGTGCGATTCCTTCACCCACGACTGCAGCTTGAGCAGCTCGGTCTGCAGGATGAACTTCTCGCGCTCGTAGTCGCGGCGCAACATCTTGTACTTGAACGGATATCCGCCGGTGCGCCAGTCGTCCGACAGCTCGTCGCTGGTGACACGGGGTTGGCCGCCGGGCTTGGGAAGGCCGAGCGACCGGCGCAGGCGCACCGCATCGTCCGGCGCGGCGCCGGCGATGATCGCCTCGAGGCCCTCCCTGGAGGTGCCGGCATCGGCGATGGCCTGAACGGCGTGCACGCCCGCCTCCTGGGCGGCCTCACGTCGTTCCTCGGCAAGGCTCGCCTCCACTGCCGGCGGCACATCGCCCGCCGGGCCGTCCGTCGTCTGAAGGTTGTCGAGTTCCGAGCTGGCCATTCCATTCCTCTTTCTGCTCGGCCGCGCTCCGCGGCGGCCGGCGTTTGCGACACATGCGTCCCCACGTCGCGCGGGAACCCCTCGACGTGTTGGAAAGACTGCATCTTAGCCGGCTGATGGGCCTTGACGAAGATCAAACCGCGTCATGTCCCGCCGCGCGGCCAGAAACGTAAAAAAGTAATAAATATCAGAGTCTTGATGCCAAAAACGAGCCCTGCGCCGGCCGCGGGGCTGGTGCGAGGCTTGCACGGCACACGGGCAGCGCGCCCAGCTGCGGTGTCGCAGGTATCAGGGGATAGTGTATGGGGCGGAAATTGCCGAGCGCCACCGTCCGGGATGGACCGGCACGGCACAGCTGTGAGGCGCGTGAAGAGGTGGCGGGCAGGCAGGCAAGGCGGTCAAGCCGCCCAGGCCCGCGACGACCGGCCTCGCCGGAGGCCGGCACCAGGCGGGAGCTCAGACCGGCGGGGCCCTCAGACGAGCGTGTCGGTGTGCAGGCTGTCCCGCAGGCTGGTGAGGAAGGTGTGGAACGCATCCCCCAGATCGCCCACCAGCGCCTTCACCTCCGCCGGGGTCGGGGCATGGCCGTCGAGGGCATCCACGAAGCTCGCCACGTCGGAATGCACCGTGTCGTGCAGCGTGGTCAGGCTCTCGCCGACGGCGCCGAGCTTCTCGGAGAACAGGCTGTCCCAGGTCACATGCAGGTCGGATGCGACCTCGCTCGCCTGGGTGGTCGCCACCGTATGCAGGTTCTCCAGCGCCGAGACCACCTGGCCGAGCGCATCCTGCACGTCGCCGAGATTGATGCTTTCGGAAAGCAGCGTATGCAGCGTGTCCGTCCGCTCCTGCACCTGCTCCTGGATCTGCGCGAACACCTCCTCGGTGCGGCTCTCCACCTTGTCCAGCACGTCCGCCAGCTGGGGATTGGCGCTGGCGAGGGCCGACCAAACGTCGTTGAGGGAGCTGGTCACGGGACACCTTCCGGCAGGGATCACGGGGCAGGACTACTATTGTACGCCGGCCGCCGCCCCGTCAATCACCGGGGCACCGTCGCCGGTGGCAGGCTGCCGCCGGCGACGGCGCGGTCTCATTCCGTCAGCGAGGCGCCGGAGGCCTTCACCACCGGTCCCCACTTGGCCAGCTCCGCCTTCACGTGCTCGCCGAGCGCGGCCGGCGTGGAGCCGACGGTCACGGCCGACAGGTCGGCAAGGCGCGCCTTCACGGCCGGGTCCGCCACTGCCTCGGCGCCGGCCTTGGCCAGCGTGTCGATGATGGCCATCGGCGTGCCGGCGGGGGCGAAGATGGCGTTCCAGGAATAGGTCTCGTAACCGGGCAGGCCGGATTCCGAGACGGTCGGCATGTCGGGGGCGGCGGGCGAGCGCTCCTTGGTGGTCACGGCGAGGCCGATCACGCCGCCCTTGCGGATCTGGCCGATGGAGGAGGGCAGGTTGTCGAACATGATCTTCACCTGCCCGGCCACCACGTCCAGCAAGGCGGGGCCGGCGCCCTTGTAGGGCACGTGGACCATCTTCACCCCCGCCATGCTCTCGAACAGCGCGCCCGACAGGTGCAGCGGCGTGCCGATGCCCGAGGAGGCGTACTCGTACTTGTCGGGGTTGGCCTTCAGCAGCGCGATCAGCTCGCCCACGGTCTTCACGTTGAGCGAGGGGTGGACGACCACCACGTTGGGCACGTTCACCAGCAGCGAGATGGGGGCGAAATCCTTGACCGGATCATACGGCATCCTGGTGTAGAGGGCCGGGTTGATGGCATGGGTCGCCACCGTGCCCATGAGGATGGTGTAGCCATCCGGCGCCGCCCGCGCGACCGCCGCCGCGCCCGCATTGCCACCGGCGCCGGCGCGGTTTTCCACCACGATCTGCTGCTTGAGGATCTCGCTCATCTTGGCGGCGATGATGCGGGCCACGATGTCGGTGGACCCGCCGGCCGCGAACGGCACCACCATGCGGATCGGACGGTCGGGATAGGTCTGTGCCACCGCGGGGCCGGCGGCGAGGCCGAGCGCGAGGGCGGCGATGCCGGCGAGGGATTTCAGGCGATTCTTTATGGTGATTTTCATGGGGCGTTTCCTCCGCCCCCGACTATAGAGGCAGCGCCCCCTTACCTTAAGTCCCTTTGACCTGACCTCAGCCGGAATGCGCGGCGCCCCGGCCGCGCCGGATCACTGCGGCTTCAGCCAGGAGAGCAGGAAGTTCTGCTCCTTGGGCGCGTTCTTCAGCTGCTCGACGACCACCATCTTCTTGACTTCGCCGCGCTTGAAGGCGGCGAGGAAGCGGTCGTAGTCCTTGATGGAGACGCAGCCGTTGGAATCGCCGCGCGGGCCGAGCAGGTAGGTGTGGGCGAGGATGCCGGTGCGGCCGTACATCTTGCCGGTGCCGACCGGGTTGAGGCGCACCGCCTCCACGCCGTGGAACAGCGCCTCGCGCATGGTCAGCGAATAGACGTTGGGCGGGGTCGGCCCGACCATGCGCTTGGAGACGTGGCGCGGGTCGTCGAACATCTCGCCATAGCCGGAGTGGGCTTCCAGCCGCTCGCCGTTGGGCATGTACACGACCTTGCCCTTGATGTCGTAGAGCGCATAGCCGCTGCCGGCGGTGGGCAGGGCCACCTCGTCGTCCGGCCCCGGGCCGAGCGACGGTGCGGTGGGCGCGCTGGACGCGGCCGGCGGAGGCGTGTCGAGCGGCGCGGACGGATCGGGCAGCGAGGCGTAGGCGAGGCGCTGCTCGCGCACCAGCGGATTGCGCTGGGGCAGGGGGGCGCCGCTCTGGTCGATCTGCTGCAGGGCGCGGATGCCGTCGGCGGCCGCCATCTGGTTGCGGTTGAGCGGGTTGGCCAGCGGCAGCGGCACGGAGCGCAGCGCCTGCTGGGGCCCCGGCATCGGCGCGGCGGCAACGCGGCCGCCCGGCGGCACGAACGGCGCGCCCTCGATGGCGAGGCTGGTCATGTAGATGCGGCCGGATTCCAGCTCCAGCATGCCGGAGGACACGACCAGGGACATGTCGGTGACGTCGGAGCCGGCCACCTCGGCTACGGGGGCGCGGGTTTCTGCCACGCGGGGCTCGGGAACGCCGAAGGCGAACGAGCCCTGGCTGACCCACAGCGCGCCGCCGGCGACCATCAGGCCCGCCGCGACGCCGGTGAAGATACCGACCAATGTGCCATGGCCCGATCCGCTGCGCGGATGACCTGCCGACCCCAGCGGGGCGTAGTAGGCCTCATCCTCGTCGGGCAGTGGGTTGGTGTGCCTCATGGTCCCCGCTATCAGCGTTGCCGGCATGCCGGCGATCATCCTCTTCTGCAGGGCCCGACAGCGCGCGTGCAGCGCACAAGCCTCGCACCGGGTGGATCGCTCCGCCCGACCTGCCAGCGACTCACTTCTGGAACCGGGCACCCGCCCGGACCGACCGCCAGCCCCGCAAACCTGAATGAACTCGGTAACTTTTCCCTTTATGCCCCTCGCTACACCAGATCACGAAGGCGAGAACAAGGCGCACTCTAGCAACGCGATACCCGCTTGGCGAGAGGTCCGTCTTCCCCATCGGCATGGGGCGGGAGCCTCGAAACCATGCCTCAGGCGGCTTGCGCGAGGATGTCCCGCAGCACCGGCTCGACCCCCGCGCGGAAGGATCGCACCGCATCGCACACGATGGGGTCGAGGTTCTCCGGGCAGGGGGTGCCGTACACGTAGCGGCGGATGGCGAGATAGAAGATCCGCCCGTGCAGCCCCCAGAACAGCTCCTCCTCCCGCACCCCCACGGGGATCTCGCCCGGCGGCGGCAGCGTCAGCTCCGCCCGCAGCTCGGCGCAGGCGGGCAGGACCACACGGCTGCGGACGATCTCCAGATACCGCGAGGTGATGTCGAAGGACTTCATGCCGGAATAGACGAAGATGCGGACCCAGTGGTAATCGAAGACCTGCTCCACGTATTCCCGGTAGAACTGGGTCAGCCGCGCCTCCAGCGGCCGGGCGCGATCCTGCACCAGCGCCTCCCAGCCGGGGTTCCAGCGGCTGAGATAGATGTGCTCGTACACCCGCTCGATCAGCGCTTCCTTGCTGGGGATGTAACGGTAGATCGCCGAATGGGTGATGCCGAGGCGCCGCGCCAGCTCGCGCGTCTGCCCCTCGAACCCGTGCTCGGCGAAGAAGCGTACCGCCTCCTGCAGGATCGCCTGCTCCCGGTCGGCCGCACGCATGTGCCGGCGCCGCGGGACGGTCGGGGAAAGGCGGACGGGCGGTGGCGTCACGGCGGCGGCTCCGGCTGTCGGACGCAAGCGCGGCGCCCGGCGTCCGATAGCGCAGGACCCCGCCGCCACCAAGGGCTGCCGGCGGATCGCAGGCATGCCCTGGGCGCACGCGTTGGCGCGGAAACCGCCGGCTACCGCAGCGGCAAGGCGCGAGCCGCTCAGCCGAGCGCCGCGGCGTATTCCTCGGGCCGGAAGCCCACCAGCAGCGGGCCATCGGTTTCCAGCACCGGCCGGCGGATCATGGAGGGCTGCGCCAGCATCAGGGCGATGGCCTTGGCGCGGTCCAGCCCCTCCTTGTCGGCCTCCGGGAGCTTGCGGAAGGTGGTGCCGGAACGGTTGATGAGCTTTTCCCAGCCCACCGCATCCGCCCATGCCTCCAGCTTGTCACGGCCGATGCCGGCGGCCTTGTAGTCATGGAAGGCGTAGGCGACGCCGTGGCCCTCCAGCCACGTGCGGGCCTTCTTCATGGTGTCGCACGCCTTGATGCCATAGATGGTCGCGGTCATCGGCTCCCCCGGATCGGAATCGGCGCGATCCTACAGCCGGGCGACGCCCCGGGGGAGCGAGGCGCCTCAGCGCAGCTCGGGCGGCCAACAGCGCGGAGCGCGTCGGCGCAGCTTGGGCGGCCAACAGCGCGGAGCGCGTCGGCGCAGCTCGGGCGGCCAACAGCGCGGAGCGCGTCAGCGCAGCTCGGGCGGCCAAGAGAGGCCCGAGCGCGCCGCGGGATCATCCGGCGCCGTGGCGGCGCGAATCTCCCCGGGCGACAGGCCGAGCTCGGCGAGAACGGCGCCCGTCTGGTCGGAGAGGTCGGCGGGGTGCGCCACCGCCGGGGTGCGGGAGAGCTTCGGCACCGCCGGCACCCGGTTCGGCCCGCAGCCGGCGTGGCGGGCGGTGATGTGGGGGTCGTCCCAGATCTCGTCCGGGTCGAGCACCGGGGCGACGCAGGCGTCGGTACCGGCGAACAGGGCGCTCCAGTCATCGCGCGGCTTGCGGATGAACGTCTCCGCCAGCGTGCGCTCGATCTGCGGCCACAGGTCCCGGCGCATGTGGTCCGGCACCTCGCCCAGCTCCAGCATGCGCCAGAGGGCCTCGAAGAAGCCGCGCTCCAGCGCGCCCACCGCCACGTGCCGTCCGTCCGCGCAGGCATAGGAGCGGTAGAAGGGCGCCCCGCCGCCCAGCAGCCCGTCGCCGCGGGCCGGCCAGTGGGGCGTGCGCCACAGGGGCAGGTGCATGGCCATGAGCGAGAGCGCGCCGTCGATCATGGCGGCATCGATGAACTGGCCCTTGCCGGAGGCCTTAGCCTCGATCACCGCCGCAAGGATGCCGATGGTCGCGACGAGGCTCCCGCCGGCGAAATCGGCCACGAGGTTCAGCGGCGCCTCGGGCGGGCCGTTGCGCGGCCCCATGGAGCCGAGCACCCCCGCGAGCGCGAGGTAGGTGATGTCGTGCCCCGCCTCCAGCGCGCGCGGACCGGTCTGCCCGAAGCCGGTGACGGCGCAATAGACGAGGCGCGGATTGAGCGCGGAGAGCTCGGCATAGCCGGCGCCGATCCGATCCGCCACGCCCGGGCGGAAGCCTTCCACCAGCACGTCCGCCGTCTGCACCAGCGCTTTCAGCGCGGCGCGCCCCTCTGGCGCCTTCAGGTCCAGCGAGATGTGGCGCTTGCCGCGCGAGAATTCCGGAATGGCGACGCCGGCGCGCCCGCCGCCCACCACGATCACCTCCGCGCCGAGATCGGCCAGCAGCATGGTGCAATAAGGGCCGGGCGCGAGCCGCGACAGGTCGACGACGCGGATGCCCGCGAGCGGGCCGCGCGGCGCGGCGGACGGTTCTGCTGACGGGACGGCGCGGGCGATGGTGTCGGGCGCGGTGGTCTCTGCCATGGGTCTCCTCCGATCGGCCGCTTGGCGCGGCGCTTGGAATTCACTTTCTTCAAACGCGAAATCCCCTCCCGCGGGCGGGAGGGGCCATCAGGCGGCGGCGCGGCTCACAGGCTGCGGGCGATGACGATGCGCTGCACGTCGCTGGTGCCTTCATAGATCTGGCACACCCGCACGTCGCGATAGATCCGCTCCACCGGGAAGTCGTTCAGATAGCCGTAGCCGCCGTGCACCTGGATCGCCGCCGAGCACACCGCCTCGGCGGTCTCGGAGGCGAACAGCTTGGCCATGGAGGCCTCGGTGAGGCAGGGCAGGCCGGCCTCGCGCAGGCTGGCCGCGTGCAGCACCATCTGGCGGGCGGCGGCAATGCGGGTCGCCATGTCGGCGAGGCGGAAGGCCACCGCCTGATGCTCGATGATGGGCTTGCCGAAGGTCACCCGGTCGTGGGCGTAGGCGCGGGCGGCCTCGAACGCGGCGCGGGCCATGCCCACCGACTGGGAGGCGATGCCGATGCGCCCGCCCTCCAGATTGGCGAGCGCGATCTTGAGCCCCTCGCCCTCGGCGCCGAGCCGCAGGTCCGCCGGCAGGCGCATGTCGTTGAAGGCGAGCTGGCAGGTGTCGGAGGAGTGCTGTCCCAGCTTCTCCTCCACCCGCACCACCTCGTAGCCGGGGGTGTCGGTGGGGACGATGAAGGCGGAGATGCCCTTCTTGCCGGCGTCGGGGTCGGTCACCGCGAACACGATGATGACATCGCCGTTCTGGCCCGAGGTGATGAACTGCTTGGCGCCGGAGAGCACGTAATGATCGCCGTCGCGCCGGGCGCGGGTGCGGATGGCGGCGGCGTCCGATCCGGTGTGCGGCTCGGTGAGGGCGAAGCCGCCGATCCATTCGCCCGAGGCGAGCTTGGGCAGAAAGCGCTGCTTCTGCGCCTCGGTGCCGAACTTCACGATGGGCATGCAGCCCACGGAGGAATGCACGCTGACGATGGTGGAGCAGGCGCCGTCGGCGGCCGCGATCTCCTCCAGCGCCAAAGCGTAGGAGACGGCGTCGATCTGCGAGCCGCCATAGGCCTCCGGCACCAGCATGCCGAGGAAGCCGAGGGCGCCGAGCTCCTTCAGCTCCTCCTTCGGGAAGCGGTGCTCGCGGTCGCGCGCCGCGGCGCCGGGCGCAAGGCGCTCCTGCGCGAATGCGCGCACCGCCTCGCGGATCTCCGTCTGCGTTTCGGTGAGGATCATGGATGCGTTTCCTCTGGAAGAAAGGCCCGGCGCCGGGCGGCTGCTATGCCGGCGCCCCGCGCAGGGCTGGGCGGGCAGGGGTGCAGCCGGGCGCGGGAATGAACCCGCGCCCGGGAAGGGGATCGTGCCTCAGCTCAGCCGCTCGATGGCCACCGCGGTGGCCTCGCCGCCGCCGATGCACAGGGAGGCGACGCCGCGCTTCAGCCCGTACTTCTGCAAGGCAGCCAGAAGGGTCACCATCACCCGGGCACCGGAGGCGCCGATGGGATGGCCGAGGGCGCAGGCGCCGCCGTGGACGTTCACCTTGTCCTGCGGCAGGCCGAGGTCGTGGATCGCCACCATGGGCACCACGGCGAACGCCTCGTTGATCTCGAACAGGTCCACGTCCTTCAGGTCCCAGCCGGTCTTGTCGGCCAGCTTGCGGATCGCGCCCACCGGGGCGGTGGTGAAGAGGTTGGGCGCCTGGGCGTGGGTGGAATGCCCGACGATGGCGGCGAGCGGGGTCAGGCCGCGCTTCTCCGCCTCCGAGCGGCGCATCAGCACGAGCGCCGCGGCGCCGTCCGAGATGGAGGAGGAATTGGCCGCCGTCACCGTGCCGCCGTCGCGGAAGGCGGGCTTGAGGGTGGGGATCTTGTCCAGCTTCGCCTTCGGGGGCTGCTCGTCGGCGCTGACCACGCGCTCGGTCTTGCCGGCCTTGACGGTGACCGGCGTGATCTCGGCATCGAAGCCGCCGTTCGCCATGGCCTTCTGGGCCTTGGTGAGGGAGGCGATGGCGAAGGCGTCCTGCGCCTCGCGGGTGAACTGGTAGGCCTCGGCGCAATCCTCGGCGAAGGTGCCCATCAGGCGCCCCTTGTCGTAGGCGTCCTCCAGCCCGTCGAGGAACATGTGGTCGAGCACCCGGCCGTGGCCCATGCGGTAGCCACCGCGGGCGCGGTCGAGCAGGTAGGGGGCGTTGGTCATGCTCTCCATGCCGCCGGCCACCGCCACGTCGGCCGAGCCGGCGAGCAGCAGGTCGTTGGCGAACATGGCGGCCTTCATGCCGGAGCCGCACATCTTGTTGACGGTGGTGGCACCGGTGCCGAGCGGCAGGCCGGCGCCGAGCGCGGCCTGACGGGCCGGCGCCTGGCCCTGGCCGGCGGGCAGCACGCAGCCGAACACCACCTCTTCCACCGCCTCGGGCGCAAGGCCGGCACGGGAGAGGGCGGAGGAGATGGCGGCGGCGCCGAGGGCGGAGGCGGTCACGTCCTTCAGGTCGCCCTGGAAGCCGCCCATGGGGGTGCGGGCGGAACCGACGATGACGATGGGATCGGAAGCGGTCATGTTCTTAATCCTCCCTTGGGTTCAGGCCGTCAGCGCGGCGCCATGCGCAGCGCGCCGTCGAGGCGGATGACCTCGCCGTTGAGCATGGTGTTCTCGAGGATGTGCCGGACCAGCGCCGCATATTCGGGCGGCCGGCCGAGCCGGGGCGGGAACGGCACGGTCTTGCCGAGCGAGTCCTGCACCTCCTGCGGCAGGCCGGCCATCATGGGCGTCTCGAAGATGCCCGGCGCGATGGTGACCACGCGCACGCCGAACCGGGCCAGCTCGCGCGCCACCGGCAGGGTGAGCGCGGCGACGCCGCCCTTGGAGGCGGCGTAGGCGGCCTGGCCGATCTGTCCGTCGAAGGCGGCGATGGAGGCGGTGTTGATGATGACGCCGCGCTCGCCGTCGGCGGTGGGCTCCTCCTTCACGATGGCGTCGGCGGCGAGCCGCAGCATGTTGAAGGTGCCGATGAGGTTGATGCCCACGGCGCGGGCGAAGCTGTCGAGCCGGTGCGGGGCGTCGCGGCCCACCACCTTCTCGCCGGGCGCGACGCCGGCGCAGTTGACGAGGCCGTTGAGGTGGCCGAACGCCTCCTTCGCCAGCGTGACGGCGGCGATGCCGTCGGCCTCGCTGGTCACGTCGCCCTTCACGAAGCGCACCGCGTCGCCCAGCTCGGTGGCGATGGCCTCGCCGGCCGCGGCGTTCACGTCAATGCCCACCACCTTGCCGCCGCCCGCCACCAGCATCCGGGTGACGGCCGCGCCGAGGCCGGAGCCGGCGCCGGTGACGATGAAGACGCGATCACTGATCTGCATGGGTTTTCCTCTCCCTTTGTCCTTGGCGCCGCCGGCTCAGGCGGCGCTGTCCTTCGCCTTGGCCGCCTCGCGGTTGCGCAGCATGAAGCGCTGCAGCTTGCCGCTTGGCGTCTTCGGCAGCTCGTCCATGAACTCGATCTCGCGGGGGTAGGCGTGGGCCGAGAGCCGGCGCTTCACATACTGCCGCAGTTCCTCGGCCAGCGCCTCCGTCGGCTCGGTGCCGGCGCGCAGGATGACGTAGGCCTTCACGATCTCGGTGCGCTCGGGGTCGGGCACGCCGATCACCGCGGCCTCGATCACCGCCGGATGCTCGATCAGCGCGCTCTCCACGTCGAACGGGCCGATCCGGTATCCGGACGAGGTGATGACGTCGTCGGCGCGGCCGACGAAGCTGATGCGGCCGTCGGTCTCCAGCTCCACCGTGTCGCCGGTGCGGTAGTAGCCGCCGGCCATGGACGGCGTCTCCTGCTGCCAGTAGCCGGTGAACCAGAGCAGAGGCGAGCGGGCCATGTCCACCGCCAGCACGCCCGGCACGTTGGGGCCGAGCTCGGCGCCGGCTTCGTCGAGCACCGCCACCCGATAGCCCGGCATGGGGAAGCCGGCGGAGCCGGGATGCACCTCATGGACGAGCCGGTGGTGGTTGTTCACCACCATGCCCAGCTCGGTCTGGCCGTAATGGTCGTGGATCGGCGCGCCAAGGTGCTCGGCGAACCAGCGGATGACTTCCGGGTTCAGCGGCTCGCCGGCGCTGGAGACGACGCGCAGCCGGCCTTTCACGGCTTCGGCGGCCTCCGGGCCGGCGGCGATCAGCAGCCGGTAGGCGGTGGGCGCGCCGGCAAGGTTGGTGATGCCGTGGCGCCTGATCAGGTCGTAGGTGGCCGCGGCGTTGAACGGGCCGTCATAGAAGGTGGTGGCATGCCCCATGAGGAGCGGGCCGGTCACCGCATAATAGAGGCCATAGGCCCAGCCGGGATCGGCGATGTTCCAGAACGTGTCCTCCGGCCGCAGGTCCACCGCGTCGCGCATGTAGGCGTAGAAGGCCGGAAGCGCCTTCAGCGGCACCGGCACGCCCTTGGGCAGGCCGGTGGTGCCGGAGGTGGACATCATGAGGAACAGGTCCCCGCCACGGCGCATCACCGGCTCGAACGCATCGCTCTGGCTGGCGAGCTCGGCATGGAGGTCGAGATCGCCTTCGCGCAGGGCCTCCGCGCCCGGGCGGGTGACCACGGCCACCATGGGCGCGTTGGGCACCTCGTCGAGCTTCGGGCGGTTGGTGGGGTCGGTCACCACCAGCCGGGCGCCGGAAGTCTTCAGTCGGTGCTCGATGGCCTTGGGGCCGAAGGCGGTGAACAGCGGCTGGTAGACCGCGCCCGCGCGCCAGGTGCCGAGAATGGTGACGAGCAGCTCCGGGGTGCGCGGCAGCAGGCCCGCCACCACGTCGCCGGGCTTGATGCCCTGCGCCGCCAGAAGGTTGGCGAAGCGGGCGGAAAGCTCCTTCATCTGCGCGAAGCTGTAGCGCGCGTGGCGCCCGTCGGCGCTTTCCCATTCGAGCGCGGTGCCGCCCGCCGCAACGTGGCGGTCGCAGCATTCCACGCACACGTTCATGCCCGTTTCGAAATCGCCGTCGAGGAGCGCGGTCAGGTCCTCCAGGCGGAAGGCGCTGGCGGCGGACGCATGGGTCACGGCGATCTCGGGGGCGTTGGGGCCTTCGGCCATCATTGTCCTCCATCGATCCCGTTTCGACCCTGAGGGCCGGGATCCGTTCTGCTTTCCGGCGATCTAGCGGCGAAGAGGTGTGGCATACGATGACCGAACTGCACTAATTTGGTGATCGGTTCTGCCATACTCCGAGGAGCCCCATGGAACGGCGCATGATCTCCGCCTGCTTCGTGGACGACGCGCTCGATTGCCTTGCCGCGCAGGGCATCGACGCGGCGCCGGTGCTGGCGCGCGCGGGGCTCGCGGCGCCGGTGCGGGGCACCGTCTCGGCCGAGCAGTACGGGGCCTTGTGGACCGCGGCCGCCGAGGCCATGGACGATGAATTCTTCGGCCTCGCCGCCCGGCCCATGCGCAGCGGCAGCTTCACCCTGCTGTGCCACGCCATGATGGGCGCGCCGACGCTGGAGCGGGCGCTGCGGCGGGCGCTGCGCTTCCTGCGGGTGGTGCTGGAGGACCCGGAAGGGCGGCTGGAGGTGGCGGACGGGCTGGCCAGCGTGGTGCTGCACGATCGCGGCGCGCCGCGGTCCGCCTTCGCCTACCGCACCTACTGGATCATCGTCCATGGCATCACCTGCTGGCTGGTGGGCCGGCGCGTGCCGCTGCGCCGGGTGGACTTCCGCTGCGGCCCGCCGGAGCACGAGGCCGACTACCGGCTGTTCTTCGGCGCGCCGGTGCGGTTTCACGCGCCGCAGAGCCGCCTCGCCTTCGATGCCGATTTCCTCAGCCTGCCCACGGCGCGCAACGAGCGGGCGCTGAAGGAGTTCCTGCGTGGCGCGCCGGCCAACATCCTGGTGCGCTACCGCCACGACGCGGGCATCGCGGCGCGGGTGCGGGCGCGGCTGCGCGAGGCGCCGGCCGGCGGCTGGCCGGATTTCGACACGCTCGCCCGCCAGCTGCGGATGCCGGCCTCCACCCTGCGCCGCCGGCTGGCGCAGGAAGGGCACCCCTACCGCGACATCAAGGACGAGCTGCGCCGCGTCCGGGCCGAGGAACTGCTGCGCGCCACCGCGCGCCCCGTGGGCGAGATCGCCGCCGAGCTGGGCTTTTCCGAGCCCAGCGCCTTCCATCGCGCCTTCCGCAAATGGACCGGCGCCAGCCCCGGAGCCTTTCGCCGCGGCGCCGGCTGAGGCGTCAGCCCGCCTGCGCCTGGGGTGGCAGCTCGGCGCGGCCGATCGCCTCCAGATGCTCCTGCAGGGCCAGCCGGTCCAGCGAGCGCACCGGCAGCGCGGCGAAGATGGAGACGCGCTGGTGCAGCAGGCGATAGGCTTCGGCGAAGGCCAGGGCGATGTCGATGCCCCGGCCGTGCGCCAGCTTGGGGTCCGGAATGCCCCAGTGCGCCGACATCCGGTGCCACGGCTCGCCCGGCAGGGTGGCGCAGGTCTCGTCGGCCGCGTCGTCGCACACGGTGAAGACGAAATCGAAATGCGGCGCGTCCGGCCGGGCGTACTCGGTCCAGCTCTTCGGGCGCAGGCCGGAGGTGTCGTAGCTGAGGCCGCCGAGCAGCTTCAGGGCCTCCGGATGCGCCTCCGCGGCAGGCTCGACGCCGGCCGACCAGGCGCGGAAGTGGCCCTCGCCGATCCGGTTCAGGATGCATTCCGCCATCAGCGAGCGGGCGCAGTTGGTCGTGCACAGGAACAGCACGTTGAAGACGCGATGATCCGACATGGTTTCCTCCACCGACTCTTGTCTGCCTCGCGGGCGAGCCTGGCCCCATGACGCAAGGACGGACCTTGCGCCGTGTCAATATGTCCGCCGACCGGCGCGGCGGGCAGTGAGAACCCGGACGGGCGGCCACCGCCGCGAGGGCGCGGAGCGCGGCGCGCCGCCGCGCCGGTTTTCCCGCGAGGTGGCGGAGGAGGCGCGGCCCGGAGATAGCCCGGAACGCACCGGCAGGACGCGGCCGCGGGAGGGACCGGGCGGGCTTGCCGGCGCACGGACATTTGACGGCGGGGCCGGCCCTCACTACCTGTGCCCTCAGCCGGCGCCGCGGGGCGCCACGGAGGCCCTGTTGTCGCTCGTCACCACCATCCGCAAGTCGCTCGTGCCCATCCACCGGGAAGGCTATCCCTTCATCGCCATCGCGGTCGTGATCGCGCTGGTTCTTTTGTGGGTCTCCACCTTCCTCGGCATGATCGCGGTGGGCCTCGCCATCTGGACCGCCCTGTTCTTCCGCGATCCGCCGCGCGTGACGCCGGTGCGCGAGGGGCTGGTGGTGGCGCCGGCGGACGGGCGCATCTCCCAGGTGGGCCTTGCCAAGCCCCCGCGCGAGCTCGACCTCTCGGACGAGCCGCTGCTGCGCATCTCCATCTTCATGAACGTGTTCAACGTCCACGTGAACCGCGCGCCGGTGACCGGCCGAATCGAGCGGCTCGCCTACAAGCCGGGCCTGTTCCTCAATGCCGACCTCGACAAGGCGAGCGAGGACAACGAGCGCAACGGCCTCGTGCTCTCCACGCCGCTGTGCCGCGTGGGCGTGGTGCAGATCGCCGGCCTCATCGCCCGCCGCATCGTCTCCTTCGTGCGCGAGGGTGAGTCGATCGGCGCCGGCGAGCGCTTCGGCCTGATCCGCTTCGGCTCGCGCGTGGACGTCTACCTGCCCGTGGGCACCCGCATCCAGGTCAGCGAGGGCCAGCTGACGGTGGCGGGCGAGACCATCCTGTGCGATCTCACGGCCCAGCAGCCGCGCGAGACCGCCTACCGGGTGAGCTGATGGAGACGCCCTTTCCCCCGTTCGATCCGCAGGGCCGCCCGCGCTTCGGCCGGTTCGGCCGCGTGCCGCTCCGGGTGCTGCTGCCCAATCTCGTCACCCTGCTGGCCCTGTGCTCGGGGCTGACGGCGGTGCGCCTCGCCATCGAGGAGCGGATCGAGCTGGCGCTCGCGGCCATCGTGTTCGCGGCGCTCCTGGACGGGGTGGACGGGCGGCTCGCCCGCGCGCTCAAGGGCACCTCGCGCTTCGGCGCCGAGCTCGACAGCCTCGCCGACTTCGTGAACTTCGGCTGCGTGCCCGCGCTGATGCTCTATTTCTGGGGGCTGAACGAGGCCGGCTCGGTGGGGTGGATCGCCGCGCTCGCCTACGCCATCTGCGCGGCGCTGCGCCTCGCGCGCTTCAACGTGATGCTGGATGACCCGGACAAGCCGCCCTTCGCCGGCGACTTCTTCACCGGCATCCCGGCGCCGGCCGGTGCCATCACGGTGCTGTTGCCCATCTATCTGGAGCTGGTGGGCGTGCCGCACGGCGGGGTGAGCGCGCCCATCGCCCTGATCTACACGCTCGCCATCGCCTTCCTGATGATCTCCACGGTGCCCGCGTGGTCCGGCAAGACGCTGGGACGGCGCGTGCGGCGTGAGCTGGTGCTGCCGCTTTTCGTGGCTGTCGCGCTCTTTTTTGCGCTGCTGGCGAGCTATCCGTGGATCGTGCTGTCGGTGTGCTCGCTGCTGTACCTGGTGCTGCTCCCGGTTTCCACCCTCCGGTACCGGCGCCTCATGGCCGCATGGCGTGCCGAGCACCCCGCCCCCCGCACCCCTGCCTGAAGCGGGGGCAGGGTGGGCCGCTCCTTGCGGCATATAATTGCATACAATCGGCACATATATGATTAAAAACAGTGCAAATCATATTCGTGCTCCGAGGGTGAGCGCTGCGCGATATGCAATTAAGTCAATGAAAGTAAAACAAAACTGCATTTTTGTATGCAATTGGCACGCGACTTGAATGGGAAGCGGCGACTGTCACCATCTGGGATGTCGTCCGATGAACCGCCGCGAATTCATGAAGTCCGCGTCCGCCACCGCCGTCGCCTCCGGAGCCGGCGTCGCCGCCCCGGCGGTGTTCTCCCCGGCCAAGGCGCAGGCGCGCAACGAGACGCTGCTGATCGTCTCCGAGAGCGGGCCGAACAATCTCGACATCCACGGCGTCGGCACCAACGTCCCCGGCTACGAGGCCAGCTGGAACACCTATGACCGGCTCATCACCCACGAGATGACCGAGAAGGACGGCGTGCGCTACTACGACCGCGACAAGCTCAAGGGCGAGCTTGCCGAGGACATGAACATCGGTGACATGTCGGTCACCTTCAAGCTGAAGAAGAACGCCACCTTCCAGGACGGCACCCCCGTCACCGCCAAGGACGTGAAGTGGTCGCTGGACCGCGCCGTCTCGGTGGGTGGCTTCCCCACCTTCCAGATGAAGGCCGGCTCGCTGGAGAAGCCCGAGCAGTTCGTGGTGGTGGACGACCACACCGTGCGCGTGGACTTCCTGCGCAAGGACCGGCTGACCATCCCCGACCTCGCCGTCATCGTGCCCTGCGTCATCAATTCCGAGCTGGTGAAGAAGAACGCCACGGAGAAGGACCCCTGGGGCCTCGAGTACACCAAGCAGAACACCGCCGGCTCCGGTGCCTACCGCGTCACCAAGTGGACGCCCGGCACCGAGGTGATCTTCGAGCGCTTCGAGGACTGGAAGGGCGGCCCGCTGCCCAAGATCAAGCGCGTGATCTGGCGCATGGTGCCGTCCGCCGGCAACCGCCGGGCGCTGCTGGAGCGCGGCGACGCCGACATCTCCTACGACCTGCCGAGCAAGGACTTCGTGGAGATGAAGCAGGCGGGCAAGCTGAACATCACCTCGGTGCCGTATTCCAACGGCGTCCAGTACATCGGCATGAACGTGAAGACCCCGCCCTTCGACAATCCGAAGGTGCGCCAGGCCATCGCCTATGCCATCCCCTACCAGAAGATCATGGACGCGGCCCTGTTCGGCCTCGCCAAGCCGATGTTCGGCGCGCCGGCCGACACCCAGACCAAGGTGGCCTGGCCGCAGCCCACCAAGTTCACCACCGATCTCGCCAAGGCCAAGCAGCTCCTCGCGGAGGCGGGCTACCCCGACGGGTTCGAGACCACGCTCTCCTTCGACCTCGGATTTGCCGGCGTCAACGAGCCCATCTGCGTGCTGCTGCAGGAAAACCTGGCGCAGATCGGCATCAAGACCGGCATCAACAAGATCCCCGGCGCAAACTGGCGGACCGAGCTGAACAAGAAGGTGCTGCCGCTCTACACCAACGTGTTCTCGGGCTGGCTGGATTATCCAGAATACTTCTTCTTCTGGTGCTACCACGGCTCGAATTCAGTCTTCAACACCATGAGCTACCAGTCCGCGGCCATGGATGCCTTCATCGACGGGGCGCGCGCGGCGGCGGCCAACGGCGACAAGGCGGCGTATGATGCCGACGTGAAGGGCATGGTGGATCTCGCCTTCGCCGACGTGCCGCGCATCCCGCTGTACCAGCCGTACGTGAACGTCGCGATGCAGAAGAACATCACCGGCTACGAATACTGGTTCCATCGCCGGCTGGACTATCGCGCCTTCCAGAAGGGCTGAGCGGCCGCCCCTTGTCCCGCCCGGCGGGGAGGGGGCCGCACAGTGCCGGGACGGCCCACCGGGTCGTCCCGGATCGGCGGCGCTCCTCCCCGTCGGAGGGCCGCCGGACCGCTCCGCCCCCGAGCCCGGCGTCCTCACGCCCGGCCGAGGGCGCCACCAGATCGCCGCTCCCCGCGCGGGAGCGGCCGGAGGCAGGGTTCGCGCCGATCCGATCACCCTCGTTTCGCATCGGAAAACGCGGCCTCCGCCGTTGAGTTGGGAAGGCGATCTGATCAGGCCGGCCGGTCTGGCCGGATCGCGCTCCGGGGCCGGGCTCTGCATGCCGGCCCGTTCTCCAGTCGAGAAGGACCGGACCATGCTGAAGCTCCTGGGCAGTCGCCTTGCCACCGCCGTGCCGAGCCTGATCGGCGTGGTGATCGTCACCTTCCTGCTCACCCGCGTGCTGCCGGGGGATACGGCGTCCTATTTCGCCGGGCCAGCCGCAACCCCGCAGGCCATCGCCGAGATCCGCACCAAGCTCGGCCTCGACAAGCCGCTGCCGGCGCAGTTCGTGGATTATGTCTCCGCCCTGGCGAAGGGGGATCTGGGCGCCTCGCTCTCCACCGGCCAGCCGGTGGCGACCGAGATCGCCGCGCGCCTGCCGGCCTCTGCCGAATTGACGCTCGCGGGCCTCGTGCTGGCGCTCGCCATCGCGGTGCCGTTCGGCATCCTCGCGGCGGTGAAGCAGGGGTCATGGGTGGACCATTCCTGCCGCATCATCACCACGGCGGGCGTGTCGCTGCCGGTGTTCTTCACCGGCCTGCTGCTGGTCTACGTGTTCTACTTCAAGCTCGGCTGGGCGCCGGCGCCGCTGGGGCGGCTGGACGTGTTCTACTCGGCGCCCGACACGGTGACAGGCTTCTATCTGATCGACAGCCTGATCGCCCGCGACCTCGACACCTTCCGCGCCGCGCTGGCGCAGCTGGCGGTGCCGGCCATCACGCTCGCCATCTTCGCGCTGGCGCCCATCGCCCGCATGACGCGCGCCTCCATGCTCTCGGTGCTGTCCTCCGAGTTCGTGCGCACCGCCCGCGCCGCCGGCCTCACGGATACGACGGTGATCCTCACCTACGCCTTCCGCAATGCCATGCTGCCGGTGGTGACGACGCTGGGCATGGTGTTCTCCTTCCTGCTCGGCGCCAACGTGCTGGTGGAGAAGGTGTTCGCCTGGCCGGGCATCGGCTCCTATGCGGTGGAGGCGCTCATCACCTCCGATTACGCGCCGGTGCAGGGCTTCGTGCTCGCCATGGCGATCCTCTACGTGGTCCTCAACCTCCTGATCGACATCGCCTACGGCATCATCGATCCCCGCGCGCGGAGCGAAGCATGACCCTCGCCACTGCCGACACCCAGAGCGCGCCGCGCGGCCTCGCCGCGACGCTGGCCCACGCGCGCTACGTCATCTCCGACAATCCCGTCACCGGCATCGCCTTCGGCATGTTCGTGGTGCTGGTGGTATGCTCCCTCGCCGGGCCGTTCATCGTGCCCTACGATCCGCTGGCGTCCGACACGGTGGCGGCGCTGCAGCCGCCCTCCGCCGCCCACTGGTTCGGCACCGACAACCTCGGGCGGGACATCTTCTCCCGCGTCATCGTGGCGACAAGGCTCGACATGGCCATCGCCGTGTTCTCGGTGGCGCTGGTGTTCGCGGCGGGCGGCATCGCCGGCATCGCCTCCGGCTTCTTCGGCGGGTGGACGGACCGCATCATCGGCCGCATCTCCGACACCATCATGGCCTTCCCGCTGTTCGTGCTGGCCATGGGCATCGTGGCGGCGCTGGGCAACACGGTGACGAACATCGTCATCGCCACCGCCATCATCAACTTCCCGCTCTATGTGCGCGTGGCGAAGTCGGAAGCCGCCATCCGCCGCAATGCCGGCTACGTGCAGGCGGCGCGCCTCACCGGCAATTCGGACTGGCGCATCCTGCTCACGACCATCCTGCCGAACATCATGCCCATCATGATGGTTCAGATGTCGCTGACCATGGGCTACGCCATCCTCAACGCGGCGGGCCTCTCCTTCATCGGCCTCGGCGTGCGCCCGCCCACCCCGGAATGGGGGATCATGGTGGCGGAGGGCGCGGCCTACATCGTCTCGGGCGAATGGTGGATCGCGCTGTTCCCCGGCCTCGCGCTCATGTTCGCGGTGTTCTGCTTCAACCTCCTGGGCGACGGTCTGCGCGACATCGTCGATCCCCAGCGTCGCACCTGATGGAGGCCGCCATGCATGGAGTTGTGGACGTGAAGGAACACGCCGCCAAGTCCTCGGAAGCGCCGAGTGGCCCGCTGCTGGAGGTGCGCGACCTCACCGTCGAGTTCGCCACCCGCCGCGGCACGGTGACGGCCGTGAGCAACGTCAACCTCACCCTCGCCAAGGGCGAGACGCTCGGCATCGTGGGCGAGAGCGGCTCGGGCAAGTCGGTGACCTCCTACACGGTGATGCGCATCCTCGACCGGGCGGGGCGCATCGCGGAGGGAGCCATCACCTTCTCGGGCATCGACGTGGCCCACGCGCCGGAAAGCGCCATGCGCGACCTGCGCGGGCGCGAGATGTCGATGATCTTCCAGAACCCGCGGGCGGCGCTGAACCCCATCCGCACCGTGGGCGCGCAGATCGGCGACGTGCTGCTCCAGCACGTGCAGGCGGACCCGCGCAACGTGAAGGAGAAGGTGATCGACATCCTCAAGCAGGTGCGCATCGCCCGGCCGGAGGACCGCTACCACGCCTATCCGTTCGAATTGTCCGGCGGCATGTGCCAGCGCATCGTGATCGCGCTCGCGCTCGCCTGCCGGCCGCAGCTGATGATCGCCGACGAGCCCACCACCGGCCTCGACGTGACCACCCAGAAGGCGGTGATGGACCTCGTGACCGAGCTCACCCGCGAGCGCGGCATGTCCACCATCCTCATCACCCACGACCTCGGCCTTGCCGCCGCCTATTGCGACACGGTGATGGTGATGGAGAAGGGCAAGGTGGTGGAGACCGCGCCCGCCGAGCGCATCTTCCGCGATCCGCAGCACCCCTACACCCGCAAGCTCATGCGCGCCACGCCGCGCCCCGGCATCACCCTCAGGGATCTCCTGCCGGAGGACGCGGCGCCCGCGGCGTCCCCGGCGGAGGCCCACCCCCTTCCCGGCGATCCCCCGCTCGCGGGCGAGGGGGTGGGCAGCGTCGCGGCAACCGCCGCCGCGCCCGCCCCGGCGCAGAAGGTGCTGCTCGAGGTGCAGCAGCTGGTGAAGGAATATCCCCGCCAGGGCGCCCCCTCGGCCTTCCTCGCCCGGCTGAAGGGCCAGACGGTGCCGCCCGCCGACCGCATCTTCCGCGCGGTGGACGACATCTCCTTCGCAGTGCTGAAGGGCGAGAGCGTCGGCCTCGTGGGCGAGAGCGGCTGCGGCAAGTCCACCACCTCCACCATGGTGATGCGCCTTGCCGATCCCACCTCCGGCCGCATCACCTTCGCCGGTGAGGACATCAGCGCCGTGCCGGCCAGGGACTTTGCGCGCCATCCCATGCGCCGGCGCATCCAGATGGTGTTCCAGGACCCGACCGAGAGCCTCAACCCGCGCTACACCGCCGAGCGCGCCATCGCCGATCCTCTGCTGCGCATGGGCGGCTATTCCGGCGGCGCGAAGCTGCGCGCGCGCGTGCATGAGCTGGCCGAGATGGTGGGCCTACCGGCGAACCTGCTGGAGCGCTTCCCGCACCAGCTTTCAGGCGGCCAGAAGGCGCGCATCGGCATCGCCCGCGCCATCGCCCTCGACCCGGATCTCGTGATCCTCGACGAACCGACGGCGGCGCTCGACGTGTCGGTGCAGGCGGTGGTGCTCAACCTCCTGGAAGAGCTGAAGCACCGCCTTGGCATGAGCTATCTGTTCGTCTCCCACGATCTC
Organism: Xanthobacter lutulentifluminis; assembly: GCF_043194675.2. NCBI lineage: Bacteria > Pseudomonadati > Pseudomonadota > Alphaproteobacteria > Hyphomicrobiales > Xanthobacteraceae > Xanthobacter > Xanthobacter lutulentifluminis. The sequence continues at coordinate 351,804 of NZ_CM195525.1, read as the reverse complement.
CACGTGGTGAACCTGTTGTGCGATCGCGTCATCGTCATGCGGCAGGGGCGCATCGTGGAGGAGGGGACCGCGCGCGACGTGCTGGAGGCGCCGAAGGACCCCTACACGCGCGAGCTCATCGCCGCCATTCCCCATCCCCCGGTCTGAGGTTCGCCATGGCACAGGAAGTCACCCTCCCGCGCGTGGAGGACGCGGCCCTCGAGAAGCTGCTCGATGGCGCGCTTGCGGCTGGCGGCATCAGCCCCCTGCCGGAATGGCGCACCGAGGCCCTGTCCTACCTGCGCGCCATCGCCGATGCGGCGGTGCTGGTGCGCAGCCTCGACCTCGGCGATGCCGAGGAGCCCGCCCCCGTCTATCGCCCGTGAGGCCCGGATGAACGCCCCCCTGACCGAGCCCGGCGCCGCCGCCCTCGCCACCGCCGCCGCCAGCGAGATCGCGGCCGCCGTCTCCTCCGGCGCGGTTTCCGCCCGGGCGGTGACGGAGGCCGTGCTGGCCCGCATCGCCGCCGTCGACCCCGCAGTCAACGCCTTCACCGACGTCACCGCCGAGCGCGCCCGCGCCACCGCCGATGCGGTGGACGCCCGCCGCGCTGCCGGGGAGGCCCCGGGCCCGCTCGCCGGCGTGCCGTTCGCGGTGAAGAACCTGTTCGACGTGGAGGGCCTGCCCACGCGGGCGGGATCGCGTATCAACCGCGAGCTGCCCCCTTCCACCGCCGATGCCACGCTGGTGGCGAAGATGGAGGCGGCCGGCGCGGTGCTGGTGGGCGCGCTCAACATGGGTGAATACGCCTACGACTTCACCGGGGAGAACGTCCACGACGGTCCCTCGCGCAACCCGCACGACCTCTCCCGCATGGCCGGTGGCTCGTCCGGCGGCTCCGGCGCGGCGGTGGCGGCGGGACTGGTGCCGATCGCGCTCGGCTCCGACACCAACGGCTCCATCCGCGTGCCGTCGTCCCTGTGCGGCACGTTCGGGCTGAAGCCGACCTTCGGGCGGCTGTCGCGCGGCGGCAGCTTTCCGTTCGTCACCGCGCTGGACCATCTCGGCCCGTTCGCCCGCTCGGTGGCGGACCTCGCGGCTTCCTACGACGCCATGCAGGGCGAGGACGTGCGCGACCCCGGCCAGACGCCGCGCCCTTTCGAGCCGGTCTCGGCGCAGATCGACGGTGGCATCGGCGGGCTGAAGATTGGCGTGGCCGGCGGCTATTTCCGTGCCCGCGCCCTGCCGGAGGCGCTGGCAGCGGTGGATGCGGTGGCGGCCGTGCTCGGCGCTGGGGACATGGTGGACATCCCGGACGCCGCCCGCGCCCGCGCCTCCGCCTTCATCATCACCGCGGCCGAAGGCGCGAGCCTGCACGCCCGTCGCCTTGCGACCCGCCCGCAGGATTTCGACCCGGCGGTGCGCGACCGCCTGTTCGCCGGCCTCGCCATCCCCGCCTCGTGGGTGGATGCGGCCCAGCGCTTCCGCCGGCATTTCCGCGCCGAGATGCTGAAGCTGTTCCACGAGTGGGACGTGCTGATCGCCCCGGCCACCCCCTGCCGCGCCCCGCGCCTCGGCCAGAAGACCTTCGTGCTGGGCGGGGAGGAGATGCTGGTGCGGCCGAATCTCGGCCTGTTCACCCAGCCCATCTCCTTCATCGGCCTGCCGGTGGTGGCGGCGCCGGTGTGGGTGCAGGCGGGGGAGGCGGCCCATCTGCCCATCGCCGTGCAGGTCATCGCCCCGCCGTGGCGGGAGGACCTGGCGCTGCGGGTGGCCGCCGCGCTAGAGCGGGAGGGCATCGCCCGCGCGCCGGTGGCCAGCCTTTAGGGAGACCGAGCGATGGATATCGACATTCCCGAGGTGAAGGCGGAGGTGGAAGCCGCCTTCGCCCGCTACGAGGCGGCACTGGTGGGCAACGACGTGGCGACGCTCGAGGCGCTGTTCCACGACGATCCGCGTACCATCCGCTACGGTGGCGGCGAGAACCTCTACGGCATGGAGGCCATCCGCGCCTTCCGCCGCGCCCGCTCGCCGGTGGGGCTCGCGCGCCTGCTGGAGAGCACGCTGATCACCACCTACGGGCGGGATTTCGCGGTGGCCTCCACCCTGTTCCGGCGCGAGAGCGCGCCCGGCCTCGTGGGGCGCCAGCAGCAGACCTGGGTGCGCTTGGCCGATGGCTGGCGCGTGGTCGCCGCGCACGTCTCCATGATTGCCGAGCCAGGCTGAACAACCGGACGCCGCGGCGATGCCGCCAAAAGCCTTACGGGCTGGACCGGATTTCGCGCCGAGCCCGAATTCGGGTAGTTTTCCCCCATGACGCTCCTGACGCCGCAGCCCGCAAAGGGCACCGCTCCCGCTCCCCGCGCCCGCAAGCGCCGCGCCGCCGGCCGGCCGGTGACGCGGACCGAGGAGCTGCGGCTCCAGATCGCCGACGACATCGTGCGCGGCCGCCTCGCCCCCGGCACCGCGCTGGAGGAGGTGGAGATCGCCAAGCGCTATGGCGTCTCCCGCACGCCGGTGCGCGAGGCGCTGCGCGACCTTGCCGCCTCCGGGCTGGTGGAGGCGCGGCCCCATCGCAGCGCGCTGGTCGCCCAGCCCTCGCTGGAGCGGCTGCGCGGCATGTTCGACGTGATGGCCGAGCTGGAAGCCCTGTGTGCCGGGCTCGCCGCGGTGAACATGACGGCGGCGGAGCGCGCGGGGCTCGAATCCATCCACGCCGAGCTCGCCGACCTCACCCGGCGCGGCGACGAGCGCAGCTACACGGTGCTCAACGAGCGCTTCCACACCACCCTCTATGCCGGCAGCCACAACGACTATCTGGCCGAGCTGACGCTGGCGACGCGGGCCCGCGTGCAGCCGTTCCGCCGCGCCCAGTTCCGCACCCTTGGCCGTCTCGCCCGCTCCTACGAGGAGCACGACCGCGTGGTGCGCGCCGTCCTGCGCGCCGACAAGGAGGCCGCCGCCGCCGCCATGCGCGCGCACATCCTCACCGTCGAGGACGCCTACGAGCGCTACGCCGAGAGCGTGTAAGAAACGGCGTGCATTTTAAGGTTGCATATCCCTATACTTGCATGAAGGCAGGTGCCACCGTTCGGGCGGCAGGGGGGAAGCATGTCGTACGACCAGATGATCCGGTCCGCACTTGTCGTGACATTCAGTCTCGTGGTGCCATTCGCGATCTTTGTCGGCAGACTGAACGTCAAGGCGTTCCGGCGCGAGGTCGTGCGCGACCTGGAAGCGCTGTTCAAATCCGTCACCAACATGAACGGACAGATCCCCATCCTTCCGTCGTTCGATCTGGTGAAGTGGAAGTATTATCCGGAAGACAATCCGGTCCGGGCCGACGAGCATTTCGATGCGAAGAATCGCGTCCATTTCGTGCTGCCGGTATTGCTGTTCGTCATCGTGTCGTTCGTGTTCTTCGCGCTCATCCTGAACCCCGAGCGCCCGTTCGCCATCGTCGACTGGCGCCGGGAGGGAGCGGACATCAGCCTCAGGTGGGTTCTGTGCGCGGCGTTTCTCGGCGCCTATGTCTGGACCTTCTGCTACCTGGTCAAGCGCGTCTCGAACTTCGACCTGTCGCCCATGTCGTTCTTCTACTGCATGTCGCACATCATGCTGGCCTTGATTATTGCCGGTGCGCTGTATGCGAGCTCCATCCCTCTGCTGTCCGATGCCGTGGCCCAGCCCATCGTGGCGGTGATCATCGGCTTCGTGCCGGATCTGTTTCTGAGCGCGGCCGTCGCCAAGTTCCCGTGGATCCAGCAGAAACGCGTGAGCAGGGCGAGCCGGGACATGCAGGAGGAGATGCCGCTGGACATGATCGGCGGCATCGATGCCTTCATGAAGCTCAGGTTGTCGGAATTCGAGATCGAGGATGTGCAGAATCTCGCCACCTTCAACCCGATCCAGCTGTTCGTGGAGACGCCCTACAGTCTTTACGAGGTCATCGACTGGGTCTCGCAGGCGCAGTTGATTGTCGCCGTCGGCTCCCCGAAGGCTCTTCGCCTGCGTGAAATGGGGGTGCGGACGATCTTCGACCTCGAGCGATGCCTCTACAACAGGAACCTTGCGCGTCAATTGTCCCGCATTCTCTGCGTGCACGAGCCGGAGGATCCGGGGGCGCGGCCGGCGCGCGGTGTGGGCGAAAGCGGCGAGCGCACGCTCGATGAGACCGACGAGCTGAGCGCGATCGTCGCCTATCTGCGCGATGACCTGCACGTGCGCCGCCTTCGCCAGATCTGGGATGTCATCAACGAGGCGCTGGACAGCCGGACGGGGCCGGTCGCACCCGTCCAGCAGGTGACGGCGGCCGCCGCCTGACGCGCCGCCCGCAAGGGCCCAGGCAACGGGCGGCTGGCAACGGGCGGCTGGCAACAGGCGGCTGGTAACGCAGACCGCTATTGGGCTGCCTCCACCTCGGTGAGGTTGTCGAGCCCCTGCACGATGTGCTGCGCCAGCGCATCGGCCAGCATGGAAGGCTCGTGCCGGTTGCGCAGCAGGCCGATGTCGCAGGGGGGCAGGGGCGGGTAGCCGTCGGCGATGCCGAGCACCCGCATGCCCGGCCGCAGCGCCGATTCCGGCAGCACCGACACCGCAAGGCCCGCCAGCACCGCGGCCGCCACCGCGCCGCTGTTGGGGCTGGTGTAGAGGATGCGGTGGCCGCGCCCGGCGCCGGCGAGCCGCGAGACGGCGATCTCCCGCCACTGGCAGGTGGTGCGCCCAAGCGCCAGCGGCACCGGCGTCTCCAGATGGACCGCGTGCCGCGCCGACGACACCCACATGAGCCGCTCGCGCCGGATGACATGGGCGTTGCGGGCGGTGATCTCGGTGGCGGTGATGATGGCGAGGTCCAGCGTGCCGCCGGCGATGTGCTGCACCAGCTCGCTCGACGGCTCGCAGATGACGGTGAGCTCCACCGAGGGATGGGTGCGCGAGAACCGCGCCATGATGTCCGGCAGGTAACGGTCGGCGTAATCGTCGGGCACGCCGAGGCAGACCCGGCCGGAGAGAGCCGCATCGGCGAAGCTCGACACCGCCTCCACGTTCAGCTTGACGATGCGACGGGCGAAATCCAGCAGGCGCTCGCCATCCTCGGTCAGGCGGGAGGCGCGGCCGTCGCGCACGAACACCGGCCGGCCGACACGCTCCTCCAGCCGCTTCATCTGCATCGAAACGGCCGATTGGGTCTTGTGCACCACCTCGGCCGCGCGGGTGAAGCTGCCGGTCTCGGCGATGGCGACGAAGGTGCGCAGCTGGTCCGGGTCAAGCATCGCCGTCATGGGTGCGCACTCCCTTCATTCATCAACGATGATGATATTTGAAATGAAAAACATTCGCTAGCTTGATTTGTCGGGCGGGTCCAGAAGAGGCGGGCCGCACGCAGCTGGCGAAACCGGGTGGCCCCGGGAAGCTGGCGCGGCGCAGATTTCAGGCCCGTGAAAGGAGGCGCCGGAACCTCACCCCCGGCAAGGAGACCCGCATGACCATCCATGGTGAAACCCGCAGAATTGTCTACGCCCCCGCTGGCGAGATGGCCGCAGCCCTGTGCCTCGGCCTCGTCGCCCTGGCCCGCAAGGCCGTGCATGCGACGGGTTCCATCGGCCGCGCGCTGGAGCGCCGGCAGGTCATGGCCGAATTGGCCGGTCTCGACGATCACATGCTGCGCGACATCGGCATCACCCGCGCCGACCTGCGCGATGCGTCCATCACCCGCCTGCACGAGGACCCGACCCGCGTCCTCGTGCTGCGCGCCACCGAGCGCCGTGCCGCGGTGACTTTGGGCATGCGCGACCGGCGCAGCTGAGGCTTCCGGCCCGGCCGCACGGTCGGTGTCACAGACATCACAAGCTCCGGCGGAGACGCCCCTCGAATCCGCCGAACTTCGACCCGCGCCGTCCGCAACCGGCGCGGGTCGTTCTCTTTTCGGGATGCGGGAAGGGCAGGGCGCGGCCGCCTGTTTCGCGCCGCCGCTGCCGGGCTTCGCCTATTTCGAGCCGCCGCTGCCGGGCTTGGCGAGGCGGGGACGCTCCGGCGGCAGGGTCTCCTGCGCCGGCACCGGCTTGGCGGTGGCCGCCGCGGCGCTGCGCATCATGTCCAGCCAGAACTCGGGGATGGAATAGCCGCGCCCGTCCTCGACCCCGGGGAAGGCCGGGGGAAAGCCCTGCGCGAACAGCTGCGCGAAGAAATGCTGGAACGGCAGCAGCGGAGGCGGCGGCGGCTCCGGCGGCGCCTGGGTGCGGGTCGGGGGAACGCCGGCCTGCGTCATGGTCTGGGCCATGGCGTTCACCACATCCTGCCACGCATTGACGGGCCCGGGAGCGGGGGCCGGCGCCGGGCGCGGGGCGGGCGCCGCGCGCTGGAACATCATCTGCGCATAGGCATCGGCCCACGGATTGCCGGTGGCGTAGGCCCTGCCGCCCTGCTCGGCGGCGGTGCTGGTGAAGGCGAGGAAGGCGTCGATCCACGGGTTTCCGGACGAGATCGGCGCCGTGCGCTGGCTGGTCTGGCCCGGCATGCGGCTGAGCATGGCCGCCATCATCTGCTGCAGCGCGCCGGAGGCGGCGAGCGACTTGGCGAGCCCGCCCACCACCAGGGTCGCGAAGCTGGGCATCATCTGCTTCACCACCGCGACGCCGAGGCCGGTGGAGGACGCCACATGGGAGGCGACCGCGCGGCTCACCTCGGACGATCCGAACACCGTATCCAGCGCCTCGTTGCCGGCGCGGGAGAGCTCGGCCGGGGGGGCGGCGGGCTGGGTATAGAAGGAACCGTAGGGACCGCTGGTCATCAGCGTCATCAGCGAAGCGAGCGCCTCGGGCGACTGGGTCGCCTGCCGGAAGGCCTCGGCGAAGGCCGGCATGACCGCCTCCGCCACCGTCTGGGCCTGCTGGGCCGAGAGGCCGTACATGCGGCCGATGTTCTCCAGCGCCTGCCCGCCCTGGGCCGCCCGCAGCATCTCGACGAACTGGTCCATACGCTTGACTCCGCGGGATCCCGGAGGACGGAAGGGGCATCCGTCCGTCCCGCCCGTCCCGATGCCGGCGGTGAGCCCGGTGGCGGAACCTTACGCCATCGTCTCGCCGAAATCACCACGCGGTTGTACCGGTTACCGCCGCGCGAAGGGCGTCATCCCGAGAATTCGGTTTCGTGGCTGAGGATGTCCTGCGCCTCCGGATTCAGCGGGCGGGCGCGCTTCTCCGGCTGGGTGAGGGGCTCGGGCTCCACCTTCTTCGGGCCGTGGAACACGTCGGCGTCGGCGAAGATGCCTTCCTCCAGCTGGCGCTCCAGACGGGAGCGGTCGCGCACCCGCACGTCGGCGATGCGGGCGGCGGCGGCGGTGGCCGGGACGCCCAGCGCCTCCAGCGTGCGGGCGCCGAAGGAGAGCGCCGATTCGAGCGTCTCGCGCAGCTCGAAGTCCACGCCCAGCCGCAGCAGCTCCATGGAGTGCACCCGGTCGAAGCTGCGCACGAACAGGCGCGCCGACGGCATGGAGGCGCGCACCACCTCGACGATGCGGTTGGCATCCTCCTTGTTGTCGACGCAGATGCAGATGACCTCCATGGTCTCCGCCCCGGCGGCGCGCAGCACATCGAGGCGGGTGCCGTCGCCGTAATAGATGTGAACGCCGAACCGGCCGGCGCTCTGGATCATCTCCACGTCCTTGTCGATGATGGTCACGCTCACGTCCTGCGCCAAAAGGCACTGGGACACGATCTGCCCGAAGCGGCCGAAGCCGATCACCAGCACCGAGCCGTCGGCGTCGGCGAAATCGTCGGCCGGGGGCTCGGCGGCGGGCGGGGTGAGGCGCGGCAGCAGGCGGGTCAGCGCGGCGAACAGGAGCGGGCCCAGAATCATGGTGAGCGCCGCCAGCGCGATCAGCAGCGCCGCCTGTTCCGACCGGAGGATTCCGGTGCCGAGCCCGAGCGGGAACAGCACGAACGCGAACTCGCCCGCCGACATGAGCGCCACCGCCGCGCTCAGCGATTCCGGCGGGCGGATGTTGTCGGCGCGGAACACCAGATAGACCACCACGCACTTGATGATGGACACCACCAGCGTGCCCACCAGCAGGGCAGGGACATGCGTGAGCACCACCTTGATGTCGAGCGACATGCCGATGCTCATGAAGAACACGGCGAGCAGCAGGCCGCGGAAGGCGTCCACATTGGCTTCCAGCTCGTGCCGGAAGGTGCTTTCGGAGAGGAGAAGGCCGGCGAGGAACGCGCCCAGCGCCGCAGAGAGTCCCGCCGCCTCCATCAGGCCGGCGGCGCCGAGCACCACCAGCAGGGCCGCCGCCGTCATGGCCTCGCGCGCGCCGGAGCGGGCAAGGACGCGGAACAGGGGATTGAGCAGATAGCGCCCCGCCACCACGATCACGGCGATGGCGGCGACCGCGACGCCCGCGGCCAGCAGCGCGCCCTTGGGGTCGCGCGCCACCTCGCTCTCGCCGCCGGGGGCCATCAGCGGAACCAGCGCCAGCAGCGGCACCACCGCGATGTCCTGGAACAGAAGGATGGAGAAGGTGCGCTGGCCGTACGGCGAGGCGAGATCGCCCCGTTCGCCCAGCAATTGCAGGGCGATGGCGGTGCCCGAGACCGACAGGGCGAGGCCGCTGACCACCGCCGCGGCCGGATTGAAGCCGAGCCCGAAATAGGCCAGCAGCGCGAAGGCGGCCGCCGACAGCACCAGCTGCGCCGTGCCGAGCCCGAAGATGAAATGGCCCATGGACAGCAGGCTGGACGGCTTCAGCTCCAGTCCCACCAGGAACAGCAGCATCACCACGCCCAGCTCGGCGACGGTGGAGACCACGCTCGGGTCGGCGACATTGAAGCCCACCGGGCCGATGGCGATGCCGACCAGCAGATAACCGACGACGGGAGAGAAGCCGAGGCGCTTGGCGATGGGCACCGAGATGACGGCGGCGCACAGGAAGGCCAGCGCGGCGCCGAACAGTGCCCGTTCTTCCCCGTGCATCCCTCAGTCTCCCCGCCCGTCCGCTCGGCTCCGCCGGTCTGCCCGGATGGCGACCGGCCCCCGCATCGCCGCCGCGTTCACGGCACCGCGATCCGGCTTCGACTTGTGCGCAGCAAGCATGTCAAAAGCGTGCCGTTGCTGCGGCGCACAAGAGGCTAGAGCCGCCTCGTCCCCAACGCCAGCACGCATGTCCGGCCGCCGCGGCGGCCGGGGAAGATGATCAGGTCCGGCCGCCGCGGCGGCCGGGGAAGATGATCAGGTCCCGCCGCGCCCGGCGGTGTGGCCGCGACGTGTCGCCCGCGCCTCAGCGCAGCGCGTCGTAGCCCGGCCCGAAGCCATTGAGGCTGAGGGGCACGCCGATGCCTTCCTCGGGCGTCTGGAAGATGATGAAGGTGGCGAGCTTGCCGGACTTGAGGCGGGAGATGAGCGAATCGTCCATCACCACCTCCGCGACGCACCCGTTCGGCAGGCAGCGCACGAAGCCGGCGCGGCCCACGTCCTGGTCGTCGATCTTGAGCCCGAGCCCCGCCGGCAGCAGCACGCCGAGCGGCGCCAGCACGCGCAGCAGGCGGCTCTTCTGGTCGGCGGTCTTGAGCACGATGACGGTGAGGCCGACGTTCGTGCGATCCTCGGCCTGCACCGATTGCAGCAGCACGCACTGCTCGCTCTGCGCGCCGGGAGGCGTGTCGCAGCGGATCTGCCATTCGCCGTGCACCGACTTCACCACGCCCTGCGCGGCGGCGGGCGTGGCGGCGGCGACGAGCATGGTCAGGAGGGCACCGGCGGCGCCGGCGAGCACGCGGAGCGCGCGGCCCCCGTTCGCGCGCCACCGGCCGGCGGCGCGACCAGCGGCACGGCCTTGGGGGGCGAGACGGCGGGCAGAAGACGTCAGGACCATCGCAAGCTCCGGCAGGGACCCGGTGCGCGCCCGGGCAAATGCTGCCTTATCCGATTTTTTGAACCAATGCCTTAATGGACGGGGCATCCTGTCAACAATGCGGCAGCGGCGTGTCCTCCGGGCCGCGCGGGCAGATTCTCCTCAGGTCGCTTCCGGATGCCCGCCCGGCGGCCTTCCGGAGGTACCTGCGCGGCGATTCCGGCGCGCCATTTTGTCTCGCTTCCGTAGCGTAATTTAATCCGATCGGCCGTTGCCGGAGCGGGACCGTTCCGCCCCGAAGCCTGCCCCCGCGCGGGCTTGCCGCGCGGCACTGCGGCAGAACTCCGCAGGGGGCCCGAGTGAGCCGGCTTATTGTCGCACAGGTGGCAAACCCCGGGCGATTGCAAGGCGAACCCAATTGTGTTTGATGAAAGCTAGGGAGAGTGGCTGCCTGGAAAAACCAAGGCACATGCCGGCGGCAATGCCGAGCAGGCTGCACACTTCGTTCGTGGGCCGGTTCGGCACGCCGCGAAGCGTGCCGGGCAGTCCGAAGACGGCGGATGCGATCCGCCGGGCCAGGGAGAGCCGTTGAAGATGATGTCGTTCCTCCGCTCCGTTGCCCTTGCCGCGGGCACCTGCGCCGCAACGGCGCTCGCGAGCGTGGCCGCCCGCGCCGAGACCGGCCAGCCGAGTCCCTGGCAGATCAACCTGCAGGGCGCCGCGACGCCGGTGATGGACAAGATCCACGACTTCAACTGGCTCCTGCTCGTCATCATCACGTCCATCGTGCTGTTCGTGCTGGTGCTTCTGGCCATCGTGGTGCTGCGCTTCAACGAGCGCGCCAATCCGGTGCCCTCCAAGACCAGCCACAACACGCTGATCGAGGTGGCGTGGACCGTGGTGCCGGTGCTCATCCTGGTGCTGATCGCCATCCCGTCGTTCCGGCTGCTGCATCTGGAGCTGAACATCCCGAAGCCGGACATCACGGTGAAGGTGACGGGCCACCAGTGGTACTGGTCCTATGAATATCCGGACAACGGCGGCTTCGGCTTCGATTCCTACCTCGTGCCCGAGAAGGACCTGAAGCCCGGCCAGCCGCGCCTCCTCGCGGTGGACAACGAGGTGGTGGTGCCGATCAACAAGGTGGTGCGGATCCAGGTGACCGCCGCCGACGTGATCCATTCCTTCGCCGTGCCCTCGTTCGGCGTGAAGATCGACGCCATGCCGGGCCGCCTCAACGAGAGCTGGTTCAAGGTCACCCGCGAGGGCGTCTATTACGGCCAGTGCTCGGAGCTCTGCGGGCGCGACCACGCCTTCATGCCGATCGCCGTGCGCGCCGTGAGCGAGGCCGATTTCGAGGCCTGGCTGGCGCAGGCCAAGGCCAAGTTCGCCTCGGCCGCCGACGCCAGGGGCAAGCTCGCCGACGCCGCGGCGCGGTGAGGGCGCGCCGGCTGCACGCCGGCGCCATCCGGGAATTTCGCCATCCGCAGCGGCCGGTGGCGGTGAAGCAAGCGGCGATGCGGCGAGACGGGCGCCGGCATCGCAAGATCTTAAGGATAGCGGGAATGGCCAGCGAGGCAGTCACCCATACCCACGGCACCCATGACGCGGCCCACGGCGCCGGGTCCTACGGGTCGGCGCACGAGGACGCGCACATCCCCACGGGATGGAAGCGCTGGGTCTTCTCCACCAATCACAAGGACATCGGCATCATGTACCTGGTCTTCGCCATCGTGGCGGGGATCGTGGGCGGCGCCCTGTCCATCGGCATCCGCATGGAGCTCCAGCAGCCCGGGATGCAGATCTTCTCCGACCCGCAGACCTTCAACGTGTTCACCACGGCCCACGGCCTCATCATGATCTTCTTCATGGTGATGCCCGCGCTCATCGGCGGCTATGGCAACTACTTCGCCCCGCTGATGATCGGCGCGCCGGACACCGCGTTCCCGCGCATCAACAACATCGCCTTCTGGCTGCTTCCGCCGGCCTTCATCCTGGCGGTGTCGTCCCTGTTCGTGGAAGGTGCGGCCGGGTCCAACGGCTTCGGCGGCGGCTGGACCATCTATCCCCCGCTGTCGTCCAAGCTCGGCCACCCCGGCCCGGCCATGGACCTGCTGATCTTCTCCCTGCACATCGCCGGCGCGTCCTCGCTGCTCGGCGCCATCAACCTCATCACCACCATCTTCAACATGCGCGCCCCGGGCATGACGCTGCACAAGATGCCGCTGTTCGCTTGGGCCCAGCTGATCACCGGCTTCCTGCTGCTGCTGTCGCTGCCTGTGCTGGCCGGCGCCATCACCATGCTGCTGACCGACCGCAACTTCGGCACCACCTTCTTCGACCCCGCCGGCGGCGGCGACCCGATCCTGTTCCAGCACCTGTTCTGGTTCTTCGGTCACCCCGAGGTGTACATCCTGATCCTGCCCGGGTTCGGCCTGATCTCCCACATCGTGTCCACCTTCTCCCGCAAGCCCGTGTTCGGCTATCTCGGCATGGCCTACGCCATGGTCGCCATCGGCGTGGTGGGCTTCGTGGTGTGGGCGCACCACATGTACACGGTGGGCCTGTCCACCGGCACCCAGTCCTACTTCGTGGCCGCGACCATGATCATCGCGGTGCCCACAGGCGTGAAGATCTTCTCGTGGATCGCCACCATGTGGGGCGGCTCCATCCAGTTCCGCACCCCCATGCTGTGGGCGATCGGCTTCATCTTCCTGTTCACGGTCGGTGGCGTCACCGGCGTGGTGCTGTCGAATGCGGGCATCGACCGCTCGCTGCACGACACCTACTATGTGGTGGCGCACTTCCACTACGTGCTGTCGCTCGGCGCCGTGTTCGCCATCTTCGCCGGCTGGTACTACTGGTTCCCGAAGATGAGCGGCTACATGATCCCCGAGTTCTGGGGCAAGCTGCACTTCTGGGTCACCTTCATCGGCGTGAACCTGGTGTTCTTCCCGCAGCACTTCCTGGGCCTCGCCGGCATGCCGCGCCGCTATGCCGACTATCCGGACGCGTTCGCCGGCTGGAACTTCGTGTCCTCCATCGGCTCGTACATCTCCGGCGTCGCGGTGCTGATCTTCCTCACCGGCACGGCCATCGCCTTCATCCGCAAGGAGAAGGCCGGTGACAATCCGTGGGGTCCCGGCGCCACCACCCTGGAGTGGACCCTGTCGTCCCCGCCGCCGTTCCACCAGTTCGAGGTGCTGCCCCGCATCAAGTGAGGGCAGGGCACGGGTCGTGACCCCGAAGCCGCGGGCAACCGCGGCTTCATCCGCCTCCGGAGCGGTCGGCTCCGGCGGCAGGCAAGGCGCCCGCAGAGGCGCGTGAGCCATCTCCCGCCCGCCGTCGTACGGGGAACGGGAGGGTCCGGCGCAAGCCCGAGGCACAATCGGGGCGGCGTCGGACGGGCGGCAGGAAGCAGGCGCGAAATGCGCGCGCAAGGGAGTTCGGGAATGAGTGACGAGCGGGCAGGTCTGGGCGGTTCCGAGCCGTACGCCTTCGCGGCGGCGGGCGAAGGGCTGGCCGCGCCGCGCGATTATTTCGAGCTGCTGAAGCCGCGCGTGATGTCGCTCGTCATCTTCACGGCGCTGGTGGGCCTCGTGCGCGCGCCCGGCGACGTGCACCCCGTCATCGCCTTCACCGCGCTGCTGTGCATCGCCGTCGGCGCGGGTGCCGCGGGCGCGCTCAACATGTGGTGGGACGCGGACATCGACGCGGTCATGTCGCGCACCCGCAAGCGGCCGGTGCCCTCCGGCCGCGTGACGCCGCAGGAGGCGCTCGCCTTCGGCCTCACCCTGTCCGCCTTCTCGGTGGTGGTGCTGGGCCTTCTGGTGAACGCGCTCGCCGGCGCGCTGCTCGCCTTCACCATCTTCTTCTACGTGGTCATCTACACCATGTGGCTGAAGCGCTCGACGCCGCAGAACATCGTCATCGGTGGCGCGGCCGGCGCCTTCCCGCCGCTGGTGGCCTGGGCCGCCGCTTCGGGCTCCGTGTCGCTGGAGCCGGTGCTGCTGGTGGCCATCATCTTCTTCTGGACCCCGCCGCACTTCTGGGCGCTGGCGCTGTTTCGCGCCGACGACTACGCCCGCGCCGGCGTGCCCATGCTGCCGGTGACCGCCGGGCCTGACGAGACGCGGCTCCAGATCCTGCTCTACACGCTGTTCCTGGTGCCGCTCGCCGCCTCGCCGACCGTGCTCGGCTATGCCGGCTGGGCCTATGGCGCGGTAGCGGTGCTCGCCGGCGGCTGGATGATCCACCTCGCCTGGCGTGTCTTCCGCCGCCGCGAGGGCGAGACGGCGGTGAAGGCGGCCAAGGCGCTGTTCGGCTTCTCCATCGTCTATCTGTTCGCGCTGTTCGCCACCCTGCTCGGCGAAGCTGTCATCGGCGGGCTGATGCGATGAGCGGGGACGAGAAGTCGCCGCCGCCTCCGCAGGAGGGCGTGGTCCTGACGCCGGAGCAGCTGAAGCGGCGGCGGGCGCGCAACATCGCGATCGCCGGCCTGCTCGGGTTCCTGGCGGTGCTGTTCTATGTGGTCACCATCGTCAAGCTGGGGCCGAACGTTCTGAACCGTCCGCTCTAGGGCGGCGGTCGGGTCCGGGGGGCAAACGGACCGCGAGGCGGAGCAATGGGTGAGGCGCACGTGAAAGAGGCGGATGCGGCACAGGGTGCACGACGCGCGGGCTCCCGGCACATGCTGGTGGCGTCGGCGTGCGCGGCCTTCATTGCCGCCATGGTGGGCGTCACCTATGCCTCGGTGCCGCTCTACGCCATGTTCTGCGCGCTCACCGGTTTTGGTGGCGCCACGCGCGTGAGCGCGACGCCATCGGCGGCCATCGACCGGGACATCACCGTCCATTTCGACGCCAACGTTGCGCCCGGCCTGCCGTGGCAGTTCGCGCCCGCCCAGCGCAACCTGACGGTGAAGATCGGCGCCACCAGCCTTGCCCACTACACCGCGGCCAACCGCTCGGCGGTGGAGACGCGCGGCAACGCCACCTACAACGTCTCGCCCCCGCAGGCCGGCGCGTATTTCGTGAAGATGCAGTGCTTCTGCTTCAACGAGCAGGCGCTGGGCGCGAACGAGACCATGGACATGCCGGTGGTCTTCTTCGTGGATCCCGCCATCGCGGATGATCCCGACCTGAAGACGCTGACCGACATCACGCTCTCCTACACCTTCTTCCCCGCGCCTTCGGACAAGCCGGTGGCACGGGTGGGGGAGAAGGCGGGCAAGCCCGCGCAGGGCGGCTAGAATCCGCGCGGGCTTGCCCGCGCACATGATCAGGCGGCCGGGAACGGCCGGGCAACAGGCAACCGGATGCCCCGATGCGGGCGGTTCCGGGCGAGACAGGGGAAGGGAGGCCGCTCACCATGGCCGAGGCACACGTCAAGCAGCACGACTACCACGTGGTGGACCCGAGCCCGTGGCCGATCATCGGCTCGGTCTCCGCCCTCATCCTCACCTCGGGCGCCGTGGTGTGGATGCACGGCGGCACCGCGCTCATCATGATGGCCGGCTTCCTCGGCGTGCTCTACACCATGTTCGGCTGGTGGCGCGATGTGGTGCACGAGAGCCGCGAGGGCTTCCACACCCGCGTGGTGGTGCTGGGCCTGCGCTACGGCGTCATCCTGTTCATCGCCTCCGAGGTGATGTTCTTCGTCGCCTGGTTCTGGGCCTTCTTCGACGCTTCGCTGTTCTCGGGCGAGGCGATCAACTTCCAGCGGCTGGAGTTCACTGGCGGCCATTGGCCCCCGAAGGGCATCGAGACGCTCGATCCGTGGCACCTGCCGCTGCTGAACACGCTGATCCTGCTCACCTCCGGCACCACCGTCACCTGGGCGCACCATGCGCTCGTGCACGGCGACCGGCAGGGCCTCAAGTGGGGCCTGTGGTGCACGGTGATCCTCGGCGTGCTGTTCTCGCTGACCCAGGCCTATGAGTACATGCACGCGCACTTCGCGTTCGCGGGCAGCATCTATGGCTCCACCTTCTACATGGCCACCGGCTTCCACGGCTTCCATGTGATCGTCGGCACCATCTTCCTGGCGGTGTGCCTCATCCGCGCCTACCAGGGCGATTTCACCCCCCAGAAGCATTTCGGCTTCGAGGCGGCGGCCTGGTACTGGCACTTCGTCGACGTGGTGTGGCTGTTCCTGTTCACGTTCATCTACGTGTGGGGCTCCGGCGGCGCCGGCGGCCACTGACGCTGAACCGGCGGGGCCGGTCGCCGGCCCCGTCTTCCGCCCGCCGGGCGCCATCCTGCGATGGCGCCGTTCCGGCCGGCACCGAGGAACCTGCCGATGCCCGTTGAGCCCTATTACGAGCCGGTTTCGCCCCTGGCGGCGGGCCTCGGCTGCAAGTGCCCCCGCTGCGGGCGCGGGCCGCTGTTCAAGGGCTTCCTCGATCTTGCTCCCTCCTGCACCGCCTGCGGCCTCGACTACGGCTTCGCCGATTCCGGCGACGGGCCTGCGGTGTTCGTCATCCTGTTTGCCGGCCTCGTGGTGGTGGCCGGCGCATTCTGGGTCGAGGCGGCCTATGAGCCGCCGCTGTGGGTGCACGCCCTGCTGTGGGTGCCGGCGGTCCTCATCGTGACGCTCGGCCTGCTGCGCCCGCTGAAGGCGATGATGGTGTCGCTGCAATACCGTCACAAGGCCGCCGAGGGGCGGCTCGACCAGCGCGCTCCGTGACCGATCGCGACGACACCGCCCTGTCCGGCGTGCGGGCGCGCGGCGGGGCAGGGGTGCTCGTGCTGCTGGCCGTGGCCGGAATCGCCTTCCTGATCCTTATCGGCCTCGGCACCTGGCAGCTGGAACGGCTCGCCTGGAAGGAGGAGCTGCTGGTACGGGTGGCGGCGCGCATCCATGCCGCCCCGGTGCCCCCGCCGCCGCCCGCCGGCTGGCCGGCGCTGACGCGTGAGGCGGATGAATACCGCCGCATCCGTGCGCGCGGCACGTTCGACCACGCCCGCGAGGTGCTGGTCTACACGGTGCGCGGCGAGGATGCGCCGGGGCCCTTCAAGGGGCAGGGCTTCCTCGTGGTGACGCCGCTCGTGCGCACCGATGGCCCGCCGATTCTCATCAACCGCGGCTTCGTGCCTGCTGATCGGCGCGATCCCGCGACGCGGCGGGAGGGGCAGGTGTCAGGGGAGGTGGAGGTGACGGGCCTGCTGCGCTTCCCGGAGGAGGCGAGCTGGTTCGTGCCCGCCAATGATGCCGCCCGCGGTGCCTTCTATCGCATGGACCCGACTGGCATCGCAGCGGCGGCGGGCCTCACCGGCGCCGCGCCGTTCGTGCTCGACGCCGAGGCGGGCGAGGCGCCGGGCGGCCTTCCCGCGGGCGGTGCGACCCGCATCGCCTTTCCGAACCGTCATCTGGAATATGCGCTGACATGGTACGGGCTTGCCGCCGCGCTGGTGGGCGTGACGGCGGCCTTCCTGTGGTCCCGGCGCCGGCGCGCGCAATGAGGGCGGGCGGTTCTGGCGGACGTTGCGCTTTTGCCACGCCCGTCGGCGATCGCCCGGCGCGGCCTTGACGCAACGGGTCGTTAGCCATCTCTTGGTGACGATGTTGCGCGCTGCGCCGCATTGGGAATTTTGCAAACGGCCCGGCTGCAGGATGGCCGAGGTTCCGGTTCAGAGGTCATCCATGCTTCGGTCGCTGCGTTTCGCCCTGCTCGCCGCCGTGTTCTCGGCGGGTGGTTTCCTGCCCGCAGGGGCGGCGGACCTGTTTTCCCCGCCGCCGCCGACGCCCGTCGCGCCGTCCGCGAACGAGGATTGGTACCTCACCCTCGGCGCCTCCGGCCAGGTCGAGCCGACCTATCCGGGCGCCGACGGCTACTCGGTGCGCCCCGGCCTCATCTTCTCCATCCGCAAGGCGAGCCAGCTCAACGTCTTCCGCAGCGTGGACGACAACCCGTCCATCGCCCTGTTCGATACCGGCACCTTCCGGGTCGGCGCCGTGGGCCGCATCGACTGGGGCCGCAACGAGGACGACGCCTTCCGCCTCACCGGCACCGGTGACGTCGGGATTGCGGTCGAGGCCGGCGGCTTCGCCGAATGGTACGTGACCGACTGGCTGCGCACCCGCGCCGAGCTGCGCTACGGCGTGGGCGGATTCGAGGGCATCCGCGGCCTGCTGGGCGCGGACGTCATCATTCCCGCCGGCCAGTGGCGCTTCGCTGTCGGTCCGCGCCTGACCTATGGCGGGTCGGGCTATATGGAAACCTATTTCGGCGTCACGCCGGTGCAGTCGGCCCTGGGGATCGTGCAGGGCAACCTCCTGCCGGTGTACAACGCGGGCGCAGGCTTCGATCTCGTCGGCGCCACCGCGCAGCTGACCTACAATTTCCGCAACGGCTTCGAGGCTGGTGTCTATGGCACCTACGGCCGCCTGCTGGGCGATGCCGCCTCCTCGCCGCTGACCTCGGACGCCAACCAGTTCATGGCCGGCGTTTCGCTGAGCTACACCTTCAACATCGGCAAGGCCTGGTGGTGAGCCGCGCGGCGCGCTCCGCCCCGGTCTCCCCCATGAAGTCTCCGGAAGCAGGCGCCTCGGCGCCTGTTTTCTTTTGTGCGCAAAACGGTGTGGGCCGGGGGCAGGTCGCATCGCAGCGCGCTTGAGCCCACCGGGAGAGCAGAGCTCGCGGACGGGCACTGGCCGGCCAACGTGGATCGCGGCGCCACTGTCGGGGCCGGCCGCTTCCGGGCGCCGGGCGCGGGTGCAACCCGCCTAGGTTCTGAACCCATAAAGGTTGCGGAATGCTGGCGTCGCTGATTCAAGGTTCCCGGGAGGAGCCTTTGGATGGCGCGTTACGATTTGAGCGAAGGGGAATGGCGGTTGGTCGCGCCGCTGTTGCCGAACAAGCCGCGCGGGGTCGCCCGCGTGGACGATCGACGGGTGATCAACGGGATCTTCTACGTGCTGCGGACCGGCTCGCCCTGGCGCGACCTGCCCGCGCGCTACGGCCCGCACACCACGGTCTACAACCGCTACAACCGTTGGGCGAAGGCGGGCGTGTGGCTGAAGGTCTTCGAGGCGCTGGCGGCCGCCTCGCCCCAATCCCTGCACCTGATCGACAGCTCCATCATCCGCGCCCACCAGCACGCTGCCGGCGGAAAAAAGGGGGCCCGGATCACGCCATCGGCCGGTCTCGTGGAGGACTGAGCACCAAGATCAACGCCCTGGTGAACCAGGACGGCCTGCCGCTGAGGATCGTGCTCTCCGCCGGCCAGGCCTCCGACAAGGCGGCGGTCGCCGCGCTGCTGGAAGGTGTTCCGCCGGCCCCGGCGCTCGTCGCCGACCGCGGCTATGACGCCAAAGCCATCGTCGACCTGGTCGCCGACCACGGCGGGTGCGCCCACATCCCGACCCAGAAGGACCGCAAGGTCCAGCGCTCCGTCGACCCGGCGATCTACCGCCAGCGCAACCAGATCGAGCGCTTCTTCTGCAAGCTCAAACACTTCCGACGCATCGCCACGCGCTTCGACAAGCTCGCGCGAAACTTCCTCGCAGCCGTCCTCATCGCCTCAACCCGCATATGGCTCAGAGCTTATGAGTCCACGCCCTAGTCGCCGCCACCTCCCGCGCCACCCCCGCCGTCGCCATCCCCGCCGCCGCCATCGCCGGAGCCGGGCCCGTCGCCGCCATGGCCGATTCCGGCCTGGGGCGATTCGCCTCCGCCCTCGCCGGCGTGCTGGCGCGCCGCGCCCACCGCCAAAATGAAGGCGCCGCCGGCCGCGGCGGCGGTCGCGTTGAGCGCCGCGCTGCTGGAGGCCTCGGCATCGGGCTGAGCGGCAGCGGGGCCTTCGGCGTGCTCGCGCGCCATGCCGAAATCATCCGGCGGACGCCGTCCGTCCGCGGGTGGCGGCACCTGCCCTGCCGTCCGGCCGGGCCGGCGCATGGCGAGAAACAGGGCGACGGGCGCGCCGACGACCAGCAGCATCACCAGGAAGCCGGACATCTCCATGGGCTGGCGCGGCTCCTGTCAGCGCTGCTCGCGCCGGGCCAGGAAGGCGAGGCGCTCGAACAGGTGCACGTCCTGCTCGTTCTTCAGCAGCGCGCCGTGCAGCGGGGGAATCGCCTTGCGCACGTCCTTCTCGCGCAGGGTCTCCACCTCGATATCCTCGGCCAGCAGCAGCTTCAGCCAGTCGATCAGCTCGGAGGTGGACGGCTTCTTCTTCAGGCCGGGCACATCGCGCACCTCGTAGAACAGGCGCAGCGCCTCCGAAACCAGCCGCTGCTTGATGCCGGGGAAGTGGACTTCCACGATGTCGCGCATGGTTTCCGCGTCGGGAAAGCGGATGTAATGGAAGAAGCAGCGGCGCAGGAAGGCGTCCGGCAGCTCCTTTTCATTGTTGGAGGTGATGATGACCACCGGGCGCTGGTGCGCCTTCACCTGCTCGCCTGTCTCGTAGACATGGAATTCCATGCGGTCGAGCTCCTGCAGCAGGTCGTTGGGGAACTCGATGTCCGCCTTGTCCACCTCGTCGATCAGCAGCACCGGCCGCTCGCCGGCGGTGAAGGCGGCCCAGAGCTTTCCCTTGCGGATGTAGTTGGCGATGTCGTGGACCTTGGGGTCGCCGAGCTGGCTGTCGCGCAGGCGGGCCACGGCGTCATATTCATAAAGGCCCTGCTGGGCCTTGGTGGTGGACTTCACGTGCCACTCGATGAGGGGCGCGCCGAGCGCCTTGGCCACTTCCTGCGCCAGCACGGTCTTGCCGGTGCCCGGCTCGCCCTTCACCAGCAGCGGGCGTTCCAGCACGATGGCGGCGTTCACCGCCACCTTCAGGTCGTCGGTGGCCACATAGCTGCGCGTACCCTCGAACCGCATCGAACCCGTCCCTCCGAGCGGCCGTCTCGCCGCGCCGCAGCAGGGTCAAGGGCGGGACAGCCGGCGTCAAGCCCTGCCGCGGCGCCGCAATGGCTGTTGTCGCGGACCTGCGGCGTGGATATAAGGCCCGCGACCATGGAGCGTCGTTCCTGACCGGAGGGCTTGGCTCCGCCGCCCGACGGGCAGAACCGCCGCTTCAGTTCGTTGACGGGGCACGGCGCGCCCCGCCCGGCGGCATCCCCGGATGGCCCGGACCTCGCGCGTCGCTGCGTCAGGGTTCAGCGCGCTTATTGAGGACCTTGCTGATGTCGATCCAAATCGACGAGGACTATCGGCCCCGCGAGGACGAGCCTTTCATGAACGACAGGCAGCGCGAATATTTCCGCGTGAAGCTGTTGCGCTGGAAGGAGGACATCCTGAAGGAGGCTCGGGAGACCCTGCAGCACCTTCAGGACGAGAACCAGAACCACCCCGATCTCGCCGATCGGGCCTCGTCCGAAACCGACCGCTCCATCGAGCTGCGCGCCCGGGATCGCCAGCGCAAGCTGATCGCCAAGATCGACGCGGCGCTGCAGCGGATCGAGGATGGCAGCTACGGCTATTGCGAGGACACGGGCGAGCCCATCTCGCTCAAGCGCCTCGAGGCCCGGCCCATCGCCACCCTCTCGGTCGAGGCACAGGAGCGTCACGAGCGCCGCGAGCGCGTGTATCGCGACGACTGAGAACGACGCCTGCGGGTCGTTTCCACCGGTTCGCAGACAGAAAAAGGGCCGGCGACGGATCACGTCGCCGGCCCTTTTCGTTTGTGCGCTCAGCGACCGCGGGCGGAGGAGCGGCCGAGCAGGTTGGCCATCTCGGCGTCGAAATCGTCCAGCGGGTCCTTGGCGTCGACCGTGGGGGCCGGCGCCGGATCCACGGCCGGCTGCGGCTCGGGTGCGACGGCGGTGACGACCGGTGCAGCTTCCTCAGCGGCAGGCACCTCGGCGGCCGCCTCGCGGGCGATGTCCTTGAGGGCCGGCGGCTCGCGACGCGGGGCATCGAGGGCCGGCGCCTCGCGCGGGGTGGGCTCGAACGGGCGGAACGAGAACTCGCGCGGCCGCAGCGACGGCTCGGCACGGGCCGGGCGGGCGGTGTCCTCGCCTCCGGTCCGCTCCGGCCGCACGACCGGATCGAGACGCGGCCGCTCGGCGGCGGGTCGGATCTCGGGGCGGGTGCTCTCGGGGCGGGTGCTTTCGGCACGGGAACGCGAGGACTGGTAGACGAAGCGCGCCGGCGCACGTTCCGGAGCGGGCGCCGCCGGCTCGGGCGCTGCGGGCTCGACGGCCTCGGGCTCGGGCTTGGTCTCGCTCCGCGGCTCGGGCTTCAGCTCGGGCGCCTTCGCCTCCTCGCGGGAGGCGGCGGGCTCGCCGAGCAGGTCGGCGAGGCTCAGCTCAGGCGCGCGGGTGGGGGCCGCCGGCGGGTTCAGGGCGGCGTCGAGGCGATGAGCCATCTCCTCCAGCCGGCTCTCGGCGGCGGAGGCGACGGGCTCGGACCGGGCCTCCACACGGGGCTCCGGCTTGGGCGCGCCATAGCGGGCCGCGGGCTCGGCGCGGGGCGTGTCGAGCCGGGGCGGCGCATCGAACTTCGGAGCGTCGAACTTCGGAGCGTCGCCCCTGGCGGCCTCGATCTTGGGCGGCTCGAATTTCGCAATGTCGGCCCGGGGGGCATCGACCTTGGGCGCGGAATCGAGGCGGGGCGCAGCCTCAAGCCGAGCAGCGGGCTCCGGGCGCAGGTCGAAGTCCGGGGCGCGGCGGGGCTCAAGCGGCGACGGGCGGGTGTCCGGCTCGGCGGCGGGCGTCTCGGCCTCGGCGGAGCGCAGCATCGGACGGGCGGGAGGCACAGCCTCGGCGCGGGCCGGCGCGCGGCGGCCGAGGAAGGAACGACGCTCGGGGCGCGCCTCGGCGGCGGCGGGCTCGGGCGCGGGGGGGATGACCGCAGCGGCAGCGCCGATCACCGGCGCGGCTGTGAGCGCCGCCGCAAGGGCCGGCTCGGGAGCGGGAAGGGGGGCGGCAGGCTCGGCCGCCGGGGCGAGAGCCGCCGGAGCGGGCGCCGCGGCAATGGGGCGGCGGGCGGCCGGACGCTGCAGCGCCGGGGCTTCGCGGGTGGCGGCAAGCGCCGGGCCTGCCGCCGGCTCCTCGGCCGTGGCGGCGGTGGCGATCTGGTGCTCCACCACGATATCGCTGCTGCCGCCCACGAGCAGCAGGTGCTCCACCTCGTCGCGGCGGACCAGAACCAGCCGGCGGCGCTGATCCACCGCCACGCTGTCGAGAACGGCCAGGCGCGGACCGCCCCGGCCACGGGCGATGCCGCCGCGGTTGCGCGCACCGAGGCGTCGCATGACCAGCGCGGTCACGCCCAGCAGCGCGCCGATCACGACGAGGGCAATGGCCACTCGCATGGGGAGCGGGAGCTGGGAACCGAACAACTGCTGTAGCATCATGCCTCCGCTCAGTTGGAAAGCGCTGCGGGTGCTATGGACCACGAAGGCGTTTCCGGAAAGGTCTCCGCGTCGCACCCTGCGCGCGGGGAACCGGAGCCGCAGCTGCCAGACCCGCAAGGCGGACTGGCGACACCGCGTCCGCACGGCGGCGGACGGATGATGATCCTGAAGCTCGAGCCCTAAGGTTTTGTTGATAATCGTGGCAGGATTTAAGTCGCCAGCGAATCTGCCGGCGGCATGTCCGCGCAGGCGTGTGGATGATGGCGGAGCGGGACGGCGGCAATGAGCGGCAGGCGACGGACGGAAATGAGCGCTGGCAAGCCGGCGCAGCGGAGCCGGGCGCGGCGCTTCTCCTCTGGCAGGGTGCTTGGCCTCGCGGCGGCGCTGGTCGGCGGTTTCGCCGCCGCGACGGTGCTGGGGGAGGGGACAGGCGGCCTTTTGTCCGCGCTGGTGGCGGCGATGGCCGTGGTTGGCGCCGTGGAGCTGGTGCTTGCCGCACGGCGTGGCCTCGGCTCCGGGGCCGAGGCTGGCGATCCGCTGGGCGCCGCCGCGCTTGCGGCCTCCGGCGATGCCATGGCGGTCGTGGAGGACGGGGAGCGGGTGGCGCACTGCAACGACGCCTATCTGCGCATGTGCCGTGGCGCCGGCGCGGAAACCCCTGTCCCAGAGCGGTTCCTGGCCCGCGTGCCGGGCAGCCAGCCGATGGTGGGGGAGCTGCTGGGGGCTGTGGCCGCCAATGCCGCGCTTGATCGCGCCGTGCGCTTCGCCACCGGGCCCCAGGGCCGGCGGCTGGAGGTGGGCGTGCGGCCGCTGGGAAGTTCCCGCCGCGTGCTCTGGACTCTGCGCATGGTGGACGAGGCGCCTGCCGTCGCGGCCACCGCGCCCGTTCCGCCTTCCATGCCGCAGGCCGCCGCCGCAACGGCCACCGCCGCACCGGAGCCGCCCGCCGGAGCGGACCTGCTGGCGGCCTGGGAAGCCGCGCCCGCCGGCCTGTTCCGCATCGCCGGTGGCCGGGTGACCGATCTCAACCTCACCGCCTGCCGCCTGCTCGGCTA
Organism: Xanthobacter lutulentifluminis; assembly: GCF_043194675.2. Classification (NCBI taxonomy): domain Bacteria; kingdom Pseudomonadati; phylum Pseudomonadota; class Alphaproteobacteria; order Hyphomicrobiales; family Xanthobacteraceae; genus Xanthobacter; species Xanthobacter lutulentifluminis. Next base: position 327,610 of record NZ_CM195525.1, on the reverse strand, counting down.
TGCGCTGGCGGACGTGGGTCCCGATGGTCTTCCCTTGCGTGAGATGGTGGCGCCGGAGGATCTCGACCGGGTGCAGAAGGCGTTGGCCGGCAGCGATCCGCAGACGCTCAGCCTCGGCCTGACCCGGAGGGATGGCACCGCAGTGCAAGCGCTGCTGCGCCTCGCGCCTGCCGAGGCACCGCTGGCCGGCGCGGTTGCGGCGGTGCTGCCCGGCGAGGCGCTCGCCCTCCTCGCAATGGTGCCGGCCGCGACGCCTGCCGTCGCTCCACTGGCGGCGGAGCAGGCCCAGCACGCGGAGCCGGTGGGCGAGCCGTCCATCGACAGCGCCGCGCCTGCCGCCGCTTCCGATCTGTTCTTCCTGCGCGCGCCTCTGGCGCTGGCGCTGGTGGACCAGGCCGGGCGCATCCGCGCGGCGAACGGCGCCTTCGGCCGGCTGTTCGGGCCGGAGGCGGCAGGGCGGCCGCTCTCGGCGCTGGTGGCCGACATGGCCGGCGTGGAGGGCCTGCTGGAGACCGCCCGGCGCGGCGGCGAGCCGCCCGCCCCCTGCGATGTGGCGCTCACCGGTCCTTCCGGGCGCTCGGCGCGGCTCTATGCGGCCTCGCTGGGGCAGGGCGGGGCGGCCGACATCGCCCTGTGCGCCATCGACACCACCGAGCAGAAGCAGCTGGAGACCCAGTTCGCCGAATCCCAGAAGCTGCAGGCGGTGGGCCACCTCGCCGGGGGCGTGGCGCATGACTTCAACAACATGCTCACCGCCATCATCGGCTATTGCGACCTGCTGCTCGTTCGCCACCGGCAGAGCGATCCCTCGTTCCCGGACATCATGCAGATCAAGCAGAACGCCAACCGGGCGGCGGGGCTGGTGCGCCAGCTCCTCGCCTTCTCCCGGCGGCAGACCCTGCGCCCGCAGGTGATCGAGCTGACCGACGTGATCTCGGACGTCACCGCCCTGCTGCGCCGCCTCATCGGCGAGCGGATCACGCTCGAGGTCCAGCACGCGCGGGAGCTGTGGCCGGTGAAGGTGGACGTGAACCAGTTCGAGCAGGTGATCATCAACCTCGCCGTCAACGCCCGCGATGCCATGCCGGATGGCGGCACGCTCACCCTCTCCACCGCCAACGTGGCCGCCGAGGCGTGCGCCGCCTACGGCCAGCGTCTGCCGGAAGGCGACTATGTGCTGGTGGAGGTGACCGACACCGGTACCGGCATCCCGCCGGAGATCATGGGCAAGATCTTCGAGCCGTTCTTCTCCACCAAGGAGGTGGGCAAGGGCACCGGGCTCGGCCTCTCCACCGTCTACGGCATCGTGCAGCAGACCGGCGGCACCATCCTGGCGGAGAGCGAGCTCGGGCACGGCACCACCTTCCGCGTCTTCCTGCCGCGCCATCAGGCCACGCAGGAGGCCGAGGAGGAGGCGCCGCCGCCGGCCGAGCCGGAACCGCGCTCCGCCGACCTCACCGGGCAGGGGCGGGTGCTGCTGGTGGAGGACGAGGACGCCGTGCGCGCCTTCGCCAGTCGCGCCCTCGCCAACCGCGGCTACGAGGTGCTGACCGCGGCGAGCGGCGTCGAGGCGCTGGAGGTGATGGAGACGGCCGGCAAGGTGGATCTCGTGGTCTCCGACGTGGTGATGCCGGAGATGGACGGGCCGACCCTGCTGCGCGAGCTTCGGGCGCGCGATCCGTCGCTGAAGGTCATCTTCATCTCCGGCTATGCGGAAGAGGCGTTCGCGCGGAACCTGCCGCCCACCGAGCGGTTCTCCTTCCTGCCGAAGCCGTTCTCGCTCAAGCAGTTGGTCGCGGCGGTGGCGGACGCCCTGCGGCCAGTGGGCCTGTAGACGCCGGCGCGCCGGCGGCGCATGCTCTGCCGTGTCGGGGGCCCCGCCCGATGCCGGCCGGGATCTTCTCCCGGCCAAGTCCTGAAGTCCGCCGCTGCCGGCTCACCCGGCGCGGGAAAAGAAACGGAGACGGGCATGAGGCAGCACGGGCGTCACCGGGAACTCGCCGGCTGGTCGCGCATCGCCATGGCGCTGGCCTTCGGCTGGAGCACATCGGTCTATCCGGCGCTGGCGCAGACGCCGCCCCCGCCCGACACCACCCAGACGCCTCCGCCGCCGGCCGTCGCCCCGGTCGCGCCGCCCCCGGTCGCGCCAATCCCGGTCGCGCCCCCGCCCGCAGCCGTGGTTCCCCCGGCCTCGGTCATGCCCTCGGCGGCCGATGCCAACGCGGCCGTGCCGCCGGAAGCCTACCAGCAGCAGGGCTACCAGCAGCAGGCCGGGCAGACCTTCACGCTGGAGGAGCTGGAGACACTGCTGGCGCCCTATGCGCTCTATCCCGACACGCTGCTGGCCCAGATGCTCCCGTCCACCGCCTATCCGCTGGAGCTGGTGCAGGCGCAGCGCTGGATCGAGCGCAACCGGACGGCGGTGAAGAACGGCAACTTCTCCGGCGTCGACGGCCAGAAATGGGACCCGGCGGTTAAGGCGATGGTGCGCTTCCCCACCGTGGTCGCGAAGCTGAACGAGGATCTGGACGCCACCTCGAACATCGGCGCCGCCTTCATCAGCCAGCCGGAGGACGTCTCGGCCGCCATCCAGGCGCTGCGGCTGAAGGCCGAGCAGGTTGGCTCGCTCAAGTCCAACGACAGGCAGGTGGTGACGACCCGCAGCGAGGGCGGGCGGAACGTGGTGTACATCACTCCGGCCGACCCCGACGTCGTCTATGTCCCGCAGTACGACTACTCGAACATCTACACCGCGGCCGGCGTGGGCCTTCTGGCGTTCGGCGCCGGCGTGCTGGTGGGCAACGCCTGGAACAATTCGTGGAACTGGGGCCCCGGCTGGGTCTATCCGCCGGTGTGGCCCGGCTATCCCGGCTGGCGCCCGCCGCCGCCGCGTCCGCCGTGGCCCGGTCCCGGTCCCCGGCCTCCCGGTCCGGGTCCCTGGCCAGGTCCTGGTCCCGGCCCCGGCCCATGGCCCGGCCCCGGCCCGCGCCCGCCGGGTCCTCCCGGTCCCGGCGCCGGCCAGCCGTGGAAGCCGAATCCCGGTAAGCCGTTCCCCGGCGGTCCGGGCGGAATTGGTGGACCCGGCAAGCCCGGCGGCCCCGGCGGCATCGTGGGTCCCGGACGGCCGGGCGGCCCCGGCGGCATTGGTGGCCCGGGCAGGCCCGGTGGTCCCGGAGGAATCGGTGGCCCGGGCAAGCCGGGTGGTCCCGGCGGAATCGGTGGGCCGGGCGGCGTCGGCGGTCCCGGCAAGCCGGGTGGCCCCGGAACCATCGGCGGAGCCGGCAAGCCGGGCGGTCCCGGTGGTGCGCAGGGGTTTAGGCCGGGTGGTGCCGGCGGTCCCGGTGGCCCGCAGGGCCTCAAGCCCGGCGGGCAGGTGCAGGGCTTCAAGCCGGGCAATGTGAAGCCGGGTGGCGCGGCCGGACTGAAGAAGGGGCCGGGCGGTGGCACGTCCCAGTACAAGCGTTCCGGCAACGTCCGTCCGCCGGTGCGCAGCCAGCAGATCCGCCCCGGCGGCGGCGCCAAGGTCTATGGCGGCGCCAAATCCTACGGAGCCAAATCGTACGGAGCCAAATCCTTCGGGGCCAAATCGTACGGGGCCCGCTCCTATGGCGGTGCCAAGTTCCACGGCGGAGCGCAGATGCGCAGCGCGCCGCGGTTCCAGGGCGGCGGTGGCGGCGCCAAGTTCCGCGGTCGCCGCTGAGCCGCCCCGCGGGTGCAGGAATGCGGAGCCGGCGCGACTCGCGCGCGCCGGCCTTTTTGCCGGCTTGGAACGAGTGCTGTTCCCGTAGGGGGAAAGCGCTGCCGCATGTCATTCTGTCGCACGCGCATGGATCAGCCTTTCGGAGGGGGCACGCCACCGTGAACCTTCAGCGCGGCAGGCGCCGGTGGCCCTCCGGGAGCCCGGCGGGCACTTGCGGCGCCTAGCGCGCGGGGTCGGTCCGGGGCATGCGGGACGAAGGTTGTGGGATGCCGCCGCCCCCGGTGGCCCCAGCCTGCCCCCACCTTCACCAAACCGCGCACTTGCCTCGCATCTGGCGCTGCGATAAGGCTCACGCGTCGTTTCGAATTCCTCTAGCCGGACGGCGCGGTAACGCTTCAAGCGCATCGCCCGCGCGCGCCGTTCACGGCGCCGAATGTGCGCCCCGAGGTGCGAGCAAGATGAACGCGTTGCTCATGGATTATCTGCCGGTGGTGATCTTCATCGGCGTGTCGCTGGTGATCGGGCTTGCACTGCTCGTGTCGCCCTTCATCGTGGCCTACCAGAATCCGGATCCGGAGAAGCTGTCGGCCTACGAATGCGGCTTCAACGCGTTCGACGATGCGCGCATGACGTTCGACGTGCGCTTCTACCTCGTCTCGATTCTCTTCATCATCTTCGACCTGGAGGTCGCCTTCCTGTTTCCGTGGGCGGTGACCTTCGGAGGCTTGGGCGATCTCGGCTTCTGGTCGATGATGCTCTTCCTCGGTGTTCTCACCGTCGGCTTCATCTACGAATGGCGCAAGGGAGCTCTGGAATGGGACTGACCCCCTCGGCGACCAAGCCCGAGATCGCGCCCGCCCCCAAGGGCATCGTCGATCCCTCCACCGGCCGCCCCGTGGGCGCTGACGATCCCTTCTTCAAGGAGATCAATGCCGAGCTGGCGGACAAGGGCTTCATCCTGACCACCGCCGACGACCTCATCACCTGGGCGCGCACCGGCTCGCTCATGTGGATGACGTTCGGCCTCGCCTGCTGCGCCGTGGAGATGATGCAGGTCTCCATGCCGCGCTATGACGTGGAGCGCTTCGGCTTCGCCCCGCGCGCCTCGCCGCGCCAGTCGGACGTGATGATCGTCGCCGGCACGCTGACCAACAAGATGGCCCCGGCCCTGCGCAAGGTCTACGACCAGATGCCGGAGCCGCGCTACGTCATCTCCATGGGGTCGTGCGCCAACGGCGGCGGCTACTACCACTTCTCCTATGCGGTGGTGCGCGGCTGCGATCGGATCGTCCCCGTGGACATCTACGTGCCCGGCTGCCCGCCCACGGCGGAAGCGCTGCTCTACGGCGTGCTGCTGCTGCAGAAGAAGATCCGCCGCATCGGCACCATCGAGCGCTGAGCCTGGAGCCAACCGATGGACGAGACCCTCAAAGACCTCGCGGCGCACGTCACGGCGGCCCTCTCCGGCGCGGTGCTCGGCTCGCAGATCGCCTATGGCGAGCTGACGCTTGAGATCGACCCGGCGCAGATCGTGGCGGTGACCACCTTCCTGCGTGACGATCCGGCCTGCCTGTTCAAGTGCATCGTGGACGTGTGCGGCGTCGACTATCCGGCCCGCGAGAAGCGGTTCGACGTGGTCTACCACCTGCTGTCGCTGAAGCAGAACGTGCGCATCCGCCTGAAGGTCGCCACCGACGAGGACACGACGGTGCCCTCCATCACGGGCGTCTTCCCCGGTGCCAACTGGTTCGAGCGCGAGGCGTACGACCTTTACGGCATCCTGTTCACGGGCCACCCCGAGCTGCGCCGCCTGCTGACGGACTACGGCTTCGACGGCCATCCGCTGCGCAAGGACTTCCCGACCACGGGCTTCGTGGAGGTGCGCTACGACGACGAGCAGAAGCGCGTGGTCTACGAGCCGGTGCGCCTGCCGCAGGAGTTCCGCAACTTCGACTTCCTCTCTCCCTGGGAGGGCGTTGAATACGTCCTGCCGGGTGACGAGAAGGCCTCGGGCCAGCCGCCCGTTCCCCCGAAGGCCGGCTGAGGAGGCGCGCCATGGCTGACATCGCCGACGACATGAAGCCGGCGGACAAGGTCCGCAACTTCCAGATCAATTTCGGCCCGCAGCATCCCGCCGCCCACGGCGTGCTCCGCCTCGTGCTGGAGCTGGACGGCGAGGTGGTGGAGCGGGTGGATCCGCATATCGGCCTGCTGCACCGCGGCACCGAGAAGCTGATCGAGGCCAAGACCTATCTTCAGGCCGTGCCCTATTTCGACCGGCTCGACTATTGCGCGCCGATGAACCAGGAGCATGCCTACTGCCTCGCGGTGGAGAAGCTGCTGGGCATCGAGGTGCCGCGGCGCGGCCAGCTGATCCGCGTGCTCTATTCCGAGATCGGGCGCCTGCTCTCCCACCTCCTCAACGTCACCACGTTCGCCATGGACGTGGGCGCGCTGACCCCGCCGCTGTGGGGCTTCGAGGAGCGCGAGAAGCTCATGATCTTCTATGAGCGCGCCTCGGGCAGCCGCATGCACGCGGCCTATTTCCGTCCCGGCGGCGTCCATCAGGACCTGCCGCGCCAGCTGGTCGAGGACATCGGCGCCTTCTGCGACCCGTTCATCACGCTGCTGGATTCGCTGGACGGCCTCGTCACCGAGAACCGCATCTTCAAGCAGCGCACCGTGGACATCGGCGTGGTCTCGCTCGAGGACGCGCTGGCGTGGGGCTTCTCCGGCCCGGTGCTGCGCGGCTCCGGCGCGGCGTGGGACCTGCGTCGCGCGCAGCCCTACGAGTGCTATTCCGAGTTCGATTTCGACATCCCGATCGGCCGCCACGGCGACTGCTACGACCGCTACGTGGTCCGCATGGAAGAGATGCGGCAGTCGGTCAAGATCATGCGCCAGTGCGTGGAACGCCTGCTGAAGGAGACGGGCCCCGTCTCCACCGACGACCACAAGGTGTCGCCGCCCAAGCGGGGAGAGATGAAGCGCTCCATGGAGGCGCTCATCCACCACTTCAAGCTCTATACCGAGGGCTTCCACGTGCCCGAGGGCGACGTCTACGCGGCCGTCGAGGCGCCCAAGGGCGAGTTCGGCGTCTATCTGGTCTCGGACGGCACCAACAAGCCGTACCGGTGCAAGATCCGCGCTCCGGGCTTCGCCCACCTTCAGGCGATGGATTTCCTGAACCGCGGCCACATGCTCGCCGACGTCTCGGCGGTGCTGGGCTCGCTCGACATCGTGTTCGGCGAGGTGGACCGCTGATGGCCCGCCTCACCGCTTCCTTCCGCCCGATGCCTGCGCGCGGCCCGCGCGCGGCTTGTTCCGGGATTTGACCCCATGTCCGTCCGCCGCCTCGCCGCAGAGCAGCCCGACAGCTTCGCCTTCACGCCGGAGCTGGAGGCCATCGCGCAGAAGCTGATCGCGAAGTATCCGGAAGGCCGCCAGGCCAGCGCCGTGGTCCCGCTGCTGTGGGAGACCCAGAAGGCCGCCGGCGGCTGGCTGCCGGAGCCGGCCATCCGCGCGGTGGCGGACCGCCTCGGCATGGCGCACATCCGCGTGCTGGAGGTGGCCACCTTCTACACCATGTTCAACCTGGAGCCCGTGGGCACCTATTTCGTGCAGCTGTGCGGCACCACTCCCTGCATGCTGCGCGGCTCCGAGGGCATCGCCGAGGTCTGCCGCAAGAAGATCGGCCCCGAGCGCCACGTGAGCGCCGACGGCAAGTTCTCCTGGCTCGAGGTGGAATGCCTCGGCGCCTGCACCAATGCCCCCATGGTGCAGATCAACGACGATTACTACGAGGACCTGACCCCCGAGAACTTCGCGGCCCTGCTCGATGATCTCGCCGCCGGTCGTCCCGTGAAGGTGGGTCCGCAGAACACGCGCAAGGGCTCCGAGCCCGAGGGCGGGCTGCGGGTGCTCACCGATCCTTCGCTTTACACGCGCGGAGCGTCCCAGCCGGCCGAGGCGCCGGCCGCCGACCCCGCCGCGCCGACCGCCGGGGAGTGAGGCCCATGCTCGCCGACAAGGATCGCATCTTCACCAACCTCTACGGTTTCCACGACTTCGGCCTCGAAGGCGCGCTGAAGCGCGGCAACTGGGATGGCACCAAGGCCATCCTGGAGAAGGGCCGCGACTGGATCATCAACGAGATGAAGGCGTCCGGCCTGCGTGGTCGCGGCGGCGCCGGTTTCTCCACCGGCATGAAGTGGTCCTTCATGCCCAAGCAGTCCGACGGGCGCCCCCACTATCTGGTGGTGAACGCCGACGAATCCGAGCCCGGCACCTGCAAGGACCGGGAGATCATGCGCAACGATCCGCACACGCTGATCGAGGGCTGCCTGATCGCCTCCTTCGCCATGGGCGCCAACGCCGCCTACATCTATGTGCGCGGCGAGTACATCTTCGAGCGCGAGCGCCTGCAGGCGGCGGTGGACCAGGCCTATGAGGCGCGGCTCATCGGCAAGGACAATGTCCACGGCTGGCCGTTCGACCTTTACGTGCACCACGGCGCCGGCGCCTATATCTGCGGCGAGGAGACCGCGCTGCTGGAGAGCCTCGAGGGCAAGAAGGGCATGCCGCGCCTGAAGCCCCCGTTCCCGGCGAACATGGGCCTCTACGGCTGCCCCACCACGGTCAACAACGTGGAGAGCATCGCTGTCGCGCCGACCATCCTGCGCCGTGGCGCCGCCTGGTTCTCCTCCATCGGCCGCCCCAACAACGTGGGCACCAAGCTGTTCTCCCTCGCCGGGCACGTGAACACGCCCTGCGTGGTGGAAGACGCCATGAGCATCCCGTTCAAGGAGCTGGTGGAAAAGCATGGCGGCGGCGTGCGCGGCGGCTGGGACAACCTGCTCGCGATCATCCCCGGTGGCGCCTCCTGCCCGGTCATCCCGGCCGAGCAGTGCGAGGACCTCATCATGGACTTCGACGGCACCCGCGCGGTGAAGTCGTCGTTCGGCACGGCCGGCGTGCTGGTGATGGACAAGTCCACCGACATCATCAAGGCCATCGCCCGCATCTCGGCCTTCTTCAAGCACGAGAGCTGCGGCCAGTGCACGCCGTGCCGCGAAGGCACCGGCTGGATGTGGCGCGTGGTCTCCCGCATGGCCGAGGGCCGCGCCCAGAAGCGCGAGATCGACCTGCTGCTGGAAGTCACCACCCAGATCGAGGGCCACACCATCTGCGCGCTCGGCGACGCGGCGGCGTGGCCGGTGCAGGGGCTGATCCGGCACTATCGTCATGTGATCGAGGCGCGCATCGACCAGTATGCCGCCAACCCGCATCCGGACCCGGTGGTCCCGGTGGCGGCGGAGTGAGAGCACCCCGCCGGGCGCGCTGACGCGACGGGCGGGGAGGGGAGTTGTCTTGAGGAGCGGGCGCGGTGCGTCCTGCTCCGGCCGCGCCCGGCGCGGCGCAATATGAGGTGGAAGTGATGGCGAAGATCGTCGTCGACGGAACCGAGGTCGATGTCCCCGCCGAATACACGCTGCTCCAGGCGTGCGAGGCGGCGGGCGTCGAGATTCCGCGCTTCTGCTTCCATGAGCGACTGTCCATCGCGGGCAACTGCCGCATGTGCCTTGTCGAGGTGAAGGGCGGCCCGCCCAAGCCCACCGCGTCCTGCGCCATGGCGGTGAAGGACCTGCGCCCCGGCCCGAACGGCGAGCCGCCGGTGGTGCTCACCAAGAGCCCCATGGTGAAGAAGGCCCGCGAGGGCGTGATGGAGTTCCTGCTGGTCAACCACCCGCTGGACTGCCCCATCTGCGACCAGGGCGGCGAGTGCGACCTGCAGGACCAGGCCATGGCCTATGGCGCGGACACCTCGCGCTTCGCCGAGAACAAGCGCGCCGTCGAGGACAAGTACATCGGCCCGCTGGTGCGGACCTCCATGAACCGGTGCATCCACTGCACCCGCTGCGTGCGCTTCTCGACCGAGGTGGCGGGCGTGCCGGACCTCGGCGCCATCGGCCGCGGCGAGGACATGGAGATCACCACCTATCTCGAGCACGCCATGCGCTCGGAGATGCAGGGCAACGTGGCGGACCTGTGCCCGGTTGGCGCGCTGACCCACAAGCCCTACCAGTTCCACGCCCGGCCGTGGGAGCTGGTGAAGACCGAGTCCATCGACGTGATGGACGCGGTCGGCTCCAACATCCGCGTCGACACCCGCGGTCGCGAGGTCATGCGCATCCTGCCGCGCAACAACGACCTCGTGAACGAGGAGTGGATCTCCGACAAGTCCCGCTATGTGTGGGACGGCCTGAAGACCCAGCGCCTCGACCGCCCCTATGTCCGCAAGGGCGACCGGCTGGTGCCGGCGTCGTGGACCGAGGCGTTCGCCGCCATCGCAGCCAAGGTGAAGGCCACCACCCCCGCCCGCGTGGGCGCCATCGTCGGCGACCTTGCGAACGTGGAAGAGGTGTTCGCGCTCAAGACCCTGATGGGCAAGCTCGGCTCTGCCAACATCGATGCGCGCCAGGACGGCGCCGCGATCGATCCCGCCCTCGGCCGCGCGACCTATGTGTTCAACCCGGGCATCGCCGGCATCGAGCAGGCGGACGCCATCCTGCTGGTGGGCACCGATCCTCGCCACGAGGCGTCCGTCATCAACGCGCGCATCCGCAAGCGCTGGCGGCAGGGCGGCCTGAAGGTGGGTCTGATCGGTGCCAAGGTGGACCTGACCTACACCTACGACTATCTCGGCGCGGGCCCCGACAGCCTCGCCGATCTGGCCACCGGGTCCGCCTTCGGCGACGTGCTGCGCAAGGCCGAGCGGCCGGTCGTCATCGTCGGTCAGGGCGCGCTCGCCCGTCCGGACGGCGCGGCGGTGCTGTCGCTCGCGGCCCGCGTGGCCGTGGCGGTGGGCGCGGTGAAGGACGGCTGGAACGGCTTTGCGGTGCTCCACACCGCCGCCGCCCGCGTGGGCGCGCTGGACGTGGGCGCGGTGCCGGGCGAGGGCGGCCTTTCCACCGCCGCCATGGCCGCTCCCGGCGGTCTCGATGTCGCCTTCCTGCTGGGCGCGGACGAGGTGGAGGTCGCCCCCGGCGCCTTCGTCGTCTATCTCGGCACCCACGGCGACAAGGGCGCCCACCGGGCGGATGTCATCCTGCCCGGCGCGGCCTATCCCGAGAAGAGCGGCATCTACGTGAACACGGAGGGCCGGGTGCAGTTCGCCAACCGCGCCGCCTTCCCGCCGGGCGAAGCCCGCGAGGACTGGGCGATCCTGCGCGCCCTCTCCGAGGTGCTGGGCAAGACCCTGCCGTTCGACAGCATGACCGCGCTGCGCGCCCAGCTGGCGGCGGCGCATCCGCACCTCGGCCATATCGACGAGGTGGCTGCTGCCGATCCGGCGGCGGTGACCGCGCTGGCCCAGGCCGGCGGCAGCGTGGAGAAGGCGCCGTTCGCGCCGGTGATCGAGGACTTCTTCCTCACCAACTCCATCGCCCGCGCCTCCGCGGTGATGGCCGAATGCTCCGCGCTGCGCCTCGCCGCGCAGGCCGTGGCGGCGGAGTGACGCGATGCGGGCGCTGAACCGGACCGACAGCAAGGGCCAGGGACGAGATAAGGGGCTTTTCACATGAACTGGCAGGACACCCTTATCCAGGTGCTCATCATCCTCGGGCAGAGCCTCGCTCTGCTCGTGGCCCTGCTGATCTTCATCGCCTTCATCCTGCTGGCCGACCGCAAGATCTGGGCGGCGGTGCAGCTGCGGCGCGGCCCCAACGTGGTGGGGCCGTTCGGCCTGTTCCAATCCTTCGCGGACCTGCTGAAGTTCGTGCTGAAGGAGCCGACCATCCCGGCGGGCTCCAACAAGGCGATCTTCCTCCTCGCCCCGCTGGTCACCTGCGTGCTGGCGCTCGCCGCCTGGGCGGTGGTGCCGCTGGCCGACGGCTGGGTCATCGCCGACCTGAACGTTGGCGTGCTCTACATCTTCGCCATCTCGTCGCTGGGCGTGTACGGCGTGATCATGGGCGGCTGGGCGTCCAACTCCAAATACCCGTTCCTCGCCTCGCTGCGCTCCGCGGCGCAGATGGTGTCCTACGAGGTCTCCATCGGCTTCGTCATCATCACGGTGCTGATGTGCGCGGGCTCGCTGAACCTCACCGCCATCGTCGAGGCGCAGAACGGCCGGTTCGGCTTCCTGAACTGGTATGTCCTGCCGCTGCTGCCCATGTTCGTCATCTTCTTCATCTCGGCGCTGGCCGAGACGAACCGGCCCCCCTTCGATCTGGTCGAGGCGGAGTCGGAGCTGGTGGCGGGCTTCATGACCGAGTACGGCTCCACGCCGTACCTGCTGTTCATGCTGGGCGAGTACGTGGCGATCATGACCATGTGCGCCGTGGCGACCATCCTGTTCCTCGGCGGCTGGCTCTCGCCGCTGCCGTTCCCGCCCTTCACCTGGGTGCCTGGGCTGGTGTGGTTCGTCATCAAGCTGTGCTTCATGTTCTTCCTCTTCGCCATGGCGAAGGCGATGGTGCCGCGCTATCGCTACGACCAGCTGATGCGGCTGGGCTGGAAGGTGTTCCTGCCCATCTCGCTCGTGGCCGTGGTCGTGGTCGCCGGCTTCCTGCACTTCACCGGGATGGCGCCGCGATGATCCGCGAACCCGCCCCGACCTGCCCCCATCCGCACCGCCTTCCGGGAGAGCGCAAATGAAGCTCGATCAGGCCGCGCGCGCCCTGTTCCTGACGGAGTTCCTCTCGGGCTTCGTCCTCGCCATGCGCTTCTTCTTCAAGCCGAAGCCGACGCTGAACTACCCCTTCGAGAAGGGGCCGCTGTCACCGCGCTTCCGGGGAGAGCACGCCCTGCGGCGCTACCCCAACGGCGAGGAGCGCTGCATCGCGTGCAAGCTGTGCGAGGCCATCTGCCCCGCCCAGGCCATCACCATCGAGGCCGGCCCGCGCCGCAACGATGGCACGCGCCGCACCACGCGCTACGACATCGACATGGTGAAGTGCATCTATTGCGGCTTCTGCCAGGAGGCGTGCCCGGTGGATGCCATCGTCGAGGGGCCGAACTTCGAGTTCGCGACCGAGACGCGCGAAGAGCTCTACTACGACAAGGAAAAGCTGCTGGCGAACGGCGACCGGTGGGAGCGCGAGATCGCGCGCTCCATCGCCATGGATGCGCCGTACCGGTGAGCCGTCCGGTCCCTTCGGGGGCCGTTCGCGGGTGAAGGTTGCGCTGATCGGGAGGGGGCCATTCGGGCCCGTCCGGGTCGGCAGACGAGGGGACTGGGCGGGGACGGGGGCGCTGGCGCCCGTCTGAGCCACGACAGTGGACTTTTGGGATGCGTCAAGGCAATCGACAGGCCGGCGGCCATAAGGCTCCGGACATGACCGGCGCGGGCGCGCCGCGGGGAGGGGGGCTTCGCGCATGAGCGTCGCGGCAGCGTTTTTCTATCTCTTCGCCTTCGTGCTGGTGGCGTCCGCCTTCATGGTGATCTCCTCCCGCAATCCGGTGCAGTCCGTCCTGTTCCTGATCCTCGCCTTCGTGAACGCGGCGGGCCTCTTCATCCTGATCGGCGCGGAGTTCCTCGCGCTGATCCTGGTGGTGGTCTACGTGGGCGCGGTGGCGGTGCTCTTCCTCTTCGTCGTGATGATGCTCGACGTGGACTTCGTGGAGCTGCGCCAGGGCTTCCTGCAGTACCTGCCCGTGGGCATCGTGGTCGGCTTGATCTTCCTTGCCGAGCTGGTGCTGGTGGTGGGCGCCTGGGCGACCGGGCCGGGGGTTGCGTCCGCGGTGAAGTCCGCGCCGCCCACCGCAGGCAACGTGAGCAACGTGGTCGCGCTGGGGCAGGTGCTCTACACCGACTACATCTACTTCTTCCAGGCCGCGGGCTTCGTGCTCCTCGTCGCCATGATCGGCGCCATCGTGCTCACGCTGCGCCACAAGGCCAACGTGAAGCGGCAGAACATCTCGGCCCAGGTGGCCCGCACCGCCAAGACCGCCATCGAGGTGGTCAAGGTGCGGCCCGGCCAGGGCCTGTGAGGGGGGCGGGCATGGACATCGGTCTCTCTCACTATCTCACCGTCGCGGCCATCCTGTTCACGCTGGGCACGCTCGGCATCTTCCTCAACCGGAAGAACGTGATCGTCATCCTCATGTCGATCGAGCTGATCCTGTTGTCGGTGAACATCAACCTCGTGTCGTTCTCGGCCTTCCTCGGGAACCTCACCGGTCAGGTCTTCGCGCTCCTGGTGCTGACCGTCGCCGCGGCCGAAGCCGCCATCGGCCTCGCCATCCTCGTGGTGTTCTACCGCAACCGCGGTTCGATCGCCGTCGAGGACATCAACGCCATGAAGGGCTGAGGCCATGTATCAGGCGATCGTCTTCCTGCCGCTCCTCGGCTTCCTCATCGCCGGCCTGTTCGGCCGCGCCATCGGCGCCCGGGCGAGCGAGGTGGTGACCACCTCCTTCCTCTTCATCGCGTGCCTGCTGGCCTGGATCGCGTTCTTCTCCGTGGGCTTCGGCGACCACGACACGCGCGTGCAGGTGATGAAGTGGATCTATGTGGGCGACCTCAAGGTCGACTGGGCGTTCCGCGTGGACACCATGACGGTGATCATGCTGATCGTCGTGACCTCGGTGTCGTCGCTGGTGCACCTCTACTCCATCGGCTACATGCACGAGGATCCGAGCCGCCCGCGCTTCTTCGCCTACCTGTCGCTGTTCACCTTCGCCATGCTGATGCTGGTGACGGCGGACAACCTGCTCCAGCTGTTCTTCGGCTGGGAGGGCGTGGGCCTCGCCTCCTACCTGCTCATCGGCTTCTGGTACGAGAAGCCCTCGGCCAACGCCGCGGCCATGAAGGCCTTCGTGGTCAACCGCGTCGGTGACTTCGGCTTCATGCTGGGCATCTTCGCCATCTTCGTGATGACCGGCTCGGTGGCGTTCGAGCAGGTGTTCGCGGCGGCGCCGTCTCTTGCCGGCAAGACCATCAACTTCCTCGGCCATCACTGGGATGCGCCGACCGTGATCGCGCTGCTGCTGTTCATCGGCGCGTGCGGCAAGTCGGCCCAGTTCCTGCTGCACACCTGGCTGCCCGACGCCATGGAGGGCCCGACCCCGGTGTCCGCCCTCATCCACGCCGCCACCATGGTGACCGCCGGCGTGTTCATGGTGGCGCGCATGTCGCCCATCTTCGAGCTGTCGCAGACCGCGCTGAACGTTGTGATGCTGGTGGGCGCGACCACCGCCTTCTTCGCTGCGACGATCGGCCTGGTGCAGAACGACATCAAGAAGGTGATCGCCTACTCCACCTGCTCCCAGCTCGGCTACATGTTCGTGGCCATGGGCGCGGGCGCCTATTCCATCGGCATGTTCCACCTGCTCACGCACGCCTTCTTCAAGGCGCTGCTGTTCCTCGGTGCCGGCTCGGTCATCCATGCGATGCACCACGAGCAGGACATGCGGAACATGGGCGGCCTTCGGAAGAAGATCCCCTTCACCTACGGGGTGATGCTGGTCGGCACCCTCGCCATCACCGGCGTGCCGCCGCTGGCGGGCTACTACTCGAAGGACGCCATCATCGAGTCGGCCTTCGCGAGCCACAACTACTTCCACACCTACGGGTTCTGGATGACCGTGATCGCCGCGGCGCTCACCTCGTTCTACTCGTGGCGCCTGATCTTCCTCACCTTCCACGGCCACCCGCACGACCATCATCACTATGACCACGCCCACGAGGGGCCGATGGTGATGAAGATCCCGCTGGCGGCGCTCTCGGTCGGCGCCATCTTCGCCGGTCTCGCGTTCCAGAACGTGTTCGTGGGCGAGGGTGTGGAGCACTTCTTCCGCCACTCCATCTTCATGGGTGCGGAGAACCACATCCTCCACGCCATCCACGACACCCCGTTCTGGGCGGCGAAGCTGCCGACGCTGATGATGATCATCGGCTTCGTCATCGCCTACTGGTTCTACATCGTGGACCGCAAGGTGCCGGCGGCGCTCGCCAAGTCGCAGGACGCGCTCTACCAGTTCCTGCTCAACAAGTGGTACTTCGACGAGCTCTATGACCGGATCTTCGTCCGGCCCGCCATGTGGATCGGCCGGGTGCTGTGGAAGGTCGGCGACGGCCGCATCATCGACGGCCTCGGGCCGGATGGTGTCTCCGCCCGCGTGCTCGACGTGACCGGCCGCGTGGTCCGCCTGCAGTCCGGCTACCTCTACCACTACGCCTTCGTGATGCTGATCGGCGTCGCGGCCTTCATCACCTGGTTCATGTTCGCCGGAGTGTGACGATGACCGACTGGCCCATCCTCTCCGTCGTCACCTTCCTGCCGCTGGTCGGCGCGCTCTTCATCCTTCTGGTGCGGGGCGACGACGAGGTCTCTGCCCGCAACGCCCGCTGGGTGGCGCTGTGGACGACGCTTGTCACCTTCGTGGTGTCGCTGCTGCTGCTGCCCGGCTTCGACGCCGCGCAGCCCGGCTTCCAGTTCGTCGAGAAGAAGCCCTGGCTGGGCGATATCGCCGCCTACCACATGGGCGTGGACGGCATCTCCCTGCCGTTCGTGCTTTTGACGACCTTCCTCATGCCCTTCTGCATCCTCGCCTCGTGGGAGAGCGTGCATAAGCGCGTGCGGGAGTACATGATCGCGTTCCTGGTGCTCGAGACCATGATGCTCGGCACCTTCACCGCGCTTGATCTCGTCCTCTTCTACTTCTTCTTCGAGGGCGGCCTGATCCCGATGTTCCTCATCATCGGCATCTGGGGTGGTCCGCGGCGCATCTACGCGGCGTTCAAGTTCTTCCTCTACACGCTTGCCGGCTCCGTGCTGATGATGCTCGCCATCATGGCCATGTTCTGGCAGGCCGGCACCACCGACATTCCAACCCTGCTGACCCACGGCTTCCCCGTGCACATGCAGACGTGGCTGTGGCTGGCCTTCTTCGCCTCGTTCGCGGTGAAGATGCCCATGTGGCCCGTGCACACCTGGCTGCCCGACGCCCACGTGGAGGCGCCCACCGCGGGCTCCGTCATCCTGGCCGGCGTGCTGCTGAAGATGGGCGGCTACGGCTTCCTGCGCTTCTCCCTGCCCATGTTCCCGGAGGCGAGCCACTTCTTCGCCCCTATGGTGTTCACCCTCTCGGTGGTGGCCATCATCTACACCTCGCTGGTCGCGCTGGTGCAGGAGGACATCAAGAAGCTGATCGCCTATTCGTCGGTCGCCCACATGGGCTTCGTGACGCTCGGCATCTTCGCCATGAACGAGCAGGGCCTGCAGGGCGCCATGTTCCTCATGATCTCCCACGGCTTCGTTTCGGGGGCGCTGTTCCTGTGCGTCGGCGTGATCTACGACCGGCTGCACACCCGCGAGATCGCCGCCTATGGCGGCCTCGTCCACCGCATGCCGCTCTACGCCACGGTGTTCATGGTCTTCACCATGGCCAACGTGGGCCTGCCGGGCACCTCGGGCTTCATCGGCGAGTTCCTCACCATGCTGGCCGCGTTCGAGCGCAACACCTGGGTCGCCTTCTTCGCGGCGACCGGCGTGATCCTCTCGGCGGCCTATGCGCTCTACCTCTACCTGCGGGTCATCTTCGGCCCGCTGGAGAAGGAGAAGCTGAAGACGATGATGGACCTCTCGCCCCGCGAGATCGCCATCATGGTCCCGCTGGTGATCCTCACCATCCTGTTCGGCGTGTGGCCCGCGCCCATCCTCAACATGACATCCCATGCGGTGAACGCGGTCGTCGCGCGCACCGATTCCGTGGCCGGTGCGGTGAAGACCGCCCTGCTGCTGAGCTTCTGATCTCGAGGACGCCTCATGTCGCAGCTCCTGCCTCCACTCGGCGCGGTCCTGCCCGAACTGGTGCTGGCCCTCTCGGCCATCGTCCTCGTCCTCATCGGCGCGTTCCGGGGGGAGGGTTCGGCGAACCTCGTGACCGGCCTCGCCATCGCGGTGCTCGCGGCGGCCGGGGTGCTGGTGCTGCTGCAGCCGTCGGGGGAGGTCTCGGCCTTCCACGGCTCGCTGGTGGTGGACGCCTTCGGCCGCTTCATGAAGGTGCTGGCGGTGCTCGGCGCCCTCGTGTCGCTGGTGATGGCGGTGGACTGGCAGGCGCGGGAGAAGCAGGCCAAGTTCGAATATGCGGTGCTGATCGTGATCTCCACGCTCGGCATGTTCATGCTCATCTCTGCGGGTGACCTGATCGCCCTCTATCTCGGCCTCGAGCTGATGAGCCTGCCGCTCTATGTGGTCGCGGCCATCAACCGGGATTCGGTGCGCTCCACGGAATCCGGCCTGAAGTACTTCGTGCTCGGCTCGCTCTCGTCCGGCATGCTGCTGTACGGCGCCTCGCTGATCTACGGCTTCACCGGCACGGTGAACTTCCTCGGCATTGCCGCGGTGGCCAAGGAGCCGTCCATCGGCCTCATCTTCGGCCTCGTGTTCCTCATCGCCGGCATGTGCTTCAAGGTGTCGGCGGTGCCGTTCCACATGTGGACGCCCGACGTGTACGAAGGCGCGCCCACCCCGGTCACCGCCTTCTTCGCCTCTGCCCCGAAGGTGGCGGCCATGGCCATCTTCGTGCGCGTGGTGATCGAGGCGTTCCCGCACGTGACCCACCAGTGGCAGCAGATCGTGGCGTTCGTGTCGCTCGCCTCGATGGTGCTCGGCGCCTTCGCCGCCATCGGCCAGCGCAACATCAAGCGCCTGCTTGCCTATTCCTCCATCGGCCACATGGGCTTCGCGCTGGTCGGCCTTGCCGCCGGCACGACGGAGGGCGTGCGTGGCGTGCTGGTGTACATGGCGATCTACGTGGTGATGACGCTCGGCACCTTCGCCTGCGTGCTCACCATGCGCCGCAAGGGTCAGGCGGTGGAGACCATCGACGACCTCGCCGGCCTCGCCCGCCGCAGCCCGGTGATGGCTCTGCTGCTCGGCGCGCTCATGTTCTCGCTGGCCGGCATCCCGCCGCTCGCGGGCTTCCTCGCCAAGTACTACGTGTTCATCGCCGCCATCCAGGCGGGCCTCTATGCCCTCGCCGTGGTGGGCGTGCTGGCCTCCGTGGTCGGCGCCTTCTACTACCTGCGCGTCGTCAAGATCATCTATTTCGACGAGCCGGCCGAGGCGTTCGACCCCATGCCGACCGAGCTGAAGGCGGTGCTGGCGCTGAGCGGGCTTTTCACGATCTTCTATTTCGTCTATCCCGCTCCTCTCATCGAGGCGGCGGGTGCCGCTGCCCGTTCGCTCTTCTGAACGATGGCTCATTACGAATTCCAGGGTTCCACGGTTCCCATCGTCCGCTTCACCCAGATCGGCTCCACCAACGCCGAGGGGATGGCGCGACTCGGCCGCGGCGAGACCTTCCCGGTCTGGCTGGTGGCCGACATCCAGACCGCCGGGCGCGGGCGGCGGGGACGGCCCTGGACGTCTGAGCTCGGCAACCTGTTCGCCTCGCTGGTGCTGCCCAATCCGGCGCCGGTGGCGAATCTCGCCCAGCTGTGCTTCGTCGCCGGGCTCGCCCTGCGCGACGCGGTGCTGGCGGCTGCGCCGCAGATCCGTGCTGAATCGCTGAAGCTCAAGTGGCCGAACGATTTGCTGCTCGACGGCGGCAAGGTGGCCGGCATCCTGGTGGAGGGTGGCACCGATGCCAATGGTCGCCCTGCGGCGGTCATCGGCTTCGGCGTGAACTGCCTGCACCATCCCGAGGACCTGCCCTACCGTGCCACCAGCCTTGAGGAATCAGGTGCTCCCACCGCGCCGGACAGGCTGCTGGAGGCGCTCGACCTCGCCATGGCGGTGCGCCTCAATCAGTGGAACGCGGGCGCCGGCTTCCCGGTCATCCGCACCGACTGGATGAAGTACGCGCTCGGCATGGGCGATCAGGTGAGCGTCAAGATCGGCGAGCGCGAGGTGGTGGGGCGGTTCGAGAATATCGACACCCGCGGTGCCATGATGCTGCGCCGACGGGACGGCATCGCCGAGATCATCACCGCCGGCGACGTGTCCCTCGGCAAGCCGGAGTGAGCCCGCAAGGCTTGCATTGCGGCGCGCGGACAGCTTCATTGTAGGTCATACCTCCGGCCGGTCCCCCGGTCATCGCGCGTCGCCGCGAGGCGATCCCGTTCTCTTTTCAGCATGCGCCCCGCCGCGCTCCCCTGCCGGCGCGGGCGTCGGCGCGGCGCGTCCGCCGCATTTGGAAGATTTTTGATGGCACCCACGGACGAACTGGTCTTCGCGCCCCTCGGCGGCGTCGGCGAGATCGGCATGAATCTCGGCCTTTACGGCCTCGGGCCGAAGAAGGCGCGCACCTGGCTGGTGATGGACCTCGGCATGAGCTTCGCCGGCGAGGAGGCGCCCGGCGTCGATCTCGTCCTGCCGGACATCCGCTTCCTCGAAGCCGAGCGCAAGAACATCGCCGGCCTGGTGCTCACCCACGGCCATGAGGACCATATCGGCGCCGTGCTGGACCTGTGGCCGCGCCTCAAGTGCCCCATCTACACCACGCGCTTCACCGCCGGCCTGCTGGAGGCCAAGCGCGCCGGAGAGCCGGGGGCGCCGGCGGAACTGCCCATCACCGTGGTGCGCTCGCGCCAGCCGGTGGAGGTGGGGCCGTTCTCGGTGGAGTTCATCCCGGTCTCCCACTCCATCCCGGACAGCCACGCGGTCGCCATCCGCACCCGGGCCGGCTTGGTGCTGCACACCGGCGACTGGAAGCTCGACCCGACGCCGGTGGTGGGCGAGGCCACCGACACCGCCCGCCTCACCGCGCTGGGCGACGAGGGCGTGCGCGCCATCATCTGCGATTCCACCAACGCCATCCGCGAGGGCATCTCGCCCTCCGAGGCGGACGTGGCGGCCTCCCTGCGGCAGGTGGTGGCCAAGGCGAAGCACCGGGTCGCCTTCACCACTTTCTCCTCCAACGTGGCGCGCATCCGCGGCATCGCCGAGGCGGCCCACGCCAACGGCCGCGAGGTGGTGGTGGTGGGCCGGGCATTGGAGCGGGTCATCGGCGTCGCCCGCGAGCAGGGCCTGCTGGACGGCGTGCCGGCCTTCCGTTCCGCCGAGGCCTACGGCTACCTGCCCCGCGACAAGGTGGTGGCCATCCTCACCGGCAGCCAGGGCGAGCCGCGCGCCGCGCTGCGCCGCATCGCCGATGACGATCACCCGGAGATCGCCCTGTCGCCCGGTGACCTCGTGGTGTTCTCGTCCCGCACCATTCCCGGCAACGAGAAGGTGGTGAACCACATCGTCAACGCGCTCATCAAGCGCGGTGTGGAGGTGCTCACCGACCGCACGGCGCTGGTCCACGTATCCGGCCATCCGCGCCGCGACGAGCTGGCGCAGATGTACCGCATGGTGCGCCCGCAGGTGGCGGTGCCGGTCCATGGCGAGGCGCTGCACCTACACGAGCATGCGCTGCTCGCCCGCAGCCTCGGCGTGCCGGAGGTGGTGAACTGCTACGACGGCCACGTCATCCGCCTCGCGCCCGGCCCGGCCGAACGGGTGGACGACCTGCCGTTCGGCCGCCTGTTCAAGGACGGGCGGCTGCTGGTGCCCGATGGCGGGCGCACCATCCCAGAGCGGCGCAAGCTCGGCTATGTGGGCGCGGTCTCGGTGGCGGTGGCTGTGGACCGGCAGGGCGGCCTCGCCGGCGATCCGTCGGTGGAGATCACCGGCGTGCCCGAGCGCGGGGAGGGCGGCGTCGACATGCTCGACCACGTGCTCGACACGGTGGTGGCCACGCTCGACGGCCTGCCCAGGGCGCGCCGCCGCGATCCCGAGGCGCTGGCGGAATCGCTGGAGCGGGCGGTGCGCAGCGCGGTCAACGCGGTGTGGGGCAAG
The DNA here is from genome assembly GCF_043194675.2 of Xanthobacter lutulentifluminis. Taxonomy (NCBI): domain Bacteria; kingdom Pseudomonadati; phylum Pseudomonadota; class Alphaproteobacteria; order Hyphomicrobiales; family Xanthobacteraceae; genus Xanthobacter; species Xanthobacter lutulentifluminis. Next base: position 306,118 of record NZ_CM195525.1, on the reverse strand, counting down.
AAGCCGGTGTGCCACGTGCACATTCTCGAGGTGTGACGCGGCGCCGTCCGGCCTGACGCCGGCGGAGGCCGCCTTTCGCCGAGTTCCGCCGCGGCGCGGCATGCGCTATGGATCGCACACGAACCGGAGGGGAACATGATCGGACGTCTCAACCACGTGGCAATCGCGGTGCGCGACATCGCCGCCGCTTCCGCGCTGTATCGCGACACCCTGGGCGCGGATGTCTCCGCCGCCGAGCCGCAGGAAGAGCACGGCGTGACCACGGTGTTCGTGACCCTGCCCAACACCAAGATCGAGTTCCTGGAGCCGCTCGGCGAGAACTCGCCCATCGCCAAGTTCCTGGAGCGCAATCCGGACGGCGGCATCCACCACATCTGCTACGAGGTGGACGACATCATCGTCGCCCGCGACCAGCTGAAGGCCAAGGGCGCGCGCGTGCTCGGCTCGGGCGATCCGAAGATCGGCGCCCACGGCAAGCCGGTGCTGTTCCTGCACCCCAAGGACTTCAACGGCACCCTGGTGGAGCTGGAGCAGGCCTGAGCCGCCCTTGCCCCGCCCCGCCGCACGGCCGGGGCGGGCTTCTTCCCGAACAATGCCCGCTCCCTGAAGGGCGGCTACAGCGAGGAAACGCCGCGTGTCGATCGGTGCGATCGTCGCCATCTATTTCATCGTGTGGTGGACCTCGCTGTTCGCCGTGCTGCCGTGGGGCGTGCGCTCGCAGGCGGAGAGCGCCGACATCACCCCCGGCACCGATCCCGGCGCGCCGGTGCGGCCGGGCCTGCGCAACAAGCTCCTCGCCACCACCCTTCTTGCCGCCGTCATCACGGCGGGCATCGTCTATCTGATGACCAGCGGCATCGTCTCGCTGGAAGACCTGCCCATGCCGTTCGACACCAAGGACGACTGAACCGCCCGCCCCGTACGTCGGCGCGCCATACCCCCGCACCCGCGGGCCTTGTGGCGCGCCGCCTCATCCTCCATTTATGGGGGGATGGCCCGCCGTCCTTGAAACGGCGCGGCCGGGAGAGAGTTCATGACCGCAGGCACCGATACCCCGGCGAAGGCCGCGCCCCGGCGCAGCCCGCCGCCCGTCATCCGCATCACCGACGCCGCCGCCGAACGGCTGCGCGAGATCCTCGCCTCTTCCGAGGCGCCCGGCACGGCCGTCCGCGTGGGCGTGGAGAACGGCGGCTGCGCCGGCATGTCCTACAAGATGGACTACACCACCGACATCAGCCCGCTCGACATGGTGGTCGAGGACAAGGGCGTGAAGGTGGTGGTGGACCAGAAGGCGGTGCTGTTCCTGCTCGGCACCGAGATGGATTTCCGCACCGACCGCGTGTCCTCCCAGTTCGTGTTCAACAATCCGAACCAGACCTCGGCCTGCGGCTGCGGCGAATCGGTGGCTATCACTCCCGCCTCGGCGGAAGCGGTCGGCGGCTGAGAGACGCTCGGCTTAAGCTGCGGATGGCTTGGGGCGCGGGGTGCTGGGGAGGTGGCTTGGGCCACCAGGCGCCCGCACGCGGCTGATGCCAGCGGCTGAGGGCTTTGCGGCGCATCGGTTCAGGTGCCGTTCAGGCGCGCCGGGTCAAGAGGGTGGCGCGGTTCGGCGCCGGGCAGGTCATGGGCCCGGCGCGACGCATCGTCGACACAGCAAACAGGTGCCATCTTGACCCCATCCATCCTCGCCGGGCTTCTGGCGAGCCCCGTCTTCGGCGTCTTCGCCCGCATCCTGCTCACCTTCGTCTTCTGGAGCGCCGGCCTCGGCATGGCCGCGGATTACTCCGGCACGCTGGGCGTGATGGCGCATTTCGGGCTTCAGCCCGCCGCCGTGTTCGCGCCTCTCGTCATCGTCGTGCTGCTGGTGGGCTCCGCCCTGGTCATCTTCAATCGCTCCGCCTGGCTGGGCTTCGGCATGCTCGCGGTGTTCACCGCGCTGACCATTTTCATCGCCCATCCGTTCTGGACCATGGAGGGCGAGCTCCGGATGGCGGAATTCCATGTGGTCATGGAGCACATCACCGTCATCGGCGCGCTGATGGTCGGCGCCATCCTGTGCCGCAAGCTCGAGCTGGAGCGCGCCGCGCGCAACGGTTGACGACGGCGGCCGCCGCGTTGCCGGCGGCTGTCATCTTGCCTAAAGTCCCGCTCCCCGACGGCCCGCCATGCGGCCCGGCCCCGGGCGGATCCAGCCCGGGCGGACGTGGCGAAACCGGTAGACGCACGAGACTTAAAATCTTGCGCCGCAAGGCGTGCGGGTTCGAGTCCCGCCGTCCGCACCAGTTTCCGGGACTTGTGATCCGCCCCGCCGGACGCGGGCGGCCGGCCCTTCCGCGAGGCCCCGATCATGACCGAACCCCTTCCCCTGCGCTCCGGCGGCGAGATCCTCGTTGAGGCCCTGCGGATCAACGGGGTGGATACGGCCTATTGCCTGCCGGGGGAGAGCTTCCTGCCGGTGGTGGACGCGTTGGGCGGCGCGGCCGACAGCATCCGCACCATCGTCACCCGGCACGAGGCAGCGGCCGCCAACATGGCGGAGGCCTACGGCAAGCTCACCGGCCGGCCGGGCATCTGCCTCGTCACGCGCGGGCCGGGCGCGAGCCATGCGGCCATCGGCATCCACACCGCCGCGCAGGATTCCACGCCGCTGATCCTGTTCGTGGGACAGGTGGACAGCGCCACCCGCGGCCGCGAGGCGTGGCAGGAGGTGGACTACCCCTCCATGTTCGGCGGCATGGCCAAGTGGGTGTGCGAGATCGACCGGCCCGAGCGCATTCCCGAGCTGGTGGCGCGCGCGTTCCATGTGGCGGTCTCCGGCCGGCCCGGCCCGGTGGTGGTGGCGCTGCCGGAGGATGTGCTGTCCGCCCGCGTTGCGGTGCCGGATGCGGGGCCGAGCCAGCGCGTCGCCGCAGCCCCCGGCGCGGCGCAGATGGAAGCGCTCGCAGGGATGCTCGCGGCCGCCGCGCGCCCGCTGGTGCTGGTGGGCGGCGGCGGATGGGACGCGGCCGCCTGCGCCGCCTTCCGCGCCTTCGTGGAGGCCTATGACCTGCCGGTGGCGGCGGCGTTCCGGCGCCAGGACATCCTGGACAACCATCATCCGAACTATGTGGGCCATGCCGGACTCGGGCCCGACGCGCGCCTCCTCGCCCGCATCCGCGCATCGGACCTGATCCTCGCGGTCGGCCCGCGCCTCGGCGAGACGACGACGGGCGCCTACACCCTGTTCGAGATCCCGCGCCCGCGGCAGACGCTGGTGCATGTGCATGCGGATGCGCTGGAGCTCGGCCGCGTCTATCAGGCCGACCTGCCCATCAATGCCGGCGTGCGCGAGTTCGCCGCCGCAGCCGCCGCGCTCACCCCGCCGTTCGGCGTCGGCGGCGCGCCCTGGAGCGCGGATGTCCACGCGGCACGGGCGGATTTCCTCGCCAGCCAGACGCCGGGCGCCATGCCGGGACCGCTGGATCTCGGGGCGGTGATGGTTCACCTGCGCGAGACCCTGCCGCACGATGCGATCCTCACCAACGGGGCGGGCAACTACGCCATCTGGGTCCACCGCTTCCACCGCTACGGCGGCTTCCGCACCCAGCTGGCGCCCACCTCCGGCGCCATGGGCTATGGCCTGCCGGCGGCGATCGCCGCCAAGCTGCACCACCCCGAGCGGGATGTGATCTGCTTTGCCGGAGACGGCTGCTTCCTCATGAGCGCGCAGGAGCTGGCGACCGCCGCGCAGTTCCGCGCCGGCGTGGTGGTGGTGCTGGTGAACAACAACATGTACGGCTCGATCCGCATGCACCAGGAGCGGGAGTATCCCGGCCGCGTGTTCGCGACGACGCTGGAGAATCCGGATTTTCCTGCCCTGGCACGGGCCTATGGCGCGTTCGGGGAGCGGGTGGAGGAGACCGCGGCCTTCGCCGCCGCCTTCGCCCGCGCGCAGGCCTTTGCGCGGGAGGAGCGCCGGCCGGCGCTGCTGGAGTTGGTGGTGGACCCGGAGGCCATCACCCCCACCGCCACCCTCAGCGGCCTGCGCGCTGCGGCCGAGGCCGCCGGACGGTGACGTCGCCGGCGCTGGCAATGCAACGGGCGCGCCTTGTGTGGCGCGCCCGGCGATGATGTCGTCTGATGATGTCGTCTCAGGCGGCGCGCTGGAACGGGGCGGTCGGGTCCTGCGGCACCGCCTGCGCGGCGTTGAGGAGGCGGCTCTGCACCAGCTCCGCCACCTCAAGCCATTCGTTGCTCCAGGCCAGCGCCGACTGCTGCAGGAAGGCGGCCTCGCGGGTGAGGGCGGCCTGCGGGTTCTGCTCCTTGGCGAGCTCGCCCATCAGGGTCACCTGCTCCTGCATCTGGCGGCCGACGAACTGCTGGAGATGGGCGGAAGCCGCCATCGGGCAGTCGACGAACAGGTTCTTCCACATGGCCATCGGCCACGCGACGGGCGGAGTACCGGTGGTGAAGGCGCGAGCAAGGCCTTGAAACATCGCTGAATCATTCATTCTCGTCTCTCCCGGTTCGGCGGATCCCCGATTGCCCGACCTTGTCTTTGCAATCCTGCGGACGCTGTTTGTGAATTATCGGCCGGGTGGCGCCTGCGGCCTTGCGCGAAGTCAAATGACTTGCGCACGTGATGCGGGAAAATCACATTTCTCGCATCGTCCTCCCCGCAGGGGGACGAGACCATCTTCGCACCCCACGGCCGCCATGCAAGCGCGGCCGTTGCTTCCTTCGGGGCGCGGGGCAGAATGAGGATTGAAGTCACCGCATCGTGATACCGTGGCTGGTGCCGCGATGCCGCAGCATTCGCCAGACAACCCGCTTGATCGGGGGGAGAAACGCATGTCCCAGTTGCCGCACGGCTTCCGTCAGGTCCGCATGGAGCTCGCCCGCGAGAAGGGGCACCCGGAAGGCTCGCGCAATTTCGGGTACCGCTTCGTGGCGCCGCTCGACGAGACCGGCCACATCGATCCGGCCCTGTGGGCCAAGCACCGCGATTCCTGCCGCGTGGTGCGCTTCCGCCCGGACGAGCCGGACGAGGTGGGCCATCTGGTGCGCCGCCCCGGCGGCAGCTGGGCCTTCCGCTATGACATCACCGGCACGGACGACGACGAGGCGGGCTACCGCTTCGCCAACGAGCGTTTCGTGGTGGGCGAGTACATCTCGGTTCGCGAGGACGACGAGATGCACACCTTCCGCGTGGTCTCGGTGGAGCAGGTCTGAGCAGCGCCCACGGTGCGAGGCATTGGCGGCGGCCCGTCCCTCCGGGGGCGGGCCGCCTGCCGTTTCAGGAGCTGCCGTCTCAGTAGCTCTTGTACTCGGCCGTGCCCTTGGAGAGGGCGAACTCCTCCTCCGGCGAGAGCACCAGCTTGTGCCGCCCGAACGCCGCGAAATAGGCGATGCCCACCGCGAACCAGATGGCCACCCCGATCACGCCGTTGCGGTAGATGGGGTCTGACAGCTGGAAGTAGATGGTCACCAGCGCGATCACGATGGTGAGCACCGCCCCCGGGATGCCGAACGGGCTGCGGTAGGGCCGCTCGATCTGCGGCATGTTCCGGCGCATCAGGATGAAGGACAGGGCCTGCATGACGTAGGACAGCATGGCGCCGAACACCGCCATGTTGAGCAGCGTGCCGCCGATCGCCGCCGCGCCCGCCTCCGCCCCCAGCGCGAACCAGATGGCCAGCATGATGACGAGCCCCACCACCGCGCCGGCCACCATGGCCACGTGCGGCGTCTTGCGCCCGCCGTGGGTGACGGACAGACTGCGGGGGAAGTAGCCGGCGCGCGACAGGGAATAGATCTGCCGGCCCTGGGCGTAGATGATGGTGTGGAACGAGGCCACCAGCCCGATCACCGCCACCAGCGCCAGCAGCCTGGCGAGGCCGTCGCCATAGATGGCCTTGAAGCCGTCCAGCAGCGGCTCCAGCGAGGTGGAGAGGCCGAACGCGCCGTTCGCCACCGAGGAATTGAGCCACAGGATCATGAAGGCGGAGACGATCAGCGTCGCCATGCCGGCCATGATGCCCTTCGGCATGTCGGTCTTCGGGTCCACCGATTCCTCGGCCGCCAGCGGCAGCTGCTCGATGGCGAGGAACAGCCACACCGCGAACGGCAGCGCCGCCAGCGCGCCGCCGATGCCGAACGGCAGGAACGGCCCGCCGCCGTTGGGCAGCTCCACCGCCGTGCCATCCGGGCCGACCCCGATGTTCAGCGCCCAGCGGGAGAAGTCCGCAACCGGCAGCGCGCTCACCCAAAAGGCAACGAGGCAGGCAAGTGCCGCAAGCGTGACCACCAGCGTCACCCGGAACGACAGCTCCACGCCGGCGATGTTGAGCCCGACGAAGATGATGTAGCCGAAGATCCAGTACACCGGCTGGAAGGCGGGTGGCGTGCCGAAGATGGAGCCCATGTAGGAGCCGATGAAGGACACCACCACCGCCGGGGTGATGACGTATTCCACGTTCTCGCACAGGCCGGTGACGAAGCCGCCCCACGGCCCCATGGTGGTGCGGGCGAAGGAATAGGCCGCGCCGGTGTGGGGCAGGGCGGGGGACATCTCGGCGATGGAGAAGGTCAGCCCGAGGTACATGATGGCGATGATGACCGCGGCGATGAACATGCCGCCCCAGCCGCCGGAGGCGATGCCGAGGTTCCAGCCCGAGAAGTGGCCGGAGATCACCGCGCCCACCCCCAGCGCCCACAGGGACCAGACCCGCGCGTGACGCTTCAGGGCCCGCTGCTCGAAATAGGCGACATCGACGGTCGTGTACGTCACGCCCGAATTACTGCCTTTTGACATGGTGCTGAGCCCTCCGAGATCCCGGGCGCCGGCATGCTGCGCGCCGCCCCGCCTTGCCCCAGAGGCAACTTCTTTGCCACCATGATACCTTCCGCAACGGCATCCCGGCGGATTTCTTCAACCGGCGGCAAGCGCCGCCGGCGGCTTGCCACCTTCCAGCAGCAGGTCGCTCTCGTCCTTCAGGTCCACGCCGGTGAGGCCGAGGCGCAGCGCCTCGCGGATGTGCCAGGCGAGCTTGAAGGCGGCGGCGGCGTGGCTGAGGCCCTCCGGTCGCACGTTGGAGATGCAGTTGCGCTCGGCATCGCTGCGGCCGGGGAGCGGATCGAAGGTGAGGTAGAGGCCGAGGCTGTCCGGCGAGGAGAGGCCCGGCCGCTCGCCCACCATCAGCACGCAGGCGCGCGCCCTGAGCCGCGCGGCCGCCTCGTCGCCCAGCGCCACCCGCGCCTGGGTGGCGATCACCACCGGCGCAAGGCTCCAGCCCTGCCGGGCGATCCATGGTTGGAACGCCGCAAGGAAGGGGACCGCCTGGGCGTGGATGGCGGCGGAGGAGAGGCCATCGGCGATGACGAGCGCGAGATCCACCTCCGCCCCTGCGGCGGCGGCGAGCGTCGCCCGGCTCTCCTCGCTCAGGCGGCGGCCGAGATCGGGCCGGCGCAGGTAGACGTCGCGGGCCGGCGCCGCGCTCGAGGCGCGCAGGGTGTCGAAGCCCAGCGCCCGCACCTGCGCCTCCACCGTATCGGCGTCGAACGGAGTGTGGACCGCATCGCGCGCCTGGGCATGGGCGAGGGCGAAGCGCAGCACCTCGTCGGTGGGCAGGCTCGCGCCGGTGCGGCCGAGGGCGATGCGGGCGGGGGTGTGGCCGGCGAGCCCGAGCCAGGGATCGCGCGCGATCACGCCGCCTGCTCCGTCACATAGCCGAGCAGGGGGTGGTGGGCGTTGGCCGGCAGCAGCCGGCCGTCCGCCCCGGTGATGCCCATGCGCTCCAGCCAGGCCTCGAACTCGGGCGCGCGCTTCAGGCCCAGCACCTCGCGCACGTACAGCGCGTCGTGGAATGAGGTGGACTGATAGTTCAGCATCACGTCGTCGGCGCCGGGAATGCCCATCACATAGGTCACGCCGGCCGCGCCCAGCAGGGTGAGCAGGGTATCCATGTCATCCTGGTCGGCCTCGGCGTGGTTGGTGTAGCAGACGTCCACGCCCAGCGGCACGCCGAGCAGCTTGCCGCAGAAATGATCCTCCAGCCCGGCGCGGATGATCTGCTTGCCGTCATAGAGATACTCGGGGCCGATGAAGCCGACGACCGTGTTCACCAGCAGCGGCTCGAACGCGCGGGCGACGCCGTAGGCGCGGGCTTCCAGCGTCTGCTGGTCCACCCCGTGGTGCGCGCCGGCGGAGAGGGCGGAGCCCTGGCCGGTCTCGAAATACATGGCGTTCTGCCCCACCGTGCCACGGGCGAGGCTGCGGGCGGCAGCGGTGCCTTCCGCCAGCAGCTGCAGGTCGATGCCGAAGGAGCGGTTGGCGCCCTCGGTGCCGGCGATGGACTGGAACACGAGGTCCACCGGCGCCCCGCGCTCCATCAGGCCGATGGAGGTGGTGACATGGGTGAGCACGCAGCTCTGCGTGGGGATCTCGAAGCGGGTGATGACATCGTCCATCAGGCGCAGCAGCCGGTCGATGACGGGCAGGCTGTCGGACGCCGGGTTGATGCCGATCACCGCGTCGCCGCAGCCGTAGAGCAGCCCGTCGAGGATGGCGGCGGAGACGCCGGCCGCATCGTCGGTGGGATGGTTGGGCTGCAGCCGCACCGCCATGGTGCCGGGCAGGCCGATGGTGTTGCGGAAGCGCGTGACCACCCGGCACTTGCGCGCCACCAGGATGAGGTCCTGGTTGCGCATGATCTTGGAGACCGCCGCCGCCATCTCCGGCGTCAGCCCCGGGGCGAGGGCGGCGAGCACCTGCGGCGTTGCCCGCTCCGACAGCAGGAAATCACGGAAGTCGCCTACCGTTAGGGCAGAGACCGGGGCGAAGGCGGCTGCGGCATGGCTGTCGATGATGAGGCGCGTCACCTCGTCGGTCTCGTACGGCACCACGGCCTCGGAGAGGAACGCCTTCAGCGGCACCTCGGCGAGGCACATGCGGGCGGCGACATTCTCCTCGGCACTGGCGGCGGCGATGCCGGCCAGCATGTCGCCGGAACGCGGCGGCGTCGCCTTTGCCATCAGGTCCTTCAGGTCCGCGAAGGCGAAGGACTTGGCGCCGATGCGATGCACGTAGGCCATGGCGGGGCTCCTTCACTGTACCGGCGGGGCGGGTGCCCCGGTAAGGTGGGCCCCCGCTCTTGCAGCAAACATGCCAGCGGCGGGAATTCCGTCCGGCGCGCCCCTGGCCGGCGCGCTATTTCGGCACGCCGTTGATGATGAAGAGCGCGTTCAGGAACTGGTCCGGCGGGAACTTCCCGAAGCTGCGGGCATAGATGTCGCGGATGCGGTCGGTGCGGTAGAGGTCGGCCAGGGTGGTGTCCACCACAAGGCGGAACGCCTGGTCGCCGCGCGGCAGGGCCAGGGCGTAGGTCTCGAAGGTGAAATACTGGTCCGACAGGCTCAGCCGGTTGCCGAACGGGCTGTTGGCGATCAGATAGTTGAGGATGCCACGGTCGCCGAAATAGGCGTCGAGCTTGCCGTCGGCGAGCTGGCGCAGCCCGTCGGGATGATCGGTGACGGTGACGATCTCCACCGGCACGCGCATCTGCCCGAGGGTCGCGCGCAGGTTCTCCTCGGTGGTGGTGCCGCGCAGCACGCCCACCTTCTTGCCCTTCAGCTCCTCCAGCCCCTTCACCGGCGCGCCGCGAGTCACGACGCCGGCGCCGTCGAGGAAGGTGGGCAGCGAGAAATCCACCAGCGCGCGGCGCGACATGGTCATGGATGTCGGCTCGCACAGCACGTCGATGCGTCCGTCCCGCACCGCCTCGAAGCGGTCCTCGGCGGTCACCTTCACGTATTCCACCGGCATGGCCGGCAGCTTCATGGCGCGCTTCACGCCGTCCGCCACCTCGCGGCACAGGTCGACGATGTAGCCGGCGGCCTGGCCGTTGGCGCCGGCATAGGAATAGGGCGGGGCGAACTGCCGGTAGCCGATGCGGAACGCCTCGCCCCGCGCCACGCGGTCCAGCGTCTGCGCGCCGGCCGGCGCAGCGACGGCGACGAGGGCCGCCGCGAGCAGGGCCGCGCCCCTGATGATTGCACTCAAACCGGCCCTGTACGCCCCACCCATCGCGGCCCCCTGCGGTCCGTTTGGCGTGATCTTGCCCCGCGCACGATGCCGGGCCAAGGGATTCGGCACCCATGGGCGGACGCGGGGCGCATATTGTGGCGCGAAAGCAACCCCCGGCGATTGCGCCGCAGCCGTCCGGCTTTGTCGCGGAGCCGGAATACTATATCTATTCGGATATAGCTTTTCCGGCCGCACTGGCTTTTTGGGGCGGGGATTTCGATATGACGATTTTGCTCAACCGGCGCCGCATGCTGGGCGCCATGGCTGCCACCACCGCCGCTGCGGGCGGGTTCGCCCTGCCGAGGGGCCCGGCACTCGCTGCTCCTGCGAAGGGGCTGGATATCCTCGGGGCACCCAACGGCTCCACCATCGTGCTGCTGCGGCTTCTCCAGTCGGGAGCCCTCAACGCGACCGCGCCCGACGCCTCCTTCCGCCTCTGGCGGGACACGGACGAGCTGCGCGCCGCCATCGTCTCCGGCCGCACCAGCCTGTTCACGACGCCCACCCACGTTCCGGCGAACCTCGCCAACCGCGGCCTGCCGCTGAAGCTGTTCGCGATCCTGTCCATGGGCCATCTGTTCGTCGTCTCCGCAGACGCCGGCATCACCTCGTTCAAGGATCTCGCCGGCAAGGAGCTGGTGGGCTTCTTCAGGAACGACATGCCCGACCTCGTCTTCCGCTCCATCGCCCGCGGCCATGGCATGGACCCCGACAAGGACATGACCATCACCTATGTGCGCACCCCCATGGAGGCGGCACAGATGCTCGCCGCCGGCCGCGCCACCACCGCCATCCTCTCCGAGCCGCCGGCCACCGCCGCCATCATGATGGCGCGGAAGGAGGGCCGCACGCTCAATCGCGCCATCAGCCTGCAGGAGGAATGGAAGCAGCAGCACGGCGGCCTCGGCCTGCCCATGGCCGGCATCGCCGTGCACGAGCGGCTGATCGAGGAGAGCCCGGAGCTGATGAAAGCTCTTGCTGCCGGCCTGCCCGGCGCGCGCGACTGGGTGATGGCCAACAAGGCTGAGGCAGGCCAGCTCGCCGAGGAGAAGATGGACGTGAAGGCGCACATGTTCGCCAACGCCCTCGACCATTTCAACGTGGTGGCCGAGCCGGCGGCGAAGCTGAAGCCGGGCCTTGTCGCCTTCTACGAGACCCTGCTCTCGTTCCAGCCCGAGGCGCTGGCCGGCAAGCTGCCGCCCGACAGCTTCTATCTCGACTTCTGACCATGGACGCCCGCGCGTCCGGCATCCCGGTCCGCTCCGCGCTGTGGGGCGCGGCCGGGCTCGGCCTGCTGGCGGCGGCGTGGCAGTGGGGCGCCATCGCCTTCGGCCCGTTCGTGCTGCCGAGCCTTGCGGAGACGGCGGCGGCCATCGGCGGCCTCGTTTCGTCCGGCAAGGCCGCGCCGGCCCTCCTCGCGACCCTCGTGCACGCGCTCGCCGGTTGCGCCGCAGGGGGCGCCGCCGGCTTCGTGCTGGGGGTCGCGGGGGGACTGGCGCTGCCGGCGGGCGCCATGTCCTATCCCGTGTTCACCGCGCTCCTCGGCACGCCGCCCATCGCCTGGGTGGTGCTGGCGCTGCTGTGGTTCGGTCCGGGCGGCGCCGCCGCCACCTTCACGGTGGCGATCACGGCCGCGCCCATCGTGTTCATCGCCGCGCTGCAGGGCGTGCGCAGCCGCGACCCCTCGCTGGCCGAGATGGCGGCGCTGTACCGGGCGCCGGCGGTGATGCGGCTGACCGATCTGGTCCTGCCCGCGCTCGCCGATTTCCTCATTCCCGCCCTCGCCACGGCGCTGGCCTTCTCCTTCAAGGTGGCGGTGATGGCCGAGGTGCTGAGCGGCGCGGACGGGGTGGGCGGCGGCATCGCCATTGCCCGCGCCCATTTCGACCTGCCGCAGACCATGGCCTGGATCGTGCTCGCGGTGGCGACGCTGATCGCCGCCGACGCCCTCCTGCTGGCCCCGCTGCGGCGCTGGCGCACGGGCGCGGGCGGGCCGGCTGCGGCGGAAGGTTGACGATGCTCACCCTCAACAACCTTGCGCTCCGGTTCGGGGAGGCGGAGATCCTTGGCGGCATCGACCTTCGGGTGCGCGCCGGCGAGCTCGTGGTGCTGCTCGGGCCCTCGGGCTGCGGCAAGACCAGCCTCCTGCGCATCGCCGCCGGCGCGGTGGCGCCCACGGCGGGCCGGGTGGAGAACGGCTTTCGCCGCATGGCCATGGTGTTTCAGGACCCACGTCTGCTGCCGTGGGCCGATGCGCGCGACAATGCCGCCTTCGGCCTCAAGGCCGCCGGCGTCCGCAGGGCGGAGCGCCGTGACCGGGCCGGGGCCATGCTGATGCGGCTGGGCTTTGCCGCCGGCGACCTGCGCAAGCGCCCGGCCCAGCTCTCGGGTGGGATGCTGCAGCGGGTGGCGATCGCCCGCGCCTTCGCTTTGTCGCCGGATCTGGTGCTGATGGACGAGCCGTTCTCGGCCCTGGACGTGGGGCTGCGGCACGACCTGCAGGCGCTGCTGCGGGCGGAGGTGGAGGGTGCGGGTGCCGCGGTGCTGTTCGTCACCCATGACGTGACCGAGGCGGTGCGGCTGGCGGACCGGATCGTGGTGTTCTCGCCGCGCCCCGCCCGCGTGGTGGCGGACCTGCCGCAGACGCCCATGGTGGCGTCGATCGGTGCCGCCTACGAAGCCTCCGCCGCGCTGCTGCGCCGGCCGGAGGTCGCCGCTGCCCTCGCGCCGCCGGCGCCACCGCGCCCTTCAAGCGCCGGCGCGGGCCCGGACCGGCTCTCGCTCGCGGGGAAGCCGCACGCGGCGGCTCGCTGAGGGGGCAGGGACGAGAGCGGCGGACGCGATGCGTCGCCGACGCCGCTCAGCCCCGCACCGGATCGCTGGCGGCGCGGCGGACCCGTTCGGCGAAGCGGGCCACGGCGTCCTGCTCCAGCGTGCGCTGGATGGCCTTCGCCGCCACCACCCCGTCGGCCATGGAGGTGACGCAGCACGGATGCATCCGCTGGGCGATCTCGCCGATGGCGTAGAGGTCCGGCACCGAGGTCTCGCAATCCCGGCTGGTCTCCACGAAGCCGCGCGGGTCGCGGGCGAGGTTGAGGTGGAGCGCGTAGGGCAGGTAGGGCTCCCAGCCGTAGAGCACCACGAAGCGGTCGAAGGCGAGCCCCGCCACCTCCGGGATCTCGGGCGCCACATGATAGGGGCCGACGCGCACGTCGGCCGGCGGCACCTTCTCCAGGAATTCGCGTCGCGCGCGGATGCTGCGGGCGTAGATGGTCACCTCGGCCGCGCCGCGCTTGCGCACGAAGATGTAATTCTCGAACGCATTGTCGCCGCCGCCGAGGATGGCGACGCTCTGGCCCTCGAAGCCGGCGTTGAACATGGTCCGGCCGGGCCCGACGATGACCCGCTCGGAGGCGGTGAACCCGCCGCGCACCGGCCGCACGCCGGTGGCGAGCACGCAGGTGCGGCCATGGACGATCTCGCCCGTGGCGGTGGTGACGCGGAAGCCGCCCTCCACCACGTCCAGCGCGCTCACCGCCTCGCCGAGGCGGCAGACGATGTCGTGCTCCACCAGATGGGCGTGGATGTCGGCGGCGATGTCGAGGCCGGTCTTGTCGCGGACGGGAGCGATCCACTGGTTGGGGTAGGGATTGTCGTTCTGCAGCCCGCCCAGCGTGGTGCGGCGCTCGATGATGCACGGGCGGAAGCCGAGCATCTTCAGCCATAGCGCGCAGGATGCGCCGGCCGGCCCCCCACCCAGGATCACCGCGTCGAACATGTCGCCTTCGTTCCTGCCTGCCCTTGCGTGGAGTACGGAACTTTAGGCGAGCCGGATCAGCCCGGCTAGGCGGGGGGTGCGCCTGCGCGTGGACCCCTCGCATTCGACCGGGGTCGACGCCGGCGCCCGGCCCGTGCCAGATGGGCGCGAAGGTCCGCCGGGCGGCCGGCGCCGGCCTGAAGGAGCGTCCCCATGCCCCCGGATCCCGCCTCGCCCGTCGCTCCGCCGCTTCCGCTGCCCGCCCGGGTGCTCGCCTCGCTGAAGGCGTCCATCGGCGATGTGGTGTTCGGCATGGAGGATGGCACCGTCTCCATCTTCGGCCTGGTGTTCGGCGTGGCCATGAGCACGGACGATCCGCGCACCGTGCTCATCGCCGGCGCCACCGGCGCGGCGGCGGCCGCCGTTTCCATGATGGCGGGCAGCTATCTCGACGCCGAATCCGTGCGCGACGCCCGAGCGGTGAGCCGCGCGGCGCCGGTGGACCCGGCGGCGGCGCGGGCCGAGGCGCAGGCCATCACCGCCGCGCTCGCGCGGGCCGGCATGGCGGCGGAGGATGTGCGGCAGGTGGGCGACGCGCTCGCCCGCTCGCCCCGCGCGGCCCTCGGCCTGAAAGCCGAGTTCGCCGATGCGGACGATGGCGCGAGCCCCGCCTCGCACGCCTTCTGGATGTTCGTGTCGGACCTGTTCGCCGGCTTCACGCCGGTGCTGCCCTTCGCCTTCCTGCCCATGGACAGCGCGCGCATCGTCTCGCTGGTGCTGACGACGATCCTGCTGGTGGCGCTGGGCATCGGGCGCGGCGTGGTGGCGCGCAAGTCCATTTTCCGCTCCACGCTGGAGACGCTCTCCATCGCCGCCTCCGCCGCGGTGGCAGGCGTGGTGGTGGGGCGCCTGCTGTCCTGAGTGGCGGTGCCGGGCCGCCTGCGGCTCGTGGGGCCTGCGCCGGTTGGGGCAGTGGACGGCGGCCCCGGCCTTTGGCGGCGGACCTCCGGGCGCATGGAACAGGTCCCGGACCGGAGCGGATGTGGATCGCGGCAGGGAAAGGCCATGCCGGGCGCGGCCTGTGTCGCCGAACCACGCCGGACATGAGTCGCGACCGGTTCCCGCCTGCTCACATGGTCAGCACGCGTGCGCGGACGGTCCGGGACCTATCGGGCCGCAGACGTCCGCAGCTCGCGGCAGACGGCGATGAGGTGGTCCATCACCGCGCGCACCCGCGCCGCGCGGCGCACGTCCGGATGCACCAGCAGCCAGAGCTCGCGCGGCAGGCTCCCGGCCTCGCGCACGCAGACGAGATCGCCCGCCGCCTGCGCGATCACGTGCGGCACGGCGGCGAGCCCCATGCCGGCGCGCGCCGCCGAGACGAGACTGGACAGATCGTTGCTCATGAAGGCGACGGGCCGGTCCCCGGCCATGGCCCGCAGCCAGACTTCCTGGGGCGAGCGGGCCAGTTCCTCGTCGTAGCCGACGAAGCTCCAGCGCGCCTCGGGCGTTGCCTCCACATACGCGCGTGAGCCGTAGAGCCCGTAGGCGATGGCGCCGAGCCGGCGGGCGACGAGGCCGCTCTCGCGTGGCCGCGACAGGCGCAGCGCCAGGTCCGCCTCGCCACGGGACAGGCGGACGGCCGAGGCGGTGCCGGTCACGTCCAGCACCAGCGCCGGGTGACGGGCGAGCAGCGGGGCGAGGCGCGGCACCAGCCAGTGGCTCGCCAGCGCCGGCGGCGCGCTGATCCGCACCCGCCCCTCGATCTCCGCTCCGGCGCCGGCGGCGAGGCGGGCGATGCCCAGCACCTCCCGCTCCACCGCGCCCGCACGCTCCAGCAGCTGCTCCCCTTCGCGGGTCAGCGCGTAGCCCCGGGGCAGGCGGTCGAACAGCTTCAGGGAAAGGTCGGCCTCGAGCCCGGCGATGCGGCGGGCGACGGTGGAATGGTCCGTACCCAGCCGCCGCGCCGTCTCCGACAGGCTGCCGCAGCGCGCCAGCCCCACGAAGAAGCGCAGGTCGTCCCAGTCGCGCATGTCGCCTCTGCGCAAAAACACCCAGATGATGTGAGCTTATCTTGAATTCACGCCCAGCAACAGCCCACCTAGGGTCGCGCCAGTTCACAGGAGGCATTCCATGACCGGCGCGACCACCACATTCGCCATCGAGCTTGCCGGCTCCGGCGGCATCGAACAGTTCCGTCCGGCCGAGCGGCCGCTGCTCCAGCCCGGCGCGGGCGAGGCGCAGATCCTGCACACGGCCATCGGCGTCAATTTCGTCGACATCTATCACCGCACCGGCCTCTATCCGGCCGGCCCGCTGCCCGCCGTCCTGGGGGTCGAGGGCGCGGGCGTGGTGACGGCGGTGGGGCCGGGGGTCGAGGGCCTGTCCGCCGGCATGCGCGTCGCCTACGCCGGCCTGCCCGTGGGCGGCTATGCGCAGGCGCGCAACATCGCCGCCGCGCGGCTGGTGCCGGTGCCGGACGCCATCGACGATCGCACCGCCGCCGCCGCCATGTTGCGCGGCATCACCGCCCACATGCTGCTGCGCCGGGTGCGCCCGGTGGGGCCGGGCAGCACCGTGCTGGTCCATGCGGCGGCGGGCGGTCTTGGACTGGTGCTCACCGCCTGGGCCAGCCGCCTCGGCGCCCGTGTCATCGGCACGGCGGGCTCCTCCGCGAAGGCGGACCTTGCCCGCGCCCGCGGCGCCGAGCACGTGATCCTCTACAAGGAGGAGGATTTCGTCGCCGAGGTCCGTCGCCTCACGCAGGGTGTGGGCGTGGACGTGGCCTATGACGGGATCGGCGGCGACACGCTGCTGCGCACCCTGGATGCGGTGCGCCCCTTCGGCATGGTGGCGAGCATTGGCCAGGCGGCGGGTTCGCTGCCGCAGATCGCCCTGACGGATCTCGGCCCGCGCCGCTCGCTCGCGCTCAGCCGGCCCAGCGTCTTCGCCTATGCCAATGATCCGGTGGCCTACCGGCAGGCGGCGCAGGATCTGTTCGAGGAGATCGCCCGCGGCCTGCCCGTCACCATCGGCGCCGAGCTGCCGCTCGTCCGCGTGGCGGATGCCCACGTCATGCTGGAGCGGGGCGAGACCACCGGCTCCCTGCTGCTCGTGCCCTGACCATGTGCCGGCTTCCCGGGGGCTGCAAAGGCCCCGGGGGGCAGGCGGGGCGACCGGTCGGGCGCGTGGCGGTGGCTCGCCGGCGGGGAGGGCGATCGCCAGCGCCTGAGGCCGGGCACAGGCCGGTTCTCCGGCTGGGAGAGGGGCTTGTTAGCGAGCGCTGCCCCTGATGCACGGGGCAGGGGATCGGGCCGGATGGTCCCGCGCGCGGCGCCGGACGCCGTGTCCGCACAGCCCGCATCGCTGCGACCGCACGACCCTGCACGGCGACGACCGGTGCGCCGGTCAGCCCCACCGCGCGGCAGCGTCGGCCGCGACCTTTTCGGTCCCTTCGGACGGCGGTTCCGCGACATCCAGGAAGGCCGTGAGCGCCGGGGAGACATAGACCCGCGCCGGCCGGATGAAGAGCGTCTCCACCCGCGCTTCTTCCTCGGGCAGGGTTAGAATGGAGACGGCGTGGTTGCGCGCGTGGGCGGCGATGAGGTCCGCCGGCAGCAGTGTCAGCCCCATGCCGGCGGAGACGCAGGCGAGGATGGCGTCGAGGCTGCCGTATTCCAGCGTGCGCGCCACCGCAATGTTGCGCCGGGCGAGCAGCTGCTCCAGCCGCTGGCGGTAGGAGCAGCCGCGGCGGAAGACGAAGATGTTGGCCTGCCCGCGCTCGGCGAAGTCATCCAGCGAGCGCACCTCCGGACCTGCCACCACGGCCAGCTCTTCCAGGAAGGCGCGGCGGGCGACCAGCCGGGGGTGGGCCACCGGCCCGCAGATATAGGCCCCCTCCAGTTCCTGCTGCAGCACCTGCTCCGTCAGCTCGGCGGTGGTGCCGGTGCGCAGGGTCAGGTCCACGTCGGGATAAAGGCCGGAAAAGCTCACCAGCCGCTCGCTGAGGCGCAGCGCCATGGTGGTTTCCATGGCGCCGATCAAAAGCGGCCCGCGCGGCTTGTCCGATGCGGTCACCGACAGCCGCGCCTCGCGCAGCAGCCGTCCAACCTCGGCGGCGAAGGGCAGGAGCCGTTCTCCGGCCGTGGTCAGCTTCACACCACGCGAATGGCGGTCGAACAGGGTGACGCCGAGGTCGGCCTCGAGCTTCTTGATGCGGTTGGTGACGTTGGACTGGGCGGTGTTGAGGCGCGTCGCCGCCCCGCCGATGGAGGCTTCCCGGCTCACCGCGATGAAGAACTCAAGGTCGGTGCTGTGCATCAGCCATCTCATTTTCAGATGACTATGATCAAATCAAACCATTTCTGGAATGTCAAAGCCGCTGTTAGCCTCGAAAATGGTCAGGGCAAGATCCTGATTGAAAATGAGGCAGTCGGCGGCCGGAGCCCTTCCCAACCGCGACGCCGCATTCCGTGACGCGCGTGCGCTCCGCATCGGAGGACGGGTGCCGCCGGGCGTCGGCCATCCAGAGAAGGGAATAAAAATGACCTCCCAGACCAGACCGCACCGCCCCGCCGGGGACGAGGGAGCCGCCCTCGGCCTCACGGCAACCGCCATCCTCGCCTGCTGCTATCTCGCCTTCACCGCCCTCGGGGCGTTCGCCCCGGCCCTGCTGGCGCTGCCGGTCACGCCCGGTGGCGCCATCACCTGGGCCTTCGCGCTCGGGCTCGGCGTCATCGGCCTCGGCTTCGTGCTCACCGTGGTCTACGCGGTGGCCGCGAACCGGCGGGAGAACGCCGCGACCGCCCGGCCCGCCATCCTGCCTGCGGAAGGGGTGGCGCGATGAACTTGATCGCCATCTCCTGCTTCCTCGCCATCGTGGTGCTGTCGCTCGCCATCACCTGGTGGGCGGCCCGAAACACCAAGGGCACCAATGATTTCTATGCAGCCGGCGGCAATGTCACGAGCCTGCAGAACGGCCTTGCCCTGGCGGGGGACGCGTTGTCCGCCGGCGCCTTCCTCGGCCTCACGGGGCTGATCTTCACCAGCGGCTTCGACGGCTACATCTACGCCATCGGCTATTCCACCGGCATGCCCATCGTGGTGTTCCTGCTGGCGGAGCGGCTGCGCCGGATGGGCAAGTTCACCTTCTCGGACGTGGTGAGCCTCCACCTCGAGGAGACGCCCATGCGCATCTTCGGCGCGGTGGCGTCGCTGGTGGTGATCGCCTTCTATCTCATCGCCCAGACCGTCGGCGCCGGCGCCCTCATCGAGCTGCTGTTCGGCATCGACTTCAAGGTGGCGGTGACCCTCGTTGGCGCGCTGATGATCTGCTACGTCATGTTCGGCGGGATGATGGCCACCACCTGGGTGCAGATCGTCAAGGCCTGCCTGATGCTGGCCGGCGGCGCGCTCATCGCCGTGCTGGTGCTGCAGCGCTTCGGCTACGACCTCTCGGCCCTGCTCAAGGGCGCCGCGTCGGCCCATGCGAAGGGAGCCGGCGTGCTCGCCCCGCAGGCGGCCTCCCGCTCGCCCTTCTCGGCGCTGTCGCTGGCCCTCGCGCTCATGTTCGGCACCGCCGGGCTGCCGCACATCCTGATGCGCTTCTTCACCGTCCCGGATGCCCGTGCGGCGCGCAATTCGGTGGTGTGGGGCACCGCCTTCATCAGCACCTTCTACGCCGCCACCGCCATCTTCGGCTTCGGCGCCATCGTCATCCTGTCGGGCGATGCCTCGGCCGTCGGCGCGGATGGCAAGGTGATCGGCGGGGTCAACATGGTGGCCGTCCACCTCGCCCGCGTCCTCGGCGGCGACGTGATGCTGGGGCTGGTCTCGGCCGTGGCGTTCGCCACCATCCTGGCCGTGGTGGCCGGGCTGACGCTGGCGGGGGCTTCCGCCGTCAGCCACGACCTCTACGCCCGGGTGGTCCTCAAGGGTCATGTGGACGAGAAGCGGGAGCTGAAGATCTCGCGTCTCGCCACGGTGGCGCTCGGCCTGTTCGCCATCGCGCTGGGCATCGCCTTCCAGGGCCAGAACGTCGCCTACATGATCTCGCTGGCCTTCGCCATCGCCTGCTCCTCCACCTTCCCGGTGCTGGTGCTGTCGATCTACTGGCGCGGGCTGACGACACGCGGCGCCATCGCCGGCGGCAGCATCGGGCTGCTGGCGGCGCTGGGGCTCACCGTGCTCGGCCCCTCCATGTGGGTGAAGGTGTTCGGCTTTGCCGCGCCGGTGGTGACGCTCGATCCGCCCACCCTCATCTCCATGCCGCTGGCCTTCCTCACCTGCTGGCTGGTGTCGACGGTGGAACGGCGCGGCGCGCGCGTCCTGCCCGGAGCCGCCTGATCGCTCGGCCGGGGCGGAGCGGCCCCGGCCCCTCCCGAACATCCGGACGGGCGCGCCCCGCGCCCATGCCTTCCCTTGCACTGGTGATCCGACTCCATGACCACGATCGATCCGCAAAGCCTGAACACGTTCCGCGAGTTGATGGCCATCCGCTCCGGCCCGGACCTGCCGGCCGGCGAGGTGACGCTGACCGGGCGCGACCCGTTCTTCCCCACGCCCCTCCGCATCGGCGAGGTGTCGGCGGCGGTGCTGGCCGCGCGCGGCGTTGCCGCCAACGACCTGTGGGCGCTGCGCACCGGCCGCCGCCAGACCATCGCCGTGGATGCCCGGGCCGCGGCGGCGACATCCCTCTCCGGCGGGGAGGAGACCCTGCTGAAGGGCGAGGACGGCTGCTACCATCCCATTCCCGCCTCTGCCGCGGTGAAGCACATGGTGGCGCTCACCCAGCCCTGGGCGACCAAGGATGACGGCTGGGTGCTGCCGCACACCAACCTGCCCCATCTGGAACGGCGGGTGCTCGACGTGCTCGGCTGCGACAGCTCGGTGGAGGGTGTCGCGCGCGGCGTGGAGCGCTGGGAGGCCGATGCGCTGGAGGACGCGCTCGCCGCGGCGCGGGCATGCGGCGGCAAGGTGCGCACGCCGGAGGAATGGCTCGCCCATCCCCATGGGGCCTATCTCGCCTCCCGTCCGGTGGTCGAGATCACCAAGGTGGCGGACAGCGCGCCCGAGCCGCTGCCGGAGGAGGGCGATGCGCCGCTCTCCGGCCTGCGGGTGCTGGACCTCACGCGCATCCTTGCGGGACCCACCGCCGGCATCAGCCTCGCCGAGCACGGGGCCGACGTGCTCATGGTCACGGCGCCGGACCTGCCGCAGGTCCCGGCCTTCGTGCGCGACACCAGCCACGGCAAGCGCAGCACCTTCCTCGACTTCACCCGCCCGCAGGAAGCGGCGCGCCTGCGCACGCTGGTGCGCTCCGCCGATGTGTTCATCGACGGCTACCGGCCCCATCGCCTCGCGGCCCATGGCTTCGGCGCGGAGCAGCTCACGGCCCTGCGGCCGGGGCTGATCCATGTCTCGGTGAACTGCTTCGGCTCGGGCGGTCCGTTCGCCGATCGGGCGGGATGGGACCAGGTGGCGCAGGCCGTCACCGGCATCTGCCACACCCAGGGCGAGATGAGCGGCGCCGGGCGCCCGCAGCTGACGCCGGTGTTCATGTGCGATTTCATCACCGGCTTCCTCGGCGCCTATGGCGCAATGCTGGCGCTGGCGCGCCGTGCGCGCGAGGGCGGCAGCTACCGGGTGCAGGTCTCCCTGTGCCAGTCGGCCATGCTGCTGCAGCGGGAAGGGCTGGTGGCGGACTTCGCCGAGGCGCCTGGCCGGCTCGCGCGCGAGGAGTTCGAGGCGCTCTCGGTGCGCGTCGACGGCACCTGCTACGGCGACCTGAAGACCCTCGCCCCGGTGCTGCGGATGTCGCAGACGCCCTGCCGCTGGTCGCGCCCGACCCCGCGCCTCGGCAGCGACCGCGCCGAGTGGCTGGGCGGCGACGCGCCCGCGCGCCTGCCGGCGGCGGCTGTCGCCTGACGCGCGATGTGTCCGGGGGGCGCCGCTCGCCGCGCTCCCCGGATGGCGCGCTCCACGCCCGCCCCGGACTTCGCCCGTGGTGGATGCTTGCGGGGGTGGCCCGCCCCTCGGCGCGATGCTGATCCCCGCCCAAGCCGCTCCCCGCCGCCGCCGCTCCCTGCCGGCGCCGCTGCCCGACGGACTGCGCCGCTCGTGGCGTCGCCGAGGCGGGGGCGGCGGCGGGCGCGCGATGATGCCGCGACCGGGCGCGCGCTCCGCCGCCGCTTGTCCCGCATATGGTTCTGAGCCGGGCGATCGGCACCGGCTCGGATTCGACGTGCGGGAGGCGCCGGGCCGGTGCCGCGGCGTCCGGCATGCGCGGACGCGAACCGGCCTTGCGACCGATGCTTCAAGTCTCTGCTGTTCTTGATGCCTGATGGTACAGGTGGGTGGGCTCGAACCACCGACCTCCGGTTCCACAGACCGGCGCTCTAACCAACTGAGCTACACCTGCACGGTCACCGCGGCGCGAGGCGCCTGCGGAGAGCGCGGAACCTACGCGGACGACCGGGTAATTTCAAGAGGCCCTTTGGCGCAAGCCACAACCGATTTCAAGGCCCCCCGCCGGGCCTCCGCGGGTGGCGATGCCACCCGCGCCAAGCCTCAGTTCGCCAAGATGAAATTGGCGTCGGTGGTGAGTGTCTCCACCTTGGTCAGGATGGAAACCCAGGCCGCATGCTCCTCCGACTTGCCGCCCATCTCGAAGCTCTCCGCCATGCGTGCGGCGAAGGCGACGCCTTCCGGCCCGTACTGCTCGGCGATGACGAAGGCGGCGCGCCAGGCATCCTCTTCGCAAACCATGGTCCGTCCCCCGCGCGAATGATGGTTTCCGCCTGTCACAAATCCAACACGAGCAGGTCGCCTTTGCCCCGCGAGACGCAGGCGAGGAACCAGCCCTGGGCCTTCTCCTCCGGCTTCAGGCGCTTGTCGCGGTGGTCCACCTCGCCCTCCACCACCTTGACCTTGCAGGTGCCGCAGGCGCCCTGCTCGCAGGAGGTGGGCACCTTCACGCCGGCCTCCTCCAGCGCGGTGGAGACCGAGCGGTCGCCGGGGATGGTGATGACCTGCCCGGTGCTGGCGATCTTCACGTCGAACACCTTGTCCAGCAGCGGCGGCGGCGCCTTGGCGGTGAAGCGCTCCACGTGGATGCGGTTGACGCCGTAGCCCTTCTTCTGCGCTCCGGCGACGATGGGGTCGAGCCACCAGTCCACCCCGCACAGGAACAGGTGGGTGTCGTCCGGCCGGTCGGACAGCAGGGCCTGCGGGTTCATGCGCGGCTCGGTGGTCTCGAGATAGAAGGTGGTGTTCCCGGCGTAGGGCGAGGCTTCGATGGTGGAGCGGAACGAGCCCGGGGAGCCGCCGGCGAACATGTAGTGGAACTCGAAGGGGATGCCCTTCGCCTTCAGGTGGTCGGCGATGGAGAGCACCGGCGTCGCGCCGATTCCGCGCGCGAACAGCAGCGCCCGCTTGACGTCGCGCGGCACCGCGAACCGGTTGCGCGGCACCCCCACGGCGAGGCGGTCGCCCTCGTTGACGGTCTGGAACAGGGCCTTGGAGCCGCCGCGGCTGTTGGCATCCTTCCACACGCCGATGACATAGCGGTGCCGCTCGCTGGCGCTGTTGCACAGGGAATACTGGCGCACCAGCCCGCCCGGCAGGGTCACGTCCACATGGGCGCCCGCCGTGAAGGCGGGGAGGGCCTCATCGTCCGCCGGCACGAGCTCGAGCGAGATCATGTTCTCGGCTTCGATCGTCTTGCGGGCGACCACCACCGGGTGAAGCGCTTCGTCCGACATCGCACACTCTCCCTCCGCACACAGGACCTGGACCGGGACAAGCAAGCCCGGGGCCAGTTCGCGGGGCAGGGGAGGGCGCGCCCGCCCTCAGGGCTTCAGGGCGGAGCTCTCGCTGCGGCTGCCGGCCGCGAGCGCGTCGGCGATCGCCTTGCGCAGGGCCGGGTTCTCCCCGGCGAACCGGGCGCCGGCGGAGGACAGGTGGTCCATGTCGAAATAGTAGAACTTCAGCCCGTCGGCGGCCTTGCAGGTGTCACCGGCGCAGAACACGTCCGACATGTTGAAGGCGGTGACGCCCTTGTGGCGCGCGGCGGTGGAGGCGATCACGTCGTTGGCGTAGCCCACGTCGGCCAGAACGTCCTTCAGGCTGCGCGAGACGCAGGTTTCGTGGCTGCCGGAATGGAAGAACTCGCTGCGGGCGACGCAGCGCGGCACCGGATTGGGATATTGCGGCGACTGGCCCAGCACGATCACCTGCGAGCCGATCTCGCGCAGGGTCGTCACCGTGCGGTCCAGCATGTGCACGAACACCCGCGAGCTGTTCCTGGGGTTGAGCTCCTGCCCGCCCGGCAGTTCGTCGGTGATGAGGGTGAAGCCGGCCCCGGCCATGGTGGTCCACAGCGCCCAGCGCCCCACCAGGATCACCACCTTGGGCTTCACCCGGCGGATCTCATCGATCACCGAGGCATTGAAGGTGGTGCAGAAGCTGCTCAGCACCAGATCGCGCCGCGCCACGCCGCCGATGAGGGGCGGGCAGCCGGCCATGGTCTGGAGGCGCGCGGTGTAGCCCATCGCCGCCACCTGCTCGGCGATGCCGAGGAAGGTGGCGCCGGCATGGGAATCGCCCCACATCACCACGTCGTAGGTGCCCTTGGCGAGGCCCGGACCGATGCCGCAGGCCGTCATGGGCTTCATGTCGGCCTCGCTCCAGAACTTCTTCTCGTTGTTGCAGTCGCGCTGGAACGTGCTCTTGTCGTCGGCCGCGGCCTCGGCCATGGCGCCCACCGGCGAGATGGAGAAGAAGCCCTGGCCCGCCCGCTCGATGCCGACGGCCACGAGGATGGTGGCGAGGATGGCGCCCGCCCCGGCGGCGATGCGTGTCATCCGCCGGCCGCCCAGCGCGTCCGAGCGGCGCATAGGGGTCTCGATGTACTTCAGCGTCAGCGCCGAGAGGGCGATGGCGAGCACCACCAGCAGGCCGGACTGGATATGCGTCAGGCTGCGGCCGCGCAGGATGGTGGGCAGCACCAGCAGCGGCCAGTGCCACAGGTAGAGCGAATAGGAGATGCGGCCCACGTACACCATGGGACGCAGGCTGAGGATGCGCGAGACGATGCCCGACGGCGCGAAGCTGCCGGCATAGATGATGGCGGCCGCGCCCAGCACCGGCGGAGCGGCGGTGAGGCCGGGGAAGGGGGTGTCGTGGTCGTACAGGAACACCGGCACCACGATGGCCAGCGCGCCGGCCGCAGCGACCCATCCGGCCACCTTCTGCGGAATGCGAGGCCAGGCGAACAGGGCGAGCAGCGAGCCCACCAAAAGCTCCCAGGCGCGGCTGGTGAGCAAATAGAAGGCCGCGTGGCGATCCACCTCCACGATGCTCTGGGCGTACACCGCCGAGACGATCGCGATCAGGGTGAGCCCCGCCAGCGCCACCTTGCGCCCGCCAAGCCGCATGAGCGCGAAGAGCACCAGCGGGAAGAAGATGTAGAACTGCTCCTCCACCGCCAGCGACCACAGGTGCAGCAGCGGCGCCTCGGCCGCCTTCGGGCCGAAATAATTGAGCAGGTTCTGGAAATAGATGTTGGCATAGAACAGCGCCGCCGGCGGCAGCATCTGCACGTATTCCATCATCTGCCGCGGCATCAGGATCAGCGCGCACAACAGCGTCGTCACCGCGATGACGGTGAACAGCGCGGGGAAGATGCGGCGGATGCGCCGGTCGTAGAAGTCGACCAGCGAGAAATTCCCGTTGCTGATCTCGCGGTAGATGATGGAGGTGATCAGGAAGCCGGAGATGACGAAGAAGACATCCACGCCGATGAAGCCGCCGGAGAACGGCGGAAAACGCGCGTGATAGAGCACGACGCTGCCCACCGCGACGGCGCGCAGGCCGTCAATGTCGGACCTGTAGGCCAGACTCATCCGCTTCCCTTTCGACACCTGCCCGTTCGACGCCCGCCCGTCCGGCGGCCACCCGCCGAAATCGGGGCGCGCGCCCGGACGCTCCCGCGCCCGGATGCCCACGGGCGCCGCGATCCGCGCGCCCTTCCCGGCCGGGGACGCATTTAGCCGCTTAACGGCGGAGCGGCAACCGAGGCGCGCGCCGGCCGGGCCGGAGCGTCGTCGTCGGCGGGGCGTTCCGCGTCGCGTTGACACCCCGACGGCGGCGCTTATGGTCCCTGCGCCTTTTGCCAGGAGACGGGTCCCATGAAGCTCACCGCCATCTCGTTGGTCCGCGACGAGGCGGACATCATCGAGGCGTGGGCGCGGCACAATCTCCAGATGGTGGACCGGCTCTATGTGGTGGACGACGGCTCCACCGACGCCACGCCGGAAATCCTGCGCCGGCTCGCGGCCGAGGGGCTGGACGTGCGCATCGTCGACGACGGCGTGCATGCGAGCCTGGTGCAGAGCCGCCGCATCCGCGCCCTCATGGCCCATGCGGTGAGCGACGACAGCTGGGACTACGTCTTCCCCATCGATGCCGACGAGTTCATCGCCGCCGAGAGCCGGCAGGTGCTGGAGGAGGATCTCGCGGCGCTGCCGGCCCCCCACGTGGGCGGGCTGTGCCCCCTGCATTACCGCAGCAGCCCCCAGGACGACCCGGCCGACCCGGATCCGCTGTCGCGCCTGAAGAACGTGGTGGTGCACGATCCCTATCCGTTCAAGGTGGCCATTCCGCGCCATCTGGCGGAGCACCCCGAGACCGGCATCCAGGACGGCTACCACAAGATCACCCAGTGGCAGAACGTCATCCCCTCGCCGATCCTGCCGCGGGTGCCGCTGGCGCATTTCCCCATGCGCTCGCGCGAGCAGCTCGTGGCGAAATGCGTCATCGGCTACATGCGCTGGCGGGCGCGCGACGATTTCCGCGAGACCTTCGCCACCATGATGATGGAGGCGGCGCGCATCCTGCGGGACGAGAAGACGCTGGAGCTTGAGCATTTCGAGCGGTTCGAGGCCACCTACGCGCCCTATTCCGGCAACGCCACCATGTTCCGCCCCTTCACCGAGCGGCGCGGGCGGGTGGCCTATTCCGACCTTTCCGCCACCTATCCCTACCGCCGCATCCTCGCTGCCGCAGAAGGCCTGATCGACGGCGCGCGCGCGGCCGCGCAGGAGAACCGGGCGCTGAAGCACCAGCTGGAGCTGAGCCGGGGCGGCGCCTTCTCCCACTTCGTCGCCAAGACCCGGCGCTCCCTCATGAAGCGCCTCACCCGGCGGGGCTGACACGGCCCTTTAACCACATCGCGCCTCCAGCGGAGAGAACATATTGCGAACATGGAACAAAGCATGTACAAGTCGGGTGTTCTCATTTCCCCTTGCGCCAATACCGGAGCGCGGCGATGACTCAGGCGACACTCCGACTCGTCGAAGGTTCTTCCATGGATAAGACCAAGGCGCTGGATGCCGCGCTCTCCCAGATCGAGCGGCATTTCGGCAAGGGCTCGATCATGCGGCTCGGCAAGGGCGGCAAGGCCCTGGAGATCGAGAGCATTCCGACCGGCTCGCTCGGGCTCGACATCGCGCTCGGCATCGGCGGCCTGCCCAAGGGCCGTATCGTCGAGATCTATGGGCCGGAATCGTCGGGCAAGACCACGCTCGCCCTGCACGCGGTGGCGGAATCGCAGAAGCGCGGCGGCACCTGCGCCTTCATCGACGCCGAGCATGCGCTCGATCCGATCTACGCCCGCAAGCTGGGCGTGAACCTTGACGACCTGCTCATCTCACAGCCGGATGCCGGCGAGCAGGCGCTGGAGATCGCCGACACGCTGGTGCGCTCGGGTGCGGTGGACGTGCTGGTGGTCGATTCGGTCGCCGCGCTGACGCCCCGCGCCGAGCTCGACGGCGAGATGGGCGACAACCAGCCGGGCCTGCAGGCGCGCCTCATGAGCCAGGCGCTGCGCAAGCTCACCGCCTCGATCTCCAAGTCCAACACCATGGTCATCTTCATCAACCAGATCCGGATGAAGATCGGCGTGATGTACGGCTCGCCGGAGACCACCACCGGCGGCAACGCGCTCAAGTTCTACGCCTCGGTGCGCCTCGACATCCGCCGCATCGGCGCCATCAAGGAGCGTGACGAGGTGGTGGGCAACCAGACCCGCGTGAAGGTGGTGAAGAACAAGCTGGCCCCGCCCTTCAAGCAGGTCGAGTTCGACATCATGTACGGCGAGGGCGTGTCCAAGACCGGCGAGCTGCTGGATCTCGGCGTGCGCGCCGGCGTGGTGGAGAAGTCCGGCGCGTGGTTCTCCCACGACAGCCAGCGCCTCGGCCAGGGCCGTGAGAACGCCAAGACCTTCCTCAAGCAGAACCCGGAGATTGCCGGTCGGATCGAGGCTGCGATCCGTCAGAATGCCGGCCTCATCGCCGACCAGATTCTCGCCGGCACCCCGGAAGAGGACGCCGAGGGCGACCCCGCCGACGCCTGAGGACACGGACGCCTTTCTGGACAAGCGGCGAGGGCGTCGCTAAACGAACCCGGTTCCGGCGGACCGTACCCGTGTCCGCCGGAACCGCGCGGCCTGCCGGTGGGCCGGCCGGCGCGGAGCGATCACTCACCGGCTCCGCCCTGCGGACCCGGACCGAAGGGCAATGGCCGGCACATGAGCGGCGTCAACGAGATCCGGTCGAGCTTCATCGACTACTTCGTCAAAGCGGGCCACGAGGCGGTGTCGTCCTCGCCCCTGGTGCCGCAGAACGATCCGACGCTCATGTTCACCAACGCGGGCATGGTGCAGTTCAAGAACGTCTTCACCGGTGTCGAGAAGCGTCCCTATTCCCGTGCCGTGACCTCGCAGAAGTGCGTCCGCGCCGGCGGCAAGCACAATGATCTCGACAATGTGGGCTACACCGCGCGGCACCACACCTTCTTCGAGATGCTCGGCAATTTCTCGTTCGGCGACTATTTCAAGGATCGCGCCATCGAGCTGGCATGGAACCTCGTCACCGGCACCTTCGACCTGCCGCGCGAGCGCCTGCTCGTCACCGTCTACAGCGAGGACGAGGAAGCACACGCCCTCTGGAAGAAGATCGCTGGCCTGCCGGACGACCGGATCATCCGCATTTCGACCTCCGACAACTTCTGGTCCATGGGCGATACCGGCCCGTGCGGCCCGTGTTCCGAGATCTTCTTCGATCACGGCGATCACATCTTCGGCGGCCCGCCGGGCTCGGCCGACCAGGACGGTGACCGGTTCATCGAGATCTGGAACCTGGTCTTCATGCAGTACGAGCAGCTGCCGGGCGGCGAGCGGGTGGCGCTGCCGCGGCCGTCCATCGACACCGGCATGGGTCTCGAGCGCGTCTCCGCCGTGCTCCAGGGCGTGCATGACAATTACGACACCGACCTCATGCGCGCGATCATCGCCGAGGTCGCCGAGCTGACCTCGGTCGATCCGGACGGCCCGCAGCAGGCGAGCCATCGCGTGATCGCGGACCACCTGCGCGCGTCCGTCTTCCTCACGGCCGATGGCGTGCTGCCGTCCAACGAGGGGCGGGGATATGTTCTGCGCCGCATCATGCGTCGCGCCATGCGCCACGCTCAGCTGCTCGGCGCCAAGGATCCGCTGATGCACCGTCTGGTGCCGATCCTGGTGCGCGAGATGGGCCGGGCCTATCCCGAGATCGTCCGCGCCGAGGCTCTCGCCGAGGAGACGCTGCTTCTCGAGGAGACCCGTTTCCGCCGCACGCTCGAGCGCGGCCTCTCGATCCTTGAGGAGGAGAGTTCCGGCCTCGTTGCCGGAGCCAGCTTCCCCGGTGAGGTGGCGTTCAAGCTGTACGACACCTACGGCTTCCCGCTCGATCTCACCCAGGACGCCTTGCGCGCCCGCGGCATCAGCGTGGACACCGACGGTTTCGGCGCCGCCATGGCGCGGCAGAAGGCCGAGGCGCGCGCCAGTTGGGCGGGCTCCGGCGAGGCGGCGACCGACACGCTCTGGTTCGCCGTGCGCGACAAGGTCGGCGCCACCGAGTTCCTCGGCTATGAGACCGAGAAGGCCGAGGGCGTGGTGACTGCGCTGGTCCGCGACGGGGTCGAGGTGGACAGCCTCGGGGCCGGCGAGACCGGTCTCGTCATCCTCAACCAGACGCCGTTCTATGCGGAATCGGGCGGTCAGGTGGGCGACACCGGCCGCGCGAGCGGCGAGGGCGGCATTGCCGTGAGCGTGGTGTCCACACAGAAGAAGCTGGGCGACCTGTTCGTGCACGAGGTGAAGGTGGAGGCCGGCACGCTGAAGCGCGGCACGGCGCTGGTGCTGGATGTCGACCATGCGCGGCGGTCGTGCGTGCGTGCGAACCACTCGGCCACCCATCTGCTGCACGAGGCCCTGCGGCGCGTGCTGGGCGACCATGTCGCCCAGAAGGGGTCGCTGGTGGCGCCCGACCGTCTGCGGTTCGATTTCGCCCACCCCAAGCCGGTGAGCGATGCGGAGCTGGCGCGGGTGGAGGACATCGCCAACCATTTCGTGCTGCGGAACGAGCCGGTCGAGACGCGCCTGATGGCTGTTGACGACGCCATCGCGTCCGGCGCGCGGGCCCTGTTCGGCGAGAAGTACGGCGAGGAGGTGCGCGTCGTGTCCATGGGCACGGACGACGGCAATGGCGCGCCGTACTCGGTGGAGCTGTGTGGCGGCACCCACGTGCGTCGCACCGGCGATATCGGGCTGATCTCGGTCGTGTCCGAGGGCGCGGTCGGCTCGGGTGTGCGGCGCATCGAGGCAATGACCGCCGATGCCGCACGGCGGCACCTGAATGCTGCGTCGGCGGCCTTGGCGGCCTCGGCCGCGACGCTGAAGGCGCCGGTGGCCGAGGTCGAGGCGCGCGTGGCGACGCTGGTCGAGGAGCGGCGGCGCCTCGAGCGCGAGCTGGCCGATGTCCGCAAGAAGCTCGCCATGGGCGGGGGCCAGGGTGGCGCCGAAGGCGGCGTGCGCGCCGTGGGTGACGTGAAGCTCCTGGCCCGGCACGTGGAAGGCATCGAGATCAAGGATCTCAAGAGCCTGGTGGACGAGGGCAAGAAGCAGATCGGTTCCGGTGTCGTCGCCATTGTCGGTGTCACGCCCGATGGCAAGGCGGGTGTCGTCGTCGGCGTCACCGCCGATCTCACCCCCCGCTTCGACGCTGTCGCTCTGGTGCGCCGCGCGGCCGAGGCTCTGGGTGGGAAGGGCGGCGGCGGACGGCCCGACATGGCGCAGGCCGGTGGTCCCGACGGCGCCAAGGCGGAAGACGCGCTGGCGGCGGTCGAATCCGCTCTCGCTGGCTGATCGGCTCCGGCGGCTTGCGGTCGCGTGAATGCGCGCGGCCGCCGGTGGTATCGCGGGGACGTGGGACATCGCGCCTGCGGGCACCCGGTGCTTCCGCCTGTCGGCATGGGCGCGTGGAGTGCGTTCCGGCGCCCGAGGCGCCGCGTGCGTGATGATGCGCCGCTTCGCTGTCGTCCCAAGGTGTGGCGTCGCGTCGGGCGGCACCGGGGATTTGGCTGCCGGCATTGTTCTGCCTGCCTGATCGGTGACGCGGATCGACAGCGCAGGGTCGGAATGTCGCGCCGGGTTGGATCTGCGCCGCCGGCCGTTCCCGGGAACTGTTTTTCCAAGCTCTGCCACCGGCATCGCGTTTGCGCTGGGGCAGAGTTGCAAACGGACCGGTGAGGGGTGCGGACGCTGCTTCGGCCCGGGCTTGGTATCTGCGTGAGCCTAAGGCCGGGATGTGGCGTCCCACGCCTGCATCCGTGAAAGCAAATTGGCCGCTTGTCTGGACGGTTTCGCGACCCCCGGTTTCCTTCGGCACGGAAAGCCCTGCTCGTCCCGTGTGTCCGTCTCCGGGCACGGCCCATGGACGATGGGGCGCTGGCGCGGGAAACGCGTGGTCTCGGCAATTCCGATACGTCGGGCCACGCGTTGGTGCGCGCGGCGGTCCGGCCGGATTTTCCGGCCTTTTCCATGGCTTTGCATTGCGGCGTACGCAGGTCTGGCTTGCAGAAGCCTGCGCCTGCGAATCTGCGTGTTTTCTGTCGTTTCCTCCGCCGGTTTCGCCGCGACGCCGAAAGGTGCAGCACGGCTGCCTGAAATTGGAGCGGTTCCGGACAACAAACAGGGTTTTCGCGCCTTGTTCCTGGGCCCCGGCGCGTTCAGATAGGCGCCAGGACGCAGCTTGGCCTCGGCGGAGCGCGCGGCAGCCTCGGCTGCCGTTGCCGGCCGGGACCGGGCTGCCCCCAGCGCGTGCTGCTCCGGCGCCATGTGCCGGGGTGACGAACAGCAACAGGAAAGGTATCCCCATGGCGACCACGACGGCGGAGCTCGACGCGCTCCTCTCCCAGCGCTCGCTCACGGATCCGCAGCTGCTTGCCGCCGCCGAAGCGGCAGCCGACTACCGGATTCTCCCCGAAGCCAGCGTCATCAAGATCGGCGGCCAGAGCGTCATCGATCGCGGCCGCGCGGCGGTCTATCCGCTGCTGGAGGAAATCGTCGCCGCCCGCAAGGCGCACAAGCTGCTCATTGGCACCGGCGCCGGCACCCGCGCCCGTCACCTCTACTCGATCGCCGCGGAGCTGAACCTGCCCGCCGGCGTCCTGGCGCAGCTCGGCGCCTCGGTGGCGAACCAGAATGCGGAAATGCTGGGCCAGCTGCTGGCCAAGCACGGCATTTCCAGCGTCAGCGGCGCCGCCCTCTCGGCGGTTCCGCTCTACCTCGCCGAGGTCAATGCGGTGGTGTTCAGCGGCATGCCGCCCTACGCGCTCTGGACGCCCCCGGCGGCGGAGGGCGTCATCCCGCCCTATCGCACGGATGCGGGCTGCTTCCTGCTGGCCGAGCAGTTCGGCTGCAAGCAGATGATCTTTGTGAAGGATGAGGACGGCCTCTACACCGGCAATCCGAAGACCGACAAGGCGGCGACCTTCATTCCGAAGATCTCCGTGGACGAGATGAAGACGCGGGGTCTCGCCGACTCCATCCTCGAGTTCCCCATGCTCGACCTGCTGAAGAAGGCGCGCCACGTGCGCGAGGTGCAGGTGGTGAACGGGCTCAAGCCCGGAAATCTCACCCGCGCCCTCGCCGGCGAGCACGTCGGCACCATCATCACCGCGAGCTGAGGAGACCGCATCATGACCGAGAGCACCATCAAGCACGTCTCCTCGCCCCTCGCGAGCCAGACCCTCCTCGACGGCGCCCTGACCCGCCCCGTGGCCGGCGTCCGCCCCATCCGTCTCCTGCCCTGGCTGCAGGTGGTGAAGATCGGCGGCCGCTCGATCATGGATCGCGGCCCGCAGGCGATCCTGCCCATCGTGGATGAACTGCGCCGCGTGCTGCCCGAGCACCGCCTGCTGATCCTCACGGGCGCCGGCATCCGTGCCCGCCACCTCTACGGCGTCGGCCTGGATCTCGGCCTGCCGGTGGGCTCGCTGGCGCCGCTTGCGGCGAGCGAGGCCGGGCAGAACGGGCATATCCTCGCCTCGCTGCTGGCGCCGGAGGGGGTCTCCTACATCGAGCACCCGACCATCGCGAGCCAGCTGGCGATCCATCTCTCCGCCGCCCGCGCCGTGGTGGGCAGCGCCTTTCCGCCCTATCACCATCACGAGTTCCCCGGCTCGCGCATTCCGCCGCACCGGGCGGATACGGGCGCCTTCCTGCTCGCCGACGCGCTTGGCGCCGCCGGCCTCACCATCGTCGAGGACGTGGACGGCGTGTTCAATGTCGATCCCAACGGCCCGGAGGGCGACAAGGCGCGTCTCATCAGCGAGACCGGCTATGCCGACCTCGCCAAGACCGAAGGCACGCTGCCGTTCGACCGCGCGCTGCTGGAAGTGATGGGCACCGCCCGCCACATCGAGCGAGTGCAGGTGGTGAACGGCCTCGTCCCCGGCCGCCTCACCGCGGCGCTGCGCGGCGAGCATGTCGGCACGCTGGTGCATACCGCAGCCCGCACCGCCTGATCGGCGCAGCACACAAGCAAAGGCCCTCTCCCCAGCCGGGGGAGGGCCTTTTGCTTTTGTGGCGGGGTCTCGCCGGTCTTGCTTGCGGAGCGCTCAGCCGCCGGATGGGAGGCCGGCACCGGGCGGCTCGAAGCCGTAGAGGCCTGCCGGATTGTCGATGAGGATCTGCCGGCGCACCGCCGCCGGCAGCTGCGGCAGGCCGAGCGCGCCGGCAAGTTCGATGTCGTCGGGAATATCGGACCACATTTCCGAGTGCGGCCAGTCGCTGGCCCACAGCAGCCGGTCGGGGCGATGGGTTGTCAGCGCCGACACGAACGGCATGAGTTCGGCATAGGGGCATCCCGCCGCGCTGATGCGATAGGGGGCGGACAGCTTCAGCCAGAAGGCGCCGCCTTCCATCAGCCGCAGCAGGTCGGCGAACGGGCCGGGCGCGACCGGCCAGCGCGGATCGAGCAGGCCGAAATGGTCGATCACCAGCGGCACCGGGCAGTGGCGCGCGAGGCTGGCGAGATCCGGTCCCCGCGCCAGCTCGATCTGCAGCTGGATATGCCATCCCAGCGGCGCGATCCGCCGGGCGAGGGTGCCGACATCCTCCAGCGCCAGGCCGCCGGGGTTGCGGCGGTTGACGCGGACGCCTCGCACGCCGGCCTCGTGCAGGGCGACCAGCTCCGTATCGGGCACGTCCGGCGGCACCACCACCACCGCCCGCAGCCGCTCCGGCATCCGGGCGAGGGCTTCGAGCAGGGCGGAATTGTCGGTGCCATAGACGCTCGGCTGCACCAGCACGGCGCGGTCGATGCCGAGCGTCTCCATCACCGGGAGGTAGTCGTCGAGGCCCACCGGCTGCGGCGTGTAGTTGCGGCCGGCCGCAAGCGGATAGCGCTCCGCCGGACCGAAGACGTGCATATGGGTGTCGCACGTTCCGGGCGGCAGCGGCCGCACGGTGGGCGGCGGCCCCACCGGGCGCGGCGGCAGGCAGAGCGGGGCGGCGGGCGTCACGCGGCCTGTCTCACTTGCGGATCATGAAATCGAAGTCGCACCCTTCGTCCGCCTGTAGAACGCTCTGCTGGAACAGGCGGGCGTAGCCGCGATCGGGCAGGGGCCGTTCCGGCGCATCGGCGAGCGCCTCCCGCCGGCGGGCAAGCTCCTCCTCTGCCACCATGAGATCGATGCGGCGCCCCGCGGCGTCGAGGCGGATGGTGTCGCCGCTCTCCACCAGGGCGAGCGGGCCGCCCACCGCCGATTCCGGCGTGATGTGCAGCACGATGGTGCCGAACGCCGTGCCGCTCATGCGGGCATCGGAGATGCGCACCATGTCCTTCACGCCCTGCCGGCCGAGCTTTTTCGGGATGGGAAGATAGCCGGCCTCCGGCATGCCCGGCGCACCCTTGGGGCCGGTGTTGCGCAGCACCAGCACGTCGTCGGCGGTGACGTCGAGATCCGGGTCGTCGATGCGCGCCGCCATGTCGGCCACCGAATCGAACACCACGGCGCGGCCGGTGTGCTGCAGCAGCCGCTCGGTCGCGGCGGCCTGCTTCAGGATGGCCCCACCGGGCGCGAGATTGCCGTGCAGCACCACCATGGAGCCACTGGCCTTGATGGGGTTGGAGCGCGGGCGGATGACGTCCTGGCCCGGCACCTCCTCCGCCGCGTCCACCACCGCGCGCAGGGTGCCGCCGGCGATGGTGGGCGCATCGAGGTCGATCAGGTCGCCCAGCTGCTGCAACAGCTTGGGCACGCCGCCGGCGTGGTGGAAATGCTCCATGTAATGGGCGCCGGACGGCTTGAGATCCACCAGCACCGGGACCTCGCGGCCGATGTCGTCCAGCGTCGCGAGGTCGAGGCGAACCCCGGCGCGGTTGGCGATGGCGGTGAGGTGGATGATGCCGTTGGTGGAGCCGCCGATGGCCTGCATCACCACCATGGCATTGCGGAACGCGGCCGGCGTGAGCAGCGCGCTCGGCACCGGACCGCCCTTCACCGCCAGCCGCGCCGCCACCTTGCCGCTCGCCTCGGCGAGGCGCACGCGCTCGGCGTGGGGGGCGGGGATGGTGGCGCTCATGGGCAGCGAGAGGCCGAGCGTCTCGGTGATGCAGGCCATGGTGGAGGCGGTGCCCATCACCATGCAGGTGCCCACCGATGGCGCGAGGCGGCCGTTGACGGTCTCGATCTCGGCCTCGTCGATCTCGCCGGCGCGATGAGCGCTCCACAGGCGCCGGCAATCGGTGCAGGCGCCCAGCACCTCGCCGCGATGATGGCCCACCACCATGGGGCCGACGGGAACCACCACGGTGGGCAGGTCCACGCTCGCCGCCGCCATGATCTGGGCGGGCAGCGTCTTGTCGCATCCGCCGATGACGACCACCGCATCCATGGGCTGGGCGCGGATCATCTCCTCCGTGTCCATGGCCATCAGGTTGCGCAGGAACATGGAGGTGGGATGGGCGAAGCTCTCGTGAATGGAGATGGTGGGGAACACCATGGGCATCGCCCCCGCCAGCATCACGCCGCGCTTCACCGCCTCGATGAGCTGCGGCGCGTTGCCGTGGCAGGGGTTGTAGTCGCTGTAGGTGTTGGTGATGCCGACGATGGGCCGGTCGAGGGCATCATCCGAATAGCCCATCGCCTTGATGAACGCCTTGCGCAGGAACAGCGCGAAGCCGTCATCGCCATAGCTCGTCAATCCTTTTCGCAGTCCCCGGGCCATCCTCGCCTTCCTCGTGCCGATCATCGCCGACCTGGATGCCGACAATTCTCCGGCGTCGGATCATTGTCAATAATATAAGCCAAGACATGGAGCTTATTGCGCAGAAAGTGCCTTTACGCCGATTCATTATTGACAATAATTAGGAGCCCACGCAGTCTCCCGCCAAAAGCCGGCCGTGACCGGATAACAGCGGGAGGGAAGCGGATGAGAAGCGTTCGAGGCATCGGGGCTGCGGCGGTCGTGGCGCTCGCCACCGGATGGGCGGGGCATGCCATCGCCCAGTCCACCGAGATCACCATGTGGAGCAACTGGCCCGACGAGCCCGCCAAGAAGGAGTGGGTGACGGCTCGGGTGAAGGAGTTCGAGGCCGCCAACAAGCAGTGCACGGTGAAGCTCAGCTTCATCCCCAAGGCCGACATCTACACCCAGGCGAAATCCGCCGTGCGCACCGGGCAGGCGCCCGACATCTTCTACATGGAGCCGGACCAGCCAGAGTTCCTCGCCGGCGGCTTCCTGGAACCCCTCGACGGCTATATCGACGTCACCGGCATCGAGGATTGGGCGCGGCCCGCCTGGACCTCCAAGGGCAAGGTCTACGGCGTGCCGGTGGAGGCCTACACGGTCGAGCTCTACTACAACCGGGATCTGGTGAAGAAGGTCGGGGTGGATGTGCCGCCCTCGTTCCAGCTCTCCCAGGCCCAGTTCGCCGACCTCGTGAAGAAGGGTGTCGCGGCCGGCATCACGCCGGTGTCGCAGGGCGTGGGCGACCGGCCCTTCCCCGGCGGGCAGCTGCTGTTCGAGTCGCTGCTGCGCAAGCTCGGTCCCGACGATTACATGAAGCTGCTCACCGGCGAGCTGTCGTTCAAGGACCCGCGCGTCAAGGACGTGATGACCTGGGTGAAGGGGCTGGTGGATACGGGCGCCTATCCCAAGAGCTTCTCGACGCTGAAGCTCGGCGAGTCCCACTTCTATTTCTACAACTCGCCCGGCGCGCTCACCTTCCCCGATCCCAGCTGGTTCACCGGCCGCGCCTTCGCCGCGCCGGAGAAGGGCGGCATGCCTGCCGATTTCCCGCTCGGCATCATGAAGTTCCCGGCCATGGACAGCGGCGCCTGCCCGAACTGCAAGACGCTCGCGGTGGCAGGCAGCTTCGTCATGTATTCCAAGGGCAAGAACAAGGATTGCGCCGGCGCGCTGCTGAAATCCATCGCCAATGCCGAGAACGGCACCAAATGGATCAGCGAGGTGGCTCTGCAGAGCGGCCTGAAGTCCGATCCGGCGAAGATCGTCAGCCCCCACAAGGCGTATTTCGACGAGCTGAACGCCCGCAACAAGGATGTGACCTACTTCTTCGGCACGCCGCTGCTCTATTACCGGGCGAAGTGCGCCGAGACCTACGTGCAGGTCATGAACAACGCCTTCCCCGCCGGCCTCATCAGTGTCGATGACGCGGCGGAGAAGATGGACGCCGCCTGCCTGAAGAAGTGAGCGATGCCCGACGCCATCTCCCTGCGAACCCCGGCGAAAAGCGGGGAGGCGAAAGCCTCCTCGCGTGCCGCCCTCGCCGATCCTCGCCGCGCCACGCGGCTGGTGCTGGCCATCTTCCTCGGGCCGGCGCTGCTGGTCTATTGCGGGCTGACGGCCTATCCCGCCTTCCGCACCATCTATGACAGCTTCTTCACCATCGAGGGGCTGGACGCCACCTTCGTCGGCCTCGCCAACTACCGCGACCTGATGGGGGACGAGACTTTCTGGGTGGCGGTGCGCAACACCTTCATCTGGTCGTTCGTGGCCCCCATCCTGGATGTGGCGACGGGGCTTCTGCTCGCCCTCGCGCTCTATGCCGGGGTGCCGTTCGCGCGCTTCCTGCGGGTGGCGTGGTTCACGCCGGTGCTGCTCTCCTACGTGGTCGTCGCGATCCTGTGGATGTGGATCTACAACTACGACTGGGGCGTGCTGAACGTGATGCTGCGCGCCGTCGGCCTCGGCGACCTCGCCTCCTCCTGGCTCGGCGACCCCAACCTCGCGCTCGGCGCGGTCATCGTGACCCATGCGTGGAAATGGGCCGGCTTCAACATGGTGGTGTGCCTTGCCGCCATCCATTCCCTGCCCAAGGAAGTCCTGGAGGCATCCGACCTCGACAATTGTGGCTGGGGCGCCAAGCTGCGCTACATCATCGTTCCGATGCTGCGGCCGACGCTGCTCAGCCTCTACATCCTCTCCTTCATCGGCAAGATGAAGGTGTTCGACCTGGTGTGGATCATGACCCAGGGCGGGCCGCTGTGGGCCACCGAGACGGTCTCCACCTACGTCTACAAGCGCGCCTTCAACTGGAACACCTTCGACCTCGGCTACCCGTCCGCCATCGCCACCGTGTGGTTCCTGGTGGTGTGCGCCGCGGTCGTCATCCTCAACCGCGTGCTCGGCGCGCGCGAGCGGCTGGAGTATTGAGATGTCCGCATCCCTCGCCGCCCGCGAAGGCGCCCGGCCGCTGCCGCGCCTGTTCTCGCGGGGCATCCTCGCGCTGGTGCTGGGCGTCTACACCATCTACCAGCTGGGCCCGTTCCTGTGGCTCGCCACCATGTCGGTGCGCACCACGGCGGAGATCAGCGCTGATCCCTACGCCTGGCCGAGCCCGCTGCACCTCGACCAGTTCCGGACCGC
The DNA here is from genome assembly GCF_043194675.2 of Xanthobacter lutulentifluminis. NCBI lineage: Bacteria > Pseudomonadati > Pseudomonadota > Alphaproteobacteria > Hyphomicrobiales > Xanthobacteraceae > Xanthobacter > Xanthobacter lutulentifluminis. Next base: position 267,022 of record NZ_CM195525.1, on the reverse strand, counting down.
CTGGGTGGATTCCGACTTCGCCACCTATTTCTGGAACTCCACCCTCGTGGTGGTCGGCGCGGTGGCGGTCCTCACCTTCATCGGCGCGGCGGCGGCCCATGCGCTGGCGCGCTACCGCTTCCGCGGCAACCGTCTGATCTACGGCATCCTGTTCTCGTCCATCATCTTCCCGCCGCAGATCACCCTGATCTCGCTGTACCAGATCCTGGTGGACTACCACCTCTACAACAGCCTGTTCGGGCTGGCGCTGGTCTATATCTCGCTCCAGCTGCCGTTGACCGTGTATCTGCTGGAGGGCTTCTTCGCCCGCATCCCGCAGGACCTGTTCGACGCGGCGAAGATGGATGGCTATGGCGACCTTGAAATCTTCTGGCGCGTCGTGCTGCCGGTGGGCATGCCGGCCATCGCCACCACGCTGATCCTGAACTTCATCCAGCTGTGGAACGAGTTCCTGTTCGCCGTGGTGCTCATCACCGATCCGGACAAGCGCACGCTGCCCATCGGCATCCGCGCCTTCATGGGCGACCATTTCCAGGACATCGGCATGATCGCCACCGGCGTCATGATCTCCGTGATCCCGGTCATCGTCGTCTACGTCTTCTTCTCCGAAAAGCTGATCCGCGGCATGACCGCCGGCGCGATCAAGTGAGGCTGCCATGGCGGTGGTGAAACTCGACAAGATCGTGAAGCGCTACGGCCCCGCGGGCGGGCCGGTGGTGGTGGAGGATGTGGACCTCACCATCGCGGACGGGGAATTCATGGTGCTGCTCGGCCCCTCGGGCTGCGGCAAGTCCACCACCCTGCGCATGATCGCCGGGCTGGAGACCATCTCCGGCGGCACGCTCTCCATCGACGGGCGGGTGGTGAACAACGTGCCGGCCAAGGACCGGGACATCGCCATGGTGTTCCAGTCCTACGCGCTCTATCCGCACATGAGCGTCGCCGACAATCTGGCGTTCGGGCTGCGCCGCCGCGCCATTCCCGCCGGCGAGATCGAGCGGCGGGTGGGCGAGGTGGCGGCCATCCTCGGCCTCGCGCCGCTCCTGGCGCGCAAGCCCAGCGCGCTCTCCGGCGGCCAGCGCCAGCGTGTCGCCCTCGGGCGGGCCATGGTGCGCGAGCCGCAGGTGTTCCTGTTCGACGAGCCGCTCTCCAATCTCGATGCCGCGCTGCGCGTCAACACCCGCAGCGAGATCATCAAGCAGCACCACCGCCTCGGCTCGACCATGATCTACGTCACCCACGACCAGGTGGAGGCGATGACCATGGGCACCCGCATCTGCGTGATGAACGCGGGCAGGGTGGCGCAGATCGGAGCGCCGCTGGAGGTGTACTGGCAGCCGGCCAACACCTTCGTCGCCCGCTTCCTCGGCTCGCCTCCCATGAACCTGATGGAGGCGACCCTCTCGGGCGGCGAGCGCCGCGCCACCAGCGCCGCGCTCGATGCGCCGCTCGCGCGCTGGACCGACGGCGTGCTCGCCGCCCACGACGGGCGCACGGTGACGCTGGGGGTGCGCGCCGAGGACATGGTGATCGACCGCGCCGGGCTCGGCGGCGCGCCATTCGGCAGCGTGAAGGGCCGCACGGTGGCGGTGGAGCCGCTGGGCGCCGAGACCCTGCTGCTGCTGGAGCTGCCGGGGGGCGGGGAGATCACCGCCCGCCTGCCGCGCGATGTCTCGGCCGCGCTGGACGAGATGGTGGAACTGTTCTTCCGCGCCGACGCCGCCTATCTGTTCGACGCCCGGACCGGCGACGCCATCGCCCCGCGGGAGACCGGCTCCGCCGCCGTGCGCGCGGCCGTGCAGAGGCGGGCGCACTGATGGGCGCGCCTGTTCACCCCGCTCCCCTGCGTGTCGGCCTCATCGGCGCCGGCTGGGTCACCCAGCATCACCTGAAGGGATGGGCCGCGCTGGGCGATGCCGCCCGCGTCGTCGCCATCGCCGATCCGTCGGCGGAGCGCGCCGCGGAGCGGGCGGCGGCGTTCGGCATTCCCGCCGTGTTCGCCAGCGCCGGGGCGATGCTGGAGGCCGGCGGGCTCGACGCGGTGGACATCGCTGCCCCCCGCGCGGTCCATGCGGACCTCGCGCGCCTCGCCGCGCGGCACGGCCTGCCCATCCTGTGCCAGAAGCCGCTGGCGCCGACGCTGGCCGAGGCGGAGAAGCTGGTGGCCGACATCGGCGGGCAGGTGCGCCTCATGGTGCATGAGAACTGGCGGTTCCGTGACTATTACCGGCAGGCCGCCGAGTGGCTGCGGGCCGGGCGCATCGGCAGGGTGAAGGCCGCGCACCTCACCCTCGTCACCTCCGGCACGGTGCCCGACGCCCACGGCCGCCTCGCGGCGCTGGAGCGGCAGCCCTTCATGCGGGACGAGGCGCGCATGCTGGTGGCGGAGGTGCTGATCCATCACCTCGACACGCTCCGCATGCTGCTCGGCCCGCTGAAGGTGGAGGCCGCCGCGCTCAGCCGCACCTGCCGCGAGATGCGCGGGGAGGATGGCGCCGTCATCCAGCTGTCCACTGCGGAGGGGGCGGGCGTGTCGGTGTTCGCCAGCTTCGCGGCCCACGGCGCGCCGCCGCAGCAGGCGGACCGGCTGGCCATCATCGGGGATGCCGGAACGGTGTGGCTCGACGGGCCGGAGCTTCGCCTCGCCGGAGCATCGCCGGAGCAACTGGCCTATGATGCGGAGGCGACCTATCTCGGCTCCTACGCCGCGACCATCGCCCATTTCGTGGATTGCCTTGCCAGCGGCTCCCCCTTCGAGACCTCGCCGGAAGACAATCTGGAGACCTTGCGGCTGGTGGAGGACTGCTACAGGCTCTCCGGCTTCGAGACGGCGAACAGGAGCGCCGCATGACCGACACCTCCCTCACAGCCACCCGTGATGACGAGCAGGCGGACGTGCTCCGCCAGCTGGAGGACGACATCATCTTCGGCCGGCTCGCACCCGGCGCGCGGCTGGTGGAGGACACGCTGATGGCGCGCTATGGCGCCTCGCGGCATTACATCCGGCAGGCGCTGGTGCAGCTGGAGCGCACGGGCGTGGTGCGCCGGGAGAAGAATGTCGGCGCCACCGTCTGCTCCTATTCCGCCGAGGAGGTGCAGCAGATCTACGCCGTGCGCGAGATGCTGACCCGCCAGGCCGCGCTGATGATCCCGCTGCCCGCGCCGCCGGATTTGATCGCGCGGCTGAAGGCGATCCAGGCCGAATATTGCCGCCACGCCGATGCCGGCAACCTGCGCGGCATCCACGAGACCAACGACCAGTTCCACCTGGCGCTGTTCTCGGGCTGCGGCAATCCCTATCTCGTGCGCACGCTGCAGGACTACATGGGCTACACATTGCCCATGCGTGCGAAGAATCTGGCAGACCACGACGGCCTCCAGCTCTCCCGCCGGCAGCACGACATCATGATCGAGCTGCTGCAGGGAACCGACCACTGGGCGCTGGCACAGCTCTGCGTCGATCACATGCAGTACAGCAAGGCGGACTATCTGGCGCGCACCGCCAACGGCACCCCCGCGGGACGCCTCACCCTGGCGGACTGATCCCGCCGCGCGCTCACCAAGAAGGAAAAGCCATGGATCTGGGACTGAACGGCAAGGTCGCGCTCGTGCTTGGCGCCGGCGGCGGCCTCGGCAGCGCGATCGCCGAGACACTGGCGCGCGAGGGCGCGAAGCTCGCGCTCGGCGACATCGACGCGGCGGCGGCGGAACGTACCGCGGCCAATATCACCGCCGCGGGAGGGACGGCGCTCGCCCTGCCGTGGGATCTTGCCGACCTCTCCATCATCGAGGCGCGGTTCGCCGCCATCGAGCAGGCGCTCGGCGGCGTGGACGTGCTGGTGAACAACACCGGCGGCCCGCCGCCCACGCCGGCCGGCGGCCAGCCTCCCGAGCTGTGGGCGAAGAGCTTCCAGCAGATGGTGCTCTCCGTGATCGCCGTGACCGACCGGGCGCTGCCCGGGATGCGCGCACGCAAGTGGGGGCGGATCGTCACGTCCACCTCGTCCGGCGTGGTGGCGCCCATCCCCAACCTCGGCATCTCCAACGCGCTGCGCCTGTCGCTGGTGGGCTGGTCGAAGACGCTCTCCCGCGAGGTGGCGCGCGACGGCATCACCGCGAACATCGTGCTGCCCGGCCGCGTCGCTACCGACCGCATCAAGTTCCTCGACGAGCAGAAGGCCAAGCGCGAGGGCCGCTCGGTGGAGGAGGTGTCCGCCGAAAGCACCGCCTCGATCCCGGTGGGCCGCTATGGCGAGCCGCAGGAATACGCCAACGTGGTGGCTTTCCTCGCCAGCGCCCCCGCCTCCTACCTCACGGGCTCCGTCATCCGCGTGGACGGCGGCCTGATCGCCAGCATCTGAGGACACATCATGCCTCTCGACCACACCGCCGCCGGCCTCTACCCCATCGCGCCGACGCCGTTCCTTCCCGACGGTCGGATCGACGAAGCCTCCGTCGATACGCTGATGGAGCGCTATCTGGCCGCCGGCGCCACCGGCGTCACCGTGCTCGGCATCATGGGCGAGGCGCCCAAGCTGGAGCCGGAGGAAAGCCTTGCCATCGCCGCACGCTTCGTCACCGGCATGGCCGGCCTGCCGGTGATCGTCGGCGTCTCCGCGCCCGGGTTCGCCGCCATGCGGGCGCTGGCCCGCTCGGTGATGGAGAAGGGTGCTGCCGGCGTCATGATCGCCCCGCCGCCGAGCCTGCGCACCGACGACCAGATCACCGGCTATTACCGTCAGGCGGTGGAGGCCATCGGCGCCGACATCCCCTTCGTCATCCAGGACTATCCGCTCACCCTCACGGTGCAGATGACGCCGAAGGTGATCCGCCAGATCGTGATGGAGAACCCCTCCTGCGTGATGCTGAAGCACGAGGACTGGCCGGGGCTGGAGAAGATCTCCACCCTGCGCGGCTTCCAGGCCGACGGTTCCATGCGGCCCATCTCCATCCTCACCGGCAATGGCGGCCTGTTCCTCGATTTCGAGATGGAGCGCGGGGCGGACGGCGCCATGACCGGCTATGCCTTCCCCGAGATGCTGGCCGACGTGGCGCGCCTGCAGAAGGCGGGCGAGCGCGACGCCGCCCACGACCTGTTCGATGCCCACCTGCCGCTGCTGCGCTACGAGCAGCAGCAGGGCGTGGGGCTGGCGGTGCGCAAATATGTGCTCATGAAGCGCGGCTTCATCGCCTCCGACGCCCAGAGGAAGCCCGGCGCCGCGCTCACCGCGGCCGCCCGGTCCGAGGTGGACTATCTCCTCGGGCGCCTCGCCCGGCTGGACCCGCGCGCGCGGGTCTGAGCGGGCACGGCATCGACACGATCATGCTCGGCAGCTCTCCTTTGCTGCCGAGCTCAAGTCTCCCTCGCGGCCCTGGGCGGCATTTCCGCGCCGGGCCCAGTCCATCTGCTCCTGCTCCACATCCGGACGTTGAACTGACGGCCGGTTTGCTGCAAGACGGTCCATGTCGCGTTGCGGCATGTGAGCGATCGCTGCACGCAAGCGTTGCGCCGGGTGGCGCTGACATCCGCGAAACGCGCCCTCGGCCGGGCGCGGCGGCGGTCGGGACGGAGATGTGCCAGGGGAATGACGGTTCAGGTTGAGCACGAATCGCCCCCGCGTGACGCCGGTGGCGCGCTGCGGGTGGCGCTGTTCGTCCATGCCTTCTTTCCGGATCAGATCTACGGAACGGAATCCTATGCGCTTGCGCTGGCCCGGCAGCTGATGCGGCTCGGCCACGAGGCCGTCGTCGTCACCGTGCGCGAGGACAATGGCCCGCCCCAGGCGGAGGAAGTGGAGCGCTTCAGCTACGCCGGCATCCCGGTGGTGCGCATCGATCGCAGCCGCACGCCACCGCGGGATGCGCGCGAGGAATACGACATGCCCGCGCTGGTGCCGCTGTTCCGGCGCATCCTTGCGGAGATCCGGCCGGACGTGGCGCACATCTGCCATCTGGGCAATTTCACCACGGCGCTCGCCACTGCGACACGCGGCCTCGGCATCCCGACCTTCACCACGCTCACCGACTTCTTCAACCTGTGCATGACCGGCACGCTCGAAGTGCCGGGCGGCGGCCTGTGCGACGGGCCGGACGCGCATCGGGCCAATTGCATGGCGTGCGGCATCGCCCTGCGGCGGTACATTGAGCCGAGCCGCTTCTGGTGGACGCTGGCGCAGCCGGGCCTGCGGCCGCTGGTGGCCGCGGCGGGCGCGCGGCTCGCCGCGGTCCTGCCGTTCGCGCTCGGCCGGGATGCCCGGGCGGTGGTCGAGCGCCCGCAGGTGCTGCTTGCCGCCATGGAGCAGTGCCGCGCGGCCATCGCCCCCACGCTCTACCTGCACGATGCCTTCAGGCGCCATGGCGCCCAGCTGCCCATGGTGCACAGCACGTTCGGCATCGACATCGACCGCGCCGAAAAGCCGCTTCCCCGTCCGGACGGAGCACCCGGCCCGGTGCGCTTCGGCTTCATCGGCCAGTTGCTGACCCACAAGGGGCCGCACCTGCTGGTGAACGCGATCCGGCAGCTCCCGCCCGGCTCCTTCACGCTCGACATCTGGGGGTCCGAGCAGCTCCACCCGGACTACGCCCGCGATCTGCGCGAGGTCGCCCGGGGAATGGCGGTGGCGTTCCGCGGCACGTTCGAGGAGAGCGCGACGGCCGCCATCTTCGCCGGGATGGACGTGGTGGTGCTGCCCTCCACCTGGCGCGAGAACGGGCCGCTGACGCTGCTGAAGGCGCTGGCGACCCATACCCCCGCCGTGGTTTCCGACGTGCCCGGCATGACCGAGTTCATCACCGAGGGGGTGAACGGCTTCGCCTTCCGGCGCGGCGATGTCGCGGCGCTCGCCGAGGTGCTGCGCCGGTTCGTGACCGACCCCGGCCTTGCCCGCCGCATGAGCGGGGAGACCCATTATCCCCGGACCGAGGCGGACATGGCGCGCGACGTGCTGGGGCTGTATCGCCGGTTCGGCGTCGGGCGCGCGCTGAGCAGGAGCGGGGCGTGAGGATCGCCATCCTCACCTCGGGATATGCGCCGGTTCTCGACGGCGTGGCGGTGAGCGTCGAGACGCGCGTGCAGCGGCTGGCGGCCGGCGGCCATGAGGTGCTGCTGATGGCGCCCCGGCCCGCCGACGCCATGGGGCCGCCCGCCGGGCTGCCCGGCGATGTCGCCTTCGCCGGCCTGCCGGCGGCGCGCTTCGGTGAGGCGGCGGGCGACCTCAATCCTCTTCCGTCGGCCCGGCCCGTGATCGACGCGGCGCTGGAGCGCTTCGCGCCGGACCTGCTGCATGTGGACGAGGCGGAGCGCCTCGCCTGGGGCATGCGCTGCATTCCGGGGCTCGGCTTCGCGCGGCGACGGGGCATTCCGGCGGTGGCGTTCTTCCACACCAATTTCATTGACTACCCCGGGCAATCGACGCCGGCCTTGCTGCCTTGGCTCGCTCCGGTGCGGGCCGCCGGGCTCGGCCTGCTCTCGCAGCTCTACAACCGCTATGACGCGACCCTCGTGCCCAGCACGGCGACGCTGCGCCGCCTGCGTCGCACCGGCCTCGCCAACGGTGTCGCCGGCGCCTTCAACGGCGCGGATACGGCCTGCTTCTCGCCCGCCCTGCGCACGCCAGGATACTGGGGCGCGCGGTGGGGGCTGCGGGAGCTGGACCGACGCCGGGTGCTGCTGATCGCCGGCCGGCTCACCGCCGACAAGGGATGGGCCGGCTGGCGCCGGGCGCTGCCGCTGCTGGCCGGCCGGCTCCGGCGCGATCTGGGCGTCGTCATCGCCGGCGATGGCGGGCTCCGGGACGAGGTGGCGGCGCTGGCGCGCGGCCTGCCGAACGTCCACCTCATCGGCGGCGTGCCCCATGGCGCGCTGGGGCCGGTGTTCGCCAACGCCGATCTCTTCGCCACCTTCTCGCGGTGCGAGAATGCGAGCCTTGCCGTCTACGAGGCGCTCGCCGCCTGCCTGCCGGTGATCGCGCCCCGCGCCGCCGGCATCCCGGGGCAGGTGCGGGACGGGGAGAATGGTCTCCTGTTTCCGCCCGGCGATGCGCCGGCGTTCGCGGCAGCGGTCTCGCGGCTGCTCGACACGCCGGAGCTTGCGGCCGCGCTGGTGCGCCACCTGAAGGCGGAGCGCGCCTCCGTCGACTGGGATCGCGCGTTCGCGGCCTGGCTGGACGCCGTCAGCGCGATCGCGGGAGGCCGAGCGCGTCGGCCTCCTCGGTGAGGACGGCGACGGCCTGCTCGATCTGGGCCGGCTCATGGGCCGCGGACAGGAAGAAGCGCAGCCGCGCCGAGCGCTCGGGCACCCCCGGCGGCAGCACCGGAAAGGCGTTGATGCCGCGGGCCAGCAGCTTCTGCGCCAGCGCCACGGTGCGGATGGTCTCACCCACCATCACCGGCACGATGCCGAAGCCCCAGGCCGCGCCTGCGTCGAGCCCGGATGCGCGCAGCAATGCGAGGAAATGCGCGCTGTTGGCCTGCAGCCGCGCCACGCGGTCGGGCTCCGCCCGCATCAGGGCGAGGGCCGTGCGGGCCGCCTCGGCCACCGGCACCGGCATGCCGACGCTGTAGACCATGCCGGGCGCGAACGCCTTGAGATAGTCGACCAGCGGCGCCGGGCCGGCGATGTAGCCTCCGCAGCTCACGAGCGACTTCGACAGCGTGCCGAACCAGATGTCCACCGCCCGCGGATCGACGCCCGCATGCTCGGCGATGCCCAGCCCGCGCGCCCCGAGGACGCCGAGGCCGTGGGCGTCGTCCACCATCAGCCAGCAGCCGAACCGTTCCTTGAGCGCGACGAGGCCGGCAAGGTCCGGGCCATCCCCATCCATGGAGAACAGCCCCTCCGACACGATCAGAACCCGGTCGAAGCGGGCACGGTCGCGGGCCAGCATCGCCTCGAGCGCGGCGAGATCGTTGTGCGGGAAGGTCCGCCGGGTGCAGGGGCTGTGCTGGGCGCCGAGCACCACCGAATTGTGCATCAGCGCGTCGGTGACCACGAGATCCTTCGGGCCGAGCAGTGTCGGCAGCACCGCGAGGGCGGTGGCATGCCCGCTGACGAAGGCCAGCGCCGCCTCGGCGTCGTAGACATCGGCCAGCGCGCGCTCCAGCGCCACATGGGCCGGGCGCTCGCCGGCCGACAGGCGGCTGGCCGAGACGCTGGTGCCCCATTCGGCGGCCGCCTCGGCGACGGCGCGGGTGATGCGCGGGTCTCCGTTCAGCCCGAGATAGTCATAGGAGGCGAAGTTGATGACCTCCCGCCCGCCGATCCGCGCGCGGGCGCCGGCCCTCGCCTCGTGCAGCCGGTGATAGGGGCTCTCCAGCCCGAGGAAATCTGCCGCCGCCTGCTGCGCGCGCAACTCCTCGAACCGCGGCAGCGTCTCGAACGACCGCCGCTCCGGACCGATGACAGGCGCAGGAGCCGGCGCGGGGGCGGCGTTGGCGTCCCGCATCTCGCCGAGGAGGCGGGCGAGGTCCGCATCCGACAGTCCGCGTCGGCCGGTCATGGTGCGCTCGTCATGGGGCGGTTCCGGTCGAGCCACGCGCGTCCGAAGCCAATTCCACGAACGTGTCCATGGCCTGCGCGTCGATCCCCACGCCATGCTGGACGGCGAGCGCGGTAACCGCCGGGGTCACCCGCGGCCCGGCGTCCGGGGCGGCGGACGGCTTGCCTTCCGCCGGCCGCAGGCTCGCCAGGGCGACGGCAGCCAGATCATCCAGCGTGCGACCGCTGCCGATGGACAGGAGCGGCAGCTCGAACCGGAATTTCTTCTCCAGCGTCAGCCGCAGCTCCAGCGCCATCAGCGAATCCATGCCCAGCTCCGACAGCACCGCCGTGCCGGAGACGGCCTCTGCCGGAAGCCGCAGGATGGCCGCCACCTCGCGCGCCAGAACCTCCCGCAGGCGGGCACGGGCCTCGGCATCGTCGAGGCCGGCGAGCTGCTCCAGCAGGTCCTCCCCCCCGCCGCTCCCGTCGTCGGCGCCGGCGGCGAACAGCCGGGGGAAGGTCGGCGTCTTCAGGACCGGAAGCTGGCTGGCGATGGCGGTGCGGTTCACCTGCGCATAGACATTCACCGGCTCCGCCGCCGGCCCGGCCGCCATCAGCCGGCCGAGGAAGCCCAGAGCCTCCTCGGAGGTGATGCCGGCGACGCCGGTCGCGCGGGAGAGGCGTTGGCCCAGCTCCTGATCGCGTGCGATGACGCCCGCATCCGCGATGGCGCCCCAGGCGAGGGCGAGGCCGGGCAGCCCCCGCGCGCGCCGGGCCCGCACCACGCCCTCCAGGAAGGCGTTGGCCGCGACATAGGCCCCCTGGCCGGGGCTGCCGATCATCGCCGAGGCGGACGAATAGACGACGAAATGCGCCACCGGGTGCCGCTCGGTGATGCGGTCGAGGGCGAGCACGCCGTCGATCTTCGGCGCGAGCACCGCATCGAGGCTGTCGGCGTCGAGGTTGGCGATCGCCCCGTCGCGCAGCACCATCGCGGTGTGGACGATGCCGCGCAACGGCCCGTGCTCCGCGACAAGGCGCTCCACGAGCGCCTCCAGCGCGGCGGCGTCGCGGGCGTCGGCCTGCTCCACCTCGATCCGTGCCCCGGCCGCGCGGGCCGCATCGATGCGGGCGAGATCCTCCGGGGCGCGCACGCCGCTGCGGGAGGCGATGGCGACCGTTCCCGGAACCCGCGCCGCGAGCCACAGCGCGGTTTCCAGCCCGAAGCCGCCGTTGCCGCCGACCACGAGATAGACGCCCTCGGGGAAGACCGGCGCCTGCGGCGCGGCCGGTGCGATCCAGCCGGTGGAGGCCGGGCGGACGACGATCTTGCCCACATGCCGCGCCGCCTGCATCTGGCGGAACGCCTCCTCCACCGCCGGTCCCTCCAGGACACGGTAGGGACTGAGATGAAGCGCCCCCTCGGCAAAGGCCGCGCCGATCTCGGACATGAGCGCCGTGGCGCGACCGCGGTCGTGGGCGAGGAGCTGGTCGAGATCGACGCCGAAATAGCTGATGTTGCGGGCGAACGGCCTCAGGCCCACCGTGGTGTTGGCGAGGAAGTCGCGCTTGCCCAGCTCCACGAAGCGGCCGAACGGCTTCACCAGCCTCAGGCTCGCCGTCATGGCATCGCCGGCCAGCGAGTTCAGCACCACATCGACCTTGCCGTGGTCGAGCGCGATGTCCTGCGCGAATGCGAGGTCGCGGGAATTGTAGACCCACTCCACCCCGAGCGCCTTCAGCAGCGCCGCCTTCTCCGCGGTGCCGGCAGTGGCGATGACGCGGGCGCCGCGGGCGTGGGCGATGCCAACCGCGGCAAGGCCGACGCCACCCGCCCCACCATGGATCAGCACTGTCTCGCCGGCGGTGAGCCGCGCGCGGTCGATGAGCGCGTACCACGCGGTGGCAAAGGCGACGGGAATGCCGGCGGCCGCCTCGGTGTCGAGCCCGTCCGGCACCTTGAAGGCGAACCACGCCGGCACCGTCACGTGGGAGGCGAAGGCGTGGGGCGCAAACCCCATCACCCGGTCGCCGATCCGGTGGTCGGTCACCCCCGGTCCGACCCGCACCACGTGCCCGGCCATCTCGAAGCCGAGGGAGGCGCCGGTGAGGCCCGGGCCCAGGATGTCGTCGTCCAGCGCGCCGAGCGCCAGCATGACATCGCGGAAATTGAGCCCGGTGGCGGCGATCTCGATCTCGATCTCGCCCTCGCCGGGGGCGACGCGCGGTTCCGGCCGCCACTCCATGGCGCCGAGAACGCCCTGACGCCCGACGTGGAGCCGGGTCCGCGTGTCTGCGTCGATGCGGCCCATCGGGCGCGCCGCGCCACGCCGGACGCGCACGGCGCATTCGCCGGCAGGCCGGGAGACGCGCTCGGTCTCCTCGCCGGGACGCGCGATCAGGCGGCGCACGCGGTCGGTGGCGGCGGCATCGAAGGCGTCCACGTCCACGAGACGCAGGTCGAGCCCGGGATGCTCGTTCATGGCGACGCGGCAGAAGGCGGAAAGCGCGACCGCGGACGGGTCGGGGATCACCTCCGGCCGGGGCCGGGCGCCGGCGGTCACGACCCACAGCGCGCAGCCCGCTCCCTGGGCAAAGGCGATGAGGGCGCGAAGTTCCAGAAGCACGGCGGCGAGCCCTTCGCGGGCGGGTGTCGCCGGGTCGAACGCGGCCGGCAGCACCAGCGCTCCCGGCGCGGTTTCGACCGGCGCGGCCGGCACACCGTCGACGATGCTGTCGCCGTCGCCGGCCAGGGCCTGGGCGAAGCCGGGCGCGTGGTGGCCGACGATCCACAGCGGCAGTGGCGCCGCATTCTCGGGCGGAGGCGGCGGCAGCGCGCCGCTGACGACGGTCGACAGGCCGCCGGCGCTTTCGGCCGATGCGATCGCCTCGCAGCCGAGGCGCGCCAGCATCTCCTCCAGGGCACGGGCCGCCGGCGCCCGCAGCTCCGCCGCCTCGGCAAGGTCCGGCGCGCCGAGGAGCAGGGCGAGGGCCGGGTCCGGCAGGGGCGCGGCGAGCGCCACCGCCGCGCCGGGCGCCAGCGGCAGGGTCCGCTCGATCACGTCGAGGTCGGCGGGGCCGGTCGCAAGCCCGACGACAAGGTCGATGGGGGGAAGGCGGAAGTCTTCGGCCGAGCGGTCGAGGATATCGAAGGCATCCGCGCACGGCAGGGCCGCGAGGCGCTCGCACTCCGCGGCGCCGGCGCCGACGAGCGACACCCGGATCCGCTCCGCGCGCGCCAGCGGCAGCAGCAGGGACAGGAGACCCGCGCCGAGGCGGGACGCGACGAGGATGCGCGGCGCACGCGGCGCGCACGTGGCGATGCGTTCCTCGATCCGGGCGCCGAGCAGGCCGAGCGCGGACCTCGATGCGTGCGCGTCGGTCTCGAACAGCTCGACGAGCGGGGCCGGCGTCTCCCCGCCGGCGCCGTCCGCGAGCGCGCCCGGCAGGCTCGCCATCAGCTGTGCCGCGAGGCGGATCTCCGCATTCGCATCGGCGAAGCGTTCCAGCAGCGTGCGATAGATAACCTGGGAGGGCAGGGGCGGGGTCGGGTCGAGACGCCACCCGGCGGCGGCATCGCGGTTCGCGAGGCCGCAGGCGCGCAGATAGTCCAGCGCCACCGCGAGCCGTCCTTCCGGCGCGTGAAGGCGTGCCTGGATGTCAGGCGCGGCGACGCACTCATAGGTGAAGGAGCGCACGAATGCGCGCAGCACCAGCGCCGCATCGGGCGTCTCGGGCGGCACGTGCAGCGGGGCGAGGGGGGCCGTTGCGCCCGCGCTGCGGACCGGCTCGATCTCCACGCGGAACTGGCGGTCGTCATCGGGGCGCTGGGCGAGCACCACCTCGCGCAGGACCACGTCCGCCGCTTCCGCGACCACGCTGCCGTCGTGCGCCAGGAGCGTCAGGTCGATGACGGCGGTGAAGCGGTTGCGGCGCTGCCGGCGCATGATGGCGTGGGTCGCGGCGACGCCCGGCTGCCACACGCGCAGCGCGCCGAAGCGGACCGGCAGGTGGGTGCGCGTCTCGCCCTCCACCGCCTCGGCGTCGAGGAACAGTATGTGCAGGGCGGCATCGAGGGCCGTGGGGTCGATCAGGTGGCTGTCGCGATAGGCGCCCAGCGGTGGGGAGCCCGCGGCAAGGTCGGCGATCCCGCAGTCGGCATCGCGGAGCACGCGCAGGACACGGCGGAAGCTCGGTCCGTAGTCCAGGCCGCAGCGCTCGGCCGCGGCATAGACCTCGGCGCCGCCCACCTCGCGCGCCGTCTCGGCCGCCGGCGGCCGGGGCGGCAGGGGCCTTCCGGTGGCCGGCGAAAGCCGCCCGGTGGCGTGCAGCACGAACGCGCCGCCGCCAAGACGGTGGCGGGACCAGATCTCGCAGGTGCGCGTGGTCGCCTCATAGCGGGTCGAAACCTCGCGCATGGAGCCGTCGGCGAGGGCGAGCGGGCGCAGGATGTCGAAATCCGACAGCTCCAGCGGCCCGTTGCCGAGCTCCGACCGGCCGACCGCGAGCATCATCTCCGCGAGCGCCGCGCCCGGAACCACGGCCTCGCCATCGACCCGGTGGTCGGCGAGATAGGGCACGATCTCCGCATCCACGCAATTGTGCCATTCCGGCACCGCCGCGCTCACCTTCAGGCCCAGCAGGGGATGGGGGGGGGGCGCATCGTTGAGGCGGCCGAACAGCTCGATGGCTTCCGAGGTCGTCGGCAGAACGTAGCGCTGGCGATCCCACGCATAGTGCGGCAGCGCGAGCGGGGCAGGGGGCGCGCCGAAGCAGCGCGCGGTGTCCACGGCGAGCCCGCGCGTCACCAGCCGGGCGGCGAGCTCGCGCACCGGGTCCGCCGTGCTCTGGTCGTCCCGCTCGGACAGGCTGCCGACGCACTCGGCAGCCAGCGAGGCGGTGCGCAGCGTCTCGCTGGTCGCGCCCGTGAGGATGGGGCGGGGGCCGATCTCGACGAAATGCGTGCCGCCGAGCGCGCCGGCTGCGGCGACGGCGGCCTCGAAGCGCACCGGCAGGCGGATGTTGCGCCACCAGTAGTCCGCATCGAGGTCCGTTCCCACGAGCGGCCCGCCCGTCACGGTCGAGATGAACACGACCTGCGTCGGTGCCGGCGCCAGAGACTTCAGGTCCTCGCGGATCGCGTCGGCGGCGGGATCGAGCAGGCTCGAATGGAAGGGATAGGCGATGTCGAGCGCGACGGTGGCGAGGCGCTGGAGCCGCGCGGCCTTCTCCGCCAGCACGATGGAGGCTTCCGGGCCGCTGAGGGTCACCGAATGCGGCCCGTTGTAGGCCGCGACCACCAGACCGGGCGCGCCGAGCGTCTCGACGAATGCGTCCGCCTGCTCGGCGCCTGCGGCCAGCGCGATCATCCGGCCGGCGCCGGCGACGCTCTCCTGCCGGTGGCTGCGGTGGTGGATGAGGTGCACGGCGGCATCGAGATCCAGCGCGCCGCTGGCGAGCGCGGCCGCGACCTCTCCCACGCTGTGGCCGAGCACGATGTCGGGCGTGATGCCCTCATCCTTCAGGGCCGCCGTGAGGGCGGCCTGGATGGCGAACAGCAGGGGCTGGGCGACGCTGGTGCGGCCGAGCCGCGTCGCAAGGTCTGGCGCGGCGAGCGCCTCGGCGAGCGACCAGCCGGCGAGCGCCTGGAACCTCTGGTCGACCGCCGCGAAGGCCTCGCGGAAGCAGGCGTTGCGGGCGAGGGCCGCGCGGCCCATGCCGACCCACTGGGCGCCGTTGCCGCTGTAGACGAAAACGGTCTTGCCGTGCCGCGCCTGCGCCTTGCCGATGGCGAGGCCGGGCACCGGCGCGTCCTCGCGCGCGAAGCTGCGGAGCGCTGCGGCCATGTCCGCCGCATCCGTGACCGGCACGGCAAGGCGCACGTCCATCAGCTCGCGCTGGTGGAAGGCCGCGGCGGCGATGGCCGGAGCGGGCGCATCCCCCTGCTCCATCCGCTGCGCGTAGGAGGCGGCCAGATCGCGCAACGACTGCCGCGAGCGGGCGGACAGGAGCAGCATCCGCGCGGTCCCCGCGGCGGGAGCGTCCCGCGCTTCAGGCGCGCGCAGGATGACGTGGGCGTTGGTGCCGCCGAAGCCGTAATTGCAGATGCCGGCGAACGGCGTGCGCTCCAGGTCGAGGGCGATCTCGTCCCGGGCCGGCAGCAGGTTCAGCGCGGCGAAGTCGATGTGGGGGCTCAGCTCCTCGAGGAAGAGCGTGCGCGGCAGGCGGCGCTCCCGCAGGGCAAGGCTCGCCTTCACCAGACCGGCGAGGCCGGAGACGCATTCCAGATGGCCGATGTTCGACTTCACCGAGCCCACCGGCAGCGGCGTCGCGCGGCCGGCGCCGAGCACGGCGCCGATGGCGTTCGCCTCGATCGGATCACCGACCGGCGTGCCGGTACCATGCGCCTCGACGAAGGCGACGCGATCGGCCGCGATGCCCACCGCGCCGTAGAGGCTGCGCATCAGCCCCGCCTGCCCCTCCACGGAGGGCAGGGAGATGCCGGAGGTGCGCCCATCGGAATTGGCCGCCGCGCCCACGATCTCCGCATGGATGCTCTGGCCTGCGGCGCGGGCGTCGGGCGTGCGCCGCAGCACCAGCGCGATGGCGCCCTCGGCCCGCACGTATCCGTCGGCACCGGCCGAGAACGGCCGGCAGCGCCCGGTGGGCGAGAGCATGGAGGCGCGGGAGAAGCCGATGAACGGGGCGGGCGACAGCAGCAGGTTCACACCTGCCACGACCGCCGTGTCGATGAGCCCGGCGCGCAGCGCCGCGGCCGCCTGGACCAGCGCCACGAACGACGAGGAGCAGGCCGAATCCACAGTGAAGCTCGGGCCGCGCCAGTCGAAGATGTAGGAAATGCGGTTGGAGATGATCGACAGGGAGTTCCCTGTCATGAAATGGCTCTCGATGGCGGCAGGATCACCCGCGGCGCCGGACTGGTAGTCCACGTTCGAGGCGCCCACATAGACGCCGATGTCCTGTCCGGCGGTGCGGGACGGCGCGATGCCGGCGTCCTCGAGCGCCTCCCAGACCACCTCCAGCAGCAGCCGCTGCTGCGGATCGATCTGCTGCGCCTCCCGCGGGGAAATGCCGAACACGGCGGGATCGAACGAGAACGGGTCGTCGAGATAGCCGCCCGCAAAGGTGTAGCTGAAGCCTGGCTCGGAACGGCGCGGATGCAGCGCCCGCTCGACCGGCCAGCGGCCGACCGGCGCATCCTGGACGCAGTTGCGCCCGTCGCGCAGCAGGCGAGCGAGCGCCTCGATGCTCCGCGCGCCCGGCAGGCGGCAGGCCTGCCCGATGACAGCGATGTCGAAGTCCGACGAAACCGTTGCGATTGATGAACTCAAATTCCCCGTTCCCGCGCTTCCTGATGCAACTCCGCGACGAGGCGTCCTGCCCTCATCCACGATCGGAGACGCCGCCGGCGGCACTAGGCCTGTGTTCCGGTCCCTTCCGCAACGCCCATTCGAGGTATGCGCTCGCCGCCGACGTCACCGACAGCGGCGGCCGCAGCGAAGCCTGAAGACGGTCCCATGTGTCCGGGTCGGTCGCCGCGAGCAGGCTCTCGCCCCAGTCGGTGGCATTGCCGACGCCCACATGGATGCCGTCCACGCCATCACGCACATGCTCGGCCATGCCGCCGATGTTGGAGCACAGGATCGGCCGTCCGAACCGGCGCGCCTCCTGGATCACGACCGGCGAATTCTCCCACCACAGGGACGGAACCACCACCCAGTCGATGCGCGCCATGCGCCGCGCGAGGTCGTCGCGATGGTAGGCGCCGGGCCAGTGCAGGACCCCTTCCTCCATCAGCGGCTTGCGCAGCGCCTCGATGCGCGCGCGGAAAGCCGGGTCCTGATTTTCCAGGTTTGCGCCGTGGATTTCCACATGCAGGGACTGCCGCTGCTTGCGGCCGAGGTTCGACAGCGCCGCGAGCAGCAGGTCGACGCCCTTGAACGGCGTGACCTGGCCGAAGAAGGCGAACCGGTTGCGCCTGCCGCCGTCGGGGAGGGGGCGCGCCGGCAGGCGGTCACCGTCCGGCTGCCCGTTCTCGATGACCGCGATGCGCTCGGGCGCCAGTCCCCACGCGATGTAGCGCTGGCGCAGGAATTCCGATGGCGCCACGAAACAGTCGACGCAATCGAAATGGCGCCGGATGAAGTGCTTGCGCAGCCAGAACTCCTCCTCGCTGCGCTCGGGAAAGCAGCCGACGCAGGCCTGGGGCGCGCCCTCGAAGCACAGCTCGCGGGTGGCCGTCTTCACCATCTGCCCGCCGTTGGCGCACATGGCGTAAAATTCATGGAACGTCAGGACGATGCGCGCGGCGGGACAGGTGCGGCGGATCTCCCGCAGCATCTCCAGTCCCATGTGCGCATAATGATGAATGAACACCACGGACGGCTTGAGCCGGGCAAGGAAGCTGCGGAACGCGCCGAGCACGCTGTCCGGCGCCGCCGACTGGAACTTGAACCAGTTGCCGATGCCGGTGCTCCAGAGATACTCGTCCTGCCGGAGCGGCGTGATGAGCCCGTTGGGGGCGCCGCGGCTATGGCGGGCCAGCAGCACCACCTCGCGCGCAGGCTCGGCCTGCCGCAGGGCGGAGAACAGCTGGTGCGCCGCGACCTCGGCGCCGCCGGGGCTGAAATCGCGATGGCCGTGGGAGATGATGAGGACCGGTCCGGTCACGCGGCTGCCTCCCCGCCCTTGCCCTGAAGGCGCGCGATGTCGGCGCCCCAGCGGCCCTGGTGCAGCCAGGCATTGAAGAGGGTCACGCGCAGCCGGAACTCGCCGGCGCCCTGGAAGCCATAGGATTGCCGCTCCAGATGGGTCAGCACGATATCACGGCACACCCCCACCTTGCGCCCGGCCGCTCTCATCTTCAGGCAGAGGTCGGAATCCTCGAAGTCGCCGATCAGGTAGTCTTCCGAGAATCCGCCAGCGCCCAGGAGCTCGTCCCGCCAGCCGAGAAGGCATGCGCCGGTGACCGCCGGCCACTCCACCAGTTCACCCGAGAGCGCATCTTCCGGCACGAGGCCCTTGCCGGGATGGTCGTTCATCCACACGCCGAAGGAGTCCACGTATCTGAAGACCATGCCGTCGTGCTGCAGGCCCCCGGACGGAAACAGCAGGCGCGTGCCGATCAGCGCGAACTCCCGATGATGCTCCAGCCTCTGGCTCAGCTGCTGCAGCCACCCGGCGTCGATGGGGATGACGTCCGAGTTCAGGAACAGGACCTGCCTGCCGCGCGCCTGCTCCAGCCCCAGGTTGCTCGCGCCGGAAAAGCCGCGGTTGCGCCGGCCCCAGACCACCGTCAGCGGCACCTCGTACAGCTGCCGCCAGGTGTCGAGCGCCGAGAAGACCGGGGTGACGATGCGCGGATCGTCGATGACATAGATGACCTCGCACCGCTCGCGGATGAAGGGATCGCGTGCGAACTCGAGAAGCTGGTGATCGACGAAATCGTATCGCCCGTACAGCGGAACGACGATGGAAACGTCCGGCTCCGGGACGGCATCTCCCACGCGCCGGATCTCAGGCTGCGGCGGGCGGCTCGCCCGGCCGATGAGCGTGCGGAGCGTGGGGCCGAAATGGGGGACGAAGCGGTCCACGTTGACCTCGAACGCGGACGGCAGCGAGAACGCCCAGCGTGCATAGCTCACCGCATCCCGCGGCGCGGGCTCCACGGCGCGCTCGTGAAGCAGCACCAGTTCGTCTCCATGCCGCGCAACGAGCCGCACATGCGCGCCGAATGGCGCCGGCAGGCCCTGCAGGAAGCCCGCCTCCGCGCAGTCCGCACCGAAATCGTCGGCGAAGGCCTCGAAAATGTCCGGCCTGTTCCAGCGCAGCGCCGCATCGAGCGCCTGGCAATTGCCGGTCTCGTCCACAAGGTAGAAGGGCCCGCTGCCCAGGGTCCAGCCGACGCACACCCCGCCGGCGCCTGAAACGGCCTTCACCGACTCCATGTGGCCGTGTGGAGCGAGCGCGCCGGATCTGGGCGCCGCCGATGCCGCGATCGCGGCCACGTGGCGGGGATTGTCCCGCGCGATGTCGAGCAGCCGCGCGCCGGCGCAGCGATAGTCACGCAGGATGCGGCTGAGGTCCGGCTCGCGCCGGTCGGGAAAGCCGTGAGCCTCCGCAGAGCGCTCGGCACCACCCGCGCGCACCATGATGCGCGCGCCGGACGAGGGGGCGAGATAGGCCAGCAGCACGCCCTGGGGCTGGTCGGTGAAGCCATAGGCCGTTGCGACATCGGGACGCGGCAGGCTGACGCGGATGTCGGGAAGGACCGGCTGGCCGCCATCCTCCACGGTGATCGTTCCGCTGCCTGCGACCCACCCCGTGAGGACGAGAAGCCCGTCATCGCGGAACACGCGGTCGAGGCCCGCTCCTGCGCGGGGAGGCCTGCCATCAATGACCGGCGGCCAGACGGGCCCGTCGGTCAGCGGCTCCGATGCGGGGCCCCTGGCGGGCTGCGCGCTGCCGGTAGCGCCGCTCACGACGGCTCCGCTTGCTGCCGGGCCGGAGACCTGGCCCGTCGCGCCCGAGGTAACCCCGGTCGTGCGCCCCAACAAGTTCGTGAGCCAGCCCATGCCCGTGCCTTGTTCATTCCCCTTCGCCCCGACGCACGTCAGGGTTTGGATGTCGAACCGTTCAATTAAAGACCGGGGCAGAGGGTGTCAAACGCGCTTCCGCAGCGTTGGCATGGTCTCCGCCCATTGTGTCATCCCTGTCGCAATCAGCAGCATGAATCGGTTTCAATCCATCTTGTAAAAATAGTCCTGCCGGACACGTTTCGCCTGCTCGCGCCGGGCAGGATCGGGACGAAACATGGCGAGGCTATCGGTGCAATCTGTCAGGGTCATGAAGCTCTCCACAATTCTATATTGTTCTCTATCTTGATAGTCGTGAATCAATATTTCAGTATTCGCATCGTACCTGATGGCGCACTCGGCAGCTGTCGCGACGCGGAAGCGTCCGTCGAGCAGGACGAGGTCCGCGTCCGGGACCATTTTGGGCCACGACAGGTAATTTTCAATTTGTCGATCAGGCGGCGTCGTTCGCGGATAGCCCCATTTTCCGGTCCGCCCCACTTCCACATGGCGCATCGACAGCCGCCCCGTGTCGATAAATCGACGCAGGGAGTAACGCTGAATGAGGCTGCTCAAAAACGACAGATCGGTCTCCACGGACGTGATCCTCTGCACGCCGGAATGGCAGGCCAGCGCGGTTGTCCCCCCAGATCCAAATTCAAGATAGCTGTTTGCATTCTTGAACCGCCGCTCCAATTCACGAGTTTCAGCCGGAGTGGCGACAATGTCGTTTAGATAGGGTGCCTCTATTTGTGTTATCTGCTCCAATGATTTGAATGGATGAAGGAATGCCCCTGAAACCGGGGGAGCGAAACGTTGGGGAGTAACATTGAATTCATTGATAAATGTGAGCTTTTCTCCCGCTTCGCCCAATTCCACCAGAGTGATGCCCGCTTTTCGTGCGAGCGTCGGCATCAGCGCCTCATAGTGGCCTGTCCATCCAATGCGAAGCATTTCCTTATAATAATCAATAAAGCTGCGCGAGAACGTCATGAGCGGTAAAAATGCCGCATGACGATCAGCCTTCGTTATTTCGTTCCCGTCCGGATTCTTCAATGAAGACCAATATATCCAATCTGCATCATGATGGCCGTTGCGTATAAAGCTCGCCGATAGGCGTCCGGAGCGTGCGATATCGCACAACTCGGCAGTCCGGTCATCTGCGAGCTGGGATGGCCAAACATCAAACTCGATGCGAACAAAAAAATCGAATTCAGGCAAAGCCGCTACAGCAGCCACAATCTTCAGGTCGACATTCCCCGGGATGATGAAATCGCCCTTCACATGAGGGAACGACTTAAATATGTCGTCTCTGGACAGCACGATGGTGCGGCCAAAATCGGTATTCGGTGGTGGTTCGCCATCGAAAACAGCGACGATCTCACCATGTCGGGCGAAAAGGTCGACGATGCGCTCGTAGCTGCGGATCAGGACATCACGCCCAGCTTGTCGATGGGCATCGAACATGATGCAAAGCCGGCCTGATCGCCCCATTCCAAACCCTCGCCTCCGATGTGCTGCTCGTATATGGAAGATCGGCGCTATGCGGGCAATACCGGGTTGCAACGGGTAACGGCGGCCGTTGCCCGGATGAAGTGGCGCTCATCCTCTCGCGCCTGGCTCCTGCGCTGCAGACTGATGGGCTGTCATCCCGAGCGCGTGGCCGCCGCATCTCGTGAACCCGGCCCGCCTGGACGCTTCGCAGCAGGGGCTCGCAGCGGTAAACGGTTTGAGGCAGAAGGGAATCACCCGCTACGGCTATGCCGATGTTCGGAGATGAAATGGCTGAGATCAAACACGCGTACCTGAAGCAGGCCAAGGTGCAGGCGTTCCGCGAGCCGGTCCTGAGCTTTGTCGGTGGCGTGGTTTTTGACAATCCCGAGGATCCCACGGTGTCGCCGCTGCGCCACAGCCGATATCGAAAGCCTTGCGATGCCGCTGCTCAGGACGCCGACTATTCCGCCTACTTGCCGGGGCGCTTCATCTATGGCGGACCAGTATACCATCATTTCGGCCATTTCGTCGCCGAGATGATGCACCGGATCATACCAGGCAGGCAGCTGCAGCCGGACTGGCCGCTGTTGTTCGTGGCGCCGCTTGGTAGTGGCGAAGCCGCGACGATTCCGGATTATATCAGCGCCGTTCTGGATTTTTTCGGGCTCCACGGTGAGAGTCTTCGGATCATCAACAAGGATACGGTCGTCGAAGAGCTTCTCGTGGTTGAGGCAGGCTCGGATTTCGGCGGTGGCCCCAAGCCAGGCTACACCGACCTTCTCGCTCAGTTTACACCGGCGCGTCTTGCCGAGCTGACGCCCGATCAGGTGACGGCCGAGAGGATATATGTCTCCCGCTCGCGCATCCCTCACGGTGGATCGTTTCTCGGAGAGAAATATCTCGAGCAATGGCTCGCGACGGCAGGGTTCAGGTACATATTTCCCGAGGAGCTGCCCTACGCCAATCAGGTGAAGGCTTATGCGAGCGCTCAGACGGTGATCTTCGCCGAGGGTTCTGCGTGCCATGGCGCCGAAGTCCTGGGAACTGCGGCGATCCAAAACTGTCTTCTTGTGGGCAGGCGTCAGAATCACATGCACATCTTCATGGATGTTCTGCGGGCTCGCTCCAAGGTCTTTCACGGGCTCGTGTGCGGGCCGGATCTCGGGACCGCTGTGGGGCGAACGGGCAGTCATGAGCCGCTGCCGAATTTCGGCGTCAGCCTGCTGGACCGTGCAGTGATTGTTCAACTGCTTACGTCAGGCAATGTTCTGCCCGATACGCCATTCGACGTGGAAGCCTACCTTGCTGCAGCGGAAAGCGAGCTGCACGCCTATCTTGCCTACCACAAGAATCGGCCGTCCCCGCTTTTCGAGCCTTGCTTTTCCGATACGTTGCTGGAGCGCTTTGACGCCGCCGTGAAGGATTATGGCGCCCCCATCTCGCATCCGGGGGGCTGAACGCGGCCGGGCTGGCACCGGTCTTCAGTCTTCTAGCGCGCCGCAAGGTCTCGCACGAAGTCCTCTATTTCAGGTTTGCCGACAGCAACCTTTCTGAGCATGGGGGTGTCGCGGGTGTTCGCGGCCCTTATTTCTGCGACGGATCGAAAGATGTAAGGACGCGGAGTTCGTGTCCAGTCCGTGAATACAAGCGCCTTCGTTCGGGGCAGCGGGCCAATGACCGTGTGGATGTATTGCTCTTCGGGAATGGCCGAAAATTCGAAGCTCTCCCGGAGGTGGGCGTCGCTGTGATAGCTTGCGATGAACTTGTCGACCTGCGCGCGCGTCAGGCACCACCACGTTCCGCCGTCAAACATTGGATTTAACTGCGCTTTTCCCGTTTTTTGCAATGCCTCCATGCGCTTGATCGTCGCGATCATCTCAGGTGTCCACGCGCGGTCGAGGCGTTCTGTCGTGCGAGGGTTCGTTGCGAAAGAATCAAGGTAAAAGTAATTCTCGTATCTGGCGATCCATTTGGGATCTGACGTGGGGTAGATTTGAATCCACTCTACGTCGTCAGACATGCGTTCTCGGAATTCGGTTTTAGGAATGAGGGGAATGGTGTCTTCGGTAAGAAAGGCGATCCGGTCATAGTTCGCGGTCCGCAGCGCCTGCTCGATGGTCGCAACGCAGGCCTTCACGGTATTGAACCCGCCCCAGAAGATGGGAAAACGAAGCTCAGACAGGGTTATGTTGCCATTCAGCTTGGCCACGGCTTCATATGGCGCAGCATCTGACTTTGCGTCGACGTGCACGTAAACATCTGCAATGCGGTCAAAATAGTGTGCCAGCAGCGCAGCCCCTGCCGCGCTCTGCATGTATCCAAGGCAAACCACCGCCATCGTCATGCGCCACCCTCACCTGAGACTGGGGTCATATTACTCTTCTCATCAGCGCAAGTATGGTCATTCCGGTCAGGACGAGGCAGATCAGAGCGGAATTTAGCATGGTCTGATCGAGGAAAGTGCTATAGTATTCGGCATAATACGCCGTTCTGAATGAATCTATTATTTGACATAGGGGGTTGTAGATCAAGAGATCGCGTACTTTGTCGGGCGTTGAGTCCGGGAGAAAAAAAATACCCGATACCGCCCACAAAATCGGGCCGAGAACGTTGCCGAACAGATATGCGAGCGGAACAAGCGGACCTATGGAGCCGAACACCAGCCCCGTGCCGATGCCAAAAAGCCAGGCTTGCGATAGCGCGACAATGAAGCCCTGCCAGTTCGCGACTGTTGGCTGATGGCCAAGCGCGGCGAGCGTGCCGAGGACAATGAAAACGACGAGCGTTGCGGTCACGATCTCCAGGATGGCGCGCGAGGCGAACAGATCGAAAATGTCGACGCCGGGAAA
Source organism: Xanthobacter lutulentifluminis (assembly GCF_043194675.2). Lineage (NCBI taxonomy): Bacteria > Pseudomonadati > Pseudomonadota > Alphaproteobacteria > Hyphomicrobiales > Xanthobacteraceae > Xanthobacter > Xanthobacter lutulentifluminis. The sequence goes on along the minus strand of NZ_CM195525.1, from coordinate 242,606 downwards.
ATAGAGCAGCGACCTGTTCTGCGCGAGCGTCTGCATGATCTGGCGGTGGCCGTACAGCCAGACCACGAAGGGCAGCACGCCGGTCATCAGGAACAGCGGGACGTCCGTTCCGATGGCGGCCGGGCGGCCCAGAATGGTCGTGACGGCGATCGCCACCGTCAAATGCGCCAGCGGGATCAGCAGCCCCAGCAGGAAGCCGAAATAGCCGGTGCCGAACCGTGTCTGCAGGTCGCGCATGATGACGGCGCCGACCACGCGGGCGTGCATGGAGAGGGCGGTGCGCCAGCTTTCGCCGGCGAAGCGGGTGGGCGGGGAGGGGGACATGCTCATGCCTCCATCGCCTGGCGGTGGACCTCGATGGCGTCGTTGATGTCCTCGAACACCATCAGCCGCCCGCGCTGGAGCACCATGCCGGCGGTGCAGTAGTCGCGGATGGTGCCGGTGGAGTGCGATGCCATGATCATGCCGGCCCGGGCCCGGCGCTCGGCGAAGGCGCGCGCGCATTTGAGCTGGAAGCGCGCGTCGCCGACGGCGGTGATCTCGTCCACGAGGTAGAATTCGAACTCCACCGCCATCGACACGGCGAAGGCGAGCCGCGAGGTCATGCCGGAGGAATAGGTCTTCACCGGCATGTCGAGGTCGCGCCCGAGCTCGGAGAAGTCCTCCACGAACTCGGTCACCTCGGCGATGTCGCAGTCGTACACGCGGGCGAGGAAGCGGATGTTCTCGCGCCCCGTCATCTGCGGGTGGAAGCCCCCCGCGAATCCGAGCGGCCAGGACAGGCGGACCGACCGGTAGACGCGGCCGGAAGTGGGCGCCTCGGTGCCGGCGATCAGCTTCAGGAAGGTGGATTTGCCGGCGCCGTTCTGGCCGAGCAGGCCGTAGCTTACGCGCGGGTCGAGCGTGACCGAGACATCCTTCAGCACCACCTTGCGCCGCAGGTGGGTCCAGTAGGTCTTGGTGAGCCGGTCGGTGACGATCATGGCGCCGCTCAGCTCTTCAGATGGCGCATCAGCTCGAAGGCCGACACCACCACCAGCCACAGCAGCGCGAACAGCAGCGCCGCCGCCACCGGCATCCAGAAGCGGTGCGGCCAATCGTTCTCCTGGGCCAGCACCGGCTTCACGAAATTGGCGAGATAGAGCCCCTGCCGCTCGGCGGTCACGCGGGCCTGCTCCAGCGCGGCGGCGGCGGCGGTGTACTGGCGCTCGGCGATCTGGCGCTCGAGGTCGAGGGTGTCGTAGCGCGTCATCACCGCGGAGAGGGTATCGGCCGATCCGGCCGGCGTGGTCAGGCGCGCCTTCAGCGTGGCGATGTTCTCGCGGATCGCCTGGCGGCGGGCTTCCAGCAGGCCGAACTGCGGGGCGTCCGGGCTCAGGGTGCGTCGGGCGGTGGCCAGCTCCTGGTCGATGAGCACCTGGTCGCTCTCGAGGTCGCCGAGCAGCTTGGCGATGCCCTCGTTGGTGCGGGCGGGGTCGATGACGCCCACCTCGTTGCGCAGGTCGCGCACCGCGGCCCGCGCCTTGCGCAGGCGCGCCTCGGCGCGGGCCAGCTCGGCCTCGGCCTGGGCCACCGCGTCCTTGCGGGCGCGCTCGCCGAGCTTGTTCACCATGTCCTCGCTGAGGCCGACGATGGCCTGCGCGATCTTCAGCGAATCCTCCGGCGAGAACGCCCACACCTTCACGGTGATGATGCCGGAGGGCGTCTCGATGGCGGTATCGATCTGGCTGCGCCAGCTGCGCTCCAGCCGCTCGATGGGCCGGTTCGGGTTGAAGCGGGAGATGGGGTCGATCTCCGGCCGCGAGAACAGCCGGCGCAGGCCGACGCGCTCGTCGAGGGCCGCCACCGCCGCGAGGCTCTTCACGTAATTGGCGATGATGAGCGAATCCTGCACCTCCGACAGCCCTTGGAACGCCCCCGCGCCGGCGAGGTTCTCGATGCCCGAGTGCTCCGCGGTCCGCACGGCGAATCGCGCTTCCGAGAGGTACTGGCTGGAGCAGAAGAAGACGAAATAGATCGCCACCAGCACCGACGGGATCACGACGATGGCGATGAAGCTGGTCATCAGGGGCAGGCGGAACGCGGCGAGGGCCTGAACCTCCGCGCTCCAGAAGGCGGAGCTGGCCGGGCGGACGGCGGATTGCCGCAGCCGGGCCTCGCGCGCCTGCCGCCGCAGCTCCTCCCGAAAGCGCGCGTTGCGCCGCACCAGCGCCTCGGTAGAGGCGGGCTGCGCCGGCAGGTGCTCCACCGATGCGACATTGCGGTTCAACGTGCCAACCTCGTCCTCAAGCCCGGGCAGCGCCCGGCGTTCAGCTTTTCTGGCCGGCACCACACCGCGGCGACCGTGGATGGCGGGCGCCGCCCGGTACCGGCGTGCGGAGCGGGGTGCTCTAGCCTTCGGTTGTCTTCCATGTCTATCCTAACGAGTAGTGGCGAGGCCACAAAATCCCCCGGACGATCGCAGCAGATGACCCCAGACCACCTTGCCCGCACGCCCGCGCGCCCCGGCTCCGCCGCAGCCGGGGAGGGGAGGGCAGAGGAGGCCGCCGGGGGCGCGCCCGATGCCGCGGTGGAGGCCCTGCGCGCGCAGGTCGCGGGGCTGGAGCGGCAGACGGCCGCCCTGCTGGAGGGGCAGGCGGCGCTCGCCGCGCAGCTCGCGGCCATGCAGGAGCACGCCAATCTCGTCGGTCACATGGTGCAGCAGATCCATGGCCGCCGCAGCCTTGCCGGAGGCATCCCGCTGCCGCTTCCCCTGCGGCGACTCGGCGAGCTGATCGCCGCGCCGGGGCCTTCCTGGCGCTATCTGACGGAGCTGGCGCAGTCCGGCATCATCGCCGGCGCCGAAGTGGTGCCCGACGGTCGCGGCGGCTGGCGACTCAGGCGCCGGCCGGTGGCGACTGCGCGCCATCTCGCGCGGGATTTCGGGGGGCTCATCTTCGGCCTTCAGCCGGTTGTCTATCGTGTGCGGCCGCATCATCCGCCGCTGGCGGTGCGGCCGCGCGTGCTGCATGTCATCCCGAACGTCTACGTGGGTGGATCGACCCAGCTGGTGGTGGACCTGCTGGAGCGGCTCGGCCACCGCTACGAGATGCAGGTGGTCACGGCCGGGCTGCCGCCGGTGGGCCGGCACGAGGGCATGGTGCTGCACCACGTGCCGCTCGGCAGCCCGCGCGCCGCGTTCGACAACCTGCTCGCCTCGGTGCGGCCGGATCTCGTGCATTTTCATTACTGGGGCGAGGGCGACCAGCCCTGGTACGAGGCGGCTCTCGCCGCCGCCCGTGCCACGCCCGCCGTCCTTGTGGAGAACGTCAACACCCCGGTGCCGCCGCTGCGCGACGAGGCGATCCGCACCTACGTGTTCGTTTCGGACTACATCCGCCGGCAGTTCGCGCCGGATGTGGCCAACGGAATTGTGGTGCACCCGGGCATCGATCTCGACCGCTTCTCGGCCGGCGCGTTCGAGCCGGGAGCGGAGGACACCATCGGCATGGTGTACCGGCTGGACCCGGACAAGCTCGACGCCGATTCCATCCTGCCGCTCATCGACGTGGTGCGGCGCCGGCCGTCGACGCGGGTCATCGTCGTCGGCGGGGGCACGCTGCTGCCGGTGTTCCATGCCCGCACGCGGGAGGCGGGTGTGCGCGGGAATTTCGAGTTCACCGGCGTGGTGCCGTTCGATGCGCTGCCCGCCCTCTACCGGCGGTTCCGGCTGTTCGTGGCCCCGGTGGTGCGCGAGAGCTTCGGTCAGGTCACGCCGTTCGGCATGGCGGCAGGGCAGGCCGTCGCCGGATACAGGGTCGGGGCGTTGCCCGAGATCCTGGGCGGGGAGGAGACGCTCGCCGCATCGCGGGACGCTCTGGCCGACATCGTCGTCTCCCTTTTGAACGACCGCGAACGCCTGGCGGCCCTCGGCGCCGCCAACCGGACCCGCGCGCCCATGTTCGCGCTGGACGGGATGATTGCCGCCTACGGACGCATCTATGCGGAAGCCCTGGGCCTTGATGCGGACCTGATGCCGGGCTTTCCCCCCGCCCGCCTCTACCCAGAGGTGTGACCTTCCTGCAATACCCGTATCTTTGTTGTGCGGCGCAGCGGGTTTCGCTTGGCGTTGGGTCACGCTCTGGTCCAGAATGGAAAAGGTCGGGGCTTGGATAGATGTCGGCGCGGTTTGCATTTTGAGAAATTGCGCTTCATCAAACCTCAAGCTGGGAATGTAGGTACAGTTTCGTATTATTCCGGTGTCGGTATGGATAGATTCCTGCCGTACCCAGCGGAGAGATGCGGGACTTCCAAGGGGTTGGGGGAATGACATCTCTGATTGTCGGCGGTAGCGGGCTGATCGGTCAGCGCCTGTGCGCGCGGCTGTCCCGGCAGTCCGTCGGCATCGTCGCCACCGCGCGGCGCATGGGGGACCTGCCGGCAATTCCGCGCGTGAGCTGGAAGTGCGTTGACCTTGCGACATGCACCGACTGGGACGCGCTGCTCGACGGCGTGACCACCGTCTACCATCTCGCCTGGTCCACCATTCCCGCCAGCGCCGACCCGGATCCGGCGCGCGACATCATCGAGAACGTGGTCGGCACGGTGCGCCTGCTCGAGGCGGCGCGGCGCGTGCCCGGCCTGCGCATCGTCTTCGCCTCCTCCGGCGGCGCGGTCTATGGCCCGGCGGAGGGCCTGCCGGTGCATGAGACCCATGCCACCCGCCCGGTCAGCGCCTACGGCATCTCCAAGCTCATGGTGGAGCACTATCTGGAGAAGCACCGCGCCCTCTACGGGCTGGACGCGGTGGCCCTGCGCATCGGCAATTGCTATGGCGCCGGCCAGCACAAGCACAAGGGCCTCGGCGCGGTGACGCTGTTCGCCCGCGCCGCCCTGCGACGCGAGGCCATCAGCCTGTTCGGCAACGGCGGCGTGGTGCGTGACTATGTCCACGTGGACGACGTGGTGGATGCCCTGATCGCCGCGGCCATGCGCCCGACGGTGCCGGGCCCCATCAACATCGGCTCCGGCGTGGGCCACTCGCTCATCGAGGTGATCGGCAAGCTGGAGGCGGCGCTCGGCCGCCGTATCGAGGTCCAGCGGGCGGCGGCGCGCACCTTCGACGTGTCCGCCTCGGTGCTGGACGTGTCCCGGGCCCGCGAGCGGCTGGACTGGACCCCCGCCATCACCCTCGATCTGGGCATCGAGCTGCTGCTCGGCGAGCTGCGCAGCGAACTGGAAGCGGAATGCGGGTCGCGCTCTACGTCCATTGTTACTATCCCGAACATTTTTACGGTACGGAAAGCTATACTCGGACAGTAGCGCGCGAGCTGGCGGCGCTGGGGCACGAGCCGGTCGTCGTCACCGCCACCTTTCCTGGCGAGCCGGCGCAGCCCGGCCTGGTGGAGCGCTACACCTTCGACGGCATCCCGGTCATCCGCATCGACCGCAACGTCCACCCCAACACCGGGCTACGCGACACCTACGGCCTGCCGGCCCTGCGGGCGGTGCATGAACGCATCCTGCGCGGCATCGCGCCGGACGTGGTCCACGTCTGCCACCTCATCAACCACACCTCGGCGCTGCTCGAGGTGACGCGACGGCTCGGGCTGCCGACGGTGGCGAGCTTCACCGACTTCTTCGGCTTCTGCTACACCAACAAGCTCAGCGACATCCGCGGCCGCCTCTGCGCCGGGCCCAACGCGGCGCGATCGAACTGCGTGGCCTGCGCGCTGTTCGGCGACGATGCGGCGCGTGCCGGGGTGACCGGACAGGTCGGCTCGCGCCTCCTTCCGCCGGTGGTGGCGCGGCTGCCGGGGCTGGTGCCCGCGTGGACCGAAATGATCCGCGCGCTGAAGGATCGCCCGGCCCACCTCGCGGCGGCCTATGCCTCCTACGCCGGAGCGCTGGTTCCCACCCGCTTCATGCAGGATGCCTACCGGCGCAGCGGCATTTCGGTGCCGGTGGAGCTGAGCCGCTTCGGCATCGACATCGACCGCGCGCCCAAGCCGGTCCGCGCCGCGGGTCCGGTGCGGCTGGGCTTCGTCGGCCAGCTGGCGGAGCACAAGGGCCTGCACCTGCTGCTGGATGCGCTGCGCCGGCATCCGGCGGGGGCGTTCACGCTCGACATCTACGGCGACGAGAAGCTCGATCCGCCCTATGCAGTCCGTGTCCGCGGCCTCGCCCAGGGGCTGGAGGCCACCTTCCGCGGCACCTTCACGCTGGACCGCATCGCGGCCGTGCTGGGCGAGATGGACCTGCTGGTCATTCCCTCCACCTGGGTGGAGAACAGCCCCCTCATCCTGCTGCAGGCGCTGGCGACCCACACGCCGGTTCTGGTGGCGGACGTGGAGGGCATGACCGAGTTCGTGGAGCCGGGCCGCAACGGCTTCACCTTCACCCCCGGCTCGGTGACGGCGCTCGCGGCGCGGCTGGCAATGTTCGCGGAGCAGCCCGGCCTTGCCCGCGACATGAGCGCGATGACGCATTATGAACGAACTTCGCACCATATGGTGCAGGACGTGGCGGCGCTTTATGCGCGCGCGCTGGAGCGTACGGCGGGGTGATGACGGGGACGATGGCTGCGGAGAGGACAGGCTTGCGCGCGGCGGTTCCGGCCGCGGCGGTCGGCATCGACGGGGATTTCGAGGGGTGGCTCGCCCGCAACCTGCTGCCGCCCGGCGCAGCGGGCACGGAGGAGGTCGCGCCGTTCCCTCCGGCCGAGCTGATGCACAACACCACCGGCCTGACCGACCCGGCGCACTTCGCCTCCCACGGCGTGGACTTCATGCGCGCGCTCGCCCGCCTCAGCCCGGTGCGGCTCGCCGATATCGGCGACATCCTCGACTTCGGTGTCGGCGTGGGGCGGCTGGCGCGTCTGTTCCGCGGCTGCCGGGGCCGCTACGTGGGGCTCGACGTGGACGCGCGCCACATCGCCTGGGTGGACGAGCACCTCGATCACGTGGAGGCGGTGGCCACCGAGCCGCGCGCGCCCCTTCCCCTCGCCGACGGCAGCTTCGATGCGGTGGTGTCCATCTCCGTCTTCAGCCACCTGAGCGAGGCGGACCACCTGTTCTATCTCGGCGAGCTCGCCCGGGTCGCACGGCCGGGCGCGCTGCTGTTCCTCTCCATCCACGGCGCGCGGGCGCTGCGGCGGGCGATCGAGGAGGAGCACATCTTCGCCATGCTGGCGATCCCGCAGGAGGAGCTCGCCGCCGCGCGCGAGCGGTTCGCGGAGCACGGCTACGGCTTCATTCGGCAGGACGGCCACCTCTCCAGCGATGCCTATGACTACGGCATCACCTTCATCTCGCCCGATTACGTGCGCCGCCACTGGGATGCCCGGTTCGAGGTGGTGGCGATCGGCGAGGGCGCGCTGCACGATTTCCAGGACGTGGTCGTCCTGAGGGCACGCTGACATGGCCGGGCTGCCCGTCGCCCCGCCGATCCGGGTCCTCATCGAGCGCAGCCGCGCCTTCGCCGTGCTGCCGTTCGTGCGGCCGGTGCTGCGCTGGAAGCGGCTGCCGCGGACCTACGGCACGGGGGCGACGGCCTCGGCCCGGTGGTTCCAGCTGCTGCGCATCACCTTCGCGGTGCTGGTGGTGCTGCCGGCGGCCATCGCCGCGCTTTTCACGGGCTTGGTCTCGACCCCGGTCTATGTCTCGGAGGCCCGGCTTGCCATCCGCGAATCCCTCGCCGGCCGCACGGTGAGCGACCAGGGGCCGGATGCCAAGGGGCTGATCGCCGGCGCCATGAGCGCCCTCGCCGGGCTGCTGGGCAGCGCCGGGGGCTCCTCGCAGGCGCAGGCGCCCTTCATCCTCGTCAACTACATCACCAGTCGCGCCTTCGTGGCCCGGATGCAGAAGGACGGAGTGCTTCATGCCGCGTTCGCCCGCCCCGGCATCGATCCGCTCTCGGCGCTCTCCGCCGATGCCAGCCTGGAGCAGGCGTGGCGCTACTGGAACCGGCATGTCACCGCTGCGGTGGACCGGCGCTCGGAGATCGTCCTGTTGCGGGTGCGCGCCTTCTCGGCCGCGGAGGCGCAGGCCATCGCCGAGCGGGTGCTGAAGGACGGCGAGACGCTGCTGAACGACATCGTCGCCGGCACCCGCGCCGACACCGTGGCCCGCGCGCAGGACCAGTTCGACCGGGCCCGCCAGCGCTACACCGAGGCGCTGGTGCGCCAGCAGGAGTGGCGGGCCAGCCGGCGGGCCATCGATCCGGTGCAGGCCGCGGACGCGCTGGCGCAGAGCCTGCTGCGGCTGGAGCAGGAGCGCATCGCCGCCGACCGCGAGATGCGCGCGCTGCAGCGCCTCTCCGCGCCGGATGGGCCGACGCTGGGCGTGCTGAAGGACCGGGTGCAGGCGCTCGACAAGGAGATCGCCGACTTCAGGGCCCGCCTCGCCCGCTCCGATGCCGGCGGCACGGCGGTGGAGGCGCTTGCCGCCTATGAGGAGGCCGAGCTGGAGGTGCGGTTCGCCGAGACAATGCAGTCCATCGCCCTCGCCGGCCTGCAGGAGGCGGAACGGCGCGCGCGGGCGCAGAGCGCCTTCGTCAACGTGTTCGTGCCGCCGAGCCTGCCCGCCGCGGCATCCGAGCCGGTGTGGTGGAAGACCGGCCTGTTCGTCTTCACCCTCGGCACCATCCTGTGGATCAATGCCATGATCCTGGTCGCGGTCATCCGCGACCATCGCCGCTGAGGGGGCCGGGGCGTGCTGTTCAGCATCGACGAGGATGCGGGAAGCCGGGTCGTCGGCTGGATCATGCCGGACAATCCGTCCAGCACGCCGCACGTGGCCGTCTTCACCGGCGGGGAAATGCGCAAGGTGGTGCGCGCCACCGTGCTGCGCCCGCTGCTGCGCGAGCAGGGCCTGCACGAGACCGGCATCTGTGGCTTTGTGGTGGACCAGCACGTGCTGGCCGACATCGAGGGCGCGAGCGACCTCGAGCTCTATGACGAGGCCACCAACATCCGCATCTACCGCCGCCGGCCGCCGGCGGCGAAGGCGGACCTGAAGCTGTTCCGGCTGGAGACCCGCCTCGTGCCGCAGGTGGGCATGACCGAGCCGCTGCAGGACCTGTTCCACATGGCCTTCACCCGGCTCGACCGGGTGCCGGAAGAGGCGGCGCGGGCGATCATCGGCATCGCCTTCACGCCCTCCATCTTCTGCTCCGGCCGGCTCTATTTCCGCGCCTACGAGCCGCTGCTGAAGGATCGCGGCTTCAAGTGCTCGGTGCTGGTGCGCGATCCGTTCGAGGAGATGGCCGAGCAGCTTCTGGCCCTGCGCTGGGCGGTGAAATCCCCCAGCCTCGCCTATTCCGTCCTCGCCGATGCCTTCCGCCCGCTGGTCGACAGCCTTGCCCGGGCGGACGTGACGCAGATGGGTGACATCGAAGGCTGGCTCGGCACCCTCACGCCGTTCGAGCGCGCCCAGCTGTCCAATCCGCTGGCGCGGCTCCTGACCTGCCGCAGCTCGGACGAGAACCCCGAATCCTCGGCCGTGGAGCAGGCGCTGCAGACGCTGGCGGACATGGACGTGGTGGGGCTCGCCGGCGACGAGGAGGCCTACTGGGCCACCCTGCGCGCGGTGCTGGAGCTGGACCTGCCGCCGCTGCCATCGCTCGCCACCTCCCGCCAGGTGGGCGAGCTGGCCCAGATGGTGCGGGGCTGGACGGTGGTGCAGGACCTGATCTCCGCCGACCTGCAGATCTTCTCCGACCTGACCGAGGCCGCCCGCCGCGCCGACGCCGCGGTGGACGAGGCGGTGGTGGAGCCGGCCGCCTCCTGATCCGGCCGCCCCCCGGTCCGGGTGTGCCGGGGCCCGGCCTGCGCGCGGGTCCGGCCCGTGCGGTCGTCGGGTGCCGGCCCGCATCGGCGCGCCTGCCTGCTCCGGCTGTGCGTCCGGGCCCAGGCTCTCTCGCAGGGCGCTGTCCGGCCGGGCGCAGGCGCGATCAGCGCACGTCGCGCGTCCCGTCCATCACTCCGGCGACGGCTTCGCCCGGTGGTCGGCACGCCAGCGCGTGTCCCTCCGCGTGGACCCCCGCTATCGGGTGCGGGCGTAGACGCTGCCGACGTAGAGCGTCACCACCGCCCAGAACGCGAACAGGATGCCGGCCACCGCCGCCGTTCCGGTGAGGGGGGAGGGGAAGTCCGTCTCCATCGGCAGGGTGGGGGCCATGAAGGTGAGGATATAGACCTGCTTCTGCCCCTGCTGGGCACGGGCGTCGAGCAGTTCCGCCTCTGCCTGCCGCAGCCTCTGCTCGGCGAGGCGGCGGCGCACCTCCATCTCGGCGGCGGCCTTCAGGTTGGCGCTGGTGCCCGCCGCGGCCTGCCCGGCGCCGAGCAGCTCGGCATCGAGCGCGCCGATCTTCTCGTCGAGCGAGCGCATCCGCTCCCGGAGCGCGCGCACCACCGGCGAATCCTCGTCCAACCGCGCACGGGCCACGGAGATGTCCGTGTTGAGGCTGGAGCGCTGGTCGCGCAGCTTGGCGATCATGCCGAAGCTGTCCAGCGCGGTGCGGGTGGGGTCGAGCGTGCCCTGGGCGTTGCGGAACTCCTCCAGCGCCGACCGGGCGGCGGCGAGCTCGGTGAAGGCGGCGCGCTCCTCGGCCTCGGCCTGGAGCACCCGGTCGCCGCGGTTGCGGTTGGTGAGCTCGTTGGTGACGGCCTCGGCCTCGCGGACCACGGCGGCGGCGACCATCGCGGCGCTCTGCGGGCTGAAGGCGTGCACCTGCACGCGGATGACGCCGGACAGCGTCTCCAGGCTCACCTTCACCTGCCGGTTCCAGTAGGCCACCATGTCGTCGACGCCGGCGGTGGGGGAGAGCCCGAACACCGGGTCGCTGGCGGAGATGCCGAACACGCGCCGCAGGTCCAGCTGCTCCTGCAACGCATCCACCATGGCGCGGCTGCGCAGGAAGTCGACCACCACGCGGGCTTCCTGGGTGTTGGGCACCTGCGGCACGCCCCCGGCGGACACGGGGCTGGAGCCGCCGGCCACGGTCTCCAGGTTGCCGCGCACCACGAAGCGGGTCTCGGACTTGAACTGCGGGGCCGCGAAGGCGGTGAGGTAGATCAGGGTCGCGACGCTGGGCAGGACCACGCCGACTGCGAACGAGAGGATGGCGACGTCCAGCCGCGTCAGCCGGCTGCGGGCCGGGCGCGGGGGGGCGGGGAAGGCCGGCCGGCTCGCCTCGGCCTCGGTGCGGGACGCGGCGGGCAGGAAGCGCGCGAGGTTGGCGGCGACGGGCGACAGGATGCGGCCCAGCCTCCGGCCGCGGGGGGCGGGAACCTTGGCCGTCCCGGTGTCCTCGGCGGCGAGCGTGCCGCGCGGGCGAGCCGGGGAAAGCACGGCCACCCGCCTATTGGACCACCGCCGCCGTGCTGACCACAGGCGCGGCGACGGAACTGAACAGCGAGGTGATCTTCTGGATGTCGGCCAGCGGGGCGTTGGCGACGTAGATCGCGTCCTTGTTGCGGATCTCGAAGCCGCGGGCGAGGAACACGAAATTGGGGTTGCGCATGTTCCAGCGGTAGATGACGCGCACGTAGCCGTTGCTTTCCAGCGGCCGGGCGTCGGGCCGCAGCTGGGCGGCGAAGCGCACCTGCTCCAGCCGCATCAGGTAGACGCCGGAGGGGTCGGCCCGGTTGTCCATCACGCCGCCGACGCGCGCGACGCCTTCCTCGAGCGTGATGCCCACGGCATCGAACGGCACGATGGTCGGGTTTCCGGCCGCGCCGAACACGGTGAAGGTCTGCGGGTCGCGGATCACGACGATCTTGTCCAGCGGGCGGACGTAGACGTCCTCCTTGGGATCGTTGAGCAGCCGCTGCATGGGCAGGGTGACGGTGGTGCCGCCGCGGCTCAGGCGCACGAACACCTCGTGGGCGGGCACCTTGATGCCGCCGGCGGCGGCGATCACGTCCAGCACCCGGTCGCCGCGGGGCGAGAGGGGCACGACCGCGCCGTTGGTGGCCTCGCCCAGCACGGTGACGGAATTGGAGACGCCGCGCGTCACCACCACCACCGCCTGCGGCTCGATGGCCTTGCCGGCGAGGCGGTCGACGATCGCCTGCTCGATCTGCGAGGGGGTCTTGCCGGCGACGGGGATGCGGCCTGCATAGGGAACGGTGATGGAGCCGTCCTGCGCCACCTGCTGCTCGGGAATCACCGCGCTGCGCGAGCCGGTGCCGAGGCGGTCGATGATGGGGCCGGAGAACAGGCCGCCCGCCGCCGCTTCCCAGATGGTGACGGAGAGCACGTCGCCCACGCCCACCACATAGCGGGAGGGCGGGCGATAATCGCCGAACCGGCCGCCGAAGGTTGCGGGGCGCTGCTGCGCCAGCAGGGAAAGGGTGCGGTCGTCCACGTCGACGAGGAGGTAACGCTGATCGTCCTCGGGCTGCGCCATCTCGATCTCGACGCGGGATGGCCCCGACGAGGGAAGAACAGTGCAACCATTCGTTGCGCCGGCAATCAACCCAGCCGCCAGCAGCCCGACCCAGCCCTTCATGCGATTCCGCTTCTTTATGCCGACGAGACCTGCCGCCGTTATACATGGCGACGCAGGCCAGTGCGATCTAGGGATACAACGTTTAAGGGAGCGTTGCTTCGCTGCAACATTCGCAGATTGCATTTAAGTGCGCTGCACGTCCGCGGCGCCCGGGAGCGGGGCTGGCGGCATCGGGGACGGGGGAGGATCGGGGTTTGGACGCGGCTGCACGGCCACTGGCCATCATCACCGGCGGCTCCAGCGGAATCGGGCTGGCGGTTGCCGGGCTGCTGGCCCGGAAGGGCTGCCGCGTGGCCCTCGTCGCACGCGATTCCGCGCGTCTCGCAGCAGCGGCGGAGCGCCTTGCGGCGAGCGGCGCCGGCGGCGTGATGACCCGCCAGGCAGATGTGGCGGACGGGGCGGCCGTCACCGCGGCCATCGAATCCCTGATCGCCGAGGGGGGGCCGCCGCTCTGGCTCGTCACCGCCGCCGGCATCGTGGAGCCGGGCTTCTTCCTCGACCAGGATCTCGCGCGCACCGAGGCGCAGCTGGCCGTCAACGTGATGGGCACCGCCGGCGCAGTCCGCGCCGCAGTGCCCGCCATGGTCGCGGCCGGGCGGGGGCGCGTGGTGCTCGTCTCCTCCGGCGCCGGCCTGTTCGGGATCGCCGGCTATGGCGGCTATTGCGCCAGCAAGTTCGCCGTGCGCGGGCTGGCGGAGGTGCTGCGGGTGGAGCTGGCGGGGACCGGCGTCTCGGTCACGCTGGCTGTGCCGTCGGATACGGATACCCCCCAGCTCGCCTACGAGGCCGAACGCCGCCCAACCGCCATCGCGCCCTTCGCGGGGGCGGGGCCGGTGCTGGCGGCGGAGGCGGTGGCCCGGCACATGGTCGCGGCGGCCGAACGCGGCCGCTTCCTGTCCGCCCCGGGGCTCCGGCTTGGCGTGCTGGCGTGGCTGCAGGATTTCATCTCTGCCCGGACCGCGGCCTTGCAGATCCGCCTGCTGCGCCGCGCGGACAGGCGCTAGAGCATGGCGCGCAGGGCCTGAGGCGCTGTGCTCCCGCGAAGCCGTGCGGTGGCCGAGGGAGATGCAACCGTCTGGCCGCAGAAGCCGACCTGCGCCCGGTTCCTCCTCCCGCGTGAGAGAGCCCGCAATTGAGGTGTGGCCTCAGGCGACCACGGTTTCCGCTGCGATTGTTGCGGCAATCTCGGGCCGATGCTGGCGCGGTCCTGCGCATCCGGCATGAAATCACGGCTCCAGTGGACGTTGCCTCGGTCCGACCCCTAGATCTGGCGGCGATTCAGCAGTTCAGGTGGCACGGATCTTGTCCAGTCGCCGGGATTCCACATCGACCGCGAGCGATTGGTCTACGTGTTCTCCGTCATATGGCGTAGCCTTGCCGCATGGGACTATTGACCTTCAGCATCAACATCACCCTGGACGGCTGCGTCGACCACCAGGAGGGCATTGCCGACGACGAGACGCACGCTTTCTTCACCCGTCTTATGGACGAGGCCGGAGCGATGCTGTGGGGTCGCGTCACCTACGAGATGATGGAGAGCTATTGGCCGGCAGTCGCCCGCAGCGGCGGCGATGCGCCTGCGGCGATACGCGAGTGGGCGGTCAAGCTGGAGGCCAAGCCGAAATACGTGGTGTCGTCGACGCGAAATGCCTTCCCGTGGACCAACAGCCACCACATCGCCGGCGACCTGCGCACGGGCGTCCAGAAGCTCAAGGACGCAACCCCGGCCGGCGTGCTTCTGGGTAGCGGCAAGCTCGCGACCGAGCTGGACCGGCTGGATCTGATCGACGAGTACATTCTCCTCGTCCACCCCAGAATCGCCGGCCACGGCCCGACCCTCTACCAGAGCGGGCTTCCCCGCACGCGACGGCTTGAATTGATCTCGGCCACGCCGCTCCGCAGCGGCGCCGTCGCCATGCATTACCGGCGCGCCCTGTAATTTCGTCTCGAACCGGGCATTCATCCTTCAGGCCGGTACGCGCAGCGGGCGTGCTCTATCGGTCGGCAGCTTCCGGACTTCCCGCGTCCTCAGGCGGCGCGCCCTCGCGCATGGCCGCGATCCCGAAACGCTGGCGGTACTCGCGCGGACCAAGCCCCGTCACCTTGACGAAGACCTTCCGGAACGCGCCCGGATCCTCGTAGCCGACATCCCACGCGACCTGCTCGACGGGGCGCGTGGTGGTCTCCAGCATCTCGCGCGCCTTGCCGACGCGCAGATGCTGGCAATATTCGGTCGGCTTCAGCCCCGTCGCCTTGTGGAAGCGGCGCAGGAAGGTGCGCGGCTCAAGTCCCGCCTTGCGCGCCATGGCGTCGAGGGTCGCATCGCGGGCACAGGTGGCCTGGAGCCAGTGCTGGACCTTCAGAACCGCCTCGTCGCCGTGGCGCAGCTTCGGCGAGAACACGCTGTAATAGCGCTGCTCGCGGCCCGGCGGGTCGATGAGCAGGAAGCGCGCGGTCTCAAGCATCGCGGTCGGTCCGAGAAGCCGGTCCACGAGCTTGAGCCCGAGGTCCGTCCAGGCCATGAGGCCGCCCGCTGTGATGAGGTCGCCATCGTCGATGACGAGCTTGTCGACGTCCATGCGGGCTTCGGGAAACCGTTCCGCGAAGTCGTTAGCGTAGAACCAGTGAGTGGTGGCGGGGCGGCCCTCCAGCAGCCCGGTCTCGCCGAGCAGGAATGCGCCGGCGCAGACCGAGGCGAGCGTCGCGCCGCGGGCATGGCGCTCTTTCAGCCAGATCGCCAGAGGCGCCGCCTCGTCGGCGGTGATCGGGGCGATGACGGCTGGCGGCATGATGACGAAATCCGGTTCGCCCGCGGCGCCCGGATCGCTGTCGAAGACGCGTTCGGCGCCCTCGCCGTTTTCCCGGCCGCGCCAATGGCTGACGCGGAGGCGCGGCGCGCCGTCGCCGAGACGGCGCTTCACCATCAGGTTGGCGACCGAGAAAAGGTCCGTCAGTCCATGCGCCGCGCCGAGCTGCGCGCCGGGATAGAGCAGGACGGCGATCTCCGCCAAGGGGGGCGCCAAGGGTGTCGGTTTCGTCATTTGTCACTTATGGCCTGAAATCTGTCCATCACGCCAATCCGAAAGCGAACCGCCGGCCACTAGTGTCTCTCCATCGAACGAGCAACCGGGGACGACGCCCCGGCCACACCGAGGAGTTCCGCATCATGAGCACGGTCATCACCACGGACGGCGCCGAAATCTTCTTCAAGGACTGGGGTCCGAAGGATGCCCAGCCGATCATGTTCCATCACGGCTGGCCGCTGTCGTCCGACGACTGGGACGCGCAGATGCTGTTCTTCCTGTCCAAGGGCTATCGCGTCATCGCCCATGACCGGCGCGGTCACGGCCGCTCAAGCCAGGTCTGGAATGGCCACGACATGGATCATTATGCGGCCGACGCCGCGGCGGTCGTCCAGCATCTCGATCTGCGCAATGCCGTCCATATCGGCCATTCGACCGGCGGTGGCGAGGTCGCCCGCTATGTCGCGCGGCACGGCAAGCCGCAGGGCCGGGTGGCCAAGGCGGTGCTGGTGAGCGCGGTTCCCCCGCTGATGGTGAAGACGCCGAACAATCCCGGCTGCCTGCCGATCGAGGTGTTCGACGGCTTCCGCAAGGCGCTCGCCGACAACCGGGCGCAGTTCTTCCTCGATGTCCCGACCGGGCCCTTTTATGGCTTCAACCGTCCGGGCGCGAAGATCGACCAGGGCGTGATCAACAACTGGTGGCGCCAGGGCATGATGGGCTCCGCCAAGGCCCATTACGACGGTATCAAGGCCTTCTCGGAGACCGACCAGACCGAGGACCTGAAGGCGATCACCGTCCCCACCCTCGTGCTGCATGGCGAGGACGACCAGATCGTCCCGATCGACGACAGCGCCCGCCTCTCGGCCCCTTTGCTGAAGAACGGCACTTTGAAGACCTATCCGGGCTACGGCCACGGACTGCTGACCATCAACGCCGATGTCCTCAACGCCGACCTGCTCGCCTTCGTGAAGGGCTGAGCCACCCACGATGGGCGCGCCGCCGATGGTGCGCCCATTGCCGCCGGACTCGCATCTCGCATCAAGGTGGAGGGCGCACATGATCCCCCCGGAAAGCCGCACGGCGGTCTTCGCCATCATCATCGCCGCCTTTGCCGCCACGCTCGGCATCGGCATGCTGATCCCGGCGATCCCCGCTTTGACGGTGGGCCTGCCGGCGGTGGCGCACGGCGCGCTCATCTCCGCCTTCGCCTTCGCCCGCATCCTGGTGGAGGTGCCCGCCGGATTCGCCATCGATCGCGTCGGCGCCCGCCTCTCCTCGGTGATCGGCCTCGGCATCGTGATCGCGGGCGCGCTTCTGGGGGTGCCAGAGCTCGGCTACGGCATGCTCGTGGTCTCCGTCGTGGTGCAGGGCGCGGGCATCGCCATCTTCTCCACCGCGGCCATGACCGCCCTCATCAACATCTACGGGCCGGCCGGGCGCGGCACCGCGCAGACCCTGTTCCAGGGCGCGCTGCTGCTCTCCTACTCCGCGGGGCCTGTGGTGGGCGGCTACGTGGTCGGCGCGTTCGGGCCGCGCGCGCCGTTCATGGTGGAGGCGCTGCTCGGCATCGTCGCCTTGCCCATCTCGCTGCTGATGCCCAAGGCCGCCGCCATGGCGAAGAAGGCGGTGGGCCCGCTCCGCCTCACGCCGGGGCTCGCCAGCGGCACGGTGATGACCTTCGCGGGCTTCCTCGCCCGCATCACCATATCCTGGGTGGTGGTCCCTGCGGTGGCGAGCACCATGCTCGCCCTTTCGCCGCAGCATTATGGCCTGATCATCGGCGCGGGCACCGCCCTCAACCTCGTGTTCCTGCCGCTGAACGCGCGCCTCATCGACCGCTGGAGCGCCAGCCGGACGGTGCTCGCCGCGAGCGCGCTGACGCTGGCCGGCGTGGTGCTCATGTGGCTCGCGCCGGTGCAATGGGCGCTGTGGGCGGGCACGGCCTCCGTCATGATCGGCACCAGCGCGCTGGTGACGGCGGCGGCTACCGTGGCGCTGGAGGGCATCCTGCCCGAGCAGACCGGTGCGGTCACCGGCACCAACCGGGCTGCCGGGGACATCGGCACCGCGCTGGGGCCGATCCTCGCCGCGGGGGCGACCACGCTGCTCGGGCTGACGGCGGCCGGCGGATTCGCCATCACAGCCGCCGTGCTGATGGTCTGTCTTGCCGCCTTCGCCGTGCTCCGCCTCTCGCTCCCGGAAGCTCCCGCGGCGCGGGCCGCGACCACGGCGGGCGGCAGCGAATGCTGAGGCGCGGCCAGCGCGTCATCTTGATCTCGGTACCCCGCGCATCGACCTGCGGCCGATGCGATAGTCCTGCGGAGAGGATAGCGACCATGCTGTTCAAGAACGCGTTCCATGAGGACTTCGGCACCTGGCCGCTGGCTTACATCCCCTATGGCGGCGCCGATTTCGGCGAGGTGAGAGCGGTGGCGGACGCCGTGGGGGACGGCGATGACAGCGCCTTCCATGATGCCTTCGTCGCCGCCGGCGACCGGCTGAAGGGGCAGGGCGATGCAGCCCTCGCCAAGGGCCATGAGGCGAGCGCCCGCGACTCCTACCTGCGGGCAAGCGTGTTCTACGCCGCCTCCTTCCACCCCCTCTTCGGCGCCCCCGTGGACCCGCGCCTCCTGGCCGCGTTTCGCAAGCAGGTGGAGGCTTTCGACAAGGGACTGGCGCTCGGCCCTCATCCGCTGACGCCCCTGAGCATCCCGTTCGGCGAGACGCCCATGCCGGGCTATTTCATTCCGGCGCACGGCTTCGAGGCCGAGACGCGGCCGCTCGTCATCCTCAACAACGGCTACGACGCCACCATCACCGACACCTATTTCGCCTCCGCGGTGGCGGCCTCGCGGCGGGGCTATCATGCGCTGCTGTTCGACGGTCCCGGGCAGGGCGCGATACTCTATGAGCAGGGCATCCCTTTGCGGCCCGACTGGGAAGTGGTGATCACCGCGGTGGTGGACTTCGCGCTGACCTCGCCGCTGGTGGATCCCGAGCGCATCGCGCTCTATGGCTGGAGCCTCGGCGGGCATCTGGCGCCCCGTGGCGCCTCCGGTGAGCCGCGCCTCGCCGCCCTCATCGCCGATCCGGGCACCTGGAGCATCGCCGATGGATTCCGCAAGGTGGTGGTGGACAAGTTCGGCGTCGCCCCCGAGGCGGCGGCCGATCTCGGCACGCTGGAACAGGCGGTGATCGAACGTCTGGACGCGGTCATCCGCAAGGACCGCACGCTCCATTGGAAGGTGGTCCAGCGCGGCTTCTGGGTGCATGGCGTGGACAATCTGCGCGCCTTCTTCGCCGCCGCCGAGCCCTTCACCATGAAGGGCCGGGCCGAGCTGATCCAATGCCCCACGCTGATCACCCAGGCGGAGAATGATGGGCTGGCCGCCGGTGCCGGCGCTTTCTTCGATGCGCTCAGCTGCCCCAAGACCCTCGTCCACTTCACCGCCGCCGAGGGCGCGGACGGGCATTGCGAGATGCAGAACCGCTCGCTCCTCAATCGCCGCGTCTTCGACTGGTTGGATGAGCAGTTTGCTCGCGGTAAATCCGGCGTTCGCCAATCGGTTGGCTCTGCGAGAACGTGATGATCGCGTGTCACAACTGGATGACATCTGTATGCGGTGGCCGTTCCGTCATGGCTCTGCCTGGAAAATCCAGGTTGCGGCGCAGAAGCGCAGCTCTTTCCGCAGCCTTCTCTTTGCGCTCGTCGAGGCGGTCTGCCTACCACCGCATCGGCGGTATCCTGTTCCTGCGAGACTGCCGCGCGATGTGGAGAGGCTCACTTTTCACCCCAGACGGGAGAGTGAGTGCCGCCCCCGCGCGCAGACGTACCGCCGGGGGCAACATGGTGGTGACTTGGCCCCAAACGCCAAAAGGGCCGCCTTGCGGCGACCTGTACGAACGTGCTGATTTTCAAGGGAATTTTTGGTTGCGGGGGCAGGATTTGAACCTGCGACCTTCAGGTTATGAGCCTGACGAGCTACCGGGCTGCTCCACCCCGCGTCCGAGCCAACGTTGAGCCGGCGAAGCGGCCGTTGACGAGGCGTATGTAGCAACCCCCGGCGGGGATGGAAAGGGCAGGGGGGAAAAAAAGCGCCGGCCCGGCGGTGCCTGTGGACGAAATGGGCGGGGAGCGTCCGATAAATCCATACAACATATTGATTGTAAACGAAAATAATCCAGCATGCGCCGGACGCATGGGGCGGTTGAGCGGGCGGGCGGCACGGGGCCGGAGTTCATGAACTTCGGCAGGATCGGCGACGTTCGGCGCCTGTTCGCATCAAATCCGTGTCCGGCGATGCCGGCCGCGCGGTCAGGCGCGGGGAGAGCAGGGCGGAGATGGCCGCATTCGATCCGATCGCGCCCGCCATCCGCGTGGCGCCGGGGGCCGCCCGCCTTGCGCCCGAACTGCCCCACCCGGGGGCGCCGGATGATGCGGCGGACGCCGACCGTGCCGTTCCCCTCCCGCGAATGCCCACCCTCAGCGCTCGCTGTCGCCATCCGCCCGGCGCGGGAGGATGCGCCGGCCGGCGGCTGCTTCCTTGCCCGCCGACGCAGGAGCGGGGCGATTGGTGCATCCTGCCGGGGGCGACAGCGCCCGCGGGCCACCTTCCTAGCCGGCCTTCCCCGGCCAGTCTTTCCTAGCCGGCCTTCCCAGCCAGTCCTTCCCAGCCTGTCCTTTCCCAGCCAGTCCTTCCCGACCTTGAGGCGAACGCCGTCAGGCCTCGCCGTCGTCGGCCGCGCGGGGAGCGCGCGCGGTCTCCTTCTCGCTCTTGCGGGCGGCGGCGCGGGCGTTGTTCTCGACCTTGCGGGCCTCGCGGCCGGCGCGGCCTTCCTCCAGGGCGGTCACCGCGCCGTGCAGGGTGGCGAGATCCTGCCGGGTCAGGCCCAGCCGGTGGAAGATGTTGCGCAGGTTGCGGATGGTGGAGGGCGCCTTTTCCGGCGAGCGGAAGAAGCCGGCCGTCTCCAGCGCCCCTTCCAGGTGATCGAAGAAGGCGAACAGGTCGCCCTTGTCGGCCAGAGGCGAGCGGTCGGGCGGGGCGAAGGGCAGGGCGCCGCCGCTCGCCGCCTTCGACCATTCATACGAGGCCACCGCCACGCAGGTGGCGAGGTTCAGCGAGGCGAAGGCCGGGTTGACCGGCAGGGTGAGGATGGCGTCGCACAGGGACACCTCCTCCGTATAGAGGCCGGTGCGCTCGCGGCCGAACACGAGCGCCACCTCCTCGCCCGCCGCGAGACGGGCGAGGGCATCGCCCGCCGCGCCGTCCGCGCCCAGCACGGGCTTGGCCATGCCGCGCTCGCGCGCGGTGGCGGCGAAGGCGTAGTTGACGCCGGCCAAAGCGGACCGCAGATCGGGAAACAGCTCAGCCTCTCCCAGGATGCGGTCGGCGCCGGCGCTGAACACGCGGGCCTTCTCGTTCGGCCAGCCCTCGCGCGGATTGACGATCCGCAGGCGCGAGAGGCCGAAATTGCCCATGGCCCGCGCCGCCGAGCCGATGTTCTCCCCAAGCTGGGGCTCCACCAGGATGACGAGGGGCCCGCCCTCCATCCACGGCTTGGTGCTGTCGGTACCCGAACCCGGCATGATCTCTCCCGTTTGCGGGCTCTGTCGCACGGCGGGGCCGGCGAAGTCGAGAGCCGGCTCGCGGTGGGAAATTATCTCACGCGTGCGACGAAGGTTGCGGCTTTTGCGGCGGGCTGTGCCGGTGCTATAGCGGCTGCGTCGAGGATCGTCGGCGTGCCCCGCTCCACCGGTCCTCCGCCAGTTTCTCCAATGCTCTGGAAGCAAGAGCGAAAGGTCGACCCATGGCGAAGATCAAGGTGGCGAACCCGGTCGTCGAGCTCGACGGCGACGAGATGACCCGGATCATCTGGCAGTACATCAAGGACAAGCTGATCCACCCGTACCTCGACATCGACCTCGAGTATTACGATCTCTCCGTCGAGAACCGCGACGCCACCAACGACCAGGTGACCGTCGACGCGGCCAACGCCATCAAGAAGCACGGCGTGGGCGTGAAGTGCGCCACCATCACGCCGGACGAGGCGCGCGTGAAGGAGTTCAACCTCAAGGAGATGTGGAAGTCGCCGAACGGCACCATCCGCAACATCCTCGGCGGCGTGATCTTCCGCGAGCCCATCATCTGCCAGAACGTGCCGCGCCTGGTGCCGGGCTGGACCCAGCCCATCGTCGTCGGCCGTCACGCCTTCGGCGACCAGTATCGCGCCACCGACTTCAAGGTTCCCGGCAAGGGCACGCTGACCGTCACCTTCGTGGGTGAGGACGGCACCAAGATCGAGAAGGAAGTGTACAAGTTCCCGGGCGCCGGCGTCGCGCTGTCCATGTACAACCTCGACGAGTCGATCCGCGAATTCGCCCGCGCCTCGCTGAACTACGGCCTGCTGCGCAACTATCCGGTCTATCTCTCCACGAAGAACACGATCCTGAAGGCCTATGACGGCCGCTTCAAGGACATCTTCCAGGAAGTCTACGAGGCCGAGTTCAAGGAAGAGTTCGACAAGCGCGGCCTCACCTACGAGCACCGCCTGATCGACGACATGGTCGCCTCGGCGCTCAAGTGGTCCGGCGGCTACGTGTGGGCCTGCAAGAACTACGACGGCGACGTGCAGTCCGACATCGTGGCCCAGGGCTTCGGCTCGCTCGGCCTGATGACCTCCGTGCTGATGACGCCGGACGGCCAGACCGTGGAGGCCGAGGCCGCCCACGGCACCGTGACGCGCCACTATCGCGAGCACCAGAAGGGCAAGGAGACCTCCACCAACTCCATCGCCTCCATCTTCGCCTGGACCCGTGGCCTCTCCCACCGCGCCAAGCTCGATGGCAACGCGGAGCTGGCCAAGTTCGCCGCCACCCTCGAGAAGGTGTGCGTGGACACGGTGGAAGAGGGCTACATGACCAAGGACCTCGCCCTGCTGGTCGGCGCCGACCAGAAGTGGCTGTCCACCACCGGCTTCCTCGACAAGATCTCCGAGAACCTCTCCAAGGCCCTCGCGGCCTGAGGCTGACGCCTCGGGCTGGCGTCGCGAGGCGCCGTCCGGGCCCGGTTCTTCCCCAAAGCCAAAGGGCCGCCTCCGGGCGGCCCTTTTTCGTTCGGCTCTTCTGCGTTCGGCTCTTCTTCGTGCGCCTGTGCCCGGCGGCACCGGGCGGCAGATGCTGCGGCGACTGATGGTCCGGCGAGGGGCCTGCCCGCCGCATCACGGCACGGATGGCGCCTGCGCCGGCTCCGTGCGCCGCCCGCGCGTTACTCCTCCGGCCGGTCGCGGGCGGCGTCGGCGAGGCGGCCCATGACGGCGGGATGGCGCAGCGCCAGCATGTGCAGCTCGTTCTCCTCGATCGCGAGGATCTTGCACTTGGCCACCGCGCGCACCGGCACGTTGCTCGCCTTGGCATGGCCCGGCAGCAGGCCGAACACGTCGCCGGGCCCGAGCGCGCGGATCCCGGTCTCCGTCTCCATCTCCGCCCGCCCCTCCAGCACGACGAACAGGTGCGCGGCCTCGTCGCCCCGCCGCACCACGTGGTGGCCCCGGTCGAAGCTGCGCGAGTTCAGAAGCGGCAGGATGTCGCCCAGCACCGGCGCCTCCAGGTCGGCGAACGGCGGCAGCCGCGAGATCATGGAGAAGGTGACGACGAAATTGTGCTTGGAGATCACCTCCGAGAACGAGCTGGCGATGATGGCGATGGGCAGCGCCAGCATCATCAGCCCCGACACCATGGTGAGGGCGCCGATCATCCGGCCGACGGTGGAGATGGGCACCACGTCGCCATAGCCCACGGTGGTGAGGGTGGTGATGGCCCACCACATGGCCTGCGGGATGGAGCCGAACTTCTCCGGCTGCACGTCCCGCTCGACCAGATACATGGCGGTGGCTGCGAACAGCACGCCCGCCCACAGGATGATCAGGCACGACAGCAGCGCATAGCGCTCGCGCCGGATGGCGAGGTACAGCGCGTTGAAGCCGGAGGAATAGCGCGCCAGCTTCAGGAAGCGCAGCAGCCGCAGCACCAGCATGGCATGGAGCTCGCTGGTGCTCACCATCGCCACCGCCCAGGGCAGGATGGCGGCGAGATCGATCAGCGCCGGCACCGTCACGGCGTAGCGCAGGCGCGCCTTGAGCGGCGACATGCGCCGCCTGAGCGGATGCTCCGGCGCCACCCACAGGCGCACCACGTATTCCACGGTGAAGATGACGAGGGCGAGGAACTCGCCCCACGCGAACCACCAGGTGTCGCGCAGCGCCAGCGAGGGCACCGTGGCGAGCACCGCGCCCAGCACCGACAGCAGCACCGTGCCGATGAGGAGATAATGGACGACATCCGCCGCCCGGTCGCCCGGCAGGTCCCGCTCCAGAATGTCGAACGCGCGGCGGCGCAGCTTTCCGTCCCTCATGCCCTCAGCTTCCCTCCCCTGCCGCCTGCCGCTCGATGGCGGCACGGATGCGGGCGCGCGTCGCCTCCGTGCGGGCGGCCACCACGTCGTCCGGCAGGCCGAGCGAGGCGAGCAAATGGCCGGCCAGCTGCAGGCTCGCCTCCATCGCCTCCGGAATGACGCCCTGCACCCCCATGTTGGCGAGCCGCCGCGCGTGCTCGGCATCGCGGGCGCGGGCGATCACGGGGGCGGCGGCCCAGTGCTGGCGCACGGAGCGCACCATGCGCTCGGCGGCATTGGGGGCGTCGAGCGTCACCACGAAGGCGCGGGCCTTCTCCGCCCCCAGCCGCTCCAGGATCTCCGGGCGGCCGGCATCGCCGAGATAGACCGGGTGGCCCGCCGCCCGGGCCTGCGCGACGCGGCGCGGATCGGCGTCCACCGCCACAAAGGGCACGCCCTCCTCGTCCAGCGCATCGGCGATGGTGCGGCCGACCCGGCCGAAGCCGCCGATGATCACATGCTCGCTCGCGCCCGGAACGTCGGGGGCGAGGGCGTCGTGCATCCGCGCGTCCATCTCGCGGCCGAGCCGGGCGGCGAAGCGGGCGAGGAAGGGCGTCGCCACCAGGCTGAGGCTGACCACCGCCACCAGCACCCCCGCCTCGCGCGCGCCGAGGGCGCCGTTGGCGGTGAGCAGGCCGAGCACGACGAAAGCGAACTCGCCGGTCTGCGCCAGCAGCAGGGCCGCTTCCGCCGCCGCCGGCGGGGCGACGCGGATGAGGCGCGCGGCGATGTAGGTGAACAGCGCCTTCACCGCCAGCACGCCGACGACACCCGCCATCACGATGTGCAGGGCGGGCAGCACCGCGGCGAAATCGATGCCCATGCCCACCGTGACGAAGAACACCCCCACCAGCAGGCCCTTGAACGGCTCGAGATCCACCTCGATCTGGTGGCGGTAGGCGGTCTCCGACAGCGCCATGCCGGCGAGGAAGGCGCCCAGCGCGGCGGACAGGCCGGCGGCGCGCGTCACGCCGGCCGAGCCCACCACCACCACCAGCGTGATGGCCATGATGAGCTCGCGCGAGCGGGTGGAGGCGGCCGCCGCCACCAGCGGCGCCAGCACGAACCGTCCGGCCACCAGGATCAGCGCCACCGCGCCCGCCGCCTTGGCGAGGGCGACGGCCGCGAGCGTCAGCACGTCGGTGGTGCCGCCGCTCACCAGCTCGGCCGCGAGCAGGATGGGCACCACCATCAGGTCCTGGAACAGCAGCACTGCGATCACCAGCTGCCCCAGCGGGGCGAGGGAGCGGTGCTGGTCGATCAGCAGCTGGCTCACCAGCGCGGTGGAGGAGAGGGCGAGGGCGATGCCCAGCACCAGCCCCACGCCCGCCTTCGGCCCGCCCAGCACGGCGATGCCCACCGCGAGCGGCACGCCGCACAGAAGCACCTGCAGGCTGCCCACGCCGAACACCTCCCGCCGCAGCTTCCACAGCCGGGGCGCCGAGAATTCGAGGCCGAGCAGGAACAAGAGGAACACCACGCCGAGCTCGCCGAATGGCGCGGTGCGCTCCGGGCTGGAGATGGTGATGAAGCGGATGGCCGGCACGCTCTCGGCGAGGCGCCCCAGCCCGTGCGGCCCGATGAGGGCGCCGGCGGCGATGAAGCCCACCACCGCGCCGATGCGCGCGCGATGGAACAGGGGAACGAGGATGCCCGCGGCCAGGAGATATACGAACGCGTCCTTCAGGAAGGCGTTGCTCACCTTCTTCTCTCCCGGCCCGTCTGGATGTGTCGCCCGCCGCGCTTCTCGTAGCGGCAGAGACATCCGCGCGGCAAGCCGAACCGGACGCTTAGGCGCCGCCGGCGTCGATTTTGCGGCGGCGCTTGCAGGGACTGGATGGGTGCCGCTGGGGAAGCGCCGCGGGAGCCGCCGTCGCCCCGCCGGGCCGGCAGGCGTGAGACCCGGACCCAGCCGCGAGCCGCCGGGCCACGCTCGGGGTGGGAACGGGCCCGCCACGCGCGGGGGGATCGCATCCGCGCGGCCGGGGACTGGTGCCGTTTGCGGGCCGGGGCACTGGCGTCGCCGGCAGGTCTCGAATCCGGGTTTGGCCTTGCGGAGCGACGGCGGATCGCATCCGTGCGGCCGGTACCGCTGATGCCGCCTTGGGGGTGGGACCGGGACGGGCGACCGGCGTTGACGATGCGGTGGCGCTTGGCGCGGCGCCGGGAGTGCCGCCCCGGCGGAGCTGATGCCGGCGTCGCCGGCAGGTTCCGATCCCGGTCGGCCGATCCCGGTCGGCCGATGGCGTCGCCGGGCCCCGGTCGAGACCGGTACGGGCCCGCCCGCGCGGGCGGATGGCTTCCGCGGAGCGGGGGCGGTGGTGCAGCTCAGGCGCGGAGCGGGACGGGCTGGCGTCGCCGGGCCAGTTCGGGGCCGGGCGGGCGCGCCGCGTGACGGCGGCCTGCGCGCTGCGGCGCCAGCGTTCTGGGGCCTGCGCGCGAACCGCACGCCGGGACCGGGGGGCATCGGCCCTCGGCGCTGGAGGCGGGCGCCTGATGCCCCGCATCCATCCCGCGTCAGGGCCAGAGGCATGGAAGCCATCTCCTGCCCGTACCTGCGCGTGGTCCGCGGGCCGCCGTGCGTTCACGTCGGGACGCGCCCGCCCATCTGCGGGTGGACGCCCGAACGCCTCAGCGGCCGAGGCGGGCGAGGGCTTCGGCGGCGAGGGTGCGCGTCAGCTCCGCCGCGGGCAGGCGGGGGGCGAGGGCGGCGGCCTGGCCGGACCAGAGGTTGGTGAAGTCGCCGCGCCCGTCCGCCTCCGCCTTGGCGCGCAGCGGGGCGAGGGCACCGCCGGAGGTGGGGAAGGCCGGCGCCTCCGGGGCGAGCGGACCAACCTCCCGCATCACCCGGTTCATGATGCCGCGCGCGGGCCGGCCGGTGAACAGGTTGGTGAGGGCGGTGGCCTCGTCCGTCGCCGTCTCCAGCGCGGCACGGTGGACGGCGGGAATGCGCGCCTCCGGGCTGAACAGGTAGGCGGTGCCGATCTGCACCGCCGCCGCGCCCAGCGCCAGCGCCGCGACGATGCCGCGGGCGTCGGCGATGCCGCCGGCGGCGATCACCGGCACCCGCACCGCGTCCACCACCTGCGGCAGCAGGGCGAAGGTGCCCACCTGCCGGCTCATGTCGGCGAGGACATCGGCGCTCAGGAAGGTGCCGCGGTGGCCGCCCGCCTCCAGCCCCTGGGCGATGATGGCGTCGCAGCCGCGCTCCTCCAGCCAGCGCGCCTCCGCCACCGTGGTGGCCGAGGAGATGACCTTGGCGCCGGTGGCCTTCACCCGCTCCAGCAGCGACGTCTCCGGCAGGCCGAAATGAAAGCTCACCACCTCCGGCCGGAAGCGCTCCACCAGCGCGCACGCATCGGCATCGAACGGGGTGCGTCCGCTCGCCGGCGGCGTCTCCTGCGGGTCGAGGCCGAGCTCGACATAATAGGGCGCGAGCCGCGCGCGCCAGCGCATCGCCCGTACCGGGTCCGCCGCCGGCGGCGTGTGGCAGAAGAAGTTGAGATTGAGCGGCCGATCCGGCAGGCCGGCGCGCACCGCCTCCACCACGGGCACGAAATCGGCGGCGCTGTATTGCGCGCCGGGCAGGGAGGCGAGGCCGCCGGCCTGTCCCACCGCGATCGCCAGCGCCGGCGGGCCGGCCCCCACCATGGGCCCGAGCAGGATGGGATGGGTGATGCCGAACAGGTCGATCACCCGCCGGTCGGGCCAGGGAGCGACGGGCGAGGGAGCGACGGGCGCAGCATGGGCGGTGGTCGCCGTGGTCTGGTGGGTCATGTCTCGTCCTCCCGTCAGCGGATGGCCCGCATTATGGCCGGATGCACGATCATTGAAATTGAAACATTGAGATAATATCGTTCACTTATGATGATGGATGTGCGCGACTTCCAGTTCCTCGCGGCGGTGGCCGAGACCGGCAGCGTCACCCGCGCCGCCGAGCGGCTGGGGTGCGTGCAGTCCAATGTCACCGCCCGGTTGCGCAAGCTGGAGGACCGGATCGGCCAGAAGCTGGTGGCGCGGGTGGCGGGGCGGATGGTGCCCACCGCTGCCGGCAGCCTCGCGCTCGATTATGGCGCGCGCATCGCCGGCCTCGCCCGCGAGGCCGAGGAGCGGCTGCGGGCCTCGGCCCAGGCGCTCCCGCCGCTGCGGCTCGGCACCATGGAGACCACCGCCGCCTTCCGCCTTCCGCCGCTGCTGAAGCGCATCCGCGCCGAGCTCGCGCCGCTGCGGCTCACCGTGCGCACCGGCACCAGCGGCGAGCTGGCGGCCGGCCTGCGCAGCGGCGCCCTCGACCTCGCCTTCCTCGCCGAGGAGGCGGCGGACGACAGCCTCGACAGCGCGCCCCTGTGGACCGAGCAACTGGTGGAGGTGCTGCCTCCCGGCGGCGCGGCGGACGGCGCCGCCGTGGTGTTCCGCGAGGGCTGCTGCTACCGCGCCCGCAGCCAGGCGTTCCTCGGCGACCTGCCGGTGCTGGAGCTGGGCACGCTGGACGGCATCATCGGCTGCGTCGCCGCGGGGCTCGGGCGCACCCTGCTGCCGGAGGCGGCGGTCGAGCGCTGGCGCGCGGCGGGCGAGATCGAGACCCGGCCCCTGCCGTCCGCCGATGCGCGGGTGCGCACGCTGGCGGCATGGCGGCCGGGCAGCGCCTCGCTACGCTCCATCACCGCCGTGGTGGGCCTCGCGGCGGGCTGATGCGGGGCTGCGGGGCCATCCTCGCGAAGACGTGTTCGCGGCGATGAAACGGATCGGCCCGCTCATACGAACAAGCCGGGGAGAACCATCGCGCGGCTGCGGGCGTTTACGCCTTGCGGACGGTTGCGCCGTGAGCGAGGCCCCATGAACGTTCCCTTCTCCCGACCGGCTCCCGCGCCGGGCATTGCGGAAGCCGGCGCGGACCGGCTGCTCGCGCGGTTCCTCGGCACCCGCGGCCTGTCCGAGACGCTGACGCGCGATCTCCACCCCGAGGACCAGACCGTGCAGTCCATGCCGGATTGCAGCCCCACCAAGTGGCACCTCGCCCACGTTTCCTGGTTCTTCGAGACCTTCATCCTGATCCCGCATCTGGCGGGCTACGTGCCGGCCCATCCCCAGTTCGGTTACCTGTTCAATTCCTATTACGAGGCCGCGGGCGCCCGGCATCCGCGGGCCGCGCGCGGGCTGCTCAGCCGGCCCACCGTGGCGGAGGTGACGGCCTATCGCCACCACGTCACCGATGCCATGGCCCGGCTGCTGGCCGCCGCCGCCCCGCCGCTGCGGGAGAGCGTGGCGCCGCTGGTGGAGATCGGCATCCAGCACGAGCAGCAGCATCAGGAGCTGATCCTGATGGACATCCTGAACCTGTTCGCGCAGAGCCCGCTGCACCCGGCCTACCGGCCGGCCGAGCCGCCGCGGCCGGAGACGGCGGCGCCGCTCGCCTTCATCGACTTTCCCGGCGGCATCTTCGAGATCGGGCACGACGGCGCCGGCTTCGCCTACGACAACGAAGGGCCGCGCCACCAGGTGCTGCTGCGCCCGTTCCGCCTCGCCTCCCGGGCGGTGACCAACGCCGAGTGGCTCGCCTTCATGGAGGATGGCGGCTACAGCCGTCCCGAGCTGTGGCTGGCCGACGGCTGGGCGCGGGTGCGCGCCGGAGAGTATGAGGCGCCGCTTTATTGGGAGCGCGGGGCGGACGGCTGGCAGGCCATGAGCCTTGCCGGCCTGTGCCCGCTCGACCTTGCCGCGCCGGTGGTCCACGTCAGCTTCTTCGAGGCCGATGCCTATGCCCGCTGGGCCGGGCGCCGCCTGCCGACGGAAGCGGAATGGGAGGTGGCGGCGCAGACGGTGCCCGTCTCCGGCACCTTCCTCGAGAGCGGCGCCCTGCGCCCGCTGCCCGCGCCGGCGGGGGAGGGGCTGACGCAGATGTTCGGCGACGTCTGGGAATGGACCGCCAGCCCCTACGCGCCCTATCCCGGCTACCGCGCCGCGCCCGGCGCGCTCGGCGAGTACAACGGCAAGTTCATGTCCTCCCAGATGGTGCTGCGCGGCGGCTGCTGCGCGACGCCCGAGGGGCACGTGCGCGCCACCTACCGCAACTTCTTCTATCCCCACCAGCGGTGGGCCTTCGCCGGCCTGCGCCTTGCCGAGGATGCGCAATGACGATCCATACGCCCGCCCGTCCCGCGTCCGATCCGGCCGAGGGCTTCCGCGCCGATGTGCTCGCCGGCCTCGGCGCGCCGCGCAAGGCGCTGTCGCCGAAGTATTTCTATGACGACGAAGGCTCCCGCCTGTTCGACCGCATCTGCGAGCTGCCGGAATACTACCCGACCCGCACCGAGCTGCAGGTGCTCGCCGCCCGCGCCCCGGCCATCGGCGCGCTGGCCGGGCCGGGCGCGAGCCTGGTCGAGTTCGGCGCCGGATCGAGCGTGAAGGTGCGCCTGCTGCTCGACGCCATGGAGGCGCCCGCCGCCTACATGCCCATCGACATTTCCGGGCCCCACATGCGCGCCGCGGCGGGCCGGCTGGCGGCGGATTATCCCGGCCTCGCGCTGGTGCCGGTGGAGGCCGACTTCACCCGTCCGCTGGTGCTGCCGCCGCTCGCGGCCGGAGGCCGGCGCGTCGGCTTCTTCCCCGGCTCCACCATCGGCAATTTCACCCCCGAGGCCGCCGGCCACTTCCTCGCCCACGCGGCGCAGGTGCTGGGGCAGGGGGCGGCCTTCGTGGTCGGGTTCGACATGGTGAAGCCGCTGGACGTGCTTGAAGCGGCCTACGATGACGCGCAGGGCGTCACCGCCGCCTTCAATCTGAACCTCCTGGCGCGCATCAACCGCGAGCTCGGCGGCGATTTCGACCTCTCGCGGTTCCGCCACCACGCCTTCTTCAATGCCGCCCAGAGCCGCATCGAGATGCATCTGGAAAGCCGCGTGGCGCAGACGGTGCGTGTCGCCGGCCACAGCTTCCGCTTTGCCGCAGGGGAGACCATCCACACCGAGAATTCCTGCAAGTTCACCCCGGCCGCGTTCCTCGCCCTCTCGCGCGCGGCCGGCTGGGAGATGCAGGAACTGTGGACCGATCCCGCCGGATGGTTCGCCGTGACGGTGCTGGCGCGCCGCTGAGCGGCCGCCCATCGCGCCCCGCGCGCCCGCCTTCGCTTCCACTTTGCGATCCCGCACGGCCGGCAACGCCTTGCCGGGGCCGGCGCGTGGCTTTGCGAAAGCCGGTGGGGCCCGGCGGCGGGAACATGCCGTTGAGGCAGGCGTTGCGATCAGGAAGCCGGCTGCGGCGCGGTGAAGGCAGCGCGCCGCGGCCCGGCACGTACAGGAGACGGATGATGGCGATGGACCCGAACGTGCCGGCGCGGTGTCGTCCGCTGCTGCCGCCCCGCGCGCGGCGCCCTGGCTGAAAGGGAGCATCATGGCCCGGTTCTGGGAGATCGACCTGCCCTGCGCCATCTGGCTGCATGACGGCACCCGTCTCGCCACCCTGTCGGATTGCGGGCGTCTGCTGCTCCAGCGCTTCGCCGAGGGCGAGAGCGGCGACGAGATGAGCGCTGCCTTCCGCGCCCTCATCGGCGCCGCCGAGGCCGGGCGGCCGGAGGATGCGGCCTATGCCGAGCACCAGTTGCGGGTGTTCTTTCACGCCAAGGCGCTGCTCTAGCGCCGGCGCGCCATCAATGGGCCGTGTTCGTGAGGCCCGTTCCGGCCATGATCTGCGCTGAATGCGGCCGGTGCGGCCGCCGCTCCCTTCTCTCCGACCGGCAGGCGCCGGCTCCCCGCACGCTTCTGCCCGGCCCGGGCGAGGACACGCCCCGGCTGCGCTGCGACCTGTGCGGCAGCCGGCGGGTGCGGGTGGTGGAGTTCGATTCGCCGTTCGCCGCGGTGTCGTTCGTGACCGGGCGCGGCAGCGGGCGCTGAGCCCGGACGCCGGTGCTGCGGCACCGGGGCGATCGCGTCGTCAGGCCATCGTGGCGGGGCGGTCCTGCCGCGCCGGGGCGCAGGAGACGGGGCAGCCAGACCGCGGCGCAGCGGTGAGCGAGCCGGCCCAGAAGATCGGCGCGCCGGTGATGCAGCGCCCTTCCGCATCCAGCGGATAGACGCCCGACCATGCGCACATCTGGCAGTCTTCCCCGCCGGCGCAGTCCTCGCGCGCCAGGTCCATGGCGAATTCCCGATCGAAACAGACGGTTTCACTCTCGAGCACCAGAGCCCCTCCGGTGCGTACCATCGTCATCACGAGGTACGCCTCCGGCGTGCCGGTCAACGACATACTCCTCGACCCTTTCCGCCCCCGGAACGGTCCGATCGCGCGCGCGGACGTGCCGCAGACGTGCCGCAAATGTGCGCCGCGACGATGCGGAGCTTACGCGCTGAACCCCGGAGAAGCTACTCTGCGGAGCGGGCGGGAAAAGGGCGGGCGTGAGCCCGGTGTGCGATGGGGTCGGTTTTCGTTTCCAACGTTGTGCTTCTGGTGGTGGCGGCGCTGCTCGTGGTCGGCACCCTCTCCAGCCTGCTCGCGGCCCGTTTCGGTGCGCCCATCCTGCTCGTCTTCCTCGTCATCGGCATGGCCGCGGGGCAGGCGGGGCCGGGCGGCATCCAGTTCGACGACTACTGGGCCACCTACATGGTGGGCTCGGCGGCGCTCGCGGTCATCCTGTTCGATGGCGGCCTGAGGATGCGGGTCGCCAGCATGCGCGGCGCCATCATCCCGGCGGTCGGGCTGTCCACGGTGGGCGTGGTGCTGACCGCCGCGCTGGTGGCGCTGGTGGCGGCGCCGCTCCTGGGGCTCGGGCCGGTGGAGGGCCTGCTGGTGGGCGCCATCATCGCCTCCACCGATGCCGCCGCCGTGCTGTTCCTGGTGCGCGCGCAGGGGCTGCACCTCGGCCGCCGGGTGGGATCGGTGATCGAGATCGAATCCGCCACCAACGATCCCGCCGCCGTGTTCCTGACCGTGCTGCTGGTGGAGATCCTGACCACCAGCACCCCCGACCCCGGCCTTGCGGCGGCGTTCGGGGTGGTGCGGGAGATGGTGATCGGCGCGGCCATGGGCGTCGCCGGCGGCTATGCGCTGGTGGCGCTGCTGAACCGGGTGGACCTGCCCGGCGGCCTGCATCCGGTGATGGTGGTGGGCGTGGCGGTGCTGCTGTTCGCCGTCACCTCGCTGCTGCACGGCTCCGGCTTCCTCGCCGTCTATCTGGCCGGCCTCGTGCTCGGCAACCGGCCGGTGCGGGCCATCGCCTCCATCACCTCGTTCCTCGATACCATCACCTGGCTCTGCCAGATCGTCATGTTCGTGATGCTGGGCCTTCTGGTCTCGCCGGAGAAGATCCTGCACTACGCCCTGCCGGCGCTGGGGGTGGCGGCGTTTCTGATCGCGGTGGGACGGCCGGCGGCGGTGTTCCTGTGCCTCGCGCCGTTCCGCTTCTCCACCAAGGAGAAGCTCTTCATCTCCTGGGCCGGGCTGCGCGGGGCGGTGTCCATCTTCCTTGCCACCATCCCCATGCTGGCGCACCTGCCGCAGGCGGAGGTGTATTTCAACGTCGCCTTCACGGTGGTGCTGGTGTCGCTCATCCTCCACGGCTGGACCATGGCGGCGGCGGCGCGGCGGTTCGACGTGGCGCTGTCCGATCCCGACCCCGGCGTGCGGCGCTTCGAGATCGACCTGCCGGGCCAGACGGAAGTGGAGCTGGTGGCCTATCCGGTGGTGGAGGGCACCCCCGCCCTCGGCCACGACATGCTGCCGCCCTGGGCGCGGCTGATGATGGTGGTGCGCGGCGGCCAGACCCTGACGCCGGAGGCCGCGGGCGTGCTGAAGCCGGGGGATTTCGGCTATGTGCTGGCGCCGCCCAAGCGGGTGCACCAGCTCGACCGCCTGTTCCGCCCGCAGGAGGTGACGCCGCTGGACGACAGCGCCGCCTTCCCGTTCGTGGGCGAGGTGCGGCTCGGCGATCTCGCCAGCTTCTACGGCCTCGCCGTGCCGGAGGTGGAATGCGGCCTGACCATCGCCGACGCCTTCGCCGACCGTTCCGACGACCACCCCGCCCGCGGCATGCGCATCACATACGGCCATGCGGTGATCGAGGTGCGCGAGGTGGTGGACGGACGCGTCGCCTGGGCGGTGCTGCGGCTGGAGGCAGGCCGGCTGCGCCGCTCCATCACCCGGGTGCGCCGCCTGTTCGGGCTGGGGACCGGCGCCGACGAGGACGAGGCGTGAGCGCCGCCATGCTCCTGCCGCGGGGCGGGTCCACTCAGGGGGCCGCCCGCGCCCCGGCGGGCGAGCCGAGGAGACCTCGATGAGGCTGTTCATGCGCCGCCGCGGCGAGGCGGGACCCGAGCGCGACGCTGCCCGCGTGCTGGCGGACCTGGTGCGCGACACGCTCGCTTTGGATGCGGACGCCACCGTCTCCGTCTCGGAAATCTCCTGCGGCGACCCGGCCTGCGGCGGCGCCGAGACGGTGGTGCTGGTGATGCGCCCCGGCCGCCGCACCGAGGCCGCCAAGGTGCTGATGCCGATGGCGCAGGTGACGCCGGAGGCGCTGGTGGCGGCCCTCGCGCCGCTGGGCGCCGGCTGAGCCATCCCCCCCATCACCGCCTAACATCCCCGCGCGGGGCCGATGCGCGCCGCGGCGGGGTTCCGCCCGGCGCCGGGAGGGTCTAAACGGCGCCATCCGTTCCAGCCCGCGTGACCGCCATGAGCTCCACGACCGCCGTCTCCCGCGCCCCCGCCCGCCGCCTCAATCCGATCTATGCGGACCTGCCCACCACCATCTTCGAGGTGATGTCGCAGCTCGCCCGCACCCATGACGCGGTGAACCTGGGCCAGGGCTTCCCGGACGACCCCGGTCCGCTCGACGTGCGCGAGACCGCCGCCCGCGCGGTGGTGGACGGCTGGAACCAGTATCCGCCCATGATGGGCCTGCCGGAGCTCAGACGCGCCGCTGCCGAGCACTATCGCCACTGGCAGGGGCTGGAGCTCGATCCCGACGCCGAGGTCATGGTGACCTCCGGCGCCACCGAGGCGCTGGCCGGCGCGCTGTTCGCGCTGATCGAGCCGGGCGACGAGGTGGTGCTGTTCCAGCCGCTGTACGACGCCTACCTGCCGCTGGTGCTGCGGGCCGGGGGCATCCCGCGGCTGGTGCGCCTGGAGCCGCCCGCCTGGAGCATCACCCGCGAGAAGCTCGCCGCCGTGTTCTCTGCGCGCACCAAGCTGGTGCTGTTCAACAACCCGCAGAACCCCACCGGCGTGGTGCACTCGCGCGAGGAGATGGCGCTGCTCGCCGAGTTCTGCGTGGCGTTCGACACCTATGCCGTGTGCGACGAGGTGTGGGAGCACGTGATCTTCGACGGCCTCGCCTTCGCGCCGCTGATGGGGCTGCCGGGCATGCGCGAGCGCACGGTGAAGATCTCCTCCGCCGGCAAGATCTTCGGCATGACGGGGTGGAAGGTGGGGCTGGTGTTCGCCGCCCCGCACCTCATGAAGGTGCTCTCCAAGGCGCACCAGTTCCTCACCTTCACCACCCCGCCCAACCTGCAGGCGGCGGTGGCCTACGGCCTCGGCAAGGACGAGGGCTATTTCACCGGCATGCGCGCGGACCTGCAGCGCTCCCGCGACCGTTTGGCGCGCGGCCTGTCGGAGCTGGGCTTCCGGGTGTTGCCCTCGCGCGGCACCTATTTCCTCTCCATCGACCTGTCGGCGCTGGCGGGCGCGCCGGACGACGAGGCCTTCTGCCTGGAGCTGGTGCGCGAGCACGGCGTCGCCACCATTCCGGTCTCGGCCTTCTATGCCGAGGACGCCGTGCGTTCCGTGGTGCGCTTCTGCTTCGCCAAGCGCGACGAAACCCTCGATCGCGCGCTCGAACGGCTCGCCCGCGTGCCCTATCTCCGGTAAATCTGGAGCGGGGCCGTGCGCGCGGCCCCGTTCTACCCGGCCCGTGATCACGAAGCCGTCAGGAGACTGCCCCAACGGTAGCCTGCGACCTGACCAAACCTTAATTGGACCGGCCCGCCGATTTATTGTTGCATCGCCGCGCAGGCCTAAAGCCTTGCGTGGATTTCCGATCGAGGATCGCATGGCCTCCCCTGAGGGAAAGCGTAGCAGACGGATCGTGGTGGTCGTGGCGTGCCTCGCGCTGGCAGGCGCGGCCGCCTATGCCTGGGACAAGCTGCCGTGGACGGGAGGCGCCGCCGCCCAGAAGTCCGCGACCCCGCCCCAGCGCGCGGTGGCGGTGCTGGCCGGCAAGGCCGAGCGCATCGCCATGCCGGTGCGCGTGGAAGCGCTGGGCACGGTCGAATCCATGGTCACCGTGCCGATCCGCTCGCGGGTCGCGGCGGCGGTGGAGAAGGTGGGCTTTGCCGACGGCGCCTTCGTGAACGAGGGCGATCTGCTCTACGTGCTCGATTCCCGCGTCATCGACGCCGAGATCCGCCAGGCCGAGGCCACGCTCAACCGCGACAAGGTGCAGCTGGAGAAATCCCAGCGCGACGTGGATCGCTACGCCGGCCTTGCCACCCGCAACGCGGTCTCGCAGGTGCAGGTGGAGGATGCCCGCACCACCGTCGGCGTCCAGCAGGCCACCGTGGCGCAGGACGAGGCCAACCTTCAGTCCCTCAAGGTGCAGCGCGGCTATTACGAGATCCGCTCCCCCGCCACCGGACGCATCGGCGTCTCGGCGGTGCGCCCGGGCGCGGTGATCCGGGTGGACGACACCCTGTCCACGGTACGGCAGCTCAAGCCCATCTACGTCGCCTTCGGCCTGCCGGAGCGGTACATCGCCGAACTGCGCGCCGCCAAGGACGCACGGGTGTCCATCACCCTGCAGGGCTCGGGCGAGACCATCCCCGACGGCAGGGTGGCCGTGATCGACAACACGGTGGACCCGCAGACCGGCACCCTCACCGCCCGCGCCATCTTCACCAATGCCGACGAGCGCCTGTGGCCCGGCACCCTCGGGGCTGTCACCGTGACGCTCAGGGTGGAGGACGGCGTGGTGGCCGTGCCCAGCGAGGCGGTGCAGAGCGGGCAGGACGGCTCCTACGTGTTCGTGGTGGATGACGGCGTGGCGCGGGTGCGCCCCGTCACCGCCGGCCGCACGGTGGAGGGCAGGACCGCCATCCTGCGCGGGCTCGAGGGGGGCGAGGTGGTGGTCACCGACGGCCAGCTCTCCCTGCGCAACGGCAGCCGCGTGAACGTGCGCAGCCGTACCCAGCCGGTCGCCGGGAGCTGACGGACATGTTCGCAGAGCTGTGCATCCGCCGCCCGGTCATGACGACGCTGATGATGCTGTCGCTCGTGGTGGCCGGCCTGTTCGCCTATCGCCAGCTCCCCGTCGCGGCCCTGCCGCGGGTGGATTTCCCCACCATCTCCATCACCGCCACCCTGCCGGGCGCCAGCCCCGAGACCATGGCGACGGCGGTGGCCACGCCGATCGAGCGCCAGCTCGCCACCATCGCGGGCATCTCCTCGCTCACCTCGTCCTCGACCCAGGGCTCTACCTCCATCACGGTGCAGTTCGACCTGAACCGCAACATCGACGCCGCGGCGCTGGATGTGCAGTCGGCCCTCTCCGTGGCCCAGCGCCAGCTGCCCGACGAGATGACCACGCCGCCGAGCTTCCGCAAGGTCAATCCCGCCGATGCGCCGGTGATCCTGCTGGCGGTCTCCTCGGACACGCTGCCGCTCTCCACCGTCAACGAATATGCCGACACGCTGATCGGCCAGCAGATCTCCCAGCTGCCGGGCGTGGCGCAGGTGCAGATCTTCGGCACGCAGAAATATGCGGTGCGCATCCGCGTCGATCCCGCCGCCGCCGGCGCGCGCAACATCTCCGCCGACGACATCCAGAAGGCGGTGGCGGCCGCCGCCTCCAACACGCCGCTCGGCATCATCTCCGGGCCCAAGCAGGCCCAGACCATCGACATGGGCTCCACCAAGGCGGACGCCGCCCAGTTCCGCCGCATCGTGGTGGCCTGGCGCAACGGCGCCCCGGTGCGGCTGGAGGAGATCGCCACCATCTCCGACGGCGTCGAGAACGAGCGCGTCGCCAGCTGGTACAACGACGAGCGCGCGGTGGTGCTGGCCGTGGTCCGCCAGCCGGACGCCAACACCGTGCAGGTGGTGGACGAGGTGCGCGACCGGCTGCCCTCGTTCCGGGCCCAGCTGCCCGGCTCGGTCAACATCGAGGTGCTGAACGACCGCTCCGTCTCCATCCGCGAGGCCGTGGGCGATGTGCAGAAGACCCTGTTCGAGGCCATCGTCCTCGTGGTGATGGTGATCTTCCTGTTCCTGCGCAACGTGCGCGCCACCATCATCCCGTCGCTGGCGCTGCCCCTGTCCATCATCGCCACCTTCGCGGTGATGTGGCTGTTCGGCTATTCCATCAACAACATGACGCTGCTGGCGCTGACGCTCTGCGTCGGCTTCGTGGTGGACGACGCCATCGTGGTGCTGGAGAACATCTACCGCCACGTGGAGATGGGCGAGAAGCCGTTCCGCGCCGCGCTGCGCGGCTCGCGGGAGATCGGCTTCACCATCATCTCCATGACGCTGTCGCTGGTGGCGGTGTTCATCCCGGTGCTGTTCATGGGCGGCGTGGTGGGCCGTGTGTTCCGCGAGTTCGCGGTGACCATCTCGGTGGCCATCCTGGTCTCCGGCTTCGTCTCGCTCACCCTCACGCCTATGCTGTGCGCCCGCGTGATGAAGGCGCCGGACCACCACAAGAAGCCCTCCGCCTTCTTCCGCGTCACCGAGGCCATGTTCGACGCCTGGCTCGGCGCCTATCGCGTCAGCCTCGATTTCGTGCTGCGCCACCGCCCCTTCATGCTGGTGGTGACGTTCGCCACCGTGGCGCTTTCGGTCTATCTCTACATCGTCATTCCCAAGGGCTTCTTCCCGCAGGAGGACAACGGCTTCATCACCGGCACGGTGGAGGCGGCCACCGACAGCTCGTTCGACGCCATGGTGGAGCGGCAGAAGCAGGTGGCGGCGGCCGTGCGGTCCGATCCCGACGTCGCCTATCTGGTCTCGACCGCCGGCGCCACCGGCATCAGCCGCACCACCAACACCGGGCGCCTGTTCATCGCCCTCAAGCCCAAGGGCTCGGCCGCGGGCGATCGGCGCATCAGCGCCAACGACGTGATCCAGAACCTGCGCCGGCGGGTGTCGCAGGTGCCGGGCGTCAACGTGTTCTTCCAGCCGGTGCAGAACATCTCGGTGGGCGGCGTCGCCTCCAAGAGCCAGTTCCAGTACACCCTGCAGAGCGCCGACACCCAGGCCCTGTTCACCTTCGCCAAGGACATGGAGCAGCGCCTCGCCGCCCTGCCGGGCCTGCGCGACGTGACGAGCGACCTGCAGATCTCCAACCCGCAGCTCACCATCGTCCTCGACAAGGACAAGGCGGCCGCCCTCGGCATCACCGAGCAGCAGCTGCGCGACGCGCTCTACACCCAGTTCGGCACCCGCCAGATCGCGACGCTCTACACCTCCACCAACCAGTACGCGATCATCGCCGAGGTGCAGCCGCGCTTCCAGCGCGAGCCGGGCGACCTCGGCCGGGTCTATCTGCGCACCTCCTCCGGCGCCGTGGTGCCGCTGGAGACGGTGGCCAACATCACCCGCACGGTGGGGCCGCTCTCCATCCAGCACCAGCAGCAGCAGCCGGCGGTGACCATCTCCTTCAACCTCGCGCCCGGCACCGCGCTCGGGCAGGCGGTGGAGCAGATCCAGGGCGTGGAGCGCGAGGCGGGCCTGCCGGCCAGCATCTCCACCGGCTTCCAGGGCACCGCGCAGGTGTTCCAGGATTCGCTGTCCAACCAGCCGCTGCTGATTCTCGCGGCGGTGGTGGTGATCTACATCGTGCTCGGCATCCTGTACGAGAGCTTCATCCACCCCATCACCATCCTGTCCGGCCTGCCCTCGGCCGGCATCGGCGCGCTTCTGACGCTGATGGTGGCGGGCATGGAGCTGTCGGTGATCGCCATCATCGGCATCATCATGCTGGTGGGCATCGTGAAGAAGAACGCCATCATGATGATCGACGTGGCGCTGGAACGCCGGCGCGGCGGGGCGGATGCGCGCGACGCCATCCGCGAGGCGGCGCTGCTGCGGTTCCGGCCCATCATGATGACGACGCTGGCCGCCATCTTCGGCGTGCTGCCCATCGCGCTGGGCGCGGGCGCGGGCTCCGAGCTGCGCCAGCCGCTGGGTGTCGCGGTGGTGGGCGGCCTCATGCTGTCGCAGCTGCTGACGCTGTACATCACGCCGGTGATCTACCTCTATCTCGACAAGCTGGACGCGCGGGTGCACCACGCGGTGTCCGGCCGCCACGAGGAGCCCGCGGCTCCCGGGCCCGGCACCGCGACGCCGGACCGCATCGCCGCCGAATAGGGCAGGGGCGCAGGCCCCGCCCGCCGAGAATCGGCCGCGCCCGCCGCGCGTGTCCCGGCCCATCCCCGGCCGCCGCTGCCCGATGGCGCCGCCCCATGCGGCTGTCCGTGGCCGCAGCCGGACGGCTGGAGGCGTGCGCCACCCGCCGTGCGCCGCCCTCCGTGCTCCCGGCGCCCCTCCCTGTCTCCACCAGCCCGCGATGTGAGGCGCCGCCCGCCGGCGCAGCGCCTGCCGCCGCGCGTGTGTCCGGGACGGGCGCCTTCGCGGCGCCATTCCCCAGAGACGACGCCCCGCGCCGCGCGCCTGCCGAGTTGGCACTCATTCGCAAGAGGCATTGATTGCAAGGCGGCAATGTATTATCCAAGCATCAGGAAGAGGTAATCTAGTATTGAATCCTTCTAAACTGGCCCCGTTACGGAAGTTCCGGTGCGGGGCGCATAGCTAGTCTGGAGCGATTTCAAAATGGGCAGGCATGAACACGGGGCCGGCGCCTTCGGCGTCGAGACGGGCGAGGCGGGTGGGCTCAGGGCCGGGCGGGCGTGCCGCGCCATTCCCATGACCGATGCGCAGCTCGACAGCCGCGACCTTTTCGCCGCAGGGCGGCTCGTCACCATCACCCACGGCGAGCACACCTACCAGCTGCGCCTGACGGCCCAGAACAAGCTGATCCTGACCAAGTAGCCGTCCTCCCGCGCGCCTTGCCTTTGCCGCGTTTCGCCGGCATCAGGGCGGCCCCTTCCGGTGGTGCGCGCGGTGCGGCCGGACCGGCCCTTTTCGGCCGGGGGGTTTCTGCTATTGTCCGCGCCGTTTTCAGCGGATCAAAACAGAAGCATGGCCATCACAGAGCCGGCGTCCGAAAAGCGCCGGGCATTCGACCTCGACCTGCCGCGACGCCTCCTGCGCGTCATGGAGTGGGCTTCGGCGCGCCACGGCCGCGCGAGCCTGCTCCTCGTGGTGGTGGCGCTTCTCGCCTTCCTGCCGGGCTTCTTCCAGCTCTCGCCCATCGACCGCGACGAGGCCCGCTTCGCGCAGGCCACCAAGCAGATGCTGGAGAGCGGCAATTTCGTGGACATCCGCTTCCACACGCAGGCGCGGCACAAGAAGCCGGTCGGCATCTACTGGCTGCAGGCCGCCACCGTGACCGCCGGCGAGGCGATCATCGGCCCTTCCGCCCGCACCTCCATCTGGCTCTATCGCCTGCCGTCCCTGTTCGCCGCCATCGGCGCGGTGCTGCTCACCTACTGGACCGCGCTCGTCTTCCTGTCGCGGCGCGGCGCGCTGTTCGCCGGCCTGATGATGGCGGGATGCGTGCTCCTGGGGGTGGAGGCGCGCCTCGCCAAGACCGACGCGGTGCTGCTGTTCACCATCCTCGCCTCGTTCGGCGCGCTGGCGCGGGCCTATGTCCGCCCCGCCACCGAGCGCGCCGGCGACTGGGGGCTTGCCGCCATCTTCTGGACCGGCCTCGCCGCCGGCATTCTCATCAAGGGCCCCATCGCGCCTTTGTTCGTGGGGCTGGCGGTGGCCGCGCTCGCCATCGCCGACCGCTCCGGCGGCTTCCTGAAGCCGCTGCGGCCGCTGCTCGGCCTCCTGTGGTGCCTGCTGCTGGTGCTGCCCTGGTTCGTTGCCATCTACTACGTCACCAACGGCGCCTTCTATGAGCACGCCGTGGGCGTGGACATGCTGGGCAAGGTGGCCGACGGTGCCGAAGGCCACTGGGGTCCGCCGGGCACCTATTTCCTCGCCGCGTGGGGCACGTTCTGGCCGTCCGTGGTGCTGGCCGCCATGGCCGCCCCCTTCGCCTGGCGCGAGCGGCGGGATGCCAGCGTCCGCTTCCTGCTGTGCTGGCTGGTGCCGGGCTGGCTCGCGTTCGAGATCGCGGTGACCAAGCTGCCGCACTATGTGCTGCCGCTCTATCCCGCGCTGGCCATCCTCGCGGCCCTCGCCATCGAGCGCGGGGCGATCGCCCGGGCCGGCAGCCGGCTCGCCGGGCTGGTGTGGCTGTGGCCGGTGCTGGCCATCGTGCTGTCGCTGGGGCTGGGCGGGGCCTACGTGTGGCTCGGCAGCGGCTTCGGCCTCGCCGCATGGCCGCTGCTGGCGCTGGCGGTGCTGCTGCTGGTGATGGCGGCGCGATCCTTCCCGAAGGTGGGCATCGAGGGCGCCTTCCTCACCGCGCTCCTCGGCGCGCTGGTGCTCTATCTCGCGGTCTATCAGGCATTGCTGCCGCAGATGCGCGCCCTGTGGATCTCCGAGCGGCTCGCCGCCGTGGTGCGCGAGGAGGGGTGCCCCGCGGCCAACGTCTCCTCCTTCCCCTATCAGGAGCCGAGCCTCGTGTTCCTGGTGGGCACGAAGATCAATTACGGCCCGCCGGATGAGGCCGTGGCCATCATGAAGAAGGGCGGCTGCGCCCTCACCTTCACCGACGAGCGCTTCGCGCCGCTGTTTGCCAAGCGCGCTGCCGCCGCCGGGCTGAAGTATCACGCGGTCGCGACCATCGCCGGCTTCACCTACAACGGCGGCCGGCGCACCTCGATCACCGTGTTCCGCACCGACGAGGCGCCGCAGTGAGCCTCGAGGCCGCTCCCGAGGCGCCGGCCGGCGCCGCGCTGCCCGTCTCCGGCCTGCGCCGGCTGGGGCAGGGGGCGCGGCTGCTGGTGGTCTCCGTCGGCGCGGCCCTCGCCTATCTCGCCCGCCGCCGCATCGGCGTGCCGCTGCCCCGGCTCGGCTTCGCCGGGCGGTGGGAGGCGCTGGCGCTGGCCCTCCTCGCGGCCGGGCTGGTGGCCGCCGCCATGATCCTGGTGGACCCGCTGGTGCCCGGCCTGCGGCTGAAGCTGCCGGGCTGGCTCGTCACCCTGTCCGAGCGTATCACCGACCTCGGCTTCAGCGGCGTGGTGCTGTGGCCGCTCGGCATCGCGCTCGCCTATGCGCTGCTTTTGACCCACGCGGGCGACGCCGCGACCCGGCGCATCGCCGCCGCGTTCGCCGCGCGGGTGGGCTTCCTGTTCCTCGCCATCGCGCCCGTGGGGCTGGGCGTCGCGCTCTTCAAGCACCTGCTCGGCCGCGCGCGGCCCTATGCGGCCTTGCACCTGCCCGGCCCCAATCCGGAGATGACGTTCCAGTTCCTCGGCTGGAAATCGAGCTTCGCCTCCTTCCCCTCCGGCCACTCCACCACCACGCTCGCCATGGCGGTGGCCTTCGCCGCCCTGTTCCCGCGCGCCCGCGGCATCCTGCTGGCGCTGGCGGTTCCGGTGGTGGCGACGCGGGTGGTGCTGGGCTCCCATTATCCCAGCGATGTCATTGCCGGTGCGGCGATCGGCGCGGGCTTCGCGCTGTGGATGATCCGCGTGTTCGCGGCGCGCCGGCTGGTGTTCCGGGTTGACTCCCAAGGGGGGATCGCGCCCATGGCGGGGCCGTCCGCGCGACGGCTCGGCCGCCTCCTGCCCCGCGCGCCCTCCAGCCCCGCCGTTCCAGCCGAAGAGGCGAGACCGTGACTTCTGATGCTGCCAACCTGACCGCGGCCCCCCGCCTTTCGGTGGTGATCGCCGTGAAGGACGAGGCGGACAACGTCCTCCCGCTCATCGACGAGATCGACCAGGCGCTCGTGGCCGAGCCGTTCGAGCTGATCTTCGTGGACGACGGCTCCACCGACGCCACCCTCGCCAACCTGCGCAAGGCGGCGCAGACGCGGCCCTACCTGCGCATCCTGGTGCACGAGAAGTCCTGCGGGAAGACGGCGGGCGTGGACACCGGCGCCCTTGCCGCGCGCGGCGACATCCTGCTGCTGCTGGACGGCGACGGCCAGAACAATCCCGCCTACCTGCCCGAGATGATCCGCGTCATGGATGCCGGCGGCCCGCGCCTCGGGCTGGTGCAGGGCGAGCGGCAGGGGCGCAAGGATACCCGCTTCAAGCGCTTCCAGTCGCGCCTCGCCAACCGCATCCGGAACGCGCTTCTCAACGATGGCTCGCGCGATACCGGCTGCGGCCTCAAGGTGGTGCGGCGCGAGGTGCACCTGCGCCTGCCGGTGTTCG
The DNA here is from genome assembly GCF_043194675.2 of Xanthobacter lutulentifluminis. NCBI lineage: Bacteria > Pseudomonadati > Pseudomonadota > Alphaproteobacteria > Hyphomicrobiales > Xanthobacteraceae > Xanthobacter > Xanthobacter lutulentifluminis. The sequence goes on along the minus strand of NZ_CM195525.1, from coordinate 198,257 downwards.
ACGGACTGCACCGCTTCATGGCGGCGCTGGTGCGGCGCGAGGGGTATGAGACCGCCACCGTGAAGGTGGTGGACCGCGACCGCTGGTCCGGCGTCTCCAAATACGGCTTCTGGAACCGCCTGTGGGTGGGCATCGCCGATCTCGGAGGGGTGTACTGGCTGATCCGGCGGCGGCGCGTGCCGCGCGTGGTGGAGCGCGACTGATGCTCTATTTCCTCTCCGAAATCGGCACCTACCTCCACGAGGTCTTCATCGACCAGTTCGACGCGTGGGTGCTGCTGGGACTTGTGGCCCAGTTCATGTTCACCATGCGCTTCGTGGTGCAGTGGATCGCCAGCGAGCGGGCGCAGCGCTCGGTCATCCCGTTCGCCTTCTGGACCTTCTCGCTCGGCGGCGGGACGCTGCTGCTGGTCTATTCCATCTACCGGCGCGATCCCGTGTTCATCGCCGGGCAGGCGCTCTCCACCTTCATCTATATCCGCAATCTGCAGTTCGCCCTGCGCGAGCGTCGCGCCAACCGCGCCGTGACCTGACCGTTACGTGACCTGACCGCTACGTGACCTGACACGACGGGCCCGGCGGTCGCTCGGGGCCCGTCGCTGCTCCCCGGCTCGCCCCCACAGCTTCCGCACAGGCCTGAAACAAGCGCCCCGCCAGCTGCCGGTCCAATCCATGGCCGTGCGGCGGGCGGGGCGCATTGCGTATGCGGCCCGCGCTCAGTGCAGGATCTGGCTCAGGAACAGCTTGGTGCGCTCGTGCTGCGGGTTCGAGAAGAAGGCGTTGGGCTCGTTCATCTCGATGATCTGCCCCGCATCCATGAAGATGACGCGGTTGGCCACCTGACGGGCAAAGCCCATCTCGTGGGTCACGCACAGCATGGTCATGCCGTCCTGGGCGAGGGAGACCATGGTGTCCAGCACCTCCTTCACCATCTCCGGGTCGAGGGCCGAGGTCGGCTCGTCGAACAGCATGATGCGCGGGCGCATGCACAGGGCGCGGGCGATGGCCACGCGCTGCTGCTGGCCGCCGGAGAGCTGGCCGGGGTACTTGTGCGCCTGATGCGGGATCTTGACCTTCTCGAGGAAGTGCATGGCCAGATCCTCGGCCTCCTTCTTCGGCATCTTGCGCACCCACATGGGCGCGAGCGTGCAGTTCTCGAGGATGGTCAGGTGCGGGAACAGGTTGAAGTGCTGGAAGCACATGCCCACCTCGCGGCGCACCTCGTCGATGCGCTTGAGGTCGTCGGTCAGCTCGATGCCGTCGACCACGATGCGCCCCTTCTGGTGCTCCTCCAGCCGGTTGATGCAGCGGATCAGCGTGGACTTGCCCGAGCCCGACGGCCCGCAGATGACGAGGCGCTCGCCCCGCTCCACGGTCAGGTTCACGTCGCGCAGCACGTGGAACTCGCCGTACCACTTGTTCACGCCGATGAGCTCCACGGCCACCTTGGGGGCGTTGGCCTCGCTCGCGGCGATGATGGGATCTGTGCTCACGGTCCTGTCCCTTTCGTTAGTGGTGGCGGCCGCGGTCGAGGCGCTTCTCCAGCGCCATCGAGTACCGGGACATGCCGAAGCAGAAGACGAAATAGATGATGCCGGCGAAGCCGAAGCCGGTGAACAGCGTGGTCGGCGAGGCCCAGTTGGGGTCGGTGAAGGCCGCCCGCATGGCGCCGAGCAGGTCGAAGATCGAGACGATCAGCACCAGCGTCGTGTCCTTGAACAGGCCGATGAAGTTGTTGACGATGCCGGGGATCACCAGCTTCAGCGCCTGCGGCAGCACCACCAGCCGCATCATCAGCCCCGAGCGCAGGCCCACCGCCATGGCGCCCTCATACTGGCCCTTGGGGATGGCCTGCAGGCCGCCGCGCACCACTTCCGCCATGTAGGCCGAGGCGAACAGCGCGACACCCACCAGCGCGCGCAGCAGCCCGTCGATGGTGAGGCGCCCGGGCAGGAACAGAGGCAGCATGTAGGTGGCGAAGAACAGCACCGTGATGAGCGGCACGCCCCGCCAGAACTCGATGAAGACGATGGAGGCGATCTTCACCAGCGGCAGCTTCGAGCGCCGCCCCAGCGCCAGCAGGATGCCGAACGGCAGCGACACGGTGATGCCGGTGACGGCGATCACCAGCGTCACCAGAAGGCCGCCCCACAGCCGCGTTTCCACCTGCGGCAGGCCGAGCGGCACGTCCACCGCGAGCAGCACGATGGCGAGGATGCCGAACACGGTGAGGCTGGTGCGCACCGACCCGCGCGCCGCCGCCTCCCCCGCGAGGAAGCGGGAGATGGCGTAGACGATGGCCGTCACCAGCACCGTCGAGAGCGCGAAATCGAGCCAGAACGACAGCCGCATGCCGCTGCCGGTGGCCGGCACCAGATCCGAGAAGCCGAGATAGCCGAATAGGAAGGTGCGCAGGTCGAGGTTGCCGCCGGTGAGCAGCACGAACGCCACCACCGGGTAGACGCCGAAGAAGGCGATGGCGTTCAGCCGCTTGCCGGGGATCTTCTGGATCAGCAGCGGCAGCAGCAGGAGCGCGCCCAGCGCGTAGACCACGTTCACGCGCCAGCGCTCGGTGGCCGGGTAGAAGCCATAGACCAGCTGGTCGAACTTGGCCCAGACGAACGGCCAGCAGGCGCCGACGGTGCGGCCCACCTTCTCGGGCAGGCAGGCGTCGCGGTTGGTGCCGGTCCACACCGCGTCGATGAGGAAGAACTTCACCAGCGGCGGCACGGTCGCGTAGACCAGCCACGCGCCGAACAGGGTGAGCAGGATCTGCGGCACCGAGCCGAACAGGTGCTCGCGGGCCCAGCGGATCGGCCCACGGGTGGAGACGGGCGCCGGCTCCGGCTCGCGGAAGGCGCTGGAGACGAAGGGCTTCGCCGGGGTGATGGCGGGGCGGGTGGCGGAGATGTCCGTCATGTCACCGCTCCACCAGCGCGACGCGCTTGTTGTACCAGCCCATGACCAGCGAGGTGACCACCGAGATGGTGAGGTAGACCGCCATGGTCACGGCGATGATCTCGATGGCCTGCCCGGTCTGGTTCAGGGTGGTGCCGGCGAACACGGCGAACAGGTCCGGATAGCCCACCGCGACGCCCAGCGACGAGTTCTTGGTCAGGTTGAGGTACTGGCTGGTCAGCGGCGGCACGATCACCCGCATGGCCTGCGGGATGATGACGAGGCGCAGCGTCGGCCCGGTCCTCAGGCCCAGCGAATGGGCCGCCTCGCTCTGGCCCTTGGACACCGCGAGGATGCCCGAGCGCACGATCTCGGCGATGAAGCCGCCGGTGTAGATGGCGAGCGCCAGCAGCAGCGAGACGAACTCGGGGATGACGCGCAGGCCGCCCACGAAGTTGAAGCCGCGCAGCTCCGGCTTCTCCACGGTGACGGGGAAGCCCGCCAGCGCGGAGGCGATGAGCGGCAGGCCCACCAGCAAGGCGAGGCCGGTCCAGAACACGGGGAAGAACTTGCCGGTCGCCTCGCGCCGCTTCTTCGCCCAGCGGGAGATGACGAAGATCGCCACCACCGCCGCGATCAGGGCGTAGAGGATGGCCATGGAGCCGTCCTCGAAGACGGGGCGGGGCAGCACCAGGCCGCGGTTGTTCACGAACACCGCCGGCGCCGTGAGCGAGGCGGCGAAGTTCGAGAGCGGCGCGCCCATCCCCGCAAGGCCGATGGCGGAGAGGCCGGAGCCGATGGCGCCGATCAGCGGCTGCAGGCCGAAGCCCCAGCTCTGCCGCGGGCCGGGCAGTGCGGCGAGCACCGCGAGGTACCAGAACAGGATCTGGAACAGCGGCGGCAGGTTGCGGGTGATCTCCACGTAGGCGGAGGCGAGCGCCTTGATCACCACGTTCTTCGACAGGCGCGCCACGCCCATGAGGAAGCCGATGACGGTGGCGAGGATGATGCCGAGGAAGGCCACCAGCAGGGTGTTCAGCAGGCCCACCACGAAGGCGCGGCCGTAGCTCATGGATTCATTGTAGGGGATCAGCGACTGGCTGATGGCGAAGCCGGCGCGGTTGTCGAGGAAGCCGAAGCCGGAGGCGATGCCGAGCCGGGCGAGGTTCGCCTGGGCATTGGCGTAGAACGACCAGGCCATCCACACGAGGATGAGCGCCAAGACAATCTGGATCACCGAGGAGCGCAGCTTGGGATCCGTCCAGGACCAGCGACGGCGCGACGCCGCCGGTGGCCCCGAAAGGCGAACATCCGACATGGTACCCCCGAGAAAGCCGGGCTTTCAGCCCCTATTGTGTTGTGGAGAGCGGGCGCCGGTGTCCGGCGTCCGCAACCCTTTCGGAAGGAGCGCGGCGCGCTCCAGCTGCGGGAGGGAGGGCGCGGCGCGCCCCCGCCTCAGCGCACCGGCATGCCGTACTGGATGCCGCCCTTGGTCCACAGGTTGTTCAGCCCGCGCTCGATGCCGAGCGGGGTGGCGGGGCCGACGTTGCGGTCGTAGATCTCGCCGTAATTGCCCACCGCCTTGACGATGCGCACCGCCCAGTCGGCCGGCAGGCCGATGCCCTCGCCATACTTGCCGTCCGTGCCCAGCAGGCGCTTCACGTCCGGATTGGCGGAATTCATCATCTCGTCCACGTTCTTGGACGTGACGCCCAGCTCCTCGGCGTTGAGCAGCGCGAAGTAGGTCCACTTCACGAGGTCGAACCATTGGTCGTCGCCATGGCGCACCAGCGGGCCGAGCGGCTCCTTGGAGATGGTCTCCGGCAGGATCACGTGGTCGGCGGCGTTGGTGAGCTTCAGGCGCACCGCGGCGAGCTGCGAGCGGTCGGCGGTGAACACGTCGCACCGGCCGGATTCATAGGCCTTCACGGTCTCGTCGAGGGTCGCGAACGCGATCACCTCGCGATACTTCATGTTGTTGGCCCGGTAGAAGTCGGAGACATTGAGCTCGTTGGAGGTGCCGGTCTGCACGCAGATCGAGGCCTCCTGCAGCTCCTTGGCCGACTTCACGCCCACCGACTTGCGGATCAGGAAGCCCTGGCCGTCGTAATACATGACGCCGGCGAAGTTGAAGCCGAGCGTGGTGTCGCGCGACATGGTCCAGGTGGTATTGCGCGACAGGACGTCGATGGCGCCGGAGGTCAGCGCGGTAAAGCGGTCCTTGGCGGACAGCGGGCTGAACTTCACTTTCGTGGGATCATTGAAGATCGCCGCCGCGATGGCGCGGCAGAAGTCCACGTCGAGGCCGCTCCACTCGTTCTTGTCGTTGGGGCTGGAAAAGCCCGGCAGGCCCTGCGACACGCCGCAGTTCAGGGCGCCGCGGGCCTTCACCTCATCGAGCGTGGCCGACTGGGCGGCGCCCGCCAGCGACAGGAGCCCGAGTGCTGCGAGGAGGATGCGTTTCACGGAAGGTTCCTTCTCTGAGATGACGCCCCGCGGCCCCCGACGTTCGCTCCGGCCGCTCCGCATCTTGCCGCGGCCTCGACGGGACGACCCAAGACGTCTATCCCGCCCATCACAACCCCTCGGCGCGGATGGGTCAATAGCACCATGACCGCATTCCGATACCATAGGCACAGGAGATTTGCATGGCGAGCGGGCATGATGAGAGAACAGGCACTCCGGAAAGCCTCGGCGCCGGCACCCGGATCGTTCATGCGGGACGCGATCCGCAGCGCTTTGACGGCTTCGTGAACACGCCGGTCGTGCGCGGCTCCACCGTCCTCTCCGCCACCTATGACGACCTCATCCATCATCGCGGCCGCTACAGCTATGGCCGGCGCGGCAATCCCACCACCGAGGGATTCGAGGCGGCGCTGCGCGCGCTCGAGGGCGGCGACGGCGTGGCCCTCACCCCGTCCGGCCTGTCTGCCGTCACCATTTCCCTGCTCTCGGTGCTGGGCGCCGGCGATCACCTGCTGATGGTGGACACCGCCTATCGCCCCACCCGCACCTTCTGCGACAGCGTGCTGAAGCGCCTGGGGGTGGAGACCTCCTATTACGATCCCTTTGTCGGCGCCGGCATCACCGAGCTCATCCGGCCCAACACCCGGGCCATCTTCCTCGAATCGCCCGGCTCCCAGAGCTTCGAGATGCAGGACGTGCCCGCCATCACCGCCATCGCGCGGGAGAAGGGCATCACCACCCTCATCGACAACACCTGGGCGACGCCGCTCTACTTCAAGCCACACGCCCACGGGGTGGACATCTCCATCCAGGCCGGCACCAAGTACATCGGCGGCCACGCCGACCTGAACCTCGGCACCATCTCCGCCGTCGGCCCGGCGTGGAAGAAGGTCATCGCCACCCACGGCACCCTCGGCATCACCATCAGCCCGGACGATGCCGCCCTCGGCGCGCGCGGCCTGCGCACGCTCGCGGTGCGGCTGGAGCGGCACTGGCGCTCGGGGCTGGAGATGGCCGAGTGGCTGGCGGCGCGGCCCGAGGTCTCCCGCGTGCTGCATCCGGCGCTGCCGTCCGATCCCGGCCACGCCATCTGGAAGCGCGATTTCTGCGGCGCCAGCGGGCTGTTCTCGCTCATCCTGAATCCGGTGCCGGAGGCGGCGGTGGCCGCCTTCTTCGATGCGCTGAAGCTGTTCGGCATGGGCTATTCGTGGGGCGGCTACGAGAGCCTCGCCATCCCCTTCGACTGCTCGGACTACCGCACCGCCACCAACTGGGACGTGGAAGGCCCGGCCGTGCGCCTCCACATCGGGCTGGAGGACGTGGCGGACCTCAAGGCGGACCTGGACCAGGCGTTCGCCAAGCTGCGCGCCGCCGCCTGAGGCCGCCGCTATCGGCGCGGGGTGGAAACCCCGCCGCCGCGCGGGCGTTCTCCCAGCATCAGGGCGATGTGAGGAGAACGGCCATGCAGGATCCCGTCGAGGCGCGCGAGGAGCGCGCGTTCCGCCAGCCCGACGGCCGCACCGCGGAAGGGGCGCCGGTGACGCCGGCGGTGAAGGCCCGGCAGGGCCTCGCCGCCGGCCGCGTCCTCACGGTGCTGCTGGTGGGCATCGGGCTCGTGATCGTCGCTTTCGCCGTCAGCTACATGGGCGCGGTGTAACCGGGCGCGGGTGTAGAGGGGGCCCCGGATCACGGTCCTCGGCCCGCGAAGGTCCGCGACCGCGAGGCTGAAGGCGCCGGGGCCGCCGGAGCAGCCCGCCCGCAGCGCGGCTGCCGCGTGCCGGGTCCCGGCGCGATCGGGCCGCAGCGGTGCCGATCAGCCGGCGTCGGGCGGCGCTTCCGCCCCCGGCGCCACCGATGGCGGCGAGCATCATCCCCCGTGCCGGCACCCGTCGTGCGCTGACCGGCGCGCGGAACTCACACCGGGATGTTGTCGATGAGCCGCGTGGTGCCGAGCCACGCCGCCGCCAGCAGCCGGACCGGCTCGCCCGGCCCCTTCAGCGGCGCCAGCGTCTCGGCGTTGCGGGCGGCCACGTAGTCGACCTTCAGGCCCAGCGCCGCGATCATCCCCTGCGCCACGCCAACCGCCTCGTCGGGCGCGGTGCCGGCGCGGATGGCCTCGGCCGCCCGCGTCAGGGCGGTGAAGATCACCGGGGCGATGCGGCGCTCCTCCTCGTCCAGATAGGCGTTGCGCGAGGAGAGGGCGAGGCCGTCCGCCTCGCGCGTGGTGGGAACGCCCACCACCTCCACGCCGAGGTCGAGGTCGCGCGAGAGGCGCGTGACCACCTTCAGCTGCTGGTAGTCCTTCTCGCCGAACATGGCGTAGTCCGGCCGGCACTGGGTGAACAGCTTGCCCACCACGATCGCCACGCCGCCGAAGAAGTGCGGGCGGAAATCCGTCTCCAGCCCCTCGGCCGGGCCGCCCATCTCGATGCGGGTGGCAAAGCCGGCGGGGTACATCTCGGTGGGGGTGGGCGCGTAAACGAGGTCCACGCCCACGTCCGCCAGCTTGAACAGGTCCGCCTCCAGCGTGCGCGGATAGCGCGAGAAATCCTCGTGCGGGGCGAACTGCGTGGGGTTCACGAAGATGGACACGACCGTGCGCTGCGCCAGCTCGCGCGCCCGCTCGGCCAGCGCCACGTGGCCGGCGTGCAGCGCGCCCATGGTGGGCACCAGCGCCACGCGCGCGCCCTCGGCCCGGAAGCCGGCAACCGCCGCCCTGAGGTCCGCCACGCGCCCAACGACCTTCGGCAATGTCGCCATGTCCCAGCCTCGCCTTCCTGCCCCCGGCCGCGTTCCATCGCACGGCGCGGGGGAGGAGATACGGTGTCGCCGCCCCGTCATCAACTCTCTTGGCGTCCGCTCCGGGCGATCCGCTGTCCGTGCCGATGCTCCGGGACGGCCCTTGGTTCCGCCCGGGCGCGGGATTATGTGTGGACCGAAGAGGGATCGATGACGCACAAGGACCGGCAGAAGAGCCCGCAGGTAACCCCCACCGAGAGCCCCGTGCAGTCCGGCAGGCAGGCCGGCGCGCAAGCCAACGGGGCGGTGGCGCCTTCGAGCGCCGACGACATCGCCCGGTTTCTTTCGGCGGTGCGCGATCTGCCGCCGGCGCGGGCCGGGCAGGGGCGCGGGCGCCTCGCCTTCGCGCTCGACGCCACCGGATCGCGTCAGCCCACCTGGACGCTCGCCTGCGATATCCAGGCCGACATGTTCGCCGCCGCCGCCAGCCACGGCGGGCTGGACATGCAGATCGTCTATTACCGGGGCCACGATGAGTGCCGCGCCTCTCCTTTCGTGGCCGATGCCGCGACGCTGGGGCGGCTCATGCGCCGCATTTCCTGCGAGGGCGGGCTGACCCAGATCCACCGCGTGCTCGGCCACCTCGGCCAGGAGGCGGAACGCTCCGGCCTCAAGGCAGCGGTGTTCGTGGGCGACGCCATGGAGGAGGACGCCCACCGCCTTGCCGAGGCCGCCGGCCAGCTGGCCCTGCGCGGCGTGCGCCTGTTCATGTTCCAGGAGGGCGACGACGGGCGGGTGGAGGACACCTTCCGCGCGCTGGCCCGCATCACCGGCGGCGCCTGGTTCCGCTTCGATGCCCGCGCTCCGCACGAACTGCGCCAGCTGCTGGCGGCTGTCGCGGCCTACGCGGCCGGCGGCGCCCCCGCGCTGGAGGCCCGGCGCGATGCCGGCGCGCGCCGCCTCATCGCCGCGCTCGGCCGCTGAGCCGTTCGCGCGGATGCCGTTCCCCGACACCCTCGCCCTCGGCCGGCCCCGCCGCCGGGAGCCTGCCCATCCGTCGGCGCGCGCGGCGTGCCGCCATTTCGGGAGATCTTCGTGATTAGCCTCATCGCCGGCGTCGTGCTGCTGGCCGTCGGCCTCTACGGCCTCAAGCTGTGGACCCGCGCCGACCCCAAGGTGCTGATGGCCATCCTCATGCGCTCGCTGGCCTATGCCGCGCTGCTGGGCGCGGCTGGCGCGCTCGCCACCGGGCGGTTCGCGGCGGCGGTGCCGCTGGCGGTGGTGGGCATCGGCCTGCTCGGCCGGCTCGATCCGCAGGGGGTGGGGGGATTTCTGGGCGGCCTGTTCCGCCGCAACAAGGCGCCGAAGGTCTCCGGCGTGCGCACGGCGCTGCTGGAGATGGAGCTGAACCATTCGACCGGCGAGATGCGGGGGCGGATCCTCTCCGGCCCCCATGCCGGCAGCAACCTGGACGATCTGGACATCCCGGCGCTGGTGGCGCTGCGCGCCGCGTGCGACGCGCAGTCCCTGGCCTTACTCGAAGCTTATCTCGACCGCCGGGCGCCCGCCTGGCGTGAACACGCTCAGGCCGATGCGGGTGGCGGGCAGATGGGCGGCGCTCCCGGCAGCCGGAGCGACGGCACGATGACCGAGCAGGAGGCCTACGAGATCCTTGGCCTTCCGCCCGACGCGGATGCCGAGGCCGTCCGTGCGGCCCATCGCTCCCTGATGAAGAAGCTCCACCCCGATCATGGCGGGTCCAGCTATCTGGCGGCGAGGATCAATCGAGCCAAGGACGTGATCTTGGGCAAGCATGGCTGATTCTCATGCAGGACTTCAATTCTTAAGAGTCATGCAGTCGAAGTCGTTACGCTTGAGTAAACGGCAGGCCTCGCGGGCATTCTTCTCGGTCAGGCCGGAGAAGCGGGCGCGGTAGAGGTCGGACGACCCCTTGGTCACCTTCTCGGTGTAGGGATCGGCGCTGCCCAGCACGGACTTGGCGCGGCTGCGGGCGGCGTCGAGCTTGGCCTTGGCCTCGCGCTCGCCACCGAAGGCGCCGATCTGGATGCCCCAGCCGGACCGGGCCGAGGCCGGGATGGCGGACGCGCTGGCGGCGGGCTTGGGCGCGGCGGCCTGCTGCGGCACGGCCACCGGGGCGAGGGATGCGGTGCGGATGGGGCGCTGCGGCGCCGCCGCCGGCTCGGCGCGGCGCTGGGCGGCGCGCACGGCGCGGGCGTAGGCGTCATCCGGCTCCATGGCGGCGATGCGGGCGGCGCGCAGGGCTTCTTCCGAGGCGGTGCTGGCCACCGCCGAGGCGAGGCGGGACGTGTCCTTGCCGGCGGGCGCCTGGGGAGCAGCAGCGGCCGGCTGGGCGGAGGCGGTCTGCGTGCCGGTGTGGCGCATCTGGCCCTGCGCGGCGGCCTGGGCGGCTGCAGCGGCGGGGGAGAGCGAGCCGGAGGACGGGCCGAGATAGCCGAGCACGCCGGCCGGGGCGGAGAAGCCCACGGGCAGGATCGGCGCGCCCACGGACTGGGTGGCCGCCTGCTGGGACGCAGGCTGCGGCGCGGCGCGGCTCGCCGTCTGCACCGGAGCGGGGGTGGGAGCAGGGGCGTTGGCGGCGCCCGCCTGGCTCGGCCGCTGCACGGCGACGGTCTTGACCGCGGTGGGACGGATCGGCTCGGCGGAACCGGGCTTCACGCCCGCGCCCTGGGGAATGGAGGCGGTGGTGGCGGGATCGCCGCCGGCAAGCTGCGCCGCGGCGGGCTTCGGCAGGGGAGCGACCGCGTGGGGCTGCTCCTCGTCGCGGCGGGCGGCCACCGGGGCGGGGGCGCTGGCGAACAGCGGGCGGGAGACCGGAATGGCGGCCTCCGCGACTTCCGTCACCTTGGGCGCGGTGCGCATGCCGGCATAGGCTACCGACAGGTTCTGGTTGATGAGGCCGGTCATCCGCGCATCGCGCGAGCCGGCGGATGAGCCGCCCAGCACCACGCCCACCAGGTAGCGGCCGTCGCGCTTGACCGAGGTGACGAGGTTGAAGCCGGAGGCCTGGGTATAGCCGGTCTTGATGCCGTCCACGCCCTCCACCCGGCCGAGCAGCCGGTTGTGGTTACCGATGGCCTGGCCGCGGTAGTAGAAGGTGCGGGTGGAGAAATACCGGTACTGCTTGGGGAACCGGTCCTGCACCGCGCGGCCGAGGATGGAGAGGTCGCGGGCGGTGGTCACCTGGTTCGGGTTCGGCAGGCCCGAGGCGTTGCGGAACACGGTGCGGCTCATGCCGAGGGCGCGGGCCTTGGCGGTCATCATGTCCGCGAAGTCGGATTCCGTGCCGCCCAGGTTCTCGGCGATCACCACGGCCACGTCGTTGGCGGAGCGGGTGACCAGCGCCTTGATGGCGTCCTCCACCTCGATGGTGGAGCCCGGCTTCACGTTCAGCTTGGAGGGCTGCTGCGACGCCGCCTTGGCGGAGACCTGCAGGTTGCTGTCCAACTTGAGATTACCGGCCTCCAGCTGCTCGAACAGGAGGTAAAGCGTCATGATCTTGGTGACTGAGGCAGGGTGTCGCAGGGCGTCCGCATTGTCCTCGTACAGGACCTTGCCGGTATTCGCGTCCACGATGATGGCCGAAGAGCCATAATGCCAGCGGCTGGCATCCTCGCGTCCGGACGATGGCGCGGAGGCGACGGCGCGGGACTTGGAGCTGGCCTTGGACCGATCCTTGCGCTCGACCTGGGTCTTCTTGCGCGGCTTCGCGTCGGCCACCGTGGTGGTGAGGGTGAACGCCGCAAGCACCGCAAAAGCAAGGGCTTTCGTGGTGAAGGCGAGGCCGGCTGGCGATGTCCGCATGAACTTGTGTCCCGTGTCGCAGGTCGCAGTCGTCATGGTTTTCCCGCGCCCGTTGTGACAGGAAAGCCTTGCCGAAGGCTTGTGCGTCGCATCGGGAGTGAAGGAAGCGACCTGCTGCTGACCCTAAAAACGCGGAGTTACCAAGGCGTAAACCGGGCGGCGGTGCCATATTGTGCGCTGCACAAAATTCACTTGACGGCCGTGCTGCAGTGCATAATATCCACAGCTGAGCGGAGGCATAATCCACTCGACGCGGGGCCGGCGCGATAGCTGGCGGAAAAGGGGACTCCCATGGTTCAGAACGCTGAAGAGCTGCAGAAGATCAGCAAGGACAACATCGAAGCCGCCATGAAGAGCTTCGGCACTCTCTCGAAGAGCGCCCAGGCCATCGCGGTCGAGATCGCCGATTACACCAAGGCCTCGTTCGAGCAGAGCACCGCGGCGCTGGAGAAGCTGCTCGGCGCCAAGACCGTCGAGCAGGCCATCGAGATCCAGCAGACCTATCTGAAGTCCGCCTACGAGGGCGCCGTGGCCCAGGCGACCAAGATCGGCGAGCTGTACACCGAGCTCGCGAAGGAGGCCTACAAGCCCTTCGAGACCTCTTTCGGCAAGTTCCCCCGCTGAGGGACGGCCTTCCCTCCCTGAGGGAACGGTTCTGCCCGCACCGCGGGCGGACCGCCGGGGCAGCGGTTCTGCGTCGCCCGGCATCTGCGGCTCTGCGTGAGCCGCGCGCGTAGCTGCGTCAACAAGGCCCGGCCCCGTGCCGGGCCTTTGTCGTTCCCCGACAGGCTCCGCCTCTGGCGGAAGGGCCGCGCGCTTCCTATTATCCGGAGCGATCAGGGAGCAGCGCTACCCTCCGAGCCATGGCCGGGAGAGCGGGTGAAAGCGCGACGGATATGATGCACGTTTCCAATTTCTCGCTTCAGGCGGTCCGCATGGCCGGTCCCGAAACCCCGCGGCGCCCCGGTGGCGACGGTCCGGGAACGGCCGTCATCACCCGCACCAAGCCGCAGACCAAGCGGCCGAGCCTGTATCGCGTCCTGCTGCTGAACGACGACTACACCCCCATGGAGTTCGTGGTTCACGTGCTGGAGCGGTTCTTCAACAAGAACCGCGACGACGCCAACCGCATCATGCTGCACGTCCATCACCATGGCGTGGGCGAGTGCGGCGTTTTCACCTATGAGGTGGCCGAGACCAAGGTCACCCAGGTGATGGACTTCGCCCGCAAGCACCAGCATCCGCTCCAGTGCGTGATGGAAAAGAAGTGAGCGGCCGCTAGAGCCGTTCCCCGGGGCCGCCGCGACGGATCGCGGCCGATCGCCCGAAAGCAGCGCCAGCGCTTGAAAATGCCCACTCGAACCGGAGCCGGCCGCAGCCGCTTCGGGCGCCGGCGTGCGGCCGCATGGTCGCCGATCACGGATCCGCGGGAACCGGTTTCGGCCACATGAGGGGCTTGCGCACTGCGGCATCCAGTACGAAGTTTGTGTGAATGGCGCACGCGCTCCACGAGCCGGCGGGGTCTCCGACGGACGGGGGTGACGCGCGAAACGAGGTGTCGATGCCTACTTTCTCACGCAGCCTCGAACAGTCGCTCCACCGTGCGCTGGCCCTCGCCAACGAACGCCACCACGAGTACGCGACCCTCGAGCACCTGCTCCTCTCCCTCGTGGACGATCAGGACGCCGCAGCGGTGATGCGGGCCTGCAACGTCGACATGGAGAAGCTTCGCCGCAATCTCATCGAATACGTGGACACCGAGCTGGAAAATCTCGTCCAGTCCGGCTCTGACGACAGCAAGCCCACCGCCGGCTTCCAGCGCGTCATCCAGCGCGCGGTGATCCATGTGCAGTCGTCCGGCCGCGAGGAGGTCACCGGCGCCAACGTGCTGGTCGCCATCTTCGCCGAGCGCGAGAGCCATGCCGCGTATTTCCTGCAGGAGCAGGACATGACGCGCTACGACGCGGTCAACTACATCTCCCACGGCATCGCCAAGCGCTCCGGCATGTCCGAGAGCCGGCCCGTGCGCGGCGCCGAGGAGGAGACCGAGACCAAGTCCGGCGACGAGCAGAAGAAGAAGGCCGATGCGCTCGACGCCTACTGCGTGAACCTCAACAAGAAGGCGCACGAGGGCAAGATCGATCCCCTCATCGGCCGCGCCAAGGAGATCGAGCGCACCATCCAGATCCTCTGCCGCCGGCAGAAGAACAACCCGCTGTTCGTGGGCGACCCCGGCGTCGGCAAGACCGCCATCGCCGAAGGCCTCGCCAAGCGCATCAATGACGGCGAGGTGCCGGAGGTGCTCGCCACCGCCACCGTCTTCGCCCTCGACATGGGCGCGCTGCTCGCCGGCACCCGCTATCGCGGCGACTTCGAGGAGCGCCTGAAGCAGGTGGTGAAGGAGATCGAGGCCTATCCGAACGCGATCATGTTCATCGACGAGATCCACACGGTCATCGGCGCCGGTGCGACCTCGGGCGGGGCCATGGATGCGTCCAACCTCCTGAAGCCGGCGCTGGCCTCGGGCACCCTGCGCTGCATGGGCTCGACCACCTACAAGGAATACCGCCAGTATTTCGAGAAGGACCGCGCCCTCGTCCGCCGCTTCCAGAAGATCGACGTGGCCGAGCCCACCGTGCCGGACGCCATCGAGATCCTGAAGGGGCTGAAGCCCTATTTCGAGGACTACCACAAGCTGCGCTACACCAACGAGGCCATCAAGGCCGCGGTGGAGCTCTCGGCCCGCTACATCCATGACCGCAAGCTGCCCGACAAGGCGATCGACGTGATCGACGAGAGCGGCGCGGCGCAGATGCTGCTGCCCGAGGCCAAGCGCAAGAAGACCATCGGCCTCAAGGAGATCGAGGCGACCATCGCCACCATGGCGCGGATCCCGCCGAAGACCGTCTCCAAGGACGATGCCGAGGTGCTGGCCAACCTGCAGACGACCCTGAAGCGGGTGGTCTACGGCCAGGACAAGGCCATCGACGCGCTCGCCGCCTCCATCAAGCTCGCCCGCGCGGGCCTGCGGGAGCCGGAGAAGCCGATCGGCAGCTACCTGTTCTCCGGCCCCACCGGCGTCGGCAAGACCGAGGTGGCCAAGCAGCTCGCCTCCATCCTCGGCGTGCAGCTGCTGCGCTTCGACATGTCGGAGTACATGGAGCGGCACACGGTCAGCCGCCTCATCGGCGCGCCTCCCGGCTATGTGGGCTTCGACCAGGGCGGCCTGCTCACCGACGGGGTGGACCAGAACCCGCACTGCGTGCTGCTGCTGGACGAGATCGAGAAGGCCCATCCGGACCTGTTCAACATCCTGCTGCAGGTGATGGACCACGGGAAGCTGACCGACCACAACGGCAAGCAGGTGGATTTCCGCAACGTCATCCTGATCATGACGACCAACGCGGGCGCCGCCGACCTCGCCAAGCCGGCCTACGGCTTCACCCGCACCAAGCGCGAGGGTGACGATTCGGAGGCCATCAACCGCACCTTCGCGCCGGAGTTCCGCAACCGGCTCGACGCGGTGATCCCGTTCGGCCACCTCACCACGGACATCATCACCCAGGTGGTGGAGAAGTTCGTGCTGCAGCTGGAGGCGCAGCTCGCCGACCGCAACGTCACCATCGAGCTCTCCGACGAGGCGGGCGCGTGGCTGGTGGAGCGCGGCTACGACGAGCAGATGGGCGCGCGCCCCATGGCCCGCGTCATCCAGGAGTACATCAAGACCCCGCTCGCCGATCTGGTCCTGTTCGGCGCGCTCAAGAACGGCGGGCATGTCCGCGTGGTGGTGGAGGGCGAGGGACGCGACTCGAAGCTCGGCTTCGAGTTCCCCGAAGGCCCCGTCACCCCCAAGCCGGACAAGATCGCCCCCGCCGCCAAGCGCCGCAAGCCGGTGGCCAAGGCCAAGGTGGCGCGCCCCAAGGGTCCGAAGTCCGGACCCAAGGGCGGGCCGAAGTCCGGCCCCCGGTCCGGCCCGGCGGGCGGCGGCTCCGGACGCTCCGGCAGCCCGGTGCCGAAGCTGCCGCTGGTCAAGGCCTGAGCCTGAAGCGCCACGCAAAACGAAAGAGGCGGCCCTCGCGGGGCCGCCTCTTTTGCGTTCCGGTGCCGGATGAACGCTGGCGCTACTCCGCAGGCTCGGTGTGCTTCAGGCTGCCGCCGTGCAGCTTCTTCAGCTTCGCCTTCAGCGCGGCCGGCGGCGGGGCGTAGATGAAGCCGAACGACACGCAGCCCTCCTTGCCCTCCACCGCATGATGCAGCCGATGCGCCTGCACGAGGCGCTTCAGGTAGCCGTTGCGCGGCACGTAGCGGAACGGCCAGCGCTGGTGGGTGATGCCGTCGTGCACGAAGAAATAGAGGAAGCCGTAGACCGTCATGCCCACGCCCACCCACAGCAGCGGTCCGCCGTTGCGGTAGAAATAGATCAGGGCGATGGCGATGCCGGCGAACAGGACGGCATACAGATCGTTACGCTCGAACACGCCGTGGCGCGGCTCGTGGTGCGACTTGTGCCAGCCCCAGCCGAAGCCGTGCATGATGTATTTGTGCGCGGCCCAGGCCACCCCTTCCATGGCGGCGACGGTGGCGACCACGATGAGCGCGTTGACGAGGAAGGCGAGGGCGGTTGACATGCTGATCCCGGAGGCTTGCTGCTCGGTTGCGGACGGGCGCCGCCGGTGGCGGGCCAGCCCTTTCGGATGCAGCATATACAGCATTCGCCGGCGCATCGCCCTGTGCCAGATCAACACCCCGGGGGGCGCACCGGCAGCAGGAGGAACGCCATGACCGTGGATCGCAAGGCAACCTTCAGCCCTGAGGAGATCACCGCGCGCCTCGCCGCCGAGCTGCCCCACTGGCGCTATGAGGACGGCTGGATCCGCCGCACCTACAGGACCAACAGCTGGAAGGGCACGCTGATGGTCATCAATTGCGTGGGCCATCTGGCCGAGGCCGCGTGGCACCATCCGGACCTCACGGCTTCGTACGCCTGGGTCGAGGTGCGCCTCCAGTCCCATGACGCCAAGGGCATCACCGTGCGCGATTTCGCCCTCGCCAGGAAGATCGAGGAGGTGGTGCAATGGCAGCCCGGCGCCGCGCCCGACGCGCCGCTGGAGGGCACGCCGCAGCACGACCTGCGCTTCTCCTACATCAAGTATGATTGAGGCCGCCGTGAAGGGCTCCTACGACGACATCCTCTCGCGCATCCCCGATGCGCCGCTCTGGTACGACGAAAACGGCGTGCCCCGCTTCGAGCCGTTCGCGCCGCACTGGAAGGCCGAGCCGCTGGCGGAGGAGGCGGCGCTGGTGGAGGTGGTGTGCCAGCACTGCCTGCGGGCCTTCACCGTGTGCTGCTCGTACGCCGATGCCCGCGGCGACGGGTGGCGCCGGGTGGCGGACGCCATCGCCGACAATGGCGACGGGCTCTATGGCGATCCTCCCATCCACACCACTGAGGCCGAGCGCCTCACCGGCATGGACGGCTGCGCCATCGGCGAGACCATGACGGTGATCCCCCTGCGGGTCCTCGAATACTGGCGGCGCGATGCCGGCGGCTGGGTGCGCGACGGTGCGCTGGAACGCGCTTTCACGCTGTCCGAGAGACAAGCCGCCCGCGTGGCCGCCGGAAAGTGGTAGACTGCTCCTCCGCGTCTTGAGGCGGAGGGGCCGGGCATGAGCGGGGACAGCGGCACGAACGGGTCGGCGCGGGCGGCAGATGGCGCTGCGGCGGAGGTCGGGACATCGCCCGCCGCGGGCGCGGCGTCTTCCGGCGAGACGCGTCCGGCGACCGAGCCGGAGCCCTCGTCGACGTCCTCACCGCTGCGGACCACCGCGGAGTTCGCTGGGGACGGCAGTGAGCGCCTCACGCCCGCAACACTCCCCACTGCTCCTTCCCAACCCGCCGCTACTGCCATCGTCCCGCGTCAGGCGCGCGCGCCCTTCCACGGCGCCGGACGCCAGGCGGCAGGCGCGTCCATCTCGCCGCCGTTCGGTGCGCCGATGGTCGCCGACAGCTCGGCCGCCCCCCCTGCGCCTGCGCCGGATGCCACTGCCGCCCGGCTGGACTTCTCCGGCGCCCGCCTGCTCGCCGTTGGCCCAGAGCCGGACGCCGCCGAGCCCGCCCTGGACGCCGCGATCGCGCCGCCGGAGGCCTGCGCGCTGCTCACCGCCCACTCCTTCGGTGATACGGCCCTGCTGGTGCCGGACGCCGCCAGCGCCCGCCGTCTGGCGCTGGAGACCATCCGCACCCATCACCGCACCGCCGGCCGCCCCAAGCGGCGCGAGCTGCTGGTGCTCGCCGGCGGCCTGCCGCTGCCGCCCGATTTGGCCGCCGATGCGGAGGTGGCCACGCTGTCCGACGACCCGGGCGCCGTGGAAGCCGCGATCACCCCGCGCACCGCCGGGCTCTTTATCGCCTCGCTCCGCCGCGCCGCCGGTCTTGCGACGGTGGATGGCGGCCTGCTGGCGACGCTCCGCACGCTGGCGGACGACTATGGCCTGCCGCTGGTGTTCGATGAGACCGACGCCGGCCTCGGCCGCACCGGCATGGCCTTCGCCCATGAATGGCGCGGCGTGACGCCGGACCTGATGCTGGTGGGGGAGGGCGCCGGCCTGCCCGTTGCGGCCCTCGTGCTCTCTGCACGCCACGCCCGCGCCCTACCGCCGTCGCGGCCGCCTGTCGACGAGGCGCAGGCAGCGGCGGCCGGCGAGATGCTCGCCGCCATGTTCGCCGAGGGGTTCGAGGCGCGCATCCAGGCGCTGGGCTGGCTGCTGGAGGACCGGCTCGCGGGCCTGCGCTACGCCCGGCCGGACCTGTTTCGAGAGGTGGTGGGCATGGGCCTCGCGCAGGGGCTCGCCTGCACCGGGCCGGCCGCGCCGCTGGCCGAGGCGCTGGCGGAGCTTGGGCTCGATGTGGCGGTCTTCGGCGACGTGCTGGCCTTCCTGCCGCCGCTGGACGTGAGCGAGGCGGACATCACCGCCGCCGCCGACATCCTCGCCGCCGTGGTGGCAGAGCGGGTGCCGGAGGAGGCCTGAGCCGCCGGATCAGAAGCCGACGGCGGTGCCGGTGAGGTCGTAGGGGCCGGCGGCCTCGATCTTCACGGTGGCGATCTCGCCCACCCTGAGCGGCCGGCGCGAGAGCACGCGCACCGTACCGTCGATCTCCGGCGCATCACCCTTGGTGCGGCCGATGGCGCCATCCGCGCTCACGGAATCGATGATGACCTGCTGGCGCGTGCCCACCTTCTTCTTCAGCCGGCGGGCGGAGACCTTCTGCTGCGTGCGCATGAAGCGGTCGTAGCGGTCCTGCTTCACCTCGTCCGGCACCGGATCGGGCAGGGCGTTGGCATCGGCGCCGCGGACCGGCTCGAACTTGAAGGCGCCGGCGCGGTCGATCTCGGCTTCTTCGAGGAACGACAGCAGCTCCTCGAACTCGGCCTCGGTCTCGCCTGGGAAGCCGACGATGAAGGTGGAGCGCAGGGTGAGGTCCGGCACCGCCTGCCGCCACGCCTGAATGCGCGCCAGGGTCTTCTCCTGCGAGGCCGGGCGCTTCATGCGCCTGAGCACGGTGGGGCTCGCGTGCTGGAACGGGATGTCGAGATAGGGCAGCACCTTGCCGGCGGCCATCAGCTCCATCACCGCATCCACGTGCGGGTAGGGGTAGACATAGTGCAGCCGCACCCAGGCGCCGAGTTCGCCCAGCGCGCCGGCGAGGTCGAGGAAGCGGGCGGCCACTTCCTTGTCGCCCCACTGGCTCGGCGCGTAGCGCAGGTCGACGCCGTAGGCCGAGGTATCCTGCGAGATGACGAGCAGCTCCTTCACCCCCGCCTTCACCAGCCGCTCGGCCTCGCGCAGCACGTCGGCGGCGGGGCGGGAGACGAGGTCGCCGCGCAGCTTGGGGATGATGCAGAAGGTGCAGCGGTTGGAGCAGCCCTCGGAGATCTTGAGATAGGCGTAGTGCCGGGGCGTCAGCTTGATGCCCTGCTCGGGCACGAGGTCGAGGAAGGGGTCGTGCTTGGGCGGCACCGCCTGATGCACGGCGGCAAGCACGCTCTCGTACTGCTGCGGGCCGGTGATGGCGAGGACGCTCGGGTGCACCTCGCGGATCTGCTCGGGCTCGGCGCCCATGCAACCGGTCACCACCACCTTGCCGTTCTCCGCCAGCGCCGAGCCGATGGCCTCCAGGCTTTCCGCCTTGGCGCTGTCGAGGAAGCCGCAGGTGTTGACGATGACGAGGTCCGCGCCCTGGTGGCTCTTGGTCAGCTCATAGCCCTCGGCGCGCAGCCGCGTGACGATGCGTTCCGAATCCACCAGCGCCTTGGGGCAGCCGAGGGAGACGAAGGAGATGCGGGGCGAGGAGGAGGGTTCGGCCATGGGGCGCGCGGCGTTCTTCTGCTGTGTGTGAAGGGCGAGCGCTTACGCAAGCCGGCCCGGACCGTCAATCCCGCGCCACATGACGCGGCTTTGTGGCTGAAGCAGGGAGAGGCGCGCGCGGCGTCCCTTACACCGGCTTCAGCAGCACGTGCTTCTTCTTGCCCAGCGAGAGCTTCACCACGCCTTCCGGCGTGAGCGCGGCAAGGTCCAGCGCCGCCTTCTCGTCGGTGACGGCGGCGTCGTTGACCTTCAGGCCGCCGCCCTTGATCTGGCGCCGCGCCTCGCTGGTGGAAGCGACGAGGCCGGCCTCCACGAACGCGTTGGCGACGGGGATGCCCGCCTCCAGCTTCGCGCGCGGCAGCTCGACGGTGGGCAGGTCCACGGCCAGCGCACCCTCGGCGAAGGTGGTGCGGGCGGTCTCGCGCGCCTTCTCGGCGGCGTCGCGGCCGTGCAGGAGCGCGGTCGCCTCGGTGGCGAGCACCTCCTTGGCGTGGTTGATCTCCTGGCCTTCCAGCGCGGCGAGGCGGGCGATCTCGTCCAGCGGCAGCTCGGTGAAGAGCTTCAGGAAGCGCTCGACATCCGCGTCGCCGGCGTTGCGCCAGTACTGCCAGTATTCGTAGGGGCTCAAGAGGTCGGCATCGAGCCACACCGCGCCGCCGGCGGTCTTGCCCATCTTGGCGCCGGAGGAGGTGGTGAGCAGCGGTGTCGTCAGCGCGAACAGGTCGGCGCCGTGCATGCGGCGGCCCAGCTCCATGCCGTTGACGATGTTGCCCCACTGGTCGGAGCCGCCCATCTGCAGGATGCAGCCGTGGCGCTTGGACAGCTCCACGAAGTCATAGGCCTGCAAAATCATGTAGTTGAATTCGAGGAAGGTGAGCGGCTGCTCGCGCTCCAGCCGCAGCTTCACCGAATCGAACGTGAGCATGCGGTTGATGGTGAAGTGCGGCCCCACTTCCCGCAGGAGGGGAATGTATTTCAGCTCGTCCAGCCAGGCCGCGTTGTTCTCCATGATCGCGCCACCCTCAAAATCGAGGAAGCGCGCGAACACCTTGCGGATGGAGGCGATGTTGTCCGAAATCTGCTGGTCGGTCAGCATCTTGCGGGCCTCGTCCTTGCCGGACGGGTCGCCGATCTTGGTGGTGCCGCCGCCCATGAGCGCGATCGGCCGGTGGCCGGTGCGCTGCAGGGTGCGCAGCATCATGATGGAGAGCAGGTGCCCCGCATGCAGGCTCGATGCGGTGGCGTCGAAGCCGATATAGGCGGTAATCGGCCCTTCCGCGGCCTTGGCGTCGAGGCGCTCGAGGTCCGAGCACTGGTGGATGTAGCCGCGCTCGTGGAGCGTGCGCAGGAAGTCGGAGCGGAAGGTGGTGGTCATCTTTCAATCGGTCTTCTTGGGGGCGCTCATGCGCCGGAAAGGTGCGGTGGTGTATCAGGTCCGCGCCGGGAATGCACAGGGCAATGGGTGGGGGGCTGAAGGATGCGCGTCGTCGGGCTCATGAGCGGCACCTCCATGGACGGCATCGACGCCGCCCTGATCGAGACCGATGGCGAGGAGGTGTTCTGGCTCGGCGCAGCGCTCACCGCGCCCTATGACGCGGAGACCCGCGCGCTGCTGGTTCAGGCCATGGAGGACGCGCGCGGCCTCAACCACCGCACCGACCGGCCCGGCGTGCTGCGCGCGGCGGAGGAACGCATCACCGATCTGCACGCGGCTGCGGTGCTGCGGCTGCTGGAGCAGCTGCGCCTGACGCCTGGCGACATCGACCTCGTGGGCTTCCATGGGCAGACCGTGTTCCACCGGCCCGAAGCGGGCCTGACCGTGCAGATCGGCGCGGGCGAGCGCCTCGCCCGCAGCCTCGGCGTGCCGGTGATGGCCGATTTCCGCGCCGCCGACGTGGCGGCTGGCGGGGAGGGGGCGCCGCTGGTGCCGGTGTTCCACCGGGCGCTGGCGCGGCGGCTCGCCCTGCCGCAGCCGGTGGCGGTGCTGAACGTGGGCGGCGTCGCCAACGTCACGGTGCTCGATGGCGATGCCCCGCCGGTCGCCTGCGACACCGGGCCGGGCAATGCGCTGCTGGACGACTTCCTGTTCGCCCGCACCGGCGTGCCGTTCGATGCGGACGGCCGCACGGCCGCCCGCGGCCGGATCGATGAGGAGCGGCTGTCGGCGGTTCTGGATCACCCCTTCTTCGCAAAGCCACCGCCGAAGTCGCTGGACCGCAACGCCTTCCGCCTGTTCGTGGCGGAGCGCATGGGCCTTGACGGCCTGTCGCTGGAGGATGGCGCGGCCACGCTCACGGCGCTCACGGCGGCCACGGTGGCGGCGGTGGTGCGGCATCTCGCGAGGGCGCCGGCGGCGTGGATCGTGGCCGGAGGCGGCGCGCGCAATCCGACGCTTCTTGCCATGCTGGCGGCGCGGCTCGGGGTGCAGGTGCGCACGGCCGACGAGGTGGGCTGGTCCGGCGACGCGCTGGAGGCGCACGCCTTCGGCTTCCTCGCCGCCCGGGCGCTCAACGGCCTGCCGCTGACGTTCCCCACCACCACGGGCGTGGCGGTGCCGACCACGGGCGGGGTGCTGTTCCAGCCGTGAGGGGCGCTGCTGCCACCTTCCCCTTGCGGGGGAGGCAGGAGCACCGCGTCAGTCCATTGCGGGGCGCCAAACAAAAACGGCGCGCCGAAGCGCGCCGTTGAAGCATTAAACGGAACGGCGGATCAGGCCGCGCTGTCCTTGCGGGTGCCGGGCAGGCGCTTGTCGAGATAGGTCCCGACCACGCCCATCAGCTCCTCGGTCTTGCCGTCGAAGAAGTGGTTGGCGCCGGGCACCACCTGCTGCTCGATGACGATGCCCTTCTGGGTCTTCAGCTTCTCCACCAGAGTCTGCACCGCGGAGGTGGGCACCACCGCGTCCTTGTCGCCATGGACGAACAGGCCCGAGGAGGGGCAGGGCGCGAGGAAGGAGAAGTCATAGAGGTTCGCGGGCGCGGCGATGGAGATGAAGCCCTCCACCTCCGGCCGGCGCATGAGCAGCTGCATGCCGATCCACGCGCCGAACGAGAAGCCGGCGATCCAGCACGCCCGCGCATCCGGATTGACGGACTGCGCCCAGTCGAGCGCGGCGGCGGCGTCCGACAGCTCGCCGGTGCCGTGGTCGAACGAGCCCTGCGAACGGCCGACGCCCCGGAAATTGAAGCGGAGCACCGAGAAGCCGCGGTTCACGAACTGATAGTAGAGATTGTACACCACCGGATTGTTCATCGTGCCGCCGAACTGCGGGTGCGGATGAAGAATGATGGCGATGGGCGCATTGCGGGTCTTGGCGGGCTGGTAGCGGCCTTCGAGGCGCCCCTTTTCGCCGGGGAAGATCACTTCTGGCATGGAAGTCCTGCAACCTCTGGGTGGCAATGGCGCGCGGATTAACGGCGGACCTTGTGGGAAAGCGCGGCTTCCCGGCGGCAGATCCGCCCACATCACCCTAACGACTTGACGCCGAAACGGTAATGATTGACTTACGGACAGAGACGACCTAAGTCTTTAGAATAATTCTAATCTGTTCCCGCCGGCTGCGCAAACCGAAGGGCGCTGCGATGCGAGAACGGGTGAAGTTTGTCCTATGACCGAGATTGCCGGCAATTGCAAGCCTGGCGCATGTTCCGGACCGTGTTGGGCGGGGCGGAACGGGAGGCGGGGATGAGCGCGAGCGACACAGCGCGGTCGCAGGCCACTCTCCGCCCGGCCGAGGGCTTGTCGCCGGCCGGGCGCGCGCCCGCGCGCCGGTTCTACCTCGATCACAATGCCACGAGCCCGCTGCGCCCCGAGGCGCGGGCCGTCCTGCTCGATCTGCTCGACGCGCCCGGCAATGCCTCGTCCGTCCATGCCGAGGGCCGCGCCGCGCGCGCCCGGCTGGAGGCGGCGCGCAGCGCCGTGGCGCGGCTCGTCGGGGCGCCCTCGCGCGGCGTGGTCTTCACCTCCGGCGCCACCGAGGCTGCCGCGCTCGCGCTGTCCCCCGCGCTGGAGCGGGACGGGCGGGCCTGCCGGTGCGACGTGCTTTTGGTGAGCGCCGTGGAGCACCCCGCCGTGCTGCGTGGCCACCGCTTCCCCGCTGATGCGGTGGAGGTGCTGCCGGTGGATGGCGCCGGGCGCCTGGACCTCTGCGCCCTCGACGATGCGCTCGCCCGTCATTCGGCCGCCGGTCGCCGGGTCCTGCTGGCGCTGATGGCCGCCAACAACGAGACCGGCGTGGTCCAGCCCGTCGCCGAAGCTGCGGCGCGGGTGCGCGCGCATGACGGCGTGGTGTTCTGCGACGCGGTGCAGGCGGCCGGCCGCATGGCGTTGGATATCGGTGCGCTGGGTGTCGATTTCCTCGCCCTTTCAGGGCACAAGCTGGGCGGCCCGCAGGGTGCTGGCGCGCTGGTGGCGGCCGGGGCGGACCATCGCCCGGCACCGCTGCTTGCCGGCGGCGGGCAGGAGCGCGGCTTGCGGGCGGGAACGCAGAACGTGGCGGCCATCGCCGGCTTCGGCGCCGCGGCGGCGGCTGCCGGCGCGAACCTGGCCACCGAGGCCGCACGGCTCGTGTCGCTGCGGGACGCATTGGAGCGGGAGGTGTTGGCTCGCGTTGCCGGTGCACAGGTCATCGCGGCCGAAGCAGAGCGGCTACCCAATACCGCAATGCTGTCATTCGCGGGTTTGCGGGCCGAGACACTGGTGATCGCGCTGGACCTTGCCCACGTAAGTGTCAGTGCCGGCGCGGCCTGCTCCTCGGGAAAGGTGGGCGCCTCCCACGTGCTGGCGGCCATGGGCCTGCCGGCGGCCCGGGCCGAGGGGGCCATCCGGCTCTCGCTGGGCTGGGCGAGCACGCAAGAGGATGTGGATCAAGCGGTGGCGGCCTTGGAGAGGGTCGTGCCGCAGTTGAGGGGCCGGGCGTCACGCGCGGCCTGAGGAAAGCGCCGCCAGCGGGCGGCAAACGGACTTGACCCGCGGGCCTTGACCCCGCGCGGGAGAGGAGACGAGAAGATGCCTGCGGTTCAGGAAACCGTCGAACGCGTCCGCGCGATCGACGTGGACCAGTACAAGTACGGTTTTGTCACCGACATCGAGAGCGAGAAGGCCCCCAAGGGCCTTTCCGAGGACACGATCCGCTTCATCTCGGCCAAGAAGAACGAGCCGGAATGGATGCTGGAATGGCGCCTCGACGCCTATCGTCGCTGGCTGACCATGGAGGAGCCGACCTGGGCCCGGGTCAGCTATCCGCGCATCGATTTCCAGGACTATTATTATTACTCGGCGCCCAAGGCCGCGCCGAAGTCCATCGACGAGATCGACCCGGAAATCCTGAAGACCTACGAGAAGCTCGGCATCCCGCTGCGCGAGCGCGACGCGCTGCTCGGCATCGAGAGCACGGGCGGCACCAGGGTGGCGGTGGACGCGGTGTTCGACAGCGTGTCGGTGGCCACCACCTTCAAGGCCGAGCTCGCCAAGGCGGGCGTGATCTTCATGCCCATCTCGGAAGCCATCCGCGAGCATCCCGAGCTGGTGAGGAAGTATCTCGGCTCGGTCGTACCGGTCACGGACAATTTCTACGCGACGCTCAACTCGGCGGTGTTCTCGGACGGTTCGTTCGTCTACATCCCCAAGGGCGTGCGCTGCCCGATGGAGCTCAGCACCTACTTCCGCATCAACGAGCGCAACACCGGCCAGTTCGAGCGCACCCTCATCATCGCCGACGAGGGCGCCTATGTGAGCTATCTGGAAGGCTGCACCGCGCCCCAGCGTGACGAGAACCAGCTGCACGCCGCCGTGGTGGAGCTGGTGGCGCTGAAGGATGCCGAGATCAAGTATTCCACCGTCCAGAACTGGTACCCGGGCGATGCCGAGGGCAAGGGCGGCATCTATAACTTCGTCACCAAGCGCGGCGACTGCCGGGGCGACAATTCCAAGATCTCCTGGACCCAGGTGGAGACCGGCTCGGCCATCACCTGGAAGTATCCGAGCTGCATCCTGCGCGGCGACAACTCCCAGGGCGAGTTCTATTCCATCGCCATCTCCAACGGCCACCAGCAGGTGGATTCGGGGACGAAGATGATCCACCTCGGCAAGAACACGTCGAGCCGGATCATCTCCAAGGGCATCGCGGCGGGGAAGTCGGAGAACACCTATCGCGGGCTCGTCTCCGCCCACAAGAAGGCCACCGGCGCGCGCAACTTCACCAACTGCGACTCGCTGCTCATCGGCGACCAGTGCGGCGCGCATACCGTGCCCTACATGGAAGCCAAGAACCGCACCGCGCAGTTCGAGCACGAGGCGACCACCTCCAAGATCTCCGAGGACCAGCTGTTCTACTGCCTGCAGCGCGGCCTCGGGCAGGAGGAGGCGGTGGCGCTCATCGTCAACGGCTTCGTCAAGGACGTGCTCCAGCAGCTGCCCATGGAGTTCGCCGTGGAAGCGCAGAAGCTGATCGCCGTGAGCCTCGAGGGCTCGGTCGGCTGAACCTGCGGCCGGCGCGGAGCGCGCCGGCGCAACCCGTCATCTCCCGCAGCGCCCCGGCCGATCCGGCCCCGGCGGCGCGCGGTGTCCGAATTCCAGGGATCGTCACATGCTCGAAATCAAGAATCTGCACGCCCGCATCGGCGAGAACGAGATCATCAAGGGCCTCGACCTCACCATCCCCGCCGGCGAGGTGCACGCCATCATGGGGCCGAACGGCTCCGGCAAGTCCACGCTCTCCTACGTGCTGGCCGGCAAGCCCGACTATGAGGTCACCGACGGCTCCGTCACCTTCGAGGGCCAGGACCTGCTGGAGCTGGAGCCCGACGCGCGCGCGGCCGCCGGCCTGTTCCTCGGCTTCCAGTATCCCATCGAGATCCCCGGCGTCGCCAACATGACCTTCCTGCGCGCGGCCATGAACGCCCAGCGCAAGACCCGGGGCGAGGAGGAGCTCTCCACCCCCGAGTTCCTGAAGCTGGTGCGCGAGAAGGCCCCGGCGCTCGGCATCTCGCAGGAGATGCTGCGGCGTGGCGTCAACGTCGGCTTCTCCGGCGGCGAGAAGAAGCGCAACGAGATCCTGCAGATGGCGCTGCTGGAGCCCAAGCTGTGCATCCTCGACGAGACCGATTCCGGCCTCGACATCGATGCGCTGAAGGTGGTTGCGGAGGGCGTCAACGCCCTGCGCGCGCCCGGCCGCTCCATGCTGGTCATCACCCATTACCAGCGCCTGCTGGACCACATCGTGCCCGACCGCGTGCACGTGATGCACAAGGGCCGCATCGTGCGGTCCGGCGGACCCGAGCTGGCGCTGGAGCTGGAGGAATCCGGCTACGCCGCCTACGCCCAGGACGCGGCGTGAGGGGCGGAGCCATGAACGCTCCTCTCCGCGCGGCCCGGACCGCGACCGAAGACACCATCCTCGCGACGCTCCAGGCGCGTCTCGCCGGCGCGGCCCCCGGCCGGCTCGCCAGCCTTGCCCGCGACGCGCTCGCGGCGCTTGAGACGCACGGCCTGCCGAACCGGCGCGTCGAGGAATGGAAGTACACCGACCTGCGCGCCGCCCTGCGCGCCTTCCCGCCCCTGTCCGGCGCGCCCGAGGCGGGTGAGGAGGCCGAGGCGACGTTCAAGGCCCTGAAGGTGCCGGGCGCCGCCCGCATCCTCTTCGTGTCCGGCGCGTTCGCGCGGGGCGCCTCCGACCTCGCCGGCCTGCCGGCGGGCGTCTCCGCCTTGCCGCTG
This sequence comes from Xanthobacter lutulentifluminis, assembly GCF_043194675.2. Taxonomy (NCBI): domain Bacteria; kingdom Pseudomonadati; phylum Pseudomonadota; class Alphaproteobacteria; order Hyphomicrobiales; family Xanthobacteraceae; genus Xanthobacter; species Xanthobacter lutulentifluminis. The sequence goes on along the minus strand of NZ_CM195525.1, from coordinate 170,232 downwards.
GCGAGCGCGGCTGCCGCCGGTGATCCGCTGGTGGAGCGCATCGGCAGCCTCGGGCCGGATCGGCACGACGGCGCGCTGGCGCTCAATACCGGCTTCCTCGGCGAGGGGCTGGTGGTGCGCGTCGCCGCTGGCGCCAAGCCCGGACAGGCCGTGCACATCGCCCACGTCTTCCCGTCCGCCGAGCCGCTGAGCGGCTTCACCCGCACCGTCGTGGTGGTCGAGGAGGGCGCCGAGCTGACGCTGGTGGAGAGCTTCTCCGGCCGGGCCAACATTCCCTATCTCGCCAACCACGCGGTGGAGCTGGTGGTGGGCGACGGGGCGAAGGTGAACCTCGTGCGCATCCAGGAGGAGGGCGAGGCGGCGCTGCATCTCGGCACGCTCGTCTACGAGCTGGGCCGGAAGGCGCAGCTGGAGGTGTTCTCGCTGGCGCAGGGCGCGGCCCTGTCGCGCCTCAACGTGTTCGGCCGCTTCGCCGGCCAGGGCTCCACCGCCACCATCCGCGGCGCGACCCTCGCCAAGGCGCGCCAGCATGCCGACACCACGCTGCTCATCGACCACGCGGTCGCCCATTGCGAGAGCCGCGAATTGTTCAAGACCGTGCTCGCGGACGACGCCCGCGGCGTGTTCCAGGGCAAGATCGTGGTGCGCCGCGATGCGCAGAAGACCGACGGGCGCATGATGAGCCAGTCGCTTCTCCTCAGCGACAATGCGGAGATGGACAACAAGCCCGAGCTCGAGATCTTCGCCGATGACGTGCAGTGCGGCCACGGCGCCACCGCCGGCGCGCTCGACGAGAAGATGCTGTTCTACATGCGCTCGCGCGGCCTTCCGGCCAAAGAGGCGGAGATGCTGCTGATCCAGGCCTTCGTGGGCGAGGTGGTGGAGCCGGTCGAGCCGGAGCCCCTGCGCGACCTCCTCATGGAGCGGATCGTCGGCTGGCTGGCGCAGCGGGCGGCCTGAGGGCTGCCGCACCCGTCCCTCCGCGCGGCGGGGCGGGACATGGGGAGCCGAGGGGGCGCGCCTTCCGCGCCGGCCCGGCTCCCGCAACCCGTTCCCATGGCGGGCGCGGGCGCAGGATCGCACAAGGACACACGGGTCATGAGCACGATGGTCACGGGCACGCCCGCCAGTCTCCACCCCGCCGTCACGGACGGCACGTTCGACGTGGAAAAGGTGCGGCAGGACTTCCCTGCGCTGGCGCTGGAGGTGAATGGCCATCCGCTCACCTATCTCGACAACGCGGCCTCGGCGCAGAAGCCGCGCCAGGTCATCCAGCGCATGGTGACCGCCTACGAGCGGGAATATTCCAACGTCCACCGCGGCCTGCATTATCTCGCCAATGCCGCCACCGAGGCGTTCGAGCATGCCCGCTCCACCGCGCGCGCGTTCCTGAACGCGGAATCCGATGACGAGGTGATCTTCACCCGCTCCGGCACGGGCGCCATCAACACGGTGGCCTCCTCGCTCGGCCAGTCCATCGGGCCGGGGGACGAGATCGTGCTCTCCATCATGGAGCACCATTCCAACATTGTGCCGTGGAACTTCCTGCGCGAGCGCAAGGGCGCGGTGATCCGCTGGGCGCCGGTGCGCGAGGATGGGTCGTTCGATTTCGAGGCGTTCCTGGCGCTGCTGAACGAGCGCACGCGCATCGTCGCCATCACCCACATGTCGAACGTGCTTGGCACCGTGACCCCCATCAAGGAGATCGCCAAGGCCGCGCACGCGGTCGGCGCCAAGGTGGTGGTGGATGGCTGCCAGGCCATCGTCCACATGCCGGTGGACGTGCGCGACCTCGACGTGGATTTCTACGCCGTCACCGGCCACAAGCTCTATGCCCCCACCGGCATCGGCCTGCTTTACGGCAAGAAGGCCCTGCTGGAGGAGATGCCGCCCTATGAGGGGGGCGGCGAGATGATCCGCGAGGTGACGGAGGATTACGTCACCTACGGCGTGCCGCCCCACCGTTTCGAGGCTGGAACGCCTCCAATCGTGCAGGCCATCGGCCTTGGCGCTGCAATGGAATATGTCCAGTCCATCGGCCGCGACCGCATCGCCGCGCACGAGCACGCGCTCTCGCTCTATGCCCACGAACGCTTGGGAGCGCTGAATTCCCTGCGCATCATCGGGACCGCGCCGGACAAGGGCGCCATCATTTCCTTCGAGATGAAGGGCGCCCATCCGCACGATGTGGCCACCGTGATCGACCGCTACGGGGTGGCGGTGCGGGCTGGCACCCATTGCGCCCAGCCGCTTTTGGCCCGATATGGAGCTACGGCGACGTGCCGCGCATCCTTAGCCCTTTACAACACGCGCGCTGACGTGGACCGTCTCGTGGACGCCCTCGTCAAGGCGCAGGATTTGTTCGCATGACCGATACGAAGGCGCCCGAGGCGGCAAATGCGCCGCAGATCCAGTCCACCATTCCCGACGCGGAGCTGGAGCGGCTGACCGATGGGATCGTGGTCGCGCTCAAGACCGTCTACGACCCCGAGATCCCCGTGGACATCTACGAGCTCGGGCTGATCTACAAGGTGGACATCGCGGACAACCACACCGTCGCGGTCCAGATGACCCTGACCACCCCCAACTGCCCCGCCGCAGCCGAGCTTCCGGGCATGGTGGAGAGCGCCGTCGCCTCGGTGCCGGGCGTGGCGGAGGTGAAGGTGGACATCACCTTCGACCCGCCGTGGGACCAGGGCCGCATGTCCGAGGAAGCCCGCGCCACCCTCAATCTGTGGTGAGCGGATGAGCCCGCCCCGCGCCGGCGCCCCGCCGCTCGGCCGCGTGATCGAGACCGGGCTCTATGTGGACGACCTTGTCCGGGCGCGCGGCTTCTACGAGGGCGTGCTCGGCCTTGCGCCCATGATGGCGGATGAGCGCTTCGCGGCCTATCCGGTGGGCGATACCGTGCTGCTGCTGTTCCGGCGCGGCTCGGCCGATGCGCCCATCCCTCTGCCGTTCGGCGGTGCCATTCCGGCCCATGACGGGGCAGGGCGGCTGCACTTCGCCTTGGCCGTGGCGGCCGCGGATATCGAGCCCTGGCGCGCCCACCTCACCGCCCACGGGGTGGAGATCGAGGGCGAGGTGCATTGGCCCAGGGGCGCCACCAGCCTCTATTTCCGCGACCCCGACGGCAATCTGGCCGAGATCGCCAGTCCCGGCCTGTGGCCGAACTACTGAGCGGCGGGCCGGCAGCGACGCGAGACGAGACAAAAAGAAAAGGCGAGGCCCGAGGCCTCGCCTTGTTTCATTCCGCGTGGTCCTCGCGCCGCGTACGGATCTAAGTCCGTTTCGCCTGCGGCGCGGCCCTGCCGCGATGCCGGTTCCGTACGCCCGAAAGACGGTCGTCGGTCGGCGTTATGGTTTGAGTCCTCCCGAGACCTGGACCGCATTCACCTTCCCTCTGGCCGGGCGGTGACGATCCCCTTTCTTTGCGCGCCCAAACTAGAACAAGAATCTGTCGTTTGTCATCCTTGCGCCGCAATATAAGTGTCGCTGCATCGCACCATGGTTTCCTGGCACCTTGCCCTGACCGCCGCACTTGTGTTTTCCCCTGCCATCCGCTTTCACTCCCGCCCACATTCGTCCTCTCACCAGAGCCGTGCCGATGCGCCTTTCCCGGTATTTCCTCCCCATCCTGCGTGAAGTGCCCAAGGAGGCCGAGATCGTCTCGCACCGGCTGATGCTGCGCGCGGGCATGATCCGCCAGGAGGCGGCGGGGATCTATGCGTGGCTGCCGTTCGGCCACCGCGTGCTCAACAAGGTGTGCAACATCATCCGCGAGGAGCAGAATCGCGCCGGCGCGATCGAGATGCTCATGCCCACCATCCAGTCGGCCGACCTGTGGCGCGAGAGCGGCCGCTACGACGACTATGGCAAGGAGATGCTGCGCATCCGCGACCGTCACGATCGCGAGATGCTCTATGGCCCCACCAACGAGGAGATGATCACCGAGATCGTCCGGGCCTATGTGAAGTCCTACAAGTCCCTGCCGCTGAACCTCTACCACCTGCAGTGGAAGTTCCGTGACGAGGTGCGCCCGCGCTTCGGCGTCTATCGCTCGCGCGAGTTCCTGATGAAGGACGCCTACTCCTTCGACCTCGATGCCGCAGGCGCCCGCCATTCCTACAACAAGATGTTCGTCGCTTATCTGCGCACCTTTGCGCGGATGGGGCTTAAAGCAATTCCCATGGTGGCGGACACGGGGCCCATCGGCGGCAACCTCTCGCACGAGTTCATCATCCTCGCCTCGACCGGCGAGAGCGAGGTGTTCTGCCACGGCGACTATCTCGACATGGCGCCGCCGCCGGCCGACGTGAACTTCGACGACGCGGCCGCCCTGCAGGGCGTGTTCGACGACTGGACCAAGCTCTACGCGGCCACCTCGGAGAAGCACGACGAGGCCGCCTTCGCCGCCATCCCCGAGGCGCGCCGCATGGCGGCCCGCGGCATCGAGGTGGGGCACATCTTCTATTTCGGCACCAAGTATTCCGCGCCCTTCGGCGCCAAGGTGCAGGGGCCGGACGGCGCCGAGCACACCATCCACATGGGCTCCTACGGCATCGGCCCCTCGCGTCTCGTGGCGGCCATGATCGAGGCCTCCCACGACGAGAACGGCATCATCTGGCCGGATGCAGTGGCGCCCTTCCAGGTGGGCATCCTGAACCTCAAGGCCGGCGACAGCGCCACCGAGGCCGCCTGCGGGCAGCTTTACGCGGCGTTGACCGCGGCAGGCTATGACGTGCTGTACGACGACACCGAGGAGCGGGCGGGCGCGAAGTTCGCCACCGCCGATCTCATCGGCCTGCCGTGGCAGATCCTCGTGGGGCCGAAGAGCCTCGCCGAGGGCAAGGTGGAACTGAAGCGTCGGGTGGACGGCTCCCGCGAGCTGATCGCGCCCGCCGACATCCTGGAGAGGCTGAAGGCATGAGCGCGACCGGGTCCGCGGCGGCGATGCGGGAGGAGCCTTCGGGGACACGGCCGTTCGCGCCGTTCGAATGGGCCTTGTCGCTGCGCTATCTCAGGGCCCGGCGCAAGGAAGGGTTCATCTCGGTCATCGCCGGCTTCTCCTTCCTCGGCATCATGCTGGGGGTGGCGACGCTCATCATCGTCATGGCGGTGATGAACGGCTTCCGCCAGGAGCTGCTGGGCAAGATCCTGGGGCTGAACGGCCATGTGCTGGTGCAGCCCCTGGAGACCCCGCTCACCGACTACACGGCGGTCGCCGATCGCATCGCCAAGCTCAACGGCATCCGCCTCGCGGTGCCGCTGGTGGAGGGCCAGGCGCTGGCCTCCTCGCAGTATGGAGCCTCCGGCGTGCTGGTGCGGGGCCTCGCGGAGAAGGACCTGAGGGCGCTGCCCTCCATCTCCCAGAACATCCGCCAGGGGACGCTGGAGAATTTCGACCAGGGGCAGGGCATCGCCATCGGCAAGCGGCTTGCCGACCAGCTCTCGATCCGGGCGGGCGACAACCTCACCCTCGTCGCGCCGCGCGGGGCGGTGACGCCCATGGGCACCTCGCCGCGCATCAAGGTCTACAAGGTGGCGGCGGTGTTCGAGATCGGCATGTCCGAATACGACAGCGCCTTCGTCTTCATGCCGCTGCCGGAGGCGCAGGCCTATTTCAACCGCAACGGCGACGTGAACGCCATCGAGGTCTATCTCGACAACCCGGACGACGTGGGCGAATTGCGCGGCGCCATCCAGTCGGCGGCGGAGCGGCCGGTCTATCTGGTGGACTGGCGGGTGCGCAACGCCACCTTCTTCAACGCGCTGCAGGTGGAGCGGAACGTCATGTTCCTCATCCTCACCCTGATCGTGCTGGTGGCGGCGCTGAACATCGTCTCCGGCCTCATCATGCTGGTGAAGGACAAGGGGCACGACATCGCCATCCTGCGCACCATGGGGGCGACGCAGGGCGCCATCATGCGCGTGTTCTTCATCACCGGCGCCGCCATCGGCGTGGTGGGCACGCTCTCCGGCCTGCTGCTGGGGGTGATCGTCTGCCTCAACATCGAGAGCATCCGCCAGTTCATCTCCTGGCTCACCTCCACCGAGCTGTTCTCGCCCGAGCTGTATTATCTCAGCCGCCTGCCGGCGCAGATGAACATCGGCGAGACCTCCACCGTGGTGGCGATGGCGCTGGCGCTCTCTTTCCTCGCTACCCTTTATCCGTCCTGGCGGGCGGCCCGGCTCGATCCGGTGGAAGCCCTGAGATACGAGTGATGGATACGCGCGTGACCCCCAAAGGACGTCCGCCCGCGCAGGGCTCCCGCCCGCCGCTCGCCCTCGCGCTCACCGGCGTGGTGCGCCGCTATGCCCAGGGGACGGGGGCGCTGGAGATCCTGCGCGGCGCCGATCTCGCCATCTCGCAAGGCCAGTCGGTGGCGCTCGTGGCGCCCTCCGGCTCCGGCAAGTCCACCTTGCTGCACATCGCCGGGCTGCTGGAGCATTCCGACGCCGGCGAGGTGTTCATCGACGGCAACCCCACCGCGCGCCTGCCGGATGCCGAGCGCACCCGCATCCGCCGCCTGCACGTGGGCTTCGTCTACCAGTTCCACCATCTGCTGCCCGAGTTCACCGCCCTCGAGAACGTCGCCATGCCGCAGATGATCCGCGGCCTCGGCAAGAAGGAGGCGGAGGCCCGCGCGAAGGACCTGCTGTCCTATCTCGGCCTCGCCGCGCGCCTGACCCACCGCCCGTCCGAGCTGTCCGGCGGCGAGCAGCAGCGCGTCGCCATCGCCCGCGCGCTGGCCAATGCGCCGCGCCTGCTGCTGGCGGACGAGCCCACCGGCAATCTCGATCCCAAGACCTCGGACCATGTGTTCGGGGCGCTGACGGAGCTGGTGCGCGCCACCGGCGTCGCCGCCCTCATCGCCACCCACAATCTGGAGCTCGCGGCCCGCATGGACCGCCGCGTCACCCTGCGCGAAGGCAAGGTCGTCGAGCTCGCCTGAACCGGCCGCCGCGGAGGGCGCATGGATTCGTTCTTCACGGTGTCGAAGGTCTTCTGGTTCCTCGCCGCCCCGTCCAACCTGCCGGTGCTGCTCGCGGCCGCCGGGCTCGTGCTGCTGCTCCTGAGGTGGCGGCGCGGCGGCGCCATTCTGGTGGCGCTGGCGGTGGGCTTCACCGTGGTGTTCGGCTTCTCGCCCATGCCGAACTATCTCATCAGCCCGCTGGAGGAGCGCTTTCCCCAGTTCCAGGATGATGGCACCCCCATCGCCGGCATCATCGTGCTGGGCGGCTCGGAGGAGCCGGAGATCGGCCTCGCGCGCGGGCAGCCGGCGTTCTCGGAAGCGGCGGAGCGGGTCATCGCCTTCGGCGCGCTGTCGCGGCGTTATCCGCAGGCGCGGCTCGCCTTCGTCGGCGGCAGCGGCCGGCTGTTTCCGGACGGCAGCGCCCTCGAGGCCCGCATGATGCGCCTCACCGTGCCGGAGCTCGGCATCGCGCCCGAGCGGATGGAATATGAGGAGATGTCGCGCAATACGGCGGAGAACGCCCAGCTGGCGAAGGCGCTGCTGAAGCCGAAGCCGGGCGAGCGCTGGCTGCTGGTGACGAGCGCCCTGCACATGCCCCGCGCGGTCGGCTGCTTCCGCAAGGTGGGCTTCGACGTCGTGGCCTATCCGGTGGACTACCGCACCATCGGGCCCGACGCGCTCGACGAGTGGTTCTCCCGCGCCGCCCACGGGCTGGGCCGCACCGACTCGGCGGTGCGCGAGTGGATCGGGCTCGTCGCCTATTACCTGTCCGGCAACAGCAGCGCCCTGTTCCCGGCGCCCTGAGGCCTATTCGTCCCGCGGCAGGCCGATGCGGTAGACGCCGCGCAGCTCGGCCGGGTCCACCGGCTTGCCCTTGCGGTAGATCATGAGCCGGCCTTCCTGGGCGAGGCGCACGGCGGCTCGGCGCACCACGGGGAGGGCGCGCTGCCACTCCTCCTTCGGCATCAGCACCTGCGCCACGTCCATGGGGCTCACGCTCTTGCCCACGCCGCATTCGGCGCACAGGCGGATGAGGGTGGCCTCGGCCGCGCCCTCCTCGGGGAGGCGGGCGGGAGCGGCGGTGTCGGAGCGGGAATCGGCAGTCATGGATGCCTTCTAGAGCCTTTCGCCCCGCCACGGAATTGGCGCCGGGCGCGCAGGCGGGAAACCAACGCCGCCGCCGTCCCCGCTGCTCACAGCCCCGTGGACGGTGACGGCACCCCCTTGCCGCCCGATTCACAAAACTTTAATGAATGTTGCAATGCGAGACGCATCGCGTGCCGCGGGGGCACGTGGAAGGACGCATCCAACCATCATGAATCTAAGCCAGGGCATTTCCCATCGCCGCTCCTGCTGGGGCGTGGCGCGCACCGCACTCGTGGTGTTCCTCCTTGCCATCGCGGTCGTCTATGTGTTCGGCGGCTTCGAGCCGTCGGCGCTGAAGGTGCATTGATCGCGGATCGCCGGGCGGCGCGGCCCCCGGTGCGTGCGGAAGTCCTTAACCTTCGGGCCGCCTGATGCGGCGCGCGCGTTGCCTTCACCGGCGCGCGCTCCCATGATCCGCGCCGCCGCGTCCGGCCGCGCGGCCCGCCCGGCGCAGCTCCCTCGTGCCTGCGCCGGCGCAGCGGAGGCGTGACAGATGCAGTGGATCGACCAGGTGCTCGGCGTGATGAACGCGAGCTTCGCCGTGCCGGGCTGGGCGGTCCTCGCCGCCGTGGCCATCGGTGCCGCCTTCGCGGTGAACCTCTTGGCGCGGTCCGAGCCGCACGACCATCCGCTCACCGTCCTCATCCTCGCCGGCATGCTGCTGGGCGGGCTGCTGCTGGGCGGCGCGCTGGTGCGCCAGATCGGCGCCGGCAGCGCCCGCGAGGAGGCGCGTGCCCTGTCCGCCCGGGCCGGAGCGCTCGATGCGGCGGCGGCGCAATCGCCCGCCCTCGGCTGCCTCGTGGCGGACCCTGCGCTCGCTACCCCGTGCGAGGTGGTGCTGTTCGAGCGGCCGGATCTGGTCTCCGCCGCCCGCGGTCTGGTGCTGGCGCGCATCGCGCTGGTGCAGGACGGGCTGGAGCTGGAGCGCCGCGCGCCCTCGCCGGGTCTTGAGCAGCGGATCGGCAGCTGGCGCCGGCCTTTGGCGCAGGACCCGTTCGGCATCGTCGCCGCGGTGCTTGCCGACTATGCCGGCTGCACGGCGGCGGCCTGTCCTCTGGCGGGCGAGGTGGCGGACCCCGCCCGCGTCGCCGCGAACCTCTCGGAAGGCCGTTACCCGGCGCTGATGGCGCGCTATGCGCCGGTCTGGGAGCGCAACGCCCGCAACCGCGGCACGCTGAACCCCACGCCGCCGACGCGCACGGGACCGTTCGGCCTTGCCGTCACCCCGCACGATACCGCCGCCAACGGGGCAGCCGCCGCGCCCGAGCGCGCTCCGGCCGTGAACCTGCCGGTGGAGGAGCCGGCGGCTCCCGCGCCCGCGCCGCTGCCGCCGGCCCGTCCGGCGGCGCGCCCTGCGGCGGCACCCGCTCCGGCCGCCGCGCCACGCCCCGCGCAGCCGCGCCCCCGTCCGCCCGTGCCCGAGCCGCCCGCCGATTCCGGCGAGCCGGCCGCCGGCCAGTGAGCGGGCGGCCATGACGCTGCATCTGCTGAAGCTGTGCGTGGGGGCGGTGTCCATCGCCGACCTCGAGGACTGGATCGCCGAGCGGGCCGAGGCCGCGCGCAAGGCCGGCCGTCCGTTCGAGCAGGTGCACGTGACCCGCATGGTTCCCACCCGGCGCGAGGATCTGCTCGACGGCGGCTCGCTCTACTGGGTCATCAAGGGGGAGGTGGCAGCGCGCCAGCGCCTTCTGGATCTGCGTCCGTTCGTGGACAACGACGGCATCCGCCGCTGCGGGCTGGTGCTGGAGCCGCAGGTGGTGCCGGTGGAGCCGCGCCCCTCGCGTCCGTTCCAGGGCTGGCGCTACCTTGCCGCCAAGGACGCCCCGCGCGATCTGGCGACCGGCGACGGTGCCGCCGCCGACCTGCCCGAAAGCCTGCGCCGCGAGCTGCGCGACCTCGGCCTGCTGTAGCGCGGCGGGCGAGGGGGCGGGTCGCCCCCGCTCCAATGACCTTAAGGAACGTCTTTCATCCTGCGTTCAGGTACGCTTCCCCATGGTGCCGCCGCATGGGGCATCGGCGCGGCCGTGGCCCGAGAAGGGGAAGACGCACATGACCATCCGCATCCTGCCGGCGAAGCGTTCCGGCGCGGGCCTGCTGGCGACCAGCCTCGTGGGGGCGAGCCTTGTCGGGGCGAGCCTGCTCGCGCCCGCCGCCGCGCAGGCCCAGAGCCAGGCGCTGAAGGAGATCCCCGCCGACAAGGCGCGGCTCACCGGCGCCATGACGGTGGACTACAATTCCCGCTCGGCCCGCTCCACCAGCGGCACCGACCAGTATGAGATCGCCGACCTCTCGGTGGCCGACCTCATGATCCTGCGGGGCAATGTCCAGCGCACGCCGGGCAAGAGCCTCGTCTATTCGGTGAAGTTCGACGTCATCAACCCGTCCAACCCCTCGCAGATCGCCCGCGAGGTGGCGATCCTGCGCGGCGACCTGCAGATCGACAGCAACGGCCGCTACATCCCGGACATCGGCCGCCTGCGCATCGATGTGGTGAAGGGCAACCAGACCTCCTCGGCCTTCGGCGGATCGATCCAGGGCCGCGCGGTGACGCGCTGGTGGGAGATCGGCGAGCAGTTCCGCAAGGCGCAGAAGGAAGCCACCAAGATCTATTCGCGCGTGGTGGACGGCAAGACCGTCTCCATCCAGGTGAAGAACCCCGACCCGCTGCGCTTCGAGCGCCTGCAGCTGGCCGCCGGGCCGTTCTCCTTCCTGCCGGAGACCCGTGTGTCCGGTAACCTCGACTATGACTACGAGCTCGGCAACTGGCTGACCGACGCCAACGGCGTGACGTTCGCGTATGCGGTGGCCGACCGCTCCTTCACCGATCGCGTGTCGGGCTCCATCCGCTACGTCGAGGAGAACGGCAACTTCACCGACAAGGCCGGCAAGAAGAAGCCCTACACCGGCTATTACGAATACAACCTGCGCTTCAACGAGCAGCCGGTGAACAACGACCAGTCCTTCTTCGACGCCAACGCCGCGCAGTCGCAGTCGGATGCGTTCTTCTCCTCTGCCGACCAGTCGAAGCCCGGCCTCTACGGCCGCGTCTACTACAACGACAGCGAGGATGCCTGCCGGCGCGTGAAGGGCGAGGACGGCAAGGACAAGTGCGTGGGCCCCACCCGCTCGGAAGTCACCTGGGACCTGAAGGCGGAGAAGCTCACCTATGCCCAGCTCGCCAACTGGGTGAAGCTGGAGATGCTCATCCTCGGCCCGCTGACCGACGAGTGAGCCGCGCCCCCGCGACGGCGGGGAGCAGCTGAAACGAAACGGCCGGCGCTGGACGCTGGCCGTTTTCGTTTCGGGTCTCGGTCGATCGGGGCTGGCCCTCACTCCAGCACGGCGGCCTTCAGCAGGCACACCATGAAGGCGCGGGCAGGAGCTTCGGAGCGGTTGCGGATGACGTGGCGGCGGTCGCAGCGATAGCGCACGGTCTCGCCCTCGCGCACCGTCTCGATCACGCCGCCCACCTCCACCTCCAGCACGCCGGAGATGACCGTGAGGCATTCCACCGACCCGCGCTGGTGCCCGTCGGAATCCAGCTCGCCGCGCGGCTCGGCGGTGAGGTCGTAATATTGGAGCCACTCCACCGTCTTGATCCAGCCGATGATGGAAAGGCGCACCAGCCCGTCCTCGGAGAGCAGGATGGGCGTATCCGCCCGCGTCAGCTTCTCCACGAAAGGGGCGTCGTCGGAGGAGGCGAGCACCCGCTCCACCGACATGTCCAGCGCCTGCGACAGGCGCCAGACGGTGGCGAGGGTGGGGTTGGTCTCATTGCGCTCGATCTGGCTGATGATGGATTTCGCCACGCCCGACTGCTCGGCAAGGTCCGACAGGGAGAGGTTGTAGGCCTTGCGCAGACGCTGGATGGTCTTGCCAAGCTGCCCGGTGATCGCCTGCGCGCCACTCTCCAGCGCGCCGCCGCTGCGTTCCTTGACTGCCATGACCCAGCGTTCCTTAGTATCGAACGAACGTTCGCTGAGCCGGACGATACCCGGCAATGCGGCGGCTGGGAAGCTCCGGCGGGCGGGAAAAGAGGGGCGGCCTACTTCCCCCACAGCGCGTGGAAATGATGCACCGGCCCGTGTCCGTGGCCGATATCCAGCACGTCGGCAGCCGCGATGGCGCCGGTGATGTAGGCCTTCGCCGCCGCCACCGCCTCGGGCAGGGCGGCGCCGCCCGCGAGCCCCGCCGCGATGGCGGAGGAGAGGGTGCAGCCGGTGCCATGGGTGTTGCGGCTGGCATGGCGGGGCGCGGCGAAGCGCGCGACGCCGGAGCGCGTCACCAGCAGGTCCACGCTGTCGGCGCCTTCGCCGTGGCCGCCCTTCATCAGCACCGCCCGGGCGCCAAGCGCGAGCAGCGCCTCGCCCTGCGCGCGCATGTCGTCCTCGGTGGTGGCGACGGCCACGTCCAGCAGCGCCGCCGCCTCGGGCAGGTTGGGGGTGACGAGGTCCGCGACGGGGAGGAGCAGCGCCTTGAGGCTCGTGAGGGAATCGTCGGTGAGGAGCCGCGCCCCGGAGGCCGCCACCATCACCGGGTCCAGCACGATCGGGCCAGCGTTGTGCCGCGCCAGCCCCTCGGCCACCGTGCGGATGGCGCCGGGGCGCGAGAGCATGCCGATCTTCACCGCGCCCACCGCGAGGTCGCAGAACACCGCATCCATCTGCGCGGCGATGAAATCGTCCGGCACGTCGTGGATGGCGGACACGCCCAGCGTGTTCTGGGCGGTGAGGGCGGTGATGACGCTGGCGCCGTACACGCCAAGGGCGGAAAACGCCTTCAGGTCCGCTTGGATGCCTGCGCCGCCGCTCGAATCCGAGCCGGCGATGGTGAGGGCGATGGGGATCTTGCGCGACACCGGACCTGCTTCGCCAGACATGGCACTCTTTCCACCCTTGCTCGGAACTCTTTTCTGGCCGCACGGCGCGCAGCCGGGGCGCCGCGCCACCCTTGCCAGTCCCGGCGGATTTGTCCACCTTGGCGCCGCCCGGCGCGCCGGGCGTTGTCCTCTCCGGCTTCAGCGGAGCATGCCGTGGTTCCCTTCTTCGTCCAGATCAAGTGCCAGCTCGGGAAGTCCTACGAGGTGGCGGACGCCCTTGCCGACGCCGAGATCGCTTCCGAGATCTATTCCACCGCCGGCGAGTTCGACCTCCTGGTGAAGTTCTACGTGGATGAGGGCACGGACATCGGCCATTTCGTGAACCAGAAGGTGCAGATCCTGCCCGGCATCCAGGACACGCGGACCATCATCACCTTCAAGGCGTTCTGACGGGCCTTCCCGCCCGCCTACTTCTCGGTCTCGGTCAGGCCGCGCACGAACAGGCGCTGCATGGCCGCGATCACCAGCACCGGCGGCAGCAGGGCGAGGATGGCGGTGGCCATCACCAGGTGCCACACCGGGTCCGCCTCGCCCGCCGCGCCGACGAGGCGGCGGATGCCCATCACCACCGTGTAGTGCGCGGTATCCGTCGTCACCACCAGCGGCCACAGATACTGGTTCCAGCCATACAGGAACAGGATCACGAACAGCGCCGCGATGTTGGTGCGCGACAGCGGCAGGAGGATGGTGCGGAAGAAGGTGAGGGGGCCGGCGCCGTCCACCAGCGCGGCCTCCGTCAGCTCGTCCGGGATGGTCATGAACACCTGTCGGAACAGGAAGGTGGCCGTGGCGCTGGCGATCAGCGGCACGGTGAGGCCGGCGTAGGAATTGAGCAGCCCCAGCCGCGCCGTTACCTCGAAGGTGGGCAGGATGCGCACCTCCACCGGCAGCATCAGCGTCAGGAAGATGAGCCAGAACGCCGCCACCCGGAACGGGAAGCGGAAGTAGCACACGGCGAACGCGGACAAGAGCGAGATGGCGATCTTGCCCACCGCGATGCCCATCGCCACCACCAGCGAGTTCCACAGCATGGGCGCCACCGGCGGAATGCCGGCGGTGGACGAGCCGGTGGACAGCGCGAGGCGGTAGTTCTCCACGAAATGGGGTCCGGGCAGGAGGCCCACCCGGCCGGAGAGGAAGTCCCCGCCGTCGTGGGTGGAGGCGACGAAGGCCACGTACACCGGCAGCAGCATCACCGCCGCGCCGAGGATCAGCACCAGGTGCGCGAGCAGGCGGGAGAGGCGGGAAGCGCCGGCCATCAGTAGGTCACCTTGCGCTCGATATGCCGGAACTGCACCGCCGTCAGCGCCACCACGATGACGAGCAGCACCACCGACTGCGCCGACGATCCGCCGAGGTCCAGCCCCTCGAAGCCGTCGCGGAACACCTTGTAGACGAGGATGGTGGTGGCCCGCCCCGGCCCGCCGGAGGTGGTGGCGTGGATGATGCCGAAGGCGTCGAAGAAGGCGTAGGTGAGGTTCACCACCAGAAGGAAGAAGCTGGTGGGGGCGAGCAGGGGGAAGACGATGTGGCGGAAGCGCTGCCACGGCCCCGCCCCGTCGATGGCCGCCGCCTCCAGCGCGCCCTGGGGGATGGCCTTGAGACCCGCATAGAAGAACAGGAAATTGTAGCTCACCTGCTTCCATGCCGCCGCCAGGATGACCAGCGTGAGCGCCTGCCCGCCGTCGAGGAAGTGGTTCCAGGTGATGCCGAAGATGCGCAGGGCGCGGGCGACCATGCCCACCGAGGGATCGAACAGGAACAGCCAGAGGATGCCGGCCACCGCCGGCGCCACCGCATAGGGCCATACCAGCAGCAATTGATAGAGACCGGCGGCCTTGCCCAGCGCATCGGCGGCCGCGGCGAACAGGAGGCCGAGCCCCATGGCCAGCGCCGTCACCGCGAAGGCGAAGAAGAAGGAGACGCCCACCGCCTCCAGATAGGCGGGGTCCCGCGCCAGCGCCTCGAAATTGGCGAGGCCCACGAAGGTGCTGCCGAGCCCGAACGCATCCTGCGCGAACAGGGAGGAGACCAGCGCCTCGCCCGCCGGCCAGACGAAGAACACCAGCGTCACCGCCACCTGCGGCAGCAGCAGCAGGTAGGGCAGGACCTTGCCGGGGAAGGTGACGCGCTTGGCCTGCATGGGGTCAGATACCGGGCCGGGCAAAGGCAAGACCGGTCCCGCGGCGCGGGCGCAGCACCGGACGCCGGGGGCGGAGCGAGGTGTGTTCAGGCCGTGAAGGTCTCAGCCCCCCGGCGCCGGCCCGACGGACGCGGGGTTCGCCGGGTGCAAGCCGGCGGGCGGGCGCCGTGCCTGCGCCGCCTCGCCCGCCTCGCCGCCTCACGGATTGGCCTTCTCGAACGCGCGCAAGAGCTCGTTGCCGCGCTTTTGGGCGGCGGCGAGTGCTGCTTCGGGCGTCTTCTGGCCGGCGAGGGTGGATTCCAGCTCCTCCTCGATCACGTCGCGGATCTGCACGAAATTGCCGAAGCGCAGGCCCTTGGAATTGGGGGTCGGCGCCTTCAGCGTCATCTGGCGGATGGAGACGTCGGTGCCCGGGTTCTTCTCGTAGAAGCCCTGCGCCTTGGAGAGGTCGTACGCCGCCTGCGTGATGGGCAGGTAGCCCGTGTTCTGGTGCCACCAGGCCTGCACTTCCGGCCGCGACAGGAAGGCGAAGAACTTCGCCGCGCCCTTGTACTCCTCCTGTGGCCGGCCGGTGAGCACCCACAGGGTGGCGCCGCCGATGATGGAGTTCTGCGGCGCCCCCTGCACCTGCGGCCAATAGGGCATCATGCCGTAGCCCAGGTCGAACTTCGCATTGGCGAGGATGCCCGCCCGCGCCGCCGAGGAGCCGATGCTCATGGCGCACTCGCCGGAGAAGAACTTGGGGTCCGCCTTCGCCTGCCGGCCGCCGTAGTCGAACAGGCGGGTCTTCTGCCACTCGGCGAGGGCCGCCCAGTGGTGGCGGGTCAGGTCATTGTCGATGGTGAGGGCGGCGGCGGTGCCGCCGAGGCCGTTCTCCAGCGTGCCGATGCCCACGTTGTGCCAGGCGGAGAGGTTCTCCAGGTTCACCCAGGAGGGCCACTGGGTGGTGAAGCCGCAGGGCACGCCCGCCGCCTGCAGCTTGCGCGCCGCGGCCTCCATCTGCGGCCAGGTCTTGGGCGGCGCGTCGGGGTCAAGACCCGCTTTGCGGAACAGGTCGCGGTTCACGTAGAGAATCGGCGTCGAGGAGTTGAACGGGAACGACAGCATGTTGCCCGCGGTATCGGTGTAATAGCCCGTCACCGCCGGCAGGTAGGCCTTGGGGTCGAACGGCTCGCCGGCGTCCGCCATCAGCTTGTAGACCGGATAGACGGCGCCCTTGGCCGCCATCATGGTGGCGGTGCCAACCTCGAACACCTGCACGATGGCCGGATGCTGGCGCGCGCGGAAGGCGGCGATGGCCCCCGTCATGGTCTCGGGATAGGTGCCCTTGAACACCGGCACCACCTTGTACTCCGCCTGCGAGGCGTTGAAGTCGGCGGCGACCTTCTCCAGCTTCTCGCCGAGCGGGCCGGACATGGCGTGCCACCACTGGATCTGCGTCTGCGCCTGCGCCGGCAGCGCCAGCGCGCCGAGGAGCGCGACCGGAGCGAGCGCCTTCGCGAGGTGGCCGAGCAGCGAGCGGGCGATTGCGGGGTGTGCCGGCGAGGTGTGCGCGGGGGAAGGGTGGGCCATCTTTGCCTCCAGTGCGCCGCTGTCCGCCGGCGCTTGCCGGACATGGTGCATGGAAGCAACGCGCGAAGGAACCATGACGGAGCTGTTGCAGCTTCGTGACGCCCGGCCGTCGCCGGGCCTACCGCGGCCGGCTTGTGAATTGCCGGCCCGGCATTCTCTGGCTAAACCGGGTCGCCGCGCGGAGGGCCGGGCGGACCAGCGGAACCAAGGGCCACGGCGGGAACACGGAATGAGTTTGACCTACCGGTCCGACATCGACGGGCTCAGAGCCATCGCGGTCGGCAGCGTCGTCCTGTTCCACGCGCGCATTCCCCCGTTTGACGGCGGCTTCATCGGCGTCGATGTCTTCTTCGTGATCTCCGGCTTCCTCATCACCTCCATCCTGTACCGGGAGATGGCGGGGGGCACCTATTCGCTGGTGGATTTCTACGACCGGCGCATCCGCCGCATCTTCCCCTCGCTGTTCGTGGTGCTGGCGGCGACCACCCTGCTCGCGGCGCTGCTGCTGATGCCGGGGCAGATGAAGACCTATGCGGCGACGCTGATCCCCTCCGCCCTGTTCTTCGCCAACATCCACTTCGCCGAGCTGCTCAACTATTTCGGCCCCCGCGCCGACGAGACGCCGCTGCTGCACCTGTGGTCGCTGGCGGTGGAGGAGCAGTTCTACATCTTTTTCCCGCTGATCCTGTTCGCGCTGATGCGGCTGGGCGGACGCCGGCTCTCGGCGGCGGTGCTGGCGCTGGTGGCGATCGGCTCGCTGGTGTGGGCGCAGAGCATCGTCGAGAAGGACCAGCCCTCGGCCTTCTTCCTGCTCACCGGCCGGGCGTGGGAGCTGCTGGTGGGCTCGCTGCTCGCCCTCGTCGCCTGGCCGCGGATATCGCACAAGGTGGCGACCGGCATCGCCATGGCCGGCGCGCTCGCCATCATCGTGCCGGTCTTCCTCTATGGCCCGGGCACCATCTTTCCCGGCCTCGCGGCGGTGCCGCCGGTGCTGGGCGCGGCCGCGATCATCTATGCCGGCGGATTCGCGCCCTCGGGAATCGTGTCGCGGGTATTGAGCCTGCCGGCGATGGTGTACGTCGGCCGCATCTCCTACTCGCTCTATCTGTGGCACTGGCCGCTGCTGGTGCTGGCGGTGCTGTGGCGGGGGCGCCACCTCACCTACATCCAGGCCGGGCTGGTGGTGCTGGTGGCCGTCGCCCTGTCGGCCCTGTCGCTGAAATACGTGGAAACGCCGCTGCGCTCCGGGAGCGCGCTGGGCGGGCGGCGGATCGCGCGGATCGGCGCCGGGGCGCTGGCCATCCTCGTCACCGCCGGGGTGGCGCTCGGGCTGGAGCGGGCGGGGCGCGGCTTCTTCCCGCTCTCGCCGCTCGGCACAGCGGCGGAAGCCGCAGCCGACGACAAGAGCCGGTTCCAGCGGGAGTGCAACAACACCGCCCGCTTCTGGCAGCCGGCGGACATGAAGACCATCGCCGCCTGCGCGCTGGGTCCGGACGCTGCGAAGGGCACCTACGGCGTGCTGGTGTGGGGCGACTCCCATGCCGGCGCGACTTTCCTCGGCGTCGCCGAGGCAGCGGTGGCGCAGGGGCAGACGGCCCGGCTCCAGACCATGGCCGGCTGCCCGCCCCTGTTCGGCGGCCTCGCCCGGCAGGATCAAGCGAGCGGCAGCGTCTGCGCCGCCTTCAACGCCGCCGTGCTGGAGGAGGCCCGCCGCATCCGGCCGAAGGTGGTGGTGCTGGTGGGCCGCTGGGCCATCTGGACGACCCGCGCCGGCTCCGGCTTCGCGCTGGTGACAGACGAGATTCCCGGCGGCATGGAGCGCAGCAAGGAGAACAGCACCCGCGTGTTCGCCCATATGGTGGAGCGCACCGTCGCCGAGCTGCGCGGCCTCGGGGCGCAGGTCATCTTCGTCGGGCAGGCGCCGGAATTCGCCACCGCGCCCGTGCGCTGCGTGGCCCAGCGGGAGTTCCACCGCACCGGCGAGAGCGCCGGCTGCTACGTGCAGGCCCGCGCCGATGTCGAGCGCGCGGTGGGGCCGGCCAACGCCATGCTGTCCGCCGCGGCGCAGCGGCATGCCGGCGTCGCCACCTTCCTGCTGTCGGACGTGCTCTGCACGGCCGACCGGTGCAGCGCCGGTGCTGGCGAGACGTTCTATTACGTGGACACCGACCACCTCTCCGCCACCGGCGCGCGCCATGCGGTGGCGAGCTCGGGATTCGGGCAGGTGCTGGCGCAGGCGCTCGCGGCGGACCGGACGGCATCGGCGCCGGCAGGCGGCTCGTCCGCACCGGCGGGCGATGGGGCGCCGGTCACACCCGCGAACGGGGCGGGCGCCTCCGCGCCCCGTCCCTGAGGATCGCGCCGGCTGCTGCCGGAAGAGGGGAGAGCAGCCGGGTCGCCGACCGCAGCGGCTGCCGACCGTCCGGCAGCGGAGCCGTCTGCCGCGCTCCGAAGACTTGTTGCGCTCCGAAGATGTGCCGCGCCTGCACGGCTTGCAGCGCCTGGAAGACGCGCCGCGCTCGCATTGCCGCGATGGACCTCGGATGAACCTCGGCGGCCCGTGTGGCGCCGTCCCGGCCTGCCATGGGCCTGAGACGCATGGCGGTGGGCTGGCGCGCCGCGAGGTGCGGCAATCCGGGCATCTCGAGCCCGGCAGCGGCGCCGGGCCTCTCCGGCCAGCGCCGCGTTGCCGTTGCCTCGCTACTGGTCCAGCAGCCCGGCGAGCTTGAGCGCCACGCCCTGCGAGCCCTGCACCTTCAGCCGGCCGGTGGAGAAGGCCAGCATGGGCCCGATGCGGCCGGTGATGAGCTTGTCCAGCGTGTCGGTGGAGAGCTTGAGCACCGCATCCGCCTCGCCGGTGCCTTCCTCAACCTCCACGTTGCCGCCGGTGGCGTCGAGCAGGATGGCCTCGCCCGTGTCGCTGAGATCGAACCGCACCCTGTAGCCCAGCTCCTTGAGCGCATCCGCGCGCTCGCGCATGGCCTCGATCAGGGAAGACACATCAGCCATCGGTATCGCCTTCTTCACAAAAAGAGCCGCCCCGGAGGGACGGGGCGGCGGGAGGTCACCTCGAAAACCGCAGGCCCGGCGGCGCGCCCGGAGGCGAACCGCGCGGGTGGGTCAGAACATCGCCTCGTCGAGCGCCATCATGGACGCCTTGCCGGCCTTGATGGAACCCCACAGGGCCGCCACGTCCGGCAGCAGCTTCTCGATGAAGAAGCGCGCGGTGGCGATCTTGGCGTCGTAGAAGGCGGCATCGTCCGGGTTGGAGACGCGCTTCTCGTAGGCCACCTCGGCCATGCGCACCCACATGTAGCCGAGCGCCACCATGCCGAACAGGCGCAGGTACTGGGTGGCGGCGGCGCCCGCCTCCTCCGGGTCCTTCAGGCCCTTCTCGGCAATATGGGCGGTGGCGAGCTGGAGCGCGCCGAACGCCTTGCCGAGCGGACCCACCAGCGGACCGAGATTCTCGTCATCCAGCTTGGCGTCGATGTAGTTCAGCACCGGATGGAAGAAGGAGCGCAGGTAGCGCCCCATGTGCGCCGGCAGCTTGCGGCCCACGAGGTCGAGCGCCTGCACGCCGTTGGTGCCCTCGTAGATCATGGCGATGCGGGCATCGCGCACATACTGCTCCATGCCGTGGTCGCGGATGTAGCCGTGGCCGCCATAAACCTGCATGCCCATGGAGGTGGCCTCGAAGCCGAGATCCGTGAACAGCGCCTTCACGATGGGCGTCATCAGCGCGGTGAAGTCCTCGGCGTGCTTGCGCTCCTCCGGGTCCTCCGCCCGCTCCATCAGGTCGAGCGCGCGGGCGACCCAGCCGGCAAGCGCCCGGCAGCCCTCGTTGTAGGCGCGCATGGTCATGAGCGTGCGGCGCACGTCCGGGTGGACGATGATCGGGTCCGCCGGCTTGTCCGGGTGCTTGGTGCCGGAGAGCGAGCGGCCCTGCAGGCGCTCCTTGGCGTAGACCACCGCCGCCTGATAGGCCGCCTCGCCGAGGCCGAGGCCCTGCGTGCCCACGGACAGGCGCTCCGAGTTCATCATGGCGAACATGGCGCGCATGCCCTTGTGGGGCTCGCCGACGAGCCAGCCGGTGGCCTCGTCGAACGACATCTGGCAGGTGGACGAGCCGTGGATGCCCATCTTGTGCTCGATGCCGGTGCACAGCACGCCGTTGCGCGGGCCCACCGAGCCGTCCTCCTTCGGCAGGAACTTGGGCACCAGGAACAGCGAGATGCCCTTGATGCCCTTGGGCGCGTCCGGCAGGCGGGCGAGCACGAGGTGGACGATGTTCTCGGTCAGATCCTGCTCGCCGGCGGAGATGAAGATCTTGTTGCCGGTCACCTTGTACGTGCCGTCTCCCTGAGGCTCGGCCTTGGTGCGCACGAGGCCGAGGTCGGTGCCGCACTGGGGCTCGGTGAGGCACATGGAGCCGGACCAGATGCCGTCCACCATCTTCGGCAGGAAGCGGTCCTTCAGCTCGTCCGAGGCATAGGCCTTCAGGGCCTGGTAGGCGCCGTGGGTGAGGCCGGGGCAGATGCCGAAGGCGAGGTTGCCCGAGCAGAGCATCTCCTCCACCAGCTTGTTCACGCTCGCCGGCAGGCCCTGGCCGCCGTACTTGGGATCGCAGGCGATGCCGTTCCAGCCGCCCTCACGGAAGGCGGTATAGGCTTCCTTGAAGCCCCTGGGCGTGCGCACCACGCCGTTCTCATAGGTGCAGCCCTCGAGGTCGCCGGACTGGTTGAGCGGCGCGAGCACCTCGGTGACGAACTTGCCCGCCTCCTCCAGCACCGCGTCGATGAGGTCGGGGGTGACCTCCTCCAGACCGGGCAGGGTGGAGAGCTGCTCGCTGCCGTGCAGCTCATGGAGGACGAAGCGCATGTCGCGCAGCGGGGGGGAATAGACCTGCATGGCGTTGGCTCCCTGATTCTTCCTGTGGCCGCGCGCCCGTGTCCGGCGCTGTGGCCCTGCCTCCGGTGGGAGGCGGATGTTTCGTCGCGTCTTGTCCGGCACCGGCCGGACTGCGCGGCGGATCCGGGGCGCATCCATCGGGTGCCCCGGCGTCGCCGGATGGCCGGGCCTGCCCGGCCTTGATGCCGTGGCCGGGCCGTCATTCGCGGGTGAGGCACACCGCGCATGACGGCCCGGTCCTGTTCAGTTCCTGAGCGGCCGGCCCGTCTCGAGGATGTGCTCGATGCGGTCCAGCGTGGCATGGGTGCGGATGAGCTTCATGAAGCCTTCCCGCTCCAGCTCCAGCACCTGCTCCGCCTTCACGGGGGTGGTGTGGTCGGCATCGCCGCCGGTGAGCACGTCCGCCAGCACGAGGGAGACCGTGCGGTCGTGCTTCGTGGCCATGCCCCTTTTGGCGAAGCCTTCCACCGCCATTTCCATGGCCACCTTGCCGGACGGGCCGGGCAGGAAGAACTCCACGGGCTTGGGCGGTGCATAGCCCTCCACCAGCGCCAGGGCCTTCGCCTTGGCGTCGGCAAGGAGCCGGTCGCGGTTCATGGTGATGCCGTCGCTCTCGCGCAGGAACTTGAGCTCCTTCGCCTCGGCGGCGGACTTGGCGACGGTGGCGGTGGAGACCGTCTCGAACACCTTGGCGGTGGCCGGCATGGGACCCTTCGGGAACTTGGGATCGCTCGCCCAGCGCTCCAGCATGGCGGTGCAGCCGCCCCACGCCGGGAGCACGCCGACGCCGCATTCCACGAGGCCGATGTAGCTCTCCGCATGGGCCTGCACGGCGCTGGCGTGGAGCAGGATCTCGCATCCGCCGCCGAGCGCGAGGCCCGAGGGCGCCGCGACCACGGGGAAGGGGGCGTACTTCATGTCCTGGTAGGTCTTCTGGCCGACGGCGACCAGCTTCTCCACCTCGCCGAACGCGCCGATGTTGCAGGCGAACAGGGCAAGGCCCAGGTTCGCGCCCACCGAGAAGTTCGAGCCCTCGTTATAGATCACGAGCGCCTTGTGCTTGTCCTTCGTGAGCTTCAGCGCCTTGGCGAGCATCGAGATGATGCCCTCGTCCAGCGAGTTGCTCTTGGAGGTGAACTCCAGGCACACCACCCCGTCGCCGATGTCCCACAGGGACGCTGAGCCGTTCTTGGCCAGCGGCTGCGACTTCAGCTTGATGTCGGCGAGCAGCAGCACGCCGTCCGGGCGCACGATGTCGCGATAGGTGCCGTCGAGGCCGAGGAACTGGCGCGCGCCGTTTTCCACCCGGTAGAACGGCTTGTCGGCGGCGAGCGCCAGCAGGGCGGGGATCTCCTCGCCGTCCGCCTTCAGGAGCTCGATCAGCCGGGCAGCGCCGATCTTGTCGATCAGCTCGAACGGACCGAACTTCCAGTTGTAGCCGAGGCGCATGGCGTCATCGATGGCGACGATGTCGTCCGCCGCCTCCGGCACCAGGCGCGCCGCATAGGCCAGCGTCCGGGCCATCACCGCGCGGGCATAGCGCCCGCCGGCACCGGGCGCCGACATGAGGGCGAACAGGTCCCTGCCGCCGCCTTCCTCCAGCTCCGCCACCGCGGCCCTGCCCTGCGGGCGGTATTCGCCAGAGGTGAGGTCGATGGCCTCCTTCAGCTTCTGGCCGCCCTCGCGGTTGAGCCGGTAGAAGCCGCCCTTGCCCTTGCGGCCAGTGTAGCCAGTCGAGATCATCTTCTCGATCAGCGGCTCGTCGCGCAGCGTGGCGTGGAAGGGATCGGAGGCGGGCAGGGCGCGCTTCAGGGAGCCCTGCACGTGGGGCATCAGGTCGAGGCCCACGAGGTCGATCAGGCCGAACACGCCGGTCTTGGGGAAGCCGAAGGGCCGGCCCATCACCGCGTCGGCGTCCTCGATCCTGAGGCCGGCGGCGAACGCCTCGCCCACCGCCAGCTGCAGCCAGTAGGTGCCCAGCCGGTTGGCGATGAAGCCGGGGGTGTCCTTGCAGGTCACCACCGTCTTGCCGAGCTTCACGTCGGCGAAGCGGGCGACGGTCGCGACCGTATCGGCGTTGGTGTCGGCCCCCGCCACGATCTCCAGCAGCCGCATGTAGCGCGGCGGGTTGAAGAAGTGGGTGATGAGGAAGTCGCGCCGGAAGCTCTCCGGCAGGCCGGCGGTGAGATCCGCCAGCGGGATGGTGGAGGTGTTGGAGGACACCGCCGCGCCGGGGCGGCGGGCGCCCTCGATCCTGGCGTAGAGCGCCTGCTTGATGTCGAGCCGCTCGATCACCGCCTCGACGATCCAGTCGCAGGAGGCGAGGTCGGCGAGGTTGTCCTCGATGTTGCCGGCGGTCACCAGCTTCGCCGCGCGCTTGGACATGAAGGGCGCGGGATCGGCCTTCAGCAGCTTGGCGATGGCGCCTTCGGCGACGACGTTGCGGTTGGTGGCGCCCTCGGGGACGATATCGAGGAGCAGAACCTCGACCCCGGCATTGGCCACGTGGGCTGCGATGCCGGCGCCCATGACGCCGGCGCCGATGACGGCGACCTTCTTGATCTCACCGGTCGTTTGCGTGCTCATGCGCGCCTCCCTCAGACGCGCTCGAGGACGGTGGCGATGCCCTGTCCGCCGCCGATGCACTGGGTGGCGAGGGCATAGCGGGCGCCGTCGCGCTTCAGCAGCGAAGCCGCCTTGCCGACGATGCGCGCGCCGGTGGCGCCGAGGGGATGGCCGAGGGCGATGGCGCCGCCGTCGATGTTGAGCGTGTCCTCCTTGATGCCCAGCTCGCGCTGGCAGGCGATGGCCTGGGAGGCGAACGCCTCGTTCAGCTCCACCACGCCGATCTCACCCACATCGATGCCGGCACGGGCCAGCGCCTTCCTGGTCGCGGCCACCGGGCCGATGCCCATGATCTCCGGCGCGCAGCCGGCCACGGCCACGCTCTTCAGCCGGGCGAGGGGCTCAAGGCCGTTCTTCTGGGCGTAGGCCTCCGAGCACACCAGCACCGCGGAGGCACCGTCGGTGAGCGGGGAGGAGGTGCCGGCGGTCACGGTGCCGTGCTCGTCGAACGAGGGCTTCAGGCCGGCGAGGGCCTCCAGCGTGGCGTCGCGGCGGATGCAGCCGTCCTGGTCCACCGTGCGGTCGGACTTGCCGTTGACGCGGATGGGGACGATCTCGGCCTTGAAGCGGCCCTCGGCCTCGGCGCGGGAGGCCTTCTCCTGGCTCTTGAGGGCGAAGGCGTCCTGGTCGGCGCGGGTGATCTGCCACTTGGCCGCGACGTTCTCGGCGGTCTCGCCCATGCCCATGTAGGCGGCGGGCAGGCGGGCGTAGAGCGCGGGATTCGGCATGGGGTTGAAGCCGGCCATGGGCACGCGGCTCATGCTCTCGATGCCGGCGCAGATGAAGGCGTCGCCGGCGCCGAGCTGGATCTGGCCGGCGGCCATGTGCACCGACTGCATGGACGAGCCGCAGAATCGGTTCACCGTCACGCCCGCCACGCTCTCCGGCAGGCCGGCGATCTGGGCGACGAGGCGGGCGACGTTGAGGCCCTGCTCGGCCTCGGGGAAGGCGCAGCCGAGGATGAGGTCCTCGATGTCCTCGGCCTTCACCCCGGTGCGGGCCACCAGCTCCGCCACCACCTGGGCCGCAAGGTCATCCGGGCGCACGCGCGCCAGATCGCCCTTCTTGGCGGGTGTGAAAGGCGAGCGGGCATAGCCCGCGATCACAACGTTCTGCATGGGCTCTCCTGCCTGTCATGTCTTGTTGGTTCCGCGCGGGTGCGCGCGGTGCCGGACGATGCGTCCGGGTCAGCCGGCGGCCTTCTGCTGGGCCGCCTCCCGCTCGAGGGCGGATAGGGTCTGCTCCTCGATGTCCTTGAGCTCGACGATGGTCTCCTCCAGCGCCAGGCGCTGGTCCTCGAGCATCTCCAGGCGCACCTGCACCTTCTTCAGCAGCAGGCGCATCTGCTCCGACTGGCTCGGGTCCATGTCGTAGAGGTCGAGATATTCCTTGATCTCGCGCAGGCTGAAGCCAAGCCGCTTGCCGCGCAGGATGAGGACCATCCGCGCCCGGTCGCGCTTGGTGTACACGCGCATGGTGCCGGCGCGGCGCGGGGTGATGAGTCCCTTGTCCTCGTAGAAGCGGATGGTGCGGGGCGTGACCGACAGATCGCGGGCCAGTTCCGTCACCGTGAAGAAGGTGTCCGTCAGGGCGGACCCGCTGATGCGCTTGCCTGTGGATGCCACGGGTTCACCTATACGTCATCTGATGAACCGGAAGATACATGCTTTGCCCCCCGGCGCAAGTACCGAATCGGGCGGATTTCATCCCAATTGCGTCAGCGCCGCGGCAGGGGGCCGGGGCGGGCGGCGGTTGCCGCGTCGCCGCATCTGTCGCGCACGGGTGCCCTGCAGCGCAGCAATGCCAAGCCTTGGCCGTTAGGGAAGGGGGCTGGCGCGCGCGACCTGTATCCCGATTGCAACGCGCCACGATTTCTCCATGATGGAGGGATCGCGGTAGATAGAAAGCCGTTGACGGGCCTGTTCGTTTAGGCATGCTGGGTGACGTATAGGGCACCGTAAAAACGTAATGTGCACTGCAGCGTGCCGGGCCCTTGAGGAAACAACAGGAGGGGAAACCCAATGATGATGCGCAGGTGGGCCGTGCGGGCGGCGCCGATGCTTGCACTTCCCGTGGCCGCCATTGCGGCCGGGCAGGCGCAGGCCGGCGGGTTCGGGCTGCGCGAGCAGAGCTCCTATTATCAGGGCACGGCGTTCGCGGGCGATGCCGCCGGCGGCGCGGGCCTTGCCTCCATGTTCTGGAACCCGGCGGCCATGAGCTTCGCGCCGGGCCTGAGCGTGGAGCAGAACGTCACCTACATCGCGCCCCATGCCTCCGTCGACGTCTACAGCGCCACCAACGCCGTGGGCACGAACCTCGGCAACATCGGCGTCAGCGACATCGTGGACAACGGCACCCTGCCGTCGGGCTACGCGTCCTATTCGTGGGACAACAAGTGGGCGATCGGCCTTGCCGCCACCTCCCCCTTCGGCCTCGTCACCGACGCCGAGTGCGGCTGGTCCGGCCGCTACTACGGCTGCTACAACCGCATCTTCGACGTGAACGTGCAGGCCTCCATCGCCTACCGCGTCAACGAGTGGCTGACCCTCGGCGCGGGCGTGAACGTCAATTACATCGACGCCAAGCTGACCAACGCGCAGTTCGTGTCGCCGGTGCCGCCGCAGAACAACCTCTATGCCCAGGTGAACGGCGACGACATGTCGGTCGGCTTCAACCTCGGCGCGCTGTTCACCCTGGCTCCCGGCACCACCCTCGGCGTCGGCTACCGGTCGGGCATCAACCACAACCTGGACGGCGACCTCGCCATCTCGCTGCTGAACATCGTCACGGTCCAGCAGGTGGCGGCCACGGCCGCGCTCGACCTGCCGAGCCAGGTGACCGCCTCGTTCCGCTCGCAGATCGATCCGCAGTGGACCGTGCTCGGCACCGTGGAATGGACCGACTGGTCCTCGATCCAGCAGATCGTGGTGAAGGCCCTCGGCGTCCAGCCGGTGAGCACCATCGACCTCAAGTGGAACGATGGCTGGTTCTTCTCCGGCGGCGTCGAGTACCAGTGGGATCCCAAGCTCGCGCTGCGGGCCGGCATCGCCTACGAGCTGACCCCGGTGCCGGATTCCACGCGCTCGCCGCGCCTGCCCGACACCAACCGCCTGTGGCTCTCCGCCGGCATGACCTACAACTTCTCCACGCAGCTCTCCATGGACTTCGCCTACAGCCACATCTTCGGCGAGACGAGCCCGATCATGCTGACCCAGCTCGATCCGGCCAATCTCTCCCGTGGCAGCCTGATCGGCCAGGTCTCCGACGGCTACGTGGACATCGTCTCGGTCGCGCTGCGCTACAAGTTCGACCCCTCCACCGTGGTGCTCGTGCCCCGGTGATCCGTGCGTGAGCGGTGACGAGGCGGCCCCCCGCCGCGCCTCGTCACCCGCGCCGCCGCCGGGCGCGCCATCGCGATCTCGGCGCAATCAGACTGCATCCTGACAGGGAAAACCGGAGCGGCCGCGCGCCGTCCGTCGCGCCCTTGCGCGCGGACACGCCAGAGCGCCGCCCCAAGGAGGGACGCCCATGCTCCACCGCACCGACGAGGGGACCGTGACCCCCGTCCCCGTGCCCGAGCTGCTCGAGACCAGCGTTGCCGCCTACGGCGACCGTCCGGCGCTCGACTTCCTCGGCCGCAAGTGGACCTACGCCGCGCTGGGGGAGGCGGTGGACCGCGTCGCCGCCGGTCTCCAGGCCCAGGGCGTGCACAAGGGCAGCAAGGTGGGCCTGTGCCTGCCCAACACGCCTTATTCGGTCATCTTCTTCTTCGCCGTCATGAAGGCCGGCGGGACGGTGGTGAACTTCAGCCCGCTCTATGTGGAGCGCGAGCTGAGGCACCAGATCCGCGATTCCGGCACGACCATCATGGTGGTGCCCGACCTGAAGCTGATCCATTCCCGCGTCGCCGCCGTGGCGCAGGAGGCGGGGCTGAAGACCATCATCGTCTGCCCCATGTCCGGCATCCTGCCGTTCCCGAAGGGGCTGCTGTTCAACCTCTTCAAGCGCAAGGAAAAGGCGCAGTACAAGGCCGGCGACGGCCTGCACATGCCCTATGCCGAGCTGCTGCGGCACGGCCGGCGCCCGCAGCCGGTCGAGGTGGACGTGGAGAACGACGTCGCGGTGCTGCAATACACCGGCGGCACCACCGGCGTGCCGAAGGGGGCCATGCTCTCGCACGCCAATGTCTCGGCCAACGCGCAGCAGGTCATCACCCATGCGGATTGCCGGCGCATCGGGGTGAAAAAGGTGCTGGGCGTGCTGCCGCTGTTCCACGTCTTCGCCATGCAGACGGTGATGCTCATCCCCATCTGCCTCGGCGCCGAGATCGTGCTAGTGCCGCGCTTCCAGCTCGACGATCTGCTCGACCGGCTGGAGCGCGACAAGCCCACCATGTTCCCGGGCGTGCCCACCATCTATGCCGCCATCAATGGCGTGAAGGACATCGAGAAGCGCGACCTGTCCTCGCTCACCCTGTGCATCTCCGGCGGCGCGCCGCTGCCGCGCGAGGTGCGCGAGCGGTTCGAGGAGCTCACCGGCTGCAAGCTGGTGGAGGGCTACGGCCTCAGCGAGACCTCGCCGGTGGTCACCGCCAATCCGCCGCTGGGGCTGGTCAAGGACG
The DNA here is from genome assembly GCF_043194675.2 of Xanthobacter lutulentifluminis. Lineage (NCBI taxonomy): Bacteria > Pseudomonadati > Pseudomonadota > Alphaproteobacteria > Hyphomicrobiales > Xanthobacteraceae > Xanthobacter > Xanthobacter lutulentifluminis. The sequence goes on along the minus strand of NZ_CM195525.1, from coordinate 141,358 downwards.
GCTCGGTGGGCACCGCGCTGCCCGGCACCGAGATCGAGATCCGCGACCTCGCCGACCCCTCCCGCCGCGTGCCCCAGGGCGAGCGCGGCGAGGTGTGCGTGCGGGGGCCCCAGGTGATGAAGGGCTACTACAACCGCCCGCAGGAGACCGCCGACAGCTTCATCGACGGCGCTTTGCGCACCGGTGACGTGGGCTATCTCGACCCCGACGGCTACCTGTTCCTGGTGGACCGCATCAAGGATGTGATCCTGTGCGGCGGCTACAACGTCTATCCGCGCGTGATCGAGGAAGCGCTCTATCTGCACCCGGCGGTGGCCGAGGCGGTGGCCATCGGCATCCCCGACAGCTATCGCGGCCAGGCGCCGAAGGCGTTCGTGACCCTGCGGCCCGATTCGGAGACGTCCCCCGAGGAGCTGATGGGCTTCCTCACCGCCCAGATCTCGAAGATCGAGATGCCCAAGGCGGTGGAGATCCGCGAGAGCCTGCCCAAGAGCGTCGTGGGCAAGCTCTCCAAGAAGGAGCTGGTGGAGGAGGAGCGCCGCCGGGCCGAAGGCTGAGGCGGCGCGCGTCCCGCATCCCGCGCCCCGCCCAACGCCGGCGCCCGCTACCGTCGCACGGGCGTCGCCGATCCGTCATGGATCTTGCGCCGGCGGACCTGCTCGTGTAAGTGCCCAACCCATTCCGCACGCGGACACAGACCCCGACGGGTCATCCGGTGCCCTTTTGCCGTTCCGGCGAGGGTACGTCCGCGGAGGCTCAACCGGAGAATACCAACGTGGCTCTTCCCGACTATTCCATGCGCCAGCTCCTTGAGGCTGGTGTGCACTTCGGCCATCAGTCCCACCGCTGGAACCCCAAGATGGCTCCGTACATCTTCGGCGTCCGCAACAACATCCACATCCTCGACCTGTCGCAGACCGTGCCCGCGCTGCATCGCGCGCTGCAGGCCGTGTCCGACACCGTCGCCCAGGGCGGCCGCGTGCTGTTCGTCGGCACCAAGCGCCAGGCCCAGGAGCAGGTGGCCGAGGCTGCCCGCCGCTCGGCGCAGTATTATGTGAACTCCCGCTGGCTCGGCGGCATGCTCACCAACTGGAAGACCATCTCCAACTCCATCGCCCGGCTGAAGAAGCTGGAGGAGATGCTGGCTGGCCCCGAGGCCTCTTCCGGCTACACCAAGAAGGAGCGCCTGACCCTCTCCCGCGAGAAGGAGAAGCTGGACAAGGCGCTCGGCGGCATCCGCGACATGGGCGGCCTGCCGGACCTGCTGTTCGTGATCGACACGAACAAGGAAGACATCGCCGTGAAGGAGGCCCAGCGCCTCGGCATCCCGGTGGCGGCCATCCTCGACACCAACTGCGATCCGGACGGCATCGCCTTCCCGGTTCCCGGCAACGATGACGCCGGCCGCGCCATCCAGCTCTACTGCGATCTGGTTGCCCGCGCCGCCATCGACGGCATCGGCCGCGGCCACACCGATCTCGGCATCGACCTCGGCGCCGAGGATGCTCCGCTGATCGAGGAACTGCCCGCCGAGACCGGCGCCTGGTCCACCTTCGAGCCCCTCTCCGGTCCCCGCGGCGTCGCCGACGACCTGAAGAAGCTCGCCGGCGTGAGCCCGGAGATCGAGCAGAAGCTCAACGACCTCGGCGTGTTCCACTTCTGGCAGATCGCCGGCCTCGACGCCGTCGACGCCCATCGCATCGGCGAGGAAGTGGGCCTGCCCGGCCGCGTGGACGGCTGGGTCGCCCAGGCCAAGGAAGTGTCTGCCGAGGTCGAGTGACCCTTGTGGCGGAGCGGGAGGCGCGCCTCCCGCACGCTGTCGCAGATCTGAAGACGAATCGAGAGTAATGGGGCGCTTGGGGCGCCCACGCGGCCGGCTCGGGCTCACCGTGGCCGGCCGTGGTGCGAGAGGAAGGGACTGAACATGGCTGCGATCACTGCCGGGCTCGTGAAGGAACTGCGCGACAAGACCGGCGCAGGCATGATGGACTGCAAGGCCGCGCTCACCGAGACCGCCGGCGACGTCGAGGCCGCCATCGACTGGCTGCGCAAGAAGGGCCTCGCCAAGGCCGCCAAGAAGGCCGGCCGCGTGGCCGCCGAGGGCCTGGTGGCCGTCGAGTCGTCGGGCCACTACGCCGCCGCGGTGGAAGTGAACGCCGAGACCGACTTCGTCGCCCGCAATCCCGATTTCCAGGCCTTCGTGCGCGAGGTGGCCAAGGTCGCCCTGAACACCGACGGCTCGGTGGAGGCGGTCGCCGCCGCCAAGTTCCCGGGCGAGAGCGTCACCGTCGCCGAGCGCCTGACCGCGCTCATCGCCACCATCGGCGAGAACATGACGCTGCGCCGCTCGGTGAAGCTCACCGTCTCCAAGGGCGTGATCGCCACCTACGTGCACGGCGCCGTGGTGGAAGGCCAGGGCCGCATCGGCGTGCTGGTGGCGCTCGAGTCCGAGGGCGACGTGGAGAAGCTCTCCACCCTCGGCCGGCAGATCGCCATGCACGTGGCCGCCCTCAACCCGCTGGCGCTCGACGCCTCCGGCATCGACGAGGCCACCGTCGCCCGCGAGAAGGCGATCCTGCTCGAGAAGCACCAGGGCAAGCCCGCCAACGTGCAGGACAAGATCGCCGAGAGCGGCATGAAGAGCTTCTTCAAGGAGAACACCCTCCTCGACCAGCCCTTCGTGCACGACGGCTCCAAGTCCGTGTCGCAGGTGCTGAAGGAGGCCGAGGGCCAGGTCGGCGGCGCCATCAAGCTCACCGGCTTCGTGCGCTACGCCCTGGGCGAGGGCATCGAGAAGGAAGAGTCGGACTTCGCCGCCGAGGTGGCTGCCGCCGCCGGCCAGTCCTGATCCAACGGGCAGGGGGGCTGCGATGACCGCTTCCATGGCGGACGACTCGGACTATCCGGAGCCTGCGACGCCCTACGCGTCGCCCGGCCTTCCTTATCCCCGCATCCTGGTGAAGGTCTCCGGCGAGGCCCTGATGGGCGAGGAGCCCTTCGGCCTTCACCCGCCCACGGTCGCGCGCATCGCGCGCGACCTGGTCGCCGCCCGCGCCCTCGGCTGCGAGGTGGCGGTGGTGGTGGGTGGCGGCAACATCCTGCGCGGCGCGCGGGTGGCGGACGAGAATCTCGACCGCGCCACCGCCGACCACATGGGCATGCTCGCCACCGTCATGAACGGTCTGGCGCTGGAGCGGGCCATCGAGGCCGCCGGCGCCCCGGCGCGCACCCTCTCGGCCATCCCCATGCCCACGGTGTGCGAGCCCTATGCCCGCCAGCCGGCCTCGCGCCACCTGCGCCGCGGCCGCATCCTGGTGCTCACGGGCGGCACCGGCAATCCGTATTTCACGACGGACACCGGCGCCGTGCTGCGTGCCGCCGAGCTCGATTGCGACGCGGTTCTGAAGGCGACCAACGTGGACGGCGTGTACACCGCCGATCCCAAGCGCGACCCCTCGGCCACCCGCTACGACCGCATCACCCACGACGAGGCGCTGGCCCGCGACCTCAAGGTGATGGATGCGGCCGCCTTCGCGCTTGCCCGCGAGGCCTCGTTGCCGATAATCGTGTTCTCCATTCGCGAGCCGGGCGCCATCGTCACGGCCGCCAAGGGGGAAGGCCGCGTCACGGTGGTCGCCCCCTGAGCGCAGGCGCGCCGGGGCGGTTCCGCGCCGGCGCAATCGGATGAGCGGCCGATCGGGTGACACAAGCCATGACGGGATGGCTGGGGCGGGGTCTGGGGCTGGGCGGCCGTGCCATCGCACGCGCCGGGCGCTGCCGTGACGCCGTGTCCGGCCTCCGCGCCCGCCCGTCCGTTACCCGCCCGTCTGTTACCCGCCGGTCCCTTGCTTGCGCAGCCCTTGCCCGCCCGTCCGTCGCCGGCCCGATGGTCGCGACTTCGGCCCCGGCCGCCGGCTCCGCCACCGAATCGCCGTTTGCCTCTGCCATCCGCGCTGCTGCCGCGCCGGCCGCGCATTTCCATCCCGGGCACGTCCGCGTGCATGGATCGCCGAGCGTTTCCATGCCAAGGGAAGCAGCCCAGAATTCAGCCAACTGAGGTTCCACATGACCACCGGCACCTTCGACATGTCCGACCTGAAGCGCCGCATGCACGGCGCCGTCGGCGTGCTCAGGGACGAGCTCGCGGGCCTGCGCACCGGACGCGCCTCTGCCAACCTGCTCGATCCCATCACCGTCGAGGCCTATGGCGCGCGCATGCCGCTCAACCAGGTCGCCACCGTCTCCGTGCCCGAGGCCCGCATGCTCTCCGTGCAGGTGTGGGACCGCGGCATGGTGGGCGCGGTGGAGCGGGCCATCCGCGACAGCAACCTCGGCCTCAACCCGGCGACCGAGGGCCAGGTGCTGCGCCTGCGCATCCCCGAGCTCAACCAGGAGCGCCGGCAGGAGCTGGTGAAGGTCGCGCACAAGTATGCCGAGGCCGCCCGTGTCGCGGTGCGGCATGTGCGCCGCGATGGTATGGACCTGCTGAAGAAGCTGGAAAAGGACAGCGAGATGGGCTCCGATGAGCTGGAGCGCCTCTCCAAGGACGTGCAGAAGGCCACCGACGAGGCGATCGCCGAGGTCGACCAGACGCTCGCCCAGAAGGAAAAGGAAATCCTTTCCGTCTGAGATCCAGCGCGTGAGCCCGGAGCAAGCCATGTCCCTGCGAGCCGCCGCGAGCGATGCCGCCGTTTCCGGGCAGGACCCGGCGGCCGTTCCGGCGCACGTGCCAGCCCACGTGGGCGTCATCATGGACGGCAACGGGCGCTGGGCCACCTCACGCAAGCTGCCGCGCCTCGAAGGCCACCGCCGCGGGGTGGAGGCGCTGCGCCGCTGCGTGCGCGCCGCCCGCGAGGTGGGCATCCGCTTCCTCACCATCTACGCCTTCTCGGCCGAGAACTGGACCCGGCCGCTGGGCGAGGTGACGGAGCTGATGCGGCTCCTCAAGCTGTTCCTGCGCCATGACCTCGCCGAGCTCAACGCCGCCAACGTGCGGGTGAAGGTGATCGGCGAGCGCGGCAACCTCGCGCCCGACATCCGCCAGCTGCTCGACGACGCGGAGGCGCTGACCCGCGCCAACACCGGGCTGACGCTGGTGGTGGCCTTCAACTACGGCTCGCGGCAGGAGATCGCCGCCGCCGTCTCCCGCATCGCCGCCGACGTGGCCGCGGGCCGCGTGAAGCCGCAGGACGTGGACGTGGAGATGATCTCCCAGCGGCTCGAGACCGCCGGCATCCCCGATCCGGACCTCATCATCCGCACCTCGGGCGAGCAGCGGCTGTCCAACTTCCTGCTATGGCAGGCGGCCTATGCCGAGTTCGTCTTCCTGCCCATCAACTGGCCGGACTTCGACAAGGCCGCGCTGCTGACGGCCATCGACGAATTTGCCCGGCGGGACCGCAGGTACGGCGGCGTGACCAACCGCCCCGGACCCTGACGCACGTGAACTTCGGCGCCGATCTCAAGCATCGCACCCTTTCCGCCCTCGTCCTGGTGCCGGTCGTGCTCGCGGCCGCCTGGTTCGGCGGCGCGCCGTTCGCCCTGCTGTGGGTGGCCGCCGGCGTCGCCATCCTGCACGAATGGGCCAACCTGGCGCGGCTGGATCACCGCCCCGTCTTCCTCGCCATCGGCGCCGCGGCGCTGGCCGGGGGAGGGGCCCTCGCGGTGTGGTCGCAGCCGTCCTATGCCTTCAGCGCCGCCGTCCTCGGTGCCGCCGCGGCCGCCCTCGCCGTGCCACGCCAGAGCGCGTGGGCCATGACGGGCCTGCTGGTCGCCGCCGCCGCGGCGCTGCCGGTGATCGTGCTGCGCGGCACCTCCACGCTCGGCTTCGTGGCGGTGCTCTATCTGTGCGCCGTGGTCTGGGCCACCGACATCCTCGCCTATTTCACCGGCCGCGCGCTGGGCGGCCCGAAGCTGTGGGTGCGCGTCTCTCCCAACAAGACGTGGTCCGGCGCGGCCGGCGGCACCCTCGGCGGGGTGCTGGCGGGGGTGATCGTGGCCGCGCTCGCCGGGCTGCCGACGCTGCTGCCGCTCGCCGGCCTCGCGCTCGTGCTCTCCGTCGTCAGCCAGGCCGGCGATCTCGCCGAGTCGGCGGTGAAGCGGCTGTTCGGGGTGAAGGATGCCAGCCGTCTCATCCCCGGCCATGGCGGCCTGCTGGACCGCCTCGACGGCTTCGCCGCCGCCTCCCTGCTGGCCGCCGGCATCGCGGCGCTCAGGACCGGCGCGGACCCTGCCGCCGCGCTGTTATTGTGGTAGGACCTGTTCCATGAAGCGCCTTTCCCTCCTCGGGGCCACCGGCTCCATCGGCCAGAGCGTCCGCAGGATCGTCACCGACGCCCCGGATCTCTACCGCGTCGAGGCCGTGGCGGGAGGGCACAATGTGGCGGCGCTGGCCGAGACGGCCGTGGCGCTGGGCGCGCGCTTCGCCGCCATCGCCGATCCCGCCGCCGGGCGGGCGCTGGCCGATGCCCTCGCCGGCACCGGCATCGAGAGCGCCGCCGGTCCCTCCGCCCTGATCGAGGCGGCTCGGCACGATGTCGACATCGTGGTGAGCGCCATCGTCGGCGTCGCCGGCCTCGCGCCCACGGTCGCCGCCTTCGCTCCGGGCCGCCGGGTGGCGCTGGCCAACAAGGAATGCCTGGTGGCCGCCGGCGCCTTCTTCATGGCGGAGGCGGCCCGCACCGGCACCGAGATCCTGCCGGTGGACAGCGAGCACAACGCCATCTTCCAGGCGCTGGCCGCCGGTCCCCGCGCCGCGGTGGAGAAGATCACCCTCACCGCCTCCGGCGGGCCGTTCCGGCAGAAGAGCCGGGAGGAGATCGCGCGCGCCCTCCCGCGCGACGCGCTGAAGCATCCCAACTGGTCCATGGGCGCCAAGATCACCATCGATTCGGCGACGCTCATGAACAAGGGGCTGGAGCTGATCGAGGCCCAGCACCTGTTCGCCTTGCCGGCCGATCGGCTCGACGCCGTGGTGCACCCCGAGTCGATCATCCACGGCCTCGTCTCGTTCGTGGACGGCTCGGTGACGGCCGGCCTCGCGGTGCCGGACATGGGCGTGCCCATCGCCCACTGCCTCGCCTATCCCGAGCGAATCCCCACCCAATGCCGCCGGCTCGACCTGATCGCGCTGGCGCGGCTGACCTTCGAGGCGCCGGACGAGGACCGATTCCCCGCCCTCGCGCTCGCCCGCGCCGCCATGGCGAACGAGGGGGTGGCCGCGACCATCCTCAACGGCGCCAACGAGGTGGCGGTTGCAGCCTACCTTGAGGGGCGCATCGGCTTCTATGGAATCACCGACACGGTGGCCGCGACGCTCGACCGCATCAACGGTGGCCCGGCCCCCACCAGCGTTGCCGAGGCGCGGGAGGCGGATGCCGCCGCCCGGCGCACGGCGGCCGCGCTCTTGCCCAAGTTTGCTGCAAAGGCATCCTGAGTGCATACGCTGCCCGCCGGGTAGCGACATCAAAGAGCCGGGCAGGGCCCCGGCGATCTGGCTGGCGCGCGGCGGACGCATCCGCGGCGGCGCCGCCTGCGGGAGGAGAGGTGAGGGTGATGGATGTGCTTTCCGGTTTCGGCGCGCACCTGGGCAGCCTTTCGTCCTCGCTTCTCGGCTATATCGTTCCATTCCTTTTCGTTTTGACGCTGGTGGTGTTCTTCCACGAGCTCGGCCACTTCTGGGTGGCGCGGCGCGCGGGCGTGCGCGTGCTCACCTTCTCGCTGGGATTCGGGCCGGAGATCGCCGGCTTCACGGACCGCCACGGCACCCGCTGGCGGCTGGCGGCGGTGCCGCTGGGCGGCTACGTGCGTTTCTTCGGTGACGAGGACGCGGCCTCCACCCCCGATGCCGGCCGACTCGCGCAGATGACGCCGGCCGAGCGGCGCGAGAGCTTCTTCTTCCAGCCCGTGGGCTGGCGCGCCGCCATCGTGGCCGCCGGGCCGATCGCCAACTTCCTGCTGGCCATCGCCATTTTCTCCATCGTCTTCATGGTGTTCGGCAAGCAGGTGACGGCACCGCGCGTGGATCAGGTCAACCCCGGCAGCGCCGCCGAGGTGGCCGGGTTCCAGCCGGGCGACCTGGTGCTGGAGATCGACGGCTCGAAGGTGGAGAGCTTCGCCGACATGCAGCGCATCGTCGGCAGCCGCGCCGGCGAGCGTCTCGCCTTCACCGTGGAGCGCGGCGACCGCCACGTGGTGCTCGACGCCACGCCCGAGCTGAAGGAGGTGAAGGACCCCTTCGGCAATGTGCACCGCACCGGTCTTCTCGGCATTTCCCGCTCGCTCGCCGCCGGCGACGTGACCGTTCGTCGCTATGGCCCGGTCGAGGCGGTGGGCCTCGGGGTGCAGGAGACGTGGTTCGTGGTCGCACGGACGTTCGATTATCTCGGCGGCCTCATCGCCGGCCGCGAGTCGGCCGACCAGCTGGGCGGACCCATCCGCATCGCGCAGGTTTCGGGGCAGGTGGCAACCTTTGGTATCGGCGCACTCCTGTCTCTGGCAGCAGTGCTGTCCGTTTCTATCGGACTGCTTAACCTCTTTCCCATCCCGCTGTTGGATGGCGGGCACCTTCTGTTCTACGCTTTCGAGGCGATCCGCGGGCGTCCGCTGAGCGCCCGCACGCAGGACATCGGCTTCCGCATCGGCCTTGCGCTGGTGCTGATGCTGATGATTTTCGCGACGTGGAACGACGTGCTGCATATTGCTGCAATGTAAAGGGTTTTGATTTGCCGCAGGGGGGTCGTGGCGGGAGCGCAACGGTCGTCCGGAAAAGGTCGGGCTTGGGGGCCGCGCGGTTTGCACCGCAGGTAAAAGCCTGTACAAGCGGCTCGTAGGGTGAGAATCCGCAATCGTGTCCTCAGGGACGCGAAACGGCTTCAGAACAACGAAATTTCAAGGTTGCGCACCATATGACTGCTCCGCTTCGGGTGTTGAGAAACCTGGCCGCCGCCCTTGGTCTTGCCGTGTGTGTCACGGGAGCCTCGGTGGCCGGTACCCTCATCGCGGCCAGCCCGGCCGCCGCGCAGTCGAGCGCCATCGTCGTGGAGGGCAACCGCCGCGTCGACGCCGAGACCATCCGCTCGTACTTCGGTACCGGTCCCTACACGACCGGCAAGATCGACGAGGCCTGGAAGGCGCTGTACGCCACCGGCCTGTTCTCCGACGTGAAGATCACCCAGTCCGGCGGGCGCATCATCGTCCAGGTGTCGGAGAACGAGGTCATCAGCCGCGTCGTCTTCGAGGGCAACCGCAAGATCAAGGACGAGGTGCTCGAGGGCGAGGTCCAGTCCAAGCCCCGCGCCGCCCTCAACAAGTCGACCGTCCAGGCCGACACCCAGCGCATCATCGAGGTCTACCGCCGTTCCGGCCGCAGCGACGTGCGGGTGAACCCGGTCACCATCGACCGCGGCAACGGCCGCGTGGATCTGGTGTTCGAGGTCACCGAGGGCGACAAGACCGGCATCAAGGACATCAAGTTCGTCGGCAACAAGGCCTTCTCGGACTGGAAGCTGCGCGACGTGATCGCCACCACCCAGACCAACTGGCTGTCGTTCCTGAAGTCCACTGACGTCTATGATCCGGACCGGGTGAACTCGGACCAGGAGCTGCTGCGCCGCTTCTATCTGAAGAACGGCTATGCCGACTTCCGCATCGTTGCCGCCACGGCCGAGCTTGATCCGGGCGGCGCCGGCTATACCCTCACCTTTACCCTTGATGAGGGCGAGCAGTATCGCTTCGGCAAGGTCGACGTGGTCTCCAACATCCGCGACGTGTCCGGCGACTCGCTGAAGCGCGTGGTGCGGGCGCAGGACGGCCAGATCTACAACGCCGAGATGGTGGAGAAGTCGGTCGAGAACCTCACCATCGAGGTGTCGAAGAGCGGCTATGCCTTCGCTCAGGTCCGTCCCCGCGGCGACCGCGACTTCGAGGCCAAGCGCATCAACGTGGTGTTCGTGGTCGAGGAAGGCCCGCGCGTCTACATCGAGCGCATCGAGATCCGCGGCAACACCCGCACCCGGGACTACGTGATCCGTCGCGAGTTCGATATCGGCGAGGGCGATGCCTACAACCGCGTGCTGGTGGATCGCGCCGAGCGCCGGCTGCGCAACCTCGGCTACTTCAAGACCGTCAAGATCAACACCGAGCCGGGTTCCGCTCCGGACCGCGTGATCCTGGTGGTGGACGTGGAAGACCAGTCCACGGGTGAGTTCGCCATCTCCGGCGGTTACTCCACCGCCGACGGCATCATCGGCGAGGTCTCGCTGGGCGAGAAGAACTTCCTCGGCCGTGGCCAGTACGTGAAGGTGTCCGGCTCCTTCGGCCAGAATGCCTCGGGTGCTGAGTTCTCCTTCACTGAGCCCTATTTCCTCGGCTACCGTCTGGCCGCCGGCTTCGACGTGTACTGGAAGGAAACCAACGCCACCAGCTACACGCCCTACGGCACCACGACCGTGGGTGGCGGCCTCCGCTTCGGCCTGCCCATCACTGACGAGGTGACGCTGGCGCTGCGCTACAACATCTATCAGCGCGAAATTTCGCTCTGCAACAATGTTGACCCTGCCTTCTACTGGAGCTGCCTGGACACCACGTCCTGGGCCATTCGTGACGCTTCCTTCCAGGGCGCCACGGTGACCTCGGCGATCGGCTACACCCTGTCGTTCAACGGTCTGGACAACAACCAGAACCCGACCCAGGGCCTGTATGCCGAGCTCAAGCAGGATCTGGCCGGCGTCGGCGGTGACGTGAACTTCATCCGCACCACCGGTGACATCCGCCACTTCACCCCCCTGTACGGCGACAGCGTGCTCATCCTGCGCGGTCAGGCGGGCTATGTGGCCTCCTGGGGTGGCGATCAGCTGGACGTGCTGGACAACTTCTACATGGGTCCGAACCTGGTGCGCGGCTTCGCCCCGTCCGGCATCGGCCCGCGTGACGTCGCTCCCTGCGCCGCGTCCAACGTCGGCACGCCCATCGCCTACAACTGCCTGAACAACCAGCTCAACGCGCTGGGCGGCACCACCTACTGGGGTGTTTCGGCGGAAATCCAGTTCCCCTTCGCCTTCCTGCCCAAGGACATCGGCATGAAGGGCGCGATCTTCGCCGACGCCGGCTCGCTGTTCGATTACGGCGGTCCGACCTCCTTCCCGGGCGTGCCCAACTGGATTGCCAATCCGGCTATTCCTGGGAGCGGCACCAACATCTACGGCAGGCCCAATTTCGTTACGTGTCCGATCCCTGCGTCGTCCAACAAGGTCGGCAACGTCTGCGTCGGCGACGAGAACGTGATCCGCTCCTCGGTCGGCGCGAGCTTGATCTGGCAGTCGCCCTTCGGTCCGCTCCGCTTCGACTATGCGTGGGTGCTCTCGCAGGCGACCTACGACCAGACCCAGGCGTTCCGCTTCTCCGGCGGCACCCGCTTCTGATCCTGATCGAACCCGCGCGGGCGCCGGGTGACGGAGGCTTCGGCCCCGTCTCCGGCGCCCGAGCCTATTCTCGGTTCCCCCGGCGGTCCCCCATGAGCCACGATGTCTTCTTCCCGCTGCCGGCTCCGCTGACGCTGGCCGAGGTCGCCGAGCTGAGCGGCGCGCGCATCGCCGGCGATGCCGCTACGGTCGAGCAGCTCGGGACGCACCAGATCCGCGGCGTGGGCACGCTCGATACCGCCGGGCATTACGATCTCGCCTTCTGCGACAGCTTCCTGTTTGCCGAGAAGCTCGGCTCCGTTCAGGCCGGCGCGGTCATCACCTCCGACCGCTTCGCCGCCAAGGCGCCGGAGGGCATGACCCTGCTGATCTCGCCGCGACCGGCCACAGCCTTTCTCGCGGTCACGCGCAAGCTGTTCCCGGGTGCGCTGCGTCCGCTTCCCGTGTTCGGCCAGGACGGCGTCGCCCCCGGAGCGCAGGTGCATCCGCGCGCGCGGCTCGAGGAGAACGTGACCGTCGATCCCGGCGCCGTCATCGGTCCGGGCGCGGAGATCGGTGCCGGCTCGGTCATCTGCGCCGGCGCCATCATCGGCCCCAACGTGCGGATCGGCCGGAACTGCGCCATCGGCGCGGGCGCGAGCGTCATCCACGCCTTCCTCGGCAACGGCGTCATCATCCAGTCCGGCGCGCGCATCGGCTCTGACGGCTTCGGCTACCAGCCGAGCCCGCGCGGTCACGTGAAGGTGCCGCAGATCGGCCGGGTGGTGATCCAGGACGACGTGGAGATCGGCGCCAACACCACCATCGACCGCGGCGCGCTGGCGGACACGGTGATCGGCGAGGGCACCAAGATCGACAATCTGGTGCAGATCGCCCACAACGTGGTCATCGGCCGCCACTGCATCATCGTGTCCCAGACGGGAATCTCCGGATCCACGACGCTCGGCGATTTTGTCATGCTGGGCGGGCAGGTCGGCGTGGTGGGCCACATCACCATCGGCACCGGCGCGCAGATCGCCGCCTCCAGCAACGTGAAGGGCGACGTGCCGCCCGGCGTGCGCTGGGGCGGCTCGCCGGCCAAGCCGGTGCGCGAATGGTTCCGCGAGGTGACGACGCTCAAGCGCCTCGCCGCCGCCAGCGCCCGCCGCGGCAGCAACGACGAAGAAGGGGAAGGGACGGGGGAATGAACGAGATCACGCCCGCCGGGGAAGGCAAGGTGCTCGGCAGCGCCGATATTCTCAAGGTGCTTTCCTGCCTTCCGCACCGCTATCCGTTCCTGATGGTGGATCGCGTGGAGCAGATCGACGGCGACCTCTCCTGCGTCGGCATCAAGAACGTGTCCGCCAACGAGCCCCATTTCCAGGGCCATTTCCCCGGCAATCCGGTGATGCCCGGCGTGCTCATCATCGAGGGCATGGCCCAGACCGCCGGCGTCGTGTGCGTGCTCGGCAAGGACAACGAAAAGCCCTCGCTGGTCTATTTCATGACCATCGACGAGGCCAAGTTCCGGCGCCCCGTGGTGCCGGGGGACGTGCTTGAATACCACATGACGCGCATCTCGCGGCGCCGGAACATGTGGTGGTATCGCGGCGAGGCCAAGGTGCGCGGCGAGCTGGTCGCCGAGGCCAAGGTCGGCGCGATGATCGTGGAGAACCCATAGTGGCGAAGATCGACCCCACCGCCCGGGTGGAGAACCCGGCGGGGCTTGCGGACGACGTGGAGATCGGCCCCTTCTGCATCGTCGGGCCGGATGTCGTGCTCAAGCCGGGCGTGCGGCTCCTCTCGCATGTGAACGTGCAGGGCGCCACCACCATCGGCGCGCGCACCACGGTCTATCCGTTCGCCTCGCTCGGCACGCCGCCCCAGTCGGTGCACTACAAGGGCGAGCGGACCGAGCTCGTGATCGGCGAGGACTGCCAGATCCGCGAGCACGTGACCGCCAACATCGGCACCGCCTCCGGCCGCGGCATCACCCGCATAGGCAATGGCGTCATGATGATGGTGGGCGCCCATGTGGGCCACGACTGCATCGTCGGCGACCAGGTGATCTTCGCCAACAACGCCACCCTCGCCGGCCACGTGAGCGTGGGCGATCACACCTTCCTCGGCGGCCTGTGCGCCGTGCACCAGTACACGCGCATCGGCTCCCAGTGCATGATCTCCGGCCTCACCGGCGTGCGCGAGGACGTGATCCCCTACGGCAATGTGCTCGGGCAGGCCGGCAAGCTGGTGGGCCTCAACGTGGTGGGCATGCGCCGGCGCGGCTTCACCAAGGCCGACGTCCACGAGGCGCGTGCGGTCTACCGCGACCTGTTCTTCGGCGAGGACACGTTCGACGCGCGGCTCGAGCAGGTGCGCGCCAAGGTCGACAGCTCGCCGTTCGCGGCCGCCGTCATCAGCTTCATCGATGCGGATCGCAAGCGCGCGCTGTGCCATCCCTCTCGGGGCGTCATCAAGGAGGAGTGAGGCGTGGGCCTGCCGGGGGACGAGGGGCGGAGGGGCGCGCCCGGCGCGACGCCGGCGTCCGCCGCCGATCAGCCGGCAGCCGGGGCCGTCTCCTGCCCGCGCGCGGAGGGCGCTCAGCGCGGCCCGGTAGGCATCGTCGCCGGCGGCGGCGCCTTTCCCGGCGCGGTCGCCGAGGCGGTGCAGGCCCAGGGCCGCGGGGTACTGCTGCTGCTCATCAAGGGCTTCGCCGATCCGGCGCTGGAGCGCTATCCGCATTACTGGTTCCGTCTCGGCTCGCTGGGCCGGGTCACGACCTATGCGAAGGCGCGGGGCGTGCGCGACGTGGTGATGGTGGGCGGCCTCACCCGCCCCCGCCTGTCCGACCTCGGGCTGGACTGGACCATGGTGCGGCTGCTGCCGCGCATCGCCGCGCTGTTCCGCGGCGGCGACAATCATCTGCTCTCCGGCGTGCTCGGACTGGTGGCGGAGCAGGGCTTCCACCTGATCGGCGCCCATGAGGCCGCCCCGGGCCTGCTCCTGCCCGAGGGCGTGCTGGGCGCCCGCGCGCCCGGTCCCGTCGACCGCTCGGACATGGCGCGCGGGTTCGACGTGATCCACACCCTCGGCCCGTTCGACGTGGGGCAGGGGGTGATCGTGGTGGACGGCTTCGTCGTGGCGGTGGAGGCGGCGGAGGGGACGGACCAGATGCTGGCGCGCTATGGCGAGATGCGGCGCACCGGACGGCTGCGCATTCCGGCCGGGCGCGGCGTGCTGGTGAAGGCGCCGAAGCCGGGGCAGGACCGGCGGGTGGATCTGCCCTCCCTTGGCCCCGCCACCGTGGCGCGCGCCGCAGAAGTGGGCCTGGGCGGCATCGCTTTCGAGGCCGGCGGCGCCATCGTGCCTGATGCGCAGGCGCTGGTGTCGGCCGCCGATGCGGCGGGCCTGTTCGTGGTAGGCGTGCCGCGCGCGTCCGGCGGAGCGGAGGCTGCGCGGTGAGCGGCGGACACGAACGGCCGCTGCGCGTCTTCATGGTCGCCGGCGAGGAGTCGGGCGACCAGCTCGGCGGTGCGCTCATGGAAGCGCTGACGGCGGAGGCGCCGGGCACGCATTTTCGCGGCGTGGGTGGCCGGCGCATGGCGGCGGCGGGGCTGGAGAGCCTCTATCCCATGGATGACCTGACCGCTATCGGCATCGCCGCGGTGCTGGGGAAGCTGCCCACCATCCTGCGGCGGCTGAAGGAGACGGTGGCCGCCGTGCTCGCCGATCCGCCGGACGTGCTGGTGCTGGTGGATGCGCCCGATTTCACCCATCGCGTCGCGGCGCGGGTGCGCGCGGCGAACCCCGCGATTCCCATCGTCAAATACGTCTCGCCCACCGTGTGGATCTGGCGTCCCGGCCGTGCAGCGGCCATGCGGCCCCATGTGGACGCGCTGCTGGCGTTGCTGCCGTTTGAGCCGCAGGTGCATCGTGAGCTCGGCGGGCCGCCCACCTTCTACGTGGGGCACCCGCTGCTGGAGCGCATGGACGAGCTGCGGCCGGGGCCGCAGGAGGCGGCGCTCCGCGCGGGCTCTCCGCCGCTGGTGCTGATCCTGCCCGGCAGCCGGCGCCGCGAGATCGTGCGGCTGGCGGACGATTTCGGCGCCACCATCGCCGCCGTGGCGCAGGCGGGGCCGGTGGAGTTCGTGCTGCCCACGTTGCCGCGCCTGGAGCCGCTGGTGCGCGAGACCATCGCCGCCTGGCCGGTGCAGCCGCGCATCGTCACCACCGAGGCGGAGAAGCTCGCTGCCTTCCGTTCCGCCCGCGCGGCGCTCGCGGCCTCCGGCACGGTGACGCTGGAGCTGGCGCTGGCCGGCGTGCCCCATGTGGCGGCCTATCGCATCGGCTGGCTGGAGGCGCAGATCGGCCGGCGGGTGCTGAAGGGCACGACCGTGATCCTGGCCAATCTGGTGGCGGGCGAGAATGTGGTGCCGGAGTTCCTGCAGGAATTCTGCACGGTGCCGGCCCTGACCGGCGCGCTGACCGCGGTGATCGGCGACACTCCCGAGCGCGCGCGGCAGGAGGCGGCGTTCGCCCGCTTCGATTCCATCTTCGGCATCGACGGGCCGAGCCCCAGCGTGCGGGCCGCCGAGGTGGTGCTGCGGCTGGCGCGGCACGGCCGCCCCGGGGCATTGCCGCCGGCGTGAGCCGGCGCCGGCCAGTTCCAGGGTGCGCGTGAGCCGGCGCCGGCCAGTTCCAGGGTGCAGAGCCTCGCGGCGCGGACGCCGCGGGAGCCTGCGCGCAGCGCCTGCATGCACCGCGATCCCCTGAGCGCCGCTCTCTCTGCCCCGCCTGCCGCCTTGCCGGGACGGCGGTAAATCGGCCCCAAGAGATCCCCCGCCCGGGTCTCACCCCCTCAACTGCCGGCCCGAAAAAGAAAAGGCGCGGCCGAAGCCGCGCCTTTCATTCCGGAGCATGCGGCGGACGCGCGATGCGCCCGCCGGGACATGCTTCACTTGCGCTTGGTCACTTGCGCTTGGATCACTTGCGCTTGGACATGGCGATGTAATCGCGCTGGGCGGCGCCGGTGTAGAGCTGGCGGGGACGGCCGATGCGCTGGCTCGGGTCCTCGATCATCTCCTTCCACTGGCCGATCCAGCCCACGGTGCGGGCGAGCGCGAACAGCACGGTGAACATGGTGGTGGGGAAGCCCATCGCCTTCAGCGTGATGCCCGAGTAGAAGTCGATGTTCGGATAGAGCTTCTTCTCGATGAAATACTCGTCGTGCAGCGCGATGCGCTCGAGCTCCACCGCCACGTCGAGCAGCGGATCGTCCTTGATGCCGAGCTCGGTGAGCACTTCATGGCAGGTCTGCTGCATGATCTTGGCGCGCGGGTCGTAGTTCTTGTAGACCCGGTGGCCGAAGCCCATGAGACGGAAGGGATCGTTCTTGTCCTTGGCGCGGCGGACATATTCCGGGATGCGATCCACGGAGCCGATCTCGGCCAGCATCTTGAGCGCCGCCTCGTTGGCGCCGCCGTGCGCGGGGCCCCACAGGCAGGCGATGCCGGCGGCGATGCAGGCGAACGGATTGGCGCCGGAGGAGCCGGCGAGGCGCACCGTCGAGGTGGAGGCGTTCTGCTCGTGGTCGGCATGGAGGATGAAGATCCGGTCCATGGCCTTCGAGAGAATCGGATTGACCTTGTATTCCTCGCACGGCACCGCAAAGCACATGCGCAGGAAGTTCGACGTATAGTCGATGTCATTCTTGGGATAAACGAACGGCTGGCCGATAGAATACTTGTAGGCCATGGCCGCCAGCGTCGGCATCTTCGCGATCATGCGGATGGATGCGATCAGGCGCTGGGTCGGGTCGGAAATGTCGGTGGAGTCGTGGTAGAAGGCCGAGAGCGCGCCGACCGAGGCCACCATGATCGCCATGGGGTGCGCATCGCGGCGGAAGCCCTGGAAGAACCGGGTCATCTGCTCGTGAACCATCGTGTGACGGGTCACGGAGGCGTCGAACTCGGCCTTCTGCTGGGCGGTCGGAAGCTCGCCGTAAAGCAGAAGGTAGCAGGTCTCGAGGAAGTCACCATGCTCGGCGAGCTGCTCGATGGGGTAGCCGCGATAGAGCAGCACGCCGGCATCGCCGTCGATATAGGTGATCTTGCTTTCACACGAGGCGGTGGAGGTGAAGCCGGGGTCGTAGGTGAACATCCCGGTCTGGCCGTAGAGCTTGGCGATATCGACCACGTCGGGCCCGATGGTGCCTTCGTGGATCGGCAGATCCCAGCTCTTTTCCCCCAAGCTCAGCTTGGCCGCTTTTGCCCCGGTATTGGTGGTGGCGTCCATGGATCCCTCATCCTTTGGGCGGACAAGAACCGGAACGCCGTCGAGCACCGGACGTGGCGATCCGGGTCCCCCTGCGGCAAGTCCGTCTCCGCTCTGCCGTCTTCGCGAATGCGAAGCCGCCATTGAGCAGTCCTAAACCCTCCCCATTCCTGCCGCAAGCATGACCATGCTTCAAAGCCGGGCAGTCCGGCGAATCTCTGCTACGGCAAGGTCTTCCGGCGTGTTCACGTTGAAGAAGGGGTCGTCCGGCTCACTGTCCCAGACCACTGTTACGGCCTGAAGGGCCTCGAGGAAAAGCCCGACTTTAAGCTGCCCGGAAGCCAAGCTTTGCCGCAGCGCGGCGCGGACGGTGCCCGGCCACAGCGCCACCACCGGATGACGCTGGCCGCCGGAGCCCGCGCAGACCAGTCCGCCTGTATCCCGATGCCGTTCCATCAGCCGCGCGACGAGATCCGCCGGCAGGAACGGCGTGTCCGCCGGGACGGTGAGGAGGCATCCACCGGAACCCGCCTCTGCCAGCCGCTCGAGCCCCGCGAGCACGCCCGCCAGCGGCCCGGGGTGGCCGGGAATCGTATCCGGCACCAGCGGCCGTCCGAAGCCGGCATAGGTCTCCAGGTCCGCGTTGGCGTTGATCCAGATGTCCCCGGCCTGCGGCGCGATGGCGTCGATCACATGGGCGATGAGCGGCCGGCCGGCGAGCGTCGCCAGCGGCTTGGGGGGCACGGCGCGTGCGGTCGGCGCCATGCGTCGGCCGAGGCCGCCTGCGAGGATCAGCGCCGTGGGGCGGTCAGGGGTGGGCGGGGCAGGGGACGCCGCCGGGGAGATCGGATCGGGCATGATCCTTCATAGGGCGAGCGGGCGGCGTGGGGGAAGCCGAGCGGTGCGGCACGGCGAGTGCGGAATCGCACCGCTGCCTGTTGCCTGAGGGCGGTCGGGGCGGGAAATCCTCGCGCAGCTCTCGTCGGGGTGGGCGGTTGCGGCAGCCTGTCCGCGAGCCGATGGCGGACGGCCAAACGAAAGCGCCCGGCCGCGGGGCCGGGCGCTCGGACTTGCGATGTGTGCCGTGCCTTCCGCCGAACGGGCTTTGGGGGCCCGTAACACGCGAGGAGGGGACGGGCCTTGGGGCGCCGCCTCAGTCCGCGACGGCGGGCGGAGGCGTCACGCGCAGGCGGCGCGGCAGGGCGGCGACCCGCGCCCGCAGCGCGTGCCAGAAGGCGAAGTCGTTGTACCGCGTGTTCTCGAACACGCCGATCGCCGCGGCGGCAACGAACGGGATGCTCTGCACCATCAGGGCGATGGCGTAGAGGTTGATCTCCCGGATGTGCTGCCAGTCGTTCGACGACTTGGAGATGGTGATCCCCGGCATGTTGTTGGCGATCAGCAGGTACACGCCGGCCAGCACCAGCAGGCCGCCGATGGTGGCTTCCGGCAGGGCCGGGAAGGAGCGGGCCGCGCCGGCGAGCCAGTTGTTGCCCTTGGCGGTGCGGGCGAAGGCGAGGTCCTTGTAGCGGAACCCGTCCAGCACCGCCTTGGCCACCGTGAACTGCACCGCGCTGGCGGCGATGGCGGCGCCCATCATCCGCAGGGGCGAGGTCTCCACCCGCAGGCGGTAGAGGCTCACGAAGTGCAGCAGGTAGACCAGGAAGGTGATGAGGATCGGCAGCGTCAGCACATGGGCCGGCACCGAGATGGAGAACAGGGCCACGAACGGCACGAACAGCAGCGAGGCGATCGCCATGAAGCCGCCGACCGATTCCGAGCCCAGCCAGGAAATCCAGCCCAGGACGAAGTGGCGCTTCTGCGCGTTGGTCAGGCGCGAGTTGTTGGGCAGGAACCGGCGCCAGTGCTTCTTGATGATCTGGAAGCCGCCATAGGCCCAGCGGTGACGCTGCTTCTTGAAGGCCTCGAACGAGTCGGGCAGCAGGCCGTAGCCGTAGCGCTTGCGGGTGTAATGGGTCTTCCAGCCGTTCTCGGCGATGGTCAGGCCGAGGTCGGTGTCCTCGCAGATGGTGTCGGACGACCAGTTGCCGGCCTCCATCATGGCCGCGCGGCGGATGAGGCACATGGTGCCGTGGACGACGATGGCGTCATCCTCGTTGCGCTGCACCATGCCGATGTCGAAGAAGCCGGCATACTCGGCGTTCATCGCCTCGTGCAGCGGGCTGCGGTCGGCGTCGCGATGGTCCTGCGGCGCCTGGACGAGGCCCACGGTGGGGTCCTCGAACATGGGCACGAGGTCCTTCAGCCAGTCCGGCGTCACCACATAGTCGGCGTCGATCACGCCGATGATCTCGGCATCCGGGGCGGTCGCGTCCAGCGCGATGCGCAGGGCGCCGGCCTTGAAGCCCGCCACCTTCTCGGCGTTGATGAACTTGAAGCGGTCGCCCAGCAGCGCGCAATGCTCGCGCACCGGCTCCACCATCGCCGGATCGGGCGTGTTGTTGACGATGATGACGGCCTCGAAGTTCGGATATTCGAGCCGGGCCAGCGCGTCGATGGTCTGGATCAGCATCTCCGGCGGCTCGCGATAGGCGGGCACGTGGATGGAGACCTTGGGGAAGCGCGAGGGGGTGCCGGGCTTCTGCGATTCCACCAGCCGGCGCGGGCCGCTGCCGAAGGCGACGGCGGCCAGCTCCTCGATGCGGTAGAGCAGCACGAACACCAGCGGAACCAGCATCACCACGCTCAGGAACAGGGTGAAGTAGTCACCGCCCGTCACGTAGTGGTTGAGCCAGTAGTCCACCACCATCGCCAGCCACGCAGCCACGCCGTTGGCGGCGCCGGCCAGCACGAAGCCCTGGGTGAGGGTGACGTCGCGCATGCGCAGCATGGGCAGGGTGAACAGCACGCCGAGCAGCAGCGCCAGAACGGCGGTCTGGTTGTAGGTGCGCTCGACGATGGGGCCGGTGAGCGGGAATTTCAGCTCCCGGTCGGCGTTGAAGACGCCCCAGTATTGGCCCACCGAGCCCTCGTTCTGCTTCTTGGGCAGGTCGAAGGCCTCGATGATGTTGTAGTCGATGCCGAGCGCATCGGCCCGCGCCACGAAGGTGCGGATGATCTTGGCCTGATCGATGGGGTCCGGCACGGCCGAGCCGCGGTTGAAGCCGTGCGAGGGCCAGCCGAACTCGCCGATCACGATGCGCTTGCCGGGATAGGCGGCGCGCAGCTTGTTGTAGGCGTTGATGGTGTAGTCCACCACCCGGTCGGCCGGCACGTCCTCCCAGTAGGGCAGGATGTGGGCGTAGATGAAGTCGACCGCCGAGGCGACCTCGGGGTGCTCCAGCCAGGTGTTCCAGATTTCGCCGGTGGTCACCGGCACGTTCACCTGCCGCTTCACCCGGCGGATCTTCTCGGCCAGCTCGGCGTCGGTCATGTCGCCGCGCAGCATGGTCTCGTTGCCGACCACCACCGCCTCGACGTTGCGGTTCTCGCGGGCGATCTTGACCGCGTTCTCGATCTCGCGGTCGTTGCCGTCCCTGACCGGCACCATCTCACCGGTCTTCTTGTCCCGCGCCAGGACGGGCTCGCCGGTCTTGGAATCCGTCTCCTTGTTGAGCCAGGCGCCCACGGTCGCGCGCAGGCCCTGCTCGCCCGCGATGGGGGCGATCAGCTCCTTGCCGTTGATGGACGAATAGGTACGCACGCCGCGCGTGTAGGGGGCCACCACCTTCATGTCCGAGCGGATCTGCGCCTCGGTAGTGGGCGCGTCGCCCTCCGGGCTCATGTCCCGGGCGAAGGGAGCGAAGGACAGGCTGTGGAAGCGGCCCGTCATGCTCGGGGCGCTTTCCTCCGGA
This sequence comes from Xanthobacter lutulentifluminis, assembly GCF_043194675.2. Lineage (NCBI taxonomy): Bacteria > Pseudomonadati > Pseudomonadota > Alphaproteobacteria > Hyphomicrobiales > Xanthobacteraceae > Xanthobacter > Xanthobacter lutulentifluminis. Next base: position 119,871 of record NZ_CM195525.1, on the reverse strand, counting down.
CGCATGGAAATCCACATCGCGGCGTGGAGAGAGGTCACAACCGCAATGACCGCTGCCGCAGCAGCAAGACCGGGACGCATGGCGATGCCCACCCAGAAAGGGGAAGTTAGAACCCGAACGCTGGCTTAAGGCGTGGAGTTCCGGAAGACGGGTTCAGGGCACCCTTTCGACCTGCCCCAAGGTCGGCACTGCAGCATCGGCCGATGCCTTACGCTGCAACGCACCGAGACACTAACATTCTCGCGAGAAGAGATAAATCCCGATCATGGCGGACCTTCGACGCCGCTGCGTCACCGCCATGACCCGCGGATGATCTTATTGTTGCGCCGCAGGCTGCGCCGGCGCCGCGGGCGGGGCGGCGATGTAGTCCGGGTTCACCCAGCACTGGTGCACGCGGCTGTTCAGGTTGGCCTGCGCCTTGGGATCGATGTTGCCCTGCCGCACCAGGCAGCGGAAGGCGAGCTTCAGGTGCTCGGTGGGGCAACCGAAGCGCTCGTACATCTCCAGGTGCCGGCGGGCGGTGTCGATGTCGTCGCGCCAGAGCAGTGAGGCAATCCGCCGCCCCGTCCAGACGCATTCGGGCAGGCCCGCCGTTCCGGGAAGCTTGGAGGCCTCTGTGAACTCCTCGACCGAGCGGCGCTGGGCCTCGAGCGCGGCCTTCTGCTCGGGGGTCAGCTGCTCGGCTGCGGGCTTCTGGTCGCCCGGCTGGCTCTGGGCGGCCGCCGGCGCGACGCAGGCGAGGACAAGGGCGGCTGCGAGCAGCGAAATGCGGAAACTGTTCATGAGAGCCATTTTCTCAAAAGGATGGCGGCGGAAGGCGCGACCACACGTTAGGAGAAGGAAGGGAATTTGTCAGCATGACGGCGTCCGGGTAACGCCCGGCGACGGTATCCGCAAGAGCCTTGCGCATCCGGCAAGGCGAGGCTTCACACCGCCGCCGCGAGGCTCTATCAGGCGGCGGGGTTCTTCTTCATGACGTCCGGAGTTTCCATGGCCTCCTCCCTGCGCCTGCCGCTGGTGCTCGCGCTCGTGGTCGCCGGCCTCGTGGCCGGCCTGTGGGCCGTGCTCGGCCGGCCCGTCGCCATGCCGCCCTCGCCGCTGGCGCCGGGCGAGAAGCTGCCCTGCGTCTCCTACGCGCCGTTCCGCGACGGGCAGTCCCCGTTCCAGAAAGGGCTCGTGATCTCCGAGGCGCAGATCGAGGAGGACTTCGCCAAGCTGGCGAAGATCACCTCCTGCGTGCGCACCTATTCCATCGAGATGGGGCTGGACAAGGCGCCGGCCATCGCCCGCCGCCACGGCCTCACCATGCTGCTCGGCATCTGGCTCGGTCCGGACGTGGACCGCAACCGCGTCGAGCTCGACACCGGCATCCGTCTCGCACAGGAAAATCCGGACGTGGTTAAGGCCGTGGTGGTGGGCAACGAGGTGCTGCTGCGCGGCGAAATGTCCGCCACCGAGCTCGCCGCCACCCTCGCCAGCGTGAAGCGGCAGGTGGGGTCCGTTCCCGTCACCTACGCCGACGTGTGGGAGTTCTGGGAGCGCAACAAGGGCCTCACCGAGAACGTGGATTTCGTCACCATCCACATCCTGCCCTACTGGGAGGACCTGCCGGTCTCCGCCGAGGACGCCGGACCGCATGTGGACGAGATCCGCCAGCGCATGGCCGAGGCCTTTCCCGGCAAGGAGATCCTGATCGGCGAGACCGGCTGGCCCAGCGCCGGACGCATGCGCGAGGAGGCGCTGCCCTCGCCCTCCAACCAGGCGCGGGTGATGCACGACGTGGTGGCGCTGGCCAAGCGCCAGGGCTACCGGGTGAACGTCATCGAAGCCTTCGACCAGCCGTGGAAGCGGCGCAGCGAGGGCACCGTGGGCGGCCACTGGGGCCTCATCGATTCCGGCACCCGCGAGCCCAAGTTCGCTTGGGGCGAGCCGGTGGAGGACTTCCCCGGCTGGCGCATGCATATCGCGGTCGGGCTGGTGACGGTCGCCGCTGCCTTCGCCGCCGCTTTCGCCGGCGCCCGCCGCCGCGAGGATCAGGTGAGCCCGCGCGAGTGGCTCGCCGTGGCCGGCGTCGCGCTGGCCGGCGGGGCGACGCTGGGCGCGGCCATCTCGGCCCTGCCGCTGGAAAGCCTCGGGCTGGTGGGCTGGCTGCGCAACGGCTTCCTGTTCGTCGTCGCGGCCGCGAGCGTGGTGGTGATGCCGGGGGTGATCGGCCGGGGGCAGGGGCTCGCGCCCTTTTCCGTCGCGCTCGATGCGCGGCGCTGGGCCGCCTCGTCCTGCGCCGCCATCGCCGCCGCGCTGATGCTGGCGCTGGTGGCCGTGGCGGTGGGTTCGGTGGCGTTCGAGCTGGTGTTCGACCCGCGCTACAAGGATTTCCCGGTGTTCCCGCTCACCGCCGCCGTGGCGGGCGTGGCCGCGCCCCTGCTGGTGCGCCGCGCCGACCGGGACGGTGCCGGGCTCGCCGAGCTGATCGCCATGTGGGGCCTGCTGGTCGCCGGCCTCTACGTGCCGCTCAACGAGACGTTGTCCAACTGGCAGGGCGCCTGGTTCGGCGCGCTCTGCCTCGTGCTGGCCTTCACGCTGTGGCGGGTCCAGGCCGTGCAAAGGAAAGGATGAGCATCATCGCCGCCAGCGCGCCGGCCACCTCGTTGTGGAACACCAGCGCGAAGGCGGAGAAGACCATCCCCACCGCGAAGGTGGCGAGGCCCGGCGCCAGCAGCTGGATGCCCGCCACCACCAGCGCCACCGCGCCGAACACGTTCCACAGGGACAAGGCCAGCACCGCCGCGCGGCCGTAGCAGCCGGCGCTCTCCAGCCCCGCCTCGCAGGCGAGCGACACCAGCGTCGGCTCCACCACCATGTAGCGCATGTAGAGCGCCCAGCCGGTCGCGCCCATGCCGAGCGGAATCAGCCAGTTGAGGGTGCGCGGGCCGGGCCGGAACAGCGGGCGCTCGGCATAGGGAACGTGGGGCATGGGCGCAATCTCGCACTCGCGGCCGGGGGCGGCCGCCCCTGCTCCTTATGAAATGGCGCCGCGCCGGTCCAGAGGCAAGCTGCCCGCCGGGCGCTTCCGCTCCGGCCGGCGGCAGGGTAAGGGACTGCGCTGCGCCGAGGAGTGTCGAGATGAGTGACCGGAGCCTGCTCGTTGTGGTTCTCGCCGCCGGTGAGGGCACCCGCATGGCCTCGCGCCTGCCGAAGGTGCTGCACAAGGTGGCCGGCCGCACCATGCTGCACCACGTGCTGGAGGCGACGCGCGCCGCCGGCGCCACCCGAACCGCCGTGGTGGTGGGGCCGGGCCGCGAGGACGTGGCCGCGGAGGCCCGTCGTGTCGTGCCGGACGCCTCGGTGTTCGTGCAGGCCGAGCGGCTCGGCACCGCCCACGCCGTGCTCGCCGCCCGCGCGGCGCTCGAAAGCGGCGCCGACGACGTGCTGGTGCTCTATGCCGACACCCCCCTCGTGCGCCCGCAGACTCTCGATGCCCTGCGCGCGCCGCTCGCGGCAGGCGCGGCGGTGGCGGTGCTGGGCTTCACGCCGGAGGACCCCACCGGCTACGGCCGCCTTGTCACCGAGGGCGATTCCCTCCTCGCCATCCGCGAGGAGAAGGATGCGAGCGCGGCCGAAAAGACCATCGGCTTCTGCAACGCCGGCCTGATGGCGCTCTCCGGCGCCCATGCGCTGAGCCTGCTCGACCGCATCGGCAACGCCAACGCCAAGGGCGAGTATTACCTGACCGACGCGGTGGAGATCGCCCGCGCGGACGGTCTCTCCGCTGTCGCGGCGCTGGCGGATACCGAGGAGGTGGCCGGCGTCAACAGCCGCATCCAGCTGGCCGAGGCGGAAGCCATCATCCAGAAGCGCCTGCGCCTTGCCGCCATGGCTGGCGGCGCGACGCTGGTGGCGCCGGAGACGGTGTTCCTCTCCGCCGACACGAAGCTCGGCCGCGACGTGATCGTGGAGCCCAACGTGGTGTTCGGCCCCGGCGTCACCGTCGGCGACGACGTGACCATCCACGCCTTCTGCCATCTGGAAGGGGCGACGCTGGAGGCCGGCGTCTCCATCGGCCCCTATGCCCGGCTGCGGCCCGGCACCCGGCTCGATGCCGGCGTCCGCATCGGCAATTTCGTGGAGACCAAGGCCGCCCACATCGAGAGCGGCGCCAAGGTCAACCACCTCTCCTATGTGGGTGACGCCCATGTGGGCGCGGACGCCAACCTCGGCGCCGGCACCATCACCTGCAATTACGACGGCTTCACCAAGTCGCGCACCGAGATCGGCGCCGGGGCGTTCGTCGGCGTCAACACCGCGCTGGTGGCGCCGGTGAAGGTGGGGGAGGGCGCCTATATCGGCACCGGCTCCGTCATCACCGCCGACGTGCCGGCGGATGCGCTGGCGCTGGCGCGCGGCCGGCAGGTGGTGAAGGAAGGCTGGGCGCGCGAGTTCCGCGCCGCCCGCGGCAAGGACAAGCCGAAGGGTTGAGGCCCCCGGATCGCCTGCAACCTGACAGAATGCGAAAGCGGAAGTGATTCCGCAGCGCGGCAAGCCCCGGTTAGGAACGGTCCGTTCAGCTTTGCGATGGACCTTCAGCCGGAAGGCGGTGGCCCATCCGGGGCGCCCCGCGGAAACGGAGCGTGAGCCTATGTGTGGTATCGTCGGCATCCTCGGCAAGAGCGCGGTTGCAGAGCAGGTGGTCGAATCGCTGCGCCGGCTCGAATACCGGGGCTACGATTCCGCCGGCATCGCCACGCTGGAGAAGGGGCACCTGGAGGTCTGCCGCGCCGAGGGCAAGCTCCGGCACCTGGAGACCAAGCTCGACCGGCACCCGCTCAACGGCCATTCCGGCATCGGCCACACCCGCTGGGCGACCCACGGCAAGCCCTCCGAGCGCAATGCCCACCCCCATGCCACCAAGCGGGTGGCGGTGGTGCACAACGGCATCATCGAGAATTTCCGCGAGCTGAAGCAGCAGCTGCAGGAACAGGGCGTCACTTTCCGCAGTGACACCGACACCGAGGTGGTGGCCCAGCTGGTGGACCGCGAGCTGCTCTCGGGCAAGGAGCCGGTGGCGGCGGTGGCGGCGGTGCTGCCGCGCCTGAAGGGGGCGTTCGCCCTCGCCTTCCTGTTCGACGGCCGCGACGACCTGATGATCGCTGCCCGCCGCGGCTCGCCGCTCGCCATCGGCTATGGCAAGGGCGAGATGTTCCTCGGCTCGGATGCCATCGCCCTCGGCCCGTTCACCGACACCATCGCCTATCTGGGAGAGGGCGACTGGGCGGTGCTGACCCGGCAGGGCGTCGAGATCCGCGACGAGACCGGCCGCATCGTCGAGCGTCCCATCCAGAAGGTGCCGGCCGGCGCGCTGCTGGTCGACAAGGGCAACCATCGCCACTTCATGGCGAAGGAGATCTACGAGCAGCCCGAGGTCATCTCCCACACCTTCGGCCATTATCTCGACCTCGCCGCCGAGACCGTCTCGCTGCCCGAGCTGCCGTTCGATCCGGCGGAGGTGTCGCACATCTCCATTACCGCCTGCGGCACGGCGCTCTATGCCGGCGCGGTGGCGGAATACTGGTTCGAGCGGTTCGGGCGGGTGCCCGTCTCCACCGACATCGCCTCCGAGTTCCGCTATCGAGAGACACCGCTGGCCCCGGGCGGGGTCACCATCGTCATCTCCCAGTCGGGCGAGACGGCGGATACGCTGGCCTCCCTGCGCTACGCCAAGGAGTGCGGGCAGAAGGTGGTGGCGGTGGTGAACGTGCCCACCTCCACCATCGCCCGCGAGGCGGACGTGGTGCTGCCCATCCTCGCCGGTCCGGAGATCGGGGTGGCCTCCACCAAGGCGTTCACCTGCCAGCTGGCGACCCTCGCCTGCCTGTCGGTGGCGTTCGGCCGGGCCAAGGGCGTGCTGGACAAGGAGGACGAGCACAAGCTGGTGCGCGCCTTCATGGAGGTGCCGCGCCTGATGACCGAGGCGCTCAAGCTCTCGCCCGAGATCGAGGTGCTCTCGCGCACCCTCGCCAAGGCGCGGGACGTGCTCTACCTCGGCCGCGGCACCAACTATCCGCTCGCGCTCGAGGGGGCGCTGAAGCTGAAGGAAATCTCCTACATCCACGCCGAGGGCTACGCCGGCGGCGAGCTGAAGCACGGCCCCATCGCCCTCATCGACGAGAAGATGCCGGTGGTGGTCATCGCCCCGCACGACCGCATCTTCGACAAGACAGTCTCCAACATGGAGGAGGTGGCGGCGCGCGGCGGCAAGATCATCCTCGTCACCGACCCCAAGGGGGCGGAGGCGGTGTCGGTGAACGCGGTGCAGAAGCTGATCCTGCCGGAGATGCCGTCCACCGTGTGCCCGATGGTCTATTCCATCCCGGTGCAGCTCATCGCCTACCACACGGCCGTCATCATGGGCACGGACGTGGACCAGCCGCGCAACCTCGCCAAGTCGGTCACGGTGGAGTGACGCTAGGGTAGGCGACCCGCCGCCGCGGGGGCCGCCGGAGCCGGGTGTTCACGCCTTCGTGAACACCTTTCCCTGCGGCGTTGCGACCACAGATATTCCTTTCGGCCGATTGCTCGCGGGCGTAAGCTGATGCTGCACCGCAAGATGATCCGGGCCGCCCCCCGTCCATGCACCCCGCCACCTTCGCGCTCATCATGAATGTGGCCCTCGCCGCGCTGTTCGCGACGAGCTACGTGACCATTGCGCTGCTGTACCGGCAGGAACGGGCGCCGCTGTGGTTCGCGGCGAGCTATGCGGTTGGCATGCTCACGCCGCTGGGCCAGCTCGGCCTCGGCTATGGGGGATGGCCGCTGTTCTTCGGCGCGGTCATCTATTTCAGCTTTTCCGGCGCGCTGCTGCTGATGGTGCCGGCGCTGGCGGTGTTCTACCGCCGGCCCATCCCGTGGCGGCTGGTGGCGTTCATCGCCGTGGTGACGCTGGCGATGGCCGCCCTGCTGCGGCATCTGCCACGCGATACCATTGGCTACACGGCGGCCTATCAGGTGCCCTTCATGCTGGCGACCGCCGCGAGCACCCGCGAGGTGCTGCGCGACAGCCCGCGGCGTGGCGGCGATCTGGTGCTGGCCGCCCTGTTCGGGCTCACCGCCGCGCATTTCCCGGTGAAGGCGGTTCTGGCGGCAAGCCTCGGCACCGGGGCGGACCCGTCGTCCTACATCTCCAGCACCTATGCGCTGGTCTCCCAGGTGGGCACCGGCATCCTGCTGGTGGCGACCGGCCTCGCCTTGCTCATCAACGCGGTGCTCGCGGTGACGCGCGACATGCGCGACGCGGCCGAGCAGGACCCCTTGTCCGGCGTGCTCAACCGCCGCGGGTTCGAGGAGCGCGCCGAGGCCATCGTCGCCGCGGTCCGGCGGGGGGGAGAGCCGGCGGCGCTGCTGCTGCTCGACATCGATTATTTCAAGCGCATCAACGACACCCTCGGCCATGCCGGGGGCGACCGGGCCATCCGCTGGTTCGGCGCCATGCTGGCCGACAGGGTGCCGCAGTCGGCGGTGGTGGGCCGGCTCGGCGGCGAGGAGTTCGGCATCCTGCTGGAGCGCACCAGCCGCGAGACGGCGCGCCTGCAGGCGGAGGCCATCCGCGCCGCCACCTCCACCCATGGCGCGCCGGACGTGCCGGACATGACGGTGAGCATCGGCGTCACCGACCTGCGCGCCGGCGACCTGCTGCACAGCGCGCTGGAACGGGCGGACGCCGCGCTCTACGCCGCCAAGCACGACGGCCGCAACCGGGTCCGCCTCGCGCCCGAGGCGCCGGGGCCCTGGACCGGCAATGTGGTGGCGCTGCGCCGTCCGCCGGAGGCCTGAGGCCGCCTCAGCGGTTCGGCCGCGACGCCACGAACACCGCCAGCGCCACGAACACCACGCCCAGCACGGCCAGCACCGGCACCGGCGCGCCGAAGTACCAGCTGCCGGTGAAGGTGCCGACGAAGCTCGACAGGGCGAACAGCTTCACCACCGGCGGGATCGCCCCGGTCTCGCGCCAGCGCGCCACGCCCGGGCCGAGATAGCGGTGGTTCAGCAGCCATGCCTCGAACCGCGGCGAGGAGCGGGTGAAGCACCAGGCGGCGAGGATGAGGAACACCGTTCCCGGCAGCATCGGCACCACCATGCCGATGGCGCCGATGACCAGGAACACCAGCCCCGCGCCGAACAGCAGCTTGCGGTAGACGGCCGCCCGCACGAAGCGCGCCGCGGCCAGCCGGCCGCTTTCGCCTCCCGGTCGGGGCGTCGGCCGGCCCTCCGCTCCGTCAGGAGGGGAGGCATCACCGGGTGCCGGCCCGTGCGGCGGCGGAGCAGGCGTCGAGGGAGGCGCCGGGGGGTGCGCCGGGGGACGTGCCGGGGGACGCGCATCGTCGGAAATCATGCCGGACATTCGCGCCTCATCCCGCCGAGAGCAAGCGCACCGCCGCATCCCGTTCCGTCAGGTGGAGCAGGGTGTGCAGCGGCGCCACGCCGGCCCCGGAAAGGTCCGGATCGGCCCGCACCACGGCGGCGGCGGTGGCGCGCGCGGCCTCCACCTCGGCGGTGTGGAATTCCATGCGGGCGAGGCGGAAGCCGGGCAGGCCGCTCTGCCGCGTGCCCAGCACGTCGCCCTCGCCACGCAGTCTCAGGTCCTCCTCGGCGAGGCGGAAACCGTCCTGGCTCTCGCGCAGGATGGCGAGGCGGGCCTTGGCGGTCTCGCCCAGCGGCGCGCGATAGAGGAGGAGGCAGGTGGAGGCCTTCTCCCCGCGTCCCACCCGCCCGCGCAGCTGGTGCAGCTGGGCGAGGCCGAAGCGCTCGGCATGCTCGATGACCATCACGGTCGCCTCGGGCACGTTCACGCCCACCTCGATCACGGTCGTCGCCACAAGCAGCTGCGTGTCCCCCGCGGCGAAGCGGGCCATGGCCTCGTCCTTGGCGGCGCCGGACATGCGGCCGTGCACCAGCCCGACCTTCGCGCCGAAGATGGATTGCAGCGTCTCGAACCGCTCGGTGGCGGCGGCGAGGTCGGAGGTGTCGGTCTCCTCCACCAGCGGGCAGATCCAGTAGACGCGCGCGCCGGAGCCGAGCGCCCGGCCCACCCCGCGCACCACCTCGTCCAGCCGGTCGAGGGGGATGGCGCGGGTGTCGATCTCCTGCCGGCCGGGCGGCTTCTCCCTCAGCTCGCTCGACTCCATGTCGCCGAACAGGGTGAGCACCAGCGTGCGGGGGATGGGGGTGGCCGTCATCACCAGCATGTCCACCGCCTCCCCCTTGCGGGCGAGGGCGAGCCGCTGCTCGACGCCGAAGCGGTGCTGCTCGTCCACCACCGCGAGGGCGAGGTCGCGGAAGGCCACGTCCTCCTGGATGAGGGCGTGGGTGCCGACCACGAGATCCGTGCGCCCCTCGGCGAGGCCGGCCAGCACCGCGGCGCGCGCCCGGCCCTTCTCGCGCCCGGTGAGGACCGCGACCGAGAGGCCGGCCGCCTCGGCCAAGGGCGCCATGGTCTCGAAATGCTGGCGGGCGAGGATCTCGGTCGGCGCCATCACGGCGGTCTGCCGCCCGGCCCCGGCGACGGTGGCGGCCGCCATCAGCGCCACCACCGTCTTGCCCGATCCCACGTCGCCCTGCAGCAGGCGCAGCATCCGGGTGTCGGCGGCGAGGTCGTCGTGAATGGCCGCCACCGCCGTCTCCTGCGCGCCGGTGAGGCGGAAGGGCAGGGCGGCCCGCAGCCGCTCGGTGACGCGCCCGTCGCCCACGGTGGCGCGGCCGCCGGCCTTCTCCTCCTGCGCCCGCAGCAAGGCGAGGGTGATCTGGTGCGAGAGCAGCTCGTCGAAGGCGAGCCGCCGCCAGGCCCCGCCCGCGGGTGTCGCCTCGTGCGGCGTCGCCGGGCGGTGGACGCGGTTGAGCGCCTCGCGGAAGGAGGGCCAGCCGCGGGCGGCGAGGAGATCGGCCGGCACCCAATCCGCCAGCTCCGGCACGCGTGCCAGGGCCGCTTCCATGGCCCGGCGCACATGGCCGGCCGCCAGCCCCTCCACCAGCGGATACACCGGCTCCACCGCCGGCAGGCGGGCGAGGGCGGCGGCATCCAGCACCCGGTCGGGATGGGTCATCTGCCGCATGCCGTCATAGAGCGAGACGCGCCCGCACAGCCAGCGGGTGGCGCCCACGGGCAGCATGTGCTCGATGCGGGCGGGATCAATGCGGAAGTGAACCACCGTCATGTCGCCGCTGGCGTCAGAGACGAAGGTGCGGTGGGGCGCGCGGCTGCCGGGAGGGGGGGGCTGGTGAGCCTCCACCGTCACCTCCAGCGTCACGTCGGTCTCGGGGATGGCCTCGGCGATGGTGGGGCGGGCGCGCCGGTCCACGTAGCCGGAGGGCATGTGGAACAGGAGGTCGATGACGCGCGGCATCTCGCGCCCGAGCAGGCGGCCGTACGGCTTCATCAGCTTGGGGCCGATGCCGGTCAGGCTGGTGAGGGGGGCGAACAGCGGGAGGAGGGCGTCCGGGCGCATGGCGGCGGAAGGTGTCCGATCCCCCGTCCGGGCGCAAGGCGCCGCCGGCGTGCTTCAACTGGAGGTCATCGGCGTTCTGCTATACCTTTCAAAGACTAGCGCGACGGAGCGAGGGCTGCGCATGAGCCAGGGCGAGAGCGACGGCGAACAGGCGGAACGGATGGCCTTCATCCTGGGCCTGCGCCAGCGCGGGATTCGCGACGTGGGCGTGCTGCGCGCCATGGAGCTGGTGCCGCGCCCGCTGTTCGTGGACCCCATGCTGCGCCGCCACGCCTATGACGACGTGGCGCTGCCCATCGCCTGCGGGCAGACCATGTCGCAGCCCAGCCTGGTCGCCGCCATGACGGAGGCGCTCTCCGTCACCGCCGAGCATTCGGTGCTGGAGGTGGGGACCGGCTCCGGATACCACGCGGCGGTGCTCTCCCATCTGGCGGCGCGGGTGGTGACGGTGGACCGCTATCGCTCGCTCGTGTCGGAGGCGCAGGCCCGCTTCGAGGTGCTGGGCCTGCGCAACGTCACCGCCTATGTGGGCGACGGCACGCAGGGCATGCCCGCCCGCGCGCCGTTCGATCGCATCCTCGTCACCGCCGCGGCGCCGGACATTCCCCTCGCGCTGGTGGACCAGCTGAAGTTCGGCGGCATCATCGTCATGCCCGTGGGCGGGCCGGAGGAGGTGCAGACGCTGGTGCGCTACGTGAAGGAGCAGTCCGGCCGCTCACGCACCGACCTGATGAAGGTGCGCTTCGTGCCGCTGGTGCCGGGCGCGGCGGCAACACTGTAGGGAAAAAGCGCCGCGCGGCGGCTTGCCGGGAGCTTGCTTACCCTGAGGAAGCATTGCCGGGGGGGAGCGCGTCCGCTATCGGGAACTCTGGTACTCATTCCGGGGGAATGCCAAGTGCGGGTTGCGGTGTCGCGCCGGGGACGGCGGGTTCTGGCGTGCGTTCTCGTGCTCGGCGCGCTCTCGGGCTGCGCGGGCCGGCCGTCAGGCGTGCTGATTCCGGTTCCCGACGACGTTGCCGGCACCTCCCGCGTCAACATGGTGGTCACCACCGTGCGCGCCCGGACCGAAGGGCCGGACATCTTCACTGGCGAGCGCGCGCAGAAGCCGAGCTATGCGGAGATCACCGTCTCCATCCCGCCGGACAGCGTGCGCAAGGTGGGCGACGTGCAGTGGCCGAAGCAGGTGCCGGGCAACCCCGCCACCGATTTCGTGACCACCCAGCTCGACGAGCTGACGCAGGACCAGGCCATCAAGTGGTTCCACGAGCGCATCCGCCGCACGCCCAACCGGCAGGCGCTGGTGTTCGTCCACGGCTACAACCAGCGGTTCGACGACGCGGTGTTCCGCTTCGCCCAGATCGTCCATGATTCCAGCGCGCCGGTGACCCCGGTGCTGTTCACCTGGCCCTCGCGCGGCAGCCTGCTCGCCTACGGCTACGACCGCGAGAGCACCTCGGTGTCCCGCGATGCCCTCGAGCGCCTGCTGACCTTCATGGCCAAGGACCCGAACGTGGGCGAGATCTCCATCCTCGCGCACTCCATGGGCAATGTGGTGACCATGGAGGCGCTGCGGCAGATGGCCATCCGCAACGGCCGCATCCTGCCCAAGATCAAGTATGTGATGCTCGCCGCGCCCGACGTGGACGTGGACGTCTTCGCCTCCTACTTCAACGAGTTCGGTCCCGACCGGCCGGCCTTCACCATGTTCGTCTCGCAGGATGACAAGGCGCTGGCCGTCTCCAAGCGCGTGTGGGGCGACGTGCCGCGCATCGGCGCCGTGAACCCGGACGCAGAGCCCTATCGCTCCGAGTTCGAGCGCAACCACATCAACGTCATCGACCTCACCAAGCTGAAGACCGACGACGCGCTGGCCCACGGCAAGTTCGCCGCCAGCCCGCAGGTGGTGCAGGCCATAGGCGCCCGCCTCGCCGAAGGGCAAACCATGACCGACAGCCGCGTCGGCGTGGGCGAGCACATCATCCAGCTCACCTCGGATGCCGCCGGCACGGTGGGCACTGCGGCCGGACTCGTCATCGCCGCGCCGGTGGCGATCGTCGACGAGAACACCCGCACCCATTACTCCAGCCACGTCAACCAGCTGGGCAATTCCGTGTCGGATACGGCCTCGACCAGCCAGAACGTGGTCACCACCCCGCCGCAGCGCTGAACGGCCGGCGGGGCAGGGAACAGGCCGCGCCCTCCGGCGTCGTCGATCGCGGCATCCGTTGCGGCGCCTGGCCCGGACCGGGAGTGTTGCCGGCGTGCAACGCCCGCGATGAAACGCCGGACACCCTGGGGAAGGGGGCGCCGTTTAAGCCGCCGTTTACGCATGGGCCTCTTAACTGCCGCAGTACTTGGTTGCGTGCGAGTTCGGTCACATGCGTATTTCCAGCGAGACTCACGGGCGTAATGTCTTCGCGCGACTGGCGCTGATCGGGCTTGTGTCCGGCACGGTCGCGGGGTGCAGCTCAGACGCCGCCCGTTTCACCGCAGATGCCCCCAAGCCGCCCGCCGGCGCTGCCTATGCAGGTGGCTATCAGGCCCAGGGCGATGTGACGGGCTCGCTCGGCGCCGCGCCGTCGGGCCGTGTGGACTCCATGGCCCTGCCGCCGCCCGGCCAGCCCGGCGCCGGTGTCCAGCCCTCCTCCTATGCCGCGCCCGGCGGTGGCCAGCCGCTCTATGGCGCGCCGTCCTACACCGCCCCCGCGCCCGCTCCGGTGGCCGCCGCCCCGGCCCGCCCGGCCGCTGCCGGCACCCATGTGGTGGTGGCCGGCGAGACGCTCTCCTCCATCTCCCGCATGTATGGTGTCTCCCCGGCGGCGCTCGGCACCGCCAACGGCATCGCCGCCGGCGGCACGGTGCGCACCGGGCAGACCCTCATCATCCCGCCCGGCGGCAACGGCACCACGCAGCTGCGCGCGGCCCAGCCGGCGACGGTGAAGCCCGCGCCCGTGGTCGCGGCCGCCCCCGCCACCAGCTCGTTCTCCACGGCGGCGGCTGCTCCCGCCACCAACAGCTTCTCGGCTCCCGCCAAGCCGGCGGCGACGCCCGCGACCCAGACCGCCGCGGCCAAGCCCGTCGTCGCCGCGCCGACCCCCGCGGTCGCGCAGTCGCCTGCGCCCGCGGCCGGCAAGCCTGCCACGCCGGCCCAGGCCGCCGCGCCTGCGCCGAAGGTGGAGACCGCCGCCAAGGTGACGCCCGCCGACGATGCCGACGACGGTCCGCGCGCCGCCGGCTCCGGTCCGCAGTTCCGCGCCCCGGTGCGTGGCCGCGTCATCGCCTCGTTCGGTCCCAAGCCCGGTGGCGCCCACAATGACGGCGTGAACTTCGCCGTGCCGGAAGGCACCGGCGTGCGCGCCGCCGAGGACGGCACCGTGGCCTATGCCGGCAACGAGCTGAAGGGCTACGGCAACCTCGTGCTCATCAAGCACGCCGACGGCTACGTCACCGCCTATGCCCACAACAGCGAGCTGAACGTGAAGCGCGGCGATACCGTGCGGCGCGGCCAGATCATCGCCAAGGCCGGCCAGAGCGGCGGCGTGAACTCGCCCCAGCTGCACTTCGAGATCCGCAAGGGCTCGACCCCGGTGGACCCCAGCCGCTACGTGGCCGGGCTCTGAGGGCCCTCCCGCTCCAGCGACCGACGGCCGGGCATGACCCGGCCGTTTTCATATCCGGGCCCGGTTCGCCCGCGCCGCACGGCCTTGACGCCGCATTTTCCCGCTTATAGGGCCAGACCATGAACACCCGCGCCTTCATCGCCGGCTGCGCCGGTCCGGAGCTGACCCTCGACGAGCGGCATTTCTTCCGCGATGCCGAGCCGTGGGGCTTCATCCTGTTCGGCCGCAACGTGGAGACGCCCGATCAGGTGCGGCGCCTCGTCTGCGACCTGCGCGAGGCGGTGGGCTGGTATGCCCCGGTGCTCATCGACCAGGAGGGCGGCCGCGTGCAGCGCCTGCGCCCGCCGCACTGGCCGGAATATCCCCCGGCCGAGCCGTTCGGCGCGCTCTACCGCACCCATCCGGCCGCTGCGCTGGAGGCCGCGCGCCTGAATTCCCGCGCCATCGCCGCCGACCTGTTCGCCCTCGGCATCGACGTGGACTGCCTTCCCGTGGCGGACCTGCGCCACCCCGATGGCCACGGCATCATCGGCAACCGCGCCTACGGCACCGCGCCGGGGCCCGTGGCGGCGCTTGCCCGCGCGGCGGCGGTGGGGCTGATGGAGGGCGGTGTCCTGCCGGTGCTGAAGCACATCCCCGGCCATGGCCGCGCGCCGGTGGACAGCCACGAGAAGCTGCCCGTGGTCACAGCGTCCCGCGCGGAGCTGGAGGCGGCCGACTTCGCCGCCTTCCGCGAGCTCGCCGACCTGCCCATCGGCATGACCGCGCATGTGGTCTATGCCGACATCGATCCGGACCGCCCCGCCACCACCTCGCCCAAGGTGATGGAGGAGGTGATCCGCGGCTCCATCGGCTTCGAGGGCGTGCTGATGAGCGACGACCTGTCCATGGGCGCGCTCGCCGGTGACATGGCGGCGCGTTGCCGCGATGCCTCCGCCGCCGGCTGCGACCTGCTGCTCCACTGCAACGGCCGCATGGACGAGATGACCATCGTCGCCGCCGAGGCGCCGGTGCTCGAAGGAGCGCCCCGGGCCCGCGCGGCGCGGGCGCTGGCCCTGCGCGAGCCGCCCGAGGCGGTGGATGCCGCTGCCCTGCGCGCGCGCGTCGCCTCCCTGCTGCAGGTGGTCGTCTGAGCGATGGCGGACCCGGCCGGACCCGATCCCTTCGAGGCGGGCGCCGAGAGCGTCGCGGCGGGGCAGGGCGAGGCCTTCGTGGTGGATGTGGACGGCTTCGAGGGGCCGCTCGACCTTCTGCTGGCGCTCGCGCGCAACCAGAAGGTGGATCTCACCCGCATCTCCATCCTCGCGCTCGCCGACCAGTATCTCGCCTTCATCGAGGCGGCGCGGCGCGGGCGGCTGGAGCTGGCGGCCGATTATCTCGTGATGGCGGCGTGGCTTGCCTATCTGAAATCCCGCCTGCTGCTGCCCGCCCCGCCGCAGCTGGACGGGCCGAGCGCGGAGGAGCTGGCCGCCGCCTTCACCCGCCGGCTGCGGCATCTCGAGCGCATCCGCAGGGCGGCCGAGGAGCTGATGGCGCGCCCGCAGATGGGCCGCGACACCTTCCCCCGCGCCGTGCCGGAGGCGCCGGAGCCGCCGCGCGTCTATGTCTACACCGCCACGCTCTATGACCTCCTGACCGCCTATGCGCGCCAGCGGCAGACGCAGGCGCTCTCCCATGTCACGCTCAAGACCCGCGCCGTATGGTCGCTGGCCGACGCACGCGCGCGGCTGGAGCGGCTTCTGGGCACGGAAGCGGTGGGGGAATGGATGCGGCTCGATCAATTCCTGCTAGATTACGTAGCGGAGCCGGAGCAGCGGGCCACGGCGCTCGCCTCCAGCTTCTCCGCCAGCCTCGAGATGGTGCGGGAGGGCATGCTGGACATCCGGCAAGATGCGCCTTTCGCCCCGCTCTGGCTGCGTCCGCGCTCGCAGGAGCCGGAATTGCCGTTTGAGGCGCCCGATGCGGCGTCCGGAGAGGAGCGATGAGCCGTTCCGCACCGCGGATCGACCTGTTCGACGTGCGTCCCGACGACGAACGCGCGGTTGCGTTCGCGCGCGACCTGCGCGTCATCGAGGCGCTGCTGTTCTCCTCCCAGGGCCCGGTCGACCCCGCGGCCATGAAGCCGCATCTCTCGCCCAAGGCCGACCTCGACGCGCTGATGGAGGCGCTTGCCACCGATTACGCGCAGCGCGGCGTCAACGTCGCGCGGGTCGCCGGCGGCTACATGCTGCGCACCGCGCCGGACCTTGCGCACATCCTCGCCGGCCGCCGCCCGCCGGAGACGCGGCGCCTGTCGCGCGCGGCCGTCGAGGTGCTGGCCATCGTCGCCTACCACCAGCCGGTGACGCGGGCGGAGATCGAGGAGATCCGCGGCGTCTCCACCTCCAAGGGCACGCTCGACGTGCTGCTGGAAACCGGCTGGGTCCGCATGCGCGGCCGCCGCAAGGCGCCGGGGCGCCCGGTGACCTATGGCACCACGCCGGACTTCCTGGTCCAGTTCGGCCTCGACGCCGTGCAGGACCTGCCCGGCCTCGACGAGATGAAGGGCGCCGGCCTCATCGACGGCCGCCTGCCCGCCGGCTTCGCCATGCCGCTGCCCTCCGACGATCCGCACCTCAACGAGGACGAGGAGGCGCTGGAGCCGGAGCTTCTGGATTTCGCCCTGTCTCCGGCACCGGAGGATGCGGACACCGGGGAGCCGGACGAGCCGGAAGAGGCATGAGGGGAGGGACCGCCGGGTGCTGATCGACGCCATCGAGGAGGAGGATGACGTGCGCAGCCGCACCCCCGCCGCCATTGCCAAGGGTCTCGCCTTCGATCAGGTCGCGCTCGCCTATGCCGGCGTGCCGGCCGTTCGCGGCATCAGCCTGTCCGTTGAGCCGGGAGAGGTCTTGTGCCTGCTGGGGCAGTCCGGCTGCGGCAAGACCTCGCTGCTGCGGCTTGCCGCCGGCATCGAGCGGCCTGATTCCGGACGCATCCTGATCGACGGGGAGATGGTGGCGGGCCCCGGCGCCTTCGTGCCGCCGGAGCGGCGCGGCGTCGGGCTGGTGTTTCAGGACTACGCCCTCTTCCCCCACCTCACCAACCTGCAGAACGTGATGTTCGGCCTCGGCGCCCTCAAGCGCGGCGATGCGGAGCGGGAGGCGCGGCTGGCGCTGGCGCGGGTCGATCTGGCGGATCTGGCCGACGCCTATCCCCACGAGCTCTCCGGCGGCCAGCAGCAGCGCGTGGCGCTTGCCCGCGCCATGGCGCCCCGTCCCGGCATCCTGCTGCTGGACGAGCCGTTCTCCGGCCTCGACAAGCGCCTGCGCGACCAGGTGCGGGCCGACACGCTGGCCGTGCTCCGCGACGCGCGGGCCACCGCCATCATCGTCACCCACGACCCCGAGGAGGCCATGCGCCTCGCCGATCGCATCGCATTGCTGCGCAAGGGCGAGCTGGTGCAGCTCGGGGCGCCCGCCGAGCTCTATCGCCATCCCGCCGATCTCGGCGTGGCGCGCTTCTTCTGCGAGCTGAACGAGATCGAGGCCGAGGTGCGCAACGGCATGGCGATCACCCCGCTCGGCGCGTTCCCGGTTCCGGACGGCTTTTCGGGCGCGCGCGCGGTGGTGGCCATCCGTCCGCAGGGGGTGGCGCTGGCGCCCGCCGGCACAGGCGTCGCGGGGCGCGTGCTGGAGCGTCGCTATCTGGGTGAGCTCGATCTCGTGGAAGTGATCGTGGACGGCCTCGACCGCCCGCTCGTGATCCGCCTGAGGGATGCGGGAACCGCAGCGCGCGGCACGGAGATCGGGCTTGTGGTGGATCCCGGTGAAGTCCTTGTTTTCGCCGCGGGCGGGGCCTAGTGTCGCCGTCCGACGCCGCCCGGACGCTTGAGCGCCGCGGCACACAGTGTTCCTTGGAGGACGATTAGATGGGTTCGATGAGCATCTGGCACTGGATCGTGGTGCTGGCCGTGGTGCTCCTCCTGTTCGGTCGCGGCAAGATCTCCGATCTGATGGGCGACGTGGCGAAGGGCATCAAGTCCTTCAAGAAGGGCATGGCCGAGGACGATGAGCCCGCCAAGGCCCCGGCCGCCGCCCCGGAGGCCCCGCGCCCCCTGACGAGCCAGACCACCAGCGCCGCCGAGGCCGAGAAGAAGGCCGTCTGACGACGGCTTTCCCCTTAAACCCTTGAGGAGGGCGGCGGCTTCGGCCGCCGGGTGCAGGCGCTCATGTTCGAGATCGGCTGGTCCGAGCTGATGCTGATCGGCATTGTCGCGCTGATCGTCATCGGCCCCAAGGAGCTGCCCGGGGTGCTGCGCACCGTGGGCCGCACGGTGACGAAGCTGCGCCGCATGGCGGGCGAATTCCAGGGCCAGTTCCAGGAGGCGCTGCGCGAGGCCGACCTCGCCGACATGCGCAAGGAAATCTCCGACGTGACGGAGACCGCCCGCTCCACCCTCGCCACCTCCGAGATGTTCGACCCGCTGCGCTCCATCCGCGAGGAGATCCGCAGCACGGTGGAGAAGGCCGCGCCGGCTGCCGTCGCTTCCGCCGCGCTGCCGTCCCTCGGCGTGCCTGCGCCGGAGGAGCCCGCGCCCGCGGTTCCGCCCGAGCTGGATGATCCGCTGCAGGCGGTGCGGGACGAGATCCGCCGCTCCATCGCCAAGGTCGTCCCGGAAGCCGCGCCCGCCGTCACCGCGACGCCCGTCGCCGGCGAGAGCAAGAGCGCCGCAGGGAGCGCCCCATGAGCGACGCGGACGAGATCGACGCCTCGAAGGCCCCTCTGATCGAGCACCTGATCGAGCTGCGCGCGCGGCTCATCAAGTCGCTGGTGGCGTTCCTCATCGCCTTCTTCGTCTGCTTCGCCTTCGCCAAGCAGATCTACAACATCCTGCTGTGGCCCTATGAGTTCGCCTCCGGATTCGCGCCGGGCGTGAAGCTCATCTACACTGCGCCGCAGGAATTTCTGTTCACCCAGATCAAGCTCGGCATGTTCGGCGCCGCGTTCATCTCCTTCCCGGTGGTGGCGACGCAGGTGTACATGTTCGTGGCGCCGGGGCTCTACAAGCATGAGAAGGCGGCGTTCCGCCCCTATCTCATCGCCACGCCCATCTGCTTCCTCATCGGCGCGGCGTTCGTCTATTTCGTCGCCATGCCGCTGGCCATGACCTACTTCCTCGGCATGCAGCAGACCGGCGGCGACGGGAAGGCGGAAATCTCGCTGCTGCCGCGCGTGTCGGAATATCTCTCGCTCATCACCACGCTCATCCTCGCCTTCGGCATCTGTTTCCAGCTGCCGGTGATCCTCACCCTGCTCGGGCAGATCGGGGTGGTGACGAGGGAGATGCTGGTGAAGGCGCGGCGCTACGCCATCGTCGGCGTGTTCGTGCTGGCGGCGGTGCTCACCCCGCCGGACGTCATCAGCCAGCTCTCCCTTGCCCTGCCGACGCTGCTTCTCTACGAGGTGTCCGTCTATCTGGTGGGCATCGTCGAGAAGCGGCGGCTGGCGGAAGAGGCGGCGCGCAATGCGGCAGACGCCGCGACCGCCGACTGACGCGGACGGCGGACCTTCCGGACCTTTGGAATTCCTGGGGCGCGCCCTCCTCTCGCGCCCGTCGTTCGCCGGCCCCGCCGGGGCAGGGCGGCCGCCGGCTTCCGGCGGCGCGGCGGCGGGAGCGCGAGAGGCACCGCAGCGCCCGTCTCGCTGGGGAGCTTGCCATGCACGACATCAAGTGGATCCGCGATGAGCCGCAGGGCCTCATCGACGCGCTGGCGCGGCGCGGCAACCGCTCCGACGAGGCGGTGAAGGCGGCGGAATCGCTGGTCGGCAAGCTTGTCGCCCTCGATACGGCGCGCCGCGAGACGCTGACCAAGCTGGAAACCCTGCTCGCCCGCCGCAACGCCGCCTCCAAGGAGATCGGCGCCGCCAAGGCGAAGAAGGACGAGGCGGCGGCGCAGGCCCTCATGGCCGAGGTGGCGAAGCTGAAGGAAGACGTGCCGGCGCTGGAGCAAGAGGCCAAGCGCATCGAGGCCGAGCTGAACGGCGAGCTCGCCGCCATCCCCAACGTGCCGCTCGCGGAGGTGCCGCCCGGCGCCGACGAGCACGACAATGTGGAGAAGAGTCGCTTCGGCGCGCCCCGCACCTACAGCTTCACCCCGAAGCAGCATTTCGAGGTGGGCGAGGCCCTCGGCCAGATGGATTTCGAGACCGCCGCCAAGCTCTCCGGCGCGCGCTTCGTGGTGAACAAGGGCCCGCTGGCGCGGCTGGAGCGGGCGTTGGGCCAGTTCTTCCTGGACGTGCACACCAGCGAGCACGGCTACATGGAGGTCAACCCGCCGATCCTGGTGCGGGATGACGCGATGTTCGGGACGGCGCAGCTCCCGAAGTTTGAGGACGATCAGTTCTTTGTAAGTACAGTTGATGGGATTGAGGTTATATCGATTGAGACTAAAGGATTTGAGCCATCTTTGGACGAGTTTAAATCAAAACTGACGGAGGCAATGTCCTATCAGGGCCTCTGGCTCATCCCCACCGCCGAAGTCCCCCTGACCAATCTCGTGCGCGAGTCCATCCTCTCCGAGGAGGAGCTCCCCCTGCGCCTCACCGCCTGCACGCCCTGCTTCCGGGCTGAAGCCGGTGCGGCGGGGCGGGATACGCGCGGGATGATCCGCCAGCACCAGTTCACCAAGGTGGAGCTGGTCTCCATCACCACGCCGGAGAAGTCGGCCGAGGAGCACGAGCGCATGCTCGCCTGCGCCGAGGCGGTTCTGCAGAAGCTGGACCTCGCCTATCGCGTGGTCACGCTCTGCACCGGCGACATGGGATTTGCCTCGCAGAAGACCTACGACATCGAGGTCTGGCTGCCGGGGCAGAACGCCTATCGCGAAATCTCCTCCTGCTCGGTCTGCGGCGATTTCCAGGCCCGGCGCATGAATGCCCGCTACCGCCCGGCGGAAGGGAAGGGCCCGCGCTTCGTCCACACGCTCAACGGCTCGGGCGTGGCGGTCGGCCGCGCGCTCGTCGCCGTGCTGGAGACCTACCAGCAGGAAAACGGCTCCGTGGCCGTGCCGGACGCGCTCCTGCCCTACATGGGTGGGCTGAAGACCATCGAGAAGCTGAAGTGACTGCCGCCCGCCCTCCTGCGCCGGCGTGACCGGGGCACGAGGGCGGGTCGGCTTGCGGAACAGGGCTCCGCGGCGCCGCCGCCGGGCGAGGGCGCCTGCCAGCGGGCAGGGCGCCAGAAGGAAACGGACACGCCATGCGCATTCTGGTCACCAATGACGACGGCATCCACGCGGCCGGCCTCGAGAGCTGCGCCGCCATCGCGCGCACCTTCACCGATGACGTGTGGGTGGTGGCGCCGGAGTTCGACCAGTCGGGCGTCGCCCACTCGCTGTCCTTGTCCGATCCGCTGCGCCTGCGGCAGGTGGAGGCGAAGCGCTTCGCGGTGAAGGGCACGCCTACCGACTGCGTCATCATGGCCGTGCGCCACCTGATGGAGGACAAGGCGCCCGATCTCGTGCTCTCCGGCGTCAACCGCGGCCAGAACATCGCCGAGGACGTGAGCTATTCCGGCACGGTCGCCGGCGCCATCGAGGGCACCATCCTCGGCATTCCCTCCATCGCCCTGTCGCAGGCGTTCGGCATCAAGACGCGCGAGAACCCGAGCTTCATCACCGCCGAGACCCACGCCCCGCGCATCATCCAGATGCTGCTGGACGAGGGCATTCCCCCCGGCATCGTCATGAACGTGAACTTCCCCGACCGCGCGCCGGACGAGGTCACCGGCATCGCCGCCACCGCCCAGGGCAAGCGTGACCAGAAGCTCATGCGCATCGACGCGCGCCGCGACGGGCGCAACAACCCGTATTACTGGATCGCCTTCGAGCGCCGCATCTTCGAGACCGCCCCGGGATCGGACCTGCGGGCGCTGGACGAGGGGCGCATCTCCGTCACCCCGCTGCGGCTCGACATGACCGACGAGCCGCTGATGACCCGCCTCGCCCTGCTGTTCGACGGCAAGTAGGGTCGGGCCGGGCGGCCGCGGCGCCGGGGGCGATTCCCTCGGCCGGAGCCGGAAACCGTCTGACCCTGGGGCAGATGGCCGCTCCGGCCGCTGCGCCGGACCCGCCGGGAAGCGAGGCGCCGCCTTTCTTTTCAACAGGTCCGTGATCACGCTGGCCGCTCGTTTGCATTCGACGGGACGGCCGCTATAGTCCCGCGGCCTCGCCGGGCCCCCGGCGCGGCGGATCAATTCATCACAGACCCACGAGGACGCAGATGTTCATCACGCCCGCCTTCGCCCAAGGCGCTACCGGTGCCGGCGGCGGGGCCGACATGCTCATTCAGCTCGCCCCGTTCCTGCTGATCTTCGTGGTGATGTATTTCCTCATCCTGCGCCCGCAGCAGAAGCGCGCCAAGACGCATCAGGAAATGGTCAATTCCCTGCGTCGTGGCGACGTGGTCGTCACCGGCGGCGGCCTCGTCGGCAAGGTGACCAAGGTGATCGAGGGCGGCGAGGAGATCGAGCTGCAGATCGCCGAGAACGTGCGCGTCCGTCAGGTGCGCTCGCAGATCGCCACCGTCCGCGCCAAGGGCGAACCGGCCAAGGACGAGGCCTCGGCCGGTTGATCCGGCCGCCTCACGCTTTCTGAAAGACCGCGCGCGACATGCTGCACTTCTCCCGTCTCAAGACCGCGGCGATCCTTATCACGATCGCCATCGGCATCCTGTTCGCGCTGCCCAATGTCCTGCCCCCGAACGCGCTCGCCTACCTGCCTTCGTGGCTGGCATCGAGCCGCGTGACCCTGGGGCTGGACCTTCAGGGCGGCTCGCACATCCTGCTCGAGGTGGACGGGGCGGCGCTGCGCAAGGAGCGCGCGGAGCAGGTGCGCGACGACGTGCGCCGCGTCCTGCGCGACCAGAAGATCGGCTATTCCAACCTCGCGGTGCGCGACACCACCATCTCCCTGCGCCTGCGCGACCCGGCCGACACCCAGAAGGCCGTGGCCGAGCTGCGCAAGATGGCCGCGCCCGTCACCAACGCACTGTTCGGCAACAGCTCGGGCGAGATGGACCTCACCGTCTCCTCGGGCTCCGACGGCGCGGTCACGGTGCAGCTCACCGATGCCGGCCTCACCGCCCGCATGCGCGCCGCGGTGGACCAGTCCATCGAGATCATCCGTCGCCGTATCGACCAGCTCGGCACGGTGGAGCCCAACATCCAGCGCCAGGGCCTCGACCGCATCCTGGTGCAGGTGCCGGGCCTTCAGGACCCGCAGCGCCTGAAGAACCTGCTGGGCCAGACCGCCAAGCTCTCGTTCCGCATGGTGGACCAGTCCATGTCGCCGCAGCAGGCGCTGGAAGGCCGCCCGCCGCCGGAATCCGAGGTGCTGCAGGGCCAGGACGGGCATCCCTACCTGGTCGAGAAGCAGGTGCGCGTGTCCGGCGAGGATCTCGTGGACGCCCAGCCCGGCTTCGACCAGAACTCGCGCGAGCCCATCGTCTCCTTCCGCTTCAACAACAACGGCGCCCGCCGCTTCGCCGCCACCACGCAGGACGCGGTCGGCCGGCCGTTCGCCATCGTGCTCGACAATCAGGTGATCTCCGCTCCGGTGATCCGCGAGCCGATCCTCGGCGGATCGGGGCAGATCTCCGGCTCGTTCACGGTGCAGCAGGCCAACGACCTCGCGATCCTGCTGCGCGCCGGCGCGCTGCCGGCGCCGCTGACGGTGGTGGAGGAGCGCACCGTCGGCCCGAGCCTCGGCGCCGATTCGATCCATGCCGGCAAGACCGCCGCCTACGTGGCCGGCGGCCTCGTGACGGTGTTCATGGTCTCCGTCTACGGCCTGTTCGGCCTGTTCGCCCTGATCGCGCTGGCGGTGCACATCATCCTGATGTTCTCGCTCCAGTCGGTGCTGGGCGCGACGCTGACGCTGCCAGGCATCGCCGGCGTGGTGCTCACCATCGGCATGGCGGTGGACTCGAACGTCGTCATCTTCGAGCGCATGCGCGACGAGGCGCGCGAGGGGCGGTCCGCCATCTCGGCCATCGACAAGGGCTTCGTGAACGCGCTCGGCACCATCCTCGACGCCAACATCACCTCGCTGGCCACCGCCGTCATCCTGTTCCTGATGGGCGGGTCCGGTCCGGTGCGTGGCTTCGCGGTCACCTACATCCTCGGCCTTCTGACCACCATGTTCACCGCCTATACCCTGACGCGGCTCATGATCGCCTACTGGGTGAAGTGGCGGCGGCCGGCGAAGCTGCCCATCTGAGGTGCGCCGCACATGCCTTTGATCGACTACATTCCGGCGCAGACCAACATCCACTTCATGCGCCTGCGGCACTGGACGTTCCCGTTCTCCGCGGCCATGTCCATCGTCGCGGTGCTGCTGTTCGCCATCGTCGGCTTCAACCTCGGCATCGACTTCAAGGGCGGCACGCTCATCGAGGCGCAGACCAGCCAGCAGCAGGCCGACATCGGCGCCCTGCGCGAGCACCTGACCGACCTCGACGTGGGTGACGTGCAGATCCAGGAGTTCGGCTCCCCGCGCGACGTGCTGATCCGCGTCGGCGCCTTCGGCACCACCGATGAGGCGCAGCAGGCCATCCTCGCCAAGGTGAAGGACGTGCTGGGCGCGGAATACACCGTGCGCCGCGTGGAAACCGTGGGTCCGAGCGTGTCGGGCGAGCTGGTGCGCCAGTCCATCCTCGCGCTGGTGCTGGGCGCTGTGGCGGTGCTCGCCTATCTGTGGTTCCGCTTCGAATGGCAGTTCGCGGTCGGCGCAATCGTCACGACGATGCACGACATCTTCGTCACGCTGATGATCTATTCGGCGTTCGGCATTGATTTCGACCTGACGTCCATCGCCGCCATTCTCACCATCATGGGCTATTCGCTCAACGATACGGTGGTGGTGTATGACCGCATCCGCGAGATGCTGCGCCGCTACAAGAAGATGCCGCTGCCCGAGCTGCTCGACATCGCGGTGAACGCCACCTTCTCGCGTACCATCATCGTCTCCACCACCACCTTCTTCGCCACCCTCGCGCTGTATTTCTTCGGCGGCGAGGTGCTGCGCGGCTTCTCGCTGGCCATGACGGTGGGCGTGGTGATCGGCACCTATTCGACCATCTTCGTGGCGGCGCCCATCCTCATCCACCTCGGCCTGCGCGCTTCCACGGTCTCGGTCCCCGCGCGGGGCGATGGCGCGGATGCGGCCTCCGAGGCGGCGGCGCCGGCCGCTGCGGACAAGCCGTCCTCCGGCAAGCCCGCCAAGGCCTGAGCGGTGGCCGGCCCGCCCACCGCGCCGTTCCTGCCGCGACGGGTGCCGATCGACGGCTACGGCGACACCTTCTTCCACTTCGCCGGCATGTCGCATGCCGGCTCCATCCTGGCGCTGCCTTCGGGCATCCGCCCGTGGGCGCCGGCGCGCATGGCGGACGTGGACGCGGCAGCCTTTGCCCCGGTTGTCGCGGAGGCGGATGCGTTCGAGCTTCTCTTCCTTGGCACCGGGCGCGATCCCGCCCATCTGCGGGAGCCGCTGAAGCAGATCCTGCGCGATGCCGGCCTGCGCTTCGAGCTGATGCCGACCCCGCTCGCCGCCTCCACCTACAATGTCCTGCTTGCCGAGGGTCGCCGGGTGGGCGCGGCCCTCATCGCCGTCTAGGCGGCCCTCATGTCCCCGGACGCCGATCCGACCGAGCCAGACGCCGGTGCAGACGCGGCCGCGCCGCTGGACACGGCCTACGCCTATTGCGCCGATCAGGTGCGCACCGCCGACCGCGACCGCTTCCTGTCAGTCCTGTTCGCGCCGGAGGACAGGCGGCGGCATCTCCTGGCGCTCTACGCCTTCAGCCTCGACGTGGCGCGCGTGCGCGAGATGGTGCGCGAGGCGCTGCCGGGCGAGGTGCGCCTCGCGTGGTGGCGCGAGGTGATCGAGGGACAGGGGCGCGGGGCGGTGGAGGGGCACCCAGTCGCCGCCGCCCTGATGGACACGGTCGAGCGCTTCGCGCTGCCCCGCCGCACCCTGATCGCGCTCGTGGATGCGCGCATCTTCGACCTCTACGACGACCCCATGCCGGCTCTGGCGGATCTGGAAGGTTATGCGGGGGAGACCGCCTCGGCCCTGCTCCAGCTCTCCGCGCTGGTGCTGGAGCCGCAGGTGGCGGCCCGGGCGGGCGACCTTTCCGGACACGCCGGCGTCGCCATCGCCATGACGGGGCTGATGCGCGCCTTTCCCATCCATGCCGCGCGCGGGCAATGCTACCTGCCGCTCGACATTCTGGCGCGGCACGGCATCGACCGGGCTGAGGCTGTCTCCGGCACGCTCACGCCGCAGCTGACGGCGGCGCTCGCGGACTGGCGGGCCGAGGCTCGGCGGCACCTCGCGGCCGCCCGTGCGGCTGCCGGGGCCGTGGGTTCCTCCACCGCCGCCATCGCCGCGCCCTACCTGCCGCTCGCGCTGGTTGAAGGCGACCTGAAGACCCTGGCGCGGGTCAGCGATCCGTTCCGCGAGCTGGCCGGTCTCTCCCGCCTGCGCCGGCAGTTCGCCCTGTGGCGGGCGGCGCGGCGGGCGGGCGCCGGGAAGATCTGGTTCTGAGGGCGGCCCGCGGGGTCAGGCGGCCGGGCGGGTGATGCGGTCGGTGAGGTTGAGCCGCCCGCGCGCGATGTCCGCCACCTGAAGGCGCACCGCCTCCGATCCCGCCAGTTGGTCCAGCATCTCGATCTGGTTGCGGGCCACCAGCAGCAGCAGGTCGTCGCGCACGGCGCCGTCAGCCGAGCGGGGCAGGGCGGGCACCAGCTGCAGGTGGTCGAGGTGCGGCCGATCCGGCAGGGCGCCCGCCAGATGGGCGCGCAACGCCTCCACGGTCACCGGCGAGCCGGTCTCGACGAAGGCATAGAGCCCCACCTTGCCGCCCAGCGTCTGGAAATCCGACATGTGGACGTCCGCCACCGCCGGATGCGTCGCCAGCGCTGCGGCGATGCGCGGGCCGACCTGGGTCACCCGCGGGCCGCGGCCTTCGGTATCAGAATAGGAGAGGAGGCGCCGCGTGACGAAGCGGTAGACCTTCTTGCCTGTGGCCATCCAGATGCGCGTCGGCAGGCTCTTGGTGGCCAGCACCTTCTTCTCGCGCGCGGTGAGCGCCTCGGGGCAGTAGGTGCGCTTGTGCTTCAGCAGGTGGCGCACGTCCTCATAGGCCAGCACCCGGCCGATCTTCGAGCGGCGGCTGAACGGCAGCGCCAGCTGGAAGTCCATCAGCCATGCCTCGCCGTCGGCTCCGCGCAGCCAGTTCTGCTGCTTGGCGAGGTCGTTATGCACGTAGCCGGCGCGATGCAGAATGTGCAGCGCATCGCGGGCCGAGCGGAAGAAATGGAGGTCTCCGGTGGGCCGCGCGATCTGCAGCGGCGCGCCGTCGATCCAGCCGCGCACGAGGAAGCGATCGCCCACGGCGAGCAGCGGGGTGGTGACGCCGGTGCGCGTGACCTTTTCCAGCGCCTTGATCTCGTGCGCCGCCAGCTGCCGCGCGATGGGCGCGAGCCAGAGCGACACCTCGTTCCAGCGCCGGCGCACCGCGGGCCAGTCGCGGCCCTGCGCATCGGTCCAGGTGCCGCGCTCGACCGTGGAGAAGACATCGCGCTTCAGCACCGTATCCACCGCGAAGCGGGCGGGATTGGCACGGTACTCCACGGCGGACGGCAGGCTGACATTGCGCGGCATGCGCGCCTCTTAAGCCGCCGCGGCCGGCGTGTCGAGCCAGAGCGCCATGTGCGCAAGGGCGCGCGCGGCCATTGCCTTCTTCTTGGCCAGCGTCTTCTCGGCACCGCGCAGGCGCTTGCCGCCCTCGGCCTTGGGGGCCTCGTCGAGCGGAGGGAACAGGCCGAAATTCACATTCATGGGCTGGAACGAGCGCGGCGCGCCGGCTTCCTCCGCCTCCACGTGGCCGCCGGTGATGTGGGCGAGCAGCGCGCCGTGGGCCGTGGTGACGGGCGGCGGCACAACCGGCTGGCCGAGGCGCTCGGCAGCGGCGAAGCGGCCGGCCATCAGGCCCACGGCCGCGCTCTCCACATAGCCCTCGCAGCCGGTGATCTGTCCGGCGAAGCGCAGGCGCGGCGCCGCCTTCAGCCGCAGCGCGCCGTCCAGCAGGCGGGGCGAGTTCAGGTAGGTGTTGCGATGCAGCCCGCCGAGGCGCGCGAACTCGGCCTGCTCCAGGCCGGAAATCATGCGGAACACGCGCGCCTGCTCGCCATGGCGCAGCTTCGTCTGGAACCCGACCATGTTGTAGAGCGTGCCGAGCTTGTTGTCCTGCCGCAGCTGGACCACGGCATAGGGCTTCACGTCGGGCGCGTGGGGGTTGGTGAGGCCCACCGGCTTCATGGGGCCGAAGCGCAGCGTCTCGCGGCCGCGCTCGGCCATGACCTCCACCGGCAGGCAGCCATCGAAATAGGGCGTCTTCGTCTCGAAGTCGCGCATGGGCGCCTTCTCGCCGGCGATCAGCGCATCCACGAACGCGTTGTACTGCGCCTCGTCGAGCGGGCAATTGATGTAGTCGGCGCCCGTGCCGCCGGGGCCGGCCTTGTCGTAGCGTGACTGGAACCACGCCTTGCCCATGTCGATGCTGTCGAAATGCACGATGGGCGCGATCGCGTCGAAGAAGGCCAGCGCCCGTTCGCCGGTCAGCTCCAGGATCGCGTCGGCCAGCGCCGGGGAGGTGAGGGGGCCGGTGGCGATGATGGCGCTGTCCCACGCCTCGGGCGGCAGGCTGGTGAGCTCCTCGCGCCGGATCTCGATGAGCGGATGGGCCTCAAGCGCCTCGGTGACGCAGCGGGCGAAGCCCTCGCGATCCACCGCCAGCGCGCCACCGGCCGGCACCTGGTTGCGGTCGGCCGCCGACATGACGAGCGAGCCCGCCTGCCGCATCTCGGCGTGCAGCACGCCGACCGCATTGGCTTCGGCATCGTCCGAACGGAAGGAGTTGGAGCAGACCAGCTCGGCCAGGCTGTCCGTGACGTGCGCGTCGGTGGAGCGCTGCGGCCGCATCTCGTGCAGCACCACCGGCACGCCGCGGGTGGCAAGCTGCCAGGCGGCCTCGGTCCCGGCAAGGCCGCCGCCCACCACGTGGACAGGCTGGGGCTGGGCGTGATCGGGCATCGGTCCTCCAGATCGCGGGGCGCAACAGGCGCGATGGCGCCCGGCCGGCGGGAGGAGCCATGTGCCACAGGCGCGCGGGCGCCTTCAACCCCCGGCGCGGCGCAGGTGCCCCGCACAAACGAAAATGGCCCCCGATGGGGGCCATTTCATGCGCCCGGCGCGCTGCCGGACGGCGATATCGTGAACTTCAGACGCCAGCGGCCGCGTGACGGGCCACCGAGCGGATCTCGCTGCGGGACACGTTGATATCGGCAAGGCTGCGATCGTCGAGCTTGGCCAGCTCGGTGACGGTGCGGTTGTACATCTGCCACCGACGGAACTGGCGCGCCAGGAAACCCCAGAGCAACATTGGTCTTCTCCACTTGCGGACCACGCAACCGCGTGTCCGCCACTTTCGACCCACAAGATATGCCTTGATGCTGCGCTGCCGTAGAGCCGACTTTGCATTGCAGCAATGCAGGCGGCGCATGTTTAAGAAACCGTTCGCGTCCGGCGCGCCGCCGCATTTCCCACGCCCCGGATCGCGTCACGGTGGATCGGGACGGAGGGCTGCGGCCGCCAGTCCTCCGCCTCCGGGCGGCCCGGGGAGGCAGGGAGAGACGACAGGAGGAGCGTGACGAACGCAGGAGCGTGACAGCATCGTGGCGCCGGGTCGACAGGCTGGCTGAAGCAACGCCGCCCGAGCGGCATACCCAGCGCAGCGGATGTCCGGGCGCTGCCGAAAGAGCCACAGGGCTGTCAGCCAGGGCAGGGCCGCGGCAGGGCCCGCCCGCACATGCCGTCGAACGGACCAGCGTGGGCCGCAGCGGTGCCCCTCTCAAATGAAGAGCGACCGTTCCCGGTTCTGCCCCAGACAGCAGCCGGACACCGCGGCAGCGGCGACGCGGGGCGCCTATTCGGCGGCGGCCTTGCCACGCCGGCGGGTCGCGCCGCGCCGGGCGGCAGGCTCGCTTTCGGCGGTGGCGTCCGATGCGTCCGGCCTGGGCACAGTCACCTCGGCGGGCTTCCTTGCCTTGCGCGGCGACGTTCCTGCGGCGGAGGCTTCCACTTGCGGCAGGGGCCGGCGCGCGAGCACCTCGGCGAGAAAGTGTCCGGTGTGGGAGCGGGGGTTGGCAGCCACGTCCTCCGGCGTGCCGGCTGCGACGATCTCGCCGCCCCCGTCGCCTCCCTCCGGACCGAGGTCGAGGATCCAGTCCGCCGTCTTGATGACCTCGAGATTGTGCTCGATGACCACCACCGAGTTGCCCTGCTCCACCAGCTCGTGCAGCACCTCCAGCAGCTTCTTCACGTCGTGGAAGTGCAGCCCGGTGGTCGGCTCGTCGAGGATGTAGAGCGTGCGGCCGGTGGCGCGCTTCGACAGCTCCTTGGAGAGCTTCACGCGCTGAGCCTCGCCGCCGGACAGCGTGGTCGCCTGCTGGCCGACCTTGATGTAGTCGAGCCCCACGCGGTGCAGCGTCTCCAGCTTCTCGCGCACGGAGGGCACCGCCTTGAAGAACTGGGCGCCTTCCTCCACCGTCATGTCGAGCACGTCGGCGATGGACTTGTCCTTGAAGGTCACCTCCAGCGTCTCGCGATTGTAGCGCTTGCCCTTGCACACGTCGCAGGTGACGTACACGTCGGGCAGGAAGTGCATCTCGATCTTGATGACACCGTCGCCCTGGCAGGCCTCGCACCGCCCCCCCTTCACGTTGAAGGAGAAGCGCCCGGCCCCGTAGCCGCGGGCCTTGGCCTCCGGCAGGCCGGCGAACCACTCGCGGATCGGCGTGAAGGCCCCCGTATAGGTGGCGGGATTGGAGCGGGGCGTGCGGCCGATGGGAGACTGGTCGATGTCGATCACCTTGTCGAGGTGCTCCAGACCCTCCAGCCGGTCGAACGGGGCAGGGGCCTCGGAGGCGCCGTTCAGCCGCCGCGCCACCGCCTTGTAGAGCGTGTCCAGCAGCAGGGTTGATTTCCCCCCGCCCGACACGCCGGTGATGCAGGTGAAAAGGCCAAGCGGGATCTCGGCGGTGACATTCTTCAGGTTGTTGCCGCGCGCGCCGGTGAGCTTCAGCATCCGCTTCGGGTTCACCTTGCGCCGTGCCGGCACCCCGACGCTCAAAGCCCCGGTGAGGTAGCGCCCGGTCAGGGAGTTCGGGTCGGCCAGGATCTCGCCCGGCGTGCCCTGCGCCACGATCCGGCCGCCGTGGATACCCGCGCCCGGGCCCACATCGACCACGTGGTCGGCCGCGAGAATGGCATCCTCGTCGTGCTCCACCACGATCACGGTGTTGCCGAGATCACGCAAGTGCTTCAGCGTCTCCAGCAGGCGCGCGTTATCGCGCTGGTGGAGACCGATGGAGGGCTCGTCCAGCACATAGAGCACCCCGGTGAGGCCGGAGCCGATCTGCGAGGCCAGCCGGATGCGCTGGCTCTCGCCGCCGGAAAGCGTCCCGGAGGCGCGCGCCAGCGTCAGGTACTCCAGCCCCACATCCAGCAGGAAGCGGAGCCGCTCGCGGATCTCCTTCAGGATTCGCCCGGCGATCTCGTTCTGCTTGGCGGAGAGGTGGGCGGGCAGATCCTCGAACCAGGCGGCTGCCGCCCGCACCGAAAGCTGTCCCACCGCGCCGATGTGCCGGTCCGCCACGCGCACCGCGAGCGCTTCCGGCTTCAGGCGGAAGCCGCCGCAGGCCTGGCACGGCACGGTGGAGAAATACTTGGAAATCTCCTCGCGCGCCCAGTCGCTGTCGGTTTCCTTCCAGCGCCGGTCGAGATTGCGCACCACCCCCTCGAAGGTCTTCGATGTCTCGTACGCGCGCAGCCCGTCCTCATAGGCGAAGGTGATCTTCTCTTCGCCCGAGCCGTAGAGGAGCACCTGCTTGGCCGTCTCGGGCAGGTCGATGAACGGCACGTTGAGCTTGAAGTGGTAATGCTTCGCCAGCGCGTCGAGCGTCTGGCCGTAATAGGGCGAGGTGGACTTCGCCCACGGGGCGATGGCGCCCTGCTTCAGCGACCGGCTCTTGTCCGGCACCACGAGGTCCGGATCGATGGTCTGCTCCACGCCGAGGCCGTCGCAGGCCGGGCAGGCGCCGAACGGGTTGTTGAAGGAGAACAGCCGCGGCTCGATCTCGGGGATGGTGAAGCCGGAGACCGGGCAGGCGAATTTTTCCGAGAACAGGATTCGCCGCGGTGCGCCGTGCTCGTCCTTCTCGTCGGCGAACTCGGCGACCGCAATACCATCGGCGAGCCCCAGCGCTGTCTCGAAGCTGTCGGCGAGGCGGGTCGCGAGGTCCGCGCGCACGACGATGCGATCCACCACGACGTCGATGTCGTGCTTGAACTTCTTGTCCAGCGCCGGCGCCTCGGCGATCTCGTGGAACGCGCTGTCGATCTTGACCCGCTGGAAACCCTTCTTCATCCACTCGGCGAGCTCCTTGCGGTACTCGCCCTTCCGCCCGCGCACCACCGGCGCGAGGATGTAGAGGCGCGTGCCCTCGGGCAGCGCGAGCGTGCGGTCGACCATCTGGGAGACGGTCTGGCTCTCGATCGGCAGGCCGGTCGCGGGGGAATAGGGAATGCCCGTGCGCGCCCAGAGCAGACGCATGTAATCATAGATCTCGGTCACCGTGCCCACGGTGGAGCGCGGGTTCCGCGATGTGGTCTTCTGCTCGATGGAGATGGCCGGGGAGAGACCGTCGATCTGGTCCACGTCCGGCTTCTGCATCATCTCCAGGAACTGGCGCGCATAGGCCGAAAGGCTTTCCACATAGCGCCGCTGGCCTTCCGCATAGATGGTGTCGAAGGCCAGCGAGCTCTTGCCCGAGCCGGACAGGCCGGTGAACACGACGAGGCTGTCGCGCGGGATCTCGAGATCGACATTCTTGAGATTGTGCTCGCGCGCGCCGCGCACGGTGAGCATGCGGGCGTCCCGCCGGGCGGCAGGTTCAGGGGCGGCCGATTGCGGAGCGGCGGTCCGCGGGAGGGAAGCGCGATCAGACATGGAATCCCAAAGGCGCCGCGCGGCGCCGAGACATCAGGAAAGGAAGGGCGAGGACCCCGCGCGGCGCGCCGGAACTGGCGCCCATGCGACGGCGTAGCGAACCGTCCGGCGGCGTGACGTCGTCTTCAGCCGCGATCTCGTTTCGCTCATGGTCATGCCCCGAATGTAATGGACGGTGTGCGATGCGGTAGAGAACATAACCGGAACTTTTCCGGGGCGCCAGTCAAAAACACGCTTGCGGACGTGGTAGTGAACGGTTAGAACGCAACGGGAACATGTGCTCCGTCGCGATTGTACGTTGCGATGCGTCTCGTGGTTCACAGGCGCTCGGATCGCCGTTTGGGTCCCGCGGCAGTGGACAAGTGCGGATTTCACCGTCGCGCCTTACGTCGGGCGCTGTAGGGTGCGCAGCCTGGATTTCTGGAAGGAAGAGGAGCGGCGGGATGGCCGGCAGCGTCAACAAGGTGATCCTGATCGGCAATCTGGGGCGCGACCCGGAGGTGAAGTCGTTCCAGAACGGCGGCCGCGTCTGCAACCTGTCCATCGCCACTTCCGAGAACTGGCGCGACAAGGCCTCCGGCGAGCGCCGTGAGCGCACCGAGTGGCACCGCGTGGTGATCTTCAACGAGAACCTGGTGGGTGTGGCCGAGCGGTTCCTGAAAAAGGGATCGAAGGTCTACATCGAGGGCCAGCTCGAGACCCGCAAGTATGAGAAGGACGGTCGCGAGACCTACACCACCGAGGTGGTGCTGCGGCCCTATCGCGGCGAGCTGACGCTGCTGGACGGCCGCGGCGAGGGCGGCGGCGCCGAGGAGTACGGCGGCGGCTATTCCGGCGGCGGGGCCGACTTCGGCTCGTCGAGCCCGATGGGCGGCGGTGGCGGTGGCTTCGGGGGTGGCGGTCGGCGCTCCGGGCCGTCGGGTGGCGGGTCCGGCGGCGGGCGCCCTGTCGCCAATGACATGGACGACGAAATCCCGTTCTGACGGTCCGTACGCCCGCGCAGCCCACCGATCCGGCGGAGGGGGATGCAGGTGGCGGTGTGCATGCTTCCGGCACCGTCGGGCGAAGGCCTGTCGGCGCCGTAGAGGTGGCGCGGCACGACGTTTTCGCGATGCGACGGGGTCAGGCAGCCCGGTGTTCCGGTTCGTCTTGGCCGCGGCCCGATTGGCGTGCGGGGGCTGTTCTGACGCAAAATCGACAGAATGTGCCGCGATCGCCGAAATCACCCGCGTAAGATATTGAATTTAAATGAGAAAAATTGACCGGACGGCGGGGGTTTCGCTGGCGTCCGCCGGGTGAATCGGCTAGAAGGAGACACCCCGTTTTATCAGGCGAGTACTGACTTTTGGCCGATCACGAGACGCCGAAGCCCGGCGGCGAGCCGCCGTCCGATATCCGGCCCGTTTCCATCACGGACGAGCTTTCCCGCTCCTATCTCGATTACGCCATGAGCGTCATCGTCGCGCGGGCCCTGCCCGATGTCCGCGACGGTCTGAAGCCCGTGCATCGGCGCATCCTGTTCTCCATGCACGAGAACGGTTACGAGTGGAACAAGCAGTACCGCAAGTCGGCCCGCGTGGTCGGCGACGTGATCGGTAAGTATCACCCCCACGGCGACCAGTCGGTCTATGACGCTTTGGTGCGCATGGCGCAGACCTTCGCCATGCGGGTGCCGCTGGTGGACGGCCAGGGCAATTTCGGCTCGCTCGACGGCGATGCCCCCGCGGCGATGCGCTACACCGAGGTGCGGCTGGAGAAGGTCACGAGCATGCTGCTCGATGACCTCGACAAGGATACGGTCGACTATCAGGACAATTACGACAGCAGCGAGCGCGAGCCGAGCGTCCTGCCGGCCAAGTTCCCCAACCTGCTGGTGAACGGCGCGGGCGGCATCGCGGTCGGCATGGCCACCAACATCCCGCCGCACAATCTGGGCGAGGTGATCGACGCCACCGTCGCGCTGCTCGACGACCCGACGCTGGAGCCCGAGGCGCTGCTCGACCTGCTGCCCGGCCCGGACTTTCCCACCGGCGCGCTGATCCTCGGTCGCACGGGCATCCGGCAGGCCTATCTCACCGGCCGCGGCTCGATCCTGATGCGCGCGAAGGTCGCCATCGAGACCGTGCGCAAGGAGCGCGAAGCGCTCATCGTCACCGAGATTCCCTATCAGGTGAACAAGGCGACGATGATCGAGAAGATCGCGGACCTGGTGCGCGAGAAACGCATCGAGGGCATCGCCGAGATCCGTGACGAGAGCGACCGCGACGGCGTGCGCGTGGTGATCGAGGTCAAGCGCGACGCCCAGGCGGACGTGGTGCTCAACAACCTCTACCGCCAGACGCTGCTGCAGACCTCGTTCGGCGTGAACATGGTGGCCCTGTCCGGCGGCAAGCCGGGCGTGCTGGCGCTGCACGACATCCTCACCGCCTTCATCGCCTTCCGCGAGGAGGTGGTGAGCCGGCGGACCAAGTTCCTGCTGCGCAAGGCGCGCGACCGCGCCCATGTGCTGGTGGGCCTTGCCATCGCCGTCGCCAACATCGACGAGGTGATCCGCCTCATCCGCACCGCGCCGGACCCGGCGAGCGCGCGCGAGGCGCTCATGGGCCGCGACTGGCCGGCCAAGGACATGGCGCCGCTCATCGCGCTGATCGCCGACCCGCGCCACAAGCTGAACGACGATGGCACCTATCGCCTCTCCGAGGTGCAGGCCCGCGCGATCCTCGACCTGCGGCTGCAGCGCCTCACCGCGCTGGGCCGCGACGAGATCGCCGACGAGCTGGACAAGCTGGCCGCCGAGATCGCGGACTATCTGGACATTCTCGCCAGCCGGCCGCGCATGCGCGGCATCATCCGCGACGAGCTGAACGCCATCAAGGCCGAGTTCGGCACCCCGCGCCGCACCGAGATCATCGAGGGCTTCGGCGACCTCGATGACGAGGACCTGATCCAGCGCGAGGAGATGGTGGTCACCGTCTCCCACGCCGGCTACATCAAGCGCGTGCCCCTCTCCACCTACCGCGCCCAGCGCCGCGGCGGGAAGGGGCGCTCGGCCATGCAGACGCGCGACGAGGATTTCGTCACCCGCCTGTTCGTGGCCTCCACCCACGCGCCGGTGCTGTTCTTCTCCTCCAAGGGGCAGGTCTACAAGCTCAAGGTGTGGCGCCTGCCGCTGGCGGCGCCGCAGGCGCGCGGCAAGGCGCTCATCAACATCCTGCCGCTGGAGAGCGACGAGCGGATCACGTCGGTTGTGCTTCTGCCGGAGGACGATGCGGAGAACGAGCGCCTGCAGATCATGTTCGCCACCACCGGCGGCACGGTGCGGCGCAATGCGCTGACCGATTTCCAGCAGGTGAACCGCAACGGCAAGATCGCCATGAAGCTTGCCGCCGGCGAGGCCATCGCCGACGTGGGGCTCTGCACCGAGGCGGACGACGTGCTGCTGACCACCGCGGCCGGCGCCTGCATCCGCTTCCCCGCAACCGAGGTGCGCCTGTTCAAGGGCCGCGACAGCGTGGGCGTGCGCGGCATCCGGCTGGAGCAGGGCGACAGCGTCATCTCCATGGCCATCATCCGCCATGTGGACGCGGACGCTGAGGAGCGGCTCGCCTACATCAAGATGAGCCGGCGGGTGCGCGGCGAATCCGGCGAGGCGGCGGACGTCGACACGGACGAGGCGGCGGTCGGCAGCGGCCAGCTGAGCCAGGAGCGCTACGCCGCCATGGGCGCCGCCGAGCAGTTCATCCTGACCGTCTCCGAGAATGGCTACGGCAAGCGCACCTCGTCGTTCGAGTACCGGGTGACCGGCCGCGGCGGCAAGGGCATCGTCGCCATGGCGGTGAACGAGCGCAACGGCCGCCTCGTCGCCTCCTTCCCGGTGGAGGACGCCGACCAGATCATGCTGGTCACCGATGGCGGGCAGCTCATCCGCTGCCCGGTGGACGGCATCCGCATCGTCGGCCGCGCCAGCCAGGGCGTCATCGTGTTCAATACCGCGGAGGGCGAGCGCGTCGTCTCGGTGGAGCACATCAGCGACGATGCCGGCGGCGAGGGCGATGGCGAAGCGGGTGACGAGGCGGGCGCGCCGGAGGCCTGAGCGGGTGGCGGCCCGGATCGCCGGGCCGCGGCCTGGTCCGCGCGGAAGCGAGCAGGGGAGGATGTGGTGATCTCGGCGGAAAGCCTTGCGCTGTTCGTGCTGGCCTGCCTCGCGCTCGCCGCGACGCCCGGCCCCAACGTGGCGCTGATCGTCGGCACCAGCCTGAAGCACGGGCGGCGCTCGGGCATCCTCACGGCCACGGGCGTCAACGTGGGCCTCATCGCCCAGCTGGCGCTGGTGGCGGCGGGGCTCGCCTATGTGGTGGAGGCGTTTTCCCACCATTTCGATCTCGTGCGCTATGCCGGCGCCGCCTATCTGGTGTGGCTGGCCGTGCTGCAGTGGCGCTCGGCCGGCGCCAGCATCGATATGCCGGCCCCCTCGGCGCGGGCGGCGTTCGGGCGGGGGCTCGCGGTTGCCTTCGCCAACCCCAAGACCCTGCTGTTCCACGCGGCCTTCCTGCCGCAGTTCGTCACCGACACGGCCAATCCGGTGCCGCAGATCGCGCTTCTGGCGGCAGTGTTCGCCGGTATCGCGCTGGTGGGGGATGTCTTGTGGGCCGTGGTGGCGGACAAGGCGCGCGCCGCGCTCGCCGGCCGCTTCACCCGCATCGCCGACCGGGTTTCGGCCGGCATCCTGGTGGGCGGGGCGGCGATCCTGCTGGCGGCGGGACGCAGATAGGCGCGCGGCCGCATTGCCCGCCGGCGCGGCGGGTCTATAAGGCGTCATGCCCAAACCCAAGGCCGAGGCCGATTCCCCGACACTCCATGTGCTGCGCCATGTCTTTGGCTATGAGGCGTTCCGCGGCAGGCAGCAGGAGATCGTGGACCATGTGGTGGCTGGGGGCGACGCCCTCGTGCTGATGCCCACGGGCGGCGGCAAGTCCCTGTGCTATCAGGTGCCGGCGCTGGTGCGGCCGGGTACCGGCATCGTCGTTTCTCCGCTCATCGCGCTGATGCACGACCAGGTGCAGGCGCTGCGCCAGCTGGGCGTGAAGGCGGCCATGCTGAATTCCTCCCTGCCGCCCGGCGAGGCGCGGCAGGTGGAGCGGGCGCTGGCCATGGGCGACCTCGACCTGCTCTATGTGGCTCCGGAGCGACTCCTCACCGACAGCTTCCTGACGCTGCTCGACGGCGCGCGGCTCTCCCTGTTCGCCATCGACGAGGCGCACTGCGTGTCCCAGTGGGGGCACGACTTCCGGCCCGAGTACCGCCAGCTCACGGTGCTGCACGAGCGCTTTCCCGGCGTGCCGCGCATCGCGCTCACCGCCACCGCGGACGGGCCGACCCGGCGCGAGATCATGGAGCGGCTGGCGCTGGACGAGGGGCGGGTGTTCCTCTCCTCGTTCGACCGGCCGAACATCCGCTACCGCATCGCGCCCAAGAACAACCCGCGGGTTCAGCTGCGGGCCTTCCTCGACACGCACGACGGCGAGGCGGGCATCGTCTATTGCATGAGCCGGGCGAAGGTGGAGGCCACCGCCGAGATGCTGGCCACCGAGGGCCGCACCGCGCTGCCCTACCATGCCGGTCTCGACGCCGACACGCGCGCCCGCCACCAGGACCGCTTCCTCAAGGAGGAGGGGGTGGTGATGGTGGCGACCGTCGCCTTCGGTATGGGCATCGACAAGCCGGACGTGCGGTTCGTGGCCCATCTTGACCTGCCGAAGAGCATCGAGGCCTATTACCAGGAGACCGGCCGCGCCGGCCGCGACGGACTGCCCTCCGAGGCCCTGCTGCTTTATGGCGTCGAGGACGTGGCGAAGCTGATCCAGTTCGTCGACGGCTCGGATGCGCCGGACGCCCGCAAGCGGGTGGAGCGCTCCAAGCTCGATGCGCTGCTCGGCCTGTGCGAGACCGCCAGCTGCCGCCGGCAGGTATTGCTGAAGTATTTCGAGGAAGACCTCCCCGAGCCGTGCGGCAATTGCGACACCTGCCTCAACCCGCCGCGCACGTTCGACGGCACCGAGGCGGCGCAGAAGCTACTGTCCTGCGTCTACCGCACCGGCGAGCGCTTCGGCGCCGGCCATGTCATCGACGTGCTGCGCGGCGAGGCCAATGACAAGGTGCTGAAGTTCGGCCACGAGAGCCTCTCCACCTTCGGCATCGGCAAGGATTTCTCGCGCGACGAGTGGCGCGCCATCGTCCGCCAGTTGGTGGCCATGGGGCATCTGTGGGTGGACGTGGAGGGCCACGGCGCCCTCGGCCTCACCGAGAAATGCCGGGCGGTGCTGCGCGGCGCCGAGCGGGTGGAACTGAAGGCCGAGCCGCGCGCGCGTCCGGCCCGGGCCAGCGGCGGGGGCAGGGGTCCGGGACCGGCGCTGTCCGATCCGGGAGACGAGGCCCTGTTCCGCCGCCTGAAGGCGCTGAGGCTGGAGATCGCGCGCGCCCAGGGCGTGCCGCCCTACGTCATCTTCCACGACACCACGCTGCTCGACATGGTACGCGCCCGCCCGCGCTCGCTGGCGGCGCTGGGCGATGTCTCCGGCGTGGGCGAGGCCAAGCTGGAACGCTACGGCCCGCATTTCCTGGATGTGATCCGCGCAGGCGAGGCGGGCTGACGGCGCCGGACCCGCACGGCCGCGCGTTTCCGGCCGTTTCCCTCGACTGCAGGCGCGGGGGCGCGTGGACGCAACCGCAGCACGGTTGCCGGCGAAGGACGTGCCAGGCGCTTGTCGGAGCTCGCCTTTCACCGCGCCCCGGCGGCGCGCCGTGCGCTAGGACGCAGCTTCCAGCAGCAGGTCCAGCGCTTCCAGCACGGCGAGCCGGCGGATGGCGGCGCGGCCGGGGTCGCCGAAGCGTCTTTCCCGGTGCACGAGGCGGCCGTCGCGGCGGGCGCAGGCGAAATGCACCAGCCCCACCGGCTTTTCCGCCGAGCCGCCGCCGGGCCCCGCCACGCCGGTGATGGCGACGGCGGCAGCCACTCCGGCTGCCGCGCGGGCGCCCTCGGCCATGGCGCGGGCGGTCTCGGCGCTGACGGCGCCGTGGGCGGCGAGCGTCGCCTCGGGCACGGCGATCATCGCCATCTTGGCGGCATTGGAATAGGTGACGAAGCCCCGGTCCACCACGTCCGACGAGCCCGGCACGGCGGTAAGCGCGCCGGCGACCAGCCCGCCGGTGCAGGATTCGGCGGTCGCCAGCGTCCAGCCGCGCGCGCGGTAGGCGTCGAGCACCGCGACGGCTCGGTCGTAGATGTCCGGGGCGATCATGCCGTCGTCCATCATGCCTCCTCCATGGGCAGGCGGATGGTGGCGCTGGCCATAGCGGCGATGCCCTCGCGCCGGCCGGCGAAGCCCAGCTTCTCGGTGGTGGTGGCCTTCACCGAGATGCGGCCGACCGGGACGCCGGTGATTCGGGCGATGGCCTCGCGGATGGCGTCGCGGTGCGGCCCCACCTTGGGCGCCTCGCAGATCAGCGTGAGGTCGAGATGGGCGACCCGCCCGCCCCGCGCGGCCACCTTCTCCACCGCGTGGACGAGGAAGCGGTCGGAGGATGCGCCCTTCCACTGCGGGTCGGAGGGCGGGAAATGGGCGCCGATGTCGCCGTCGCACAGGGCACCGAGCAGGGCGTCGGTGAGCGCGTGCAGGCCCACGTCCGCATCCGAATGGCCCATGAGGCCGGCGCTGTGGGGAATGGCGACGCCGCCCAGCATCACATGGTCGCCGGGGCCGAAGGCGTGCACGTCGAAGCCGGTGCCGGTGCGCACGTCCGGCAGCTCGGCAAAGGCGGTCGCGGCCGCGCGGGCCATGTCCTCGGGGGTGGTCAGCTTCACGTTGGTGGCCTCGCCGTCGAAGGTGGCCACCGGGTGGCCTGCCCATTCCATCACCGCCGCGTCGTCGGTCAGCGTCTCCACGCCCGCGGCGGCGGCGGCGGCATGGGCGGCCCTCAGGGGCGCGAAGCGGAAGGCCTGCGGTGTCTGCACCGCACGCAGGCTGGCGCGATCGGGCGTGCCCACCACGATCCCGGCGCCATCCACCTGCTTCACCGTGTCGGTGACGGGCAGGACCGGAACCGCAGCCCCGGCGGCCTCGGCCGCGGCGACGGCACGGGCCACCAGCGCCGGCGAGGCGTGGGGCCGGGCGGCATCGTGGACCAGCACGATGGCCGGCGCCGGGCCGTCCATCGCCGCCAGTGCCTCCAGCCCGGCGCGGACCGATGCCTGCCGGGTCGCGCCGCCGGAAACGGCTGCCAGTATCTTGGGCAGATCGCGCGCGCTGTCCGCAAAGCGGCCGGAATCATCAGGATTTATGACCGGAAGCACGGCCGTGATGCCCGGATGCGACGCGAACAGGCGCAGTGTGCGGCGCAGCACCGTCTCGCCCGCCATGCTCTGATACTGCTTCGGCAGGGTGCCGCCCGCGCGCGTGCCGCGACCGGCGGCAACGACGATGGCAATGCAGGCGGGAGCAGGCGCGCCGGTCATGCGCAGCCCTGCCATGCGGGGGCACCAATCCTCGTGCGCAGGTAATCGCCTATGGTGCAACCCATGCTGCGCCGCACTTGCACGCAGACTGCCCTTGCGTGCCGCGTGCAAATGTCTAAGATGTAGGCAGAAAACAGGTGGCCCAATTTCTGTGCAAGAGACTGTCGCATTTTCCATTCCGGCGTTGCGGATCGGCCCTCACGCGCTGCCCAACGCGGTGATCCTCGCCCCGATGGCGGGAATCACTGACGCGCCGGTGCGGCGGATGGCGATCCGGTACGGCGCCGGTCTCGTCATATCAGAAATGGTGGCCAGCGAGGCGCTTCTCGAAGGCCATCCCGAAATGCTCCTCAGGGCCGAGGGGGAAGGGGTGCCGCTGCATGCGGTGCAGATCGCCGGCAACGACCCGCGCCTGATGGCCGAGGCGGCGCGCGTGGCGGAAGCCGCCGGCGCCGGCCTCATCGACATCAACATGGGCTGCCCGGCCAAGCGCGTGACCACCGGC
Organism: Xanthobacter lutulentifluminis; assembly: GCF_043194675.2. Lineage (NCBI taxonomy): Bacteria > Pseudomonadati > Pseudomonadota > Alphaproteobacteria > Hyphomicrobiales > Xanthobacteraceae > Xanthobacter > Xanthobacter lutulentifluminis. The sequence goes on along the minus strand of NZ_CM195525.1, from coordinate 77,625 downwards.
GCCGCCGGCGCGGCCCTGCTGCGGGACCTGCCGCTGGCGCGCGCGATCCTCGAGGCGGTGCGCGGCGCCGTCTCCGTGCCGGTGACGGTGAAGACCCGGCTCGGCTGGGACGATCATGCCGCGACCGCGGTCGAGCTCGCGCGGATGGCGGAAGGCAGCGGCCTCGCCATGGTCACCATCCATGGCCGCACGCGGTGCCAGTTCTACACCGGCCGCGCCGACTGGGCGGCGATCCGGCCGGTCAAGGCGGCCGTCTCCATTCCCGTCATCGCCAATGGCGACGTGGTGGAGACGTCGGACGGCCCGGCCATCCTCGCCGCTTCCGGCGCGGACGGGGTGATGATCGGGCGCGGCGCCCAGGGGCGCCCGTGGTTTCCCGGCCGGGTGGCGCAGGCCATCGCCGGCCGCGCTCCGGTTGAGGCCGACCCGCCGCTGGAGGAACAGCGCGCGGTGCTGCTGGAGCTCTACGAGGGGTGGCTTGGCCTTTATGGCCGCGACCTCGGCGTGCGGCAGGCGCGCAAGCATGTGGGCTGGGCGCTTTCCGCCGCGGCCGCAAGCGCCGCCGGAGCCGAGCGCGAGGCCTTCGTGACCGGCTGGCGCAGGCGCCTGCTGGTGGAGGAAGACCCAGGCAAGGTGAGGGCGGGATTATCCCGAGCCTTCGATGAACTGATGTGGAGGGCGGCGGCATGAGCGCCGAAGCCAGGAAGCAGGACCAGCGCAAGACGGATCCCAAGACGGGTGCCAAGCCGGATACGAAGCCGGATCCCAAGCCCGAAGCCAGGGCCGACGCCCGGTCCGAACCCAAACCCAAGGGGGAGCAGGCAACGGGCATGACCCGAGCGATCCTCGATGCGGTGCCGCATCCGGTCTTCACCATCGGTGGCAACGGCCACGTGCTGGAGGCGAACGTCGCGGCCGAGGCCTTCTTCGAGGTCAGCGCGCCGCTGCTGCGCCGCAGGCCGCTGAGCGATCTCGTGCCGTTCGGCACGCCGCTGCTCGGCCTCATCGATCAGGTGCGGGCGCGCGGCGCGCCGGTGAACGAATATCGCGTGGACCTCGGCACGCCCCGCAACGGCGGTGAGCGCATCGTCGACATCCACGTGGCGCCGGTGGCCGAGCACCCCGACCAGGTGGTGGTGATGCTCCAGGAGCGCACCATCGCCGACAAGATGGATCGCCAGCTGACCCATCGCGGCGCCGCCCGCTCGGTCAGCGCGCTCGCGTCCATGCTGGCGCACGAGATCAAGAACCCGCTGTCCGGCATCCGCGGCGCGGCGCAGCTGCTGGAGCAGTCCGCCGGCGACGAGGATCGCGCGCTCACCCGCCTCATCTGCGAGGAGGCCGACCGCATCGTGAAGCTGGTGGACCGCATGGAGGTGTTCTCCGACGAGCGCCCGGTGGAGCGCGAGCCGGTGAACATCCACGCGGTGCTGGAACACGTGCGCACGCTGGCCTCGTCCGGCTTCGCCCGGCACATCCGGTTCGTGGAGGAATACGACCCCTCCCTGCCGCCGGTGCTGGCCAACCGCGACCAGCTGATCCAGGTGTTCCTGAACCTTGTGAAGAACGCCGCCGAGGCCATCGACAGCGACCAGGACGGCGAGATCCAGCTCACCACCGCGTTCCGGCCGGGCGTGCGCCTGACGGTGCCGGGCGCCTCCACCCGGGTGAGCCTGCCGCTGGAATTCTGCGTGCGCGACAACGGCAAGGGCGTGCCTGACGATCTGGTGCCCCACCTGTTCGACCCGTTCGTGACCACCAAGCCGACGGGGAGTGGCCTCGGTCTTGCTTTGGTGGCGAAGATCATCGGCGACCACGGCGGCATCGTCGAATGCGACAGCCAGCCCCGCCGCACAACCTTCCGCGTGCTCCTGCCCATGTATCGCGGCAAGAGCACGGCCCAAGAGGAAAATTGAGGTGTCGATGCCTACCGGAAGCATCCTCGTCGCCGACGACGACGCCGCGATCCGCACCGTTCTCAACCAGGCGCTCTCGCGCGCGGGCTATGAGGTGCGGTCCTGCGGCAACGCCGCCACGCTCTGGCGATGGGTGAGCCAGGGCGACGGCGACCTCGTCATCACCGACGTGGTGATGCCCGACGAGAACGCCTTCGACCTCTTGCCCCGCATCAAGAAGGCGCGGCCCGACCTGCCGGTCATCGTCATGAGCGCGCAGAACACGTTCATGACCGCCATCCGCGCCTCCGAGCGCGGGGCCTACGAATATCTGCCCAAGCCGTTCGACCTGAAGGAGCTCATCTCCATCGTCGGCCGCGCGCTGGCGGAGCCGAAGAAGGGCGACGGCGGCGTCCTCTCCCACGAGGAGCAGGACAACATCCCGCTGGTGGGCCGCTCGCCCGCCATGCAGGAGATATACCGCCTGCTCGCGCGCCTGATGCAGACCGACCTGACCGTGATGATCGCGGGCGAGAGCGGCACCGGCAAGGAGCTGGTGGCCCGCGCGCTGCACGACTACGGCAAGCGCCGCACCGGGCCGTTCGTCGCCATCAACATGGCGGCCATCCCGCGCGACCTCATCGAATCGGAGCTGTTCGGCCACGAGAAGGGCTCGTTCACCGGCGCCACCACCCGTAATCCCGGCCGCTTCGAGCAGGCGGAGGGCGGCACCCTGTTCCTCGACGAGATCGGCGACATGCCCATGGAGGCGCAGACGCGCCTGCTGCGCGTGCTGCAGCAGGGCGAATACACTACCGTGGGCGGCCGCACCCCCATCAAGACCGACGTGCGCATCATCGCCGCCACCAACAAGGACCTGCGCACCCTGATCCAGCAGGGCCTGTTCCGCGAGGACCTGTTCTTCCGCCTGAACGTGGTGCCCCTGCGCCTGCCGCCGCTGCGCGAGCGCTCGGAGGACGTGCCGGACCTGGTGCGCCACTTCTTCCTGCAGGCGGAGCGGGAGGGCCTGCCGGCCAAGCAGATCGACGCCGCCGCCCTCGACCGGCTGAAGCGCTACCGCTGGCCCGGCAACGTGCGCGAGCTGGAGAATCTGGTGCGGCGCCTTGCGGCGCTCTATCCGCAGGAGGTCATCACCCCGGCCATCATCGAGGCGGAGCTTTCCGAGCCCATGCCCAGCGCGCTCTCCGAGGAGGGGCCGGTAGACGCGACTCTGGCCGCCTCGGTGGAACGGCACCTCAACACCTATTTCTCCGGCTTCGGCGAGGATCTGCCCCCGCCTGGCCTCTACCATCGCATCCTCAAGGACGTGGAATATCCGCTCCTGTCGGCGGCGCTGGCGGCCACCCGTGGCAACCAGATCAAGGCGGCCGAGCTGCTGGGGCTCAACCGCAACACCCTGCGCAAGAAGATCCGCGACCTGGACATCCAGGTCATCCGTACCTCGCGCTGAAGGCGGGGGAGGAAACCGGGGCAGTAAACCGGGGCAGGGCGACGCGGCTGGCTGACGGCCGCGGGCCCGTGCCGCCGGAGGGCGTCCCTCGCCGGGTTTCGAGCGCTGCATGGTTGGGCTGGGGACGCTTGCCGCCGCCACGCCCCTCGCAGGTTTCGGCGCCGATGATTTGCCGATGATCCACCCGCGCGCCGCCGTCCGCGCCGGGCGCCCGCCGGGTCGCGGCGCGATTCGCGCCGTCCGGCATCGCGGGTGCCTCGCATCGCCCGTCCCTTCTGCCCACCGCGCGGCGCCCGCCAGAGATGCCGCTGCGGGAGCTGCATCTGTGCACAACCCGGTGGGGATGGGAGCCCGCTACCGATTACCCGTGGGCGCCGGCGGAAATGGTGGCGGGGGACTGTCGTCTGTCACATTTTTGCACCAGTGTCGTTCCACTGCATCACCTCCGCTGCGACTCGCGGGCGGGTGGAGCTGGGAGATCCTCGAGCAGATGACGGACGAGCCGGTTCAACGGGCCGTGCAGCGCGCGATGCCGAGGCGCAGGCTGGCAGCCCGCCTGTTTGCGCCCGTGGTGGTGGTGCTGTCGCTGGCGCTGGCGGTGGCGACGTTCGTCATCATGATGGGACTGACCTCCATCGTCCCCACGCCCGAGGTGGTCCGCAACCTGCTCTCGACCTCCGGCCTTGCGGTTCTCGTCCTCGTCGGGATCATCGGCCTCGAGGTGTGGCGCATCCTGCGGGCGCGGGCCCGGGGCCGGGCCGCCTCGCGGCTTCATGTGCGCATCGTCGGGCTGTTCGCCGGCGTGGCGGTGGTGCCGGCCATCGTCGTGGCGGTGGTGGCGAGCCTGACGCTGGACCGAAGCCTCGACCGCTATTTCTCCACCCGCACCCAGGAGATCGTCGCCACTGCCGCCTCGGTGGCGCAGACCTACGTGCGCGAGCATGCGATCTCCATCCGCGGCGACGTCCTGGCCATGGCCAACGACGTCTCGCGCATGAAGCCGCTTTACGAATCCGACCCGGAGAAATTCCGCGAGATCCTCACCGCGCAGGCGGCGCTGCGCAACGTGCCGGGGGCGCAGATCATCCGCCGCGACCTCTCCGTGGTGGAGCGCGCCAACCTGCGCACCGACCGCGAATACATCGTGCCCGCCAACATCGCCATCAACGAGGCGACGCCGGAACAGCCCATCATCTACCTGCCCTCCGACGCCGACTTCGTGGGCGCGGTGGTGCCGCTCGCCGGCTATGACGACAGGTTCCTCTATGTGGCCCGCGCCATCGACCCGCGGGTCATCGGCTATCTCAACGTGACGCGCCAGACGCTGACGGACTACCGCGAGCTGGAAGACCGGCGCTTCACCGTGCAGATCGCCTTCGCGCTCATGTATTCCTTCATCACCCTCATCGTCCTGCTCTCGGCGGTGTGGATGGCCATCAACTTCTCCAAATGGCTGGTGGCGCCCATCCGCCGGCTGATGTGGGCGGCCGATCGCGTGGCGGCGGGCAATCTGGACGTGCAGGTGCCGGTCAACCGGGCCGAGGGCGACCTCGCCACCCTGGGCGAGAGCTTCAACAAGATGACCGGCGAGCTGAAGACCCAGCGCAACGCGCTCGTCACCGCCCGCGACCAGATCGACAGCCGCCGCCGCTTCACCGAGGCGGTGCTCTCCGGTGTCGGCGCGGGCGTCATCGGCCTCGATGCGGAGGCGCGGGTCACCATCCTCAACCGCTCGGCGGAGCGCCTGCTGGGCCTTTCCGAGCCGGAGGCGCTCGGCCGGGCGCTGGCGGAGGTGGTGCCCGAAACCGCCGCCCTGATCGACGAGGCGCTCGGCGCCGGCCAGCGCGGGGCGCAGGGCAACATCACCGTGCAACGGGAGGGGCGCGAGCGCGTGTTCGCGGTGCGCGTCACCACCGAGCAGGCGGCGGTGGAGAACCACGGCTGGGTGGTGACGCTGGACGACATCACCGCCCTCATCTCCGCCCAGCGCACCTCGGCGTGGGCCGACGTGGCGCGGCGCATCGCCCACGAGATCAAGAATCCGCTGACCCCCATCCAGCTCTCCGCCGAGCGGCTGAAGCGCAAGTACGGCCGGCACATCACCCAGGACCGGGATGTGTTCGACCAGTGCACCGACACCATCATCCGCCAGGTGGGCGATATCGGCCGCATGGTGGACGAGTTCTCCTCCTTCGCCCGCATGCCCAAACCGGTGGTGGACGCGCAGGACCTCGCGGAGACGGTGCGGCAGGTGGTGTTCCTGATGCGCGTCGGCCATCCCGAGGTCACGTTCGAGGCCGAGCTGCCGGCGTCGCTGCCGGCGCGGTTCGACCGGCGCCTGATCTCGCAGGCGCTCACCAACATCCTCAAGAACGCCGCCGAGGCCATCGAGGGCGTCCCCGAGCCCGAGCGTGGCCGCGGCCGCATCCGCGTGAACGCCAAGGCGGAGGGCGACGACCTGATCATCGACGTCATCGACAACGGCGCGGGGCTGCCGGTCGAGAAGCGCAGCCGGCTGCTGGAACCCTACGTGACCACCCGCGAGAAGGGCACGGGCCTCGGCCTCGCCATCGTGGGCAAGATCATGGAGGAGCACGGCGGCTCCATTGAACTCAACGATTCGCCCGAGGGGCGCGGCGCCTGGATCCGGCTGCGCATGCGGGCGGACGGGCAACCACCGGCCGGCGCGGGCGGGGCGCAACCGGTCCCTGAGGCAGGGAGAGCCTGACATGGCCATGGACATCCTCATCGTCGACGATGAGGCCGATATCTGCGAGCTGGTGGCCGGCATCCTGGAGGACGAGGGCTACGCCGCCCGCACCGCCCGGGATGCGGACAGCGCGCTGGCGGCCATCGCCGCCCGCCGCCCCAATCTCGTGTTCCTCGACATCTGGCTGCAGGGCTCGCGCCTCGACGGGCTGGAGCTGCTGAACGAGATCAAGAGCCAGCACCCCGACGTGCCGGTGGTGATGATCTCCGGCCACGGCAACATCGAGACCGCGGTCGCCGCCATCAAGCGCGGCGCCTACGACTTCATCGAGAAGCCGTTCAACGCCGACCGCCTGGTGATGGTGGCCGAGCGGGCGCTGGAGACGCTGCGCCTCAAGCGCGAATTGAAGGAGCTGAAGCAGCTCGCCCCGCACGGCCGCGTGCTGGTGGGCCGCTCCAGCGCCATCCAGCAGTTGAAGGCCACCGTCGAGCGGGTGGGCCCCACCAACAGCCGCATCCTCATCGTCGGGCCGTCCGGCTCCGGCAAGGAGCTCACCGCCCGCCTCATCCACGGCACCTCCTCGCGGGCACAGGGCCCGTTCGTGGTGCTCAATTCCGCCGCCATCACCCCGGAGCGGCTGGAATACGAGATGTTCGGCGTGGCCGAGGGGGAGGGGCGCGAGGCCAAGCGCGGCGCGCTGGAGGAGGCCCATGGCGGCACCCTGTTCCTCGACGAGATCGCCGACATGCCGCGGGAGACGCAGAACCGCGTGCTGCGCGTTCTGGTGGAGCAGACCTTCACCCGCCTCGGCTCCAACGACAAGGTGAGCGTGGACGTGCGCATCATCTCCTCCACCGGGCGCAACCTGGAGGAGGAGATCGGCAAGGGCCGCTTCCGCGAGGATCTCTACCACCGCCTGTCGGTGGTGCCGATCCGCGTGCCGCCGCTGGCGGAGCGGCGCGAGGACATTCCCGATCTGGTGGATTTTTTCCTCGAGGGCATCTCCCAGACCACCGGCCTACCGCGCCGGCCCATCGGCGAGGACGCCATGGCGGTGCTCCAGTCCCACGACTGGCCCGGCAACGTGCGCCAGCTGCGCAACAACGTGGAACGGCTGCTGATTCTCGCCGGCGGCGACCCGGAGGCGACCATCACCGCCGCCATGCTGCCGCCGGACGTGGGCGCGCTGGTGCCCACGCTTCCCAACGGCAACGGCGGCGAGCACCTGATGGGCCTGCCGCTGCGCGAGGCGCGCGAGGTGTTCGAGCGCGAATATCTTGCCGCCCAGATCAACCGTTTCGGCGGCAATATCTCGCGCACGGCCGAGTTCGTCGGCATGGAGCGCTCGGCGCTTCATCGAAAGCTAAAGGCTCTCGGCGTAGGCTGACAGTCCAGTTGACGGGATGCCCAAAAAAGGGGCTGCATCGGGGGACCGGAGGCGGGACCGCAAGGGGACCGGCAACCCGGTGGGGGAGGGCTCATGAAGGTCGTGATCTGCGGCGCGGGCCAGGTGGGGTTCGGCATCGCCGAGCGCCTCGCCGGTGAGCAGAACGACGTGTCGATCATCGACACGAGCGCGCGCCGCATCCAGACGGTAACCGAGCAGCTCGACGTGCGCGGCGTGGTGGGGCAGGGCTCCCATCCCGACGTGCTCGCCCGCGCCGGCATCGAGCAGGCGGACATGCTCATCGCCGTCACCCTGCACGACGAGGTGAACATGGTGGCCTGCCAGGTGGGCCACGCGCTGTTCAACGTGCCCACCAAGGTGGCGCGCATCCGCGCCCAGACCTACCTCGCTCCCGAATGGCGCGACCTGTTCTCGCGCGACCAGCTGCCCATCGACGTGGTGATCTCGCCCGAGATCGAGGTGGGCGAGATGGTGCTGCGCCGCCTCTCCCTGCCCGGCGCCACCGATACGGTGAATTTCGCCGACGGCGCGGTGGTGGTGGTGGGCGTCTCCTGCGGCGACGACTGCCCGCTGGTGAACACGCCGCTGAACCAGCTGACCCAGCTGTTCCCGGACATGCCGGCCACCATCGTCGCGGTGAACCGGGGCGGGCGCACGCTGGTGCCTCGCTCCACGGACCAGCTGGCCGCGGGCGACAACGTCTATTTCGTCGCCCAGGCCGATCAGGTGCAGCGCGCGCTCTCGCTGTTCGGCCACGACGAGGTGCCGGGCCAGCGCATCGTGATTGCCGGCGGCGGCAACATCGGCTTCTACGTGGCCGGCGAGCTGGAGAAGCGCAACGCCGCCGCCCGCATCAAGCTGATCGAATCCTCCCGCGAGCGGGCGCAGATGATCGCCGAGGTGCTGTCGCGCACCGTGGTGCTCAACGGCGACGCGCTGGAGCGCGGCATCCTGGACGAGGCCGGAGTGGGGGAGGCCGACACCATGATCGCCCTCACCAACGACGACCGCATCAACATCCTCTCCTGCCTGCTCGCCAAGCAGATCGGCGCCAAGCGCATCCTCTCGCTGCTGAACGAGCAGGGATACGCCACCTTCGCCCGCGGGCTCGGCATCGACGCCCATGTGAACCCGCGGCAGATCACGGTGTCCAAGGTGCTCCAGCACGTGCGGCGCGGGCGTATCCGCGGCGTCCACGCGCTGCTCGACGGCACCGGCGAGATGATCGAGGCGGAGGCGCTGGAGACCTCGCCGCTGGTGGGCCGGCCGCTGCGCGACCTGAACCTGCTGGAGGGCATCCGCATCGGCGCCATCGTGCGCAACGGGCAGGTGCTGCTGCCGCGGGGCGACTTCGTGGTGCGCGCCCACGACCGGGTGGTGCTGTTCGCCCTCGCCGACAAGATCAAGCGCGTGGAGCAGCTGTTCCGCGTCGCCCTCGAATTCTTCTGATCGCCGCCCATGGTCAACGCCGCCCGTCCGCTGGCCGCCGGCCTCCTGCTCCTCGGCATTCTCGCGCTGCTGCCGGCGGCCGTGGCGGCGCGCGGCGGCACGGGGCACGCGGGCGTGTTCCTCGCCACTTGCGGCTTCTGCCTGTTCCTCGCCGGCCTGCTGCGCTTCACCACCGAAGGCATTTCGGTGCGCCTGTCGCGCGCCGGCGGCGTGGCCCTGGTGGCCACCCTGTGGCTGGTGCTGCCGCTGGCGGCGACCCCGGCCATCGCCATCGTCTCCGGCCTGTCGCCGCTCGCGGCCTGGCTGGAGGCCGTGTCCGCCTTCACCACCACCGGCCTCACGGCGCTGCAGCAGGGGCCGGCCAGCCTCTATGTCTGGCTTGCCGTGCTGCAATGGGCGGGTGGCCTGCTGACGGTGGTCGCCGCGGTGGCGGTGCTGGCGCCGGCCGGGCTCGGCGGCCTGCCGGACCGCACCCCGCGCGGCGGGGGCACGCTGGATGCCGTGGACATCACCGCGGTGCTGCGCGAGAGCGTGCCGATCTATCTCGGCGTCACGCTCATTGCCCTGCTTGCGCTGATGGTGGGTGGAGAAAGCCTCTACGTCGCCTTCACCCTCGCCACCGCCGCCGTTTCCGCCGGGGCCCACCTGCCGCCCGAGGCGCAGCTGGCGCTGACCCTGGACGAGAGCCCGCGCTGGGTGCTGCTGCCGTTCCTGCTGTGGAGCGCCACCAGCGTGCGCTGGCACCGGGCGCTGCTGACCCGCCGCATCAACGCCGCGCCCGAGCAGGTGGAGAGCCTGGTCATCCTCGGCTGGTGGGCGGTGCTGGGCATCGTGCTCGGCGCGCTCCTGTTCCAGACGGCGGACGTGCCGGCGCTGGACGCGGTGCGCGACGGCCTGTTCTCGGCCGCCTCGCTCATCTCCACCAGCGGCATCGGCCCGCGCGAGGGCACCTATGCCAGCCTGCCGCTGGGCCTCGTCATCCTCGTCGTGCTGCTGGGGGGAGGGGCGCTGTCGGTGGCGGGCGGGCTGAAGATGATGCGCCTGCGGGCGATCCTTCTGCGCCTGCGGGGCGACCTCATGCGCCTCGTCTACCCCCATCTCGTCCAGTCGGCCGCGCTCGAAGGCGGCGTCGGCTCGGTGATGCGCGGCATCTGGGCCGGGGCGGCGAGCCTCGCCTTCGCCTTCGCGGTGTGCGTCATCGCCCTGAGCCCCGGCCTGCCGAGCCTCGACGCGGCGCTCGCGGCGGCGGCAGCGGTGGTGACCAATACCGGCCCCGTCTATGACGCCGGCGGCCCCGGCTGGCCGGCCATCGCATCGCTGCCGGCGCCCTCCGTGCTGGTGGCCGGGCTCGGCATGATCGCGGGGCGCCTCGAGATCATCGGCCTCCTCGTGGTGATCCATTTCGCCTTCTGGCGCAGCTGAAAGCGTTCTGTCCCATGTCCCGCATCGCCTACGTCAACGGCCGCTACCTGCCTCACCGCCATGCCAGCGTGCATGTGGAGGATCGCGGCTACCAGTTCGCCGACGGCGTCTACGAGGTGTGCGAGGTGTGGAACGGCCATCTGATGGACGAGCGCCGCCATCTCGACCGGCTGGAACGCTCCCTGTCCGAGCTCGCCATTCAAGCGCCCATGAGCCGGGTGGCGCTTTCCGCCGTGCTGCACGAGGTGGTGCGCCGCAACGGCGTGCGCGACGGCCTCGTCTATCTGCAGGTCACGCGCGGCGTCGCCCGGCGCGATCATCCCTTCCCGCCGGCCGGCACGCGCCCCTCGGTGGTGGTCACCGCGCGCCGCTCCGACCGCGCGGCGCAGGCCGCGCTGGCGGCGCAGGGCGTGGGCGTCATCACGGTGCCGGAGAACCGCTGGCCGCGGGTGGACATCAAGTCCACCTCGCTGCTGCCCAACGTGCTGGCGAAGCAGCAGGCGAAGGAAGCCGGCTGCCGCGAGGCCTGGTTCGTCGATGCGTCCGGCCATGTCACCGAGGGCGCGTCCACCAACGCGTGGATCGTGACCGCCGACCGGCGGATCCTCACCCGTCCGGCGGACCATGGCATCCTGCGCGGAATCACCCGCACGGTGGTGCTCGAGGTTGCTGCCGGGCTCGGCTACACGGTGGAGGAGCGGGCGTTCACGGTGGCGGAGGCGCTGGCGGCGCCGGAGGCCTTCATCACCGCCGCGACCACGGTTGTGATGCCGGTGGCGCGCATCGACGGCAAGCCTGTCGGAGACGGGCGTCCGGGCCCCGTCGCGACCTCCATGCGGCTGAAATTCCACGACTATTCCGAGGCGAGCTAAGCCGCGGCATGGTGCGATGATGCTGTGCGGCAAAATAATATTGCGCCGCCATCGCTCTGTGCCATTCTAGCCTGCCAACTCCCATGACGGGGCGCGCTTGCCGCGCCGTTCGGCCATGGGCTCAACGCCGAAACAAACGGATACGAAAATGGCGGCGGAACGGACACAAAATCTTCAGGACACTTTTCTCAACCACGTCCGCAAGAACAAGACTCCCCTCACGATTTTCCTGGTGAACGGGGTGAAGCTTCAGGGCGTTGTCACTTGGTTCGATAATTTCTGCGTGCTGCTGCGCCGCGACGGCCATTCGCAACTGGTTTACAAGCACGCCATTTCCACCATCATGCCGGGTCATCCGGTGCAGCTGTTCGATCCCACCGACGACGCGGGAGAGAAGGCTTAAGGCCGGAGAGGGCCCTTCGGGGCCCGCACCCGCAGCGCTGATCAGGACGAAGGCATCACGTTGAAGGCAAGGTCGAGGCCGGGGGCACACGGGGCTGCCGCGCCGGGCGCGGACGCCATAAAGGCCGGTACCGCGCCGGAACAGGAATCGCGCGAGGGCGGGGAAGCCGCGCCGCGAGATGATTTCGCGCGTCCGGCTGATGGCCGGGACGGTGCGCGCGGCGGCGTCGATCGCCGGGCGCCGCCCACGCGCTGCGCGGTGGTGACGCCCGTGCTCAGCCGCCGTGGCAATCGCGGCCAGCCGGACCGCCGCAGCCCGGAAGCCCGGCTCGATGAGGCGGTGGGCCTTGCCGCCGCCATCGAGCTCGACGTGGTGTTCGCGGGCCTCGTGCCGCTGTCCGAAATCCGCCCGGCCACCTATCTCGGCACCGGCAAGGTGGAGGAGCTCGCCGGCGTGGTGAAGGCGGAGGCCATCGACCTCGTCTTCTTCGACGCCGCGCTCTCGCCGGTGCAGCAGCGCAACCTGGAAAAGGCCTGGTCCACCAAGGTGGTGGACCGCACGGCGCTGATTCTGGAAATCTTCGGCATGCGCGCCCGCACCAAGGAAGGCGCGCTGCAGGTGGAGCTGGCCCACCTCAATTACCAGCGCTCCCGTCTTGTCCGCTCCTGGACCCACCTGGAGCGCCAGCGCGGCGGCTTCGGCTTCCTCGGCGGCCCCGGCGAAACCCAGATCGAGGCCGACCGCCGGCTCATCGGCGAGCGCATCGTGCGCATCGAGAAGGAGCTGGAGCAGGTGAAGCGCACGCGCGGCCTGCACCGCGCCAGCCGCAAGCGCGTGCCGTACCCGGTGGTGGCGCTGGTGGGCTACACCAACGCCGGCAAGTCCACCTTGTTCAACCGCCTGACGCGTGCCGAGGTGATGGCGCAGGACCTCCTGTTCGCCACCCTCGACCCCACCCTGCGCGCGCTCGATTTGCCGCACGGCACCCGCATCATCCTCTCCGACACGGTGGGCTTCATCTCCGAGCTGCCGACCCAGCTGGTGGCCGCCTTCCGCGCCACGCTGGAAGAGGTGCTGGAGGCGGACCTGATTCTCCACGTGCGCGACATCTCCCACCCCGATTCCGAGGCGCAGGCCGCCGACGTGGCCGACGTGCTGGAGGATCTGGGCGTCGATCCGCAGCCCGGCGGGCGCGTGGTGGAGGTGTGGAACAAGATCGACCGCCTCTCGCCCGAGGCCCGCGAGCAGGTGGAGAACCGCTTCGTGCGCGGCGGGCCGGAGGCGCCGGTGCCTGTTTCGGCGCTGACTGGGGAGGGGACCGGCGCGCTGCTCGATCTGGTGGAACGCCGCATCACCGCCGGCCGGGTGACGCTGCATGTGACCCTCGCCGCGGAGGACGGGGAGGGGCTGGGCTGGCTCTATCGCCACGGCGAGGTGCTGGAGCGCACCTCGGGCGACGATGGCGCCGTGCACGTGGCCCTGCGCATCGCGCCCGACCGCACCGGCCTCGTCACCCGCCGCTTCGGCGCCGCGCGGGTGCAGGCGGACTGAGGGCAGGGGCGGTCCGGGAAGGGCCCGGGGCGCTTGGTCGGCTGAAGCTCGACGGCGGACGGCCGGGCCGCACCGGTCTCGTCACCCACCACTTCCGCGCCACGCGTGTGAAGGCGGATTGAGGGCAGGGCAGAGCGGCCGTTGGCGCGAAGGGCCAGGGAAGGGCTCTGGACGTTCCATCGGCGCACCCCCCGCGGCATGGCCGGTCCGGGGATCTTCGGCCATATCTCTCCCGTGCTGGACGGCGCGTTTCAGCCGCTCCCTCTCAGCCACTCCCTTGGTCAGCCACTCCCTTGGTAAGGGAGTGGTCCTCCCTGGGGTCCGTCCGCCATGCGCTGGGCCCGGCGTGTGGGACAGGATCGGCCGTCGGCGAGACCAGCGCGCGGCAGGCCGGCGTCACGCCGAAATTCCCGACCCGATACGCGCACGGGCCGCACGCCGGGCCTCCTGCCGCCGTCCGCCTCAGCCGCCGGCAGCCTGTGTCCCGGCACCCTGTGTCTCAGACATCCTCCCGGTCTCCTCCGCCATGCGTTCGAGCCGTTTCGCGGCCTGCCACAGTGCCTCCATCTCCTCGAGGCTCGCGGCCCCGGGCGTGCGGCCCTCGGCGGCAAGGCTGGCCTCCACATGGCCGAAGCGGCGGGTGAACTTGTCGTTGGTGCCACGCAGCGCCGCTTCCGGATCAACACCGGCATGGCGCGCCAGATTGACCACGGCGAACAGGAGGTCGCCGATCTCGTCGCGGATGGCCGCCGGTCCGCCGTCGTCCAGCGCCTCGGAAACCTCCTGCGTCTCCTCGCGGATCTTGGCCAGCACCTGCCGCGCGTCGTTCCAATCGAAGCCCACGCGGCCGGCCTTCTCCTGCAGCTTCAGGGCGCGGGTGAGGGCAGGGAGGGGCAGGGGCACGCCGGAAAGAACGCCGCGCGCCTCCGCCTCGGCCGGCAGCCCGGCAGCCGCGCGCGCCGCGGCCCGGGCACGCTTCTCCTGCGCCTTGATCTCGCTCCACAGGCCCTTCACCTCGTCCGGCGTGAGGCCGCGGGCCGGGCCAAACACGTGGGGATGGCGGCGGATGAGCTTGGCGGTGATCGCCTCCACCACGTCCCCGAAATCGAACGCGCGCTGCTCCTGCGCCATGCGGGCGTGGAACACCACCTGCAGCAGGAGGTCACCGAGCTCCTCGCACAGGTCCGGCAGATCGGCGCGGGCGATGGCGTCCGCGACCTCGTAAGCCTCCTCGACCGTGTAGGGCGCGATGCTCGCGAAGTCCTGCTCCAGATCCCACGGGCAGCCGGTTCCCGGCGTGCGCAGGGCGGCCATGATCTCGATGAGGCGCGCGATATCGCGGGAGGCATCCATGGCAGTCTCCGGGCGGGGCAGGGCAGGATGGCGCCTTTACCGGGCGCGCCCGCGTCCTATGCTCCCGCCAAGAGGCGAGGAAAAGAGCATATGTCGCAGATCATCGCGCCGGCCGGCCCCATCGACATGGATATCCGCCCCGGCGAGGCGGCGGTGGCACTGCCGGAACGGTTCGACGCCGGCCTCTATTTCATCGGCCGCATCCGCACGCCGTGGACCGAGCGCGGCAGCTGCCCCCGGCGCGGCGATCCGGACGAGGGGCCGCTCTGCACGCTGGAGGTGGATGAGCGCTGGGCCGAGGCGCTCACAGGCCTCGCCGACTGCCCGCGCATCCAGGTGCTGTACTGGATGGACCGGGCCCGGCGCGACCTCGTGCTCCAGAGCCCGCGCAGCGACGGACCGACCCGCGGCACCTTCGCCCTGCGCTCGCCGGTGCGGCCGAACCCGATCGCATCCTCGGTCGTGCGGCTGGTGGGGGTCGAGGGCGTGCGGGTGAGCGTGCGCGGCCTCGACTGCCTCGACGGCACGCCGCTCCTCGACATCAAGGTCCATCACGGCTGAGACCGGGCGGAACCGCCGGCCGCGGCAGGCGCGGCCGCAGCGGGTGCGTCGGGCGGTAGCGATGGCGATGAGCGGGGCCGCCCCTCGCTTGGGGTAGCGCCTGCGGGTCGAATGCACAGGCGCCGCCTGTCCGGATCCATGAGTCGCAGAAGAGATATTATGGAACTAATTCTGCCTGGGGCCTAGGCCGCAATAGCTCGCGCACGATCGTGCCAGGCGTTGTAGCGACCCCTTCGTTCGCGCTGAAATTCACAAAAATCCTATTATCGAACAGCGCATTAAATGGACTTCTGAATCTGATGCGGAAACCTTCTCAGGCTTCACACGAGACTGAAGCAGCGCATCGGACCCGCCACTTACGCCTGCGGAGCCACATGAACGTCGGCATGGCCGGGATGAAGGGCGGACTGGAACTGCATGCCGTCAAAGGCTGGAACCACGCCGGACGGCAGCGTCCGTTCCAGCGTCGCGTAGTCAAGGTCCGTGTGCAGGTTGGTCAGGATCGCCCGACGCGGCCGGAGCATGGCCACGTGGTCCAGCGCTTCCTGCAGCGTGAAGTGGGACGGGTGCGGCGTCTCGCGCAGCGCGTCGATGATGAAGACATCGAGATTGTGGAGTCGCGCCAGCGAGTTGTCGGGAAAACCGTTCACGTCGCTGGAATAGGCCACGTCGCCGAAGCGGAAGCCGAAGGAATCGATGTCGCCATGCCGCTGGCGGAATGGCAGGGCCGGGATGGGCCCGCCCGCGCCCTCCACCACGATCTCGCGCCCCTCGCGAAAACGGTGCTCTGTGAGGATGGGCGGATAGGCGCTGCCCGGCGGCGTGGCGAAGCAATAGCCGAAGCGCTGGTGAAGCATGCGGGAGGTATCTTCATCCGCAAAAACATCCACCCGCTTGCGATGCAGGATGGCCAGCGGACGCAGGTCGTCGATGCCGTGGGTATGGTCTGCGTGCTCGTGGGTGTAGAGCACGGCGTCCACATGGGTGACGCCGGCTTCAATCAGCTGCTCGCGCAGGTCGGGCGAAGTATCGACCAGAACGGTGGTTTTCCCGCCCGGCCCAAACCGCTCCACCAGCAGCGAGCAGCGACGCCGGCGGTTGCGCGGATTGGCCGGATCGCAGGCTCCCCATCCCTGCCCCACCCGCGGCACGCCGCCCGAGGATCCGCAGCCCAGGATGGTGAAATTCAGAACCGGCGCGGATTCGCTGGCAGGCGGCATGTCGTTCGACCTCGCTGTGTGGCGGTCGGCCCAGAGGCTCGGGATTCGCCGCGCAGGGTGATCCAAATCGCTCCGGGAGTCACACGGGAAGGCGCGCGCACCCGCGATTCAGGCGCACCGAAAGCCTTGGCCAGCCCGCCGGACGGAAGAATTGCGGCGGCTGACGGTTGAGAAATGGAATGAGGCGCGAGCCTTTTACTGAGTCGTCCCAATGGGATGCGACTCGCGATTCGCGTCAAGCATCAGATGAAAAGTCCGCCGCAACGCGCTTCGGCGAGCCCTGGCGCGACGGCGCCTTGCCGAACATCCCCTGCCCCGCCTCGCGCTGGGTAGCGAGGGGCAGGCGCGGGCAGCGTCGGGAAAATGCTGGAAGGTGGACCGTCTGGCCGACAGGACGGCACACGGGCGCGCGCAGGGATCGCATGCGCTGAGGCGGGGCACGACAGCTTTGGGGCAGATGCGGTGACGCTGACGCGATCCGGCACAAGGATGCGGTGTCAGGCCAATAATGTCACGGGTTTGGTTAAATGGTCGGAGCGAGAGGATTTGAACCTCCGACCCCTAGTCCCCCAGACTAGTGCGCTAACCGGGCTGCGCTACGCTCCGACGTGGAGGGGAGGCTTAGACCATCGATCCGGTGGGAGCAAGCCCCTTGTCCCCCCTTCCCCCACCTCTTCACAGCTGCGCCTGTTTCGGTACTGGAATACACGCATCGCGTGTGAAGCTCGGCCGTGAATATCGGCCAGATTGTGGCGGCGACGCCGAATCACCTTCCTTTCGCCGGCAAATTGGGACACTCCGGCCCCATTCGGCGGCCATTCGGCAATCTTCCTCAACTACACGGAAGATTTACCGGATGAAGATTCGCGTGGTCCTGTCCTGCGCCGCCCTGTCCCTCTCGGCCGGAATGGCCGTCTCGAACACGGCGAAAGCGGACACCTCCACCGGCGTCGCCTCCTACTACTGGCAAGGCCGCAGCACCGCGAGCGGTGAGCGCTTCAACCCTTCCGCCATGACGGCGGCGCACCGGTCCCTCCCGTTCGGGACCAAGGTGCGTGTCACAAACCTCCGCAACGGCCGCAGCGTGGTCGTGCGCATCAATGATCGCGGGCCGTTCGTCCGTGGGCGCGTGATCGACGTGTCCAAGGCCGCCGCCTCGGAGCTGGGCTTCACCGGCTCGGGCGTGACCCGCGTGTCCCTCGCCGTGATGGACTGACCTTCGCGAGGGACCACAGATCGCGAGGCCCGGCAGGTGGAGATGGGATATCGCACCCGCCGGGCCTCGTCGTAACCGAGGCTTGGAAACGCCGGGCCGAAGCGGCCGCATCAAGCGCCCTGCCCTCGGGTATCCTGCCCACAAGTGTCCTGCCCGGCACATGTCCTGCCCGGCACATGTCCTGCCCGGCACATGTCCTGCCCGTATTGCCCGGTCCCGCAGCCCGCCGGCTGCAGCTTCCACCGTCAATCGGCCGGGCGGACATCCTTTCCAGCCAGAACCCCTTCCATCAGCCGGCGGCACTCGCCGAGCTCGTAGAGCGCCGACTGCATGCGGTGCACGTCGTCGCGCGACAGCACCGGGGCGGCCATGGGCGGCTGCCCGGTTACCCGCGGCTCCGAGCGCAGGTGCGGCGGCAGATACTGCTCCGGCGGGCCGGCGCACAGCGGCTCGCGCGGCATGCGCTGCGCCGGGGGTGGCTCCGGCGCATAGGCGGCCTCGGCGCGGGAGGGAGCACCGGGGTCCATCGCCTGCGGCTCGGCCACGGGTTCGGGACGCACCCACGGCGGGGGGCGCCGCGGCGCCGGTGGCTCGGCCACCGGCCGGCCGGCCATGCGCTCCGCCATGCGGCGCTGCTCGTCCTCCGGCATCACCTCATGGGCGAGCGGCGGTTCTTCCTCCAGGATCGGACCGATGAGCGGACCGATGCGGGTGGCGCGGGGCAGCGCCTGGGGGGCGTTCTCGCCCCAGCCCTCGTCCCACGCGCGGCGTGGGTCCTGCTCCACGGCGGCACCGGCCTGCGGACCGGACGGGGTCCGGGCGGGCGCGGCCACCGGGGCGCGGCCGCGGGGGGGCTGCTGCGGTTCGGGCGCAGGATGCCGGGCATAGCCGGGCGGATAAGCCTCGGTCTCCGCGGCGTCCTCGGCTGCCGCAAACCGGGCGGCGGCACGGGCGGCCGGGGCCGGCTCGCGCCACGCATCGTGCGGCGGCGGCGACACGGGTGGGCGGCGCCGCTCCTGCTCCATCATCTCATTCTCCGGATCGTCCGCCGCCAGCAGCGGCTCGGGCGCATGGCGGCCAGGCAGGGAGGCGCCCCGCGGGTGCGGGGCATGGAGCGGCGCGCCATCGCCCGGATGCGGTTCGGGCGCGGCGTGCGGCGAGGGGTGTCGCCGGGCGGGCGGCGGGGCGAACGGGTCCTGCTCCCACGCCGACTCCACCCAGTCCGTCTGTCGCCATTCGCCGTCCTGCAGCAGCCGCTCGCGGGGCGCGCGCGGCGCCGCTGCCACCTCCGGCGCGGGGCGGGCCGGCGGCGCGGGCGGATGCTCGGCGTCCGTCACCGGGCGTCGTGCCCGCGCCGGAATGTATTCCTCTGGCGGGCCGTGCGGCTCGTCCGGTGGCGGCGCGGCGTGGGCCTCGTCCTCATAGGGCCGGGCGGGACGCCGTTCCTGCGCCCGCAGGCGCTGGATGCGCGCCTCGATGGGCTCGGAGACGGCGGGCGCGGCGGAAGGCGTGTCCTCGAAAAACGGCAACAGTGGATCGTCGAGGGTGCCGTGACCTCCCGACACGGGCGCCGCGCCGGGGCGCGCGCCGAGGGATTCGACCCGTGAAGCCGGCCCGCGTGTCGGCCGCTGGGGCGCCAGCACCGGCTCCACCCGCTCGCCGCGCTCCCGTCGCGCCGGACGCGGCTCCTCGGGCCGATGCGCGCGATCCGGCCCGGCATAGGGCTCCGGCCATGCGGGGGCGGGGCTGAAGCCCGCGTCGTCCGCATCCGCGTGGCGGGCGCGGGGGGCAGCCGGCTCGTTCCGCAGCTGCGACGAACGGCGCGCGGGATCGCGATGCCGCCCCCCGTGGAAGGGCTCGTCCTCAGGCGGCGGCGCATCGAACAGCGGCGCGTCGAGACGCCGGTCGTCGAACCGCGGCTCCTGCGGCGCCCGCGGTGCCGGCTCGCGACGGCGCGCCTCGTGGAACGGTTCATCCGCAGGCGGCGCCCGGTCGAAGCGCGGCGCGTCGAAATGCTGGTCCTGCGGCGCGCGGGCCGCCGAGGCCCGACGCCGCCCGTCGTGGAAGAGCTGCTCTTCCTCGGGCGCGGCGCCATCGAACGGCGGCTCCTCGAACCGCGGCTGGTCAAAATGCGGCTGGTCGAAACGCTCTTCCTGCGGCGCGCGCCGCGCCGCCTCGCGCTGGCGGGGTGCCGGGGCAGGTTCCACGCGGGCCGGCGGCTCATCGAGGCGCGGCTCGCGGCGACGCTCCGGTGCCGGCTCGAACACCGGGTCGCGCCGCTCCGGCGGGGTGGCGCGGCCGCGCGCGGCGGAGCGCAACGCCATGGGCGGCTCGTCGGGCTCCTGCTCGAGGTCGCGGTCGGCTTCCGGATCGGGGAAGGGCAGCGGCAGTTCCGCAACCTCGGGCAGATCGGGCAGCTCGGCGTCGTCGCCCGCGCCCCGGGCCTTGGGGCGGCGGCGGGGCAGGAGGCCGAGCAGGCCGCCGAACGTGACGCCCTCCCCCTCCTCGCCGCGCGCCGGCTTGGCGGAGCGCATCACCGCCACCTCGCGCTCGATGCCGAGGTCCTGGACGTAGCGCACGCCCTGGTCCTTCAGGACCCGCTGCGCGCCCTTGATGGTGAAGCCGTCCGTATAGAGCAGGTGGCGGATGCCGCGCAGGAGGTCCACGTCCTCCGGGCGATAGAAGCGGCGCCCGCCGGCCCGCTTCACCGGGCGGATCTGCGGGAACCGCGTCTCCCAGAAGCGCAGCACATGCTGGGGCAATTCGAGGTCGTCGGCGACCTCGCTGATGGTCCGGAAGGCGTCCGGAGCTTTCTCCGTCTCGCGCGCGTCGCCCACCTTCACTCCCGCCTCGTCAGGCCGAATCGCTCATGGCCTCAACGGGAATCATAAGGTTGTTCGCACCGCGCGGGAAGTTCACGCACGGCTCGAACATGCGGCTCGTGCTGGAAAAGTCAGTCCTCGTCCGCGCCGTCGGCGGCGGTGCCGTTGATGCGATGCTTGAGGATGCTCGAAGGCTTGAACACCATGACGCGGCGCGGCTCGATCGGCACTTCCTCGCCGGTCTTCGGATTGCGGCCGACCCGCTCGCCCTTCTCGCGCACGACGAAGGAGCCGAACGAGGAGAGCTTCACCGTCTCGCCCTTGGCGAGGCAGTCGGCGATCTCCTTCAGCACCAGCTCCACGAGCTGCGCGGATTCCGTGCGCGACAGGCCCACCTGCTGATAGACGGCCTCGCACAGATCCGCCCGCGTTACCGTCCGACCAGCCATGTGTCTCCCCGGCCCCAGAAAGATCGCGCAGCCCCGCCGAAACCCTCGGCCGACGGACCTGGTTCCCAAATCGTGATGAATTTTAACAGAGTAGGCTTCAAGAATGTGACGGATACAACGCCGCACTCTCCCCATAGGCCAGCATGCGCCAGGGCAGGATGCAGCGCAACCTAGCTTCCGCCGGCGAGATCGGTCAACGGCTGATGTGCGCTACCAGCGCAGCAGCGCCGATCCCCAGGTGAATCCGCCGCCCATGGCCTCCAGCAGGACAAGATCACCTTTCCTGATGCGGCCGTCCTTCGCCGCCGCGTCGAGCGCGAGCGGGATGGAGGCGGCGGAGGTGTTGCCGTGGCGGTCCACGGTCATCACCACCTTTTCGGGCGCGATGCCGAGCTTCTGGGCGCTGGCGTCGATGATGCGGCGGTTGGCCTGGTGCGGCACGAACCAGTTGATGCTCTCGGCGCTCTCGCCGGTGGCGGCGAAGGCATCCTCGATCACGTCGGTGATCATGCCCACCGCATGCTTGAACACCTCGCGCCCCTCCATCCGCAGATGGCCGACCGTGCCGGTGGAGGACGGCCCGCCGTCCACGAACAGCTTGCCGCGATGGCGCCCGTCCGAGCGCAGGTGCGTGGTGAGGAGGCCGGCGCCGTGCGCCTCGTCCGCCTGCACCGCCTCGAGCACCATGGCGCCTGCGCCGTCGCCGAACAGCACGCAGGTGCCGCGGTCCTCCCAGTCGAGGATCCGCGAGAAGGTCTCGGCGCCGATCACCAGCGCCCGCTCGAACGCGCCGGACTTCAGGTAGGCGTCGGCGGTCGCGAGGGCGAACACGAAGCCGGAGCACACCGCCTGCAGGTCGAAGGCGGTGCCGCGGGTGATGCCGAGCTCGGCCTGGACCGTCACGGCCGTGGCCGGGAAGGTCTGGTCCGGCGTCGCGGTGGCCAGCACGATGAGATCGATGTCGGCGGCGGAGAAGCCGGCGTCGGCCAGCGCGCGCTCGGCCGCCTTCAGCGCCAGCGCCGAGGTGAACTCGCCCTCGGCGGCGATGTGGCGCTGGCGGATGCCGGTGCGCTGCACGATCCACTCGTCCGAGGTGTCGATGCGCCGGGCAAGGTCCTCGTTGGTGAGAACCTGCGCGGGAAGGTAGGACCCGGTGCCCCGGGCGACGGACCTGATTGAGCTCACGATTGCCCTTCCGCCCCCGCGGTCTGGGGCCGGCGTTCCGCGTTGTCCGGCGCCGGTCTGCCCACGAGGCTCTTTTCGATGCGCGCGAGAAGCTCGTGCCGCACCATGTCGTAGGCGAGATCGACCGCGGCGGCGAAGCCCTCCGCGTCGGTCCCGCCGTGGCTCTTGATGACGATGCCGTTGAGGCCGAGGAACACGCCGCCGTTCGACCGGCGCGGATCCATCTTCTCCTTCAGCACCCGGAACGCGTCCCGCGCGAACAGATAGCCGATGCGCGCGCGCAGCGTCCGCCCCATGGCCGCCCGCAGGTAGGAGGCGAGCTGCTTGGCGGTGCCCTCGGCTGTCTTCAGCGCGATGTTGCCGGCAAAGCCCTCGGTCACCACCACGTCCACCGTGCCGGCGCCGATGTCGTTGCCCTCGACGAAGCCGTGGTAGTTCACGCCCACGCCATCCTCGCGCAGGATGCGGGCCGCCTCCTTCACTTCCTCGACGCCCTTGATCTCCTCGACCCCCACGTTGAGCAGGCCGACGGTGGGGCGCTCGAGGTCGAACAGGACGCGGGCCATGGCCGAGCCCATGATGGCCATCTCCACCAGGCTCTTGGCGGTGGCGCCGATGGAGGCGCCCACGTCCAGCACCACGGTCTCGCCGCGCAGGGTCGGCCAGATGGCGGCGATGGCGGGACGGCTGATTCCCGGCATGGTGCGCAGGTTGAAGTTGGCCATGGCCATGAGCGCGCCGGTGTTGCCGGCGGAAACGGCGACGTCCGCGTCGTGGGTCTTCACCGCATCGATGGCGCGCCACATGGACGACTTGTAGCGGCCGCGGCGCAGGGCCTGGCTCGGCTTGTCGTCCATGCCCACGACCACCTCGGTGTGGACCACGCGGGAGGCGGCGGCGAGCTTGGGGTGGCGCTTGAGCACCTCGTTCACCCGCGTCTCGTCGCCATAGAGGAGATAGGCGATGTCCGGGTGGCGCCCGAGCGAGATTTCCGCCCCGGCAAGGACCGTCTCGGGTCCATGGTCGCCGCCCATGGCGTCGAGGGCGATGCGGACGGGTGCGGTCATCTCGGGCGTGTGTCCCTTCGGGTCTCTTGCAGAACGCTTCATGCAGCGCGGCCGGCAGAGCCGGACCAGCGCCGTCGCGGAGCGCGGACAATAGCGTCTCGCGCCCGCATCGCAACCGCCCCGGCGCCGGGGCGCGGCGTCACTTCGGGTCCTTGAGGCGCGACAGCGCGGAGAAGGGCGAAGCTGCCGCAGGGTCTTCCGCGGGCGGTTCGAATACCGCGCCGGGCTTGCGCGGGTATGGATCGACCCCCAGCGCCAGGAACTCGCCCACCAGCGCGCCGGCGTCGATGCGCCCGTCGACGATCTCGTCCGGCGGATCGATCTCGTTCTCCTCGTCCTCGGGATCGGCCGGCGGGGCGGTCCCGGGCGGGGCGAAGAGCACGTCGATCTCCTCGGAGAGCGGCGCGTCGAAGGCTTCCAGCGTCACGCCGCAGGTCTGGCGCACGGTGCCGGCGAGGCGGCCGGTGACGCGCACGCCCTGCGCGCCCTCGGGGGCGAAATGCAGGCGGGCCTTCAGATCCTCCACCGCCAGCACGCCGGCATGGCGGGCCAGTGCGGCGCGAGCCGCGGCGTCGGGCGCAAGCTCGAGGTCGAGGCCGTGGGGTGGCAGCTCGATCACCAAGACGGGGTGGGAATAGGGCAGATCGGTCATTCTCGGGTCTCCCCGCGCGCGGGCTCGGGCCAGGCCAGCTCGCCGCGGGCGAAGCTGTCGCCGGGCGTTCCGGCGAGGCGGGTGGCGGCGGCGCGCACATAGGCGGCGAGCGCCTCGGCGTCGGGAGAGGCCGGCGCATCGTCGGCGGCATAGACGTTGCGCATCAGCGCAGCGGCGAGCACGCCGCCGTCGCCGGCTGCGAGCGCGGAATCATAGGCGGCGGCACGGCCGTAGAAGGCCTCGCCGATCTTCTTCATCTTCTTGGGCACGGAGAGGTCGCCCACGCCCAGCTCGCGCAGGGTGCGGTCCATGTCGGCGGCGAAGGTATCGAAGATCTCCTGCGACATGGCGCGCTCGGTCTCATCGCCATCCTTGAGGCGGTGGCAGGCGAGTACCGTGTGCAGGAGCAGCATCTCGAACCGGCCTTCCAGCGTATCGGGAACACTGAAGTCGGTGTAGAAGTCCGCCCGCCGCGACTGTGCCACGATCGCGCCATACAGGCGCTCAATGGTCGAGCGCGCGGTGGCGCGGGTCTTGGACGAGCGAAACAGGTTGAACATCGCAGATCCGGGGCGAGGCGTTCCAGCAGTGGGTCGGGCAATCGGTCCAGCGGCGTAACGCGCCGCCGGCCTCGTGGCAAGGGGCGGCGTGGCAAGGGGCGGTGTGGCAGGAGGCGGTCCGCGTCGCGGTCGTCCCGGTCCCCTGCCCGCCGGCGCGGCCGACAGCATGCGCAGGCCGGGTTCGGGCTGCCGAACGCCGGATGACGGAACAGATGGGGATGCGTGTGGCGTCACAAGGGATGAAGGACATGCGGAGCGGCAACGCAACCGGCAAGGCCGCGGTGGCGGCGCTCGTCCTCGGGGCGTTCGCGCTCGCCGGGTGCGGCGAGATGGTGACCGGCAGCGGCAGCAGCGTCTCGGGCATCACCCGCACTTATCAACGCGGCTACCAGCTGGCCGATGGCGCGCTGGACCAGATCCCGGTTGGCTCGAGCCAGGAGCAGGTGCTGCTGGTGCTCGGCACGCCCTCCACGGTCGCCACCGTGAACGGCGAGGCCTTCTTCTACATCTCGCAGACGGCGCAGAAGGTGGCCTTCCTGAAGCCGGAGATCACCGAGCAGAAGGTGCTCGCGGTCTATTTCGACAAGAACAAGCGCGTCAGCCGGGTCGCGCAGTATGGCATCAAGGACGGCAAGGTCTTCGACTTCGTCTCCCAGACCACGCCCACCAGCGGCGAGGAGCTGAGCCTCGTCCGCCAGTTGATCGGCCTCGTGACCTTCTGAGCGCGGCCGGCGGGGCATTGCCGCGCCGGCACCTCTCGCGGATCGTCCGGAAGGCCCGGCGCAATGCCGGGCCTAAGGCGTCAGGCCCCCGGCACCGCGCGGGCGATGGCGAGGAAGTCCGACGCCTTCAGGCTGGCGCCGCCCACCAGCGCGCCGTCCACGTTCGGCACCGCCATCAGCACCGCCGCGTTGTCCGGCTTCACCGAGCCGCCGTACAGGATGCGGATGCCCTCCCCCTCCAGGCCGAATCGCTCGATCAGGATGGCGCGGATGGTGCCGTGGATCTGCGCCACGTCCTCGGGCGTGGGCGTGCGGCCGGTGCCGATGGCCCAGACCGGCTCGTAGGCGATGACCATGTTGGCGGCGGTGCAGCCCTCGGGCACCGATTCCCGCACCTGCCGCGTCACCACCTCCACCGCCTCGCCGGCGTCGCGCTCTTCCGCCGTCTCGCCGACGCAGACGATCGGGACGAGGTTGCCGGTCCAGGCCGCGTGCACCTTGCTCATCACCACCGCGTCGCTCTCGGACAGGTTGGTGCGCCGCTCGGAGTGGCCGACGATGACGGCTTCCGCACCGGCATCCTTCAGCATCTCGGCGGAAATGCCGCCGGTGTGGGCGCCGCCCGGCCGGGGATGGCAGTTCTGACCGCCGAGCATCACCGGCGTGCCGGCGAGGCGTTCGCCGGCCGGAATGAGGAGGGTCGCGGGCGGGCAGACGAGCAGGTCGGCGCGCGCCTGCAGGGCGGCGTCATAGCCGGCGGCCATGGCGTCGATCTCGGCAAGGGAGCATTTCAGCCCGTTCATCTTCCAGTTGCCGGCGATCAGGACACGGCGCGACACGGCCATTGAACAACACTCCTCTCTCAAGCTGGGCCCGGCTCTAGCAGACCACTTTCGCGGCAAAAAGGCATCAAGATGCGGCGTTGCGGGAGCTGGACCGCCTCACTATCATGCGCCGCTTTCGCGCCGGACACGGCCAAAACGAGAACGAACCGTCGCATGGTACTTCAGACCCTCCGCAAGGGCGCTTCCGGCTGGATCGCCAAGATCTTCCTCGTGGTGCTCACGCTCTCCTTCCTGGTGTGGGGCATTGCCGACGTGTTCCGCGGCATGGGCGCCACCAGCGTCGCGAGCGTCGGCTCAACCGAGATCTCGGCCGATGCGTTCCGCCGCCAGTACCTCGACCAGCTGCAGAACATCAGCCGCCGCGCCGGCCGGGCGATCACGCCCGACCAGGCGCGCGCCTTCGGTCTCGACCGGCAGATCCTCAACCAGATGATCGCCGACGCGACGCTGGACGAGCAGGCGCGCCGGCTCGACCTCGCCGTCTCCGACGCGCAGATCGCCAAGCAGATCGCCGATGACCCGAACCTGCGCCCGCCCGGCGCCGCGAGCTTCGATCCGGCCTATTTCCAGCAGCTGCTGCGCTCCAACGGCCTGACCGAGCAGCGCTATGTGGCCAGCGAGAAGCAGCGCGCCGTGCGCGACCAGCTGCTGCAGTCGCTGGGCGCGGGCGTCGCCGTCCCGCAGGTGCTGGTGGATGCGGTGACCCGGTTCGAGGGCGAGGCCCGCACCGCTTCCTACGTGCGCGTCACCCCGGCCGCCGCCGGCGCCCTGCCCGCCCCCACGGATGAGCAGCTGCGCGCCTATTTCGACGCCCACAAGGTGACGTTCCGCGCCCCCGAGTTCCGCAAGGTGTCGGCGCTGGCGCTGACCCCCGCCACCATCGCCGCCTCCGAGACCGTGCCCGACGAGGAGGCCAAGGCCGACTACGAGCGCAACCTGTCTCGCTTCGGCCAGCCGGAGCAGCGCGAGGTGCAGCAGATCGTGTTCGCCAGCGTCACCGATGCCATGGAGGCCGACGCGAAGATCAAGGCCGGCGCCACCTTCGCCGACATCGCCGCCGCCCGCGGCCTGACCGCCGCCGACACCGATCTCGGCCTCGTCGCCCGCTCGGCGATTCTCGACCCGAAGATCGCCACGGCCGCCTTCTCCTTGCCCGACGGTGGCGTGAGCGGGCCGGTGGACGGCCGCTTCGGCACGGCGCTGGTGCATGTGGCGCGCGTCGTCCCCGGCCGGCAGGCGCCGTTCGAGGTGGTGAAGCCGCAGATCGTCGCCGACCTGAAGCTGGAGAAGGCCAAGCGCGCCCTGCTCGACATGCACGACAAGGTGGAGGACGAGCGCGCCTCCGGCTCGACCCTCGCGGAAACCGCGCAGAAGCTGAGCCTGAAGCTGCAGGTGATCGACGCCGTGGACCGCTCCGGCCGCAATCCGGACGGCCAGACGGTGGACGTTCCCGGCGGCTCCGACGTGATCGCCGGCGCCTTCGCCGCCCAGCCGGGCGTGGAGACCGACACCGTGCAGCTGCCGCAGAACGGTGGCTTCGTCTGGTACGAGACCAACGCCATCACCCCCGCCCGCGACCGCACCTTCGAGGAGGCGCGCGCCGCCGTCACCACCCGCTGGACCGAGGCGGAGACGGAGAAGGCGGTGGAGGCCAAGGCCACCGCCCTGCTCGACAAGGCGAAGGCCGGCACGCCGCTGGCCCAGGTGGCCGCCGAGGCCGACCTGCCGATCCAGATCGCCGAGAACCTGCGCCGCGGCCGGGCCGAGGGCCCGTTCAGCGCCGAGAGCGTCGCCAGCGTGTTCGACGTGAAGGAAGGCGGCTTCGGCATCGCCCTCGCCGCCACCGAGCCGGACCGCATCGTGTTCGAGGTGACGAAGGTGCTGGTGCCCCCGCCGGCCGCCGACAACGCCCGCGTGGTGGCCGAGCTGTCGCGCCAGCTGCAGAACGACGTGCTGATCCAGTATCTCGCCGCGATCCAGAAGGAGATCGGCGTGAAGGTGAACGACCGTCTCTTCGCCCAGGCCGTGGGCGCGGGCGCGGCGAACTGAGGCGGGAGAGGCACGTGAACGCTCCCACCGATTTCGATCTGTTCGCCGCGCGCTACCTGAAGGGCGAGGCGCAGGTGGTCTCCACCACGCTGGTCGCCGACCTGGAGACGCCCGTTTCCGCCTTCCTGAAGCTCGCCGGCGACACGCCCAACGCCTTCCTGCTGGAATCGGTGGAAGGCGGGCAGGCGCGCGGGCGCTATTCCATGATCGGCCTGGAGCCGGACCTGATCTTCCGCGCCACCGGTCCGGTGGCCGAGATCAACCGCACCCCCGCTACCGACAAGGACGCGTTCGAGCCCTGCGCCGCCCCGCCGCTTCAGGCGCTCCGGGCGCTCTTGGCCGAATCCGCCATCGACCTGCCGGAGGGCGCCCCGCCCATGGCGGCCGGCGTGTTCGGATACCTCGGCTACGACATGGTGCGGCAGATGGAGAAGCTGGCCCCGGCCAAGCCCGATCCCATCGGCGTGCCCGAGGCCCTGCTCATCCGCCCCACCCTGATGGTGGTGTTCGACGCGGTGAAGGACGAGCTGACCGCCGTCACCCCGGTTCGCCCGCGCGAGGGTGTCTCCCCGCGCGCCGCGTTCGAGGCGGCGCTGGAGCGGCTCGACACCGTGGTGGCGGGCCTCGAGCGGGCCATCGCCCACCCGGCGCCCGAGCCGTTCCACGGCGCGGTGGAGCAGGTCTCCAACACCCGGCCGGAAGAGTTCCGCGCCATGGTGGACGCGGCGAAGGAATACATCCGCGCCGGCGACATCTTCCAGGTGGTGCTGTCCCAGCGGTTCGAGAGCGCCTTCACCCTGCCCTCGTTCGCGCTCTACCGGGCGCTGCGCCGGGTGAACCCCGCGCCGTTCCTGGTGTACCTCAACTTCGACGGCTTCTCGGTGGTGTGCTCGTCCCCCGAGATCCTGGTGCGGCTGCGCGACGGCAAGGTCACCATCCGCCCCATCGCCGGCACCCGCAAGCGCGGCGCCACCCACGCCGAGGACGAGGCTCTGGCGCAGGAGCTGCTCGCGGACGCCAAGGAGCGGGCCGAGCATCTCATGCTGCTCGACCTCGGCCGCAACGACACCGGCCGCGTCTCGCAGATGGGCACGGTGAAGGTCACCGATTCCTTCTTCATCGAGCGCTACAGCCAGGTGATGCACATCGTCTCCAACGTGGAAGGCACGCTGGATCCGCGCTTCGACGCACTGGACGCGCTGGCGGCGGGCTTCCCCGCCGGCACGGTCTCCGGCGCGCCCAAGGTGCGGGCGATGCAGATCATCGACGAGCTGGAGAAGGACAAGCGCGGCATCTATGCCGGCGCCATCGGCTATTTCGGCGCCAACGGCGAGATGGACACCTGCATCGTGCTGCGCACCGCCATCGTCAAGGACGGGCGGATGTATGTGCAGGCCGGCGCCGGCATCGTCTATGACAGCGTGCCGGAGAGCGAGCAGCAGGAATGCGTGAACAAGGCCAAGGCCCTGTTCCGCGCCGGCGAGGAAGCCGTCCGCTTCGCCGCCCGCGCCGGCAAGGGGCAGTGAGGTGAAGGTGGTGGACGTGATCCGGCATGAGCGATGGTGAAGCCGCCCGGCTGATCGCCCGGCCGTGCCCGGCCGGAGCGGGGTGGCATTGACCCCGCGCCATTCCTCGCCTTAACACCCGCCAGACCCGCCCGTTCCGGGGTGCGCGGGTTCCGGAGCCTCAAGATGTCCGCCACCGAAGGAACTGCCGCAGACCCGCATTCCCCCCGGGTCACGCTGATCGATAATTACGACAGCTTCACCTACAACCTCGTCCATTACCTGGGCGAGCTCGGCGCCACCGTCACGGTCCACCGCAACGACACCGTGAGCGTCGAGGACGTGCTGGCCGAGAAGCCGGACGCCATCGTGCTCTCCCCCGGTCCCTGCACCCCCAACGAGGCCGGCATCTGCCTCGATCTGATCGCCAAGGCAGGGGACAAGGTGCCGATCTTCGGGGTCTGCCTCGGCCACCAGTCCATCGGGCAGGTGTTCGGCGGCGACGTGGTGCGCGCGCCCACCCCCATGCACGGCAAGATGAGCGAGATCCACCACGCCGGCAAAAGCGTGTTCCGCGGCCTCAACCATTCCTTCCAGGCGACGCGCTACCATTCGCTGATCGTCGAGCGCGGCACCCTGCCGGATCAGCTGGAGGTGACGGCCGAGACGGCGGACGGGCTCATCATGGGCCTCGCCCACAAGACCCTGCCCATCCACGGGGTGCAGTTCCACCCGGAGAGCATCGCCTCGGAGAACGGGCACGCGCTCCTGCGCAACTTCCTTCAGATCGCCGCCGACTTCAACGCAGCCAAGGCGAAGGCCTGAGGCGCGACCGGCTCACACATGGCCCCGGCGGCAGCGAAGGCGCGGCCGGGCAATGGAGAAAGGCCCGGCGGCCGCGCTGGGAACGAGACATGGACCAGTTCAAACCGCTCATCGGCAAGGTGGCGACGGGGGCAAGCCTCTCCCGCGACGAGGCCGCTCTGGTGTTCGACCGCATGATGTCCGGCGAGGCCACCCCCTCGCAGATGGGCGCGCTGCTCATGGGGCTGCGCGTGCGCGGGGAGACGGTGGAGGAGATCGCCGGCGCGGTCTCCGTCATGCGCTCCAAGATGCTGCCCGTGGAGGCGCCCGACGAGGCGGTGGACGTGGTGGGCACAGGCGGCGATGCGTCGGGCTCCTACAACATCTCCTCCTGCGCCTCCTTCATCGTCGCCGGCGCCGGCGTGCCGGTGGCCAAGCACGGCAACCGGGCGCTTTCCTCCAGGTCCGGCGCGGCGGACGTGCTGGCGGCGCTGGGCGTGCGGATCGATCTCGATCCGGCCGGCATCTCCCGCTGCATCGCCGAGGCCGGCATCGGCTTCATGTTCGCGCCGTCCCACCATCCGGCCATGAAGCACGTGGGGCCGACGCGCGTGGAGCTCGGCACCCGCACCATCTTCAACCTGCTCGGCCCGCTCTCCAATCCGGCGGGCGTGACGCGGCAGATGGTGGGCGTGTTCGCCAAGTCCTGGATCGTGCCGCTGGCGGAGGTGCTCAAGACCCTCGGCTCGCGCAAGGCGTTCGTGGTGCACGGCGCCGACGGGCTGGACGAGATCACCATCTGCGGCGCCACCGACATCGCCATGCTGGAGGACGGGCGCATCCACACCTTCACCGTCACGCCGGAGGACGTGGGCCTCAAGGTCCATCCCACCGACGCGCTGAAGGGCGGCGATGCGGCTTACAATGCGACCGCCCTGCGCGCCGTGCTGGACGGGGCCGAGGGAGCCTATCGCGACGTGTCGATCTTCAATGCCGCCGCTGCGCTGGTGGTCGCCGACCGGGCGAAGGACCTGAAGGAGGGCGTGGAGATGGCCCGTGCCAGCCTCGACACCGGTTCGGCCCGCGCGCGGCTGGAGCATCTGGTGGCGGTCTCCGCCAAGGTGGCGCCGGAGGTGGCCCAATGAGCGACATCCTGACCCGCATCGAGGCCTACAAGCGCGAGGAGATCGCCGCCGCCAAGCGCGCCCGCCCGCTGGCGCAGGTGGAGGCCGCGGCCCGCTGCGCCCCGCGCGTGCGCCCGTTCGCCGGCGCCATCGACCAGAGCCTCGCGGAAGGCCGCACGGCGCTGATCGCCGAGATCAAGAAGGCGAGCCCCTCCAAGGGCCTCATCCGCGCCGATTTCGATCCGCCCGCGCTGGCCCGCGCCTATGAGCGCGGCGGCGCCACCTGCCTCTCGGTGCTCACCGACACGCCCTCGTTCCAGGGCTCGCCGGACTTTCTGAAGTCCGCCCGCGCGGCGGTGAGTCTGCCGGTGCTGCGCAAGGACTTCATGTACGACACCTACCAGGTGGCGGAGGCCCGCGCCTGGGGGGCTGACTGCATCCTCATCATCATGGCCGGGGTGGACGACGCGCTTGCCCGCGACCTTGCGGACGCCGCCGCCGCCCATGGCATGGACGCCATCGTCGAGGTGCATGACGCCGCCGAGCTGGACCGCGCGCTGGCCCTGCCCTGCCGGCTCATCGGCATCAACAACCGCAACCTGCGCACCTTCGAGACCACGCTCGAGACCTGCGAGCGCCTCGCCCCCCGCGTGCCGAAGGACCGCATCGTCATCGGCGAGAGCGGCATCTTCACCACGGCGGACGTCGCCCGGCTGGCCGGGGTCGGCATCGGCACCATCCTCGTGGGCGAGAGCCTGATGCGGCAGAGTGATGTCGCATCCGCCACGTCCCAGCTCCTTGCGACCTAGGCTTGCCGTATAGGTCAACTTCGTCCTTAATGCCTCCACGGCCCGCGAGAGCACGCCACGCCCCGGACTGATTGTCCCGCAGCCAGTCCGGGCGCTGCGATCTCTCCAAGCGAGAGGCCGGAGATATGGGAGGAGTTGATGGTGGTGAACTTCGTGAAGCGTGTTGCCCTGGGTCTCGTCGGCGCCGCCTGCCTGGCCGCCCCGGCGCTGGCGGCCGATCCGACCGGCCTGTGGCAGACCCCCTCGCGCGGCGGTCAGGTGGAGATTTCCAAGTGCGGCGCCAGCCTGTGCGGCCGCCTCATCTCCTCCGAAGGCCTGAAGGCGGACCCTGCCCTGAAGGATGTCAACAATTCCAACGCCGGCCTACGTGACCGTCCGCTGAAGAACCTCACCATCCTCACCGGCTTCTCCGGCGGCCCGAAGGAATGGACCGGTGGCAGCATCTACAATGCCGAGGACGGCAAGACCTATTCCGGCTCGATCACGCTCGACGGCGACAGCACCCTGAAGCTGCGCGGCTGCGTGGTCGCGCCCCTGTGCAAGACCCAGACCTGGACGCGCCTGCGCTGACCCTCCGGCCCGCACCGGGGAGTGGCCGCCCGGGAGCCAAGCCTCCCGGGCACCAGCCGGAGCGCGCACGGAGCGCGGGCGGATGCGGTGAAGCGTCCCCACCCCTCCAGCGCGGTGGACATGGCCGGCGCGCGGCGCCATCTTCCCGGCTCCGACGACTCTTCCGGGGCCTCTTCGCGCGCCATGGCCAACCTGACCCACATCGACGAGCAGGGCGCCGCCCGCATGGTGGACGTGTCCGACAAGGCCGCCACGGTGCGCGAGGCGCTGGCCGAGGGCATGATCGCCATGGCGCCCGAGACGCTGGAGCTCATCCTGTCCGGCAATGCCAAGAAGGGTGACGTGCTGGGCGCGGCCCGCCTCGCCGGCATCATGGCCGCCAAGCGCACCCATGAGCTCATTCCCCTCTGCCACCCGCTGATGCTCACCAAGGTGGAAGTGGAGATCGAGCCGGCCCCCGCCCTGCCCGGCCTCAGGATCGCGGCGCGGGTGAAGACGAGCGGACAGACCGGGGTGGAGATGGAGGCGCTCACCGCCGTCTCCGTCGCCTGCCTCACCATCTACGACATGGCCAAGGCGGCCGACCGCACCATGCGCATCGAGGGCATCCGCCTGCTGGAGAAATCCGGCGGCCGCAGCGGCGATTATCGCGCCGGACCCGCCGCCGGCTAAGCCGCGGCCATCACCACAAGACCAGCCACGGGGAGACGGCGGCAATGGCGCTGATGAGCGTCGAGGAGGCGAGCAGCCTCATCACCGAGGGCGTCCTGGCGCTCGGCGTGGAGGAGGTGCCGGTGGCGCAGGCCGCCGGCCGGGTGCTGGCGCGCGACCTGCCCGCCCGGCGCACCCAGCCCCCCGCCGACATGTCCGCCATGGACGGCTACGCCGTGCGCGCGCCCGACATCGCCGCCACTCCCGCCACCCTGCGCGTCATCGGCGAATCGGCGGCCGGCCGGCCGTTTGCCGGAGCGGTCGGGCCCGGCGAGGCGGTGCGCATCTTCACCGGCGCGGTGGTGCCGCCCGGCGCCGACACGGTGGTGATTCAGGAAAACACCGCGCGCGAGGGCGATGTCGTCACCACCACAGCTCCCACGGCGGCCCTGCGCAACGTGCGCCGCACGGGATGTGATTTCTCCGCCGGCACGCCGGGCCTCACCGCCGGACGGCGCCTGACCAGCCGCGATATCATGCTGGCTGCGGCCATGGACCATGCGACCGTGCCGGTGGCCCGCCGGCCCCGCGTCGCGCTGCTGCAGACCGGGGACGAGCTGGTGCTGCCGGGGCAGGGCTCGGGCAGCGACAGCGAGATCGTCGTCTCCAACGCCTTCGGCCTCGCGGCGCTGGCGCGGCAGGCGGGGGCGGAGGTCGAGGACCTCGGCCTTATCCGTGACGATCTTTCCGCCATCCGCGCGGTGGTGGCACGGGCGCTTTCCGGGGCGTTCGATCTGGTGGTCTCCTCCGGTGGCGCCTCCGTGGGCGACCATGACCTGGTCGGCCCGGCCCTGCGCGCGGAAGGGGTCGACCTCAGCGTCCACAAGATCGCGCTACGTCCCGGCAAGCCGTTGATGTTCGGGCACAGGGGCGCGGTGCGGGTGCTGGGCCTGCCGGGCAATCCGGTGTCCTCCCACGTCTGCGCCATGGTGTTCCTCGTGCCGCTGGTGCGAGCGCTGCAGGGTGATTCCGCGCCGGGCCCGCGCACCCTGCCCGCCCGTCTGGCGGTGGACGTGCCGGCCAACGACTGGCGGCGCGATTTCGTCCGCGTGCGGCTCGATCGCGATGTTTCCGGCGCGCTCGTCGCCACGCCCTTCCCCTCGCAGGACAGCGCCATGCTGAGCGTGCTTGCCGCTGCCGATGGCCTGCTGATGCGCCCGCCGCAGGCGCCTGCCGGGAAGGCCGGCGACCCGTGCGAGATCATTCCCTTCGACGACTGAGGCGATCTTAACTGTGCGTTCACCCCTTGCGGAACACAAAAGGAACAGATAAAGACTGTTCATGATTTGTTTCGCGCCGCGGCCGGCGCCGGCAGGGGGCATGAGATGCTGACGCGCAAGCAATATGATCTGCTTCGCTTCATCCATGAGCGGCTGAAGGAAACCGGCGTTCCCCCTTCCTTCGACGAGATGAAGGAGGCGCTGGATCTGCGGTCCAAATCCGGCATCCACCGCCTTATCACGGCGCTTGAAGAGCGCGGTTTCATCCGTCGCCTGCCCAATCGCGCCCGCGCGCTGGAAGTGGTGCGCCTGCCGGACAGCGTCGCCCCTGGCCTTGGCGCGGCGCGCGCTTCCAATCGGGGCTTCTCGCCTTCGGTCATCGAGGGCAGCCTCGGCAAGGTCCGCCCCGCAGCGGAGGATGACGAGGCCGGGCCCGTCGTCACCGTTCCGGTCATGGGCCGCATCGCCGCCGGCTCCCCCATCTCCGCCATCCAGTCGCGCAGCCACACCCTCAACATCCCGCCCGAGATGCTCGGCAATGGCGAGCATTTCGCCTTGGAGGTGCGCGGCGACAGCATGATCGAGGCCGGCATCCTCGATGGCGACACGGTGCTGATCCGCAAATGCGATTCCGCCGACACCGGCGACATCGTGGTGGCGCTGGTGGACGACGAGGAAGCCACCCTCAAGCGCCTGCGCAAGAAGGGCGCCTCCATCGCCCTGGAAGCCGCCAACCCGGCTTATGAAACCCGGATCTTCGGTCCCGACCGGGTGCGCATCCAGGGCCGGCTCGTCGGGCTGATGCGACGCTATTGAGTTTCGATCTCCTGCCGTTGAAGCGGCGGGCGGGCGAGACGGGGTGAGAGGCGTCGCGTGCCATGCTCAACGGGGCGCGTCCTGTCGGAAGCGCCTCTCACCCCTCCCCCCTATTCACATGAGTCTGCGTTCAGCCCTGTCCGTCCGGTTGCGGAGGAGAACGCATGCGCGGCCATCTGCAGTGGATCGGTGCCGGCCTTGCACTGCCGGTGCTGCTCATCCGGGTGCTGGTCACCGTCGTATCCGCCGCCCTTGGAGGTGCGGTCGGTGGCAGGGGCTCCTTAGGTCCGTTCTTGGGTTCAGGGTGCCCGGGCGTCGGTCTCCGATGGCGTGTCGGTCGCCGGGGAAGGCTCGTCCGGTTCCGGGGGAAGACGCGGCATCCAGGGGCGTTGCGTTGCGGGTCGGCGGGTCGGCTCCATGTGCCATGCCCCGTCGCGATGGTGGAGGGCGACGGTGCCGGTGCGCGACAGGGTTTCCGGGGTGAACACGCGCGCCGGGCACTCACGTGGGGGCGGGTCGCGGGTCACCACTACCGTGGCCTCGAGGCAATCGGCCTCCAGCCCCTCGGCGCGGCGCGAGATGGCAATGGTGCCGCCGCCCGGAAGGGGGGCCGTGCAGCCGAGCGGGTCGCAGGTGAAAAGCGCCTGCAGGCCGGCATCGGCTGCCCGGCGGCGGTCGCCCTCCCGCGTCAGCCATTGCTCCGCCGTCAGGCGCTGGGCCCGCGCGTCGAGAATGGAGAGCCGCCCGTCCGGGCCGCGCACGGCGACGGTCCGGGCATCCGGCGCCACCAGCACGTCGGGCCGTGGCGCCGGGCCAGACACGGCGAGGGCGAGGGCCGCGGGTACCAGCGCTGCGGCCGACAGCAGCCCGCGCAGCAGGCACAGGCACAGCAGGGCGAGGCTCATCAGGGCCAGTGCCGGAGCGCTCACGAGATCGGCGCGCAGGTCCGCCCCCGGCAGGGCGGCGACGCGATCGGAGACGGCGACCATGATGTCGATGCCCTTGCCCATGACCGGCCAGGCCACGTGGTCCCAGCCGAACGGGATCAGCAGCACCCCGATGAGCCCGAACGGCATGACGAGGAAGGACACCGCCGGCATGGCGGCGAGGTTGGCGAGCAGCCCGTAGGGCGCGAGCCGCTGGAAGTGGTAGATGCCATAAGGTGCGGTCGCCAGTCCCGCGACCAGCGATGTGAGCGCGGTCCCTCCCGCCAGCACCAGCAGCCACACCGCCCCATGTCCCAGCCACCCGTCGGGCCGCGGCAGCGCGCGCAGCGGGCGCAACCGTTCATAGGCGGCGATCAGCGCGAGGGTCGCGGCGAACGACATCTGCGTTCCGGGGTCCAGGACCGCCTCCGGCGTTGCGGCGAGCACCACCACGGCAGCGACGCCGACGGTGCGCAATGTCAGCGCCGGGCGGTTCATCAGGATGCCGGCCAGCACCAGGGCGGTCATGACGAACGAGCGCTGGGCCGGCACGTCGTTGCCCGACAGCACGAGGTAGGCGGCGCTCCCCAGCATGGCCACCAGCGCGGCGGCGGACTTGATGGGAAAGCCCAGCGCCAGTGCCGGCACCAGCGCCAGGGCGCCGCGCATGCCGGCGAACAGCGTTCCGGCCACGAGCGCCATGTGCAGGCCGGAGATGGACAGGATGTGGGTGAGGCCGGAGACCCGCATGCTCTCCTCGACCTGCGGAGCGATGGCGGAGCGGTCACCGGCGACCAGCGCCACCGCGATCTCGGCAGTCTGGCCGCCGAGCACGGCGCGGATCCGCCGCGCGAGCGCATCGCGCGCCGCGTCCACTGCCATGGCGACGCGGACCGAGAACGGCGGCTCCCCGGCGGTCGTCGGCTTCGGACGGCCGAGGCCGTAGCCGACGCCGCCGATCCCCGCGAACCAGGGCGCCCGGCCGAAATCGTGCGCCCCCGGCATGGCGGGGCCGAGCGGCGGCAGCAACTGGGCGAGCTGGCTGACGTGCGTGCCCACCTGCGGCGCCCAGCCGCGCCGCAGCGTCAGGCGGACACGCGCGGGGACCGGATCGAGCCCCCGCACCGGGCCGGGATCGAGCCGCAGCACGATGCGATCGCCGGACACGCGATGCTCCACCCGTTCCACGTATCCCGAGAGCCGCACGGGGGTCCGGGGCGGTTCGGCGATCTCGTGGCGGACCAAGGCGGTGCGCACGGTGCCGGTGGCGAAGCCGCCGGCCACGGCCGAAAGCGCGATGAGGACACGGAACGCTGCTGGCCGCGCTCGCAGCGCCATGGCGCCGCCCGCCAATGCTGCCACCAGCAGCAGGGTGGCGAACAGCGATGGTTCCTGCGCCGCGCCGAAATAGAGCAGGATGCCGAGCGCAAAGCCCACCGGCAGCCACAGCACGAGCCGTCCGGAATCCAGTTCTGCCCGCAGGTCAGCGCCCAGCCGCGCCGCGATCGCTGCGCCGAGGCGGGAGAGACCGAGCGGCGCGGTCCGGATGGCGACGGCGCGCGCGCCGGCAACGGCCGCGCGAGCCCGCGCCCGGGCGCCTTCCGCCGGTTTCCCCCACGCCATGCCCGTCCCCGCTCCGGGCAGCCGGCGCCACTCCGCCTGCCCGGGCCGCCCGCGCGCCGCCCCATGCGGGCGCGCCATGTTCCTTGTGCCGGACGCCTATGCTACACGGGCGCCGTCCAAGTGCCACGCCGTGCCGCGGCACGGCCCGCGGCCCTGGCCATCCCGCGTCCGCGCTGCTCCGCCGCCGTGTCCGCCCCCGCGGATCGTGCCTGTTCGAGTACCCCCATTTTCGAGCGCCCCCATGTCGCAGATCGTCACCCGCTTCGCCCCCTCGCCCACCGGCTTCCTGCATATCGGCGGCGCGCGCACGGCCCTGTTCAACTGGCTCTATGCCCGCCACACCGGCGGCAAGATGCTGCTGCGCATCGAGGATACCGACCGCCAGCGCTCCACCACCGAGGCCATCGACGCGATCCTGGAGGGCCTGTCCTGGCTCGGCATCACCTGGGACGGCGATCCGATCTACCAGTTCGCCCGGGCCGACCGGCACCGCGCCGCCGTTGAGGACATGCTGGCCCGGGGCAACGCCTATCGCTGCTATGCGACGCCGGAGGAGCTCGACGAGATGCGCGAGCTGGCCCGCAAGGAGGGCCGCCCGCCGCGCTATGACGGCCGCTGGCGCGACCGCGATCCCTCCGAGGCGCCGAAGGACCGCGCCCCGGTCATTCGCCTGCGCGCCCCGCAGGACGGCGAGACCGTGATCGAGGACATGGTGCAGGGCACCGTCACCTTCCCCAACAAGGACCTCGACGACCTGGTCCTGCTGCGCTCCGACGGCACCCCCACCTACATGCTGGCGGTGGTGGTGGACGACCACGACATGGGCGTCACCCACGTGATCCGCGGCGACGACCATCTCACCAACGCGGCGCGCCAGACCCAGATCTACCGCGCGCTCGGCTGGGACGTGCCGCGCATGGCCCACATCCCGCTCATCCACGGGCCGGACGGCGCGAAGCTTTCCAAGCGCCATGGGGCGCTGGGCGTGGATGCGTATCGCGACATGGGCTACCTGCCGGCGGCGCTGCGCAACTATCTGGTGCGCCTCGGCTGGAGCCACGGCGACCAGGAGGTGTTCTCCACCGAGGAGATGGTCGAGTTCTTCGATCTCGACCGGGTGGGCCGGTCCGCCGCCCGGTTCGATTTCCAGAAGCTGGAGAACCTCAACGGCCAGTATCTGCGGGCAGCGAGCGACGCCGACCTGCTCGTGGCCATCGATGCGCTGGTGCCGCATTTGCCGGACGCCGGGCGCCGGCTCGCGCGGATGACGCCGGAGCGTCGCGCCCAGCTCGCCGCCGCCATGCCGGGCCTGAAGGAGCGGGCCAAGACGCTGGTGGAACTGCTGGACAACGCCGACTTCATCTTCATGGAGCGGCCGCTGGCGCTGGACGACAAGGCCGCGGCGCTGCTCACGCCCGAGGCGCGGGCCCACCTCGCCCGGCTGCTGCCGGCGCTGGAGGCGGCCGAATGGACCGCGGCCGCCACCGAGGCGGCGGTGCGTGCCTATGCCGAGGCGCAGGGCGTCAAGCTCGGCGCGGTGGCCCAGCCGCTGCGCGCCGCGCTGACCGGCAAGGCCACGTCCCCGCCCATCTTCGACGTGCTGACGGTGCTCGGCCGGGAGGAAAGCCTCGGCCGGCTGAAGGATCAGGCGGGATGAGCTCGGGGCCTCGGCCTCCTCCGCGGCCTCCTGCCGGCGAACCGGCGACCCTCGAGCTCGACCTCAGGGGGCTGAAGTGCCCCCTGCCCGCCCTGCGTACCCGCAAGGCCCTCGCCGCCGCGCGCCCCGGCACCCGGCTGGTGGTGACCTGCACCGACCCCATGGCGGTGATCGACATTCCCCATCTCGCCCACGAGACCGGGGCGCGCCTTGAAGACAAGGTGATCGCGCCGGGGCTTCTCACGTTCGTGCTGCGCAAGCCGGACTGACCGCGCGGCGCGGTACCGGCGCGGAACCGGACCGCGTCGTGATCGGCGCGGGGAGCGTAGGGCTCCGCCCGCTCAACGTGTGACGCTGTCCGCGCGTGCATGACACTTCGGAGCGCTCAAGCGGCAGGGCAACCCGGGCCGCGCAGGATCTGGCTTTCACGGGCCGGGGCTGGCGCGTTGCGTGCGTCATCGAGGGACGCCCTCGCCGCGCGCCGTCACGCACTGGCGCGATTGGGACAGGAAAGCAGCCCGCTTCCGCCGTGAGGGCCCCATTCGGCAGGCGCGGGACGCGCACGGAAGGCCCGCGCCTCATCCACCCGCGCGGCGGACGCGGAGGCCGGTCTGCCCGGACTGCGGGTCAGGCGGTGAGCGGCAGCGCCCGCTCCACCAGCCGCACCCAGTAGGACGCACCGAACGGGATGGCCCCGTCTGCAAAATCATATTCGGGGTGGTGCAGGTCGGCGGATGGCCCGTTGCCGATGAAGATGTAGGCGCCGGGCTTCTCCTCCAGCATGAAGGCGAAATCCTCCGCCGCCATCAAGGGCGGAGCCTCCGGGTCCACCTCGCCGACGCCGGCCACCTCGGCCGCCACCTCGGCGGCGAAGGCGGTCTGCGCGACGTGGTTGCGGGTCACGGGATAGCCCTGCGAGAAGCTGACGGACGCGCACACGCCGTGCGCCGCCGCGACGCCTTCGGCCACGCGCACGATGTTGCCGCGCAACTGGTCCCGCACCCGCGGATCGAGCGAACGGATGGTGCCGGCGAGGCGCGCCACCGGCGGCAGCACGTTGTCGGCCTCCCCGGCGTGGAACACGGGGATGGACACCACCGCCGAATCCAGCGGATCGATGTTGCGCGCCACGATCTGCTGGAGCGCCGTGACGATGGCCGCGCCAGCCAGCACGACGTCCATGCCCAGATGCGGACGGGCCGCATGGGCGCCCTGGCCCTCCACGAGGATCTCCACGCGATCCGACGAGGCCATGATGCCGCCCGGCCGCATGGCGAAGCGGCCGACCGGCAGGCCCGGCAGATTGTGCATGCCGTACACCTCGCGCACCGGGAAGCGGTCGAACAGGCCGTCGTCGATCATGGCGCGTGCGCCGGCGCCGCCCTCCTCCGCCGGCTGGAAGATGAGCACCGCCGTGCCCGAGAAGGCGCGCGTCTCCGCGAGATGGCGCGCGGCGCCCAGCAGCATGGCGGTGTGGCCGTCGTGGCCGCAGGCGTGCATCACGCCGGGGTTCGAGGAGGCATAGGCCGCGCCGGTGCGCTCGACGATCGGCAGGGCATCCATGTCCGCACGCAGGCCGATCAGCGGCCCCTCGCCCCGCCCGTGCACGATGCCGACCACGCCCGTGCGGCCAAGCCCGGTCACCACTTCGTCGCAGCCGAACGCCCGCAGGTGCTCGGCCACCGCGGCGCTGGTGCGGGGCAGCTCGTACATGAGCTCGGGATGGCGATGAAAATCGTGCCGCCAGGCCGCGATCTCGTCGGTGCGGGAGGCGATGTGATTCAGCACGGGCATGGCAAGTCCGGGGCAATGAACCCGGGCATGGTGCGGAACCGGCGCCGGCGGGTCAATGCGCGGATATGCACAGGCGCCGGCCCTGCCCGTCGCGCGCTCCTGCGCGGCCTTGACCCTGCCGCCTTGCCAGCCTAACCACAGCAAGGAGTGAGCCCGTAGCTCAGCCGGTAGAGCACGTGACTTTTAATCATGGGGTCGACGGTTCAAGTCCGTCCGGGCTCACCACTCACAAAGCGTTGTGCCGTAACGATTTTGCCAAGATCGGAGGCGGGAACCTAAGAAGAACATACGACGCCATAGGTGGCGTCGTATCGTCGTATGTACGACGTTCGTTCCTCAACCCCGTGATTTTCGGTGCGACGGACCCATGATTCTGGCCTGCCGCTCGGCGCTGCCTCCGCCTTCCTCGACGCACTTCCGCAGCTCGGCGAGGTCGTATTCTTCCACGCCCGCCTGCCGGAAGTCGGCGATGGTGAAGCCGGCGCCGACGATGGTATCCGCCACGTAGGTGGGGCAGTCGTGAAGCCGGTTGATGTCCGCCAGCGCGAGGGCGAAGCCGGCTATGAAGTCGCGGCTCATACCGCCACCCCCGTCTCATCCATCCACGACAGCAGCTTCCCGATGGCCGCGTCGGCCATCTCGGGATGCGTCGCGAGATAGTGTCGCAGCACCTGGTTGATGCTCACGTAGCTGTGCCCCGTGATGCTGGCAATCTGCGGGACCGTCGCGCTGGCGCGGCCGAGCCATGTCACGGCGGTGTCGCGCAGGTCCTGGTCCCGCTTGCCGGCGATGGAGGGCACCGGCATCAGCAGCCACACCTCGTGGCCGGTGCGCTCGGCCGGCGCGATCTCCGGGCCGTTCATGCCCAGCACCACGCCCCGGGCCGCGGCGAGGCGCATCTCGGCGAACACGTGGCGGTACCAGTCGGACTTGAACGGCGCGTTGGCCGTCTCATCGATGACCAGCTGGGTGTGCTGCACCTTGCGGTCCTTGCGCCGCGCGGCGGCCGCCTCGAGGCGGGCCACCAGCTGCGGCGC
The DNA here is from genome assembly GCF_043194675.2 of Xanthobacter lutulentifluminis. Classification (NCBI taxonomy): domain Bacteria; kingdom Pseudomonadati; phylum Pseudomonadota; class Alphaproteobacteria; order Hyphomicrobiales; family Xanthobacteraceae; genus Xanthobacter; species Xanthobacter lutulentifluminis. Next base: position 35,147 of record NZ_CM195525.1, on the reverse strand, counting down.
GGCGGGCACCGCGACGATGGCGCCGGTCTTGGACTGGCGGATCAGCAGCCGGCCGGCATCGTCCCGGCCGGCGCGCTCGAGGGTGAGGCGATCGCCCTGTCGCTGGCCGGTGAACAGGCCAAGATAGACCGCGTCGCCGATTTCCGGCCGGCCGAGCGCATCGGCGGCGGCCGCGAGCGCGACGATCTCCTCGTCCGTCCAGGTCACCAGCCTCGGCGCGGGCATTGCCTTCTCGAGGCCGCGCCACGGGTTGAAGGTGATGCCGCCCTTGCCGCGGCCGATCGCCCATTTCCAGCAGCTCGAGGCGATGGCCACAACACCCCGCGCAGTGTGCAAACCCTTGCGCTCCCACAGCTTGTCGAAGATGCCCTGCGCCACCACGGCGGTGACGGCGCCCGGCGCCTCCTGCATCAGCTCGGCGTCGAAGGCCTTGAGGGCGTTGAACTTGTACCTGTAGTCCCTGGCGGTGGCGGCGGTGACGCCGGCCTGCTGGCGCTTGCCGGCCTGCACCCCGCCGGTGAACTTGGGGCTCTCGAACCATTCATCGAACAGGCCTTCGATGGTCTGGTGCTTCGGCCGCTTCAGCGGCGCGAGGCGCTTGCCCTCGGCCTTCTGCTGGCGCCGCGCGGCGATGGCCGCGTTGCGTTCAGCCGCCCAGGCGCCGGCCTCGTCCAGGGAGAACCACCGGCCATCGGCGTGCTTCAGGTCCTCGCTCCTGAAGCCGAGCCTGCGGACGCCCGGCCCCGGATCGAACCGGGGCCGGCCCTTGCGCCAGTTGATGTTCTGGATCGTGACCTTGACGATGCCCACGGCCTTCCCCTCCGTTGACGGTGGAGAGATTAGCCGGGCAGTTGCGTGGTGTCTTGTGGCCATGGCTTGCCCTTCCTCTGGCGGTAGAGGCGTTCGCGCGTGCGCGAGCGCCACAGGATCCCCGTGGGGGAAACCGAGGCCGTCCGGCCGTAGCCGGTGACGCCGATGGTGATGAGGCCGCGGCTGGCGAGGGCGGCGACGGCAATGTCCCGCACCGCCCCGCCCTGCCCGTCCGCCCGGAACCACGCGCCACCCCGCTGCACCAGCGGGCCGTGAGCGATGAGAAGCTCCAGGACGAACAGGCTGTAGCCCTTGAGGGGCTTCATGACGGCTTCCACACAAAGCGGATCCGGCGCCACAAAGGCAGCTGGCGCGGCAGGCCCCCATTCGGGCCGGTCACTTCTATGGAGAAGCACCACCAAAGGTACCGCCAGCAACAAGGCCGGATCTCAAGTCGTGCATGAGGGCTTCGGATGAACCACTTCACCTCTTCCATCTGAGGCCACCTCATGCCCCGCCTCCGTACCGCGCCTCGAGGCGGGCGCGGCCGGCGGCGATGGCCGCCGGCGCGAGACGGGGATCCTCAGCCGGCACCCGCTGGGGGATGCCGGCGCCGGCCGAGGTGCCGGCCCGGGCGAGCCACAGCTCCACCTGGCTCCGGCTCCACAGCCGCGGCTTGCGCCCGGGCAGCGGCTGGGGGAAGCCGTGACCGGACATGAGGCGCGCGACGTGGCGGGAAGCCGCCGCCCGGGAGCGGCGGAACAGGGTGGCGATCTCGCCGAGGGTGAGCACCAGCTCGGAGGTGGCAATCATGATGCCCGTCCCGCCGGCAGGTCCGTGAGCTGACCGTCGATCTCGTACAGCACGGTGACGTCGGCACCTCTGGTCGCCTCGAGCGCATCCTGAATGCGCGCGCCGATGATCTTGCCGAGAACCATGCCAAGCACGACGCCCTTCGGGAGGCCCGTGTTGGGATCGGAAAGGTTGCCAGCGAGCGTGACAAGGATATTTCCAAGGGCGTCGCCGACGCCCCTGATGACCGTGTATTGCTTCACGTCCTCCTTCAGCTCCTGCAGGATCGCATTGCGAAGAGGGTCGCCGGCGGCCAGCAGGATCCGCCCCGCGATCCCCTCTGCTCCCGGCATCTGCGAAAGCTCGACCCAGAAATGCCGCTCTTCCGCGGCGCGCGCCTGGGCGTCGGGTGAAAGCGTCGGGTTCATGCATCCTCCTCTTCGACGGTGATGAGCTCGATGCTGTCCGGCGTGGGCACCGGCGCCCTCACCTCCTCGATCGCCGGCTTCAGGACCATGCGCGCGACGGTGACGATCTGCACGATGTCGGCCGTGTCGCCCTGATAGCCGAGAGCGCTTTGCGCATCCTCCTCCGCCGTGGCGCGGCTCAGAAAGGGGCCGTTCACCTGGTCGCTATCGGAGTTCAGCCATCCCCACTTGACCATGCTCATGCCGCCTGCGCCTCCCCCGCGCTCGTGAGAGGCTCGACCGTGTGCTCGGAGAAGGAGCGGATCATGCCGACGATGGCGGTGCGGTGCTGCGGCACGCGCAGGCCCTCCACCAGCCGGGCCGCCTCGAGCGCCTGGCGGCAGATGATCGCCGGCGGCAGCCGCTCGGTGCCCGTGCCCTTCAGCTCCGGCACCAGGTCGGCGGCTGCCACCTCGAGCGCCTTGGCGATCTTCAGCAGCGCCGAGACCGAGGTGCGGTTGGTGCCCTTCTCGTACTTCTGGATCTGCTGGAAGGTGATGCCGAGCGCCTCGCCCAGCTTCTCCTGGCTCATGCCGCGCTGCATGCGCGCGGCGCGGATGCGGATGCCGATCTGTCGATCGGTCTCGCTCGCTTCCTTTCTGCCTGCCATCGTCGCTTCCCTGCACCGGCCGGCGGGTACAGCCCGCACAAATCAACCGGCGCGATTGAAGCTATCACGCACATTCAAATCTGCAAGTATGCACATTGCGGTGTGACAATAGGGTTCCTCCGGCGTGCACCGGGGCGTCCTGATCCAGGTGAATAAGAAGGTTCAGGCGGCGCGCCGCGGGCGGACCAGATCGGTCACCACGCCCTTGATGACGACTGACTTACCGTCAACCAGCATAGGCTTGCGGAACGCAGGGTCGCGTGACGCGCCCACGAGGTAGGGCTCCTCGAAGATCCGGAACACCGTCTCGGCCCGCATCTTCTCCCAGTCATAGACCTGGGCGCACACCGCATCACCGGCGACGGGCGTGGCGGAAAGGTCGACGATGACCACATCGCCCGGGAGATAGCCGGCGTCCTCAAGGGCGCGCGTGCGCAGCACCCATGGGTCGGCGGCGTTGCGTCCGCCGCGCAAGGCCTCGATCGCCTGCTCGATCGGCGCGCGGGTGGCGGGCGCCGACGCCACATAAGGCTCCGCCTCATTGTCCGAGACGCCATCGAGGGAAGTGCCCAGGGCCGCGCCGGTGGCTGGAACACCCGATGCCTCGGCGATCTGCGAGATGGTGAGGGTGGCGAGCGTGCCCTCCCCCTCGCCATTCATGAAGCGCGTGACAGTGGTGGGACTGAGCTTCGCCCGCCGCCCGATCTCCGAAAAGCTGAAGCCGGTGCGCGCCTTGACCGTCTCAAGGTAGCGCTGCTGCGCCTCGCGCAATGTGCGCATGGCTTCTGACTTGGCGGATCTGGTCGACTTGGCCACGGGCGACACCTTCGAAGGCGAATGAAATCGCCTTGAAGTGTGCGCAGGCGCAGCATGCGAGCCGACCGGATACATTGCGCTTGACAGCCTCAGACCAAATCAGATTTGCATGTGCAAGATTGCAGATCGAGAGGCCATGCACAACATGCATGAGAGTGAAATCGCCACCCGCGCGGCCGCGATCCGCTTGCCGCTCGTCGAGCTCGCCGGGCTCGCCGGGCTGAACAAGCACACCACGTACTACGTCGCGTACGGCAAGCGCGATTGCCTCTCCTCCACGCGGGACCGGTTGCTGCGGGCACTGGAGGAGGAGGAGCGCAGGCTGCTCGACTATCTGCTCGGCCGCCGCGACGGAGCGCAGCAATGATCCCCGCCGCCGAGGATCCCGCCGCCCGCGCCTGGCGCGCCGGCATCCGTCTCGATTACGAGCTCGGGCGTGCTGGCGCGCTCGTCTCGCCCCTGTCCTTACGCGCCCAGCTGCTCGGCTCGTCCAGCCACTTCGCCGTCATCCTGGCGGGCGCGCAGTGGGGGCGGCGGCCATGACCATCGCCCTCGCCAAATCAAATGCAATTGCATTGTCAACCGTGGCTGGCGTGGAGGCGAGGCGGGCCACGCTGGGGATCGACCTCGGCGAACTGTGCCGCGCAGCGAGCGTCAATCCGGTGACGTACTGGCGCGCGCTGACCGAGCGTGTCACCCCGCAGCGGCGCACGCTGGTGAAGCTGGCGCGCGCCCTGGACCAGCTGGCCGGCACCGCCCCGCCGCCGCCGCCGGCGCCGGCCGTGGTCGCGGCCTTCTGGCGGGCGGCGGTGCTCTACCTCGCCCATGAGGTCGGCGCCGATCCGGCCCGGGCGCTGGGCGACGATGGGCAGTCCTGTCCGCTGGATCCTGCGTGGCTTGCCGCCAGCCGCGCGCGGCAGCTGGCCTTCTACCTCGCCCATGTGGAGCTCTCCGTGTCCCACTCCGCAATCGCGGCCGCGGTCGGCACCACCAAGCAGCGCGTCCACAAGGCGGTCAATCGCGTGGAAGACCTGCGCGATGACGCGGCCATCGATGCGCTGCTCGAGCGCGCCTCCGCCTTTCTCTCCGGCCGCGCGGCCGCCCCCGTCACCCCCACCAGCAGGAAGGACCTGGTGCCATGAAGACTGACTTCGACGCCCGCTATGTCACCACCAAGATGGGCGCGGCCGCGCTCGTCGGCCTCGGCGGCTCGGCGTTCAGCCTGCTGCACGCCATCGCCTTCACCCACCTGGTGGCTGCCAGCGTGTCGCTGCTCACCCTCTCTGTCTGCCTGCTGGTGGTGAAGGACGAACGGCGGGAGAGCCGGCTGTGACCGCCGCCGAGCCGCAGGCGGCCACCTTTGAGGTCATCGGCAGCGTGCAGGAATACGGCCGCCTCGACGGCACGCTGCGCATCGTCGTGGCCCTGGACGGATCGAGCGTCGCCCTGGTCCGCGCCGCCGAGGGCGGCACGCAGGGCGAGGTCGTCGCCGGCCCCTTCACCATGCAGGCGGTGCGCCGGCGCGCCGAGAACGTGCTCGCCGGGCACCCGCGCGCGGGCACCGATGCGGCGACGCTGCCCATGCTGGCGCTGTTCGCCTGCTCGCAATTCCTGTTCGCGGAGCGAGGGCTCCCCGATCAGGCGGGCACCACCTCCCCCGGGGCCGCGGGCGGTGACGTGACGAACGGCGCGGCCCCGCCTCCCGAAACCTTGGCGGCCGGGCAGCCCTCGGTGCCCGGCCGTCCTTCCTGACCCTCCCCATCCTGACCCCGCAAGGAGAAGACATGCAGACAGGCATGAACATCGGCACCGTCGTGGACAAGGAAAGCCTCGGCGCGATCACCGACAGCCTCGTAACCCTCATGGCCCAGAAGGCCGACCAGGACACCATCCGCCACGCGATCGACGCGCTCGGCCGCATGGCGCGCGTCGAAGGCGTGACGATCCAGAACTGCACCATCAAGGGCGACAGCACCGTGATGGTGAGCGTCGATGCCGACGCCGACGTCAGCGTGAGGGAGGACTGACCATGGCCGTGAACGACACCGTGAGGGGCCTCAAGGGCGCCATCACCAGGCTGAAGGAAGAAAATGCCCGCCTTGAGGTGAATCTCGGCGCCGAGATCAAGCTGCGCCTCGCGGGCGACGAAGGGCTGCAGGAGATGGCGCGCCAGCGCGATGTGGCGGTGCGCGAGGCGCAGCGCGCGGTTAGCGAGGCACAGGCGGACAAGGCGCTCGCCGACGGGCTGGGAAGGGAGCTTGATCGCGTCCGGGCTTCCGAGCGCGAGGCGCTGGAGAAGCTGCGGACCTCCGAAGCCGAGCGCCACCGGCTGAACGGTTACATCCAGCGCGTGGCCGAGGACGATGCGGTGCGCGACGGCAGCTATGAGGTGGCTGACAGGCGCACCATTCCCCGCCGGCCGGCCGCCCCGCTCTCTCCCGTTGAGAGCTATGGCGGTGCCGGGTCCGCCCAGTGGGGCGTCGACTTCCGTGACAACTCCCTGATCTCCGAGCGCGGCAGGCGCCGCTACTGACATGCGCCCGATCGAAGCCGCCCCTTACCTCAAGGCCATGGAGGGCGCCGGCGAGCTGGCCGCCCTCGGGCCGGCGCCCATGCTGCAATGGGTGCCCATCGCGCAGCTGCGCGTGGATCCCCGCTACCAGCGGGAGATTTCGGCCGAGGGGCGGCGCACGGTGCTGGCGATCGCCCGCAAGTTCGACTGGCGCAAGTTCGCGCCGGTGGTGGTGGCGCCCGTCGAGGGCGGGTTCTTCGCCGTCATCGACGGGCAGCACCGCACCACGGCTGCGTCGATCCGCGAGGTGGAGCAGGTGCCCTGCCTGGTGGTGATCGCCGATGGCGCCGCCCAGGCGGACGCCTTCGCCGCCATCAACGGACAGGTCACGCGCCTCAATTCCATGGCGATCTACCACGCCCGCGTCGCCGCCGGAGACCCGGCCGCGCTCGGCCTGCAGAAGGTGTGCGCCGCGGCCGAGGTGACGGTCACGAAATACCCGATCCAGGCCACCAAGCTGGAGCGCGGGCAGACCATCGCGCCCAACGTGCTGCTGGCGGCGCTCGCCCGCTACGGCGCCGACACCCTCACCACCGCTTTGCAGTGCGTGACGCAGACCAGCGACGGCAACCCCGCCATGCTCTGCAAGCCCGTCATCGAGGCGCTGTGCCTGGTGATCGGCGCCGCCCAGGAGTGGCGCGACGCCGGCAGCGCGCTCCTCGATGCCATGGACGATTTCGATTTCAAGCACGAGCTGGTGGAAGCCCGTGTCGCCTGTGCCCGTGGGGGGGGCAGACCGTAGCCGGCACCCTCTCCGCGCGCCTCACCTCCTTCCTCACCAAGAAGCTCGGGGTGCCCGCAACCTGGGTGTTCCCGGGTTGCGACCCCAAGGACGGAAGCCGGCAGCCGCCGGCTTCCGGGCGCGACGCAGCGGAGTGAACACATGCCTGGAATGACCATCAAGATGCCCGGTTCCGAGCCCGTCTGGCCGGAGCTGGAGCCTGCGGAAATCATCCACCTTGCCAACGACGCGCCCCCCATTCAGGTGGCGGTGCTGGAAGGGGGCATGAAGAGCGGCCTGCCCAGCCTCGCGCTGCGCGTGGATCTCCCGGACGGGAAGATCGTCATCGTCGAAACCAGCGCGCGCCTGTTCTGCATGGCGGCCCGCGCCATCCTCGCGCGCTATCCCCACCTCTTCGAGGACGGCGCCCATGGCCAAGCCTGACGGCGCCAACTTGGGCCGCCTGATCCAGGTGGTCGAGAAGAAGATCGCGGCGATCCCGCCCATCGTGGTGGGCGACCGCGAGAGCTACGAGCAGCACCGCAAGGCCTCCGCCGATGCGCTCGCCGAGCTGGAGCGGGAAGAGGGCGCGAAATGGTGCGGCCGCTATGACGGCCACCAGCTTTCGATGGGCGGTGTGAAGACGAGCTGCACCGCCGGCGCCGCCGGCGTCATGCGCAACTGGGTGACGGCCGCCCGTCGCAAGATCACGGAGGGCTTTTTCAATGGGTGAGGAGAAGCGCCGCAAGCTCGCGCGCGAGGCGGGCAACGATGAAAACTGCATCCCCGGCTCTCATGGGCCGGTGCAGGCAGAGGTTGTCGGCATCATGGAGGCGACGCTCGACGCCCTGCGCGCCCACCTCCCGGGCTGGCAGTTCACCCTGTTCGCCTTCGAGCCCGACGGCGCTCGCTACAACTACATGTCCACGGCCGACCGGCCGGACATGGTGGCGGTGCTGAAAGCCTTCGTGGCCCGCAACTCGGAAATGGAGGCGATCGACAAGGCCATGGCCGGGGAGGCCAAGGGCCATGGATAAACCGCTGCCCTTCGATCCCAACCGCGGGCTGATCAACGCTGAGCACGAAACCTTGTGGTGCCTGTTCCGCAACGGCCCGACGTGGGACGGCAATCTGCCAAGCAAGCAGGGCCGCGACGGTCTCGTCGCTTCCGGCTATGCCGCCCGATGTGACGGTTGGAACTTCCTCACTGAGGCCGGCGTGCAGCTCGCCATCGACCTGCGTTTTGATCGACGCAAGGAGAAGGACAGGCCGCGATGACCCGCCCGGCCTCCCTTCCCCAAGGCCAATGGTTCGCGGACTGCGGCGTCGCCGGCGGCTGGCATCTTCGTTGGGAGCTGGGGCGCGCGAACGTCTATGTGCCCATCAACCAGTGGGGCAAGATCATCTGCGCCACGCACCAATATTGCGATCTGCGCTTCGGCGACCTGCAACTGCTGGTCAATGGCGAGCGGGAGCGATATCCCAGCAAACGGTACGGCAGCAAGGGCTCTCGCGAACGGCGGGAGCTTTGCGAGCACATCGCCGTCTACCTCAACCATGTTGACCCGCTGCTGGTCACGCCGGTGCCGGAGACGGCGCCATGATCCGCCCGCGCTCCATCCGTGTCCGCTGCTGCGTTCCGTTCTGCAACAGAACGGAACGCGCGGAAGCGGCCGACCGCGAGGTCCTTTGCCAGCGCCACTATATGGCGACACCCCGACCGCTCCGCGTCGAGTACGAGGCCGCATGGCGGGAGGCAGACAAGGCGGACCAGCGGCGGGCTGATGGCCTCGACGTCAGCATGGCCCCGTACCTTCGGGTCACGAATGCGTTTGAGGCGCTCAAGAGCGCGGCGATGGAGACGGCGCCATGACCCGCCCCTCCGTCGCCGACCTCAAGGCCCGGGCACAGGACCGGCTCGAGGACCTGCTGCACAGGCTGGCCCCGGGCGGGAAGCACGCGCGCGGGGTCTACACCGTGTGCAATCCCATGCGCCGGGAGAAGAACCCGAGCTTCGCGGTGTGGACGCAGGGCGACGCCTGCGGCGCCTTCAAGGATTTCACCGATCCGGACGTGACCAAGGGCGACGTGTTCGGCCTGGTCGCCTACCTCAACGGCAAGGCGGTGGACGATTTCGACTTCGCCCGCGCCTGGCTCGAGGATTTTTTAGGCCTCGCCACCATGAGCGACGCGGACCGCGAGGAAGCGCGCCGCGCCCGGGAGAGGCGCAGGGCGGAGGCGGCCGCCGCCAAGGAAAGCCGCGCCGTCTGGGCGGAAAAGCAGGCGTTCCGCACCTGGTCCGGCGGGCGGATGATCCTGCCCGGCTCGATCGCCTGGCTCTACCTCATGCACCGTGGCGTCGACCTGCGCTTTGTCGAGACCTACGCGGGTGATCTGCGGTGGGGCACCGTGGAATGGTGGCTCGGCGCCGAGTGGCGGGAGGAGATCCGCGACGGGCGCCCGCACCGCGTGAAGGTGCGCCCGGGCCCATCCTTCCCCGCCATCTTCACGCCCCTGCGCGACGCCGGAGGCGCGCTCCGGGCGCTGCACTACACGTTCCTGGCGCCGGATGGCTCCGGCAAGGCGCCGGTCCAGAAGCCCAAGCTCATCTGGCCCGAGCAACTGGGCCTCGTCATGCGCATCGCCAATGGCGAGGGCAATCACTCGCCGGAAGAGGCGGACGGCCTCGGCGCCAGCTGCACGCTGGTGCTGACCGAGGGCCTCGAGGACGGGCTCTCCGTCGCGCTGGCGGCGCCGGAGCTGCGCGTGTGGGGCTGTGCTTCGATCAGCAATTTCGCCCATGCGCCGGTCGGCCGGCCGTGCGTCGCGGATGTGCTGATCCATGCGCAGAACGACCACGGCAACCCTGCCGCCCAGTCCACGGTGGCCCGGGCCATCGACACCCTGTCGCGCACCGGCAAGCCGATCGCGCGTCTCACCGCCCCTACGGGCAAGGATCTCAACGACACGCTGAGAGGGAAAGATGACTGACGAACAGACGGAAGAGATCAGCGGCGCGAGCCAGCTGCCGCCGGCGGCGGCGCCCGAGACCGCGGGCGCTGACGCCGGAGCGGCGCCGACCGAAGCCGCCCCGCCGGCGGAACCGCCCGCTGCGGAACAGCCCGCCCCTGCGGAGCATTGGCCCCGGCCGCTCCCCTGGGAGGACCTGGTGCCGTTCTCCACCACCAGCATTTGCTCGGTCGCGCTCGACCTCGCCGGCGTGATCGAGCCTGCCTTCCTGGAGCGTTTTGCGGACGGTCCGCTCGATCCCGCGACCTATGGCCTCTTCAACTTCGCCCATGCCGATTCCGACGAGGTGGTGCGCTACATCGTCCAGCACCGGCCGTCCGCCGAGACGCTGTGCATCCGCACCGCCGAGCTGCAGGGCGATCGCACGCCCACCGCCGAGGACCTGGCCGCCATCCTCCCGTCCTTCTGGGCACAGCTGGAGCTGGCGGTGCGGCTGATCCCGGCCGTGGTCGATGCGCTCGAGGCGGTCAACGCCGAGCTGGCGCGCCGCCGGCCGCCCGTGATCGAGCCGCCGCCGGCGGTACCCGTGCCGATCGGGGACACCATCCTCGAGGAGATGCCCGGCTTCGGCGAGCTGATGGAGCGGTGACGGATGGCAACGAAACGAGTGGCCCCAGCGCCTCCCAAGGTCGCCCCGGCCAAAGCGGCGCCGCCAGAGTTCAAGGTCGGAGACGTGGTGCGACTGCGCTCCGGCGGCCTGCACATGACGGTTTTCGAGGTGCAAACCCCCTTCCACGTCCGCGTCGGCTGGGCCGGATATCACGATATCCAGAAGGCCGATTTCCTCTCCGCGGTGCTGGAAAAGGTGCCCGACGCCATCCTCGCGCTCTCGAGGCGAGCGGAAGACGATCCGATCCCGTTCTGACCAACCCGCCGGCGCCGCGCGCGCCGGCGCATCCATCCAGGGGGAAACCGCCGCACCATGTCGGCAGCCAAAGGTAAGGACGCCGTCGCCGCCGCGACCGAAGATGCTCGGCGCGACCTGCGGCGCCAGAAGCGTGACCGTATCCGAGACCCAGATATCGGCGAGCCGCGGCTTGTCGAGGGCGTCGAGGTCGCGCCGGGACAATGGAGCCCTGACCTCTGGGGCTTGCCACCCGATTGTCCTGTGCAAGTTCTGGGCATGGACGGCGAGACGCTATACGTCGTCGACGCTCTGGGGCAACTCGCCGGTATTATTGACAGTGCGTTTGGACAAAAAAAGATCCAAAGACTCTTCCTGCACCGCGTCAATTATTTGTACTGGGCGTGGCCTCGGTTTGGCCAAAAAGGCAGGATTACAGGATTCGATACTGTCCAGATCGTTGATGCGCTCTATCGAGCCGCTGGGCGCAAGGGTGCGTGGTCGCCGCATGACAAGCTTAGAGGGCGCGGCGGGTGGAGTGATAGGGCTGGCAATCTGGTGCTTCACTGTGGAGATACGCTCTACGTCGGCGGCCGCGAGCAGCCGATCGGCAACTATGAGCACTATTTCTATCCGCGACGGCCGTCGCTGCCGGAGCCTTGGGCGAAGTCGGTATCCGACGAGATGATGGACGCGACGGGCCTATGGTCCGCGCTGGCCAGCTTCACCTTCGAGCGTGGGGCGACGGACGCGATGCTGCTCGTCGGATGGCTTGTGGCTGCTTTCCTCGGCGGTGCTTTGGACTGGCGCCCCATGATTTTCGTCGTAGGCGACAAGGGGGTGGGAAAATCGTCGCTTCAGCAGCTTGTTAAAGGTGTGTTGGGAGATGCTCTCGTCAAATCAGCCGATACCACTGCGGCGGGCATATACCAGCGCGTCGGAGAGGACAGCCTCCCTGTTGCGGTCGACGAATTGGAGGCAGGCGCCGATAATTCGCGCACCCTGGCGGTCATCAAACTCGCTCGCCTGGCCGCGTCCGGCGACCTGATGTTGCGCGGTGGTTCAAACCACACGGGCACGAGCTTCCGAGCCTACAATTGTTTCTTTTTCTCGGCCATTAACCGGCCTCCGGTCCCCCCGCAGGATCTCTCGCGCATGGCGCTCATCACGCTTATGCCACGTGATATTGGGCGCGCCGCAGAAGAAGCGCCGGTTATCGATGTCGACGTAGTGGGCCGCATGGTCTTGCGGCGGGCGGTCGATGAATGGCCCCGGTTTCACGAGCTTCGCCGGGAATATCGCCGGGTGCTCGGCATGGGCGGCCATGACGGTCGCGGGCAGGACACGTACGGCACGCTGCTGGCCTGCGCGCACCTGGTGCTCGGCGACGAACTCCTTGCCAAGTACGGCCTGCCCAACGACCTGGACGGCCTCGAGCCGTGGGCCGAGCTGCTGGCGGCGGCCGACCTGCCCGAGAAGGAGGACGCCAGCGAGAACTGGCGCCGCTGCATCACCCACCTCCTCACCTCGCGGGTGGATGCCTGGCGCAATGGAATACGCCACACCGTGGGCGCCCTCCTCGAGGACCTGAAGCTCAACGCGATCTCGCTGCAGACGGCCAACGAGCAGCTCGCCCAGGCCGATCTGCTGGCCATCGACGCGAGCCAGGTCGTGCCGCGGGCGCGCGGCTACGCGCTGGCGATCCCGAACCAGGGGCCGATGGTGAGCCAGATCTTCCGGGGCACGGACTGGGGCGGCGAGGGTGGCACCGGCGTCTGGTCCGCCGCCCTGCGGCAGGCACCGCCGGCGGTGGTGGTGAGCAACAAAACCAACAACCGCCAGCGGATCAACGGCGTCCAGCGCCGTTGTTCCATCGTGCTCATGAGCGAGCTGGGCTAGGCAGCAGCCGGCCTGCGATCAGCGTGTGATGCGGCGCTCAATGCGGTCCGCCACCGCAAATATCTCGCGCCGGATGTCGTCATAGGCTGCAGCAGCTTTGTCCCGGAGGGCAACTGCAGCATCGCAGATGGCGGTCAGCTCCGGCACACCAGTCGGGGGCAGCGCCGCATCATAATGCTCCGGCGGCAACGCTGCCGCTCCGTCGGCCGTACGCTCGGCAAGAAATCCGCAGACGGCGCGAGCGCGCAGATATTGGATGGTAGCGTCAAGCCAGCGCCTCGCGAGATCGTGCTCGCCCTCCGCAAGCAACACCTCGATCTGATCGACGCGGTGCCCCTGGATGCCGCGCAGAATGTCGGCCCGCTGTCTGGCCTGCTGGTAGATCTCGCCCACCGTGCCCCTCGCCATCTCTTGTGCGCCGACCATGGGATGCAATCGGCCAACGATCAAGCGGCGGCTCCCGTATCCAGCCCACTTTTTCGCCGGCGGTCTCTGTTTGTGAAGCCACGGGCGCCCGGGCCCGCGCCCTTATATCCCGCACCCGGGCCCAGTTTCTTATGCGGCCTGCCTCGCGCCGGTTCGGGCGCGCTGCAACACCCCTGCCAGCGCCCGGCCGGAACCGGCGCAAGGCAGACAGTTGACGCGGGCGGGGCGGTGCTACGCCTAGACGGTCGGGGCCAAGCGGCGCCTCGCATCGGGGCGAGACACCCCACAAGACACGGTGTCTCAGGATTAAGCCGCTGAAATCATGGACAAAAGACACTGAGACACCTGAGACACCAGCAAGCCACCCGTAACACACACGCGCGCGTGCGCGTCTGGTGGTGGTGGTGTCTCAAGTGTCTTAAGTGTCTCAAGAGGTGAAAACATCAAGGATGTGAATGGGTTGAGCCTGAGACACCGGCCCTTCCGAGGTGTCTCGCGGGTGTCTCAGGATAAAAAAGGGGGTGGATATGGGTGAGCCAAAGCACGGCGTCGCCGCAGCGGTCGCCGGGGCGACAAAAGGCGAGTGGGTGGGCGCGCCGCCGGCGGAAAATCCCGGCGCCTGCGCCCAGGCCGGCCTGCCTCTGCTCGAGGAACCGGCGGCTGGCGGCGATGCCGAGGCCGCGACCCCGTTGGGCAGGCAGGTGCGGCGGGGGCCGGGCCGGCCGCCTGGTGCCCTCAACCGGCTGACCAAGGACATCCGCAAGCTGATCCTGGCGCAGCACCGCCACCCGCTGCTGGCGCTGGCGGAGATCTACTCCTGCGACGTGATGGAGCTGGCGCGCCTGCTGGACTGCAAGCCGCTCGACGCCCTGAACACACAGATCCGGGCGGCGGCCGAGCTCGCACCCTACCTCGCGGCCAAGCAGGCGGCGGTGGACGACAGCGGGCAGGCGGTGCTGCCCGTGCTGCAGCTCAACTTCGGCGGGCCGGCGCCGGCCGCGCTGGCGGCGTCGGACGGCCGCGGCGCCATCTCGATCCTCGACGTGGCGCAGATCGTGGAAAATCAACGGGTTATCGAGGGCGAGGCGGTGGCGTCGCACGGAGATGCGTCGCACGATGATGCGCAAGATGCTGATTTGAAAGGGAAAGGCGATGAATGACCCCATGATGAAAAATCACGGTGTCGCGGCCTCGCGCGCGCGGGCCGCCGGGCGGGCGTCCCGGTCGCGCCCGGGAGGCATCGCGGCCACGGGCGGGCCGGCGGCACCCCCCCGCCCCCTCGTGCGCGGGCAGGCGCGCGCGCGCGACCTCCCCCGAACGCCCCCCTCCCCTCCCGGCCGGCGAGGTCGCGCTCGCACCGATCCGGAAATGGGGGGCCGGCGGAACCAATTTGGCCGCGAAACCATGGGCGCGGGGGCTCCGGGCGCGGGGCCGGCGCCGGGAGCGGGACGATGAGCGGCGCGGGCCTGCTGCAGGCCTGGCAGCCGCCGGGGCCGGTCTCCCAGGCGTTCGCCCTGGACTTCGCGTCGCTGGTGAAGTTCTTCATGGGCCCGGTGGGCGCCGGCAAGACCACCACCTGCATCTTCGCCTCGCAGGCCTTCAGCGCCGCCATGCCCACCTGCAGCGATGGTGTGGTGCGGTCGAAGGGCGTGGTGGTGCGCGACAGCTTCCGCACGCTGGAAAAGACCACGCTGGCGAGCTGGTTCACCTGGTTCCCCAAGGATCACCCGGGCTGGGACTACACGGGCGGCAATGACCGGCCCGCGGTCCACACGCTGCGCTTCCAGCTGCCGGGCGGGCGCGTCCTGGAGAGCATCACCGAGTTTGTGGGCATCGGCGAAAAGCGGGTCGAAGACATCCTGCGCGGGTGGGAAGGCTCGTGGGCCTGGATGAACGAGGCCGACCTCATGAGCGAGGACGTGCTCGATTACCTCACCCAGCGCATCCGGCGCTATCCGTCCAAGCGGCTGCTCCCCGCCGGCGTCGATGCGCCCGGCATGGTGATGGGCGACCTGAACGCGCCAGACATCGACAATTTCGTGTACAAGCGCTTTGTCGAAGATCTGCCGGAGGGCTGGCGCTTCTATGTGCAGCCCGGCGGAATGGATCCGGGCGCGGAAAACCTCGGCAATCTGCCGCGCGACTATTACCAGCGCATGATAGCGGGCAAGCAAGACTGGTGGGTGCGCCGCTTCATCCACAATCGCTTCGGCTATTCACGCTTCGGCCACCCCGTCTATCCCGAATTCAACGAACTGCTGCATGTGGCGCCGCAGGAGCTGACGGCCCGCCCGGGCGTGCCGCTGGTGCTCTGCATGGATGCGGGCCTGTCGCCGGCGGCGCTGGTGCTGCAGCCCCTGCCCGATGGCCAGATCCTGGTGCTCGACGAGCTGGTGCCGGGCCATGGCGTCGGCCCCGCGCGGTTCGCGGGTGCCATCGTCCAGCTGCTGGTGGAGCGCTACCCGGGCTGTGATATCCGCACGGCGGTCGCCGATCCGGCGGCGCTCCACGGCGCCGATACCGAGGCGGGCGAGCTGTCGTGGATCGAGACCGTGGGCAAGGCGATCTCTCACCCGGTGATGCCCTGCTTCACCAATGAGCCGGCGTTGCGGACCGAGGCTGTGCGCCTGCGCCTGGTGACGATGATCGACGGCCGCCGGCCCGGCCTGCTGATCTCGCCCCGGTGCCGCAAGCTGGTGCAGGGCTTCGCCTATGGCTACCGGTTCGAGAACGTGCGCAAGGACAGCACCTCTCCGTTCAAGGAAAAGCCGGAAAAGAACGACTTTTCTCATGTTCATGACGCGCTGCAGTATGGCGTGCTCGAGATCGTCGGCCGCTATGGTGTCATCGACCAGGCCGCCAAGGCGGGCCGGCCCGGGCGGCCGGAGGCGCCGGCGCCCATGGCCCAGCGCCCGGGCGATTTCAACGTGTGGGGGGTGTGAGTGTCCTCCCTCACCCTGCATGCCGCCACGCGCTTCGACCTCGCCGAGGTGTACGGGCCGCAGCCGCCCCACGTCTGGGCGGCAATCTCCTGGCAGGCCGAACGCGGCCTCACCTTCGCCTTCCGAGATACCGCCGGCGTTGCCCAGTGCGTCGGCGGCTATGTGCCGTCCCTCGAGCTCGGCGTGTGGGAATGCTGGTTTCATGCAGGTCCGCAGGCCGCGCCCCATATGCTCGCGTTCGCCCGCCTCGCTCGGTTGACCCTCGACGTCGTGCCTCAAAGTGACCCTCGCCCTATCGAGGCGATCGTGCGCACGCGCGCCGGTGGCCGCCTCGCGCGTGCCATCGGCTTCCGTCCGGTCGGCGCGGTGGGCACGGTGCAGGTATGGAGGGCGCGAGATGGGCGGCTTGCTGGGTGGGCAGAGTGACGAACAGAAGCGCCAGCAGCAGCGGCAGGAGATGAGCCAGCGCGGCGCCGCCCTCGCCTCGCTCCTCGCCCGCGAGGCCGAGCTCGACAAGGAGGGCGCCGCCGGCTCCTCGAAGCGCGCGCGCGGCAAGCGGCTGCTGCGATCGCTCACCGATGAGGACGGCGCGCAGACGCTGGGTTGATCGCAATGCCCCCCTCCGTCAAGGACCTGAAAGCCCGCCGCGCCCAGGCCGAGCGCGAATGGAACCTGTTCAAGCCGCTCTATGACGAAGCGTACGACTTCGCCATTCCCTACCGGCGCGGCCTCACCTACGGCCCCAGGGGCGAAAAGCGCGTCGATCGCACCTTCGACATGACGGCCATCACCTCTGCCTTCAGGTTCGCGGGCAAGCTGCAGCAGGACCTGTGCCCGCCGGGCGAGACCTGGCTGAAGCTCGAGCCCGGCCCGCTGGTGCCGGAAGGCGCCGAGCGCAACCAGCTCGCCCGCGAGCTCGAGGTGATCTCGCGGCAGGCCAACGCCATGTTCATGACGGGCGACTGGGATCTCGCCTTCCACGAGATGGGGCTCGATCTCGCCGCCGGCACCGGCGCCATGGTCATCGACGATGCCCCCCCGCTCTGGCGCAACCGGGGCAAGATCGCCACCTTCGCCGCCGTGCCCAGCGAGGAAGTGCTGCTCGAGCCGGGGCTGTTCGGCGACGTGGGCGGCGTGTTCTGGAAGCGTAAGTTCGCGGCCCGCCTGCTGCGGTCCAAGTGGCCGAAGGGCAAGTTTTCCGACCGGCTGGCGCGCATCATCGAAACCAAGCCGAACGATGAGGTGGAGATCTCCCAGGACCTCACCCTCGATTATGAGACCGGCATCCGCCACTTCGTCGTCTACCACTGTGAAGATGAGGCGCCGATCTACACGCGCGAGTACCGCGCCTCGCCCTGGCTGACGCCGCGCTATTTCCGCGTGCCGGGCGAGACCTGGGGCCGCGGCCCCATCCTCTTGGCCATGCCCGCCATCAAGACACTGAACAAGGCGCAGGAACTCACCCTCAAGGCCGCCGCCATCACGATGCTGGGCATCTACACCGCGGCGGACGATGGCGTGTTCAACCCTGCCACCGCGGTGGTGGCGCCCGGGCAGTTCTGGAAGGTGCGGAGCAATGGCGGCACGCTTGGCCCCACCATCTCCAGGCTGCCCGAACCGCGCATCGACCTGACGCAGATCGTGCTCAACGAACTGCGCATGTCCGTCCAGGGCGCGATGATGGACCAATCCCTGCCGCCGGACGGCGCGGCGGTGCGCTCGGCCACGGAAATCCTCGAGCGGGTGAAGCGCCTTGCCTCCGATCATGTGGGCGCGTTCGGCCGGCTGGTCCACGAAATCGTGCTACCCGCCGGCGAGCGGGCGCTCGAGATCGCCTATGACGCCAAGATCATCACGGTGGACATCGGCATCGACCAGCTGCTGGTGAAGACGCGCGTCACCTCCCCCATCGCGGTGGCCCGCTACGCCGCCCAGGCACAGAACTCGGTGGAATACGCCACCATCGTGCGCGGCCTCATGTCGGCGCCGCCGGGCTCCATGGAGGACCTGGTGCTCGACAAGATCCCGCTCCTCGAGGACATCGGCCGCGGCCTCGGCGTGCCGGAGCGCCATCTGGTCTCGCCGCAACGGCGGCAGGAAATCCAGGAACAGGTGAAGGCGCTGGTCGCCCAGGCCATGGCGACGGCTCAGCTCGCCGCCGCCCAGCAACAGGGCGGACAGCCGCCCACCCCGGGAGCCCCCGCATGACCGCAACTGCATTGTCTAAAGCCCATCGCACGGCGCTGGACTGGCTCCATAAACACAATGGGGACGGCCTCTTTGACACGAATGGTGTGGTGCTTGCGGGTGGCGAAAGCGCGCCGTTCATGCGTTCGACCTGGAACGCGCTGCGCGATGCCGGCCTCGTGGAATTCTACAAGCCCGCAAAC
The DNA here is from genome assembly GCF_043194675.2 of Xanthobacter lutulentifluminis. Classification (NCBI taxonomy): domain Bacteria; kingdom Pseudomonadati; phylum Pseudomonadota; class Alphaproteobacteria; order Hyphomicrobiales; family Xanthobacteraceae; genus Xanthobacter; species Xanthobacter lutulentifluminis. The sequence goes on along the minus strand of NZ_CM195525.1, from coordinate 16,828 downwards.
AAGGGCCGCGGCCGTGTTCGCCTGACCGCCAACGGCGTCGTTGAGGCGCGCAACCGGCGGGACAATGCCGCATGAGCATGCTGCTCCCTGAAACCGAGCCGGGCGGGATGCTCTCGCTCTCGCGCCTGATCGCGATAGCCGGCGAGATGGGGTGGGACTGGTTCGCCCAGCTGCCCGCCGGTGGTGGTCCGCCGGGCGCCGAGGCGGCGATCGCCATGCAGATCGCCCAGGCGCAGCGTCTCGCCCAGGCCTGCGCCCGCCTCGGCGACAATGCCGACTTCGTGGCGCTGCTCGAGCACCTGGTCGAAACCACCGTCCTGCAGCCGGTGCAGTACGTGGCGCTGGGCCTGCCCATCGACCAGACCGCGCTGAATGCCGCCCGGCGCGAGGGCGAGAACGCGCTGGTGTGGAAAATCCTGAAGCTCGTGAGGGAAGGCCGCGCGATCCCGCTTGCGCGCGCGACAGAGGAGAAGGCCGATGTTCATCCCGTACCACCTGAGGACCCTGCCCCGCAGCCCGGACGGCGCCGCCGGCGGCGGTGATGGTGCGCCAGCCGGCGCGCCTGAAGGCCAGCCCGGCGCGCCCGCCGCGCCGCCTGCCGCCGATCCCTACTGGCGCGACTTCCTGCCTGCCGACATCAAGGCGGACAAGCCGGAAGAGCGTTTCGATCGCCTCGCCAACGCATGGAAGAGCCAGCGCGACCAGATCGCCGCCCGCCCTGCCCCGCCCAAGGCGGCGACGGACTATGCTTTCGAGCCGTCCGACAAGGCGAAGCCCTATTTCCAGGGCGAAGGCGATCCCCTCCTCGATATCGCCCGCGAGGCCGCGCTGCAGGTGGGTCTGCCCAAGGATGCCTTCGGCCGGTTCGTCAATACCATCTATGACGCGGCGGTGGACAAGGGCCTGCTCGCCGCGCCCTATGATGCCATCGCCGAGGGCCGCAAGATCGCCGAGCGCATCGCGCCCGGGCGGCAGTGGCCGGAGGCGAAGGCGGATGTGGCCCGGCTGGTGGCGGACATGGGCAGCTTCGCCGACACGCTGGGTGACCAGCTGAAGCTCGGCGACGGGGCGAAATCCATCCTGAAGAGCCTTGCCGATGAGGCGTCCGGCATCGAACTGCTGCAGGCCCTGAGCGGCTCCATCACCAAGCAGCCGGCGTTCGGCGGCAATGGCCAGCCCGCCGGCACCGGCGGATGGACGAAGGAAGGTCTCGACAAGGCGGTGGCGGACCCGCGCTACCACCCGCACTCGCCCCAGTACGACAAGGAATTCCGTGCGAAGGTCGACGCGGGTTTCCGGCAGGTGCACGGCGAAGGCTAGTTCGGTTGACGCGGCGCCCGGCGGCTTAGGCTTGCCTCAATTCGCGGGAAAGCCCGCGCCCCGCCCCCGCTCGGCTACCGCCGCCGGGGGCGGCCGCGGCTCTCCTCCCGGGAAGATCTCCATCTTCATCCGAGGGGAACGCGATGCTGTTCGCACCCAACTGGTTCGTTGAAGAGTACCGCTCCAACGTCCGGCACTATTACCAGTCCAAGGGCTTCAAGCTGAAGCCGATGACGACGCCGGCCGGCCGGATCGAGGGCCTGACGGTCAAGTGGCCGTACTTCGGCACCATGGACATGCAGGAGCGGCAGCGCGGCTCGCAGACGCCGCCGGCCAATCCGGCCCAGGGCATGCTGCAGGCCTCGCTGAAGGACTACGACCTTCTGTTCGAGGTCCAGCAGCAGGACCTCACCAAGATGACCGCCGACGAAAAGCAGGCGGCGTCGGACGCGGCGGGCAAGGCGGTCGGCCGGCAGGCGGACGCGATCATCTTCAACGCCGTCAACACCGCCTCAGGCCTGACCACCATCGGCACCGGCGCCGAGGACTGGGATCTGTTCTACGCCATGCGTGCGGCGGAAGAGCTCCAGGACGATGACCAGGTGGATGACGACAACATCTTCTCGGTCATCCCCTATCGCTGGTTCAACATCATGATGACCTACAAGGAATTCAACAATTCCGAGTGGGTCGGGTCCGAGATGGGCTTTCCCACCGGCGTGCGGGCCAAGCGCTGGAACGGCGTGAACTGGATCAGCATGTCCAAGAAGGAGCTGATCGTTCCGGCCGCCAACCAGGCCTACGGCTTCATCTGGGACAAGGGCGCGGTGGGCTACGCCTCGAACTACGAGGGCGCCACCAACATGCAGTGGGACAACCGCGCCGGCTGCTGGACCTACCGCTCCGACCTGCAGGCCTGCGCCATGGCGCTGGACCCCACCGCGCGCGGCATCCGCCGCCTGCACTTCAAGACCAACACCACCCTGCAGCGCCCCGTGGAGCGCACGCAGGCCGCGTGATCCCGCGCCGCGGCTTCGGCCGCGGCGCCCTAGCGCCTCTCTTCCAGGATCCGAACCATGGCTTTCGACGACAAGAGCTTCCGGGGCCACTCCCGCGGCGCCGCCCTGCCCACGGCCGGCTCCCGCTCCCTGCGGGACTGGCGCTACGCCACCAACGACGATCACGCGACGGTCGCGGCCGCCGGCTACTTCAACAATGCGCGGGCGTTCATCGGCATCGGCGACACGGTGGTTGCCTCCGTGAGCATGGGCACCACCCCGCAGCTGCGCGAATACATCTTCACCGCCGTCCCGGCGAGCGGGAACGTGACCGTCGCCCAGGTGAACAACACCTGACGCGCGTATCGGCGTGGCCCGCGGGGAGCCCGCCGATCGCCGCGCCGGCCGGACCTTCCTCCCGGCCGGCGCGGCTTTATCCTGAGAGGCTGCCGTGCTCGAGAAGCTCACCGTCGTCAACGAGGCCTGCGCCCTCGCCAACGCCACGCCGATCCAGTCGCTCGACGCGCAGACGCCGGCGGCCGCCATGGTCCGCCTCGCCTATGACCGCGTGCTCGGCTATTGCCTGGGCATCCACCGGTTCAGCTTCTCGCTGTCCACGCGCCGCCTTTCGCGCCTCGCGGCTGCACCCGAAACTGGCTGGCTCTATGCGTTCGACCTGCCCGCCGATCGTGTCGGTGCGCCGGTGCGCCTCACGGATGCGCCGAAAGAGCCACGGCGCCACTTCACCGAGTTCCTGATCGAGGGGCCGCAGGTCCATGCGGATGCGCCGGACCTGTGGGCGCAGATCCGCATCACTCCGGCCCCGATGCTGTGGTCTCCTCCGTTCCGTCATGCCTTCACCACCGCGCTCGCGGCAGACCTCGCCTTGACCGTCAAGCGCGACAAGACGCTGCGGCAGATCATGTGGGGGGAGGCCTTCGGCGACGCGCGCGCCGGCGGGTGCGGCGGCCTGCTGCTCGCCGCCATCACGGATGACGGCCAGTCGACGCCCAGCCTCGACAATCCGGCGGTCACCCACGATCCGCTCACCAGCGCCTGGAGGAGCTGATGCCCGGCCAGCCCGGAAAGCTGCAGGCCTCTTTTGTCTCCGGCGAGCTGGCGGACACGCTCGAGGCGCGCAAGGACCTCAAATACTACCGTTCGGGCCTGCGGCAGGCGATCAACTGCATTCCCCTCCCGCAAGGGCCGGCCACGCTGCGCCCCTACACCCGGCAGGTGAGCCGCGCCCGGCGCATGATGGAGGCGGTCTCGCTGGCCTCGGCCACCGTTTCCGCGCCGTCCGGCGGCACTGCAGCACATGCGGTGGACGGCGATCCCGCCACGCGGGTTGTCACCGGCGATCTGTCCGGCGCCGGCCCTCATGTGGTGCTGCTGGTGGAGTTCGCCGCCCCGGCCGAAGTCTCGGCCGTTGACGTCGCTCCCTTCCGGTGCGCCGTGGCCGGCCGGATCTCGGTCGAGTATTGGGACGGCGCCGCCTGGCAGATCCTGAACGCCGACCGGGCGCTGCGCACGGTCGATCGCTCCCGGCGCTTCTGCGCGCCGCCGGCTGCGCCGGTGACCGCCGCGCTCTGGCGCGTCGTCGCCCGCGATCTGGCGGCGACGGGGACGGTTGAGTTGGCCGGCGTCGCCTTCTGGCGCGAGGGGGCGAGCTACGGCGTGTCGCGCCTGCGATCGTTCGGGTACAGTCGGGAAGAGGCCTATGACCTCGAGCTGACCGGTGGACATGGCGACGTCTACAAGGCCGGCGCCGGCTGGGTTGCCGGCTTCGCCCTGCCGCACTCCGCTGAAGAGCTCGCCCATTCCCGCTGGCGCCAGCAGCTCAACACGGCGCTTCTGTTCTGCGCAACGCGCCGGACCACGCGGATCTTCCGCGAGAACGCCGACCTGGAATGGGAGGTGTCTCCGGCGCCGTTCGAGGACGTGCCGGACCACGACTTCGGCGACAGGGACTACACCAACGGCCTGCCCGCCGTGTGGGACTTCCAGTTCGTGAATGTCACGACAGGCGTGTTCACGATCACGGTGGATGGCGAGGAGACCGCTGCCATCGGCCCCGTCTCCAATCCCGCACTCAATCCGGCGACCACCATGCCGCTCATGGTGGAGGCGCTCGAGGCGCTGCCGACCATCAAGCCGGGGTTGACCGCCGTGTCCATTACCAGCCCGATGCGCGTCCGCCTCACATTCTCCGGCGCCGGCAATGAGGGGCAGGTGATCGTGAACGCCACGCGCGTGCTCAACGCCGCGGACGCCGCGGTGTCGTGGCAGCTGATCCAGAAAGGCAAGAAGGGCGGCGAGCCGATCTTCTCCGACCTGCGGGGCTGGCCGCGCTGCGGCGCCTTCTATCAGCAGCGCCTGCTGGTGGGCGGGGCGCCCGGCGTGCCGAACGCCTTTGTCGCCTCAGTGACCGGAGAATATTTTAGCCTGCAGACGGAGATTACCCGCGCCAACGGCGCCTTCGTCGCGCCAATGGACACCGAAGGCGCCGAGGTGATCGAAGAGATGTTGCCCGCCCGGGCGCTGCTGATCTTCACCAGCGAGGGCGAATACTGGCTCTCCAACCCCACCCTCACGAAGGAGCAGGCGCCGGCGCCGGTGAAGGCGTCCTCGCACGGCATCGCGCCCGCGGTACCGGTGGTTGAGAACGAGGGCGGCGCCATTTTCGTCTCGGCCACCGGCGCCACGCTCCTGAAGTTCGGCTGGAACGAAGTCGACCAGACCTATGCGACCGAGCGGCTGTCCGTGCTGGCGGTGCACCTGGTCAAGGACGTCATCGACCTCGCCCGCAAGCGCGCCACCGCCGACACCGATGCCAACCTGCTTTGGTACGTCCAGGCGGACGGCGCGGTGCGCATCGTCACCCTGCTGCGCGAACAGGACGTCACCGGCTTCGCCCGCGTCGAGACGGACGGCCGCGCCCTCGCGGTCTGCGCCAATGCGGCCAATGAGGTGACGCTCCTGTTTGAGCGCGAGGTCGCCGGCGCGCCGGTGCGCTTCATCGAGCGAGCCGAGAGTGGCCTGCTGCTCGACCAGGCCGTGACGATCGAGTTCGTCACCCCCTCGGCCACCGTGACCGGCCTCAACGACCACGAGGACGTGGAAGTCTGGGCCATTGGCGACGATGAGGTCTATGGCCCGTTCCGCGTCGCTGGCGGCATGGTCACCCTGCCCGTCCCGGTCTCCACCGTCACGGTCGGCCGCTGGCGCCCGTTCCTCGCCGAGACGCTGCCGCCGTCGCGCGAGGTGGGCCCGCAGATCGTGACGGAAAGCGCTGTCGGCTTCCACACCGTCCGCCTCCTGCTGCAGGGCACTACCTCTGTAGCGGTGGGCGCCAATGGCGAAGAGGTGGTGGACGTGCCGCTGCTCGACTTCGGCGGCGTGCCCGATGTTCCGTCCCTGCTCGCCCCCTTCACCGGCCGCCGCGTGATGGATGGGTTCCCCGGTGCCGTTGACGATCCCACCGTGGTGGTGACCCAGCTGCGCCCTGGCTTCATCACCCTGAAGAGCATCACGCCCGAGGGGGACTTCTGATGGAGCTGATCCTCTCCTCCATCGCGTCCCTTGGATCGGCTGCCGCCGGCGCCGGTACCGCCGCGGCGGCGGCCGGCTCCGTCGCCGCCCCGCTCATGGTCCTTGGCGGCGCCGGCCCGCTCGCGGTTCCCACCTTCATGGGCACGGCCGCCAGTGCCGCGACCGGCGCCGGCGGCCTCCTGGGCGCGCTCACCTCCGGTAGCGCCCTGTCGTCCGTCCTCTCCGGCGGCGTCACGGTCCTGTCCGCGCTGCGCGCCATGGACGCGGGCAAGGAACGCGCGGCCGAGGCCGACATGCGCGCCGCCGAGACGCGGCAGCAGATCACCGACGAACGCGAGGCGGGTGCCCGCCGGCGCATCAACCTGAAGGACGAAATGTACCAGGTGCTCGGCAAGAATGACGTGGCCACCGCCGCCGCCGGCATCGACCTGTCCTATGGCTTCGGCGCCCAGGCCCGCGACACCACCCTCGCGCGCGGCGCGCAGGAAGTGTCCATCGACAAGGCCACCGAAGAGAGACGCGTGTCGCAGCTGGTGGAACGCGAGGCGAATTACCGCCGCATCTCCCGCGGCGCGCGCCAGTCCGGCGCCCTGTCGGCCGCGCTTGCGCTCGGCGAGGGCGGCGCCCGCCTTGTCGGGAGGTACGGCTGATGGCTCGCGTCATCAAGGATCAGGCCGAGCTGAGCGGACAAGGCGCGATCGGCGCCGCCGGACGCGGGCCGGAGGGGTCGCTCGCCGGCACCTATGCCAGCGATAGCGCGGGCCTTTCCGGCCTCGCCGATGCCTTCGGCCGCATGGCGGACCGGCAGGCGGCAACCGAAGGCGAGATGGCTGGCGCCGCGGCGGGCCTGGATGGCAAGCCGCAGCTGACGGGGCGGAGCTCGGTCTATGGCGCCGCCTATGAAATGGCGGCGTTGCGCACCTATGCAGACCGGCTCGACGCAAAGCAGATGGAAGGCACCTTCGCGGTCTACCAGCAGCACAAGGATGATCCGGCGGCGCTGGCCAAGGGCCTGGCCGACCTGAAGCAGAAGATGCTGGCCGAGGACGTGCTCGACGATCCGCGCGCGAAGGCCATCTTTGAGCGCCAGTACACCCGTTCTTCCACTATCTACCAGCGCGAGGCGCTGGAACGCGCCGACACCAGGGCGCGCCAGCAGGCGCACGCCGACGCCACCACGGCCGCGACGGCCGCCGGCACCAACCTGCAGCGTCTCGGCTACGCGTCGGGCCTTGATCCCCAGGCGTCGCCGGATCTCGATGAGGAGCTGAAGCGCCACGACCACATCGTGGACCGCGCCGTCGAGACCGGCTCCATGACGCCGGTGGCGGCGGCTGCCGCCAAGGCGAAGATGCGGCAGGACCTGCTCGAGGCCCGCGTGAAAGGCCAGTATGAGCGGTTGCCGGAAGGTGAGAGGCCCGCCTTCGCGCGCGGCCTGCTCGAGGATTACAAGGCCGGAAAGGGCCCGCTGACGGGGCAGGATCTCGATTTTGTCGAACGTCTCGCTGCCGGCCTCGAGCATCGGGTGAAGGCGCAGGCGGTTGCGCAGGCGACCGCCGCCAACGTTCTCGAGGCGCAGGCGAAGAAGATCCAGGACCTGGGCGCCGCCGGCTACGACGTGGCCGACGACGAATGGAAGGTTCTTGAGACGGCGGCCTCGCGCGTGGACGGCGGTCCCGCCGTCGTTGCCCGCATGCGGCAGGAGGCATCGGTGTTCCAGGCGTGGCGCAACCTCGGGCCGGACGCGCTCGAGCGCGCGCTCGACCAGGAACGCGGCAAGCTGGCGCGGGGCGGCGCCGACGAGCTCGCCGCCCGCCGCATCGCCGCCGGCGAGAAGCTGCTGAAGGAGATGCGCGGCGAGCTGGGCAAGGATCCGCTGGGATGGGCCGAACGCACAGGCACCGTCGGCGTTGCGCAGCTGGATCTGAACGACCCGGCCACCATGGGCGCCCGTGTCGCCCAGGCGGAGGCGGTGGCGCAGCATTACGGCGTGAAGCCGGTCTATCTGCGGCCGGAGGATCGCGCGTCCCTCGCCAGCGCCCAGGCGGCCGGCGGGCCGGCGTTCATGGCCAGTGTCGGCAGCATCGTGGCCGGCTTCGGCGATCGTGCGCCGCGCGTGCTGGCCGAGGTGTCCGATGAGGCGCCCATGCTCGCCCGGGCGGGCGCGCTGGTGGCCTCCGGCGGCTCGGCGGCGCTGGCGGAGGACGTGGCGACCACGGTGCAGCGCCGGGCCGATCCCGGCTACAAGCCGCCCCACTGGAAGAATGACAAGCTGCAGGTAGCGGCCTCGGACGTCTATGGCGGCGCCTTCCTCGCCGCGCCGCGCGAGAGGCTGGCGGCCGAGACGGTGGCGCGCACGGGCTTTGAGAACCGCATGGCGCGGCGCGGCTACGACGCCGGCCTCGCCACCGATGAAAGCCTGAAGGCCTATGAACGCACCCTGCAGGAAGCCGCCGGTGCGACCTTCTCGCCGGATGGCACCCAGTATGGTGGTGTCGCCTCCCGCGCGCGTACGGTGGCCGGATGGCGCATGCCGTGGGGCGGCGCCGAAAAGGTGGTGGTCCCCCCTTCCGTGAGGGCCGACAGGTTTGACGCGGTGGTGGATGCCATCCGCGACGACGATCTGAAGAAGCTCGGCCCGGTCACCGGAGGCCAGCCCCTGACGGCGGCGCAGCTGCAGGCGAGCCATCTGGTGGCGGTGGCCAACGGCCGCTACATGGTCGCGGCCGGAGACCCCGCCGGAGACGATCCGCGCTATGTGGCGCGGGCGGACGGCCGGCCCTATGTGCTGGATCTCAACGCCCTCGAGGGCATGCTGCGCACCCGCGTGCCCTCGGCCTACAGGGGCGGCCGATGACGGTGTTCTTCGGCAATGAGGCGGACTTCCCCGCGGGCGCGACGCTGTGGGAACCGTCGGCGCCGCCGGTGGCCGACGACTTCATCCGCGACGTGATGGTCACCGCCGAGGCGTTCGGCGCGGCGCAGGAGGCGCAGCGGTTCGTCGGCAACACCTTCAGCGCCACCACGGCCATGGAAACAGCCATCGACCGGCGCAACGATGCCATCCGCGCGGCGACCGGCGTTGCGTTGGACAACCCGTTGCGGGCATCTATCGATCGCCGGGAAGCCTTCGCCCGCATGCGGGCGAAGGGCATCCCCGGCCTGTCGGACCCGAACGACATGGTGCGGGCGACCTTTACCGAAAATGTCCAGGCCTATGAGGAGCGGCTGGCGCGCCTGGCCGAGGAACGTCAAGGCGACGGCGCGGCGATGGCTGCCATCCGGCCCGGCGTGAGCGTGGAGGACGATGCCCGCAACGTTGCCCGCGCCGCCGAGCTGCGCGCCGGAGAGGCCATCGCCGCCCCCTCTTCTCGCCCCTGGCTGAAGTACGGCGGCTCCATCGCCGGCACCATGATGGGCTGGATCCGTGATCCCGCCAACGTCGCGCAGCTGTTCCTTGGCGCGGGCGGCGGATCGGCGGCCACCACGGTGGGCGGTGCCGTGGTCCGGACGGCGCTGCGCGAGGCGGTGGTGAATGCCGCAGGCGAGGCGCTGGTGCAGCCCACCGTCCAGAAGTGGCGGGCCGAGCTTGGCCTCGAGGCGGGCCTTGGGGAGGCTGCGAAGAACGTGGCCATGGCCGGCGCGTTCGGCGGCCTCATCGGCGGCGTCGCCGGCGGCATTGGCCATGCCCTGCGCCCGGATGCGCCCGTCATCGCCCGGGCGCTCGCCGGCGACGACGAGGCCCTGATCGCCGCTGCTCGGGATAGCGGCGATCCCGTGCTGCGCGCCGGCGCCGACGCAATGGAGGCGGACAATCTCGCCCGCGGCGCCCCGCCCGCCTGGGCCGATCCAGCCGAGCACGGGGCGGACTTTGCCCAGGCGATGCGCTTTGCCGAGGATCCGGAGGCATTCGAGCCGCCGGCGCCCACCTACCTGTTCGCGTGGCACGGCTCGCCGCACCAGTTCGATCGTTTCGACGTCGCCAGCATAGGCCGCGGCGAAGGGACCCAGCACGAAGGCCATGGCCTGTATTTCGCGGAACGGGAAGGCGTCGCCCGCTGGTACCAAGAGGCCTACAAGGCGCCGGTGATCGCGCACGCAGACGGCACGCTCGTGCCCCTGGACAATGGAGATCTGCCGAGCAGCGTCCGCAACACGCTCGGCGATATCATCGCCAAGGGCGACGACCCGCCAGCGCAGGTCAAGCGGCTGTTCGGCGCCAATCTGCGCCATGCGGAAAAGCAGCTTGAGCGTCAGCGCCATTGGGCCGAGGTGGGAAACGAGGCGGCGCAGGCCAAGGTGGCGGAGCTTGAGCGCGAGATCGGCGCTTTCCAGCACGCCATCGCACTCCTCGATGAGGGCGGTGCCGATATCACCCTGACGACGCGGTCCCATTTGTACGATGCGCGCATCACCCGCCGGCCCGACGAGTTTCTGGATCTGAACGCCTCGCTTGCGGACCAATCCGACCACGTGAAGGAGGCGCTGGCGAAGCTCGGCTACAACGCGGATGATCCGGTGGCCGCCGCACGCAGCGGCGATGACATTCGCGGCGATTTCTATGCGGACTTTGATCCGGCCGAGGTGGCCGCCCGCCTGCGGGCGGCGGGCATCGCCGGCACGAAATATTTCGATGGGCGTTCCAAGGTGGCGCTCGGCCTCGATGCCAATGCGGCCGCCGCGCGCAACTTCGTGGTGTTCGATGACGCCGACATCCGCATCCTGTCCCGGGACGGCGTGTCCCTGCTGGCTGACCTGCCAGCCGGCGCCAGCTATGCGGGGCGCGGCGATTTCGGCCCGGTCATCTCTGGCTTCGAGCTGAGCGAGGGTGCCCGCTGGCGCGCGGCGGCCGACTATCTGATGAAGGCGCAGGACGGCGAGGTTCCGGGAGCGCTCTGGCATCCGGACATCGGACCCATCGATCTGGTATGGGGCTTCTGGAACGGCTCCAACGGCATGGGCCTCGCCAAGATCGTCGGCAAGCATCCGGAAGTTCTGGACCGCCTCGGCGAGGTGGTGGCGCAGGGGGAAGTGGTTTCGGAGAGCGCCAACCGCGTACGCCTCGCGTCCGATGAGGGCCGCGCGGTCATCCGCCTGGAGTTCGACGGCACCCGCAAGAAATGGCTGATGACGGCTTATGACCCGCGCGCCGGAGGTAGGACGGAGAGCCCCGGCGGTCTCCAGGCAGGCTCACACAGCTCCCCTGCCTCGCGAGCCGACGACACGATAGCCGCCGCCGCACCGGTCGAAAAGCCCCGGGGCATACTCGAAGCCTATCCCCTGGGCGATGATGCCACCGGCGGCGCGCGCATGGTGACGTCCGACGCTCTGCGGGCCGCCGGCGCCCGCGACGGCGAGCTGGCGGCCATTACCCGCGCCTGCAACACCTGAGGCCCCCATGAGCTTCCGCGACTGCCTCATCAATGCCGTGAAGGCGAAGGAGCTGAGCCAGGAAGAGGCCGACCAGCTGAACGCCGCCTATGAGAACATCCGCGCCGGCAAGCGCGCGCGGATGGGCGATGCGGCGGCCGACGTCGCCGCGCGGGATGAGCTGGCGGCGCGCCTCACCGCCGAGGCGGCGGAAAAGCAGCGGCGGGCCGCCCTCACCCAGGCGGTGACGGATCGCCTGCGCGAGGACCTTACGGGCTTTCGCCTGCCCAATGGCAAGGCGGACATCGCCGAGGCCGCCATCCGCGTGGTCGAGAACTACGGGCGCACGGGCTACTCGTCCGTGCTCGGCCGCGCCAAGGCCATCATCGGCATGGCCCATGCGGAAATGGAGGGCCTACTGGCGGAGTTCGGCCGCACAGCCGTGACCGGCGCCCGCAAGAACAAGGCTCGCCTCGACAATGTGGTGCGCGAGCTGTTCGGAGAAGGCACCGGCGATGCCGCCGCCCGCGAGCTTGCTTCTGCCTGGAAGACGGTTTCCGAGGGCCTGCGCGAGCGGTTCAACGCCGCCGGCGGCGCCATCGCCGAGCTGAAGGATTGGGGCCTGCCGCAGGGCCACGACCGCCTCGCCATGATGCGCGGTGGCAAGGAGCGGTGGAAGGCCTTCGTGCTGCCCCGTCTCGATCCCGCCCGCATGGTCAACGCCCTCACCGGCGAGCCGATGGACGCGGCCGAGGTGCCCGCTGCCCTCGACCACGTGTGGGACAGCGTGATCGAGCAAGGGTGGAACACGCGCGAGCCCTCGCGCACCCCATTCGGCATGGGCGCGCTGGCCAGCCAGAAACAGGACCATCGCTTTCTGGTGTTCAGGAACGCCGACGCCTGGCTGGAATACGCCCGCGAGTTCGGCCACGGCGATCCCTTCGCCACCATGATGGCGCACATCAACGTCATGGCCCGCGACATTGCAGCCCTTGAGGTACTGGGGCCCAATCCTAGCGCCACCATGGAGTGGATGCGGCAGGTCATCCGGCAGGAAGCGGCGAAGGCGGCAAACCGCAAGGCCGAAAGCCTGTTCAATCCCGGCATCGGCGGTGCGCGGGCCGCGGACACCGCGCGCGAAAGCGCCCTGTGGCAGCTCGATGCCCTGTGGGACCAGGCCCGCGGCGCCTATGAGTTGCCCGTGGGCAACCGCTTCGCCACCGCCGGCGCCATCGTGCGCAACTGGATGACGGGCGCCCGCCTCGGCGGAGCGATGCTGTCCGCCCTCACAGGCGACCCGGTGACGGTGGCGGCGGCCGCGAAATTCATGGGGCTGCCCGCCGTCGACGTGCTGAAGAACATCGCCCGCCAGCTGGTCGGCCACGAGCGGGAGGCAGTAGCGGCCGGCCTCATTCTCGAGGATGCCCAGCACGTGCTGCGGGAAAGCGCGCGCTGGCATGGCGCCCTTTCGGGCCCCGAATGGTCGCGCCGCATCCCCGACAGGGTGCTCACCTGGTCCGGCCTGCAGGCCTGGACGCAGGCCGTCAAGCACGCTTTCGGGCGCGAGGTGCAGGCCTTCGCCGGCGGTCTCCTGGACAAGGACTTTGCGCAGATCCCCGCCCCGTTCCGGCGCGTGATGGAGGGATATGGCCTCGGCGCCCGCGAATGGGAGGTGATGCGGCAGGCCGTTCCGGAAGAGATTTCCGGGGCCAAGTTCCTGCGCCCGCAGGATATTGCGCGCGTGAATCCACAGGCGCGCCCGGTCGCCGAACGCTTCCTCGAGATGATCCTGCAGGAGACCGAATATGCCGTGCCGTCCGGCACCGCCCGGGGGCGCGCAATGCTCACGGGGCGCACCAGGCCCGGCACCATCGCCGGCGAGATCATGCGCTCGGCGGCCATGTTCAAGGGCTTCGGCGTGTCGGTGGCGCTCATGCAGGGCGGGCGGCTCGCGGCCGAGTTCGGCGCCGGCCGCGGGGCGCGTGGCGCCGCCTATGCTGGGGCAGCGGTTACCACTCTGACGCTGGGCGGCATGCTTGGCATCTGGCTGAAGGACATCGCCAAGGGGCGCGATCCGCAGCCCTTGAGCCGCGACATGGCCATCGCCGCCATGGCGCAGGGCGGTGGCTTCGGCATCTTCGGCGACTTCCTCTTTGCCGACTACAGCCGCTTCGGCAATTCGCTGCCCGCCACGCTCGCCGGCCCCGGCGCCGCATTCTTGGGCGACACCTGGAACCTGACGGGCGGCAACGCCCTCGAGCTTCTCAGGGGCAAGCCCACCAATTTCGGCGCCGAGGCGGCGCGCTGGCTGCGTGGCAACATGCCGGGAGGAACCATCTGGTACCTCAACGCCGCCTACCAGCGTGTCGTCATGGACCAGCTGCAGCACGCGGTCGATCCCAAGGCGCTGCAGAAGTTCAGGCAACAGGTGAAGGATGCTCGCCGCGAGCGCGATCAGGGCTTCTGGTGGGCGCCGGGCGAGGCGTCCCCCGCCCGGCCGCCGATGTTCTCTGCTCGGTAGCGCCGGCCGCGATAGCGCGCTTCTCCGGTTCGGTTGACGGGGTGTCGCCGCTGCGATCATGCCCTGCATGTCGCTGTCCTTGCCTCTTCCGCCGTCAACGCGCACCTCGGGACCTTACGTCTCCGGTGCAGGGCAGACCGCATTCTCGGTCACGTTCCCGTTTCTGCGCGGCGAGGACCTGCGGGTAGAGATCCGCCCCGGTTCGACAGGCGCCTGGTCGGTCGCAACGCCCGGTATCGACTATGCCGTGACAGGCGCGGGGGTGCCGGGCGGTGGCTCGGTGGCGTTCTACGTCGGCCGCCCTGCCGGATCGCAGGTGCGCATCGTTGGGGCGGCGGCCATTGCGTCCGAGGTCGATGCGGTCCCGGCCGGCAGTTTCTCAAGCCAGACATGGAACGAGTTTGCGAACCGCGTGACCGTGTGGGCACAAGAGGCGCGGCGCGACATCGATGGGCTGACGGGATCCGTCGATACGGCTCTGGATGAGCTCTCGACCCAGGCGGAAACGCTGGTCGACCAGCAAGCTGCAATCAATGCGCACGCGAGCGCGATCGCGGCGCACGCGTCCGCGCTGTCCGTACTGCAAGCGTCGGATGCCGCTCAGGCCGGCTCCCTCGATGCCCTTTCCGGCCGCGTGTCCGGGCTGGAAGCGTCCGATGCAGGGCAGGCCTCAGCCCTCACCGGGCTCGACAGTCGCATGTCGACGCAGGAAGCCCAGGTCGCCGGCATCCAAGCTGCGATCGAGGATGGCGCCCTCTCCGGCGTGCCGGCACTCGACATCACGTGGCAGGAGCTGCCCACGCGGGTGCCTCTGGTGCGTGTCTGGCGGACCTCTGGCCACGCCGTGCCGGGTGACCTCGGCGAAGGCATGGTCATGGTGCTCGGCACGAGCGCCGGGCCCATGGCCCGTCAAGACGCAGATGGCCGCTGGTGGCAGATGGCGCCTGCGGGGCGCCCGGTCTCGGCAGGATGGTTCGGCGCAAAGGGCGACGGGGTGGTCTCCGACCACGCTGCGCTGCAAGCCTGGCTGACCTACATCGGCGCCAACGGTCTCGTCGGCTATTTGCCCAAGGGCCGCTTCCGCAAGCCCAATAATACCCCGTCGCTGACGCTCTCCGGCGATATCCGCATCGTCGGCGATGGGATGTTCTCGAGCGTCATCTACCACGACGACACCGTCCAGCTCACGCGCAACGATCTGTTCCTGGGATCTTCCATCATCGGAAGCATCCATCTCGACGGTGTTGGCTTCGAGGGTACCTGGGGCGTCGGTGGCGACTGGTCGCAGCGCTCGCCGCTCGCCGGCTTCCAACCCACCGGCGGCACCGCCAAGATCATCAATTGCAGCTTCCGCAATTCGTCTTTCCTGTCTCTGACGATCGTTGGGGCGCGGCAAGTCGAAGTGTCCGGATGCGTCCTGGACAAGGGCGTAGCGGATGGCATCCGTATCATCGACTGCGGTATTGTTGTTGTAGAAAAGAACTGCCTTTCTGCAATTAATGACGATGCAATTGCAGTTCACACATTGGACAGCGCCGGTTTCCCGGCGAAACAGAATATCATCATCACCAACAATACCCTGATTGATTGTCAGGGTATCCGTGTTCTTGGCGCGAAGACTGCGAAGATCTCGGACAATACACTGATCCGATGCCAGGGCCACGCGATCGCAGTGCAGTGCGGGTCCATCGGTTCGACCGAGGGTGTGACGGCTCTGCTGAACGTCGCCGTCACCGACAATATCATCATCGACATGTTCAACGCCCGGCGGTTTTCCGCCGCGTCCGCCGACTTCATCGGCTGGATCGTTTTGGGCGGCACCGCGCCGACAGCAAATCCGGCCGGCTTTTACGTGTTCGAGCCGGATGGCGCCGGCGGCATCGTGGCGCCTTACCCCTACTTCTATGAGAACAATGTCGACGGCGTCGGCGGGACCCAGCTCGGCGCATTCGGCTTCACCGTCTCGGACAACATCTGCGTGCGCACACTGGCTCCGACCAGCGCGTACTCCAACTACGGATACGGCCAGCGCTACTCGCGCACTGGGCCAGTCGATCCGTCCATCCGCGCGCAGGATATTATCGGCACCCAGGTCTACGTCCTGGGTGGATCGCTGCGCAATTCCATCATCAGTGACAATGTCCTGTGGGGCGGTGCGCTGGGTATCCACCTGAACGGCTCTGCAGCCAACCCTTACATCGCCTATGCCAATCTGGCGGTCCGTGGAAACTACGTCGGCAACCAGACCGGCGGCTGCTTCTATGCGCTGGGGCGCGGCACGGTGAACCTTGACGGAAACACCTTCGACGGCGATCCGCTACACGTCCACGCGGGGCGGCTGCCCAACGGCAAATGGACGTCGGGCAGCACGTTCCCCGGTGTGTGGACGGATACCGTCCGCGTGATCGCCACGCGAAATACTTTTCGTAATTTGTATTCCGTCTATCTCGGCTCCGGCGCAAGTCAGCAAGTGTGGTCCGATAATATCATTGCGTGCAATCCCTCTGGGATCGGTTACAACGCCGACAATATCGGCATCGGTGATATCTACATTCCGGAGTTTTACGGCACATTGCTTGTTGAGGATGGAGATCCGGCGTCAGCAACATATGGACGTGTGCTCAATACATGCGTTCGGGCGGCGACAGCGATGCCCACCAGCGGCAAGTATGGGCCCGGCCATTTCACCAAGAACCTGTTCCCGGCGATCTCCGGCGGCAAGGTACTGCGCGGGTGGACGCGCCTCACGCTCGGCAGTGGGCACGTCCTCGACGTCGACTGGGCCCGTGACTACGCTCCGACCTCCTGAGGCATCCGATGGCGTTCAATCCCTTCTCTCTGCGCTCAAGGTCGCTCGGTGTGGCGCTCGCCTCAGGCCAGCGCTCGCAGCGCGAATGGCAGTATGTCACCGCGGATGGTCCTGAGCTGCTGCTGCAGCCCGGCTATTTCGCCACGGCGCCGGTTGGCGTCGGCGACACCATCAATGCCATCGCCGGCTTGGCGGCATCGCCCGTACAGATCGTGCTCGTGGTGACTTCAGTCTCGCCGATCACCGCGGTCTGGCAGA